>NZ_CP030753.1:0-2318657 GCF_003290385.1 Actinobacillus pleuropneumoniae
TTGGAGCAAATCGTGTCTTCCCTTTGGTCTGATTGTCTTAATCACTTACAAACGAAAGTATCGCCGACTGATTACAGCACTTGGCTACGCCCTTTGCAGGCAAGTTTTGCAAACGGGGAACTCACGCTTTACGCTCAAAACCAATTTGTTGAAAATTGGGTAAAAGATAAATTTTTGGCGGAGATCGTCGATCTTGCCCGTTTTTTATCGAAAAATAACGATTTAGCGGTTTCGATTCGCGTCGGGATTAAACCGGCGGAACATAGACCTGTCTCTCCAAGTACGACAAGCAGCAATTCAAAAGAAGAAGTACCAGAAACCAATAAAAATTTCAGAACGGGTTTAAACGAATCGCTTACTTTTGAGAATTTCGTACAAGGTAAATCTAACCAATTAGCCAAAGCGGTTGCCCAACAAGTAGCGGATAATCCGGGCGAAAGTCACTGTAATCCGTTTTCACTTTACGGTGGTACCGGTTTGGGTAAAACCCATTTATTACATGCGGTCGGTAATGAAATTCTAAAACGTAACCCGCAAGCGAGAGTGGTCTATATTCACTCCGAGCGTTTTGTGCAAGATATGGTAAAAGCGTTGAAAGGCAATACGATTGAGAATTTTAAGAAATTCTACCGTTCGCTTGATGTACTGATGATTGACGATATTCAATTCTTTGCCAATAAAGAAGCCTCACAGGAAGAGTTTTTCCACACGTTTAATTCCTTATTCGAACGTAATAAACAGATTATTTTAGCTTCGGATAACTTCCCAAAAAATATTGAGAATATCGAAGAACGCATTAAATCTCGACTAAGTTGGGGCGTGAGTACCGCAATCGAACCGCCTGAATTGGAAACTCGAGTGGCGATTTTGATGAAAAAGGCGGAAGAGCGTGGAGTAGAGTTACCAGAAGAAGTAGCGTTTTTCATCGGGCAAAAATTGCGTACCAATGTACGTGAGTTGGAAGGGGCATTAAACCGTGTGATTGCGTGGCGTAACTTTACTAAGCGTCAAATCACGATTGATGCGGTGCGTGAGGCGTTAAAAGATCTGATTGCGTCTTACGATCACTTAATTACGATTGAAAATATTCAAAAAACGGTTGCCGAATATTACAACATTAAGATGTCTGATTTAAAGTCGAAGAGCCGTACCCGTTCGGTCGCTCGTCCTCGTCAAATGGCGATGTCTTTGGCAAAAGAATTAACCAATCACAGCTTACCGGAAATCGGGCGAGAATTCGGCGGACGTGACCACACTACCGTGATGCACGCCTGCAGAACAATTAATGAATTACGTGATACCGATAGCGGTATTCAAGAAGATTATACCAACTTAACCAGAAAATTATCGTCATAGGCGATAAGGGATTATTATGCAATTTACGATAACCAGAGAACAGTTACTTAAGCCTTTACAACAGGTCTGTGGCGTATTAAGCAGCCGCCCGACGTTGCCTGTGATTAATAATATTTTGCTTGAAATCGAAGGCGACCGCTTATCGCTAACCGGAACGGACTTAGAAGTGGAATTAACTACGGTGGCAACCCTTGAACAAGCGGTTGATTTTGCCGGAAAATTTACCATTCCTGCCAAGAAATTTCTCGATATTTGCCGTAGCTTGCCGGAAGATAGCAGCATTTCGGTACAATTCGAAGAAGATCGTGCGTTAGTTAGAGCGGCTCGCAGTAAATTTAATTTAGCCACATTGCCGGCAAGCGATTATCCGAATTTAATGGATTGGAAGCCGGAAGTGGATTTTTCGATTGAACAATCCACCCTTGCTCGTTTGATTGATGCGACGCAATTCTCAATGGCGAACCAAGATGCGCGTTATTTTCTAAACGGGATGAAGTTCGAAACCGAAGGTAATTTATTGCGTACCGTCGCAACGGACGGACACCGTCTAGCGGTTTGTACCATGGCGTTAAATCAAGAGTTATTAACCCATTCGGTCATTGTGCCTCGTAAAGCGGTATTAGAATTATCACGCCTTGTCGCCGTGAGTGATGAAACGGTACGTTTAGAAATCGGCACCAGTAATTTACGTGTGTCAATGAACGGCGTGGTGTTTACCTCTAAACTGATTGACGGGCGTTTCCCGGACTATCGCCGTGTATTACCACGCAATGCGGATCGCATTTTAGAAGCGGAAACCGAAGTGTTAAAACGTGCATTAATGCGTGCGGCAATTTTATCGAATGAAAAATTCCGTGGCGTGCGTTTGGCATTAAGCGAAAACTTACTCAAAATTACTGCAAATAACCCGGAACAAGAAGAAGCGGAAGAGATCATTGACGTGGCATATCAAAGCCCGGAAATGGAAGTCGGCTTTAATGTGAGTTATTTGTTAGACGTGCTGAATACCTTAAAATGCGAGCGTGTGCGTTTCAATTTGGTGGATGCAAGTTCAAGCTGCTTAATTGAAGATTGTGATAACAGCACCGCCGAATATGTGATTATGCCGATGCGTCTGTAATTTGAATGTTACTTTCTTTGCTTCGCCAAAGAAAGTAACCCCTATACATTATTAACAGAAAGGCGACCCCAGATTTTCCTTTTTCTTCCGCTTATTGCTAACTTTTTGGACGAACTTTCCAAACTCGCTTGTAAGCAAGCTCAAACAAGGAAAGTTATCCTCAAAAGTTTACGCAATCGCTCCAGCGGAAAATAGGGGACAAGACAACATTCCAATTTTGCAAAAAATGGTATAAAAATGACCGCTTGTAAAAGCGATTTTATCAAGCGGTCATTTGTGAATTATTGCACCAATCAGAATTGCTTTAGAACACTCGATCTTAGAGAGTCCATATATGCCCCTATCCAGATTAATCATCAATAATTTCCGAAATCTCCAATCTCTCGATCTTGAACTCAGTCCTAATTTTAATTTTATCGTAGGGCATAACGGCAGCGGTAAAACCAGTCTGCTGGAAGCGATTTTTTACTTAGGGCACGGTCGGTCATTTAAAAGCCATATCAGCAATCGAATCATTCACTACCAAGCGGAAGACTTTGTGCTACACGGGCGTATTGATGAAGGACAACATCAATGGTCGGTTGGGATCCAGAAAAAACGTTCGGGCGATACGCTGTTAAAAATTAACGGCGAAGACGGCAATAAAATTTCCGATTTAGCGCACTTACTGCCGATGCAAGTAATTACGCCGGAGGGGCTAACCTTATTAAACGGCGGGCCGACTTTCCGTCGAGCGTTTTTAGACTGGGGGCTATTCCACCAATATACCGAATTTTATAGCTGTTGGGCGAATTTAAAACGTTTACTCAAGCAACGAAATGCTGCATTACATCAAGTTCGTAGCTATGCCGAATTAAAGCCGTGGGATATTGAATTGGCGAAATTTGCGGAGACTGTCAGCCAAATGCGTGCGAAATATGCGGAAGCGTTACGACCGGAAATTGAGAAAACCTGTCAGTTTTTCTTACCTGAATTGGAAATAGGGGTGAGTTTCCATCAAGGCTGGGAGAAAGGGACGGATTATGCCGAGATTCTTGCTCAAGGTTTTGAGCGAGATAAAGCCATGGGCTATACCATGATTGGTCCGCAAAAGGCGGATTTTCGTTTTCGGGCGAACGGCTTACCGGTGGAAGACGTACTTTCTCGCGGGCAATTAAAATTACTGATGTGTGCGTTGCGTTTGGCACAAGGCGAATATTTAGTGGCGCAAAAAGAACGTCAGTGTTTATTCCTGATCGATGATTTTGCTTCCGAGTTGGACCCGATTAAACGGGAACTGTTGGCACATCGTTTACGAGAAAGCGGCTCACAGGTGTTTGTGACGGCGATTACCAAAGATCAGCTAAATCAAATGCAATGGCAAGAGAGCGAACAAGATAGTCTGTTCCAAGTTCAACAAGGTATGCTGACTAAATAAAAAGGGATGTGTTACACATCCCTTTTTTCATCGGTTTAAATTTATTTAATTATGTTATTTGATGACGCCGCAAGCCATACGCGGACCGCCACCGCCTAATGGAGCCGGGTGATCAGAGTGGTTATCGCCGCCTTCGTGAATCATTAAAGAGTGACCTTTAACTTCATCAAGTTTTTTCAAACGCGGAGCAAGAACCGGATTGGTTGCAGAACCGTCGTGTGCGATGGTTAATGCCGGTAAATCACCTAAGTGCGCATCGTCCGACCACGGATAGCCGTGTTGCTTGGTATCTTTCGGATCCCAGTGCCCGCCCGCGCCTAAACCGGCAACCAGTTTACCGTCTTTTTCTTTCGGTTCACAGCTTGGGTTTTGGTGAATATGGAAGCCGTGTAAACCTTGAGCTAAACCGTGTAAGTGCGGAGTAAACACTAAACCGTATGCAGATTCGGTAATTTCTACCGTACCGACATCCTTGTTTCCTTTTACAGGATCAAGTTGTTGTACTTGTACGACAAGTTTTTCCACTGAGCTGTTATCCGCTTTTTTATGATCATGATCCGCATGTGCAAAGGCAACTGCCGATGCGCCGAATAATGTAAAAGCAAGAGCTAGATTTGTGAGTTTCATAGAACATCCTTTTATTTTGGTTAATGGACTGTGTGTATTGTACACTATAGTAAAGAATTTAAATAATATTATTTAAATAGTCTAAAACTAATTGCATTTTAGTAGAAAATCCTGTATTTATCAGATTCTATTTCTCAAAATAAATTCAAACACAACTTAGTAAATTTAATTAGGAGCATAAAATGCAAAATGTAGGTTTTATCGGTTGGCGCGGTATGGTTGGCTCGGTTTTAATGGATCGTATGGTTCAAGAAAACGACTTTGCGAACATTAACCCGATTTTCTTCACTACCTCGCAAGCGGGTCAAAAAGCGCCGGTTTTTGCGGGTAAAGATGCGGGCGAGTTAAAGAATGCCTTTGATATCGAAGAATTAAAAAAATTAGATATTATCGTAACCTGCCAAGGCGGTGACTACACGAACGAAGTGTATCCTAAATTAAAAGCAACGGGTTGGAACGGTTACTGGATCGACGCCGCATCGGCATTACGTATGGAAAAAGATGCGATTATCGTATTGGATCCGGTAAACCAACACGTCATTTCCGAAGGTTTAAAAAACGGCATTAAAACTTTTGTCGGCGGTAACTGTACCGTAAGTTTAATGTTAATGGCAATCGGTGGTTTATTCGAAAAAGATTTGGTCGAATGGGTTTCGGTTGCAACTTACCAAGCGGCTTCAGGTGCGGGTGCGAAAAATATGCGTGAGTTACTCTCACAAATGGGCGAATTGGAAGCTTCCGTAAAAGCGGAGTTGGCGAATCCGGCATCATCTATTTTAGAGATTGAGCGCAAAGTAACGGCGAAAATGCGCGAAGACAGTTTCCCGACCGATAACTTCGGTGCGCCGCTTGCCGGTAGCTTAATCCCTTGGATCGATAAATTATTAGAAAGCGGCCAAACCAAAGAAGAATGGAAAGGTTATGCGGAAACCAACAAAATTTTAGGTTTAAGCGATAACCCGATTCCGGTGGACGGTTTATGTGTGCGTATCGGTGCATTACGTTGCCATAGCCAAGCATTCACTATTAAATTGAAAAAAGATCTACCGTTAGCGGAAATCGAGCAAATTATTGCGGCGCATAACGAATGGGTGAAAGTAATCCCGAACGATAAAGAAACCACTTTACGCGAATTAACGCCGGCGAAAGTAACCGGTACGTTAAGCGTTCCGGTCGGTCGTTTACGTAAATTAGCGATGGGTCCGGAATATCTTGCGGCATTTACCGTAGGTGACCAATTATTATGGGGTGCGGCAGAGCCGGTACGCCGTATCTTAGTTCAATTAACCAAATAATTCGGATTAATTAGAGACTAACAAGCGGTCGGGTTTTGCAAAAAAATTGCAAATTTTGACCGCTTATTTATTGCAATAAAAAGCCCAAGCAATGCTTGGGCTTTGTTGTTTTCGGATAATATGAAATTACCAATAAGCACGGAAACCGACAACTGTCGTATAGTCGCGTGATTTGTTCACGCCGCGAGCTACTTTAGCTTCCGGATGTGTGGTACGAGTCGCTTGCCATTCTACAAAAAGTTTGGTTTTTAACTGATCAACCACTTTTGGTAAATAGTATTCGGTACCCACCATAAATTGGTGTTTTTTCTCGTTATTATCTCGACCGATTGCACGTTCAAGTCTATTGGTTTTATAAGCGTACATACCGTATGCACGCCAATCATCGGTTAAACGATGGTACACAAGGGTACGCACTTCTTTTTCGGTACGTTCGTTGCCTTGTACCGATTGATTTTCTGTTTTACGACGTTCTAAATCCACACCGAATGTAGTTTTATCATAGGTATATGCCGCACCTACCGAATAAGCATTACGGTCATAAGTCGGTGCCGAACCGATACGCTCGAAACGCTCGCGAGAGAAACCGGTCGCCACTTGTACGCTTTGTACGTCGTCAAATTTATGGTTATAAATTGAACCGAAGCCCCATACGTCTTTACGATCTTGGCTTAAATCCATATTCGTATTCGAGCGTTGGCTATGACCGCCGTAGTACGCACCGACTTTTAAGCCTTCAATACCTTTATACACATATTGTACCGAACGGCGTGCGCCGGAAACTAATAAGCCGTCAGATAAACTTAAGGTATTCGGGATATCGGTTTGTTTGACTTCATCGGTAATCACCGTTTGGTTACCGTAAGTCACTTCACCGTATTGCTTATGACCGAAACCGGCGTAAAGTTGATGAGCATAAATATGATCAAAATCGTGTTGAGAACTTGACACGCCACGCTCATCGGCACCGCGTAAACGCCATTCGACACGGCCTAAAGTGTAAACACCGCTGCCGAGTTGTTGAGTTAAGCGGAAACCGAAACGTGAACCGTTATTTTGTACCGGTTTATTTACGTGATTACGAACCGCCGAACCGTTTTGGTAAGTATCTTTAGTTGAAGTACTTGTCCATTTTACACGAGCGGAACCGATAAATTCCGCTTTAGTACCAGTTGAATCTAAGTTAAATAATTCAACCGCTGATGCCGAGCTTGCCATAAAAGCAGAAGCGAAAAGGGCTAATGCTGTTTTTTTCATATTCACTCCAAATGAAATATAAATCAAAGGCTATAGTTTACTTGGAGTGAAAAATTCAATCAATGTGATTTTGTTAGTTTATATTGTGATTGGTTATAATCAGCCTATAATAAAAGTAATTAAATGAATAATTAATGAGAGTGAAATTATGATGACAAAAGAAGCGCCTCTTATTGCTCTAGTTGCCGGTGAGATTTCTGGTGATATTCTTGGTGCTGGGTTGATTAACGCCCTTAAATTACATTATCCGAACGCCTGTTTTATCGGAGTTGCCGGCCCCCGAATGATACAAGCCGGTTGCGAAACACTATTTGATATGGAAGAGTTGGCGGTAATGGGATTGGCGGAAGTGGTCAAACATTTACCGCGTTTGCTGAAACGTCGTAAGCAAGTGATTGAAACAATGTTAGCGGAAAAGCCGGATATTTTTATCGGTATTGATGCACCCGATTTTAATTTAACCGTCGAAGAAAAACTCAAAGCGAGCGGAATTAAAGCTATTCATTATGTTAGTCCTTCGGTTTGGGCATGGCGTCAGAATCGTGTTCAGAAAATCGCACGTGCGACTAATTTAGTGTTGGCGTTTTTGCCGTTTGAGAAAGCATTTTACGATCGCTTTAATGTGCCTTGCCGTTTTATCGGTCATACCATGGCGGATGCGATTGCGCTGAAACCGAATCGCTCAGAAGCTTGTGCCACTTTAAATTTGGATGAAACGCAACGTTATCTGGCGATTTTGGTTGGAAGCCGAGCCAGTGAAGTCAGGTTTTTAGCGGAACCTTTCTTAAAAGCGGCGCAAATTCTAAAACAACAGTATCCGGACTTACAATTTTTAGTGCCGTTGGTTAATGACAAGCGTATCGCCCAATTCGAGCAAATTAAAGCGCAAGTTGCTCCTGAATTATCGGTACATATTCTGAAAGGCAACGCCCGTCAAGCGATGATTGCGGCGGAAGCCTCATTACTTGCTTCCGGTACGGCGGCATTAGAGGGAATGTTATGCAAATCACCGATGGTTGTCGGCTATAAAATGAAAGCGATGACTTATTGGTTGGCGAAACGCTTAGTGAAGACCAAATATATTTCCCTGCCTAATTTATTAGCGGATGAAATGCTCGTGCCGGAATTAATTCAAGACGAATGTAATCCGGAAAATTTAGCTTGGTATTTGGGTAATTATTTGGCGGATGATGCAGACCATAGAAAACAGCGAAACGAATTAAAACAACGTTTTACTGAATTACATAAACTGATTCAATGTGATGCGGACGCTCAAGCGGCTCAAGCGGTTGTCGATGTATTGGAAGCGAACACAAGCGATCAAAATTAATTTTATTTTTACAAAAGGAATCTCACGGCATGTGGAAAGAAATTTTACTTAATTACGGTATTTTTTTATTAGAATTACTGACGTTGTTCGGCATTGTTGCGGTGGTGGTGATGCTGATTTTGGAAGCTCGAAAACAGCCTGAAAGCGGTGCGATTTCGATTACGAATCTGACCGAAAAATATCAGGAGCAACAAAAGTCTTTAGCGAATTTTTTCTTGAGTGAAGAAGCACAAAAACAAGCGGAAAAAGCGGAGAAAAAAGCGGCGAAAGAAAAAGCGAAAGCGGAAAAGAAACGTTTGAAAGAGCTTGGAGAACAGGGAGAAGAAGCGCCGAAGTCACGTTTGTTTGTACTTAATTTTACCGGCGATGTTCAGGCGCATGCAGTAAGTTCTCTACGCCGAGAAATTGATGCGGTCATTTCTTTAGCGAATAAAGAGGATGAAGTGTTATTAAGATTGGAAAGTCCGGGCGGTGTAGTACACGGTTACGGCTTAGCGGCTTCTCAATTACAACGTTTACGTACTCACAATATTCCGCTGACGGTGGCGGTCGATAAAGTGGCGGCAAGCGGCGGTTATATGATGGCGTGTGTGGCGAATAAAATCGTCGCCGCTCCGTTTGCGATTATCGGATCGGTTGGTGTGGTGGCGCAAGTGCCGAATATTCATCGTTTATTGAAAAAACACGAAATTGATGTGGACGTGATGACCGCCGGCGAATATAAACGCACGGTAACCTTAGTCGGCGAGAATACCGAGAAAGGCAAACAAAAATTCCAACAAGAATTGGAAGAAACTCACCAATTATTTAAACAATTCGTAGCGCAGAACCGCCCGCAATTGGATATTGAAAAAATCGCCACCGGCGAGCATTGGTTCGGTAAACAGGCGTTGGCACTCGACTTGGTTGATGAAATCAATACCAGCGATGATTTATTGCTTAATGCGATCAAAGAAAAAGAGGTGATCGAATTGAAATTTAAACAGAAGAAAAACCTCACGCAACGTTTAGGCGAGCAAGTGGAACTTTCCGTAGAAAACGTGATCGCCAAGTTACTGCATAAGCAACGTTCAAATATGATGTAATCGAGTGTTAAGCAAGCGGTTCGATTTTGTGAAATTTTTGCAAAATCGAACCGCTTATTTTTTTTGTTATGATCTTTACCAAACAAAACGGTAAAACAGCTTGCCCGATTAACAACTAATCTATAAAATTTGATCTCTTAAGTGGGAAAAAGTGGTGTTTTGTGGAATTTTTAGGAACTTTTCCTAAATTAACGAATCTTTTAAACGTATCAATAAGCTTGGCTAGGTTGGCAAAATGTTTCGCGGCGTAACTTCAATTAGTATCGATAATAAAGGACGGATCGCTATTCCGACTCGTTATCGTGCCGAATTGCGTGAACAACACGAGGGAGTTTTGGTTTGCACCGTTGATATTCGCCAGCCGTGTTTATTGCTTTATCCGTTACACGAATGGGAAACGGTGGAACAAAAACTACTTGCGCTTTCCAATTTTGATCCGATGCAGCGTCGTATTCAGCGTGTAATGCAAGGTTTTGCAACCGAATGTGAAATGGATGCTGCGGGCAGAATTTTACTTAGCCCCACACTCAGACAGCACGCACAGCTCGAGCAACAAATTATGTTGGTCGGGCAATTAAATAAATTTGAAATTTGGCAAGATAAACAGTGGCAATCACAAATTGCGGAAGATCTTGCCTTGGGCGGTTCGGCGGAAATGCTGAATTGCGAAGCCTTAAAAAACCTTTCTTTATAAGATAAATAAGTGAGTTGGAAAAATAATGAACGACACAGTCCATAAGCATATTACCGTATTGCTACATGAAGCCGTTGACGGTTTGGCGATTAAGCCGAACGGTATTTACATAGACGGTACTTTCGGACGAGGCGGTCATTCTCGACTCATTCTCTCAAAGCTTTCCGAACAAGGTCGCTTAATTGCGACGGATCGTGATCCTCGTGCAATTGCCGAAGCGAATACGATTGACGATACTCGCTTTCAAATTGAGCATACCGCTTTTTCTGCGATTCCTGATGTTTGTGAACAATTAGGCTTAACCGGCAAAATTGACGGTATTTTGCTTGATCTCGGCGTTTCTTCGCCGCAGCTTGATGATGCGGAACGCGGCTTCAGTTTTATGCGCGACGGGCCGCTTGATATGCGTATGGATACCACTAAAGGTTTATCGGCTGCCGAATGGCTGGCACAAGTTTCAGCGGACGATTTGGCGTGGGTGCTAAAAACCTTCGGTGAAGAACGTTTTGCCAAACGCATTGCACAAGCGGTCGTTTCTTACAATAAATCTGCAACGAATAAGATTTCTCGTACGCTGCAATTGGCGCAAATTATTGCCGATGCCGTGCCTTTCAAAGACAAGCACAAACATCCGGCAACTCGCTCGTTTCAAGCAATTCGTATCTTTATTAACAGCGAGTTGGACGAGCTGGAGAAAGCGTTACAGTCGGCATTAAGCGTATTGGCGCCGGAAGGACGTTTATCGATTATCAGTTTCCATTCGTTAGAAGATCGAATGGTTAAACAATTTATGAAGAAAAACAGTAAAGGTATGGACGTGCCGAAAGGTTTACCTATTTTGGAGTCGGAATTAAATAAAAATATTCCGTTAAAAATCATTGGTAAAGCGATTATGCCGAGCGAAGCGGAAATCGAAGCAAACCCTCGCTCACGTAGTGCCGTATTACGTATTGCGGAAAAAAGATAGAGGATTTAGCGAATGGCAAGTAATGAACGTTATCCGCTCCATCAAATTATTTTAGATGATTTAACCGCGCATAATAAGGTGGCTCTAATCCTGATTATTGCCGTCGTTGCAACTGCAATCGGTACGATTTGGATTACTCATCAAACCCGTTTATTGACTGCGGAGCAAGGTAAACTTGTACAGGCACAGCGTAAACTTGAAAATCAATATATCCACTTACAATTAGAAGAAAATGCGAAGAGCCAGAAATCTCGCGTAGAGGCGGCGGCGGCAAGTTTCGGTTTACAGTCGATAAAAAAAGAGCAAGAAGTTATTTTGGTTGAATAAAGCATGGCAAAGTCAGTTAAATTAAAGCGTAAACCCGTGGCTATCGAGCCGAATACAGAAGTAAAAAAGCAAACTAATACTAAAAATGAACCGAGTTATCTCCCGATTCGTTTTGGTGTGGTCGGTTTTTTCATCCTTGTAATGGCGGGAATGCTGATTGCTAAAGCGGCTCATATTCAGTTATTTGATTCCGAACGCCTGATTAATGAAGCGAATAACCGCTCATTGCGTACTAAAGAGTTACCTTTCACGCGAGGGCGAATTCTTGATCGTAACGGCCGATTCTTATCCATCAGTGTACCGATGTACTCTCTCACCCTCGATCCTCGAGAATATTTTGACAGCAAATTACGCCGAAGCCCTGAACGTTGGAAATTACTGGCAATGGAAATGGGTGCCTCCAAAAGTAAAATTGAAAAAAACGTCAATGATTTCATAGAGAAAAAGAATACTTCAAAAGAAAAAGTAGCCTTTGATCCTCGTTCTATTCTCAATACAAAAAGTGAAGATTACTGGACGCTTTTAGCGCAATCGACCGGGCTGGATTACAATACGTTAATCCAATCGGTGAGAAATAATCCGAGTTCCGCATTCTTAATGCAGGAAATTTCCGCCTCGCAACTCGAACGTTCTAAACTTGAAGCGATTGCCAAAGCGACCGGCGAAAAATATAACGACCTGATGGCGCGTTTATATAAAGCGGTGCGCCAGCGTTTTATCTACATCGCACGCCACGAGCCGGAGAGTATCGCCAATTATGCGCAAGAACTGAAAATCGACGGTATGGTATTGAAAGCCGAATCACGCCGTTTTTATCCGCTGGCGGAAGAAGCCTCGCAATTAATCGGTTTTACCGATATTGATGACGTACACGGTACGGAAGGTTTAGAGCGTAGTTTCGATTCTTTATTAATCGGTAAAAACGGTCGCCAAGTGATTCGTAAAGATGCGCGCGGTAATGTGATTGAAAATATTCGCGATGAAAAACAATACGATCCGCAAGACGTTATGTTGAGTATCGATGAAGAATTACAATCCGAAGTATATAAAAAAATTAAAGAAGCGGTTATTGCCAATAATGCCGAATCCGGCACGGCGGTGTTAGTTGATGTGCAAACCGGCGAAATTTTGGCGATGGCGAATGCGCCTTCGTTTAACCCGAACAAACGGGACAGTTTTAAGCCGGAATTAATGCGTAACCGAGCGATTACCGATACTTTCGAACCGGGTTCGACGGTTAAGCCGTTAGTGGTTTTAACCGCATTGCAAAACGGGGCGACTTATCGCGACGAAGTGATTAATACGCGTCCGTTTGTGGTAAACGGGCATACGATTAAAGACGTTGCGCCGCGTGAAAGTTTATCGCTGACCGGTATTTTACAGAAATCGAGTAATATCGGGGTAAGCCGTTTGGCGTTACGTATGCCGTCCACCGCACTGGTCGATACTTATAGCAAGGTCGGTTTCGGTAAAGATACCGGTTTAGGCTTGGGCGAACAAAAAGGGACGAACGGCGATCGTAAACGTTGGTCGGATATCGAACGTGCAACCATGGCGTACGGTTACGGTTTAAATATTACACCGTTACAGCTTGCGCGAGCTTATGCGACCTTGGGAAGTTTCGGTATTTATCGACCGCTTTCGATTACCAAAGTGGATCCGCCGGTTATCGGCGAACGAGTATTACCGGAAAAAATTACTCGTGACGTAGTGCATATGATGGAAAGTGTGGCGCAAAAAGGCGAAGGCGGTCAGAAAGCGATGGTGGAAGGTTATCGTGTGGCGGTGAAAACCGGTACGGCTCGTAAACTTGAAAAAGGGCAATACGTCGAAAAATATATTGCCTATACCGCAGGTGTTGCGCCGGCAAGTGATCCCCGCTTTGCCTTGGTTGTGTTGATTAACGAACCGAAAGCCGGACAATACTACGGCGGTTCGGTTTCTGCGCCGTTATTCTCGAGTATTATGGGCTATACCCTGAAAACGAGAAATATCAAACCGGATAACCTCACCGACACCGAAAGTGCCGTACGAGAAATTAAATTAGAACAAAAAGTAAATTAGAACAGAATAAATTAGGTAACAATATGAAACGTTTACTTCCCTTTCTCACCGAACTTGATGCTTGGGTGACGGAATTAAAACCGCTTAAGCAAATGACGTTGGATTCTCGCCAAGTGGGTGAAGGCGATCTGTTTGTGGCGTTAAAAGGGCATCAAGTGGATGGTCGTCGATTTATTCAAAAAGCGATTGAGCAAGGCGCAGCTTTAGTCTTGGCGGAAGCGGACGAAGGGCAGGACGAAATTGAGTTGGATGCGAAATTTGCAAAATATAACTTAGATCGCACCGCTTGTAAGGTGGTTTTAGTACCGAATTTGGCTCGTATTTTATCGGAAATTGCCGGTGCGTTTTATGCCAATCCGTCTGAAAAACTTACTCTCGTAGGTGTAACTGGTACCAACGGCAAGACCACAAGCGCGCAATTACTTGCCCAATGGCATAACCTATTAGGCGGAAAATCGGCGGTAATGGGGACGATCGGTAACGGTTTATACGGCAAAGTACAAGATGCGGCAAATACCACCGGTTCGGCGATTGAAGTGCAACGTAATTTAGCCGACTTTGTGGAAATGGGCGCTGATTTTTGTGCGATGGAAGTTTCTTCGCACGGCTTAGCTCAATATCGTGCGGAAGCGTTAAGCTATGATTTAGCGGTATTCACTAATTTAAGCCGTGATCATCTCGATTACCACAAGACAATGGAAGAATATGCACAAGCAAAATTCCGTTTGTTTAGCGAATTAGATACCAAAGCACAAGTATTAAACGCAGATGATGAAGTCGGGCGTGAATGGTTGGCAAAATTGCCGGATGCGGTTGCCGTCAGTACCGATGCGAGCTTTAGTAGCGAGCATAAATTCGTTAAAGCGACCGATGTGAGCTTTAGCTTACAAGGTGTAAAAATTGCGTTTGAATCGAGCTGGGGCAACGGCGAGTTAAATAGCCGTTTAATCGGTGCATTTAACGTCAATAATTTACTCACAGCATTAGCCGGCTTATTAGTGCTTGGTCATGATTTACCAAAATTAATTGAAACTGCACCGCTTCTGCAAGGGGTTGCCGGACGTATGGAGTGTGTCGTTTCGCAAAAAAATCCGCAAAATAGACCGCTTGTATTAGTCGATTACGCTCATACGCCGGATGCGTTGGAAAAAGCCTTGCAAGCGGCACGATTACATACCGAAGGCGAGCTTTATTGTATTTTCGGTTGCGGTGGTGATCGTGATGCGGGCAAACGCCCGATGATGGCGGCGATTGCCGAAGAACTGGCGGATAAAGTGATTGCGACCGATGACAATCCGAGAACCGAAGATAACGCTAAGATTATGGCGGATATTCTCAACGGTTTCGTTCAAGTGGAGAAAGTACAAGTGATCCACGATCGTGAACAAGCAATTAAAACCGCAATTGAACAAGCGAATGAAAAAGATGTGATTTTAATTGCCGGTAAAGGGCACGAAGATTACCAAATTATCGGGACGACTAAGCATCATTTTTCAGATCAGGAAACCGCGGCTAAATACCTGTAGCTTGTCACTTTCTTTGCTTCGCCAAAGAAAGTAACCAAAGAAAGGCGACCCCAGATTTTCCTTTTTCCTCTGCTTATTGCTAACTTTTGGGACGAATTTTTCAAACTCGCTTGCAAGCAAGCTCAGACACGAAAAATTGTCCTCAAAAGTTTACGCAACCGCTTCGGAGGAAAATAGGGGGAAATGCAATAAATAGGCTGAAGATAGATATTCAATGATAAAACTAACAACAAATGAAATTGCCGGCATTCTTAATGCACAGCTAATTGGTGATGGCAATGTGCTGGTGGAAACCACTAGTACCGATACTCGACAAGCGGTCGAAAACGGGCTGTTTTTTGCGTTAAAAGGCGAGAACTTTGATGCGCACCATTACTTAGCTAATGCGGTGGAACAAGGCAGTGTGGCAGTAGTGGTTGAGCGTGAATGTGAGATTTCCGTACCGCAAATTGTGGTGAAAGATACACGCCTTGCGTTAGGCGAGTTAGCCAAATGGTTAAAAGCGAAACTTAATCCGAAAACCGTGGCGATGACCGGTTCTTCAGGCAAAACCACCGTAAAAGAAATGACGGCAAAAATTTTGCAAAAAATGACCGCTTGTGAAGATGAAGTGCTTTATACCTTTGGCAACCTAAATAACGACCTCGGTGTGCCGATGACCTTGTTACGTTTAACGCCGCAACATAAATTTGCGGTGGTGGAACTCGGGGCAAACCATATCGGCGAAATCGCTTATACCACAGAAATTACTCAGCCGGACGCTTGTTTAGTGAATAACGTTGCCGCGGCGCATTTAGAAGGTTTCGGCTCACTCGAAGGTGTAGCGCAAGCAAAAGGCGAAATTTATCGAGGCTTAAAAGCCGGCGGTAAAGCGATTGTGAATCAAGCCTTTTATTATCCGCAATGGCAAAAAGAAATCGGCGAGCATGAGCTACAATCATTTAGCTATATCGGTTCGGATCAAGATTCGTATGCGGATTTTTGGGCGGAAAATGTGGAATTGGGTTTAGCCGGATCTCGCTTTACCTTACATTCTCCGCAAGGTGAAATCGAAATTAATTTGCCTTACTTAGGCGCACATAATATCAGCAACGCTTTAGCGGCAACTTCGCTCTCTATGGCGGTCGGTGCGGATTTACAAGCGGTCAAATCCGGTTTGGAACAACGTTCGCAAGTAAAAGGTCGTTTGTATCCGGTTGAAGTCAATGATCATTGTTTGTTCATTGACGATACTTATAACGCCAATGTCGATTCGATGAAATCGGCGGTGTCGGTGTTAAAAAATTATCCGGCTTTCCGCATTTTTGCGGTCGGCGATATGGCGGAACTCGGTGACGAAAGTGAGGCTTGTCATCAGCAAGTGGCGGATTTCGTACGTGAAGCGAATTTAGATTTAGTCGTCAGCTTCGGTAAGCAAAGTGCGGTAATCAGTCATGATACGGCACATCATTTTACCGATAAACAAGCGATGCACGATTTCTTATTGCCGATTATTTCGCAAAAAATTGCGGAAAAACAACCGCTTGTGTTATTGGCAAAAGGCTCTCGCAGCCAAAAAATGGAAACGTTGATTTCCGCTTTATGCCTTTCTTTGGGCGTTTCTTTTTAATGTTAAGGTAGATAGCGGTGCGAGCGTTTGCTCGTCGCTATTTAAATATAAATCGGGTGATTTACCCGCTTAAAATAATTTAACAAGGGTTTTGTTATGTTAGTTTGGCTTGCTGAGTATTTAGTCCAATACAATACGGCATTTAACGTTGTATCTTATATTACTTTCCGTGCGATTATGGCGTTGCTTACCGCAATGGGAATCGGTTTATGGATTGGGCCTGAAGTGATTCGTCGCTTACAGCTCTTAAAATTCGGTCAAGAAGTGCGTAACGACGGTCCGGAAAGCCACTTTAAAAAACGCGGTACACCGACTATGGGCGGCATTATGATTTTAATCGCCATCGGTGTGAGTACCTTACTTTGGGCGGATTTGCGTAACAGCTATGTTTGGTTTGTGCTGTTTGTGTTATTCGGCTACGGTGCGGTTGGTTTTGTCGATGATTACTGGAAAATCAAACGTAAAAATACCGACGGCTTAATTGCTCGTTGGAAATATTTCTGGTTATCAGTGATTGCGTTGATTGCAGTATTCGGCATTTATGCAGTCGGTAAAGATACGGCAGCAACCCAATTAGTGGTGCCGTTCTTTAAAGACTTTATGCCGCAGCTTGGTATTTTCTTTATCATTCTGTCTTATTTTGTAATTGTCGGCACTTCAAACGCAGTAAACCTCACGGACGGTTTAGATGGTTTAGCGATTGTACCGACCATTATGGTGGCATCGGCTTTTGCATTAATCGCCTGGGCGACCGGTAACTTCAATTTTGCACAATATTTACATATTCCGTTTGTTCCGAATGCCGGTGAATTAGTGATTCTATGTACTGCGATTGTCGGTGCCGGTTTAGGCTTCTTATGGTACAACACCTATCCGGCACAAGTATTTATGGGCGATGTCGGTTCACTTTCATTAGGCGGTGCGTTAGGTACGATTGCGGTATTGGTTCGCCAAGAATTATTACTCGTGATTATGGGCGGTGTATTCGTAGTGGAAGCCCTTTCGGTAATTTTACAAGTCGGTTCGTATAAACTTCGCCAAAAACGTATCTTCCGTATGGCGCCGATTCATCATCACTTCGAATTAAAAGGTTGGCCGGAACCTCGTGTTATCGTGCGTTTCTGGATTATTACCTTGATGCTTGTGTTAATCGGCTTAGTGACGTTAAAACTTCGTTAATCATAGGTGGGCTTGTCCCACCTTTTTAACAAATTATAAAGAGTTATAAAGAGATTCAATTATGCAAAACCAATATAAAGATAAAGTCATTACGGTTATCGGCTTAGGTAAAACAGGTTTATCTTGTGTCGAGTTTTTGGCGGATAAGCAAGCAAAAGTACAAGTCATTGACACTCGTGAAACACCGGCTGGAGCAGATCAACTTCCGGCAGATGTACCGTTGCATACCGGCGGTTTAAACAGCGAGTGGCTGTTAGCCTCCGATTTAATTGTAATTAGTCCGGGGCTTGCGTTGGCTACACCGGAAATTCAACAAGCGATCAACGCCGGTATGGAAGTGGTTGGCGATATCGAATTATTTGTACGTGAGGCGAAAGCACCGATTATTGCGATTACCGGTGCAAACGGCAAAAGCACGGTGACGACCTTAGTGACCGAAATGGCAAAACAGGCGGGGATTAAAGTCGGTATGGGCGGCAATATCGGAGTGCCGGTATTAAGCCTGTTAAACGATGAATATGAATTGTTTGTGTTGGAACTGTCTAGTTTCCAATTAGAAACCACTTCGTCATTAAATGCGGTGGCAGCAACTATTTTAAATATTAGTGAAGATCATATGGATCGTTACAATAACTCGCTGGAAGAATATCGTTTAGCGAAATTGCGTATTTATGACAATGCCGAGAATGTGATTGTAAACGGTGAAGATAGACTGACTTATCCGCTTGAAACGCAAGCGGTCAAAAAATTGATTCGTTTTGCAGAACATAACGCCGAATATACGATGCGTAACGGCATTTTATATTCGGGCGATGATGCGATTATCCCAACTAAAGAAATGCTGATTTCAGGTCGTCATAACGAAATGAATTCATTAGCGGCAATGGCGTTAGCCGAAGCGGCGGGCATTCCGCGTGAAGGAATTGTCAAAGCATTGCAAGTGTACGGCGGTTTGAATCACCGTTTCCAAGCGGTCAAGACCAATGACGGTGTGCGTTGGGTAAACGACTCAAAAGCAACCAATGTCGGCAGTACGGTAGCGGCACTCAACGGTTTACAAGTAGCGGGAACGCTTTATTTGTTATTAGGGGGTGACGGTAAAGCCGCTGATTTTTCCGAGTTAAAACCGCTTATCAATAAACCGAATATCGTTTGTTATTGCTTCGGTCAGGACGGTGCGCAATTAGCCGCATTATCAAGCCAAAGCGTATTGGTGGAGACTATGCAACAAGCGATTGAACAAATCCGCCCGCAATTGAAAAAAGGCGATATGGTGTTATTGTCACCGGCGTGCGCAAGTCTCGATCAATTTAAGAACTTTGAAGAACGCGGACAGGTTTTTGTTAAATTAGCTCAGGAAGTAACCGCTTAATATGTTAGAAAGATTGAAGACAGAATGGGATAAATGGGTTCGATTAACACCGGCGAATTCGTTATACGATCGTACTTTGCTTTGGCTGTTTTTCGGCTTACTGGTTATCGGCTTCATTATGGTTACCTCGGCATCAATTCCGGTCAGTACCCGTTTAAACAATGATCCGTTTTATTTTGCGGTGCGTGACGGCGTCTATTTAGCGGCGGCATTGTTTGCCTTTGTCACGATCGTGCAAATTCCGACCGAAAGCTGGGAAAAGCGAAACGTGCTGTTTTTCCTCGTATCGCTGGCTTTTTTGGTTATCGTATTGATTTTCGGGCGCAGTATTAACGGTGCGGTACGTTGGATCCCGCTTGGTCCGGTCAATTTTCAGCCGGCGGAATTGGCAAAATTAGCGATCATTTGCTACTTTTCCAGTTTCTATGTGCGTAAATACGATGAAATGCGCACCAAACGGCTCAGTTTTATTCGTCCGATGGTGATTCTCAGTATTTTCGGTTTTTTATTGCTGTTACAACCGGATTTAGGTAGTACCTTCGTACTCTTTATGCTCACTTTTGCGATGTTGTTTATTATGGGCGCAAGAGTAATGCAGTTCCTATTTTTAGGGGTAACGGGTATTTTACTGTTCGCCTTTTTGGTACTGACGTCAGAATATCGTTTAAAACGAGTAACCTCGTTTATGGATCCGTTCGCCGATGCTTACGGGGACGGTTTCCAACTTTCAAATTCACAAATGGCATTCGGTCAGGGCGAATTTTGGGGACAGGGGTTAGGTAACTCAATCCAAAAATTAGAATACCTTCCCGAAGCGCATACCGACTTTGTTATGGCGGTAGTCGGTGAAGAATTCGGTTTTATCGGGATTGTCGCCATCGTGATTTTACTCTCGGTATTATCGTTACGCGCACTTAAAATCAGTCGAGACGCGTTAAAACTGGAAGCGCGTTTCAGAGGCTTTTTCGCCTTCGGTATTGCGATTTGGATTTTTATTCAAGGCTTTGTGAACTTAGGGGTCGCTTCCGGTTTACTGCCGACCAAGGGTCTGACTTTCCCGCTGGTCAGTTACGGCGGATCCAGTTTAGTGATTATGTCGATCGCCATTGCGGTACTTTTACGCATAGACTATGAAAATCGCCTAGAACTGGTTGGACACGCTCAAATTAAAGAGAGTTAAGATCAACAAGCGGTCGGAATTTGCAAAAAATTTGCAAAAACTGACCGCTTTCTTTTTCCGTAAATTGTCAATTTCCTGTACAATAACAACAGTTTGTCTAAAAAAAGTTTCACAAGCGGTCGATTCCGCTCAAAAGTTTGTAAAAGAGATCAAAATGGCTAAAAAACTTCTTGTCATGGCAGGCGGAACCGGCGGTCATGTCTTTCCGGCAATTGCCGTAGCGTGCGAGTTGCAAAAACAAGGCTGGGAGATCCGTTGGTTAGGTACCAAAGATCGAATGGAAGCCGACCTTGTGCCGAAGCACGGTATTCCGATTGAGTTTATTCAAATTTCCGGATTAAAAGGAAAGGGAATCGGTGCATTATTGAAAGCGCCGTTTGCGATTTTTAAAGCGGTAATGCAAGCGCGTAAAATCATTAAAAATTACCAGCCTGATGCGGTACTCGGTATGGGCGGTTATGTGTCCGGGCCGGGCGGTATTGCTGCGAAATTGTGCGGTGTGCCGGTTATTTTACATGAACAAAATGCGGTTGCCGGTTTAACTAATGTCTGGTTATCAAAAATCGCTTGCCGTGTGTTACAAGCGTTCCCGACCGCATTCCCAAATGCAGAAGTGGTGGGGAATCCGGTGCGTGAAGATCTCGCCCAGCTCGAAGCGCCGGAAATTCGTTTTGCCGAACGCGGTTATCCGATCAATATTTTAGTAATGGGCGGCAGCCAAGGCGCAAGAGTGATTAACCAAACCGTACCTGAAGTGGCGAAACAACTCGGTAACAATGTTTTTATTAGTCATCAAGTAGGGAAAGGTAACCTCGGCGGGGTAGAAGAAATTTATCAAGCGACCGGCAACGGTATCGCCGCCGAATTTATTGACGATATGGCGCAGGCTTATAGCTGGGCGGACTTAGTGATTTGCCGTTCGGGAGCTTTAACCGTCTGCGAAATCGCCGCGGCAGGCTTACCGGCAATTTTTGTGCCGTATCAACATAAAGATCGCCAACAATATTTGAATGCGACTTATTTGGCGGATGACGGTGCGGCAATCATTATCGAGCAACAAGATTTTACGCCGCAGACTTTATTGAATGTGTTACAACCGTTAATCGCCGATCGCCGAAAACTCACCGAAATGGCGGTCAAAGCCAGAGCTAAAGCAACACCTACCGCAGCACAACGTGTGGCGGAAGTGATTATCGAACAAGCTAAATAGTTTTAAATGCAATCAACAAAAATATTTGGTTGCACAGATAGGAAAACAACAATGAAAAATTTCCAAGATAAAATTAAAAAATTAGTGCCGGAAATGCGCCGTGTAAATCAGATCCATTTTATCGGTATCGGCGGTGCGGGTATGAGCGGTATCGCTGAAGTGTTATTAAATGAAGGCTATCAAATTTCCGGTTCCGATATTGCCGAAGGTCCTGTGACTAAACGTTTAGCGGAAGCCGGTGCAAAAGTGTTTATCGGTCATCAAGCGGAGAATGTTGCCGGTGCGAGCGTAGTGGTTGCTTCCAGTGCGATTGACGACAGCAATCCGGAAGTGCGTGCGGCAAAAGAAGCGCGTATTCCTGTGATTCAGCGTGCGCAAATGTTGGCGGAAATTATGCGTTTTCGTCACGGTATTGCGGTTGCGGGAACGCATGGTAAAACAACGACTACCGCAATGATTTCGATGATCTATACCGAAGCGAAATTAGACCCGACCTTTGTAAACGGCGGTTTGGTTAAATCGGCGGGGAAAAATGCGCATTTGGGTGCAAGCCGTTATTTAATTGCGGAAGCGGATGAAAGTGATGCGTCGTTCTTACACTTACAACCGATGGTTTCGGTGGTGACTAATATCGAACCGGATCATATGGACACTTACGGCGGCGATTTCGAGCAGATGAAAGCGACTTACGTAAAATTCCTACGCAACTTACCGTTCTACGGTTTAGCGGTGATGTGTGCCGATGATGAAACGGTAATAGAAATTGCGCCGCAAGTCGGTCGCCAAGTATTAACTTACGGCTTTAGTGAAAAAGCGGATTACCGTATCGAAGATTATCAACAAACCGGTTTCCAAGGTCATTACACTGTGGTTTGCCCGAACGGCGAGCGTATTGACGTATTGTTGAATGTGCCGGGTAAACACAATGCACTGAATGCAACAGCCGCACTGGCGGTCGCAAAAGAAGAAGGAATTGCTAACGAAGCGATTTTAGCCGCGCTTGCCGATTTCCAAGGTGCAGGTCGTCGTTTTGACCAATTGGGTTCATTTATTCGTCCGAACGGTAAAGTGATGTTGGTTGATGACTACGGTCATCACCCGACCGAAGTGGACGTAACAATTAAAGCTGCTCGTTCAGGTTGGGAAAACAAACGTGTTGTGATGATTTTCCAACCGCACCGTTATTCGCGTACCCGTGATTTATTTGATGATTTCGTACAAGTGTTATCGCAAGTCGATGCGTTAATTATGCTCGAAGTGTATGCGGCGGGCGAAGCGCCGATTGTCGGAGCGGATAGTAAAGCGTTATGCCGCTCAATCCGTAATTTGGGTAAAGTGGATCCGATTTTGGTTTCGGATACCGATCAGCTTGGCGAAGTATTAGATCAAATTATCCAAGACGGCGATTTAATTCTTGCACAAGGTGCCGGTAGCGTAAGCCGCATTTCTCGTGGCTTGGCGGAAAGCTGGAAAGCCTAACAAGCGGTAAGATTTGCAAAAAATTTTGTAAAATTGGCCGCTTGTGAATCTCCAATCGGTCAGTAGGGATACGAGACCTCGTGTCCATAATAAGAAAGGATAAAAAGATGAGCATTAAAGACGAAAAAATTGCGGTGTTATTCGGCGGTGTTTCTCAAGAACGCGAAGTATCGCTAAATTCGGGCGCAGCGGTAACCGAAGCGTTAAAATCGCTTGGCTATAATGTGGAAGGTATTGATACCAAGGATTTCCCGATTGAAAAATTAAAAGAAAAAGGCATTCAACGCGTATTCAATATTTTACACGGCGGTATCGGCGAAAACGGTGTGTTACAAGGCGCACTAGAGCAAATGGGGATTCCTTATACCGGTTGCGGCGTAATGGCTTCGGCAGTGACATTAGATAAATTCCGTACCAAATTAATGTGGCAAGCGGTTGGCCTACCAACAGCAGACATGGTGGTTGTTCGCCGTGGAGAAGCGGTCGATTCCGAACAAATTATTGCAAAATTAGGTTTACCGGTTTTCGTTAAACCTTCAAGCGAAGGTTCAAGTGTCGGCGTAACCAAAGTAAAAACGGTTGAGCAATTATTGCCGGCGGTGGAAGAAGCGTTAAAATTCGATTCAATCGTTTTAGTAGAAGCTTTCTTGGCGGGTAAGGAATATTCTGTTCCGGTGCTAGACGGTCAAGTATTACCGGCGGTACAAATCATTCCCGAAGGGGAGTTTTATGATTACCACGCTAAATATATCTCGGATAATACGCAATATCTCGTACCGGCGTTAAGTGACGATCGTCAGGCGGAAGTAGCGGAACTGGTCAAAGCAGCGTATGAGGTGGTCGGATGCCGTGGTTGGAGCCGTATTGATGTGATGGAAGATGCAAATGGTCACTTTAACTTAGTGGAAGTGAATACTTGTCCGGGTATGACAAGCCATAGTATTTTCCCTAAATCGGCGGCAACGGTCGGCATTCCGTTTGAAAAATTAGTCGAACGTGTATTGGAGTTAAGTGCTTAATGGTTTCTGTTTTACGGAAAAAAACGGCTCAGTCCGTCCGTTTCAAACCGCTAAAAGTGAGATCTTCGCTAAATCCATTCAATCGGATAGTATTAATTAAACCGTTGATTGTGTTATTATGCGTAATCTTTGCGTTTCTTGTGTATAGTAATTGGCATACTTGGCTTGAGAGTTTGGATCGTAGCCCGATTCGAGCTTATGCGCTGACACATAAAACAAGATTTACGACAAATGCGGATATCCGGGAAACTTTATCGCAAAAACCGGCTCTAAAAGGATATTTCGGTCAAGATATTCAAGACGTTAAAGCAAAATTATTAGCGATTTCTTGGGTGAGAGACGTCGTGGTTCGAAAAGTTTATCCGGATCGTTTAAGTATCACATTAATTGAACACAATCCTGTTGCCGTATGGAATGACGTGAATTTTTTATCCGAGCAAGGCATTGTATTCAGTTTACCGCCGGATAGGATCGATAAAACCGGATTCCCGATGCTGTACGGACCTGATACCGAAGGTAAAGTGGTTTTAGAGGCGTGGAGTAAAATCAAAGCGGATTTAAAAGCGCGTAATTTGGATTTATCTTCCGTTTCCGTAGATAATCGAGGTTCTTGGACGATAACTTTGTCGAACAATGTCGAACTCAGATTAGGTCGTGGCGAATGGACGCCTAAAATCGATCGCTTCGTGACGATTTTCCCTGAAATTGATGTACCGGAAGGAAAAAAACTTGCTTATGTCGATTTGCGCTACGAACATGGCGCGGCGGTCGGTTTTAGTCCTTTACCTAAATAATTTTTTGCAAGCATAATATAACGATATGACAAAAATAGCAGAATCCAAAATCATTGTCGGTCTAGATATCGGCACATCAAAAGTTGTCGCCGTAGTCGGTGAAGTATTGCCTGACGGCGTGATTAATGTTATCGGTTCGGGTAGTTGCCCAGCTAAAGGCGTTGATCGCGGCGGTGTTATCGACTTAGATGCAGCGGTAAATTCGATTCAACGTGCGATAGAACAAGCCGAATCTGTTTCCGATTGTCAAATTATCGGCGTAACGCTTGCGATTTCCGGTCAGCATATTACTGCGTTGAACGAAAGCGGTACCGTACCGCTTTCAGGTACGGTAACAAACGAAGATATTGATGCGGCTATTCATATCGCACGTTCGATTAAGTTACCTGACGGATTGGAGACCTTACATATTATTCCGCAGGAATATAAAGTGGACAGATTACCGGCAACCAAAAACCCGGTCGGTTTATCCGGTATGCGCTTGCAAGCACAAGCACATATTATCGCTTGTCACCAAGATTGGTTACGTAACCTGAAAAATGCGGTAGAGCGAGCGAAATTAAAAGTGGATCAAGTGGTCTTTTCCGGACTTGCATCAAGTTATTCGGTTTTAACCGAAGACGAGAAAGAATTAGGCGTATGCTTGATCGACATCGGCGGCGGTACAATGGATATTCTTGTTTATACCGACGGTGCGTTACGTTTTAGTAAAGTGATTCCTTTTGCCGGTAATAATGTTACCGATTATATTGCGCAAGTCTTCACTACTTCTCGCAATGAAGCCGAGAGTATTAAAATCAATTACGGTAGCGCCGTTAATCCTCCTACGCATAACGCGGATAAGAAAATTGAAGTCGCAGGGCTTGGCGGCCGTATGCCGAGAACCTTTACTAAAGCGCAAGTTGCTACCGTGACTTCACAATGTTATAGTGATTTGTTAAAAGTCGTAGAAAACGAATTGGTACAATTACGTCATGAATTGCTACAAAAAGGCATAAAACAGGAATTAATTGCAGGTTTTGTGCTTACGGGTGGTGGTTCGCAAATCGAAGATATTGTAGAATGTGCGAGAGAAATTTTCGGCTCTCAAGTAAGAGTCGGATATCCGTTGAATATTACAGGATTGACGGATTACGTAAATAAGCCGCAATATGCGACAGTACTCGGTCTTTTACAATATAGCCATTATAACTCGGATGAAAAGGGCAATGGCGAAATTAGCGAGAAAGTAGATAGTATCCTTGATATTCTGAGTCGAGGACTGAAAAAAGTAGTTAATGTGGCAAGATCGAATTTTTAAATGTGTTGAGTTGCAAATCAGCACGAGGGAGATAAAAAATGTTTGAACCTATTTATGAAACAACGCAAGATGCGGTAATTAAGGTAGTCGGCGTTGGTGGCGGTGGCGGTAACGCACTAAACCATATGGTGGACGGAAACCTGAATAACGAAGGTGTCGGCGGCGTTGAGTTTTTCTCGGTAAATACCGATGCGCAAGTATTGCGTACAAGTTCCGTGCGCCAAACGATTCAAATCGGTGCGAATATCACTAAAGGTTTAGGTGCCGGTGCAAATCCGAATGTAGGTCGTCAAGCAGCGGAAGAAGACCGCGAAGCGTTATCGAATATGCTTGCGGGTGCGGATATGGTATTTATCTCTGCCGGTATGGGCGGCGGTACGGGTACCGGTGCGGCGCCGGTTATTGCCGATATCGCAAAATCGCAAGGTTCATTAACGGTTGCCATCGTAACCAAACCGTTCCGTTTCGAAGGTAACAAACGTATGAATTACGCGGAGCAAGGTATCCAAGAGTTATCTAAGCACGTAGATTCATTAATTATCATCCCTAACGATAAATTATTAAAAGTATTACCTAAAAATACGAAAATGATGGATGCTTTCAAAGCGGCGAATGATATTTTACGTAACGCCGTTTTAGGTATCACCGATATGATTACTTCTCCTGGTTTAATCAATGTGGACTTTGCCGATGTGAAAACCGTTATGTCGGAAATGGGACGTGCGATGATGGGTACCGGTATTGCCGAAGGCGAGGATCGTGCCGAACATGCGGCACACGATGCGGTGGCAAGCCCGTTATTGGAAGATGTGGATTTATCCGGTGCGAAAGGTATCTTAGTAAGTATTTCTTCAGGTTTGGATATTGAGTTAAACGAAGTTGATGTGATTATGGACTATATCCATAGCTTTGCCGCTCCGGATGCGACGATTGTATTCGGTACTTCGGTTTATCCGGAAATGGAAGGTAAACTTCGCGTAACATTAGTGGCGACAGGTATCGGTCAAGCGGAAGAATTAACGTTACCGAGAGCGACTGTCGTTCCGCAACCAATGCAACAACCTATGCAACAGCAAGGCTATCAACAACAAGCGCAACAGCCTCAACAACCTGCTTTTGCACAACAGGGTTACGCTCAGCCGGCGCAATTCGCTCAACCGCAACAAGCGGCTCCGAAACCTCAGCAGGTGGATTCTTCCCAAGTTTGGTCTCCTAATTCGATTCCGGGATTTATGAGAAACGGTCAATAACACCGTTACCCAAACGGGGAATAAGGATAGAATATGATTAAACAAAGAACATTAAAACAAGCGACTAAAGTCACCGGTATCGGTTTGCACAGCGGTAAAAAAGTAACGCTAACATTACGTCCCGCACCGGCTAATACGGGGATTGTTTATGCTCGTACGGATTTAGAACCGGCGGTGTATTTTCCTGCAAGTGCGGAATCTATTCGTGATACGCAGCTTTGTACTTGTATGATTAATGATGACGGTGTACGTATTTCAACGGTTGAACACTTAAATGCGGCAATGGCTTCATTAGGTTTGGATAACTTAATCGTTGAAGTGGATGCGCCTGAAATTCCGATTATGGACGGCAGTGCGAGTCCGTTCATCTATTTATTATTAGATGCCGGTATTGAAGAGCAAGACGCACCGAAGAAATTTATTCGTATCAGAGAAACGGTACGTGTGGAAGAAGGCGATAAATGGGCGGAAATGAAGCCTTATAGCAAAGGCTTAAAACTAGATTTCACCATCGATTTTAGCCATCCGATGATCAGTAAGGATGTGCGTAATTTCAAAATGGAATTATCTGCCGAAAACTTTATTCACAAAATCAGCCGTGCAAGAACTTTCACCTTTATGAAAGATGTTGAATATCTTCAATCAATCGGCTTAGCATTAGGCGGTAGCCTTGATAATGCGATTGTATTAGATGAATATCGTATCTTGAATGAAGAAGGCTTACGCTATAAAGACGAATTGGTTAAGCATAAAATGTTAGACTCAATCGGCGACTTATTTATGTGCGGTTATAATATCCTTGGTGATTTCAGTGCATATAAATCGGGACACGGTTTAAATAACAAATTATTACGTGCAATCCTTGCTAACGAAAATGCTTGGGAATTTGTAACCTTTGAAGATAAAGAACAAGCGCCGCAAGGTTATCGTATCGGTGAACAAGTCTTTATCTAGTATCAAGATCAATTAATTTAAAAATCCTCGTTGATGAAAATCAGCGAGGATTTTTTTATGGCAAGCGGGCGGATTCAGCAAAAATTTTGCAAAAACACTTTACTGTTCAAAAAAACAGTAATAGTATATATCCATACAGGATATATTTTTACAGGTGTTTTATGCTTACTCATTTAACGGTTAATAATTTTGCAATTGTTCGTCACTTAACATTAGAGCTGAATGAAGGTATGTCCGTGATTACCGGCGAAACCGGGGCGGGTAAGTCCATTGCGATTGATGCGTTAAGCCTTTGTCTCGGCTATCGTTCGGAAAGCAGTATGATTCGTCATGGTGCGGATAAAGCGGATATTACCGCAACCTTTAGTATGCAAGCGACTAGCCCGGCTTATTTATGGTTGAAACAACATGAATTACTGGATGAAGATAATCCGCAAGAATGTATTTTACGCCGTATGATTAACCAAGAGGGGCGTTCTAAGGCATTTGTAAACAATCGCCCGTTACCGATTTCTCAACTGCGAGAGTTAGGTCAATATCTGATTCATTTGAACGGCCAGCATGCACCGCAATTATTATTAAAAAGTGAGTATCAGTTGGAGGTATTGGATAACTATGCGGGTATTCATAACTTGTTGAATGAAATGAGTAGCCAATACCAGCGTTGGAAGAAATTACATCAGCAAGTGAAAAATTTCCGCCAACAGTGCCAAGAGAATGAGGCTCGTAAACAGCTGCTGCAATATCAAGTAGATGAGCTAGATGAGTTTGCGATTAAGCAAGGTGAATTTGAGGAAATGGAAGAAACGCATAGCCGGTTATCCAATTCCGAAGCATTAACCGCATTATCCCAAGAGGTGACTGATTTACTGAGCGAAAGTGAACTAAATGTCGATTCAATGTTATATAAGGCGATTCGTCATTTAGAAGATTTAGTCGAGGTTGATTCACGTTATCAATCGGCATTAAATATGCTCAATGAATCACTTATTCAGGTTCAGGAAGCCAGTTCCGAGGTGAGTGATTTAGCCGGCAAAATAGAGCAAGATCCGGATTTACTCAATGAGTTGGATATACGTATCAGTAAGACGCTTCAATTAGCCCGTAAGCACCATGTATTGCCGGAGAATTTATGGCAACATCACGAATTTATTCAGCAAGAATTACAAAAACTGGTGGATTTTGCCGGAAATGAAGAACAGTTAATTGCGGATGAGCAAGCGGCTCATCAACAGTCTATTCAGCTGGCTGAGCAAATTTATCAAAAGCGTCTTGAGGCAGGTAAAAAATTAGCTGAGCAAGTGACGGCACAAATTAAACGTCTTTCAATGGAAAACGGCGAGTTCTTTATTGATGTTCAGCATGATGCAAAAAGATTATCAAGCAACGGGGCTGATGTTGTTGAATTTAATTTGCGCAGTAATTTAGGGCAACAGGCTCAGCCGTTAGCTAAAATCGCTTCCGGCGGTGAGTTATCACGTATTTCCTTGGCTGTACAGGTGTTGACGGCAAATAAATTATCCACACCGACAATTATTTTTGATGAGGTGGATGTTGGGATTAGTGGACTGACGGCCACTACAGTCGGTAAGCTGTTGCGCCAATTAGGTAAGAAATGTCAGGTGCTTTGCGTGACACATTTACCGCAGGTAGCAAGCTATGGGCATCACCATTTTAATGTGCAAAAGTATGTGGAAAATAATCAGACGGAAACTCAAATGTCGTTATTAACCCAAGCGGAACGCGTTCAGGCCTTAGCAAGATTATTAGGTGGAAGTAAGATTACCGATACGGTGCTTGCTAATGCACAGGAAATGCTAGATTTAGTTGAATAACATCACTGAGTAACATAGTCAAATTAAACGAAATAAGCGGTCGTTTTTTTAGAGAACAACGCAATTTTTGCAAAGTTTTCCTAAAAAAACGACCGCTTGTTGTTATGATTCGTCAGTATGAATCAGCTATTTTCTGAAGCGCTAAACAAACTGAGTTAAATCAATTACTTTATCGCAGCTTTTCTCAATCAAATAGGGATCATGACTCACAATCACTAATGTGCATTTACGTTGGCGACATTGATTGATTAATAACTCAATCGTTTCTTTTTGCGTGATCGGATCTAAGCGAGAAGTGACTTCATCGGCAAAAAGTAATACCGGCTCAAGCAATAATGCACGTAAGATCGCAATCCGTTGTAATTCTCCGCCTGAGACGTTTTCCGCATTACGGGCGAGAATTTCCGGAGCAAGTGCTAGCTGTTGCAGTAAAGTTGGAATTTGCGAACGATCTAACTTATGTTTATTAATCACGTCATCCAAAAGTGTTTGTAAGCTGACGGTCGGTGCAAAGGCTTCCGGTGGATCTTGGTACAGTTTCAATACCTGATGTTTTTTATGTTGCCGGCTGTGCCAGATTACTTCGCCCGATTTAGGCTTAAGCAAACCGCATAGCACATCGGCGAGCGTACTTTTGCCGATACCGCTGTGTCCGACAACGCCTAAGATTTCGCCTTGGTGTAAGTCAAATGAAAGTCCGCTGAAAAGTGTGCGTTTACCTCGTGCAACACTCAGGTTTTTCACCGAAACAAGCGGTTGATTTTTTGCAAAATTTTGCGAATTTTCGACCGCTTGCCAATGTTTCGGATCGGCGGCAATCAAGGCTTTGGTATATGGATGCTGCGGGTCGGCAAGCAATGTCTCTGCTGCACCTTTTTCTAATAATTGCCCTTTTTTCATCACTAAGATTTCGCCGCCTAATTGTTCGGCAACGTCAATATCGTGCGTGATGGTAAGCAAACCGCCTTGTTGCTGATAAGCCTGTTTGAGTAATTGAATCACATTTGCCTTGCTTTTCGGATCAAGCCCTTTGGTCGGTTCATCCGCTAACAAAATTTTACCGCCGGCAGCGGTAGCGACAGCAAAAGAAGCGCGTTGAGCCATACCGCCGGATAGTTGGTGCGGATAGGCGGTTTCCCATGCTTTTAAACCTAAATGCTCAAGGGCTTTTTTACCCTCATTTTTTGCCGCTTGTTTATCTTTTTTAGCAACAAAAGTAAAACTTTCCCAAAGCTGTTTACCTATCGTCATAATCGGGTCAAGAGAACGACGAGGTTCTTGCGGCAACATTACCAACGTTCTACCCCAAAGGGATTCGAGCTGCATATTCTCGGTTTTGCTATTTTCTACAAAAATTTGACCGCTTGCTTCAAGTCCTTCAGGTAAAGCCCCCATAATCGCTTGAATCAGTAGGCTTTTCCCTGATCCGGTTTCACCGAGAATCGTGATATTTTTGCCCTGTTCTAAACTTAAACTGATCGGTTCAACTAAAGTTAAACCTGTAGTGGTTTTTACCCCAACATTTTCAATTCGTAGCAGTGCCATTATTTTACTCTCCCGGATAAAAGTTGAAGACTAAGTACCATGAAAAAGACCGCAACTACCGGCTGCATAAAGATCCAAGGGGCTTCATAGTAGTAAGGGAATAATTCGGTCATCATTAAACCTAATTCTGCTGTTGGCGGACGTAGCCCGACATTGACAAATCCGAGAGTGGCTAACGCCAGAATCGCATTACCTAATGAGAAAGCACTTAAGGTCACAATAAGCGGCAGTAAACGCGGTAAAAGATGGCGTTTAAAACTGTAAAATAAGCCCATTCCCATTAAACGTGAAGATTCGATTTCGGCACTGGAAGCAAGTGTTTGGCTGACTGCTCGAATCACACGGAAAAATTCCACCCACATCACTAAAGCGATACCTAAATAGAGCGTCCAAAATGATCCCGGTGATAATGAGGCAAAGAGTAGAATCAATAATAATCCGGGTAACGCCATCACCAAATCGCAGATAAAGCTGAATAGTCGGTCAAGCCATCCGCCGAAAAAGCCGGCTAGAATACCAAATAGCAGCCCGGCAACTAAGGCACAAAATACGCTAAAAAGAGATAGACCGAATGATAAACGAATCGCCGAAGCAAGGCGAGCAAGCATATCTCTGCCGAGATGATCGGTGCCGAGCCAAGCAAACTCATCCGGTTTAGCAAGCATATTACCAAGATCTTGGAAGCCAATATCCATCGGGTAAAAATAAGGCTGTAAAAAGGCAAAAGCGAGTAATATAGTAAGAATTATCGCCCCTATTTTTTGGCTAAATGTCATTTTATTCATTGTTATTCTCCATGACGTTTATGGGTAATTCGCGGGTCAATCCACGCACTTAGCATATCCGCACACATATTTAACAGGACAAATAGACCGCCCATTACGAGAGAAGTCCCTTGGATCATCGGTACGTCTCTGGCAATAATGGCGTGTACTAAAGCGTGTCCGCTGCCCGGCCAAGCGAAGAGACTTTCTACCACGACCACACCTTCAATCAGATAAACCAACTGTACCGCATGGTAAGCAATGACCGGAATCGCAATATTGCGGATACCGTGGCGGGTAAAAGTTTGCCATTTTGAAAGCCCCTTTAAACGCGCAAATTGGTAATATTCGGATTGTTTTACCTGTAACATTGCGGCACGTGTCACACGAACAGAAACCGCACTTAAACCTAATGCCAAAGTAAAAGCCGGTAAAACAAAATGTTGCCATTTACCGTAACCGCCGGCAGGCAGCCAACGTAATGTCGCCGAAAAGAGCGTAATCAGTCCGATAGCGATAATAAATGCCGGTACGGAGCGAAACAGCGTGCTGAATACCAAGGTAAAGCGGTCAAAAAAGCCGTTTTCTTTGCGAGCGGCAAGTACACCAAGAATCGGACCAATCATAATTGCCATAACGAGCGCAACCAGAGCAAGACTAAGTGTATGCCCGAATTGATGGGCAATTTCACTCCAAACCGAATCGCCGGTAACTAAAGATTTACCTAAATTAAGTTGTAAAAGATCAAGTAGCCAGTTGCCGTAGCTTTGCCACCAAGGTTGGTCTAGACCTAATTCGGTACGAACTAAATCGGCGGCGGCACTATCGACTTGATCATAACCGTAACGACTTGCCGCAATACGATAAGCCATATCGCCGGAGAGTTGTCGTGTCAAAATAAAAGTAAGCGTGCCGACCGACCAAATCACTAAAATAATTTGCAGTAGGCGTCTGAAAATAATCTTAAGCATATTTTTAACCGTGAGAATTCATATAAAAAACACGGAAAGCGGCTTAAATTTGTATGCTGTTTTCCGTGTTTTTAATGCTAAATTTTTATCATGTTATTTTGTGAGTTTTTCTAAAAAGAATCTTCTTTCGAATGTATCTAGCGTAACGCCTTTCATCTCATTATGTGTTGCGACATTTTGCTGATAATACACAATTGGAATAATCGGTAATTCATCATGAATGATTCGGCTAACCGTTTGTTTTAACTGCTTAGCTTTTTGCGGATCACGTTCCGTTTCGATTTTCTCTAACGTTTGTGCTAATTGTTCATTGCTCCAGTTCATTACACCCCAGTCGCTACCGCCTTTTGCATAATCTTGTACGATAACACCGAACGGATCGATGGTTTTGCCATAGTTCAGCGCATAGAGTGCCATTTCTAAGCTACCGTCTTTATGACCGGCAGGAATTTCACTCGAATTGCCGACAGAAACATTGACATCAATACCAATCTCTCGCCATTGTGCTTGGAGAATAGTCGCAATAATCGGTAATTCCGGACGATCCGAGAAGGTTCTTAAGGTAAAGCTGAACGGCTTTCCTTCTTTATCGGTTAATTTGCCTTCGCTATTGAATTGGTATCCGGCAGAGGTTAAATTTTGTTTGATTTTTGCAATATCAACGCTTTCGTCTTTATTTTCCACACGCCAATCGGCAAAGGCTTTCGGTAAGATTTGATCCGCCGCACCGTCTTTAATTTTTAACACTTGTTCGGCAATCGCCTTACGGTTAATTGCCTGTGAAAGTGCTTGGCGAATTGTTAAATCTTTAAAGAACGGTTTAGCCGCATCCATCTTCATTTGAATCGTACGAGCGATAGAACCGCTGGTAACAGTTAAATTCGGATCGGTTTTTAAACGTGCGACACTGGCGGTATCTAAATTAAATACTAATGAACTTACATCGCTTTGTGCCATTAATACACGAGTTTCACTACGGCTGCTGGCTAAATAATTTGCATGAAGAACCTTCGGTTTTTCTCCCCAGTATTGCTCAAAACGAACAGCTTCAATTTTTTGCGGTGCTTCGACTTTGGTCGCTTTAAAAGCACCGGTACCGATTAATTTCACCACTTCGTTTTTTTCATTAAATGCTTCGTCCGCTAAAATAATGGTGGAATAGTGCGTTAAAAAAGATGGGAAGGGTACGAACGATTTCGTGAGTTTAAATTTAACTTGATTGTCCCCTAATGCACTGATCTCTTGAATAAAGGCTTTTTGTAGAATGCTTGGTTGCACCATTAATAAATTGAGATTTTTGGCTACGGTTTGCGCATTTACTTTTTCACCGTTATGGAAGGTTGCATCACGTAGAGTAAAAGTCCACTCGGTTGCGTCTTCATTACTTTGCCATTCTGTTGCCAATCCCGGAATCAATTCGCCTTTTTCATTCGCTTCAACTAAAGTTTCGGCTAAGTTCATTCGTTGGAAAATAACGCCGGATTGAGTCGGATGCAAACTGTTTAACTCCCAAGGCGCAATTACGGTGACTTGAGTTAATTCATTGTTTTTTAAGTTTTTAACTTCGCTTTCTTTATTATTTTGCGGATTGTTTTGTGTAACGGATTTATCTTCGCAACCTACGGTAAATAATGTGGTTGCCAGTAACGGAAGTAGCCATTTTTTCATTAGAAATTCCCTTATTTTTAGTCAAGTATTTAATAGCGCGGCAATTCTATCATAAAACCATAAAAAAATAATAGCTATTAATCTATTAAATCAATAAAAAAATAATGGAATAAGAAAAGAGGAGAATTAGAAGGATAAAAAAGCGGTCATTTTGTCGAATTTCTCTACAAAATGACCGCTTGTTTAGCAAAGATTAATGTTCGCGTGTTTTAAAGAAGTTTATGTCGGGATAACGCTCTTGCGCCAGATTTAAGTTCACCATAGTCGGTGCGATATAAGTTAAGTTATCGCCGCCGTCTAATGCGAGGTTTTGTTCGTTTTTGCGTTTAAATTCTTCAAATTTCTTCGCATCACCGCACTCAACCCAACGAGCGGTTGCAACGTTTACCGCTTCGTAAATCGCTTCTACGTTATATTCTGTTTTCAGACGGGAAACCACCACGTCAAACTGAAGCACACCGACCGCACCTACAATCAAGTCATTGTTCATTAACGGACGGAACACCTGTACAGCACCTTCTTCCGAAAGTTGAACTAAGCCTTTCAGTAATTGTTTTTGCTTAAGTGGGTCTTTCAAGCGAATACGACGGAACAGTTCCGGTGCAAAGTTCGGAATACCGGTAAATTTCATCACTTCACCTTGAGTGAAGGTGTCGCCGATTTGGATTGTGCCGTGGTTATGTAAACCGATAATATCGCCGGCGTAAGCTTCTTCAGCATGTGCACGATCACCCGCCATAAAGGTTAAGGCATCGGAAATCACGACATCTTTGCCGATACGTACGTGTTTGAGCTTCATACCTTTTTCGTATTTGCCTGAAACAACGCGCATAAATGCCACTCGGTCACGGTGTTTCGGGTCCATATTCGCTTGGATCTTAAACACGAAGCCAGAGAATTTTTCCTCGCTTGATTCGACCGTACGTACATCGGTTTGACGTGCTTGCGGTTTTGGCGCCCATTCGGTTAAACCGTCTAGGAAATGATCCACACCGAAGTTACCTAATGCGGTACCGAAGAATACCGGTGTGAGTTCGCCGTTGATAAAGGCTTCGTGATCAAATTCGTTTGATGCACCTTGTACAAGTTCTAATTCTTCACGTAACTGGTTCGCTAAATCATCACCGACCGCAGCATCAAGTTCTGGGCTGCTCAAGCCTTTTACGATACGTACTTCTTGAATGGTTGAACCTTGACCGGATTGATAAAGATAGGTTTCGTCTTTTGCAATATGATAGACGCCTTTAAATAATTTACCGCAACCAATCGGCCAAGTAATCGGCGCACAACGGATTTTTAGGACGCTTTCAACTTCATCTAGTAACTCCATCGGATCACGGATATCACGGTCGAGTTTGTTCATAAAAGTTAAGATCGGCGTATCACGCAGACGAGTCACTTCCATTAATTTAATTGTACGTTCCTCAACACCTTTTGCACTGTCGATAACCATTAAGCAGCTATCTACCGCAGTCAATGTGCGGTAAGTATCTTCGGAGAAGTCTTCGTGTCCGGGGGTATCCAATAAATTAACTAAGCAATTATTGTAAGGAAATTGCATGACGGACGTTGTAATAGAAATACCGCGTTGTTTTTCCATTTCCATCCAGTCGGATTTGGCGTGTGCGCTAGAGCCTTTTCCTTTCACTGAACCGGCGGTTTGGATTGCATTTCCGTAAAGTAAAACTTTTTCGGTTATGGTGGTTTTACCCGCATCGGGGTGAGAAATAATCGCAAAGGTACGACGTTTATTGACTTCTTGTGGATATGACATGCTTTTCTCTAGATTAAAATTAAGACAAAGAAGGGCGGACGAACCACCTTAAAAATATTGATCTATTTTCGCTGATTTATGCTTTGAGGACAACCTAAGCACGCAAATTTATTCAAATTACGTGACAAGCGGTTCGATTTATTTCAAAATTTGTAAAAAGATTAAAAAATGTTCATTAAAAATAAGGGAATGACCAATGGAGTGGTTTATCTATACTTTACGCAATACTTTTAATTATCAAGGTAGAGCGAAACGAGCCGAATTTATTTGGTTTATTCTGATTTATGAATTAAGCGATTGGGCGATTGTGCTGATTGCCAAGCTCGCTTTTGCTTTACGTTTAATACATCTTTCCGATGATCTGCATATTTTAAATAGCCTTTTAGATATTTTATTGTTGCTACCGATGTCTAGCGTAACGGTAAGGCGGCTACATGATTTAGGTTATTCCGGTTGGTGGCAATCCTATTTATTGACGATGAATATAGTAGCTATGATACTAACTTATCTCATACCTAAACATAGCTTGAATGCTATGTTAGATACCAAATTCGGTACGTTTTGGTCACTTATTTTATACAAATCTTTTTCTTAATATTTAAACGAGGTCAACCGTTTATCAATCGCTACGGCAAGCAACCGGATAGTTAAAATAATAAACAATTTTCATCATGTTAAATAAGGAGTCAGCGTAAAAATGAATTGGTTTTTATTAGTCTTGAAAAAAACGTTTAATTTTAAAGATCGCGCCAGACGTAGAGAATACGGTTGGTTCTATTTAATTAATATTTTGATTGTGATTACGTTCAATATTTTAGTGAGCGTATGTGTCGCTATCGGATTAGAAGAGCTCGGTATCGGCTTAAATTCTCTCTCGTATTTATATCAGCTGCTTACCGCCGTTACGGCAATTAGTCTTACCGCGCGCCGTTTACACGATTTGGGCTGGTCGGGATGGTGGCAGTTATTGCCCTATGCCGTTGCAGTCATGTTCGGAATTGCGACAATCTTCTCTTTAGAGAAAGAATTGGGCGGTGCAATTACCGGAACGGAGTATGCGCTTTACGGTTCAACCGTTTTCGGCGGCATCGCAGTTATTGTTTTTTCGTTGTTACTTTTATTTAAAGACGGGCAACGCTTTAGCAACAAATATGGCGAAGATCCGAAAGCGGTTAAAAATAGCAATGAAGTTACAAATTCCTTAACCGTATAAATTCGGCGAAATCAGGGCATTTTCCTTGTGGAAAATGCCCTTTTTGCCTACAATAATAACTTTTCATTTTAGGTTAGGGCTTTTTCCCGTTAATCGAGTAGGACAGATAATTAAATAGGACAGAAAATGTCGCAAATTAAACTTATTGTCGGTTTGGCAAATCCGGGGACGAAATACGAAGATACTCGCCATAATGCCGGTGAATGGCTGATTAATGAAATCGCTCGTCAATTTAATGTCAGCTTAAAAGAAGAAGCGAAATTCTTCGGAAAAGTCGCAAAAATTAATGCGGCAGGCGGTGAAGTTCGTTTACTTGTACCGACGACCTTTATGAATTTAAGCGGTAAAGCGGTCGGTGCTTTAGCGAATTTTTATCGAATCAAACCGGAAGAAATTTTAGTCGCTCATGATGAATTGGATTTACCGCCCGGTGTGGCAAAAATTAAGCAGGGCGGCGGTCACGGCGGTCATAACGGTTTGAAAGATATTATTGCCAGCCTTGGCAACAGTAATAATTTTTACCGTGTGCGTATCGGTATCGGACATCCGGGCAGTAAAGAATTGGTTGCCGGTTATGTGTTGGGTAAACCAAGTCCGCAAGATCAAGAAAAAATTAATGCGGCGGTGGATGAAGCCGGTCGCTGTGTTGATCTTTTACTGAAAGATGGTATTACAAAAGCGACTAATCGATTAAATGCGTTTAAAGCTTGAAACTTTTAGCTATCTGACAGAATTATGATAAGCGGTCAAATTTAGACCGTTTTTTACCAATTTATTTCGAGGTAAAATTGTGACCTCGTATCTTTAATAGGAAAAATTATGGGATTTAAATGTGGTATTGTGGGTTTACCGAACGTTGGTAAATCAACTCTTTTCAATGCACTTACTAAAGCCGGTATTGAAGCGGCTAACTATCCGTTCTGTACTATCGAACCGAACACGGGTGTGGTACCGATGCCGGATCCGCGCTTAGACGCATTAGCGGAAATAGTGAAACCCGAGCGTGTACTTCCAACCACAATGGAATTTGTGGACATTGCCGGTTTAGTTGCCGGTGCAAGTAAAGGCGAAGGTTTAGGCAATAAATTCTTAGCCAATATTCGTGAAACCGATGCGATCGGTCACGTAGTGCGTTGTTTTGAAAATGACGATATCGTACACGTTGCCGGTAAAATAGATCCGGCGGATGATATTGAAATCATCAATACCGAACTGGCGTTAGCGGATTTAGACAGCTGCGAACGTGCGATTCAACGTTTACAAAAACGTGCGAAAGGCGGCGATAAAGACGCGAAATTCGAATTATCGATTATGGAAAAAATCTTACCGGTGCTTGAAAATGCCGGAATGATTCGTTCCGTTGATTTAGATAAAGACGAATTACACGCAATCAAAGGTTATAACTTCTTAACCTTAAAACCGACTATGTACATTGCGAACGTGAATGAAGACGGTTTTGAAAACAACCCGTATTTAGATCGTGTGCGTGAAATCGCCGAGAAAGAAGGTGCTGTAGTGGTGCCGGTATGTGCTGCGATTGAATCGGAAATCGCCGAGTTGGATGATGAAGAAAAAGTCGAGTTTTTACAAGATTTAGGCATTGAAGAACCGGGTTTAAACCGTGTTATTCGTGCCGGTTACCGTTTATTAAACCTGCAAACTTACTTTACCGCAGGTGTGAAAGAAGTGCGTGCTTGGACGGTTTCCGTCGGTGCAACCGCACCGAAAGCGGCGGCGGTTATTCATACCGACTTCGAAAAAGGTTTTATTCGTGCGGAAGTGATCGCCTATGACGATTTTATTCAGTTTAAAGGTGAAAACGGTGCGAAAGACGCCGGTAAATGGCGTTTGGAAGGTAAAGATTATATCGTACAAGACGGTGATGTAATGCACTTCCGCTTTAACGTATAATTTGCAAAAATAACCGAAATTTGACCGCTTGTGAAAGAGTACAAGCGGTTATTTTTTAGGAGAAATTGACCATGGAACTCAAACTTCCCCCGCCGCTTTTATTTATTCTGTCCGCTATATTGATTTACTTTTTGCCTCAAGCCGAAGTTTATTTTATTCCTAAAGCATTCGGTTATTTGTTTCTGTTACTGAGCGCCATTGTCGGCTTGATGAGTGTTTATGCGTTTTTTAAAGAGAAAACGGCATTTACGCCGAGAGATCCGACTCAAACAAATAAACTTGTGGTACAAGGTATTTATCGCGTAAGTCGTAATCCGATGTATTTATCGCTGGTGTTAGCGCTGATAGCATGGGGAATTTGGCTGAACAGCTATTTTGCTATTCTAGTGATTGCCGGATTTATGTGGTATGTCGATCGCTTTCAAATTATTCCCGAAGAACGTGTTTTAGTACAGAAATTTGGCAAGGATTTTACGGATTATCAAACGAAAGTTCGTAAGTGGCTGTGAGAAAGATAAAAAAACCTCGATTGCTCGAGGTTTTATATAATTTCAACCGTTATTTGAATTCATAACGACGAATAGTCGTTAAATCGGAATCTTTTTGTTCGGTTTTTTCTGATAGATTCACGCGAGCTCCGACAGCGGCATGAGGGTCATTCTTACGAGTAAGCGTAACAATTTCGCCACTATCTTTTTGCACGGTTAATTCAACAGTATCTTGAGATAAATTTTTGCTGTTTAATACTGTTGCATTTCCCTTATCGGCATAGAAATCTTGAGTACAAGCCGCAAGTGTTACAGCCGCCAATAGAGCAAGAGAAAATTTTTTCATTATGTATGTATCCTTAGGAGATAAACGAAGTTACAGCACAGACACGTTCAAGTCTGAATTGGAGCCAACGATTCTAACACGTTTGCCGGGTACGAAACCATCTTCTTTTTTCTGAACGACCACGATTTCTTTACCGTCGTCTTTACGAATTACCATTTCTAACGAAGAAACTTGGCTGACTTTTTCTTCAATCGTGCTACCGATTACCGCACCGGCAATCGCACCGACCGCCGTCGCTACCGCACGGCCGCTACCGCCACCGATAGTCGAACCGGTAATACCGCCGAGCGCACCGCCGCCGAGCGTTCCCAATACGCCTTGGTTATCCGCTTGAATTTTGACGTCACGTACGGATACGATGGTACCGTAGCTAATTGAACGCGCTTCTTTCGCTTGGCTTGAGTTATAAACGCTACCGCTGTAAATATCGGTATTTGCACAACCGACAAGGGTTAAACTTGTAAATAAAGCCGCTGCTAAACTAAATTTTTTCATATTTTTCTTCTCCAATGAAAAATTGCTCAGAAATTACTCCCTGAATGAATAATTTCAGTTATACCATAAGGGTGGAGCTTTAGACAACAAGGATTACAATAAGTTTTATTTTTTAACGAAATTGCAATACTCGGATTCGGTAAACGTTCGCCTGCTACTTTAGGCTGACTGATCTTAAGATCAAGATTGGCATTAATCGTTAAATGAAACTGTTTTAAGGTGCGCTGAACCCATTGCTCAATCGTTTCGTTTGGCTTCATCGGATAAACGATTTCAATATGTTCCCAACCTTGTTGCGGATAAACTTTATCTTTAGGAAACGGTAATTCGATAATTGAAACCGATTGTCCTAAAAAAGACAACGGCTGATTGAGTTTGATAAGGGCTATCGGCCGTCCGTTTACTTCGCTTTCTTTCAACAATTCACTGTTTTCTAGCAAGATCGAACGCCACCGTTCGGCGGTTTGCCACTCATTCATTCTGACCGCTAAATGGTCAATTTCAAATTGACTCAAATCCAACATTGCCAAATGAGCTATTTGCTGAATTTTTTGTTGAAATTCAGAAAAATCGCCAAAACAAGCGGTCATTTTCTCGTAAAATTTTGCATTTTCTTGTATCATAGAGCGTTTTCCCTTTTAGGTGCGATTTGACGCACTCTTCGGATTTTTTAAATTAAATGTCGTGCAAAAATAGCACGTTGAAAAAGGTTATAGATTCGTGAATATTCAACAGATTTTATCAGACAAAATTAAACAAGCAATGATTGCGGCAGGAGCGGACAGCAATGTCGAGCCGCTAGTGCGTCAATCGGGTAAACCGGAATTCGGCGATTATCAAGCAAACGGCGCAATGGGCGCAGCAAAAAAATTAGGTATGAACCCACGTGAGTTTGCCCAGAAAATTTTGGATAACGCAGATTTAAACGGCATTGCCGATAAATTAGAAATTGCCGGTCCGGGCTTTATCAATATTTTCTTAAACCAAGCGTGGTTAGCAAATCAAGCAAGTGAAGCATTACAAGCGGTCAATTTCGGGATTAAAACTGCAAATCCGCAAACGATCGTGATCGACTATTCTTCGCCGAACGTAGCGAAAGAAATGCACGTAGGTCACTTACGTTCAACCATTATCGGTGATGCGGTGGTGCGTACTTTAGAATTTTTAGGTAATAAAGTGATTCGTGCCAACCACGTTGGCGACTGGGGTACGCAATTCGGTATGTTAATTGCTTACTTGGAGAAAATGGAAAACGAACACGCCAGCCAAATGGAATTAAGCGATTTGGAAGCGTTCTACCGTGCGGCAAAAGAGCATTACGATAGTGATGAAGTATTTGCCGAAAAAGCACGTAACTATGTGGTGAAACTCCAAAGCGGTGATGAATATTGCCGTACGATGTGGAAAAAATTAGTTGATATTACAATGCACCACAACCAAGAAAACTACGATCGTTTAAACGTTACCCTTTCAGAAAAAGATGTGATGGGCGAAAGCCTTTACAACCCGATGTTGCCGGAAATCGTAGCGGATTTAAAAGCAAAAGGTTTAGCGGTGGAAGATGACGGTGCGTTGGTGGTGTTCTTAGAAGAATTTAAGAACAAAGACGGTGATCCGATGGGCGTTATCGTACAGAAAAAAGACGGCGGTTTCTTATATACCACGACGGATATTGCCGCAGCGAAATATCGCTACGAAACCTTAAATGCGGATCGTGTGTTAGTGTTCTCGGATTCTCGCCAAGCACAACATATGCAACAAGCGTGGTTAATTACTCGTAAAGCGGGTTATGTGCCGGAAAGTTTCAGCCTTGAACATCCGTTCTTCGGAATGATGTTAGGCAAAGACGGCAAGCCGTTTAAAACCCGTTCGGGCGGTACGGTTAAATTAAAAGATCTATTAGATGAGGCGGTGGAACGTGCGGATAAATTAATTTCAGAGCGTTCAACCGATTTAACCGCAGAAGAAAAAGCGGCGGTAGTGGAAGCGGTAGCTATCGGCTCGGTCAAATATTCGGATCTCTCGAAAAACCGTACCACAGACTACGTATTCGACTGGGATAATATGCTGACCTTCGAAGGCAACACCGCACCGTATATGCAGTACGCTTATACTCGTATTCGTTCAATCTTCAACCGTGCCGGCATTGATGTAAACGGCTTAAACGGCGAAATTAATTTAACTGAAGATAAAGAGCGTGCGTTAGCGGTTAAACTTTTACAGTTTGAAGAAGCGTTAAACGGTGTAGCAAAAGACGGTATGCCGAATATTCTTTGCCAATACTTATACGAATTAGCCGGCGCATTCTCAAGTTTCTACGAAGCTTGCCCGATGCTGAATGCGGAAGAGAATGTAAAAAACAGCCGTTTAAGTTTAGCCGCATTAACGGCGAAAACGCTAAAACAAGGTCTAGATCTCTTAGGTATTAAGACGATTGAAAAAATGTAATGAAACGTCCCCCTCTTTTATAAAGAGGGGTTAGGGGAGATTTTACAAGCGGTGAAATTTCTCCAATATTTTGCAAATTTTAGATCTAACAAATCTCCCCCTGCCCTTCTTTGCTTAAAGAGGGGAGTAAAAAAGGAATAACAATGAAATTTATTGATGAAGCCCTGATTCGTGTAGAAGCAGGCGATGGCGGTAACGGTTGCGTGAGTTTCCGCCGTGAAAAATATATCCCGAAAGGCGGGCCGGACGGCGGCGACGGCGGTGACGGCGGTGATGTTTATTTAATCGCTGACGAAAACCTAAATACGCTTATCGACTACCGTTTTGAAAAACGTTATGCCGCAGGTCGTGGCGAGAACGGTCGTAGTGCCGGTTGTACCGGTCACCGTGGTAACGATATTACTTTACGTGTGCCGGTCGGTACGCGAGCAATCGATAATGACACCCAAGAAGTCATCGGTGACTTAACCAAACACGGTATGAAAATGTTGGTGGCAAAAGGCGGTTATCACGGTTTAGGTAATACCCGTTTTAAATCGTCGGTAAACCGTGCGCCTCGTCAAAAAACGAACGGTACACCGGGCGAAAAACGTGATTTATTACTGGAGTTAATGCTACTTGCCGATGTTGGTATGCTTGGCTTACCGAATGCCGGTAAATCAACCTTTATCCGTGCCGTATCGGCTGCAAAACCGAAAGTAGCGGATTATCCGTTTACTACGCTTGTGCCAAGTTTGGGCGTAGCGCGTGTCGGTGCGGATCGCAGTTTTGTGGTGGCGGACATTCCGGGCTTAATCGAAGGTGCGGCGGACGGTGCCGGTTTAGGTATTCGTTTCTTAAAACATCTTGAACGTTGCCGTGTGTTAATTCACTTAGTCGATATTATGCCGATTGACGAAAGCGATCCGGCACAAAATATTTCGGTGATTGAAAGCGAGCTTTACCAATATAGCGAAAAATTATCGGAAAAACCGACTTGGTTAGTCTTCAATAAGATTGATACGATTGGCGAAGAAGAAGCACAAGCTCGTGCGCAAGAAATCGCAGAACAAATTGGTTGGGAAGGCGATTATTACCTAATTTCTGCTGCAACCGGTCAAAACGTACAAAATCTTACCCGTGACATTATGGACTTTATCGAAGCGAACCCTCGTGAAGTCGCAGAAGAAAATACAGAAGCGGATGAAGTGAAATTCAAATGGGATGACTACCATCAACAAGCAATGCAAAACCCTATCGAAGAAGATTGGGATGACTTTGATGATGATTGGTCGGAAGAAGATGAAGAAGGCGTGGAATTTGTTTACACCCGTAGTTAATCCTAGCTAATGACAAGCGGTTGAATTTGCGAAAAAATTTACAAATTCGACCGCTTTTTATTTGAGGAACCAAAATGCTAAATGCCAAAAGTTGTGAATTATTTGAGATCCCGTTTTTTCAATTTGCGCAAATGAAAAAATATTGTCCGGAAGATATTCCGTTGATAAAAGCAAATTACAAATCGGAGTGGCAAAAATGGAAAGCGTTGCATTTAGAAGTGGCACGTCAGCTCGGTATGCCGTTTGCCGAACCGCATATTGAAAAATGGTGTAACGGTTGGCAGGTACGAGCGCATTTTTTTGCCTATTACAAATATGAATTTAACCGCAATTCTGCGGCAATTTTATCGGTGATTTTAAATCGCCGCCGTTTACAGGTGTGTTTGGATTGGCATTGTTACCGAGCGGATCGTTCTCAGATTTCGTTAGCACAATATAACCAATGGTTGGAAAAATTAGACCGCTTGCAATACCAAGATTTTGAGGTGTGGCACGGTGCGGAAAGTGAATATGCCGATTTTAAAACGCTTAAAGAGACAGATTCGTTGTCGCTTGAAAATGAGGAAGATTTTTGGTGCATCGGGCGCAATATTGAAAAAGCCGATTTGGATCAGATTGATATAGCGGAATTTATTTACCAAACGATTCGAAAATTATTACCTCTGTATGAGGTGTGTCATCAGTAGAGAAAATACGGAAGAGATAAGCGGTTAAATTTGTAGCAAACTTTGCAAATGCCGAGTGACTGAAATTTTATCATCTTCCATATTTGAAGAAATTAGCACTTATTGTGCGGCTAGTTTTTGGCGTACGATTTCAAATAAACATACGCCGGTCGCAACCGAAACGTTCAATGAAGAAACCGAACCCGCCATTGGGATACTGATTAACTGGTCGCAATGTTCACGGGTTAGACGACGCATACCGTCACCTTCCGCTCCCATCACTAAAGCGATAGCACCGGTTAATTTAGCCTGATAAATACCGGAAGTCGCTTCACCTGCCGTGCCGACAATCCAGATATTATGTTGCTCTTGTAGCTCTCGCATTGTGCGAGCAAGGTTGGTAACACGAATTAACGGCACGGTTTCCGCCGCACCGCAAGCTACTTTACGAGCGGTTGAGGTAAGCTGTGCCGATTTATCTTTCGGTACAATCACCGCATCCACACCTGCCGCATCTGCAGTACGCAAACAAGCACCAAGGTTATGCGGATCGGTCACACCGTCTAAGATTAATAAAAACGGGTTTTGTTTTTGCGCCAGAATAGCATCCAGATCATGTTCGTTCAGCTCTTTTTGCGGCACGACTTTCGCAATAATCCCTTGGTGAACTTCACCTTGCGCTTTGTTATCCAATGTTTGGCGGTTTACTTGCTGAACGGAAATACCTAAACGTTGTAACTCATTTAGTAACGGGGTTAAGCGTTTATCTTCACGCCCTTTTAGCACTAAAACTTCAATTAAGCGTTCCGGTGCGTTATCTAAGAAAGCTTTTACGGCATGAATACCATAAATTTGTTCGCTCATTTTTATTCCTTTGTAAATAAAAAAGACGGATAACAAAGTTTTATACAAATCTATGTTATCCGTGATAAATCAAATAATTTATAACAACATTTTGACGACTTTATCCAACTTCACTCGACCGAAACGTTTTAACAGTTTCCGTACCGCTTCGGGATAATCGTTAATTTGTTCTAAGTCACTATAGTGTTTTAAAACCGTCGTATGAGTACGAATCTGCGTTAATTCGGTTTCTGCCTTTGCGCTTAGTTCGGCTTTCGGGTCATAAATTAATACCGCATTTTCCGCGTCTAAAGCCCAAGCTCGAGGATTGAGATTATTACCGGTTAATAAGATATAACGATCGTCAATCCATACTCCTTTCAGATGGTAACTATTATCACCGTGTTTCCATAGACGTACGGTTAATTGCCCGTTCTGAATATAACGATCAAAACGTTTGGTAAAGGCGCGTAAATTTTTCTCATATAAATACGGCAATGCCGATGCCATCGTAAATTTTTCTTCCGGCGGCGTATAAAAGTCGTTGGCGGTTTTATCGCCGACAATAATTTCCGCTTTTTTACCGTGATCCAATAACCAATTTAAACGCTTATAGAGCGAAAGCGGAAAATTAAAATACGGCGTACATATCGTTAATTTATCTTCCACCTGATAAAACAAGGCTTCAATCGTTTTATTTAACGCATTTTTACGTCCTAAACCGACTAACGGCGATAAGCTCAATTGATCACTTTGCGGCTGTCCGTTAAATATATAACTTTGTGCGGATAAATATTTACGAAACGCTTTGATAAGCGGTCGAATTTCGTGCGTTTTCGGACGGTTGGCATTATCCAGACGATTTACCGCATCATGCTGCAAAATATGCGTATCGGCAAACTCGACTATGGCATCGGTTAAGGCTTTATTTTCAATCACATGATAACGGTCGTAACGATAACGTTCGAATTGTTGCAGATAGACGTTATTAATACTTGCGCCGCTATAGAGTAACGTATCATCGAAGATAAAGCCTTTTAAATGCAATACGCCGAATAACTCTTTGCGATTAACCGGCACGCCCCAAAACTGAATTTCTTGATCAGTCGGTAAATTATATTGTTGTTTGATTTTTACATACCAATCGGCATTTGAACTTGTCGTTTCTTCTCCGATACGACCTCGTTGCGCTCTGTGCCAATCGACGAGGACTTTAATATCGAGCGTAGGATTATCTCGTTTCGCTTGATATAAAGCGGTTAAAACTTCTTGCCCCGCTTCATCTTGTTCAAAATATAAAGCGGTTAAATAAATGCGTTTTTTTGCATTTTTGATTAGCGTTAAAATGCGCTCTTTGAACTCACGACTATCGGATAGAAATTCCACTTTATCCGCCGTTTGCGGGATAAAACGTAATGCTTCCAGCTGTTTTTTGGCGTGATTAGGTTTATTGAGAATGAGCATTTTACGATCCTATATGATAGACCCGATAGTAATATATCGGGTTAGTATATCGTTGTCGCTCTGCGACAGAATTTACGGAAGCTATTGATTAAAAATAACTTTGTAATGTAAAACCTCGCACATTGTGCGAGGTTACGTTACTTAAGCAATTTTAAGCAAACGAACGTTTCTCGCCTTCACCGGCTACGTTTTCTACGCAACGTCCGCACACCGAACTATGTTCCGTATGTGTACCGATGTCGGTTGCGAAGTGCCAGCAGCGTGGGCATTTTTCGCCTTCGGCACGTTCCACTTTCACCGCTAAACCTGCCATTTCGCCTTCCGCTACGTCCGCTTCGCTTAACGGCTTGATAATCGCTTGTGAAGTAATCAGTACAAAACGAAGTTCATTGCCAAGTTGCTCTAACATTGCACGGATTTCATTATTTGCATAAAGCGTTACTTTTGCTTCTAAACCCGAACCGATAACTTTGTCTTTACGCGCTTGTTCTAACACGCGGTTTGATTCGGCACGTACTTTTAAGATTTGTTGCCAGTAAGCGTCGTCCAATTTATCCGCTTCGGTTAAACCGAATAAGCCTTCGTAAAATTCTTCGGTAAAGACGAATTCCGAACGACCTTCAACTTGCGGTAAATAGCTCCAAATTTCATCTGCTGTGAACGATAGAATCGGTGCCATCCAACGAACTAACGCTTCTGCGATATGCCATAATGCGGTTTGGCAGCTACGACGTGCAAGACTGTCCGCTTTCGTTGTGTATTGACGGTCTTTGATAATATCTAAATAGAATGAACCCATTTCGATAGAGCAGAAACGCATTAAACGTTGTACCACCGTATGGAATTGGTAGTTATCGTACGCTTCTTTAATATCGTTTTGCGCTTCTAAAGCACAGCTTACCGCCCAACGATCGAGTGCGATCATTTCTTCCGGTTTAACTAAGTCACGTTTCGGATCAAAACCGTTTAAGTTTGCCAATAAGAAACGAGCCGTGTTACGGATACGACGATAAGATTCGCCCGCACTATTTAAGATATTGTGCGAAACGGCGATTTCACCGGTATAGTCGGTTGATGCCACCCATAAACGTAAAATATCCGCACCGTTTTTATTCCAAACTTCCGAAGGCACGATGACGTTACCTAACGATTTTGACATCTTACGGCCTTTTTCATCAACCACGAAACCGTGAGTTAACACTTGTTTATACGGTGCTTTGCCGTTTGTTGCCGTTGAAAGCATTAATGAAGACATAAACCAACCGCGGTGCTGGTCTGAGCCTTCAAGGTACATATCGGTACTGTTGCCATTAAACTCCGGACGAGCTTCTACTACGGATGCATAAGTAGATCCTGAATCGAACCATACATCTAAAGTATCCGGTACTTTACGGTAGTTTTTCGCATCTTCTTCACCTAGTACTTCAACCGGATCAAGATCCCACCACGCTTGAATACCTTTTTCTTCTACACGTTTAGCTACGCTTTCTAAGATTTCAAGTGTACGAGGATGTAGTTCTTCGGTTTCATTGTGAACAAACATCGTCATTGGCACACCCCAAGTACGTTGACGAGAGATACACCAGTCAGGACGGTTTGCCACCATGGTATCAATACGCGCTTCCCCCCAACTTGGGATCCAACGTACCGATTTAATTTCGCCTAACGCTTGTTCACGTAAGCCTTGCGTTTCCATACCGATAAACCATTGCGGAGTCGCACGGAAAATAATCGGTGTTTTATGACGCCAACAGTGCGGGTAGCTATGTTTGATACGTTCTAATTTTAATAACGCTCCGACTTCTTTTAATTTTTCTAAAACTTTTTCGTTTGACTCGAATACACCTAAGCCGGCAAAGAACGGCGTAGTTGAAATAAACTTACCGTCATTCGCCACTAAACCAGCCATTTCGATATTATATTTTTTCGATACCACAAAGTCGTCTTGACCGTGATCCGGTGCGGTGTGTACCAAACCGGTACCGCCGTCAGTAGTTACGTGATCGCCTAAAATTAACGGCACGCTGTAATCATAGAACGGATGTTGGAATTGCATTAACTCTAATGCGTCGCCTTTTACTTCACCTAATACTTCGACCGATTCTATGCCGACCGCTTTTTGTACGCTTTCCACTAAATCTTTGACTAAAACAACACGTTCATCACCAAATTGAACTAATTGATAGTCGAATTCAGGATTGATTGAGATCGCTTTGTTTGAAGGTAAAGTCCAAGGTGTTGTGGTCCAAATTACTGCGGAAATTTGACCGCTTCCTTTACCTACTGCGTTGAATTTTGCTTCAACAGCCGCACTATCAATCGCTTTAAAGCGAACATAAATAGACGGAGACACTTTGTCTTCGTATTCTACTTCCGCTTCCGCTAATGACGAGCCGCAGTCTAAACACCAGTGAACCGGTTTAGAACCTTTGTATAAGTGACCGTTCGCAATCACTTTGCCTAAGGTACGGATAATGTGTGCTTCCGTATCAAAATTCATCGTAAGGTACGGATTATCCCAGTCACCTAAAATCCCCATACGGATAAAGTCTGCTTTTTGTCCTTCGACTTGCTCTTTTGCATAATCACGGCAAGCTTGACGGAATTCCGCCGCAGAAATTTTTTCGTTCGGTTTGCCGACGATACCTTCTACTTTTAATTCAATCGGTAAACCGTGGCAGTCCCAACCCGGAACATAAGGCGTATCGAAACCTAAAGCGGTTTTCGATTTCATAATAATATCTTTTAAAATTTTATTAACTGCATGACCAATGTGAATATTACCGTTCGCATACGGAGGACCGTCGTGCAGAATGAAAGATTTTTTCCCTTTCGAACTTTCACGTACTTTTTGGTATAGGTTTTTGTCATACCAATTTTTTAACATATCGGGTTCACGTTTAGCGAGATCCCCACGCATAGGAAAGCCTGTTTCAGGCAAATTTAAAGTGTTTTTGTAATCAATCATGTTTGTTTTCCAGTTAATAAAATTTTTAGTTTGAATTCGGTTTAATTATTCGATTACTTGCTAGTTTGCAAAATGTTTAAAAAATTCGACCGCTTGTTCTCTGTCTTTTTCGATTTGTGCTTTCAGTGCTTCAAAGTCGGGAAATTTGACTTCATTACGAATTTTACGAATAAAAAATACTTCTATCGCTTCGCCGTAAATCGAACGATTAAAATCAAAAATATGCACTTCAAGCAACGGTTTCGTGCCGTTAATGGTCGGTCGGTTTCCGACATTAGCGATCCCGTTATGTCTGCCCGTTTGGGTTTGAATTTGTACGGCGAATACGCCTTGTAGCGGGGTAATTAATCGGTTTAGCATAATATTTGCGGTCGGAAAACCGATCGTTCTCCCGAGCTTATTACCATGCGCCACTCTGCCGCAAATAGAATAAGGCTTGCCTAATAATTTTTCGGCTAAAACGAGATCATCTTGTTGTAATGCCGTTCGAATTAAAGAACTGCTGACACGTTGTTCCGCATGATTTAATGTCTGACTGTCTTCAACGGCAAAGCGATATTTCAATCCGGCATTACGTAACAAGGCAAAATCACCGGTTCGGTTTGCACCGAAGCGGAAATCGTCGCCTACGCTTAAGTAACGCACTCGCAATTGTTTAACTAATAACTCGCGGATAAAAGCGTCAGCCGATAAATTGGCGAATCGTTCGTTAAATCTTACGCAAAGGACGAAATCAACGCCGGCTTGTTCAAGATATTTTAATTTATCCCGTAAACGCATCAAGCGAGCGGGAGCGATACAAGCGGTTGAATTTGCTTGTTTATTTGCAAAAAACTCTCTCGGCTGCGGTTCAAACAACATCACGACCGAAGGTAAGTTACGCTCAAGCGCTTGATCACATAGGCGAGCGAGAATATTTTGGTGTCCCAAGTGAACACCGTCAAAATTACCGATACTGATAACGCTGCCTTTTGCGAGGTCTTTGTGATTTGCCAAATTGTATAAGCCGCGAATGAGTTGCATTTTTTCCGCTTTTAATGTCCGTTTTTTTAAGAAAATTCCGTTGATTATACGGTTATCGACCAAAAATGAAAAGTCAAATGCAATGCAGATTTTACCATTTTATGTCTAGGGTTGCGTCCCGAAAAATTTTCGCCGTAACGTTTGGCATAAAATAGTATATGGATAAGCGGTCGTTTTTTATTTAAACGAAGAATTCGCTTTGTCTTATATAAAATACGGAACGAAAAAATATGTCGAAAAATAGCGCATCCATATAATATTTTTTAGATAAATCAATACTCAAATGCTACATTTTGTTTTATTATAACAAAAGTTATTTTGAGGAAAAAATTATGACAAATTTTGCTTACCTTCAACAAAAACGCAAACAATTAAAAATGAAAGTAAATGATGTTTGTGAGCAAGCCGGCGTAACTCGCGCTTATTTTAATCAATTGGTAAGCGGGAAAATTAAAAATCCGAGCGCAAATAAATTAAAAGCGTTACATCAAGTATTAAATATCGTGGAAGATATGAATCAGCGTGTCGGGGTCATTTTCGGTAAATTTTATCCGGTTCATACCGGTCATATTCATATGATCTACGAAGCCTTCAGTAAAGTGGACATTTTACATGTGGTGGTTTGTACCGATGCGGAGCGTGATCTGCAACTTTTCAAAGACAGTAAGATGAAGCGTATGCCGACCAATGAAGACAGACTTCGTTGGATGCAACAAATCTTTAAATACCAGCAAAAGCAAATTTTTATTCATCACCTCAAAGAAGACGGCATTCCGAGCTATCCGAACGGATGGCAAGGTTGGGCGGATCGCGTAAAAGAATTATTCAATGAGAAGAATATTCGTCCGTCGCTTGTGTTTAGCAGTGAGGTTCAAGATAAAGAACCGTATGAAAAATATTTGGATTTGGAAGTTCATCTGGTTGATCCTAAACGAGAGTCTTTCAATGTGTCCGCCACTAAAATTCGTAATAATCCGTTCCAATATTGGCGATTTATCCCGAAAGAAGTACGTCCTTTCTTTGTAAAAACCATTGCGATTTTAGGCGGGGAAAGTAGCGGTAAATCGGTCTTGGTCAGCAAACTTGCCAACGTATTTAATACTACTTCCGCTTGGGAATACGGACGAGAATTCGTGTTTGAGCGTTTAGGCGGTAATGAGCAGGCAATGCAATATTCCGATTATCCGCTCATGGCGTTAGGTCATCAGCGATATATCGACTATGCGATGAAACACGCGCATAAAGTGGCATTGATTGATACCGACTATATTACTACGCAGGCGTTTTGTATTCAGTACGAAGGTAAATCACATCCTTTCTTAGATTCGATGATCAAGGAATATCCTTTTGACGTCACGATTTTATTGTCCAATAACACCAAGTGGGTGGACGACGGAATGCGTAGCCTTGGCTCGGTCAAGCAACGTCAGCGTTTTCAACAGTTGTTGAAGAAACTGCTCGAAAAATACAATGTGCCTTATATCGAAATTGAGTCGCCGAGCTACTTGGATCGATATAATCAAGCGAAAGAAGTGGTTGAAGCCATTTTGAAAGAAGAAGAAATTCCATTGCAATTTAAACAGTATAATCATACGACGGAAGATAAAGAATGATACTTTTTGCGGGCGATCCTCACGGTAGTTACCGGCATCTTTATCCTGTACTACAGGAATATAAAGGTGAGGAAATCGCATTGGTCATTTTAGGTGATCTACAACTTACGACGCCGGATGAACTGGATAAACTTTCACAATATTGTGACGTTTGGTTTATTCACGGTAATCACGACAGTAAAACCGTCGCCGCATTTGATTCGATTTGGAATAGCGAGTGGAAAACGCGCAGTTTGCACGGCAAAGTCGTAGATATTCAAGGGGTAAAAATCGCCGGCTTGGGCGGTGTGTTCAGAGGGCATATTTGGATGCCGCCGAATCGCCCGATGTTTTTTGACCCGATTCATTATTGCCAATATTGTCCGCAAGAACGTATTTGGCGCGGCGGCTTGCCGTTACGTCACAGAACGTCGATTTTTCCATCGGATGTCGAAATACTGGAAGGGCTGCAAGCGGATATTTTAATTACGCACGAAGCGCCCCGTCCGCATCCGCAAGGGTTTGCCGTGATTAATCAACTGGCGAAAAAGATGGGAGTTAATAAAATTTTTCATGGACATCATCATGATAATTTCGATTATCGCCCGATAAATCGTAATAAACATTGCGATATTTTTAATATCGGCTTTCGTAGTTTAGCGGACATTAACGGAAATTATTTGATTGTCGGGGTGGATGATCGGGAGAATCGCTAACAATTTTTTAATATCAGTATAGCAAGAGTGTAAAGATATTTGACTTTACATAACAAAAGTATAATTAACTCTTTCTAGTAAGTCGGAAGATAGGTAAAATTGCCACAATTTTACAACAATAATTCAACAGATTGTAATAACGGATTTTTAAAATTAACAGAAGGCTTATACAATGCAGAACCCACAAATCTTGATTGTCGAAGATGAACTTGTTACGCGCAATACGCTCAAAAGTATATTCGAGGCGGAAGGTTATGAAGTTTTTGAGGCGACGGACGGCACGGAAATGAACGCCATTCTTGCGCAACAAGAAATTAATCTTGTGATTATGGATATCAATCTTCCGGGTAAAAACGGTTTAATGTTGGCGCGCGAATTAAGAGAGAACACTAAAATTGCATTAATGTTCTTAACCGGACGCGATAATGAAGTGGATAAAATTCTCGGTTTGGAAATCGGTGCGGACGATTATATTACTAAACCGTTTAACCCTCGTGAATTAACCATTCGTGCGCGTAATCTTTTACATCGTACGATGAATGAAAAAGAGAAAACGACGAAAGACATCGTACAGACGGACAGCTATCGTTTTAACGGCTGGGAGCTTGATGTTAATAGCCGTAGTCTAATTACACCGGAAGGTGTGGTAAATAAATTACCTCGTAGCGAATTTAGAGCGTTACTCCATTTCTGTGAGAACCCGGGTAAAATTCAAACACGAGAAGATTTATTACTAAAAATGACCGGTCGTGAGCTAAAACCGCATGACCGTACTGTGGATGTGACGATTCGTCGTATTCGTAAACACTTTGAAGATCACCCTAATACACCGGAAATCATTGTAACCATTCATGGTGAAGGTTACCGTTTTTGCGGCGAGTTAGAGTAGTAATTAAACGCCTATAAGCGTTTAGCATCTTCTTTCTAAAAAGGACATTTTATGAAAAATTTAACAGTTTTAGCATTAGCAGGTTTATTCTCTGCGTCGGCATTTGCCGCACCGGTCGGAAATACCTTTACCGGCGTAGGCGTAGGCGTTGATCTCACCACGGTAAAATATAAAGTGGACGGTGTGAAAGGTAAACAATCAACCGGTCCTGCGTTAGTCGTAGATTACGGTATGGATTACGGTGACAATTTTGTTGGTGTTGTACAAGGTAAAGTAAAAGTAGGCAGTACAAAAGTATTTAGCGATGTAAAACAAAAAACTAAATATACTGTCGCTTATCAACAAGGTTATCGTGTAGCTTCTGATTTACTTCCGTATGTCAAAGTCGATGTGGCGCAAAGTAAAGTCGGCGATACCAATTTCCGTGGTTACGGTTACGGTGCCGGTGCTAAATATGCCGTATCAAGTAATGTAGAAGTGGGTGCGGAATATACGCGCAGCAATTTAAGAAAAAGCGGTGCTAAATTAAAAGGTAATGAATTTACTGCGAACCTAGGTTACCGTTTCTAATTATTTTTCCCTTATGACAAGCGGTCGTTTCTTGCAAAAAATTTGCGAAAAACGACCGCTTATTTTTTTATTAATACTTTATTTACTGAGCCATTTTTTCAGCTACGGTTAGAAAACCGTCTGCAGTCGCATAGATTTCTTCAAAGCCTTGCGCTTGTAGAATACGGTCGGACACTTCACGAAATGCGCCCTCTCCACCTGCCTTTTCTAATATCCAATCCGCTTTTGCTTTCACATAGTCGTGCGCATTACGGGTAGCAATTGCCAGTCCGCAAACCTCAAATGCCGGTAAATCTAACGTATCATCGCCAATAAAAGCCGTTTGTTCCGCTGTTACGCCAGCTTCTTTCATCAATTCAAAACAGGCGGAACGTTTTTCCATTTTGCCTAATTTAAACAGAGGCACTTTCAGTACATCAATACGTTTACGCAACAATGCCGAATCGCCGCCGGATAAAATTGCAACTTGGACTCCACAGGTTCGCAGCATTTTCATCCCTAAGCCGTCATGGACGTGGAAGCGTTTCATTACTTCGCCTTCTGCGGTGTAATACATGCCACCGTCGGTAAGCACACCGTCCACATCGGTAATCACTAATTTAATCTGAGTTAAATCCATTATTCTGTTCCTCAATATGCTATGATTTATCCATTATAGTTTTTGGAGTAAAAAATGTCGATTTCTCAAAATTTATCTGAAATTAAGCAACAAATTCAGCAAATTTCCCAACAATGCGGGAGAGATAATGTACGCTTATTAGCCGTTTCTAAAACTAAACCGGTTGAAGCGATTGAAGAGGCGATTGCCGCCGGACAAACTGCCTTCGGCGAAAACTATGTGCAGGAAGGTGTGGAGAAAATTGCTTATTTTGCTCAACAGCCGAATTTAGAATGGCATTTTATTGGGCCTTTACAGTCGAATAAAACCCGCTTAGTGGCGGAAAATTTTGACTGGATTCAAACGGTTGATCGTTTAAAAATTGCCGAACGCTTGAGTGTGCAACGCTCGGCAAATAAAGCACCGCTCAATGTGTTGATTCAGATTAATATTAGTGATGAAGCATCTAAATCAGGTATTCAACCCGAAGAGTTAGATGAGTTGGCAAAAGCGATTAGCCAGCTACCGAATTTACGTTTACGTGGTTTGATGGCGATTCCGAAGCCGGAAAGTGAGCCGGAGCAGCAAAAAATCGCATTGCGTAAAATGCAGCAACTTTTTGACCGCTTGCAAGACGAGTTTGAAGGGATAGATACGCTTTCAATGGGAATGTCCGATGATATGGCGGCGGCGATTGAGTGCGGTTCGACGATGGTTCGTATCGGCACAGCGATTTTTGGAACAAGGTATTATAGTTAATAGAGTAAAATACTTAGGTTTTTATTTAGGGAGTATATTTTATGCAAGCTCACATGCAAGCAAGTGAACCTATAGCTGCAGTTGTTACGGCAACTATTGGTAAACCTAGTCTTGAACAGGCTATTTTAAGTGTCAAGAATCAAACAATTCCTTGTAAACATTATGTTTTTGTCGATGGGAAACAATATTGGAAGGCAGCTAAAGAAATTATTAGATAAATATCCTGATGTAATTGCAACCTATTTACCTATGAATACCGGACAATTGAGTTTTAAAAATAGTGCAATTTTTAGTCTTGCTCCTTTTACTGTTAAAGAAGAGTTTATTGGTTTTTTAGATGATGATAATTGGTTTGAATTACAGCATATGGAAGAGGCTGTTAGATCTATTCAAGATAACGAGGTTGATTACGCCTATAGTCTTAGAAACAAGATATTTGTTTATGGTGATCGTCATTTTATTTGTCAAGATACGGTAGAGTCTATAGGACATTTTAAACGAGCTTTACCAAATGAAATTAGAGTTGATTTTCAGGATACAGGGGTACAATTAGTTAATAGAATGGCGAAAGGAGCTCCGTTAGTTGATGCGAGTTGCTATGTGATGAGAAAGAACATCGCTATTCGTGTAGCTTCCGCTTGGTATGAAGGTGCTATAGTAAATGATCGAAATGTATTAAAACGTCTAACAGATATAAATGCAAAGTCTGTATGTGTTGGAAAATATAATGTAAATTATAGAACTATGTTAGATAAAGAATTAATTACATCACTTATGAATAACCATAATCTTAATGAAGATGAGGTTCTTTCTACATTATATGTTTTTTATGAAGAAATTAATAACCAGCATCGAAGAATGTTTGGAGGAAAGTTTCCTTGGGAAGCATAATTTGCAAAAAATTTAGTAAATCGGACCGCTTAAATCATAGCCAATAAATAAAAATTTCTGTATAATCTCGCCCCTTGATGAATTGTGATCTTGATCACATTAGATCACGTGTAAAGGGGCGATTCCCTTCAATAAAGATTTCCACGGTGTGTATAAACGCACCCTATATTCAACTCAATAAAGACATTTCAATGCAAAATTTAGATATTAATAAATTGCGTAATATCGCAATTATCGCGCACGTTGACCACGGTAAAACAACGCTTGTAGATAAACTTTTACAACAATCAGGCACATTAGGCGAAACGCGTGGCGATGCGGACGAGCGTGTAATGGACTCAAACGATCTTGAAAAAGAACGCGGCATTACCATTCTCGCTAAGAATACGGCGATTAACTGGAACGATTACCGTATCAATATCGTAGATACGCCGGGACACGCGGACTTCGGCGGTGAAGTGGAGCGCGTACTTTCAATGGTCGATTCTGTGTTATTAGTGGTAGATGCGTTTGACGGTCCAATGCCGCAAACACGTTTCGTAACCCAAAAAGCATTTGCACACGGTTTAAAACCGATCGTAGTTATCAATAAAGTGGACCGTCCGGGCGCACGTCCCGACTGGGTTGTGGATCAAGTATTCGATTTGTTCGTAAACTTAGGTGCAACTGACGAGCAATTAGATTTCCCAATTATTTATGCATCGGCATTAATGGGTGTTGCAGGGTTAGAGCACGAAGATCTTGCGGAAGATATGACCCCGTTATTCCAAGCGATCGTTGATCACGTTGAACCGCCAAAAGTGGAATTAAACGCACCGTTCCAAATGCAAATTTCACAATTAGATTACAACAACTATGTGGGCGTAATCGGTATCGGCCGTATCAAACGCGGTTCAATCAAACCGAACCAAACGGTTACTGTGATTGACTCTGAGGGCAAAACCCGTAACGGTAAAGTGGGTCAAGTATTAGGTCACTTAGGTTTACAACGTTACGAAGCAAACGAAGCATTTGCCGGCGACATCATCGCAATCACCGGTTTAGGCGAATTAAATATTTCAGATACGATTTGTGATATTAACAACGTAGAAGCATTACCGGCATTAACCGTTGATGAACCTACCGTAACGATGTTCTTCTGTGTGAATACTTCTCCGTTCTGCGGTCAAGAAGGTAAGTTTGTGACATCACGTCAAATCCTTGAGCGTTTAAACAAAGAATTAGTCCACAACGTAGCATTACGTGTAGAAGAAACACCAAATCCGGATGAATTCCGTGTATCCGGTCGTGGTGAGTTACACTTATCGGTATTAATCGAAAATATGCGCCGTGAAGGTTACGAGTTAGCGGTATCGCGTCCGAAAGTAATCTACCGTGAAGAAAACGGCAAAAAACAAGAGCCATTTGAGCAAGTAACCATCGATATCGAAGAACAACACCAAGGTGCGGTAATGGAAGCATTAGGTATCCGTAAAGGTGAAGTGAAAGATATGATTCCGGACGGTAAAGGTCGTACACGTTTAGAATACGTGATCCCAAGCCGTGGTTTAATCGGTTTCCGTAACGAATTTATGACGATGACTTCTGGTACAGGTTTACTTTATTCAAGCTTCAGTCATTATGATGACGTAAAACCGGGTGAAATCGGTCAGCGTAAAAACGGCGTGTTAATTTCTAACGCAACCGGTAAAGCGCTTGCTTATGCATTATTCGGTTTACAAGAACGCGGTAAATTAATGATTGATCACGGTGTGGACGTTTACGAAGGTCAAATTATCGGTATTCACAGCCGTGGTAACGACTTAACCGTAAACTGTTTACAAGGTAAAAAATTAACCAATATGCGTGCATCGGGTAAAGATGATGCAATCGTATTAACAACTCCGGTTCGTTTGAGTTTAGAACAAGCGTTAGAGTTTATCGATGATGACGAGTTAGTCGAAGTAACGCCGCAATCAATTCGTGTACGTAAACGTTTATTAACCGAAAATGATCGTAAACGTGCGGGTCGTACTACAACAAGTACCAGCACGAAATAATTTGTATTAGTTTAATGAAATGCTCGCTGCTATTACCTAGCAAGCGGGCATTTTTTTAGGATTTTTTGCAAAAAGCTGATAGAATTCGACCGCTTACCAGTCTGTTGAAACTGGCATTTATCACTGAATAATTAGCTCAATTTTATAAGGAATGAATTATGTTCGTAGAAATTTATGGTCGTATGACTTGCCCGTACTGCACACGTGCAAAAGCGTTAGCAGAAAAAATGAAAGGCGAATTAGCTGATTTCGATTTTAAATTTATCGATATGATTGCTGAAGGCATTTCAAAAGAAGATTTAGAACCGCGTGTCGGCAAACCGGTTGCAACCGTGCCGCAAATTTTCTTAGATAACGTTCACGTTGGCGGTTGTACTGATTTCCAAGCGTTAGTGAAAGAAAAATTCGGGATTGAAGTTTAATTACTAATCATTAGAAACAAAAACGGCACAAGTATTTAATTTACTTGTGCCGTTTAGTTTATAGGCCTAACGCTTTACGTTGAGCATCTAACAATTGATTAATGCCTTGATGAGCGAGATCGAGTAATTGTAACAATTCCATATGTGAGAACGGCTCGCCTTCCGCAGTGCCTTGCACTTCGACTAATCTGCCGTCTTCGACCATCACTACATTCATATCCGTTTCGGCATTTGAATCTTCGACATATTCCAAATCACATACCGCATTACCGTCCACGATACCGACGGAAATTGCCGCCACTAAACCTTTCATCGGATTTTCTTTCAGTACGCCGTCAGCGACTAATTTACTCATCGCATCGTGTAAAGCCACACACGCACCGGTAATTGCCGCCGTACGAGTACCGCCGTCCGCTTGAATCACATCACAATCAACCGTAACCGTACGTTCGCCAAGTGCTTTTAAATCGACTACTGCACGTAATGAGCGTGCGATAAGACGTTGAATTTCCATGGTTCTGCCGCCTTGTTTGCCTTTTGCCGCTTCACGTTGCATACGGCTGTGGGTTGAACGTGGCAACATACCGTATTCGGCGGTTACCCAGCCTTGCTGCTGACCTTTTAAAAAGCGAGGAACCGTTTCTTCCACGGTAGCATTACATAAAACTTTGGTTTCGCCGAATTCAACTAAAACGGAACCTTCCGCATAACGAGTATAGTGACGAGTAATTTTTACCGGACGAACTTGATTCAGTTCACGATTATTTGGGCGCATGATTTCTTCCTTTTATTAAAAAATTTTCGCCATTTTAACAAATAAAACAGTACAATGTGATTTTTATTGCCTCGGAAAATACGGAAATACACGGAAAGGTTTTTTGAAGGACTGCAAGCGGTTAAATTTTCCGAAAATTTTGCAAAAATCTTTCCGTGTTTTTCAGTGATATTCCGAGGTTAATTAACAAGAAGGAACACAAAATGATTTACAGTATGACCGCTTTCGCCCATTTAGAAATTAAAAAAGAGTGGGGTAATGCCGTGTGGGAAATCCGCTCGGTTAATCAACGTTTTTTAGAGACCTATTTTCGTTTACCGGAGCAATTCCGTAATTTAGAAATGACCTTACGCGAGCGTTTACGTGCGTCACTTACACGCGGAAAAGTAGAATGTAGTTTACGTATCGAATTAAGCGATAACCAAAATAGTGAATTGGCATTAAATAAAGCGTATGCGGAAAAGGTAATCAGCTCATTACAAACCTTGCGAGGCATTGCCGGTGAGGGTGAGATCAACTTAGTGGATATTTTACGTTATCCGGGCGTGGTGGATGCTCAAACACAAGATTTGGATCAAATCGGGCAAGACCTGTTAGCCGGTTTCGAACAAATTTTAGCGGACTTTATTGCGATGCGTGGTCGTGAAGGTGCAAACTTACAGGCATTAATCCAACAGCGTTTAGATACGATTGCCGAAATCGCAACCAAAGTACAAGCGCAAATGCCGGAAATTCTGCAATGGCAGAAAGATAAATTACAACAACGTTTTGACGAGCTGAATTTACAATTAGATCCGCAACGTTTAGAGCAAGAAATGGTGTTAACCGCACAGCGTGTGGATGTGGCGGAAGAATTAGACCGCTTGCAATTACACGTGAAAGAAACGACTAACGTCTTGAAAAAAGGCGGAGCGGTAGGTCGTAAATTGGACTTTATGATGCAAGAGCTAAATCGTGAATCCAATACGTTGGCATCAAAATCCATTAATGCGGACGTAACCAATTCAGCGGTTGAATTAAAAGTATTAATCGAACAAATGCGTGAGCAAATTCAGAATTTAGAGTAGGTGTTTTTATGACGTGTGAATGTAGCAAAATCAGTAATAGCCATCCAGATCTCTGCGTGCAACTTTCTCAGTATCGTTTAATTGAAATTGCAGGTGTGGATGCTGAGAAATATCTTCAAGGACAATTAACCTGTGATGTAGCGAAACTGGCAGAGGGTGAGCATACCTTAACCTGCCATTGTGATCCGAAAGGCAAAATAAGTGCGTTAATCCGTTTATATCGTCAAGCGGCAGATAAATTTATCGCCATGATTCATGCGGATTTATTACCGGAAGCGCTTAACCAACTAAAAAAATATGCGGTGTTTTCTAAAGTCACTTTCACTGAGCTGGATACACCGATTTATGGCGTAACAAGCGGTGAGATTTTGGCAAAACTTTGCGAAAATACGACCGCTTTAGTCATTCCGCAAGGGCAAAAACGTGCAATTGTTTGGGGTGAAACGCTAGAAACCAATGCCGATAGCCAATTGTGGGATTTAATCGATATTCAAGACGGCATTCCGATGTTACTAAAGGCGAATCAATTTGAATTGATTCCGCAGGCAACCAATTTACAAGCGGTCGAAAACGCGATTTCTTTTAGCAAAGGTTGCTATATCGGGCAAGAAACGGTAGCGCGTGCAAAATATCGTGGTGCGAATAAGCGTGCGATGTTTACGTTAGTCGGTAAATTTGATGGTGAGGTGAGTTTACCGGAGGTTGGCGGCTCGGTTGAAATGCAGCTCGGTGAAAATTGGCGTGCAACCGGCACAATCTTAAATAGCGTGGCATATCAAAATAAACTTTGGTTGCAAGTGGTAATGAATAATGATGTTGAAGCGGATAGCGCATTTAGAATCAACGGAGTTCCATTAGCAATTTGCGATTTGCCTTACAGCTTTAAAGACGCATAATAAAAAACGGAGAATGAATAGCCATTCTCCGTTTTTTTACATTTTATTTTTATATCTTATCCGGGTGATGAATCATCACAAATCTTTCCCATAACTCTTCTTGCGTTTCTTGATGTTCCGGATCCGGAGTAATACAGTTGGTAATCGGGCAAACTTTTTGACAGGTCGGCTTTTCATAATGTCCGACACATTCGGTACATAGCACCGGATCAATCACATACACATCATCGCCGATTGAAATCGCTTCATTCGGGCATTCGGGTAAGCACATATCACAGTTGGTACATTTGTGGGTAATCAGTAAAGCCATAAATTCAAACGTGTTCTAAAAAGTGAGCGATTATACAGATAAAGATAAAAATAGGAATGGATTTTACATAGACTTGCATAGTTAAGCGGTACAAGTAAGCGGTTAAATTTGCCACTTTTTTAGTAAATTTAACCGCTTGCTGGGATTAACCCTTTTGTTGCTCGAGATAAAGTACGGTAGCCGCGACACGAGAGTGAACGTTTAATTTACGTAATAAGTTACGAATATGTACTTTAACGGTTTCTTCCGAAATAAATAATTGGCTGGCAATCTGTTTATTCGACATACCGGTCGCAATCCATTGTAAAACATCACGCTCGCGATCAGTCAATACGCTTAACGGATCGTTCTCCGGACGGCGTTCTAATAGATGTTGTTTAACGCTTTCGCTTAATACGGTTTCGCCCTGTGCCGCCTTGCGAATATTTTCGACTAATTCTGCGGTATCGCTGTCTTTTAATAGATAGCCGTCCACACCGGCATCCATCAGGGCGAAAATATCGGACTGCTCATCCGAAACGGTTAATACGATAATACGACTATCAATACCGTGCTTTCTTAATGCACGTAATGTATCCAAACCGGAAATTCCTTTCATATTTAAATCTAAGATAATTAAATCAGGGTTTGTATCTAAGGCGATACTAATGCCGTCCGTGCCATTACTTGCTTCACCCACGATAACAAAGTTATCTTCTAATTCTAAAATTTGTCTAATTCCCTGACGCATTAAAGGATGATCGTCAATTAAAAGTATTTTATAAGCTTCGGTCATTGTTACCTCCAACGGAAATAGGAAAAATTGTGCTTGTTATATCTCACTAAAGCAAGTTACCCATTTTGGGTAATTCAACTAATTTTTGATCTGCACCAAGTTATTGTCCAGTTAAATTTCCGTTTGATTTGTAAAACTTTTCAACTATTAGACCGCTTGTTCCGCTATAATAATGTTAAATTTTAGCTAGAAGAACGATAACAATGACAACTCAAATAACTTATTTTGCTACAGCTGCTCGTGGCTTTGAAGAAATGTTAAAAACGGAACTGGAGCAGATCTGCCAAGCCGAGTGCAAAGTCGCACAAGGCGGAGTGCATTTTACGACAACTCAACGAGGGGCATATCAGGCGTTACTACACAGTCGTTTGGCTTCTCGTATCTTATTACCGTTGGTAACTACTAAAATTTTTAGTGATCTGGATTTATACGCCACGATCGTCGGTATCAACTGGGCGGAAATTTTTGATCCTCGCGATACTTTCTTTGTAGATTTCAACGGTACTAACAGAGAGATCCGCAACACGCAATTCGGAGCGATGCGAGTAAAAGACGGCGTAGTCGATTATTTTGAACGTAAAGGCTTTGCTCGCCCGACCGTAGACAAAGATCATGCGGATATTCGTATTCACGTTTATCTTGACCGAGAAAATATGGTGGTATCGCTTGATTTAAGCGGTGATGCGTTACATATGCGAGGCTACCGTGAAGACACAGGCAAAGCACCGTTACGTGAAACATTGGCGGCGGCGATAGTTCTTCGTTCCGGTTGGCAAAAAGGCACACCGTTGGTTGATCCGATGTGCGGTTCCGGTACCTTGTTGATTGAAGCTGCACAAATGCAAGCGGGTATCGCGCCGCAATTACACCGTAAACACTGGGGCTTTAATGCGTGGAAAGGACATCAACAAGCGGTTTGGAAAGAAGTGCTGGAACAAGCCTATTTGCAACAAAATGAAGAAATTCAACCGCTTTTCTTCGGCTTTGACCTTGATCATCGCGTACTGGCTAAAGCCAAACAGAATGCGAAAAATGCCGGTGTGGCACATTTAATTCAATGGCAACAAGGCGATATAGCGGCGTTAAAAAATCCTTGTCCTAACCAAGTCGGTACGGTGATTTGTAACCCGCCGTACGGTGAGCGTTTAGGTACGACACCGGCGCTGATTGCACTTTATTCGGTATTCGGACAACGTTTAAAACAACAATTCAGTGGTTGGAATGCCTCGATTTTTAGCGGTGAACCGGAATTATTGAACTGTTTACGTTTACGTTCTCACCGTCAATTCAAAGCGAAAAACGGCCCGTTAGACTGTTTACAAAAGAATTATCAAATTAGCGAACGCACAGCAGCAGAGCAGCAAGCTGATGAACTTAAATTTGAGCAAAATGCACAAGTTGCCCCCGACTTTGCGAACCGTTTAGCGAAGAATATTAAGAAAATTGAAAAATGGGCGAAGCAACAAGGTATTAATGCGTATCGTTTATATGATGCGGATTTACCGGAATATAATTTAGCGGTCGATCGCTATGATGATCATATTGTGGTACAAGAGTATGCCGCACCGAAAAACATTGACGAACAAAAAGCTCGCCAACGCTTACTAGATGCCGTGTCTGCAACCTTGTATGTAACGGGCGTGGAAACCAATAAGTTGGTATTAAAAGTACGTCAAAAGCAGAAAGGTACAAACCAATATGAGAAATTAGCCAATAAAGGTGATTATTTCTATGTCACCGAATACGGTGCAAAATTATGGGTGAATTTGACCGATTATCTTGATACCGGCTTATTCTTAGATCACCGTCTCACACGTAAGATGGTAGGGCAGATGGCAAAAGGTAAAACGTTCCTTAATCTTTTTGCTTACACCGGTTCAGCGACTATTCACGCCGCATTAAACGGTGCGAAATCAACCACCACGGTAGATATGTCAAATACTTACCTGAATTGGGCGGAACAAAATTTAGAGCTAAATAATTTACCACTGCGTAATAACCGCTTATTCCAAGCTGATTGCTTGCAGTGGTTGGCGGAATGTCGAGAACGCTTTGAGTTGATTTTCGTTGATCCGCCGACGTTCTCGAATTCAAAACGAATGGAAGACAGTTGGGACGTACAGCGTGATCATATTAAATTAATGACACAGCTTAAACGCATTTTAACGACGGACGGAACAATCGTATTCTCAAATAATAAGCGTGGCTTTAAAATGGATTTCGAAGGTTTAGCCGAATTAGGGTTACAAGCGGAAAATATTTCGCATAAAACATTACCGCTTGATTTTGAGCGTAATCCGCAAATTCATAACTGTTGGATCATTCGCCACATTGAAAATTAACAATCACGAAATACACGAAAAGTTTTGTGTATTCCGCCTATTGGATGGTAAATAAAAATGTTAGATATTGTTTTATATGAACCGGAAATTCCACAAAACAGCGGTAATATTATTCGCTTGTGTGCGAATTGCGGTTTTAGATTACATATGATTGAACCGTTAGGCTTTGCGTGGGATGACAAAAAACTACGTCGTTCAGGTTTGGATTACCACGAATTTGTCGATATTCAAAAATATAAGAATTTTGAAGATTTTCTAGAACGCGCCAAGCCAAAACGTCTATTTGCGCTGACAACTAAAGGCGAACCGAATCATAGTGAAGTGAGTTATGAATTAGGCGACTTCCTTATGTTTGGGCCGGAAAGCCGTGGTATCCCGATGACGATTTTGGATAATTTACCGATGTCGCAAAAAATCCGAGTGCCAATGTGTAAAGACAGCCGCAGTATGAATTTATCCAATACGGTGGCGGTTGTTGTATATGAAGCGTGGCGTCAATTTGGTTACCAAGGTTCTGTACCGAGACAGCCAATTTAGCTTAGTGCCATCAAATTACAAGCGGTTAATTTTCCTTAAGAATTTACAAATTATTCTGAGAAATTGACCGCTTGCTTACCTAGTAGCATAAAAAAATCCCAAGCCTCAGCTTGGGATTTTTGTTTCAATAATTCAGTAATTAAAGTTTAGCGGCAAGCATTGCTTCTAATTTCTCAATATCTACTGCAAATTTACGGATACCTTCCGCTAATTTTTCAACAGCCATTGGGTCTTGGTTATGTTGCCAGTAGAATTCCGCTTCTGTTAATGGTGCCGGACGAGTTTTCACTTCACCTTTATATTCTAATTTACGAACAAGAGGGGCATTGCTTTCAGCAAGTTCTTTTAATAATGGCGGAGCAATGGTTAAACGGTCACAGCCTGCGATTTCGGTAATTTCACCTACGTTACGGAAACTTGCGCCCATAACCACAGTTTGATAGCCGTACTGTTTGTAGTAGTTATAGATATTTGTAACAGAAATTACCCCCGGATCTTCTGCCGGTGCATATTCTTTTTTCTCTGCTGCTTTATACCAGTCTAAGATACGACCAACAAACGGAGAGATTAAGTAAACGCCTGCTTCCGCACACGCACGAGCTTGCGCTTGAGAGAATAATAAGGTTAAGTTACAGTTGATACCTTCTTTCTCTAGCACTTCCGCCGCACGGATACCTTGCCAAGTTGAAGCGATTTTAATAAGAATACGATCATTACTAATGCCAGCGTCATTATAAAGTTTCATAATTTGGCGAGCTTTCTCAATTGTTGCTTTCGTATCGTAAGAAAGGCGAGCATCAACTTCCGTAGAAATACGTCCCGGTACGATTTTAAGAATTTCTAAACCAATATTCACGGCTAACTTATCTTCCGCATCAATAAGTTGCTGGGCTTTATCATCACTTCTTGCTTTAGCATAAGCTACTGCATCATCAATTAATGAAGCGTATTGCGGTAATGCAGACGCACTTAAAATTAAAGACGGGTTAGTAGTTGCATCTTGCGGTTGATATTGTTTGATCGCTTCAATGTCACCAGTGTCTGCAACAACAACGGTCATTTCACGTAAAGCATCTAATTGGCTCATAAAAGGTTCCTCTTTATATATAATAGATGAATAAGGATAATGGCATATATAATACCAGTAACTACCGGAAAAAGTACGAATAATTTTGTGAGGAAGATCACAAAATCAGATATGCACTCAAAAGTTATCATGAAATTACTCAAAAATGTTCTTGTTTTACTCAATTTGAATAAATGTTATGCAAAGAGTCAGTTTTTCTAAATTTTTTTGCAAAAAGAACTTGCAAGGAATTTAGATTTCTCTATAATGCATCCCACACAACGACGCACTGTTGTGAACGAGAAGTAAATGCGGTGCGTCGTTCTTTTTTGTTCTTTAACAACTTATCAGACAATCTGTGTGGGCACTTGTTGATTGACTTGATTTAAAAAATATTTTTAATTTTGAAGTCTTAATAAGTGCTTAAACTAGAAATTCATATTTTTCAGTTTTCTTAACGTTGAGTTAGGAAAGCGAAGTGAACTTAGCTAAGCAGAATATTGAGCGATTAAACTTTTTGAATTGAAGAGTTTGATCATGGCTCAGATTGAACGCTGGCGGCAGGCTTAACACATGCAAGTCGAACGGTAACGGGAAGGGAGCTTGCTTTCTTTGCCGACGAGTGGCGGACGGGTGAGTAATGCTTGGGAATCTGGCTTATGGAGGGGGATAACTACGGGAAACTGTAGCTAATACCGCGTAATATCTATGGATTAAAGGGTGGGACTTTCGGGCCACCTGCCATAAGATGAGCCCAAGTGGGATTAGGTAGTTGGTTAGGTAAAGGCTGACCAAGCCGACGATCTCTAGCTGGTCTGAGAGGATGACCAGCCACACTGGAACTGAGACACGGTCCAGACTCCTACGGGAGGCAGCAGTGGGGAATATTGCACAATGGGGGGAACCCTGATGCAGCCATGCCGCGTGAATGAAGAAGGCCTTCGGGTTGTAAAGTTCTTTCGGTAGCGAGGAAGGTATCAAATTTAATAGATTTGGTAATTGACGTTAACTACAGAAGAAGCACCGGCTAACTCCGTGCCAGCAGCCGCGGTAATACGGAGGGTGCGAGCGTTAATCGGAATAACTGGGCGTAAAGGGCACGCAGGCGGTTGATTAAGTGAGATGTGAAAGCCCCGGGCTTAACCTGGGAATTGCATTTCATACTGGTCAACTAGAGTACTTTAGGGAGGGGTAGAATTCCACGTGTAGCGGTGAAATGCGTAGAGATGTGGAGGAATACCGAAGGCGAAGGCAGCCCCTTGGGAATGTACTGACGCTCATGTGCGAAAGCGTGGGGAGCAAACAGGATTAGATACCCTGGTAGTCCACGCTGTAAACGCTGTCGATTTGGGGATTGGGCTTTAAGTCTGGTGCCCGAAGCTAACGTGATAAATCGACCGCCTGGGGAGTACGGCCGCAAGGTTAAAACTCAAATGAATTGACGGGGGCCCGCACAAGCGGTGGAGCATGTGGTTTAATTCGATGCAACGCGAAGAACCTTACCTACTCTTGACATCCATGGAATCTTATAGAGATACGAGAGTGCCTTCGGGAACCATGAGACAGGTGCTGCATGGCTGTCGTCAGCTCGTGTTGTGAAATGTTGGGTTAAGTCCCGCAACGAGCGCAACCCTTATCCTTTGTTGCCAGCGATTAGGTCGGGAACTCAAAGGAGACTGCCGGTGATAAACCGGAGGAAGGTGGGGATGACGTCAAGTCATCATGGCCCTTACGAGTAGGGCTACACACGTGCTACAATGGCGTATACAGAGGGAAGCAAGATGGCGACATGGAGCAAATCTCACAAAGTACGTCTAAGTCCGGATTGGAGTCTGCAACTCGACTCCATGAAGTCGGAATCGCTAGTAATCGCAAATCAGAATGTTGCGGTGAATACGTTCCCGGGCCTTGTACACACCGCCCGTCACACCATGGGAGTGGGTTGTACCAGAAGTAGATAGCTTAACCGAAAGGGGGGCGTTTACCACGGTATGATTCATGACTGGGGTGAAGTCGTAACAAGGTAACCGTAGGGGAACCTGCGGTTGGATCACCTCCTTACCAGAAATTGAGCGACTGCAAGTGTTCACACAGATTGTTTGATGAATGAATGAGCGTTTAGGTTAAACGAGTCGGAAAGCGATTGAAAAACGGCACGATTTAACGTAAAATATTGCGCTCAAATGGCAAAGCGGAGAGCATCTTTAAATGTTGTCCCCATCGTCTAGAGGCCTAGGACATCGCCCTTTCACGGCGGTAACCGGGGTTCGAATCCCCGTGGGGACGCCATTTAAAGATGACTTTTGTTGTCTGAATTGTTCTTTAAAAAATTGGAAACAAGCTGAAAACTGAGAGATTTTCGAAAGAAAGTCTGAGTAGTAAAAGATAAGTAATTATCTTGAAAATCTTAGCTGAACAAAAGCAGCTAAGTGTTTAGTTGAATAAAGTATCGCGTTGAATGCGTTCAAATAAAATTTGAAAATATTTGAAAACATTTGAGGTTGTATAGTTAAGTGACTAAGCGTACACGGTGGATGCCTTGGCAATCAGAGGCGAAGAAGGACGTGCTAATCTGCGAAAAGCTTGGATGAGTTGATAAGAAGCGTTTAATCCAAGATATCCGAATGGGGAAACCCAGTAGATGAAGAATCTACTATTATTAAGTGAATACATAGCTTAATAAGGCAAACCGGGAGAACTGAAACATCTAAGTACCCCGAGGAAAAGAAATCAACCGAGATTCTGTAAGTAGCGGCGAGCGAAAGCGGAAGAGCCTGTTAGTGATAATGGTTTTGTTAGGAGAATGAGCTGGGAAGCTCAATCGTAGAGGGTGATAATCCCGTATCCGAAAACATTATTATGGTACTAAGCTAACGACAAGTAGGGCGGGACACGAGAAATCCTGTTTGAAGATGGGGGGACCATCCTCCAAGGCTAAATACTCCTGATTGACCGATAGTGAACCAGTACTGTGAAGGAAAGGCGAAAAGAACCCCAGTGAGGGGAGTGAAATAGAACCTGAAACCGTGTACGTACAAGCAGTGGGAGCAAGAGAAATCTTGTGACTGCGTACCTTTTGTATAATGGGTCAGCGACTTATATTTTGTAGCGAGGTTAACTGAATAAGGGAGCCGAAGGGAAACCGAGTCTTAACTGGGCGATTGAGTTGCAAGGTATAGACCCGAAACCCGGTGATCTAGCCATGGGCAGGTTGAAGATTGGGTAACACTAATTGGAGGACCGAACCGACTAATGTTGAAAAATTAGCGGATGACTTGTGGCTGGGGGTGAAAGGCCAATCAAACCGGGAGATAGCTGGTTCTCCCCGAAATCTATTTAGGTAGAGCCTTGAGCGGACACCTTCGGGGGTAGAGCACTGTTTCGGCTAGGGGTCCATCCCGGATTACCAACCCGATGCAAACTGCGAATACCGAAGAGTGATACTCAGGAGACACACGGCGGGTGCTAACGTCCGTCGTGGAGAGGGAAACAACCCAGACCGCCAGCTAAGGTCCCAAAGTACTAGTTAAGTGGGAAACGAAGTGGGAAGGCTTAGACAGCTAGGATGTTGGCTTAGAAGCAGCCATCATTTAAAGAAAGCGTAATAGCTCACTAGTCGAGTCGGCCTGCGCGGAAGATGTAACGGGGCTAAAACTAGTCACCGAAGCTGCGGCATCAATGGAAACATTGTTGGGTAGGGGAGCGTTCTGTAAGCGGACGAAGGTGAATCGAGAGGTTTGCTGGACGTATCAGAAGTGCGAATGCTGACATAAGTAACGATAAAACGAGTGAAAAACTCGTTCGCCGGAAGACCAAGGGTTCCTGTCCAACGTTAATCGGGGCAGGGTGAGTCGGCCCCTAAGGCGAGGCTGAAAAGCGTAGTCGATGGGAAACGGGTTAATATTCCCGTACTTGGTATAACTGCGATGTGGGGACGGAGAAGGTTAGGTTATCGCACTGTTGGATGTGCGTTTAAGCCGGTAGGTGGGTGTTTTAGGCAAATCCGGAACACCATTCAACACCGAGAAGTGATGACGAGGTTCTACGGAACTGAAGTAACCGATACCACGCTTCCAGGAAAAGCCACTAAGCTTCAGGTTATACTAAACCGTACTATAAACCGACACAGGTGGTCAGGTAGAGAATACTCAGGCGCTTGAGAGAACTCGGGTGAAGGAACTAGGCAAAATAGCACCGTAACTTCGGGAGAAGGTGCGCCGGCGTAGATTGTAGTGATTTACTCACGAAGGTTGAACCGGTCGAAGATACCAGCTGGCTGCAACTGTTTATTAAAAACACAGCACTCTGCAAACACGAAAGTGGACGTATAGGGTGTGATGCCTGCCCGGTGCTGGAAGGTTAATTGATGGTGTTATCGAAAGAGAAGCTCCTGATCGAAGCCCCAGTAAACGGCGGCCGTAACTATAACGGTCCTAAGGTAGCGAAATTCCTTGTCGGGTAAGTTCCGACCTGCACGAATGGCATAATGATGGCCAGGCTGTCTCCACCCGAGACTCAGTGAAATTGAAATCGCCGTGAAGATGCGGTGTACCCGCGGCTAGACGGAAAGACCCCGTGAACCTTTACTATAGCTTGACACTGAACATTGAATTTTGATGTGTAGGATAGGTGGGAGCCTTTGAAGATGACACGCCAGTGTTGTTGGAGGCGTCCTTGAAATACCACCCTTTAACGTTTGATGTTCTAACGAAGATTGCGGAACGCGGTCTCGGACAGTGTCTGGTGGGTAGTTTGACTGGGGCGGTCTCCTCCCAAAGCGTAACGGAGGAGCACGAAGGTTTGCTAATCACGGTCGGACATCGTGAGGTTAGTGCAATGGTATAAGCAAGCTTAACTGCGAGACGGACAAGTCGAGCAGGTGCGAAAGCAGGTCATAGTGATCCGGTGGTTCTGAATGGAAGGGCCATCGCTCAACGGATAAAAGGTACTCCGGGGATAACAGGCTGATACCGCCCAAGAGTTCATATCGACGGCGGTGTTTGGCACCTCGATGTCGGCTCATCACATCCTGGGGCTGAAGTAGGTCCCAAGGGTATGGCTGTTCGCCATTTAAAGTGGTACGCGAGCTGGGTTTAGAACGTCGTGAGACAGTTCGGTCCCTATCTGCCGTGGGCGTTGGAGAATTGAGAGGGGCTGCTCCTAGTACGAGAGGACCGGAGTGGACGCATCACTGGTGTACCAGTTGTCTCGCCAGAGGCACTGCTGGGTAGCTACATGCGGAAGAGATAAGTGCTGAAAGCATCTAAGCACGAAACTTGCCTTAAGATGAGTTCTCCCAGTCTATAAGACTGTAAGGGTTGTTGGAGACTACGACGTAGATAGGTGTGGTGTGTAAGCGTAGTGATACGTTGAGCTAACACATACTAATTGCCCGAGAGGCTTAACTATACAACGCTCAAGTGTTTTTGGGCGTGAAGCGAAGTTAAATGCTAACAAGAACTAAAGAAGACAAAAAACGAAAAAATCAGTGACGGCTTGTTTCGAATTTAAGAAGAAAAGAACAAAGGGAAAGACAGATAAAGAAGACGAAAGACATCAACAGAATATTCTGGCGACCAGAGTGCTGTGGCTCTACCTGACTCCATTCCGAACTCAGAAGTAAAACGCAGTAACGCCGATGGTAGTGTGGGGTTTCCCCATGTGAGAGTAGGGCATCGCCAGATTGAATTTAGCGCGAAAGCGAAAACGAAGCAAGAAACCCTGTGGTTAGCGATAACTACGGGGTTTTTGCTTTTTTACAACAGACAATAGTGTTGTTTTATCCTCAGCCTTATTCTCAACCTTATCCTTATCTTTACTTTCATTTTCTCCTTTCTTTTTTCCTTTTTGCTTCTTTCTTCTCCAAACAGCTTTCACCTCCGTAATTTGCAAAACAACAAGGGAATTTGACCGCTTGTTCGGGAAATATTAAAAAATTTATCTCGGATAAGAATATAGAAGGTTTTAGCGTTTTTTATAATTACCTTACGATTGAACGTTGCAATATGAAATAGGGCTGATAATATGTAAATTATTGGATAGAAATAATTTATAACACAGCGTCAGGATATTTCATGCAAAAATATTTTTCCTTATCAGCACTTGCATTAGTGTTGTTTTCTAATACTGTATTTGCTTCCCCTAAAACTTTTACCTATTGTATCGAATCTTCCCCAGCCTTTTTAAATCCGCAAATTGGTACAGACGGCGCGACCTTAGATGTGGCACAAGCGTTATATAACCGTTTAATTGATTTTGAACCGGGTACAACTAATCTTGTTCCTTCCTTAGCTGAAAAATGGGATATTTCTGCGGACGGGAAAACTTATACCTTTTATTTACGTAAAGGCGTTAAATTTCATAAAAATAAAGAATTTACGCCATCCCGCAATTTCAATGCCGATGATGTGCTATTCGTCTTTAATCGCCAATTAAATAAATACAATTATTTCCATAATGTTTCGGGCGGTAACTACGAGTTTTTCTTAGGTATGGATATGCCTAATATCATTGAAAAAGTCGAGAAAGTGGATACTTACGTGGTTAAATTCCACTTAAAAGTGCCGAATGCACCGTTTTTAGCAAATCTTGCAATGGATTTCGCTTCGATTTCATCTTCAGAGTATGCAGATCAAATGTTAAAAGCCGGTACGCCGGAAAAAGTGGATACCGCACCGATTGGTACCGGACCGTTTGAGTTCGCCGGTTTACAAAAAGATGCTTATGTACGTTTTAAAGCATTTGATGATTATTGGCAGGGTAGAGCAAAATTAGACCGCTTAGTCTTTAGTGTGACGCCGGATGCGACTGTTCGTTATGCCAAATTGCAGAAAAATGAATGTCAGGCAATGCCTTATCCGAATCCGGCAGATATTGCTCAGATGAAAGCTGATACTAATTTACAGGTATTAGAAAAATCTGGACTAAATATCGGCTACATTACTTTTAATTTGGATAAGAAGCCGTTGGATAATCAAAAGGTTCGCCAAGCACTCAATTATGCGGTAAATAAGCAAGCGATTTTAGAATCGGTTTATCAAGGTACAGGATCAGCTGCGAAAAATCCGATGCCACCGACAATTTGGGGCTATAACGATGAAGTTCAGGATTATGAATATAATCCTGAGAAAGCGAAAGCATTATTAAAAGAAGCTGGATTGGAAAACGGTTTTGATACGGAATTATGGGCAATGCCGGTTTCCCGTCCTTATAATCCGAATGCACGCCGTATGGCTGAAATGGTTCAAGAAGATTGGAAGCAAATCGGGGTGAATGCCAAAATTGTGAGTTTTGAATGGGGGGAATATCTCAAACGAATGGAACAAGGCGAACATTCAACCGGTATGATGGGGTGGACAGGCGACAATGGCGATCCGGATAACTTCTTAAATACATTATTAAGTTGTAATGCGGTAAAACAAGGTTCGAATTATGCCCATTTTTGCGATCAATCTTATAATGATTTAGTGACGCAAGCGGCGCAAGAATCGGATAAAGCAAAACGAGAAGCACTTTATAAACAGGCACAAGTGATTTTTAAACAACAAGCACCTTGGCTTCCTATTGCACATTCGACGACTTATTTCCCAATGCGTAAAGAAGTAAAAGGTTATACGGTTAGCCCTTTTTTATCACATAACTTTTATCGGGTCGAGTTAGAAAATAACTAATAGAGTATAGTAAATATGATAAGCGGTCTAGATTTTGCGGAAATTTGCAAATTTTCGTTGAATTTAGACCGCTTTTTACTGAAAAAGTATTGAACTTCATCGAAAAACTTGTATATTCAAAGAAAACATAAAAAATAATAATCCTAAACACAACACCGGAGTATTCAATGAAAAAACTTACAAAACTCTCGCTTCTCTCATTAGCTATAGCGGCTTCAAGTTCCGCTTTAGCTGCCCCAAAAACATTTGTTTACTGCTTAGAAGCCTCACCGACTTACTTAAATCCGCAATTTGCTACAGACGGCGGTACGCTTGATGCAACCAGCCAAGCGATTTTTAATCGTTTAGTTGATTTTGCTAAAGGAGAAACAACAGTTATACCTTCTTTAGCGGAAAAATGGGATGTGTCGGAAGACGGCAAAAGTTATACCTTTTATTTACGTAAAGGGGTGAAATTCCATTCGACTAAAGATTTTAAACCGAGTCGTGATTTTAATGCGGACGATGTTTTGTTCTCATTCAATCGTCAATTAGATCCGAATCATCCGTATCATAAAATATCCGGTGGTAACTATGAATATTTTATCGGTATGGATATGGGCAACATTATTCAAAATGTTGAGAAAGTGGATGATTATACGGTTAAAATTAATCTAAAAGTTCCGAATGCACCATTCTTAGCAAATATTGCGATGGATTTTGCTTCGATTTTCTCTGCAGAATATGCGGATAAATTATTGAAAGCGGGAACGCCTGAAAAATTAGATCAAAATCCTATCGGCACCGGTCCATTCCAATTTGTCGATTACCAAAAGGATGCTCAGATTCGTTACAAAGGCTTTGATCAATATTGGGCCGGCAAGCCGGCGATTGATCGCTTAGTCTTTGCAATTACACCGGATGCTTCGGTGCGTATGGCGAAATTACAAAAAGGCGAATGTCATGCAGCACCTTACCCGAATCCGGCTGATCTGGAAGCATTGAAAAAAGATCCGAATATCAATTTAATGACCAAACCGGGTTTAAATATCGGTTATTTACATTTCAATACGCAGAAAAAACCGTTTGATGATGTGAAAGTGCGTCAAGCGTTAAATCATGCAATTAACAAAGATGCGATTATTCAGTCGGTTTATCAAGGTTCCGGTGAAAAAGCGAAAAATCCGATTCCACCGACAATGTGGAGTTATAACGATGCAGTGAAGGATTATGACTATAATCCGGAAAAAGCCAAAGCCCTGTTAAAAGAAGCCGGACTTGAAAAAGGTTTTGATACTGAAGTGTGGGCAATGCCGGTTTCTCGTCCGTATAATCCGAACGCACGTCGTATGGCGGAGCTTATCCAAGAAGATTGGAAAAAAGTGGGTGTGAATGCCAAAATCGTGAGTTACGAATGGGGTGAATATCTCAATCGTATGCGTGACGGCGAACATACAACCGGTATGATGGGCTGGAACGGTGATAACGGTGATCCGGATAACTTCCTAAATACCTTATTAAGTTGTGCGGCGGTAAAACAAGGTTCTAACTATGCAAAATTCTGTCATAAAGATTTTGATAAGCTAATGACCGATGCGGTTCAAACAACTGATAAAGCAAAACGTACCGAGCTTTATAAACAAGCGCAAGTACTTTTCAAAGAACAAGCACCATGGGTAACCATTGCTCACTCAACCACTTATTTCCCTGTTCGTAAGGAAGTAAAAAGTTATGTGATCAGCCCATTTAGCTTACATAATTTCTACGGTGTTGATTTAGAGGCAAAATAAGTTCTCTTATTAACCATTGAAAAGCACGGCAGAGAGTTATCGGCTATTTGTAAAAAATTCGCTGAATTTTACCGCTTAATGCCGTGTTTTTCATATTTTCCGTGGTTCAAATAACGAGTATTACCTAATGTTTTCATTTATTCTTAAACGTCTTTTGATGGTTATCCCAACCTTTTTGGCGATAACGTTAATTACTTTTGCCTTAGTGCATTTAATTCCGGGCGATCCGATTGAAATTCGGATGGGGGAACGAGGTCTAGATCCGGCGGTTCACGCTCAGATGATGGCTCAGCTTGGTTTAGATTTACCCTTACCTGAACAATATTTTAATTATATTAAGGGAATCTTTCAGGGCGATCTCGGCAATTCATTCCGTAATAACGAACCGGTGTTAAAAGAATTTTTTACCCTATTCCCGGCAACGGTTGAATTAGCCTTCTTTGCATTATTATGGTCGCTCGTATTTGGGATTTTCCTTGGCGTAATTGCCGCAGTGAAGAAAGATTCTTGGATTTCCCATACGGTTACTACTTTATCTTTAACCGGCTATTCGATGCCGATTTTCTGGTGGGGTCTAATCTTAATTCTCTATTTTTCCACACCGCTGGGCTTACCGGCTTCAGGGCGTTTGCCTTCCGAATATTGGATTGAAGCGGAAACCGGCTTTATGCTGTATGACACTTGGGTTTCAGATGAGCCGGGAGCATTTATCGCTGCAATTAAATCGCTAATTTTACCTTCGATCGTATTAGGTACTATTCCGTTGGCGGTGGTAACTCGTATGACTCGCTCTTCAATGTTGGAAGTGTTAGGCGAAGATTATATTCGTACCGCAAAAGCAAAAGGTTTGAATACTACCCGTATTGTGATTGTCCATGCGTTACGTAATGCTTTGATTCCGGTAGTTACCGTTGTGGGATTAATTGTGGGGCAGTTACTTTCCGGTGCGGTACTTACCGAAAATATTTTCTCGTGGCCGGGTATCGGTAAATGGATTATTGATGCGATTAATGCGCGTGACTATCCGGTTTTACAAGGTTCGGTATTAATTATTGCAACGATTATTATTTTAGTGAACTTAACCGTTGATTTAATTTATGGTGTTGTTAACCCAAGAATTCGACATCACTAAGCCTATTTTTCAGCTTTTACAAGCGGTTAAATTTACGCAACATTTTGCAAAATGATTTGAATGGAGTGAGATACATAATGTCTTCAACAACCCTTTCGGCACCGGCTCCGAAGACACCTTTACAAGAGTTTTGGTATTACTTTTGCCAAAACCGTGGTGCGGTTATCGGGCTTGCCTTTATTACTCTTGTCTTTTTTGCTGCAGTATTTGCAGGTTGGGTCGCACCTTTTGACCCGATTGAGCAAAACCGTAGTGCCTTATTACTGCCTCCGGCGTGGATGGAGGGTGGTAATTCCACTTATTTGTTAGGAACCGATGATATTGGGCGTGATATTCTTTCTCGCATTATCTACGGTGCGCGTTTATCGGTATTTATCGGTTTGGTAATTGTGATTTTATCTTGCGTATTCGGCGTGATTTTAGGCTTACTTGCCGGCTATTACGGTGGTGTGATTGATATCGTGATTATGCGTTTTGTCGATATTATGTTGGCAATTCCGAGCCTACTTCTCACCATTGGTGTGGTTACGATTTTAGGCCCTTCTTTGATTAATGCGGCGATTGCGATTGCGATTGTTTCGATTCCAAGCTATGTGCGTTTAACTCGTGCTTCGGTGATGAGCGAAAAAAATCGTGATTATGTAGTCGCGAGTCGAGTTGCCGGTGCCGGTGTATTACGTTTAATGTTTATTGTGATTTTACCGAACTGTCTGGCACCGTTAATCGTACAAATGACGATGGGTATTTCCAATGCGATTTTAGAACTTGCCGCACTTGGCTTCTTAGGAATAGGTGCGCAGCCGCCGACACCAGAATTAGGTACAATGTTGGCGGAATCTCGTGGCTTTATGCAATCGGCGAACTGGTTGGTAACCATTCCGGGGCTTGCGATTTTATCGCTTGTATTAGCGTTTAACTTAATGGGTGACGGCTTACGTGATGCGCTCGATCCGAAACTGAAACAATAAGGAGAGCAAGATGGCTTTATTAACGGTAGATCAGCTTTCTGTCCATTTCGGTGATGAGAAAGCGCCCTTCAAAGCGGTAGATCGTATTAGTTATACGATAAACGAAGGCGAAGTGTTAGGCATTGTCGGTGAATCCGGATCGGGTAAGTCGGTTAGCTCGTTAGCGATTATGGGCTTAATTGACTTCCCCGGTCGTGTGGCGGCAAACTCGCTTGAGTTTAACGGCAATAATTTATTAGCGTTAAAACCGAAAGAAAAGCAAAAAATTGTCGGTGCGGACGTGTCGATGATTTTCCAAGATGCAATGACCAGTCTTAACCCGAGTTATACGGTCGGGTTCCAAATTATGGAAGCGTTGAAAGTGCATCAAGGCGGTTCAAAAGCGGCTCGTCGTGAACGTGCGATTGAATTATTGACGATGGTCGGTATTCCGGATCCGCAATCTCGTTTAGAGGTGTATCCGCATCAGCTTTCGGGCGGTATGAGCCAGCGTGTGATGATCGCAATGGCGATTGCGTGCAATCCGAAATTATTGATTGCGGACGAACCGACCACCGCATTAGACGTAACGATTCAAGCTCAAATTATTGATTTATTGTTGGAATTACAACGTAAAGAAAATATGGCGTTGATTCTGATTACCCATGATTTAGCGTTAGTAGCGGAATCGGCACATCGTATTATCGTGATGTATGCAGGGCAAGTGGTGGAAGAAGGTAAAGCGGAATTAATCTTTAAAGCACCGCTTCACCCCTATACGCAAGCGTTGCTGGAAGCGTTGCCGGAGTTTGCCGAAGGTAAATCTCGTTTGCAATCGCTACCCGGAGTGGTTCCCGGCAGATACGACCGACCGCAAGGCTGTTTGCTGAATCCTCGCTGTCCGTATGCAACGGATAAATGCCGAACCAGCGAACCTGAATTACGTGTTTTAAACGGTCGCCAAGTGAAATGCCATTTCCCGTTAGATGAAAATGGCGTACCGACTACCCAACAATAACGGAGAAGCGAAATGACTGATTTGCAAAAAAACGAACAAAACGCACCGCTTCTTGATGCGAAAAAGCTGAAAAAATATTATCTGGTTAAGCAAGGTTTATTTGCTAAACCGAAAACAGTTAAAGCGGTAGATGGCGTGTCATTCCAATTGGAACGAGGCAAAACATTAGCGGTGGTTGGCGAATCCGGCTGCGGTAAATCAACCTTGGGGCGAATGCTCACCATGATTGAAAGCCCGACTGAAGGTGAGCTGTTTTATAAAGGACAAAATTTCTTAGTCAATGATAAAGAAACTGCTGCATTACGCCGTAAGAAAATTCAGATTGTTTTTCAAAACCCTTATAGCTCGCTGAATCCACGTAAAAAAGTGGGCAGTATTTTAGAAGAGCCGTTATTAATTAATACCGATTTATCGGCGGCTGAGCGTAAAGCGAAAGTGTTGGAAATGATGAGTAAAGTCGGTTTAAAACCCGAGTTTTACGACCGCTATCCGCATATGTTTTCCGGCGGGCAACGCCAGCGTATTGCGATTGCCAGAGGCTTAATGCTCAATCCTGATATGGTCGTGGCGGATGAGCCGGTTTCGGCATTGGACGTATCGGTGCGTGCGCAGGTGCTTAATTTGATGATGGATCTGCAAGAGGATATGGGGCTTTCTTATGTTTTCATTTCGCACGATCTGTCGGTGGTTGAGCATATTGCCGATGAAGTGATGGTAATGTACTTAGGACGAGTGGTAGAACAAGGCGAAACCAAAGCGATTTTCAGCAATCCTCGTCATCCTTATACCCAAGCATTGCTTTCGGCGACACCTCGCTTAAATCCGGAACAACGTCGTGAGCGGATTAAATTAACCGGCGAATTACCCAGCCCGTTAAATCCGCCGAAAGGTTGTGCGTTCCACGCTCGTTGCCGTTTGGCGACTGAAAAATGTAAAGCGGAACAACCTCAATTAAAAAACTACGAAAACGGCACTAAAATCGCCTGTTTTATGGTGGAATAGTTAGTCTTAAGATAGCCAAGCGGTCGTTTCTTGCAAAAAATTTGCGAAAAACAACCGCTTGTTTTTTTATTATTAGATATTTCTCAATTTATCCGAATAAAGCACTAAGCAGAGTGCGATAACCATCAATAAGATTGCGCCGGCGAATAGAATCGTGTTCGTTGCACTTTCGTGATCGACAATAATCAAGCGTAACATGGCGGTGATCCCAGCATAAATAAAATAGCGTAAAGGGAAGTGGTAACCGCTCTTAAAATATTGTGAAATGAGTCCTAGGAAACCGAAGTAGAGAAAGAACATTACGATTTGTTCGGCAAGAGCATAAGGGACGGTCGCACCGCTGGTGATAATCATTACACATAGCCCATAGGTTACTTTAACCAGGGCAATAATGAGTACGATAGCTAAAATAATAAGTAATACGCTTAAGATATTACGTAATAATTTGGTAATTGTCTCGGGGAATTTTTCGCTGATATTCATTGTTTGTCCTTGTTATAAGAATTTAATTTATATTCTAAAATAATTATCGGACAATCGTAAAGTAAGAATCGTCGCAGTTATAAAAGTTGTCGAATGTTTTCGATGATATAGTCCATAATGGATTTGCCGGTATGTAATTTGTGTCTTAGCATACGTTGAGCATCCGAATGATGAATGTATAGCTTTTCGTTGATGTCAGGCTCATCGCTAAGGAGCCATTGACGACCTATTTGCGCCACAATATCCGAGAGATCCAAATCGTCGTTTTCCGCTTGAATATTTATCCAAAAGTCGGCAAGCGGCTTCGGTTCCGGATTTTTAAAAATATTTGACCCCATCCAAACCAGCGTACCTTCCCCAACCGGATCAAGTGTTGCAAGAATACGAACTCGGTAGCCTTTATCTTTTAGAATTCGCGCTAAATGCGTGGCATTCCAGCCGCCTAAACTGTGTCCGATAATGTAAATCAGATCTTGCGGCTGGATTTTGACTAAGACGTTTAACTCGATATCGCTTAAATAATAAACACGATTATAACTTAGAGAATGGAAATGAATATTAGCATGATGTGCTAAGTATTTTTTGACTTGGCGGGCTAATTTTTTTTGTGCAATCGTAATATTGTGCAGTGGCCCGACAAAGTAATAGGGTTCAAGGTCGGCGGCTCCGCCAATAAAGAAAATATGAGCGTGTCGATGAAATACTTTCATTTTCCCTCCTTTCAGGCTAAGCAAGGAGCGTAAGCAAATACTTACGCCTTGTTATTAAATGGCTGCAGTAACGACAATTTCAACCTTCCAATTCGGATTTGCCAGTCTTGCTTCCACCGCAGCACGTGGCGGCGCATTATTTTCCGCTGCCCATTCGTCCCAAGCACGGTTCATTTCATCATAATAAGCCATATTCGCAAGATAGACGGTCGCTATTAAGATCTTACTTTTATCGGTATTGGCTTTAGCTAAGCATTTATCAATTTCCGCCAATACTTGTTTGGTTTGTTGATAAGCGTCTTGGCTATCGTCCGTCGGCACTTGGCCTGCAAGATAAGCCACGCCGTTATAAATCGCGACTTCAGAGAAACGTTTACTGACATCAATACGTTGAATCATAATATTCCTTATGTTTGAAAGAAAACAAGCGGTAGAAATTTGCAAAAAAATTGCAAAATTTTACCGCTTGCATAGCTTAAATCGGCTTATTCTACTTTAACAATCCAGCCTTCCGGCGCTTCGACATCACCGAATTGGATACCGGTAAGTTCCGCATATAGGCGTTTTGTTACCGGGCCGACTTCCGTTTCCGAATAGAATACGTGGAAGTTATCTTTATGTTGAATACCGCCGACCGGTGTAATTACCGCCGCCGTACCGCAAGCACCGGCTTCAGCAAATTGATCCAATTGATCGATATATACGTCACCCTCAATCGTTTCCATACCTAAACGTTCTTTAGCAATATGTAATAACGAGTATTTGGTAATACTTGGTAAGATTGATTCAGACGCAGGAGTAATAAATTTATTGCCTTTGGTAATCCCGAAGAAGTTTGCCGCACCCACTTCTTCAATTTTGGTGTGAGTTTTCGGATCAAGGTAGATCGCATCGGCAAATTTACGGGTTGCCGTACCTTGTTGTACGGCTAATTCGTGCGGTAACAAACTTGCCGCATAGTTACCGCCGACTTTAACTCCGCCGGTTCCAACCGGTGCGGCACGGTCATAGTCGGTTGTGATGAAGTTGGACGGTGCTAAACCGCCTTTGAAATAAGCACCGACCGGACAGCAGAATACCGAGAAAATGTATTCCGGCGCCGCTTTCACTCCGATGTTATCACCCACGCCGATTAAGAACGGACGTAAGTAAAGCGTTGCACCCGAGCCGTACGGGCCTAACCAATCTTGGTTTGCTTTCACCACTTCTTTACAGGCGCGTACAAATAATTCGGTCGGCACTTCCGCCATTAATAAACGGCGAGCAGTGCCTTGCATACGTTTTGCATTCTCTTCAGGGCGGAATAAGTTAATAGAACCGTCTTTGCAGCGATAAGCTTTTAAGCCTTCGAAACATTGTTGACCGTAGTGAAGTGCGGTGGAACCTTCGTGAATATGGAGAGTGTTATCCGTGGTTAATTGACCTTCGTCCCATTTACCGTCTTTCCAGTGGGCGATGAAGCGATAATCCGTTTTGATATATGAGAAGCCTAAATTGGCCCAGTCTAAATCTTTTAAAGCCATGTTGTTGTGTCCTTATTGTTATGTATTACAAATGAATTTTTACATTGTAAGCCAAAAACGAATAAGAATGTAAGAGCAAAACGGCATTTTTTCGATAAAAAAGCCCAAGCGAATTGCTTGGGCTAACTGTTTGTAAAAGAATTAAGCGTGTTTTGCAGCCACTTCTTTTAATAAGGTTTGTAATTCGCCTTTTTGGAACATTTCTAACACGATGTCGCAACCTCCAACTAATTCGCCTTCCACCCATAATTGTGGGAAAGTCGGCCAGTTTGCGAATTTCGGTAACTCGGCACGAATATCCGGATTAGTTAAAATATCTACATAACCGAACGGCACTTGGCAGTTGATTACCGCTTCTACCGCACGTGCAGAGAAACCACATGAAGGGAATTTCGGTGAACCTTTCATATAAAGGAGAATTGAGTTTTCGCCGATTTGTTTTTTGATTTTTTCAATAGTATCGATAGTTTCCATGATAACCTCTAGTGATTAATACTTGAGTAATTGTATCAGACTTTTATGACTAGCCAAATAACCTTTTCGCCTTATAACGAAATATCTCGTCTGCCGGCAAAAGAGTGGGAAAGGGTCGTACCGTCCACCATTTCTAATGAACCGCCGACCGGAATCCCATGCGCAATTCGAGTTACTTTCACGTTGTGAATGCGGCACATTTCCGCAATATAGTTGGCGGTGGCATCACCTTCAATGGTCGGATTGGTAGCTAGAATAACTTCGTGAAAAGATTCGTTTTCTAAACGGCTTTGTAACAAATCCAAGCCGATTTCTCTCGGTCCGATACCGTCTAGCGGTGAAAGATGTCCCATTAATACGAAATAACGTCCCGAAAACTGTCCGGTTTGTTCAATCGCTTGAATATCTTCCGGCATTTCTACTACGCAAAGCTGACCGCTCATTTGGCGACGAGGATTTTTACAAATATTGCATTCGTCTTCTTCGGTAAAAGTACGGCAAGAACGGCAATGACCGATATGCGTCATCGCTTCATTTAAGGCTTTGGATAAATTGATACCGCCGGAACGATTGCGTTGCAATAAATGATACGCCATACGTTGTGCGGATTTCGGACCGACGCCGGGTAATGCACGTAGGGCTTCCATCAGATTTTCGAGTAAAGGGCTAATTTGCATAAATAGAAACGGATAGTTGAAAATTAATAATGGATAGCCGCAATAAAGCGAACTATCCATTATCGCTAAATTAGAATGGGAATTTCATGCCCGGCGGTAATTGCATGCCGGCGGTCACGCTTGCCATTTTTTCTTTTTGCATTTCTTCCGCACGGCGAACGGCATCATTGAATGCGGCAGCGACTAAATCTTCCACCATCTCTTTATCGTCTTCCATTAATGACGGATCGATTTCGATACGACGGCAATTATGTGCGCCATTGATCGTTACTTTGACTAAACCCGCACCGGATTCGCCGGTGACTTCAAGCTGTGCGATTTCTTCTTGCATTTTCTGCATACGCTCTTGCATTTGCTGAGCTTGTTTCATTAAACCGCCTAAGCCGCCTTTTCCAAACATTATATTTTCCTCAATTTGTATAATAAAAATAGAAACGGTTTATTTTACTTAAGCACTCCGCTTTAGGCAAGCGGTTATCTTTTGTCGATTTTTTGCAACAAGTAAGCTAAAAACGACCGCTTGGCTTAAGTAAAAATAAGCTCCCTTACGGGAGCTTATTGACAAGATTTATTCAATCGAGAATTTCACCGGAACGGTCACATTACTCGGGAATCCCGCCGGCGGCGGTGAAACTTTCGTGCTTTGTGCCGCTTTGACCGCCGCATTATCAAGATTACCGTTACCGGAACTGTTTAACACTTTGACATTGATTAACTCGCCGGAAGAGGATACGGTAAAACCGATAGTAACCACGCCCGTTTTGCGCATCATTTTTTCTCGAGTCGGATAAGCGTTATTGGCTCGGCGTTGTAATGCACGTTGTAATGCCGCTTTATACGCACCGATTTCACTTCCGGAAGCTCCGCTACCACTACCGCCTACCGCACCGTTTTGTGAACCGTTGGCGGAAAGACCGTTCGGATTACCTTCCGGTTTACCGTTTGGAATACCTGCACGTAATTGAGTGCCTTGTACCGCATTAGGAATCGCTTTGGCGACAATACCTTGTTTTGCTTCAGGACCTTTTTCTAACGCCTTAATCGGTTTATCTTTTACTTTCTCTTTTTTAGGTTTTTCTTTTTCTTTAGGCTTTGGCGGTTCTTTCGGTTTTGGTTTTTCCTTAGGCTTTTCCTTCGGTTTTTCTTTCGGCTTAGGCTGAGGTTTAAGTTCTGGAATAGCTTCCGCTTCAGGCTCCGGTTCCGGCTCGACTTCGACTTTCTCCGGCTCCGGCGGTGCCGGCTCTTCTTGTGCGACGGCAACTTGAGGTTGTTCCAAAAGTGCGGCGACTAACTCCATAGACATCGTTTCTTCTTGGGGTAAATCATCGGAATGAGAATGGGTTACCATAGAGGCTAAACCGCCGAAAATAGCGGTATGGATAAGAATGGAGCCGGTTAAACCGATACGAGAATGTTTTTTCTTCATACTCGTATCCTATTTCTTCGAGGTATCTTTTTTGGTCACGATAGCGACATTCTTAATTTCATTCGCAGAGAGAACATCAGTCAGTTCGACAAATTTTTCAAAGGCTACCGCACCGTCCACTTTTAAGGTTACTTTTTGGGTTTTATCCCAAGTTGCAATCTCGCTCGTGAGTGCTTCTTTGGTAATCGGCTGATCGTTGAAATAAAACTCGTTGTTTTCGGTAATCGTCAGAAGTTTTGCCAATTCGTCCGCTTTCATCGCTTGAGTTGTGGTCGCTTTCGGAATATTAACCGGAATTTTTCCTTGAGAAATAAATGAAGCGGTTACCAACACGATAGCCAGTAATACCAACATAATGTCGATAAAGGGAATAATATTAATTTCGTCAAATTTTTTCATAAGAAGCCTGATTGAGTTGCAAAAAATAAGTGAAATTTGACCGCTTATTGATTGGCTTTACGAGCTTGAATCGCTTGCCATTTAAGTTTGCTTTCATCCACTTTACGGTTAAAACCGCTGTAGAACATCATTGCCGGAATAGCGACTAAGATACCGGCTGCGGTTGCTTTTAATGCAAGCGAAAGGTGAACCATAATGGATGCGGCGTCAATATCACCGCCGGAATGCCCTAAATGATAGAAGGTAAGTAAGATCCCTAATACGGTTCCTAATAAACCGATATAAGGGGCGTTGGCACCGATAGTGGAAATGGTGGTTAAATTGCGAGTGGTATCAATTTCCAAATCTTGTAGCGTGTCATATTTGGTCACATCCAATTGTTTGTAGAAAAGTACGCGTTCAATAATTTTCCATACCAACACAACACTCATTAATAGTAATAAGCCTAAAATAATATAATCAACATGACCTTGTAAAAGTTCAAGCATTTGTTCCATAAAATCCTCGGAAACAGTCTAAAAGAAGCAAACAGTGAGTTCTGTATAATGAAAATGGTTTGCAATTATACTAAGTAAGTCAGAAAATTCAACTCGTAATAATAGGTATTCTCGTTTATTTTTGTAAACGTCTTATGGTATAGTCGATTAATTTTATTTGGTTTATTTTTCTTATTGAGCATGAAATATGAGTGAAACATTTACTGAGATCAGCCCGCATCAGGCGTGGGAATTAATCGAAAACGAAGGTGCGACTTTAGCGGATATTCGTGATGGACGTCGTTATGCCTATAGCCATCCGCAAGATGCGTTCCATTTAACTAATGAAAGCTACGGGCGTTTTTTAGATGAAGTGGATTATGAAGAACCGGTCATCGTCATGTGCTATCACGGCGTGAGCAGTCGTAATACCGCACAATTTTTAGTCGAACAGGGTTTTGATCGCGTATATAGCGTGAAAGGCGGTTTCGACGGTTGGGAAAGAAGCGGTTTACCGATTGAAACGGCTTACTAAAAATAAAGTATAATTTGCCGATTTTTTAGATTAGGAAAAGAGTATGAATTATTTTGTCAATGTTACCGAAAGTAATTTTAGTGAAGTGTGGAATGCGGCGACACAAGTGCCGGTCGTGTTTAATTTTATCTCGCCGAGAGAAGTGGCTTCATTGGAAATGGATTCATTATTACGCCGGTTGGCGGATGAAAATCCGGCACAATTTTTATTGGCAACCGTGAATTGTGACGAACAACAAGCATTGGCAGCTCAATTTAGAATTCAAACGATTCCGACCATGTATCTTTTTTCTGGCGGGCAACCGGTTGATATGATTCAAGGGGCAATTTCCGAGCAAGAAATGCGAGTGCGTTTAGCCAATATTTTACCGAAAGAAGAAGAGCTTAAATTTAATCAAGCTTTAGAATTGCTGCAAGATCAGTGTTATGAAGAAGCGTTACCGCTACTCAAATCGGCATGGGAAATGACCGATAAGAAAAACAGTGATTTCGCATTGCTTTATGCGGAAACATTTATCGTGATGAAGAAAGTGGAAGAGGCTCGTGAAATCTTAAAGCAAATTCCGATTCAAGATCGTGATAGTCGTTGGAACGGTTTACAGGCACAGATCGAGTTGTTAGAACAAGCAAACGAATCACCTGAATTACAGCAATTACAAGCAGATTATGCAAATAACAAAACTCCGGAAATTGCGATTCGTTTAGCAAATCAGTTACATCAAGCACATAAAAATGAAGAGGCGTTAGTGCTATTGTTTGATTGGCTAAAAGCCGATTTAAATAGTGCAAACGGCGAAGTTAAAAGCCAATTTTTAGCGATTCTTTCCGCTTTGGGTAATGATCCTGTTGTGCCGAAATTTAGACGTCAGCTTTATTCATTGCTCTATTAATCGTATTTGAAGCAAAAAATGAGGCGGAAGAGTTACTCCGCCTCATTTTTTATTGGGTAAATTTTTCAGAAAATTAGACCGCTTGTTGCTGCTTTAATGCAGCTGCTTCATTTGCTTCTTGTAATACTGAAGCTAAATCATCACCTCCGGCAGCAGCGACTGCTGCAGCGAATGCGCCTTCAACCAACGGCGCATAGCTAATTACCACTTTTTCCGCTTTTTCAGGCTCAAGTAAATCAATCGCGGTTTCCGCGCTTAAAATCGCACTGCCGAGATCGACAAAAATTAACACGCCGTCTTCGCTGAATACGTCTTCAATTGCATTCATAATTTTTACTGCATCCGTACCAATCGGATTATCCGGATCATCGATACCGGCTGCGACTGCGATTTTGCACGAACCTTGTGCCATTTGGCGGGTAATTTCCGCTACGCCTTCTCCAAGCTGTTTACTATGCGAAACAATCACTAAATTAACCATCACTACTCCTATTTAACCGCATCAGCTAAAGCTTTGATTAAATAATAGCTTGATGTTGCGCCGGGATCCGCATGACCAACGCTACGTTCGCCTAAATAGCTGGCTCGCCCTTTTTTAGCTGTCATCGGCACGGTGGCTTTTGCAAAATTTTCGGCTTTTTCGACCGCTTGATTAAGTAGAACGGCTTCAGGCTGAGAGTGATCCGCTTGGGCTAATTCATCAAGCAACGGAAGCCAAACGTCACACAGAGTTTTATCACCCGGTTCTGCACGCCCACGCGCAATAATGCCTTCCACGCCGGCTTTGAAGATGCTAACAAGTTCTTCAAAAGTTAGTTGTTCTTTACCGTTAGCAACTTGTGAACCTTTGATAAATAAAGTGCCGTATAAAGGCCCGCTTGCACCGCCGACTTGAGAGAGTAACGTCATACCGACCGTTTTTAAGATCGTACCGATATCTTTATCGCTTACGGTAGCAATTTTTTCTAACGCCTTACTAAAGCCTCGTTGCATATTTAAACCGTGATCGCCGTCACCGATTTCGGTATCCAACTGTGTGAGAAAATCTCGTTGCTCAGTCATCACCTGATTACAATTTTCAAGCCATTGTAGGATTTGTTGTTTTGAAATCGCCATCTTATTCTCCCCAACGTAATGCCGGCGTATTAACCGGTGCATCCCAAAGTGCTAAGGTTTCATCATCGACTTTTAGTAAGGTAATAGAAACACCTTGCATATCGAGTGAGGTACAGAATGAACCGACCAAATTACGCTCAATCGTTAAACCGAATTGTTCACAACAATCGGCAAGCACATTGTAAACACCATATAATTCTGAAAGCGGTACCGCACCTAAGTTATTCACTAACGCAATCACACGATCGCCTTTTTGTAACGCTTGTTTTTTATCTAACACTTCGTTCCATTGTTGAGTGTCGTTATCCCAACGGCGTACAGTACGCTCATAATCGCCGTGTGCGATGAGTGTTTCAAACATTTGGCGTACGGTTTTATCGAGGTTCTCAAACGGACGGCGTTCAATGCCCGGTTCGCCGTGAATTCCTACACCAAATTCCATTTCGTTTTCGGCTAAAGTGAAAGACGGTTTACCGGCTGCAGGTACGGTACAAGCGCCAAGCGCAACACCAATCGAATGACCTGCATTATTTAATTTGTAACCGAGTTCGGCTAATTGCGATAAGTTGTAACCTTTATCTGCCGCTGCGCCTAATAGTTTTTCTAATAACACTGTGTTAGCAACGCCGCGGCGACCGGCGGTATATAAGCTGTCTTTGACCGCTACGTCATCATCAATTAATACGGTTGCAACTTTTACCCCACTATCGGCAAGAAGTTCGGTTGCGGTTTCAAAATTTAAAACGTCACCGGTATAATTTTTAATAAGTAATAACACGCCTTCGCCGCTATCGACATTTAAACCGCATTCAAACATTTGATCCGGTGTCGGAGAAGTAAAAATCGCACCCGGACAAGCACCGTCTAACATTCCCTTACCCACAAAACCGGCGTGCATCGGCTCGTGTCCGCTCCCGCCACCGGAAATCAATGCTACTTTACCGGCAACCGGTGCATCAGCTCGGCGTACATAAGTCGGCTCGGTATTCAGAGTAATAGTAGGATGTGCTTTGGCAAAACCGGCTAACTGTTCCTGTAAGACAGTTTCGATTGAATTGATAAGTTTTTTCATCGGTGTTTATCCTTTTAAAAGAAGAATTTGTCCCAATTTAACCAAAATTCGAGGCGAATTTCTGTTAGTTACTTCACAAAATCGAAAAAAATATGAGTGAAAACGAAAATAGAGTTACAACTAAATTTACGCTAAAATAGCAACGATATTTATTAATAAGGATTACATAATGACAGTTAAACACGCAAAACTTTTAATTTTAGGTTCAGGCCCGGCGGGCTATACCGCAGCCGTTTACGCCGCTCGTGCGAATTTAAATCCGGTATTAGTTACAGGTATGCAACAAGGCGGTCAATTAACTACTACCGATGAAATTGAAAACTGGCCGGGCGAGTATGAGCATACTACCGGTACCGGTTTAATGGATAAAATGCTGAAACACGCTGAAAAATTTAATACGGAAATCGTTTTCGACCACATCAATAGCGTAGATTTATCAAAGCGTCCGTTTACTTTAAAAGGCGATATTAATACCTTCACCTGTGATGCGTTAATTATCGCAACCGGTGCATCGGCAAAATATTTAGGTTTACCTTCTGAAGAAGCTTTTAAAGGCAAAGGCGTATCGGCTTGTGCGACTTGTGACGGTTTCTTCTATCGTAACAAACCGGTTGCGGTTGTTGGCGGCGGTAATACTGCGGTTGAAGAAGCGTTATATTTAGCCAATATCGCTAGTGAAGTGCATTTAGTGCATCGCCGTGACAGCTTCCGTGCCGAGAAAATTTTATTAGGCCGCTTACAGAAACGCGTGGAAGAAGGCAAAATTATTCTTCACACTGACAGAACGGTCGAAGAAGTGTTAGGCGATAATATGGGCGTAACCGGTGTGCGTTTAGCTTCAACCAAAGACGAGAGCAAAGAAGAAATTAAAGTGGATGGTTTCTTTGTCGCAATCGGTCACGCACCGAATACTGCCATTTTTGACGGTCAGCTTGAATTGGATAACGGTTACATTAAAGTGAAATCGGGCTTAGAAGGCAATGCGACTGCAACTAGTGTAGAAGGCGTATTTGCTGCCGGTGACGTTATGGATCATAACTATCGCCAAGCAATCACTTCAGCAGGCACAGGCTGTATGGCTGCGTTAGATGCAGAACGTTTCTTAGATGCGTTAGAAGCCTAAAGATTTTTACGGAATATTAGCTCCATTCAAACAAGCGGTTAAATTTCACAAGAATTTTGCTATGTTGATTCGATAGGATGTTCCGTGTTTTTTATAAAGGAAATTGTATGAATTTTACTGTGATTATTCCGGCACGTTACGCTTCAAGCCGCTTACCTCGTAAACCGTTGTTAGATATTGCCGGTAAGCCGATGATTCAGCACGTATGGGAAAAAGCGCAACAAGCCGGTGCAACACGGGTGATTATTGCGACCGACCATCCGGAGATTGAAGCAACCGCCAAAGCATTTGGCGCGGAAGTGTGCATGACTTCGGATCAACATAATTCAGGTACGGAACGTTTAGCGGAAGTGATTGAAAAGATGCAGATTGCCGATGATGAAATTATCGTGAATGTACAAGGTGATGAGCCGTTGATCCCGCCGGTGATCGTCTCGCAAGTGGCAGAAAATTTAGATCGTTGCCAAGTGAATATGGCGACATTAGCGGTAAAATTAACCACCAAAGAAGAACTTTTCAATCCGAATGCCGTCAAAGCGCTGGCAGATAAAAACGGTATGGCACTCTATTTCTCTCGTGCGCCGATTCCGTTTGCCCGTGATCATTTCGCAGACTGTGATGACGCTTTTGTCGCAAGCCAGAATTACTTACGCCATATCGGTATCTACGCATACTGTGCCGGCTTTGTGAAACAATACGTCGCTTGGCAGCCGACCCAATTAGAACAATTGGAATCGTTAGAGCAACTACGTGCGTTATGGTACGGAGAAAAAATTCATATCGAACTTGCTAAACAGGCACCTCAAGTGGGGGTGGATACGCAAGAAGATTTGGAACGTGTTCGCCGAATTCTGGCTTAGAATCGGCGGAAACAAGCGGTCAAAATTGCAAAAAACTTTGCAAATCGGACCGCTTAATTATCTAGGCTGAGTAGCAACTCAGTAAATAAAAACGTGCTTAGGCACATTTCTCGGAGTAAACCTATGTTAGGAAACATTTTAGGCTCAATCGCATCATCCGTATTAAGTGGCGGTAACGGCAATCAATCAACAGCACTTCAATTAATTCAAGCGTTACTACAATCTCAAGGTGGCGTTGAAGGCGTAATCGCTAAATTACAACAAGGCGGTTTAGACGATTTATTAAAAACGTGGATTAGTGCGGATGAAGAAAACGCACCGGTATCCGGCGAGCAAATCGCAAATGTATTCGGCCAAGAAAATCTGCAAGCGGCGGCACAAGAAGCTGGCGTAGAAGAAAAAGATGCGGGTGATTTATTAGCGGAGTTTTTACCAAAAATCGTTGATACATTAACACCAGACGGTCAATTACCGGATCTACAAAACTTAAATACCAACGACCTATTAGCCCAAGCGGCAAAAGGCGTATTAGGTAAATTATTTAGCTAATCTTAAAACAACAGGGAGAATTTAATTCTCCCTGTTTTTGTTTAGGCTTAATTAGCCCTTTATAAAATTATTGTTATCCTTCCTCTCGACAAATCTTCAGCGTTTCTTTGATTAGCTCCAATGCAATCGTGCCTTCCGGTGGCAGTTCCGGAAGTGGTTGATCGCAATCGAACCATTTGGCATCGAAGATTTCTTCCTCTTGTAGCGTGATTTCTCCGCTATCATAATCGGCGAGAAAACTTAACATCAGTGAGTTAGGGAATGCCCACGGTTGGCTGCCGAAATAGCGGATATTTTTGATTTTTAAGCCGCTTTCTTCCCATACTTCACGTTGAACGGTGGTTTCGATCGCTTCACCGGCTTCGACAAAACCGGCCAATGTGGTGTAAATCGTACCTTTATGACGCAGATGGTTGGCGAGTAAAATTTGTCGTCCACGGCGTACCGCCACGATAATAGACGGGCTGATAGTCGGGTAGCTACGATGTTGGCAATTTGGGCAATGAATCGCTATTTCGTTATCAGCAAGTTCGGTGTGAGCACCACATTTACCACAGAATTTATGCGTATTGAGGAAATGATTAAGTGAAACGGCTCGGTGTAATAGGTGAGCTAATTCCTCTGGGAGAGCAATCTGTGAGCGTAGGTTCACCATGGTAAAATTTTGTAGATTTTCGACCGCTTGCTCATTCAATTGTACTAGAAAAACCGGTGAGTTTTGGTATTCTCCAACCTGTAATTTAGCAAAGCCGACTAGACCTAATTGTTCGGCTGTACCGAAAGGAATTTCATCATCTTTTAAAGCAAGATCAAAATGATGTACTAATACCCAATAACTTTTCATATTTGCTCCCGAAATCATTAAATTTTTAAGTCAATTTGTTGAAATAATTGGCGTTTTTCTTTTTCATCTAAAACTCGATATTCACCGCTATTTAACTCGCCTAGCTGAAATTGTCCTAAACCGATACGGATTAAGCGTAGGGTCGGAAAGCCGATGTGTGCGGTCATTCGGCGTACTTGGCGGTTTTTCCCTTCGTGGATTTTTAGCTCAATCCAACTAGTTGGAATGGTTTTTCGTTCTCGAATTTTTGGGGCGGTTTGCCATTCATAATTCGGGGCGGAAATCGCTTTCGCTTTTGCCGGCTTGGTTAAGCCGTCTTTCAATTCAACACCTTTCTCTAACTTAGCTAAATCCGCAGCTTGCGGAATACCTTCCACCTGTGCGAGATAAGTTTTTTGCTTTTCAAATTTAGGATTTGCTAGGCGGTGCTGAATTTCACCGTTATTAGTCAGTAACAATAAGCCTTCGCTGTCACGATCTAAACGGCCGACCGGATAAATCTGTGGAATCGGAATAAAATCTTTCAGCGTTTGTCGCCCTTGTTCATCAGTGAATTGGGTTAGCACGTCAAACGGCTTGTTAAACAATACAACCACAGTATCTTCAAACGAAAGCTGTGGTTTAAGCGGTCGTTTTTTGGTTCTATTTTGCAAGTTCGGTTTGTTTGTTGCGGAACGAGCTTTATTTTTTTGATTAAATTTAGCTTTAAACATCATTTATTTCTTTAAGTTAGCCCAAGCGACCGAGAGTAAAATAATCGCACCGCCAATCAACATTGTTAATGTCGGTACTTCGTTAAAACATAGCCACGCAATTGCAATCGCATATACCGGCTCAAGCGAGATAATCATCGAAGCGGTACGAGCGTTAATCGTATCGAGGCTGGAAACAAACAGCGTGTATGCCAATGTGGTACAGAAAAAGCCGATACAGAAAATCCAAAACCAATCGAGGGCGGATGCATTGAGTAAGCCTTTGGCTGAAAAAGGTAACAGGATCAGCATTGCCACTAAATATTGCCACCAGCTCGTTTGTGTGCCGGATAATTTGCTCATGTTTTTCCGGTTTACAATTGCTAATATGCCATAGACTAAAGCGGATAAAACGCCCCATAAAAGCCCTAATGTCGCTTGATTGCCAAAAGTAAATTCCGGTGTGACCAATATTAAGCCGATAGTAATCGCAATTAATAAAAAGCCCTCTCGATAACTGAGTTTTTCTCTAAAAAAGAGCATTTCAAATAATGCGACAAAAGCAGGAAAGCTGGCGAAGCCTAAGGTGGCTAAGGCGACACCACCTACTTGCACCGCAGTAAAAAAGGTGACCCAATGAGCGGCAAGTAATACGCCGGACAATATTTGGCTAAATAACTCTCGGCGAGTGAGTTTTACAAGCGCTTGTTTTTTCCATATAAAATACAAAGAGATACAAACAAGCGCAATCATCACTCGCCCAAGCACAAGTGTATCCGGGCTGCTTTTAATTAATGCACCAAAAATACCGGAAGCACCAAAAAAGATGGCGGTAAAATGCACTTTCAATAGTGCGAGCGAATGTTTATCCACTATTTAATCCATTTGTCTTGATCTTGTTTGCGTTCAAATTCGGCATCAAACGTATTGTTATCTTGCTGTGAAAATTGACCGCTTGAAAAATAGCTAAAGCGTGCTCTTGCTTTAAAGAAACGCATCAAATAGCGTTCGGCAATATGACGAGTTACCGGCAACATTAATAAAATCGCAATAATATCGCTTAAAAAACCGGGAATAATTAAAAAAATGCCGGCTAAAATAAACAGGAGCGAGCCGATCACCGCTTGGGTCGGGATTTTGCCTTGACTTAATTCGTTACGTACGGAATAAATGGCGTAGATACCGCGTAATTTCACAAACCATAAGCCTAGTGCGGAAATACCGATCAGTAACAAAATCAGCGGTAACACCCCGATTTGTGATCCGATTGAGACCAATAATGAGATCTCGAAGTAGATATACAGAAAAATGCCGAATAAAATAAAAAGAAATGGCATAGCAGTTCCTTATTTGAATGCTTTAATGATCGGAAAGTTGAAGTTCAATTTCCGCTTTTTGGGTTAAATTCTCCGCGCCTTGCGAACGCATTACAATATTGTCTTCGGTACGGATGCCGCCGAATTGTTTAAATTCAGCGATCTTTTGCCAATTAATATGACGTGCAAGCGGGCTATTTTGCAACGGATTCAGCAACATATCAATGAAATAGAAGCCCGGTTCAATTGTCAGCACCATATTTTCAGCCAAATCACGGGTACAACGCAGGCTTGGGTAAACCTCCGGTGGCGATTTGCGAGTGCCACGAGGATTTTGTTGGAAGCCGGCGGCATCGTGTACTTGTAGCCCAAGCAAATGCCCTAAACCGTGTGGCAAAAAGGCTCTCGAAATTCCTTCTTCAAAAATTTGTTCCGGTGTAAGACGAACAAAATCATATTCGTATAACATTTCGGCAATCCATTGTTGCATTTGCGTATGATAGCTTAGATAGTTCACGCCCACAGTGAGTTGATCGATAATGCGATATTTGTATTGCTCCATTTGCTTAATCATTGCCGCAAATTCGCTATTAGGATCAGCCGCATAAGTACGAGTAATATCGGAGGCATAACCATGTATGGTTGCACCGGCATCGATCAGAAAACTCTGCTGTTGCGGATTAGGGGCGTAATCAAGCTGAGTATAGTGCAAAATAGCCGAATGTTGATTAATGGCAACAATATTGCCGTAAGGCACGTTTAAATCGGATTGCTGACTGGCTTTTAGATAAGCGAGGTTAATTTCAAACTCACTTTTCCCCTCAAAAAAGGCTTGTTTTGCCGCCTGATGCCCTTTTAACGCCGCAAGTTGTGCTTGATAGATTGCTTCGATTTCAAATTCACTTTTAATTGAACGTTCAAAATGGAACTGATTCAGCACTTTTTGCGGATTGATTTGGTTAAAACCGAGCGATTCTGCCAAGTTTTCATCTTCACCGATAAAGGTGCAAGCGGTCGGATTTTGGATAAATTTTGCAATTTCTTGGCTATCTTGCAAAATCACCCATTGAAATTCATCGGCAAAGAACGCATCTGTCGGAGCAACCGGCGGTGTATGCCAATAATCGTTCGGTGCATAGAAATAGACGGTCGGTTTATTTTTACCGTCTAAAAACAACCAGCAATTTTCTGCTGTCGGAAAAGGGAATAAGTAGTTAAAATGCGGGTTTATTTTAAAGGGGGCGGTTTGATCATCTAAAAAATGATAGCGAGCTGTGCCGGAATGAATCCATAAACCGCTGAGAAAATTAGTTTCTAAAATCGTTTGAACGACTTGTTGTAGTCGCTTGATATGTTGTGTAAATAATTGTTTCATAAGATAAAAAATAAGAGAAAAATATGACAGATATAAAAATTGACCAAACACTAGATACACTTGGGCTACGTTGTCCGGAGCCGGTAATGCTTACACGCAAAACCATTCGCAATATGGCGGAAGGTGAGGTGTTATTAATTGTGGCGGATGATCCTGCCACTACGAGAGATATTCCGAGCTTCTGCGAATTTATGGATCACCAATTGCTAAATAGCGAAACGGAAAATACCCCGTATCGTTATTGGGTCAAAAAAGGGCTTTAAGCACAATAAAATAATCCCCCACACAAATGTATGGGGGATTTTTTAACTATTAGTGACGTGTAATTTCTTCTTGGTCAAACTCGAAATCTTCATCTTGGTCATCAAAGAATTCGCCGTCTTCACCGTATTCATCATCTTCCGCATTCGGATCTTCAAAATAAGTGCCCCAGCCTTCATATTCCGCACCGACTTTTTCAATCAGCGGCAGTAATTCTTTTTGTTGGGCGGTAATGATGTCGGCATTTAAATTGACTTCGCTCACGATATCGCACACGAAGATCACTTTACCGTTCTCTTCTTCCACTTCTTCCGCTTCGGAAATTTCATAGCCGAGTTTATAAGCATCAACTACTAATTTTTCCAGTTTATCAAAATCACGGTGTGCCACGTGGTGTTCGATAATATAAAGTGCTTCCGGATCCGAACCGTCGTTTAATAGGTTTTCGATGATCTCGTCCGTTTCTTGGCGTAATTCGTTTAAATCGTACATATTATGCTCCTTGATTGAGGAATTGCTCGGCAAACCAGCTATCCAATTTACCGGAAAGTTTATCGATACCGACTTTGTTTAAAGCGGAATAGGCTTCGACTTGAATATCGCCTTGGAACGGTAAAATCGCTTCTCGCACCATTTTTACCGTTTTACTTCTTGCGCTTTGGCTGAGTTTATCCGCTTTGGTTAATAGCAATAACACCGGTAATTGTGCGGATACCGCCCATTCGATCATCTGTTGGTCGAGATCTTTTAACGGGTGACGAATGTCCATTAGGATTACCACACCGCGTAAGCATTCACGTTTTTGTAGGTATTCGCCTAACGCTTTTTGCCATTGGAGCTTCATTTGCTCAGGTACCGCGGCATAACCGTATCCCGGTAAATCGACCAGTTTACAATTCGGCTCGACTTCAAATAAGTTAATTAACTGAGTACGTCCCGGTGTTTTTGAAGTTCTTGCTAAGTTTTTTTGGTTGGTTAATGCATTGAGAGCAGTAGATTTACCGGCATTTGAACGACCGGCGAAGGCAATTTCCACACCATTGTCTTCCGGTAAATGACGGATATCCGGTGCGGAAGTTAAAAAATGAGTTTTGTGATAGTTTAGTTTGAGCATTATTAGTATTTCTTTTTTAAATTAAAAATAAATTTTTTTCCTACTTTCTTTGCGTTGCTAAAGAAAGTCTATTAGACAGTCTGGATTCCCTTCTGAACCGCCTGAGCGTGTTGCAATTTTTAGGAACATTTTTCTTGAGCGAAGCGAATCTAGAATGTTCCGTTAAGCAAATTTCAACTAAGCGAAGATAAGCGGTGAAGTAGGGTTGCCTTTCTTTTGGTTACTTTTCTTTGGCAACGCAAAGAAAATTAACCTAATATGATTTATAGTGCTAGGTTAAGCTATCTAAGTTTTATACTTAACCCCTTTTCCCCATACCGGTTTGCTTGCGGATTACCTTTAAATACACCCCATTCCAGCAACAGCATAGTACCGATAAACATCGGCATCATTATCCCCAATAGCCATTGCATCGTGCCTTGCGCGGAAAGCGATACACCATAGCACACAACCGGCACAAATGCCATGATAACCGCTTTACCGGAGCGGTTACGATCGTGTAGGCGTTTAATAATCACCGCAGATAAACTGTATAGCGATAATACAAGCGGAAGCAAACTGCTCAGATTGAAAGCGGTCGAATTTAACCAAAAATTTGCAACCATAAATAAGAAAATAAAGTTAATCGCAAAGCCGATCCAAAAGCCTTGGCGGTTAAGCCGCCCTTGAAACGAAAACAGTGCCTTATACCAAATCATATCAATCCTTTTTAGATGAAGCGTTATGTTCGGTAGCTTAGCCTAAAGCCACGTCCAATACCATCATAATTACAAATCCCACCATTAAGCCCAAGGTAGCGATATCGGTATTGCCGCCGCTTTGCGATTCGGGAATTAGCTCTTCCACCACCACGAAAATCATCGCTCCGGCAGCGAATGCAAGCGCATAAGGTAGAATTACCGTCATAGAAAGCACGAATGCGGCGCCGATAACGGCGGCAATTGGTTCGACAATCGCGGACATCGCTCCCCATAAAAAGGCTTGTTTACGGCTTTTGCCTTCGCCTCGAATCGGTAAAGATAGTGATGACCCTTCCGGAATATTTTGTAAACCGATACCGATAGCCAAGCCGATTGCCCCGGTGAGCATCGCTTGATGATCGGCTACATTTGAAGCTAAAGCACCGAATGTCACCCCGAGAGCAAGCCCTTCCGGAATATTGTGAATAGTAATAGCTAAGAAAAGTAGCATACTTTTAGATAAGCCCTGTTTAAATTTAGGCATACCTTCCGCATCGGTAAGCGGTTTGCTTAAATGTAAATGCGGGACGATTTTATCGATCATCCGTAAGAAAAAACCGCCGGCAAGGAAACCGACCGCAGCCGGTAGCCACGCAAGCGAACCGTAACTCGGTTCGGCATATTCCAGCGCAGGGGCGAGTAACGACCAAAACGAAGCGGCAATCATCACACCGGCGGCAAAGCCCATCATCACGTCCAATAATTTTCGGTTTACCGTTTTAAAAAAATAGACAAAAGCCGCACCGAAAATAGTACAGCCCCAAGTAAACAAACCGGCGATAAAGGCTTGTAAAATCGGGTTCAGCGATAAAAACAGATCAAACATTTGCATTCCTAATAAAGAGATCTCAAACGGAGATCAAAAAGCGGTCGAATTTGCTCGAATTTTTGCAAATTATTTTGCAATTTTCTAGCGAAATTTGACCGCTTTTATTAGTTTTAATCAATAGATTTTATAAGTTTTGATGAATGACCTTTACAGTTTGGTTTTATCACGTACCGCACCTTTGTCGGCAGAGGTTGCGAAGTGACCAAACATTTTTAACGCCATCGAAACTTCACGTTGGCGATTTGCCGGTTTCCAGCCTTTCGTATCTTGTTCCGCTCTGCGTACCGCTAATTCTTCATCCGAAACTAAAAGTTGAATTGAGCGGTTCGGAATATCGATCGCAATTTTATCACCGTCACGGACTAAACCGATGGTACCGCCGGAAGCCGCTTCCGGTGAACAGTGTCCGATAGATAAACCCGATGTACCGCCGGAGAAACGACCGTCGGTTAATAGCGCACATTCTTTACCTAAACCGATGGATTTTAAGTAAGTGGTCGGATACAACATTTCTTGCATACCCGGGCCGCCTTTCGGGCCTTCGTAACGAATAATTACTACGTGACCGGCGCGCACTTTACCGCCTAAAATACCTTCCACCGCTTCTTCTTGGCTTTCAAACACAATCGCATCACCGGTGAATTTTAAGATGGATTCATCTACACCGGCAGTTTTTACGATACAGCCGTCCAGAGCGATATTACCGGTCAGCATTGCTAAACCGCCGTCTTGGCTATAAGCAAATTCTTTTGAACGGATACAACCGTTTTGACGGTCGTCATCTACCGTATCCCAACGGCAATCTTGTGAGAATGCTTTAGTGGTACGAATCCCCGCAGGGCCGGCACGGAAGAATTTATGCACCGCTTCGTCTTTGGTTAAGGTTATGTCGTATTTCGCAATCTGTTCGCCGATCGTCATACCTAATACGGTACGAGTATCAGAATGTAATAAATCGGCACGCTCAAGTTCGCCTAAAATCGCCATAATACCGCCGGCACGGTGTACGTCTTCCATATGGTATTTATTGGTATTCGGTGCAACTTTCGATAAACACGGCACTTTACGTGATAAGCGGTCGATATCCGCCATAGTGAAATCCACTTCCGCTTCTTGTGCTGCGGCTAATAAGTGTAAAACCGTATTGGTTGAACCGCCCATTGCGATATCTAAGCTCATTGCGTTTTCAAATGCCGCTTTGGTTGCGATTGAACGTGGTAATACGCTAGCATCGTCTTGTTCGTAATAACGTTTGCAAAGCTCAACGATTTGACGGCCGGCAGTTAAGAATAATTCTTTACGGTCGGCGTGGGTGGCTAACATTGAACCGTTACCCGGTAAAGATAAACCTAACGCTTCGGTTAAGCAGTTCATTGAGTTGGCGGTAAACATACCTGAGCATGAACCGCAAGTCGGGCAAGCGGATTTTTCAATCGCATCTACGTCATCGTCACACACGGTTTTGTCGGCGCTTTTCATCATTGCATCAACTAAGTCTAATTTGATGAGCTGATCGGATAATTTGGTTTTACCCGCTTCCATCGGACCGCCTGACACAAATACCGCCGGAATATTTAAGCGCATTGCCGCCATTAACATTCCCGGAGTGATTTTGTCACAGTTTGAAATACATACCATCGCATCGGCACAGTGCGCATTGACCATATATTCCACCGAGTCGGCGATTAAATCACGGCTTGGTAAGGAATAAAGCATACCGCCGTGACCCATTGCGATACCGTCGTCCACCGCAATGGTATTAAATTCTTTTGCGACACCGCCGGCTGCTTCGATTTGTTCGGCAACCAGTTTACCCATATCACGTAAGTGGACGTGACCCGGTACAAATTGGGTAAATGAGTTTACCACGGCGATAATCGGTTTGCCGAATTCGTTTTCTTTCATTCCTGTTGCACGCCATAATGCACGTGCGCCTGCCATATTGCGACCTTGCGTTGAGGTTGCAGAACGTAAAATAGGCATATATTTCTCCAAATTAGGGTATGTTGTGTTTCGTTATTCGGTAAGCGGTTCGATTTGTCGATAAATTTGTAAAAACTGATAAAATCAGACCGCTTATCCGATTTATTTTTTATAGATTATTCGATGACGGTAACATCAATCAATTTACTTAATTGATGCGTCAATAATTCAATGGCACGCTCGCTTTGTACGCTTAGTGTGATTTCAAATTGATTTCCGTTATTCTGAGCACTTAATGTCACGACTTCAAAGCCGCGATGGCGTACAACACGTAAAATACGCTCCAGCGTTTCAGGACGTTTTTCCGCTTTAAGCGTTAAATCATAACGTTGCATTTCTTCATTCTCCTCAATCCTAAATCTCATCATCCAGCATATCCGCATTACACGCACCCGGCGGCACAAGCGGCCATACGTTATCTTCTTCCGGAATACAAACGTGTAATAGATAAGCTCCTTTAGCATTGAGTAAACGATCTAACGCATCGGATACTTCACTTGCTTTTTCGATTCGTTCACCTTGAATACCGAATGCTGAAGCTAATACGACAAAATCAGGATTGTCGTCTAAAATAGTATTACTGTGGCGACCGTGGAAGAAAAGCGATTGCCATTGGCGCACCATACCTAAGCGTTGGTTATCAAGTAAGAGGATCTTAACCGGTAAATGACCGCGTTTAAGCGTACCTAATTCTTGGATATTCATCATAATCGAACCGTCACCGGTAACTAAAATCACCGGATCTTGCGGACGAGCCTTAACCGCACCAACCGCAGCCGGTAAACCGAAGCCCATCGAGCCGAAACCTGCCGAAGTGATGAAGTTTTCCGGGGCGAAATGTTGTAAATGTTGTGCTGACCACATTTGGTGCTGACCGACATCGGTAGTAATAATCGCATTTTTCGGTTTACGCTGAGAAAGCGTATTCAGTAACGCTTTCGCATTAATATCGCCTTCGCCCGCATTATCAACATATTGGAAATCCAAATCCGCTTTTAAGCGTTTTACGTCTTCACGCCAAGGATCAATATCTAGCGGTTGCGCTAATGTATTAACCGCTTCAACTAAATCGCCTCGTAGCGCAACTTCCACTTTGCGTAATTTATTAATCTCGGCAATATCAATATCAATATGAATCACTTTAGCGTGTGGGGCGAAAGTATCCAATTTACCGGTTACACGGTCGTCAAAACGCGCACCGCATGCGATTAAAAGATCACATTCTTGTACTGCGTAGTTTGCCGCTTTAGTACCGTGCATACCAATCATACCCATATAAAGCGGATCATCAATGGTAATTGTGCCTAATCCTTTTAATGTTGATACGGACGGAATATTTGTGACTTTTAGGAAATTTCTGACCGCTTGCACACCGCCAGCCATACCGACACCGCCCCCGACATAAAGTACCGGACGTTTGGCATTTGCCAGCAATGTTTTCGCTTCGTTTAATAAGTCTTGATTTTGCGCTTCAACCGCTTGTTTTTCATAAACGATAGGTTTTGCTGAGGTCAGTGCAAGTTGAATATCGCGCGGAATATCCACTAATACCGGACCGGGGCGACCGCTTTGCGCGATTTGGAAGGCACGTGCGATGATTTCCGGTAATTCTTCGATATTTTGCACGATAAAGCTGTGTTTGGTACAAGCGAGAGATAAGCCTAATACGTCTGATTCTTGGAACGCATCGGTACCGATTAAATGACTTGCCACTTGTCCGGTAATTGCGACGACCGGAATCGAATCTAACGCCGCATCGCCCAAGCCGGTAATTAAATTGGTTGCGCCGGGGCCGGATGTTGCGATACAAACGCCGACTTTACCGGTCGCACGAGCGTAACCGATAGCCGCCATCGCCGCACCTTGTTCGTTGCGTACTAATAAGTGATCTAATCCTGAGTCGTAAATCGCATCGTAGGTAGGCATGATTGCACCGCCCGGATAACCGAAAAGGGTAGTCACTCCGTGCGCTTTGAGGCTTTCTATGACCAAATTTGCACCATTCATGATGTTGTGTCCTTCTTTAATATTGTTATGTAGTTGAATCTATAGCGTGAAAGGGTTTATTGATAACATAGATTTTCGCTTTTTTAAACCTTAATCAAAAAAATAATTTTATTTAATGAAGAAAATCCTAATAAAAAGTTATGTGACGGATAAAAATCGGCAGGGATTTAATTTATATATGGCGATTAATAAAAATAGTTACTATTTGAGTAAGAAAGACTGTAACACTAAAGAGGTATTTGTAGGAATTTTGTTGATTTATTTCAATAAAAGTTAAGATTCGTCTGGCTAACCCCCTTTATTTTATTTTATGCTCATGCGTGAAACTTAAATGTTTATCTTATTGTTTTTAATAAGAAAAACTCTCATTTCTATCAGGCATTTTGTGGGGGACACAACGTGAAACGTTTAACTAAAAACCTAGCAATGGCAACCATTGCAATGTTGGGATGTTTATCATCAGCAGCATGGGCGGAAGAAAAACCGGCTCAAACACCATCTTTAACCGATAAAGCTTTAAAACATGAAAAACTAGGAGTGGTAGTAGAATCAGCAAACCATAAATTTGCTGAAAAATATCCGCTTCAATATAACTCATGGAAAGCAACTTCAGAATCAACCGACCGTGGTAGTGCTTTAGCGGCGGATCCTCGCTACGTTGTGTTATGGGCGGGTTATGCATTTGCAAAAGACTATAACAAACCTCGTGGTCACTATTATGCTATAACAGATGTACGTGAAATTTTACGTACTGGTGCGCCGAAAGATGAGAATGATGGTCCACAGCCAATGGCTTGTTGGACATGTAAAGGTCCTGATGTTGCACGTTTAATCGAAGAAAAAGGTGAACGTGGTTATTTTGATCCTAAATGGGCGAAATACGGTGCGGAAATCGTAAACTCAATCGGTTGTGCAGACTGTCATGACACAACATCGAAAGAGTTTGAAGAAGGCAAACCTGCATTACGTGTTGCTCGTCCACATGTATTACGTGCGTTAGAAACTGTAGGTTGGAAATTTGAAGACTTAGATAAACATGGCAAACGTACCGCAGTATGTGCAAACTGCCACGTAGAGTACTACTTCAAAGGCAAAACAGACGTAACTTTCCCATGGGATAAAGGTGTAGATGTAGATAGCATTGAGAAATACTACGATGAAATTCAATTTGCTGACTGGACTCACGCATTATCTAAAGCACCAATGTTAAAAACTCAGCACCCGGATTTTGAAATCTGGTCGCAAGGTGTTCATGGTAAAAACGGCGTAACTTGTATTGACTGCCATATGCCGAAAGTGAAAGATAAAGACGGTAAAGTTTATACGGATCATAAAATCGGTAACCCGTTCGATCAATTTGACGCAACGTGTAAAACTTGTCACGAACAAAGCAAAGAAACACTTGAGAAACGTGTGAAAGAACATAAACACCAAGTGAAAGAAGCAATGATTCGTTTAGAAGATCAATTAGTGAAAGCGCACTTTGAAGCGAAAGCAGCTTGGGAAGCAGGTGCAACTCAAGAAGAGATGAAAGATATCTTAACTGCAATTCGTCACGCTCAATGGCGTTGGGATTACTCAGCAGCAGGTCACGGTAGCCATATGCATGCACCTGATGTAATGCTTCACGTAATCGCATCAGGTATCGACCGTGCAGCGGATGCGCGTGCGCAATTAGGTGTCGTATTAGCGAAACACGGCGTGACAGCACCGGTAGCAATTCCTGATATCTCTACTAAAGAAAAAGCACAAAAAGCGATTGGTTTAGATATTCCTAAAGATCAAGCTGCGAAAGACGAATTCTTACGTACAGTTGTTCCACAATGGGATGCGGAAGCACGTAAAAAAGGCTTATTACCTGCAGAAGAAGAACCAAAAGCAGTTGTAGCACCAAAAGCAGAAGCGAAATAATAGAAGCTTGAGGTGAAATTATGAAAAACATTATCTCAAAAGCAGGGCGAGCAATCGCCCTCCAAGCGGTCGCTTTTGCAAGTTTTCTTGCAATTTCAACCGCTAGCCAAGCGGATATGCCGCAGCAACCTAAACCACTTTGGACGCAACAAGCAAGTGATGCGCAAATTGCGGAAGACGCACGTCGCGACCCGAACAAATACTGTGTGCAATGTCACGAATCGGCAAACGCAACCGGTAAACCTTTCCATCATGCGGGTAAACACTTCCAAAAAGATGCGAAAAGCCCGAATACCGGCGAACAAGTAACTTGTGTCAGTTGTCACGGCAATATTTCCGAAAATCACCGTAAAGGTGTGAAAGATGTAATGCGTTTTAATCCGCACGGTAAAGCGAGCAACCCTTCACTTGAACGTTCGGTTCACGAACAAAATCAAGTATGCGTAGCTTGCCATACCGCAGACAAATTACGTGAAAAATTCTGGGCGCACGATACGCATGCTGCGAAAATTTCATGTACGAACTGCCATGAATTACATCCGGAAAAAGAACCGATGAAAGGTATTGAAGAAAAACAACGTATTAAACTTTGCGTTGATTGTCATACCAAAGTTCAAAAAGGCGAGTTTAACACTCCGGCAAAAACAGAAGTGAAGGAAACCAAATAATGACTTGCACCCGTAGAGACTTCGTCTCAGGGGCAGGTGCTATCGCTGTCGTAGCAAGCACTGGGCTTGCTACCTCAGTAACTCTTGCTACTGAGAAAGAAGAGAAAAAAATTCGCTATGCGATGGTGCACGATGAAACCTCTTGTATCGGTTGTACCGCTTGTATGGACGCATGTCGTACGACAAACAAAGTACCGGAAGGCGTTTCACGTTTAGAAATTATCCGTAGCGAGCCTTATGGCGAATTCCCTAATGTCGAGTATGAATTTTTCCGTCAATCTTGCCAACACTGTACGAATGCTCCGTGCGTAGCGGTATGTCCGACCGGCGCTTCATTCGTAGATCCGGAAACCGGCATTGTTGATGTACATTCAGACTTATGTGTCGGTTGCCAATACTGTATCGCAGTTTGCCCGTACCGTGTACGTTTTATCCATCCGGAGAAAAAATCCGCAGACAAATGTAACTTCTGTCGTGATACTAACCTTGCGGAAGGTAAACAACCGGCTTGTGTAGAAGCATGCCCGACTAAAGCATTAACCTTTGGCGATATGAACGATCACAATAGCGAAGTGTACAAAAAAGTGCGTGAAAATCCTGTGTATCGTACTAAAGTTGCGTTAGGTACCGAGCCTAACTTATACCACATTCCATTTGGCAAGGGGGAGCATAGATAATGAACAGCTATATTCCGTTCCAAACCCCGAATTTAGTGTGGGACAGCACCATTGCGATTTACCTTTTCTTATTGGGTATTTCATCAGGTGCGGTGCAGTTGGCGATTGCTTATCGTAATAGCGGTGCCAAAATTGCAAAAAACAGCGATAACTGGGTTATCCGTAGTGCGGCGATTTTAGGTACGTTACCGACGCTTATCGGTTTAACATTATTAATTTTCCACTTGACCAAACCGTGGACATTCTGGAAATTAATGTTTAACTATAACGGTACTTCCGTAATGTCGATGGGGGTAATGTTATTCCAAGTTTACATGGCGGTATTGGTAGTTTGGATAGCGATTATGTTCAAAGATTGGCTGGCTGTTTTAGTGAATCGCTACTTACCGATGTTTAAATTCGTATTACCGTTGGTTGATTTTGCCGAAACTCGCTTGCTTAAAGCGGTAGAATTCGTACTCTTTGTGTTAGCGGCGGTGTTGGGAGCTTATACCGGCTTCCTACTTTCAGCATTAATCAGTTATCCGATGTTGAATAACCCTGTATTACCGGCGTTATTCTTAGCATCAGGTACGTCCTCAGGTATTGCGGCGACATTCTTAGTGATTCTGCTTGCCGGTAAATTATCCGGCGAAAGCAACGAAGTGCATTTTATGCATAAATTCGAAGTACCGATTATGGTTACCGAATTAGGTTTACTCGTTGCATTCTTTGTCGGTTTACACTTCGGCGGCGCGGATAAACAGTTAGCATTACAAAACGCCTTGTCAGGCTTCTGGGGAACGATATTCTGGGTTGGGGTATTCTTAATCGGTATCTTAATTCCGTTAATCGCCAATATTTTCGGTAGCCACAGCTTGAAACACAATGTTAAATTTATCATTTTAGTTTCAATCTTCGACCTAATCGGCGTACTCTGCTTACGTTACTTTATCCTCTATGCAGGGCAATTGACTGTAGCGAGTTAATTTAATCTATTTCTAATAAATAAAAACTCTGTACTTGAAATCGGATTTCACTTTGGTTTTGAGGGCAGAGTTTTTGTTTTTATTCGTAGTAAGAACGGTTATTTTTATTTGGATATATTATGAAATGCAAAATAAAGATAAAGATAAAGATAAAGATAAAGATAAAGGTTTTAACTATTGAACCGATAGATATTAATGGGACCAATAAAGAGTGGTTGAATGTAAATTCGTTATAAATTATAAGCAATATATCTTATTATAGATACTAGCATATAGTGTCTATATTTTATCTGATTTTTTGGAGTATAAAATGAATAAAATTTTTAAAGTAATTTGGAGTCACGTAACACAAACTTTTGTGGTGGTATCTGAATTAACACGCAGTAAAAGTAAAGCGAAAGCTTCGGTATCTGATGTAAAGATGAATGATGTTCCTTCTTTAATTACATCAGGTTTTAAATTAACCCTTATATCTTCTCTATTAATTTCAAGTATTCCAACAGTGTATGCAGCTGTGGCTATAGATAGTATGAATAGAGGTTTTGCTTTTAATAATGGTACTGCTAAAGCGGGTACTAATAGTGCTCATTATTCATATAATTATGAAAATCCGGGCAATAAGAATTATGTAGGACAATCAGATACAAGCCGTTATTCTGGAACTCTTGAAGCTTCTTCCGGTATCGCAATAGGATTAAATGCAACAACGATAGCATCTGATAATTATTCTTCTGGGGTGGCTATTGGAGATAATGCTATGGCAACTGGTGGATTATCTTTTGCCTTGGGAGCATATACTCAAGCTACAGCTATTGGCTCTACGGTTATTGGTACTGCAGGTTTAGCTTCCGGCTTTAACTCGCTGGCAATGATGCGCCAGTCTGCTGCTACAAATAACTATGCGATGGCAATCGGTACAGCATCTTGGGCTGATGGTGTAGCGAGTTTAGCAATGGGATCATCTGCTACGGCTAGAGGCAAACAGTCTATTGCTATAGGTAGTTCGGATATGCTTGCCCAAAATGGTGGTAATGGTCGAGCCTTAACAAAATATGATGGAACTAATAATACTCAAGCCAGTGGCGTTAGAGCGATAGCTATTGGTACAACGGCTCGTACAAGTGCGGATGATACTATTGCTATTGGTACAAAGACACGCATTCTTGAGAAAGAAAGTGGAAGTATTGCTATTGGTAATACTGCAGGTACTCAAGGTATAAAGGATACAAGAGCGGATTATTTGGGATATACCCCAATCACGATTAAAGATAAAGTAGGTAATCAACAAGATAAAATTGCTATAGGTACAAATTCTTATGCAGACGGTCACGATTCAATTGCAATTGGTACTCGTGCTCAAGCTATATTTACTAATAATGCACCGTCAATTGGTACATCTAGAAATACTGAAAATGCAGGTGCTGTCTCAATCGGTTATCAAAGTATTGCTCAGGGTGATCAAGCTGTTGCATTAGGTTCAAGAGCGGAAGCATTAAATCGCCAAGCTATGGCATTAGGTAATGATGCATTTGCATCAGGCGTTGGATCTATTGTAATTGGTGGTGATGATTCATTACCTCACGGTAGTGCTGATACTGCTGGATACCAATTAACGACCGGATATAATCCGAATAGTGCGAAGTTCAGACCTTCAGCAGCGACGGGGAACGGAGCTGTTGTAGTTGGTGTACATAGCCAAGCATTAAGCCAAGGTTCAACGGCAATTGGTGTTGCCGCTACAGCAGGCGATAATGATGAAGTTAAAACTAAAGATACTGTAAAAACTGCAACGGCAGCTAAAGAAGCAACGGCAGTGGGTGCAAAATCACGTGCGAAAAGTGAACATACAACGGCTGTAGGTTATGAAGCGAAAGCTTTTGGTCTAAATTCAACGACGGTTGGTGCGGAATCAACAGCTGAATCAACAAATTCATTTGCAGGCGGATATAAGGCTACTGCAAATGGCACTAATGCAACCGCAATCGGTTCTTCGGCACAAACTAAAGGCGACGATGCAATCGCAATCGGTACAGGCGCAAAAGCATTAAATACTAATACTATCTCTATCGGTACGGGAAATACGGTAACAGGCGCAAATTCAACCGCTATTGGCGACCCTACAACTATTTCAGGAACCGGTTCACACAGCCTTGGTAACGACAATATTATTCCGGATGATAATTCAACCGTGATCGGTAATAGCAATGTCCTATCTAAAGGAGATTGGAGTAGCACATCTGATGGCTCACATGTAGTCGGTAATAATGTCCAAATTCGTGGCGAAAACTCCCTTGCATTCGGTAATAATGCAATGGTTGGTGATGCTAATAATGAAGGTGTATCAGGTAGTGTAAATGCAACAGCTATCGGTACTTCTGCTACAGCTAAAGGAGCGAATGCGTTAGCGGTAGGTACCGGTGCAAAAGCCTCTAAAACCAATAATACCGCAATTGGTACATCTGCAACGGTAACTAAAGATGCCGGTGAAGATAATATTGCTTTCGGTTCAGGTGCAACAGTTACTCGTGGTAAAAATAATGTTGTAATTGGTAAAGGTTCACAAGCCGATTCCTTAAATGGCTCTTCTATTGCAATTGGCGACGGTGCGACTATTGGTAATGGCGTAACCGGAAACGGCTATGCAATCGGTACCGGTGCAAATATTGCTTCAACTAATGGCGGTATTGCTTTTGGTAACGGTGCAAAAATTACTAATAGTAATGGTGGAGATGGTTCTTCCGTAGCAATCGGTGAAGGTGCCGTAGCAACCTACGCGTGCCATTTCATTAGGTCATAAGGCAAATACTGATGGTAACCAAGTTGATTCAATTGCGATTGGTTCTTCTGCTAAGACTTCAGGTAATAATAATATTGCGATTGGTAATAACGCAACGGCACAAGGTAACCAAGCGGAACAAATTGTGATTGGTACAGGTGCTAATGCAAGCGGTACTAGCCAATACAGTATTGTTATGGGTTCCGGTGCGGGAGCAACTAGAGAACATTCAACCGTACTTGGTTCTAAAGCGAATTCCATTGTAGATGGCGGTGTTGCACTTGGTGCAAATAGCGTATCGGATCGCCAAGACGGCGGTTCTGCTACTGGGCATCGTTCCACTTATGAACCATATATTCCAGGAACTGCTGATCCGGCTCAAATAGAAGCTATTAATAAAACTAAAGGTACAACCGGTGCGGTAAGTGTAGGTGCGTCAGCTACCTCTAGTTCTCCTGCAATTCTTCGTCAGATTACCAATCTTGCTGCGGGTGCTGAAGATACCGATGCGGTAAACGTTGCGCAGTTAAAAGCGGCAGTAACGACAGCAGTTGCAAGTAGTTCATGGAATATCAAAGAAAATTCTACTCAAAAAGATGTAGTAAATAGTGGTGATAATGTTAGCTTTGCTAATGGTACCGGTACAACTGCAACTGTTGAGGTGACTGATTCAGATAAAACATCAACTGTAAAATATTCTGTTAATAAATCAAATTTAAATGTTGCTACAGATGGTACGGTAACGGCAGCTAATACAGGGGATAATTTTGCTACTGCAGATCAAGTAGCCCAAGCTATTAATAAGTCTGAAAAAACAACCGCTATTAATAACAGTACGACAATTACTGCAAAACCAACAACTGTTGGTACAGTAACAACTTATGATTTAGATCTTACCCAAGAAACTAAGGATAAGATCCAACAAGGTATTGATGCAAATACAACCGTGAATACCAAAGGTATTACGTTTACGGCGGATAATGCTGGTGCGAAGACTGAACGTAAATTAGGCGAAACCTTAGCGATTAATGGCGATAAGACTTTAATCAATACGACTGTTGAAGCAGGAAAAGTATCTATTGCCGCAACGGATAAATTGAAAACGGCGGTAACCAATGCGGAAAGCGCATTACAAGAAATTGTAACGACCGTAAATGGTACTACAGCTCAAACGGTTAATAAAAATAGCAATAAAGCGAATTTTATCAACGGTAAAAATATTGAATTAACCCCATCTAAAGACGGTATTACGGTTGCAACTAAAGAGAACGTTGATTTTACAACTGTTAATGCAACCACAGTGAATGCAACGACGGTAAACGGTAACACGATTAAATCAGGCAATGTAGTGATTAACCAAGACGGTATTAATGCCGGTGGTCAAACTATCACTAATGTAAAAGCCGGTGATAAAGGTACGGATGCGGTAAACCTTAATCAGTTAAATGAAGTGAAGAACACGGCGAATGCGGGCTGGAACTTACAAGCGAATGGTCAGAACGGTTCTAACGTGAAGCCGAATGAAACGGTCTCGTTAAACAATACGGATAACAATATCGTGATTAGCAAAGATGCGAATAATGATAATGTGACGTTTGGTTTAAATAGTACGTTAAATATTGGTAATACCAAACCAATCAAGATTGACGGTACAACAGGTACTATTAGTGGATTAGTTTCAACTTTACCGACTAGTTCGACGCTAACGGCTCAAACTAAACCGACGACTACAGATGCAATCTTAAGTTCTGCAGCGACGGTGGGTGATGTATTAAATAGCGGTTGGAATCTGCAAGGCAATAGCCAAGCGGTGGATTTTGTGTCGGCGTATGATACGGTGAATTTTGTAAGTGGTAGCGGTACGACGGCAGAAGTTACGGTGGATGCAGGTAAAGCGGCTTCAACAGTCAAATATTCAGTGAATAAATCGGATTTAACAGTTGCTCCAAATGGTACTGTAACTGCATCTAATAAAGGGGATAATTTTGCTACTGCAGATCAAGTGGCTAAAGCGATCAACGATTCCGAGAAAACTTCTAGTGTAGTCAGCTCGACTAAGACAATTAAAGTTACATCTAAAGTTGATGGTAAAAATACCGAATACGACTTAGATTTATCTGAAACAACCAAAACCTCATTACAAAATGCAGATAATGCATTGCAGTCTTGGACAGCACAAGCAAACGGTCAAGCGGTTAAAACCGTTAGCAAAGATAATGCGACATTAAACTTCGTGAATGGTACGAATATCCAAGTCACGAATGATAATGGTCAAGTTAAGATTGCTACGGTAGATGCACCGACATTTACGACGGTAACGGCGGGAACGGTAAATGCAGAGAATTTTACTACCGGTACGGTTTCTATCACGGATAACGGTATTAATGCGGGTAATCAAAAAATCACGAATTTAGCGAATGGTACGGCAAATTCAGATGCGGTAACGTTAGCGCAATTAAATGCAAGTAAATCGGTGGTACAAGCAGGTAACAATACCCATGTGCGTAGCGAAACGGTAACGGACGGCTCGACCGTTTATACCGTGGATGCGAACGCAACAACAGTAAGTGGTAGCAATGCATTAAATATCACGAAATCGGATGCCGGTAATAATGTTACCAATTATGCGCTAGATCTTTCGGATAAGACTAAAGGTGAGATTAAACAAGGCGTTGATGCAAATACGACCGTTAATACCAAAGGTTTGACTTTCACAGCAGATTCAGGTACGGATACTTTACGTAAATTAGGTGAAACCTTAGCGATCAATGGTGATGCAACGCTAATTAATACGAAAGTTGAAGCTGGTAAAGTATCTGTTGTGGCAACTAAGACCTTAACAGATGCGGTCACGAATGCAACAAGTGCATTACAAAGCATTGTAACGACTGCTGATAGTAAGGATGCGCAAACGGTTAATAAAGATAGTAATAAAGCAAACTTTATTAGCGGTACGAATATTCAATTAACAGGTACTAAAGAGGGTATTACTGTTGCAACGAAAGAAAGTGTTGATTTTACAACCGTAAATGCAACCACTGTGAATGCGACGACGGTAAACGGCGATACGATTAAATCCGGCGATGTAGTGATTACGAAAGACGGTATTAATGCCGGAAATCAAACTATTTCTAACGTGAAAGACGGTACTATTTCTGAAAATAGTAAAGAAGCGGTAAATGGTAGCCAACTTTATACAACTAACCAAAATGTCACTAACAATACTGCCAATATTACGAAGAATGCAACGGATATTGCTAAAGGTACTGTTTATGAAGGTGACCATGCTCAGACAACAACAAATGAATTCAAACGTGCTTTAGGCGAGAAAACTAAAGTTGTTGGTGGTGCGGCTAAAGATGACTTATCAGATAATAACATCGGTGTAGTATCTAATGGTGTAGATACGCTTACAGTTAAATTAGCTAAAACTTTAGAAAATTTAACTAATGCAACTTTTGGTAGTAATAGTGATAAAACCGTAATTGATAAAGATGGCGTAACCATTACTAATGGTACTGAGCCGAATAAAACTGTAAGTTTAACGGAATCAGGCTTAAATAATGGCGGTCAGAAAATTACTAATGTAGCCAAAGGTGAAAAAGATAGTGATGCGGTCAATGTATCTCAATTAAAAGAATATGTTGGAGACAATTCATATAATTGGACTATCTCGGATGGTACTAAAAATGAAGCGGTAGCGGATAATGGAATAGTATCCGTTAAAGGTTCTGCAAATGATAATTCAGCGACGACTCCTGGTATTGTGACTACATTAACCGGTACGGATATTACGGTTGATTTAAGCACTAAAACGAAAGACGATATCAAACAAGGTGTTGATGCGAATACGACAGTGAATACCAAAGGTCTGACCTTTACGGCAGATAACGCAGGTGTTAAAACAGAACGTAAATTAGGCGAAACATTAGCAATTAATGGTGATGCAACGCTAATTAATACGAAAGTTGAAGACGGAAAAGTGTCTGTTACAGCGACAGATAAATTGCAAACGGCGGTAACCAGCGCGGAAAGTGCGTTACAAAGTATCATCACAACAGCGAATGGTGTTGATGCGCAAACAGTTAATAAAAATAGTAATAAAGCTAATTTTACAAATGGTAAAAACATTGTATTAACGCCATCTACTACAGGTATTGAAGTTGCAACGAAAGATGAAGTTGATTTTACGACTGTTAATGCAACGACATTAAACGGTACAACGATTAAGTCTGGTGATGTGGTTATTACGAAAGATGGTATTAATGCCGGAAATCAAACTATTTCTAACGTGAAAGACGGTACTATTTCTGAAAATAGTAAAGAAGCGGTAAATGGTAGCCAACTTTATGCAACTAACCAAAATGTAACTAATAATACCAACAATATTGCGAAAAATACGGCGGATATTGCTAAAGGTACTGTTTATGCTGGTGATGTAGGTAATAGTTTCACTCGCCCATTAGGTGAAACAACCAATGTAAAAGGTGGCGCTACAGATAATCTTTCTGATAATAACATCGGTGTTGTATCAGACGGTAAAGATACATTAACTGTTAAATTGGCTAAAACTTTAACGGATTTAACCAGTGCCGAGTTTGGTGAAAAAGACTCATCGGATAAGACGGTTATCAATAAGGACGGCGTGACGGTTTCATCAGATAAACCTGAGAAAGAAGTTAGCTTAACGGATAAAGGCTTAAACAACGGTAATAACCAAATTACTAATGTGACAAGCGGCTTAGTTAAACGTGACGGTAATCCGGTTGAGTTATCGAAAGCGGAAGGTGATGTATTAACTAATGCAGTTAATGTCGGTGACTTGAAAACAACCGTAACCAACCTTACCGAAGAAGGTAAAGGCGGCGGATTCGGTTTAACGGCGGAAGATAATAAAGACGTTAAAGCGGATTTAGGTAAAACGGTGAAAGTACAAGGTGACGGCAGCGTAAAAACCACTGTCGTAGAGAAAGACGGTCAAAGCGCGCTTCAAGTTGGCTTAACAGAAAATGTGACTGTAGGCGGCCAAGACAAACCGGGTACGATTACCGTTAAAGGTGAGAACGGCAAAGACGGCGTATCGATTAACGGCAAAGACGGTTCAATCGGTTTAACCGGTGCACCGGGCAAAGACGGTCAAGATGCACAAGCGACGATTAAAGTGGTCGATGGCACGAAAGGTCTGGACGGTAATAACGGTAAAGACGGTGAATCAAAAACTCGTATCGTTTACGAAAAACCGAACGGCGGCGGCACGGAAGAAATCGCAACGCTTAACGACGGCTTAAACTTTGTCGGCGATAAAGGTCAAGTTATTCAGAAAAAACTGAACGAAACGTTAGCGATTAAAGGTAACTTAGATGCAGCGGCAGTTGTTACGGATAAGAACTTGCGCGTGGATAACGATAAAGACAAAAATGGTGAGTTAATCATCAAGATGGCGAAGTCTTTAACCGATTTAACCAACGCCACCTTCAGTTCGGATGATAGCAATACGGTGATTGGCGGTAACGGCTTAACGATTACGCCTAAAGCCGGCGATGAAGTCAGCCTAACCGATAAAGGTTTAAACAACGGTAACAACACGATTATAAACGTGGCGCCGGGTGTAAACGGCACGGATGCAGTGAATAAAGACCAATTGGATGGCGTGAATGCGACAGCCAATGCGGGTTGGAACCTCACCACAAACGGCGACAACACTAACGCATCGAATGTTGCGCCGAACAGCACGGTTGATTTAGCGAATACGGACGGCAATATCGTTATCACGAAAGCGGGTAATAACGTTACGTTTGACCTAAATAACAACTTAACCGTAGGCGGTCCGGGTAAAGACGGAAAAGACGGTGTGGACGGACAGCTTGGCGTACAAGGTAAAGACGGTAAAACCGGCGTGACCTTAAACGGCAAAGACGGTTCAATCGGTTTAACCGGTCCTAAAGGTGCTGACGGCAAAGACGGAGCGAATGCGACTATCTCTGTGGTTAATGGTCCGGTAGGTGTAGACGGTACGGACGGTAAAGATGGCAAAGACGGCATGACCCGAATTGTTTATACCGACCCGAAAGGTACGACACACAATGTCTCTACCTTGAACGACGGCTTAAACTTTGCCGGTAACCAAGGCGATACTATTGTTAAGAAACTGAATGAAACCTTAACTGTGAAAGGCGCATTGGCAAATACTGCGGACGCAAGTTCAGAGAACTTACGTGTGGATAGCCAAGACGGTGCATTAGTGGTGAAATTAGCGCAGAACTTAGCAAACTTAACGACTGCGACATTCGGTAATACTGATACGGATAAGACGGTGGTAAGCAAAGACGGCGTGACCATTTCAAACGGTAGCGATAAAGATAAAACCGTCAGCTTAACCGATAAAGGCTTAAACAACGGTAATAACCAAATTACCAATGTGACAAGCGGTTTAACCGACAGTACAGGTCAAAAATCCGATTTAGCGAATGCAACGACGACAAATGCAGTGAATGTGGGTGACTTAAAAGACACCGTAAACAACCTCACTAACGCAACCACCGGCGGCTTTGGCTTGAAAGACGATAATAATACCGAAGTGAAACAAGACTTAGGTAAGACTATCCAAATTAAAGGTAAAGACGGCGTTACGGTAACATCAAATGTTGCGGATAAGTCATTAGAAGTTGCTTTACAAGGTGATGTCACGGTAAACGGTAAGGACGGTAAAGACGGTTCAATCGGCGTGAAAGGCGCAGATGGTAAGGACGGCACTAAAATTACTAAAGATGCGGTGGTGTTTAACGGTGTAGATGGCAAAGACGGTAAAGACGGTCAAGTGTCAATCAAAGTTGAACAAGGCGAGAAAGGCATTGCCGGCAACGATGGTGCAAATGGCACAACTAAAACCCGTATCGTTTACGAAAAACCGAATGGTGATAAAGAGCAAGTGGCAACGCTTAACGACGGCTTAAACTTTGTTGGAGATAAAGGTCAAGTTATTCAGAAAAAACTGAACGAAACGTTAGCGATTAAAGGTAACTTAGATGCGAATGCAACGGTGACTGATAAGAACTTACGCGTGGATAATGACAAAGACCAAAATGGTGAGTTAATCATCAAGATGGCAAAATCTTTAACCGATTTAACCAACGCTACTTTCAGTTCAGGTGATATTAATGCGACTATCGGCGGTAACGGTTTAACGATTACCCCTAAAGGTGGCGATGTTGTTAGCTTAACCGATAAAGGTTTAAACAACGGTAATAACACCATTACGAATGTGGCACCGGGTGTGAACGGTACGGATGCGGTGAATAAAGACCAATTGGATGGCGTAAATGCGACAGCCAATGCGGGTTGGAATCTCACGACAAACGGTGATAACACTAACGCCTCGAATGTTGCACCGAACAGCACAGTTGATTTAGCGAATACGGACGGCAACATCGTTATCACGAAAGCGGGTAATAACGTCACATTTGACTTAAATAACAACTTAACCGTAGGCGGTCCGGGTAAAGACGGAAAAGACGGTGTGGACGGACAGCTTGGCGTACAAGGTAAAGACGGTAAAACCGGCGTGACCTTAAACGGCAAAGACGGCGCAATCGGCATCAACGGTAAAGACGGCTCTAACGGCTCTATCACGGTTAAACAAGGTAAACCGGGTGTAGATGGTAAAGACGGCGAAACGAAAACGCGTATCGTATATGAAACCAAAGACGAAACCGGCAAACCGACAACTGAAGAAGTGGCAACCCTTAACGACGGCTTAAAATTCGTGGGTGATACGGGTGAAGTGATTGCGAAGAAACTGAACGAAACGTTAGCGATTAAAGGTAACTTAACTGCGACGGCAGCCGTTACTGATAAGAACTTACGCGTGGATAACGAAAACGGTCAGCTTATCGTTAAGATGGCGAAATCGTTAACGGATTTAACCAATGCGACATTCGGTTCGGATAACAGCAATACAACTATCGGCGGTAACGGCGTGACAATTACCCCTAAAGGCGGTGATGCAAGCAATACCGTCAGCTTAACCGATAAAGGCTTAAATAACGGTAATAACCAAGTGACGAATGTCAGCACCGGCTTAAAAGACCGTGACGGCAATAACGTAACCTTGGCGAATGCAAGCGGTGACGTACTCAATAACGCAGTGAATGTCGGCGACTTAAAAGATTCGGTGAACAACTTAACCAACGCAACTACCGGCGGTTTTGGTTTAACGGATGAAAAAGGTAATGATGTTAAAGCGGATTTAGGCAAAACTGTGACGGTTCGAGGTGACGGTAGCGTGAAGACGGAAGTTGTTGAGAAAGACGGTAAGAAAGCACTTCAAATCGGCTTAACCAATAACGTCACTGTGGGTAACGATAAAGAACCGGGTACGATTACCGTTAAAGGTGAAAATGGCAAAGACGGTGTTTCTATCAGCGGTAAAGATGGTATCAGCATTAAAGGCGAAAATGGCCAAGATGCAGTATCAATCAATGGTAAAGACGGTAACGGTGCAATTGCAGTTAACGGTAAAGACGGTAAAACCGGTGTTGGTTTAGATGGTGCGAACGGCACAATCGGTATCAACGGTAAAGACGGTTCTAACGGCACCATTACTTTAGCTAAAGGTGAACCGGGTGTTGATGGCAAGGATGGCAAAACCCGTATCGTTTATGAGACTAAAACTCCGGACGGTAAAACGGTGACCGAAGAAGTTGCAACCCTTAAAGATGGCTTAAAATTCGTAGGTAACGACGGTAAAGTAATTACTAAGGAACTTAACGAAACGTTAACCATTAAAGGTAACTTAAGCACTGCGGCAGATGTTACTGATAAGAACTTACGTGTTGATAATGTAGATAACGCACTCATCATTAAGATGGCAAGAACGTTAACGGATTTAACGAACGCAACATTTACTAACGCAGGTGGTGATAAATCAGTAGTTGACGGTAACGGCTTAACGATTACTCCGATAAACGGCGGTAAGACAGTAAGCTTAACCACTAAAGGCTTAGATAACGGCGGTAACAAAGTTATTAACGTTGCAGCAGGTGACGTGAACGCAAACAGTACGGATGCGGTAAACGGTAGCCAATTGTATGCGGTCAGCGAAGTGGCAAATAAAGGTTGGAAAATCCAAACTAACGGTAATGTTTCAACTAACGTTAAACCGGGTGACACAGTAAACTTTGCAGACGGTAAGAACATCGCAATTACTAACGATGGAACTAAAGTCACTGTTGGCCTAGTGAAACAAGTTGATTTAGGTACAGACGGTAGCATCAAAGCCGGCGACACCTTTGTGGACAAGGATGGTGTGAAAGTCGGTGATAAAGTGAGCCTAACCAAAGACGGCTTAACTGCGGGTGATGTGAAAATCTCTGCGGAAACCGGCATTAATGCGGGTAACAAACAAATCACCAATGTGAAAAGTGGTTTGGATGGTAAGAAACTGTCAGAAGCTGAGGGTGATACTTTAACCAATGCAGCGAATATCGGCGACTTACAAACGGCGGTATCGAGCGTAACGGATGCCTCACAAGGCGGCGGTTTTGGATTAGCGGATGACAAAGGTGCGAACGTGACACAAAACTTAGGCAAGACTATTGCGGTGAAAGGTGACGGTAAGAACATCAGTACGGTGGTAAAAGGTGGTGCCTTAACCGTGAACTTGAACAAGGATGTGGATTTGGGTAAAGACGGTAGCGTAACCACGGGCAATACAAAAGTATCTGATAAAGGTGTAAGTTTTGCGGATTCTCTTGTAAACCTAACCTCAAATGGTTTGGATAACGGCGGTAACAAAGTTACTAATGTTAAAGCCGGTGATGTTAATGCAAACAGTACGGATGCTGTAAACGGTAGTCAGTTATATGCAACTAACCAAAATGTGACGAATGTACAAAATGAAGTTGCGAAAGGTTGGAATATTGAAGCTGGCACAGTTGATGGCGGTAAAGTGTTTAATGCATCGAAAACTAAAGTTGCTATGGGTGATACGGTAGGTGTTAAAGCAGGTAAGAACATTGAGATTACTCAAGACGGTTCGAATATTGCTATTGCAACTTCGGCTAACCCGACATTTGAAACCGTAACGACAGAATCTGTGAAAGTAGGCAAAGGTGATAATACCGTAGCTATTGAAACAGTAACGGATAAACATGGTAGTGCCTTGAAAGTATCAGGTGCTGACGGTAAATCCGAAACTCGTATCAATAACGTTGCCGATGGTAAAGCTGATAATGATGCTGTGAACGTACGTCAGTTAAGAGGTGTTGCTCAAAACGTAGCGAACATTGACAATCGTGTATCTAAACTAGATAAACGTGTTCGTGGTATCGGTGCTAATGCGGCAGCCGCTTCATCGTTACCACAAGTTTACATACCGGGTAAATCTATGGTTGCTTTAGCAGGCGGTGCTTATAGCGGTGCATCTGCTGTAGCGGTAGGTTACTCAAGAGCAAGCGATAACGGTAAAGTTATCCTTAAAGTGAACGGTACTGCAAATAGTGCGGGTCACTATTCCGGTGGTGTTGGTGTCGGTTACCAATGGTAATAACCTATAATTGAATGAATAAATGCGACCTTTCGGGGTCGCATTTTTTTATGATATGTAACCTAAAAATTAGGTCTGTATATAAAGAGAGATATGGAAAAGGGTAGAAGAGTTAAATGAATAAGGCTGGATAAATGTTTCCGAATATTTAAAAAAAACGGTCGAATTTCCTAAATCTTTTGCAATTTGCAAGTTTTTAGTGAAATTCGACCGCTTGTTTTAGAATGGAATCGTTAGCAATTATTCCGCTTTTTTAGCCGCTTCTTTTGGAAGAAGTAGGTTCATAATAATTGCAGCGATAGCACATAGGCTGATGCCTTTCAGTGAGAACTCACCGACGTTAATCAACATACCGCCGATACCGAAGGTCATTACCACGGAAACGATACAGAGGTTGCGCGCTTCGCCCATATCTACTTTGGCACGAATTAATGTACTCATACCGACCGCTGCGATAGAACCGAAAACTAACATCATAATACCGCCCATCACTACGCCCGGAATGGTTTGTAAGAATGCACCCACTTTGCCGCAGAATGAAATTGCAATTGCCCAGATCGCGGCAAAAGTCATTACACGCGGATTAAAGTTTTTGGTCAGCATAACCGCACCGGTAACTTCCGCATAGGTAGTATTCGGCGGACCGCCTAAGAATGCGGCGGCAGACGTAGCAACACCATCACCTAATAAGGTACGGTGTAAACCCGGTTTCGTCATAAAATCTTTACCGGTTACCGAGCTGATCGCCATAATGCCGCCGACGTGTTCGACAGCCGGTGCAAGGGCAATTGGTAATAGGTAAAGAATCGCTTCTAACTTAAATTCCGGCGTAGTGAGTTTCGGTAAGCTAAACCAAGCGGCATTAGTTACCGGGCTAAAATCAATGATACCGAACACGAGCGAAAGGATATAACCAACCACAATTCCGAACATAATCGGGACTAATTTCATTAAACCTTTGGCAAATACCGCCACGATAAGCGTGGTGATTAAGGTTGCCATCGAAATCAGTAAGGCGGTATTCGGTTCAATCGTTGTACCTTTGCCTAACGCCATATCAACCGCAGTCGGGGCTAAGCCTAAACCGATAATAATGATTACCGGACCAACCACCACCGGTGGGAAAAGTTTTTCGAGGATATTTGCCCCTTTCCATTTCACTAACGCACTTAATGCAAAATAGACAAAGCCGGTGAATACCAAGCCACCCATAGTGGTTGGGATACCCCATTGCTGTACGCCGTATTGAATCGGTGCGATAAATGCAAAGGAAGATGCAAGGAAAATAGGCACTTGACCTTTAGTACAAAGTTGGAAAAGTAGGGTACCGATACCGGCGGTAAGAAGGGCTGTATTAGGATCTAAGCCGGTAATTAACGGCATTAATACTAAAGCACCAAATGCCACAAATAGCATTTGTAAGCCAACGAACACCTGTTTAGGTGTGCTGATAGTTTGATTTGTCATTTTTGTTTCAACTCTCGGTTTGAATTAACATACGTAAATACTACCTCACGGGATAGTCGGCGCATTATAGCTGAAAAGAAAATGACTTGCTAAACAGAAAATAAAAATCCCCTCAGTTTATTGCTAAGGGGATAAATATTAAGCTGATTTGGATAATGCTAATCCATTTCACTCATAAGCGTTGCATTACCGCCGGCAGCTGCGGTGTTAATGCTGACAGACTTTTCATGTACCAGCGGTAATAGTGAGAGTGCCAAGTCAAGGCTTTCCACATAAGTTAAAATCGCACCGTTACGCTCGGCATAATGTTGGCGTTCTGCTGCAGAAAGCGGCTCAAGTACAATCATCACGCTTAATGCAGGAAGACGATTGAAGTCGTCCGCTACCGTTACGTATTCGGTAAATTGATGTGCATATTCCGCTAACGGTGAATCTTTTTTTATCACCGCTTTGCTGCCGCATACCACAATCGCTATCATTGCTTTGATTTGTTCGAGCAGTGAGCCATTACTTACTGCAATCATTGGGCGAGCTTCAAAGCGTAAATAGTTGTTTTCACCGGTAATACCTTGCATTTTAAACACTTTTGCAAGCGGTGATTTTTGGCGTAAAGTTTGTAAGAGAGCTAACGCTTCGCTTTGTTGTTCACCGCTAAGCGTTTGGCGAACGGCTTGTGCAAGTTTATCCGTTTCTATAACCGTTTCGCCTTCTAAATCCGCAAGCGTCCAAGCTTCGCTTTTTACCAAACGTTGTAAATAAAGCGGTCCGCCGGCTTTTGGCCCTGTACCGGAAAGTCCCATGCCGCCGAACGGTTGTACGCCTACCACCGCACCGACCGTATTACGATTCACATATAAGTTACCGGCGTGTACTTTGTCGAGCCATTGAGTAACGGTCGCATCAATACGGCTATGTAAACCGCTGGTTAAGCCGAAGCCGGTTGAGTTAATGTCATCAATAATTTGTTCGAATTGGTTGGCATTAAAACGAATCACGTGTAGTACCGGGCCAAATACTTCATGTTCGATTTGTGAGATATGATCGATTTCAAGTAAAGTTGGCGGTACGAAAATCCCGTTCTGTTCCACCTCTGTTGCAATCGGCACTTGATAGTACGATTTTGCCACCGCTTTCATTTTTTCAATATGCGCTAGTAAGCGACTTTGTGCCGTGCGATCGATCACCGGACCGACATCGGTATTCAGTAATTGCGGTTTACCGACACGTAATTCCGCCATTGCACCTTTAAGCATCGTGAGAATGTGATCGGCAACATCTTCTTGCAGATAAAGTACACGTAGTGCCGAACAGCGTTGTCCTGCCGAATCAAACGCTGAGTTAAGCACATCCGCCACCACTTGCTCGCTGAGCGCAGAGCTATCCATAATCAAGGCGTTTTGTCCACCGGTTTCCGCAATCAGCGGTACGATTTTGCTTTGTTTTTGCAAATTGCGGTTGATGGTTTTTGCAAATTGCGGTTGATGGTTTTGGCAGTTTCGGTCGAGCCGGTAAAAATCACACCGTCCACTCGGGGAGCGGCAGTCAATCTATTACCGATTTCAGCTCCGCTGCCCGGTAAGCATTGTAAAACGCCTTTTGGAATACCGGCTTGGTAACATAATTCCACTGCATAATGTGCCATTAAGGAAGTTTGTTCCGCCGGTTTTGCCAACACCACATTACCGGCAACTAAAGCGGAAACGACTTCACCGGTAAAAATCGCCAACGGGAAGTTCCACGGGCTAATTGCAACGATAATCCCTCTCGGATTTTGATAAGCCTGCGGGTTGCACTTCACTTCGTTTGCATAATAACGGCAAAAATCGACCGCTTCTCTGACTTCGGCAATTGCATTATTCAGCGTTTTACCCGCTTCTCGCACCGCTAAATCGAATAAAGTCGGCATATTGTGTTCCATTAAATCGGCGAGCTTTTCTAGAATCGCCGCTCTTTGTGCCGGCGGAGTCGCTTGCCAAGTGGTCTGATTTTGTTCGGCAATTACAAAAGCTTTTTCGACATCGGCTTCATTGGCGTAGGTGACTTCTCCGACGATTTGAGTTTGATCAGCCGGATTGTAAATTACTTTTCTCTGCGCACCTTGATAGAATTGCTCGGCAATTTGCGGAACGGCACGGTACTGATTGTGATTCGCCAATTCGTTTAATTGTGCGCTTAATTGTACTAAATGGTGCATATCGCTTAGTTCGTATCCGGCTGAATTTTTACGATCCGTAAATAGATTTAGCGGTAACGGCGTTTTCGGGTGCATCGTTCCTGCAGTAGTACCGGCTTTTGCTACCGGATCTTCAAGTAACTTATCAATACTGACTTTTTCATCGACAATCTGATTTACAAATGAACTGTTTGAACCGTTTTCCAATAAGCGGCGAACCAAATAAGCCAATAAAGTTTGATAAGATCCGACCGGTGCATACACTCGGCATTGAATATTGAGATTTTCTTGACCTACCACTTGATCATAGAGTGTTTCGCCCATGCCGTGTAAACATTGAAATTCAAAGCGTTTACCTTTAGCTAAGTGATAGATAGTGGATAAGGTTTGCGCATTATGGGTGGCAAATTGCGGGAATACCACATCTTGTGCCGCTAATAGCTTTTTCGCACAAGCAATGTAATTCAAATCGGTATGCACTTTGCGCGTGAACACTGGATAGCCGCTTGCTCCTTCCGCTTGAGCCTGTTTGACTTCGGAATCCCAGTAAGCACCTTTTACCAAGCGAATCATCAACTTACGGTTGTTTTCCCTTGCTTTGGCGATTAAATAATCGATAACGGAGCGACAACGTTTTTGGTAGGCTTGCACGACAAAACCTATCCCGTCAAAATCGGCTAATTCGGGTTCGCTCAATAGGCGATCCATTAAATCTAATGAAATTTCTAAACGATTCGCTTCTTCCGCATCAATATTTAAGCCGATGTTATAACGTTTTGCTAACAGAAATAAATCTCGCAAGCGGGGATAAAGTTCATTCATCACACGATCATACTGTGCCAGACTATAACGAGGATGAATCGCCGAAAGTTTAACCGATACGCCGGAAGAATGATAAACGCCTAACCCTTTTGAGGCTACGCCGACCGCATGGATCGAATTCACATAATCTTGATAATAACGTTGTGCGTCTTGCTCGGTAAATGCGGATTCGCCCAACATATCGTAAGTAAAACGGAAACCTTTATTAAAACGCGCTTCGCTATTTTTGAGGGCAAGCTGAATCGTTTCGCCGGTCACAAACTGTTTACCGAGTAAACGCATGGCAAGGTCGATACCTTTGCGAATGACCGGTTCGCCCGCTTTACTAATCAGCTGATTTAGACTACTTGATAATGCTTGCTGATTCAGAGACAGTAATTTGCCGGTAAAGACCAATCCCCATGCGGAGGCATTAACAAATAAGGAAGGGCTGTTTCCGATATGTGATTTCCAGTCGCCTTTGGCGATTTTGTCTTTAATCAGCTTATCTCGGGTCACTTGATCAGGAATACGCAGTAAGGCTTCGGCTAAACACATCAACGCGATACCTTCTTGGCTTGAAAGCGAAAACTCGTGCATCAATGCATCGACACCGCTGGCTTTTTGGCGGTTGGTACGTACTTTTTCGATCAGCTTACGGGCGAGATTTTTGATTTCGGGCTGTAATGTTTCCGTTTCCGCCTCAATTAAGAGCTGCTGAACTAATTCCGCCTCATCAATACGATAATGTCGGCTGATATTTTCACGAAGGACGGCTGAAGAAGGAAGAAGTTGATAAATGTTTGTCGGCATAAAGGACTCCTGTTTCGCTTTAACAAGCGGTCGTTTTTATGAAAAAGTTTGCATTTCGAAAACAAAAAAGCGACTTGCCGTTGCCGGCAAATCGCTTTGTCTTTATTGAAGCTCTGCTAAATAGGCTTTATCCGCACGCTCAAATGTGTCCGTTACCTTTTTGCTCGGCGGCGGAGTAATGAGCGAAACCAAGACAATCGCTAACGTCGCTAGAATGAAGCCCGGAATCATCGAATAGACTTCTGGTAAATTAGCCCAGAGGGTAATGTCTTTCCAGAAGTACACGATTAACGCTCCTACTAACATACCGCTAATTGCCCCGAAGCCGTTCATACGTTTCCAGAATAATGACAGTAATACCACCGGACCGAAAGCACTACCGAAGCCCGCCCAAGCGTCTTTTACTAAGCCGAATACTTGGCTGTTCGGATCTTGTGCGATATAGATTGCTAATGCGGCAACCGCTAACACCATAATGCGACCGAGCCATACTAATTCTTTATCGGTTGCGGACGGGCGAAGGATACCTTTATAGAGATCTTCGGTAATCGCGCTCGAACAAATTAATAACTGTGCCGAGAGGGTACTCATTACCGCCGCTAAAATAGCGGACAGTAAGACGCCTGCAATCCACGGGTTAAACAGTAATTTTGCCAATTCAATAAAGATTTGTTCTTTATTTTGATTAACGACGGTAGCTTGTTCCGGATGAGTAAAGAAATATGCCATACCGAAATAACCGATGCCGATAGCACCCGCTAAACAGATAATCATCCACGTCATACTGATACGGCGAGCTTTCTCAAGCGATTTTACGCTTTCCGCCGCCATAAAACGTACGACGATATGCGGTTGCCCGAAGTAGCCTAAACCCCAAGCCAGTAGGCTTAATACGCCGAGTACGGTCGTACCAGCAAAAATGTCGTTATAATCTTTTTGCGCTAATTCGCCGGCTTTCGCAATCGTTTCTTGCATCACCTCAAAACCGCCTACGTTTATGATGACGAAAACGGGCGTTAAAATTAAAGCGAATAACATTAGCGAAGCTTGAATGGTATCGGTCCAACTTACCGCTAAGAAACCACCGATAAAGGTGTAAAGAATGGTTGCGACCGCACCGTACCAAATCGCATTTTCATAAGGTACGCCGAAAAGGTTTTCAAATACGCGAGCACCGGCAACTACGCCCGAAGCGCAATATACGGCAAAGAAAAGTAAAAAAATGATTGCGGATAAAATTTTGATAATACGCGTTTCGTCATTAAAACGGTTATGAAAATATTCGGGCAACGTAAGCGCATCGCCGCTATGTTCGGTGTGTGAACGTAAACGACCGGCGACCAGTTTCCAGTTAAGATAAGCCCCAATAGTAAGCCCGACAGCTAACCAGCCTTCAATTAAACCGCTTGAATAAACCGCACCGGGTAGCCCCATTAATAACCAACCGGACATATCCGATGCGCCGGCGGATAGGGCGGTGACGAAGCTGCCTAAACGACGACCGCCGAGGATATAGTCGGATAAATTATTTGTAACACGATAGGCGATAAAGCCGATCGCAATCATTCCAATAATATAAATTATGAATGTAATGGTTGTCGGATCGAAGTTGAACATAGTTATTCCTCTTATTCTTTCTATGTTGCTAATTTAATTAACGCTATGCAAAAGTCGTGAATTATAGCAAAAGATAGGATGGAAATGAATTTTTAACAAAATTTCATGCGTTTTTATGCAGTACTTACGAATTAAATCAAATTTTCGGCAAATCGCAGAAGATTTGTTCATTCGGGAACATAGCGGAAAAAATAAGGGAATGCAAATTATTTTTTAATGAAATGTTTAAAATGTTAAATTTTAGTTAAGTATTATTGGGGTATTTTATAAATACCAAAGCAGAAAAAAATAAGTTTTACACAGGCGGAAATTGTCAAGCATCTTTACAAGAAAAATTTTCTGCTTTTTTAACTAAAATAACTGGAAAAAACATAACCAATTGATTTTAAAGGATAAGATATTTTGTATCCAGTTAGCCGAAGAAGCTGATAAAGTCAGATTCCATCTAGGGTTAAGCGATTTTTCAAAAAGAAATCCACAAAGTTATCCACAGGCTTTGTGGATAGAAAAAACACCTGAATATACAATCAGCTCTTCGTTGAGATTTTACTAAAAATGTTGAAAAATGCACCGCTTATTGGAAATTCCAGCCGAGTTCTTCCGAGATCTTATGGGCCGTCGCTTGAATTTCCGCACGTAACGTATCAATCCCGACTTGCATAAGTCTTGCCGTAGAAAGAGAAATGGAGATGGCGTAATTCACACGTCCCTGATGATCAAAAATAGGACAGGCGATACATGAAACGCCCATTTCGTTTTCTTCGTCATCCATCGCAAATTGTTGTCGGCGGATCTTTTCAAGCTCGGCATTCATCGCCGGCACCGTAGTAATCGTATTCGGTGTTAATTGTTGAATGGTATCGTGTTGGATTTCCCAATAATGCGGAATGTATTCCGCTTTATCATAGGCTAAAAATAGTTTTCCCATACCGGAACAATAAAGCTGAAGCCTTTGTCCGATATAGGCACGAGTTTTCATCATACCGGTTGTCGGCTCGAGTTTATAAATCAAGATGGCGTGATTGCCTTCTCGCATAGCGAAATTCACCGTTTCGCCTAACTTTAGGTTAAGCTCCTCCAAATGCGGTGCGGCGATATGTAGGATATTAAGGGAACTGAGCGCGCGCTGACCGATGGCTAAACATTTGGTCGATAAACGATAGCTTCCGGTGGTCGGGGCAGGACGAACGAATCCTTCTTGCTGAAGGCTTTGCAATAAGCGATGAACCGTACTTTTGTTTAAATTCGCCAGTTCGGAAAGTTGAGCTAACGGACAACCGTTCGGGTATTGGGAGAGCAATTCAAGTAATTTAAGACCTCGAACTAATGTTTGACTTCCTGCGGATTCTTTGTCTGTCACTTTATATCTCCTATGATCAAGTGGTTAAGCGGTATATCCCAAGGTTCCGTCGGTAAATTCTCAACAAATTGAAACGGATATGCAAGCCCTACGCTTATCGCTTGCGGAGTTAGGGCAAGCGTTCTGTCATAAAAACCGCCTCCGTAACCTAACCGATTACCGGTTTTATCACAAGCGAGTAACGGTGTAAATATCATCTCGATTTCATTAAGCGGTTTTACTTTACGTACGTCCGGCTTAGGCTGTTGCATACCGAATTTATGCGTGATGAATAGCGTTTCTGCATCATATTGTTGAAAGAACAGATGACCTTTAGCAAACGGATGGAGAATAGGCAGATAGAGCGATTTGTTTTGTTGTTGTAATCGTTCAATCAACGGAAGCGGTGAAATTTCGCTATTAAAAGGCAAATAGAGTGCAATATGTTCGGTGTGATATTGATTGATAAGAGCAAGTGCTTGCGGAATCAGATTAAAAGAAGCGATTGATTGTTGTTCTAAAGCTAATTTAGCTCGTTCGTTCAGAATGGATTGACGAAGTTGTCTGCGAGTTTGTACGGAATGTGATTGCATATTGAGAATACCTTAATGCAAAAGAACCCGAAGTGCCGTTACTTGTGGTGGTCCTTGAACCAGAAGGTTCAAGGGAGTCGAACTTAATTGCCTTTAGGCTTCTTACTCAAGGTAAGCCTGCTCACCGGCATTTAGATGTCCAACTCAAAGTTTCAAATTATCGGCTCAGGGACGTAACGAGTAACGCACACCTCAGGCAAGTCTTATACTAACGGAAATTCACGTTTTTTCCTAGTCTTGAATTGAGAAAAATTCTCAAACGATCAGCTTTTAAACACTTTCTTGATTAATCGCAACGGAACTGCCGGTAAGCAACTTACTCAGAGAGTTATCTAATTGATGAATACAAGATTCCAAAACCGCTTTGTTATTGGCATTCTTTTGTTTTTCTTGTTCAAGTTCATAATTGAGGTTGAGAGCGACAATCGCCAATACTTTTTCCAGCTGAATGATACCGGACTGATCTTTTAACAGTGCAACGCGTTCTTCCAAACGTTGTGCAGAGGCAAGTAAATTTTCTTGTTGATCCGGTGGACAATGTAAACGAAGCACCTGCCCAAAAATTTGAACTTCAATATAATTTGCCGACATAGTCGCGAAATCCTCACAAGTAATATAAATTTTTTGCTATTATGCCATTCTTTAACAGAATCACAAATAAGACAACTATGGCTATTACACAATCAACCGAATTTAATCAATTAATTGCGCAGCTTCAAATCGCCGAAAGCGTCGCGGAAGTGCATGGATTTTTAAGCGGATTAATTGCGGGCGGCGTACAGGACGAATCTTGGAAAACCCTAACGTATCAATTTTTAAATGACGGGCATGCTTTTTCACAAGCTCCTTTAGCGGAGTTGAGTGCCTTTTACCGACAATTGAGCGAAAGTTTTGACGAAGCCAATACCTTATTTTCGCTTTGGACTCCGAATAATGAAGATGGTTTCGCCTTGGCGGACGCTATAGCCGACTGGAGCAGCCAATTCTTATTAGGTTTGGGGCTTGCGCAACCTAAATTAAGCCGTGAAGCGGATGAAATCGGCGAAGCGTTAGATGATTTAGAAGAAATATCCAAATTAGGTTACAATGAAGACGATGATAATAACGAGTTGTTGGAAGCCGGAGAAGAAGTGGTCGAATACCTTAGAGTATTAACGCTTTTCTTACACAGTCATTTTGCCTTAAACGTAAAAACAAGCGAGAAACCTCAACTTCACTAATCCCAACGAGTTATATACAAGCGGTGACTTTCTGGCAAAATTTTGCAAATTTTTTATAAAATTTAACCGCTTGTTTCTACTTTGAATTGATATGCAAGGAATATTATGAACCAATTAAAAAATGATCGTTACTTAAAAGCGTTACTACGTGAACCAGTTGATATGACACCGGTATGGATGATGCGTCAAGCGGGGCGTTATCTACCGGAATATAAAGCGACACGTGCGGAAGCCGGCGATTTTATGGCTTTATGTCGCAATGCAGATTTAGCTTGTGAAGTGACGTTACAGCCGCTACGCCGCTATGCATTGGATGCGGCGATTTTATTCTCCGATATTTTAACCGTTCCGGATGCAATGGGCTTAGGTTTAAGTTTCGGTGCGGGTGAAGGGCCTAAATTTGCTCGCCCGATTGAAAATAAAGCGCAGGTGGACAACTTACCGATTCCGGATCCGGAAAGCGAATTACAATATGTGATGAATGCGGTACGTACTATTCGCCGTGAATTAAAAGGCGAAGTGCCGTTAATCGGTTTTTCAGGCAGCTCGTGGACATTGGCGACTTATATGGTGGAAGGCGGCTCAAGCAAAGCGTTCACCAAAATTAAAAAAATGATGTATGCCGATCCGAAAATTTTACACGCATTATTAGATAAATTAGCCGATAGCGTGATCTTATATCTGAATGCACAAATTAAAGCCGGCGCGCAAGCGGTGATGGTGTTCGATACTTGGGGCGGCGTGTTGGCGCATAACGAATATAAAGAGTTCTCGCTACGTTATATGCACAAAATCGTGGACGGTTTAATTCGTGAAAACGAAGGCAGAAAAGTGCCGGTAACTTTATTTACCAAAGGTGGCGGTTTATGGTTGGAAGCGATTGCGGAAACCGGTTGTGATGCGGTCGGTTTAGACTGGACGGTCGATATTGCCGATGCGCGTCGTCGTGTCGGACATAAAGTGGCGTTACAAGGCAATATGGATCCGAGCGTATTGTATGCGCAGCCGGAGCGTATCGAGCAGGAAGTGAAACAAATCTTAGCCGGTTTCGGTCAAGGCTCCGGTCATGTGTTCAACCTCGGACACGGTATTCATCAAGACGTGCCGGAACAAAGCCCGAAAGTGTTTGTTGATGCGGTTCACGAGTATTCAAAACAATACCATAAGTAATCTTCTAGCCGATTTGGCTTAAACAAGCGGTTAAATTTCCGAAAGATTTTGCAAAAAATGATGAAAATTCGACCGCTTGCGTTAAAGGAAAATTGTCTTTGAATCGAAAAAACAGAGGAAAAAATGAGAAATCCTATTCATAAACGTATGGAACGTTTTGAATCTTGGCAGCATTTAACGTTTATGGCGTGCCTTTGCGAAAGAATGTATCCGAATTACCAACTTTTTTGCGATGTAACGCAACAACCTGAAAAAGCAAAAATTTTTCAAAATATTCTGAACCTTATTTGGGAATTTTTGACAATAAAAGGAGCGAAAATTAATTTTGATAACCAGCTGGAAAAATTAGAAGAAATTATTCCCGATGTGAACGATTACGATTTTTTCGGCGTATTACCCGCTCAAGAAGCGTGTGAAGCGTTATCGGAATTATTACACGGCATTATTGCAGGTTCCAGTTTGGAGCAAGCCGTCCGTATCAGCCAGATCTCTCTCGGCACGGTGGCAAGCTACCTTGAAATGCAAAATGAAAAAGAACTGAATGAGCAAGAATTGAAAAATTCGGAAGAAATTCAAGACGAGTTGGACGTGCAATGGCAAATCTATCGTTTATTGAATGAATGCGAAGCGCGTGACATTGAACTCATTTCAGGGCTGAAAGAAGATATTCGTACTAGCGGAATTAGTAATATTGGGTTAAAATTTAACCAATAAATTAAAATATCGACAATTTTATCACGAATCCCCTTTGCGAAAAGGAAAGTTTCAATTAAGCTAGTAAACGTTTTACGCAACAATTTCGGACGTGTAACGTCATTTAATCTAAAATAAATCTTAGAGGATACAATCATGAACAAAACTGAGTTAATCGATGCAATCGCAGCTGGTGCAGAGTTAAGCAAGAAAGACGCGAAAGCGGCATTAGAAGCGACTTTAAATGCGATCTCTGAAAGCCTAAAAAATGGCGACACCGTTCAGTTAATCGGCTTCGGTACTTTTAAAGTAAACGAGCGTAATGCACGTACGGGTCGTAACCCGCGTACCGGCGAAGAAATCAAAATCGCAGCATCTAAAGTGCCGGCGTTTGTTGCAGGTAAAGCATTAAAAGATTTAGTAAAATAATTCTTTGCAAAGTTTTTAAAGCCTAGATTCATTCTAGGCTTTTTTGTTTCTCTTATACCGAGAACGGATATTGGATTGCCGGATGATATTCGTAACTTTCGACTTTAAAATCATCGAGCGTTACCCAAGTTTCTAAATCCTCTAATGATTTAATTGCCGGATTAATCCAAAGTTTAGGAGAAGCCAGCGGCTTTCTTTTCAATTGTACGTCACGCATCAATTCAAATTGGTCTTCATAAATATGCGCATTTACGATTTTATGAAACGCTTGTCCGGCTTTATGTCCGGTAATTTGCGCCATTAAAGCCAAGAAGGTATAGCATTGGATCATATTCCAATTGAGCCCAAGCGGTACATCGGCGGAACGTTGCGTACTGTTTAAATAAAGCGTGCCGTCTAAAAGCGAGAAATGATGGCTATATAAGCAGGGACGTAAACAGCCCATATGGAATACGCCCGGATGATAAAAGGTATAAATTTCGCCGCGATTATCCACTCCCTTTTTTAAATCATCGACAATCTGGCGCAATAAATCGACGGAACCTCCGTCCGCTTTCGGGAAGTTACGTCCGACCGCGCCGTAAACCAAACCCATATCATCTTCGCCTTTACGATACGGATTGGCTAACCAAGCCGAGTTTTGATTTGCATTGGCATCCCATGATTTTGTTCCCAGTTTGCGGAAATCGGCGGCATTATCATAGCCTCGAATATAACCCAATAATTCCGCAATCGCCGCTTTCCAAAAACTTCTTCTTGTTGTAACAAGCGGAAACTCTCCGGTTGCAACATTGTAGGTTAAATCGGCATTAATTACGGTTAAACAACGCTTACCAGTACGTTCGTTCTCTACCCATTTTCCTTCGTTTACGATACGATGGCATAAATCTAAATACTGTTTCATGGTGACCTCTTAAAAAAACTTAAGTAATTTTGCCATTTATTCGGTAAAATGGATAATAAATTTTTATAAAGCGATAAGGAGTGCGATATGAAAAAACTGATGAAACCGATTTTTGTCTGCTTAACCTTGGCGGTTCTGACCGCTTGTTCGAGTAAAAGTAGTTGGACTCGTTTAAACGATTCGGAAGTAGATCAAAAATCCTATGCGATAGCTTATGGCGCAACGGCACAAACTTACGCGGATCGAGTAAATGAAAGTTATGATATCGATTCATTTATGAACGGTGTTGATGATTGGTATAACAAAAAAGTTAATCTGCCGGTAGAACAAATTCGAGCAATGATTTTGAATCGCTTAATGGATCATAATATTTACGCTTATTATAGCGGTGTGCTTTATGCTGCGGATTTACAAGGCAATTTTAATCATTTGGATCCAAGTTGTTGGGATTTGGTACAAACGCCGAGTATGACGCAAGGTATCCACGATGCAATGCTTGATATTCAAAAAAATAAGGTACGTGGCGACGAATATATTAAAAACGGAGTGGAACAAATTCTTCATCTTTGCGTGAAAACGATGGTGGAAGACGAGCATAAGCAGGAAGTTAATTCAAAAGCTAAAGGCAAAAAATCGGCGAAAGCGGCTCAGAAACAGAAATCGGCTAAATAACGTCAGTTAATGTATTGTATAAGCGGTCTATTTTTCTCAATAAATTGTAAGATTTTGAGAAAATACGACCGCTTCGGTTTATTTAAGGAGATGACATGACAACCTATAATTTGCGTTTAAAAGCAAAAAGTGAACTTACCCCCCACCCTACGGCACAATATTGGCGTAAATGCCAAGTCGAAGAATTATTCGAAATGCCTTTTATGGAACTTATTTTTAAAGCGGCACAAGTCCATAGAGAGCATTTTGATCCGCAAGCGATTCAATTATCGACGTTACTTTCGATTAAAACCGGAGGATGTCCGGAAGAATGCGAATATTGTCCTCAGTCCGCTCGCTATGATACCGGGCTTGAAAAGCAAGTGATGATGGATGTGGAAGAAATTGTCGAGAAAGCCAAAATAGCCAAAGCGAGAGGCGCGAGCCGTTTTTGTATGGGCGCCGCTTGGCGTGGACCGAAGCCGAAAGACATTAAAGTGGTGTCTGAAATTATCGGTGTGGTAAAAGCGTTAGGTCTAGAGACTTGCGGTACTTTCGGTTTACTGGAAGACGGGATGGCGGAAGATTTAAAACAAGCCGGATTAGACTATTACAATCACAATTTGGATACCGATCCGGAACGCTATAATAAAATCGTACATACGCGTAATCATGATGATCGGATGGATACGCTCGGTAAAGTGCGTCATGCCGGTTTAAAAGTATGCTGCGGCGGAATTGTCGGGATGAACGAAACTCGTCCGGAACGTGCCGGACTTATCGCAAGTTTAGCGAATCTCGATCCGCAACCGGAAAGCGTACCGATTAACCAATTAATTAAAGTCGAAGGTACGCCGTTGGAAAATGCCGAGGATCTGGATTGGACCGAATTTGTCAGAACGATTGCGGTTGCGCGTATTACTATGCCGAAAAGCTATGTGCGTTTATCGGCAGGTCGAACCTCAATGCCGGAAGCAATGCAAACGTTATGTTTTATGGCGGGAGCGAATTCGATTTTCTATGGTGAGAAGTTATTGACAACTTGCAATCCGGAAGAAGACTCCGACCGCTTGTTAATGGATAAATTGGATTTGTATCCGCTGGCGTATGAGCCTAGCGACGCTTAGTCCGAAGGAATGAAAAAAGCCAGCATTTGCTGGCTTTTAGATTCTTTATATACACGTTTAAAATTAAAGTGTTTTTACGTTTACCGCTGAAGGACCGCGCTCTGAATCTTGAACTTCAAATTCAACTTTTGCACCTTCTTCTAACGTACGGAAGTTTGAACCAACGATACCTGAGAAGTGAACGAAAATATCTTTACCGCCTTGATCCGGAGTGATAAAACCGAAACCTTTAGTTGAATTGAACCATTTAACGATACCTGTTGCTTTAGACATAGGATTTTCCTTATAAAAATTTGATGAAAAGAATTGCTGCACGTTTGTTTGGAGATTAGAGATTTATTCGCGAAGAACTCTCAGAAAATCAGAAGATTTATAGAAAGGAAAACATCGATAAAGCAATCGTACTCAAGAACGCTACGAGAAGCGTTTTCGATTAGAACATTAAAAAAACATTAAAGCAAATATTTTTTGAACTTATTTATCGGAATTGAAACATAGAAATATATGAACGTAACAAAATAGCGTAATGACTTGATTTTATATAGACGGGAATCCGTAAATAAAATATAGTAGCGGGCTAAGACTCTGTATTGGGTCGGCATCTATTTGGACTTAAATTTAAAGAGAAAAACAATATGTCAGAACAACAAGTAAAAATTCAAAATGGCAATAAAACTAATCCTAGCGTAAAAGAAGTGATTACGTATTTAGCGGAGAAGTTTCCACTTTGTTTTAGTGTTGAAGGAGAAGCAAAGCCACTCAAAGTCGGACTTTTCCAAGATTTGGCCGAAGCGCTGGCTAATGACGAAAAAGTCAGTAAAACATTACTGCGTCAGGCGTTACGTACTTATACGATGAGTTGGCGTTATTTGGCTTGTTGTAAAGCAAATGTCCAACGTGTCGGTTTACAAGGCGAAGAAGCCGGTATTGTGGATGAAGCGCAAGCAGAGCATGCGGCACAAACTTTAACGGTTGCCAAAGAAGCTTATGCGGCTCGTAAAGCGGAACAGCGAAAAGAGCAACGCAAAGAATTCTTTAAGAAAAAAGCTCAAGAAGAGAAAGCGAAGAAAAATGCTGCAAATCAAGTGAAGAAGACTCCTCGAGTTGCGAAAGAAGCTTCTGTAAAAGCGACCGCCGAGAGTTTAGCGGCATTAACAAGCAAATTTGGTAAGGGAAATAAATAATTTGCAGGTCTAGCGGTCGGTTTATTGTCGTTTTACAATACGTAACGTTTTTTTGACCGCTTGCATATCTTTATAATGAATCAGGATTTTTATGAAAATAAATCAACTTAGCCGTCTTATTGCTATTTGTTTCGGGACTATCGTAAGCAGTGCATTTGCGGTAGAACCGCAAATTCAAGAGAGTGCGTTAGTAACCCCGAAACCGACGGAACAACACAGCCTTTCAACTAAACGTGTTACAGCGCGTTTGACACAATCTCACTACCATAAGTTTAAATTAGACGATGAGTTTGCGGATAAGATTTTTAACCGATATATGGATTGGTTAGACGGAGCGCATAATACTTTTTTACAATCCGATATTGATGAGATGCGCGCCAAATATGCGGCGAAATTAGATGATGAGCTGTATGAAGGTAAGTTGGATTCCGCATTTGAAATCTATGATTTAATGACCAAACGTCGTTATGGACGTTATAAGTATGCGTTGTCTTTATTAGATAAAGAGCCGAATTTAAAAGGGTCGGATCAAATCGAAAATGATCGTGAAAAGGCGGCGTTTCCCGCAACGGTTGAAGAAGCCAATCAGCTATGGGAACAACGTGTTAAAAACGATGTAATTAATCTCTATCTTAAAGATAAAAAATGGCCTGAAATTAAGAAAACGTTAATTAAACGCTATAATTTAGCAATCAAACGTTTGACGCAAATTAAAGCGGACGATGTATTGCAAACGTATTTAAATGCGTTCGCACGTGAAATTGATCCGCACACAAGTTATCTTTCGCCTCGTGCGGCAAAAGCATTCCAAGAAAGTATGAATTTGTCTTTGGAAGGTATCGGTGCGACGCTTGCTATGGAAGACGACGTAACCACGATTAAATCTCTCGTGCCGGGTGCGCCTGCCGCTCGTAGTAAAAAACTGGTGGTCGGCGATAAGATCGTAGGTGTCGGTCAGGATAACGATGAGATTGAAGATGTTATCGGCTGGCGTTTAGATGATGTTGTCGATAAGATCAAAGGTAAAAAAGGTACTAAAGTCCGTTTAGAAATTGAACCGGAAAAAGGCGGTAAAACGAAAGTTATCACTTTGGTTCGAGATAAAGTCCGTTTAGAAGACAGTGCGGCGAAATTAACCGTTGATAAAATTAACGGTAAAAATGTCGCGGTAATTAAAATTTCAACGTTTTACATCGGTTTGACCAATGATGTGCGTAAATTATTAGATGAAATGAAAACTAAAAAAGTGGACGGTTTAATTATCGATTTACGTGAAAACGGCGGCGGTTCTCTGACGGAAGTTGTTGAATTAACCGGACTCTTTATTAAAGACGGGCCGGTTGTTCAGGTTCGAGATGCGTTCAACCGTATTAAAGTGCATGAAGATCCGGAAGCGGATAAATCGCTTTATGACGGTAAGATCATGGTTATGATTAACCGCCACAGCGCGTCGGCATCCGAAATTTTTGCTGCGGCGATGCAAGATTACAATCGTGCAATTATCGTAGGGCAACAAACCTTCGGTAAAGGTACGGTTCAACAAAGTCGTTCGTTAAATTTTGTATATGACTTGGATCAGGAACCGTTAGGCTTTATTCAATACACAATCCAAAAATTCTATCGTATTGACGGCGGCAGCACTCAATTGAAAGGCGTCGAAGCGGATATTAAATTCCCTGAAATTATTAATGCGGAGAAAACCGGCGAAAGTTTTGAAGATAATGCTTTACCTTGGGATAAAATTCCTGCGGCAAGCTATCAAGAAGCCGGACATGCAAGAGATGCGGTTTCCGCATTAACTGCTAAGCATGAAGAACGTATTGCGAAAGAACCTGAGTTTATTACGTTAAACGAAGATATTGCAATCCGTAAAGAAAGAGGCGCTCGCAAGTATTCGTCACTGAATCTGGAAGAGCGTTTGAAAGAAGATCGTGCCGACGAAGCGAAACGTCTGAAAGATCTGAATGCACGCTTTGCAAGGGAAGGGAAAAAAGCGATTAAGAATATTGACGCCTTACCGAAAGACTATGAAGCGCCGGACTTTTTCTTAAAAGAAGCTGAAAAAATGATGGTTGATTGGTTAGAAATTGATAAGAAGTCATAAAATAGCTTATAATGTATTAAATTAGCTGCCGCTTAATGAAAGTTAGGCGGTTTGTTTTTATTGATATTTTATAATCTCGGAGCTAAGGATTTTTATATGAGTAAGGCGAAAACCTTCAAATTACTGCCGTTAGTAATGCTTTCAAGTGTCGTTTTAGCCGAAACTAATGCAACTCATCTTCAGGCTGCATCAACAGAAAACGCAACGGTTAATCATGCGACATCGGATGCAATTTTACCCCAGCTAAGTTTTAGCGCTCAGCAGGCTAGAGCGGCTGAACTTGCAAAACGTGCGGATTATGTTTTTGAGCAAGAGCAGATTCGTTTGGAAGAAGAACGTAAATTGCAAGAAGCGGTGTTGAAAGTAAAGCAAACGGTCGGAGATAATCAGTTATTACTAACTAAATCGGTTGCTAAAATTTATTTGGATAACGATTATGCAAGTATGTGGAATGACAAGCATGCGGAGAAGCAATTCCTCAAGGAATACGCATTATTTGCCGCAAGCGGCGTATCAAGCAAATCGGCCAAAGCATTACAACAGATTTTAAATCATCCGGAAGGTTTGGGCAGAGATATCTTATTAACCGACGGTTTCTTAGATTATCTCTATTACAATAAAAACGTGTATAAAAATGCGAATCAATGGTTATACAACCTTGGCAGCTATAGCCCTAAATCACCTAGCTCGGAACAAATAAATCAATGGGTGGAATCGACTAAGAACGGTGATTCGGCTCAGTTCGTGGCAAATTTAGTGCCTCGTAATCATATTTATCAAGAAACGGTGCAACGCGTCTTAGCGATGTCTGCCGGCGGTAATACGGAGAAAGTAGCAAAAGCAAAGAAAACAAAAACGCCTGAGCTGGCAACGGCAACCGGTAACGATACGTTCTATAAATTAGCGTTAAATGCGCAAAGATTACGTATTATTCCGAGTTTTAATAACGGTATCTTTGTTAATATCCCCAGTTATCAACTATTTTACTTCCGTGACGGTCAGCTTGCATTACAATCAAAAGTGATTGTCGGTCGCGATGATCGCCGTACGCCGGTTATGTATAGTAAGCTTAGTAACGTAGTGGTTAATCCGCCTTGGAATATTCCGCCGACAATTTTAAATAAAGATATTGTGCCGAAATTGGCTAAAAATCCGGGATTCGCAGATGCCGCAGGTTATGAAATTTTTGACGGAAAAGGCAATAAAATTAATCCTCGCAGCGTGAATTGGGCACAATATGTGAACAGCAAAAATCTTCCTTACCGTATTCGCCAAAAAGCCGGTGATGACAGTGCATTAGGTCGTTTTAAATTTAATATGCCGAGTTCGGATGCGATTTATTTACACGATACGCCGAATCGCGGCTTATTCGGTAAAACGGATCGCGCGTTAAGTTCCGGTTGCGTACGTGTGGAACGTTCGGATGATCTGGCAAGTATTTTGCTGAAAGAAGCCGGTTGGAGTATGGATAAAAAACAAAAAGTATTGGCAAGTCAGAAAACCACTTCGGCTAATATTCGTTCGGACAATCCGGTTTATTTATACTATGTTACCGCATGGGTAGAGAACGGTAAGGTATATACGTTACCTGATATCTATAAATTTGATACCTCTATTCCGAAAAATGCGGTGAATTGGAGTAAAGTTAAAAGTGTGATCTAATTCACAAATATAAAAATTTCCGAGAAGTTTTACTTGCTTCTCGGAACTTTCTTTTTTAGATTAAACCTAATGGGCTTATTACTTAATAAGCCTTTATTTATGGTCGATAGTAAATAATTTGTGATAAATCATTTACTATCAATCATTACTCGTGAATAATGAGGAATAGCAATGAATCAAATCAATGTTCAACGCCGTAAGTGGTTATCGCTCGGCGGTCTTGTTTTAGGAGCAAGTTTATTGCCAAGCAAAGTAATGGCGCTTCTTTCCACTCCTACTCCGTTAGCGTTACGTTTTCGTAATATCAATACGGGCGATACGTATGCGGCAACATTCAGTAACGGTTCTCTTTCAAGCGGCGATTTAGGGAAATTAAATTACCTTATGCGTGATCGTCATACCAATCAAGTTAAACGAATCGACCCGATGTTATTCGTGAAATTAAATCAAATTCAGCAGCGTTTAGGTTTCCGTAATGCGGAAGTATTAGTGCTAAGTGGTTATCGTTCCGCACAAACCAATGCAAGAATGCATAGAACGCGACGCGGCGTAGCAAGTAACAGTTATCATATTCGCGGACAAGCGGTTGATTTTAGAATCTCCGGTGTTCCTTTGGCAAAATTAAAAGCGGCTGCGGAAAGTTTGCATAATGGCGGTGTCGGTTATTATCCTCGCAGTAATTTCGTTCATGTAGATACCGGCCCTGTTCGTACGTGGCGCGGTTAGGTAAGCGGTCTAATTTTATGTTTAATTTACAAATTATCCCGGTCAGTGCGTTTCAGCAAAATTGTAGCGTTATTTGGGATGATAATAAGAATGCCGCAATTATTGATGCGGGTGACGATGCGGATAAAATCATTCAGTTTGTCGAATCACAAAATTTAAAAGTACAAAAGCTATTACTTACCCACGGTCACTTAGATCATATTATGGCGGTTGAAAAAGTCAGAGATCACTTCGGTGTGGAAGTATATGGCTCTCATATTGATGATAAACCGTTATTTGAACAATTGCCGCAAATGTGCGAAATGTTCGGTATTCCGCCGGTTAAAGCGTTTTTACCGGATCATTGGTTAAGTGAAGATGATAGGGTGGAAGTCGGTGCATTACGATTCTCCGTCCGTCATTTACCGGGACACGCACCGGGGCATATCGGTTTCTTTGATTTTGAAAACAAAATCGCTTTTAGCGGCGATGTGTTATTTAAAGACAGTATTGGACGAACCGATCTTTATCTCGGAAATTTAGATGTGTTACTCAACACGATCCGCACTAAGATGTTCGATTTGGACGATGATTTTATTGTAGTTGCGGGTCATGGTCCTCATACTACAATTGGGCGTGAGAAACAGCATAATCCGTTCTTAAAATAGTTTTATGGCTCGAGAATCGTAAACCATAATTGATTTAACTGATAAATGGCAGAATGATATTCTGCCATTTTTCGTTTAAATTTCCCTTCATTGAATTGTGTTTCTTGCAGATATATACGGAGAAACTCGGTCTGTTGCTGTTGGTTGATTGCAGGATTGGCACTGAAAAGCATCGCAATCTCTAATGCAGGATCCGACACGGCACTATATTCCCAGTCAATCAAATACAAGCGGTCATTTTTTTCAATAAAATTACCTAAATGCAAATCATGGTGGCAGATTGCTAATGTGAAAGGTTGAATCGTTTGAAATGGAGGGCGAAATCTCAATGTCGCTTGTTTTGTAACAGGGAGTTTTTGCCATAAAAATTGACAACGCTTGGCAAGATCGAGCTTTGGTAATGATTCGGTAATTGGAAAAAGATGTAATTCGGCAAGTTGCAATGCCAGTTTGTTTAATAATGATGAACTGAAACAGTTAGCTGTATTACCTTCAATCCAAGTCAATAAACTGGAATTTTCATTGTGGTAATAGACTTTTGGAGTGAAAGTCAAGCGTGTTAGATAGTGTAAAATTTGTGCTTCTTGAGCGTAATTGATCCCGAAAGCTGTCGCTCGATCATTTTGTTGGCGTAAAACAAATCGCTCGCCGGAGGCGAGCTGAATCTGTTGGCTGCAAGCGGTCAAACCTGCTAAATTTTTGCAAAAAACGACCGCTTGTTGTTGGCTTTCAAGCCAATCAAGTGTATTCATCGGTTACCACGTAAATAGATACGATAATTGCTGCTTTCAGCGGTTGGTTTTTCAAGTGAAAGTGTTTGTGACTGTTTACCATTTAGCCATAAACTCAACCAAGGTTGCATCGATATATTGTTATTGGTTTGTGTAATGCCTTGATTATCATACCAAAACAATTTATAGGATAAGTTAAGCGGATACTCAGTTAAATTCGTAACGGAAACTTTTTCACTTTTCGCATCAATTTCAATCTGTGTCGCAATTTGAGCTTCAACATTTACAATCGGAGCGGATTTCCCTTTGATATAACTTTGCGGATTACTGCCGCAAGCGGTTAAAAAAAGCGAAAAAACTGCCAATGACCAATAAGATTTTAACTGTTTCATACTATTTGTTGTTTAACATTTTGCCTAAAGGCTCGCCGCCGACTAAATGCATGTGGATATGGAATACTTCCTGACCGCCGTGTACGTTACAGTTCACAATTAAACGATAACCGTCTTCAGCAATGCCTTCTTCTTTAGCAATTTTTGCCGCCACAGTAAATAAACGACCTAATGCTAATTCGTCTTCTGCTTCAACGTGGTTTACGGTCGGGATTAATTTATTCGGCACGATAAGAATGTGAGTCGGTGCTTGTGGGGAAATATCACGGAATGCAGTCACTAGTTCATCTTGATAAACAATTGCCGCCGGGATTTCTTTGCGAATAATTTTACCGAAAATTGTTTCTTCAAATGTGGTGTTTGACATAGGTATTCCTTATGAGAGTGTTGTTTAGAAATAATAATTCTCTAATTTTTTGGCAAATTTTGCAAAAAATTTTACCGCTTGCGCTTTTGAAAGTGCTTGCTAATTAGCACAATCACAAAAACAATCGATTGAATTAGAATAATTGTCGGGCCGGTAGCCGCATCAATATGATAACTCAAGATCGTACCTAAAGCGGATGAACTTATCGCAATCGTCATCGCTATTGCTAACATATAGTCGAATCGGTTTGATAATTGGTAGGCGGTAATTCCGGGAGCAATGAGCATTGCAACGACTAAAATCACACCGACAACCTGCATTGCACTAATGATGGTTAAGGCTAACAGTGCAAGTAAGCCGTAATGTAACCGTTTTACCGGTAAACCGATAACTTTGGCATGATTACTATCAAAGCAATAGAGCAAGAAATCTTTACGTTTAAAGATAATAACGCTGAAAGTTAGCGTGCAAATGATGATAGTTTGAATTAATTCGTTTTGAGTTACCCCGAGCAAATTACCGAATAACAAGTGAGTGAGATGTTGGTCGCTCGGCAAGGCGGTAAATAGCACGATACCAAGCGCAAATAAGCCGGAAAACATAATGCCCATAATGGTATCTTCTTTTAAACGAGAATTCTCTTTGAGATAGCCGACGGAAATCGCACAAAATAATCCGGAAGTAAATGCCCCTATAGCTAAAGGTAAACCGAGTAAGCTGGATATTACCACTCCCGGCAATACTGCATGAGAAATTGCATCGCCCATAAGCGACCAGCCTTTTAAAATCAAATAACAAGACAATACCGCGCAAACGGAAGCGACTAATACCGCAGTAAACAAAGCGGTTTGCATAAATTCAAATGCAAAAGGCTCAACGAACCATAGCACTAACTCATTCATTGATTGCCCCCAAACGCTTACTTTTTTGGCTAATCAAACCGTATTTAGGCGCAAAGCAAAAAGCCAATAAAAAGATACAGGTCTGTAAGCAAACAATCACACCGCCGGTCGCACCGTTTAAAAAGTAACTGAGATAGGCACCGATGCCACTGCTGAGGCTACCGATAAGAATGGCGATAATAACTAAACGAGGGAATTTGTCTGTCAGTAAGTATGCTGTTGCGCCCGGGGTAACAACCATTGCAATTACTAAAATTGCGCCGACCGTTTGCAATGCGACCACGACACAAGCACTTAATAAGGTGAAGAATAAAATTTTGTAGCGAAGAGGAGAGAGCCCTACAGACAACGCATGATGTTCATCAAAAAAAGTCAGTAGTAGATCTTTCCAGAAAAAGATAAGACCAAGCAGCGATAACCCGATAATGATCGCAACTTGCCATAGATCTTCGTCTGCAATGCCGAGGATGTTGCCCATTACAATCGCATTAACATCAACTGAGGTTGGGTTAAGCGATACAATAAACATGCCTAGTGCAAAAAATGTGGTAAAGATAAAGCCGATAACCGCATCTTCTTTTATTCGAGTAATACTTTTTACCCATAAAATAGCAAGAGCGGCGAGAATACCGGAAAAAAATGCGCCGAAAGCATAAGGGAGTTTTAACGCATAAGCGATGGCAATGCCCGGCACTACGGCATGTGAAAGGGCGTCACCGATTAAAGACCAACCTTTTAACATTAAAAAGGCGGAGAGAAAGGCACAAACCACACCAACGCCCATACTGACGAAAATCGCTTTTTGCATATAGTTATATTGGAAGGGTTCGAGTAGTAGTTCTAGCATTTATAAACCTAAGATTTTCTTCACCGGGGCGAAGCTCTTTCGGTGAAAAGGGGTTGCCCCGAATTGTTCCAGTTTTTCAAAATGTAGTTTAGTCGGATAGCCTTTATGCTTTGCAAAGCCGTATTCCGGATATTGCACATCTAATTCAGCCATTTCCTGATCTCGGGCAACTTTGGCTAAAATGGAAGCTGCGCTGATCTCGGCAACTAAACTATCTCCTTTTATGACCGCTTGTGCCGGCATCGGTAAAGTTGGAATACGGTTGCCGTCCACCAACACGAAATCGGGCTGAATATTGAGTCCGGCAACCGCCCGCTGCATAGCGAGCATTGTTGCGTGCAAGATATTCAACCGATCGATTTCTTCCGGTTCGGCACGCCCTAAAGACCAACAAAGCGCTTTTGCTTTAATTTCCTCCGCTAAAAGCAAACGCTTCTTCTCCGACAGTTTTTTAGAGTCGGCTAATCCTTCAATCGGATTATTCGGAGCTAAAATCACGGCAGCGGTGACCACCGCACCGACTAACGGGCCTCTACCGACTTCGTCCACACCTGCGATCAAGTGGGCATTAGGATAAATGAAATTTGTACTCATTGCTATTGATTCTTATTTAATTTTATTCTTCCGTTCTAAAATGACGCTGACTTTTGGTTTCATCACGGCTTTCAATTAATCGATGATAGTTTTCGAAACGAATTGCATTAATTTCACCTTTTTCGACCGCTTCTCTCACCGCACAGCCCGGATCCGATTTATGTTTGCAATCTCGGAATTTACATGTGCCTAATACCGATTGAAATTCACGGTAACCAAGCGTGATTTGTTCCGGCTCTAAATGCCATAAACCGAATTCACGAATCCCCGGCGAGTCAATTAAATTACCCCCTTGCGGTAAATGGTATAAGCGAGAAGATGTGGTCGTATGCTGACCTAATCCCGAAATATCGCTTACCGCACCGGTCAAAGCATTAACCTCCGGTAATAATTGGTTGATTAGGCTTGATTTTCCTACCCCGGATTGTCCGACGAAAATTGAAGTGCCGCGTGATAAATAGCGGTCTAATTTTTCCATATTTTCACCGGTATCGGCAGACAGACAAAGGGTTTCATAACCGATATTTTCATAAATGGCTAATTGCTTTTGCACTTCTTGTCGTTCGGATTCCGAAAGCAAATCAATTTTATTTAGCACAATAAGCGCAGGAATTTTAGCGGTTTCACAAATCACTAAGTAGCGATCAATAATATTAAGCGAAAGTGTGGGTAATACGGCGGAAACAATAATGATTTGATCGATATTTGCCGCCATCACTTTGATACCGTCATAATAATCGGGACGGCTCAATTCATTTTTACGCGGATAAATTGCTTCAATCACACCGCTAATGCCTTGTAACTGCTCGTTGCCTTTTCGCCAAGACACCTGATCGCCGACCACCACGTTTTTTAAAGTACGGCGAAGATTACAACGATAAATTTCACCTTGTTCGGTTTCTACATCGGCGTGTTTGGCATGGCGAGTAACCACAATACCTTGTTGAACTTCGCCTAGCATTTCGTTTTGCCATTCCAATTCGGGTTTTGCGATTTTTTTATGATGATTCGATTTGATTCTGCGTTGTTGGTTTTGGGTCAGTCTGCGTTTACTCAAAGGATTTCTCTTAGATGATCGAAATAAGTTGAAAGGATACTATAAATCGCTTTGTTTATGTAGTATCGGAAGAATGAAGTTATCGAAGCTGACGGATAAAAAATGCTATCATTTATACGCACAGATAAGAAATTTTAATGAAAATAGCGCTCTGATACTGGCGGGATTTATTCATTCTGATACAATAGAAAGGCTCTAAACGAAAAAAACCGTCCAAAATGGACGGTTATAAACCAAAAAGGTTCAAAATATACAGGAAGTGAAACGAGTAACTTGATGTTACTCCAGTCTAGTTTCCTAGACCAATATGCAAACACAACATCATACTTAAAAATCTGAAATAGCTGAATTTACCGTAATAAACCGGAAACTTAAGCTATCACTATCCGTCTAAGTACGGCGCGCATTATAGTGATGTTCGACCAGTATGACAAACTAAAAAATTTAATTTTATCTATCAAAAAAAATAATGTAGTCACATTCCGTTTATTAACCAAGAATAATTATCTATGAATAAAAGACTTCCCCCTCTCAACGCGTTAAAAGCATTTGAATCTGCCGCGCGCCATTTGAATTTTACTAAGGCGGCGGACGACTTATTTGTAACGCAAGCCGCAGTCAGTCACCAAATCAAGTTATTGGAAGACTTTCTGGGCGTTTCGCTTTTCCATCGAAGAAACCGCTTGCTGGAGCTTACCGAAATCGGTGCGCAATATTTTGAAGAAATTCAACCGCTTCTCGAACAGATTGCAGTGGCGACCGAAAAGGTTAAATTAAAAAACAGCCGACAAATTTTATCGATCAGTACCACGCCGTCATTTGGTATGCATTGGTTGGTACCTCGTTTAAACAAGTTTCATAAAAAATATCCGGATATCGAAGTGCGTTTAACCACCGCTTCTCAAGATGAAGGCTTATTAGGCAAAGATATTGATGTCGCGATTTATTACGGTTCGGGCAATTGGCAAAATCTGGAAGCGATTGAACTCGTTCAAGCGCGTATCATGATTTTAGCCTCGCCGGAATATTTGCGAGATCATCCGATTACCAAACCTGAAGATTTAGAAGGTAAAAATTTAATTCACGTTTGTTCGCATACCAAATGGAAGCAAATGGCGGAGCATCTTAATTTAAATAATTTAGAAGTCGAATCAGGCCCGATGTATTCGAATACTTCAATGGGAATGCAAGCGGCGAAACACGGTCAGGGCGTTGTGGTGGCAAATAGAATACTCGCGCAAAATGCCATAGAAGAAGGTTCGGTAATCGAGGCTTTCACGACGGACGTTTATGACGAGAAGGCGTTTTACGTGGTTTATCCTCCGCAAATGGCAGAGATTGCGAAAGTTAAACATTTTGTCGAGTGGATTACGCATGAAATCAAAGGAAGTTATAAATAATGAAGTATGATTGGGTTTTATTTGACGCTGACGAAACGCTTTTTTCGTTTAATTCGTACTTAGGTTTAACCTCTATGCTGAAGCGGTACGGTATTGAATTTACGCGAGAAGACTATGAAGCGTTTCAGGCGGTCAATAAACCGCTTTGGGTGGCTTATCAGAATAATGAAATTACCGCTCAAGACATTCAAACCCGCCGTTTTGCCAAATTATCGGCGCAAACCGGCATAGACGCATTGCAACTTAATCAAGAGCTAATGGCGGAAATGGCATTGGTCAGTAAACCGTTGGACGGTGTAATGGCTATGTTGGAACAGCTATACGGTAAAGTAAAGATGGGGATTATCACTAACGGCTTTACCGAATTACAGCAAAAGCGATTAGCGAATACGCATACCGAGAAATTTTTTGAGATTGTCGTCGTATCGGAACAAATCGGTGCAGCCAAGCCGGATCGACAGGTGTTCGATTACGCTTTTACTTTGATGGAACAGGAAGACAAAACCAAAGTGTTAATGGTTGGTGATACGCTTGCATCAGACGTTTTAGGCGGTAATAATGCGGGTATCGATACCTGTTGGTTTAATCATTCGAAAAGTAAGAATGAAACACAGATTCGCCCGACTTATGAAATTAGCTCAATGGATCAGCTTATTGAGATTGTTAAAGGAACCGAATAATGAAATTACAGCAATTACGCTACATCGTTGAAATTGTAAATCAAAATCTGAATATTACCGAAGCGGCGGAAACACTTTACACTTCTCAACCGGGCATTAGTAAGCAGGTACGTCTATTGGAAAGCGAACTCGGAATTAATATTTTCGAACGAAACGGTAAGCATATTAAAGGATTAACGCCGGCGGGAGAAAAAATTGTCGCGATTGCCCGCGAATTACTGGTAAAAGCGCAGAGTATTAAATCGGTGGCGGAAGAACAGACTCGTCCGAATCGAGGCGTCTTACGCATTGCAACGCCGAATACGCAAGCGCGCTATGTTTTGCCGCCGATTATTGAGAAATTCAAAGCGAAGTATCCGGAGGTCAGCCTACAATTACATCAAGGTTCGCCAAGTCAAATTTACGATGCCTTAATGGCGGGCGAAGTGGATCTGGCGATTACGACCGAAGCGCAGCATTTATTTGAAGATGCGATCTTATTGCCGTGTTATTTATGGAATCGTTCCGTCATTGTGAAGCCGGATCATCCGTTAGTAAAATTTGTGAACCAAAGCGAGAATTTAACGGTCGAAGAACTCGGTAAATATGATTTGATTACTTATACTTTCGGCTTTACCGGACAATCCGATCTCGACCATGCGTTTAATAAAGAAGGTATCTTACCGCATATCGTGTTTACCGCGACGGATGCCGACGTCATTAAAACTTACGTGCGTTTAGGCTTAGGGGTCGGGATTATGGCGTCAATGGCGCATACGCCCGCGGACAGTGATTTGGTGGCGATTGATGCAAGTCATTTATTCCAATCGAGTATGACGCAAATCGCATTTAAACGCGGCACTTTCTTACGTAATTATATGTATGATTTTATTAACTATTTCTCGCCGCATTTAACAAAGATGCAAGTAGAGAAAGCGGAACAATTAAGAGAGAGCAATGCTATTCTTCGTTTGTTCGAAAGCACTAAATTAGAGGAAAAATAGATGGGATTTATTAAAAAAATCGCACTTTCGTTTGTTGCAATTTTTGCATTAATTTCAACCACTTGGGCGGATGATTTTAATATAAAATATAGTTCTAATTACCTAATGCCGGCTTATGTGCATTTTAAAAACGGCGGCGGTCAATATTCGATTCAATCGAAAATTAACGTGCCGTTATATAACATTGTTTTTTCAGCGAAAGGCACGGAGCGTAACGGTCAATTTAATATGTTGAGCTATCGCGATACGCGTAACGGCAAAACTTACGCCTTAGCTGAAATTGATTCCAGTACGGTGAAGTACGGCAAAGCGAAAGATCCGTTAAAACAAGAGGCATTAACTATGCCGACATTCGATTTATTTACCACCGCATTTCAGTTAAGTTATTACGATCAATTACCGACAAGTTTCCAAACGACCAACGGTAAGAAATTATATCCGACACCGAATGTAAAATTGCATAAAGTACAAAAAGCGGTAACGGTAAAAGGTCAAACTTATCAAGAAATTACTTATAGTTTTAAAACCAGTGATCACAAAGCGATTACCGTGAAAAAATACGTAGGTGAAAAATTCCCTCGTTATATTTCATATAATCGTGACGGTGATAACTACGAGCTAACCTTTGATAGCTTTGTAAAATAGGCGACGGTTACAAAAAGACAAGCGGTCTATTTTTCGCAATTTTTTGCAAGAAATAGACCGCTTGTTTATAAGCGAAAACTAGAAGTCTTCAAAATATTGTTGAATCGTATTAATGTCTTTGGTTTGGGTTAAGGCAAGTTGTAATAATACACGTGCTTTTTGCGGGTTGAGCGTACCGGATGCCACAAAACCGTATTTAGAATCGTCCACTTCCGCATCACGAGTGGTATAGCCGGTCGGCACTCGTGAAGAGCGAACCACCGCAACACCGTTTTTCGCCGCTTGTTCCAGTAACGCTAAATTCGCCGCATTCATATTACCGTTACCGACACCGGCAACCACAATCCCTTGATAGCCCGCATCCAATAAGGCTTTAAGCGGCTCGGTCGGCATATTTGAATAAGCGTAGATAATACCGACTTTCGGCAGTTCATTGAGCTTATCAACCGTAAACGGGGTATTTAACGTGTGTTTACTTTCCGGCGCACGTTCGTAATCGACTTTGCTGTTATGAATATAGCCGAGCGTACCGAAGTTCGGCGAACTGAATGTTTGCACGGCGGTAGTACTGGTTTTTGTCACGTCTCTCGCACCCAGTACCACATCATTCATTGCGACTAACACACCACGTTTTGCCGATTTTTTATCTTTCGCTACTACAATTGAATTATATAAATTCAGCGGGCCGTCCGCACTTTTCTCCGTTGCCGGACGCATTGCGCCGACCAACACCACCGGTTTATCGCATTTTACCGTCATATCGAGGAAATAAGCGGTTTCTTCCATCGTATCCGTGCCGTGAGTAATGACAAAACCGTCCGTATTAGCGCACTGACTATTTACGGTTTTGGCTAATTTCAGCCACACTTCGTCACTCATATCTTGTGAACCGATTTTGACTACCTGTTCGCCTTTAATATTAGCGAGCGTTTTCATTTCCGGTACGGCTTCAATTAAGGTATCAATGTTCAATTGTCCTGCTTGGTAAGCCGAACTCACCGCACTTTGTCCGCTGCCGGCAATCGTTCCGCCGGTTGCCAATATCGTGATATTCGGTAACTCCGCGGCATACACACTCGAAATTGCCATAGAAAGAACAGCAGATAAAGCAAGTTTTTTGAGTTTCATATAAGCTCCTTAAGATTTGAGAAAGATAAAATAATTATCCCATGGAACGCAGAACGGATAGAAACACTTGCCTCTTATTCTTTGATCTTGTTCACAAAATTTATCCGTAAAAGAAGCGGGTGAATTTTTCGTTTTATTGCGAAACAAAGTTGTAAAAAATTGGTTAAATTTGACCGCTTGTTGATTTTTCCGATAGCCAAAAAATACGTTTTACTATATACTAGGCTCCCGTCCTGATAGTTTTTATTTACTATCCATTCCGAATTTCTTATCTATTTAACTGATTAATCAAAGGCAGACAAAATGGCAACGAATTATATTTTCGTGACGGGCGGTGTTGTTTCATCTTTAGGCAAAGGTATTGCCGCTGCATCTCTCGCATCAATTCTCGAAGCTCGTGGTTTAAACGTAACCATTATGAAGCTGGATCCTTATATCAATGTCGATCCGGGTACAATGAGCCCGACGCAACACGGTGAAGTTTTCGTTACGCAAGACGGTGCGGAAACCGATTTAGACTTAGGTCACTATGAGCGTTTTATTCGTTCTAAAATGAGCAAAGCGAACAACTTTACCAGCGGTAAAATTTACTCCGAAGTATTACGCAAAGAACGCCGCGGCGATTATTTAGGTGCGACTATCCAAGTAATCCCGCACATCACTAACGAAATTAAAGAACGTGTGATTGAAGGCGGTAAAGGTCGTGATGTGGTGATCGTGGAAGTCGGCGGTACGGTAGGCGATATTGAATCATTACCGTTCTTAGAAGCGTTACGTCAGTTAGCGGTGGATGTCGGTCGTGAAAAAACCTTATTTATGCACTTAACCTTAGTGCCATACATCCCAACTGCCGGCGAAGTGAAAACCAAACCAACGCAACACTCGGTAAAAGAATTACTTTCAATCGGTATTCAACCGGACGTGTTAATTTGCCGTTCGGATCGTGCGATTCCAAGCAACGAGCGTAAAAAAATCGCATTATTCTGTAACGTGCCGGAACGTGCGGTAATTTCCTTAAAAGACGTGGATTCGATTTACCGTATTCCTGAATTACTCAAATCACAAGGTTTGGATACTTTTGTTTGCGATCGTTTCCGCTTAGATTGTCCGGAAGCGGATTTAAGCGAATGGGAACAAGTGCTTTATCGCCAAGCGAACCCGACCGGTGAAGTGACTATCGGTATGGTAGGTAAATATGTGGAATTACCGGATGCGTATAAATCGGTAAACGAAGCGTTAAAACACGCCGGTTTAACCAATCGCTTAACGGTCAATATCAAGTATATTGATTCGCAAGATATCGAAACCAAAGGCGTTGAATTACTCCATGGCTTAGATGCGATTTTAGTGCCGGGCGGTTTCGGCTACCGTGGCGTAGAAGGTAAAATCCGTACCGCACAATATGCGCGTGAAAACAAAATCCCTTATTTAGGTATTTGTTTAGGTATGCAAATCGCACTGATCGAATATGCACGTAACGTAGCAGGTTTAACCCAAGCAAATTCATCCGAGTTTGATAAAGATTGTCCGCAACCGGTAGTGGGTTTAATTACCGAATGGCAGGATGAGTCGGGTAATGTGGAAACACGTTCCGATGAGTCGGATTTAGGCGGCACAATGCGTTTAGGCGCACAACAATGTCACTTAATCGAAGGCACTAAAGCACGTGAAGTTTATGGTGCGGAAACGATTGTTGAGCGTCACCGTCACCGTTATGAAGTAAACAATACTTTATTACCGCAAATCGAAGCGGCAGGCTTAAAAGTGAGCGGTTTATCGGCAGACCGTAAATTAGTGGAAATTATTGAAATTCCAAACCACCCTTGGTTTATTGCGGCGCAGTTCCACCCGGAATTTACTTCGACACCGCGTGACGGTCATCCGTTATTTGCCGGATTTGTAAAAGCGGCGAAAGACTATCAAGATAGCCATAAAGCGTAATCAACTATTGCTATAAAGTGAGGCGAGTTTTATACTCGCCTTATTTTTTACAAAAAATAACCAAAATTTAACCGCTTGATTACATAAAAGGAGAAAATTATGGCAGATCCGCATATTAAATCCCCAATGGATTTTTGGGATTACTTTACGGTAATTATGTATCGTTTAGGTTTTGTAGTCGCGAGTATTATGGTCTTGTTACTGCCTTACCAAACGGAATGGGCTTCGTTCGGCTTGTTAATCGCCGGTACGATGTTAGCTTCTTCACTTCATCTTTATCTTAAGCGATTCCGCCTTATTTTTCAGTTTGTCGCATGGATAGGGTTGCTTTGCCAAATCTTCGGTTTGCCGATATTTGCCTTGGGCGCAATGCTGTTGGTTGTCGGTGGGCTGAGTTACAAAGAATATTTCTGTTTTAGAGTATTCGGTTTAAATGCTCAACCGTTATTAGTCGCCGTCATTTGGTTGGCCATTCTGTTAGATCAAATGCTCTTACTCCAAATTTCAAGCGGCATTAGCGGCATATTGTTAGTGGTATTAAGTATTCAGAAGTGGCGAATGCCGTTACATTTCGATATCGGCGATAAGACGAAATTTGAGGTTTAATCATAAAAAAACGGCGTTTAAGCCGTTTTTTTATCTCAATTACTCTTAACGTAAAAATGCCGGAATCTTACTTTCGTAAGCAGTGATGGCATCTTCGTGTTGTAGGGTTAAACCGATATTATCCAAACCGTTTAGTAAACAGTGACGGCGGAATTCATCTAGTTCAAAACGATAAATTTTGTCACCGACCGTTACCGTCATTGCTTCTAAATCAATATGGATTTGTTTGCCTTCGTTCGCCCATACCCATTGGAAAATTTCTTCCACTTCTTCTTCGCTTAAGCGAATCGGAAGCATATGATTGTTTAAGCTATTGTTATAGAAAATGTCCGCAAAGCTCGGGGCAATCATCACTTTGAAACCGTAATCGGCTAACGCCCAAGGTGCATGTTCACGAGAAGAGCCGCAGCCTAAATTTTTACGAGCCAGTAAAATGGTCGCGCCTTGATATTGCGGGAAATTTAATACGAAATCCGGATTTAATTGGGTTTCTTCCGCATCTAAATAACGCCATTCGTGGAATAAATGCTTACCGAAGCCGACACGAGTAATCGCTTGTAAGAACTGTTTTGGAATGATTGCGTCAGTATCCACATTCGCTGCATCAAGCGGAACGACTAAACCTGAGTGTTGTTTTAATCCTGCCATTTTTTTATCCTTAATTTAATTCCACGTGACGAATATCGACAAATTTACCGAACATTGCCGCCGCTGCCGCCATTGCCGGGCTAACCAAGTGGGTACGACCGTTACGACCTTGGCGACCTTCAAAGTTACGGTTAGAGGTTGAAGCACAACGTTCCCATTCGCCTAAACGGTCATCATTCATACCTAAACACATTGAACAGCCCGGATTACGCCATTCTGCGCCAGCCTCGATAAAGATCTTATCTAAGCCTTCTTTTTCCGCCTGTTCTTTTACTAAGCCAGAACCCGGTACAACTAGCACACGTTTTACGTTATCCGCTTTTTTACGGCCTTTCATTACTGCCGCCGCTGCACGTAAGTCTTCAATACGAGAGTTAGTACAAGAGCCGATAAATACTTGATCCACAGGGATGTTTTTCATATCGGTATTAGCGTCTAAACCGATATAGGCAAGCGCTTTTTCCGCTGAAGCTTTAGTGACCGGATCCGCCATTTCTTGTGGATTCGGTACCACTTGGTCAATACCGATGACTTGTCCCGGATTGGTTCCCCAAGTGACTTGCGGCGCAATATCTTTCGCTTCTAATACAACGACTGAATCAAAGACCGCATCATCGTCGGATTTTAAGGTTTTCCAATATTCAACCGCATCGTCCCAATCTTTGCCTTTCGGTGCGTGCGGACGATCTTTTAAGTAAGCGAAGGTGGTTTCGTCCGGTGCGACTAAACCGGCTTTAGCGCCGAATTCGATCGCCATATTACATACCGTCATACGGCCTTCCATCGATAAATCACGAATCGCTTCACCGCAGAATTCCACCACATGACCGGTACCGCCCGCCATAGTTGTTTTACCGATGATTGCCAGCACGATATCTTTGGCGGTAATGCCTGGGTTCACTTTGCCGCGAACTTCCACTTTCATACTTTTCGCACGCTCTTGTTTTAAGGTTTGCGTTGCAAGCACGTGTTCCACTTCCGATGTACCGATACCAAACGCAAGCGCACCGAAAGCACCGTGTGTTGCGGTGTGTGAGTCACCGCAGACAATCGTCATACCCGGTAGGGTTAAACCTTGCTCCGGCCCCATAACGTGTACGATACCTTGTTCTTTGGTTTGCATATCGAATAACGAAATCCCGTTCGCTTCACAGTTTTTCGCTAATTCTAAAACTTGGATTTTCGCCTGACCTTCTAATTTATTGACGTCACGCACTTGGGTTGAGATGCTGTGATCCATTGTACCGAACGTTTTACCGATTTGGCGTACTTGACGACCGGCGACACGTAAACCGTCAAACGCTTGCGGGCTGGTAACTTCGTGAATTAAGTGACGGTTGATATAAAGAATCGGCGTTTCGCCTGCGGCTTCATATACAACGTGGGCATCAAATAGTTTTTCGTATAATGTTTTTGCCATAATATTGTCCAACTCTGAAAGGATATTGTGAATGCATATAATAGGCGGTGAAATTTGCAAAATTTTTTGTAAAAATGACCGCTTGTGTAATGTTGATAACGAATATAACTGCTAAAAAATATAATGTAAAATGCTATTTTTATAAAAAATTAAGATTTTTATTCTGTTTAATAAGCTGATTAATGCTTGTTTTTATATATATATAGCATATTGTTCCGTTTTTTCTTTAAAGTATAGAGGCTTATCTATCGTTTTCGTTGTTTTCCAGCGCGATACCCTAAATGCTATTTTAACGGACTCGGTTACACTAAAAAGTAATTCATATCGAAAGAAGGTTAGTTATGATATTAAAGCTTGATATACCCACCGCCCAAACGATTGTAAAACGCACTATGCAAATTATTCCCAATTCCGTAAATGTTATGGATGAAGAAGGAATCATTATTGCTTCGGGGGATCCTTCTCGGTTAGGCGAACGCCATACCGGTGCGGTGATTGCTTTGCGTAAGAAACAATCGGTTGAAATTGATGAAAATTTAGCAAAACAATGGAATTACGAAGCGAGAGAGGGATTGAATCTCCCCATCGCTTATTTAGGTAAAACCGTTGGGGTAATCGGTATATCCGGCAAGCCGAATGAAGTTCGGCAGTACGGCGAGTTAGTGAAAATGGCGGCGGAATTGATCGTAGAGAAGTCGGTTTTACTGGCGAAAGAGCGTTGGCAACAACGCTACAAAGAAGAATTTATTCGTCAGTTATTACGAGGAGCATTAAGCGAAGCGGAAATTACGCAGCAAGCGGTCTTTTTTAAACTGGATTCGACCAAGCCGTTAGTGGCAATGATAATTAAAATGGAGCAACCGGATGCCGAAAAACTGCAGTTATTGCTAAATCATTTGGAACTGAATTCTAAACATATTGCTTTGGCGGTAATGGATTTGGATAAGCTGGTCTTACTGAAAACGGAAGAAGAATTTCAGCGTTTATCTAAAGATCGGGGTTTATTATCTTTATTGCCGGAACATAACCGCAATCAAGAATATAAAATTGTGGTCGGAGCAAAGGTCACGCATTTTCATCAGGCGAGTTTTTCTTATCAATCGGCATTACATACCTTATCTTATGCGGAACAATTACGTTTGAAGAAGCAAATCTTACTTTTTTCCGATTATAAATTACCTGCCTTATTGGCTGATTTCGCCAAAACATGGCAAAGCGAAGAATTGCTCTCGCCGTTTAAGATCTTGTTAGCGCAAGACGGCAAAGCGACGTTATTTAAAAGTCTGCAACAATATTTTTTGTCAAATTGTGATCTGGCTCACGCTTCGGAAAAATTGTTTATTCATCCGAATACGCTACGTTATCGTTTAGAAAAAATTGAGCAAATAACATCCTTATCTTTCAATAAGATAGAAGACAAATTTATTCTTTATTTAGGCGCTTCCCTGTTAAAATAATTTGTATTTTTATCTAAAAAGATGCAAATATTTTATTTGTTTTTTGTTCTTTTTAATAACGACTTTTGGGGTGAAATTTAGATAATAAGTGCCATTCGTTGGTTCATCTCTCTTATAGGGGCTTATTATGGTAACAGTAACAGCAATTGGAGCAGTCGTTGCCCTTTCCGTGGCAATCGTTCTCATCTTGAAAAAAGTACCGCCGGCATACGGAATGTTAATCGGCGCATTAGTCGGCGGTTTAATCGGCGGGGCGGATCTGTCGCAAACCGTGAGCTTAATGATCGGCGGAGCGCAAGGAATTACCACGGCGGTAATGCGTATCTTAGCTGCGGGTGTATTAGCCGGTGTATTAATTGAATCCGGTGCAGCAAGTACCATCGCCGAAACCATCGTGAAAAAATTAGGCGAAACCCGTGCGTTACTTGCTTTAGTGCTTTCCACTATGATTTTAACCGCGGTTGGGGTATTTGTGGATGTGGCGGTTATTACCGTTTCACCTATTGCATTAGCATTAGCGAAACGTAGTGATTTATCTAAGCCGGCAATCTTATTAGCGATGATTGGCGGTGGTAAAGCCGGTAATATTATGTCGCCGAACCCAAATGCGATTGCCGCTTCAGACGCTTTCCATCTACCGCTTACTTCTGTGATGGCGGCAGGTATCATTCCGGCTATCTTCGGCATTATTCTGACCTATTTCTTAGCAAAACGCCTTATCAACAAAGGTTCAAAAGTGGCGGACGGCGAAGTTTCTGCAAATAGTTCGCAAAATTTACCCGCTTTCCTACCGGCAATTGCCGCACCGCTTTGTGCAATTATTTTATTAGCATTGCGTCCTATCGCCGATATTAAAGTTGATCCATTGATCGCATTACCACTTGGCGGCTTAGTCGGTGCATTGGCTATGGGCAAATTAAAACAAGTGAATCAATTTGCCACTTCAGGTTTATTAAAAATGTCACCGGTTGCCGTGATGTTATTAGGTACTGGGGCATTAGCCGGCATTATTGCCAATTCGGGTTTAAAAGATGTGTTAATTGAAGCGCTTACCGCTTCGGGCTTACCATCCTATTTACTTGCACCGATTTCAGGGGCTTTAATGTCATTGGCTACAGCTTCAACCACAGCCGGTACGGTGGTTGCTTCAAATGTATTTAGTGCGACTTTAATCGAATTAGGCGTAAGTGCATTAGCAAGCGCGGCAATGATTCATTCCGGTGCGACAGTTCTTGACCATATGCCGCACGGATCTTTCTTCCATGCTACCGGTGGTAGTGTCAATATGGATATAAAAGAACGTTTAAAATTGATTCCGTATGAAACAGCGGTCGGTTTAATTATGGCTATCGTTTCAACCTTGGTGTTTGGTGTGTTTAAATTATTCTAAGAGGTAAAATATGAAAATTGTTATTGCTCCCGATTCATTTAAAGAAAGTCTTACGGCGCTTGAAGTGGCACAATCTATCGAAGGCGGTTTCAGACGTATTTTCCCTGATGCGCAATACATCAAAGTGCCAATGGCGGACGGCGGTGAAGGTTCGGTTCAGTCATTAATTGATGCGACTAAAGGTGAGTTGTTAGAAGTTGAAGTGACTGCGCCGCTCGGTAATAAAGTGACCGGTTTTTTAGGCATTTCCGGCGATAAACAGACCGCTTTTATTGAAATGGCGGCGGCTTCCGGTTTACATCTGGTGCCTTTTGAACAACGTAATCCGCTGAAAACCACCAGTTTCGGTACCGGTGAATTAATCAAAAAAGCGTTGGATTTGGGCGTGAATAAAATTCTGTTAGGTATTGGCGGTAGTGCGACCAATGACGGCGGTGTCGGTATGTTGCAAGCGCTCGGTGCTTCTTTCAAAAATGCAGCCGGTGAGGAAATTGGTTTTGGGGGCGAACAGCTACAACAAATCAGCCGAATTTCGTTAGAAAATTTAGAGCCTCGTTTACAAAGTGTTGAGTTTGAAGTGGCGTGTGATGTAAATAACCCGTTATGCGGTGAGCGTGGCGCTTCGGCAGTATTTGGTCCACAAAAAGGTGCAACGCCGGAGATGGTGCAAACTTTGGATAATGCGTTGGCGCATTTTGCGGATGTCGCATTAGCTCAACAGGGGATTGCGATTGCTAATCATGCCGGCGCCGGTGCGGCAGGCGGTATGGGCGGCGGTTTATTATTACTGCCGAATGTGCAGCTTAAAGCAGGCGTACAAATCATTATCGAAGCGACTCGTCTGGCGGAGCATATCCGAGATGCGGATTTAGTGATTACCGGCGAGGGGCGTATGGACGCACAAAGTATTGCCGGTAAAACACCGGTCGGTGTGGCAAAAACAGCAAAACAATTTAATGTGCCGGTAATTGCGATTGTCGGTTGCTTACGAGAAGATTACAATGTGGTTTATCAGCACGGCATTGATGCGGTATTCCCGATTATTCGTCAATTAAATTCACTTGAAGAAACTTTAAAACAAGGACGAGAAAATTTGGAGTCCAGCGCAGAAAATGTCGCTCGTTTAATTAAACTGAAAATGTAGAAATTGACGGAGGGCTTTATGCAACAGAAGCTATTTATTGTGACAGGACACGTCCAAGGTGTCGGCTTTCGATTCTTCACGCTACAAGAGGCAGGAAAAATCGGCATTAAAGGTTATGTGAAAAATCGCCCTGAAGGTTCGGTGGAAGTGGTTGCCGTTGGTAGCGATGCGCAAATGGCAGCTTTCAGAAACTGGTTACAAAAAGGCCCTCCGACATCGGTTGTATGTAATTTGATTGAACAGAGTTATCAAGGCTCGGAACAATTCGAACACTTTGAAATTCGACGTTAGTCATAGCGGGGTTTGAATCAGACCAGCGGTTAAATTTGCAAAAAATCTTGTAAATTTAACCGCTTGTGATTTATTGCTCTTTGATAAGTTGCAAGACTTTAATAAACAGCTTTTTAAATAAGCGAGGGATCGCTTGATTGCCTCGTTGTTTGATTTCGCTTGAAATCGCAATTGCCAAATCCGGTTTGGAGGTGTACTGAATCGCGCGTTTGATAATGGTTTTTGTCGGGTATTTGTGATCTCTCGGTTGCCAACGAGCAAGATGTACAAAGACTTCTCTAAGTCCTTCGTGATAGAAAAAATGCTCGATATCTTGGCGTGGGATCACGGTCAAACGTTTGCTCGGGTGTTCGTCTTCCTGTAGCATACTTTTGGCAATATCGGCATATTTTTCGCCCGCTTGATCGCCGTCGGTCAGCACATACCATTCAATGCCCATCGCTTTGGCGTATTTAATTAACGGACGTAAGCCGCATTGGGCAAATTCCACAATCCGAATCCCTTCCATTTCCAAATTAATATCCAGTAAATTCGCCAGCTCGGTTAGAATCCAAACTTCCGTTTCGCCTTCGACTAAAATCCACGCACGAGAAAATAATGCTAAACCTCGATTGTAGTGAATGTGGAAGGTCAATTTGCGCAGATCTTCTTTGCCTAATGAACTGCGTGCAAGCGAATAGGCTTCGGTTCGATCCCGATAACGTACTAAGCGGCTAATTTCGCGCAGCGGTACCTGCGAGAGCAATTCCATCGAATTGGTAGTGGTAATGCGTTGTACCGGCAGATAAGTGACCAGTTCCCAAAAGATAGCAATCATACGAGGATGTAAACGAGCTTCGAGATCTTCAAATAAGATAATCGGCGTTTTAATTTGATTATGCTTTTGATTAAGCACAAAGAGCGAAGAAAGCTGCGTGCGAACTTGTTGTATCAGCTGTTGATCGTTATTCTGTTTTAAACGTTGGCACAGCGATTTGACTTTATTCCATAATTGGCTGGTATCCAACATTGAATTCGGATGATGTTTATTGGTATGCGTACTTAAAAAGTAATATTTTAATAGGAATGAAAGCGCTCTAAGCTCATCCGCCAGCTCACTTTGCGCCAAATTATCCGATTGAGAGAGTGCCTCTAAATTTGCAAATTTGTTTAAGCGCGCATCACGGAAACGATAGACCGGCGTATGGCTAATGACCGAACGCACCACTTGTTGCAGATTATCAATGTCTAATCGAACGCCTTGGCTGTCTAAAAACTGATATTCCGTTTTTACGCCCTGATCGGTAAGCGTACCGCTAATTTGCAGATAAACGTGCTGTAATCCGGCATCGTTTAAATGAAAAATATCGTAATAATGATTTTCTTCATTTTGCCCGAAGGTCTCGTTTTCCTCTTCACAGAAAGTAAAGCACAATTTTATCGGTTGTGCTTGTTGATGATCCCTTAAATGAAAATCCTGTTCGCTAAATTGGTAAAGTTCGTCTTTAACGTTAAAAATATGGCTTAACGCATCCAGCAAACTGGATTTCCCCCACGCATTTTCGCCAATCAAGACCATATTCGGGCGTAGCGTGAGAGAAAGATGATTAATGCCGCGAAAACCCGAAATTTCAATTTGTTGTAAATACATATCCTATTTCTCCGTATTCGGCAGAATTTGGTAGCATGGTTTATAAGCTTCTCCGGTCGGCAATTTCATTCGGTGTTGAGTAATAAACGTTTGTAACAAGCGGTCGATTTTATCCAATAATTTGCGATCGCCTTGTAATTGGAACGGGCCGAATTGTTCGATCAAATCTTGTGTTGCCGGTTTGATATTACCCGCCACAATACCGGAAAACGCTCGGCGTAAATTCGCCGCAAGCCGTTCGGTCGGCTGATCAAAATGTAAATTCAAATCGCTCATATTTTGATGGGTCGGCTCAAACGGATGGGTAAATTCATCGGAAATATGCAAAGACCAGTTAAAGCTATACGAATCGGCAAGCTCTAAGCGTTGTTGTTTGATTTCTTTCATCGCTTTCGCCATTCTTTGTGCGACCAATATCGGATCATCGATGATAATTTCATACATTTGTTGCGCTTCTTTACCTAAGGTTTCACCGATGAATCGGTCGATAGCGGTAAAATAGTCGGCACTTTCTTTCGGTGCGGTAAGAATAACCGGCAGTTTTTGCGCTTTATTCGCCGGATTCAGTTTCACGCCTAAAATATAGAGTAACTCTTCTAATGTGCCGGGACCTCCGGGGAAGATCACAATACCGTGTCCCATACGCACAAATGCTTCCAGACGTTTTTCGATATCTGGCATAATGATTAATTCGGTTACGATCGGATTCGGCGGTTCGGAAGCAATAATCGACGGCTCGGTGATACCGATAAAGCGACTGTGTTTATAACGTTGATTGGCATGACCGATGGTCGCCCCTTTCATCGGTGCTTCCATTACGCCGGTGCCGCAACCGGTAACGATATTAAATTGGCGTAATCCGAGTTCGGTGCCGACCGCACGACAATATTGATATTCGGTTTGGTTAATCGAGTGTCCGCCCCAGCAAACAATCAGATTCGGATCCGATCCGATTTCCAACGCTTTGGCGTTGCGTAAAATCGAAAACACAAGATTAGTAATATATTTATTATCTTCCTGCGGCGAAGTATGTTGCCCGATGTATTGGTAAAGCGCATTGACAAACACAATATCGCGTAACACCGCAAATAAATGGTATTGAATATTGACGATCATTTTGCCATCGACAAAGGCGGATTTCGGCGGGTTATGCAATTCAAGCGATACGCCTTTTTCTTTAGTAAGCAAGTTAATGTCGAAGTCGGGATATTGATTAAGAAGTGCGCGACTATCGTCGGTTACCGCACCTGAGTTCAGTACGGCAAGAGAGCAGTTTCGATAGAGTGAATAGAGATTGCCTTGCGCATTTTTGGTGAGTAATTCCATCTCTAAGTGAGATAGTTGGTCAAGGCTACCTTTTGGATTGACGCAATGAACGGTCATAAGTTTTCCCTTAAATCCAAATAAAAACATTATCTGAATTTAAGGGGGAAATAGCAAATTTAATTACTTTCTTGTACAAAGCTAAGCGCTTGTTCCACCACTTCAACGCCGGCGCCTTGTTTAGTCGCATTTTCGCTTAAATGACGACGCCACTGACGAGCGCCTTTACAGTTTTGGAATGCGCCTAACATATGACGAACGATATGATTTAAATAAACCCCTTTTTGTGTTTGCGCTGCAATATAAGGGAGCATTTTTTCCACCGCTTCACGGGCGGTGACAAGCGGTTGATTTTCACCGAAAATTTGCGAATCGATTTCACCTAATAGTGACGGATTCTGATAGGCTTCACGCCCCACCATTACGCCATCGACAAATGCTAAGTGCCGTTTGATTTCTTCAATAGTTTTAATCCCGCCGTTAATTGAAATATTCAAATGCGGAAAATCACGTTTCAGTTGATAGACACACTCATAATCAAGCGGTGGAATTTCACGATTTTGTTTCGGACTTAAACCGGACAACCACGCTTTGCGAGCATGAACGATGAAATCGTTGCTATACGGCTGTACTTTCTCAATAAAATCACATAAAAATTCGTAACTGTCCAAGTCATCAATACCGATACGATGTTTAACCGTCACTGGAATTTGCACCGCATCTTGCATCGCTTTGATACAGTCGGCAACCAAATCGGCTTTTGCCATTAAACAAGCGCCGAACATCCCGTTTTGCACACGGTCGGAAGGGCAACCGACGTTTAAATTGATTTCGGCATAGCCGCGTTCTTCAACTAATTTGGCACAATGCGCAAGCTGTGCCGGATCGCTACCGCCGAGCTGTAACGCAACCGGATTTTCACTCGGATCGTATTCAAGTAGATCGTATTTGGCGTGAATGATCGCCGGCGCGGTGATCATTTCGGTATAAAGCAAAGCGTGTCGGCTGAATTGACGATGGAAGTAGCGACAATGACGAGTGGTCCAATCCAGCATTGGCGCAACGGAAAAACGTCCGCGATAAAATTGATTTTGCATAAGATTATTCATAAATAAAAATAACAAGCGGTGGAATTTAGCCGATTTTTGGTAAATTTGGGGCTAAATTTGACCGCTTGTATAGAGTTCAAAATTTTATTTATCATACTATAAAATACGGGCGAATTCACGGTTTTTAGGCATTACAAAATATTTGATTATAATTAATACGATACAATATCTAGTATATTTTTAGCGGTAAAACACTAGATATGGGTTTGTAAATTAATAAAACTTTTTTCCTTTATAAATCAAGAAACTAACTAAAAAGAGAGTTTGTCAAGACTTGTGATTATAAAAATTTTTGCCTAAAATCCACGCCCATTACAACTTAGAATCGAGTCAAGGAATTATGTCTAGAAATCTCTTTGAAAAACGCTTGAATATCAAGCCGTATGAATACCCCGAATTATTGGAATTTAAAGATGCTATTCGCCATTCCTATTGGCTACATACGGAATTTAATTTTACCGGTGATATTCAGAACTACCGTATCGATATCAATGATCACGAACGTCACGTATTGACTCGAGCGATGTTGGCGATTTCCCAAGTGGAAGTGAACGTAAAACGCTTCTGGGGTGAGTTGTATCGTTATTTTCCGAAACCGGAAATGGATGATGTCGGCGGTACTTTCGCCGAATCGGAAGTTCGTCATAAAGACGCCTACTCGTTTTTATTAGAAAAATTAGGCCTAAACGAAATGTTTAGCCAAATCCAAGATATTGAACCGTTAATGAACCGCATCCGTTATATGGAATCGTTCATGAAGGATAAAGATGCGGGTAAAGGCGAATTCGTACTTTCACTCGTTTTATTCTCACTTTTCGTAGAACATATTTCCTTATTCGGTCAGTTCTTGATCATGATGTCGTTCAATAAGCATAAAAACCTGTTTAAAGGGATTTCGAATGCGGTTGAAGCGACCTCAAAAGAAGAAGAAATTCACGGTAAATTCGGTATTGTGTTATACGAAATTTTACGCGAAGAACACAGCGAACTGTTCACACCGGAATTTTTTGAAGATTTAAAAACCTTATCAAGCCAAGCATTTGAAGCGGAATGCGGGATTTTAGATTGGATTTTTGAAGAGGGCGATTTAAGTTTTATCAGCCGTGAAGAAGTAGAAAACTACATTCGTAGCCGTTATAACAACTCGTTAATGACGCTCGGTTTAGAACCGCCGTACGATGTAAATCCAGAATTATTAAAAGAAACCGAGTGGTTTGATATTGAAATTCTATCGACGAAAGAAACGGATTTCTTTAACAAACGTAGTACCGATTACAGCAAAAAAATGAAGCAGATTACCGCAGATGACTTATTCTAATTCTCGTCCTGATTTTGAATGGCTGAACGAAGACAGCCGCTTATTTTTACAACGTGGTTATTTACTTGAAGGAACAACCGCATTAGATCGTATCCGTTTTATCGCAGAACACGCCGAGCGTAAGCTAGGTATTGAAGGCTATGCGGATAAATTTTATCACTATATGGGACGCGGTTATTTCTCGCTTTCCTCACCGATTTGGTCGAACTTCGGTTTAGATCGCGGGTTACCGATTTCTTGCTTCGGTAGTTATATCGGCGACTCAATTCATGAAATTATGGTCACGACCGCCGAAGTCGGTATGATGAGTAAAATCGGCGGCGGTACGTCGGCTTATTTCGGTGATATTCGTCCGCGCGGTTCGGCGATCAGAAATAACGGTAAATCGGACGGTTCGTTTAACTTTAGTAAACTATTTGATACCGTTATTGATGTTATTTCTCAAGGTACTTCTCGTAAAGGTCAATTTGCCGGTTATATCGATATCGAACACGGCGATATTGACGAATGGCTAGATATTCATACCGAAGGTAATCCGATCCAATTAATGTACTACGGCGTATGTGTCGGTCATGATTGGTTGGAGTCAATGAAAGCGGGCGATCCGTATAAACGCCAGCTTTGGGCGAAATTGTTACAACGTAAAACCGAAACGGGTATTCCGTATTTATTCTTTAAAGATAATGCGAATGCCGGCCGTCCGGACGTTTATAAAGATAAAAATATGACGGTACACGCTTCTAATTTATGTACCGAAATTATGTTGCCGTCAAGCTCGGACGAAAGTTTCGTTTGTTGTTTATCTTCAATGAACCTGCTTTATTTTGATGAGTGGAAAGATACCGATGCACCGGAAGTATTAACTTACTTCTTAGACGTGGTAATGAGCGAGTTTATCGAGAAAAGTAAAGATATGCCGTTCTTAGAGCGTGCGAATCGCTTTGCGACTCGTCACCGCGCGTTAGGTTTGGGCGTATTGGGCTGGCACAGTTATTTACAATCGCATAATATTGCGTTTGACAGCTTCCAAGCGATGCAGAAAAACAATTTAATCTTTAAAACGCTGCAAGAGAAAACCTTAAAGGCTTCGCAAGAATTAGCGAAACGTTTCGGTGAACCGGAACTTTTAAAAGGTTATGGTCGTCGTAATACCACTCTAATGAGTATCGCACCGACTAAATCAAGCAGTTTTATTTTAGGTAGCGTATCGCCGTCGGTCGAGCCGTTTAAATCTAACTACTATGTAAAAGATTTAGCGAAAATCAAAACCGTGTATAAAAACCCGTTCTTAGAGAAATTACTTCAGGAAAAAGGTTTGGATACGGAAGAAATTTGGGAATCGATTTTACATAATGACGGCTCCGTACAGCATTTGGAACAATTAACCGACGAAGAAAAAGAAGTATTTAAAACTTTCTCTGAAATCAGTCAGTTAAGCGTGATTCAGCAAGCGGCACAACGTCAGAAATATATCGACCAAGGTCAAAGTATTAATATTATGGTTCATCCGGCAACACCGGCACGTGATTTAAACCAATTATACTTAACCGCAGAAGAACTCGGTTTAAAATCAATTTATTACCAATACTCAATGAGTGCGGCGCAAGTCTTTAACCGTAACTTATTAAGCTGTTCTAGCTGTGAAGGTTAATTAGAAGCATTAAAAACACCACCGAAAGGTGGTGTTTTTATATCTGTCTTTAGCATTTGATAACCTGTCGGTTTGCCCGATTAAAAAAAGCACGAGTAAATTACTCGTGCTTTCCATTTATAACTTATCTAGGCTTAGTAGTAAGAATGTTCGCCGCGTTGATGTTCGGTTACATCTTTTACGCCCGCCAATTCATCATGGAACATTGCTAACAATTGTTTCTCAATCCCTTCTTTTAAAGTGACGTCCACCATTGAACAGCCGTTACAACCGCCGCCGAATTGCAGAATCGCATATTTATCTTCGGTTACTTCGATTAATGTCACTCGACCGCCGTGGCTTGCCAATTGCGGATTTACTTGAGTTTGAATGACATAATCCAAACGTTCGATGAAAGGGGCGTCATCGGCAACTTTACGCATTTTCGCATTCGGCGCTTTTAAGGTAAGCTGCGATCCCATCGGATCCGTTACATAATCAATTTCGGCTTCATCTAAAAACGGTAAGCTGATTTCATCGACAAAAGCGGAGAAACCGTTGTATTCGAACTGAGTATCGGTTTCTTCAACCGCATTCGGCGGGCAATAAGATACGCCGCATTCGGCATTAGGCGTACCCGGATTTACTACAAAGATACGAATGTTGGTATTTTCTTCCTGTTGCTCTAAAAGACGGCGAAAATGTGTTTGCGCCGCTCCCGAAATTGAAATATGAATAGTTTCTTGTTGTTCCATTAGTTTTGTTCCAAGTGTAATAAATTAATTGACTAAATTTATCGGACATTCTACGCCTTACAGGCGGTTTTTTCTACTCAAAATTTTACAAATCCGAATTGTTACAAATTTTGCAAAAAGTTCATAAAAACGTACCGCTTATGAAAGCGAAAGGTTTAACTCTTAAGGGGTAATTGTTAAAAAACTGAGTAATAAATATTGATTTATTTCAAATTTTCAAGGGCTAGAGGATAAAAAAACCGTGTTTTTGTGGAAAGTGAGCCGATATTTAGGGTAAAATAGCTTGTTTATTTTATCTTGTGAAAAAATACAGGAAAAATCAGATTTGAGAACTTTATGTAGCTTCGGAAATAAGTGGGGGAATTCGTTTATTTCTATCTAAGTTACGGCTCAAGAGAAGCGATTGCGATTTTCGCAATCATATTTTTAACCCAACAAAAGTAGTGCAAATAATATGATTACAATCAAGAAAGGCTTGGATTTACCTATCGCAGGTACACCGGCACAAGTAATCCATAACGGCAATACCGTTAATGAAGTTGCGATGCTTGGCGAAGAATATGTGGGTATGCGTCCTTCAATGAAAGTTCGTGAAGGCGATGTAGTGAAAAAAGGTCAAGTTCTTTTTGAAGATAAAAAGAATCCGGGCGTTGTATTTACTGCTCCTGCAAGCGGTACCGTGGTTACTATTAACCGCGGTGAAAAGCGTGTTCTTCAGTCGGTCGTGATTAAAGTTGAGGGTGATGAGCAAATTACCTTTACTCGCTATGAAGCTGCGCAATTAGCGTCGCTATCAGCCGAGCAAGTGAAACAAAATCTTATCGAATCGGGTTTATGGACTGCATTCCGTACTCGTCCGTTCAGTAAGGTTCCCGCATTGGACGCGATTCCGTCATCAATCTTTGTCAATGCAATGGATACCAATCCGTTAGCGGCGGATCCGGAAGTGGTTTTAAAAGAGTACGAAACCGATTTTAAAGACGGTTTAACTGTTTTAACCCGTTTATTTAACGGTCAAAAACCGGTTTACTTATGTAAAGACGCGGACAGCAATATCCCGTTAAGTCCGGCGATTGAAGGTATCACAATTAAGTCGTTTAGCGGTGTTCATCCTGCCGGTTTAGTCGGTACGCATATCCACTTTGTTGATCCCGTAGGGGCGACCAAACAAGTTTGGCACTTAAATTATCAAGATGTGATTGCTATCGGTAAATTATTTACTACAGGCGAACTCTTTACCGACCGTATTATTTCGCTTGCCGGTCCGCAAGTGAAAAATCCTCGTTTAGTACGTACGCGTCTTGGTGCGAATCTTTCCCAATTAACCGCAAATGAGTTAAATGCCGGTGAAAACCGTGTGATTTCAGGTTCGGTATTGAGCGGTGCGACTGCGGCGGGTCCGGTTGATTACTTAGGCCGTTACGCATTACAAGTATCCGTACTGGCGGAAGGTCGTGAGAAAGAGTTATTCGGTTGGATTATGCCGGGTTCGGATAAATTCTCCATTACCCGTACCGTGTTAGGCCACTTCGGTAAAAAATTATTTAACTTCACTACGGCAGTTCACGGCGGTGAACGTGCAATGGTGCCAATCGGTGCGTATGAGCGTGTAATGCCGTTAGATATTATTCCTACGTTATTACTTCGTGATTTAGCTGCCGGCGATACCGATTCTGCACAAAACTTAGGTTGTTTAGAGCTGGATGAAGAAGATTTGGCATTATGTACTTATGTTTGCCCGGGTAAAAATAACTACGGTCCGATGTTACGTGCTGCGTTAGAGAAGATCGAGAAGGAAGGTTAAGAAAATGGGTTTAAAAAATCTTTTTGAAAAGATGGAACCTGCGTTTCACAAAGGTGGAAAATATGAGAAATGGTACACGCTTTTTGAAGCGACATATACCATTCTCTATACACCAGGTACAGTGACTCGTAAAGATTCACACGTACGTGATGCGTTAGATTCTAAACGTATGATGATTATCGTATGGTTAGCGTTATTCCCGGCAATGTTCTGGGGGATGTATAACGTTGGCCATCAAGCGTTATTAGCAACAAATCATTTAGGTACATTAGCTGATACGATTGCAAATAACTGGCATTATGGCTTTGCTGATGCGTTAGGTGCAACGTTAACGGCTGATGCAGGTTGGTGCAGTAAAATGTTCCTTGGTGCAACTTATTTCCTTCCAATCTACTTAACCATTTTCTTAGTAGGTGGTTTCTGGGAAGTTGTATTTGCCATGGTGCGTAAGCATGAAATTAACGAAGGTTTCTTTGTTACTTCTATCTTATTAGCCTTAATTGTTCCGCCGACTCTACCATTATGGCAAGCAGCACTTGCTGCAACATTTGGTGTGGTAGTTGCAAAAGAAGTGTTCGGTGGCGTAGGTAAAAACTTTATGAACCCGGCATTAGCGGGTCGTGCGTTTTTATTCTTTGCTTATCCGGCACAGATTTCAGGCGATTTAGTGTGGACGGCCGCAGACGGTTTCTCCGGTGCAACGGCGCTTTCACAATGGGCGCAAGGCGGTCAAGGTGCGCTTAAACACGTGGTAACCGGTCAAGAAATTACTTGGATGGACGCATTCTTAGGTAACATTCCGGGTTCAATCGGCGAAGTATCGACATTAATGTTAATTATCGGTGCGGCGATTATCGTCTTTACACGTATCGCTTCATGGCGAATTATTGCCGGCGTGATGGTGGGTATGGCGGCAACGGCAACCGTATTCAACTTAATCGGTTCGGACACAAATCCGCTATTCTCAATGCCATGGCATTGGCACTTAGTGTTAGGCGGTTTCGCATTAGGTATGTTCTTTATGGCGACAGACCCCGTATCTGCGGCATTTACCAACAAAGGTAAATGGTGGTACGGTGCGTTAATCGGTGTGATGTGTGTTGTTATCCGTGTAGCAAACCCTGCATATCCGGAAGGTATGATGTTAGCAATTTTATTCGCTAACTTATTTGCTCCGATCTTCGACTACTTAGTAGTTCAAGGCAACATCAAACGTAGAAAAGCGAAGGCGGCATAAAAATGGCTAAATTTAATAAAGATAGCGTAAGCGGTACTTTAACCGTTGTTGTGTTATTAAGTTTAATCTGTTCTCTTATTGTAGCGGGTGCGGCAGTATTGCTTAAACCTACGCAAGATATTCAGAAAGTGCTTGATAAACAAAAAAATATTTTACAAGCGGCAGGTTTAATGCAGCCAAATACAAATGTGCAAGAAACCTATGCGAAATTCATCGAGCCGAAAATCGTTGATTTAGCGACCGGCGATTATGTTGAAGGTGTAAAAAACTTTGATGCGAAAGCAGCGGCGAAAGATCCTGCGCAAAACGTAGCGATCAATCCGGCTGACGATAAAGCGAATATCAAAGTACGAGCTAAATATGCGGAAGTTTATTTAGTAAAAGACGAAGCGGGCAAAGTAAACCAAGTGGTACTTCCTATGTACGGTAACGGCTTATGGTCTATTATGTACGGCTTTGTTGCGGTTCAACCTGACGCAAATACGGTAAACGGTATTACTTACTATGAACAAGGTGAAACGGCGGGTCTCGGTGGCGAAATCGCTAACCCTAACTGGCAGAAAAACTTTGTAGGTAAGAAATTATTCAATGCAAACAATGAAGTGGCATTAACCGTAGCTAAAGGTGCTTCGGAAGATAAAGATCACGGTATTGACGGTTTATCGGGTGCGACCTTAACGTCAAACGGTGTGGACGGCTCATTTAAATATTGGTTCGGTGCTAACGGCTTCGGTCCGTATTTAGCGAAATTTAAAGCAGCAATGGGAGCTAACTAATGGCGAGTAACAATCTTAAAAAGTTATTGTTATCTCCAATCGCGGATAACAACCCGATTGCATTGCAGATCTTGGGTATCTGTTCTGCATTAGCGGTAACTACTCAGTTACAAACAGCGGTAGTAATGGCGATTGCGGTAAGTTTAGTTACTGCTTTCTCCAGTATGTTTATTTCAATGATTCGGAACTATATTCCGAATAGTATCCGTATCATTGTACAAATGGCTATCATTGCATCACTTGTAATCTTAGTTGACCAAATTTTACGTGCGTATGCGTATGAACTGTCAAAACAGCTTTCTGTTTTCGTAGGTCTTATCATTACTAACTGTATCGTAATGGGGCGCGCGGAAGCGTTTGCAATGAAATCCGGTCCGGTAGAAAGTTTCGTTGACGGTATCGGTAACGGTTTAGGTTACGGTGCGATGTTAATTATCGTAGCGTTTTTACGTGAACTAATCGGTTCGGGTAAACTTTTCGGCGTAACTATCCTACAAACCGTTCAAGACGGCGGTTGGTATCAAGCAAACGGCTTATTCTTATTGGCACCAAGTGCGTTCTTCATTATCGGTTTTGTGATTTGGGGAATCCGTACCTGGAAACCGGAGCAAGTGGAGAAATAAGATGGAACATTATTTAAGTCTATTTGTTAAGTCCGTATTCATTGAGAATATGGCACTTTCTTTCTTCCTTGGTATGTGTACATTCCTTGCGGTGTCTAAGAAAGTTTCAACTGCTTTTGGTTTAGGTATTGCGGTAATCGTCGTATTAGGTATTGCGGTACCGGCTAACCAATTAGTTTATACTCACGTATTAAAAGACGGCGCACTTGTTGAAGGTGTGGATTTAAGTTTCTTAAACTTCATCACGTTCATCGGTGTGATTGCGGCGCTTGTTCAAATCTTAGAAATGATTTTGGATAAGTTCTTTCCGGCATTATATAGTGCATTAGGGATCTTCTTACCGTTGATTACCGTAAACTGTGCAATCTTCGGTGGCGTATCGTTTATGGTTCAACGTGAATATAACTTCACGGAATCGGTGGTTTACGGTCTCGGTGCCGGTACGGGTTGGATGTTAGCAATCGTTGCGCTTGCAGGTTTAACGGAAAAAATGAAATATTCTGACGTTCCGGCTGGTTTACGTGGTTTAGGTATTACCTTTATCACTGTAGGTTTAATGGCGTTAGGTTTCATGTCATTCTCGGGCATTCAATTATAAGGAGCGTATCGTGGATAGTAATTTTATTTTCGGTATTATCGCATTTACTGCTCTGGTATTAGTGCTTGCGGTGATCATTCTTTTCGCTAAATCAAAATTAGTCGATTCAGGTGATATTACCATCTCGATCAACAACGATCCGGAAAAAGGCATTACGCTTCCGGCGGGTGGTAAATTACTTGGTGCTTTAGCGAGCAAAGGTATTTTCGTATCGTCAGCTTGCGGCGGCGGCGGCTCATGCGGTCAATGTAAAGTACAAGTAAAATCCGGCGGCGGTGAAATTCTTCCAACCGAGTTATCGCACATTTCTAAGAAAGAAGCGAAAGAAGGTTGGCGTTTAGCGTGTCAGGTAAACGTGAAATCTTCAATGGATGTTGAACTTCCGGAAGAAATCTTTGGTGTGAAAAAATGGGAATGTACCGTTATTTCTAACGATAACAAAGCAACCTTCATCAAAGAGCTTAAACTTCAAATTCCTGAAGGCGAAGAAGTACCTTTCCGTGCGGGTGGTTATATCCAAATTGAAGCGGATCCGCATACGGTTAATTATAAAGACTTCGATATTCCGAAAGAATATCACGAAGACTGGGATAAATTTAACTTATGGCGTTATGTATCAAAAGTGGACGAGCATATTATTCGTGCTTATTCAATGGCTTCATATCCGGAAGAGAAAGGCATTATTATGTTAAATGTGCGTATTGCAACGCCTCCTCCACGTAACCCAGATGTTCCACCGGGTCAAATGTCTTCATACATTTGGTCATTAAAACCGGGTGATAAAGTAACGATTTCCGGTCCGTTCGGTGAATTCTTCGCGAAAGAAACCGACAACGAAATGGTGTTTATCGGTGGTGGTGCAGGTATGGCGCCAATGCGTTCGCATATCTTTGACCAATTAAAACGTTTAAAATCTAAACGTAAAATGTCATTCTGGTATGGTGCTCGTTCTAAACGTGAAATCTTCTACCAAGAAGACTTCGACCAATTAGCGGCCGAAAACGATAACTTCGTATGGCACGTAGCACTTTCAGATGCGTTACCGGAAGATAACTGGACAGGTTATACAGGCTTTATTCACAATGTACTTTATGAAAACTATCTGAAAAATCATGAAGCACCGGAAGACTGTGAATACTATATGTGTGGTCCACCGGTGATGAATGCAGCGGTAATCGGTATGCTGAAGAGCTTAGGTGTTGAAGACGAAAACATCTTATTAGATGATTTCGGTGGTTAATACCAAATAGAACAGAGGGTAAATGTACCCTGATTTACAAGCGGTGTGATTTGCAAAGTCTTTTGTAAATCACACCGCTTGAAGTGCTTTAAATTATTAGTGAAAAGGTTTGTTTTTACAGGCTTTTTCAATAGTAATTTTAATTTATAAGGGCGGGCAGATTGACTTGTTTAAAAATCTTACGCACTAAAATAAAGAGGTTTAATTTGAAACTTAAATCTATTTTAATTTTTGCAATATCGGCAATTTTTTTAACCGCTTGTAACAAAGCTCCGGAGCAAATTACCTTAAAAGGTAAAACGATGGGTACCACTTATACGGTTAAATATATTGATAACGGTGAGTTACAAAACCTTCAAAAACCTGAGGAAGTCCAAAAAACATTAGATGATTTGCTTAAGCAAGTTAATAATGAAATGTCCACTTATCAGCCGGATTCGCAAATCAGCCGATTTAATGCGATGCAAGAGGTAAATAAGGCAGTGCAAATTTCGCCTGATTTTGCTAAGGTTGTGCGTGAAGCTATTCGGTTAAATCGGGTAACTGAAGGTGCGTTGGATGTTACGGTTGGTAAGCTGGTCAATTTATGGGGATTCGGTCCGGATAAACGCTTAAATCAATCACCGAGTGCAGAACAGATTGCTGCTCTTGCACCGAGTGTAGGGATTGAGAAATTAAGTGTAAGTGATAACTCACTGATGAAATCAGTGCCTAATTTATATTTAGATCTGTCTTCTATTGCGAAAGGTTTTGGCGTAGATAAATTAGCGGAATATCTCGAAAGCCTCGGTTTAGCCAATTACTTAGTGGAAATCGGCGGCGAGTTGCGTGGTAAAGGGAAAAATTTACAAGGTGTCGATTGGCGTATTGCGATTGAGCAACCGACTTTAGCACAAGGGCAAGCGGCACAAATTACCGTTCCGTTACATAATTTGGGTATGGCGACTTCCGGTAATTACCGCAATTATTTTGAAGATGAACAAGGTAATCGTCTTTCGCACATTATTAATCCGAAAGAATTACGTCCGGTTATTCATAAATTGGCTTCGATTACCGTATTTGCCCCGACCACAATGACGGCGGACGGTTTATCAACCGGTTTATTCGTGTTAGGGCCGGAAAAAGCGTTAGAAGTGGCTGAACGTGAAAAGTTAGCAGTATTTCTGATTATCAAGAACGGCGAGGCATTTGAAACTAAAATGTCTCGTGAATTTGAAAAATTAATTAACCAAAAATAATTGGAGTAAACAATGGAAACATTATTAATTACTTTCGGCTTTTTTATTGCCGTAATTTTTGCGATGTCGATTGGTTTTATCGTAAAAGGAAAAACAATCAAAGGCAGCTGCGGTGGTATTACTGCTTTAGGGATGAAAAAAATGTGTGACTGCGAAGAGCCGTGCGACAATCTGAAAGCAAAAATGGCGGACGGTACGGCGGATCCTGAAGAGGTGGCACGCTTCAGTAAAGAACCGCAATTTTACGAAGTAAAATAATTTTAAAATCTCCCCCATCCCCTCTTTATTAAAGAGGGGCGTTTTCTTTGATTAATGATAGCTTTGTTATCTATTTATGCTCAGTTATAGTCCCCCTCTTTTGAAAAGAGGGGGTAGGGGAGATTCATAGCAAGCGGTGAAAAGCAAAAATTTTTAATTTTTTCACCGCTTGTATTTTATTTAATATTAACCAATGTGCTTCGCCTTAACCGAAGTTACGGGAGAATTATGACAAATCAAACTCAACTTAGCTCAAAAACTTATGATACTCACTTTGCTAAATTAACCGCTGAGCAATTAGCGGAGAATGCGAAAAAGAAAGTGATTATTGGAATGTCCGGTGGCGTAGATTCATCAGTATCTGCCTTTATTTTGCAACAGCAAGGCTATCAAGTTGAAGGCCTGTTTATGAAAAACTGGGAAGAAGATGATGATACCGATTACTGTACTGCTGCAGCGGATTTAGCCGATGCTCAAGCGGTGGCGGATAAATTAGATATGAAGCTGCACAAAATCAACTTTGCTGCAGAATATTGGGACAATGTTTTTGAGCATTTCTTAAATGAATATAAAGCGGGGCGTACGCCGAATCCGGATATTCTGTGTAATAAAGAAATCAAATTTAAAGCATTTTTAGAATATGCGGCGGAAGATTTAGGTGCGGATTATATTGCGACCGGCCATTACGTACGCCGTAGCGGAGATGACAATAACGCACAATTATTGCGTGGTTTAGATGCAAATAAAGATCAAAGTTATTTCCTTTACACACTAAGCCATAAGCAAGTAGGGCAGAGCTTGTTCCCGGTTGGGGATATTGAAAAGCCGATTGTTCGCCAAATTGCCGAAGATCTCGGTTTAGCCACAGCCAAGAAAAAAGATTCGACCGGCATTTGTTTTATCGGCGAACGTAAATTTAAAGATTTCTTAGCACGTTATTTACCGGCACAACCGGGCGAAATCAGAACGGTGGACGGTAAAGTTGTCGGTCGTCATGACGGTTTAATGTATCACACCCTCGGTCAGCGTAAAGGCTTAGGGATCGGTGGTGTGAAAGGCTTGAGCGAAGATCCGTTTTATGTGGTGGAAAAAGACCTGATTAATAATGTGTTAGTCGTAGCACAAGGTCATGATAATTCGGCATTACTTTCAAGCGGTTTAATCGCAACTCAGCTACACTGGGTGGATCGTCAGCCGATTCGTGAAAATCTACGTTGCACGGTAAAAACACGTTATCGCCAAACGGATATCGCGTGTGAAATTCAGCCGATAGATGATGATACGATTCGCGTGATTTTTGATGAACCGCAAATTGCGGTAACCCCGGGACAATCAGCAGTCTTCTATCAAGGCGAAGTGTGCTTAGGCGGCGGTGTTATCGAAGAACAATTAAAATAAGTGATTGTTTACAATACATAAGCGGTCGTTTTTTGTTAGTTTTTAGCAAAAAATGACCGCTTATTTTTTAGATTAACGTAATGTCGTATTAAATTTTTTCGGCACGATAAAAATTGCCGGCACCGCAATAATCGCCATCAGCCAGAAAGCAAAATTCGGCATATCTTGATAGAGCATACCTGATACGAAGGTAAAAATAGCGGTAAAGCCACAATTCGATAACGCAAAATATAAACCTTGTAATTTAGTGATTTTTTCCGGACTTTGGGCGGAAATATAACGAATCATCGCATAGTGCGCCATACCGAACGTGATGGCATGGAACGTTTGTGAGATCACTAATAAAGTAATTTCAGTGGTTGAAGCTAAAATTGACCAACGAATAATCGCTATAACGCTTGCAATCATCATCAAATGTGCAATACGCCATGATTTAAACAAGCGGTTGGAAAATAAGAAAAACAGAATTTCGGTACATACCGCAAAGCCCCATAACAAGCTGCTGGTTTGGGTGGAGATACCGGCAGCCGACCAGTGAATCGTACTATAAGTATAGTAAGCGGCATGTGAGCCAAGAATTAACGACACGGCAAGCATCATACGTAGCGTAGTCGGTTCTTTGAGTATTTGCCAATAGCTGAGATTTGATGAAGATTTCTTATCTTGTTGATTTTCAAAGCTAACTTTAGGTGTAAGTAATTGCCCACAACCTAATAAGATAAAGAAAGAGAACATAATCCAAATAATTGAACCTTCCCCTAGCCAACCGGTTAAATAGCCTGTGCTTAATGAACCGACCACAAAAGCAATTGAGCCGAATAAACGGGCTTTGCCGTAATCAATACCGACTTGTTGTTGCCAAAGCGAAGCGATACTGTCGCCGATTGGCATTGCACCGGCGTTAAAAATATGGAACAGCATTAGGGCAGGGAATAGTAACCAAATCGATTCCGCCGACCACACAATAACAACGATCACAATCAGATTCAGTAATGTGAGAATACGAGCCGTAGGGATTAATTGGTTGGGCGATTTCACTTGCTGTGAAGCTAACATTCCGCCGGCAAAGCGAAACAAATAACCGAAGGAGGCGAGTAAACCAATTATTTCAGTACTGTATCCATACTGTTTTAACCAGACTGGTAGGAATGGTAAAAATACCCCGTAGGCACAAAAGAAGCCGAAGAAATTAAATGCCGACCATTGGAACGGCGTTAGCTTGATCATAGCTGCTGCTCCATTTCCTCCGCACGCTGAATAGCCGCTTGCATTGCTTGATCGACCGTTTCGGTTAATTTGTGCCGTTCAAATACCGCTAAGGCTTGTGCCGTTGTTCCGCCTTTTGAGGTCACGTTCTCTCGTAGTATAGCAAGTGAAGTATTCGGATTTGCTTCGACTAATTTGGCAGCGCCTAACGCCGCTTGTTGCACCAACAAACGTGCATCCGCTTCACTAAACCCCATTTGCATTGCATTTTGTTGCATCGCTTCCATAAAACGGAAGAAATACGCCGGGCTTGAGCCTGTTACGGCAATAATATGATTGATTTGTTGCTCTTGTTCGACCCAATAGCATTTCCCGACTGCGGACATTAGGCTCTCGGCAAATTGACAAGCGGTCGAATTTACCGATTTTTTTGCAAATAACCCGGTCATTCCTTCGCCAATCAGCGAAGGTGTATTTGGCATGGTGCGGATAATATTTTTTGCTGTTGGTAAAAGCTGCTCTAAACGGGCAACTGAAATCCCCGCTGCGACAGAAATCACGGTTTTATTGGAAAAATCCACCGTTGAAAATTCACTACAAACTTCCGCCATCATTTGCGGTTTGACCGCTAACACTACGACTTCCGCCTGTTCAACTGCTTCACGATTGGTAAAATTTGTCGCAATTCCGACCGCTTGTAATTCCGCCCGGCGAGCTAAATTGCTTTTGTTGCAAGCGATAATTTGCGAGGCGGGATAATGGCTTTTGAGTAGGCCTTGAATGATGGCGTATGCCATATTGCCGGTGCCGATAAAGGCAAGTTTTTGATGATTCATTTTTACCCTCATAAAAATCTCCCCCAGCCCCTCTTTATAAAAGAGGGGAGCGGTTCTCCAATCAGCCCTAAAATTCCCTTTTTTAGAAAAAAGGAAGGGGAGATTTGATTAGAGCCCAAAAGAGAAATCTGTTAGAATTTTGCCCATTCTAACACTCTAAAAGGATCATAAAAATGTTCTGGTTCAAAAATGTCATGATTTATCGCCTGACTTCGCCGCTTTCGTTGGAAAGTAGTTCTCTGGAAGAGCAACTGCGACACACCAAATTTAGCCCTTGTTCGCAAAGCGATATGAGTAAATTCGGTTGGTCGAGTCCGCTTTCCGGCTCGGAATTATTACATTTTTCTCAGAGCAAACAGTTTTTGTTGGTTTCGCATAAAGAAGATAAGTTATTACCGGCGAATGTGATTAAAAAAGAAACGGAAGAGCGTATTGCCGTTTTAGAAGAAAAAGAAGCCCGTAAGCTCAAGAAAACCGAAAAACAGGCGATCAAAGATGATGTGGTGGCAGTGTTGTTGCCTCGAGCATTTAGTAAACATCAATTTACCGCAATTTGGTTGGATTTAGATGCCCAGCTCGTTTATGTTGATGCAGGCTCAAGCAAACGAGCGGAGGATACGCTCGCATTATTGCGTAAAACATTAGGATCGTTACCTGTTGTACCTATTTCATTTGCTTTATTGCCAAGTGAAGTGATGACGAACTGGATTGCCAAAGGACATACGCCGAATTGGTTAAATTTATTAGAAGAAGCCGAACTGAAATCGTTTGACACAGACAGCGTAATTCGTTGCAAACGCCAAGATCTGGAAAGCGAAGAGATCGCTCAACATTTACAAGCGGGCAAATTTGTCACAAAACTTGCAATTGATTGGGAGAACCATTTCTCGTGCGTATTAAATGAAGATGCTACGCTTTCCCGTGTGAAATTTGCCGATGAAGTGCGTGAGAAAAATGACGATATTTTAAAAGAAGATATTGCTCAACGTTTCGATGCGGACTTCTTGTTAATGACCGAAGAACTTAAATTATTTACGCAAAAAATGATTGAAGAATTTGGCGGTATTAAAGAACGTATTTAGGAGAAAGCGATGTTAGTCAGTACAGAAATTTTGGATCAGTATCAGGCTCTTATCTTTGATATGGACGGCACTATTATTGATACGATGCCAAGCCATGCGAAGGCGTGGGAGATTACCGGCGAACATTTTGGCTATCAAGTGGATAGCTCGGTAATGTACGAGCTAGGCGGTGCAACCACTTACACCATCGGACGTGAAATTATGCAACGAGCAAATATGCCGATGGAATTGCTGGAAGAAGTGGTGCAAATGAAGCGTAAAATTGCGATGGATCTCACCTATGAACATTCTTCATTGCTACCCGCATTTGAAATTATCCAACACTATTCGGGCAAAAAGCCATTGGCGGTCGGCACCGGCGCTCACCGTATTCAGGCGTATAAATTACTCGATAAATTTAACCTCCGCCCGTATTTTAATGCGATTGTTGATGCGGATGATGTGAAAGAACATAAACCGTCTCCGGAAACTTTTTTACTCTGTGCCGAGCGTTTAGGCGTAGCACCGAAACATTGTCTTGTATTTGAAGACGCAGATCTCGGTATCCAAGCCGCCCTCGCTGGCGGAATGGATGTGTTTGATGTGAGAACCAACCAGATTACAAAAGCACGATAATTTTTTTTCTTATCAAATCTCCCCTAACCCCTCTTTGCTAAGGAGGGGGAATTGTATAAGTATCTCGTTTGTATTATTTCCTCTTAAGCGGTGTTAAGCTTCAAAAAGAAAAGGCACTAGTGAGGACACTGGTGCCAGCATTTCAGTTTTATTTAGTCTTTTGATATTTGTTCGACTATTTCAATAGAAAACACTCTCTCCCCTTGTGGGAGAGAGACAGTAAAAATTGCGTCAGGCAATTTTTGCAGAGAGGGTTAAGCCGCTTCTCTATGATAAAAACGCAAGCTATGTTCTTTTTGTCGGGCGGAGCTGAAGGCGGATACTCGTTTTAAGTAGCCGATCACGCGTGTGCCGTAGTCGATATTTTGTGAACCGCATTTTGAGCAGCTGCATAAGGTGCGTTTATCAATATGTGAACATTCGTTACAAATTGTAATTTTCACGTTGATACAGAAGTAGTTACAGCCGGTTTTTGCTGCAATATCAAGTAATGAGCGATAGCCACTTTGAGTAAGTGCTTCATCTAAATTAAGGTGTAGCGCTGAGCCGCCATCTAGCCACTCAATGAGTTCTTTCCCGTGCAGTAAGAATTTATCCAAAGCATTGGTGTTTTCGTCTTCAACCACATAGAAATAAGAGTTGTAGCAATCACGAGGTACAAAATAGCCGTCCGCTTTATCCCATTTCGCATTTTTTACCCCGAGATTTTCCGCCGGTACAAATTCGGTATTGAATTTCACACCATATTTTTTGGAAGCGGTCTGATTTGCTTCAAAAATGACTTTTAAACGGCTTTGTACAAACCGCATATAATCCGGATTATAACCGACAGTTAGCCCTTGTGATTCGGCTGCTTCCGCCATTCCGTTAATACCGATCGTGAGGAATTGTTTATCTAAAGAAATAAATCCCGCATCATAAACCGGTAGCATTCCCGCTGCTAAATATTCTTCCATTAATTTACGATAAGCGTATTGATATTTATGAATTTTGCCGACTTCTTCTTCTAAGTCACGCCCATCTTGCACTAAACGGTTCATATTAATAGTAATGACGTTAATCGAACCGGTCGCCACACCGCCTGCACCTAATGAATAAGAGAAGGTATGATCTGAAATCTCATTACGTAAACGGCAGCAAGAAGCAAGTGAATCGGGATTATCCGATTGATAAATAAAGAATGAATTACCCTGTGACAACTCTTCCGCCATTTGATCGGCAAATTCGTTGTCTTTGCATTTGCCGTTTTCAGTCAGCATTGCCGCCGTAACCACAGGGAAGGTTAAAATCGCTTTAGTACGCTCTTGGTTAAACCATTTCATAAAGAAAATTTGTAATGCCGCAGTGGTTTCCCAATTCGGGCGTTCAAAATCAGGGAACACAAAATTACCGAACATCGCTTCAAAATAGTGTTTGTCATATAGTGAAATATTCCAAAACACGCTTTGGTAACCACGAGCCGCAGCCGGTTGGTTAATGCTGTAAACCACTTGTTGTAGGTGGTTTTCGATTTCACTGCGGTGGGTTTCGAGATAGTTATCACCAAAATCTTTACGTGCGAAATAGTCGAAATACGTAAGAAATTCAACGGTGGCAACCGCACCAGCAAATTGTGAGCTGACCGCAAACACGAAATTCACAAACGAACCGCAGAATGATGCGAGATGTTTTGGTGCTTTAGATTCACCGCCTAACTTTGTTAAGCCATCACGCAAGAAAGGATACATCGTAACCGATACGCAATAAGGTTTTAGACTGGTTTCATCGTGTACATAAATTTCGTGCGATTCAATTTGGCGTAGATATTCGCCTGCAAGTTCTTCATCAAATAATTCCGCAATTTTATTGCTCACTTTGGCACGATTAATTTGCACAAAGAAGTCTTTCATCATTTCGTTTTCCATTGTCGCAATATTTTTTTGCGTAACATTGGCATTCGCATCCATTTTGGAACCGTCCGCCGCATTTTTGGCGCGCAGATAATGATCGATAAAGCCTAATTTGTCTGAAAGTTGATTAGGTTGTAAGCGAATCATGTAATTAAACTCCCTTGATAAATAAGTGATTGAGATTTTCGCCGGTGCGTAAATCGATAAAACGTTGATTGGTGGTAAGACTGTTTAAACCGCCTCTTTCTGCAATCCAACGCCCTGTTTTTAGGTAGGTTAATTGCGAGAGTAACTCTGCGGAAAGTTCATCTCGTTCAAGCCCGGTATAAAGGCAAGTCTGTAGCCCTCTTTGTTTGCAGTAACTCAGTAGCGGAATCAGTTGTTCGGGTAGCCATTCGCCGCCCATAAAAAGTACGCAGCTGATTAAGCCTTGGTATTTATTTAATTGCTCGGCGAGGTAATTTTTTGTCAAAATTTGACCGCTTCCGACCTTCCAGCTTTCTGTACTATGGCAGCCTTTACAACCTAACGGGCAGCCGGTAATTAAGAAGGCGAGTGAGGTTTCGTGCGGCACTTCTTGCCAAACAATTTGTTCCGAGCAAAATCTGAGGTTTTTCATTTGTTATAAAAATGTTACTATATGTTGTGTCTGTATTTTTTAAATAACACAATATATTGTGAATATTAATTTATTTTTAAAAAAAGAAAATAGAAAAATTTAACGTGAGGGGATTGTAATTTGCTAAGTCACGGAAAAATAAAGCGGATATCGGATTGTAAATTTTTGTGGACCTTGTGCAGATAATTTTCAGTACGGATTCGCTTAGAAAAGTCCATATACCTAATATTTTTTATTGTTAGAACGGCTAAAAAACAGGATAATAACCATCATTTTTATAAATAATTTCTAAAGAATAAGCGGTAGGATTTTGCGGAATTCTTGCAAAATTTTCACTAAAAACAACCGCTTATTTTTATTTTGTCTTTTATTGTGGATACTATGGTCGATTACATTCTTTTAATTATCAGTACCGCACTCATAAATAACTTTGTCCTAGTAAAATTCTTAGGGCTTTGTCCGTTTATGGGGGTGTCTAAAAAAGTGGAAACCGCGATTGGTATGGGGATGGCGACCACTTTCGTGCTGACCGTCGCTTCGTTGTCGGCATATCTCGTCGAAACTTACGTATTAATTCCTTTAGAGGCGCAATTTTTACGTACATTGGTGTTTATTTTAGTTATTGCGGTGATTGTGCAATTAACGGAAATGATCGTCCACAAAACCAGTCCGACTTTATACCGTCTGCTCGGTATTTATCTGCCGTTAATCACGACTAACTGCGCGGTACTCGGTGTTGCGTTATTAAACGTAAATCTTTCCAATAATCTGGTTGAATCGGTACTTTACGGCTTTGGTGCGGCGTTAGGCTTTTCTTTGGTATTGGTTTTATTTGCCGCATTGCGTGAGCGTTTGGCGGCGGCGGACGTACCGCGTCCGTTCCAAGGCGCTTCCATCGCTTTAATTACGGCGGGGCTTATGTCGCTTGCCTTTATGGGCTTCACCGGTTTGGTAAAAATCTAATGTTAGCATTTCCTATTATTGTATATATCCTGATTGCGATTGCCGTGATCGCACTGATTTTCGGTGCGATTTTGGGCTATTCGTCGATCAAATTAAAAGTTGAAGCCGATCCTATCGTCGAGCAAATTGATGCGTTGTTACCGCAAAGCCAATGCGGGCAATGCGGTTATCCGGGATGCAAACCCTATGCGGAAGCGATAGCAAACGGTGATCAAATTACCAAATGTGTGCCGGGCGGTCAGCCGCTGGTGGTAAAAATTGCGGATCTATTGGGTGTCGAAGTACCGGCGATGGACGGCGTTGCCGAGCCGGAAGTAAAGGTGGCGTTAATCCACGAAGATATGTGTATCGGCTGTACCAAATGTATTCAAGCCTGTCCGGTTGATGCGATTATCGGTACCAATAAAGCGATGCACACGGTCATTCCCGATTTATGTACCGGTTGCGAATTATGTGTCGCGCCTTGCCCGACAAATTGTATTGAAATGGTAAAACAACAAACGACAACCAAAACGTGGAATTGGCAATTTGACGAGAATTTAGTCATTCCGGTGGTAAATACGACAGAGTTACAGAAAAAATTGGTGATTGGCGGAGGTAAAAATGAGTAATGCGATAGCAGTATTGGATCGTATTCGCCAAGGCAACCGATCCGGAGAATTATGGCAATTCCCGGGCGGGATTCACCCGATGCAAAATAAAAAGCAATCGAATCAAAAACCGATTCGCAGTTTGCATTTGCCTAAATTTTTCTATGTACCGGTTGTGCAACATTCGGGTTGGGCGGGCGAACTTTTGGTTAAAGTCGGTGATAACGTATTAAAAGGACAGCCGCTGACCAAAGGCGATAACTATCGCCAGTTACCGGTACACGCACCGACATCGGGCACGGTTATCGGTATCGAGCCTTATGTGTCGGCACATCCGTCCGGTTTACCCGAGATTACCGTGATTATTGAAACGGACGGTAAAGACGAATGGATTGAACGCCGACCGATTGACGATTTTTTAACGCTGACAAGCGGTCAAATTATCGAAAAAGTTTACCAATACGGCATTGCCGGTTTGGGCGGTGCGGTATTCCCGACCGCTTCAAAACTCAGCCTAGCGGATAAGCGTTGCAAAGTATTGATTATCAACGGTGCGGAGTGCGAGCCGTATATTACTTGTGACGACCGTTTAATGCAGGATTATACCCACGAGTTTCTTGAGGGGATTCGTATTTTGCGTTACGTGCTACGTCCGGAAGAAGTGGTGTTAGCGATTGAGGATAATAAACCGCAGGCGATCCAAGCGGTAGAAAAAGCCTTAAAAGGTTCGAACGATATTACGTTACGAGTCATCCCGACTATTTATCCGTCCGGTGCAAGCGATCAATTAGTTCAGGTTTTAACCGGTTTGGAAATTCCGCAAGGCAAACGTTCGATTGAAATGGGCATTGTGATGCACAATGTCGGAACGGTGTTTGCGGTTAAACGTGCGGTAATGGACGATGAACCGTTAATTGAACGCGTGGTAACACTAACCGGCGATAAAATTCGCAATAAAGGCAATGTGTGGGCAAGACTCGGAACGCCGATTCAACATTTATTGGAGCAGGTCGATTATCAAGCGGACAGCCGTTTTCCGGTGTTTTTAGGCGGACCGATGACCGGTTTTATTTTGCAATCCTTACAAGCGCCGATTACCAAAACGGCAAACTGTATTATTGCGCCGGATCATTTTGAATACGCGCCGCCGGAGCCTGAGCGCAGTTGTATTCGTTGTTCGAGTTGCTCGGATGCTTGTCCGGTCGGGTTACTGCCGCAACAGCTTTACTGGTATGCACGCTCGGAAGATCACGATAAGTCAAAAGAATACCATTTGGATGCCTGTATCGAATGCGGTGTCTGCGCTTACGTTTGCCCAAGTTATATTCCGCTGATTCAATATTTTCGCCAAGAAAAGGCAAAAATAACGGAAATCGAAGAAAAAGCGAAAAAAGCGGAAGAGGCGAAAGCTCGTTTTGAAGCGAGAGAAGCTCGCTTGCAAAAAGAAAAAGACGCTCGAACCGCACGTATCGCACAAGCGGCGGATAAACGCCGAGAAGAAATAGCAAATTCTGCCGGTGAAGATCCGGTAGCCGCCGCTTTGGCTCGAATCAAAGCAAAAAAAGCGGAAGCACAAACTGCAGAGCCTGTACAAGCTAAAGCAAACGGCGAGCCGGATAATAGCGAATTAATGGCACAACGCCGAGCAAGACGTTTGGCAAAACAGGCTGAAGTTAAAAATGAAGTAAATGACAATCTTTCTATCAATACTGTGCAGCAAGTAGAAGAGACTGATCCTAAGAAAGCTGCGGTTGCTGCCGCATTAGCGCGTGCAAGAGCGAAAAAAGCAGCCCAAGCGCCGGAACAAGCGGTCGAAAATACCGAAAAAGTTGCAACTGCAACAGAAGCGGAAGATCCGCGTAAAGCGGCGGTCGCGGCAGCATTAGCCAGAGCCAAAGCGAAAAAAGCGGCACAACAAGCCGATCAGCAAGAACAGGCGCAAGCGGTTGAAAATACCGGAAAAGTTGCAACCGCAACAGAAACGGAAGACCCGCGTAAAGCAGCGGTCGCAGCAGCATTAGCCAGAGCTAAAGCGAAAAAAGCAACTCAGCAAGAACAGCTACAAGCGGTCGAAAATGCCGAAAAAGTTGTAACGGCAACGGAAGCGGAAGACCCACGTAAGGCGACAGTCGCCGCGGCAATTGCTAGAGCGAAAGCGAAAAAAATGAGTCAAGGGTTATCAAATGACTAACTTATTCGACAGCTTATTGCCGCCTTTTCCTTGGTCATTCTTATTTATTCAAGATTTGATCGGCACGATCGTATTTGCCGTATCCGGGGCAATCGCGGCTCGACAACATAAAATGGATATTTTCGGTATGTTCATTTTAGCGTTTGTGACCGGTGTAGGCGGCGGTACGTTGCGTGATGTGATGATCGGCAGTACGCCGGTTTTTTGGATGAAGCAACCGATTTATGTTTTGATGATCACTCTTGCGGTAATTATCACTGCGGTTTTTAAAAATAATTTCAGTAAAAAAGAGTGGCAAACCGGTTTACTGATTTTCGATGCGATTGGTTTGGGCGTGTTTACCGTTATTGGTGTGCAAAAAGGCTTGGATTTCGGCTTACATCCGTTGATTGCGATTGCATTAGGCGGAATGACCGGATGTTTCGGTGGGGTTATTCGAGATATTTTGCGTAACGAAGTGCCGATTGTGTTACAAAAAGAAGTGTATGTCACGGCAAGTCTTATCGGCGGTGTGATTTTTGTGTTGTTCTATTCCGCCGGCGTTGAAAGCCGCTGGGTGGATATTGCCACGGTCGCTACCGTGATTGTGATACGTTTATTAGCGATTCGATTTAATCTAAATTTACCGAGAATTTAAACGGGAAAGGAATGATTTGATGTTTAAAATGGTGAGTTCTCCCCATACCCATTCGTCCAATTTAACGGCGAAATTTATGCTATGGGTTATGGTTGCAATGTTACCCGCGTTGGGGATGCAAGCGTATTTTTTCGGTTATGGTGTTTTTATTCAAGTTTTTATCGCACTGTTGTTGGCGGTAGCAATTGAAATCGCTATTGCAAAATTGCGTCGAAAACCGACCGCTTTTTATGTTGCGGATTTAAGCGGTGTATTAACTGCGCTGATTTTAGCCATATCGATTCCGCCTTATGCGCCTTATTGGATCATTGTAATCGGGATCATTGTGGCGCTATTACTGGCGAAGCATTCCTACGGCGGTTTAGGGCAGAATTTATTTAATCCGGCAATGGTTGCTTATGCGTTATTATTGGTTTCGTTTCCGGTACAAATGACCGGCTGGCTTGTACCGATTGATTTATTAAACGAACCGCCGACATTCGGCGATGCTATTTCGTTAGTGTTTTCCGGCGTAACCAGTGACGGCTTTAGCGTACATCAATTACTGGGCAGTGTGGACGGTATCGCACAAGCCACGCCGCTCGACAGCGCCAAAACCAGTATGCAGAAATTAGGCGTAGAAGGCGTATTACAATCGCCGATTTTTAGCGGCTTGTTCGCAAACGGTTGGTGGCAAATTAATTTGGCGTTTCTTGCCGGCGGTTTGTTGCTAATTTATAAACGCATTATTCACTGGCAAATTCCGGCGGCGATGTTAGGGATGTTTGCTTTATTGAGCGGGCTAACCGATTTATTGTTACCGCATACTCACTTAAATGTCGTTAGCCAGCTTTTTAGCGGTGCAATGATGTTCGGCGCTTTCTTTATTGCAACAGATCCGGTTACTGCTTCGATTACGCCTCGCGGTAAATTGATTTTCGGCGGTTTAATCGGTTTATTTGTGTACTTAATCCGTTATTACGGCAATTATCCGGATGCGGTGGCGTTTTCGGTATTATTGGCAAATATTTGCGTGCCGTTAATTGACCATTACACTCAACCACGATTATATGGAAGCGGAAGATAATGAATACCTCAAAAATTACCGTTAAGTATGCGTTATTATTAGGCGCGATTGCGCTTATTTGCACTGCCGTTTCGACCGGTGTTTATTTGCTTACTAAAGGGCGGATTGATGAAGTTACGGCGGCTCAACAGCGCCAATTCTTACAAGAAGTTGTGCCTGCGAGCCATTTTGATAATGATTTGCTAGGCTCTTGTAAAATAGTGAACTTACCGAACGCACCTTATTTAAATCGCATTTATATTGCAAAAAAATCGGAAAATTTGACCGCTTATGCCATTCAAGCGACGGCACCGGACGGTTATTCAGGTAATATTGTTTTATTGATGGGCGTTCAACCGGACGGCAAAGTGCTTGGTGTACGAACGTTAGAACATAAAGAAACGCCGGGATTGGGCGATAAAATTGAAACACGTGTTTCAAATTGGATTTTGTCGTTTAGCGGCAAGTTATTTAGCCTAGAAAATGAATCGTTATGGGCGGTAAAAAAAGACGGCGGTCAGTTTGACCAATTTACCGGTGCGACTATTACTCCTCGTGCGGTAGTGAATAATGTGCGCCAAAGTGCAAAATGGGTCGTCACGGAATTAGCAAAATCTCCCGAACAATTAGAAACTTTTGCAAGCTGTAAATAAGAAAGAATTGTATGAATACTGAGAATCAAATTCCGGTGACGGAAATCGATACTACAACGCCGGCGGAACCGTCAATTTGGCGTAATTTACTTGCTGAAGGCGTGTGGAAAAATAACGGTGCTTTAGTGCAGCTGTTAGGGCTTTGTCCGTTATTGGCGGTATCAAATAATGTGACTAATGCGCTCGGACTCGGTTTGGCGACCTTATTAGTGCTGGTTTGTACGAATACTATGGTGTCGTTATTCCGTAAATTTACTCCGAACGATATTCGTATTCCGATTTATGTGATGGTGATTGCCACCGTGGTAACGGCGGTTCAATTATTAATGAATGCCTTTGCTTATTCGGTTTATCAATCGCTTGGGATTTTTATTCCGTTGATTGTGACTAACTGTATCGTCATCGGACGGGCGGAAGCTTTTGCGTCTAAAAACTCGGTAGCGCATTCCGCTTTTGACGGCTTTGCCATGGGGCTTGGCATGACGTTAAGCCTTGTGGCGTTAGGCGCAATGCGTGAACTGATTGGTAACGGTACGTTATTTGACGGCTTGGATTTATTACTGGGCGATTGGGCGAAATCTTTACGAATTGATGTGTTACACTTAGACTCGGGTTTATTACTGGCAATTTTACCTCCCGGTGCATTTATTGGGCTTGGGGTCATTTTGGCTGTGAAGAATTTGATTGATAAGAAATAGAGAACCGAATGACAGAGCGAATTACAGCCCGAGAAGGGTATGAACATAAATTTTTAAAGGAATTTTTGTATCCGAAATATTGGGGCGTATGGCTTGGCGTTTTGGCGCTGGTCGTTCTGGCTTATGTGCCGGCTCGTTTACGTGATAAATTAGCCGTTTTTGTCGGAAGAGTAGTCAAAAATTACTTAAAGAAAAAAGGCAAAAAGCAATATCATCGTGCGGATACAAACTTACGTTATTGCTTTCCGAATTGGTCCGAACAGCAGCGTGAACAAGTGATTGAGCGAATGTTTATTACCGTAACACAAACTATGCTGGGGATTGGTGAAATCGCAATTCGTTCGGTAAAACATTTACAACGGCGTAGTGAATTTTTAGGTTTAGCGCATCTGCAACAAGCTAAACAAGACGGTAAGAATATTATTTTGCTTGTGCCGCATACGTGGGCGATTGACGCTTCAGGTATTATTCTGCATACACACGGAATGCCAATGGTTTCAATGTACAATCCGCACCGTAATGCATTAGTTGATTGGCTTTGGAATGCAACGCGCGAACGTTTTGGTGGCAAAATGCATACTCGTCAAAACGGTATTAAACCGTTTCTAAACGATGTGCGTAAAGGAAATATGGGCTATTTTTTACCTGATGAGGATTTCGGCGAAGAATTAAGCGTTTATGCCGATTTCTTTGCGACGGAAAAAGCCACCCTACCGGGGCTGAATAAAATGGCTCGTGTCGCTAATGCGGAAGTGATTCCGATGTTTCCGATTTACAATGCGGAAAAGAGCCTGTATCAAATGGAAATTTTGCCGGCGTTGGAATTTTCCGGTGACCCGGTGCAATCCGCCCGAGAAATGAATAAAGTGATTGAGTATTTTGTGACGAAAAATCCGGAGCAATACGTATGGATTTTACGTTTACTCAAAACTCGCCGAAACGGTGAAGATATTTATAAACGCTAGTATTGAACGATGATAAAAAACCGAGCGTTTTCGCTCGGTTTTTTTGTCGTATGAGAGGGTTAGAGTAAACCTAATACTTTTCTGCCGTTAATTGAAGCGATATTCGCCATTTCCTCTAAGTTGGTAAAGCGGCAACCGGCGGAAAGTAAGCTCAGTTCTTGCCACATATCGCCTTCACATAACGGCACCATATAGTCGCAGATATTATCGGTACCGATTGCTACGGTAATGCCTTCCGGAATTAATTCGTCCGCCGGTGTAAGTGCGTTGTGGAACGGTTGTAAGTCTTCTTTACGGCCGCTATCAATCCACGCCATAGGGCAAGCGATGACCATCATTTGCGAATCGCGCATTTTTTGGTAGAGCATTTTGCGGTATTCTTTCGGGTGAGCACCGATAGAAATACCGTGAATTGCAACCACTCGACCTTGCATACCGTGTTCAATCGCCTTATCGCATAATTGTTCGGTTTCTTTTTCTTTCGGCGTGTTAAATTGGTCTACATGCACGTGTAACATTTTACCGAGCGATTTGGCTTTATCCATTAAGATATCCATCGCTTCCAAGCCTTTGCCGTAATCCAATTCGTCACGATAAGGTAAACCGCCGATCATATCCACCATTTCGGAACCGATATCAAACCATTTTTTAGCGGTAGGCTCGATAACCCCTTTTAAAGTTTGGTTGGCAAATTTTAAAGCGATATCACTTTTATATACTTCGCGCGCTTTGTGTGCGGCGATAATCGCACGGTCTTCACATACGCCGTCGATATCCACAAAAGTACCGAATGCGGTTACCCCTTGTGAAATCATCAATTCGATAGCTTGAGAAAAACGACGGTAATAGTCATCAACCGTCGAGTTACGTTTCACTTCATCCACTAAGTCCCATTTTTGCTGAAGGTTGGCATTTTGATAAATCGCAATTTTTTCCGGCGTCATAGTAAATGCGCGGTCAGCATGGGCATGAGAATTTACCCAACCGCCTTTTTTAATAATTTCGTCACGAATATGGCTTTTAAGCGTACGAATTAATTGGCTCATGTTAATTTATTCCTCTTTACGACTTGTTTAATTTAGGTAAAAAAAAGATCTCTAGCGAGGAGATCTGTTAAAAATTGAAATGCCAAAAAAAGAGCCAAGCACCATAGCGATATGATGTTTGGCCTAAATGAGTGTTTAAGTATGTTGTAAAGTATTGCATATAAATCTATCTAGTTCCTTTCTGGCACTAGGACTATAGTATAGTCCTTTTATCGGAAGAAAGCAAACGTTTGCCTTTTGAATTTGCATTATGTTTACGCTTGACTTACAATTGATTCGTTCTCATTGGGGTGCTTTACGAAGCTGAGAAATACCATACCCGTAGAACCTGATCTGATTAGTATCAGCGTAGGGATTTGAGATACTTTGATTCTACTTTCTTACAGAAAAAGTATATTTCGCTCAAATCCTTCTATATTATCCGAATTTAGAAGGACATCTATGAAACTCGCCAAAATAGCCGCATTATCGGCTTTCGTTACCGGTGTCACTTATGCGCAACAACCTACTTTAGTCGTTTATACTTACGATTCGTTTTCATCGGATTGGGGACCTGCTCCTAAATTAGAACCGTTATTTGAAGCGCAATGCCAATGTGATGTGAAATTTATGCCGTTTGAAGACGGTATTACCATGCTAAACCGTATTCGTTTGGAAGGAAAAAAAACAAAAGCGGACGTAATGTTGGGCATTGATAATTTCACGATGGCGGAAGCGGAAAAAACCGGTTTGTTTGCAATGCACGATTTAAACCTAGCTCCATTAAATTGGGAGAATAAAACTTTTTATCCGTATGATTATAGCGAGTATGCGTTTGTTTACGATAAAGAAAAATTAGCGAATCCGCCGAAATCGTTAAAAGAATTGGTGGAACGTCAAGATTTGAAAGTGATTTACCAAGATCCTCGTACCAGTACGGTCGGACGCGGTTTATTATTTTGGCTAAATACGGTATATGGCGAGCAAGCCGAACAAGCATGGCAAACCTTAGCCAAACATACGGTAACGGTCGGAAAAGGCTGGTCGGAAACTTATAGTGCCTTTTTAAAAGGGGAGTCGGATTTAGTGTTAAGCTATTCGACTTCTCCGCTTTATCATCAATGGCATGATAAAACCGATAAATACGTTGCCGCTCAATTTGACGAAGGGCATTTGGTGCAAACGGAAGTCGCCGCCATTTTGAATAGCAGTAAACAAAAAGCATTGGCGAAACAATTTTTAGCTTTCTTACACCAGCCGGAAGCGCAGAAAGTTATTTCGTATCATAATGTGATGAAACCGGTGGTTGGATCAGTACCGGATTCCGCTTTTGATAAATTGCCGGCTTATAAGCCGTTAGCCTTTAAAATGCCTGATGCTACGCAGGTAAAAAGCTGGTTGGCGACTTGGACGAAAAGCTGGCAATAAAAGAATTATTCATCTTTTTTCATGGCTAAAGGAATCTTTAGCCATTTTTCTTGTCTGCTAAGCGGTGAAAATTATAAAAATTTTTGCAAATTCTAATTGCCAAAAGGGATTACATTTGCTATTTATACGCCCTTTTAAATTAGCGTAAAAATTTTAGTTTGAATTTACTGAATTTAGGATGAACTCATCCAACAAGGAGTGAAATTATGTCTCAAGTGGCAAACACCACTTCATTAGGTTTATTAGCTTTAGCGGGCGTAACACCTTACCAACCGAAGAAAGATGAAGAATATATGAATGATGCGCAAAAAGAGCATTTTCGTAAAATTCTTCGTGCATGGCATGTGCAAATTATGGACGAAGCTGAGCGTACAAAAAACCAAATGCAGGAAGAAGTCGCTAATTTCGCCGATCCTGCGGACCGCGCCACTCAGGAAGAAGAATTCAGTCTTGAATTAAGAAACCGTGACCGTGAGCGTAAATTGCTTAAGAAGATTGAGCAAACGTTAAATAGCATTGCCGAAGACGAATACGGCTATTGCGAAACTTGCGGTGTTGAAATCGGTTTACGTCGTTTAGAAGCGCGCCCGACCGCGGATATGTGTATCGATTGCAAAACACTTGCGGAAATCCGTGAAAAGCAAATGGGCTTATAAGCTTAATTAAGAATGGATAAACGGCAATGAATATGGACAATGTTACATTGTCCATTATTTTTATGATCATTTAGTTAGTGTCGTTTATCAATCGATTAATTTTATTCCCTTGAGGTGGATTATTTTTAACTATATTAAGTCGTTGTTTTCTCGACAAAAAAAATCAAAAAAACAACCGCTTGCCGAACAAGAAACGCTTAGTGCTAAGCAAGAAAGAAAAGTTAAAGCGGTAGAATTACAACCTAAATCCAAGCGTCCCGCTCCGGCTTTTAACGAACAGTCGGAACGTTCTACGAAGAAACCGAAAAAGCACTCGGATCTTCCTTCCCATTTATTGCACAAAAAATTTACAGTAAATGCCGGACATTATGATATTACGCCGAAAGATTTCCCTAAAAATGCGTTAGCGATTGTTGAAAAATTACAACGTGCCGGTTTTGAAGCTTATGTGGTTGGCGGCTGTATTCGAGATTTATTGCTAGGGCATAAGCCGAAAGATTTTGATGTTGCGACCAATGCAAAACCGGAAGAAATTCAAAAAATATTCGGTCGTCAATGCCGTTTAATCGGACGTCGTTTTCGTTTGGCACATATCGTATTCGGACGTGATATTTATGAAGTGGCGACTTTCCGTGCCGATCACGCCAGCCATAATAGCGATAAGATTTCTAAAGTAAGCGAAGAAGGAATGTTGTTGCGCGATAATGTGTACGGTACCTTACGCGAAGATGCGCAACGCCGTGATTTTAGCGTGAATTCGCTCTATTATGATCCGAAACATAACTTGATTTTCGACTTCTTCGACGGTATTACGGATCTGAAAGCGGGAAAACTGCGTTTAATCGGTGATCCGGTGGTGCGTTATCAAGAAGATCCGGTAAGAATGTTACGCGCGGTTCGTTTTATGGCAAAATTGGATATGTTTTTGGATAAACCGAGCGATACGCCGATTCGTGAATTGGCGCATTTATTGAAAAACATTCCGGCGGCGCGTTTATTTGACGAATCGTTGAAATTATTTCAATCGGGACAAGGTTTTAAAACCTATCAATTAATGCGTCAATACGGCTTATTCGAGCAGTTATTTCCGGTACTTACGCCGTTTTTTACCGAACGTAACGATTCGAATGCGGAGCGTATGTTAAGTAAAGCGCTGAATTCGACCGATGATCGTATCCGTGATAATTTACGGGTGAATCCGGCGTTTTTATTCGCCGCTCTTCTTTGGTATCCGTTACGTGAGAAAATGGAAGTGCTGAAAAACGAAGGCGGTTTAAATAGTCATGATGCGATGATGCTGGCGGCGAATGACGTGTTAGCCGAAAGTTGTAAAGCGATTGCATTACATCGCCGTCATACCTCTGTGATTCGTGATATTTGGGCGTTACAGTTCCAAATGGCCAAACGTTCGGGCAAACGTCCGCAACAGACCTTAGAACACGTAAAATTCCGTGCGGGTTTCGATTTGTTAGTGATGCGTGCCGAGATTGAAGGCGGCGATTTAGTCGAGCTGTCCGCTTGGTGGCACGAATATCAATTCAGTAATGACGCACAACGTGCGGAAATGCTAAAAGCGGTCAGAAATGTGCCGAATTTTGCAGGCGAAGAAAAGAAAAAACGTCGCCGTAAAACATTTAGAAAGAAAAAGCCGGCGAAGAAAGCCTCGGCTGAATAAATTGAAGTATGGCGCAAGTGAGAGCTTGTGCCTTTTCTTTTAGCAAGTTTGACAGAAACGGATATGATGATGAAAACGGTTTATATTGCTTTAGGTTCCAATTTGGATAACCCGCTTGCGCAAGTTAAACAAGCGGTCGAATCTTTAAAAACATTTGCAATTAATTTTGAAATTAGCCCGTTCTACGGTAGTAAGCCGGTCGGGCCGCAAGATCAGCCGGATTATGTGAATGCGGTGGCAAAATTCGATACCGATTTAACGGCGCTGGAATTGCTGGATAAATTACAAAGCATTGAAAACGCCCAAGGAAGAGTGCGAATTCGCCGTTGGGGCGAACGTACGCTGGATTTGGATATTATCTTATACGGCGATGAACGGATTCACAACGAACGTTTAATCGTACCGCATATTGAAATGCAAAATCGTGAGTTTGTGATTGTGCCTATGTATGATCTTAACCCCGATTTAGTGCTGCCAAGCGGTCAAAAATTAGCGGAAATTTACCAACGCTTTAAACATCATCAAATGGTCACATTCTAAGTAAAATGCACGGCAATCCGTGCATTTTTTTAACCTATTCTATCGGAGCTTCAACCACCGCTTCCGATTTCGCCGCTTTATTGTCCGAGGTTTGCAATACGGTGCGCGACTTTTCATCAAATTTCACATCAATGCGGTGATCAACTACCACATTCATATTAATCGTAATTCCTTCCGCCGGTGTTTCAAGCTGTACTTTCGGCGTACAAGCGGTCAAATTCAGGCAAAAAATTGCAAAAAGTAGGCTTTTTCTCATTTTCTTTTATCCAGTTGCTGATAAATAGAATTCTCAAGATTTTGTTCGACATAGGAACCCGAGTTGATCATATGCCAAAGGTTAAAGATATTCTCTTTATGATTATAATTAAAGTTGATTTTAGCTTTTTCTTGTTGATTGAGCTGCATTTTTAATTTGGCGTCCAATACCATTTCGCCGGTTGAACCGACGTTTATTAAACCGCGTAAATCGGTAATTTTCGTATCGTTCAATAGATAAAGCAATAACCGTTCCGAATAACCGCTGGTTTGCGAAATTGCCTTCATTAATTCGGGCTGAATTTTTAAATTGGACTCGACTGCTTGGCTGAGTAAGCCGTCACATACATAGCAAGGTTTACCCTCCAGCCAAAACGGTAAAGTGGCATTCGCTTTGCCTTTTAATTCAATTTGCTGATATTGCACCAATTCCAGAATCTGCTCGAAGTTGATATTCGCCAGTTTTAAATAAGCGATTTGCGTTTGCGGCAAGGCAAATCGCTCGACATTCAATTCTCCGTCTAATAAATTCATCGAAAGCTGTTGGAGCATTAACGGCTTTTTACGGCTATATGGATAATGCCCGAATACTTTTACCCGAATCTTCTCAATCGGTAAGCCAAGATTTAACTGCCCGATTTTGAGATCAATCGGTTGCTTCAAACCGAAGTCGAATTCATTGTCTTGTAAGCGATAGGGCAGGTTAAATTCAATCGCTTTCGCTTCACCGTTCGGCATAGAAAGCGAGGCGTTGCGAATGGCAAAATGCCCGCCGGCAATAATACCTTTTTCAATGCCTGCGCTGAAAGCGGTTTCACCTCGTACCGTGCCGTCGGTAATTAGCCAATGTCGGCGAAACGGAATCAACGGTTGGAACACTTTTGCCGATTGTTCTCGCCAATAGAGTCGCCCGATTAATTCGCTTGCCGTTTTAGCCAGTTTACGGCGGGCAAATAATTTAATCGGCTCGATCTTATCCGCTTGCAGTTCGCCTTTTAGATTTAAGTTTTCAATTTCGCCGTTTACTTGTAATTTTGCCGACGGCGAGGGAATAATACCGCCGTAATCAAAACGCATTTCCGGCGATTTAATTTGGACGCCGCCGTCCAATTGCCATTTTTGATAGGCGAATTTAACCGGCTCAAGCAAGCTTAATTCGGTTTTGGGTATATAGACGCCTTGTTGATGAATTTTGCCTAATTCACCGTTTAATTCGTTGAGTCGGACTAAATTCCGATGCCAATCGCCCCGTCCGCTGATCTTGAGTTTACCGGCGATCGTATGGATATTGGTATCGCCCCAAACTTTCCATTGCCACAGATCTTTGACCGCATTGTTATCCGGCGCATCTTCAAAAAAGTCTAATTGTCCGATTTTGAAGTGCTTCGCAAAACCGTCCAAATGTAGATTGATATTTTTAAAATCGGGGCTTTCGCCTTTGAATACCGCATGCAACCGCCCGTTTACCCCATATTTGTTAATCTGAATACCGGCAAGCGGGAAACGTAAATCGTGGATTGCCAGTAAGCGTTGTTTACCGACTAAACGTAATAATGACTTAGGCTGAAACTTGACATTCAGATCATTAAATTTACCGCTAAATGCCACCGGCACGGTGCTGTACAAAATAAAATCGTCATATTTCACGTTACCGGTAATTTGAAACGGCATATTTAAGCCGTCGGCTTGCAATTCGCCGTCACGACTTTCCAACACGATATTCCCCTTACCGGCGGTTTTACTTTGCGATAACAAGTTAAAACGGAGATAGGTTTTGAGCGGGTAATAATCGCCGTTTGCAAAGCTGTTCGGTGTGAGTTTGGCATTGATAAAACCTTGTAGCGGAAAGTCTTCCAACCAATCCCAATAGAATTTACCCTGTTTAATTTCAAGGGTTTGTCCATCAAAACGGAATGGAAAATTTAAACGATTTTGCGGAGCCGTTTCGGAGGCGAAAGCCCAATCGCCGATCAAGTGATTTTGTTCATCGGTTTGCCAACTAAGTAAAGAACTGCCTTCTCGAATCACTTCATTTGCGATCATTTCTTTCGGTAGAATCCAATGATAATCGCCTTCAAATTGTGACGGAATCGCAAGTAAATCTTTCGGGTTCAAGTGAGTGGAAAACAGTAGATTGTGTTTTTCCTGTTCGCTCGGTTGATAGCTTAAATTGCCGGAAAGCCTTTGATTGGCAAATTCCGCAGTTAATTCGACCGCTTGTTGGCGGACGGAAGCGGTCAATTTTTGCTGAAAAAAGGTAAATTTGCCGTAGCTTGGTGTTTCTAATAATTGAGAGAAGCGAGGATGAAGATCATTGGGTAAATTCAGCCAATGTAACGCTTTAATTTCCGCCTCACCTTCCGGTAACAAAGCTAAAATCGGGGCGAGCGAGAATTTAGAGGGTGATTCGTCCGAAGGGGGTAATTGAGTTAAACATTGATAATTAAGGGTCGCTTTATCAATTGAGACTTGATGCTGACTATGCCAATACACAGCAAGATTATCGACCGTAATTAACGGGCAGTTTTGATAGGTAAGTGAAAATTTGGCTAAATGGGCATTTTCCAAATTCGCTTGAATACCGCCGGCGGGTGTTTGAATTTGCCAGCCGTCCGGTAGAAACCAGTTGCTTACCGTTGCAAGTTGCTTACCTGAAAACAGCGTTGCACCGCCGACAATCAGCAGTGCAACCAAAGTCCCTATAACAAGTAAGCTACGTTTTAGCATTAGATCATATTAGTGAATGGATAAAGCATTGCCAATAAGGTGGCTAACGTCCAACCGAGCGGGTTTTTAATCTGTTTTTCGCCTTTGCCGAGTAATAGCCAAGCGAGCAATGCGAAAATCACAAATTGCACGATAAAATAAACTGCATAAGGCAATAACGCCATATCCGGCATAATTTGCAATTGTTGGTAAAGTACGAAAGCACTCCATAGGTAATTGAATACCAATACGATAAGTGCAAGCTGTACTAATAATTTGAAAAAGACGTCAAGACGGCTTTTCGCCAACATTAAATACCAACCGGCAAGTAAAATACCGAGTAACAGTTGAGCGAAATTATTCGCTCGAATCCCGTTAAACAAAGACGGAAGTTCAATCCAGTAAATGGCCAAATACTGAATCATACCGACTGCCAGAATACCGAAAGCACAGTAAATTAACGTATTTATCGGTTTTTCACGGGCGGTAAACAACCAATAAAAAAGACTAAGCATCAAAGATGCCACGCCGGCAAGTGCCATTGGGTTATGTTTCGGCGTAAAGCCGATTGAATAAATAAAATTGCCGAGAGAAAACAGCATAAAAAATTTCAAGACAAACAACAGCCTACCGGTTTGTCCCAGGCAAATTTCTCCTTTCCATAACACAAAAAAGATAATGAAGTTAGTAATGAAAAAGGCGAGTAAATACGGCGAAATAAAAATAGCGTTTTGCGGGGCAAAATAGTGATTAAGAAACATTTGCACAAACAGCATTAATACCATTGGTAAAAGTGCATGTGTGGCAACCTCATATTTTTTTTCGGAATTGTGATCGTGTGACATAAATTAAACGGATAAGTTAAATTGGAAAATGATTTTGATGTGGAATTATGCCATAATACACGCAGTTTTTTAACTTAAATAAGGAATGAAACTATGCGAATTTTACATACCATGTTACGCGTGGGCGATTTAGAACGTTCAATTAAATTTTATACCGAAGTGTTAGGTATGCGTTTACTTCGTACCAGCGAAAACCCTCAATATAAATATTCATTAGCATTTGTCGGTTATGCGGACGAAAGTGAAAGTGCGGTAATCGAATTAACTTATAACTGGGGCGTAGAAAGTTATGAGTTAGGTACGGCATTCGGTCACGTGGCGTTAGGCGTGGATGACATTTATGCAACGATCGAAAGCGTACGTGCGGCGGGCGGTAAAATTACCCGTGAGCCGGGTCCGGTATTAGGCGGAACAACGGTCATCGCGTTTGCCGAAGATCCGGACGGTTATAAAATCGAGTTTATCGAAAATAAAAATGCACAGGCTGCATTAGGTAACTAATCGTATTTGCCGAAAAATAGAAATCCCTAACTATTTTTATGGCGTAAGCGGTCAAATTTTGAGGAAATTTTGCAAATTCTCTTTAAAATCCGACCGCTTTTTCTTTAGACGGATAGAGATTGTCCGTAATGAACAGACAATGACAGAACAAGTAACAGACTATAATTTCTTAAAAAATCGTTTTCGCGGCTATTTACCGGTCATTATTGATGTGGAAACCGCCGGATTGAATGCGCAAACTGACGCTTTATTGGAACTGGCGGCAATCACGGTCAAAATGGATGAGAACGGTTATTTGGTGCCGGATCAAAAATGCCATTTTCATATTCAGCCGTTTGAAGGGGCGAATATCAATCCCGATTCGCTAAAATTTAACGGCATTGATATTGATAACCCGTTGCGCGGTGCGGTGCCGGAAAATATTGCGATTCCCGAAATGTTTAAAATGGTACGCCGTGCAATGAAAGAGCAAGGTTGCCAGCGCGCGGTGATTGTGGCGCATAATGCAGCCTTTGATCAGGCGTTCGTACAAGCGGCGGTAAAGCGTATCAATGCGAAGCGTGATCCGTTCCATCCGTTTGCAATGTTTGATACCGCAACGCTTGCCGGTTTTATGTTCGGGCAAACCGTCTTAGTCAAAGCCTGCCAAATGGCAAAAATTCCGTTTGACGGCAAACAGGCGCATTCCGCTTTATACGACACAGAAAAAACCACCGAGTTATTCTGTGCGATGGTGAATCGCTTAAAAGGTTTGGGCGGCTTTCCGTTAGTCAGCGATAGCGAATCAAACGTATAATATATTTAAAAAAACAAGCGGTCTATTTTCCTTATTGCTTTGCAAAAAAATCGGAAAATAGACCGCTTGTGTATTTCTATCTGATTTATAACTTAAGAGAGCATACCTAGCTGGTAAGCGATAAATAATAAAGTGAAAGCAGAAAGATAAATTAAACCGACGATAGATAACCAGAACAACCCGCCTTTTACTTTATGCTCGCCTTTCAATACGAGAGAAAGATTTAATGCGGCAAATATCGGGGTTGAAGCGAATGAACAAATCATTGCAAACGAAAGCATTTTTGCTACGTCACTCATAAATACCGTGATGATTAAAATCCCGATTGCAGCGGTAACCGTCATCCAAATGCTCAAACTTGCCACAGAACTTTCTTTTCTATTCAGTAATAAACGTAACGCTTCGTTATTAGCGCGTGAATAACCGTCGATCACGGTAATGGTTGTGCCGAACATACACATAAAAGCGATGAATGCGATCAATAATTTAGACCAATCGCCGATAGCAAACGAGTACATTTTTATTAATTGTGCAATATATTTTACCCCAGCCTGTTCAACCGCTTCGCCCGAGCCGTATTGCACTAACGCACCTAATGCCAAGAATACTAAAGCAAGAATTGCCGTGCCGATAAAACCAACGTTGAAATCGAAAATACCGTCTTCATAGCTGACTTTATTTAAACGACGTTTTGCCACTACCCACATTGAGTTGATTGCCGAAATCTCAATCGGTGCCGGCATCCAACCCATTAACGCCACAATAAAACCGAGTGAGGCTAAATTCCAAGGGCTTGGTTCAATAAAATCCGGTGCGACCTGTATGCCGCCCTTTAACGCCGCCACAATAACGGCGGTTACGGTGGAAACCGTTAGCGCAATCATAATGCCTTTAGAAAGGGTATCTAAAAAGCGATATTTACCTAATAACAGAATGCCCCAAGTAACCGCGATAATAACGGTACTGGCAACCGGAATACTTAGATCAAATTGGATGCCGAGTGCCGAGAAGATAAATTTTAAAATTGCCGCCGTTACAATACCTACTGCCGCCGTGTTGATCATTGCCGCAATCACGTTAAGAATAAAGAATATCCATAAGTAGATTTTGCCTTTTTCTTGATAGCCTTCTAATAAGGTTTTATTCGAACTTAACGTATATTGCACGCCGAAACGGAAAAACGGGTATTTAAATAAATTCGCTAAAATAATAATTAATGCCAATTGCCAACCGTAAATCGCCCCTGCTTGAGTTGAAGCAACAATATGCGAACCGCCTACCGCTGCGGACGCCATTAATATCCCCGGTCCCATTGCTTTTAATTTTGATTGCCAGTTCGAAGCCGGCTCAATTTGTTGTGTTTGTGTCATGTTTTCTTTCCCTTTATTGTATAAAATTTAGTACGGTTTTAGGCATTGTATGCTTAAGTTCCGAATGAAAACAATCGCTTTTTTTCGATTAATTTATTTCGTGAAAAAAATGATAAAAATTTTGTAAGCCGAAATACTTTGTTTAAAGCATAATCGTATAAGGGTGATATGAATTTGGTCATTTATGCTAAATGTTACTTGTTTTAAAGTTTTTTATAAAATTTTAAAAAATAAGAATGATTGTTCGATTATTGTGCTGAATATTGGAATATATTAGGGGTATGGAACTTTTTATAGGAAGGATAGGAGATATGTATTTTTTAGAAAATACTATCGCCTTTTCTAAAGACGGAATTTGATTCACCGTATTTAAGAGAGATATATTTACTGAAGATAAAGATGTCATTCAGCCCGACTACGTTATTTATCCCCAAGTAAATGAAGTATTAAGCGTTCAATTAAATGTACTGAAAACGATACAAAGGCTCCGATAACGGAGCCTTTCGCTTTGCTTTATAAGCGGCCTAATTTTTATTTCTTTTCGCAAAAAAGTATGGAAATTAGACCGCTTGTTATTATTTCCGATTGTCATTTGCTTGTTGCAGTAGGATTCGGCTTTCTTTTAAAAATTGTTCCGAATAATCACCGAACCAATGATGAACGTCTTCAAATGCTTGGATAAAGCCTGCTTTATCGTTGTTTTTAAAGAAATCCAGGCTGCTGGTAAAAGTCTCTTTCAGCGATTCGATCACGGCAAGATTTTCCGGCTTATCCGAAATAATATCCGCATATAAACCGCCGTCTTGTGCAAATAAACGCCCGATCATTGCCAATTCTAACCGGTAAATCGGTGAAGACAGAGCCAAAAGTTGCGATAATTTGACCGATTGTCGAGATAAGTGCAAACCGAAAGTGAAAGTCGAGAAGTGGCGCAATGCTTGAATGTAAGTCATTGCATGATCGTGTTCGTGAGCATCGATTACCTCGATTTTTGCACCCCAAATTTTAATTTGTTCGATAAGCCATTCGTATTTTTCGGAAAAACGTCCGTGGCAGCAGGCTACCACTTGCTTTGCCATTGAAGCGATATCCGGTCCGAACATCGGATGTAAACCGACCACCGGGCCGCTATGCACTTCCAACATTTTTTCAAGCGGTTGCGCTTTAACCGATGTTAAATCCGCTAAGATCATATTTTCGGTTAAAAACGGTTGTAAACGTTCGATCGTTTCCAACGTTTTAACAATCGGTACGCAAACAATAACCAAATCACAATCGCTAAGAATGTGTTCCGCTTGTTCCCAATCTTGACTGCCTAACGTTTCTACTCGATAGCCCGAAAGTGTTAGAAAACGTGCAAATAATCCGCCCAATTTCCCTTTACCGCCGACAATTACGATTTTATGAATATGCGGATTCGTGGTTTTAAAACCGTGTTTGTTTTCATTCACATAAGATTCACGCATTACTCGTCTTAATACGTCTTCGATTAAGTCGGCGGGAACGCCTTGCTTTTCCGCTTCTTGACGGCGGGCGGCTATCATCGCCGTTTCGCGTTCCGGCGCATAAACGGGAATACCGTGTTCCGATTTAACTTTTCCCACCTCGGCGACTAATTTTAAACGTTCGGCAAACAGTCGGATTAATTGTTGATCAACTTGATCGATTTGTTCTCGTAAAGGATTGAGCGGATTCATATAAGGGTCCTTTATGCTATCGAAAGATTCATAAAATAAGCGGTCAAATTTTTAAATTTTTTGGCAAAATGTGCCCGCTTATTCGTTTTATATCGAACCTTTTAGGCTGGTGTTAAGCTCTTAATTTTTCAGCAAAATCGGTTAAGAGATTTTCTGTCGTTTGCCAATCGATACAAGCGTCGGTAATGGATACGCCGTATTGCATTTGATTGAAAGCCTGATCAGAAGATTGGTTACCGGCATTTAAGTGGCTTTCGATCATTAAACCGATAATGGAAGTATTGCCGGCTAATAATTGTGACAAGGCATCTTCCGCAACAAGCGGTTGGCGACGGTAATCTTTATTCGAGTTACCGTGGCTACAGTCAATCATAATCGCTTCCGCTAAACCGGCTTTACGTAGTGCGGCTTCACATTCTTCCACATATTGTTTTTCAAAATTAGGTGTTTTTCCGCCGCGTAGAATCACATGGCTATCCGGATTACCCTTAGTATGCAATAAATTCACCTGACCTTTTTGGTTGATGCCGATAAAGCTATGGCTTTGTGCGGCGGATTGCATTGCATTAATCGCTACGGATAAACTGCCGTCCGTGCCGTTTTTAAAACCGACCGCCATAGATAAACCGGAAGCCAATTCTCGGTGTGTTTGCGATTCGGTCGTTCTGGCACCAATCGCCGACCAACTGAAGAGATCAGCCAAATACTGCGGCGTCATCGGATCAAGTGCTTCGGTTGCTAACGGTAAACCTAATTCGGCGAGGTCCAAACAGAGCTTACGCCCGACACGTAAGCCGGTTTCGACATCGAAAGTCCCGTCAATTTTCGGATCGTTAATCAGCCCCTTCCAGCCCACGGTAGTACGCGGTTTTTCAAAATATACACGCATGACGATGTAAAGTTTATCCGACACGGTATCGGCTAACGCCTTTAATTTTTTGCCGTATTCGATGGCGGCAATCGGATCATGAATAGAACAAGGACCAATCACAATTAATTTACGCTGATCACGTTTATGGATAATATCCGAGATTTCTCGACGCGATGTTTCAATTTGTTTACGTAGATATTCGGGCAAAGGTAATTCGGCTTTTAGCTCGGCCGGGGTGAGTAATACTTTTTCATCAACAATATTCACATTATGCAAACTATCCTGATTAACTACGGTGTTCATTTTTATTTCCTTGTCTGTAAAATTTTAAATACAGTGTTACTTTACAATTTTACAGCAAGCGTTTCAACTATTTTTTTCTTCACATCTTCGACAGAGATTCGTTCCATTAATTTTTCGCCGGATTTACTCTTGGCTTTGGTTGCCCAAGGCAGTTCATACCACGGTTTTCCGTAATAATCTAAGACCGCTTGATCATAAACCGAAACAACATTGTGCCGATCATTATAAGGCGCAGTACGACGAGGATTGTGAATCGCATATAAGCCGATAACCGGCGTGCCTTGCGTAGTCGCAATATGTGCCGCACCGGTATCCGGCGAGATAACCAAATCAACTTGCTTAATTAATGCGGCAAGCTGTTTTAAGCTGGTTTTCCCGGCAATATTGATACAATTCGGCGTAAGTTGTTGAATTTTAGCTGCGGTTTCCGTTTCATAAGCGGAAGGCGAGCCGGCAATAAGCACATTGATATTTTGTGCGGCAAGCCATTTGGCGATTTCCGCATTGTGTTCCGCTCCCCAATCTTTTTCCTGTTTACTGGAACAAGGCGCAATCAGTACGTTTTTCTTGCTTTTATCAATAAAAGCGGCACTGTAATCCAGATCGGACTGACTTACAGGTAGCGACCAACGAGGCGTTAAATCGGTTACACCGATTGCTTTGGCGAACATCATTTGCCCGTCCAAAACGTGCGGAGAAGCGGTCATTTCCACTTTTTCATTAGTAAAAAGCCATTGCATTTCACGCGCGCGATCTCGATTAAAACCGATTTTCTTCGTCGCTTTAATACCTAACGAAATTATTGAGGCACGAAAAGCGGTTTGCATGTTTAGCAAAAAATCGAACCGCTTGTTGGCTAATGTTTTCCAAAGTGTAAATATTCCTTTCCAGCCTGTTTTTTTATCATAAGGAATCAGCTCGATATTTTCCAAACCTTGCATTAGCATTGCTTCGGTTTTACCGATAATCCAACTGATTTTGGCGTCGGGATATTGACGTTGAATCGCCTGTACGACGGCAAGAGTGTGGCATACGTCACCAATGGCGGACAGACGTAAAATACAGATATTAAGCGGTTGTTTTTTCATTAGAATTAGCGATCTTTAAAGTAATTCATTGATAGCGAATAGTAAAAACCCACGCTTTTGCGTGGGTTCGGTCTGATTAAAAAGTGCTTATTCAACTTTTAATAAACGGCTGGTGTTCGTACCGCCTTCTTTTAACTCGTCACCTTGAGTTAATAATACTAAATCGCCAGACATTAAATAGCCTTTCTCTTTTAATAGAGCGATAGCTTTTTTCGCACCTTCGAAAGTACGGCTTTCTTCATCATAGAATACCGGTGTTACGCCGCGATAAAGCGCGGTACGATTTAATGCTTGTTGATTACGAGATAACGCATAAATCGGTAAACCTGAACTGATACGACTCATTAATTTCGCCGTTTCGCCCGAGTGGGTTAAAGCGATAAGCGCAGATACGCCTTCCAAGTGGTTAGCGGTGTACATCGCAGACATAGCAACCGCTTCATCAATCGTTGCGAATGTACCTTCCATACGGTGACGAGAGATGTTGATGCTCGGCATCGTTTCCGCACCTAAACAGACTTCCGCCATTGATTTAACCGTTTCAACCGGATAATCGCCGTTTGCCGTTTCACCGGAAAGCATTACTGCATCCGTACCGTCTAATACCGCATTCGCTACGTCCATAACTTCGGCACGTGTCGGCATCGGTTTTTTGATCATCGATTCCATCATTTGGGTAGCGGTAATGACTACGCGGTTTAATTTACGAGCACGACGAATTAAACGTTTTTGTACGCCGACTAACGCCGCATCACCGATTTCAACACCTAAGTCGCCACGTGCAACCATTACCACGTCAGAACCTAAAATAATGTCATCCATCGCTTCTTCGGTTGCAACGGTTTCCGCACGTTCCACTTTCGCCACGATTTTCGCTTCTAATCCCGCTTCACGTGCCAATTGACGCGCATAGTCTAAATCCGCACTTGATTGCGGGAATGATACCGCTAAGTAATCCACACCGATTTTAGCCGCAAGTTTAATGTCTTCTTTATCTTTTTCCGTTAATGCCGGTGCAGATAAACCGCCGCCTAACTTATTGATACCTTTGTTATTCGATAACGGACCACCGACAGTCACTTCCGTATGCACTTTCACGCCTTCAACCGAAAGAACTTTTAATTGTACGTTACCGTCATCTAATAAAAGAATATCACCCGGTACGACATCGTTCGGTAAGTTTTTATAGTCTAAACCGACCGCATCTTGATGACCTTCACCACGCGGTAAATCCGCATCTAAAGTGAATTTGTCACCGATATTTAAGAAAATTTTACCGTCTTTGAATGTAGAAACACGAATTTTAGGACCCTGTAAATCGCCTAAAATCGCTACAGTTTTACCTAATCTAGCTGCAATTTCACGCACTTTATTTGCACGTTCGATATGATCTTCCGGCACACCGTGCGAGAAGTTCATACGAACCATATTCGCACCTGCAGCGATAACTTTTTCTAAATTATTACCACGATCGGTAGCTGGACCCATTGTACAAACAATTTTTGTTCTTCTGAGTTTTCTAGACATTGATTAGACTCCGTAATTATTGATTATTTAGAAATTGAAAATTCTTTTCATCGGCGGTATTTTAACGCCTTAAACGCAGAGTATTATACGCTTAAATCGTGTTGGTTTAAATACAGTAATGAGGTTTTCCTATGAATATTTGGATTATGCGCCACGGCGAAGCCGGGTTTAATGCGACGACGGATAGCGAGCGCCCTTTAACGGAAAACGGGCGAAAAACGGCTTATAAACAGGGTCAATGGTTGGCAAAACGTTTTCTTGAGCAAAGTATCGTATCGGATAAAGTGATTGTGAGTCCGTATCTGCGTGCGCAACAGACTTTCGAGGCTTTGAACGAAGGGATGCAAGCGGTCGATTTTAAGCGAAATTTGGTAAATTCGTCGATAGAAATTTGGGAAGGCGTTACGCCCGGCGGAGATCCGGAGAACGTTAAAAACTATTTGGATTTCTTACGTGAAGAAGGGGCGAAGAATATTCTAATCATATCGCATTTACCGTTAGTGTATGACTTGGTCGTCAGTTTGACGCAACACCAAGATAGCGTACATTTTTATCCGGCGGTAATTGCGGAAATCGATTGGAAAACAGACTTTGGTAAAGTTTCAGCAATTGAATATCCTTAAATGATAGGTTTTAGGGGGATAAAAAAATTATTTTTATTTTTTTAGAAATTGTCCAATAAATAGGCTTCCCAATTATGTAAAAAGTGCGTATCATACGCACCTCAAAATCAGCTGAAGCTGACATAGATTGATTAAAGAGTACGGTTTTTTAGCCGTACTTTTTATTTGGATAGTTATCTCGTTAAATTTGTTTTAAATTTAATCACTTACGGAAGAAAAAGTATGCGTATAGGACAATATGAATTAAAAAACCGTATTTTCCTCGCGCCGATGGCAGGTATTACCGACCAACCTTTCCGCCGTTTGTGTACTAAACTTGGAGCAAGTTTGACTTTTTCGGAGATGATGTCCACAAACCCTGAGGTATGGCATACGGAAAAATCTCGTTTGAGGCTTGCGCATCATGAGGAGATTGGCATCAATGCCGTACAAATTGCAGGGTCGGATCCAGCGGAAATGGCAATGGCGGCTAAAGTCAATGTTGAGTACGGAGCGCAAATTATTGATATTAATATGGGCTGTCCGGCTAAAAAGGTAAACAAGAAAATGGCGGGATCCGCACTTTTACGCGAACCCGAATTAGTCGCTCAAATTTTAGATGCGGTAGTCAATGCTGTGGATGTGCCTGTAACATTAAAAATTAGAACAGGTTGGGATCAGGAAAATAGAAACTGTTTGGAGATTGCAAAAATTGCCGAAAAGGCAGGTATCTCCGCTTTAACGATTCACGGTCGTACGCGTCATTGCCTTTTTGAAGGTAATGCCGAATACGACAGTATTAAAGCCGTTAAACAAGCGGTTTCTATTCCGATTATTGCTAACGGCGATATAACCTCCGCAGAGAAAGCGAAGTATGTGTTAGATTATACGCAAGCGGATGCGGTTATGATCGGTAGAGGCAGTTTCGGTCGCCCTTGGTTGTTTAAGGAAGTTGAACAATTTTTAGAGAACGGTCGCCTTTTGGATTTGCCTTTGGATGAAAAATGCCGGCTCATGTTTAAGCATATCGAAGACCTTCATCGGTTTTACGGTGAACAAAAAGGTTATCGTATCGCACGTAAACATGTCGGTTGGTATGCGGATCAATTGTCGCCAGACTTAACTTTTAAACGTACTTTCAATGCGTTGGATTCGACAAAAGAACAATTACTCGCATTGGAAGATTTTATGAAATCGATTCGGTAGAATCCTATTTTAGTTGGATAGAGGACAATGTTAGAACAACAACCTGTACAAAACCCATTAACGGTATCAATGTTAAATGCCCAAGCACAACAAGTGAACAAACCACTTCGTGATAATGTAAAAGCGGCATTAAAAAATTATTTATCTCAATTAAACGGTGAAGATCCGACAGAATTATACGAGTTAGTATTATCTGAAATCGAACACCCGATGTTAGATATGGTTATGCAATATACTCGCGGTAACCAAACACGTGCGGCAACCATGTTAGGTATTAACCGCGGTACGTTACGCAAAAAATTAAAAAAATACGGTATGGGTTAATTTTTAACTCATATTTTTTCCATAAAAAAGGCTATTCCGTTGAATAGCCTTTTTTGTATTTTGTTTATAACGAATTAAAGAAAATCACTAAGATAATAACCGGAATCACGAATTTAACGTAATTGAACCAAATATTCGTGAAGACTTTTCCCGCACCCAATTCTTTTTTCGCTTCATCTTTTAACACAAATCCCACAAAAATCGCACTGCCTAATGCGGTAAGAATAAACAGAATATTGCCGCTGATATAGTCGAAAGCGTCAAAAATACTTTTATCCATAATACGAATATGTTGCCAGAGATTGTCGCCTAAGACCGACGGAATATTGCCAATCACAAAAATCGTAGATAACGTAACCGCAATCGCCTTTTTACGGCTCATTTTGGTTTTTTCTTGTAAAGCGGTAATAATTACTTCATAAATCGTTAAGGACGTCGTAAGTGCCGCTACAACGAGTAAACTGAAGAAAATAATGGCAAAAAGTGTTCCGCCCCACATATTAGAGAAGACAATCGGCAAACTTTGGAAAACCAACGTAGGGCCTGAATTCGGTGCCACGCCAAAACTAAATAATGACGGGAAAATCATAAAACCGGCGAGTACCGCAATCAAGGTATTCATAATACCGGTAATGGTAGCGGTTTTAACTAAATTCTCATTTTTATCCAAATAGCTGGAAAGTGTGATTAATACACCGAAACCGAGGCTTAACGCAAAGAATACTTGCCCCAATACGAATACGAAAAGTTTCGGTGTAATTTTAGAAAAATCGGGCATTAGATAAAATGCGATCCCTTCCGCCGCTCCCGGTAGGGTAACATTGCGAATAACCATGACAAGTAAGAAGACAAAGAGTAACGGCATAAGGTATTTAACCGAACGTTCAATACCGTCCACGATCCCTTTACTCAAAATAAAATAGTTTACCAAGACGAATAAAGCGGTATAACCGATAATCGCCATCGGGCTGTTTTGGATGCTTTCCTTATAGTAAGATGCGGTTGTTTCAACCGTAACCGGAGTGGAAAGATCTAAAGTACCGCTAATTAAACTGCTGATATAATTTAATACCCAACCGCCCAGTACCATATAGTAGGCTAAGATACCGAAAGCACCGAGTAAGCCCATATAACCGAGAATTTTCCAACCCGAAGCAATTTTTTTATCGTTTGCCATTCCACCGAAAGCATCGATTGCATTGACTTTAATACGACGACCGATAACGTTTTCAACCAAAATCATCGGAATACCGATCACAATCATCGCAATACAAAATAAAAATACATAGGCACCGCCGCCGTTTTCTCCGACTAAATAAGGAAAACGCCAAGTCGCCCCGAAACCGACGGTCGCCCCTGCAACCGTCATCACATAAGCCAATCTATTTGACCAAGATTGGCGTTCTACAGATTTATTCGCCATTATTACTCCTAAGTTAGGCTATTTCCGCAAAGCAAGCGGTAAGATTTTAAGAAATTTTTGCAAATTATAAGAAGAGTGCAAGCAGTTCATCTACTTTAATACGAGAATCGGCTCGCTGCCCGATAGAACGTTGAACTTTAATTTTTTTGATTTTTGCACCATGGTAGATTTGTCGGGTAAACGCCGTGTCATGGTTTGAAATCAATACGGGAATATTATTTGTCTGCGCCTGTCTTGCGAGCTGAGCTAATTTTTCCTGCTGCACGAGGCTGAACCCGCCGCCGGCATAGTGAGTAAAATTAGTATCTTGTTGCAAGGGGGCGTACGGCGGATCGCAATAAACAATATAATTGTCGGGAGCTTGATACAAGCGGGCAAAAACCTGTTCAAAATCGGCACAGATAAATTCGGCTTTTTGCGCTTTTTCAGCGAAAAAACGTAATTCGTTTTCAGGAAAATAGTGCGTTTTATAAGCTCCGAACGGTACGTTATATTCATGTTTTTGGTTATAGCGGCATAAGCCGTTAAAGCCGAAACGATTCAAATAAAGAAACAGTACCGAGCGCCTGAACTTATCGGACGAACGATTAAATTCTTGGCGGCGAGCGTAATAAAAAGAGGCGGTATTCGCTTCGGAAGCTAAAAAAAGCGTTTTGGTTTCTTTAATATAATGTTCGACATCATGTTTGATGATATTGAATAAATTAATTAAATCGGGGTTAATGTCCGCAAGTAGATAACGTTCGTAATCCGTATTTAAAAAGACGGAACCGGCTCCAACGAAAGGTTCAACGAAACAAGCCCCCTGAGCAGACTTAGGGGGCAAATGTTTACGAATTTCGGTCGTTAAGCGGTATTTTCCTCCCGCCCACTTGAGAAAGGCTCTTTTATTACTCATGAAACTCACGTTGTGTAAATCTTTCAATCGCAGACAAGACTTGTTGCTCCGACGCTTGTGCCGTAACGTAGGCTTTCCCCAGTGATTTTAACAAGACAAGACGTAATTGACCGCCCAGTACTTTTTTATCGCGCCACATATAAGGCAAATATTCGCTAGGTTCCATTCCGTCCGGCGATATTGTCGGCAGTACGGCTTGTGCCAGTAATCTTTCCAGACGAGAAACATCTTGAGCGGATAAATCGCCTAAGATGCGGGATAATTCCGCCGCCTCCAACATCCCTACCGAAACGGCTTCACCGTGTAACCAATTTCCGTATCCGAGATGAGCTTCAATCGCATGACCGAACGTATGCCCTAAGTTGAGTAAGGCTCGGTCACCCTTTTCCGTTTCGTCACGCGCCACCACATCGGCTTTTAACTGGCAACAACGTTGAATACAGTATTCCAATTCATTTTGTTTTAATGCGACTAAATGATGGATATTACTTTCCAACCATTCAAAGAAATGAATATCAAAGATCGCACCGTACTTAATGACTTCGGCAAGTCCCGCACTCACTTCTCGTTTAGGAAGGGTTTGTAAGGTATTCGTATCAATAATCACAGAAATCGGCTGATAGAACGCTCCGATCATATTTTTGCCGAGCGGATGATTAACCGCCGTTTTGCCGCCGACCGACGAATCGACCTGAGCCAGTAATGTCGTTGGGATTTGGATAAAACGAATACCGCGTTGATAAGATGCCGCCGCATAACCCGCAACATCGCCGATCACACCGCCGCCTAAAGCGATAAGCGTGGTGTCTCTGTTATGATTTTTTTCCAATAATGCGGTAAAAATCATATTGAGCGAATCTAAGGTCTTATATTTTTCTCCGTCAGGAATGAGTACGGAATCAACACTACAACCTAATCCGTTAAGCGTATTTGTTACTGTTGCAAGATAATGTGCGGCGACGGTAGGATTTGAAACAATCATCACCTTATCTCCCGCTTTCAGCGAAGAATAGCTGTTCGGATCACCGAGTAAACCCGCTCCGATGGTTATCGGATAACGACGCTCTTTTAATTCGACATTGACTTGCAACATATTTTACTTCCTCATCTCGACACATTTAATGATGTGCGAATTATATTTATAGGGGCGTTTAATCCCGGGTAACTTATTGAAGATTATCAATCAGTTCAATGATGTGTGTCGCAACCAGTTTAGCGCTTTGCTCATCGGTTTGTAGCGTAATGTCCGCAATTTCTTCATAGAGCGGATTGCGTACTTTTGCCAGTGCTTCCAGCGTTTCACGAGGATTCTCCGTTTGCAGCAACGGACGTTTTTTATCGCGTTGCGTTCTCTCGAATTGTTTATCCACCGTAGTTTCAAGGTAGATAACGATACCGCGAGCGGACAAGACGTTGCGATTTTCTTTGGATAACACCGAACCGCCGCCGGTTGATAATACAACACCTTGGTTTTGCGTAAGCTCGTTAATAATACGTTCTTCACGCTTACGAAAACCGGTTTCACCTTCAAGGTCAAAAATCCAATCGATATCTGCACCGGCACGTTCTTCAATTACTGCGTCAGAATCAATAAATTCCATTCCTAGCATTTGAGCGAGCTGACGACCAATGGTGCTTTTACCCGCACCCATAGGACCTATAAGGAAAATATTACGTTTTTCTGCCATCGTTTGTTCTTCTTTTATTTCAATATTATGTGACAAATTCAATTTGTGGAAAAAAACGACCGCTAATGCTCAATTGCTTCGTGTTTTTAGCAACGGCAAGCGGTCTGTTTTACGAAAAATTTTGCAAATGTTTTTTCGATTATGTTTAGTATAAGAAATACCACAAATTGCCCAAAATAATTGGGTATGATTATCGCAAGAAACCATACCCGATTCAACCTCATAGGGAGATAATCCCTAAAATATTTCATAAATTATTTTTTAGAATAACTCGAAGCTACCCGGTGAATTTAATAATTCTTTCGGCGGTAAGCCCAGTCGTTGTTCTAAATGCGGTTTCGCCTCTTGAGGTAATTTATAGGCTTTTTCTACGATATATTTTTTCGTCGGTTCGGTTCCTTTAATAAAGTATTCGGTTAAGTTATTACCGAGGAAACCGCTTACGCTATCGATTTTAGTTTCGATAATATTCGGTGGCATTACCGGCGTTCTTTCTTTTTTATCCGCTAACGCCACTTTCATATATTTAATCCAAGCCGGCATTGCGGTTCTGGCTCCCGCTTCGCCTTTACCCAAATCACGTTTATTATCGTCGAAGCCGACATAGACCGTGGTCACGATATTCGCACCGAAACCGGCATACCAAGTGACTTTCGAATTATTGGTCGTACCGGTTTTTCCGCCGATATCTTTACGTTTAAATTCATTTGCAAGCGCTTTACTGGTTCCGTTCCACGCTTGTCCCGGTTCGCCGTAAATCGCACTGTTTAATGCGCTACGCATCAGGAAGGCGAGTTCGCCGCTGATAACGCGCGGCGCATAACGGGTTTCCGTACCGTTTTGTGCCGCTTCGGTCATTAAACTCGGCGCATCGGATTTTACCGCCGGTTTAATTTCGAGCTCATCGTCATTCTCTGCCGAAGTATCGTTACTTTCATCATTTTCCGAGATTTCCGAGTTTCCTTGTAATTGCGTTTCATCATGAATCTTCACGCCGTCGAAATAGGTCGGTTCAGGATATTTAACGCCGATATTACAATCCATACAAGCAATCGCCGGATTCGCTTTAAATAATTCGTTACCCTGATTATCTAAAATACGTTCAATAATATAAGGTTCGATTAAGTAACCGCCGTTATCAAACACGGCATAACCTCTTGCCATTTCCAGCGGAGTAAATGAAGCTGCGCCTAAAGCGAGCGCTTCGGTCGCTACAAATTGATCTCGATTGAAACCGAAACGTTCAAGATATTCCGCAACGTAATCTACACCCGCCATCTGTAATGTGCGAATGGCAATCATATTTTTAGACTTACCGAGTGCGACACGTAAGCGTAACGGGCCTTCATAACGATTATCCGCATTTTTAGGCGTCCACGGTTTTTGTCCTTTTTTAGTAATGGTAATCGGCGAGTCGCTTAGTGTCGTGGAAAGACTTAAACCTTTATTCATAGCCGCCGCATAAATAAACGGTTTAATCGATGAACCGACTTGCACGAGCGATTGTGTCGCTCGATTAAAACGACTTTGTTCAAAACTAAAACCGCCGACAATCGCTTCAATCGCACCGTTATCGCTGTTTAACGAAACTAATGCCGAATTCACTTCAGGAATCTGACCGAGTTGCCAATCTTTACCGTTTTTATGTTTACGAACCCAAATTTGTTCGCCTACGTTGAGCTTGATTTGTTTGCCGAATACGGCGTTCGATTTTTGTAATTCCTCTTTATCGCCGTTAGGTAACATAATGGTATAGCCGTTTTTTCCGACCGCCATAACAGCCGCACCGATAAACGGATCGGAATTCGGCAATTTACTTAGATGGTCGATAATTTTCTCGTCGTCCCAAGCCTCTTTACCGCTCCAAAGTTTTTCGGCCCCGCGCCAACCGTGACGGCGATCATAATTAATCAAGTTCTCGCTTAATGCGTCTTGCGCCGCTTTTTGGTCGGTTGAAAGCACGGTCGCATACACTTTAAAACCTTTATTATATGCCACGTCCTCACCGTAACGTTTAACCATTTCTTGGCGAACCATTTCGGTAACGTAATCGGCTCGGAATTCCAAAGCGGTACCGTAAAACGTCGCTTTTACCGTTTCCGCTTTCGCTTGATCATATTGCTGTTGAGTAATTTTACCGACTTCTAACATTCGACCCAATACCACATTACGGCGCGCTTCAGCACGTTTTACCGAATAAAGCGGGTTCATGGTCGATGGTGCTTTCGGTAAGCCGGCAATAATCGCCATTTCACCTAAAGTCAGTTGATCGAGGTTCTTACCAAAATAGGTTTTGGCTGCGGCGGCAACGCCGTGTGAACGATAACCTAGATAAATTTTATTGAGGTAAAGCTCAAGAATTTCGTCTTTCGTTAGTACTTTCTCGATTTCAAGCGCAAGAATCGCTTCTTTGAGCTTACGTTCCAAATTACGTTCCGGCGTTAAGAAAAAGTTACGAGCCAACTGTTGGGTAATGGTACTTGCACCTTGGGTATCGCCTTGACTGGAACGCCAAATCGCTCGAACGATCCCTTTCGGATCAATACCTTTATGGTCATAAAAGCGCACGTCTTCGGTCGCAATTACCGCATCAATCAGTGTTTGCGGAATTTCGGCTAATTTCACTGGGATACGACGTTGTTCGCCGACTTCACCGATTAATTTGCCGTCTGCAGTAAAGATCTGCATCGGCTGCTGCAACTCAACCGTTTTTAAGCTAGACACATTCGGCAAACTGTCTCTGATATGTATATAAGCTAAGCCGGCGGCGATGCCACCTAAAATAATAAGTGAAAGTAAGGCACTTAATATTATTTTTGCGATCTTCATCGAAAAATTCTCTTCTGGTAAATGACGGAAATAAAAGTTATTGCCAAGATATAGTTACATTAAAAATATAAGTATAAGCCAAAAATGTTAAAAAAACCGCTTAAAAATCGAATAAAGTTGATTTAAGGAATTAAAATTGTGAAAAAATTCGCCGAATCGTTCAAAAAAGAATCTAAAAATTATTCGATTGGAATCAGTGAAAATCAGGCTTATCGATGCTTTTCCTTTGAATATCAGGAGCAAAGGGAAACTTATTGGCAACTCAAAACGGATGACAATCGCTTTACTTTACCGCAAGCGGTTGAATGTCTTAAAAATCCTGTTTTTATTCGATCCGTTCCTTTTCAATATATTTGGCGAAAATATCTGTTCTTACCGATTAATTATGATCAAGCCATGATTTATCGACAGATTTTACAAGTTTTGCGCCAAGAATTACCGCTTGCAATTGAAGAAGTTTATTTCGATTACCAATGCTTTCCTCTACCGAATGACAATTTAGTTCGAGTAATTATTTATGCATTACGTAAAAATTATGCTGACTCCCTTTTCATTCAACCGAATACGATTCTTGATTGTGAGCTTTATTGCTTTGTTCGCGGTTTCAACTATTTATCAAGTTCGGAATCGGCGCAACAAGACAGAATTTATGCGTTAGAAAATAAAACTTTTAAATTGACGCCTAAAGGCGTTGAATTTAATACGGATCTTACACAAGCAAATTGCCATTTAAAGCAGCTGGAATTACCGGATTCGATAACGGATCCTGTTTTATATTTAACCTCATTAGGGGCGAGTTTATGGAATGGCGAGGAATAAATTTAACCGATTTTCGAGTAAGACAATGGAAAAGTAAGATCTATAAACAATTTTGTTGTTTAGTTTTAATCGTGAGCGTTGCGATAGGTCTTGCCGTCCATTTGCAATTAGCCGCTTTACAAATAAATCAACAAAACAGGCCGCTTGCAAAACAAAATCAGCAATTGAAAACGGAGCGGGATAATTTGCATAGAAAGTTGGAGCAATATCGAAGTTCACCGATACGAGATACCGTTCAAACCTTTACTAAGAGCCAAGTCGGCGCATTTTTAAATCTGTTACAAAGTTTGCCGTTACCGCAAGGCGGGGTAGAAGAAGCTATTTTTGAATATGATGATATGCCAATTATGAAGATAGTCGGGGTTTTAATCAATTCCGATCAATTTGAACGATTAGAAAAATATTTATCCGAGCAAAAGACATTTAAATATTCCTTAGTCAGTTTTCAACTGAATGAACAACAAGAAATCGAATTTGTTTTTAATATTATGTTACGAGAATAATGATGTTGTCACTTAATAGACTTTATTTATTACCTAATAATTATTTGTTTCGTGTTTTATCTTTTATACAAACTTATTTTAAAACCGTTTGCTTAATTATGTTTATTTTAATAATCAGTTATCCGTTATATCGATATTTATACGAGTCTTATTCTCACCAAGAGTTATTACTTAACCGACAACGATTAACGGAAGAAGTCGAACAAGAATATAGGCTTTATCAAAGCGTTTCACAATATCATCAACAGTTGGCGGAGAAAGAACAATACGTTAGCCTGCTTAATCAGCAACTACAAATTATCTTTACAGATAATCAAGTAAAACCGGAACAGCTGCAATGGGAACTGGAACAGGAAAAATCAATTTATTTTTCAGTCACTCATCAAGTGTCGAATATATTTAAATTAATTAGAATACTATCCGAAAATAGTTTGTTAAAGTTTAAAACTATTCATTTGATTAAATTAAAACAAGATAAACAATTACAGTTAAAGGCGAATGTTATCGTAACGGAGGATAAAAATGAGTAAATATATTTGGATCTTATTTATATTCTCATCAATAAGTGTTGCCGATCCGTTTTACGGTGAGAAATTAGCGAGAGAAAACCCAACGTTTTCAGCAGATACGGAAATTGCAATGAATACGGAAAATTTGACCGCTTGTAATATCTCATTACCACAAATTTCCCGTTACTTGCCCGCGAAACTCACGCAGTTAAAATTTATCGGCGTGTTGAAAAAAGAGGATAAATATAAAGCGATTTTGATGGATGCTCAAAAGCAACTGTTTGATTTACAAGTGAATGATTGGCTGGCAGATGAATTAATCCAGATTATAGACATTGATTTAAAATCTATTCGTTATATTAATTGGCAAACAGAGAAAAATTGTGAGTCTCCGACCCCGGTTATCTTAAAATTATAGGTGGAACAAGAATGCGAAAAATGATTTGGTTGCTCCTGTTTATATTAACGCCGGTTATGGCAAATACTTTTTCTCTCTCGCTGAAAAATGCGCCGACTGCGGAAATTTTAAGTTATTTAGCCGAAGAATACGGTAAAAATATCGTGTTAAGCGACAATATTGAGACAAATACTACATTAAGAATTGAAAATAGTGATTTTGACAGCGTATTAAAAAGTATTACTCGGGCGAATAAACTCACGAGTGCATACGAAAAACAGATCTATTTTATCGGGCATAAAAAAGATGAGAAAGCGGCTACGGCAATAGGCGTAAATTCTGATTTATTGAAACCTAAATTGATCACTAAGACAATAAAATTAGATTATGCGAAGGCGGCGGAAGTGATTGAATCTTTAACTAAAGGAAGCGGCCATTTTTTATCGGAAAACGGCTATTTGCATTTTGATGATCGTAGTAACAGTTTGATTATTAAAGACAGTCCGGAATCGATGAAAAATATCGTGCAATTAATCAGAAACTTAGATAAACCGACCGAACAGATTGCAATTGAAGCCAGAATTGTCACGATAAGCAGTGAGAATTTACAAGAATTAGGTGTGCGTTGGGGGATATTTGCTCCTACAAACGGACACCATAAAATTGCCGGTTCGCTTGAAGCGAACGGATTACCGAATACTAATCGTTTAAACGTAAATTTTCCGGTAAATAATGCCGCTTCTATTGCACTACAAGTGGCGAAAATTAATGGGCGAGTGCTTGATTTGGAACTTACCGCTTTGGAACAAGAAAATAATGTTGAGATTATCGCCAGCCCTCGTTTATTAACCACCAATAAGAAGCCGGCAAGCATTAAGCAAGGAACGGAAGTTCCTTATGTGCTGTATAGCCGTAAAGACGAAGTGAAAAATATCGAATTTAAAGAAGCGGTTTTAGGTTTACAAGTGACGCCGCATATTTCAAACGATAAGCAAATTTTGCTCGATTTGGTAGTCACCCAAAACTCACCTAATTCGACCGGTTCAACCCTACAAGGCTTAGTGACGATTGATAAGCAGGAACTGAATACGCAAGTATTTGCTCAGCATGGCGAAACGATTGTGCTAGGCGGTATTTTTCAGCATTTAACCGCAAAAGGTGAGGACAGAGTGCCGATTTTAGGTTCGATTCCGGTACTTAAAAAGTTATTTAGCCATTCTAGTGATAAAATTAGTAAGCGTGAACTAGTGATTTTTGTGACGCCTTACATTGTTAAAAACGGACAACCGCAAATTTCCTCACATTCTTCACAGAAATTAGCGCCAAAATAGAATAACTTGTGCTAAAATCTCTCCTTTAAATTGTAATAAGTTATTTAGTAATTGCATACGAATTTTTATGTGGCGGTTGATTAAAATACCGCCATTTTGCTCTTTATAATAAACTCAGAGGTTTTATGAAAGTTTCTCCACGTCGCCGTGCCAGAGAGTGTGCGGTTCAGGCTCTTTATTCTTGGTATGTTTCGCAAAACAGTGTAGAAGAAGTCGAATTATCATTTGTCACGGACCAAGATATGAACGGTGTTGATTTGCCTTATTTCCGTAAATTATTACGCGGTACGGTTTTATATGTAGAAGCGATTGATAATGATCTTCGTCCGTTTTTAGACCGTGCGGAAGATGAGGTGGATCCGATTGAACGGACCATCTTACGTCTTTCGGCATACGAATTAAAATATGAACTTGATGTACCTTATAAGGTGGTCATCAATGAAGGTATTGAAGTGGCGAAAGTATTCGGTTCGGACGATAGCCATAAGTATATCAACGGTATTTTAGATAAATTAGCACCGGCTTTAGGTCGTAAATAATTTATGGATAAAAAGAAGGTGAGCGTAGGTTTGCCTTCTTTTTTTGTGCTGTTACGGAGGAAAAATGATGGAATTTGAAGTTATTGCACAATATTTTAAACGTAAGAATTTACGTTCGGATGTAGATTTATCCGTAGGAGATGATTGTGCAGTCACCACCTTAAAACCGAATGAGCGTTTAGCCGTTACTACCGATACATTGGTATCGGGAACCCATTTTCTTCCGTCTATTTCCGCTGCGGATCTAGCCTATAAAACTTTAGCGGTCAATTTGAGTGATTTGGCTGCAATGGGAGCTGCTCCTGCATGGGTTTCTTTAGCTTTAACTTTACCGAAAGTTGATCATCAGTGGCTTGCCGAATTTAGCCAAAGTCTATTTGCTGTGTTAGATCGTTATCATGTGGATTTGATCGGTGGTGATACTACCGGTGGGCCGCTTTCGCTAACGCTTACCGCACAAGGTATTTTACCGCAAGATCAGGGATTGTTTCGACATCAAGCGCAAGTCGGTGACTGGATTTTTGTGTCCGGCAGTCTTGGCGATAGTGCGGCAGGTTTATCGCTATTGTTGGATAATTGCAAAATTTCGGATGAATCCGACCGCTATTTGGTACAACGCCATTTACGACCTACACCAAGAGTCGAATTGGGGCTTGCTCTACGAGCGTTTTCCTGTTGTGCGATCGACATTTCTGACGGTTTATTAGCGGATTTAGTTCATATTTTGGAACGCAGTCAAGTTGGTGCCGAAATCGAATTGGATAATATACCGCTTTCTACGCATTTAACGACTAAATATAGTGAGAAAGAAGCGCTTCATTTTGCTTTGACCGGTGGCGAAGATTATGAATTATGTTTTACGGTATCGGATGACAAGCGGTCGGAAATGGAGCGAATTTTACGTTCTCAAGGGATTAAGGTGAGCTGTATCGGTAGGATTACGCCGGCAGCAAGCGGTCTGATTTTACGCCAAAATGGCAAACAGGTTCCGTTACCAACTCAATCCGGTTTTGATCATTTCAAGTCATAATAAAAAATAACGATGAAAAATTTTAACTTAAAAAATCCGATTCATTTATTCGCTTGCGGTTTCGGCTCCGGTTTATTAAAGCCGGCTCCGGGAACTTGGGGTTCGCTTGCCGGTGTTTTGATTGCCGTTTTATTGTGGAATTTGACCGAGAGTTCTCTGTTTTTTATCGGTTTAACTCTTGTGAGCTTTATTGCCGGCTGCCATATTTGCGAAAAAACCAGTCGTGATTTAAACGTGCATGATGACGGCCGTATCGTGTGGGATGAAATTGTGGCAATCTTTCTGATGTTTGCATTTTTGCCTGAATATAATGGGTTAGCTTATACACTAACATTTATTTGTTTCCGTTTTTTTGATGTCTTAAAACCTTATCCGATTCGTTATTTTGATGAAAAATTAGAAACCGGTTTAGGTATTATGTTTGACGATATTCTTGCCGCAATTTATGCGCTAATTGCTTTACATTTCATTTATTGGTTAATTTAGGAGAGTATATGCTTACCATTCTGTTGGTTCATCTAGCAGGCTTAGCCAGCCCCGGTCCGGATTTTTTTTATGTAGTACGCCAATCCGCAAGTCATTCAACTAAAGCGGGCATTTTAGCGGCAATCGGGATTTCATTAGGGATTATTTTTTGGGCGAGTTTTGCCATTTTCGGTTTGGCTTGGTTGAGTAATACGATTGGTACAGTGTTCCAATTTTTAATTATGGTGATTGGCGGCATCTATTTATCTTATATCGGTTCACTTATGGTAAGGGTTACAAAAAATGCAACATTCACGAATGAGCCAACGAATCTTAGAGTACTAGATAATGTGACTGAAATTAAAAAAGGCTTATTGATCAATATCTTTAATGCAAAGGCTGGTGTTTATTTTACAAGTGTTGTTTCAGCATTCCTTGCTCAATTTACTCAAACTTCTGATCTATTTCTTTTATTATTTTTGTTTGTATTTTCAACGCTAATTTATTTTATATTAGTGGCATTGCTGTTTTCTCGCCGACCGATACAAGAATTTTATACAAAATATAGCCGCTATATTGATAATGTTGCCGGTGTGATTTTTATTTTATTCGGGATGATTTTAATTTTTGACGGAATAAAAGGGCTAATAAGCTAACAAAGATCTAAAGTAAAACAGGCTTACGTTTTTGCGTAAGCCTGTTTTAGTTTCGAGATTAGATGATATTCGCTTGATACCATTGGTTAAGTAGGATACCTGTGCTTACCGCCACATTTAAGCCGCTGTTTAACGGGTTTTCAAAAGAAAGCTGTACGGTGGTATCTTCCGGATATTCAATGTCTTGTGCCGGAATTTCACTTAATACGAATACTGTTTTTGCAGCTAATTTGGTTTTTGCCAGTGGCGCAGCTTGTTTATTTCGAGTTAAATGGACGACTTGATAGCCGGCATTACGTAATTGCGTTAGTGCGATTTGTTTATTTTTCGTTTCGAGCGGGCGAACAAATTCTAAACCGCCTTCGGCAACACGTGCCGCAGCGCTTGAATTAAGCGTATCGGCACTTTCGACAATCACACCGTTTACGCCATAGAAAGCACAAGTGCGAATAATACCGCCTACGTTTTGTGCATTGTTTACCGCATCCAGTAAGACTAAACAATCACGTTTACGCGGTACTTGTAAATAGCCTTCTAATGAGAACGGCACAGCTTTTTTGACTAATAAACAGACATCACCGTGGTGTTCCGTGCCGGTGACACGTTCCATTTCGGCACGATCTACCACATGATAAGCTTTTTTGTGTTCGGCTAGGTAGCTAAGCATATCGCCTAACTTTTTCGCGCCTTCTACGGTTGCCCATAAGCGAACAATCGCATCCGGTCTTTGTTTAAACAATGCAATACAAGCGTTTTCGCCGTACACTTTCATTTCTTCCGCACGATTTTTCTTAATTTTCTCCGGTGCGCGAGGAGAAAGCGGGCCGGTTTTTTTCTCTTTCATTGTGTTATTGCCGCCCTTTACGCTAATTTGTACGTTGCCTTCGCCAGCGGCTTTTTTACCGATTGTCGGGTAAATCGCTTCACGAGCCTCTTGGTGATCTTTACGATCAAAGCATGCTTTGTCGCCGCCGAATTTCGGTTTATCAAAACGAGGTTTATCTTCGAATCGGTTTGATTTTGTTTGGAATTTGTTATCTCGGCGCTCTTCAACGGTTTGAAAGCGAGGTTTATTTTCATTAAATTTTGGTTTCATACTATTGTTCCTTAGGGAAAATTTCGGGCTATTATAGTTTATTCGCCTAGTAAAATATCACTTTTTGCAAAAAATTTTGCGAATCGGACCGCTTGTTATTTCTTTATTTATCGAGTTTCTTTATAATCGGTTGTCTTTTTATGTTCTTTAAAATCCGGTGGAATTATGAACCCAATGTTAAACATTGCTATTCGTGCTGCACGAAAAGCAGGCAATATTATTGCGAAAGGCTATGAGCAAGCCGCGAGTGAAATCGAAGTGGCTCAAAAAGGTACAAACGATTACGTAACGGCAATTGATAAAGCGGCGGAAGCGGCGATTATCGAAGTAATCCGTAAATCTTATCCTGATCATGCGATTGTCGGCGAAGAGTCAGGTATTTTGGCAGGCGAAAACGAAAATGTGCAATGGGTGATTGATCCATTAGACGGTACAACTAACTTCGTAAAACGTTTGCCTCATTTTGCAGTATCTATCGCAGTGCGTGAAAACGGTCGTACCACGGTGGGAGTGGTTTACGATCCAATTCGTAACGAACTTTTCACCGCCGTACGCGGCGAAGGTGCAAAACTTAACGAATTCCGCTTACGTGTAGAAACGGAACGTCGCGATTTAAACGGTACCGTACTTGCAACCGGTTTTCCTTTCAAAGCGGCTAAACATCGTCCGGCGCATTTAAATATGCTCGAAGGCTTAATGAATAACGGCGTGGCGGATTTCCGTCGTACCGGTTCCGCGGCACTTGATTTGGCTTATGTTGCGGCAAATCGTGTGGACGGTTACTTTGAAATCGGTTTAAAACCGTGGGATTGTGCGGCGGGTGATTTAATTGTGCGTGAAGCGGGTGCAATCGTGACGAATTTTGTCGGCGGTACGGACTACTTAAAATCAGGTAATGTCGTAGCAGGTCAGGCTCGTGTGGTAAAAGAAATCCTAAATGCGATTCAACCGACATTAACCGAAGATCTTAAAAACTAATTTAAAATTTAAACCATAGATTACACGGATAAGGCAAGTAAGCGGTCGAATTTTCCGCTTATTTTGCAATATCCGTGTTAATTCGTGTGGGACGTGGGTTAAATTAAAAAAGAAAACATTATGCAAAACAAATATCCTCTGTTAAGCCAAATCAATTCTCCGGAAGATTTGCGTTTGCTTGCAAAAGAGCAATTACAGTCTGTGGCGGATGAGCTTCGCGCTTATTTACTCGAATCGGTTAGCCAAACAAGCGGTCATTTAGCCTCCGGTTTAGGCGTGGTGGAACTTACGGTGGCTTTGCATTATGTTTATCAAACCCCTTTTGACCAATTGATTTGGGATGTCGGTCATCAGGCCTATCCGCATAAAATTCTTACCGGTCGTCGTGACCAAATGCATACCATTCGCCAAAAAAACGGTATCCATCCTTTCCCTTGGCGTGAAGAAAGTCTTTATGATGTGTTAAGTGTCGGTCATTCTTCTACTTCAATCAGTGCCGGTGTCGGCATTGCCGTCGCGGCGGAAAAAGAGAATGCCGGGCGTAAAACCGTATGCGTAATCGGCGACGGTGCAATTACCGCCGGTATGGCGTTTGAAGCAATGAATCATGCCGGTGCGTTGCATACGGATATGTTAGTTATTTTAAATGATAACGAAATGTCGATTTCCGAGAATGTCGGTGCGTTAAATAATCACTTAGCACGTATTTTCTCCGGTTCAATCTATACAACTGTGCGTGACGGCAGCAAAAAAGTCCTAGATAAAGTCCCTACCATTAAAAACTTCATGAAGAAAAGTGAAGAGCATATGAAAGGGGTGATCTCGCCGGAAAGCACCCTGTTTGAAGAGCTTGGTTTTAACTATATCGGTCCGATTGACGGTCATAATATTGACGAGTTGGTAAAAACGTTAAGCAATATGCGTGAGTTGAAAGGTCCGCAGTTCTTACATATTCGTACCAAAAAAGGTAAAGGCTACGAACCGGCGGAAAATGATCCGATCGGTTATCACGGCGTACCTAAATTTGACCCGACGTGCGGACAATTACCGAAATCAAAAACGATTCCGACCTATTCGGATATTTTCGGTAATTGGTTATGCGAAATGGCAGAGCAAGACAGCAAGTTAATCGGGATTACACCGGCAATGCGCGAAGGTTCGGGTATGGTTGAATTTTCAAAACGCTTCCCGGAACAATACTTTGATGTTGCGATTGCCGAACAGCATGCGGTCACTTTCGGCGCCGGTTTGGCGATTGCCGGTTATAAGCCGGTGGTGGCGATTTATTCGAGTTTCTTGCAACGTGCTTATGATCAGCTGATTCACGATGTGGCGATTCAAAATTTACCGGTGATCTTTGCGATTGACCGAGCCGGGATTGTCGGTGCGGACGGGCAGACTCACCAAGGTGCGTTTGACGTGAGTTTTATGCGCTGTATCCCGAATATGACGATTATGTGTCCGTCGGACGAAAATGAAATGCGTCAAATGCTTTATACGGCTTATCGTATGAATACGCCGACAGCGGTACGTTATCCGAGAGGTAATGCTCAAGGCGTGGCGTTAGCACCGATGCAAGCGCTTGAAGTCGGTAAAGGTAAACTGATTCAGCAAGGGCAAAAAGTGGCGATCCTAAATTTTGGTCCATTGCTAAATGAAGCGCGTATCGTGGCGGAAAAACATAACTATACGCTGGCAGATATGCGTTTTGTAAAACCGCTTGATGAACAATTGGTAGCGGAATTAGCGGATTCGCATGAATTATTGGTGACTTTGGAAGAAAACGCGATTCAAGGCGGCGCAGGCAGTGCGGTAAATGAATATTTACAAAAAATCGGTAAAATTCGACCGCTTGTTATGCTTGGTATTCCTGATTTCTTCGTGCCACAAGCGACCCAAGCGGAAAGCTATGCGGATTTAGGCTTAGATGCGGCAGGCATTGAGCAGAGAATTCAAGCGGTAGTCAATCAATAAACAAAAAAGCTCATCTTATGATCTGACCCCAAAAGTTAGACTGTTTAATTTAAGGACTGAGTTCTGTATTGTACAGGGCTCAGTCCTTTTAATTTCACTTGAATACGCTCATTGTTGTAATAATGAATGTACTCGTGAATCACTTTCTCAAGTTGTTCGAAAGTTTCAAATCGCTTACCAAAGTAACATTCCGTTTTCAATCGCCCAAAAAAACTTTCCATTGCCCCATTATCCAAGCAATTCGCTTTTCTCGACATACTTTGTTTAATATGATGTTTTCTCAGCATTTCTTGATAGCCTGCCATCCGGTATTGCCAGCCTTGGTCGGAATGTAAAATCGGTTTAGCGTCCTTAGGCAGTTTTGCGACCGCTTGCTTTAGCATCCGCATCACTTGCTCAAAGTTAGGGCTTCTTGCTAAATCATAAGCAAGAATTTCACTATTAAACAAGTCCTTAATAGGCGATAAATAGAGCTTACCTTCCGCACATTTAAACTCGGTGATATCCGTGACGAGCTTTTCATTTGGCGCCGTTGCGTGAAAATCCCGTTGCAATACATTCTCGGCAATTTTACCCACTTCACCTTGATAAGAACGATATTTCCTCTGTTTACATTTCCCTTTTAAATCAAGCTGTTGCATTATCCTTTGAATACGCTTATGGTTAATCGCACCCAAAAAATCACGTAACTTTAACGTAATACGACGATAGCCGTAATTGCCATCATTATCTTGATAAATCTCAATCACTTTCTGCCTAATCACTGCATTTTTATCGATTTTAGGCGGTAAGTGATAAAAGAACGTACTACGTTTTAAACCAGTCAAAGGGAGGAGGATTTCTAAGGGAAAATCCACTCTCAACGTTTTTACGATGGCTGCTTTTGCCGCATTTTTTGTTGGTTGAACTCCCGCAACTTTTTTAGGTAAGCGACCTCCGCTTCCAGCTCTAAAATACGATAACGTAAGCGTTCTTCCTCGGTTTTAGGTGGGGGAGGCATTTTGGGGTATTTCGGTTTCATTGTCGGACGACCTTTGGGCTTGGGTAATAAGCCGTTTATACCTTGTTCTTCAAAGATGTGCAACCATTGGCTAATCGAACCTGAATTAGCAATGCCAAAATGAAGGGAGGCGCTTTCCGCAGAAAATTGCCCCTTTTTGACCGCTTGTATGACGGTTAATTTGAATTCGGGGGAATATTTTTGCTTCTTACCTATCACCGCTAGCCCATTGATTCCGTTATGATTAAATTGAGCAATCCATCGAGTTAAGGTTTTCTTGGATAATTGAAAATGTCGTTGAGTGAATAAACGGTTTTTGTCATTTTGAAGATAAAACTCGATGACTTGTTGTTTGAATAGCGAGTTATATTTAGTCATAAAAAATCTGCACCTTAATCCGTTGGAGGTTTAGTCCAACTTTTGGGGTGCAGATCATTAGCTCGGGGCTTGGTGTTTGTTAGAAATCTTATTTGGCATATACCGGCAAGCGAGCGCAAATATCAAGCACTTTCGCTTTGGTTTCCGCAATTACTTGTTCGTGATTGTCTTTACCGATGCTGTCCAATACGTCGCACATCCAGCCGGCAAGGGCTTGAACGTCCGCTTCTTTGAAACCGCGACGAGTAACGGCAGGCGTACCGATGCGAATACCGGAAGTAATAAACGGTTTTTGCGGATCATTCGGCACGGAATTTTTATTCACGGTGATATTCGCTTGACCCAACGCCGCATCCGCCGCTTTACCGGTTAAGCCTTGTTTTACAAAGCTGACTAAGAATAAGTGGTTTTCGGTACCGTTTGAAATTACTTCATAGCCGCGTTGTTTGAATACTTCTACCATTGCTTTCGCGTTTTTAACTACATTTTGTTGATAGATTTTATATTCAGGCTCAAGCGCTTCTTTAAAGCAAACCGCTTTCGCCGCAATAATATGCACTAACGGCCCCCCTTGGTTTGCCGGGAAAACCGAAGATTGTAGTTTTTTATAAATTTCTTCATCGCCACAAGCGGAAAGAATTAAACCGCCGCGCGGACCGCCTAAAGTTTTATGAGTTGTGGTCGTTACAACGTGAGCGTAAGGAAGCGGGCTTGGGTAAACGCCTGCCGCAATTAAACCGGCAACGTGTGCCATATCGACAAATAAATAAGCACCGACTTCATCGGCGATTTCACGCATTTTCGCCCAATCTACGATTTGAGAATAAGCGGAAAAGCCGGCTACAATCATTTTCGGTTTACATTCTAACGCTTTTTGACGTACATCTTCATAATCAATTAAGCCTTCGGCGGTGATGCCGTAGAGGACAGAATTATAAATTTTGCCTGAGAAGCTCACTTTTGCTCCGTGCGTTAAATGGCCGCCATGTGCTAAGTCCATACCTAAAATGGTATCGTTCGGTTGAATTAATGCGCCGTAAACAGCTGCATTCGCTTGTGAGCCTGAATGCGGTTGGACGTTTACATAGTCTGCACCGAATAACTGTTTCGCACGATCAATCGCTAATTGCTCGACAATATCCGCATATTCGCAACCGCCGTAATAGCGTTTTCCCGGATAACCTTCGGCATATTTATTAGTAAATTGCGAACCTTGCGCCTGCATCACTCGAGGGCTTGCATAGTTTTCCGAAGCAATCAGCTCAATATGTTCTTCTTGACGGCGATTTTCGTTTTCAATCGCCTGCCATAAAATAGGGTCGTAATCTTGAATGTTCATATTTGCTGTAAACATATGGAAGTCCTCTGTTTGATGATAAATAAAGTTGCGCAAACGTTTGCGCAAATGAGTTTAACTGCATTCTACACATTTATTAAACATGATGGTAGCTCTTTTTCGGATAAAATAGCAGCATATTAATTGATAGGAATAATGAAAAAAATTAATTGAAGGGTAAGCGGTTGAATTTTGTGGAATATTTACCGACAAAAGGCACTCGGACAGAGTGCCTAAGCGAAAAGAAATTAAAATAATTTACTTGACCAACCGAGTTTAGAACCCAGCACGGTAAAATAGTTATAATCTTTTAAATGCAGAAGACGTAATTTATTCGGGCTTTTCTCTACAATAATGCGGTCTTCCGGTGTAAAGGGTAAATCGTATTGACCGTCGCAGCTCACTTCCAAGCTAGGCTGATTATATTGTGCGAAACGCAAAGAAATCTGGCTGTCGCCGTCAATGACCAAAGGACGGGATGACAGCGTATGAGGGTGCATCGGCACAAGCGCAATCGCATTCATATTCGGCGTTAAAATCGGACCGCCGGCAGAGAGCGAATAAGCGGTAGAACCGGTCGGCGTACTAATAATTAAGCCGTCCGAACGCTGAGAAAATGCGAATTTACCGTCGATATAAACCTCGAATTCAATAATACGAGCCACTTGAGTCGGATGAATCACCACTTCGTTTAACGCATTATTGGTTGCAATAATTTTACCGTTACGCTCAATACGTGCTTCAAGTAAAAAACGTTCTTCAATCACAAATTCGCCTCGCTCGATACAATTGTGTAATTGTTCAAAAGTAGAATGCGGCGCAATATCGGTTAAAAAGCCTAGGTTACCACGATTAATACCGATAAGCGGCACTTGATATTCGGCTAAACGGCGCGCCATACCTAACATATTACCGTCCCCGCCGATCACAATAACCAAATTCGTTTGTTGTCCGATTTCCTCTAGGCTTCTTGCTTCGGGCAGATTTAATTGCTGTGCGATACTTTTTTCGACTAACACACGATAATGGCGGTCTTTTAACCAATTATAAACCGCCAAATGTGTTTCCAACGCAATCTCATGCCGAGGCTTACCGACAATCGCAATACATTCAAAAAATCGTTCTTCAGGTTTCATCTTTTTCTACTCTCAAAATAAGAATTATTGAATTCTATCCTTTTTTTCATTGATAAGATATGTAAAAAATTCATAAAAAATGACCGCTTGTTATGGCTGCCAAAAACCCAATGTTTCATTAAACTTCCAAATAGGTAATGTTTTGCCGTAATGCTGCAAAGAAACGGTTGCAAAACGTAGCGCCGCTTGAGTTTGATCCGCTTCATCAAGTTGTTCGCATAGCTCGGAAAGCGCTTGGTTTAAAGGTGTGGTAAGCCACGGTGTAATCCAAGGCGATTCACAATTCAGTTTTTGATAGCTTATCTCCGCTAAATAATCATTTTCAAAATATGGGTCTTCCCACGCCTTCTCGCTGGATTTAAACATAAATTCCCAGTGGCTTTCTTCGCTAGGTAAACATACTACCTCTGTTTGCCATTTCCCTTCATTTTTTCTAAAAGAGGTAATCAGCGGCAAGTTGGCATTTAATCTATTCGTTAAATTGTCTTGCCAGTAAGCGTTTACCCGATTAATACCTTTGTTATTTAATAAATCTCCAATCACTTTATGTTCTAAGTCCGCTAAATTAGTTTCAGCTTGTAGCACTAACGGTTTGATAATACGAGGTATTGCGGTGATACTTGCTAAATGTTCTTGCTTGATTAAATCTACCGTTTTATGACTCGTTAATTTATTGGATTGATCTTCAAAACCCGGGCGGCAGAATATCGGTTCCGAGCCGTTATTTTTTGTTTGTAAACCGCGCCAGTTTGTCGGTAGCAATAAAATATTTGCCTGTGTGGCAATTTTTTCAGGACGATGGCGCCATACACGTCCCGCTAGCTGAATAATTGAACGCATTGAAGACGGATCAACAATTGCCCAATCATAATCATGATCTCGCCCGACTTCGGTCACCGGACTGCCCAACACAATAAAAATATGATGAACGGCTTTGTCTTGTGTGAGTGCGCTCATTATTTCCGGCTGGGAAAATAGCGCCTCAGGCTCGCTACGATTCAATATTCTGTCGAGTTTTTCCTCGAGTTTGGAGCGTAATAGCAATAACTGGCGAGAATGGTAACAGCATAAATGAATTTTATAGTCGCTAAATTGGGTATTTAAAGGCGTTTTAAATAAGGTTTCAACGAGCGGAATCATTGGTTTGATATTTGCAAAACGGATTAACCCCATACTGACGAATTTCTTAGAAATAGGATCTTGCTGTGCATATCTTTGGTGTAAAGTAATGGCTTGTTCAATTAAAGAATCGGCAAGCATCGTATAGTTAATGTCTTGATTTTCTACGGAGCTAAAGGGCGGTAACTGGATAATTTCCGCTTTATGTCGAATAGGCGATTGCATTAACTTTTCAGCACGGGATGACGTAAACTGGGCATGGTACTGTTCAAATTCTTTTACTGTTGGGCATTTTTGTTGTTGCTGTTTATATTCATCAATCCAAGCGCAACAAATCGGTAATTCAGGGTTGATACCTTGATGACGATTATAAATCTTACGCCCCGCTTGATAAGCATTAAATAAACCGCTGATCAGATCCGGTGTGAGCGTTGCCGAGGAGAGTAATACTTTACTACCGAACATCCCCGCCAAATGTACTAAACGGCTCAATGCCGGTAGATCACTTTGACTAAAATCATCTGGCTCGTCTAATACCAGATCAGATGTCAATAAACGTAGCAGCGGCACAATATGCTTACCGCCACGGATTGTTTCCGTTGCTTGAATCATATGGTCTAACGTACAACTTACGATAGGTGCATAGAGTAATTTTTTCGCTTTATTATCTGCTAATAAGGTACCGAATTCTTCTTCCGCTATGCCGCTTTCAAGGAAATTCATCCCATAAACTTCATTACCTTCGAACCATTCTTGAACGCTTTCACTACCACTTTGTGCTGATTCATTTTGTAACTCAAATAATTGCTTAGTTGCCGAACCGCCGACTAAAACCGCAAGTTGTTCAGACGATAGCATAAGCTTTTGGCGAAGTGCTAAACCTGTTTGTAGCGTAAGTACACGTAAACCAAGCGCGATAGTAAAGCGTGCTCCGTCCTGGTTGCTCAAGCCGTACATAATTTTGGCATTAGCGAGTGTTTTTCCACATCCTGTACTCGCCATATTTACCCCAAAGAAGCCGGCTTGTTCACTTTCCGATTGCACACTTCGTGCTAACTCAAAGGCACGATTTTGCCATTTAAAGCGATCAAGATTGGTACGTTTAGTAAAAGGGCGATGTTGTTGAATATGCGGTAGTTCTTTTGCAAGTTTAGGAAGCAAGCGGGCAAATTTTGCGCTGGTTTTACAAACACCAAGCAAATGTTCGTCTAATGCTTGTTTCGGCTGTTTGGTTTTTTTATCCGTATTCGCAATTAATTTTTCGAAGAAATTGAGATCTCCCAATTGGCGATCCGCAGGGGCAGAAGAGTAATTATGATCGCCGACAATCAAACACAAACGTGACAAGATCAGTAAGAACGGATCATTTATCGTTTTGTTTAATTGAGATAATTCGCGTAAAGGAGCATGGTTTAAGGCTTTGTTAGCCCAACGCTGCATAGCTTTTTGCCAAGCTTTGCTTTCCATCACTAATGTTTTAAATTGCCAGAAGTTTTCCGGTTGAGGATGCTCACTTTGATTCATGACCCAATGTTCTACCGGTGCTAAAAATCGATAGAATGGTTCTACAGCTGTTTTGAGCATAAAATGTTCACGTAAAATACGTTCCTGATCACTATGACAATCGAGCGTTTTTTGGGTAAAAGGTAATTTGTGATGTGAAAGAATGAGCCACAGTACTACTTTAGCAAGCGGTGGAAAATGAGAAAAATTATGCGGATGATCGCTTTTATCTGCAATCAGAGTTAGGTTCAGTAGCCAATCCGGATTCTCTTCAATGTAATTTTGCCAATTCGCTAAACGAGCGAGCCATTGCTCATCCGTATCGCAGCCGGCGATCATAGCTTCAAACAAACGAGTGGAAATCCACTCATGTCGATAACAATCAGGAAAAAATTTCGCTTTAGGTTTTAGTTTTTGCTGAAATGCGATATTCGCTTTACCAATATCATGTAGCAATGCCGCAATAGCGGTTAAAATTTGAATGGAATATGCGCTTAGCCAACCGTTTTCATCATCGGCACGTAAAATATTACGTTGAGTACGATTAGTCGGTACACGTCCTTCGGCGTTAAATTGACTTTTATCTCCGACAATCCAAAGCAATTCGGTTAAATTTTTACCATGTGTCCAATAACAAGCAACCGCCGTATTTTTACGTGCCGTTTGACGTAACATATTGTGTAGTGTTTCTAGTCCGGCTTGGGTAATGGCGGTTTGCCAGCAACGATCACCACAACGTTCGGCAAATTGATCCAATATACGTCTAGTTTCGGTCAGGGCATTTTTATTGCATTGGCTAATCAATAAGATATTCATATATTGGCACCTTCAGAAGCAAGTTGTTTAAGCGTATTGATGATAATATCCAGCGCTTCAAAGCGAACAAGATTATTAATACAAGCTTGGCGGAATTGTTTCTCATTATCCCCATTCTGTGCGGAAATAAATGCTTGCGGGAGAATAATAGCATCTTTAATAATATCTGCCGCATCAAATACCAAACCGCCACGCCGTGTTTTCCCGTGTAATATCGCCAAACCATGCGGTAAACCGAGCACCCAACAAGCTGTTGCACCTAAACCATAGGCTAAATAATTACCGTGATCCAAAAATTGATTTGCGCCTTCTTTACCGCTTTCTCTTTTAAAACTTTCGTCGTTAAGCGTTGCTTGGTTGGCTAATGCGTATAGTTTTGCGGTTAAACGACCTTCTGCAGCTAATAAAGATTGACTGTCTTTCACATTAGTAAATTCTTCCTGATAATGTTGTACTAATGCCGTTAATTTATCTTGAGCATATTCCCAATCAAACTTATTCCAAGTTCGAAGTAGTAATTGTAACCGTGCCAATTGTAAAGTTTTTGCCGAATTTAACCGCTTGTTATCATCAAACCAAAATCGACACCATTGTTGTAGATATTCGACCGGACGATATTCACTTTGAGGGCTAAAAAAATCACAACCGATTTCCGCTTCCGTCCCATTAAATAGCGGTGTTCCTCCACCACTACAGAAACCGACCATAACCCCTGCTTTTGATAACTCTCGCATTGCCGCTTGAGTTATCGAAGTACCACTTCCCAATAGTAAACAGATGGTATTGGCAATAGGAATATTCCAATAGAGTGATTCATTGCCTTTATCAGTAACATATTCTACACGCCCGCCGTTTAATAATATTCGGCAGTGTTCTAAGTAATAAATATTCGCCCGCTTAGAATGTAAAATCGTCTTTAAATCCGAAGACGGAATATAAGGTGTTTTTTTCATATTATTTTCTCCGATGTTATTTATGGAATACAGTTGATTTGTGGCTGCCTATACGGCAGTGAAGGGGATCTTTAACGTATTTTGCGATATTGGCAATTTCTAAGCTGCCTATACGGCAGTGAAGAGTGGCAAAACTAAGGAAGAGGTTATCGGATATTTCTAAGCTGCCTATACGGCAGTGAAGATTGTCAAGGTTTGGCGTAGCCAACCCGTAAGTTTCTAAGCTGCCTATACGGCAGTGAAGGGATAGATGGCGCTAATTATTTACTGCTTGGATTTCTAAGCTGCCTATACGGCAGTGAAGCGCTTTCCGCCACCTGATTTAGCAACAAACCGTTTCTAAGCTGCCTATACGGCAGTGAAGTGCAAGATATTGTAGAGCGATTGATTTATTGTTTTCTAAGCTGCCTATACGGCAGTGAAGGCAAAGGAGAAGGGGATAAAGAAGACGCTAACTTTCTAAGCTACCTATACGGCAGTGAAGCCTTACAAAATGTATTTTCTGCCCCTTTAAATTTTCTAAGCTGCCTATACGGCAGTGAAGTTATTTCTTTAAGAGTCATTTTATCAGCATAATTTCTAAGCTGCCTATACGGCAGTGAAGCTAAAGCAGGCATACAATTTGCAAGGGAACAGTTTCTAAGCTGCCTATACGGCAGTGAAGATGAACGATGGTTTTGATGTATTTTATCGCTATTTCTAAGCTGCCTATACGGCAGTGAAGTGCAAACGCTTGAGCAATCCGCCAAGGCACAATTTCTAAGCTGCCTATACGGCAGTGAAGTTTACCACCCTCAAAAACAACTAAAGCACCTGTTTCTAAGCTGCCTATACGGCAGTGAAGTCGTTATTTTACTTTAGAATGTTAGATATACCAAGTTGTTAAAGAGCTTTTAATCAAAAAATCCCTTTTTTGAAAGATTTTTATAACCCTTTGTTTCTAAAGGAAAAATAAATTCTCTTGAAAAAAAGGTTATAAAAGAGGTTAGAAATGTGGGACGGTTGCTATTTTGCTTAATCCATATGCGTTAAATAGGCCGGAAACAGGCTCTGCTAAACGAAGCTGTCGTATCGCTAATACAAAATGCTGTTTAGTGCTACCACTCTTGAGTTTTACGTACGGAAATACTTTTTGATTCTGCTGATGTATTAACATCTCTTGGCGAATTTCTTCAGTCCATTTTCCTTGTTGAACTAAGAATTTCTCGGTACGGCGAATAGCACTTTGACCTTTTCTATGCACTCTTTGGTAACGGCGATGCTCGGCTATCTCTTCCGGAATAGGGGTTACCGATGTAATAAGAGCATAGTCTTGTAAGCCCTCTGCAGTTAATTGCACTTTTATTTGGGCACAATGCTGTTCATTTCCAAAAACTCGAATGATTCCGCCAAGAGTTCGTCCTAAGCCGTAAGCGGGAAAGCTTAACCCGATTTCGCCTTGATAAAGCGGTAGAAATTTATGCAAAATTTGCAAGCCATGTGCAATTACATCCGTTTGAAGTATATCTACTTGGGGAATTGCTTTTAGCTCAATGTAATGTGTTAATTCACTCATATTTATTCCTTACCGCTTGCACCAAATACGCCACCTCGAATTAATACGCTAATAACGTAGTGCTGTTGTTCAAGTTCCGGTGCTACGTCTTTTAATACCCAGTTATCGAATAGTGTATAGAAATCGATTTTTTCTTTTGGCTGGCGGAACGCCGTACCAAGATTAGTGACTGCGCCATAAGGTTCGACTGCAATCGGGAAAGGGGCATTTTCTGCATACCAAGTATCAATGGTACGAATCGCATTGCCGATTTTTTGGGAATGCATTCCGGCTTTATGATTGATTTCATACAAAATTTTACTTTTGCGAGTTCCGGTATCTAACACCAATTCTTGCGATGGATATACTTCCTGACCACGTCCCATTTTGGCTTGGGCTTCAACTTCCAAAATGATGAATTCTTCTCCTTTTAAACCTTTTTCAATATAACTTGCAATTTTTTGAAGTTTTTCATCCGCTTGTTCAAAGCTGTTAAGCGGCAGTTGTTTGGCATTTTCGAAAACAATCACATCATCTGCGACCTTTATACTGACTTGGATAGTTTCTGCGCTGATACGATTACGCCATAACCAACGCGCATTTGCCAAATTAGTCGCATATCTTTTGGCTAATTCCGACATGCCGTGAGCGGTTAAGTAATTTTGAATGGTTGATAACAGTTTCGCTTGATATTCAGGATCATTACAAACATTAGGTTTACCTTCAAAAGGTAAAACTTTACAGGTAAATCTGGCAACTAAGGTATCGTAGTCATCATTTAGTGTTGCGACATCAACGCGCTGTAAATTGGCTTTTTCAATTTCAGCATCTAATTTGGCAGGATCATTGGCTAAGGCATTTTTTAAGCGATTTGAAATAGTTCCTCTTACCGATTTTTCTCGAATCGTAACCGCAATTTCAGGTGCGTCACTCATGCTATTTTTCTGGGTAAAAGTGGCATCGGAAATATCAAGTTTACGCTCAAAGGCTAGAACTGATGCAGTAGTTAATTTTGTCATATTATGCTCCTTGGGTAATTAAATAGAGATTATCTTGCGGGGTGTTGTAGTGCCAAAAACATTGCGATAAATCATCGGGTAAACTAAAAGGGAAAACCCATTTTCCTAAGCTGTAAACCGTTTCAACATATTGGCTCGGGTATTCAGTCGTACGGCAATTTTGCATTTCACCGGCAGTAAATAGCGGTGAAATAGCTTGGTAACCGACAGGAATCGGTACTAGCCATCCTTTTCCTTGATTGACATTAAAGGTTTCCCATTCTTGGGAAGTTGCGTGTTCGGATAATGGAATATGGTGTAATGTCGCTACCTCAAGTAACGCATCCAGCGCATTCGCATTTGGAGTTGCTGGATAAATCATTATTTCATTATTTGAGATTCCGTTTTGTAATGACTGAGTAATATCCGTTAAAATTTGCTTTGCATCCATGAGAACGAAAGCAGGCATCAGTGCGAGCTTTATTTCTGATTCTTCACTTAAATTAAACAGCTCAACATTCTCAATTTGAAAAACACTACCACCGGCAATTCGCTGTTGCATAAGCAATTTTTTACAATGTTCAAGAAATTGTGTTTTCTGTTCCGAGTCCTGACTATTTAATGCATAGTAAAACTCCGGATCTTTAACTTCCATTTCAACGACTAATGAAATATCCAAGTGAATTTTTCCTTCCTCGATAATGGAAGGCGAATCGCCATTTTTTTTGAGAGGGTTACGTGTTTGATTAAAGGTTAAATCTGAGAAATCACTATGTTTATAACCTAATATTTGATAATCATGACAAGCAATCATCACGCCGCCTAATTCCACTTGTTGGGAAAACAGTTTACGGCTAAGTGCATGAATCGCACCGGTAAAACCGGTGAGTGCAGGAAAACCATACGTGATCGGGCTGGAAATCGTGTTTGCCGCTTGAATTTCAACATGATCAAACAGCAGATAAAAGTTTGGATAATTCATAATACCTCCTTATATAAGCAGCGTAATTGTCGATGTAATTTTTTTCGGAAATATTTACGCCATTCGTTATATTCCGTAGCGGTAAAATCGTCCTGATGTTTTGGAAAACGTTTTTTGAGCAACGCATTGAGCCAAGCGGCAAAGCGTTGTTCTACTTCAGAAATCCAGTCTTGTTGAGTTAAAGCCGAATGGAATTGTTCTTCTCCATTTAGCTTAGCGCGTTGAGGATCAAGCCAATATTTTTCGCACCAAGCCAGTTGGTAGTCTCGGCTCCAACCGGCGGTACGTTTCTGTAACTTATAAGCTTGTTGCAGTACCATTTGAACAATTAAGTTTACGGCTTCGGCACGCGGAACTCGAACAATATAATTCTTCCTAGAATCTGCAACTGCTTGATATAGCTGGTATAAACCGGCACGACAGACATAGGCTAAGCGATCGTTGAAAATCGTATCTTGTGCATTAGTTAAGCGAAGTTCGCCTTTGGTAAAAATGGGAGGAAGAGAGGGAAGTAAATAGTTTCTGCCACCTTGTTTGCTGGTTAATAAACTAACGTTCTGCGGCTTTGTTCCACCTAGTTTTGTGGCCGCTAAATGGGGAATAGATATATAGGGATTTTGTGCTTTATTTTTATAACGATTTTCCCTTGCTTGTTTATTTTCCTCAGAAAAACGGGCTTGATTCAGCTTATTATAAATGGCATGAGTGAAGGAAGATGGATAAAGCGGAATTAGGCAAGTATAGTGATTATCCTCAATAGCCGAGCTGCTGTTTACCCATAAAACTTGCTTATTTCGCTCATGTGTTTCCGGCGAGTTTAAATTACCTTTTAATGCCATTTGAAAAGCGATTTTATATTGTACCGAAAGCGAATGATCATCACTAAAACAACCGTCCAAACAAGGCTCATCTGTTAGCAATAGGTCTTTTAAAGTCCGTTTATGTACTTCATCAACCATAATATCGAAAAATGCAGCGAGAGGGAGTGCTGCAGCATTACCGTTAGCATCTAAAACAAGTTTATCGATCAATTGAGAACCAACTAAAGTCGCAGGGAGATTCAAATTAGCCCGAAAGTTTATGTTATTGCCTTTAGCATCGGGGTGGATTCCTTTAGCAATATGAGTACCAAATTTTAGTTGCTTTGCCATTTCGGTTGCTGCGGTATGAAGCCAAGTATCTAGCCGATACTTTTCTTCGCTTTTGCTAATTTCAGCCTTTATTTTGGCAATTTCTTCCGGTTCGGTCGCCTTTTCTAGTTTTTTATAATCATTTTCAGATTTTTTAAGGTGTTGAGCTTGTAGGAAATCAATGATTTTAGCCCTAATTTGTAAAGGAGTTATCATAGTTTGACCTCTTTTGTTTTTAATTTGCCTATAAGTATATTGCTTGATTAAAAATTCTCAATTTAATTAAAAGATTAAAATTAAATAGCTGATACTTATGGATAATTGCAGAAATAGAGATAAAAGGTTTTTTCCGTACTTATCGGTATCTAGCCCTATTTACCGAAGATCGTTAGCTTATACAAGCGGTCTATTTTCAGAGAAATTTTGCAAATTGAGCGAGAAATCAGACCGCTTGTTGAGATTTTGTGATAAAATTCGCCCGTTTTGCTATTTATCCATGGTTGGGGTGATGTAAAACAAATTGTAAAAAAAAGATTCAAATCAGACCGCTTGTCAGCGGTTTTTATTTTTAAACCAACAAGTCACCTCTCGTATGGGTGACCACTGTAACAAGGATATAAAAATGCCTATTATCACTTTACCAGACGGCTCACAACGCCAATTCGATAATCCTGTTTCTGTAATGGAAGTCGCTCAATCAATCGGTGCAGGCTTAGCAAAGGCTACGATTGCCGGTCGTGTAAACGGCGAACGCCGTGATGCGTGTGACATCATTTCTGAAGATAGCTCACTTGAAATTATTACCGCAAAAGATGAAGACGGTTTAGAGATCATTCGTCACTCATGTGCGCACTTATTAGGTCACGCGATCAAACAATTATTCCCGGATGTAAAAATGGCGATTGGCCCGACAATCGACAACGGTTTCTATTATGATGTGGATTTAGATCGCTCACTCACACAAGAAGATTTAGATGCGATTGAAAAGCGTATGCTTGAGCTGGCTAAAACCAACTATGACGTAGTGAAAAAACGTGTGAGCTGGCAAGAAGCGCGTGATACGTTTGAAAAACGTGGCGAGCCGTACAAAATGGCGATTTTAGATGAAAATATCGAACGTACTGCAACGCCAGCGTTATATCATCACGAAGAATATATCGATATGTGTCGTGGCCCGCACGTACCGAATATGCGTTTCTGCCACCACTTCAAATTACAGAAAGTAGCGGGTGCATACTGGCGTGGCGACAGCAAAAACAAAATGCTGCAACGTATTTACGGCACGGCTTGGGCGGATAAAAAACAATTAGCGGAATACTTAACCCGTTTAGAAGAAGCGGCAAAACGTGACCACCGCCGTATCGGTAAAGCGTTAGACTTATACCATATGCAAGAAGAAGCGCCGGGTTTGGTGTTCTGGCACAATGACGGTTGGACGATTTTCCGTGAACTTGAGACTTTCGTACGTACTAAATTAAAAGAGTACGATTACCAAGAAGTAAAAGGTCCGTTTATGATGGACAGAGTGCTTTGGGAACGTACCGGTCACTGGCAAAACTATGCGGATTTAATGTTCACGACTCAATCTGAAAACCGTGAATATGCAATCAAACCGATGAACTGCCCGGGTCACGTTCAAATCTTCAATCAAGGTTTAAAATCATACCGTGACTTACCAATCCGTATGGCGGAATTCGGTTCATGCCACCGTAACGAGCCGTCTGGTTCATTACACGGCTTAATGCGTGTACGTGGTTTTACCCAAGATGATGCGCATATTTTCTGTACCGAAGATCAAATTGAAAGCGAAGTAACTAGCTGTATCCGTATGGTTTACGATATCTACAGCACTTTTGGTTTCAGCAACATTCAAGTGAAACTTTCAACTCGTCCAGAAAACCGTATCGGCGATGATGCAATGTGGGATCGTGCGGAAGACGGCTTAGCAAAAGCATTAACGGCAAACGGCCTAAGCTATGAAATCCAAGAAGGCGAAGGCGCATTCTACGGTCCGAAAATTGAGTTTGCATTACGTGACTGTTTAGATCGTGAATGGCAATGCGGTACGATTCAATTAGACTTCGCATTACCGGGTCGCTTAGATGCGTCTTATGTAGCGGAAGATAACGGTCGCCGTACACCGGTTATGATTCACCGTGCGATTTTAGGTTCTATCGAACGCTTTATCGGTATCATTACCGAAGAATACGCAGGTTTCTTCCCAACGTGGTTAGCACCGACTCAAGCAGTGGTAATGAATATTACCGATAGCCAAGCGGACTATGTACAGAAAGTAACGAAAGCGTTATCTGATGCGGGTATCCGTGTGAAATCAGACTTACGTAACGAAAAAGTCGGCTTTAAAGTACGTGAACACACCTTACGTCGAGTACCTTATATGCTTGTGTGTGGCGATAAAGAAATCGAAGCAGGCAAAGTATCGGTGCGTACCCGTAAAGGTGCGGATTTAGGCACATTCACCATTGATGAATTTGTTGAAATCCTTAAAAACCAAGTGAAAGCTCGTGGACTTAAATTATTAGGCGAAGAGTAATTTCATTATTTGTAAAAAAGCGGTCAAATTTGATCTGACCCCAAAAAGTTAGACTGTTTAATTTAAGGACTGAGTTCTGTATTGTACAGGGCTCAGTCCTTTTAATTTCACTTGAATACGCTCATTGTTGTAATAATGAATGTACTCGTGAATCACTTTCTCAAGTTGTTCGAAAGTTTCAAATCGCTTACCAAAGTAACATTCCGTTTTCAATCGCCCAAAAAAACTTTCCATTGCCCCATTATCCAAGCAATTCGCTTTTCTCGACATACTTTGTTTAATATGATGTTTTCTCAGCATGTCTTGATAGTCTGCCATCTGGTATTGCCAGCCTTGGTCGGAATGTAAAATCGGTTTAGCGCCCTTAGGCAGTTTTGCGACTGCTTGCTTTAGCATCCGCATCACTTGCTCAAAGTTAGGGCTTCTTGCTAAATCATAAGCAAGAATTTCACTATTAAACAAGTCCTTAATAGGCGATAAATAGAGCTTGCCTTCCGCACATTTAAACTCGGTGATATCCGTGACGAGCTTTTCATTTGGCGCCGTTGCGTGAAAATCCCGTTGCAATACATTCTCGGCAATTTTACCCACTTCACCTTGATAAGAACGATATTTCCTCTGTTTACATTTCCCTTTTAAATCAAGCTGTTGCATTATCCTTTGAATACGCTTATGGTTAATCGCACCCAAAAAATCACGTAACTTTAACGTAATACGACGATAGCTGTAATTGCCATCATTATCTTGATAAATCTCAATCACTTTCTGCCTAATCACTGCATTTTTATCGATTTTAGGCGGTAAGTGATAAAAGAGCGTACTACGTTTTAAACCAGTCAAAGGGAGGAGGATTTCTAAGGGAAAATCCACTCTCAACGTTTTTACGATGGCTGCTTTTGCCGCATTTTTTGTTGGTTGAACTCCCGCAACTTTTTTAGGTAAGCGACCTCCGCTTCCAGCTCTAAAATACGATAACGTAAGCGTTCTTCCTCGGTTTTAGGTGGGGGAGGCATTTTGGGGTATTTCGGTTTCATTGTCGGACGACCTTTGGGCTTGGGTAATAAGCCGTTTATACCTTGTTCTTCAAAGATGTGCAACCATTGGCTAATCGAACCTGAATTAGCAATGCCAAAATGAAGGGAGGCGCTTTCCGCAGAAAATTGCCCCTTTTTGACCGCTTGTATGACGGTTAATTTGAATTCGGGGGAATATTTTTGCTTCTTACCTATCACCGCTAGCCCATTGATTCCGTTATGATTAAATTGAGCAATCCATCGAGTTAAGGTTTTCTTGGATAATTGAAAATGTCGTTGAGTGAATAAACGGTTTTTGTCATTTTGAAGATAAAACTCGATGACTTGTTGTTTGAATAGCGAGTTATATTTAGTCATAAAAAATCTGCACCTTAATCCGTTGGAGGTTTAGTCCAACTTTTGGGGGGCAGATCAATTTGACCGCTTTTTTGTTTATGTATAAGTAAAGTCAATTTTGTATGTTTTAAAAATATTCTTTACATGTTATAATTTGAACTGTGTTTTATTTAAGCAAAAGGGAAGTTCTAAATGAAAAAATTACTTATGACTACGTTATGTGTTACGGCATTAGGTTTAGCAGGTTGTGCAACTGAAGGTTCTAGAGCTATTGCACCGACAGTAACACAAGCAGCCAGTACGGCTACAAATTATCACGGTGTAAAATCGGCTATTTCGGTTGGTAAGTTTGATAATAAATCTAGCTTCCAAAACGGCGTGTTTTCAGATGGGCAAGATCAGCTCGGTAATCAATCAAAAACTATTCTCGTTTCTCACTTACAGCAAACCGGGCGTTTTTCAGTACTTGATCGAACCAATATGAGCGAAGCAGCCGCCGAAGCAAAAATTAAAGGACAAAAACAAAACCTCAAAGGTGCGACTTATGTGATTACGGGGGATGTTACGGAATTTGGTCGTAAGACTGTTGGCGATCACCAATTATTCGGTATTTTAGGACGAGGCAAAGAGCAAGTCGCTTATGCGAAAGTGACTCTTAATGTTGTGAATGTAAATACGTCGGAAGTGGTTTATTCGGTGCAAGGCGCAGGCGAATATAATCTATCGAATCGCGAAGTTTTAGGATTTGGCGGCACTGCAGGTTATGACTCAACCTTAAATGGCAAAGTACTGGATTTAGCTATTCGAGAAGCGGTAAATAACTTAGTAAACGGTATTGAAGCCGGACATTGGACTCCTGCTAAATAAGGGACAGGCATGAAGAAAATAAACATAATAATGTTTGCTTTAATAACGGTAGTTTTATCCGCTTGTTCTTCAAGGTCTGTCGATACCAATACATATTATTGGGGTAATTACTCGGATCTTATATACAGTTATTACAATGAGCCGGGGGATTTTACGAAGCAAGAAAACGGTTTTAATGAAATCATCAAAATGGCAAAAGATGCGCAGAAACCTGTCGCACCCGGCGTATACGGGCATTTGGGGCTTGTCTTATTAAAACAAGGTAAAACGGCGGAAGCGCAAAATGCTTTTCTTCAAGAGCAACAATTGTTCCCTGAAAGTAAAACGTTCATGCAGTATTTACAGCGTAAGAAATAAGGACAAGTAGAATGAAAAAATTACTAATTTTACTTTCGGGTATTTTATTCTTATCCGGATGCGCTCAACAGCAGAAACCGTCTTATGATTATAGTGCCTTGAAAGAAAGTAAGCCGAAATCGATTTTAGTGTTACTACCGGTGAATAATTCTGTTGATGTAAAGGCCGATACCAGCGTATTAGCGAGAGTGACTTATCCTCTAGCCGAATTAGGGTATTATGTTTATCCGGTCGCCCTTGTGGATGAAGTGTTTAAACAAAACGGCTTAACGGACGGTAATGCCATTAGGAGTGCGAACATTAAGAAAATCTATGATATTTTCGGTGCCGATAGTATTTTATATCTAAATGTAGATAAATACGGTACCAGCTATAAAGTTTTCGATAGTGTGACGGAAGTAGAGCTTGAAGGAAAATTAATTGACCTTAAAACAGGCAAAACACTTTGGGACGGTACAGGTCGTTTTGCCGAAGGATCTACACATAGTAATGACGGTGCATTAGTTGCTTTAGTAAAAGCGGCTGTTAGCCAAGTTGTAGATACGACGAAAGATAAAGGTTATGAAGTTTCCGCTTCTGCAATGAGTTCTTTAGTTCATGTCGGAAAAAACGGCGGTTTGTTAGTCGGTCCTCGCCATTCTTTATATGGAAAAGAAGACGTTAAAAAATAGCTGTATATTATATAAGCTCTTAACTTATTAGGGGCTTATTTTAACTTAGGTTCACTAAGCGAATATCGATTATTTTCGGGCGTGCTATTGCATAAAAAGCCAATATCTTTTAGAATCCAAACGTTTGCCCTTTAATTAATTTAGGGCTTTAAGGATTTTAGTCTGCTGCTCAGCGGTCGATTTTAGAGTAAAACTTACAAGAAGGAATAATACTATTAAACCTGTAAAACGTGTTCAGACAAATCGCGCACATCGTCTTAATGATGAAATTCGTGGCGTGAAGGAAGTTCGCTTAACTGATGAGAATGGCGAACAAGTTGGTATCGTATCAATTCAAGATGCTTTGGCGAGAGCGGAAGATGCTGAATTAGATTTAGTTGAAATCAGCCCTAATGCAGAACCGCCGGTTTGTCGTATTATGAACTACGGTAAGTTCATCTACGAAAAAGAAAAAGCTGCAAAAGAGCAGAAGAAAAAACAAAAAGTCGTACAAGTGAAGGAAATTAAATTCCGTCCGGGTACAGACGAAGGCGATTATCAAATTAAGTTACGTAGCATTTTACGTTTCTTGGAAGACGGCGATAAAGTTAAAATTACCGTACGTTTCCGTGGTCGTGAAATGGCTCACCAAGATATCGGTTTAGACGTTTTGGATCGCGTTAAAACGGATACGGCTGAAGTGGCGGTTGTTGAATCGGCACCAGGCAAACTGGAAGGTCGTCAAGCGGTAATGGTCATTGCACCGAAGAAAAAATAATTTATTCTTGCATAAAACGGGCGGATCTTATAAAATCCGTCCGTTTTCTCTTTTGTAAAAAAGAGAAACAAAAGCAATCTACAGGCACATTTCGCAGCCTGATTTGCTTTTTAGCCGTAAAGGGCTATGAGCGGTAACGCTCTGTTCGAGATAATTAGTGCTTTGCAAGTAAAAAGACGGTTAGCGATAAGCGTATTTTTCGCCTGATTATTATGTATTAGATAAAACAATGCGGAGTTTATAAAACAATGCCTAAAATTAAAACAGTACGTGGTGCTGCTAAGCGTTTCAAGAAAACAGCTTCAGGCGGTTTCAAACGTAAACAATCTCACTTACGTCATATTTTGACTAAGAAAACCACTAAACGTAAACGTCACTTACGCCACAAATCAATGGTAGCGAAAGCAGACCAAGTATTAGTAGTAGCGTGCTTACCATACGCATAAGCGTTGAGTCAAGTTAAAACGTACTTTAGTGAATTTTAGTTAATTATATACATTAGGAGATTTAATAATGGCTCGTGTAAAACGTGGTGTTATTGCAAGAGCACGCCATAAGAAAGTTCTTAAGGCTGCTAAAGGTTATTATGGTGCGCGTTCACGTGTTTATCGCGTTGCGTTCCAAGCTGTAATTAAAGCTGGTCAATATGCTTACCGTGACCGTCGTCAACGTAAACGTCAATTCCGTCAATTATGGATTGCACGTATCAACGCTGCAGCACGTCAAAACGGTTTATCTTACAGCAAATTCATCAACGGCTTGAAAAAAGCTTCTGTTGAAATCGACCGTAAGATTTTAGCTGACATCGCTGTATTCGACAAAGTTGCATTCGCAGCTTTAGTTGAAAAAGCAAAATCTGCTCTTTAATTTTAAAGAATAGAGATTAGGACGCCTTCGGGCGTCCTTTTTTATAGGATGCGAAAATTAATCGTTATTCGAGGGCATTCCGGCTCGGGTAAATCTACTTTTGCCAAACAAAAAATAGCGGAATTTGAGCAGCATTTTCCGAGCGGTAAAGTTTTTCATATAGAGCATGACCAATTTCTATATGAAAACGGCGAATATATTTGGACGAAAGAAAGGTTCCAATCCGCTAAAATATTAGCGAAGCAGAAATTAGCGTTGGCTTGGGAATTTGCAAAAAATCATCCGCAAGTGCCGATATTGATTGTGATTAGTAATGTGAATATCGCTTTGCAAGCGGTCGAAAAATACCAAAATATTGCAAATTCGTTACGGATGAAGATAGAAAAGTATCGATTGATGAATTTCTTTAAGAATCAACACGATGTTGATGTCTATACGGTATTAAATATGTATTTAATGCTAGAACAGCAGCCGTTAGCGGACGAAATTATCATACAACCGATCAAGCAAATGCCTTATTTTATGCGTATAATTTTAGAAAAAATGCGTAAGCGTAGGGATAAAAAAGACATACAAGCGGTCTAACTTTCGCTTATTTTTACAAAGAGGAAAAAATAATGAAAAAATTAATGTTACTTGCGTTATCTTTAGTGACGGTAGCTTGTTCCGCACCCGAGCAACAAAGTACGGTTCCGATGGATATGCAGGCGGTAGCCGAATATCAACAACGAGTGACGAGCGGTAATACCGTTTCGGAAAAACAAAAACAACGCGTGGCGCAACAAATTGAGCCGGACGAACCGCTTAATCAAAGCGATAAGCGTCCGAAAGTCGTCAGACAGGTGGTAAGAGAACCGGTAATTTATCCAAGCATTGGTGTCGGTTACGGTTATCATAGACACCATTGGTAAAAGCACAAAGCTCCGATTAAGTGATCTGCCCCCCAAAAGTTGGACTAAACCTCCAACGGATTAAGGTGCAGATTTTTTATGACTAAATATAACTCGCTATTCAAACAACAAGTCATCGAGTTTTATCTTCAAAATGACAAAAACCGTTTATTCACTCAACGACATTTTCAATTATCCAAGAAAACCTTAACTCGATGGATTGCTCAATTTAATCATAACGGAATCAATGGGCTAGCGGTGATAGGTAAGAAGCAAAAATATTCCCCCGAATTCAAATTAACCGTCATACAAGCGGTCAAAAAGGGGCAATTTTCTGCGGAAAGCGCCTCCCTTCATTTTGGCATTGCTAATTCAGGTTCGATTAGCCAATGGTTGCACATCTTTGAAGAACAAGGTATAAACGGCTTATTACCCAAGCCCAAAGGTCGTCCGACAATGAAACCGAAATACCCCAAAATGCCTCCCCCACCTAAAACCGAGGAAGAACGCTTACGTTATCGTATTTTAGAGCTGGAAGCGGAGGTCGCTTACCTAAAAAAGTTGCGGGAGTTCAACCAACAAAAAATGCGGCAAAAGCAGCCATCGTAAAAACGTTGCGAGTGGATTTTCCCTTAGAAATCCTCCTCCCTTTGACTGGTTTAAAACGTAGTACGTTCTTTTATCACTTACCGCCTAAAATCGATAAAAATGCAGTGATTAGGCAGAAAGTGATTGAGATTTATCAAGATAATGATGGCAATTACGGCTATCGTCGTATTACATTAAAATTAAGCGATTTTTTTTGGTGCGATTAACCATAAGCGTGTTCAAAGGATAATGCAACAGCTTGATTTAAAAGGGAAATGTAAGCAGAGGAAATATCGTTCTTATCAAGGTGAAGTGGGTAAAATTGCCGAGAATGTATTGCAACGGGATTTTCACGCAACGGCGCCAAATGAAAAGCTCGTCACGGATATCACCGAGTTTAAATGTGCGGAAGGCAAGCTCTATTTATCGCCTATTAAGGATTTGTTTAATAGTGAAATTCTTGCTTATGATTTAGCAAGAAGCCCTAACTTTGAGCAAGTGATGCGGATGCTAAAGCAAGCGGTCGCAAAACTGCCTAAGGACGCTAAACCGATTTTACATTCCGACCAAGGCTGGCAATACCGGATGGCAGGCTATCAAGAAATGCTGAGAAAACATCATATTAAACAAAGTATGTCGAGAAAAGCGAATTGCTTGGATAATGGGGCAATGGAAAGTTTTTTGGGCGATTGAAAACGGAATGTTACTTTGGTAAGCGATTTGAAACTTTCGAACAACTTGAGAAAGTGATTCACGAGTACATTCATTATTACAACAATGAGCGTATTCAAGTGAAATTAAAAGGACTCAGCCCTGTACAATACAGAACTCAGTCCTTAAATTAAACAGTCTAACTTTTTGGGGTCAGATCAAAGTCGGAGCTTTTTCTATGCTAATTCGAAATATCTTTGCGGAAAGAAACCATTAATTGGTCGATTTTAAAATTCTCGGTATCAATAATTTCAAATTTATACTGATCATAGAGAACAAAATCGGTTTTTTTGGGGATTTTGCGTAACATATACATCATAAAACCGCCGATGGTTTCATAGTTTTCCGCATTCGGGAAACTTTCGATTTCTAACGCTTTCATCACGTCTTCAAGCGGAGTCGCACCGTCAATCAGCCACGAATCTTCATCTCGGCGGACAATTTGTTCCTCTTCGGTGGAAACCAATTCGCCCATCACGATACTCATTACGTCATTGAGGGTTAGAATCCCCACTACTAATGCGTATTCGTTTACAATAACCGCAAAATCTTCGCCGGCGGATTTAAACAGCTCCAAAACTTCGTACAGCGAGAGCGTATCCGGAATAAAAAGCGACTTTTTCAGTAATTTCGCATCCGTTAGCGACACGTTATCGTTTTTTAGGTACTGTGTCAGGAGATCGTGGGTTTCGATATAACCTAAGATTTTATCTAGTCCGTCATCACAAATCAGCACTTTGGAATAGGGATCTTCGCCTAATGTTTCCAATACTTTTTCACGGTTGTCTGTGCGGTTTAAAAAAACGATATGCTCACGCGTGGTCATGGTTGAGGTCACACGACGTTCTTGCATTTCAAACACATTTTCAATTAAGTAATGTTCTTGCGCTTTTAAAATGCCGGCTTTTGCTCCCGCATCAACCACCGCAACAATATCTTCGGAGGTCATATTGTCTTGGCGTACGGTAGAAACGTGGAAAAACTTAAATAACGTATTGGCGATCCAATCGAAAAATAGTACGAGCGGTTTAAATAAGGCGATACAAAACATCATAACGCCGATGGTGCGCACTGCTACTTTTTCTGGGTATGTCATCGCAATACGCTTCGGCATTAAGTCTGCAAAGAGCACGAATGCAGAGGTAACGATGATAAAGGCAATCCAAGAGGCGGCACTATTAACCCATTCCGCTTGCGTATATTTGGAAAGTAATTCACTAAAGTAAGGATTAATTGCACTTTCTCCGACCACACCGCCGAGAATTGCCACCATATTTAAGCCGATTTGCACCACGGTAATAAAACGTCCAGGCTGCTCTTGAAGTTTTAAGACTTTTTCGGCACGGAGGTCGCCTTCGTTGATCATTGATTGCAGTTTCAATTTCCTTGCGCCGGCAAGTGAGATTTCTGCCGAAGAAATTACCGCACTGGTAACAATTAATAATAAGATAATTAAGCTTGCTTCAAATAAGCTCATAAAATCCTCTGGTTGATAAGTTTGAATGTATAAAATTATAACATTAAATGTTTTTTAGATGCTCGGCATTGCCAAGTTTTGCCCAAAATCGACCGCTTGTCGGCTGGCTTTGGATACAAAAAGATTCGCCTTGATAGTCAAATTTTAGCTGATAAGCGTGTAAGTAAACCCGATCCGCTGCCGTGCCGGCATAGCGTTGATCGCCTAAAATCGGGCTACCTAAGCTTTTCATTGCCACTCTTAATTGATGTGTTTTGCCGGTTTTCGGTTGCAAAATAAAATGGCGTAAGTTCGGTTCAAGCGAATGCGAAACAAATTGGGTCACAGCCGGATTTTGTTTGCTATGGAATAGTTTCCACGCACCGTTACGACTTTTTTGCATATCACCGCTAATTTTACCTTGTTTCTTTTTCGGTTTTTGATCGCTCAACGCCCAATAGGTTTTCTCGATCTTATGCTGTTCAAATAGGTGGTAAAAGTGTACGGCAGCTTGTTTGTTCAAGGCGAAAATCAATAAGCCGGATGTGACTTTATCTAAGCGATGTACCAGCCATACTTGTTCCGCTTGTAATTGTTCGGCGAGGTTTTCGGTTAATCCGATCGCTTCCTCGTCTTTGTGTACACTCACGCCGACCGGTTTATCAATCACAACAAAGTCGTGATGTTGGAAGCAAATAGTCAATTTTTCAGTCATTTTTTGCTATACTCCGATAAATTTTGTCTATTTTAACAGGGAATTGAATATGGCACTCAACATTTATTTAGTCCGCCACGGGAAAACCGTCTGGAATTTGGAAGGGCGTTTGCAAGGCTCCGGCGATTCACCTTTGGTTGAAGAAGGTATTGAAGGGGCAAAAAAAGTGGGGAGAGCGTTAAAAGCGGTTAAATTTGCCGCCGCTTATTCCAGTATGCAAAAACGAGCGCAAGATACCGCAAATTATATTTTGGCGGAAAATAATGATAAGAACATTCCGCACTTTCACCACTTCGGTTTGAACGAGTTCGATTTTGGGCTTTGGGAAGGTACGAAATCGGTAGATTTATATTCAAATGATGAATATTGGACGATGAAAAAAACACCGGCGGAATATCGTGCGGAAACGAATGGCGGTGAAACTTATGAAGATCTTTATAGCCGTGTGATTAAAGTGTTTAATCAAATTGCACAGTTACATCAAGATAATGAAAACATATTAATTGTTGCACATGGTATGACATTAACTGTTCTCACAGCGGTATTACGAGGCTTGCATTGGTCGGAATGTCGTGACGAAACTAAACACAGTTTTGTGATTAACACCGCGATAAACCGAGCGGTTGTAGAGAAGGGTAAGGCTGAATTAGTTGAGTTTAACCGCACGGAACATTTGGCTTAGATTTGCAAAAAATCCAAAAATAAGACCGCTTATTTGCGTTGTTCAAATTAGCGGTCTTATTCTTTTTTATTGGGCTTCAAACCAGCTTTCTAAAATTAAACAGGCGGAAATCGAATCCACTTTATCTTTTTTTAAGGCTTTGTAACCGCCTCGTTCAAAAATTTCCGCTTTTGCTGACACTGTTGTAAGGCGTTCGTCTTGTAACTCAACCGGCAAATTAAAGCGTCCGTTTAAGCGATTCGCAAATTTTTTCGCTCGTTGAGTAAGTGGCTGTTCGCTGCCGTCCATATTGAGCGGTAAGCCGACCACTAAGCGTTCCGGCTGCCATTCTTTGATCACTTTTTCAATTTGATCCCAGTTCGGAATCCCGTCTTGCGCTTTAAAAGAAGGAAGTCCCTGTGCAGTGCCGGTAATATCTTGTCCGACCGCACAACCGATGCTGTAAGTACCGAAATCAAATGCGAGAATTGTTCTTGCCATATTATCCTTTTGCAAAAAATGGTTTGTTTTTGACCGGCTGCTTAAGCCGTCATTAGGCTCTGCCGGCGCGGGCTAATACACCTGAAATACCGAGCATTTCATTCGCTTCTACCCAACGTTCTAAATAACCGGTTTCGAATAAGGTTTTGTCGTTCGCTTCGGAAATCAGCCAGTAATTACGTGCGATTTCTTGTTCGAGTTGTTCCGGTTTCCACGTAGCACAACCTAAGCAGACAATAAATTTTTCCGGCGCTTCCGGTTTGCCGAGGCTATCCAGCACATCGCCGGAAGTGGTCAGTAAAATATTATCGGTAACACGATAGCTGTGTAAAAATTCCTGTTCGGTTTTGGTGTGAATAATAAAACCGCGATCTTGGCTGACAGGCCCGCCGCTTAAGACCATTTGATCTTTATGATAATTACGTTGATTCGCCATTTGGAAATCCATACGGGTAATCAATTCCAACACGGATAAATCGGTCGGCGTGTTAATCACTAATCCCATCGCACCATTACTGTTATGTTCGCAAATATAAATTACCGTGCGATCAAAGTAATCGTCATCAATTTCCGGCGTTGCAATCAAAAATTTGCCTTGTAAATTTTCTAACATTAAATATCTCCAAAACAAACCTGTAGGGCTGTAATTGCTGCGAGTGAGGCGGTTTCCGTACGCAAGACTCGTTTGCCGAGTAAAACTTCGGTAAAGCCTTGGGTTTCGGTCATCTCGATTTCTTCAGCGGATAAGCCGCCTTCCGAACCGATTAATAAACGCACACCGGCTTCAGGCACATTCGGTAACTGGCGAATAGTATATTTCGCTCGAGGATGCAGATTTAATTTCAGCATATCGTCTTGTTCTTTACACCAGTCGGTCAGTTTCATAATCGGGCGAATTTCAGGAATCTCATTACGTCCGCATTGTTCGCAAGCGGCAATCGCAATTTTTTGCCATTGCTGTAGTTTTTTGTCTTGGCGTTCATCGTTCAGTTTCACCCCGCAACGTTCAGACCAAAGCGGAGTAATGGTTTTTACGCCTAGCTCAACCGATTTTTGAATGGTAAATTCCATCCGATCGCCGCGAGAAATCACCTGCCCTAAGTGAATCGGTAAATTGGATTCACGATTATCCAATTCGCTACCATCAATTTTTGCAATAATTTGCTTTTTCCCGACCGCTTGTAATGTGGCGTGGAAAATATGGTTTGAGCCGTCAAATAAAATAATTTGCTCACCTTCCGTCATTCGTAATACTCGACCGACGTGATTGGTCGCATCTTCACTTAAAATACAATCGGTTCGGTTTGCTAATAATTCGGGATGATAGATTCTTGGAATACGCATAAGATGTTCTTTAATCAACAATCATTAGTGACTATTATTATGAAAATGACTTGTGAAATAAACGCTGGATAACAATTTAAATTGAGAAGAGAATTATCTCTCATATTAAACAAGCGGTCGGATTTACAAGATTTTTTGCAAAATATTACCGAAATCAGACCGCTTGTATTATCGCTTATTTAAACTGGTGAATTGCATTTGAGATTTCATTGTCGTTGTAGATCGCTTTAACGACATCATCGTACGCTTGACCTAACACTTTTTTAATATCGTCGTTATCCGTAGTGACGGCTGCGCCTTCATAGCCTCGGGTTGCATTAAAGTTTTTGCTGAAGTTGCCTTTCGAGCCTTTCACCGCAACTTCAACGCCTACCGCCGCATTGACTTTATATAATAAGTTGCCTTGTTCAACCGTTGCAAAGAATTTGCGAACGCTCACAATTACATTGGCATTCGCTGCGCCTTGTACCAATTGGAAACCTTTGGCGTTTAAATCTTGTTGCACCGCTTGTTGGAACATTAAACCGACTTCCGGGCTTGAGGTTAAATAAGTTATTTGACCGTTTTTCGTATAACTTGCCACCTCACGAGAAGTTCGTAGGTCTTGTGTTAAAACACTCACCGCCGCCGTTTGGTTATTCGTGTTAAACGTTGCGGTCGGACTCGGCGTAGTAAAGTTTAAGACGTTTGATTGCGATTGGCAGCCCGTTAATACGGCTGTTGCTAACGTAGTTGCGATAAGTAAAACTTTTTTTGATAATTTCATAAGAGATCCTTTTAATTGATAATTCGTTATTGATAATGGATAATGCACTTAATAAGACAATAGCGCGACAACATTGTTACGCAATTATTACTTATCAACTGTTAATTGGCAATTCATAAGGAATAAAAATGTTGATAGAACAGGCCATTCGAGATAAATTAACGGCGCAGTTTTCTCCCGTTTTTCTCAATATTGAAAACGAAAGTTATATGCACAGTTCGGGCAGAGGGGCGGAATCGCATTTTAAAGTGACGTTAGTCAGCGAAACTTTCGAGGGAATAAGAACGGTGGCTTGTCACCGAGCGATTTATACTTGTCTTGCGGATGAGTTGGAAAACGGCGTTCATGCGCTGGCATTACATACTTATACGCCGACGGAATGGGCGGAGAATAACGGTATGGTGCCGAAATCGCCGAATTGTGCGGGTGTCGGTTTATAAATTGCTGATAATTAATTTATTTTATAAATAAAATGCTTGCTTAGTCCGGTAAAAATCGGTATAGTTCCACTATCTTTCAAATATATTTTAATGTATATTTTTTAGTAATTCGGTGAGATGTCCGAGTGGTTGAAGGAGCACGCCTGGAAAGCGTGTATATGCGAAAGTGTATCGGGGGTTCGAATCCCCCTCTCACCGCCATTATTAATTGAGAAAGATTCCTTACTGTTTTCATAGATATTTCCTTGGTTAAGTTAAAGTAATTAATTACTTTTTTAATTATTATTTTCATCCCCGGTTTTTCCGGGGATTTTTTTATCCGGCGTATTGGCGTTCGATATGAAAAAGCCCGTAACATCGAATGCTACGGGCTTGGTTTTATCGGTTGTTTCTTATTTCACTTTGTGTAATACGTACGGACTATTGGCGATTTTTGCCGAGTTGCCGTTGGCATCACAAATTTCGGCTTGCATATCATTAACTTTAAATGCAAGCGAACCCGAATCTCTTTCTAAACGAATCACGCCTCGTTTATTTTGTTCCCACGTATAAGTGCCTTTATCGGTAAACGGATATTCTTTGCCGTTTTTGACATAAACGGTGTTATATTGATAGCTGTTATTATTACCTAAAATTAATTCGGCTTTGATTCGCTCGCAATCGGCACAAGGTAAATTGCCTTGGAACGTGCCTACGACGGATTTTTGAGGTAATAATGAGCATGCGCCTAATGTCATACTCAATGCAATGAAAGCAATTTTTTTCATACCGTTTTCCTTCTACAAATTAAAAATGTTTAAAACTCGGACTCACTCTGAATTGAAGCTCGGTCACGTTCGGAAAATCCGTTTGAATGAGTTCGAGTAATAAGGTTCTTTGCAACAGTAATCCTTGACGTATCGTTGCATTTTGCACCTCAAAGATAAGACAATTATCAACTAAATTTACAATACGGTAAAGACCGTGATACTGTCTTGGTAATAATTTTTGAATTTTTTGATTCAATAAGTTCAGCTCGTTAGCCCGTTGGACAATGCGAGATAAACTTGAGTTCTGTAAAACCTCTGTGATATTTCGTATTGTTGAATTTTTCATCTTTCTTCAAGCTACTGTCTTGATTTTACTTAAATTGACCCCATAATGCCTCCATTCTACTGGAATTTAGCGTATAATTAATATAATTTAATTGATTCATTGATGTTTTTAATGACTTTATTTCGACATTTTCATAAAACCCCTTTTTGGTCGCAACTTGTATTCGGACTTGTTGCGATTTTTGCGTTACCCGAAATTCAAGCGACGCTGAATCGTGAAAATGAACAAAATACCGTTATTAATCAATTAGTCACACAATATACTCAAGTAACGGAAGACGGCGAACAACAAACGCTTTTTATTGCAGAGCGCCATTTGGCGCAGATGAATACGACATCGCAAGCGGTTGTTTTTTGCAAAATTCTTACCAAATCCTACCGCTTTGATGGCGATGACAATCATCCTATCCGAGCCGGACCTATTGCCTAATCATTCGATTTTATTCGCTACGGAACACAAAGAGAGAAGCGTTTCTTCGTATCGTTGTGCGTATTCCGTATTTCTCACATTAAAAATAATCAGATTAGGACAAAAATAATGATTTCAAAAATTATCACTTCGATTTTCGGTTCAAGCAACGATCGTACTTTAAAACGTTTAAGAAAGCGCGTGGCGCAAATTAATAAACTTGAACCGGCATTTGAAAAATTAACCGATGAAGAATTACAATCGAAAACGGCGGAGTTTAAGCAGCGCTTAGCTGACGGTGCCAGCCTTGACAGTTTATTGCACGAAGCGTTTGCAACCGTGCGTGAGGCAAGCCGCCGTGTAATGGGAATGCGCCATTTTGACGTGCAATTAATCGGCGGTATGGTATTAACTAACCGTAATATCGCCGAGATGCGTACTGGTGAAGGTAAAACTTTAACCGCAACATTGCCTTGCTACTTAAATGCACTGACAGGTAAAGGCGTTCACGTTGTAACGGTGAACGATTATCTCGCACGCCGTGATGCGGAAACCAACCGCCCGTTATTTGAGTTTTTAGGTTTAAGCGTAGCGGTAAACGTGCCGGGGCTTCCGAATGAAGTAAAACGTGAAGCCTATAAAGCGGATATTACTTATTCAACCAATAGTGAGTTGGGTTTCGATTACTTACGCGATAACCTTGCGCACGCCAAAGAAGACCGTTTCCAACGCGAATTACACTATGCGTTGGTGGACGAGGTGGACTCGATCTTAATTGATGAAGCGCGTACGCCGTTAATTATTTCCGGTCCGGCGGAAGATGCGACGCAAATCTATCAAGCGATCGATACGATTATTCCGCACTTGGTTCAGCAAGATAAAGAAGACACCGAAGAATATACCGGTGAAGGCGATTTCACTTTAGATCTAAAAAATAAACAAGCGCATTTAACCGAACGCGGTATGGTGAAAGTGGAAGGTATTTTGACCGAAATGGGCTTAATGCAAGAGGGCGAAACGCTTTATCATCCGGCCCGTATCGCTTTATTACACCACGTTTATGCGGCGTTACGTGCGCATAAATTATTTGAATTAAACGTGGACTACATTGTAAAAGACGGTGAAGTGGTGATCATCGACGAACATACCGGTCGTACTATGGCGGGTCGCCGTTGGTCTGACGGCTTACACCAAGCGATTGAAGCGAAAGAAAAAGTTAATATTCAAGGTGAGAACCAAACGGTTGCGTCTATCACTTACCAAAACTATTTCCGTCTATACGAAAAATTAGCCGGTATGACCGGTACGGCGGATACGGAAGCGTTTGAATTCCAACAAATTTACGGTTTGGATACGATTGTGATTCCGACCAATAAACCGGTAATTCGTGACGACCGTACCGACTTAATGTTTAAGAGCGAACCGGAAAAATTTGCCGCAATTATCAAAGATATTCAAGAATGTATGGCTCGCCAACAACCGGTATTGGTCGGTACCGCATCGGTTGAGAAATCAGAACTTTTATCGGCGGAATTAACCAAAGCCGGTATCGCTCATAACGTATTAAATGCGAAATTCCACGCACAAGAAGCGGAAATCGTAGCCGAAGCCGGCGCGCCGGGTGCGGTAACCATAGCAACCAATATGGCGGGGCGTGGTACGGATATCGTGTTAGGCGGTAACTGGAAAGCGGAAATTGCGAAGTTGGAAAATCCGACCGAAGAGCAAATCGAAGCGATTAAAGCGGCATGGAAAGAACGTTATGACATTGTGATGAAGGCGGGCGGTTTACATATTATCGGTACCGAGCGTCACGAATCTCGCCGTATTGACAATCAGTTGCGCGGTCGTTCCGGTCGTCAAGGCGATCCGGGTTCATCACGTTTCTACCTGTCTTTAGACGATGCGTTAATGCGTATTTACCTGAATGAGGGTAAATTGAATATGATGCGTAAAGCCTTCTCTGAAGAAGGTGAGGCGATGGAGTCAAAATTACTGACTAAAGTGATCGCATCTGCACAAGCGAAAGTGGAAGCGCACAACTTTGACGGTCGTAAAAACTTATTACAATACGACGATGTTGCGAACGAACAGCGTAAAGCGATTTACGAACAGCGTAATTACTTGCTTGAAACCGAAGATATTTCCGCCATGATTGAAACCATTCGCGGCGATGTGTTCAATCGTGTTATCGACCAATTTATTCCACCGCAATCTATCGAAGAAATGTGGGATGTTGCCGGTTTAGAAGAAGCGTTAAAACGTCAATTCGGTATGGAACTGCCTATCCAGCATTGGTTAGAGCAAGAAAATGACTTACACGAAGAAACGTTACGTGAGCGTATTATTGATATTGCGGCACAAGAGTACCACGCAAAAGAAGAGAAAGTCGGCTCGGAAGTGATGCGCAACTTCGAAAAAGGCGTGATGTTACAAAACTTGGATGAGCTTTGGAAAGAACATCTTTCGGCAATGGATTATTTACGTAAAGGGATTCACTTACGCGGTTATGCACAAAAAGATCCGAAACAAGAGTATAAGAAAGAATCATTTGAAATGTTTACTAATATGCTCGATTTGTTGAAATCTAACGTAATTAGCGTGTTAAGCCGTATTCAAGTACGCAGTCAAGAAGAAATCGAAGAAGCGCAACGTCAGCAAGAAGCGATGGCGCAAGCGGAGTCGGAAAACTATCGTACGGCTGATCATCAGGCGGAAGCTCAACAATCGGAGTCTTTGACCGAAGAGCAGTTAGCAAATTTGGATATCGGTCGCAATGATCCTTGCCCTTGCGGCTCCGGCAAAAAATACAAACATTGCCACGGCAGTAAAGCAAGATATGCGTAATTAGTCTAAGCGGTCGTTTTTTCTGAATTTTTGCAAAATTTCCTGAAAAAATGACCGCTTTTCTTTTATGAGGTATCAATTCGAGCCGGTTTCTCTTTATTATGAAGGTTGTCGCAATGAGAAGTTGTTATGTCTGAAATAACGTTTGAACAATATCTCGCTTTATTAGTAGAAGAGCAGGACAGCGCAGCAACGCCATTTGAATGGCTGACGATTTTAAGAAAATACGATGAAATTATCCGCTTATTGCCGGACAAAGCGGTGCTATACCACAATCGTTGCACGGTATTGCAAAATTTGGGGCTCTACCAATTAGCGTTAAAAGATATAAATAAAGCGGTCGAACTTGCACCAAATTATGCGATTGCGTGGTGTAATAAAGCGATGTTACATAACTTGTTGGGCGATTATTCGCAGGGTTGGCAAGCTTACGAATGGCGTTGGCAAACGGGTTTACCGGCTTTTGAACCGTTGGAAATTAATATTCCGCAATGGCAGGGAGAAAATATCGGTAATGCCAAAATCTTGTTTCATGTAGAACAAGGATTCGGCGACAATATTCAGTTTGTGCGTTACGCCTTGGAGATGAAACGTCAGGGTTTAAATGTGGTGGTGCTTAATCATAGCGGTATCGAAAATTTGCTTAACGATAATTTAGCGCAACACGGTATTGAAACCATGCGAAACGGCGGACGAGTTTCGGGGTTGGCGTACCATTTGCCGATGCTAAGTGCGCCTTTGGTGTTTGGCTGTACGCTTGAAAATATTCCTTATTCAAACGGTTATTTGCAAGCTCAGCCGGAGTTCTTAGCAAAATGGCAAGAAAAAATCACCGCTTGCAGTAAACGACAACGTTTGAAAATCGGTGTGGTTTGGGCGGGGTCGGCAAAGCACAATCGGAATGCTTCTCGCAGCTTGCCTTTTGAGTTGTTTTCGCAGTTATTTGCGTTAGACGCTGATTTCCATTGTTTGCAAAAAGAGCTAAACGAGACGGATTACAAGCGGTCCGATTTATTCGAAAATTTGCATATTTGGCAGCAAGATATCGGTGATTTTTCGGATACCGCCGCATTAATTGCCCAAATGGATCTTGTGATCAGCGTTGATACTTCCGTTGCACATTTAGCGGCGGCAATGAGCAAACCGACTTGGGTCATGTTAAGTTATCACCCTGATTTCCGTTGGCTTTTAACTCGTCAAGACAGCCCGTGGTATGACAGCGTGAAACTTTTTCGCCAAGACGCTAGTCTGAATTGGCAATCCGTGATAAAAAATATTCAACAACAACTACAACACATACTCAAGGAAAATACATGAATAAACCCGTAATCCAAGTTGCAGCCGGTATTATCCGTAATGAATTTGGACAGATTTATTTAACGCAAAGGCTTGAAGGACAAGATTTTGCACAAGCGTTAGAATTCCCCGGCGGTAAAGTCGATGCGGGAGAAACGCCGGAAGAAGCGTTAAAACGCGAGCTGGAAGAAGAAATCGGTATTCACATATTAAGTGCGTTTCCCTATGAATCGTTCCGATTTGATTATCCGACCAAAGTAATTGAGTTTTTCTTTTATTTAGTGGAAGAATGGGTTGGCGAACCCTTTGGGCGTGAAGGTCAAGAAGGCTTTTGGGTGGCTCAAGCCGATTTGGACGAGAGCGAATTTCCGCCGGCGAATAGCCGTTTAATCCAGCGTTTAAAATCCGAAGTTTAAAAATGAACGGCATTTTATTAGAAATGCCGTTTTTTATGTCATAAAAAAATTTAAATTATCATTAATAAGAAATACTTGGAAAAGTATAAATTCTTTTTAAGATCAAGCCATATTACATTTACTTACTTTTGATTAATTATTCACTTTATGTGAATTTTTATTCTGTTTTGTGTTTGATATTGTGTCTGAATAAGAGTAAGATGTCTAACGTTTTAACAGCAATAAGGATTTATGATGAGTAAATATAAAATTTTTGTGGACGGAGCAGTCGGTACGACCGGTTTACGTATTTTTGGCCGTCTAGCCAGTGCGGAAGATATTGAATTATTAAGCTTGCCGGAAGAATTACGTAAAGATCTTAATGCTAGAGTGGCAAAAGTCGCGGAAGCGGATTTGACTTTCCTCTGTTTACCGGACGAAGCCTCTAAAGAATTAGTGGCTCATGCACCGGCGGATGCAAGAATTTGCGATACTTCAACCGCTCATCGTGTTAATCCGAACTGGACCTATGGCTTTGCAGAATTTTCCGGGCAGTTTGAAAAAATTCAAAATGCGAATCGGGTCGCCGTACCGGGTTGTCACGCCACAGGTTATATTGCTTTAGTTCGTCCTCTTATTGAAAAAGGTGCATTGAGTGCCGATTATCCACTTTCTTGCCATTCGCTCACCGGCTATTCCGGCGGCGGTAAAGCGATGATCGCCGAATATCAAAATCCGGATCGCGAACAAAAATTTAGTGCGCCTCGTGTCTACGGATTGGCTCTCAAACATAAACATTTACCGGAAATGCAAGCGCTTACCGGTTCAAATCATCCTCCTATTTTCACTCCGGTTGTTGCCGACTATTACAGCGGAATGTTGGTGACTGTACCGCTCCCTGTTTCCGCTCTTTCACAAGCGGTCAATTCTGCCGAAAAAATTGCAAATTTATTCAGCGAATATTACCAAAACTCAAAATTGATTACGGTTCATCCCGCTTGCTCGCTACCTGAAGACGGAATGTTGGCGGCGAATACATTTAGCGGCAAAGACAGCCTTGAAATCTTTGTTTACGGCAACGAAACGCAGCTGTTATTGTGTGCACGTTTTGATAATTTAGGCAAAGGGGCATCCGGTGCGGCGGTACAATGTATGAATATTATGCTAGGTCGTGAAGAAACAGCCGGACTAGACGTGTAGTCAGCGTGAGATATTATTTGGGGTTTAGAATGTTACAAAACGAAGTTGAAAATTTTGCAAATCTGTTAGAACAAGCGACCGTTTATCTTGCTCCGTATCAAGAAAAAATTATTGTGGTGAAGTACGGCGGCAATGCGATGATCAATGAAGATCTTAAAAAATTGGTAATGCAAGACATTTTATTGCTGAACCAATTAGGCGTGAAAGTGGTATTAGTGCATGGCGGCGGGCCGGAAATTTCACAGGGGGTGAAGTTACTCGGCAAAGAACCGCAATTTATCAATGGCTTACGAGTTACCGATCAAGATACGATTAATGTGGTATTACAAATGCTCGCTGGTAAAGTGAATAAAAGTTTGGTGGCGCTATTAAAAGGTAAAGGCGTTGGCTTATGCGGTATTGATGCGAATATGTTGCAATGCGAAAAGTTACAAGCTGAAGTAGATTACGGCTTTGTCGGTGAGATTGTGAAAGTAAATACTCAATTATTGGAACTTGCGTTAAGTGCAAATTTAATTCCGGTGATTTCTACGGTTGGCGTAGATGATCAAGGCGTAGCTTATAATATCAATGCGGATACAGTAGCGAGTGAAATTGCCATGGCACTAGGAGCGGCGAAACTTGTGAGTATGACGGACATCGCCGGCTTATTACGCGATCGTTTTGATGAGAGTACGCTGATTCCTGAAGTTGAGGTCAGCGAGGTGCAAGGCTTAATTGATCAAGGCATTATTGCCGGCGGTATGATTCCGAAAATCGCCTGCTGTACCGATTTTATTAACGCCGGTGGCATTGAAGCGAATATCATTGACGGACGAGTACCGCATGCCATTTTAGTCTCATTATTCGGCGGTAAAAACGGTACGCTTTTTTATAAAAAATAATTAGGAAGACAATATGAACAGCAACGACATCAAACAATTAGATGCGGATTATATCGCACAAACTTACGGTAGATTTAACCTCGCCCTTTCACACGGAAAAGGTTGTGACGTATGGGATTTTGAAGGCAATCAGTATTTAGATTTTACTAGCGGTATCGGGACAAACAGCCTTGGCTGGGCGGATGACGGTTGGCTGGCGGCGGTAACTACGCAAGCAGGCAAATTACAGCATACTTCAAATATATTTTTTACCGAGCCGTCTGCTGTACTGGCTAAAAGTTTGGTTGAAGCAAGCGGTCTAAAACGTGTGTTTTTTTGCAACTCGGGGGCGGAAGCGAATGAAGGAGCGATTAAAACCGCACGTAAATATAGCCATGATAAATACGGTAAGGGCAGAGCGACCGTACTCAGTTTAGTCAATTCATTCCACGGACGTACGATTTCAACCCTTGCCGCAACAGGACAAGATGTGTTTCATCAACATTTCTTCCCATTTACACAAGGTTTTGAACATACGCCGGCGAACGATTTAGATGCCTTACATGCACGTCTTGAACAAGATGACGTGTGTGCGATTATTTTAGAAATCGTACAGGGTGAGGGTGGTGTTTGTGCATTAGATACTGAATATTTACAAGGCGTACAAGCGATTTGCCAAGCCAAAGATATCATTTTGATTATTGATGAGGTACAAACCGGTATCGGGCGCACCGGAAAATTGTTTGCTTATCAGCATTTCGGTTTACAGCCGGATATTATCACGCTTGCCAAAGGCTTAGGCGGCGGTTTACCGATCGGTGCTTTCGTATTAGGTGACAAATGCCAAAATACACTCGGTAAAAGCGATCACGGCTCAACCTTCGGAGCAAATCCGGTCTGTTGTGCGGCGGCGAATGCGGTATTAGCGAAAATAGATGAAAAATTCTTAGCGGATGTAGCGGCTAAAGGCGAAAAATTACGTGCGGCATTGCTTACCTTACCAAAAGTAAAATCGGTTTCCGGCTTAGGTTTAATGCTGGGTATTGAATTTGAGGATGGGGTAAAAGCCGCTGATGTGGTGGCGAAAGCAATAGAGAAAGGTGTATTAACACTTACTGCTAAAACCAAATTACGTTTATTACCACCGTTAGTGATTTCCGAACGACAAATCGATCACGGTGTCGCAGTGTTAAGAGAGGTTTTGGAAAGCCTGTAAGCGGTTAGATTTTAGCAATTTTTTGCAAATAACGTTTAAAAAATTTAAGACGAACGAATCCCCTTAAGTGAATCACTTAGGGGGATTTTTTTATTATGTTTAATCTATGCTATTGTAAATAAAGAGATATTTATACAATTTCTTACAAAATAATTAAAAATATTTGCTTTAATTTAAATGATAATTATTTTTATTTATAAAAGGAGAACTTAAATGAATGTGAAAAAATCACAAATTGCGATAGTAATAGCCGCAACATTACTGACCGCCTGTTCAGGTGGTAAAGGTGGTTTTGGCTTAGATAACACTCAAGAACAAATACCGAGGTATGATCCTAAAAAGACTAAACTTATAGAGTTTGGAGATGACGTTACCGAAGCGAAACCTTACGAGCAGTTACCGGAATTTTTACAACCGACTTTAGGTTCAGAAATTGCGATACCAAGACGTATTATCGGTCCTAAGGCGGAAGAACGAGTGGAACTTTCTCCGGATAACATTAAGCGTTTAGGCGGTAGTCTAGATGAAATTCCACATGCAAAAGAAATTGAAGATCACTCGGCTGTTAAAAAGTCAGGAGAGAAATTTTCCTTAGTTTATTCTCATGATAATAAATCCCCGCAACGTACAAGAAATATGGACTATGTTCGTTCCGGTTTTGTTTTTGCGCTAGGCGGATTTTCGACCAAGAAAAATGAGAAACAAGAGAATGTATATCGGTCAGGTAAAATCGGATATGTGTTTTATAAAGGAATAAATCCGTCTAAAGCATTACCGGTCGATAAAATTGTGAAATATGAAGGCACATGGGATTTCACTACCGATGCGGTAAATAAACGAAGAGCGCAAGGCTTTGAAGAGTCTTATATCGGAGATCGCTATGGTGCGATTTCCTATGATGAACCTATTAATAATGATAAATACGGAGCAGTCGGACATTCAAGTGAGTTTGTCGTGAATTTCGGTAAAAAGGAATTGACCGGTCAGCTATATCGAAATCATCCTATCCGTAAAGAGAATACTCAAGAAAAAACCAAACGCTACGATATTAATGCCAAATTATTTGGCAACCGTTTCCGCGGTAGTGCAAAAGCAACCGATCCGAAAGATCGTTATTTCGGCAAAGATGCCAATAATTCTTTAGAAGGAGGATTCTACGGACCGAATGCGGAAGAATTGGCAGGGAAATTCTTATCTAATGATAAATCGTTATTCGGTGTATTCGCTGCGAAGCAAAAAGGTCAGAAAGCCGAAACGGAAACGAAGTTCGATGCACGACAAATCGACCTAAAAGACTTTAAGCAAAGTGAGATGGATTCGTTCGGGCAGGCGAATTTACTTGTGATTGACGGGCATATTATTCCGTTACTCAAACAAAATTTTGATCATCAATTGGCAAATAAATCGGTAAAAGTAACCGCTTGTTGTGAGAACTTGGCAGATGTTAAATTCGGTACTTTTGACGTGGCAGGCGAAGGGCCAAAACTATATTTAACCGGAGAACGCACCGCCGTAGATGCCATTCCGAAATCGGGAGTATTTGCTTATAAAGGTAGCTGGCAAGGGCAAATCAGTAGCCAAGACGGTACGAAATGGCAAACACCGGAAAACAGTGCGGCATATTTACAAGTGGATTTTGATAATAAGAGAGTAAACGGTGGTTTTGGTAGCGGACCGACTAGCGGTACCGTATTGTCGCTTCAAGAAGGCGTAATAGATAAAAACGGTTTTTCCGGCGTCGTAAAAACACTTAAAGACGGTTTTAGCGCAAATGGAAAAACATTCCATGTTGATGGCAAAGTATCAGGTGGTTTTTATGGTAAGACGGCTTCAGAGATCGGTGGTAGTTTGTTAAGTACTGAGCAAAGTCAAGATAAGGCTGCCGGTGTATTCGGTGCAAAACGTCAAGTCGAGAAGAAATAGGGGAGAGCTAGAGAGTGAAGCAATTTAAATTAAGTTTAAGTTATATCGCAATCCAATCCGCTTTCCTGATTTTATCCGCACAAACTTATGCGAAGCAAAATGAAACGGAATTAGATACCGTTACAGTCAAAGCAAAAACGGAGATACACCGCCGACAAAACGAAGTAACAGGTTTGGGTAAAGTGACTAAAATCAGTAAAGATCTTGATAAAGAGCAGGTACAAAATATTCGTGATCTGACCCGTTATGATCCCGGTATTTCGGTAGTTGAGCAAGGAAGAGGCGCAAGTAGCGGCTATTCGATTCGCGGGGTAGATCGCAATCGTGTGGCATTACTAGTAGACGGGCTACCGCAAATTCAGTCCTATAAAAGTCTTTCTCTGTTTGCACAAAGCGGAGCAATTAATGAAATCGAATATGAAAATATTCGTTCGATTGAATTTAGTAAAGGAGCCAGTTCACAAGAATACGGTAGCGGTGCCTTAGGCGGTGCCGTCGGCTTCCGTACTAAAAATCCCGACGATGTGATTAAAGAAGGACAAAATTGGGGATTAGACAGTAAAACTGCGTATTCGAGTAAAAATAAGCAATTTAGCGAATCGCTTAGTTTTGCAGGTCGTTCCGGCGGATTTGAAGCATTGGTGCAATATACGCATCGAAAGGGCAAAGAAACGGAAATTCATAAAGATGCGACTAAGGTAAGGCAGTCCTTCTACCGTCTCGTGCCAAGAGAACTTAATTGGGATAAAAATCAAAGAGATAACTGGTTTGTCTTTGAAGACGAATGCCCGACCGGGCAAGGAAGTAATCCCGGCTGTGTTCCGCGTCCGATTTTACGAGGGGCGAAAGTGATAAAAGATTCGACTAATGCGAAAGATTACACAGGAGACGGGCGTATTGCACCGAATCCTATGAAATATCAGTCGGGGTCTTGGTTATTTAAATTAGCCTACCATTTCTCACCGCAACATTCGGTAAACGCCGTATTTGAACAAACTAAGCAACGCTATGATATACAGGATATGGCACAAGCCAAATATTCAAATTTATTACCGAATAATAAAGGAGAGCCGGATCGTAAAAAAACCGAAGTGGAATATTCGCTATTCGGTAGAAATTTCTATCCGGATGATCCTTCTCAAGCAATAGGTTATGGAAATACGCTTAATCCTAGTTTAGTGCGAAGTGCTTATTGGAGCAGAGCGAGATTTTTTGACGAACGGCATACGAAACGCCGCTTAGGGTTTGGTTATCAGTATAAGTCTGAAAATGATAAAGGCATTTTTGATCGTCTAAATCTCAATTTGGATCAACAAGATATTCGATTACTGACCAAGTTACACAGCCTAAGTTGTAGTAGGTACCCATATTTCGATAAAAATTGTAAGATAACGCCGGATAAGCGAGATGCGAATGCTACTTATGAACGGAATATTTATAAGGAACGTCATAAACAAGTACAGCTTTCTTTTGAAAAGGATTTAGCAATCGGGAAAACCCAGCACTTATTTAATTTATCCATGAGTTATGATCGTATGCGTTCCAACCATAAGCGAGATCAATTCGAACGCGTTTATTTAGTTTATTCTAAGGAAGATGAATCGGAGCATCCGTATTATGATGTCGGAAATCGAGATAAAGATGTCGGTTATTACAATAGCGGTACTTATAAATACCCGAGAATTATCGGTAAAAGACAAGCAATAGTCGCTCATAATAATTATTGTAAGTTTGATATGCATTATGGAAAACGCAAAGATTTTAGCGATTGTTCGGCACATATTACCAAAGGGCAGCATTATGCGATTGGCTTATCGGATCGTATTTTCTTCGGCGATAAGCTGGATCTAGGTTTGGGTGTACGGTATGACTATCATCGTTTTAAATCGGATGATGATTGGGTCAATACCGGTACACACAAGAATTTCTCTTGGAATACCGGACTGACGATTCGACCGAGAGAATATATCGCTTTATCTTACCGAGCTTCCAGCGGTTTTAGAGTACCGTCATTTGTTGAAATGTTCGGTCGTCGAGTTCCCGGTGCCGCAGATAACAAATATTGGCGTAGAGACTTACTTAAGAAAAAATTAACTTCGGAAAAAGCACTTAACCAAGAAGTCGGAGTGGCGTTTAACGGCAATTTAGGAGCATTGGAAGTCAGTTATTTTGATAACCGTTATCGAGACTTGATTGTCAGTGCGAAAGAAAAAGGGATTGACGGAATAGCGGGTTTCTATAATCTCCAATCGATTAATCTTAATGGGGTAAACCTATTGGGTAAACTCAATTGGCACGGTATTTGGTCGGCTTTACCGGACGGCTTATATTCAAATCTTGCTTATAACCGTATTAAAGTGAAAAACGTCGATACGAAGCCGAATTACGTGTTTGTACGTAGCCCGGTATTGGATGCGATACAGCCAGAACGCTATGTCGCCAGCTTAGGTTATGACGAGCCGAACGGTAAGTGGGGTGTGAATTATATTCTAACTTACTCTAAAGCGAAAAAAGCCAGTGAATTAATCGGTACGACGACTTACTATACCGGAGATGTGGTAAAAGGTGTGACGAATCAACGTACTCGACCTTGGTATATTTATGATGTTATTGGTTATTACACCTTTGCGAAACATTTTACCGTACGAGGTGGTATTTATAACCTAACCAATCGTAAATACAGTATGTGGGAAGCGGTTCGCCAAACTGCCGAAACCAATGTGATTCCGATTTATAATCGAGGCCATGCGAGTTATGCCGCACCGGGCAGAAACTATGTACTAAGTGTAGAAGCTAAATTCTAGCGAAGGAATAGATATAATAAAGGCACTCAACAGAGTGCCTTTATTTTTTATGAACGTTTCATTAATTCGAAGAATTCTTCGTTGGTTTTGGCTACGCCGAGTTTATCGATTAACCATTCCATTGCCGCTACTTCATCCATCGGATTCAGTACTTTACGTAACATCCACGCATTACGATGCTCTTCCGGCGACATTAATAAGTCATCTTTACGTGTACCCGAACGGTTAAACTCAATCGCAGGGAATACGCGGCGTTCCGCAATTTTACGAGAAAGGTGTAATTCCATATTACCGGTACCTTTAAACTCTTCAAAGATAACTTCATCCATTTTCGAACCGGTATCAACTAATGCCGTCGCGATAATGGTTAAGCTACCGCCTTCTTCTACGTTACGTGCCGCACCGAAGAAACGTTTCGGGCGATGTAATGCGTTTGCATCCACACCACCGGAAAGGATTTTACCGGAAACAGGCGTCACGGTATTGTAAGCGCGGGCAAGACGAGTGATTGAGTCTAATAGAATAACCACGTCTTTTTTATGTTCTACCGAACGTTTCGCTTTTTCGATTACCATTTCCGCAACTTGTACGTGACGTGTCGCCGGCTCGTCAAAGGTGGAAGCAATCACTTCACCGCGTACGGTACGTTGCATTTCCGTTACCTCTTCCGGACGTTCGTCAATCAGTAACACGATCAATTCACATTCGGGGTGATTATGGGTAATGCTTTGTGCGATATTTTGCAGAAGCACGGTTTTACCTGCTTTTGGCGGTGCAACGATCAGACCACGCTGACCTTTACCGATAGGGGCTGCTAAATCAAGAATACGAGCGGTTAAATCTTCGGTTGAGCCGTTTCCGCGTTCCATACGTAAACGTGAATTGGCGTGTAAAGGGGTTAAGTTTTCAAATAAGATTTTGCTGCGAGAAACTTCAGGTTTGTCATCATTGACGAGATCAACTTTTAATAGAGCGAAATAGCGTTCGCCTTCTTTCGGCGGACGAATTTTACCTTCGATTTTATCACCGGTTTGTAAGTTGAAACGACGAATTTGGCTTGGCGAAACATAAATATCGTCAGGGCCGGCAAGATATGAACTGTCAGCCGAACGTAAGAAGCCGAAGCCGTCCGGCAAGATCTCTAAGATACCTTGACCGAAAATATCTTCACCGCTTTTAGCGTGTTGCTTGAGAATAGCGAAAATAATATCTTGTTTACGTAAACGAGCTAAATTTTCTAAGCCCATTTGACCTTCACCGAGCGCAACAAGATCCGATACAGGAGTGTTTTTTAATTGAGTAAGATGCATAAGAAATAATTCTTGATAATTGTAAGATTGGATTAATTTAAGAATAAATAGATACGGATAATACCGTAAAAAGACGTGGCGAATAATACAGCAAAATCATCCAAATTGCAAATTCTTTGCAAAAATAGACCGCTTACGAGCATTTCTAAACGAAAAATGCCGGCGTTATACCGGCATTTTAAAAAAAGAAGAGAAAATTAAACTTCTACACCTTCAAATAATAAGGTGCTTAAATAACGTTCAGAAGCGGACGGTAAAATCGCTACGATCTGTTTATCGGCAAATTCCGGTAACTTCGCTAAACGATCCGCCGCTGCTACCGCTGCACCGGACGAGATACCGACTAAGATACCTTCTTCCGCCATAATTCGGCGTGCGGTTGCAATCGCTTCTTCGCTGGAAACTTGTTCTACACGGTCGATTAAACTTAAGTCTAAGTTTTTCGGAATAAAACCTGCGCCAATACCTTGGATTTTATGCGGACCCGGTTTAACTTCTTCGCCGTTTAAGGTTTGTGTAATAACCGGTGATTCTTTCGGTTCAACCGCAACGGAAATAATCTGTTTGCCTTGATCTTGTTTAATATAGCGAGAAATACCGGTAATCGTACCGCCAGTTCCCACGCCTGCTACGATCACATCCACTTTACCTTCGGTCGCATTCCAAATTTCCGGACCGGTTGTTTGTTGGTGAATTGCCGGGTTCGCCGGATTTTCAAACTGTTTTAAAATCACATAACGGTTCGGATCGCTTGCGACGATTTCTTCCGCTTTAGAGATCGCCCCTTTCATCCCTTTCGAGCCTTCGGTTAAAACCAAGTTTACACCTAAACCGCGTAATAAACGTTTACGTTCGGTACTCATCGTTTCCGGCATAGTTAGGGTAATTTTATACCCATGAGCCGCTGCCACGTAAGCAAGAGCGATACCGGTATTACCGCTGGTCGCATCTACGATTTCTTTGCCTTTGGTCAGAATACCGTCTTTTTCCGCTTGCCATACCATATTGGCACCAATGCGGCATTTCACGCTAAAACTTGGGTTACGAGATTCGATTTTTACTAATAAGTTGCCGTTTTGACCGAAGTTTTTTAAACGAACAATCGGGGTATTACCGATAGTATATGAGTTGTCTGCATAGATTGTCATAGGGTTGTTCCTTTAGTTTGAATTAAGATTTCTTAGCAAGCATACGATATTTTTCCGAAAGATGTTAGTGGCGAAAAATCATTTAATATAACGGAAAGGAATATGAAATTGACTTGTTCAAAAGACGAGGAGAATCACACTAAAAAAGCGGTCGGATTTTACAATTTTTTTGCAAAATCCGACCGCTTGTATAGGCTAAATACACTGCGAATTATTTCAATTCACGCGCGCCTTGGTTATCGACTTTACAGATATGAATAAAGCCTTCGTTGTTTTGTAGATACTCTTTTTCAAGATAAGCGGCCAGTTTTTGAGCGTGTTCCAAATCCGGCGCAATGGCAAACATTGTCGGGCCCGAACCGGAAATACCTACTGATAATGCGCCGAGATCTTTACAGCCTTGGCGAACTTCGGCAAAGTTCGGCAATAGATTTTCACGATACGGCTCGGCAATTAAATCCTTCATCATTGTCGCCGCTAAGATATCTTGATGCGTATGACAAGCGTGTACGAACGAACCGAGGTAACGCGCCTGTTGAATCATATCTTGACGAGTATAGTTTTTCGGTAAAATCGCTCGAGCTTCCGCCGTTGAAACTTCAACGCCCGGATAAGCGAGTACCCAATACCATTCGTCAAAGAACGGAATGGTTTGGCAAATATTACCGAGCGATTGCGTCATTAACTGCAAACCGCCTAAATAGCAAGGTGCGACGTTGTCGTAGTGGATTGAGCCGGAAATTCGTCCTTCCAATTCGCCCATCATTTCCAATAATTCCATTTTAGAAAACGGTTCGTCATGGAATTTATTCAGTGCAACCAATGCCGCTACGATTGAACAGGCGCTTGAACCTAAACCGGAACCAATCGGCATATTTTTTTCAAGGGTAAGACGTAAGTTTTTGACTGAACCGCCGCGTAATTTCAAGCGTTCGCTAAATAATACGTAGGCTTGATAAACAATATTTTTTTGCGGCTCTTTTGGTAATTTACGCACGAAATAACCGGCGCTTTCCAGCTCAAAAGCGGTTTCGCAATCTTCAATTTGTACTACGTCACCGAGTAACGAGCCGTCAATCGGTGAAATCGCCGCACCTAACGAGTCAAAACCGACACTTAGATTGGCACTTGATGCCGGAGCATAAATTCGTAATGTCGTCATTAGTTTGAACCTCCGTGTAATGTACGCAGAATATCGGCAAAAATACCGGCGGCAGTTACGTCCGTACCTGCACCGTAACCTCTTAATAAGAGCGGAATCGGGCTATAGTAACGGGTTAAGAATGCCAGCGCATTTTCACCGTCTTTTACTTTATAAAGCGGGTGATTTTCATCTACCGCTTCAATAGCAACACGACATTTATCGCCGGTAATCGAACCGACATAGCGTAATACTTTACCTTCCGCTTTAGCCGCTTGAACTCGTTCATTAAACTGTGCGTCGATTTCCGGCAAGACTTTTAAGAATTCTTCTTTACTCATACCGTCCGAGAAGCCCTTCGGTAGTACGCCTTCCACTTCAATATCGTCGAATTCCAGTGCCAAACCGGTTTCGCGCGCAAGAATCAATAGTTTACGAGCGACATCCGCACCTGAAAGGTCATCACGCGGATCCGGCTCGGTAAAGCCTTTTTCTTTTGCGATTAACGTTGCTTCCGAAAGGCTTAAACCTTCGTCTAATTTACCGAAAATAAATGAAAGCGAGCCGGATAAAATCCCCTCGAATTTTTCCACTTCGTCACCGGCAGCCAACAAGTTTTGTAAGTTTTCAATAACCGGTAAGCCTGCGCCTACGTTCGTTTCGTATAAGAATTTATGCTGACCTTGGCGAGCAGCTTCACGTAATTCTTGGTAATATCGGTAACTACCGGTATTGGCTTTCTTGTTTGGGGTAACAACGTGGAAACCTTCTTTTAACGCTCGGGTATAAAGGTTTGCTACCGATTGCGCCGCGGTACAATCGACAAATACCGGATTTACTACGTGGTGTAACTTAATAAACGAGAGTAAAACGTCGAAATCGGACGGTTGGGTTGCCGTTTCTAAATCGCTTTTCCAATTATCTAAATTTAAACCGTTTTCGTTGAGGAGCATTTTATCCGCATTCGCCAATGCGCATACACGGATTTCAATATCCTTCTTTGCTAAAAATTCTTTTTGTTGTTTGATTTGATCGATAAGTTCGCTTCCGACTCCGCCTACACCGACTAGAAAGACTTCAATCGATTTTTTATTGCTGAATAAACCTTGATGGGTCGCTTTAACCGCTTCAATCGCTTTATTCATCGGCACTACCGCTGAAATTGAACGCTCGGACGAACCTTGTGCAATGGCAACGATGCTGATATTAGCTTGTGCCAGTGAAGAGAAGAAACGAGCGGCAATTCCCTTTGCGGTACGCATACCGTCACCGACTACCGAGATGATAGAAAGCTCACGGATCATATCAATCGGATCCAAATCGCCTTTACTTAACTCTTGAGCAAATTCCGCATTTAAGCAAGCGGTCGCTTTTTCCTCAAATTTTGCAGGTACGCAGAAACTGATACTGTATTCGGAAGAAGATTGAGTAATTAGAATGACCGAAATGCCGGCTTTCGACATAGTCGAGAATACGCGAGCCGCCATACCGACCATACCTTGCATACCGGCACCGGATACGTTAAACATTGCAACATTATCAAGATTAGTAATGCCTTTTACTTTTAAACCGTCAGTCGCTACGTTGCCGTCGATTAATGTGCCTTTCGCATCAGGATTTGCGGTATTTTTAATTAAACATGGAATATTTAACGGCACTAACGGACCGATAGTACGAGGGTGAATGACTTTCGCACCGAAGTAAGAAAGCTCCATCGCTTCTTGATAACTCATTGATTCTAAACAAATCGCTTCAGGCACTAAGCGAGGGTCACAAGTATAAACACCGTCCACATCCGTCCAAATTTCGCAACAATCCGCTTTTAAACAAGCGGCTAAACATGCTGCCGAATAGTCGGAACCGTTACGACCGAGTAAGACCAGTTCACCGTTTTCATTACCAGCGGTAAAACCTGCCATTAATACGACATTTTTCTTTGGAATCGAATTAGCATCGACACGTTTGGTTGATTCGGCAATATCGACGGAGGATTCTAAATAACTGCCGTGCGCTAATAATTTTTCGACAGGATCAATACGAGTAACTTCATAACCTTTTGCTTCAAACCACGCTTGCATCATTGCAATCGATAGTTTTTCGCCACGGCAGTGAATCGTCGCCGCAACACTATCCGGTAATGATTTGCTTTTTGCCGCTTCACTTGCCACACTTTGAATTTGTGCGAGTTCCGCTTCTACTAAAGCTAATAAGCCTTCACGATCAACCTTATTATTGATTGCGTATAATCCGTTGATGATATTGTGGAAAATTTCGGTGGCTTCTTTTAGGTTGGATTCGAATGATTCGCCTGCAATCGCTTTATCGACAATTGCAACAAGGTGGTTGGTGATTTTTGCCGGTGCGGAAAGTACGCCTGCGGCTTGATCTTTCAAATGCGCCTTTTCAATAATATCCGCCGCTTGGATAAAACGCTCCGGGTTTGCAAGGGATGTACCGCCAAATTTAAGAACTCGCATAATTTCTCCTGATGATTTTAGATATTGGTATTTGCAAATTTGGATATAAAAAAACCCGCTTGCTAGCGGGTTCCGTTTGTTTCTTGCCGTTTTACTGGTACACACCCCCGCACTATGCCTTACACATAATGGTCATAATGCCGTCGGTGGTAATCATTGTAAAACGCGCCATAATCCTTGTTACTCTGTATATTGTTGAATCAATATTTCAATGGTTTGAGAGAATGGGGGAAAGCGTTTGGTTTGTCAATGGTTTTTTTTAGAAATAAAAGCTTGAGATAAAAATAGTTTTATCAAGCGATAGAAAAATTCTATTTTTTTGATTTAGATTAAAAAATTATGTCTTCTTAAGTCTATTTTTGGTATATTTGATACGATTTTTATTCACCTAACAAAAAGGACCCTAAAAATGGCATATCAATTACCAGAGTTAGGCTACGCTTATGATGCGTTAGAGCCACATTTCGATAAAGCAACGATGGAAATCCATCATACTAAACACCACCAAACCTACGTAAATAATGCAAATGCGGCGTTAGAAGCTCATCCGGAGCTTTTAGAAAAATGCCCGGGTGCGTTAATTAAAGATTTAAGCCAAGTGCCTGCTGAGAAACGTACTGCGGTACGTAACAATGTCGGCGGTCACGTAAACCACACGCTTTTCTGGAAAGGCTTGAAAACTGGTACGACTTTACAAGGCGCATTAAAAGATGCGATCGTACGTGATTTCGGTTCGGTAGAAGCGTTCCAAGCGGAATTTGAAAAAGCGGCGGCAACGCGTTTCGGTTCAGGTTGGGCATGGTTAGTGGTTGAAGGCGGTAAATTAGCGGTTGTTTCAACGGCAAACCAAGATAACCCGATTATGGGTAAAGAAGTTGCGGGCGTTTCAGGTTTCCCTATTTTAGCTTTAGACGTTTGGGAACACGCTTACTACTTACATTACCAAAACCGCCGTCCGGACTACATCAAAGCGTTCTGGAACGTGGTAAACTGGGACGAAGCGGCTCGTCGTTTTGAAGAACACGCTTCACACTGCGGTTGTGCAAAATAATTAAGATTGAGTTTTCTTAATCTAAGCGAATAAATAAGCGGTCGTTTTTGCAAATTTTCTTGTAAAAACGACCGCTTTTTATATGAATTATTCGTATTCAAAAATTACCCGTGGGGTAAGTTTGGTAATCAATTCATAGCTGATTACCCCGATATGTTGTGCGACTTCCTCAATTAACAGATCTTTGCCCCAAAAAATCACTTCATCACCGACTTTATCTTGACTGTCTGCTCCGAGATCAACGGTCAGCATATCCATCGAAACACGACCGACAATCGGTACGATTCGTCCGTTTACTAAAACCGGCGTGCCTTCCGGCGCATTGCGCGGATAGCCGTCACCGTAACCCATTGCCACCACACCTAATTTAGTGTCTTTATCACTTACCCAAGCACCGCCGTATCCGACCGGTTCGCCCGCTTTATGCGTTCTGACCGCAATTAAGGAAGACGCGAGCGTCATTACCGGTTTGAAGCCTAAATCGGTAATCGGCGTATAGTGCGGAGAAATACCGTGCATAATAATACCGGGACGAACCCAGTCATAATGCGCCTGTTTCCAATATAAAATACCGCTCGAAGCGGAAATACTGCGTTCGTGTGTAGGATAAGGAGAGGTCGCCGCTTCAAATACGGCGATTTGTTTTTCGGTATAACCGCAATCCGGTTCGTCCGCTCGGCTAAAATGGCTGACAAAGCTAATACTTTCCACTAACGGACAGGCCTTTAAGCGTTGATAGAACATATCAACTTTTTCGGGATGTACGCCGAGGCGGTGCATACCGGTATCAATTTTTAACCAAACATTAATCGGAAAATAAATTTTCGCCTTGCGTTTCCAAAAGCCTTTTTGTTGTTCTTGTTGCCATTCTTTGGCAACTTGTTCGAGAAGTTCAAGTTGTTCTTGGCAATGTATAACGGTATCGAATCGTCTGGAAAGGGTCTTCAGTAATTCTTCTCGATCAAAGAATCCTTCGATTAATAAAATCTTGCCGGTGTAACCGGTTTCTTGAATTTCGAGCGCTTCCCTTAAACGTGCGACCCCGAATCCTTCAACCAAATCGGCGAGCGTGTCGGCGGCAGGCAATAATCCTTGCCCGTAAGCATTCGCTTTGATCATGGCAAGCAGTTTTTGTTGAGGTGCGAAGGTTTTTATCAGTTCTATATTATGGCGGAGAGCCTCTCGGCTAATAGTTGCTGTTGCTGGTTTCATTACTTTTTTTGATGATTTCATTTGAAAGTAAAGATAATTATACGCTCGATGAGAATAAATGGACAATGAATAATGAACATCGGATAATTCTAAGCAGATTAAGTTTAGAGGATTTTATTTATGCTGACGCTTTTATATGAGTTAAAAGAAACGAATGTGATTTCCGAATTGGATTATCAATTCGCTAAAATGATTGATCGTAAACAGCAAAGTTATCCCTATACCGAACAACAAAAAAACTTGGCGGTATTGCTTGCCGCATTAGTTTCTTTTCACGTAATGCAAGGTCATGCGGCTATTCGTTTGGATTCTCAAGCCTCACGGTTTTTTTTCGGTTTATCAAATCGAAATGAGGAAAAGGCGCTTAATGATGAAATTTTGCAAAAAATCGGCGGAATCACGCCGCTTGAATGGCAGGGCGTATTACAAAATCATATTGCCTTTAGTTCGGATCCTATACAAGTTGCACCGATGCTGTTTCAGCATGGACTACTTTATTTTTATCGTTACTGGCAGGCGGAAAATAATATCGCGAATTACTTAGTCAAAGCGGTCGAATTTTCGCAAGAAATTGCAAATGCGGAATTAGATAAACAGATTATTGAAAAATTATTTGAAAAATCCGATGAAATAAATTGGCAAAAAGTGGCGGTTGCTACCGCAATCAAGAAAAAGTTTAGTGTCATTTCCGGCGGGCCGGGAACCGGTAAAACTACAACGGTCGCCAAATTATTAGCTGCGTTGCAAGAAAAACAGCTACGTAGCGGTAAAGCAATGTTGAATGTTGCGCTTGTTGCACCGACAGGAAAAGCGGCGGCACGTTTAAAAGAGTCAATCACATTAAGTTTAAGCGTGCTTAATTTGAATTTTGAAATTCCAACGACCGCCTCGACAATTCATCGTTTGTTAGGAATACGTCCGCAAAGTGATGAGCCTCGTTATCACTCAAAAAATCCGTTACATATTGATCTTTTAGTGGTGGATGAAGCGTCTATGATTGATCTTTTCTTAATGGAAAAATTAATGGCGGCATTAAAACCGAATACCCGATTAATTATTTTAGGCGATAAAGATCAGCTTGCGTCGGTTGAAGCCGGAGCGATTATGGGAGAACTCGGAGCGTTTCTTCAACAGGGATATAGCCGGAAACATTGCGATTATTTGAATCAAGTTACCAAGTATCAATTAGTTCCGAAAGAAAAATCATTACCTATTTGCGATTCGTTATGTCATTTGAAAAAAAGTTATCGTTTTGACGCTAATTCCGGAATCGGTCAGTTGGCGAAACTGGTTAATGAAAAGCAAGCGGTTGAATCTTGGCAACTTTTTGCAAAAGGCTCAGCGGATTTATCTTTGATCGAATATGCACACACTTCGGATTTCCCGGAAAAACAGCAGTGGATTCAAAATTGCGTGAAACAAATAACAGATAAAGCGGTCGAACTTTATAAGGAATATCTAACGCTTGTTAAACAACGTTACAATAATCCGACGAAAGTGTCGGTAAATGAAATTTTCGAGGTTTTTCAAAAAGTAAGATTCTTATCCGCATTGCGTATAAGTGAATTGGGCGTAGAGCAATTAAATAAAAGGATAGAAACGGCATTAGCGACGGCAAAACTGATTTCTTTAGAACAAAGTAAAAATTACTATATCGGTAAACCGTTACTCATTACACAGAACTCGCCGCAAAATCATATTTATAGCGGCGATATAGGGATTATCTTACCGGATGAGAACGGAATATCGAGAGTTTATTTTGATACGAAAATTGACGATGGATATTTAAGTCTTTCTCTGAATAGACTTCCCGAATTTGAACCGGCTTATGTAATGACGGTTCATAAGTCGCAAGGTTCTGAATTCGAACATACCTTACTGATAACGCCATTGCACTTTGCACCGGTTATGAGTAAAGAATTAATTTATACGGCGATTACCCGAGCTAAAAAGCATTTTACTTTATTCGGAGAAAAACAAGTTTGGTTACAGGCGGTGAATAATAATCTTCAGCGTCAAAGCGGATTAAAAGCACAATTAATGCACTTGTTCAGTTAAAATAATATGCGAATTGTATTAAATCTGTTCTTTCAATCACTTTTTCAAGATTTTTTTGCAAAAAGAACTTGCAAGGAATTCAGATTTCTCTATAATGCATCCCACACAACGACGCACTGTTGTGAATGAGAAGTAAATGCAGTGCGTCGTTCTTTTTTGTTCTTTAACAACTTATCAGACAATCTGTGTGGGCACTTGTTGATTGACTTGATTTAAAAAATATTTTTAATTTTGAAGTCTTAATAGGTGCTTAAACTAGAAATTCATATTTTTCAGTTTTCTTAACGTTGAGTTAGGAAAGCGAAGTGAACTTAGCTAAGCAGAATATTGAGCGATTAAACTTTTTGAATTGAAGAGTTTGATCATGGCTCAGATTGAACGCTGGCGGCAGGCTTAACACATGCAAGTCGAACGGTAACGGGAAGGGAGCTTGCTTTCTTTGCCGACGAGTGGCGGACGGGTGAGTAATGCTTGGGAATCTGGCTTATGGAGGGGGATAACTACGGGAAACTGTAGCTAATACCGCGTAATATCTATGGATTAAAGGGTGGGACTTTCGGGCCACCTGCCATAAGATGAGCCCAAGTGGGATTAGGTAGTTGGTTAGGTAAAGGCTGACCAAGCCGACGATCTCTAGCTGGTCTGAGAGGATGACCAGCCACACTGGAACTGAGACACGGTCCAGACTCCTACGGGAGGCAGCAGTGGGGAATATTGCACAATGGGGGGAACCCTGATGCAGCCATGCCGCGTGAATGAAGAAGGCCTTCGGGTTGTAAAGTTCTTTCGGTAGCGAGGAAGGTATCAAATTTAATAGATTTGGTAATTGACGTTAACTACAGAAGAAGCACCGGCTAACTCCGTGCCAGCAGCCGCGGTAATACGGAGGGTGCGAGCGTTAATCGGAATAACTGGGCGTAAAGGGCACGCAGGCGGTTGATTAAGTGAGATGTGAAAGCCCCGGGCTTAACCTGGGAATTGCATTTCATACTGGTCAACTAGAGTACTTTAGGGAGGGGTAGAATTCCACGTGTAGCGGTGAAATGCGTAGAGATGTGGAGGAATACCGAAGGCGAAGGCAGCCCCTTGGGAATGTACTGACGCTCATGTGCGAAAGCGTGGGGAGCAAACAGGATTAGATACCCTGGTAGTCCACGCTGTAAACGCTGTCGATTTGGGGATTGGGCTTTAAGTCTGGTGCCCGAAGCTAACGTGATAAATCGACCGCCTGGGGAGTACGGCCGCAAGGTTAAAACTCAAATGAATTGACGGGGGCCCGCACAAGCGGTGGAGCATGTGGTTTAATTCGATGCAACGCGAAGAACCTTACCTACTCTTGACATCCATGGAATCTTATAGAGATACGAGAGTGCCTTCGGGAACCATGAGACAGGTGCTGCATGGCTGTCGTCAGCTCGTGTTGTGAAATGTTGGGTTAAGTCCCGCAACGAGCGCAACCCTTATCCTTTGTTGCCAGCGATTAGGTCGGGAACTCAAAGGAGACTGCCGGTGATAAACCGGAGGAAGGTGGGGATGACGTCAAGTCATCATGGCCCTTACGAGTAGGGCTACACACGTGCTACAATGGCGTATACAGAGGGAAGCAAGATGGCGACATGGAGCAAATCTCACAAAGTACGTCTAAGTCCGGATTGGAGTCTGCAACTCGACTCCATGAAGTCGGAATCGCTAGTAATCGCAAATCAGAATGTTGCGGTGAATACGTTCCCGGGCCTTGTACACACCGCCCGTCACACCATGGGAGTGGGTTGTACCAGAAGTAGATAGCTTAACCGAAAGGGGGGCGTTTACCACGGTATGATTCATGACTGGGGTGAAGTCGTAACAAGGTAACCGTAGGGGAACCTGCGGTTGGATCACCTCCTTACCAGAAATTGAGCGACAGCGAGTGTTCACACAGATTGTTTGATAGAAAGAAGACGAAAACGGATATAATCCGGCATCCTTTTGGGTCTGTAGCTCAGGTGGTTAGAGCGCACCCCTGATAAGGGTGAGGTCGGTGGTTCAAGTCCACTCAGACCCACCACTCAAAACGAGTGAAAGCTGAAAGGTGTGATTATATTGAGTTATGATGTATGGGGATATAGCTCAGCTGGGAGAGCGCCTGCCTTGCACGCAGGAGGTCAGCGGTTCGATCCCGCTTATCTCCACCAATCATCATGACTAAGTGAATAAGTGAAAGATTTGTTTATTTAGTCATGATGATAAGTCAAATTATTGTCTTAAATTGTTCTTTAAAAAATTGGAAACAAGCTGAAAACTGAGAGATTTTCGAAAGAAAGTCTGAGTAGTAAAAGATAAGTAATTATCTTGAAAATCTTAGCTGAACAAAAGCAGCTAAGTGTTTAGTTGAATAAAGTATCGCGTTGAATGCGTTCAAATAAAATTTGAAAATATTTGAAAACATTTGAGGTTGTATAGTTAAGTGACTAAGCGTACACGGTGGATGCCTTGGCAATCAGAGGCGAAGAAGGACGTGCTAATCTGCGAAAAGCTTGGATGAGTTGATAAGAAGCGTTTAATCCAAGATATCCGAATGGGGAAACCCAGTAGATGAAGAATCTACTATTATTAAGTGAATACATAGCTTAATAAGGCAAACCGGGAGAACTGAAACATCTAAGTACCCCGAGGAAAAGAAATCAACCGAGATTCTGTAAGTAGCGGCGAGCGAAAGCGGAAGAGCCTGTTAGTGATAATGGTTTTGTTAGGAGAATGAGCTGGGAAGCTCAATCGTAGAGGGTGATAATCCCGTATCCGAAAACATTATTATGGTACTAAGCTAACGACAAGTAGGGCGGGACACGAGAAATCCTGTTTGAAGATGGGGGGACCATCCTCCAAGGCTAAATACTCCTGATTGACCGATAGTGAACCAGTACTGTGAAGGAAAGGCGAAAAGAACCCCAGTGAGGGGAGTGAAATAGAACCTGAAACCGTGTACGTACAAGCAGTGGGAGCAAGAGAAATCTTGTGACTGCGTACCTTTTGTATAATGGGTCAGCGACTTATATTTTGTAGCGAGGTTAACTGAATAAGGGAGCCGAAGGGAAACCGAGTCTTAACTGGGCGATTGAGTTGCAAGGTATAGACCCGAAACCCGGTGATCTAGCCATGGGCAGGTTGAAGATTGGGTAACACTAATTGGAGGACCGAACCGACTAATGTTGAAAAATTAGCGGATGACTTGTGGCTGGGGGTGAAAGGCCAATCAAACCGGGAGATAGCTGGTTCTCCCCGAAATCTATTTAGGTAGAGCCTTGAGCGGACACCTTCGGGGGTAGAGCACTGTTTCGGCTAGGGGTCCATCCCGGATTACCAACCCGATGCAAACTGCGAATACCGAAGAGTGATACTCAGGAGACACACGGCGGGTGCTAACGTCCGTCGTGGAGAGGGAAACAACCCAGACCGCCAGCTAAGGTCCCAAAGTACTAGTTAAGTGGGAAACGAAGTGGGAAGGCTTAGACAGCTAGGATGTTGGCTTAGAAGCAGCCATCATTTAAAGAAAGCGTAATAGCTCACTAGTCGAGTCGGCCTGCGCGGAAGATGTAACGGGGCTAAAACTAGTCACCGAAGCTGCGGCATCAATGGAAACATTGTTGGGTAGGGGAGCGTTCTGTAAGCGGACGAAGGTGAATCGAGAGGTTTGCTGGACGTATCAGAAGTGCGAATGCTGACATAAGTAACGATAAAACGAGTGAAAAACTCGTTCGCCGGAAGACCAAGGGTTCCTGTCCAACGTTAATCGGGGCAGGGTGAGTCGGCCCCTAAGGCGAGGCTGAAAAGCGTAGTCGATGGGAAACGGGTTAATATTCCCGTACTTGGTATAACTGCGATGTGGGGACGGAGAAGGTTAGGTTATCGCACTGTTGGATGTGCGTTTAAGCCGGTAGGTGGGTGTTTTAGGCAAATCCGGAACACCATTCAACACCGAGAAGTGATGACGAGGTTCTACGGAACTGAAGTAACCGATACCACGCTTCCAGGAAAAGCCACTAAGCTTCAGGTTATACTAAACCGTACTATAAACCGACACAGGTGGTCAGGTAGAGAATACTCAGGCGCTTGAGAGAACTCGGGTGAAGGAACTAGGCAAAATAGCACCGTAACTTCGGGAGAAGGTGCGCCGGCGTAGATTGTAGTGATTTACTCACGAAGGTTGAACCGGTCGAAGATACCAGCTGGCTGCAACTGTTTATTAAAAACACAGCACTCTGCAAACACGAAAGTGGACGTATAGGGTGTGATGCCTGCCCGGTGCTGGAAGGTTAATTGATGGTGTTATCGAAAGAGAAGCTCCTGATCGAAGCCCCAGTAAACGGCGGCCGTAACTATAACGGTCCTAAGGTAGCGAAATTCCTTGTCGGGTAAGTTCCGACCTGCACGAATGGCATAATGATGGCCAGGCTGTCTCCACCCGAGACTCAGTGAAATTGAAATCGCCGTGAAGATGCGGTGTACCCGCGGCTAGACGGAAAGACCCCGTGAACCTTTACTATAGCTTGACACTGAACATTGAATTTTGATGTGTAGGATAGGTGGGAGCCTTTGAAGATGACACGCCAGTGTTGTTGGAGGCGTCCTTGAAATACCACCCTTTAACGTTTGATGTTCTAACGAAGATTGCGGAACGCGGTCTCGGACAGTGTCTGGTGGGTAGTTTGACTGGGGCGGTCTCCTCCCAAAGCGTAACGGAGGAGCACGAAGGTTTGCTAATCACGGTCGGACATCGTGAGGTTAGTGCAATGGTATAAGCAAGCTTAACTGCGAGACGGACAAGTCGAGCAGGTGCGAAAGCAGGTCATAGTGATCCGGTGGTTCTGAATGGAAGGGCCATCGCTCAACGGATAAAAGGTACTCCGGGGATAACAGGCTGATACCGCCCAAGAGTTCATATCGACGGCGGTGTTTGGCACCTCGATGTCGGCTCATCACATCCTGGGGCTGAAGTAGGTCCCAAGGGTATGGCTGTTCGCCATTTAAAGTGGTACGCGAGCTGGGTTTAGAACGTCGTGAGACAGTTCGGTCCCTATCTGCCGTGGGCGTTGGAGAATTGAGAGGGGCTGCTCCTAGTACGAGAGGACCGGAGTGGACGCATCACTGGTGTACCAGTTGTCTCGCCAGAGGCACTGCTGGGTAGCTACATGCGGAAGAGATAAGTGCTGAAAGCATCTAAGCACGAAACTTGCCTTAAGATGAGTTCTCCCAGTCTATAAGACTGTAAGGGTTGTTGGAGACTACGACGTAGATAGGTGTGGTGTGTAAGCGTAGTGATACGTTGAGCTAACACATACTAATTGCCCGAGAGGCTTAACTATACAACGCTCAAGTGTTTTTGGGCGTGAAGCGAAGTTAAATGCTAACAAGAACTAAAGAAGACAAAAAACGAAAAAATCAGTGACGGCTTGTTTCGAATTTAAGAAGAAAAGAACAAAGGGAAAGACAGATAAAGAAGACGAAAGACATCAACAGAATATTCTGGCGACCAGAGTGCTGTGGCTCTACCTGACTCCATTCCGAACTCAGAAGTAAAACGCAGTAACGCCGATGGTAGTGTGGGGTTTCCCCATGTGAGAGTAGGGCATCGCCAGATTGAATTTAGCGCGAAAGCGAAAACGAAGCAAGAAACCCTGTGGTTAGCGATAACTACGGGGTTTTTGCTTTTTTACAATAGTTTTAACAGAATCATTCTTTGTTCATTCATTCTTCATTTTTTCTTTAGTTTCTTTGTTTCTTCCTTTTGACCTACCTTTTATAAATTTCCTAAGCTTATAATTCCCCAGTGATAGACTATTTTAGTCAAACGGCTCCAACTAGGGTATTTGTAAAACAACAAAGAAATTTGACCGCTTATAGTTTAAATGTATTAAAGAAGATTATGGTAGAGAAATAAGATAGAAAGAAAAACGGCTAGAAGTAAAATTCTAGCCGTTCTGCATTTTTTTAGTAATTATTTTACCGGAGCCTGAGCAAGTAATTTAGTGAGCAATTTCCAATAAATTTCAACTGCGGGGATATGCACTTTTTCATCCGGAGAATGGGCGTTTTGGATTGTCGGTCCGATAGAAACCAAATCCATATTAGGATAAACCTTTTTGATTAGTCCACATTCTAATCCGGCATGAATAACTTTAACTTGAGCTTCATAACCTAATACTTCATCATAAATTGCTTTGGTTAATGGCGTAATTCGTGACTGAGTATCGGGTTCCCAACCCGGATAATTTCCGGAGAATGCTACTTTTGCGCCCGTTAATGCGGCAAGAGAATTGATTTTTCCTCTCACATCTTCTTTTCCGCTTTCGATTAATGAACGAGCTAAAATCGTTGCGGTGAGCTGTTGTTCCTCAATTTTGACTAAGCCGATACTTAATGAGGTTTCTACCACATCTTTGACAACATCACTATTACGGATAATGCCGTTTGGCAATACATTAAGTAAATGGATTACTTTTTGAGTTGATTCAATGGTTAATGATTGATTCGGTAATTGACTCGGCTCAATTTCAAGTTTCAAATTAGCTTCCGCTAATCTCAGTTCGTTTTGAATTTTCTTCGCTAATTCGGTTAAATAAGCGATTACATTTTGTTGATGATTTGCAGCAACAGTTAAGGTTACTTGAGCTTCACGTGGAATCGCATTACGTACAGAGCCGCCTTTTAAAGCAGAAATTTGAATCGGATAATGTGTTTGTATCTCCGCTAAGATTCTTGCCATTAATTTGATAGCGTTAGCTCTCGTTGTATGGATATCACAGCCGGAATGTCCGCCTTGTAAGCCTTTTAAAGTAATTTGCAATGCAGAATCGTGAGCATTTGTTTCATATTGAAGCGGAAGTGATAAGTTGATATTTTCACCACCGGCACAACCAATATAAATTTCGCCGTTTTCTTCGGTATCGGTATTAATCATGATATCTGATTTTAACCAATTCGGACGTAAGCCTAAAACCCCTTCCATACCGACTTCTTCACTCATCGTCAGTAAGATTTCAAGAGCCGGATGGGCAATATCGTCAGCCTCTAATACGGCTAGGCAAGAAGCAAGCCCGATGCCGTTATCGGCACCGAGAGTCGTGCCTTTGGCTTTGACCCATTCTCCGTCAATGTAAGGTTGAATAGGATCTTTGAGAAAGTCGTGCTGTGCTGCGGCATTTGCTTGCGGAACCATATCCAAATGAGCTTGAAGTGCGATAGTACAGCGATTTTCCATACCTTGCGTAGCCGGTTTACGAATTAATACGTTGCCAGCTTCATCGCGTTCGGCAAATAAATTTTTAGATTTTGCCCAATCAACGATAAATTCCGCCAGTTGATTTTCATGGTATGAAGGATGAGGAATTGCGCAGATTTTATCAAACCATTGCCATAATAAGGTTGGAGAAAGTTTTGTGATTTCAGACATATTTACCTCTAATAACTTATAGGCGGTCAAAATTTCGTAAAATTTTGCAAAAATTAGACCGCTATTGTTGAAGAATAATGGAAATGATAGCACGAATGCGCATTTTAGGTTAGAATAACGCAATTTTTTTATTCGGTGCCTTGACACCGCTTTTTTTTATCTAGGACTTTGTATGAGTGAAAAATACACAAACGAAAAATATGTTGTAACTTGGGATATGTTCCATATGCACGCCCGTAAATTAGCGGAACGTCTTTTACCCGCATCACAATGGAAAGGGATTATTGCGGTAAGTCGCGGAGGTTTGTTCCCGGCGGCGGTATTAGCGCGTGAATTAAGTATCCGTCATGTTGAAACCGTATGTATTTCCAGCTATGACCATGATGAACAAGGCGAATTAAAAGTATTACACGCGGCGCAAACAGACGGCGAAGGTTTCATTGTTGTGGACGATTTGGTTGATACCGGTAATACGGCAAAAGAAATTCGCAAAATGTATCCTAAAGCGAAATTCGTAACCGTATTCGCTAAACCGGCAGGTACACCGTTAGTGGACGATTATGTAATTGATATTCCTCAAGAAACGTGGATTGAACAACCTTGGGACTTAGGCATCACATTTGTTCCGCCTCTCGCACGTAAGTAATTCGTGAATAATGGAGAACTGATTAAAAAAATTGGTTCTCCATTTTCAATGGTAACTTTTTCATTTAAATAATAAATAATGTTATGTTAGGTAATCTTTACATTCTTTCCGCACCAAGCGGTGCCGGTAAATCCTCATTGATTAATGCGTTATTAGCGGATTTACCTCGTTCGGAAGTTCAACTTTCTGTTTCGCATACTACGCGTAATCCTCGTCCGGGAGAGGAACATGCGGTACATTATTATTTTACTCATCATGCGGAATTCGAATCGTTAATCGAGCAAGGGCATTTTTTAGAATGGGCTGAAGTATTCGGTAATTATTACGGTACATCTTTGCCGATGATAGAAAAGAGTTTAGAGAACGGCATTGATGTCTTTTTAGATATCGACTGGCAAGGTGCACGTCAAATTCGTAATAAAGTTCCGAATGTAAAGACTATTTTTATTTTACCGCCTTCTCGTGAGGAATTGGAAAAACGTTTAATCGGAAGAGGTCAAGATTCGGCAGAAACAATCGGTAAAAGAATGGCCGAGGCCGTATCGGAAATGTCTCATTATAATGAGTTTGACTATGTGATCGTAAATGATGATTTCCAAACCGCATTAAGTGAGTTAAAAAGTATTTTAACTTCCGAGCGTTTAAAACAAGCTTCTCAAGCGGTTCGATATGAAAAATTAATTCGTCAATTACTTTCGAAATAAGCGGTCTGAATTGAGAAAAAATTTACCCGAATAAACTATATTTTATTCTAAATCGGCTGAGTTATTCTTTCCCCGATTGATAGCAGTTTGTAGGAAACAATATGAAACTTTCAAAATTAGCTTTAACACTCTCCGTTGTACTTGCCTTATCGGCTTGTTCAACCACAAAATTAAGTGCGGACGGTTCGCTTGAACAAGCGCAGGCGACATATCAACAATATGAAGAAATTACCAAACAGTTCCAAATTAATGAGCAATGGTGGCAAGGTTATAATGACAGCCAGTTAAATTCGTTAGTTGAGCAAGCGATTGCCAATAACTTGGATTTAGCTAAAAGCGCCATTGCAGTAAACCGAGCGCTTTATAATGCGAATTTAGTCGGCGCGAATCTAGTACCGACGTTTAGCGGATCAGGTTCTTCATCTGCAGCGAAAGGTGTCGGTTCCACATCGAATCAAATTTCAACCGGCATATCGACTATTTCACATACGGCAAGTTTTAAGTTAAGTTATACGCTTGATTTATGGCAACGTTTGGCTGATGCGGCAAGTGCGGCGGAATGGGAGCATAAAGCTACGGTTGAAGATTTAAAAGCGACACGTCTTTCATTATTAAATTCGGTCGTTTCTACTTACTACCAAATTGCTTATTATAAAGATGCCATCGCAGTGATTGAGCGTACCATTAATAATTATCAGCAAATCTCAACGATTTTAAATAATAAATATGCCGCAGGTGCAATCGATCGTTTAGCGGTGGAACAAGCTCAGCAGGCAACGTTAAACGCGCGTAATAGTTTAATTTCGGAGCGTACCAATCTTAAAACGGCAGAGCAGACATTGCGTAATTTGTTAAATTTAAAACCGAATCAAGCGTTACCTACTCGTTATCCGAGTATTTTAGGTGTTAAATTGCAAGGAATCGATTTAAATGTACCGGTATCGGCAATCGCAAATCGCCCGGATGTTGTAGCCCGTTTAAACCGTTTACAAAGCGCATTTAAATCGCTTACCGCAACAGAAAAAAGTTGGTTCCCGACAGTTACGCTTGGCGGTTCGATTTCGGCAAGCGCCTCAAAAGTCGCAAATATTAGCGATAATCCGGTCGGTAACGGTGTGATTTCATTTGATTTACCGTTTTTAGATTGGAATCGTGTGAAAAATAACGTGAAAATTTCCGAGTCGGATTATATGACGGCGAAATTAAATTATGAACAGACGGTGACCAGCGCATTAAATGAAATTGATCAGCACTACTACGCTTATCAACAATCACTCAGCAGTTATGCGACCCTACAACAAGCATACGAGCATGATAAACGTATCAGTAACTATTATAAAAATCGTTATGAACAAGGCGTATCCGAGTTCCGTGAATGGATTAGCGCACTAAATACGGAATTAAATTCCCAGCTTTCCATTTTGAATCAGAAATATATGATTCTATCGAATGAAAATACGGTTTATCAGTCTATGGCGGGTAAATATAGAAGATAGTATTGCGCTAACAAAAAAGCACGAAATAAAAGTTTCGTGCTTTTTTACTATTTTTTATTTTGTTCGGCGGCTCGTTTACGGCGAATTTCTTTCGGATCGGCAATTAACGGACGATAAATCTCAATACGATCACCGTTTTCCACCATATCGGTAAGTTTAACCGGACGGCTAAAAATACCGACCTTGTTCGTTCGTAAATCAATTTCGGTATATTTTTCTAGAATGCCGGATTGTAAAATCACATTTTGTACACTAGTAGGCGCATCTAATGTGATTTTTTTTAAAAAATGTTTATTCGGATAGGCAAAAAGCACTTCTACTTCGATTTTCTCTATATCAGACACCGTACACCTCTTTTGCGCGTTGTTTAAAAGCATTGACCATTTTTAATGTCAGCTCATTAAATATTTTGCCGAATACCATTCCCACGACAGGATTTGAAAATTCAAATTCTAAATAAAGCGATATTTTACAGCTTTGCTCGTCAAACGGCTGAAAGTTCCAAGCGCCTTGCAATTGTCGAAACGGACCATTAACCAATTTCATTTCGATCCGTTCGTTAGGGAGCATTTTATTATGTGTGCTAAAACTTTGACTGATACCTAACTTTTGAATTTGTAATTCGGCTTCAAGCTCATTATTTCCGCGACTAATGGTTTTGGCACCGATACAGCCGGATAAAAACTGCGGATATTTTTCGTAATCGTTTACGAGTTGATACATTTGCTCGGCGCTATAAGGCACAAGCGAAGATTGATTGACAATAGGCATATTCTTTCTCTTTGTAAGCGGTCTTATTTTACTAAATTTTTGTATTGCTATAAAGAAACGCTTTTGATTTGAAGGTATACATTTTGCCCGTTTTTTAATGCCAATTCATCGAATGACCATAAACTGATACTCGCCCATATTATGTGACTATCAACTAATACGGCAATATCCATTCGATCCGAATGCGGAATAATCTCCGTAATTTTCCCTGTCAATATATTACGAATCGAACTTGGATTCGGTTCTTCTAAACTGATCGAAACGTCTTTGCTGGCAATTATCAGGCGTAACTTATCGCCGATGTGATAATGCAGCGTTTCATTTATCCAAATTTTTTGCGAACCGAGTGCCAAACTGAGCATCTTATAAGTCGATTGATACGAGCTAATCGGTAATTCTAATAAACTGACTTTTTGCGAATCCGGTTGCCAAGCCGTAAAAGCCGGATGGTGCCACACGTTAGCCACACTATCGAAAAGCGTAACTTTACCTTGTTCGAGCAGAATAAGATTATCGGCTAAGCGAATAATTTCATCTAGGCTATGACTGACATATAAAATCGGAATTTCAATTTGAGCGGCAAGTTTACTCAAATAATTCATTAATTCTTGTTTGCGAGGTAAATCTAAAGCCGACAATGGTTCGTCCATTAGCAATAATTGCGGTTCGCTTAATAATGCCCTGCCAATCGCAACACGCTGCTTTTCGCCGCCGGAAAGACTCGCCGGAAAGCGTGTGAGTAAATGCTCGATTCCCAGTAATTGTACGATTTGCAAAAAATGAGCGGAATCCGACCGCTTGTAGCCGTATTTGAGATTATTTTCCACCGTATAATGCGGGAAAAGTCGATGTTCTTGAAACACATAGCCGATTTTTCGCTTTTCCGGTGCGAGATTAATCCGCTGTTCGCTATCAAATAAAGTTTGTTGATTAAGCCGGATATAACCTTTCTGCGGTGTAGATAAGCCGGCGATTAGATTGATTAAACTGGATTTACCGGCTCCGGAACGTCCGAAAATCGCGGTAACGCCTTTATTTGGAATATCTAACTTTACCGCTAATTTAAGTTGTCCGAGTGTTTGATGTAGATTTAATTGAAGCATAAGTTAATTCAGTAAGCGTTTTTGCTTTTCCGCAAACCATTCGGAAGCAAATAGTGCAATTAAGGAAATCATAATCGAAACGGCACATAAGCGTGCGGCAGCCAGTTCGCCGTCCGGCGTTTCAATAAAGGTAAAGAGTGCGGACGGAATGGTTTGAGTTTGATTCGGAATATTGGAAACAAAGGTAATTGTCGCACCGAATTCACCGAGCGAACGAGCAAAGCCGAGTACCGCACCGGCGATAATCCCCGAATAGGAAAGCGGTAACGTAAGAGTAAAAAACACTTTTAACGGTGGTGCGCCTAAGGTTCTGGCGGCTTGTTCCAATTTCGGATCGACCGCATCTAAGGTCAGGCGAATCGATCTGACCATTAACGGAAATGCCATCACCATTGAAGCAAGCACTGCTCCTTTCCAAGAAAAACTGAACGAAAATTCAAACCATTGCCATAAATACTGACCGATTACGCCTTTTTTCGCCATTGAAACTAATAACAGATAACCAATCACGACCGGCGGTAAAACCAGAGGTAAATGCACGATGCCGTTTAATAAATTTTTGCCCCAAAATTGCTTACGGGAGAGCAACCATGCGGTAAAAATCGCTAACGGTAATGATAAAGCCACTGCTAATAAAGCGACTTTCAAACTTAAGAAAATGGCATCAAGTTCTTGAGGGGTAAAATTAAACATGATTTACCAACCGTTGATAAGAAGAAAAGGAATAACTTTTGGCTATCCCTTTTGTAAGATTAATTAATCGGATAAAAACCGGCAGCTTTAAATTTCGCTTTGGCTTCCGGTGAATAAAGGAAATCTAAAAATGCTTTGGCTTGTGCTTTATCACTGAGAGTTGCCGCAGGATAAACGATTTCTCCGTAACTTTCGGTCGGGAAAATCGCAATTACTTTGACTTTATCGGATATTTTCGCATCGGTAGAATACACGATACCTAGCGGTGATTCCCCACGTTCGACAAACGAAAGTGCATCTCGCACATTTTTTGCTCGAGCAAGTTTTGGCTCGACTTGTTGCCATAAGCCGTAATGTTCCAAGGCTTTTTTGGCATATTTGCCTGCAGGTACGTGAGCCGGATCGCCGACCGATAAATAGCTGTTTGCTAAAATTTTGGTGAAATCGACCGCTTGTATATCGCTTGTCGTTAATGAACTGTCTTTCGGCGCAATCAAAACAAGATCATTTTTAACGAGATGACGGATATTTTGAGTTTTGGCGGGTTGTTTTTCTTTTAGATATTCCATCCATTTTAGATCCGCGGAAACAAATACGTCCGCCGGCGCATCTTGTTCAATTTGTTTGGCGAGTACCGAACTGGAGGCGAAAGAAAAAATCACTTTATCATTCGGGTATTGCTTAGCAAAATCTTGATTAATTTCTTGCAATACATTGCTCATTGATGAGGCGGCAAAAACGGTAATGTTTTGAGCGAAAGCAAAAGCCGATGAAAGCGCCGATATTCCGATAAGTAAAGTTTTAGATAATCGTTTCATATTGAAATTCCTTTAAAACGTTTAACACGAGAGCAAGCGGTCGGTTTTTCGCTGACTTTAGCAAATATCTCTCGTGTTATCCTTGGCAAAGAAAATCAGCTACGAAGCCCGACGCCCTTCTCAATCAATGAAAAGGCGATATAGTATAGCACGGTAATAAATGAGATTAACACCACAAACGTATAGGACACCGACACATCACTAATACCTAAAAAACCGTAACGGAAGCCGTTAATCATATACACAATCGGATTGAATTTGGAGACGGTTTGCCAAAACTCCGGTAAAAGTGAAATAGAGTAAAAAACACCGCCTAAATAAGTGAGCGGTGTAAGTACGAAAGTCGGAATTAAGCCGACATCATCAAAGGATTTGGCATATACCGCATTAATTAATCCGCCGAGCGCAAAAGCCACGGTTGTCATTAACAAGGTCAGTAAAATAATCGTCCACGAGTGAATATCAAACGAAACGAAGCAAAGCGCGACTAACATGACTAAGATGCCGGCTAAGCCGCCTCGTACGATACTCCCCATCACATAACCCCAAATAATATTATGTGTAGAGAGCGGAGAAACCAGTAATTCTTCAAAATTACGGGTAAATTTACTGAGGAAAAAAGACGAAGCGGTATTCACGTAAGAAGCGGTAATCGCATTCATCATAACTAGTCCCGGTGCAATAAATTGCATATAACTTACGCCATTCATTTCGCCGATACGACCGCCGATCAGTTTACCGAAAATCAGAAAATAGAGTGTGGTGGTAATAATCGGCGGAACAAGCGTTTGTCGCCAAATACGAATAATGCGGCGAGATTCCTTGGCGGAAAGGGTAAAAAATCCAGTTAAATTCATATATTAATTTGCCATTTTCATAAAGAGTTCTTCAAGACGGTTAGACTTGTTGCGCATACTAAGCACTTCGACATCTTGTTGTGCGATTTGATGGAACAGATTGGTTAAACCTTGTTCTCGTTTTACTTCGACTTCCAACGTATTTTCATCTAACCATTGAGTCGGGTAACCTTTTATTTCAAGCGGTTGGTTTTCCGATTTTTTTTGCAAATCCAACACGAAGGTTTCCGTTTCCAATTTGGAAAGCAAGGCTTTCATCGAGGTATTTTCAACCAATAAGCCGTTTTGAATAATGCCGATATGACGACAAAGATTCTCGGCTTCTTCTAAATAGTGAGTAGTTAAAATAATAGTCGTACCTTGTTGATTCAATTCACGTAAAAAGTCCCATAAACTGCGACGTAACTCAATATCGACTCCGGCGGTAGGTTCGTCTAAAATCAGTAATTTCGGATTGTGCATTAAAGCACGAGCAATCATAACTCGGCGTTTCATACCGCCTGAAAGCTCTCGAGTGAGATGATGACGTTTTTCCCAAAGATCGAGTTTTTTCAACCAAGTTTCGGCGCTAACCGTCGCTTCTTTCTGAGAAATACCGTAATAACCGGCTTGTTGAGTTAATACGTCAATCACTTTTTCAAACTGATTGAAGTTAAATTCTTGCGGTACAAGCCCGATTTGCTGTTTGAGCTGAATTTTTTGCGTATCGAGATCGTAACCAAAGACTTTTACGCTACCGCTCGTTTTATTTACCAGAGAACTGATAATTCCGATAGTCGTCGATTTACCCGCACCGTTATGTCCAAGTAGTGCGTAAAAATCGCCCTGTTCTACGATGAGATCGATTCCTTTTACCGCTTGCACGCCGGTCGGGTAGGTTTTAATAAGATTGGTAATTTCTAAAGCGTTCATTATTCTTTATTCTCTGCAACGGCTCGAATCGTACTTTCATCGATTTCCGCATCAAAAGTTTGGCGTAACAGCATTAATTTTTCATCATGAGTAAGTGCTTTTTTCGCTTCGAGCGTTAAATTTTCAAAAATGGCGCGACGAATTTCAAGCGGTGTTTTATGTTCCGCACTTTTGCCGATACTCAATTCATAGCTAAAGCCTTTTTCTTGCAAGGCGGTTGCTAGGCTTTGACGAGATTCGGCATTGTCCAAGTGTGCCATTGCCGGTTTAAGAATGAGCTTAAGCCGTTCACCTTGTTTTTCGGCTAAATAGCTGTTTAACGCCACTTGGCGAGATAAGCCGCCGAGCTTTAACTCATTTACAATTTTGCACCATTCGTCTTGCTCGCAAGATAATGCAATGGTTTTTGCGACTAATTCCGGCGTACGTTCTTGTAGGATTGCTTGCTTGATATCGGACGGTTTGGTACTTTCGTTTTGGGTTTCTAATTCGGGATTGAGCCACGTCCAACGATAATCTTCATCACTTAGCGGTTTTGCCGCTTGCTGTGTCGGTTGAGGCCGAGATTGTGCCTGTTGCTCGGTTGCCAAATTCATAAAACGCTCTTGTAAACTTGGCGTTTTTTGTGGATTCGCTCGGCTTGCGGGTAGAGTAGCCGGTTTAACTAACTCAGGCTTTTTTTTTTCGTTTTGAGCCAGTTGTGCCTGAGTTTGCTGTAATTGCTTACGGGCTTGCATTGCCGCAAGAGCGGGTGATACCGGTGTAGAACCGCTTTCAGTCGTATTTACGGCTGGTTGTTGGTAAGCGGTTGGATTTTCCGGCATTTTTGCAACAGGTTGTGTTGCAACATTTTGGACAGAATTAACCGCTTGTTGCGTATGATTCTGGTTTAAACGAGCTTTGAGCTGTTCAATATTCTGTTGAGGTGTATGAGGTTGCGCGCTTGTTGCTTTCGCCGCTTCCATTACCGGATGACGATTGAGCTCTTCGGTACGTTTCGGATGGAAAGCCAATGCTCGTAAAATGGTCATTTCCACACCGGCACGTTGTTCCGGTGCGAATTCCAATTCTTTCTTACCGTTAAGCATTAATTGGTAGAAAAACTGTACGTCTTCAGGCGCAATTTGTTTCGCTAAAAAATGTAGCTGAGTTTGTTCCTGCCCGTTATTTTTGAGCAACTGAAGCATCGCAATTTGGTGCAAAGTTTGAGCTATATCAGAGAGTAATTGCGACCAATCAATCCCTTTTTCCGCCACAGATTGAATAACCGCCATCGCTTTTTCACCGTCTGCTTGAGCAAGTGCGGTAACTAATTCGATTGGCTGATGATCATCAATTAAACCGAGCATTTGTTGCACGATAGGTAAACTAATATTAGCGTTACTTACCGCAATAGCTTGGTCGGTTAAACTTAATGAGTCACGAATACTGCCTTGAGCGGCTTTTGCCAATTTTTCAATGGCGGCTGACTCGTAGGGGATATTTTCCTGTTGCAGGATAAATTCGAGATGGTTTGCGATCTGAGCTTGATCTAATGCACGCAAATGGAATTGCATACAACGGGATAAGATCGTGATCGGAAGTTTTTGCGGATCTGTTGTCGCCAGTAGGAACTTCACGTATTCCGGCGGTTCTTCAAGCGTTTTAAGTAACGCATTGAAACTGTGACGAGAGAGCATATGCACTTCGTCAATCAGGTAAACTTTAAAGCGTCCGACGGTCGGTTTGTATTGAACGTTATCAAGCAGTTCACGAGTGTCTTCGACTTTGGTGCGTGAAGCCGCATCAATTTCAATCAGATCAATAAAGCGACCTTCTTCGATAGCTTTACAATTTGCACATTCACCACAGGGAGTTGCGGTGATACCGGTTTCGCAGTTTAAGCCTTTTGCAAATAGACGTGCAATTGAGGTTTTACCTACTCCGCGCGTACCGGAAAACAGGTAGGCGTGATGAAGTCTGCCTTCTCGCAGACCATTTTCTAGTGCGGATAAAACGTGTTGCTGTCCGACAACTTCCGAAAAACGTTGCGGACGCCATTTACGGGCTAAAACTTGATAACTCATTGCGACTCTTATTTAGCACGGAATGCACGCACTCCGTGCTAACAAATATTAATGACCGGCAAACTCAACTAATGTGAATGAGTTGATACCTTCTTTTTCTAAACGTTCTTTACCGCCTAAATCCGGTAACCAAATCACAAAGGCGGCGTGTTCTACTTTACCGCCTAAACGACGAATTAATTTTGCCGTTGCATCAATCGTACCGCCGGTGGCTAATAAATCGTCCACCATTAATACGTTATCGTTTTCTTTTACTGAATCTAAGTGGATTTCCAGCGTATCTTCACCGTATTCTAGAGCGTAAGATTGTGAAATCACTGCACGAGGTAATTTTTTCGGTTTACGCACTAATACAAACGGTACGCCTAATGCAAGCGCTACCGGTGCGCCGAAGATAAAGCCGCGAGACTCGGTTCCGACTACTTTAGTAATGCCTTTATCTTTAAATTCGGCAACGATGGCATCTACGGTGGCTTTGAATGCTTCCGGCACTTCTAATAATGAGGTAATGTCACGGAAAATAATACCTGCTTTCGGATAGTCAGGAATCGATTTGATGGAAGATTTGATTAAATCTAATTGGTTCATGTGGTTCATGGTTAGACCTTAAAAAATAGCAAAATAACCTGAAGAATTTAGCAAAATTGAGCAAAATTACAAGGAAAATTTAAGGGAAATCAGTAATTCGGCATCATTTTCAATGTGATTAGTCTATTTTTTATATAAAAAATTATACAAATTTATTGATTGCATAGAATATTTTATATATTCTGTATAAAAAATTCTACGGAGATACTATGAACCAAATTCTTATCCCTTATATTTCGATGGCAGAGATGTTAGTTGAAACGTTTGGCAAAAGTTGTGAAGTTGTTTTACATGATTTAAACCGCCCTGAGCATTCGGTTGTGTATGTTGCCGGCGATGTTACACATCGTAAACCGGGGCAGAATTTTGACCATTTGGTTAAGGAAGTGATGTTATCGGATAAGCTGAATAATAACTATGTAGCCAATTACTATTTTGAAGTCAAGGGTAAACTTATTCGTTCATCCACTCAACTGATTTTTGACCAAAACCAACAGCTGGTTGGTGCTTTATGTATCAACATTGACACAACACCGATTACTGAGCAAATCGCTTACTTAAATACCTTATTGCCTAACCTAAATCAAATAAAACAAACTGAGAAAACGCTAGAAACAGAAGAACTTCCGCTCTCTGCAATGGTAGAAAATTTAATGGATAAAATTTTAAACGGGCAATCTGTTCAGACGATGTCTCGGGATGAAAAAATTGAAAAGATTCGTTTTATGGAACAAAAAGGCTTGTTTTTAATGAAAGGCAGTATTGAGAAAGCTGCTGAAAAATTAGGCGTGAATAAAGTGACTATTTATAGTTATTTAGATGAAGTAAGAGGAAAACGTTAATGGAAATTATTCTACCGAATCAAAGTAAAGGACATTATTCACCGGCAATAAAATCCAATGGTATGTTGTATGTATCGGGACAACTTCCATTTAATACCGAAGGAAAAATTGTTGGTAATATTGCCGCTCAAACCAAACAAGCTCTCGCTAATTTAGCTCAAGTACTTTCTGCTGCCAAGCTTAGTACCAATGATGTAGTGCAATGCCGTGTGTATATTCCCGATGTAGCTTATTGGGATACGGTAAATCAAGTTTATGCCGATTTTTTCGGCTCACATAAACCGGCTCGTACTGTTGTACCTTGTGGTAATTTGCATTACAACGCACTTATCGAAATTGACGCGGTTGCCGAATTTGCTTAGGAGAATTAATATGAAATTTATCTGTAATCAATGCCAACAAACCGCATCGGTATCTACTCGCCAAGCAAAATGTCAATGTGGCGGGTTATGGTCATTAGATTATCAGCCGCCTAAATTTGATCTCAATCAGGTTGATCGCCATGAGTGGAGCTTATTTCGTTATCGAAAATTTATTGCTTTGCAAGATGAAAGTTGGCGTGATATTTCCTTGGGCGAAGGAATGACGCCGATAGTTCGCTTTGATGAAAATGTATTATTAAAAATGGATTATTTTATGCCAACGCTTTCCTTTAAAGACCGCGGTGCGGCGGTACTTATCAGTCATTGTAAGTCGATTGGTGTTGAATCGGTGGTACAAGATAGTAGTGGTAACGCAGGCAATAGTGTTTCAGCCTATTGCGCTAAAGCGGGTATTCAATGTGAAATTTTTGTACCGGAAGGAACATCGCCGAAAAAAATTAATATGATTGAGGCACATGGTGCTAAAGCTAATGTGATTAAAGGTAGCCGTGATCATTGTGCAGATGTATGTCGTGCTAAGGTTGAAAATGAGGGCGTTTATTATGCTAATCACGTGTATAACCCCTTCTTCTACGAAGGTACGAAAACCTATATTTATGAAACGTTTGAACAGCTCGGGCGGATTCCAAAACATATTGTCGTTCCGGTTGGAAACGATACTTTGTTTATTGGTGTCATTAAAGGACTAGAACATTTGTTGGAAAGTGGCGTTATTGATGAAATGCCAACGATTATTGCATTACAAAGCGAATATTGTGATCCATTATTGCAAGCGGTCAAAAAAGGGCAAAAATTTGCAGAACAGGTTGAGATTAAGCCGACTATCGCCGAAGGTATTGCCATTGGACAGCCTATGCGAGCAAGTGAAATTTTAGCTTATGCGGAAAAATATGCGATTCGTTTTGTTCATGCACCGGAAGATAAAATTATTGCGGCACGAAACGCTTTGGCCAAAAAAGGGATTTATTGTGAACACACTACCGCAGCCAACTATGCGGCTTATCTTCACTACTGTGAGCTATATGGTGCAGTAGAAGATTGCTTAATTACGATGTGTGGTACCGGACTCAAATCGGATCATTAACTAAGGAAAATAATATGTCGGAAAAAACATTCGAAAATTTGACCGCACTTTTAGACCAATATCAAGCTCGTTATCGAGTAGTCCATCATACTAGTGCCGGTAAATCGGAAGAGGTTGCGAAAATTCGTGGTACGGAAATCGGGCAAGGGGCAAAAGCCTTGGTGTGTAAAATCAAAGGAAATGGTATAAAACAAGCGGTACTGGCTATTTTACCAGCCGATGAGCAGGCGGATTTAAATCAAATCGCCCAATACTTAGGCGGTACAAAGGCGTCTCTTGCCAGCCCTAAAGAAGTTGATGAACTTACGGATTGTGTATTTGGTGCGATTCCACCTTTTAGCTTTCATCCGGATCTTAAACTTATTGCAGATCCTAGTTTACTTGAACGCTACGATGAGATTGCTTTTAACGCCGGCACATTAGAACGTTCAATTATTTTAAATACGCAAGATTATGCACGTATTGTGCAGCCGACATTAGTCTGTTTTGTGAAAAGAGAGATATAGAAGCCACTCGGTTTTAGATAAAATTTAATCGCTTTTATGTAACTAATTACATAATGTTAAAAAATACGAAAAAAAGACCGCTTGTTTTTGGCGGTCTTTATCAATCTAATCTATCCAATATCTTTAGCGAGATAATGCAGTACGCCGCCAAAGACCTTTTCCAGATTTTCGGTCGTAAAGGTGGTTTCGGTTTTACCTGCAGCGAGTAAGGTGCGGTTTATCATCAATACTTGATCACAAAAGCTCGGTACGCTGTTTAAATTGTGCGTTGAAACTAAAATTAAATGCCCTTCGCTACGTAACTGTTGCAATAATTCCACAATGGCATTTTCGGTTTTTACATCAACACCGGTAAACGGCTCGTCAAGCAAAATAATTTGGCTTTCTTGCGCTAATGCTCGAGCAAGAAACACGCGTTTTTTCTGCCCGCCGGAAAGTTCACCGATTTGGCGATGCTGCAAGTGGCAAATATCCACTCGTTCCATCGCTTGCATCACTTTTTGTTTATCAAGAGATGAAGGACGGCGTAGCAATCCCATATAACCGTAACGTCCCATCATAACGACATCGTAAACGGAAACCGGAAATTGCCAATCGACCTCTTCACTTTGCGGTACATAAGACACCAGATTTTGTTTCAATGCTTGTTGAATCGGCATTCGGTTTAACAGAATTGTACCGGTTTGAGGTTTAACTAATCCCATTAAACTTTTAAATAGTGTGGATTTACCGCCGCCGTTTACGCCGATTAGGGCGCAAATCGTACCGTTTTGCAGTTGGAAGGATACGTCATATAAGGCTAAATGCCCGTTATTATAACGGACACTTAGCTTTTCAACGGAAATAGAAGTAGGAATGGATACCATGTTATTTTTTACTTTTTTCAAAACCGTCCACAATTGTACTTATAGTGACTTTTAATAGATCTAAATAAGTTGGAACAGCACCATCCTTAGTTGAAAGTGAATCAACATATAACACACCGCCGTATAATGCACCGGTTTCTTTAGCAACTTGTTTAGCCGGTTTATCCGATACGGTGCTTTCGCTGAAAACAACAGGGATATTGTTGGCTTTTACACCGTCAATTACTTTTTTCACTTGTTGCGGCGAGCCTTGCTCTTCAGCATTAATTGCCCAGAGATAAAGCTCTTTTAATTGATAGTCCTGTGCTAAATAACTGAATGCACCTTCACTGGTTACTAACCAACGTTGTGCTTCCGGAATAACGGATAGACGTTGGCGTAACGGTTCGGCAATTGCTTTTACTTTTTCTGCATAAACTTTAGCATTTTGGTTATAGCTTTCGGCATTTTTCGGATCGTATTTCACTAATGCGGCACGAATATTTTCAATATATTGCAATGCATTAGCCGATGACATCCAAGCATGCGGGTTCGGTAAGTTTTTATATTCACCTTCGGTAATTGCAATTGGTGTGATGCCTTCGGTTACCACAACGGCCGGTTTACCTTTTACATTTTCAAAGAAACGTTCGAACCAACGTTCTAAATTCATACCGTTCCATAAGATAAGATCCGCTTTTTGTGCTTTAGCAATATCTTTCGGTGTCGGTTGGTAATCATGAATTTCCGCACCTGGCTTAGTTATGGATTCGACAACCGCTTTATCACCGGCAACATTTTGCGCAATATCTTGGATCACGGTAAATGTTGTGACGACTTTGAATGGCGCAGCCATAGCGAGTGTTGCGCTTAAACCTAATGCAACCACAAATACTTGTTTTAAAAATGAAAGTTTCATAGTTTCTCCTTTTAATCATGAATTTCATTCTGAATGAAATTGAGAATAAATCTCAATTAATAATAATTATAAACATTTTATGGGTTTAGGTAAACCGGCAATTTTGGTTGCTTGTTTTGCTGGGCCGTCAGGAAATAAACGCTGCAAATAACGGCTATTTCCTTTCTCTTCGCCGAATTTTTGCGCCATCGCTTTAACTAGCATTCGGATTGCCGGAGACGTTTTGTATTCTTGATAGAAATCACGGACTAGAAAGATAATTTCCCAGTGTTCATCAGTGAGTTCAATTTGTTCTTTCTTGGCAATTTCAATTGCAAGCGCTTCCGACCAATCTTCAAGATGAGTTAAATAGCCTGAAGCATCGGTTGGATATTTTTTTTCGTTTAATTCAATGTAATGCATATAAATAAAAAGTGCCACGGACGTGGCACTTACTCTCAAATTTGTTTTAGATTAATCGTCACTACTTAATACACCGAAGATTTGTAATAGGCTTAAGAACAAGTTGTAAATAGATACGTATAAATCCACTGTCGCACGGATATAATTGGTTTCACCGCCGTGAATAATATTGCTGGTACCCAGTAAAATCGCACCGCTTGAGAACACGACAAATAATGCGCTCATTGCAAGACTTAATGCCGGAATCGCTAAGAAGATGTTAGCAATAATCCCAACGAGTAACACCACAAATAATGCCATCATCATACCGGATAAGAATGACATATCTTTTTTGGTCGTCAGCACGTAAGCCGAACAAGCAAAGAATACTAATGCGGTTGAACCCAATGCAAGAGCGACAACATCGCCTAAACCCGCGCCGATATAGCGGTTTAAAATAGGTCCTAAGGTGTAACCTAAAAAGCCGGTTAAAGCAAATACGCTTAAGATACCCGCACCGCTGTTTGCAGTAGCATTAGTAAGAAATAATAAACCGTAGAAACCGATTAATAATCCCCACCACGGTAGCGCAGGTGTGTTCATTGACATTGCCGCAAAAGCAATAACGGCCGAGAAAGCCAATGTCATTGAAAGTAATAAATAAGTATTACGTAATACTTTGTGGGTACTAAGTAACGATTCGTTACCCGCCGCACCGCTAATTACACGATTTTCCATATTGTTTCCTTTAAGTTGAACAAAACTTTTATTTATATATGGACAGACTTCCATAAATCAAGTGTAAATTAGCGACAAATTTAGCCAAAGTCAATTGACTTTATCTATACAATAGTTAAAAATTTTCTTATGAGTGTGATACACTTAGATAACCGAACGTTTACTTTGCAAATGCCACTATATGAAACTAAATTTTCCTACCTATTTAACCTTATTTCGGGTTGTACTCATTCCTCTGTTTGTGATTGCCTTTTACTTGCCTGCCGATTGGTATGCCGCTGAAATTTCAACGCTGATTTTTTTTATTGCGTCCATTACCGATGCTTTTGACGGTTATTTGGCAAGAAAGTGGAATCAAACTACTCAATTAGGTGCGTTTTTAGATCCGGTTGCAGATAAAGTATTGGTTGCGGTGGCATTAGTATGTGTAGTGGAATATTACCATACGTGGTGGATTTCTATTCCGGCGGCAATTATGATTGCGAGAGAAATTATTATTTCGGCATTGAGAGAATGGATGGCGGAATTAGGCGAACGCGCCAGTGTAGCGGTTTCTATGTGGGGAAAATTTAAAACCACCGCACAAATGTTGGCGCTTGGCGGAATGTTGTGGCGGTTTAATTTTGCGATGGAAGTGCTTGCTTGGATTTTACTGTATATTGCCGCCGGTTTAACGCTCTGGTCAATGATGCAATATTTAAATGCGGCAAAAGGCAGTTTATTAAAATCGTAATTAAAGAGAACCGAAACGATATAAGCGAGATAATATCTCGCTTTTTTTATGCGTAAAATAAATTGAAATGACAATTGTTTTTATTTAAACTTAAGACCTTTTTTAAAAGGAGACTCATAATGCATAAAAAAACAATATTTAAATTAAGCTTAATTAGTTTAGCCGTCGCCGGCTATGCGGAAGCTAATCAAGCTACACTTGATACGGTGAAGGTTCAAGCTCAACCTACGGTGAATCATACTAGAAATATCAGTAACCTGCGCGAATTACTGGCTAATCGTACGGACATTAACGTCGGTGGAGGTAGCGTGTCCGCACAATACATTTCGATTCGCGGATCAGGACAAGATCGTATCGGTATGATTGTCGATAATACTTCGACAAATACTCAACAGTGGTATCACCAAGGTCGTTTCCAACTGGATCCGTCTATGGTGAAATCGATTAAAATCGATAAGGGCGCCGGTTCCGCCAGTGCCGGTATCGGTATAACGGACGGTGTAATCCGTGCGGAAACGGTATCGGCAAAAGATTTATTGAAAGACGGCAGATCATTCGGTGCGCGTATCGGTTCCGAATATAACAGTAATCGCGGCATTAACGATTCGCTTTCACTCTATGGACAAGCGAATAATCTGGATGTATTGCTATTAGGCAGTTGGGGAGACGATAAAAACTATAAGGCGGGTAAAGGTTATTCGGATGCGGTGAATAAAAATAGCCGAGTAGTGAATAATACCGCTCGTCGTCAAGGTAATTATTTGGCGAAATTCGGCTATGATATTACCGATAAACAGCGTATCGGCTTAAGTTTCCGTCAAGAGTCGTTTTATGGTGCGGGACAAGATCGTTTCGAGATGATTTTTAATAGCCGCCCGGTAAATGCGAACACGACCAAACGTACCTACAACCTTGAGTATGATGCGAAAGACATCGGCTTTGCTCGAGACGTTAAAGCGAATGTGTTCCATATTTTAGGGACGGATAAGCGAGAAGATTATCAGCAAAATAAATTAACCGGTTATCAACGTAGTTCTAAAACCAAAACAACGGGGGCTAATTTAGGCTTTACCAGCGAATTTGGCGGAGAGCATCTGTTTAAATATGGTGTGAATCTGCGTAAAGAGCAGACAGGTAGTCAGAATTCGTTCGGCAATATTAAAGGCGAACAAAAATTCGAATACGGATTATATGCCGAAGGGATTTGGTCTTTAGGTAAAGTGCTGACCTTAACCACAGGGTTACGTTATGATTACTATGATTTGGATACAGCGGGTAAAGTGGATAAAAACGGTAAACCGCTTGCCGGTAATAAATCGGTATCCGATAAAAGATTAAATCCGAGTTTCGGATTGATTTGGGACATTACACCGAATTTTGCTTTGAATGCTAAATTAAATTATGCAAGTCGCAGCCCTATTTTAGCTTCGGCAAATACCATAACCGATAACCGCGGTTCATTAGATAAAGCCAGAGGCTTACGTTTTATCGATCCTAAATTGAAAACCGAAGACGTACGTTTGGCGGAAGTCGGTTTTGAATGGAAATATGCCGATTTTAATTTAAAAGGCAGCGTGTTCGAGCAAAGAGTTAAAAACTTCTATCAAACGACCAACAGTATCATTAGCAATGCGGGAACCTTAAAAACGAAAGGTTATGAAGCCGAGTTGGATTATCAATGGAACGCATTAAAATTAACCGCCGGTGTGGCGTATGCCGATCCGAAAGCGGACTTTGCGCTTTCTAATGATCCGCTGAATGTTATTCCGCAAGGTCGTCAATGGAGTACCGGTGTTTCGTATAAATTTGTTGAACCGAATTTAGAGATCGGTTGGTTAGGTCGCTATGCTCAGTCTAAAGAGTATAAAACGGGCGCTGCGCCGAAAGTCGAAACGAGAAGACGTATCGGATACGGCGTACATGATATTTTCGTAAACTGGCAGCCGCTTAATCAAGACAACTTCAATGTGAATTTCACGGTAAAAAACATCGGTAATAAATTCTATCGTAGCCACAGCCAAAGAAATCTTGAAGTCACGCCGCCAAGCCCGGGACGTGAGTTTAAAATCGGTATGAACTATAGTTTCTAATGGCGGTTTAACCGAATAATTTTGCAAAAGCGGTTGTTTTTACGACCGCTTTTTGTTTATGCACGGCAGGCTTTGAGAGGGAAGTACACTAATGATTAAATATTGGTTATCATAGAGTTAATTTCTATTTAATCGGATACTCAATTTTATTTATGTTTGATGCCAAAGCCTTTCTTGCCGATGTTCCTCATCTCCCCGGTGTTTACCGTATGTATGATGCGAAAAATACTATTATCTATGTCGGTAAAGCCAAAGATCTTAAAAAACGCTTATCCAGTTATTTTCGTAGCCAACTTGCCAGTAAGAAAACCGAGGCGTTAGTCGCTAACATTCATCATATCGAAACCACGATTACCCATTCGGAAACGGAAGCGTTACTACTTGAACATAATTACATTAAAGAGAATCAGCCGAAGTACAACGTGCTTTTGCGTGACGATAAATCCTATCCGTATATTTTACTCACAAAGCATCAACATCCCCGAATTACTTCGTTTCGTGGTAGTAAAAAAGTTGCCGGTGAATATTTTGGCCCGTATCCGAATGCAGGTGCAGTGCGTGAAACGCTAAACTTGCTGCAAAAACTGTTTCCGATTCGCCAATGTGAAGACAGCTACTATAAAAATCGTTCTCGCCCTTGTTTGCAATACCAAATTGGGCGTTGTCTTGCCCCTTGTGTAGAAGGTTATTACTCACAAGCGGAATATGATAACCAAGTAAATTTAGTCCGTTTGTTTTTACAAGGTAAAGACGGACAAGTGGTTGAGCATTTGGTACAAAAAATGGAAAACGCTGCGCAAGAGCTGGATTTTGAAGCGGCGGCTCGTTTTCGCGATCAGATCCAATCGGTACGAGCGGTGCAAGAAAAACAATTTGTCTCTAACGAACGTTTGGATGATTTGGATATTATTTCGATCGCTTATCAACACGGTATTGCTTGCGTACATATTTTATTTGTGCGTCACGGTAAGGTATTGGGTAATCGTTCCTATTTTCCTAAAGTGCCGAACAATACCGATTTAAGCGAGTTGGCGGATACCTTTGTCGGTCAGTTTTATTTACAAATGAACCAACATCGCACGATACCGAATCAAATTATTATCGATCAGTCGTTAAGTGAAGTGACTGCATTAGCTAATGTGCTGTCCGAACAAGCGGGGCATAAAGTCAGTATTGCCGATAAAAATATTCGTGGCGATAAAAGCCGCTATTTGGCATTAGCAAAAACCAATGCGGAAGCCGCGCTTACTTTGCAACTTAAACAAGATACGCATATTCGTCAGCGTTATGATTCGCTCAAGGCATTACTCAATTTAGCGGAAATCAAGCGAATGGAGTGTTTCGATATTTCTCACACAATGGGTAATCAAACGGTAGCTTCTTGTGTCGTATTTGATAAAAATGGGCCGCTAAAATCGGATTACCGCCGTTTTAATATTGAAGGTATTACCGGTGGTGATGACTATGCGGCAATAGAACAAGCCTTATTAAAACGTTATGACCGCAATTTAGAAGAAGAAAAAATTCCGGATATTATTTTTATTGATGGTGGGAAAGGTCAGCTGAATCGAGCGTTGGAAACCTTTACTTCGTTAAATGTCAGTTGGGATAAGCGCAAACCGTTGTTAGTTGGTGTGGCGAAAGGAGTAGAGCGAAAAGCCGGTTTAGAAACTTTATTGATCAGCAAATGGGATAAGGAAATTCACTTACCGCCGGACAGTCCCGCACTACATTTGATTCAACATATTCGTGACGAATCGCATAATCACGCAATAACCGGACACCGTAAAAAGCGCCAAAAAGCCTTTACGGAAAGTGGCTTAGAATCAATCGCCGGTGTTGGAGCAAAACGTCGCCAAGCGTTACTGAAATACCTCGGCGGAATGCAGGGCGTGAAAGCCGCAACTTTAGAAGAAATTCAATCCGTACCTGGTATTTCAAAGCAACTTGCCGAAGTGATTTTTGATACGTTACAGCATAGCTAAGTGACAAGCGGTCGAATTTACAGCATTTTTTGTAAATTCGACCGCTTGTAAATAGAGATGAGAAAGAGATGTTTGATAGCCATATTCATTTAGATCAACTCGATTCAAACCAAATAGATCGAATTGTTCGCGATCCTTTATTGCAAAGCGTATTAGCGGTCAGTACCGATTTAGCCAGTGCGGAAAGGTTACTCGCATTAAAACGGGTGTTTCCGAAAATTCAAATGGCAGCGGGATTTCATCCTGAGCAGACGTTAATTGATGATAAACAGCAACAAACGTTATTTGATTGGATCGTAAAAAATCGAGCGAATTTGACCGCTATCGGTGAAGTAGGATTACCGCATTATCTAAAACGACAGAATCCTAAGCTGGATTATCGGCCCTATCTTGCCTTATTGGAACAATTTGTTGCATTAAGCAAGCGGTTAAATTTACCGCTAAATTTGCATATCGTGCATGATGATGTGGCGATAATGCTGGATTTGCTGGAAAAATACCAAATTCAACACGCTCATTTTCATTGGTTTAAAACCGATGATGATTCGTTTGAACGTTTTCTTCGTATCCCTTATTTCGCTAGTGTTACACCGGATATTTTATGGAATCCGAAAACGCAAAAAATTGCCAAAAAATTACCGCTTGATCGCTTACTGATTGAAACCGATAGCCCGTGGCGACACGAAAGTTTGGAAAATGCGAGTATTTCACAGCAATTACAAGCAATATTGACACAATTAGCGAAATTAAGAGTAGAGTCAGAGAGCATGATTCGCTCGCAAATTAGGCGGAATTATCAGCAGTTATATGGGATAATATAAAGCCAAGGAATGTTTGGACTGCACAGAAAAAGCGGAGCGGTTTTGTTTAGGTAGGGGCGAATAGTATTCGCTCGAATAATTCACTATTAATAAGGGCTAACGCGGTTAGCCCCTATATAAAAATGTGAGGAAAATCTTACTTTTTATTTGCCTTTAGCATCGCCATTAGGTTGGCGATATTGGCTGAGGTTTTTTCGACTTTCTGTTCTTCGGTCATTTTCGGTTTTTCACTTTCCCAAACTAAATCGTCTTGCGGTAATTCAAGTAAGAAGCGGCTTGGTTCCGGTTTGATAATTTCACCGTACTGGCGGCGTTCTTTACAGAGTGAAAAGGTTAGCGTTTGTTGCGCTCGAGTAATGCCTACGTAAGCAAGACGGCGTTCTTCCTCGACATTATCTTCATCCAGACTGGTTTGGTGCGGCAGAATACCTTCTTCCATCCCGACTAAGAAAACGTGCGGAAACTCCAAACCTTTTGAAGCGTGCAGCGTCATTAATTGCACTTGGTCCGCTTCATCATCATCTTCACCACGTTCTAACATATCACGCAACGTCAAGCGGTTTACCACTTGCACTAACGTCATCGGTTCTTCAATTTCATCGCCTTCCAGCATACCTTGCACCCATTCAAACAACGTTTGCACGTTACGGCTTTGCATTTCAGCCGCTTTCGGCGAAGTGGCGGTTTCGTACAAATAGGCTTCGTATTGAATTTTTGCCAATAAATCTTTTACCGCTTCAATCGGATCAGAGCGTTCCGCTTGGTCGGCAATTTCGACAATCCAACGGGCAAAATCTTGCAATGCTTGATAGGGTTTGGGTGTCAGACGTTGAATCAATTCAAAATCGAAAATCGCTTCAAACAAGCTGACCTGTTTCTCATTGGCAAGTAAGCCTAATTTTTCCAGCGTTACCGCACCAATTTCTCGTTTTGGCGTATTAACGATACGCAAAAATGCCGCATCATCGTCTTGATTAACTACTAAACGCAAGTAAGCCATCATATCTTTAATTTCGGCACGGGCGAAAAATGACGTTCCCCCGGAAATTTTGTAGGGGATACGATTTTGCATCAGCAATTTTTCCAACAAGCGAGATTGATGATTACCACGATATAAAATCGCATAATCTTTGTATTTAGTTTTGTTAGAAAAACGGTGGGCAATCAATTCCCCGACAATACGTTCCGCTTCATGTTCTTCATTTTTGGCTTCGATAACATTTAATTTTTCGCCTTCACTTAAATTTGAAAATAAGCGTTTTTGGAAAATATGATCGTTGTTATCAATCAAAATATTGGCACAATGCAGAATACGTTGGCTGGAACGGTAATTTTGCTCCAGTTTAATCACTTTCAAATCGAAATCTTCACGCAAACGTTGCATATTTTCCGGTTTTGCACCACGCCATGAATAGATCGATTGGTCATCATCACCTACCACAGTGAAATTTGCTTCACCGCCTACTAATAATTTAATCAGCTCGTATTGGCTGGTATTGGTATCTTGGTATTCATCCACCAGTAGATAATGGACTTTCTGCTGCCAACGGGTTTTCGCTTCCGGAAATTGGCGGAACAGCAATACCGGCAGCATAATTAAATCGTCAAAATCAAGCGCATTATAGGCTTTTAGCTGATTTTGGTAGAGCCGATAAAAATGCGAAAACACACGTTCACGTTCATCTCGCACACGTGTTAATACCATTTCGGGCGAAAGCAGATCGTTTTTCCAGTTGGAAATAGTAGAAATCAATGCTTTGAGTAAATCTTTATCTTCCGCCGCATTTTCCGGTAACAAATGTTTGAGTAATGCGAGTTGATCGTGTTCATCAAACAACGTCATACCGGATTTGAAACCCAGTAATTTATACTCACGTTTTAAAATTTCAAAACCAAGCGTGTGGAAAGTCGAAATGGTTAGCCCTTTGCTGTTTTCCTTACCGATGGAATGGGCAACACGCTCACGCATTTCACGTGCCGCTTTGTTGGTAAAGGTTACCGCTGCGATTTGCTTTGGCGAGTAACCGCAATGCGCAATCAGATGAGCGATTTTATTAATGATGACACGAGTTTTGCCCGAGCCGGCTCCTGCTAACACGAGGCAAGCGCCCGTTACATATTCCACCGCTTGTTGTTGTTGATCATTTAATTTCATTTTATCTACTTTTATTTACTTTATCTTCAGTCACTTTTTAAACCGCAATATTTTAGCCGAAAGACAACAAGCGGTCGAATTTCTTTAAAATTTTGCGATCTGTATCGAAGAATTGAAACTAATTTAACATTACAAAAAATCAGCGAAATTTAACCGCTTATTTAGTGGCTCTCGACCGAAATAAATGCCTTAAAAATCAAATTTTTGCTTTTAAAATTGAGCTGTTCGCTATATCATTAGCAGTTAATTTTATGCGTATAGTTACGCACTCGCTCTGAAAATAATTCAGATTTTGCATTTTCATTTTATGCCCTAGGGGGAAGACAAAAGTAGATGGAACAGTTAGAACAAAAACCAATCATCGAACTACGCAATGTGACGAAAAGCTATGGTAGCAAAACGATTCTTAAAAATTTAAATTTAACCATTAATGACGGTGAGTTTTTAACTATTTTAGGTCCTTCAGGCTGCGGTAAGACAACAGCGTTACGTTTAATTGCGGGTTTTGAAGACTTGACGGAAGGTTCGATCATTCTTGACGGTCAAGATGTATCTAACGTTCCGGCCGAACAACGTCCGGTCAATACGGTTTTCCAAAGTTATGCGTTATTCCCGCATATGACGATTTTTGAAAACGTGGCGTTCGGTTTACGTATGCAAAAAGTGCCGAATGATCAAATCAAACCTCGCGTAATGGAAGCATTGCGTATGGTGCGTTTGGAAGATAGAGCGGAACAAAAACCGGCTCAGCTTTCGGGCGGTCAGCAACAACGTATTGCCATTGCTCGTGCGGTAGTAAATAAGCCGAAAGTATTATTATTGGACGAATCGCTTTCTGCACTTGATTATAAATTGCGTAAAGAAATGCAGAACGAGTTAAAAGCATTACAACGTCAGTTAGGCATTACCTTTATTTTCGTTACGCACGATCAAGAAGAGGCATTAACCATGTCTGATCGTATTATCGTTATGAACGGCGGTAAAATTGCGCAAGACGGTACGCCTCGTGAAATCTATGAAGAACCAAGTAATTTATTTGTCGCTCGTTTTATCGGCGAAATCAACGTGTTTGATGCAACCGTGATTGAACGTGTTGATGCGCGTAATGTAAAAGCGAATGTAGAAGGTCGTATCTGTAATATTAAAGTGGAAGATATGGACGTTCAGCCGAATCAAAAACTGAAAGTATTGTTACGTCCGGAAGATATTTTGATCGAAGAGTTGGACGAAAACGAAAGCTCTAAAGCGATTGTCGGTCATATTTTAGATCGTAATTATAAAGGTATGACGTTAGAATCAAGCGTGAAACTTGATCATAACGGTATGACGGTATTGGTAAGTGAATTCTTTAACGAAGATGATCCGAATATCGATCACGAGGTCGGTCAAAAAGTGGCATTAACTTGGTATGAAGGTTGGGAGGTTGTACTCAACGATGAAGATTGCTAACAACAAATTCCAAGCCGGAACGGTTTCGGTTATCTTCGGTTGGTTGTTGCTTTTTGTACTCGTACCGAACGTATTGGTACTGTTAATCAGCTTTTTAACCGAAAACCGCCAAAGCGCATACTTTGTAGATTTCATCTTTAGCCTTGACGCATATACGCAGTTGTTCAACGATACCTATGCAACGGTATTGTGGAACTCGTTTAAAATATCGGCGATAGCAACGTTTTTCTGTTTAATCATCGGTTATCCGTTTGCGTTTATTATCGCTAAAATGCCGGCGAAGATTCGCCCGATTTTACTGTTTTTAGTGGTATTGCCATTCTGGACAAACTCACTGATCCGTATCTACGGCATTAAAATTTTCTTAGGCGTGAAGGGGGTATTAAACGAGGCGTTATTGGCAATCGGCTTAATTGACGAACCGCTTCGTTTATTAAACTCCGAATTGGCGATTATTATCGGTTTAGTATATATCCTGTTACCGTTTATGATTTTACCGCTTTATTCTTCTATCGAGAAAATTGACGGTCGTTTATTAGAGGCGGCAAAAGATTTAGGTGCGAATGCTTTCCAACGTTTTGTGCGTGTAACCATTCCACTGACAATGCCGGGGATTGTAGCAGGCTGTTTATTAGTATTATTACCGGCAATGGGAATGTTCTATGTTGCCGACTTATTAGGCGGCGGTAAAACACCGTTAATCGGTAATATTATTAAGAGCTTGTTCTTAAATACCAACCAGTTTGCATTAGGTTCGGCGGTTAGTATCGCCCTTACCGTGTTAATGGCGTTAATGTTATATGTTTATTACCGTGCAAATAAATTATTAAATAAAAAGGTGGAGCTTGAATAATGAAAAAGACCTTAAGAAACTTTTTTATGTTCGTGGTGTTTGCCTACCTTTATATTCCGATTATTATTTTGGTGGTAAACTCATTTAACGAAGACCGTTACGGCTTACAATGGAAAGGATTCAGTTGGAACTGGTATGAGCGTTTATTCGCTAATGATACGTTAGTGCAAGTGACGATGAACTCATTAACGATTGCGTTTTTTGCCGCAACATTTTCAACCATTTTAGGGGCATTAACTTCGATTGCGCTATACCGCTATAAATTCCGTGGTAAGCAAATGGTCGGTGGTTTACTGTTTATCGTGATGATGTCGCCGGATATCGTAATGGCAGTTTCATTATTAGTGCTATTTATGATTTTAGGTGTGCAACTCGGTTTTATTTCGCTATTAATTGCGCATATTACTTTCTGTTTGCCTTATGTGGTTATTACTATTTCATCTCGTTTAAGCGATTTTGACGGTAAGATGTTGGAAGCGGCAAAAGATTTAGGTGCAAGCGAAGTAACGATTTTACGTAAAATTATTTTACCGTTGGCATTACCATCGATTATTTCCGGTTGGTTATTAAGCTTTACCATTTCGTTGGATGACGTAGTGGTTTCATCATTCGTTACCAGCCCAAGTTATGAAGTATTACCGTTAAAAATCTTCTCGCTGGTGAAAACGGGTGTAACGCCGGAAGTCAATGCGTTAGCAACGATTATGATTATTTTCTCATTAACATTGGTGGTCTTAAGCCAATTAGTGGTAAGAAAAAAAGCATAATTTGATTAAAAATGGCTCGCTGATTAGCGGGCTATTTTTTTGCAAAAAATTAGCCAAAATAGACCGCTTGTTAGCCTGTTATTCTATACAGTTTTCTGTTATGCTAAGGCAAATTTTTTAGTTTGGAATAAAATCAATGATCGGAAGATTACACGGTAAAATTATTGAAAAACAACCGCCTGAAATGGTAATTGATGTTCAAGGTGTCGGATATGAAGTGCTATTGCCGATGACGAGCTTTTACAGCTTGCCACAAGTAGGTGAAGAAGCCACAATCTTTACGCATTTAGTCGTACGTGAAGATGCACATTTATTATTTGGTTTTGCACAAAAGCAAGACAGAACACTATTTCGTGAATTGATTAAAACCAACGGTGTTGGGCCTAAATTAGCCCTTGCGATTTTATCGGCGATGTCAGTTTCACAATTTGCGAATGCGGTAGAACATGAAGAATTAGCTAAATTAACTAAAATTCCGGGCATTGGGCGTAAGACAGCCGAGCGTTTATTAGTAGAACTCAAAGGCAAATTCAAAGGTGTGGCACAAAGTGATTTCTTTGAAGAACATTCGGTTGAAACGATTGTTGCAACACATTCGCACGATCCGGCAGATGAAGCCCGTGATGCCTTAGTGGCGTTAGGCTATAAACTCGCTGATGCTGAGAAGATGATTAAGAAAGTGAATAAAGCGGGTGCAACCAGCGAACAATTAATTCGTGAAGCATTAAAAGCCTCTCTTTAAAAAGTAAAAATACCTTAAATGATTGAAGCAGATAGAATAATTAGTGCCTCGCCGAAGCGTGAGGAGGAAGTGATTGATCGTGCGATTCGTCCTAAATTATTGGCGGATTATGTCGGTCAGCCGTCTGTACGAGAGCAGATGGAGATCTTTATTAAAGCGGCAAAATTGCGTGATGAGGCGCTAGATCACTTATTAATTTTTGGTCCGCCGGGATTGGGTAAAACCACCTTAGCTAATATTGTTGCCAACGAAATGGGCGTGAATATTCGTACCACTTCCGGACCGGTGCTGGAGAAAGCGGGCGATTTGGCGGCAATGTTGACTAATTTAGAGCCTTATGACGTGTTATTTATTGATGAGATCCACCGCTTATCACCGGCAATTGAAGAAGTGCTGTATCCGGCGATGGAAGATTATCAGCTGGATATTATGATTGGCGAAGGACCGGCGGCACGTTCAATTAAACTGGATTTACCGCCGTTTACCTTAGTGGGGGCAACCACCCGTGCCGGCTCACTGACTTCTCCGTTACGTGACCGCTTTGGTATTGTACAGCGTTTAGAGTTTTACTCGGTGGATGATTTAACCTCGATCGTAAAACGCAGTGCCGATTGCTTAAACTTAAATTTATCGCCGAATGCTGCTTATGAAGTGGCTCGCCGTTCACGAGGCACACCACGTATTGCCAATCGTTTATTACGCCGTGTGCGAGATTATGCCGATGTACGTAATAACGGCGTGATTACCTCTGATATTGCCAAACAAGCGTTAGCAATGCTTGATGTAGATTCCGAAGGCTTTGATTTTATGGATATCAAGTTACTGCAAGCGATTGTGGAACGTTTTGACGGAGGCCCGGTCGGCTTAGATAACTTAGCCGCAGCAATTGGTGAGGAGCGAGATACGATTGAAGACGTGCTTGAACCTTATTTGATTCAGCAGGGTTTTTTGCAACGAACACCGCGAGGACGTATTGCCACCAGCCGAACTTATGCGCATTTAGGCATTGCGAAGTTAGATTAAATACAAGCGGTTATTTTTGTAAAATTTTAGGCAAAAATAACCGCTTGTTTCCTATACTATTTTAACATTGCAATATAATTGCAACTGACATCATTATTCAGCCAAAACTTTTCGGTTAGCGGATTAAAATGATAACCTTTCATTTCTTGGCAGCGTAAATTCGCCATATCACACCAATTTAATAATTCCGCCGGTTTAATAAATTTTTCAAATTCGTGCGTGCCTTTCGGCAACATTTTAAGCACGTATTCCGCCCCGATGATAACTAACATATAGGCTTTAAGCGTACGGTTAATGGTGGAGAAAAACAGCACTCCATCCGGTTTGAGTAACGCCTTGCAGCTTTGAATAATCGAAAGCGGATCCGGTACGTGTTCCAACATTTCCATACAGGTAATCACATCAAATTTTTCAGCGTGACAAGCGGTCTGATTTTGCACAAAATCTTCAATCGTGGTTTGGCGGTAATCAATGGTTAATCCGCTTTCTTCGGCGTGTTTACGTGCAACGTCAAGCGGTTCGGTTGTCATATCAATACCCGTAACATTTGCACCGGCTTTTGCCATCGCTTCGCTTAGAATGCCTCCGCCACAGCCGACATCCAAGACTTTTTTGCCGAATAAGCCGTTCGATTTTTGCTGAATATAGTCTAGACGTAACGGATTAAGTAAGTGAATCGGTTTAAAACTGCCGTTCGGATCCCACCAAGTGGCTGCCATTTTTTCAAATTTATCGAGTTCTGTTTGATCAATGTTATTCATAGAAAATTGTCTTAAGTAAGTAAAAAAGGTCAAATTGCAAAATATTCTCTTAATTTAACCGCTTGTGTTCATTTTCAACTTTCAAAATCCAACTTTCAACTGTTTTTTGTGCTATAATTGAATAAATTTTTCGCCCTAATGGATAGGGCTACTTCTTTAAACGTGATTAGGAAATTTCAATGAGCGAATTAGCCAAAGATATTACCCCCGTCAGTATCGAAGACGAGTTAAAAACGTCTTATCTCGACTATGCGATGTCTGTGATTGTCGGACGTGCGCTTCCCGATGTGCGTGATGGTTTAAAACCGGTGCACCGCCGCGTGTTATTCTCAATGGATCAAAACAGCAATACCTTTAACCGCCCGCACGTAAAATCTGCACGTGTGGTGGGCGACGTAATCGGTAAATATCACCCGCACGGTGACTCCGCTGTGTATGACACCATTGTACGTATGGCACAGCCGTTCTCACTTCGTTATATGTTGGTTGACGGTCAAGGTAACTTTGGTTCGATTGACGGCGATGCGCCGGCGGCGATGCGTTATACCGAAGTGCGTATGCAAAAAATTACGCAGGAATTATTAACGGACTTAGATAAAGAAACCGTGGATTACTCGCCGAACTATGACGGCAAAGAGATGATTCCTGATGTATTACCGACCAAAATCCCAGCGTTATTGGTCAACGGTTCATCCGGTATTGCGGTGGGTATGGCGACTAATATTCCGCCGCATAACTTAAATGAAGTGTTGGACGGTTGCTTAGCCTACATTGAAAACGAGCAAATCGGCATTGAAGAATTAATGCGTTTTATCCCTGGTCCGGATTTCCCAACAGGGGCGATTATTAACGGTCGTAAAGGGATTGAAGAAGCGTATCGTACCGGTCGTGGTAAAGTTTACGTGCGTGCTAAAGCAAGTGTAGAAACCACGGAAAAAGGGCGTGAGCAAATTGTGGTAACTGAGCTTCCGTACCAAGTAAACAAAGCGAAGTTGATCGAGAAAATTGCCGAATTAGTGAAAGATAAGAAAATCGAAGGCATTAGCGGTATTCAAGATCACTCGGATAAAAAAGGTATCTCAATCGTTATCGAAGTAAAACGTGATGCAGTGGGTGAAGTGGTATTAAATCACCTTTACTCATTAACTCAAATGCAAGTCACGTTTGGTATCAATATGGTTGCGCTTGATCACGGTCAGCCGAAAGTATTGAACTTAAAACAAATTATCGAAGCGTTCGTAAAACACCGCCGTGAAGTGGTGACACGCCGTACCATTTTTGAATTACGTAAAGCGCGTGAGCGTGCGCATATCTTAGAAGGTTTGGCGATTGCGTTAGCCAATATCGATCCGGTTATCGAATTAATCCGTAACTCAAAAACAGCGGACGAAGCGCGTGAAGGTTTATTAGCTCGTGCGTGGGCATTGGGTAATGTCGCACCAATGTTGGAAGCTGCCGGTGTTGATGCGTCACGTCCAGAAGATTTACCGGAAAACTTAGGTGTACGTGACGGTCAATACTATCTTTCCGAAGCGCAAGCACGTGCAATTTTAGAATTACGTTTACACCGTTTAACCGGTTTAGAGCATGAAAAAATTGTGGATGAATACAAAGCATTGCTCACTGAAATCGGCGAATTGTTACGTATTCTAAGCAGTGCAGAACGCTTAATGGAAGTGATTCGTGAAGAATTAGAAAAAGTGAAAGCAGAATTCGGTGACGAACGTCGTACCGAAATTACAGCGGCTTCGGGCGATATTAATATGGAAGATTTAATCGCTCAAGAAGACGTGGTAGTCACACTTTCTCATGCTGGCTATGTGAAATACCAACCGCTTTCAGATTACGAAGCACAACGTCGTGGCGGTAAAGGTAAATCGGCGACTAAGATGAAAGAAGACGATTTCATCGAGAAATTATTAGTAGCAAACACGCACGATACGATTTTATGTTTCTCAAGCCGTGGTCGTTTATATCAATTGAAAGTGTATCAATTACCGCAAGCAAGTCGTGGCGCACGTGGTACGCCAATCGTGAACATTCTGCCGTTAGTGAAAGAAGAAAACGAGCGTATTACGGCGATTCTACCGATTCCGAACGGTGAATTTAGTGCGGATAAATTTATCTTTATGGCAACCGCAAGCGGTGTGGTGAAGAAAGTGAGTTTAGATGCGTTCAGCAACGTGCGTTCAAGCGGTCTAATTGCATTAAAACTTCGCGAAGGCGATGAGTTAATCGGCGTTGATATTACTGATGGCGAGAGCGAGATTATGTTATTCTCGGCACAAGGTCGAGTAGTACGTTTTGCAGAAAAAGCCGTGCGTGCAATGGGACGTACCGCAACCGGTGTTCGAGGCATTAAACTTGCTACGACAGACATTTCAAGTGAAGAAATTGAAGAAGCGGAGATCGTAGAAATTGAAAACGAGGAAGCGGATGAGTCTTCAGTAAGTCTTGATACCGACCGTGTGGTTTCACTTGTGATTCCTCGTACGGAAGGCGATATTCTAACTGTAACGCAAAACGGTTTCGGTAAACGTACCGTGATTGGCGAATATCCGGTTAAATCTCGTGCAACCAAAGGTGTGGTTTCTATCAAAGTGAATGAGCGTAACGGTAAAGTAGTTGCGGCAGTTCAAGTTGAAGAAGCGGATCAAATTATGTTGATTACCGATGCCGGAACGCTAGTACGAACCCGAGTTGCAGAAGTTAGCCTCGTTGGTCGTAACACCCAAGGCGTCCGCATTATCCGCACCGCAGATGATGAAAGCGTAGTAAGCGTAGAACGAGTTTGCGAACCTGATGATGAAGACGAAAACGGCGAAGCGTTAGATAACGTAGAAAGCACAGAAACTTCAACAGAAGCCTAAACAAAGGGCGTAAGACCCTAAACAAGCGGTCGGATTTTGGTAAAATTTTGCAAAAATCCGACCGCTTTTGATTATAAGCAAAGAGAGGAAAGATAAGATGACAGCAATTCAACAAAGAGCGGAACTTCAACGCCGTATTTGGCAAATTGCAAATGAAGTACGTGGTTCGGTTGATGGTTGGGATTTCAAACAATATGTGCTTGGCACATTGTTTTACCGTTTTATTAGCGAACATTTTGTGAATTATATCGAAGGTGGCGATGAGAGCATAAAATATGCGGCTTGGTCGGACGATGATGAAAATATCAAATTAGGCAAAGAACACGTTATTAAAGAAAAAGGCTATTTTATCTACCCAAGTCAGCTGTTTGAAAACGTGGTAAAAAACGCCCATAGCAACCCAAATTTAAATACTGAACTCAAAGAAATTTTTACCGCTATCGAAAGCTCTGCTACAGGCTACGATTCTGAAAATGACATTAAGGAGTTGTTTGCCGATTTTGACACCACTTCTAACCGCTTGGGTAACACAGTGGAAGATAAAAACAAGCGTTTGACAGCGGTACTGCAAGGCGTAGCTGGACTACCTTTTGGGCGTTTTGAAGATAACCAAATTGACCTGTTTGGCGACGCATATGAATTTTTGATTTCTAACTATGCGGCAAATGCGGGGAAATCGGGCGGTGAATTTTTCACGCCACAAAATGTGTCGAAATTGATTGCACAACTTGCTTTGCACGGTCAAAAAGCGGTAAACAAAATTTATGACCCTGCTTGTGGTTCAGGCTCACTCTTGTTGCAAGCGAAAAAACAATTTGATGATCACATCATCGAAGAAGGGTTTTTCGGTCAGGAAATCAATCACACCACCTATAACCTTGCTCGTATGAATATGTTTTTGCATAACATTAACTACGACAAATTCGACATCACGCTTGGCGATACATTACTCAAACCGCAATTTGGCGACAGCAAGCCGTTTGACGCAATCGTTTCTAACCCTCCGTATTCAGTGAAATGGGTGGGCGATGGCGACCCAACACTGATTAACGATGAACGTTTTGCCCCTGCTGGCGTGCTTGCCCCAAAATCTAAAGCCGATTTTGCCTTTATTTTGCACGCATTGAGCTACCTTTCGGCTCGTGGACGTGCAGCAATTGTTACTTTCCCGGGCATTTTCTACCGTGGTGGAGCAGAGCAAAAAATCCGTCAGTATTTGGTGGATAACAATTTTGTAGAAACCGTGATTTCTCTTGCTCCAAACCTGTTTTTCGGCACAAGTATTGCGGTAAATATTTTGGTGTTATCGAAAAATAAAACCGACAGCAAAACTCAATTTATTGATGCAAGCGGTATTTTTAAGAAAGAAACCAACAATAACGTTTTAACCGATGAGCATATCGCTGAAATTCTGAAATTGTTTGGCGACAAAGCCGATGTTGATCATTTAGTTAAAATGGTGGACAACCAAGCCATTGCCGATAACGATTACAACCTTGCAGTCAGTTCTTACGTTGAGGCAAAAGATGAGCGAGAAGTGATTAACATCAGCGAACTTAATGCCGAAATTAGCGAAACTGTGGAAAAAATCGACCGCTTGCGTACCGAAATCGACAGCATTATTGCGGAGATTGAGGGGAAGTAAAATGAACGAACTCAAACTTTTTGAAAACCGTCAAATCCGCTCAACTTGGGACGATGAAAAAGAAGAATGGTTTTTTAGCATTGTGGATATTGTGGGAGCATTGACGGAAAGTAGCAATCCACGCCGCTATTGGAGTGATTTGAAACGAAAAATCATCGATGAGTAGGCGGAATTGAGTTGTACGAAAAAATCGTACAACTGAAAATGCAGTCTTCCGATGGCAAATTTTATAGCACGGATGCCGCTGATATGGCAGGCATTTTCCGCATTATTCAATCCATTCCGAGCCCCAAAGCCGAGCCGTTCAAACTCTGGCTTTGATTGAAGATATGGCAAAGAAAAAATAACAAAAAGTAGTAAAAGTAGGATGGGCTTTAACCCATCAAATTGGTTTGTGTGGGTAGGCGAATGATGGGCTAAAATCCATCCTACAAGAGATAAAGAGCGGTCAAATTTTAATGAATTTTTGCAAATGGGAAATAAACAATGAACATTTTCGAACTGATTAAAGATTGTAAAGTGGAATGGAAAAGTTTGGGGGAGATTTTAATCCGTACAAAAGGCACAAAAATAACTGCGGGACAAATGAAAGAATTGCATAAAGAAAATGCCCCTGTAAAAATCTTTGCAGGCGGAAGAACAGTTGCTTTTGTTGATTTTAATGATATTCCCCAAAAAGATATCAATAATGAACCGTCAATTATTGTAAAATCACGGGGAATTATTGAATTTGAATATTATGACAAGTCATTTTCTCATAAAAATGAAATGTGGTCATATCATAGTAAAAATGAAAATATTAATATTAAATTTGTTTATTATTTTCTAAAACAAAATGAACCGCACTTTCAGAATATCGGTTCAAAAATGCAAATGCCACAAATTGCAACTCCAGATACGGATAAATATAAAATCCCAATCCCCCCTCTAGAAATTCAAGAAAAAATCGTAAAAACACTTGACATTTTTACGAAGCTGGAAGCTACGCTGGAAGCTACGCTGGAAGCTGAATTATCGCTGCGTGTCAAGCAATATGATTATTATCGTAATGAGTTATTAACTTTTGACGATGATGTGGAGTTTATAACACTGGATAAAATTTCCGAAAATTTAAACTCAATGAGAAAACCTATAAAAAGTGGTTTGCGTGAGAAAGGTCGTATTCCATATTATGGAGCATCTGGAATTGTAGATTATGTAGAAGATTATATTTTTGATGATGAAATATTATTAATTTCAGAAGATGGTGCAAATTTGATTGCAAGAAATACACCTATTGCATTTAGTGTGCTTGGTAAATGTTGGGTTAATAATCATGCTCACGTTTTAAAATTTAAAACAGATGTTGAACGTAAATTTGTTGAGTTTTATTTAAACAACTTAGATTTAAGTCCTTTTATTTCAGGTGCAGCCCAGCCTAAGCTAAATAAACAAAATCTCAATAAAATACCTATTCCTAATATTACATTTGCCACTCAGCAAAAAATCGTGGATATTTTGGATAAATTTGACCGCTTGACGAACTCTATTTCAGACGGTTTACCAAAAGAAATTGAACTTAGACGTAAGCAGTATGAGTATTATAGAGAGCAGTTGTTGGGGTTTAAGCAGTAGTACAAAATTATCTAGTTGATGGGTATTTTACGGTAGTAAGCAATTTTTGACGTAGTTTAAGTAAGGTAAAGGTTGTTTTCTAACATTATTGAAAAATAAAAATTTATTTTTGCTAAGCAAGATTTGAGAGAAAATAAGCAAGGAAAAAAGATGGAATCTATATCAAAAATTAACAGTATCGTGACTAAGGATTACTTAGTGACACAGCCAGAAAATCAGTATTTTGAGCGTGAAGGGTTGGGTGAAAAAGATATTAAACCCACTAAAATTGCCGAAGAGTTAATCGGTATGTTGAATGCTGATGGTGGAATTTTAGCTTTTGGCGTATCAGATGCAGGAGAGATACAAGATTTACGCCAGATTGCAGATAAATTAGATGATTATCGTAAGCTCGTTTTTGATTTTATTAAGCCGCCTTGCCATATTCAGTTGGAAGAAATTGAAATAGATGAAAAACTTATTTTTCTATTTCACGTTGAGCAAGATTTAGAGCGTATTTATTGTCGTAAAGATAACGAAAAATTTTATTTGCGTGTTGCTGATAGCAATAGAGAGCTTAATCAAGAGCAAATTAAAAAGTTGGAATATGATAAAAATATTCGTTTATTTGAAGATGAAGTTGTTGTTGATTTTGATATGGATGATCTTGATCAAGAATTGCTACAAACCTATAAAGAGAAGGTAAATTTCACAAAAGGTGATGTATTTCAGTTATTGTATAATCGTAATTTAGTATCTAAAAAAGAGGGTGAATATCAGCTTAAAAAATCTGCAATTTTACTCTTTTGTAAAAATCCTGAACGTTATATTCCTTCGGCTTCCGTCCGTTATATTCGTTATGATGGAATGATTGCAAAGGTGGGGACAGAGCATAATGTCATTAAAGATCAACGTTTTGAAAATAATATTCCTAAACTGATTGACGAAGTGGCTTATTTTTTTACGAGCTTCGTTGAGAGATTATTATTTTTTAGATATTGAAACAGGTAAATTTAGGAAAGTCCCTGAATATCCCGAAGAGGCGTGGTTAGAAGGTGTGGTAAATGCTTTATGTCATCGTTCTTATAATGTTTCTGGTAATGCCATTTATATTAAACATTTTGATGACAGGCTAGAAATTAGCAATAGCGGTCCATTACCTGCACAAGTAACGATTGAAAATATTAAAACGGAGCGTTTTGCAAGAAATCCTAGAATTGCAAGGGCTTTGGAGGATTTTGGTTATGTTCGCCAACTAAATGAGGGTGTCTCTCGAATTTATGAGTCAATGGAAAAATCAATGCTCACTCAACCAGAGTACCGAGAACAAAATGGTAATGTCTATTTAACATTGAGAAATCGGATCAGGTTACACGAGAAAACTATATCAACGGAACTTATGGTTCTTATTGAAGAAAATTGGTTAGCTTACAATGAAACACAAAGAAAAATTCTTACTTATCTATTTTTAAATAATGTGGCAACATTAACCGAGTTAGTTGAACATACAAATATTAATGCTAACTCAATACGAGCTTATTTAAATAGTTTTATTGACAGTCGTATTATTGAGCGCCATAGCTTAAAACAGCGTGATGTTAATGCAACATATACGTTTAAAAAGGGTTAAGCAAGTTCTAACACATTTTAAGCAAGTTTAGCATTAAGTGATAACTTTTTGAAAAATAATTGTTTTTATGTATTAAGCAAGATTTAAAAGAAAATAAGCAAGTTTTTATTTTTCTTTCCAGTATCAGGTATAGGCAAAATGATTGAAACCACCCCCATTACCGAAACCAATAAATTTATCGTTTTAGATAAATATGAGCGATTAGAGCAAGGCTCAAGCTACCAAACGGAAAGCGATTTGGAACGTGAATTGATTGCGGATTTGCAAAATCAAGGTTATGAATATCGTACTGATCTAAATAGTCAAGAGACGTTATTGCAAAATGTAAGAAAACAATTAGAAACGCTGAATAATGTGCAGTTTTTAGATTCGGAATGGCAACGTTTTTTGACGGAATATTTAGATAAACCGTCTGAAAATATCATTGATAAAACTCGCAAAATTCATCACGACCATATTTATGATTTTGTGTTTGATAATGGGCGGATTCAAAATATTTATTTGGTGGATAAAAAGCAGGTCGCTCGCAATAAGGTGCAAGTCATTAACCAATTTGAACAGACTGGCACGCACGCTAATCGCTATGACGTTACTATTTTGGTCAATGGTTTGCCATTGGTGCAGATTGAGCTGAAAAAGCGTGGCGTGGCAATTCGTGAAGCCTTTAACCAAATTCATCGTTATAGCAAAGAGAGCTTTAATTCTGAACATTCGTTATTTAAATTTTTGCAAATTTTTGTGATTTCGAACGGCACGGATACTCGCTATTTTGCCAATACCACTAAGCGAGATAAAAACAGCTTTGATTTCACGATGAATTGGGCGAGATCGGATAATACTTTAATTAAAGATCTGAAAGATTTTACTGCCACATTTTTCCAAAAAAATACCTTGCTTAATGTGCTTTTGACTTACTCGGTGTTTGATGTGAGTGATACACTTTTGATTATGCGTCCCTATCAAATTGCAGCAACGGAGCGAATTTTATGGAAAATTCGCAGTTCACATTTGGCGAATAATTGGTGTAATACGGAGAGTGGTGGCTATGTTTGGCATACGACAGGGTCAGGAAAAACGCTGACCAGCTTTAAGGCGGCTCGCCTTGCTACTGAATTAGATTTTATTGATAAAGTATTTTTCGTGGTGGATAGAAAAGATTTGGACTATCAGACGATGAAAGAATACCAACGTTTTTCGCCTGATAGTGTGAATGGTTCGGACAGTACTGCAGGGTTAAAAAGTAACATTGAAAAAGATGATAATAAAATCATCGTAACCACCATTCAAAAACTCAATAACTTGATGAAAAGTGAAGATAAATTGGCGATTTATCAACAGCCTGTTGTCTTTATTTTTGACGAATGCCACCGCTCACAGTTTGGCGAAGCTCAGAAAAATCTGCATAAGAAATTCAAAAAATTCTGCCAGTTTGGTTTTACAGGAACGCCAATTTTTCCTGAAAATGCGTTAGGAACTGAAACAACCGCGAGTGTATTTGGGCGAGAGTTGCATTCTTATGTGATTACCGATGCGATTCGAGATGAAAAAGTGCTGAAATTTAAGGTGGATTATAATGATGTTCGCCCGAAATTCCGTGATATTGAAACTGAGCAAAATCTTGATAAATTAACCGCACTTGAAACCAAAGAAGCGTTATTGCACCCAGAACGTATTAAGGAAATTACCCAATATATTTTGAGTCATTTCAAGCAAAAAACACACCGCTTGAATGCAACAGGCAAGGGCTTTAATGCGATGTTTGCGGTAAGTAGTGTGGAGGCTGCAAAGCATTATTACGAGCAATTCAAATTACAGCAACAAGCGGTTGACAAAACGCAAAGCGTTTTGAACGTTGGCTTTGCCAACGGCTCCGAAGGAGTGAGAAATCTGTCACAACAGATTTCGAATAAAAAACCATTAAAAGTTGCAACGATTTTCTCTTTTGCGGCAAATGAAGAGCAGAATGCGATTGGCGAAATTGAAGATGAGGGTTTTGAACCAACGGCAATGAATAGCTCGGCAAAAGAGTTTTTAGAAGTTGCTATTGATGATTACAATCAAATGTTTCGCACCAATTTTGGTGTAGATAGTAAAGCGTTCCAGAATTATTACCGTGATTTAGCCAAGCGAGTTAAGAATCAAGAGGTTGATTTACTAATTGTGGTAGGAATGTTTCTGACTGGTTTTGATGCTCCAACACTAAACACTCTATTTGTAGATAAAAACTTGCGTTATCACGGCTTGATGCAGGCTTTTTCTCGTACGAACCGCATTTTTGATGCAACCAAAACATTTGGTAACATTGTTACCTTTCGTGATTTGGAGCAAGCAACGATTGATGCGATCACTTTATTTGGTGATACGAATACTCGTAATGTTGTACTTGAGCGAAGCTACCAAGACCATATGCATGGTTATGAAGATTCGTCAGGCAAGAAACATCGTGGTTATTTAGAGGTCGTTAAAGAATTACAAGAAAAATTCCCGGAACCAAATAATCTTAAAACAGAAGAAGATAAGAAGGCATTTACTAAGTTGTTTGGTGAGTATTTACGCTTAGAAAATGTGCTACAAAATTATGATGAGTTTCACGAATTAGTTAAATCAGGACAAGATAATCAGGTTTGTGAAACACCAGCTATTTATGGCAGCAATGCACTAGAAACGCTTACGGAGCGTCAAGTTCAAGATTATCGTTCGGCTTATAATGATATTCGAGATTGGCAACGACGTGAACGAGATAACACTGAATCAAAATCTTCCGTTGATTGGAGCGACGTTATTTTCGAGGTTGATTTACTAAAATCACAGGAAATCAATCTAGATTACATTCTTGAACTGATTTTTGAACATAATAAGAAAATCAAGAATAAAGATGAGTTGGTTGATGAAGTTCGCCGAATGATTCGTTCAAGTATTGGGAATCGAGCGAAAGAAAGTTTGGTGGTAGATTTTATTCATCAAACAGATCTGAACAGTATCCCTGATAAAGCAAGCGTGATAGACGCCTTTTTCCAATTTGCCCAAAAAGAGCAAAGAAGAGAAGCAGAAGATCTGATTCAATCCGAAAAATTAAACGAAGAAGCGGCAAAACGTTATATTAGTAGCTCACTAAAACGCGAATATGCCAGTGAAAACGGCACGGATTTGGTGAGTATGTTACCAAAAATGAACCCACTAGATCCTAAACGTCATAAGAAAAAGGAAACGGTTTTCCAAAAAATTGTTTCATTTATTGAGAAGTTTAAGGGTGTAGGTGGAAGTATTTAATTTAGAATTAGGATAAGAATGGCACTACTAAATTTATCCAATGCCTATTTAGGTTTTGGCGATCATCCGTTATTGGATCATACGGAATTACATATTGAACCTAGCGAGCGAGTTTGCTTGGTTGGACGCAACGGGGCGGGTAAGTCCACGCTGATGAAAGTCTTGGCGGGCGAAGTTCAGTTAGATGACGGTAAGCTGATTTTTGAAAAAGATATTGTGGTGACTCGCCTTGAGCAAGATCCGCCTCGTCATATTCAAGATACCGTTTTTGATTATGTGGCGGAAGGCATTGCACATCTTAGCGACTTATTAAAGCAATATCACTCCATTTCGCAACAAATGCAGACGGATTATAGCGATGAGCTATTATCAAAATTATCGAATGTACAGGCGCAACTTGAGCATAATAACGGTTGGCAGTTTGAGAATCGTATTCAAGATACCCTTAAATTATTGGAATTGGATCCGGATAAACGTTTATGCGAATTATCAGGCGGTTGGGTTCGCCGTGCGGCATTAGCTCGTGCATTGGTAGCGGATCCGGATATTTTGTTATTAGATGAACCGACCAACCATTTGGACGTGGAAGCAATTACTTGGCTTGAGGATTTATTGCTCAATTTCAAAGGCTCGATCATCTTTATTTCACACGACCGTTCGTTTATCCGTAAGATGGCAACTCGCATTGTCGATCTTGACCGAGGTAAGCTAGTTTCTTATCCAAGTAATTACGATGTGTATTTAGAAACTAAAGCGGAAGATTTGCGTGTTGAAGCATTACAAAATGAGCTGTTTGATAAAAAATTAGCACAGGAAGAAGTGTGGATTCGTCAAGGCATCAAAGCTCGCCGTACCCGTAATGAAGGGCGTGTGCGAGCATTAAAAGCCTTACGTGAAGAACGCCGTAATCGCCGAGAAGTACAGGGTACGGCTAAAATTCAAATCGATCAAACCGCACGTTCCGGCAAAATCGTATTTGAAGTGGAAAATGCAAGTTATGAAATTGAAGGTAAAACTTTACTGAAAAATTTCACAACTACCATTCAACGAGGCGATAAGATTGCGTTAGTTGGGGCGAACGGCTGCGGTAAAACCACCTTTATCAAATTGTTATTAGGCGAGTTACAACCGACTTCAGGCTCAATTCGTTGCGGTACAAAACTGGAAGTGGCTTACTTCGACCAATATCGTGCCGAGCTTGATCTTGAGAAAACGGTAATGGATAACGTAGCAGACGGCAAACAAGACGTTGAAGTAAACGGGGTAAAACGCCATGTGTTAGGTTATCTACAAGATTTCTTGTTCCCTCCAAAACGTGCGATGACACCGGTAAAAGCCTTGTCGGGCGGTGAGCGTAACCGTTTATTGTTGGCTAAATTATTGCTTAAGCCGAATAACTTGTTGATTCTGGACGAACCAACCAATGACTTGGACGTTGAAACCCTTGAGTTATTGGAAGATCTATTGGCGGATTATCAAGGCACATTGCTGATTGTGAGCCACGACCGTCAATTTATAGACAATACCGTAACGGAATGTTATTTCTTTGAAGGTAACGGCGTATTAAATAAATACGTAGGCGGTTATTTTGATGCGAAACAGCAACAAGAAAATTACCACGCAAATATTACGCAGAACCAGCCGAACAAGCGGTCAAATTCTGCAGAAAATTTGCAAAAAACAGAAGAAAAACAACCGCTTGTAGTGAAGTCGGAACCGGCTAAAAAAGTAAAACTTTCTTATAAAGAGCAAAGAGAACTTGAAGAGTTGCCAGCCAAAATGGAAGCCCTAGAAGCGGAAATGGAAAGTTTGCAGGCAGAAGTAAATAGTGCGGACTTTTTCAGTAAAGCTCCAAGCTATACGCAAGCACAGCTACAAAAATTGGCAGATGCGGAAATGGCATTAGAAGCTGCTTTTGAGCGTTGGGAAGCGTTAGAAAATATCAAAAATGGGAATTCGTAATGGCGAGAGTGGATAATTATGAACAACGTTTTGGCGGAATCGGGCGACTTTATACGCCGGAAGGTTTAGCAAAACTACGTCAGTCACATATTTGTGTGATTGGGATTGGCGGTGTCGGTTCGTGGGCGGTGGAAGCGCTGGCTCGTTCGGGGATCGGTAAAATTACTATGATTGATATGGACGATATTTGCGTAACTAATATCAACCGCCAAATTCATGCGATGACCGGTACGATTGCTCAATTAAAAACCGAAGCGATGAAAGAACGTATTGAACGGATTAATCCTGAATGTGTGGTAGAAATTATCGATGATTTCATCACACCGGAGAATATCCCCGAATATCTGAATCGTGGTTATGATTATGTGATTGATGCGATTGATTCTGTCAAAACCAAAGCGGCTCTGATTGCCTATTGCAAACGTAACAAAATTAAAATGATTACTACCGGCGGAGCAGGCGGGCAGACCGATCCGACCCAAATTCAAATTACCGATTTAAGTAAAACGATTCAAGATCCGTTGGCGTCTAAAGTGCGCTCGTTATTGCGTAAGGAATATAACTTTAGTCAAAATCCAAAGCGTAAGTTTGGTATTGATTGTGTTTTCTCAACGCAACCGCTCATCTTTCCGAAAATGGGCGAGGGCTGTGAGGTATCGGCAACGATGAATTGCGCAAACGGTTTCGGTGCGGTAACGATGGTAACCGCAACTTTCGGCTTTTTTGCGGTAAGTAGAGTGATTGACAAGTTATTGAAATCGTAATAAGCGGTCGGATTTTATTAAAGTTTTGGAAAATAAAAGCCTCTGAAAAATCTTCAGAGGCTTTTATATAAATGAATATTAATGTTTTTGTTTCAAAGTATTAAGTGCGGTCAAACCTTTATTACAACTTTTTTCTTGCATTTCGGTTTCCATTTTTAAGATTTCTTCTTTAGTGGAAGATAACTTATTTTTCATCTTTTGCACTTGGGTATGCGTACCGGGTTGCTTTTCCGCATCCGAAACAAGTTTATGCGCAACACTAAACATTTGTTGGCATTGAGACGGTAAATGTTTACTGACCGAAGGTTTCGCCATAGAAAGTGAAGATGTTTTCATCTCGGCTACAGCATTTTGAATAGTAGAAATAAACATCACACTAACAATACCGGAAGTGATAAATTTTTTTAACATTATGGTTTTACCTTTTTTTGTTATAGATGAAAACTATCATTAAAATAGTAGATATCTTTTCGATTATATCAGATAGGAAATAAAAGTCATCCTAAAATGTGACACTTATTGATCTTTTTGGATCTCTTTATTTGATTTATGTCAATTTTTATATCCGAGTAAATTTTGAATATTTGAACGAATAAGAATTTTAATAAAGAAAAATAAACATTTTTTTAAACAAAAATATTCAATATTTTAACAAGTAGTAAAACTTTTATCCGAAATGTGATTGATGTAACAAATTGGCTATTTTTAAATTTTAAATTTAAGGTTAGAATAGCAAACGGATTCTAAAAAAATTAAATACCTATTTGGTATTAGGTATTTGTTTTAGATCAAAATTCTGTTGGGTGATTATTTGTTGTTCTAAATAATCAATAATAATAAATATTGTACTTTATAAGAGGTCTGAGATGTTAGACGTTGTTGAACTCTCTCGCTTGCAGTTTGCTTTAACTGCTCTCTATCACTTCTTATTCGTGCCGTTAACATTAGGTCTTTCTTTTGTTCTTGTAGTAATGGAAACTCTTTATGTAACGACAGGAAAAGAAGTTTATAAAGATATGACTAAATTCTGGGGTAAGTTATTCGGTATTAACTTTGCCTTAGGGGTAACGACTGGTATTACGATGGAATTCCAGTTTGGTATGAACTGGTCATATTATTCTCACTATGTAGGTGACATCTTTGGTGCTCCGTTAGCAATCGAAGGCTTAATGGCGTTCTTCTTAGAATCAACCTTCATCGGTTTATTCTTCTTCGGTTGGGATCGTTTATCTAAAGGTAAACACTTATTAGCGACTTATGCGGTGGCATTCGGTTCTAACTTATCCGCTTTATGGATCCTTGTTGCAAACGGTTGGATGCAAAATCCGGTCGGTTCAGAGTTTAACTTCGAAACAATGCGAATGGAGCTTGTGAGCTTCTCCGAGCTTGTATTAAATCCGGTAACGCAATCTAAATTCTTACATACGGTAACGGCAGGTTATACTTGCGGTGCGGTATTTGTGTTAGGTATTAGTGCTTACTATATTTTAAAAGGTCAAGATCTCGGTTTCGCAAAACGATCATTCTCTGTCGGTGCAAGTTTCGGTTTAGTCGCTATTATTGCCGTAGCTATTATGGGTGACGAATCCGGTTATGAAATCGGTAAAGCGCAACCGACTAAGTTAGCTGCAATGGAAGGTGAGTTTGAAACTCAACCGGCTCCGGCTGCATGGAACGTAGTTGTACTTCCGAATACGGCGGAAATGAAAAACGAGTTCTCAATCCATATTCCGTATATGGCGGGTATTATTGCAACACGTTCTTTTGATACCGAAATTAAAGGTTTAAAAGACATTCGTGCAATCAACGAACAACGTGTTCGTACCGGTATCCAAGCCTATGCATTACTCGAAAAATTACGTACGGGTAATTATACGGCAGAAGATAAAGCGGCATTCCAAGCGGTTCAAAAAGATCTAGGTTTTGGGTTATTGCTTAAACAATATACGCCGAATGTGGTTGATGCGACCGAAGAACAAATTCAAAAAGCGGCGGCAAGTACGATTCCTAACGTAGGTCCTACGTTCTGGGCATTCCGTATTATGATGGCGTCAGGCGGATTAATGCTTCTCTTAATCGGTTTCGCATTCTTCCAAAATATGCGCGGTACGGTTGGTAAAAGCCGTTTATTCCTAAAAGCAATGTTGTGGGGTATTCCGCTTCCGTGGATTGCGATTGAATCCGGTTGGTTCTTAGCCGAATACGGTCGTCAGCCGTGGGCAATTTATGAAATGTTACCGACAGGCGTATCTAATTCTGCATTAACTACAACGGATCTTTGGATCGCTATCGGCTTGTTATGCGGTTTATATACACTATTCCTTGTAGTTGAAATGTACTTAATGTTCAAATACGGCAGACTTGGTCCAAGCGCACTAAAAACAGGTCGTTACCATTTTGAACAATCTGCGAAATAATAAGGAGTGAACAATGATCGATTATGAAATTCTCCGCTTTATTTGGTGGATTCTTATTGTCGTACTACTAATCGGTTTTGCGGTTACCGACGGCTTCGATATGGGCGTATTAACGTTATTGCCGGTAATCGGTAAAAGTAATGTTGAACGTCGAGTAATGATCAATACCATTGCGCCTCACTGGGACGGTAACCAAGTATGGTTATTAACTGCCGGCGGTGCAATCTTTGCCGCATGGCCGACGGTTTATGCAACATCGTTTTCCGGTTTCTTCTTAGCAATGATTTTAGTACTTGCCGCACTTTTCTTCCGTCCGGTAGGTTTTGAGTATCGTGCTAAAATTGATAGCCCGAAATGGCGTAATGCTTGGGACTGGGGATTATTTATCGGTGGTTTTGTTCCGTCGTTAATTTTCGGTGTAGCATTCGGTAATCTATTACAAGGCGTACCGTTCGAATTTAATAACATTAACCAAGTGGTATATACCGGCTCGTTCTTCAGTTTATTAAATCCGTTCGCATTATTATGCGGTGTAGTAAGTTTAATGATGCTGACTACACAAGGTGCGACATGGTTACAAATGAAAACTACAGGTGATCTTCGTAATCGTGCGAGAGCAACGGCACAATTAACGGCAGCGATTGTATTAGTGGCATTCGTATTAGCCGGTGTTTGGCTATCATTTAAAGACGGTTTTGTGATTACAAGCGATTTAGATCACAATGCACAATCTTTCCTAACCAATAAAACGGTAGCGGTTGAAAGTGCGGCATGGTTTAGAAACTTTGCTGAAATGCCGGTATTATGGGTAGTTCCTGCATTAGCGGTAGTAGGTGCATTACTAACGATCGTTGCTTCTAAAGCGAATCGTTCCGGTTTTGCATTCTTCTCTTCATCAATTATGCTTGTTGGTGTAATCACGACTGCGGCAGTATCAATGTTCCCATTCATTATGCCGTCAATTTCTCATCCGGAAATGAGTTTAACGGTTTGGGATTCAACAGCTAGTCAATATACATTAATGGTAATGTTAGTTGTTGCGTGTATTTTTGTGCCTTTAGTATTAGCTTATACTACGTGGTCATATTTCAAAATGTATGGTCGCTTAGATGCTAAATACTTAGAAGATAACAAAGCAAGCGCATACTAAGGAGATAAACAGATGTTTTATGTAACTTGGGTATTAGGCGTTTTACTTGCGATTCTTTTTGCCACGGTAATTACTGTTAGCATTGAGAAAACAGGCAAATTTGACGAATAAGGTTATAGTGAATGATTCATTCGCTCTATGACATAACAAGAAAGGGCTGGTTAAAAGCCCTTTCTTTCATATTGGCTTGTGTTATGTTTGTAATGATTATGATGAATTCAAATCTATTTGCACAACATTTTGGCGGCCATGCGGTATATCGAGCTATTATCACTTTTTATGGTATGACAATCCTGTGGATTCATGGCATTGGCTTTGAAATCAGACATTCGTTTTGGAAAACGGTTTTCCTTCCTCTAGTAGGCTACTTACTTGTTTTTAGTTCGTTAGTATATTTAATTTCTTTACGATTATATGGGCAATAAGCCCATATTATTCTATTATTTTCTTTTCAAAAAATATTTTCATTTTCCTATTGCACAACGATTTTTCTCTCTCTAAAATAGTCTGCAATTTACGCCTAATTTTTGGGCGTTTTTCATTTTGGCGAATTTTTTTGGAAGCATCATGAATTTCCCAATTAGAGTGTATTACGAAGATACGGATGCAGGTGGTGTTGTTTACCATGCAAATTACGTTTGTTTCTTCGAACGCGCACGTACCGAATTTTTACGTCAAGCCGGTTTTTCTCAACAAGAATTATTAAGTAAGTCATTTGCCTTTGTGGTTAAAAAGTTAGAAGTCGATTATAAAGTGCCGGCTCGACTTGATGATTTACTGAATGTTGAAACGACTGTGCTTGAGTTAAAAAAAGCAACAATTGTTTTTCGGCAACAATTATGGAAAGGCGATATTTGTTTAAGCTCGGCTATCGTTACTGTTGCCAGTGTTGATTTAACCAAAATGAAGCCTGTAGCCATTCCTGCCGAGATCAGGCAAGTTCTACAAGCGGTCTAATTTTTAGCAAATTATTTACTTGGAGTTTTACTAAATGGAAACTGAATTTAATCTTGTCTCGTTATTTATGCAGGCAAGTATCGTGGTTAAAATTGTTATCTTAATTTTAATCAGCTTTTCAATTTTATCTTGGGCTGTGATTATTCAACGCAGCAGAGTATTAACGGAAGCGAAGAAAAACGCTTTGGCATTTGAAAATAAATTCTGGTCGGGTGAAGATCTACATCGTTTACATGAAGGCTTAGAAAATCGTCGTGACGGTTTAAACGGTTCCGAACAAATTTTCTATGCCGGTTTTAAAGAATATATGCGTTTACAACAAGTAAACCCGGATGCGCCTGAAGCAACGATGAAAGGCTCTAGCCGAGCAATGAATTTGGCACTTAATCGTGAAGTGGAAAATTTAGAAAGTTATATTCCGTTCTTAGGTACGGTAGGCTCGATTAGTCCGTATATCGGTTTATTCGGTACCGTATGGGGTATTATGCACTCGTTTATGGGATTAAGCGCGGTAAAACAAGCGACATTACAATCGGTTGCGCCGGGGATTGCGGAAGCGCTTATTGCAACGGCAATCGGTTTATTTGCAGCGATCCCTGCCGTTATGGCGTATAACCGTTTAAGCTTACGTGTAAATAAATTAGAGCAAGATTACGCAAACTTTATCGATGAGTTTACGACGATCTTACATCGTCAAGCATTCTCTAAGAAATAAAAGCGCTTGTTGAGTAATCATAAGTAGATCCGAATATATGTTCGGATCTTATATCCCACTAATATATAAGAGGAAAATATGTCTTACCGTCGTAAACGTAATGACATTAAATCTGAAATCAATATTGTCCCTTTTTTGGACGTATTGCTTGTGCTATTGCTTATCTTTATGGCAACGGCTCCGGTCATCAGCCAAAGTGTTGAGGTTAATCTACCGGAAGATAAGCATAGTCAATCGGTATCTAATGAAGATAAAACTCCCGTTATTTTACAAGTCGCCGATGTCGGTTTATATAAACTGAAAATTGACGGTAACTTTGTTCAAGGCAGTAGCGGTCAAGAAGATCTCGGCGAACAAGAAGTTATAGCATATGCCGGAGAGGCATTTCAAAAAGACCCTAATACACTCTTCCTTGTCGCTGCGGAAAAAAATATTCCTTATGAAGAAGTGATTAAAGGAATCGTACTTTTAAAAGATGCGGGTATTAAGAACGCAGGGTTAATGACCCAGGGCAAATAGTAGCAAGGATTATGTGTGAAATCTAAAAACGACAGACTGGAACTGGCGGTTATAGTTTCAATTCTATTACATGCATTGTTGATCGGATTGCTTATACTCGGTTCATTTTTTACGAAAACTACGTTGGAAGAAGCTGCCGGCGGTAGCGGTGGAACCGGAGAAGAATTTGAAGCGGTGATGGTTGATACCGGGCAGGTTGCTGCCGAGTATGGGCGTTTAAAATCCGATAAAAAGGGTAATGCTAAACCGAAGGTAGAGGAAAAAGAAGAGCCGAAACCGGAGGAAGTAGTAGAGGACGAACCTACACCTCAAGAAATTGCCGAAGAACAGGCGAAAGAACAACAACGCATTGCAATGATTGAAGAGCAGAAAAAGCAAGAAGAGCAACGCAAAGAAGAACAGCGTAAAAAGGCTGAAGAAAAACGTCAGCAAGAGATTGAAAAGCAAGAACAACTTAAAAAAGAGCAAGCGGAAGAAGCTACACGTAAGAAAGCTGCCGAAGCCGCTCGTTTAAAAGCTGAAGCGGAAGCTAAGAATTTAGAAGCTGCGGCAAAAGCGGCGGAAGAAGAGAAAAAAGCAAAAGAAGCTCAGAAAAAACTTGAACAGCAAAAGAAACTTGAAGAGCAAAAACAAGCTGAGAAAGAAGCGAAATTAAAAGCTGAAAAAGAGGCTAAAGAAAAGGCTGAAAAAGAAGCTAAAGCTAAGGCTGAGAAAGAGGCTAAAGAAAAAGCGGAAAAAGAAGCGAAATTAAAAGCTGAAAAAGAAGCGAAACTAAAAGCTGAGAAAGATGCGAAGGCTAAAGCTGAGAAAGAAGCTAAAGCGAAGGCGGCGGCAGAAGCGAAAGCCAAAGCGGATGCGGCGGCTAAGGCTGCTCAAGCTAAGAATAACAAAGCGCTTGATGATTTCTTAAGCGACGGCGATATTGGCGGCGGTTCCAGCAAGGGCGGCAATAAAAATACGGCGGGTTCTCAAGGAAGCGGTAATGCTAAGGGAATAGGAGACGGAAGAGGTACCGCCGATACGGGATATGCTCAGTTAATTAAGAAAAAATTAGCGCGAACCTATCGTGTAGATCCGAGTTTCAGCGGGCGTGAATGCCAAGTCAAGATCTTTATTGATCCGGCAGGTAATATTACTAACCACCAAGTATTATCGGGTCCTGACGACATTTGTCGTGCTGCAGTAACGGCGATTACTTCGGCAAGAAATGTTCCGAGAGCGCCAAATGAAGAGACTTATAACAAATATAAGTCTCCGATTATTAAATTCGGTTTAAAAGTTTTATAACAACCAAGAGGTTAAAAATGAAATTAAAATCTCGTTTTACGAGTATTATCGGCGTTATCACCCTCTTTTTCAGCCAAACGGTAACGGCTGAATCAGATGTAGTAATTTCTGTTGATGAAGGTGTAAGTATGGCGCAACCTATTGCGGTTGTTCCTTTTAAAGCAAACGGCGGTGTGCCGGCTGACGTAGGACAAATTATTGCCGACGACTTACGTAATAGCGGCAAGTTTACTCCCGTAGAACGTTCTAAATTACCTGCACAGCCGGGTTCTGCTGCGGAAGTAAATTCACAACAATGGACGGATATCGGCGTCGATTCGGTTGTTGTAGGGCAAGTGACGCCAACCGGCGGCGGTTACAATGTTGCTTATCAGTTAGTAGATACGTTAAGTAATCCGGCAACCGTACTGGCTCAAGGCGCATTTAACGTACCTGCGGCGCAAATTCGTCAAGGCGCGCATACGGTAAGTGACCAAGTATTTGAGAAAATTACACAAATTCGAGGTGCATTCAGAACAAAAATTGCATATGTAGTGCAACGTGGTGTATCATCATACGAATTGAGAGTATCCGATTACGACGGTTATAATGCGTTCACGGTTGTGAAGAGTAAAGAGCCGTTGATGTCGCCAGAATGGTCTCCGGACGGTAGTCGTTTAGCTTATGTAACATTTGAAAATAAAAAGGCACAAGTTGTCGTCCACGATTTACGTTCGGGTTCTCGTCGTGTCGTAGCGGCGTTACGCGGACATAACGGTGCGCCGGCGTTCTCTCCGGACGGTTCTCGTATTGCGTTCGCATCGAATCAAGACGGTGAGTTGGATATTTATGTTGTCGGCGCGAATGGCGGTAAACCGTCGAAATTAACTGCAAATGCGGGTAATAATACCGAACCGAGTTGGTCTCCGGACGGAAGTACGATTTACTTCACTTCGGATCGTGCAGGTTCTCCGCAAGTATATAGAATGGGTTCATCAGGCGGCGGAGCAAGCCCTATGGGCGGTAGCGGTAGCTATAACGCTAAAGTATCGTCTGATGGTAAGAATTTAATCATGATTGCCGGTGATAAAGTAGTAAAACGCGATCTCGCTTCGGGTGGCACGGAAGTATTGAGTTCAACGTTCTTAGATGAAAGTCCAAGTATTTCGCCAAATGGTATTATGGTTATTTATAGCTCTACCAAAGGTACGAGCAAAGTGCTACAATTGGTGTCCGCAGATGGCCGTTTCAAAGCTAACTTGCCGGGAGCAGGTGGACAATTTAAGTTTCCTGCTTGGTCACCGTATTTGACTAAATAAAATAAAATTCTTTTTAGGAGCAACAAATGAAAAAACTAGCTAAAGTATTGATGATTGCGGCACCAGCATTCGTATTAGCAGCTTGCAGCAGCTCATCAGACAATGCTAACGCAAATGCTAACGCAAACGCAGGTCAATTCGGCGGTATGACTGCTGAAGACTTACAAACTCGTTACAACACTGTGTACTTCGGTTTCGATAGCTACGCAGTTGAAGGTGAGTACCAACAACTTTTAGATGCACACGCTGCATACTTAACATCTGCAAACGGTAAAGTAACTGTTGCTGGTCACGCTGACGAACGTGGTACTCCAGAGTACAACATCGCATTAGGTCAACGTCGTGCAGACGCAGTTAAAAACTACTTAGCAACTAAAGGTGCTAACCAAGTTTCAACTGTTTCTTACGGTGAAGAAAAACCGGCTGTGTTAGGTCACACTGAAGCTGACTACGCTAAAAACCGTCGTGCAGTATTAGAATACTAATTTGTATTTAGTTACTGAATAGACAATGAAGCCCTGATTTTTCAGGGCTTTATTTCTTTATAAGCGGTTAAATTTTTACATTTATCTGTAATTATAATGATAAATTTTTGGAATCATATTTCTCCGTTAATGAAGGGAATTATTTGTATTTTATTATCGGCGTTAGGCTTTTCTCTGATGGCGCTTTTTATGCGTTTAGCCGGAGAACTGCCGTTAGCCGAGAAAGCGATTTTCCGTAACGCAATCACGGCATTGATTAGCGGTTACATTATTTGGCGAAATAAACAATCGTTTTTAGGCCAAGCGGAAAACAGAACGTTATTATTACTGCGTTCTATTACCGGATTGCTTGGTATTTTATGCGGCGTTTATATTATCGATCACTTAGTATTAAGCGATGTAGATATGATCGGCAAGCTCACTTCTTTTATTTTAATCGTCTTTTCAGCCGTTTTTCTAAAGGAAAAAGCTTCTTACGTACAATGGGGATTGTGTTTGTCGGCATTTGTCGGTGCGCTATTTATTATTAAACCGGCATTTGAGATAAAGTTTTTCCCTTATGTCATCGGGATAATCGGTGCGGTTTTTGCGGCATTGGCTTATCTTTGCTTGCGTCTTCTCGGTAAAAGAGCTAAACCTGAAACCTCAAATACGATCGTTTTTTTCTTCTCCGCATTTTCCACTATCGTATTATTACCCTTTGTTTTTTTAGATTTCGTCCCCATAACTGCAATTCAATTTAATTATTTACTATTATCCGGAATCACCGCAACCGTCGGACAGTTTTGTGTGACATTGGCATATAAATATGCGGCGGCTAAAGATATTTCCATTTATAGTTATGCTTCGGTATTATTCAGCGCGTTTCTTGGCGCAACTATATTTGAACAATTTCCGGACGGTTGGAGCGTTTTAGGCTATTTAATTATCTTTAGCTCAGGTTTTCTGATGTTTATGTTCACGCGAACAAAGAGAAAGATTTAATTATTTTTTCAGCTTTTTAAGCTAAAATATTATCACTTGTAGTGAATATTCTTTTTATAAATGGAAATTAAGGAATCATATGCAATTTATTGGAAAAATTATCGGTTTTTTTATCGGGTATAAGTTATTCGGCGGTATTTTCGGCGGTTTACTCGGCGTATTTATCGGACATTTGGCGGATAAGAAACTTTATGAATTAGGTTCGGTTCGTTCGTCAATTTTCGGTAAGAATTTGACTCGTCAATCCTTATTTACCCAAACGACCTTTGCGGTATTAGGGCATATTGCGAAAGCAAAAGGCAGAGTAACGGAAGACGATATTCATTTGGCTCGTTTGCTTATGGCTCGCCTTAAATTGGATGCGAATGCACAGCAACTTGCTCAACAAGCGTTTACACTGGGTAAAGAAGCGGATTTCCCGTTACGCCAAGTTATTCAAGAGTTTAGAGAGGCTTGCGGTCAGCGTGCCGATTTATTGCGTTTCTTTGTCGAAGTACAAATGCAAGCGGCGTTACAAGACGGGCAGTTAGATTCAAATGAGCAGCAGATTCTATTTACCATTGCCGAAACAATGGGAATGAGTCGTTTCCAATTCGAGCAAATGATCGCAATGGTGATGGCGGCGCAACAATTCCGTTCCGGCGGTTTTTATCAACAATCTCAACAACAAAGCGGTTCATATCATCAATCTCAGGGTAATTACGGCGGCTACCGCCCAAGTGGCCCGAATGTTAAAGATGCCTACACGGTATTAGGCGTGACGGAAAACGATGATCAAAATACGGTTAAACGTGCATATCGTAAGTTAATGAACGAACATCACCCGGATAAATTGGCGGCGAAAGGTTTACCGGATGAAATGATGGAATTAGCGAAAGAAAAAGCACAGCAAATTCAGGCGGCTTACGATTTGATTTGTAAGACGAAAGGTTGGAAATAATAAAAACATCTCAAGCGGTCGTTTTTGGTAAAAATTTTGCAAAAATCGACCGCTTACTTTTTGAATCGAATAAGTAAAAATTGAATGATAAATAATATACCCAAAGTGATTTTAGCACCGATGCAAGGTGTGCTTGATCCTTTTGTCCGTAAATTACTCACTGCCGTAAATGATTACGATCTCTGTATTTCTGAATTTGTACGAGTGGTGGATCAAAAATTGCCGAAGAAAGCGTTTTATCGCCGTGCCCCTGAATTGTTGCAAGGCGGTTTAACCGATTCGGGAACGCCTGTGAGAGTGCAGCTATTGGGGCAACATCCGCAATGGCTGGCGGAGAATGCCCGCTTGGCGATAGAGTTGGGATCACAGGGAGTGGATTTGAATTGCGGTTGTCCGTCTAAAACGGTAAACGGTAGTAATGGCGGCGCATCATTGTTAAAAGATCCGGATTTAATTTATCGTGCAACCAAAGCAATGCGAGAAGCGGTTCCACAGGATCAGATCGTTTCGGTGAAAGTACGTTTGGGCTGGGATTCTGCGGATCAAAGTTTTGAAATTGCCGATGCGGTGGCACAAGGCGGTGCAAATGAAATTACCGTACACGGTCGCACTAAACAAGACGGCTATCGAGCGGAACGAATTAATTGGCAGGCAATCGGCGAAATTCAAAAACGCCTTTCGATTCCTGTGATCGCCAATGGTGAAATTTGGGATTTTGAATCGGCAAAAAACTGTCAAAATACGACCGCTTGTTCGAGCCTTATGATTGGACGAGGCGCATTAAACACACCGAACCTCAGCCGAGTGGTGAAATTTAATCAGCCAAAAATAGCGTGGAATGAAGTGCTGCAATTACTGTTTCAATATGTGAATATGGAAAATGAGCATGACTCGGGCTTTTATCATGTGGCGAGAATTAAGCAATGGCTACATTATTTGGATAAAGAATATCCGCAAGCGAAAGATTTGTTCCAGATACTGAAAACGGAACACGGCTATGACGGTCTAAAAACGCATATTGAACGAGCGGTAAATCAAGAGTTTTAAGCACGGAAAACACTATTAGCATTATCCGTGCTTAATTGAAAAGAGAAAATGATGAAGAAACAAATATTTAGTGAGCAAGAGATCACAACAGAGCAGCAATTTGTCGCCAAGCAAGAATTTGAGGCTTCGGACGATATTCAAATTGAAGAAGAATATCAAGAAGTTGAGGCGGAATTAATTGTTGAAGAAAGCCTAAAACCTTCACGTTTTTGGGTAAGAGTATTACTGTTTGCGTTAGGGCTGTTTAGTGTTGCCGTGATTGCACAAAGCGTACAATGGTTGATTGACACCTTCCAAGCTCGTCAATGGATTTATTTTGCGTTTGCGATTGTGTTCGCCTTAATCAGTTTAACCGGTGTAGTTGCGATTATCGGTGAATGGCGGAAGTTAGTTTTTTTACGTCATCACCAGCAACAACAGCAAGTAAGCGAACAATTACTTTTAGAAGAACTTTCAACGACAAGCGGTGAAAAAGCGGTAAATTTTTGCAATGAGGTTGTAGCTAATTTAAAAAATGTGCCAAGTGTACAACATTCGCAACAGCGTTGGCAAAGCCAATTAAATGAGGCTTACAACGCAAAAGAAGTGCTTTATCTATTTAGTGAAACAGTGCTCACACCGCTTGATAAGCAAGTGAAAAAAATGATTTCAAAAAGTGCGACTGAAAATGCCGTTATTGTAGCGGTTAGCCCGTTAGCGGTGGTCGATGTGTTGATGGTCGCTTGGCGAAATATTGCGTTGGTCAATAAAATTAGCAAAACCTACGGTATGCAATTAGGTTATTTCAGCCGTTTGAAATTATTCAAAATGGTATTAACAAATATGGTGTTTGCCGGTGCAACCGAAGTGGTGAGCGATGTCGGTATGGAATTTTTCTCGCAGAATCTAACCGCTAAACTTTCACTGCGTGCCGCACAAGGGATTGGGGTTGGCTTATTAACCGCAAGATTGGGCATTAAAGCGATGGAGTTTTGCCGTCCGGTGGCTTTCCAAGCGGGCGAAAAACCGAAACTTTCTGCAATTCGCCAACAATTATTAACTTCGGTTAAAAACACGATTTTTGCGAAAACTGAAGAAAAGGCGAGTGAGAAAGTATAGATATTCTGTGGCTTAGTGTTTTAATCACCACGGAATACACGGAGAACACAGAAAAGAAAATAAGCGGTGGGATTTGCAAAAAAAGTTGCAAATCCTACCGCTTGTTATTTGGAATTGCCAACCCTAGCAGGGCTGCATTCTGCTTAACCTAGTACGGATCGTGCTAGGATTTCGGAAATACGCCAAGGAAGCAGAATTAGCTGAGCAATGCCTCAAGCTGTTCTTGGCAATCCAGCCATTCCATTTCGATTTCTTCAACGGCTTTTTTCGCTTCGATTTGCTTCGCGAGCGTTTCGGTTAGTTGCGCTTTATTTTCCGCTTCATAGATCTCGCTTGACGCCAGTAGTGCTTCGAGTTGATTTAGCTTTTCACTCGCTTTTTCAAGATCTTTCTCTAGCTGGGTGATCTTTTTACGTAACGGTGCGGTTTGTTGCCGTAACTCTGCCTCTAAACGCTTCTGCTCCTTACGATTTGCCGCACTGTTATCCGCTTTTTCTTCCGTACAAGCGGTCGAATTGGCCGAATTTTTTGCAGCTTCAAGCGCATTTTGTTCGTTTAGCCATTTTTGGTAATCATCCAGATCGCCTTTGAATTCTTCCACTTTTTTATCATGCACTAGATAAAATTCATTCACCGTACTACGTAATAAATGACGATCATGCGAAACCACTACTAGCGAGCCTTCATAGTAAGTGAGCGCATCGGTGAGTGCCTGACGCATTTCCAGATCTAAATGGTTGGTCGGTTCGTCCAATAACAGTAAATTTGGACGTTGCCATACGATTAACGCTAACACTAAACGGGCTTTTTCCCCGCCGGAAAACGAGCCGACGTTTTGTTTCACTTTATCGCCTTTAAAATCAAAGCCGCCTAAATAATTGCGTACTTCTTGTTCCGTTAATTCCGGCGCAATTTTTTGTAAATGCCATAACGGGCTTTCATCAAAGCGTAACGTATCTACTTGATGTTGAGCGAAATAACCTAATTGCACTCCCTTAGCTAATTGAATATGCCCTGTTTGCGGAGCTAATTCGCCGGCGAGTAATTTAATCAGCGTGGATTTACCCGCACCGTTTCGCCCGAGTAAACCGATACGTGAGCCGGGCACTAAATTCAACTTAACCGATTCCAAAATGGTTTTGTTACCATAACCTGCACCGGCTTTTTCCATCATTAATAACGGGCTTGGCAAAGCGAGCGGCGGACGGAATTCAAATTCAAACGGGCTATCCGCATAAGCCGGTGCAATCAGTTCCATTTTTTCCAACGCTTTGATACGGCTTTGTGCTTGTTTCGCTTTGGTTGCTTTGGCTTTAAAACGGTCGATAAAGCTCTGTAAATGAGCAACTTTGCGCTGTTGTTGTGCATAAGCGGCATTTTGTTGCGAGATTTTGGTGGCACGCTGAATTTCAAACGAGGTGTAGTTACCGGTGTAATCATTCAGCTGCTGATTTTCGATATGAATCACACGATCAATAATCGGATCAAGAAAATCTCGGTCATGGGAGATTAATAATAGCGTGCCACGATAATTGGTCAGCCATTTCTCCAACCAAATTACCGCATCTAAATCCAAATGGTTAGTCGGTTCATCGAGGAGTAATAAATCAGAACGGCAGATCAGCGCTTGCGCTAAATTTAAACGCATACGCCAACCACCCGAGAACGATTTCACCGGTAAAGAAAGTTGTTCGTTAGAGAAGCCCAAGCCGTTTAATAAAGTTGCTGCACGGGCTTGAATCGTCCATGCGTCTATCGTATCCAGTTGAGTATGAATCATCGCAATTTGGTTGCCGTTGTTTTCTTGATTGGCTTTTTCCAGCTGGTTCATCAAACCGGTATATTCGCGATCGCCTTGAATCGCATAATCCAATGCGGAAATTTCCAGTGCAGGCGTTTCTTGATTTACCCAAGAAATCGCCCAGTTTTTCGGCAGAGAAACATCGCCGCCTTCCGGTTGTAATTCACCTTTCACTAAAGCGAAAAGTGAAGATTTACCACAACCGTTTTTGCCGACCAGCCCAACTTTTTGCCCGGTATGAATGGTAGCGGAGGTATTTTCTAAAAGGACGGATTGTCCACGTTTTAAGATAAGATCAGTGAAAAAAATCATTATAAGCGGTCTGTTTTGATGAGAAGTTTACAAAATTCGGTTATTTTACCTTATTTTATACCGTTTGTGAGTTTTGCGATTTTGATTGCAAAAGAGATCTGAAATACTGGCATTTTATTCATCTTCTTTTTACATTTGCCACGATGAAAAAGGAGAAATTATGTGGAATTTATTTTGTTTTCCAACCAAAAAAGAAGCGATAGAGGCTTGGGCGAAAATGTTGGAGGATTTTGCTAAAGTTGCTGTTTTAGCTATCCCGGTATTACTTTTTGGAAAGGAGGGATTTATATGCAAAAGCATAAATACAGTAGTCTTGCTTTTTATTGCTTATTGGTGTCTAATCGTAGCTAAGATCATCCGTGAAAAAATATGTGAATTATCAATAATAGAGGAGGATAAGTGATGAATTATGAATTTATTGGTTTATTATTAATTGCAAGTTGCGCTCTTATCTATTTTAGCCACTATTTGAAAAAAGAAGCGGATCGAATTTCTAAACTTAGAGAGCAATCGAAAGAACATTAGATATTTAAAAGGGCGTATTTACGCCCTTTATCGTTTTATACATTTTAAGGTACTTATAAATAGTTATGGCATTACTTCCTTTATCCGAAGCGTTAGCCAATATGTTGGCACGCTTACCTTCCCCGACTAAAATCGAAAACTTACCGCTTAATCAATGTGCCAATCGTATTTTGGCGGAAGATATTTTTTCTCCGATTAATGTGCCGAGTTTCGATAATTCGGCAATGGACGGCTATGCGTTTCGTTTAGCCGATCTGGTGCAATTCGAGCGTTTAATCGTTGCCGGTAAATCGTTTGCCGGTAATCCGTTTATCGGCGAAGTAAAAGCCGGCGAATGTATTCGCATTATGACCGGTGCGATGGTGCCGGCAGATTGTGATGTGGTGGTAATGCAAGAAGAAGCGGAAGCGGAAACACTTGCAAGCGGTCAAATTTCAGTGAAATTTTGCAAAACGCCGAAGCTCGGACAAAACATTCGCCGAATCGGTGAAGATGTAAAACAAGGCGCATTGGTATTGGCGAAAGGCAGCTTATTAAATGTAACTACTTTGCCGTTATTAGCCTCGTTAGGCGTTGCACAAGTGCCGGTATTTAGCCGTTTAAAAGTCGCCATTCTTTCCACCGGTGATGAACTGACTTCGGTTGGTCAGGCGCTCGAGCAAGGCAAAATTTATGATACCAACCGTTTTGCTGTGCGTTTAATGTTAGAAAAACTCAATTGTGATATTTTGGATTTTGGTATTCTACCGGATGATCCGGCAGTGTTTGAACAAACATTCACTCAAGCGCAACAGCAAGCGGACGTATTAATTACCAGCGGCGGAGTGTCGGTAGGAGAAGCGGATTTCACTAAAGAGGTGTTAGAAAAACTGGGCGAAATCGGCTTTTGGAAAATTGCGATGAAACCGGGCAAACCGTTCGCTTTTGGGAAATTGCAACACGCGTGGTTCTTCGGTTTACCGGGTAATCCGGTTTCCGCGTTAGTGACCTTTTACCAACTGGTGCAACCGGCATTAGCTAAATTAGCCGGTGTGAATGCGGAGCGTATTGCAAATTTTACTCAAAATTTAACCGCTATTGCCGATACGAATTTGAAAAAAGCGGTAGGTCGCCAAGATTTCCAGCGTGGCTTCTATTATGTGAATGAGCAAGGCGAAGTCGCGGTACGTCCGGTCGGCTTGCAAGGTTCTCATCTGTTTAGCGCATTTTATGAAAGCAACTGTTTTATTGTGTTGGAAGCGGAACGAGGCAATGTGGATGCCGGTGAAAAAGTGACGATTCAGCCGTTTAACAGTTTATTGAGATAGTGAGTGAATATGGAACTTAGCGATCAGGAAATGTTGCGCTATAACCGTCAAATTATTTTAAAAAGTGTTGATTTTGACGGGCAAGAAAAACTAAAAGCCAGCCGAGTATTAATTGTCGGTTTGGGCGGTTTGGGGTGTAGTGCGGCGCAATATTTAGCTTCAGCCGGTGTCGGCCATTTGATCTTGGTTGATTTTGATGAAGTGTCGTTGTCAAACTTGCAGCGCCAAATTTTGCATACGGATGCGAATATCGGTCAGCCGAAAGTAGAGTCGGCAAAGGTGCGTTTAAGCCAAATTAATCCGCATATTCAGCTTGAAGCGATTAATAAACAATGTAGCGATGCGGAATTTGCCGAGCTGATTGAGCGAGTGGATTTAGTCGTGGATTGCACCGATAACGTCACGGTTAGAAATCAGCTGAATTTGCAATGTTTTGCGCAAAAACGACCGCTTGTTTCCGGTTCGGCGATTCGCTTTGAGGGGCAAATTTCAGTATTTACCTATGCTGAAAATAAGCCTTGTTATAACTGTTTAAGCCGATTATTCGGTGACGGCACTTTAAGCTGTGTGGAAGCCGGTGTAATTGCGCCGATTGTCGGCGTAGTCGGCAGTTTACAAGCGTTGGAAGCGATTAAATTATTGCTGAATATCGGCAAAAGCCTTTCCGGAAAACTGTTGATGATTGACGGTTTATATTTTTCAGTGAGAGAAATGAATCTCCCGAAACTTCAGGATTGTGAAATTTGTTGTCAATAAAAAGTTAAAGTTCAAGAATTGCAAAGAATTGACAAGTTAGGTTATAGCATTTGACGCTAAAACGGTTTAGCGATATTATTTTTTCGTATTGTTCCTCCTTAGTTCAGTCGGTAGAACGGTGGACTGTTAATCCATATGTCGCAGGTTCGAGTCCCGCAGGAGGAGCCACTAATTTCCTTTAGTTTTGCTTTTGTTCTTGTTTTATTTGTCTCCTTTTATAAAACAGTGATTCATACCTCCAGAATTAGAAAAAAAGAAACCCCGTAGGTTTTCTACGGGGTTTCTTTTTTTCTATATCTTGTCAAAACAATTCTTATTTCTTCAAGATTATCATCACAGAATATCCTAAGTATAAATCAACCTAATTCGGTTTATGCTGTGATGATGTGTTCATTATTTAGTAAATAACGAAAGAGATTCCAAATGTCCGGTATGTGGGAACATATCGATCATTGCCGCTTTTTGCAGTTTATAACCGGCTTGAATCAGTTTTTCCGCATCTCGGACTAAGGTAGCGGGATTACAAGAAACATAAACGATCGTTCCGGGATTCAATGCGGCTAAATGATCTAAACAGAAAAATGCGCCGTTACGCGCCGGATCTAATAACACTTTGTTAAACGGTTCGCTTGCCCACGGTTTATCGGCAAAAGGTTCGTCTAGGTTGGTTTGGTAAAATGCTACGTTTTTTAGACCGCTTGTATCACGATTCTGCTTGGCTTGTGCAACCATCGGCTCAACGCCTTCCACCCCCACAACAAAGCCGGCTTGCTTGGCAATCGGCAAAGTGAAGTTTCCCATACCGCAGAATAAATCCAGTACTCGATCTTGTGCGGAAAGATCAAGCCATTCCAACGCTTTATCTACCATCTTTTCATTTAAGTCGCCGTTTACTTGAATGAAATCACGAATCGAAAAGCCCAGTTTAACGCCGTGAATTTGATAATACGGCGCTTCACCGCTTAAGTGAGTAATGTCATTTTCAGCGGTCATCACATACAATGAAAGTGAATGCCGTTCGGCAAATTGTTGCAAGTTTCGGCTGTCTTGCGGATGGAATTGTCCTACGTTACGTATCAACATCGTAATGGTATCATCCGCTTGAACCAGTTCAATATGCCCAAGCGTCTTTTTGTTCTGCCAAGTGTTAAATAGGCTTTGTAGCGGTTTGATAAGCTGAGAAAGCGGCTCGACCAACACTCCACACTGCTCAAGCGGTATGATTTGGTTTGAATTTTGCATTCTAAAACCAATCGCTAACTGATTATTTTGTAACGCAATACTGAGTTTTGCTCGGCGGCGATAGCCTTTATCGTTACCGATGATCATCGGTTGAAAATCAATCGGCTGTGATTGCAGTTTTTGTAAGCGTTGAAAAAGTGCCTGTTGTTTGGCTTCACGCTGTAAATCCAGCGGAATATGCTGCATTTGGCAGCCGCCGCATTTGCCGTAGAGAGCACAACTCGGCTGTTGGCGTGCGGCGGATTGCTTTAAAATTTTAACCGCTTTTGCTCGCCCGTATTGGCGTTTTTCTTCCAACACTTGGATTTCAACTTGTTCGTTAGGTAAGGCATTTTCGATAAACCACGTTTTACCGTTAATTTTCGCCACGCCTAAACCTTGGTAATCCAAAGATTGAATGGTAACCGGCGGACAAGCGGTCACTTTTGCCGATTTTTTTGCTTGCTGTTTTGCAGCTTTTTCAGAGTAGAACAGTGCCATTTTTAGTGTAAAATCAAATTCGTAAAGTCAGTTATTATATATGAAAAAGGGGGAAAGATGATTTCCAATGTTTGGACCGAACGTTTTTTGGCGGATAAACAGCGGGAGCAAGACCACCGCTCGCCGTTTCAGCGAGATCGCGCGAGAATTTTACATTCCGAAGCCTTTCGTTGCCTACAAGCTAAAACACAAATTCATGCGGTTGGCGAAGACGATTTTTATCGTACGCGTTTGACTCATTCGCTCGAAGTGGCACAGATTGGCAGTAGTATCTGTGCCAAATTATTGCAAGACACACAAGGTTTTCAAGCGGTCGTTTCCGAGCAAAAATTTGCAAATTTTGCTGAAAATCTGACCGCTTTATTGCCGTCTCGCAGTTTGATTGAATCGCTTTGTTTCGCTCACGACATCGGGCATCCGCCGTTCGGACACGGCGGCGAAATGGCACTCAATTATAAAATGCGTGCGCATGGCGGTTTCGAAGGTAACGCCCAGTCGTTTCGGATCGTTACCCAACTTGAGCCTTATACGCCGCAACACGGTATGAACCTCACGCGCAGAACCTTGTTAGGCATTATTAAATATCCGGCACTGCTTGAAGAAACCGAACCGCAAGCACGCCCGCAATTTGCCGAGTCGCCTTATATCAACTTGCACCAATTCAAAACCTGTAAGGGTATATTTAGCGATGATCAAACCTTTTTTGATTGGGTATTGGCGCCGTTAAGCGAGCAAGATCGTAAGTTGCTACGTACGATAAGTTTCAGCGAAGATCCGTTTGAACCGCATAAAACGCAATATAAATCGCTGGATTGCAGCATTATGGAACTTGCCGATGACATTGCCTACGGCGTACACGATTTGGAAGATGCGATTGCCGGCGGAATGGTCACGCCGCAATCGTGGCAACAGGCGGAGCAACAATTAGCACAATATTCTTCAAGTTGGATTCAAACGATTTTACCGACCCTTAGTCAAAAATTATTTTCACAACATCGTTATGAACGGAAAGATGTGATCGGAGCGTTAGTCAATTATTTTGTGACCAATGTCCAATGGCGTGAGCAACCGGGTTTTGATGAGCCGTTATTACGTTTTAATGCTTATTTGCCGGACGATGTGAAATGTGTGTTGGAAATTTTAAAACGCTTTGTTTACCAATATGTGATTTGCGATGTGAAAACGCAGAGAGTGGAATATAAAGGGCAGCGAATTTTAATGGCGTTGTTTGATATGTTAAGCACCGATCCGGAGCGTTTATTACCACAAAATGTCGCATTACGTTGGCAACAATCGACACCGTCAAAACGCCCTCGGGTAATTTGCGATTATCTGGCAGGTATGTCGGACGGACAGGCATTTAAGCTTTATCAAAGTTTATAAGCCGGTAATTTATCGGCTCGAAAATCCGAATTGTTTATTCGATAGCCGCTTTATTTATAAAGCGGTTTCTTTTCGCTGAAAATTTGCAAAATCACGTAAGAATCCGACCGCTTGAAGTGTGAAATTTGCTAGAATAGATAATAATTTATAAATAGGAGAAATAACCCCAAAATGTTCGTAGTAGGTCAGCGCTGGATTAGCGAATCAGAAAATAATTTAGGCTTAGGTATCGTAACGGCAAGTGATAATCGTACCGTTACCATTCAATTTCCTGCCGCAGAAGAAGAGCGTATTTATGCGCTTTCGGTCGCCCCTTTAACAAGAGTACAATTTCAAAAAGGCGATCGTATTAATAGCGTGGAAGGTTGGCAGTTAGATGTTGAAGAGGTAGTCGAAAACCAAGGTTTTATTATCTATTTAGGTAAGCGAGCGGATTCCGGTGAAGAAGCCGTATTGCCCGAAATGCAGTTAGACCATAAAGTGAGTTTCAGCAAGCCGCAAGACCGTTTATTTTCAGCACAAATCGACCGTTCCGATCGCTTTGCTTTACGTTATCGAGCATTACAACATCAACAAGCCCAATTTCAATCGCCGCTACGAGGAATGCGAGGCATTCGTGCAAGTTTAATTCCGCATCAATTACATATTGCCAAAGAAGTCGGTCAGCGTGTTGCGCCTCGTGTATTATTGGCGGATGAAGTCGGTTTAGGTAAAACCATTGAAGCCGGTATGATTTTGCAACAACAGCTTTTCTCCGGCAGAGTCGAGCGTGTATTGGTGCTGGTGCCGGAAAGTTTGCAACATCAATGGCTAGTTGAAATGTTACGTCGTTTCAACTTGAAATTTTCATTATTTGATGAAGAACGTTGTGCCGATTTCGATAAAGCGGATGAAGACGGTAATGATGTCAGCGAAAATCCATTTGATAGCGAAGCGTTAGTGATTGCCTCAATCGACTGGTTGGAAAGCTCGCCGAATCGTGCTAAACAAGTATTGGCAAGTAATTGGGATATGCTCATCGTTGATGAAGCTCATCATTTGGAATGGTCGGAAAACGAGCCGAGTGTCGGCTATCAATTTGTTGAGCGTTTATCAAAACAAACTCCGGCAGTATTGCTTCTCACCGCAACGCCTGAGCAACTCGGACAAGAAAGTCATTTTGCCCGTTTAGCATTATTGGATGCGGATCGATTCTATGATTACAACAGCTTTGTTGCCGAACAAAAAGATTACAAACCGGTGACGGATGCGGTGGCGACTTTACTAAATGACAAGCCGTTAAGTAATGATGAGCAAAATAGCATTGCGGATCTGTTGAGTGAGAAAGACACCGAGCCGATGTTTAAGGTCATCAATAGCGAAAAATCGAAAGAAAATGACCGCTTGCAAGTACGTCAAGAATTGATTCGTGAGCTGATTGATCGCCACGGTACCAGCCGTGTGTTATTCCGCAATACGCGTCAAGGTGTGAAAGGCTTCCCGCACCGTGTTTATCATCAAATTACTTTGGAAATGCCAAGCCAATATACCAATGCGTTAAAAGTGATGGGTATGATGGGCGGTGTAACCAAAGATGATCAGCTTTATCCGGAACGTTTATTCCAACGTATGAATCCGGCGGCAAAATGGGCGGATTTTGACCCTCGTATCGAATGGTTGATTACGTTCTTGAAAAATCACCGTGACGAGAAAATCTTGGTGATTTGTAAGCAAGCGGATACGGCGATTGCGCTTGAACAAATCTTACGTGAACGTGAAGCGATTCGTTCGGCGGTGTTCCACGAAAAAATGTCGATTGTAGAACGAGACAGAGCTTCCGCTTACTTTGCCCAAATGGAAGAGGGTGCTCAGGTCTTGATTAGTTCGAGTATCGGCTCGGAAGGGCGTAACTTCCAATTTGCCAGCAATTTAGTGTTGTTCAATTTACCGGATAATCCGGACTTGTTGGAACAAAGTATCGGACGTTTAGACCGTATCGGTCAGAAAAATGATATTCAGATTCATGTACCGTGTTTTGAAAATTCAATGCAGATGATATTAGCGACTTGGTATCATCAGGGCTTAAATGCGTTTGAAGAAACCTGTCCGATGGGCGCTGCGTTATTCCGTGAATTCGGCGAAGAATTGGAAGGCTTCTTGAAGAACCCGCAAGCGGTCGGATTTGACGAATTTCTTGCAAGAACCTTTAAACGTCAGCAACAGTTGAAGGCAGAATTAGAGCAAGGTCGAGATCGTTTGCTTGAGCTCAATTCAAATGGCGGTGAAGTGGCACAAGCGTTGGCTGAAGCGATCGCGAAAGAAGATAATAATCCGCACTTAGTCAATTTTGCGTTGAGTTTATTTGATGTTATCGGCTTAGAGCAGGAAGATTTAGGCGAGCAATCTATCGTGATTAGCCCGACCGGTCATATGTTAGTGCCGGACTTTCCGGGCATTGCCGAAGACGGCACGACTGTGACTTTTGATCGCCAGCTTGCACTCATGCGAGAAGACGTTGAGTTTTTAACTTGGGATCACCCAATGATTCGTAACGGTATTGACTTGATTACTTCCGGATATATCGGTAAATCGGCAATTTCGTTACTGATTAATAAAAACTTACCGGCAGGCACTTTATTGCTTGAAGCGATTTATATGGTGGAAACTCAAGCTCCGAAAGGTTTAAATTTAACGCGTTTCCTACCGCCGACACCGGTGCGTATCTTATTAGATAATAAAGGTAACGATATGGCGGCCCAGGTGTCGTTTGCAGGGCTTGAGAAGCAGTTAAAACCGCTGAATAAACAAATGGCAAATAAAATTGCGAAAATGGCGCAAGCGGATATTAAAAAATTAATCGGTATCAGCGAGCAAAAAATCGCAGCTAAATTACCGGAATTAATCGAAAAGGCCAGCCAAGATGCGGATAGTACATTAAGTGCGGAATTGCATCGTTTAACCTCGTTACAAGCGGTGAATAAAAATATTCGTTCTGATGAAATTGAAGCATTGGAACAACAACGCATTGAATCGCTTAAGCAAATTGCATTAGCGAATTGGCGTTTAGACAGCTTACGTGTGGTTGTAAGTAATAAAGAATAGAGTATTTATCACGGAATAGACGGAAACACGGCAAGCGTGAATTTACAGAAAAACTTCAAAATTCACCGCTTGTTTATTGTATTTGTCCATTCCGTGTTTTTTATGGTAAGAAATATGGCATTAATTGAATATCATCCTCCACTTGAACCGTTTTTAACGGAAGTCTATCGTGACAATCATATTTTAGTGATTAATAAACCGAGCGGTTTGCTTTCCGTGCCGGGCAATCGCCCTGAGTATTATGACAGTGCAATGACACGTGTCCAGCAGAAATACGGCTTTACCGAACCGGCACATCGTCTGGATATGGCAACCAGCGGTATTCTGTTATTTGCCCTCAGCAAAGCGGCGGAAAAAGAGCTGAAGCGTCAGTTTCGTGACAGGGAACCGAAAAAGCATTATATCGCTTTGCTTTGGGGCAAATTAGGCGAAAAGGTCGGTGATACCGGCGAAATGAATTTTCCGCTGATTTGTGACTGGGAAAATCGTCCTCGTCAAAAAATTTGTTATGAACGAGGTAAAAAGGCGATTACGCATTATGAAGTATTGGCGCATTTACCGAATAATACCACTCGAGTAAAACTCACCCCGATTACCGGTCGCTCACATCAGCTAAGAGTACATTCGCTTGCGTTAGGGCATCCGATTCTCGGCGATAAATTTTATGCTAGTCCGTTAGCTAAAAGTTTATCGCCTCGTTTGTGTTTGCATGCGGAATCGTTATCCATTACGCATCCGATAACCGGTGAAGCGATGACTTTTACCGCTCAAACGGAATTCTAATGAAGTTAATTTAAATTATTTTACAAAAATGCTTTACATAAATTAATTTATTATTTACAATGTTTTCGTTCTATGACAAACCACCCTTGTTATAGAACGGGTCATCATCCAAATGACTTAGAAAATTTTATTCATTCCTAATATATTGGCTAGGATTTATTCCTAGCCGTTTTTTATGCCAAACGAGCTAAATCGTTAAGCAATCAGTGTTTTATAATAACCCCAATCGAAATATTGTCCGGGATCGATTTTACGTTCCGGTGCAATATCGCAATGTCCGGCGATACGTTGTAAGGTGATTTCAGGATATTCCGTCATCAGTGCTTGAGTTAAGTGCGCCAAGGATTGGTATTGCGCTTCGGTAAACGGCTGATGATTACTGCCTTCCAGCTCAATCCCAATCGAATATTCATTACATTTATCTCGCCCGTTAAATTCGGAAAGTCCGGCGTGCCATGCCATATCGTTAAAATTGACATATTGAGTAATTTCGCCTTTACGGTTAATTAAGCAGTGTGCCGAAACGCGTAAGTCTTTGATTTCTTCAAAATAAGGATGAACGGTCGGATCTAAATTACCTTGGAAAAATTGGTCGATAAAATTACCGCCGAACTGTTCCGGAGGCAGGCTGATATAGTGAATCACTAACAGTGAAATATCGTTCGCTATCGGGCGAGCGTTAAAGTGAGGAGAAGGAACTTGTTTTTGATGAATAAGTATGCCGTTTTGTATCGTGAGATCCATATATTTCCTTTCTGTTTCTATTGAGCCGGTGAATGATAACTTATGCTATTTTCCGTGTTTTCCGCTTTGTTCCGTGTTAAAATCACAATTCATAACATATTGAAAAAATAGAGAGAATTTATGCTCAGCTATCGCCATAGTTTCCATGCCGGCAATCATGCGGATGTGGTAAAACATATTGTTCAGCTTTTGATTTTACAATCATTAAAACAGAAAGATAAAGGCTTTCTTTATTTGGATACGCATTCCGGTGTCGGGCGTTATAGCTTATTAAGCGCGGAATCGGAGAAAACCGGCGAATATCTGGAAGGTGTTGCCCGTTTGTGGGAGCGAACGGATTTGCCGGAAGAAGTCGCGTTATACATTAATGAACTGAAAAAAATTAATAAAGGCGAGAAATTACGCTATTACGCCGGCTCGCCGTTATTGGCGGTTAATCAGTTACGTCCGCAAGATCGTGCGATTTTAACCGAATTACATCCGAACGATTTCCCGTTATTACGCCAAGAGTTTGCGAAGAAAGATAATGTCGTTACCAAGCGTGAAAACGGTTTTCAGCAATTAAAATCCGCATTACCGCCGAAAGAGCGTCGTGGTTTTGTGTTAATCGATCCGCCGTACGAATTAAAAGAAGATTATGAATTGGTGGTGAAAGCGATAGAGGAAGGCTATAAACGTTTTGCCACGGGTATTTATGCGATTTGGTATCCGGTGGTATTACGCCAGCACACTAAACGTATTGTACGCGGTTTGGCGGATAGCGGTATTCGTAAAATTTTACAAATTGAATTGGCGGTACGTCCGGATTCCGATCAACGTGGTATGACGGCAAGCGGTATGATTGTGATTAATCCGCCTTGGCAATTAGAAAGCCAGATGAAAAAAGTGCTTCCGTATCTTGCCGAAGTGCTGGTTCCGGAAGGAACGGCATCTTGGACGGTGAGTTGGATCACGCCGGAATAATTTGATTAGCCGCAGATAACGCAGATAAACGGAAGTTTCCGTGAAAATTGGCGTTATCTGTGGTTTTTTTTATATAAGGAAACAATATGGAACAATATAAACACGATTTTATTGAATTTGCATTAAGCCGTAACGTTTTAAAATTCGGCGAATTTACCCTGAAATCAGGCAGAAAAAGCCCGTATTTCTTTAATGCGGGTTTATTTAATACCGGTAGAGATCTTGCCAAACTCGGTGAGTTTTATGCGCAGGCGATTCAAGCAAGCGGTCTAAATTTCGACGTACTTTTCGGACCGGCTTATAAAGGTATCCCGATTGCAACGACGGTTGCGGTTGCGTTAGTTAATCAATTTGATGTGGATAAGCCTTGTTGCTTTAACCGTAAAGAAGCGAAAGATCACGGCGAGGGCGGTAATCTTATCGGTTCGCCGTTGAAAGGCAGAATCTTATTAGTTGATGACGTGATTACCGCCGGTACGGCAATCCGTGAATCGATGGAAATCATTAATGCGAATCAAGCGGAATTAGCAGGCGTATTGATTGCGTTAAATCGTAAAGAAAAGGGCAAAGGCGAGCTTTCCGCAATTCAAGAAGTCGAACGTGATTACGGCTGCCAAGTTTTCTCGATTATCGATTTTGACGATTTAATTCAATTTATTGAAAAATCGGAACAATACGCACCGTATTTAGCTTCAATGCGTGCCTATCGCGAGCAGTACGGCGTGTAAGAATCTCGAAATTGATTATGAATTAATTTCATAAAAAATCGAAAAAGTTTCACATTAATTTGAATGATTTCCCTTGAGTGATGCAGTTCGTTCGCTTACGATAACTACGAAATATCACATTAACGGAGTACCCTAGTTATGGCAGCAAAAAATTTACCTTTTCATGCGGATACGGTCGGTTCGTATTTAAGAACGGATGCGTGGAAAAAAGCACATGCGGATTATAAAGCCGGCACGATTTCACTTGAAGCGCGCGATGCGATTGTTGAAGAAGAAGTAAAAAAATTAGTACAAGCACAATTAGATGCCGGTATTCAAGTGGTAACAGACGGTGAGTTCCATCGTTCTTGGTGGCACATCGATTTCTTAGAGAATTTAAACGGTATCGAAGGTTATGTACCGGAGAAAGCGTATGCGTTTAAAGGCGTAGCGGTACGTCCGTACAACACGCGTTGTTGCGGTAAAGTTTCTTGGAATCCGAATCATCCGTTCCTTGAGCATTTCAAAAAATTTAATGCGATTGTCGCCGGTAGAGCGGTAGCAAAATTTACTATTCCAAGCCCGAACCAGTTAATGTATCCGGTACAATGGGATCACGGTATCTATGCAACCCGTGAAGAATTTGCCAAAGATGTACAACAGGCTTATAAAGATGCGATTAAAGCGTTCTATGATGCGGGGTGTCGCTACTTACAGATTGATGACGTATATTGGGGATCACTCTGCAATAATTACCAACAACCGACCTTTGAAGCGGATAAAGCGCAAGCGGTTGCCAATATTCAAGCGATTTTAGCGGACAAACCGGCTGATTTAACCATCACGACTCACGTTTGTCGCGGTAACTATAAATCTTCTTATTTATTAGAAGGCGCTTATGACCCGATTGCGGACGGTTTATTCGGTCAAACCAATTATGACGGTTACTTCTTAGAATATGATGATGAACGTTCAGGCGGTTTCGAGCCGTTAAAACATTTTGCGAATAATAAAGGTCGCGTGGTGTTAGGTTTAATCAGTTCTAAATTCCCAGAATTGGAAGATAAAGAAGCGATTAAAGCACGTATCGCTGAAGCGGCGAAATATGTACCGCTTGAGCAGCTTTGTTTAAGCCCACAATGCGGTTTTGCTTCAACCGAAGAAGGCAATGTGATGACCGAAGAGCAGCAATGGGCAAAAGTGCGTCACGTTGAAGAAATTGCGAAAGAAGTGTGGGGCGAAGATTAATTTCATTTAGTCTGAATAACGAGATAAAAGTGAATTAGGTGCAACCCTAATTCACTTTTTTGTTACTTAAGCGAAGTTATTTTAAACGTGAAAAGCCTTTTTCTAAATCGGCAATCAAATCCTCGACCGCTTCTAAGCCGACGTGAATACGGATCAGTGTGCCGCTGAGTTTTCTTTCGATTGCAGGACGGATACGAGCGATTTCTTCCGGTTGGTTAGCGAGAATGAGCGATTCAAAACCGCCCCAAGAATATGCCATGGTAAATAATTCGAAATGATCTAAAAAGTTAGCTAATTGTTCGTCGTTTAACTTTTGGTTAAGTTCGAATGAAAACAGACCGCTTGCCCCTTTAAAATCACGTTTGAAAAATTCGTGTCCCGGACAGCTTGGAAGTGCAGGGTGGAAGACCGCTTTCACTTCCGGACGTTGTGCCAGCCATTGCGCCACTTGAATAGAGCGTTCTTGGTGTTCTTTCAATCGAATACCGAGCGTACGTAAACCTCTCGCCGTAGTATAAGCGGAATCGGCATCAATCATTTGACCCATTAAATACGAACGTTCGCGAAGTTGATCCCAACAACGCGCATTGGATACCGCCGTACCGATCATCACATCGGAATGGCCGACTAAATATTTTGTGCCGGCTTGAATCGAAATATCAATCCCGAATTCAAGCGCAGGGAATAACACACCGCCCGCCCAAGTATTATCAATCATAATCACCATATTCGGATTGACTTCACGAGCAATGCGCACCAAGGTCGGAATATCCGGCACTTCCATTGTCAGTGAACTTGGCGATTCTAAAAATAGCACTTTAGTATTCGGTCGAATAAGTGCACGAATGCCTTCACCGATGAGCGGATCGTAATAAGTGGTGCTTACCCCGATATTTTTTAAGATAACGTTACAAAAATCTTGGGTCGGCTCATAAGCCGCACCGGTCATTAATACGTGATCGCCTTGTGATACGAAAGCTAAAATGGAATTAGTCACGGCCGCCGCACCGCACGGATAAAGATAGCAACCGGCTCCGCCTTCTAGTTCACACATCGCGTCTTGTAGAGCGAAGTGGGTGAGCGTGCCTCGTCTGCCGTAAAATAATTCGCCTTTATAGCGGTTGCGAGTGGCATGCTTTTTTTGTGATACCGATTCAAATACTAAAGATGAAGCGCGTTGTACGACAGGATTAACGGAACCTTGGGTATAACGCGATTTACGTCCGGCATGAACTAATTTAGTTTCTAATTGAGATAAGTTTGACATTGTATTTCCTTATTATAGTTATAAAAAAGCGGTCGGATTTCAGCAAAATTTTGCAAAAATTCGACCGCTTGTAAGATTATCTGAATACGCTACGGTACTGAGGTTTTGCTCGTTTAAATTGACTAAGCAATACGATAACGAACATAAGAGCAAAAATAGAAAATGCGAGGATAAGCCATTCCGGCATACCAAGTCCGAACATTTCCCATTGTTTTTCGCTGCAATTGACCGGACCCGGGGCAAAGATGCTTGGGAACCACTGATCAAACGGCATCGTTTGCGGGAATTCGGGTTTAAACTCGCATTGGTTCCAAGGGGAAGGATTCGCTTGGTAATCATGATGTTTGATTGCAAGAGCAAGTCCTTTGAAGGCACTAAATCCCCAAAGTAATAATGCTAACCAGCGTGTTAGGAAAAAACGAGGTGAAATGGCACCGACTAACCCAGCGATAAGTAATCCGAAAATTGCCAAACGTTCATAAACGCACATTACGCAAGGCACTAATCCCATTCCGTATTGAAAATAAATGGCACTTGCTTCAAGTGCGAAAGCAACAAAAGCAAGCAGTAACCATGCAGTTCGATTTAATGAGAGTTCTTTAAAGTAACTGAGCATAATAGGCACCTCTGGTCTGAATAATTTTTACATTGTACCTGATTTTGTTCGGTTTTCGTAAAAAATCTCCCCACTTTTAGGGGAGATTCTTTGAATTATCGAGTAATGATCCAACCCCAGTTAGACATTAGCTCTGTAAGCGGCGGGAGTAAAAACTCTAATGATAAGAAGCCGATAATAGAAAGTACGATCGTATAAGGCAATGCCATATATAACATTTTACCGTATGAAAGTCGGATTAACGGTGCAAACGGTGAAGTAAGCAAGAATAGGAACGCCGCTTGTCCGTTTGGTGTTGCGACAGACGGTAAGTTCGTGCCGGTATTGATTGCCACCGCAATTAAATCGAATTGTTCACGACTAATAATTGCCGATTCGAGTGCGGTTTTCGCTTCGTTAATATACACCGTACCGACGAATACGTTATCCGAAATCATCGATAATAAGCCGTTAAATACATAGAACAATGCCAATTGAGAATGAGGATCGGCAGAAAGCACGTAACTGATAATCGGCTCGAATAATTTCAGATCGACAATGACGGCAACAACCGTAAAGAAGACTACGATTAACGCGGTAAACGGCATCGGTTCTTGGAATGAACGACCGATTGCGTGTTCATCGGTGATACCGCAGAATGCCGTACAGATAATGATGATAGTTAAACCGATAATACCGACATCGGCAAGATGGAGCGCCAGACCGACAATCAACCAAATCCCCGCTAACGCTTGGATGCCCATTTTGACACGATCTTGTTGAGTCATACGTTGCTCTTTTAATAAATTATAACGAGCAAGTACGCCCCATACGCGGCGAGGTAAACGCGCCCCATAACCGAAAATTTTAAAGTGTTCTAACAATAAGCAAGTAATTACACCGCAAATTAAAACCGGTAAACTAACGGGTAATACACGTAATAAGAACTCAATGAAGCCCCATTCCGCTTGACCGGCGATAATTAAGTTTTGCGGCTCGCCAACCATGGTCATTACACCGCCTAAAGCACTACCGACGGCAGCATGCATTAAAAGACTACGTAAGAAGGCACGGAATTGTTCGAGAATTTCTTTATTCGTAATAATTTTTTCGTCATTACTAATATCCGTCGAATCTTCGAAACTATTACCGGAAGCGACTTTATGATAAACACCGTAGAAACCGGTACCGACACTAATAATTACGGCAATTACGGTTAATGCGTCTAAGAATGCGGAGAGGAAGGTCGCACTTAAACAAAACGCAAGAGAAAGAATTTTCTTAGAATGGATAACAATTAACAATTTGGTAAATACATATAAAAGCAATTGCTTCATAAAATAAATACCGGCAACCATGAACATTAATAATAAAATTACTTCAAAGTTAGCCATGATCTCTTCTTTAACGTGATGAGCGGAGGTCATCCCGATGAAAACCGCTTCAATTGCTAACAGACCGCCGGGTTGTAACGGATAGCATTTTAATGCCATGGATAAGGTAAAGATGAATTCTGCGACTAATGCCCAGCCGGCAACGAAAGGGCTAATAAAAAAGTAAATTAACGGATTAATAACTAAAAAAGCGATAATACAGATTTTGTACCATTCGGGAGCTTTACCTAAAAAGCTTTTAAATATAGCGTTCGAGCTATCCATTAAGAACCTCCATTAAAATAATAAGTTTTGTTAATTGTAATCCAGTTTAGATTAAAGGATAATAGCCTTTATCTCATTTTTTACGAGATTTTTTTTGATTTTGAATAAAAATTGTTTCTTTTTTTAAATTTTGGGTCACTTTTGCGGAGCAGGGAATTTTATACATGGACAACTCTTATATTTTAAAAGCTCAAAGTCCTGCGGCACTGGCGGAAGAATATATTGTCAGAAGTATTTGGAATAATAAATTTCCGGCGGGGACGGATTTGCCTGCCGAACGTGAGTTGGCGGATAAAATCGGAGTAACCAGAACAACATTACGAGAAGTGTTACAAAGACTGGCGCGTGACGGTTGGTTACATATTCAGCATGGAAAACCGACCCGAGTGAATGACGTGTGGGAAACGGCAGGGCCGAATATAATCAGCACGATTATTAAATTAGATAGATCATACCTTCCGGTTATTATTGCGAATGTAGTTTCACTACGAACTCGTATGGCGGAATCTTATATTCCGGAGGCGGTAAGATTAAATGCGGAAGCATGTGTCGCATTTTTTAATCAATTGGATGAATTGGAAGATACGGCGGATGCATTTGCCACTTTTGATTATAAACTGTTTAGACAATTTACTTTTACCGCAAATAAACCGGTATATGCCTTGATTTTAAACAGCTTTAAAGGTATGTATCATCAAGTCGCAAGTATTTTCTTTGCCGATCCCGTTTGCCGTCAGCTGACATTAAAATTTTATCGTGACTTATTAAATGCGTGTGTAGAAAAAGATCATGAGAAAACCTCATTGATTATGGCGCAAAATCGCCAATCAAGCAGCGAAATTTGGGGAAAACTTTTACAAAGTATTCCGGAAAATTTCGGTGAATTAAAATAGGATATGTTTTGAACGAAATTCTCTTCACTTTAGAACCACAGGATAACGCTCGTTTACAATCGCTTTGCGGCGCATTTGACGAGCATTTAACTTTAATTGAAAAAAGTTTTAATCTGGTTATTGCCCGTAACGGTTTTTCTTTTTCTATTCAATCGGCTGAAGACAGTCATTATTCGGCGACTTTAATTCAAAATGCGGCAAAGTTATTAAAACGACTTTATACCGATACCGCACCGATTAAAGGCAAAATTAAAGAACTTGATTTGGAAGATATTCATTTGGCGATTCAGGAAAGCCGAATGTTATTGCAAAATCAATGGGTATCCGGTTCACAAGGCGAGATTTCGATTAAAACGAAACGCGGTGTAATTAAACCGCGCGGCGAACACCAACAAGCCTATTTAAGAAATATTCTTAGCCACGATATTAGTTTCGGTATCGGACCGGCGGGAACGGGCAAAACCTTTCTTGCGGTGGCGGCAGCGGTAGAATCGCTTGAACGGCAAGAAATTCGTCGAATTTTACTGACTCGCCCAGCGGTTGAAGCGGGTGAAAAATTAGGTTTTTTACCCGGTGATCTCGGGCAAAAAATCGAACCCTATTTAAGACCGTTATATGATGCGTTATTTGAAATGTTAGGTTTTGAAAAAGCGCAAAAATTGATGGAACGCAATGTGATTGAAATCGCACCGCTTGCTTATATGCGCGGGCGTACGCTAAATGATGCGTTTATTATTTTAGACGAAAGCCAAAATACCACGACGGAACAGATGAAGATGTTCTTAACCCGTATCGGCTTTAATTCAAAAGCGGTCATTACGGGCGATATTACTCAAGTCGATTTACCTCGTAGCCAAAAATCGGGTTTAAAACATGCCATGGAAGTGTTGAAAGATGTGCCTGATCTAAGTTTTAACTATTTCGACAGTCATGATATTGTGCGCCATCCGGTAGTAGCTAAAATCGTACAGGCTTATGATGTTTGGGAAGCGGAAGACGAACAGCGGCGCGAGCAACGCCGTTTGGAAAAATTGGCTTTGGAACAGCAGAAAATTTTAGAACAAGCGGAACAACTTTAAAATTGAAAAAAGCAGCGTTTTTTGATCTGACCCCAAAAAGTTAGACTGTTTAATTTAAGGACTGAGTTCTGTATTGTACAGGGCTCAGTCCTTTTAATTTCACTTGAATACGCTCATTGTTGTAATAATGAATGTACTCGTGAATCACTTTCTCAAGTTGTTCGAAAGTTTCAAATCGCTTACCAAAGTAACATTCCGTTTTCAATCGCCCAAAAAAACTTTCCATTGCCCCATTATCCAAGCAATTCGCTTTTCTCGACATACTTTGTTTAATATGATGTTTTCTCAGCATGTCTTGATAGTCTGCCATCTGGTATTGCCAGCCTTGGTCGGAATGTAAAATCGGTTTAGCGCCCTTAGGCAGTTTTGCGACTGCTTGCTTTAGCATCCGCATCACTTGCTCAAAGTTAGGGCTTCTTGCTAAATCATAAGCAAGAATTTCACTATTAAACAAGTCCTTAATAGGCGATAAATAGAGCTTGCCTTCCGCACATTTAAACTCGGTGATATCCGTGACGAGCTTTTCATTTGGCGCCGTTGCGTGAAAATCCCGTTGCAATACATTCTCGGCAATTTTACCCACTTCACCTTGATAAGAGCGATATTTCCTCTGCTTACATTTCCCTTTTAAATCAAGCTGTTGCATTATCCTTTGAATACGCTTATGGTTAATCGCACCCAAAAAATCACGTAACTTTAACGTAATACGACGATAGCCGTAATTGCCATCATTATCTTGATAAATCTCAATCACTTTCTGCCTAATCACTGCATTTTTATCGATTTTAGGCGGTAAGTGATAAAAGAGCGTACTACGTTTTAAACCAGTCAAAGGGAGGAGGATTTCTAAGGGAAAATCCACTCTCAACGTTTTTACGATGGCTGCTTTAGCCGCATTTTTTGTTGGTTGAACTCCCGCAACTTTTTTAGGTAAGCATTCTCCGCTTCCAGCTCTAAAATACGATAACGTAAGCGTTCTTCTTCAGTTTTAGGTGGAGGAGGCATTTTGGGGTATTTCGGTTTCATTGTCGGACGACCTTTGGGCTTGGGTAATAAGCCGTTTATACCTTGTTCTTCAAAGATGTGCAACCATTGGCTAATCGAACCTGAATTAGCAATGCCAAAATGAAGGGAGGCGCTTTCCGCAGAAAATTGCCCCTTTTTGACCGCTTGTATGACGGTTAATTTGAATTCGGGGGAATATTTTTGCTTCTTACCTATCACCGCTAGCCCATTGATTCCGTTATGATTAAATTGAGCAATCCATCGAGTTAAGGTTTTCTTGGATAATTGAAAATGTCGTTGAGTGAATAAACGGTTTTTGTCATTTTGAAGATAAAACTCGATGACTTGTTGTTTGAATAGCGAGTTATATTTAGTCATAAAAAATCTGCACCTTAATCCGTTGGAGGTTTAGTCCAACTTTTGGGGGGCAGATCATTTTATACGCTGCTTTTTACTTATATCCAACCTAAATGATGTAGGACAAATAACCCGAGACTGGCGGTAAATATAGAACCGATAGTCGTGATACCGATCAAATTCGCCGCCCCTTTACCGTTTCCGCCATAGGCTCGTACCATTGCATAAGTGGCGGCGGCAACCGGTGCGGTAGCGGTTAAAAATAGAATACCGAGTTGCATCGGGTTGAGCGCAAAGACCCATTTACCTAAGATAAATAAGAACAGCGGAGCCAATATTAAGCGCGAAAAGGACGCATAAAGCACCACGCGAGTGAGCTCGCTTTCCGCCGTTTGTTGGCGAAATTGGCTTAACGCTTTAAAATCTAAGGTTGCACCGATACAGATTAATGCCATCGGCAAAGTAATATTAGCGAGAGATTGTGCCGTTTGCATTAAGGACTTAGGAATCCGAATCTGTAAGTAATTGACTACGATTCCTAATACTATTGCCTGAATAAGAGGGTTTTTCGCTACTGCGGCAGCAAGTCTGGCGGCACTAGGCTTTTGATCGCTTAATGAATTTAAAATGGTAATGACGCTTAATACATTAAATAAAATGACCAATGAAGCGGTATAAATTGAAACGGTAGCTAGTCCGGCTTCGCCGTAAGCATTAATAGTGAGAGCAAGCCCTAGAATCGCCGCATTCGTACGAAAGACGCCTTGCGTAAAAATACAACGATAACCCCGCTCACGGATATATTTTGCCGCCCACCATTCCGCTATCAGATAAATAATTAGCGTACCGCTTAGACCGGCAAAAATGAGGTTAAGATCTTTGGAATAGTCCAACGGACTTTTTACCACATTTAAAAATAACATCGTCGGTAATGCGAAATTAAACATCACTTTTGAGGCGGTATTACAAAAGTCGTCATCCACAAATTTGCGACGGCGCAAAAAAATCCCTAATAACATCAAAAGAATGGTCGGTAGCATTACTCCTATACTAAATTGCAAAGATTCGAAAAACATAATCCGGCTCCCGAGTAAAAAATAAGCGGTCAAATTTGCAATATTTTTTACAAATTTAACCGCTTGCAACTAAAGCCCCGCTTTAAGGCTGGCTTCTATAAATTTATCTAAATCACCGTCAAGTACCGCTTGCGTATTGCGGTTTTCAACACCGGTACGCAAATCTTTGATACGAGAGTCGTCTAACACATACGAACGAATTTGGCTGCCCCAACCGATATCCGATTTACTTTCTTCCATCGCTTGTTTTTCCGCATTCTTCTTCATCATTTCCATCTCGTATAATTTTGCTTTAAGCTGCTTCATACATTGATCTTTGTTTTGGTGTTGCGAACGACCGTTCTGACATTGCACCACAATACCGGATGGAATATGAGTAATACGCACCGCCGATTCGGTTTTATTGACGTGCTGACCTCCCGCACCGGACGCTCGATACACGTCAATACGTAAATCCGCCGGATTGATTTCGATATCAATATCATCATCAATTTCCGGATAAACGAAAGCAGCCGCAAATGAAGTATGGCGGCGGTTATTCGAATCAAATGGCGATTTACGCACCAAACGGTGAATACCGGTTTCGGTACGCAACCAGCCAAACGCATATTCGCCGGTGATTTTAACGGTTGCCGATTTTAAACCGGCAACATCACCATCCGACACCTCGATTAATTCAGTTTTAAAGCCTTTGCTTTCTGCCCAACGTAAATACATACGTAGCAACATTTCCGTCCAGTCTTGCGCTTCCGTACCGCCTGAGCCGGCTTGTAAATCGACATAACAATCAGCTGCATCGTGCTGACCGCTAAACATACGTTGGAATTCAAGTTTCGCTAATTTTTCTTCTAATTCGTTTGCTTCAGCTTGTGCTTCGTTAAACGTATCCTCGTCTTCCGCTTCTACGGCTAATTCGATTAAGCCTTCAACATCCTCCACACCTTGATCTAATGTACGGATCGTATTGACCACCATTTCTAACGCAGAGCGTTCTTTACCTAACGCTTGTGCTTTTTCCGGCGTATTCCAAATTTCTGGTTGTTCTAATTCAGCATTGACTTCTTCTAAACGCTCGACTTTGGCATCAAAGTCAAAGATACCCCCGAAGTACATTAGTACGCTCGGTTAAATCGGCTAATTGAGTTTTAATCGGATTTAGTTCAAACATTATTTTTCCCTCTTTTAAAATTGATCAAGAATTATAGCTCAAGCGGTCGTTTTTTTGGGGATTTTTGCAAAAAATTGCGCAGATTTGACCGCCTGACATTGCTATAATAAATAAAAAAACAAAGGAATAAATTATGCCTAAACGCCCCCAAAATATTCATAATACCCTTTTCCAATTGGAAATCTTACGTCGTATTCCAAAGGGAAAAGGGCGTTACATTACTGCAAAGCAATTACATTCCCAATTAGAAGAACTCGGTTTCGATAAAGATATTCGTACCGTACAGAGAACATTAAATATTTTATGTGAACATTTTGATATTGAAAAAGATGATCGTGATATTCAGCACGCTTATCGTTGGAAAGAACAAGCGAAAGGACTGGCAATTTCTACGTTAACGGCTCACGAATCTTTATTATTAATGTTGGCGGAGGAACATTTAAAGAATCTGTTGCCGGCGAATTTAATGAAATCCCTCAAACCGTTTTTTGATGAAGCACGTTATCAAAAACAATTTGGTAAAGAAACGCTTGAATATAAATGGTTGGATAAAGTTAGCAGCGTACCGACCAGCCAGCCATTACTTCCTGCGAAAGTTTCTCCTGATATTTTTGAAGCGGTCAGTTCGGCATTATTTGAAAATAAATTACTGAATGTTGAATATCAAAATCAGCACGGTAAGAAAAATAAAGCGCAAGTGATGCCGCTGGCTTTGGTTCAACAAGGTGGTGCAATGTATTTAGTTGTGCAATATGAGGGGTTTGAAAATTATCGTCATCTTGCCTTACATCGTATTAAAAAAGCAGCAGTTTCGACTTTCAGTTTTGAATATCCGAAAGATTTTAATCTTAAACACTATCAAGAACAGGGGAGTTTCGGTTTCGGTGATGGCAGTATGGTTAAATTGACTTTCTCCATCTCTCATTCTGCAGGCTTCCACTTAACCGAAACACCGCTTTCAAAAGATCAGCAAATTTTGCAAGAAACCGAAGCGTTTTACCGAATCCAAGCCACTGTTCCTGACAATGAAATGCTAACTTGGTGGATTCGTAAATTTGGAACGGATATTTGGGATATTAAAAGAGAAGCAATTTCAGAGTAATTAAGAATAAATCAAGCGGTAAGATTTATAATAAATCTTGTGAATCTTACCGTCTAACTTTAACGTTTTAACATATGCATTATCAATCTAATTAAGATTTCTTTCTGCTTTGGATCGGATTCAGCAACTAATAATGTGAGTGCAGCAAGCCCGGTGTCGTTAATAATCGGGAGATTGTTTTGATTAAATAAGCGTTGATTTCTATGTAGAAAATCCACAAATAAGAAAGCTCCACTTCGTTTATTTCCATCAGCAAATGGGTGATTTTTGACGACAAAGTAGAGTAAATGTGCTGCTTTTGCTTCAATACCTGGATAAGCTGGTTCACCAAATACAGTTTGTTCGATATTACCTAAAATAGCAGAAAGTCCGTTATCTCTCTCAAGCCCGAATAACTCGGAGGCTTCTCCTCGAACCATTAATTGTCGCTTTAATTCGTGTAATGCTTGTTTAGCTTGTTCAATGGTCGGTAATTTCCCTCCGGCTTGAACTTTGGGTTCGATTAGCAAACCCTCATCATATTGTTACAACCACAAAAACGTATGAGTATAACGGCTGACAATATCAACCAAACCTCGTTCGCTTTCGATTGTTAGTTCTGAAGAATTTGCTGTTTTTTGAATTAGAACTAAGGCTTGCTCTAATTCATTGGCATTTTGTTGCAGACGTTTTTGATTAATTGCATAACCTTTCGTCAAATAATCTTTTAAACGACTGGTCGCCCAGATACGAAATTGGGTAGCTGATTTGGACTTTACTCGATAGCCAACAGAAATAACCGCATCAAGATTATAGTGTTTGACCTGTCTGGTAACTTTACGATTACCTTCTAATCGAACTACCGAGAAATCCTTGGTAGTTGGAATTTCTTCTAGTTCTTTCTCATTAAAAATATTCTTTAAATGTAAACTAATATTATCTGTTGAGGTTTCAAAAATCTTCGCCATTTGAGCTTGTGAAAGCCAAACGCTTTCATTTTCAACCGAACTTCAACTTGAGTTGAGCCGTCTTCAGCTTGATAGATTTCGATTGGATTTGTCATATTTTTCTCCTTTTATTGACATCATTACCTTAGTGGAATATGCAGAAAAATATTTGAATAGTTTTGCGATGTAGATCGAGGATTTACAAAAATTAATAAAATTTCTTTCTTTGTTGTAAGAGATTAGAATTTATATTATTCTTGAATAAAATATTATTTAATACGACACAATGTGTCGTGGTGATGAGTATAATAATTTCAATGTTTTTTATGGTAGGTATTTAGTTAAGGGCATTTTTATGAAATACGAAGAAGATTTATTTCTTAGAGAAAAGTTAGAAAATCGTTATGCTACGATTTTAGAAAATCACGTTTCTTTGGTGGAAAAGATCCGTTCTTCAGGGAATTGGTCTAATATTCATTTAGGTTTTGTACCGGATGGGTATTCTAACGTGCCAGAAAATCATCGTATTTTAGTTATTGGAAGAGAAACAAGAGGTTGGTTTTCTGAAAGAGACTATCAAAAATATGGTTTAGCTGAAGTTAAATATATGCTTGATAAGAGTAAAGAGTATTTTAATAAGACGGCGGATCCGCATAAAACTGGAAAAGGAAAGACATTTTTCCACTTTATCCGTAAATTAACGAGGAATTTTAATGAGAAAGGTATTCTATGGGGGAATTTATACGCTTTTGATTTTAAAAAAGGTGATCCTAAAAAGAATAATGAGGGAATTTCCATTTTAGAATTAGAAAAGTTGTCAGCTGAATTATTAAAAGCTCAAATTGAAATTTTAAAACCTCGTATTATTATTTTTGCTACAGGTAACGGTGGAGTAGATTCCAGAAAACGTATGTTTAATTTAGATTTTTCAGGCAAAGATGAGTTTTATGATAAGTCGGGGAATCTTTTACCTAAAAAATATGTAGAATTTTTTAAATTTTCCGAGCAAGCAGAACATAATGAAATTTATTCAACCATAGACGGTTATCGAATTAGACATCCTAGCTCAAGATATAAAAAAGATAGTTCTGCAAGGGACAGTTTGGTTAAGCACTTGCTGAATAAAAATTGTTAGTAAGATTTATAAAAATGTTGTACTACATTTTTAAATTAAAGCTTGGGAGTAAATAATGAATAAAAATTTACCAAAAGTGGTGGTTTTAACCGGGGCGGGGATTTCTGCGGAATCTGGGATTGAAACATTCCGAGCGAGCACGGGATTATGGGAAAATCATAAAGTCGATGATGTTGCAACGCCTGAAGGATTTATGCGTAATCCTGAATTAGTACAACGTTTTTATAATGCACGTCGGGCAAGGTTATTTGATGCAGATGTGCAACCTAATGCAGCACATTTAGCCTTAGCAGAACTAGAAGAAAAGCTAGACGATAATTTCTTATTAGTCACGCAAAATGTAGATAATTTACACGAACGTGCGGGCAGTAAACGTATTGTACATATGCACGGAGAACTGCTTAAAGTACGTTGTGTAAGAAAGGGAACGGTATATGACTGGCAAGAAGATATTACGGATGAGAGCCTGTGCCAATGCTGCCAGCCTCCTCAAAAATTACGCCCACATATCGTTTGGTTTGGGGAAATGCCACTACAAATGAATCGTATTGAAGATGCTTTATGGGAATGTGATTACTTTATCTCGATTGGTACTTCCGGTAATGTTTATCCGGCAGCAGGCTTTGTGAATATTGCGGATCGAGCCGGTGCTGTGACGGTGGAGCTGAATTTAGAACCGAGTGAAAAACATTCCTCATTTCATAGTTGTCATCAGGGAAAAGCAACTGAGATTGTGCCAAAATGTGTGAGAGAATTATTGGATAAATATGTTTAATATTTATTTTACCCAACAATCGGCTAAACATAAAAAAGTCAACTAAGATGCATTATTTAATGGCATTGAAGTTTACCAATATATTTTGAAATTAGCAGACGTGGTAACGTTACGGCAAGAATCAGTAATAATCGGTATTGCTGATGGTGTTTCTCATAGTCCAAACTCCCAGTTAGCAAGCCGATTTTTTATGAATCAATTAAAAACTTGCGAAAATCTTTCAGCTTCTTGGTTACGTTATCAACATAAATTATTTTGTGAAATCTATTCAGAAAAATATTTAGGTAGTGCGACTACATTCGTAGCTTGCCAAATCGATAATGATGGATTAGTTAATTTAATTAATGTTGGCAATAGTCGAGCATATAAAATCTCAGAGAATGGAAAATGGCAACAGATAAGCCAAGATCATACTTTAATTTCAATATTAAAAGCAGATGGAATCGCAATAGAGGATGTGGAGTATTCAGGGCTATATAATGGTTTGGAATCTTGCTTAATTGCGGATTTTGAAGAAAAAATTACCGCTTATAGAAAGTATGTAAAACGACAAAGATTTAATGATGATTTCTCAGTGATTGTGTGTAGAAGATAAGCCCTCTTTTGAGGGCTTTGTTTTGCAAAAAATTTAGTATTTTTAACCGCTTGTTTTACTAGCAAAAACAAGCAAAAATCCCCATAACAGTAAGAGTTTCCGAGTCTGATTCGGATATTGATGTACCGAAAATTATCGTACCGGCTTCATTGCTTATCGAATGAATTCCATCCAGAATTAGATTAATTTCGTTAAGTTCAAGATTTAAACCTGATTGTATATCGATAAGAACGGCATTAACTTGAAAGAAATGTCTAAATTTAGCCAGCTCAATAAATTTCTTTATAATTAATTCTGCTCTATTTTTCCCAGAGGCAGATGCCATGATAAAAAATGCATTATTCGCTCCCCAAAGGATTGAACAAACATCTTGAATATCAATATTAATGAACCCCGGACAGGACACTATATTTGGTAGGTGTGAAAATTGAATTAATCTTTGTTCAAGATGATTTTTCGCTTCTTGCTCAGCTAATTGATAAATTTCACATTCTTTCTGTAAGTCAAAATGTACTATGCAACTGTGATCAGTATGGAGTTTTTTTGTACGTTCAATAATTTGAGTATTTTCTTGTAAATATTGGGTAGCAATCACTACAAGCGTGTTATTGCTTGTTTGAATCAATGCTTGAGCAATATTAAAGTCTTCTTCATTCTCAATATCAACATAGATCAGTAAGAAATCGACACTTTTGAGTAATTCTATCGCTTTTTGTTGCTGTTCTGCCGAGGTTACAAGTAATTTATGATGTGTCATCACTTTGCTTAAACGCTGTTCATTGTAATCAATGGCAATATAAAATACATTTTCAGCGGGATTTCTTATCATTTTCTGAATAAGTTTGCCGCCTGATTCGCCAATACCGATAAGGCGAATAATTAGATTATTTGGTTCTTGCATTGGAACAAACATATTTCCTCCAAGGAGACTTATGGTTTATAGATACTGATGTGAAACGGGCGTTTAGCTGTAAGTCCTAGATAATGCTTAATGCGTTGAATAATGAGAGCATTTTGTGTTTGAATTGCACTTTCCATTGTGATTGTATCTGCCAGCCTTAATAAATCATTGTTATTAAACAGTTCACAAATATCACAAGCGGTTGCTAATTTCTGTTTGGCGAAATAGACCAATCGGCTACGTTTATTACCCTCAAAATAAAAAGGAGTGACGATAAATGCCAAAACTTGACAGCCTTGTGCTTTAGCTAAACGAGCTATTTCCGGAGCAATACCCGTACCATTTCCTCCACCTAAACCACAAAATAAAACGATAATATCTTGTCCGGTGACTGCTTCGATAAGTTGCGGTTCACTTATCTTCACCGCTTCTTGAGCAAGTAACGGATCAGGTCCGCAACCAATGGGAGAATTGCCTATATGTAGCGTATTAAACGATGATTTACGTAGAGAAATCAGATTGGTATTGATTAACAGATAATCCTGTTCGGGTAAAACATTTGCCACTTCCATTAAGATATTTTGTCCTGCACTACCAATACCAATAAAGCGAATCTTACTTTCAGGTGTAACGGTTATACGATTATTTTTGGGTGTAATTAAAGAGGGTTTTAGGGTAATGAGCGGATAACGTTTTTTATATTTTTTAGGCAATGTTGTAACTTGGGGGGATTTACTATATTGCGGTTGTGAAACAATTTTAGTTTGTGGGGTTTTCCGATTAAAACGTTTGAAAAGAGAACAAATTTTGCTAAACATACTGATTTTCCTATATAAGAATAAGAACACTTAATTTTTTGAATATTAATAGTAACCAATAGGTGCGACATTTCGTGTCGTGCTAGCGTTCATTATGGGTTTTTGCAAAAAATTTCTCAAATCTGACCGCTTGTTGGCGTACAATAACCGAATTCAGAGATAGATTACGAGGTATAAAATGGCGGAAGAACCGATTCGTTTGACGCAATACAGTCACGGTGCCGGTTGAGGCTGTAAAATTTCTCCTAAGGTGTTAGGGACAATTTTACAAAGTCAGCTGGACAAATTTATTGATCCGAATTTATTAGTGGGGAATGAAACTGCCGATGATGCCGCTGTTTATGATATCGGTAATGGCATTGGTATTATCAGTACCACGGACTTTTTTATGCCGATTGTGGACGATCCGTTTGATTTCGGATGCATTGCGGCGGCAAATGCGTTAAGTGATGTGTTTGCGATGGGCGGTAAGCCGATTATGGCGATTGCAATTTTGGGCTTTCCGGTAAACAAATTGCCGGCGGAAGTGGCGCAAAAAATTGTGGAAGGCGGGCGTTTTGCTTGTCAGCAAGCCGGTATTGCCTTAGCCGGCGGTCATTCGATTGATTCGCCTGAACCGATTTTCGGGCTGGCGGTAACCGGAACGGTTAGTACCGAGCAAGTGAAAAAGAATGCTTCGGCACAAGCCGGTTGCGAACTGTTTTTAACTAAACCGCTCGGTATCGGCGTATTAACAACCGCTGAGAAAAAAGGTTTATTAAAGGTGGAACATCAGAATCTTGCACGTGATGTAATGTGTCAGATTAATTTGATTGGTGCACAATTTTCACAATTAGCAGATGTGACGGCAATGACGGATGTAACCGGTTTCGGTTTATTAGGACATTTAAGTGAAATCTGCCAAGGCTCTAATGTACGTGCCGAAGTGAATTTTGCTGAAATTCATACGTTAGACGGTGTAAAAGACTATATCGCTCAAGGTGCTGTACCGGGCGGAACGAACCGTAATTTTGACAGTTATGGACATTTGATTTCAGCTATGACCGATGAGCAAAAGGCGATTTTATGTGATCCGCAAACATCAGGTGGTTTGTTAATTGCGGTACGCTCACAAGCAGTCGATAATGTGAAACAAATTGCAAAACAAGCTAATGTGCCTTTATTTAGAGTTGGTCGTTTACTTGAAGCGGACACTATGAAGCCGTTAATCGAGGTTATTTAAGGGTATGCATAAACCGAATATCACTTTAGCCTGTGTGGTGCATTGCAAAGGTAAATTTTTATTTGTGGAAGAAATCGAATACGGTAAACGAACCTTAAACCAACCGGCAGGGCATTTGGAAGCAAATGAAACGTTGTTGGAAGGGGCGAGTAGAGAGTTATTTGAGGAAACAGGGATTCGTGCCAAAGTCCAACGCTTAATTAAGATTTATCAATGGCACGCACCTCGTTCACAGACCGATTATTTACGTTTTGTATTTGCGGTTGAGTTAGACGATTTTGTGCCGATTGCTCCGCAGGATAGCGATATTACTCAAGGATTTTGGTTGAGTTTGGAGGAGTTTAAACACTTTATTCAGCAAGATGGGCAATGTGAGCGAAATCCGTTAGTCACTCAATCACTCGAAGATTATTTGAGCGGTGAGAGCTATCCGCTTGATGTATTACGTGTATTTGAATAAGAGGTGGAAATGGCAGAGCAATTTGATGTGGTTATTGTTGGCGGTGCGGTGACCGGTTCGGTACTGGCATTGGCGTTAAGTAGCTTGTCGCAGCATAAAATGCGGATTGCGATCGTTGAAAAACAGTTGCCTGATTATGCGCAACAAGGCGGTTTTGATGCACGTAGTATTGCGTTGGCACAAGGCAGTTTGCAAAAATTTGCGCAAATTCGACCGCTTGCCGGCAGCTCACTTGCCGAACAAATTCAGCAAATTGCAACGCCAATCCAACAGATTCAGGTGTCAGACCTCGGTCATTTCGGTAAAACGACATTAAAAGCAAGTGAACTGAATTTAGCACAATTAGGTGTCGTGGTGGAGCTGGCAAAATTAGGCAAAAATTTGACCGCTTGTATTGAGCAGCAGCCGAATATCCATTGGTTTTGTCCGAATCAAATAGTTCATTTCGAACGTTTACAAACTGAAGTTTTGCTTAGATTGCAAAACGGTGAGCGGCTTCGCACGCAATTAATGGTAGCGGCAGATGGGATCCAATCCAAAATTGCTCTGCAGTGTGGCGTTGAAACTGAGCTATTAAAGGATTATCAACAATCGGCTTTGATTGCCAATGTTGAAATTAGTGAACCGCATCAAGGGCAAGCTTTTGAGCGTTTTACGACGCAAGGGCCGTTAGCCTTATTGCCGTTAAGTGATAATCGAATGTCGTTAGTTTGGTGTGTGAAACAAGCGGAAGATTTGCAGAGCCTTACCGATGAAGATTTTCTTTCGCAATTACAGCTGCAATTCGGTTGGACATTAGGAAAGTTTGAGCGAGTCAGCAAGCGGTTTGTTTATCCGCTCACTTCGCAAAAAGCGCAATCGCATATTCATCATCGCTTGGCAATTGTGGGGAATGCCGCACAGTTATTGCACCCGGTCGCCGGGCAGGGCTTTAATCTTGGAATGCGAGATCTGTTTACTCTTGCACAGCTGTTAGCCAAAGCCTTTGCACAAGGAAAAGATTTAGGTGCGTTCGCATTGCTTAATCAATTCGAGCAAGCAAGAAAGCAAGATCAAGCGCAGATTATTTCTCTAACAAGCGGTTTAATTTCACTGTTTTCTTGCGATTTATTACCGCTACAAGCGGTCAGAAATTTAGGCTTATTTGCGATTTCGCATAGCAAATTGCTTCGAGAAAATATTGCGAATAAGGCTTTAGGTTGGCAATAAAATTAAAAGGACGCACTGGGCGTCCTTTTTTATAGTTGATATTTTTTCATTAATTTTAATTTTTCATGCGAGATTTCATTACCTAGTTGAGTAATTATTTTCCCTTTATCTTGTACCGATTGAGCCAAGGCTTCGTTAGGTTGCGATTCTAATTTAATCATATCTCTGAACGTTTCTTGGCTTAATTGTAACGCTCTTAAGCCGATATTTTTAATCGGTAAAATTTCATCGTTTTGGATATCCAAATAATCTAGCGAGGCTTGGATTGTATCCACTTCTTCTAGATAGTTCTGTATCGCATCAATTCTGGAGGGCGTATTTTTTGCCACTTCCAGACTGTGCATCGTCAGTAACGTCGCTTGTATATAGTCGTTGCCATACACTTCATCCCAATGATAAAAACGCTGAAAATCCGCTTGGGGAGAATGGTTTTCTCGTATATTCGAGCAACCGATAAGACCTAAAACAATAGGAAAAGAAAGGGTAATTTTTATAATTTTAAACATTATGATGTCGTTATTGGAGATAAAAACGGCTAGAAAATCCTAGCCGCCAAGTTATACTATTTTTGAGCTGGAGCTGGAGCTGGAGCTGGAGCTGGAGCTGGAGCTGGAGCTGGACCGTATTTGGTTGCTAATTCGGCTTCAATTTTTTGCCCTTCCGCCGCAATTTTATCTAATTGCGCTTGTAACTCGCCGAATGCTTTATGTGCATCGGGTGTAGGGTTTTTCGCAAGTTTGTCATTTTCGGTAATCATTTTTGCACCTAATGCCATCGCTTCAAGCGCTTTGTCTTTAAGTGCATTAACTTGCGCATCTTTAATATCTAAAGTCGCCGCACTTTTTTGAATATTTTCGATTTGAGCAAGAATCGCTTTATTCATTGTATCTTGAACTACTGCCGGATCTTTCGATTTTTCACCTAATTTTTCAATTTCGGTGTTAATTGCGTTACCGATAGATTTTTCTTGCACTTGTTGCCATTCTTGGAATTTCTTGTAATCTTCCGCACCGGTATCGACAACCGGTTCAGCCGGTTTGGCCGCTTCAGTTTGCGCTTGAGCCGCCGGAGCCGGTGTTGCCGCCGCTTGCTCTGCCGCAGGCTTATTTGCCGGTTTATCGCAAGCGGTTAAAAATAAAGCGAATAATGCGGTTGCACTAATTTTTGTGAATTTTGTCATTTTCTTACCTGTTTATGATGTGGAAAAAGGTTAGAACCTTTCCGTTCTAACCTTTGTTATATTTTAACTTATCAGCCGAATTATTTTTCAAATTTCGCTTTTAAATCGGCTTGTAATTTTTGAAGCTCTTGCGCCGCTTGGTTTAATTGAGTCGCTTTCGCTTGAATAGCTTGTTGCGCTTCCGCAGTAGGTGCCGCCATCACTTTTACTTGTTCGGAAATTACTTCGTTTGATAAACCTAAAACCGCTTTAGTTTTATCTTTTAACGCTTTAATTTCCGCACTTTTCACATCAACCGCGTCTAAACTTTTTAACGTTTCTTGTACTTTACCTGCGAAAGTGTTTAACACCGCTTCTAATGCTTTAGGGTCTTTTTGAGCTTGGCTCATTACTTCGGTTAATTGTTTTTGTAATTCGGCTTGAGCGGTCGCTTGGGTTTGCTCTTGAACTTGGTACCATTCTTGGAATTTTTTGTAATCCGCTGCAGGATCCGCTTTGTTACATGCCGTTACGCTAAACGCTAAAAGTGCAACCGCACCGATTGTTGCTAATTTTTTCATTCGTTGTCCTTAAAAATAAGATGAAAAATTCCCTTTATAGGGCGTAGTCTATTGTACTGATAATAGACTGTTTCTGAAAAGGATAGTTCAGTAAAAATCTATCGGTTAATATTATCTGACTAAAAAACAGACAAGTCAAATACCCACCGCCTGAGCAATCAATAATTTCTTTAATACCGGTAGTTGATTGGTTGCGGATAAACCTACGCCTCGTATCAGTTTTTTGACGGGGTGACTTCCCTGAAACAGCTGTTTTAAGCCTTCCATCGCAGCCAGTAATTTTATTGCTTCCGTTTTACGTATTCGTTCAAAACGACGTAAATGACGATATTCGCCGATATCATGGTCGAGCGTTAAATGTTGTTTGATCTCTTGGGCAAGGGTGATCGCATCGGCAAAACCTAAGTTCACGCCTAAACCGGCAAGCGGATGAATCGTATGCGCCGCATCCCCGATTAAAGCAAAGCGAGGTTGAGCGAAATCTCTCGCATAGCGTGCGGTAAGCGGGTAAATCGCTCGTTCGCTTTGTAATTCGATTAAGCCTAAGCGGTTGTCAAAAGCAATGGTGAGCTCCCGATTAAATTGTTGCACTTCGCAATGTTGTAATTGTTGCGCTTTTTCCGGCGGTAAAGACCAGACGATAGAGCATAAATTTTCATCGGCTAACGGTAAAAATGCCAAAATGCTCTTCGGAGAGAAAATTTGGCGAGCGATATTATGATGAGGTTCAACGGTTTTGACATTACATACTAATGCGGTTTGCTCGTAATCTTTGCTTACAAGCGGAATATGCATTTGTCGGCGAAGCCAAGAATTGGCACCGTCCGCCCCGACCACTAATTTAGCGGAAATCATTTCATTATTCGCAAAGGTCAGAAAAGCACCATTTTCGTTGATGCCGACGGTTTTCGGCTCGCTTAAGATAATTTCTACATTATCTTGTCGGCTTACTTGTTGCCATAGTGCCGATTGAATTTGATTATTTTCAATAATAAATCCCAGTTGAGATAAACTGAGTTGCCGAATACTCGGATCGCTATTATCAAACTCAATGTGAGCAAAACTGTCTTGTTCCCATACCGACATTTTTTGATAAGGCGATAAACGCTCGGTTTGAATAAGCTGCAATGCACCGACTTGCTCAAGCATTTTTTCACTGGTTGCATTAATCGCACTGACTCGATTTGAAAAAGTTTTCGTGGTTTGCGGTACTTGTTTTTCAATAATCTTAATTTGACTCTCGGTATTTTTTAGTAGTGCCGCAAATGCCAGCCCGACCATACCGCCGCCAATAATGACAATATCTGCTGATTTCATATCAATATCGTTTATAAATGAGAAGCGGTCAGATTTTCCGATAAATTTGTAAAAATTTATCTAAATTTGATCGCTTGACGGATTAACTTATTTTTTTGTGGTGTTTTTCTAGACTACGATGGCGAATTTGCACGTCTTTATCTCGACTTTGGAAATATTTCGCTAATTGTTCGGCAATAAAGACGGAACGATGTTTTCCACCGGTACAACCGATAGCAATTGTCAGATAGCTACGGTTATTTTTTTCTAACATCGGCAACCACATTTCTAAATAATTGCGTGTTTGATAGATAAAATTATGCACTTCGGTTTGACGTTCAAGGAAGTCGATAACCGGTTGTTCTAAGCCTGTCATCGGGCGTAATTCCGGATTCCAATGCGGATTCGGTAAGAAACGTACGTCAAATACATAATCGGCATCCGCAGGTAAACCGTATTTAAAGCCGAAAGACTCAAAGACGATTTTAAGCGCTTTATTGGTTGAGCCTCGTAAAATGCCGCGCAGATTTTCCGCCAATTCGTGCGAGGAAATATTGGTCGTATCAATAATATAGTTAGCTTGTTGATAGAGCGGCTCAAGCAAGGTATTTTCCAAATCAATCGCACTTTCTAACGAGAGATCTTTGTTTGATAAAGGATGTAAACGACGCGTGTCGCTATAACGACGGATTAACGTATTGCGTTCGCAATCCAAGAAGATGATTTTGGTTTGAATCGTCAGTTTTGATAATTGCTCCAACAAGGCTTCAATGCTTTCGGGATTTTCGGGAATATTACGAATATCAAGACTGACGACGGCGGAACGATCTGAGTTGGATAAGAAACCGGCTAATTCCGGAATAAGCGGAAGCGGGAGATTATCCACACAATAATATCCCACATCTTCTAATGCTCTGAGCGCAACGGATTTACCGGAACCGGAGCGCCCGCTGATAATGATTAATTCCATAGGTTTCCTCAAAAACAATTATTCTTGCTCAAGAATTTGGTTATCCGCATAAACCAATAATTGCCAGATTTCTTCGGCGTTATTTGCGGAACGTAGCTGTTTCGTTAAAGTTTTATCGTTTAAACGTTGGGCGACTTCTTGCAACCCGTTTTTATATTGTTCACAGCAACTGCTTGGGATCATGATCGCGTAAACGAGATCAACTTCTTTATTATCGTGCGCTTCGTAATCAATCGGTTTTTCCAGCTGAATAAAAGCGGCTATCGGTTTATCGACGGCTAGAGCAATCGAATCGGGGAATTTCGCATGCGGCAATGCAATACCGTTAATACCGGTCGAGCCTAATTTTTCCCGTTTAAATAAATTTCCGAAACATTCTATCGGGCAAAGCCCCTCATCGTCAGCACAAGCGGTGGATTTATTCGCCGCTTCCGCAATGATTTTTCCGGCTAACTCAAGCACTCTTTTTTTACTTGAAACAAGCACGCCCTGACGAATATTTTCCGGGGTGAGAAATTCGGTTAATTTCATATTATTCACATTCAAACGGATATTCTGCCGAATTATCCGCTTAATCAGCTTAAAGCTTAAATTGATCGCCTAAATAAACTCGTTTTACATCAGCGTTATTTAAGACTTCTTCCGGTGTTCCGCTTGCAATCATTTGCCCGCTACCTACGATATAAGCTCGTTCGCAAACATCGAGCGTTTCACGTACGTTGTGATCGGTAATGAGAACGCCTAATCCGCGTTCTTTTAAATTCACGATAATCTTTTTAATATCGATAACCGAAATCGGATCCACACCGGCAAACGGCTCGTCCAATAAAATAAATTGCGGGTTAGCGGCAAGCGCGCGGGCGATCTCAACACGGCGACGTTCACCGCCGGAAAGCGATTGCCCGAGGCTGTTACGAATATGTTCGATATGAAACTCATTGATTAATTCGTCCGCACGGGCTTTGCGCTGTTGCGTAGTTAAATCTTTACGTACTTGAAGCACCGCCATTAAATTGTCATAAACCGTTAAACGGCGGAAAATGGACGCTTCTTGCGGTAAATAGCCGATTCCCTGTTTAGCACGATCGTGCATAGGTAACAGGCTGATATCTTGATCATCAATACGAATTTGACCTTGATCGTGACGTACTAAACCGACCACCATATAAAAGGTTGTCGTTTTACCGGCTCCGTTAGGACCGAGCAGTCCCACGATTTCACCGGCTTTAACATTTAAGCTGACGTCTTTTACCACTTGGCGATTTTTATAGCTTTTCGCTAAATGTTCGGCATAAAGCGTTGGCATTGGCATTACCTATTTTTTCTTATCGTTTAATTCATTCGGAATAAGTATCGTTTTGACACGAGATTTATTTCCGCTGTTAGCTTTAAGTTGTTGTTTTTTCACATCATAAGTAATTTTACTGGCTTTGATAAAACTACCTTGCTGTTTTAATTCCGCATTACCGACTAAGGTTAAAAATTCGGAATTTAAATCATAGTGAACGCTATTACCTTTTCCGTTTACCGGTTTACCGTTATCCAACGTTTGTTGGAAAGTGACCGGAGAACCGCTTGCTTCGAGGGTCTCTTTTTTGCCCTCTTGACGAATAATCGTTACTTTATCTGCGGTAACTTTAATCGAACCTTGAGTAATGACGACATTATCGCTAAATGTCACGACATTACTATTCATATCAAGCGATTGGCTACCCGAATCGATATTAATCGGTTGGTCGGTATCGCCTTTGAGTGCATAGGACGAGAGGCTGGTACTTAATAAAGCCGTAAACACCATAGATTTAATTGCAAATTTCATTATGTATCCTTCAGAGAAAATGCTCTAATTTTTTTGTTCGTCGTTAGATTGTTTAATGATTGTCGGTTCAAGATACGTTTTTACATCTTTAGTAATCGTTGCCACCTGCCGTTTTAAATTACCTTTTAAACCCGTACCGGTCGTACTGATGCCTAATCCGACGGATTTTACTACGCTCTCGGTAGAAATATCTTGCGTATTTAAATCGATACGAAGTTTATCGGTTTCAATTTTTTGTAAACGCGCATTCTTATCCAGCGCTTGAAGTTTTACGTTACCGTCGAGATTCAGTATTTTTTCTTTGGTAATTTCTGCGTAATCCGCACTGACTTTCCATTGCTTAAGCGCGGTTTCCGCATCGAATAATTCCACCAAGGGCTGAATGAATTCGGTCAGTTCGGTATTTTGATAACGTTTGATTTCTTTTGCTTCGGCAAAATATTGCGGCTTACCTTTTAGATCATAAACAGAAGTCGTAATACGATTGCCCGTATAATCCGGATTTCCTTCTTTTTTAATTAATTGATCCAAGCCGTCATTTTCCGGTTTTTGTTGGCTGACATACCAACCAGCCAAAGCCGCTACAATAATTAATAAAATGATATTTAGGCGGATATTCATAAAAATCTAAATGAGTAAAAAGGATTGATAATACTAACACAATTTTTGGAAGGGATATAGCAATGGGAAGTGAGAAATCGCGTAAGAGTGCGTAAACTTTCAGTGAAATCAGACCGCTTGCTTAACGTAAGCGGTCCGATTTTTTCGTAATTTTACAAGCTAACCGGTATTACGCATACCCGCCGCAATGCCGGTAATTGTGATCATTAAGGCTTGTTCCAATTGCGGATCTCTTACCTCACCTTGGCTACGTAAACGTTGCAGCAGTTCTACTTGCAGTAAATTGAGCGGGTCGGTATAGACGTTACGTAAGGCGATAGATTCGGCAATCCAAGGTAAATCCGCCATAAGCTGTCCGTCGTGCGCAAGTGTCAATACCGTTTGAATGTCCGCCGATAATTGCGCACGAAGCGTTTTACCTAAACGGTGTAACTCTTTTGCCACCAAACGTTGGTCGTAATGTTCCGCAAGCCATAAATCCGCTTTCGAGAACACCATTTCTAACATACCGATACGGGTAGAGAAGAACGGCCATTCGTTACACATTTCTTTAAGCGTACTTTCTTCGCCTTGTTCAATCATCTGGCGTAGTGCTGCACCCGCACCAAGCCAAGCCGGTAACATCAAACGGTTTTGCATCCAAGCGAAAATCCAAGGAATGGCACGTAAACTTTCTACGCCTCCGTTCGGATTACGTTTTGAAGGACGAGAGCCGAGCGGTAATTTCCCTAATTCTTGCTCCGGGGTCGCACTGCGGAAATACGGGACAAAATCCGGTTCGCCGCGAACAACGCCGCGATAAATTTCACAAGAAATTGCCGCGCCTTTATCCATAATATCTCGCCACTTTTGTTTCGGTTCCGGCGGCGGTAATAAGTTGGCTTCTAAAATCGCACTTGCATAGAGATTTAACGTTTCGACCGCAACAGCGGGTAAGCCGAGTTTGAAGCGGATCATCTCGCCTTGTTCGGTGACGCGTAAACCGGATTTTAGCGAGCGAGGCGGTTGTGATAGTAATGCAGCGTGTGCCGGCGCACCGCCGCGACCGACCGTACCGCCGCGCCCGTGGAATAAAACGAGTTCAATATGATATTTTTCCGCTAAATTAACCAATGCTTCTTGCGCGCGATATTGCGCCCAGCTGGCGGCAAGCATACCGGCGTCTTTAGCCGAATCGGAATAACCGATCATCACCATTTGATAATTGTTGATCACACCGCGATACCAACCGATATTAAATAAATCGGTCATCACTTTTTCACTATGATCCAAGTCGTCCAACGTTTCAAATAACGGTGCGACCGGTAGGGTATAATTGCAACCGGCTTCTTTTAATAATAAATGTACCGCTAATACGTCGGAAGCTTCGCGTGCCATAGAAATCACATAAGCGGAAATCGTCCCTTCAGGTTGTTGGGCTACCACTTTGCAAGTGTCTAAAATTTCTTGGGTTTCAGGACTTGGCGTCCAGTTGGTCGGTACTAACGGACGACGAGAACTTAGTTCACGCACTAAAAACGCTTGTTTATCGTCTTCCGTCCATTGTGCGTAATCGCCTAAGCCGATATAGCGAGTGATTTCGGCAATTGCCGTTTCGTGGCGGGAGCTTTCTTGACGAACATCCAAACGAGATAAACCTAAGCCGAAGCAACGAATACGGCGTAAGCAGTCCAACAGACTACCGTTAGCGATAATACGCATACCGCAAGCGTGCAACGATTGATAGCAATCATAGAGCGGTTCCCATAAATCATTATCGCAAGTGATAATTTCGCTCGGATCAACAGTGGTCGGTTTCGCTTCAATCAATTCGCCGAAGTAAGTTAAAGTTTTTTGTAATTTGCTACGTAAACCTTTAACCACAACGCGATACGGCTCGATATGATCGCCGTATTTCTCACGAAATTCGGGCGTACACTGTACGATAGAAAGTTCTTCGACCAAGTCGCTAACATCGTTTAAAAATAATTCCGCCGCTTTCCAACGGTTCATTCTTAATACTTTTTGTGTGATTTCGGCAGTCACAAACGGGTTGCCGTCACGGTCGCCGCCCATCCAAGAAGAAAAGCGTACCGGCGAAAGTGCGACTTCATACTGTACGTCAAAATGTTTTTCTAATTGAAAGTTCAGTTCACGGCAAAAATCAGGTACGGCTTTCCATAAGCTGTTTTCAATAATCGCCATTCCCCATTTCGCTTCATCCACCGGCGTCGGACGTGCCGCACGGATTTCATTGGTATGCCATGCAAGCGCAATCAGCTGCATTAAACGGCGTTTAAGTTTGGTTTGCTCCGCCTCGGTTAAATCGTCGTGTTCCAATTGCCCTAAACATTTATTGATTTCAACGTGTTTATGTACTAACGAACGGCGAGTTACTTCGGTCGGGTGAGCGGTTAAGACTAATTCGATTAATAACTTCTCAACGGTTTTGATGACGGTTTTAACCGGTGTGTTTTGTGCTTTCAGACGAGCAAATAAAGCACTTAATGAACGATTGCCGAGAGATTCGTCCTGATGATGACGAGAGATGGTTTGATATTGTTCGGCAATATTGGTGAGATTTAAGAATTGACTGAAAGCACGTGCAACGGGCAGTACGTTTTCGGTAGAAATATTAGCGAGTTTATCCAGTAATTGTTCACGTGCTTTTTCATTGCCGGCACGAGAATCTCTTGAAAGTACTCGGATACTTTCAATTAATTCCAATATTTCATTGCCTTGGGCTTCTCGAATGGTTTCGCCTAAAAAATCACCAAGCATATGGATATTGTTACGCATAGCGGAGTATGGCTGATTCATAATTTTTTCCTATGTATTACATAAATTTAACTAGGGGTAGATATACCTAAAGCGAGTCAAAATAGCAATAAGGGATTAATTAATTTTATAAAATAATGATAAAACGCAATAAATAAAGGTATTTATTTTAAATAAAAAAATAAGCGGTTAAATTTTGGAAGTTTTTTGCAAAGACTTTCCGAAATTTAACCGCTTGTTATCGGCTTAAAAGTGTTTACCAGCTACCGCCTGCGCCGCCGCCGCCGGAAGAACCGCCGCCGAAGCTATCGCCGCTGCCTCGACTTCCTCCGCCAAAGCCTCCGCCGAATCCACCGGAAGAACCGCCGCCAAAGCCGCCCCCGAATCCTCCGCCAAAACCGCCTCTACGGCGAGAAGAATTGATGATAATTCTGCCTAATTGATCCGCTGCACTCGGGCTGATGTATTGGTCGTTTCTGCCCGGTCGGAAGATTAAGAAAATCACGATACCGGCAACCAAGAAGAACAGTAAACCGTCGATTTGATCTAGCGATTCTTCACCGCTATTTTCACCATAACTGTCATAAGCGGCATATTCACCGTTAATTGCCGCCATAATCGCAGACAAGCCGCTGGCAATCCCTTCCGCATATAAGTTTTGTTTGAAGTATGGTGTAATGTTGTGGCGAATAATGGTTGAAGCAATCGCATCAGGCAATGCGCCTTCCAAGCCCCTGCCGGTTGCAATAAATAGTTTTCGATCGTTTTTGGCAATCAGTAATAATATGCCGTTATTTTCATTATTTTTAGTACGCCCGATTCCCCATTTATTAAATAAATTATGCGAATAGCTTGCGACATCCTCGCCATTGGTGGAAGGCACAATCACCACAATAATTTGTGAACTGGTTTTCGCTCGGTTGGCAATTAGTGTATCTTCTAAGGTTCGCCATTCTTGTTGAGTTAGTGTTTTAGTGTAATCGGTCACATAATAAAAAGGATTCGGTGCGGCAGGGTAATTGTCCGCAGCCGTTGCTTTTAATGTGAAAAATGCCAATAAGATAAACCAAAACGGCTTAAAAAACGCTTTTATCATTTAATCACTACCTCATTTGACAACTCATTCATATCATTATCACGACGAGGGAAATAAGTGGCTAACTGCACTTCCACTTGTTTAATGCCTTCACAAATCGCTTGAGTATAATCCGCTTGTCGGCATTGCTGTTTCATCGCATCATAAACCGATTGCCAAAAAACTTGGCCGACTTTTTCATGAATCGCTTTATCACCGACAATCGCTAAATTATGCGGTTTGAAAGAGAGATAAATCAGCACACCGTTGCGTTCCGCCGTTTCTCGCATTTTTAATTCATCAAAGAGCTGATTCGCTCGTGCCATAGTATCGGCTTTTCCTTTGGCTTTACGCTCGACCACGACACGTAATTCGGCGGAGGTTTGCTGCTCTAAATGCGAAATTGCCTGTTCGATTCGCTGAGTATCGACAGGCAATTTATTTGAAAGAAAAGAAAATAATTTCATAGAGTTATCACTAAATTCACAAAAACACGGAATATTTTTAAACATTCCGTGTTTTTGTGTAAGAGATTAATTAAAGTTTACGCTTGGTGCTTTTTCCGAGCCTGCTTCAGCTTTGAATTGCGGTTTAGCTTTAAAACCCATAATCATTGCGGCAAGTTTAGTCGGGAATTCTCGCACTTGTTTGTTGTATTCTTTCACCGCAGCGTTGAAGTTATTACGCTCGACATTGATACGGTTTTCCGTACCTTCTAACTGTGCTTGAAGATTTAAGAAACCTTCGTGCGCTTTTAATTCGGGATATTTTTCAACTGAAACTAATAAGCGAGAAAGTGCTGAATTTACGCCTTGTTGCGCTTCTTGGAATTTTGCCATTTGTTCTTCAGTCGCATTATTCGGATCAATGGTTACCGCCGTTGCTTTAGCTCGCGCTTCAATCACGGATGTTAAGGTTTCTTTTTCAAAGTTGGCTTGACCTTTTACCGTATTTACTAAGCTAGGAATTAAGTCCGCACGGCGTTGATAAGCGGATTCTACATTTCCCCACACTGAGTTGATGTCTTCTTCCGCACGCATTAAATCGTTATATTTGGTTAAAGAGAAACCGCCGATCGCAACTACGGCAATCACTAAGATCCAAAAAATTTTTTTCATATTAAAAAGTCCTATTTAGGGTTAAAAAACGGGCGGATTTTATAAGCAAGCGGTCTAATTTCCTAGCAAACTTACAAAAGTTTTCAGATAGAAACATAAATTACTTGCATAAATAACCAGTATCGGATAATCTTTCCTCGTGGTGGTAGAGACGCCCCACGTAAAAAACTAAAAGACCAAATGAAATCACACCCACTTTTATAGTGGGTGTTTTCGTATAGGAGACTACGATGCCAAAGGCAATAGAATTTTATAAACTAACAGAACAATTTTATATTGATAATAAAGATAATACGCAAATTTTATTTAATAAAGGCGGGAGAGGTTACGGGGTTATTCTCGTTAAAATTCTAGGTTGTGATTTTGCAATACCTCTTCATTCTAATATTAAGAAAGGATTTATATTAGGGATCAACCAAGAAACGGGTATTAAGCACGGATTGGATTATCTGAAAGCGATACGGGAACAAAATCAGAATATTCTAAGGACAAATTATCGTAATACTACGTTAGTTTATTATCATCATTTATTAGGCATTACTACTAAATAAAAACGGAGCCAACAAGCTCCGTTTTTTTATCATCAAGAAAATTATTCTGATGCTTTTTGTTTGATAGTTGCATAAATCACACCGGTTACCACTGAGCCGATTGCGATTGCCGCTAAATACATTAACGGTTGTGAAACGAACGGAATCACAAATAAACCGCCGTGCGGTGCTTGAAGCGTAATACCGAATGCCATTGAAATTGCACCTGCTGTCGCACCGCCAATAATAGAGGTTGCAATTACACGAACCGGATCCGCCGCTACAAATGGTAACGCACCTTCCGAAATAAAGCATAAACCTAATACGAACGAGGCTTTACCTGCATCACGTTGGTTAGTGGTAAATTTATTACGTGCGATTAAGGTTGCAATCGCCATACCGATAGGCGGAACCATACCCGCCGCCATCACTGCTGCCATTGGCGTATATTGTTGCGAAGCGATTAAACCGACACCGAATGTATATGCCGCTTTATTTACCGGACCGCCCATATCGATACACATCATAGCACCAAGGATTGCACCTAAGATAATCGCATTCGCTTGACCCATTGAATTTAACCATTCAACTAAAGCGTCCATGATGCCTTTTACCGGTGGGTTGATGAGGTAAATCATCGCTAAGCCAACAATTGCAGAACCTAATAACGGTAGAATCAAAATCGGTTTAAGCGAAGTTAAACTTGCCGGTAATTGAATCACGCCGTTTAAGAATTTTACGGTATAACCCGCAAGGAAACCGGCTACGATACCGCCTAAAATCCCCGCACCGGCTGTGGTTGCCAACATACCGCCGATTAAACCGACCGCTAACCCCGGACGGTCAGCGATAGAGAAAGCAACATAACCGGCAAATACGGCGATCATTAAGTGGAATGCCGCACCGCCACCGATATCCATTAATGCTTTTGGTAAGCCGCCGGCGATGGTTTCGTCTTTGAACGCTTCAATACCGAACATAAATGAAATCGCAATTAATAAACCACCGGCAACCACTAACGGTAACATATGAGAAACACCGGTCATTAAGTGTTTATATAAACCTTTTTTCTCACCGCTTGCCGAACTTTCAGTTTGTTGCGAAGTCGTTGTACCACCTTGATAAACGGTTGCTTGTGCAAAAGCTTTTTCAAATTCTTGTGCGGTTTTCTTCAAGGCTAAACCGGTTGAGGTACGGTACATCGGTTTACCTTTGAATTTGTCCAAATCCACGTCAATATCCGCCGCCACAAAGACTAAGTCTGCCGCTGCAATTTCTTCCGCAGAAATCGGATTACCCGCACCAACCTGACCACGAGTTTCAACTTTAACGTTCCAACCTTGTGCTTTAGCATAGTTTTCAATAGCTTCCGCAGACATAAAGGTATGTGCCACACCGGTCGGGCAAGCGGTTACTGCGACGATGTTTTTTACACCTGAATTTGATGCGCTAGAAACGGTTGCATTTGCAAAAGTTTTTGCATTTTCGACCGCTTGTTTAAGCGTCGCTTCCGGTTGAGTAAAGGCTTGGTCTAAATTCACCACCGCACCTTGTTTGCCGGCAGCAATAGTCGGAATTTCATCGTTAAATAACACAACAAAATCAGCTTGTTCAGCGTTTACAACTTGATGGCCTTGTTGCTTGGCTGCCGCCGATAATACTTCATTCACGAGGAAAGCACGGGCTTTACCTAATGATTGAGGGAATACAAAGGAAATATTCATTTTGAGATCCTTATAAGTTTGAGAAAATTTATTCCCCCCTCTTTAGTAAAGAGGGGTAGGGGGAGATTTGATGACAAATTATTAGCTTAATCGGGTTAATTTCACCTGCGCCACAATCTCATCTAGGGCGTTTCGGTCACTGATACCGACATTGCTTTGTGATACTGCTAATGCCGATGTACCACTTGCGAAGGCGAGAGTTTTCGCTTTATCCCAACCTTGAGCAAGCCCATAAATTAAGCCTGCCACCATCGAATCGCCGGCACCGACCGTACTCACAACATTTTGGCAACGAGGCGGTTGAGCTTGAACCACTCCTTCGCTGTTAAGCCATACAGAGCCGTCTGCGCCCATTGAAATAATTACGTTTTCAATACCACCGGCACGCAATTCTTGTGCCGCCGCAATCACTTCTTCTAAGCTGTTTAACGGACGATTCGCCCAAACTTCTAACTCACGACGATTCGGTTTTACTAACCATGGATGGGCTTTTAAACCTTCGGTTAATGCCGCATTGCTGCTGTCTAATACCACTTTTAAGCCTTGTTGGTGGAGTGATTCCAACCATTGTGCAAATTGTTGTGCCGTTACACCGCGAGGGAGCGAACCGCATACCGCCACCAAATCAAACTCTTTTGCCCATTGCTGTGATTGAGCGGTAAAGTTTGCCCAATCTTCGGCACTAATTTCAAAGCCTAAGAAGTTTAAGTCGGTCACGTCCGCTTCGGTTTCGGTAATTTTCACGTTAATACGCGTTTTACCGTCAATACGATAGAATTGATCGTCCACACCGTTTTGTTTAAACGATTGAACGAAATCGCCTTGATTTTCAGCGCCTAAAAAACCGCTAACCGCTAATTTAACGCCAAGATCCGCCAATACTTTCGCAACGTTGATGCCCTTACCGGCAGGATATAAACCTAAGGTTTCAACCGTGTTTACTTCGCCCACTTCAATACGTTGGAGGCGGCCGACTAAATCGAATGCCGGATTTAAGGTTACGGTTGCAATTCGTAATTGTTGTGTCATTGTTTGTTCCTCAATTACTCGCCTAAACCTGCAGCAATCGCTGCACCGATACCGTCAATCGCTTTTTGAGCGTCGTCACCGGTTGCTACGAAACGTAAGCGATGACCTTTTACGACGCCAAGTGCTACAATTTTCATTAAGCTTTTCGCACTGACTAATTGAGTATTACGGTCTAAGTTTTGTACAACGATAGTCGCGTTATATTTTTTTACCTCATTGACTAACACCGCACTTGGGCGGGCGTGTAAACCGTGTTCGTTTTGAATCACGAACGTGCCTTCCACTTGACCTTCCACCGTAGGCTCGGAAGCGGTCGGATTTGCAGAATTTTTTGCAGATTCAACCGCTTGCGGTTGTGCCGCACCTTCAATCGTATCTTCAACCGCAGGTACGAATGAAACGCTTTCGCCTAAGCCTTCTACGAATGCTTTTGCCAACGCTTCGATCGCCTGTTGAGCGTCTTCACCTTCCGCTACAAAACGTAAACGGTGTGCTTGGCTTGCTCCTAACGCTACCACTTTCATCGTGCTTTTCGCATTCGCCGGCGCCGTACCGCGATCTAAGTTTTCAACGGTTACTTTTGCCGCAAACGGTTTTAAGGTTTGTACTAAAACCGCACTTGGACGAGCGTGTAAGCCGTTGTCGTTACGTACGGTGAAAGTACCGATAACCTGACCTGTTGCAAGATTTACGCAAGCGGTGGTATTTTGAGCGGAATTTACAATGCTTTCACCGTTAAAAAACGCAATAATTTGTTCTGCGGAAGCGGTTGAGAATTGGCTACGAATATCGCCGTTTAATAAGTAAGCCAGATGGCTTTGTAGATGCTCGTCGGTTGCTGCAACGGTAATGACCGTTTGACCTGACATGTTACGTGCAACGGCGATACCGTTTGATTGGTTGCCTTGAGCGGCATCGGCAAGATAAACGTCGTTGCCTAAATTAAGCGGCTGATTTGAAATCGCTTCGCTGATAAATGTCTGATTAACATAACCGTTTTCTTGCAGTTTTGCGGCATTAATCGCAGAAAGCGTAATAAGGCTCGGAGAATCGATATTTAATGAAATGAGGGTATCGGTCAAACTCGGTAAGGATTTTTTACCGCTCAGCACGCTGATAAATTCGTCCGTATCTTGCGTAGTTGCGAGTAATTCCGCCGCCGCTTCGTCGCTTAATACGCCGGTTAATTGACGCAATAGTGTTAAATGCTCGTCGGATTTTGCCGCAATACCAATCACAACATAGGCTTTATTGCCTTCACCCCACTCCACACCTTGCGGGAACTGATAAATTTGTACACCGGTATTTTGTACAAGGTGGCGGGTATCCAATGTGCCGTGCGGAATTGCAATACCGTTACCTAGAAAAGTAGAGGTTTGCGTTTCGCGCGCAAGCATTCCGGCTTCATAACCTTCCGCAACATTACCGTTTGCCGTTAAGCCGGCGGCAACAAGTTTAATCGCTTCATCTTTATTGTTTACCGAGCTATTTAAGCAGATATTTTTTGCCGATAAATTTAGCATCGTAACTCCTTATCAGATTTAATTTTAAAAATAAAAATATTGTCCGATATTGTAACCTATATTCTGCTAAATCGTTCTAGCAAGCCGAAAAAAATATCAGAAAGTGTGATCTGGTTCGCATATCTCAAGAGAAAAACATGATTTAAATCACAAAAATGAACAATGCTTCGCCGAAGACCATTAGAAAATGTTATGATGCAAACGTTTTCGTAGTCAGGAAGAAAATAGTCAAAAGTGTGAAAAGCGAGGATGGTTATAGCATGAAAACATATACGTATTCTAAACAAGATTTATCTTTTATTGAGCAACTTTCTCAAGCGTATTGTAAAGATCCTTTCTCTTATCTCGGCTTACATCAAGCGGGTGATGTGAGCGTAATTCGTGTTTTTCTACCGGAAGCAACGACGGTTAAAATTCTGAGTGCAGACGGTCAAATACTTTCCGAAGCTTTGAAAATAGACGACTCAGGCTTATTTGTAGCGCAATTGGCGCAGCAGTATTCTTCCTTAAATTATCGTTTAAGAGTCGGTTATTCTTTAGCGGAAATCGACCTTGAAGATCCCTATCGTTTTACTTCTTCGCTTCTACCGATGGATAACTGGTTATTGGCGGAAGGAACTCATCTTCGTCCATACGAAACCTTAGGTGCGCATTTGAAAACGCAAGAAGGCGTTTCCGGCGTACATTTTTCCGTTTGGGCGCCGAATGCCCGTCGTGTATCGGTTGTCGGCGATTTCAACTATTGGGACGGGCGAGTAAACCCGATGCGTTTCCATTCGGAAAGCGGTATTTGGGATATTTTCCTACCTAATGTTGAGAAAGGTGCATTATATAAATTCGAAATTTTAGATAGCAACGGTAACATTCGTTTGAAATCCGACCCTTATGCGTTCGCATCGCAATTCAGACCGGATACGGCATCCGTAGTAACGGGTTTACCGGAAAAAATCGAAGTGGATGCGAAACTACGTCATGCGAATGATCCCGACCAGCCGATTTCAATTTATGAAGTGCATCTCGGTTCGTGGCGTCGCCATCTTGAGAATAATTATTGGCTGAATTATGAAGAAATTGCCAACGAATTAATTCCTTATGTTAAAGATATGGGGTTCACTCATATCGAATTGTTACCGATTACCGAATATCCGTTCGACGGTTCTTGGGGTTATCAACCGACCGGACTTTATTCTCCGACCAGCCGATTCGGTTCGCCGGACGATTTACGTACCTTGATTCGTAAAGCGCATGAAGCGGGTATTAATGTGATTCTTGACTGGGTAGTCGGGCATTTTCCGACCGATTCGCACGGTTTAACCGAGTTTGACGGCTCGCATTTGTATGAACATCAAGATCCGCGAGAAGGTTATCATCAAGATTGGAATACTTTAATTTTTAATTACGGTCGTCACGAGGTGTTTAATTATCTTTCTAGTAACGCCTTATATTGGACGGAGAGATTCGGTATCGACGGTTTACGAGTCGATGCGGTTTCTTCCATGATTTACCGTGATTATTCTCGTAAAGACGGCGAGTGGATTCCGAATCAATACGGCGGACGAGAAAATTTAGAAGCGCTTGATTTCCTTCGTAGAACCAATCGTATGTTGAAAAAAGAAGGAAATGGAGCGGTTGTGATTGCGGAGGAATCCACTTCATTTGCCGGTATTACGCATAGTCCGGAGGAAAACGGGGTCGGTTTCGACTATAAATGGAATATGGGCTGGATGAACGATACCTTACGTTATATGTCGCTCGATCCGATTTATCGTCAATATCATCACGATTGGATGACCTTCGGGATGATGTATCAATATAGCGAAAAATTCGTATTACCGCTTTCACACGATGAAGTGGTGCATGGCAAATGTTCCATTCTCGGAAAAATGTCCGGCGATTGTTGGCAAAAATTTGCGAACTTAAGAGCCTATTACGGTTATATGTGGGGCTATCCGGGTAAAAAATTACTGTTTATGGGTAATGAATTCGCCCAAGGTCGTGAATGGAATTACAACGAAAGCCTCGATTGGTTCCTGTTAGGCGAACAAGGCGGCGGTTGGCATAAAGGCGTGCTGAATTGGGTGAGAGATTTGAACCGTACTTACCAAAAATATCCGGCGCTTTATCAATTGGATTACGATCCTGCCGGTTTTGAATGGTTAGTAGTCGATGACTGGCAACAATCGGTATTTGCTTTTGAACGTAAAGCCAAAAACGGCGAGAGTGTGATCGTAGTCAGTAACTTTACGCCGGTCGTTCGCCATAATTATCGTATCGGCGTGCGTCAAGACGGCACTTATACTGAAATCCTCAATTCGGATGCGGCTTACTATGAAGGAAGTAACGTAGGCAATTACGGCGAGATTGAATGCGAAGCAATCGAATCGCACGGTAAACCGTTCTCTATTGAACTTTCGATTCCGCCGTTATCAACCATTTTTATTGCTTGTCAGCCTAAGCCTAAAGAAGCGGTTGAAGCCGAACAAGATATTGTGAAAATGGCGGAAGTTGCGATGCAAAAAGCATTAAAACCCACTAAAAAAACGGTAAGCGTAAAAGCTAAAGCACATAAAAAAGCTCATAAAAATAAGAAGTAACAAAATATGAAAGTGACAGCGGGAAGTCCTTTTCCATTAGGTGCGCAAGCGGTCGAAAACGGCACGAATTTTGCAATTTTTTCAGAAAATGCGACCGCTATCGAACTCTGTTTATTTAAGCAATCGCAAGAACAACGTTTTGCGATGCGACGTACCGGTGATGTATGGCATTTATTCGTTGAAAATATCGGAGAAGGCATCGAATACGGTTTCCGTGTCGCAGGGATTACCGATAAGCAAAAAGGCGCGTTATTTAATCCGCAAAAGTTATTACTTGATCCTTATGCGAAACGTATCGTCGGTACGGTATCGGCGCATACGGCGGATGAAATTAAGTATTTTCAATGGGATGATAAACGTGATAACGCTCATTTAGCGCCTAAATCGGTAGTGGTTACGCCGGATAATTTCGATTGGGAAGATGACGAACGCCCGCATTACCCGTGGAGAGAAACCATTATTTACGAGCTTCATGTAAAGGGTTTCAGTCGGTTAAATCAACAGATTCCCGAACCGTTACGCGGGACTTATGCAGGTCTTGCACATCCGGCTTCTATTGCGTATCTGAAGCGTTTAGGCGTCACGACCATAGAATTGCAACCGGTCAGCCATCATATTGATGAAGTGCACTTGCAGAAAATGGGGAAAACCAATTATTGGGGATACAATGTTATCGGACATTCTGCAGTTGAGCCGGTGCTTGCTTGGGATCAAGAAGACCCGATTACCGAATTTAAATATTTGGTTAAAACATTACATAAACACGGTTTTGAAGTCATTTTAGATTTGGTTTATAACCATACCGCAGAGGGCGGTACGGACAGTTTAACGCTATGTCAAAGAGGCATTGATAACCAAAATTATTATTGGCTGAATCAGCAAGGGGAATATGAGAATTGGGCGGGATGCGGTAATGCGTTAAATTTAAGCCATCCGAGAGTGTGCCAGTGGGCGATAGACAGCTTGGTTTACTGGGTAAGTGAATGCCATATCGATGGATTCCGTTTCGATTTGGCAACCACATTAGGACGAACCCCCGAATTTGATCAATTATCGCCGTTTTTTGAAAAAATTAAGCAAACGCCTGAATTAGAACATATTAAATTAATCGCCGAGCCTTGGGATATTGGTCCGAACGGTTATCAAGTCGGCAGATTTCCGATTCAGTTTGCGGAATGGAATGATAAATACCGTACCACGATGCGAGAATTCTTTTTAGGCGAGAGTGGCAATCTAGGCGAGTTTGCTCGTCGTTTAGCCGGTAGCGATGACCTTTATTGGCAATATTCTCCGGCAAAAAGTATCAACTATTTTGCTTCACACGACGGTTTTACTCTACAAGATCTCGTGAGTTATAACAAAAAGCATAATGAAGCAAACGGTGAAAATAATCGTGACGGTGAAAACACTAATCATAGTAATAACCACGGTGTTGAAGGCGAAACCGATAACGAATTTGTAAATATTTTGCGAGATCAGACCGCTTGTAGCTTATTGGCGACCTTATTTCTCTCAAACGGCGTACCTATGCTACGTGCCGGTGATGAGTTGGGGCATTCGCAAAAGGGTAATAACAACGCTTATTGCCAAGATAATGAGATAGCTTGGATTGACTGGCAAAATGCAAATGAATCAAGAATTGAGTATGTAGCAAAATGGATAGCCTTACGTAAACGTATTGCCTTACTCTCTCACCAAAACCACTGGTGGACGGAGAATGACGTTCAATGGTTTTCATCGCAAGGGAAAGTGATGGAGATTGAAGATTGGCATAATACGGAGTCCAAAGCGTTACAAATTCTACTGCAAGATCATTGGCTGATCTTAATAAATGCCAAAAAAACCACCCAGCAATTTTTCCTACCGACAGGTAAATGGCATATTTGTCTCGGTAAGAATATTGCGACTTTGATAGCGAATACGCAATCGGTTGCTCTTCAGTTCGAACAGATGGGAGTGTGCGTGCTTCAAAGAAAATTAAGTTCATATTAATACCGGAGAAATCACATGCTTACACAAGAAAAAAACGACCTAAATAAATCTGGTCTCGATATTACTAACGATACGTTAGTACTTATTTTAGCGGGTGGTCGAGGTTCACGCCTTTATGAATTAACCGATAGACGTGCGAAACCGGCCGTATATTTCGGCGGATGTCGTCGTATTATTGACTTCGCACTTTCAAACTGTATTAACTCCAATTTATTAAAAATCGGCGTGATTACGCAATACGCCGCACACTCGTTACTTCGCCATTTACAACGCGGTTGGTCGTTCCTTCCTTATGAGCGCAATCAATATATCGATATGCTTCCGGCTCGTCAGCAATTGGATGAAAATACTTGGTATCGCGGTACGGCGGATGCGGTTTATCAAAATATGTCGATGATGAAATCGCATTATCGTCCTAAATACGTAGTGATTTTAGCCGGCGACCATATTTATAAAATGGACTATACCCAAATGTTACGTGACCACGTAGAAAGCGGAGCGAAATGTACGGTAGGTTGTATCGAGGTACCTCGTGAGCAAGCGGTCGAATTCGGCGTAATGGCGGTCAATGACAAATTAAAAGTAAAAGAGTTTGTGGAAAAACCCGCTGATCCGCCTGCAATGCCGGGACGTCCTGATTCCTCATTAGCTTCAATGGGAATTTACGTATTTGATGCGGATTATCTCTACAAAATGTTAGAGCAAGAAGCAGCGGTTCCCGGAACTTCACATGACTTCGGTAAAGATATTATTCCGAAAGCGGTGGAAGAAGGCGTGTTATATGCTCATCCGTTTGAACGTTCATGTAAAGGTCGAAACGCAACAGGCGCAATCTACTGGCGTGATGTCGGTACGATTGACAGCTATTGGGCGGCGCATATGGATTTGGTTTCGGAAGAACCGCAATTGGATTTATATGACGAATCTTGGCCTATCCACGGACGTCCGCAACAAACTGCACCGGCTCGATTCTATTACAATAAACAAAGACAACGTACCTTAGATAACTCGCTTATCGCCGGCGGTTGTGTAATTACCGATGCGGAAATCAGTAATTCGGTCTTATTTAACCGTGTACATGTGGCGGAAGAAACCATCATCGAACATACCGTGATTTTACCTCAGGTAAGTATCGGTAAAAATTGTGTGATTAAACGAGCGGTAATCGATCGTCATTGTGTGATTCCGGACGGCTTACAAATCGGTGTAAATCCGGAAGAAGATGCGAAACATTTCCGAGTGAGTAAAGGCGGAATCGTACTTGTTACGCAAGGTATGTTGGATAAATTACAAGGTATTACCTCCAATATTAAATTACACCATACCATTTAATTAATCTGTTTAGCCGAGGACGCACATTGTGCGTCCTTTAGGCGTTTTTATAAGCGGTCATATTTCTCTATTTTTTTACAAATTAACAAAACGGGCGATTATATGAAAATTTTACATATCTGTTCGGAAATGTATCCTTTGATCAAAACAGGCGGCTTGGCTGATGTGATGGGAGCACTTCCTTACGCGCAACAACAATCGGGCAATGACGTCAGAGTTCTGATTCCGTTATATCCTCAAGTGGCGGAAAAAATTGGCGAAACCAATGAAGTGGCGACCATCGGTACTTTTGCCGGTTTAGTGACCATTCGTTTTACTTATTTTAACGGACTCGGCGTTTATGTGATTGATGCGCCGCATTTATTCCAGCGTTCGGGTAATCCTTATCATGATTCGGGTTATGCGGATTATCCGGATAATTATAAACGTTTTGCACTTTTAGGTTATTTAGGTGCGCAGCTTTCGGAAGGATTGGATCAATGGTGGGGTAAGGCGGATATCTTGCATGCGCATGATTGGCAGGGCGGTTTAGCTTGTGCTTACCTTAAAAGTTGGAATAGTCCGGTAAAAAGCGTATTTACTATTCATAATATCGCTTATCCGGGACGTTTCCATTCTTACCACTTACATGAGCTCGGTTTACCTTGGCATTTCTTCCAAGCGGAAGGTTTAGAGTTTTACGGTGAAATTTCTTATCTTAAAGCCGGTTTATATTTTGCGGATAAAATTACAACGGTAAGTCCGACTTACGCATTGGAAATTACCGAAGAAATTGCCGGTGGCGGTATGCACGGTTTATTACAAACTCGCAAAGCGCAAGGTCGATTACACGGGGTGTTAAACGGCGTGGACGATACGGTGTGGAATCCGGAAACCGACACGAATATCGTTGCAACCTATAAGCCGAGTTATATGCAAGGTAAATCGAAGAATAAAGCGGAATTACAACAAATGTTCCACTTACCGGAAGATAAAGATGCGATGCTTATGGTGATGGTTACCCGTTTAACCGAGCAAAAAGGTGCGGATTTTATTCTGGATCGTATCGATGAATTAATGGAAGAACGTGTTCAATTAGTCGTTTTAGGAAGCGGCTCGCCTCATTTGGAATATTTATTGAATGAAGCGCGTAGTCGTCATCCGGAACAAATCGGTATTTACATCGGCTATAATGAAGCGCTTTCTCATCAAATTATTGCCGGCGGGGACGTTATTTTAGTGCCGAGCCGTTTTGAACCTTGCGGATTAACCCAGTTATACGGTTTAAAATACGGTACGCTTCCTTTAGTGCGTCGTACCGGCGGATTGGCCGATACGGTGGTGGATAGTAATAAAGAAAGTATTGAACAACGTACTGCAACGGGGTTTGTGTTTAATTATCCGAGCAGTGACGATTTCCTTGAGGCTTTCCGACGAGCGGTCAATTTATGGAAGAAAAATAAATTATGGTCAAGCGTTCGTCAAAATGCATTGGCTCAAGATTTCGGCTGGGCGAGAGCGGCGGCTTCATATCAGGCGATTTATCAAGAAATCGTATAACGGATTTTATTTATATTTAGGAGTGACAAATGGGCAATAAGGCTTTAAGTCCGGAGAATATTCAACAAGTTAAAGACGCTATTTTATATAAAATGGTGTTTGCGTTAGGGGTCGAGCCGCGTGAAGCGAGTAAACGTAACTGGCTGAATGCAGCATTACGTGTCGTACGTGATCTCTCGACCGAATCATGGTTACAAACTCGCCGCAGTCAAGTGGCGAACGGTAGTCGTCGCGTATATTATCTTTCAATGGAATTCTTAATGGGACGTACTTTCTCCAATGCGATGATTGCGGAAGGCGTATATGAGTTGATTGACGCGGCGTTAAAAGAACTCGGTCAAAATTTGGAAGATATTATTAACGAAGAGGGTGATCCGGGTTTAGGTAACGGCGGTTTAGGTCGTTTAGCGGCTTGTTATATGGACAGCCTTGCTGCAATGAAAATTCCGGCGATCGGTTACGGTATTCGTTACGAATACGGTATGTTCCGCCAAGAAATTCGTAACGGCGAGCAGGTAGAACAGCCGGATCAATGGTTGGAAAACGAATTTGCGTGGCCGTATTTACGTTCCAGTAAACGTTTCCCGATTCGTTTCGGCGGACGAGTATGGAATGAAGGTTCAAAAGTCGTATGGCAACCGGACGAAGAAATTGTTGCCCAAGCACACGATCAATTGATTCCGGGTTTCGAAACTACCGCAACCAATAGTTTACGTTTATGGTCTGCGCATGCTTCAGGTAAGGGGTTCGGTTTAGCGGACTTTAACCGCGGTGATTATTTCTCTGCAATGAGCCACCAGAATCTTTCAGAGAATGTCTCTCGCGTACTTTATCCGGACGATTCAACTTATAACGGACGTGAATTACGTTTACGCCAAGAGTATTTCCTCTGTTCCGCTTCCGTGCAGGATATTATCCGTCGCCATGAAACGGAATGCGGTTCTTGTGTTAATTTAGTCGATAAAGTGGCGATTCATTTAAACGATACTCACCCGACCCTTGCCGTGCCGGAACTCATGCGTATTCTGATTGATGAAAAAGGTTATAGCTGGGAGCAAGCGTGGAGTATGACGCGCAAAATTTTCTACTATACCAATCATACGCTAATGAGCGAAGCATTAGAAACATGGCCGGTAGAAATGTTAGGGCGTATTTTACCTCGTCATTTAGGCATTATTTTTGAGATCAACGAATGGTTCTTAAACGAAGTACGTGAAAAATTCCCGGGCGATGAAGATTTGGTGCAACGTGTATCATTAATTGATGAACACGGTGATCGCAGAGTACGTATGGCCTGGGTGGCGGTAGTCGCTTCAACCAAAGTAAACGGTGTAGCGAAAATTCACTCGGATTTAATGGTCGAATCCATTTTTGCCGACTTCGCGCGTATTTATCCGGATCGTTTTACTAACGTAACAAACGGGGTAACGCCTCGCCGTTGGTTAAGAATTGCCAACCCAGGCTTAGCGAATATCTTGGATAAACGTATCGGTACGAATTGGCTGACAAACCTGAGCGAATTAGAAAAATTCAACGTATTTATCGATGATGCGGACGTCCAAGCCGAAGTTGCGGCGGTAAAATATGAGAACAAACGTAAATTAGCGGAGTATGTTGAGAAAAACTTAGGGATTACGCTTAACCCTGAAGCGATTTTTGACGTACAAGTAAAACGTATTCATAAATATAAACGCCAACAGCTAAACGTATTACACATTATTACGTTATATAACCGTATCTTAAAAAATCCGAATGCGGATTGGACGCCTCGTGTGTTTATCTTTGCCGGTAAAGCGGCAAGTGCTTATTATGCGGCGAAGAAAGTGATTCGTTTAATTAATGATGTCGCAAATGTCATCAATAATGATGAACGTATTCGCGATTTAATTAAGGTAGTATTTATTCCGAACTACGGCGTATCACTGGCGCAAATGATTATTCCGGCGGCGGACGTTTCAGAGCAAATTTCATTGGCAGGTACCGAGGCATCAGGTACTTCGAATATGAAATTCGCACTTAACGGCGCTTTAACTATCGGCACGTTAGACGGTGCGAACGTAGAAATTCTTGATTGTGTCGGTAAAGATAATATCTTTATTTTCGGTAATACGGTTGAGCAAGTGGAAGAATTGCGTCGTAACGGCTACTCGCCGTATCATTATTATGAAACGGACGGGGAGTTAAACGAAGCGGTTTCACAAATCTTAAACGGTAAATTCTCGCCGGATGATCCGTATCGTTATCAAGATCTGATTCTCAATTCGGGCGACTATTACCAAGCTTGTGCGGATTTCCGCAGCTATGTGGAAGCGCAGGAAAAAGTCGCGGCGGCTTATCGTAATAAGAAAGCTTGGACGCGTTCGGCAATTATCAATATTGCGAATATGGGTTATTTCTCATCGGATCGTTCGGTGCTGGATTACGCTCGTGATATTTGGCATATTGAACCGATGGACGAATTACAGCTTAAAGATAATGCCGATCTCAAAAGCATTCTTGAAAGTTCGAATAAACTGTTAGGTTCTCGTAAATAGCAGATATTTAAGCAGTCTGTTTTTGTAAGATTTTGGGGATAGTGGACAAAATTGAGTCTACAAAATGGGTTAAAACCTTGTACTATAAGGCTTTAACCCACTTTTTATAAAAATGACTAAAAAATTGTATTTTCTGCTCATCTTTTAACCTCAAAAAATATGGCAAAATTAATGGTGTTCAACGCTATAAATGTCTCGATTGCCATCGTAATTTTGTTGCATCCAAACGACTTAATTCACAAGAAATTTGGTTTAAGTATACCTCGCTAAAACAAACCATTCGGCAGCTTACTATTGAATATCAATGTTCTGAAAGAACCATCAGAAGGCATCTTCAAAAATCCATAAAAGCTGAGCAACAACCTTTATCCGAAACCATTAACATCGTGATGGATACCACACATTTTAAACAGCGTTTTGCCGTATTGGTTTTAGTGGATTCACTCTCTTCCAAACCGGTCTACTTTCGTTTTATTCCCGCTGAGAAAAATCAGTATTATTTCGAAGCTATATCAGAATTAATGGAAAAAGGCATTAAGATTCAATCGATTACCTGCGATGGTAGGAGAGGATTACTCAATGCATATCCTGATATTCCAACTCAGATGTGTCATTTTCATCAAGTTGGGAGAGGGATATTTTATTTAACGAAATCCCCCAAATCTCCGGCTGGGAAAGCGTTATTGGAGCTATACTATTCACTTAAATCTTATACAAAAGAGACGCTTAATCAAGCATTACTGCAATGGCGGAATGAGTATAAAACTTACTTTAACGAACGCTCGGAGCATAATGCAAAACGGTTTAAACACAAACGATTAAGAAGTGCCTATTGGAGTCTAAAACGTAGCATAAATTATTTATTTACCTATCAAGATTATCCTGAACTGCATATTGCACATACGACGAATTTAGTCGAGTCATTTTTTAAGCTGATGAAAGCAAAATTAGCCCCTCACCAAGGATTGACTGATGAACATAAGATGGTGTTTATAAAGGATTTTATTTGCCAGCGAAGTTAAAAATAAAGCCATAACAGACTCAAAAATGTCCATTATGGCTATATCATGGGGAAATTAGACTCAATTTTGTCCACTATCCCAGATTGCAAGAAACGGACCGCTTGTATAAGTGATAAAAAAGCCGTTTGTGTAAGGCAAACGGCTTTCTTTTTAGCTATCGTTTAGAGAATTTCATTCGGCGTGAAGAAATAAGCGATTTCACGTTTTGCCGATTGCTCGGAGTCCGAACCGTGTACCGAATTTTCACGTCCGCTGATAGCGTAAAGGGCGCGAATCGTACCGGCTTTACGTTGTTCCGGATTGGTTGCGCCCATTAATTCACGGTAGTGAGAGATTGCATTTTCGCCTTCAAGCACGACCGCGACAATCGGTGCGGAAATCATAAATTCCACGAGCGGAGCAAAAAATTCCTTACCTTGATGCTCGGCGTAAAAACCTTCCGCTTGTTCTTGATTAAGCTGTACTTTTTTAAGTGCTTTAATAGTTAAACCGGCTTCTTCCAGATGGCTAAGAATTTTACCGATAAGATTGCGTTGTGTCGCATCGGGTTTAATTAAACAGAGTGTTTGTTGAATCATTTTTTCTCCTTGTTCGCAAAAAAAGCGGTAATTTTTACCGCCTTTTTTACTATAGCTATTATTTTACTTGCATACCCGGGCGGATACCTTCATCCGCTGAAAGTAGGAATAAATCCGCACCGCCTGTGCCTGCGGATAAAATCATCCCTTCCGATACGCCGAATTTCATTTTACGTGGTGCAAGGTTTGCTACCATAATCACAAAACGACCGACTAATTCTTCCGGATTATTGTAAGCCGCTTTAATACCGGATAATACTTGGCGTTGGTGATCGCCTAAATCCAATTGGAATTTCAATAATTTGTTTGATTCCGGTACGGCTTCACAGCTAATTACTTTTGCCACACGTAAATCTAATTTTGCGAAATCATCAATCGTAATTTCCGCTGCGATAGGCTCCACAGCCGTATTTTCAGTATTTTCCACTTTTTGTTTTCCTTTTTCTTTATTTTGTGCTGCAAACAGTGCTTTGGTTTCTTCAATCACCGCATCAATTTGTTTTTTCTCAAGACGAGAGAACAATGATTTAAACGGCGCAACATTTTGACCTAATAACGGTTGCTGAATGTTATCCCAGGTTAATTCCGTTTTTAAGAAGGCTTCGGCACGTTCCGCTAACTGTGGCAACACCGGTTTTAAGTAACTCATTAACACACGGAATAACTCGATACCCATTGAACATACCGCTTGTAATTCCGCCTCACGACCTTCTTGCTTTGCGATCACCCAAGGGGCTTTATCATCGACATATTTATTCGCTTTATCGCAAAGATCCATAATTAAACGAATCGCTTTGTTAAATTCACGATTTTCATAATGTGCGGCGATTTGCTCCGATTGTGCGATAAATTCTGCAAAAAGTGCTTCGTCTTCTAATTGATCAGCCAGTTTACCTTCAAAACGTTTGGCAATAAAACTCGCATTACGTGAAGCGAGGTTCACTAATTTATTGACGATATCGCTGTTTACACGTTGTACGAAATCTTCAAGGCTTAAATCCAAGTCTTCAATGCGCTCGTTCAGTTTTGCCGCATAGTAATAGCGTAAACATTCCGGATCGATATGTTTTAAATAGGTGCTTGCTTGAATAAAGGTACCGCGTGATTTGGACATTTTCACACCGTCCACCGTCACATAACCGTGTGCAAATACATTAGTCGGCTTACGTAATTCACAACCGTCCAGCATTGCCGGCCAGAAAAGACTGTGGAAGTAAACGATATCTTTACCGATAAAATGATAAAGCTCGGTTTCTGAATCTTTTTTCCAGAATTCGTCAAAGTTTAAACCGTTGCGATCACATAAATTTTTAAATGACGCCATATAGCCGATTGGCGCATCAAGCCATACGTAGAAGAATTTATTTTCCGCATCCGGAATCGGGAAACCGAAGTAAGGTGCGTCACGGCTGATATCCCATTGTTGTAAACCGCTTTCGAACCATTCTTGCATTTTGTTGGCAATTTCCGATTGTAATGAGCCGGAACGCGTCCATTCTTTCAACATACCTTCAAAACTCGGTAAATCGAAGAAAAAGTGTTCGGATTCTTTCACGATCGGTGTTGCACCGGAAACTGCAGAACGAGGGTTGATAAGATCCATCGGACTGTAGGTCGAAGCACAGACTTCACAGTTATCACCGTATTGATCTTCCGCTTTACATTTCGGGCAAGTGCCTTTGACAAAACGATCCGGAAGGAACATTTGTTTTTCAGGATCGAATAATTGAGAAATCACACGACTTTTGATAAAACCGTTAGCACGTAATTTTTTATACATTTCGGTAGTAATTTCACGGTTTTCTTCACTGTGTGTCGAATGATAGTTATCGAAGCTGATATTAAAGCCTTTGAAATCCGCAATGTGATCGGTTTTTGCTTTTTCAATCAATTGTTCAGGGGTAATGCCTTGTTTTGCCGCATTAAGCATAATCGGCGTGCCGTGTGCATCGTCCGCACAGACAAAGTAAATTTCGTTACCGCGCATACGTTGGAAGCGAACCCAAATATCCGCTTGGATATGTTCGAGCATATGACCTAAATGAATTGCGCCGTTAGCGTAAGGCAAGGCACAAGTAACCAGCATTTTTCTAGACATTATTTGTTTCTCTGCAATCGGAAAAAATCCCCCTTTTGTGTAAAGAGGGGGAATAGGAAATTTAAAAATATTCTTTTAATTTTAGCTCAAACGGGCTTTTTTTTCCAGTTTCAATTATATGCGGCAAGCGGTAGAATTTAGGCAAAATTTTACAAACGGACAGAAAATGAGAAAAGCCGAACTTTACCGCTATGCGATTCCTTGTCAAACCGGCGTGGTATTACGCAAGCAACCGCTCATTCAACGAGAAGGGCTGATTCTTAAACTGGAAGAAAACGGCAAAATCGGCTTAGGCGAAATTGCTCCCTTGCCCGGTTTTAGTCAAGAAACATTAACCGATGCGGAAATGCAAGCGAAGATGTGGTTAGCGAATCAAACCGATGATTTGGAAGGATTATTTCCTTCGGTTGCGTTTGGTATTAGTTGTGCATTGGCTGAATTGCGTAATGAATTGATTACTCAGGGAAAGTTTGCTTCGGCAATTTTATGCGACGGTAATTTTACGCAGTTTGCGCAAAAAATCGCACGAATTCCGCAGCCGCTCGGCAAAATCAAAATCGGTTTCGAGCCGGAAAAGGAAGGCGAGTTGGCAAATAGGTTGTTGGAACAATTCCCACATCTTACCTTGCGTTTGGATGCCAATCGCAGTTTTTCGTTGGCGCAAGCGATCGAATTCGGTAAAAAAATTGCAAAATCGAACCGCTTGCGTATCCAATTTATTGAAGAACCCTGTTTTACCCCCTCGTTCTCTCGTCAATTCGCACAAGCAACCGGTATTGCGATAGCGTGGGATGAAAGCGTACGTGAAGCGGGATTTAACGTAAAAGCGGAAGATTATTTGAAAGCGATAGTGATTAAACCGACCCTTACCGGCTCGCTTGCCAAATGTGTGAATTTAATCAAGCAGGCACATACGCAAGGATTGAAAGCGGTTATCAGTTCCAGCCTTGAAAGCAGTTTGGGATTATCGCAGTTGGCAAGAATTGCCGCACAATACACACCGGAAACGGTAGCGGGGCTAGACACGCTCGGCTTAATGCAAGTGCAGCTGGTTCGAGCGTGGCAGGGGTCGGATTTACCTTTAACGGGATTACAAAGTCGGTTTTTGCAAAAAATTGCTGAAATTTGACCGCTTGTTTTATATAAGTTAAGACCGGCCTAGTGTTATTTTTTCAACACGGTTTGAATTAACAGCAAAATTGCCGCCGCATCATCAACCAAACCGAGCGGACCTAATACCGCCTCGGGCAGAATATCAATCGGGCTGAACAAATAAATTAAGATGATTATAATTTTAATCCATTTTTGTTTCGGCATATTCAACATTGCGAATCCTTTTACTTATAAGAAATCAAGTGCCAATTAGGTTATTTTCTGCGGAAAAAGTTCACGCTTCACCACGCTAAAGCGTATAATAAAACAGTATAACAAAAGAGGAAAATATGCGTTTAGATAAATTTATTGCCGAAAATACGGGATTAACTCGTTCTCAAGCGGCAAGAGCCTTAAAAAGCGGTTTAGTTACCGTAAACGGAAAGTTAGAAAAAAGCGGTTCGGTCAAAATTGGTGATACGGATGAAATTTGTTACGAAGGCGAACGTTTGGAATGGGTCGATGAAGGTCAATACTTTATGCTATATAAGCCGCAAGGCTATGTGTGTTCGCATGATGACGGCGAATATCCGACCGTATTCCAATTTTTTGACTATCCGCTGATGACCAAACTGCATACCGCAGGGCGTTTGGATGTGGATACGACCGGTTTGGTGTTATTAACCGATGACGGTAAATGGTCGCATCGCATCACCTCGCCGAAACATCATTGTGAAAAGACCTATTTGGTGACGCTTGCCGATCCGGTGGAAGATTTTTATGCGAAAAAATTAGCGGAAGGCATTTTATTACGTGGTGAACGCGAGCCTTGTTTACCGGCACAAATGGAAATTATTGACGATTACAATGTGAATTTAACTATCAGCGAAGGGCGTTATCATCAAGTAAAACGTATGTTTGCCGCTTTAGGCAATAAAGTAGAGGCGTTACATCGCTGGCGTATCGGTGATGTGGTGTTAGATGAGAGCCTCGAAGAAGGGGAATATCGTCCGCTTACCGAGCAAGAAATAGGGAGCTTTTAATGGTAACAGCAAGACCGCATCCGTGCTTTTTTATCATCTTAGGAATGATGGCAATGCTGCCGCCTTTGGCGATTGATATGTATTTGCCTTCATTCCTTGATATTGCACGAGATTTACAAGTATCCCAAGAAAAAGTGCAAACCACATTAGCGGTTTTCACCTTCGGCTTTGCCGTAGGGCAACTTTTTTGGGGGCCGATGGCGGATAGTTTCGGACGTAAGCCGATTATTTTGTTCGGTTTAGCGTGTTCCGCATTAGCAGCATATTTCTTGACGCAAGTCATGACCATTGAAAACTTTTACTTACTTAGGCTGATTCAAGGGCTTTGCGCGGCGGCACCGGCGGTAGTATTAGGGGCTTTAGTACGAGATCTGTTTGATCGTAATATGTTTGCGCAAATGATGTCGGTCATTATGATTATTTCAATGCTTGCGCCGTTGTTAGCTCCGATTTTAGGCGGCTATATTGCCAAATATTTTCACTGGCATTCGATTTTTTATACCTTAGTTTTTATGGGCATCAGTTGTGTGTTGCTCATTAGTTGGAAGATCCCGGAAACACTTGCTAGCGAAAAACGCCAACCGCTTAGATTCGGTATTGTCTTTAAAAATTTTTGGACGCTTTTATCGGATAAAGCAACCTTAGGTTATGTTTTAGTCGGCGGCTTGACCTTTGCCGGGATGTTTTGTTTCTTAACTTCCGGTTCATTAGTGTATATTGGCATTTATGGGGTTTCCCAAGAGTATTTCGGCTATTTCTTCGGCTTAAATATGATTGTAATGGTGTCTATGACGGCATTAAACGGAAAAATCGTAGTCAAAGTCGGCTCGGAAAAAATGTTGAAAATCGGATTACTTGTTCAACTGTTAGCCGGTATTTGGTTGGCGTGTGTTGCTATCTTTAAATTAGGTTTTTGGGCGATGGCGATTGGGATTCCGTTTTATGTCGGTATGCTTTCAACTATCGGTAGCAATGCGACTGCGGCTATTTTGGATCGTTATCCACAGATGGCTGGGACGGCAAACGGCGTTGCCGGTACCGCCCGTTTCGGTATCGCCTCTTTAGTCGGCGCGACGCTTTCTCATATTGCCGTCACAAGCGAACGACCAATGTTATATGCAATGGCGATTTGTACGATAGCCGCTTCGACAATTTATTACGTATTATGTAGAAATAGTACGAAGCAAGTGGTTTGATTTTATATGAAAATAGAAAAGTGGACACCTAAGTGTCCAGTTTTTTTACCAACAGGCATAACAATAATGCCAAGGGTGGAAGCGAGGGCGTTCTAGATCGTAGTAACGTTGTATTTGTTCCAGTTCTTCTTGGTGTTTATAGTTTTCCCAAGCAAGTTTATGGCACGCCTGAAAAAGCGGGTCATTAACTTTTTTCTGATAACGCTGAGTAAATTCGGCTTTTTCTTTTTCGGTTTGAGATATTGGCGGATTATACAATTGCGCCATCATCTCAGCCGTTTCTACGTCACATTGTTTAGCAAGTGCTACCGATAAATCCTGCTGCGCTTTGATTTGCCTAGCCTGCCGTTCAGCCTGTTGTTGTGGCGTGACGGCACAAGCGGAAAGTAGTAATGAAATCGTAATTGCGATCGTCCATGCTGCTTTTTTCATTTAAGCCTCCTGTTATGCTCAAAAATTAAGCTCTCTGAGTTTATCATTCAAAGAGTTTAGATCAATAGCATTATTCAATTTCCGTTTCAAATACTTCTTCTAACTCATCCGCCATGGCACTAAGCGCATCACGACAAAGTTGTGCTAATGCTTTATAGAACCCGTTATCATACGCTTCGATTTGCCCTAAGAATTTCGCTGCACAAGGCAGTAAAAACTGCTCAAAAAAGGCTTGTTGTGCGATACTTGAATCTAAATTATCTTCAATCCAAGAGGCGGTAAGAAGTAAAAGTGCAACATGATCAGGTTGTTCTAACACAGGCATTGCGCGTGTTTGACGGAAGTTGATGAAGTCCTCAACCGAAATTTTATAGGCGGAAATTGTTGTAGCAATAGATCCAGCCTCACCAAAAAGTGCTTGATAGCTTGCTTGTAATTGCGTAGGGTTAGCGTTTTTCTCTAACATAGTTAAGGCTAATTCACTTTGCGCATCGGTCGATAACGCCCATTGTCGGCGTAAGCCGCCTTGTGCGAGCCAAGTAAAAGTACCGGCAAGAATCGGATCAGTCGGAGAACGGTAGAATAAATTGCCGAATAAACGGCAGAGAAGTGAGAAATCGTTAATGGTTGTTTCGCTCATAAGTAATGATTTATAAAGGTTAAGAAGTTAGTCATTTTACACGAATAGGATAAGAAGATGAAATATATTGGTGCGCACGTGAGTGCTTCGGGCGGTGTGGAGAACGCCGTATTAAGAGCGGTTGAAATCGGCGCAAATGCTTTTGCATTATTTACTAAAAACCAACGTCAATGGAAAGCACCGGCATTAAAGGCGGATACGATTGAAAAATTTAAGCGTTTTTGTAAAGCGCATCAATTTTCGCCGGAGCATATTTTACCGCACGACAGTTACTTAATTAATTTAGGTAATCCTGAAGCGGAAAATTTGGCAAAATCACGCGAAGCCTTTATCGATGAAATGGAACGGGCAAATCAGTTAGGATTAAAATTACTGAATTTTCACCCCGGCGCACATTTAAATAAGATTTCGGAAAGTGAATGTTTAGCGCGTATAGCCGAGTCGATTAATATTGCGGTGGAAAAAGTACCGAATGTGGTTGCGGTAATTGAAAATACAGCCGGTCAGGGTTCTAATCTTGGCTATCGTTTTGAACATTTAGCCGAAATTATTGACCAAGTAGAGGATAAAAACCGAGTCGGTGTTTGTTTAGATACTTGTCATCTCTTTTCAGCAGGTTATGACATCAGTTCTTTAGAGTCTTGCGAACAAACATTTTCCGAATTTGAACGGACGGTCGGTTTTCAGTATTTACGAGGTATGCACTTAAACGGTTCAAAAACGCCGTTAGGTAGCCGAGTAGATCGACATCACAAATTAAGAGAAGGCACAATTGGAACGGATTTTTGCAAATTTATCATGCAAGACGACCGCTTTGACAATATTCCGCTTATTTTAGAAACAATTCAGCCTGAAATTTGGACAGAAGAAATAAAATTTTTGCGGACATTAGCAAAATAATCCGTTATACTGCCAAAGTTTGATTGTTGCGACCTAGGTAAAATAGGTCGCCAAATTTATTAACTTTAAGATTTTTAATAGGAATCAACCGCTGTAGTTGTTCTGGCGAGACAAATTATTATGAAAAAACACCCTGCTTTAACAAGGCTAAAGCCATTATTTATTACATCACTGTTTGCAATATTCGGTAGTTATTCTTCAATCGCTTCCGCTAGTTTAAGTAGTCATCCCGCCACGTCAAGCCAAATTAAAATCGTCGCTAAAGCAGCGAGCGCCGAGCAAATCGAAGCTCAAATTTCTTATAAACAGGGTATGAAAGCCCGTGTATCTCATCGTGAAGAACTTTCCACCGACGGCGGTAATGCCGCTAAAAAAGTCCACAGCATCTATCGTAAATGGGCGGGAACTCGCTATCGCTTAGGCGGTGAGGGTCGCGGCGGTATTGATTGTTCGGCTTTCGTACAGAAAACCATGAGCGGTGCTTTTAATCTTGATTTACCTCGCTCTACCGCAGAGCAACGCCATTTAGGTCGTTCTATTTCCAAATCGGATTTACGTCCCGGCGATTTAGTTTTTTTCCGCCGCAATAATCACGTCGGTGTTTATATCGGTGCAGGTAAATTTGTTCATGCCAGTACCAGCCAAGGAGTAACTACCAGTTCTCTTTCTGAACGTTATTGGGCGAGAAATTATACGCAATCTCGTCGCGTTCTCTAATTACGTTTATATGAAAAGTCGTCAAAGAGGTTATTTGACGACTTTTTTCTATGCCGCATATTTTCTTGCTGCCGTTTGTGCGGATTTATGGCGCATTTGGTGTACTACATTCGTGATCACGCCTGCAATCTCAATTTCCTGCCAGTCGGTAATGCGTAAATTAGGTTCTCTGACATCCAGTGAGAAAAGAATGATTTCTCGAGTTCCTACGCTATTCTCAATTTCGTTAAAAAATTGATAAAACTTATATTCTCCATTTTTCTCAATCACAATCAGATCATTAACTAAATATTGTTCGGATTGCTCAACGATAAGTAAATCGTCCAACTCGATTCCCCAAGCGATTAAATTCGGGTTTTTCACTTGAATGAAAAAAGTTTCGGTCGGACGTTTAATACAAAGTGAATTCAGATCTAATTTGATTGAACGTTCACTATTCATATCTCGGTACATCGGTAACGGTTGATATGGTAACTCACGGGTAAGCGGTCGAATTGAAGCCATTTTTTACATCCTCTAAAACTGTGTGTTTATACAGGTGATTTTACTGATTAAAAAAACAGTGTCAATCCTGTTTTTACTATTTTTTGTAAAAATATCCAGTATGTTAATTCCGTTTTGGGAGGCGTATTTAGCAAGCGGTGGAATTTGAGGGAAGATTTGTAAAACAGAAGCAATAAAAAAGCACCCGAAGGTGCTTTTTTAAGAAAATGAACAGTAAAGCTGTTATTATAAACTTTCTGTGAAAGTACGAGTGATTACGTCACGTTGTTGTTCCGGTGTTAATGAGTTGAAACGCACTGCATAACCTGAAACACGGATAGTTAATTGCGGATATTTTTCCGGGTTTTTAACCGCATCTTCTAATGTTTCACGACGTAAAACATTAACGTTTAAGTGCTGACCGCCTTCAACTTTGATTGTCGGAGCAACGTTTACCGGCACTTCGCGGTATGCGATTTGACCTAATTCGCTGATTGCGATAACTTGGTCTTCTTTATAAACGTCGCCTTTAGCCGCGATACAACGCGCTTCGTTTTTCTCTTCGTCTAATAACCAGAAAGAGTTTACTAAGTTGCTGTTTGAAGATTCTGTAATTTGTACGCCTTTGATCATTTTGATACTCCTGAGTATTGGCTGGATAATTATAAAAATTTTTGATAAATTCAAATTTTGTTGATGCGGTGGATTTTATCACTTTTTTTGAAGATTTCTACTAAAAGTTGAGTGAATATAGTTTAAATATTATTGATTGAATAAAAAATAAGCTAAAATGTGAAAAAAACTTAAAAATTTTTAACACGCTTTAACAGGAGAAGTAATGAATAACTGGACAGAAGCACTGGGCGAAGAAAAACAACAACCTTATTTTCAGCATATCTTACAACAAGTACATCAAGAAAGAATGAATGGTGTAACGGTTTTCCCACCGCAAAAAGAAGTATTTAGTGCCTTTGCTTTAACGGAGTTTAAAGATGTGAAAGTGGTGATCTTGGGGCAAGATCCTTACCATGGTCCAAACCAAGCGCACGGTTTAGCATTTTCGGTAAAACCACCGGTCGCGCCGCCACCTTCTTTAGTTAATATGTATAAAGAATTGGCGCAGGATGTTGAGGGCTTTCAAATTCCAAATCACGGATATTTGGTTGATTGGGCAAAGCAAGGCGTGTTGTTGCTGAATACTGTACTCACAGTGCGTCAAGGACAAGCACATTCACACGCCAATTTCGGTTGGGAAATTTTCACCGATAAAGTGATTGCTCAACTTAACCAACACCGTGAAAATTTAGTCTTTTTATTATGGGGGAGCCATGCGCAGAAAAAAGGGCAGTTTATTGACCGCTCTCGCCACTGCGTATTGACTGCACCGCATCCATCACCGCTTTCTGCTTATCGTGGATTTTTTGGATGTAAGCATTTTTCAAAAACCAATAGATATTTGCTTTCGAAAGGAATAGCTCCGATTAATTGGCAATTACGACTAGAAATAGATTATTAATAACAGTATTGCATAATATTTACGTAAAAGACCAATCTAATAAAAGATTGGTCTTTTACGTAAGAGAAATAAATTTGTCTAGATTATTATATGTATATTAATAAAACATTAAGTTTATTTTTTCTTTAATATCATCGAGCAATTGGTAACGTTTCTTATACATAGAACGTTTTTTGCTCGGTATGATATTTAATGGTTTTCTCTCAATGTTATTACTCAATGACCAATAATCATTTTTTGTAAGAATAGCATTATTGTCTTTCCAAAAAATATCGTAATTAAATAATAATCTGGAGTGATCATTCCAGCGATATTTTGCTTGTCTTTTATGAGGGATTCCGAGTAATTCTAAATTAAATTTCTCAGCAATTAGTTTAAATATATAAATCAGCATAAACATAGGGCGAATACCATATAATTGTTTAGTAGCTGATTTTATAAGATCCTGTGCAGATTTACTGTTAGGTCCTTGTATTGAGGAAATTAGAATTTTATTTTCCTCTAGTAAGGTAAAAGAAGCATCGTAGATATGTTCTTTTTGATTATTTTTAATATTTAATGAAAAGAAACCTTCTAGGGGATCGATTTGATTAATGCTAAGATATAAATTCAGTTCATCACTTAATTTGGCAATACAAACCTCTTGCTGTGTCACAAGTTGATTGCAAAAATGTATTCTGAATAAATTTTCAAAACGCGTAAAGTTTTCTTTGATAGCTTTTAATCTTTGTTTTTTATTAAAAGTTTTATCACAGTAAGTATCTAAAAGTGTATTAACCCGATATAAGTTTTGATTAAATAATTCTGCCCATAAAGGTGAATTGTTTAAGTAATTTGTCAATTGAATACATTGGGTTGAACACCATACCTTGCGGAAGCTATAACGAAAATATTCTCTTAGTAGCTTAGATGGTCTTTTTTCATTTGGAAATGCTTCACTAAATTTGGGGAAATGAAAGAACTTCTTCATAAGATTGTTTGAATGTAAATACTATAATTAGAGTTAAAAGGATATAGGCACAAGCAAAGCAAGCCTGTGCCACTTTTAGGTTTGGAATAATTAGTTAGAAAGTTAAGCCGATATTGGTTTTCCAACCAAAAGCATTCGTTGATTTTATGCGATCATAATCAACATTCGCAGAAACGAACCAATTTTTATATTGGAACTGCATGCCGGCTTCAAGATTTAAAGCATGGTTACGTTTTTGTGTCGCATAGCTTTGTAATGGGTAGCCATTGAGTTGGCTGGTAATTTTACTTTCTTTTCCTTTTACTCGATGTAAGTAGTTCAAACCAACATAAGGTGAAATGCTGCCTTGCTCAAATTTAACGGTGTATTTTAATTTCACACTCGGTGTGAGATTAATATCGTTATAGTGAAGAGCCGTGGTATTTGTTGCAAGTTCACCTTTTTCATTGAGAGCTTTCATTCTCGTTTGAATGAACTGAACCCCTAGGCTTGGTTCAATTATCCAAGTTTGTGGCATAAATTGATAACCGACACGAATTTCTCCCCCCATATGATGCCCTTTGTTTTGAGCCTGGCCGAGCTGAGATTTTTTGTACCAACGGCGTTGGTTGTATTTCTGCTGCCCAAATTGTAGTGCTAACTCACTAAACCAATGATCGGCTAAAGGATAACGTAATCCAATATTTAAGCTTGTCTGTTTTAGGTCTGCATGAGCAAAATCTTTGTCCATATGATGATTTTTTCGCATTAATGTTGCACTCAATAATGCGTTATCATTGAACTTATGGCTCAAACCGAGAGTAGATGAGTTCTGTTTAATTGCCACTTTAGAATGTTTTTGGCCACTATGCTCAAGCCAAACTGACGTTTTTTGTGGTGAATAGGCTGCAGTAAATAAATTATGCTGAACATGGCTAAGTTGTTTTGCATTTTGATGACGCAATAATGCTAAAGCATCAGCATAAATATGATTAGAAACCGCATAATGTAGCTGACCTAATTTCTTTTGCTCTAATGCAGATTGTAGCCAGTCATTATATACCCCCTGACGATATGCAAATGAGCTGGTTCTAAGTTGATTTAATAGGCTCAGTCCAGACTTGGCATTATCACTGGCATTAGGATCAGTAAAGGCTTTATTTGAATTGACTTTCGCAATAATTTCAGACTGTTTAAAATAGAGATCTTGCATTAAGCCTTTATTGGCTAAATTTTTATTATCAATTAGTTTTGTGAACCCACCTTGATAGCTCGCCCTATCATGAAGTTTTACAACAGTAGCTGAAATACTACCTTGTTTACTATTTTCCGTTAATTTATCAGCAATTTTTAACGAACCATTTAGCTGAATAATTGCTTTATCTTTACCAATTAAACCATTACTATCCAATAAGGTTAATTGGCTATTTTCAGTAGCCATATAACCTTGCCTAATTTCAGTTTGATTTACACCTAAATGGGCATTATTTTTCACTTGTTTGGATTGAGTCATTCCGCTTAAGTTGAGTCTACCTTGTTCAACATCAATTCGGGCAATATTATTTTTTCCGGCTAAATCTAATGATTTTTCACCTTGCTTAGTAAACTTAAATTTACTGGAGAAATCGTTTTTCCAGTGATCATCTCGTGTCACATTAACCGTTTCATCATTTAAAAATTGACTCGGGCCATTAATCGCCTTGGCTATATTAATCACTCCCCAGCCATATTTATCATCTACCCCTTTTTCACCAAGATCGGTTGCAGTGGTTAATAAAGTATCACGAATTTGCGTTGGGGCTAGATAGTTAAAACGTTCTTTTAAGATAGCTAAAGCTCCCGTGACTACAGGTGCAGCAAGGGACGTTCCTTCTTCTTTATCAAGACTATATTGCGGTTTAAGTTTATTATCTGGAATTGCATTGAGGATCGCAAGATTTCCGGGAGCGGCAACGCACCAATTTTTACTCACACCACAATGGTTAGAGTATTTCGTGAGATTATTTTTATTATCTACAGCCACAACTGATAGGTAGTGTTTTTCCAGTTCGGGTAGGTAACGAGGTAACATTGCCATCACACCAACTTGCTTTTTACTCTCATTTCCTGCCGCAAAGACTAATAACGTATTTTTCCTTTTGGCATTTAAGACTGCTTGAAGCAGTGAATTTTGTTTATCTGTTGATAGAGAATGATAAAGTTTATCGAAATCGGCAATATTATCGCTGATAGGATCAAGATTCCAACTATTATTAATGGCGAATAGATTTCGTTCGACAAGCTTATTTAAAGCGGTTGCCCACTCTAAGCGTTCAAATGAGAGCCTTTTTTCTTTAGTGAGTAATAAATCATCTTTGGCAAGCTCATCAAAATTAGGTTTTTGGTTTTTTGAATCCCCCTGACCTTCGTCCTCACTTTCTGATTGCTGTGCTTCAGCAATTAATTCAGCTAAGCTTCGGTTTGGAGTATTTGTTGCAATGTGAATCTCAGCATCTTTAGCTACACCACCTTTAAAGCCATTTTTTTTGGAAGCTTTCGCTGAAATAACGCCGGATACCCCTAAGCCATGAGTTTCAAATAGAGCTGTTAGATCTTTTTTTCCATTCTGTTCGACGGGTTTTACTTCAAATTGCAAGTAACTCGGATCATAGGTTAGCACTTTTCCATCTGGTGAAGTTAGTTTAAAACTAGATGGGTGAAGTTTTGATGAATTCAGTGGATGTTGAACAACAAACCCACCATCGAGTACACCTAATTTCACTCCCTTACCACTATATTTAGAACTGATCTCATCCGAAAGCTTAATGCCTGAATGAGGCGATTCCAAAGAGTCTGCGTAGGCTACGCTAGTAGATAAGAAAGTGGAAATGGCGATTGCAATACAGCTTTTATTAAAATAATATTTTTCAAGCATTTATTTATAGTCTCCTTATAAAAAAATGGGATTATACTTATGATGTCTATTATTGCAAATAGTTCTCATCTTTTTTGATTTACCTCAAGTTTTTTATGGATAATTAAACTTATATTTTGAGAGTGAAAGAATTTATGTGGGATGCTTGATATAAGGTAAGAGATCCAAGCGGTCAGATTTGCAATATTTTTTGCAAATCTGGCCGCTTGGATGCTATAGGAATGTTAATTTATTGCAGAAATGACATTCAAAATCCGCTTATCGGAAATAGGATATTTGGTGCCGAGTTGTTGGGCGAACAGACTGACACGTAACTCTTCAATCATATAACGAATTTCTAACACTTCATCTGGAATTGCTTTAGATTTCGGCAGTTTGGTGAGTAATTGCTTATAAGCGTTTTCCGCCTGTTCCACCCGTAACATCTTCGCTCGGTCGGTGTTGGTATCCGTGCCGAGTTTATCCAATCGCTTGTCGATAGCGGTTAAATAACGGTGTAAATCGGCAAGGCGTTGGTAGCCGGTTTTGGTTACAAAATCCGGATAAACCAAACCGCTTAATTGTGCTTTAATATCCGACAGGGCAAACGCCATAGTGAAGTCCATTTTGCCTTTCATTCGTTTGTTGAGTTCAAAGGCAAGTGTGAGGATTTTCTCCACTTGTAGCGCAATTTCTGCGGTGGTGTCGTTTAAGTTGCCTCGTACAAATTCATGCAATTCATTGAATTTTTCTTCGGTCCAAACAAAGCCGCCGAATTCATCCACTAATTTGTCTACCGCACAAGCGATACAGTCATCGATCAATTCCAACACTTTACCGAATGGGGCAAAGTAAAGTCCAAGTTTTGCTTTGTTCGGCAATTTTTCGTGTAAGTATTTGATTGGCGAAGGCACGTTGAGCAATAGCAAACGGCGTAAACCAGCTTGCATTGCACGAGTTTGCTCAAATTCGGTTTCAAATAATTTTACGCCCACTGCGGTTTGCTCATCGACAATTGCCGGGTAGGCTTTTACGCTGAAATTGGCTTTTTTCTGCTCGTAGAATTGCGGTAAGTTAGCGAAATTCCACAAATGTACACCGCTTTGTTCAATACCGTCATCGGCAATCGTCGAAAGGCTTTCTTGCACCTGATCTTTCAGTGCAAACTTCAGTTCGTCCAAGTTTTCGCTTTCTTGTAGTTTTTTGCCTTTTTCATCCACCACACGGAATGTCATACGCAAATGCGGCGCAAGTTGCGACAGATCCCACAATGCCGGATCAATCGTTACACCGGTCATACGGCGAAGCTCGTAAGCCAGACTTTCGATCAATGGTTTTTGATATGGCTCGGCTCTGGCTAAGAACGCATCCGCATAGTTCGGTGCCGGTACAAAATTACGGCGAGCAGCTTTCGGTAATGATTTAATTAACGCTACCACTAGCTCGTGGCGAAGCCCCGGAATTTGCCAATCAAAGCCTTCCGGTTCCACTTGGTTGAGCAACGGCAACGGAATATGCACGGTTACGCCGTCGTGATCTTTACCGATTTCAAATTGGTAACTCAATTTTAGTTTAAGCTGACCTTGATACCAGAAATTCGGGAAATCCAAATCGCTGACCGTATTGGCGTTTTCATTCATTAAGAATGATTTTTCAAAGTTGAGCAATTCAGGATCTTTTTGACTCGCTTTTTTCCACCATGTATCAAAATGGCGACTGGATACCACTTCCGTTCCGATACGTTGATCGTAGAAGTCGAATAGAGTTTGTTCGTCCACTAAAATATCTCGGCGGCGAGATTTGTGTTCGAGGTCTTCCACTTCTTTGATCAAGCGGTTATTTTCTTTGAAAAATTTGTAATTATTGTGCCAATCACCCTCAACCATTGCCGAGCGAATAAAGATTTCACGGCTGACAGTCGGATCAATTGAACCGTAATTGACAAGACGATTCGCTACCACCGGAATACCGTAGAGCGAGACTTTTTCATACGCCATTACCGCCCCTTTGGATTTCGACCAATGCGGTTCGCTGTAACTGCGTTTTATTAAATGTCCGGCGAGTGGCTCAATCCATTCCGGTTCGATTTTTGCCACAGTTCTTGCCCATAACTTGGTGGTTTCTACCAGTTCGGACGCAGTAAGCCACTTCGGCTGCTTTTTGAAAAGCGCCGAGGTCGGGAACACATAAAAATGCGCATTTCTCGCCCCGAGGTAGTGCATTTTTTCGCTGTCTTTCATCCCGATATGTGACAGCAAACCGGTTAGTAAGGCAGTGTGAATTTGCTGATAGTTTGCTTCTTCACTATTAATCGGCAAGCCCATTTCACGCACGGCAAGCCGCAATTGATGATAAATATCCTGCCATTCACGCACACGTAAATAGTTGAGAAAATCTTTCTGACATTGCTTGCGGAACTGGTTTTTGGTCAGTTCTTTTTGTTGGGTTTGAATGTAATGCCACAAATTCACAAACGCCAAGAAATCGGAATCTTTATCGGCAAAACGGCGATGTTTTTCATCCGCAGCCTGTTGGCGTTCTTGCGGGCGCTCACGCGGATCTTGAATCGAAAGTGCGGAGACAATCATCATCACTTCGTGTAACGAACCGTTTTGTGCCGCGGCAATGACCATACGGCCTAAGCGAGGATCGATGGGGAGTTGAGCAAGTTGGCGACCGATTGGTGTTAATTTATGTAGGGACGCACTGTGTACGTCCGAGGACACACGCAGTGTGCCCCTACCAATCGCCCCGAGTTCTTCCAACAATCGCATACCGTCCTGCACCTGTCTGGTATCCGGACGATCAACAAATGGAAACGCCTCAATATCCGACAGCCCAAGCGAGGTCATTTGTAAAATCACCGAAGCGAGATTCGTACGCAGAATTTCTGGATCGGTAAATGCCGGACGTGCGTTAAAATCTTCCTCTGAATAGAGGCGGATACAAATCCCTTCGCTGGTTCGTCCGCAACGACCTTTCCGCTGGTTGGCAGAGGCTTGAGAAATCGGCTCAATCGGCAAACGTTGCACTTTAGTGCGGTAACTATAGCGAGAAATACGTGCCGTACCGGTATCAATCACATATTTGATATTCGGAATGGTGAGTGATGTTTCCGCCACGTTGGTGGCTAAAATTACTCGATTTAGACCGCTTGGCTGGAAAATACGTTGCTGTTCGGCAGTCGAAAGGCGAGCGTAAAGCGGTAGAATTTCAGTAAATCTTAGCTCTTGTTTTTGTAACGCTTCGGCAGTATCACGAATTTCACGCTCACCGCTCATAAAAATTAAAATATCGCCACGACCTTCGGCTTGAAGTTCATCAACAGCGTTGAGAATCCCCTGTAATTGGTCTTGATCATCTTCTTCCACAATTGGGCGATAACGTACTTCCACCGGAAAGGTGCGTCCGGAAACCTCAATAATCGGTGCATTGTTAAAGTGGCGAGAAAAACGTTCGACATCAATGGTTGCCGAGGTAATGATCACTTTTAGATCCGGGCGTTTATGCAGAATTTGTTTCAGATAACCCAAAATAAAATCGTTGTTGAGCGAGCGTTCGTGCGCTTCGTCAATAATTAACGTATCGTATTGATTGAGATAGCGGTCGTTTTGGATTTCGGCAAGCAAAATACCGTCCGTCATCAATTTCACAAGCGTGTTTTCACCCACCTGATCGTTAAAACGCACTTTATAACCGACAGTTTCCCCCATTTGGCTTTTTAATTCTTCGGCAATACGGTTCGCCACCGAACGAGCTGCCAAACGGCGAGGCTGAGTATGTCCAATCAAGCCTTTTACGCCACGCCCGAGTTCCAAGCACATTTTCGGGAGCTGAGTGGTTTTACCCGAACCGGTTTCACCGGCAATCACCACCACCTGATTTTCCGCAATCAGTTTTAAGATTTCTTCACGGCGAGCGGAAACCGGTAAATCGGGATAAGTGATTGCAAGGCTGGAATGTTGTGCTTTTCTAGCTTGAAAAGTCGTTTTACAAGCGGTTATTTCCGCCTCAATTTCTGCAATTACACGACTTTTAGCTTCTTCTTTTTTAATCGTGGAAATGCCGTGAATCCGAGAACGTAAACGGCGGTAATCGGTATTGGTGAGTTCTTTTAAATTTGCGATTAATGCTTTCTGACTCTCATCAAGCGGTCTATTTTTGAAATTTTTTTGCGAAGGTTTCATTGTCTTGTCTTAACTATGTATTGCCTTAACGATATTCGGCATTATGCGAGATATTTTGAGGAAAATTATAGCCTAAATTGAGGGGAAACAGTAGGTAGAAGAAACCGCTTGCAGTGCTCACTTAATAAGAGAGGGGAACAAGCGGTCTAATTTTGAATCAATTTTACCAGTTAGCCTTTGCCGATTAGCAACGAAAGGATACCTGCGGCGATTAACGGACCGACCGGTACGCCGCCAAGTAATGCCACGCCGATAATAGTGCCGACCAGTAATCCGGTGACGAGCAACGGCTGACCACCCATTAAACTTACCCCTCTGCCACCTAACCAAGCCACCGCAATTCCTGCAACCACGGCAAGCAACATTTTCCAATTTAAAAATTCAGAGAAGGAGGGGAGGGAAATTTTGCCGGAAACAATCGGGCTTAATACGCCGATAGTTAAAATGATAATCCCGATGCTTAAACCGTGCTTATCTAAAAAGGGCAGATATTTGTTGAGAAAAGTTTGTTGTACCAGTAACAGTACCGTCGCAGCAATAGTAATGGAATTGTTGTTTCCGACCACACCGAGAAAAATCAGTACGACAAGGAATAGTGAAATGGGGTTGAATTGTAGGGACATAGCTTGATATGAATGAGATTAAAATATTATCCTCGTTTCTCGCAAAAGTGAGTAAATGAGGGAGCCGAAAATCAGTGATTTTCAGATAGAGAGGGATTTGCTGATTTTATCGAATTTAGACCGCTATCCCTCTCTCTGCCGGTTCGCTGAACGCTTCACCGGCGGTCTCTCTCCCGCAAGCGGGCGAGAGTAAAATTTAACCGGCAACCATGACCATTGCCGGGCGAAGTACGCGACCTTGTAGGGTGTAACCTTTTTGTAAAACCACGCTGATATGATTTGCTTCGATACCTTCCGCCGGCTGCATTGAAATCGCTTCATGTACTTCCGGATTGAACGCTTCGCCGACGACACCGACCGCTTCCACACCGAATTTAGCCAGAGTCGAGATAAATTCTTTATGGGTCATTTCCACTCCGTCCACCAACGCTTGTGTTTTTTCATCGGTGACTGCCGTATCAAGCGCATTTAAGCCGCGTTCAAGATTATCCACCACGGTTAGTAATTCTTTGGAGAATTTTTCGAGTGCGAATTTATGCGCTTTTTCAACATCTTGTTCGGCACGGCGGCGGATATTTTGGATTTCCGCTTGCGCACGTAATTGAATATCTTTTTCACGGTTGTCCGCTTCCGCAATATAAGTTTCTAACTCATTAATACGTGCATAAGCCGCTGCTAATTCAGCTTCGACAGGTTGTTCTTGTTGTACTTCGGCTGTTTGTTCTAATTGCGCTTCGTTTGCAACTTCAACTTGTTCGGCTTGAGCTTGTGCATTTTCGTTTTGAGCTGTCATTTTAAATCCTCTTCGTTTCAAATATATAAATGAAAAATCATTACTAATATAGCGTTAAATTTGCTGATTTCAAGGTAAAAGCGGTAATGTGAATAAATTATTAAAAATAATTTGCAAAAAATTGCCGTTTTGATTAGAAAATCCTTGCAAAATCTAGGGGGTGGCTTAAAATCGCCCTCGTCTTTTAAGCCCTTAGGCAAGGCTATATTTTTTACTCATCTTTTCTTTAACGGAGAAAACTTAAATGAAAAAATTAGCGGGTTTATTTGCAGCAGGTTTAGCGACAGTTGCATTAACAGCGTGTAATGAAGAAAAGCCAAAAGCGGCTGAAGCAGCGGCTCAACCGGCAGCAGCGGGAACAGTTCACCTTTATACTTGGACTGAATATGTGCCTGAAGGCTTGTTAGATGAATTTACAAAGCAAACCGGTATCAAAGTAGAGGTTTCAAGCCTTGAATCTAACGAAACCATGTATGCGAAATTAAAATTACAAGGTAAAGACGGCGGTTACGATGTTATCGCACCTTCTAACTACTTCGTTTCAAAAATGGCGAAAGAAGGTATGTTAGCGGAATTAGATCACGCAAAACTTCCTGTAATCAAAGAGTTAAACCAAGATTGGTTAAACAAACCTTATGACCAAGGTAACAAATACTCTTTACCGCAATTATTAGGTGCACCGGGTATCGCATTTAACTCAAATGACTATAAGGGCGATGCGTTCACTTCTTGGGGTGATTTATGGAAACCTGAGTTTGCGAATAAAGTACAATTATTAGATGACGCACGTGAAGTATTTAACATTGCGTTATTAAAATTAGGTAAAAACCCTAATACAACCAATCCGGAAGAGATTAAAGCGGCTTACGAAGAGTTAAGAAAATTACGTCCAAACGTACTTTCTTTCACTTCAGACAACCCAGCGAACTCATTTATCGCAGGTGAAGTATCTGTAGGTCAATTATGGAACGGTTCTGTACGTATTGCGAAAAAAGAACAAGCGCCGGTAAACATGGTGTTCCCAAAAGAAGGTCCTGTACTTTGGGTTGATACGTTAGCCATTCCGGCGAATGCGAAAAACAAAGAAAATGCGCATAAGTTAATCAACTACTTATTAAGCGCACCGGTTGCGGAAAAATTAACGTTAGAAATCGGTTATCCGACTTCAAACGTAGAAGCGTTAAAAACATTACCAAAAGAGATTACCGAAGATCCGGCAATCTATCCGACAGCTGATGTGTTAAAAGCGGCACAATGGCAAGACGATGTAGGTAATGCAATCGAACTTTACGAAAAATATTACCAAGAGTTAAAAGCGGCGAAATAATTCGTTAGCCTAACGGATAAAGCCCTCGAGAAGCGATTTTCGAGGGCTTTTCGTTTTTACAAGCGGTCTAATTTTGCAAAATTTTTGCGAAAAACAGCCGCTTGTTGCCGTATAATAACCTCCGTATTTTGAAAGAGGTAATTATGAATCTGCAATGGCAAAGATATCCGGAAAACACACGTAAACTATTTAAACTCACGCTGCCGATTTTTATTTCTCAGCTCTCGGTAGCGGGGATGGGGCTTGCCGATATTGTGATGGCGGGGCTGGTGAGTGACGATGATGTGTCTGCGATTGCGGTGAGTAATTCCATTTATTTCCCTCTCTTTTTATTTGTATTAGGTTTGCTTAATGTGATTACCCCGACCGTTTCTTACTTAAACGGCTCAAATCAACGTCATTTAATTGCCCATCAAATTCGCCAAGGCTTTTGGTTGGTTTTAGTATGTTCCGTTCCGTTGATTATCGTATTTCTAAATAGCCATTGGATTTTAGACTATATGAATACGCCGCAAGCCTTTTCGACTAAATCGCAGCAATATTTGGCGATTATGGCGATTGGGGTAGTGCCGGCATTATTAGGCATTAATTTACGTTGTATGAATGACGGCTTATCCAATCCGAAGCCGGCAATGCGTATTATGTTCTTCGGGTTATTGCTGAATATTCCGCTTAATTATATTTTTATTTTCGGTAAATTCGGTTTACCGGAAATGGGGGCGGTCGGTTGCGGTATGGCGACTGCGATAGTGAACTGGATAATGTTCTTATTACTATTTCATTACAGTTATACAAACAAATCCCAAAAAGATATCGGCTTATTTAACCGTTGGTTTGAAATGCCAAGCGGTCAAACTTTGTTGAAAATTTGCAAATTGGGTTTACCGATCGGCTTTGCAACGTTTACCGAAGTGATGTTGTTCTCCACATCTGCTTTACTGCTTTCACCGCTCGGCTCGCAAGTGGTGGCAAGTCATCAGGCGGCACTGCAAACCAGTTCGTTATTATTTATGATCCCGATGTCTTTCAGTATTGCGACCACGATTGTGGTAGGAAAAACCTTGGGGCAGAAACAAGTTGAACAGGCAAAAATTATTAGCTATCACGCGCTGATTACCGGAGCGCTATTTGCGTTAGCGGCAGCGGTCGTGATTGTTATTTTAGATGAAATTATTCCGCTGGCGTTTACCAGCGATCCGGTGTCGATTGCAATTGCGGCGCATTTATTGTTGTTTGCGGCGGTGTATCAAATTCCGGATTCGTTACAAGCGGTGGCAAACGGTATTCTGCGTGGCTATAAACATACCAAACCGATTTTATATGTCACGATGTTCTGTTACTGGGTGATTGGTATGCCGTTCGGCTATATTTTAGCGAGAACGGATTGGATTGTTGAACCGATGGCGGCATCAGGCTTTTGGTTTATTTTCTGCGTCAGTTTAAGTATCGCTGCCGGTTTGCTAATTTACCAAATGCACAAAATTCAACAGATTCCTGCAGAACAGCTGCTGGCAAAATTAGAACGAATTAAGTAAGAAGTATTGAGAGTCATGAAAACCCTTTCTCCGATTGAATTGCCGTTAAATTGTACCGCATTAATTGAAGCGTCCGCCGGTACCGGTAAAACCTTTACCATGGCAAACTTATATTTGCGTTTGTTGCTGGGTGTCGGTTGTGCGTCTTTAACCGTTGAGCAGATTTTGGTGGTAACCTTTACCAAAGCGGCAACCGAAGAATTACGTGATCGTATTCGTAGAAACATCAAAGCCTGCCGCCGCTTTTTGCAAGAGTATGATGCGGAAAAATCCTATGATGCCAATGATTTCTTCTTCCAATTACACCAGCAGATTGAAAGTGTGGAAGAGGCGATTTTACGCTTACGCATTGCCGAACGAGAGATCGATTTAGCCAGTATTTTTACCATTCACAGTTTTTGTCAAAAGATGCTATTTCAATTTGCGTTTGATTCGGGGATGCGTTTTGATAACGACTTGCAGCCGGATGAAAGTGATTTGTTACGCCGTTTAAGTGAAGAAGTTTGGCGTGAAATGTTCTATCCGATGGGACTGACCGAAACGGCGGCGGTGGCGGAATATCTTGGTACGCCGTACAATGCTTTTGAGGCAATTCGTGCCTTTGTGCCTGCCGAATTGCCGCCATTGTCAGATGAACAACATTGGTTGAACGGCGAGCTTGCTGTTCATTTGGCTGCCTTACAGCATTTTTTAGCGGATGCTAAACGGCATTGGTCGGCACACGGAGAAGAAATCAGTCGCTTAATTGAAAGCGAATTAGCGAAAAAATATAAAACCGGTGAGAAAAAAGCACTTAATCGCCGTTCTTACCAAACTCGTTACTTAGAAAAATGGCGTGCTTCCGTGGACGAATGGGCAGCAAGTTCGCTTTCCTATTTGCCGGAAGAACAGTTTGAACGTTTCTGTCAGGAATTTCTAAACGAAAAAGCGGAAGAGGGCGCAGAACCGTTGGTTCATCCGCATTTTGCAAAAAATCAGCAAATTTTGACCGCTTATCAACAGCAGTTTGCGAATAAACAGAAGCCGTTATTGCTCTATCAATTCTTACTCGCAGTGAGAACAAAGCTCGCAGATTATAAAGCGACGCATAGTGAGAAAAGTTTTAACGATATGCTCACTTTACTCAATCAAGCTTTAAACGCTGAAAGGGGGGCAGAGTTAGCCGCACAAATTCGTGCGCAATTCCCGTTCGCAATGATTGACGAGTTCCAAGATACCGATAAAGAGCAATATGAAATCTTCCATAAGATTTTTATGCAGGAAACGCATATGAATCACGGATTTATTATGATTGGTGACCCGAAACAATCGATCTATAAATTCCGAGGTGCGGATATTTTCACTTATTTGACCGCTTCTCAACAGGCGCAACAAAAACGCACGTTAGCCAAAAACTGGCGCTCGTTGCCACCAATTGTGAGTGCAACTAATCGCTTATTTGAATTTCCGGAAGCTGCTGAAAACAGTCCTTTCTTGTATCAAGGTATTCAGTTTCACTCGGTGGAAGCGAAAGCGAGCGAAGCTGAATTAATCGGCGCCGACTATGTAAATTGTTATCTACAAGCAAAATTTGATGAAAAATTAGCGGCAAAGCAGTGTGCTTACCAAATTCAGCAGCAGCTTAAGCAAATGGAAGCGGGTGAATTTGGCTTAAAATTTACCAATACTACGGAAGAGATTAATGCGTTTCAGGCAAAAGATATTGCAATTTTGGTGCGTAGCCACTCGCAAGCTACATTGATAAAAAGTGCATTAGCTGAACTGGGCATTCGTTCGGTATTTTTGTCGGAAAAAGAAAGCGTCTATCAATCGGAAACCGCTAAAGAATTATTGTGGGTGTTGTATGCCTGTTTAAATCCGTATCATCAACGCCATTTACTCAGTGCGTTAGGCACAACCCTCTGGGGGCTGTCGGCGACGGAGATTCATCAACTGAAAAATAGCGAATTGCAGTGGGATGAACAGGTAGGGCGCTTTATTACATATCAGCAAATTTGGCAACAACAAGGTATTTTACCGATGTTGCATAAGTTATTTATGCAAGAGGGAATTATTGAGCGCTTACGAGCCAACCCGCGCGATAGCGATCGCCGCTTAACGGATTTATTGCATTTAACGGAATTACTACAAAATGCCATGCCGAGCTTAGAAAACGAATCGGCGTTAGTGCGTTGGTATGAACGTCAATTGGCAAAAATAGATAGCACGGAAGAGCATATTTTACGCTTAGAAAGTGAAGAAGAATTGATTAAAATCGTGACCATTCACGGTGCAAAAGGTTTGCAATATCCGATCGTTTGGTTGCCGTTTATCGGTAAAAAAAATCAGGGTGCTAAAGCAAGCAATTTGGCTATCTACCGTGATGAGCAGGGGCAAGCGCATTGGTATTTCGGGAAACCGTCAGAGCAAGTACAAGCACTGATGGATCGGGAAGAATTGGCTGAAGATCTGCGTTTGCTTTATGTAGCGGTTACGCGAGCGGAATCACAGCTTAACTTGATTTTGCCGCAACGATTTGAAGACGGTTGGAATGCGGTGCATTATTTACTGAGCAATGGAGAAATCGGTTTAGATAAAAGCTATAAAGCGGAAATAAGTACCTCGGAATATTTGCAACAAAAAGGGATTGATTGCCAAGCGGTCGAATTAGACGAAAAAATTGCAAATGATAAATGGCGACCGGCTCCGTTTGTATCAGAGACTTTATCAGCTTATCATTTTTCCGGACAGATTCAGCAGACGGGGCTAGTAACCAGTTTCAGTGCATTGCATCAACAACACGAGTGGGCGATGCAACATCATACGGGATATAGTATGCCGAAAGTATTTGAGAATGCCGGACAAGATTATGACCAGCAACAAGTGCTTACACCCGAAACGGATAATCTTTTTGCTTTGGATAATGAAGAAACAAATGCCTATTCGTCTTATCAATTTCCTCATAGCACCAAGGTTGGTAATATTTTACATAGTTTTTTTGAACACAGTGACTTCCAACAAGCGGTCGATTTTGAGCAAATTCTTACCATTTGCGAACAGCTAGGTTTAGATGAAAATTGGCACGAACCATTGCAAAAATGGTTTGAAAAGGTGCTTGCAACGCCGTTTAGTGAGACGGAATTTGCGCTAAAAGATGTTCCGATAACAAAACGTTTGAACGAATGGCAGTTTTATTTACGCTTAAAAAATTCGGACGGATTACGTAAGTTAAACCAGTTGTTAAAGCAATACAGTGCGGTTTCGGCAAAATTACCGGATTTGAATTTACCGCAGTTGGAAGGCTATTTACGCGGTTTTGTCGATTGTATCGTGCAAGTAAACGAGAAATTTTATCTGATTGATTATAAGTCCAATTTCTTAGGCTATTTAGCACAAGACTATAGCCGACAAAATCTGGAAAAAACGATCGGGCAATATCGTTATGATTTGCAATATCTGCTTTATACATTAGCGTTACATCGATATTTACGAGTACGTTTGGGCGAGCAGTATGAGTATGAACGTGATTTTGGCGGCGTGGCATATTTATTCTTACGAGGAATGAACGGCACACAAAATAGCGGTGTATTTTTTGAAAAACCTTGCAAACAGTTAATCGAAGGTATGGATGAACTGTTCGGTTAATAACCTTCACTACATTAAGCTGAAAAATAAAGCACTAAAATAATAAGTTTTAGTGCTTTATTTTTTAAACAAGCGGCCTATTTTTTCCGATTTCTTACAAAGGCAAAAATAAAGCAAAACAGACTTAGCGCATAAATCAGCCGGTTACCTGTTTTGGTAAATAAGGTTTCTCCCTTAGTCGGTTGAATTTGAGCGGTCAATACGTTCGCTTCAAATTGCGGAATCTGCTCAATGACTTCGCCTTTGGCGCCGATAATTGCCGTGATTCCCGTATTTGCCGCACGCAGTAGCGGCTTGCCTAATTCAAGCGCACGCATTCTCGCCATTTGGAAATGTTGCCAAGGGCCGATAGAGGCGCCGAACCACGCATCATTGGTAATAGTTAATAAATAATCCGATTGTTGTGCCTGTTGGTTTTGTTGCATTTGATTGCCGAAAATCACTTCATAGCAAATCGCCATATTAAACTTACGATTTTTGGCAAAAAGTGCCGGTTGCACGAATTCGCCTTGCGATAAGTTAATCGGTAGAATAAATACATCACGCATCCAATCCAATACCGAGCCGAAAGGCACATATTCGCCGAACGGCACTAAATGGTGTTTGTTATAACGCTCGGTATTGTGTAAGTCATAGGGTTGTAATGGATTTCCCAACACTACCGCACTATTAAATAATTGCTCGCTTTCGTTTTGGTAAAGCGTACCGATAATTACCTCACTGCCTTTGTCCGCAGCAACTTGTTGAAGTTGGCTAAGTAGCGGATAAATTTGCGTTTCTAACGCCGGAACAGCGGATTCGGGCAATACAATTACATCACTTTTACCTAATAGCGGGCTAATTAAACGTTGATAAGTTTGCAGCGTATAATCGAAATGCGCCGGATCCCATTTCATTTTTTGCTCAATATTGCCTTGTACAAGGCTTACGGTAAGCGGTTGTTTTTGCTCGTCAATTTGCACAAACGGAATGAACTTGGCGGCAAATGCTAATCCGCACAGTACCGCTAATGTGGCAAGCGAAGCGGTCGTTTTTGCGGATTTTTTTATCAATAACGCCAGATAACCGCTCACCGTCATCACAAAGAATGTTAAGCCCTCAACACCTAACAGCGGGGCAATGCCGGCAAACGGACTGTCAATTTGCGTATAACCGAATTGCAGCCAAGGAAAACCGGTAAATACTACTCCCCGCAGATATTCGGTAAAGGTAAAAATCGCCGCAAGTGCAAAGGGATTTTGGATTCGGAACTTATGTGCAATATAGCTGAACAGCAAATTATAAAGCGCGAGATAGCAAGCCAATAAAAATACTGCAATATAGCTCACTACCAGCGGAACACCGCCGAATTGAGTCATACTGACGTGTACCCAATTTACCCCGATACAAAAACAGCCGAGCGACCAAGCAAAAGTTGCCCAGAGTGCGGTTTTCCGCTGCGGAAGCGTTGCCGCCCAAATTAAACCGGCGGCGGAAAGATAGACGATTCCCCAAAGATCAAAAGGGGAATAAGCAAGCGTACCGAAACCTCCGAGGGCAAAGGCAAGTAAACAAGCGGTTAAAATTGACGGATTTTTTACAAAGTTCATTTTAAAGAGATAGATTAACTAATATTAAGCGAAATAACACAAACAAAAGGTGAGGATAAAACCTCACCTATATATTATTCATTATTCTTCGTTGCTGACCAGCTGTTCCATTTTTTCCAGCTGCTCGTCCGATACGGTGACACGTAATTGAATTAGACGGCGACTGTCGGCGGAAGTTACTTTAAAATCGATACCTTCCAATTGAATTTGTTCGCCTCGTTTCGGTAAATGTCCGAACGCTTGCATCACTAAACCACCGACCGTATCCACTTCTTCATCGGTAAAATCGGTGGCAAAAGTTTCGTTAAATTTCTCAATATCCGTCAGTGCCGATACCGCATAAGTATGGCGAGAAAGCTGGCGAATCGGCTCGATTTCTTCTTCGTCGAATTCGTCTTCAATATCGCCGACGATTTGCTCGAGAATATCTTCAATCGTGACTAAGCCGGATACCGCACCGAATTCGTCCACTACCAGCGCCATATGAAAGCGTTCGGAGCGGAATTCTTTCAACATTCTATCGACCCGTTTACTTTCCGGCACAATCACTGCAGGGCGTAGAATGGTTGGCATTTCAAACTCTTCGGAATCGGTTCTGAGGAATTTTAAGAGATCTTTGGCATGTAAAATACCTAATACGGTATCTTTGCCGTCGTCTAAAATGACCGGAAAGCGAGAGTGAGCGGATTCAATGATTAAATCAACACAAGCGGTAAGATCAAGATTGGCGTCAATATAAACGATTTGCGGACGAGGTATCATAATATCCCGCACACGCAGTTCGGAAATCTCCATTACGCCTTCGATCATATCTTTGGTATCACTATCGATCAGTTCGTTATCCAGAGAATCTCGAATTACTTCAACCAAGTCTTCTCTATTTTTCGGTTCGGATTGAAATAAGCCGCTGAAAATCGATTGTAAAAACGATTTTTTATCCTGTTGCGTATTGACGCTCTGTTGTTCATCACTCATTGTATCTACTCTTAAAAATAATATTTACCCGATTTTTATCTGTTGATTGGATATAAGAGAAAATTATCACAAATTCATCGCTTTGATAATAAATTTATTTCTATTTTTGAGAAATTAGCATAGCATAAGCTATAGATATTCATATTGATTTAAGTTAAGGAGCTTCTTTATGAAATTAACCAAAATGGCGGTTACGGTTGCAACATTAGCGGTCAGTGCGTTTTCGGTTGCAGGCACTTTAACCGCATCGGATAGCGTAGAATTATTGGCTTTTGACGGACAGAAAGTGGCGAGAGGTACGGCGGGATTATCGATTGACGGCAACGTGCACCAAGTCGTAGTCAGTGTAAGCGATATTGTGGACGGAAGCTATTTCTCCATTGATCCGATTATTCTTACTTTTAACGGTACCGATGAAGACGCCAAAATTGTGACTCCGAAATTTACGTCTAATTTTACGGTAGATAAGTTTAAGAAAGAATTAAACTTTAAAATCGAAACCGCATCGGGCAAAGAAATCGCATATAAGCGCGATTTCTTAAAAGGAGAAGGTTTCGCACCGAATTCTCGAGTTGAAGATAATCTCTCCAAATATAACGCAAGTAAAGCGGTCGCTTCCGTTCCGGCTTTTGCAAATGCGGCGTTGGAAGCTAAAGGACAAATGGTGATTGAAACCAATAATGTTAAAGAAGAGCAGTTGCAAGTTTTATTTAAAAAGGCGGATAAAGAAACGCAAAAACGTTTCTTGGAATGGGCTAAAAAACAACAGTAACGTTTCCCCTTTTTACGGATTAAACCTCAACTTCGGTTGAGGTTTTTTTGTCTGTTTTCGTCCGTAAAATTTGAAATGCGTCACATTTTTAACCGAAGAAATGTGCGTAATATCACAAATTTGCATTTTTCCGTTTGCGAAAAATGTTCGTTTTTATATAGTTCGCATCGAAAACGTTTGCGTTTTTCAACATTCAATAGCGTAATTTACTTTTCGTTATCCGTAGGAGGACTATATGGAAAGATCGTTAAAAGGTGCTTGTATCGCAGAATTTATCGGTACGGGTTTAATTATTTTCTTTGGGGTAGGCTGTGTTGCCGCCGCACAATTAGCCGGTGCGACATTCGGTTTATGGGAAATCTCCATTATGTGGGGCGTGGGGGTTGCTTTGGCGGTATATACCACCGCAGGCGTATCCGGTGCGCATTTAAATCCGGCGGTAACCGTCGCACTTTGGAAGTTTGCGTGTTTTGACGGAAAAAAAGTACTGCCTTATATCATTTCCCAATTTTTAGGTGCTTTTGCCGCAGCGGCGTTAGTTTATTTCCTTTATAAAGATCTCTTTGCCGCAACCGAAGCCGCTAAAAATATTGTACGCGGCGAAGGCGTCGGACTTGCCGGTGTTTTCTCTACCTATCCTCATCAACATATCAGCGTATTACAAGCCTTTTGTGTCGAAGCGGTCATTACCATGGCGTTAGTCGCATTAATTTTAGCTTTAACCGATGACGGTAACGGCGTACCGAGAGGTCCGATGGCTCCGTTATTAATCGGTTTATTGATCGCTGCGATCGGCGGTGCTTTCGGTCCTTTAACCGGCTTTGCAATGAATCCGGCGCGTGACTTCGGTCCGAAAGCCTTTGCATTCTTAGCCGGTTGGGGTGAAGTTGCCTTTACCGGTGCGCGCGATATTCCGTATTTCCTCGTTCCTTTGATTGCGCCGATTGTCGGCGGACTTGTCGGTGCTTGGGGCTATCGTCGTTTTATCGGTAAAAACTTACCATGTAATTGTAAATAATTGCGTCATTCATTTAATAGAGAAGGTGATTACTATGACTAAAGAATACATTATTGCGTTAGACCAAGGTACGACAAGCTCTCGTGCGGTGTTACTCGACAAAAACGCCAATATCGTAGAGGTTTCTCAACGTGAATTTACCCAAATTTATCCGCAAGTCGGTTGGGTGGAACATAACCCGATGGAAATTTGGGCGACGCAAAGTTCGACATTAAATGAAGTGGTGGCAAAAGCGGGCATTACTTCCGATAAAATTGCGGCAATCGGTATTACCAACCAACGTGAAACCACGATTGTTTGGGAAAAAGAAACCGGTAAACCGGTTTACAATGCGATTGTATGGCAATGCCGTCGTACGGCGGATATTTGTGCGAAACTAAAAGAAGACGGGCATGAAGCTTATATTCGTAAAACGACCGGTTTAGTGGTGGACCCGTATTTCTCCGGTACGAAAGTAAAATGGATTTTAGATAATGTTGAAGGCGCAAGAGAAAAAGCCGAGCGCGGCGAGCTGTTATTCGGTACGGTAGATACTTGGTTGGTTTGGAAATTAACCCAAGGTCGCGTGCACGTTACCGATTACACAAACGCTTCCCGTACTATGATGTTCAATATTCATACCAAACAATGGGACGATAAAATGTTGGAATTATTAAATATTCCGCGTTCTATGTTACCGGAAGTAAGAAATTCATCGGAAGTTTACGGCGAAACCAATATCGGCGGTAAAGGCGGCGTACGTATTCCGGTAGCCGGTATGGCGGGCGACCAACAAGCGGCGCTTTACGGTCATTTATGCGTAGAAGCCGGTCAGGCGAAAAATACTTACGGTACCGGTTGCTTTATGTTGATGAATACCGGTAATGAAGCGGTCGAATCGAAAAACGGTTTGCTGACTACCATCGCATGTAACGCAAAAGGCGAACCGTGCTATGCGTTGGAAGGTTCGATTTTTATGGGCGGTGCTTCGATTCAGTGGTTACGTGACGAACTTAAAATCGTACATGACAGTAAAGACTCCGAATATTTTGCAACAAAAGAAGACAGCACAAACGGTGTGTATGTCGTACCGGCGTTTACCGGCTTAGGCGCGCCGTATTGGGATCCGTATGCTCGAGGTGCGATTTTAGGACTTTCTCGCGGTGCAAACCGTAACCATATCGTACGTGCGACATTAGAGTCTATCGCATATCAAACCCGTGACGTATTGGATGCGATGCAATCGGATAGCGGTAAACATCTTGCGACTTTACGTGTGGACGGCGGTGCGGTTGCCAATAACTTCTTAATGCAATTTCAAGCGGATATTCTCAATGCTAACGTAGAACGTCCGGTCGTGCGTGAAGTTACCGCTTTAGGTGCGGCATATCTTGCCGGTCTTGCTGTAGGATTCTGGAAAGATTTGCAAGAATTACGCGGTAAAGCGTCGATTGAGCGTACCTTTGTTCCGGATGGCGACGAAGCAAAACGTACCAGACGTTATAAAGGTTGGAAAAAAGCGGTTAAACGTGCGTTAGAATGGGCAAAAGAAGACGCAGAGGAATAATTTAATTATTCTGTAAGCGGTCTGATTTCTGGTAAATTTTGCAGAAAATACGACCGCTTATTATAGAAAAACAAAGGGCTTCAAATAATTTGAAGCCCTTTTTACGTTATATTATTACGATTATTGAATTGCCGCTTTTGAGCGAGTTTTTTTCACTTTAATCGTTTGTGATTTAGGAGAGATCACCTCAATCCCCATCGGCGGATTTTCTAGTGCAATCGCTAACACTTCGTCAATCGTTTCCACCGAATGAATAGCCAATGCCGCTTTGGCATTTTCAGGAATCTCTTCCAGATCTTTTTCGTTGTCTTTCGGAATAATCACAGTAGTAATGCCGCCACGGTGTGCCGCCAATAATTTCTCTTTTAAGCCGCCGATCGGTAATACTTTACCACGTAAGCTAATTTCACCGGTCATCGCCACTTCTTTGCGAACAGGATTGCCGGTTAAACTTGAAATTAATGCGGTACACATTGCAATACCTGCACTCGGGCCGTCTTTCGGCGTTGCGCCGTCCGGCACGTGTACGTGAATATCACGTTTTTCATAGAAGTCATCCGCAATGCCTAATTGTGCGGATCTTGCACGTACCACCATCATTGCCGCTTGAATCGATTCTTTCATCACATCGCCTAATGAACCGGTAAATGAGAATTTACCTTTACCGCCGACCGAAGTGGTTTCGATGGTGAGTAAATCGCCGCCGACTTCCGTCCAAGCTAAGCCGGTTACTTCACCGACACGGTTTTGGCTGTCCATTTTACCGTAATCAAAACGTTTTACACCCAAGTAATCGGCGATATTGTCTTCGGTTACTGTAATTGATTTGACTTTTTTGTCCAACACCAGAGTTTTCACCGCTTTACGACAGATCTTAGCAATTTCACGTTCAAGACTACGCACACCAGCTTCACGAGTGTAGTAACGAATAATGCTTAAAATAGCACTATCTTCGATAGTTAATTCACCCGCTTTTAAGCCGTTATTTTCTTGCTGTTTGGCAATTAAGTGGTCACGGGCAATGTGCATTTTCTCATCTTCGGTATAACCGGAAAGACGAATCACTTCCATACGGTCGAGTAATGCCGGCGGAATATTCATTGAGTTTGACGTTGCTACGAACATTACGTCGGAAAGATCGTAATCGACTTCTAAATAATGGTCGTTAAACGCTTTGTTTTGCTCCGGATCTAATACTTCAAGTAATGCCGAAGCCGGGTCACCGCGCATATCTTGCGCCATTTTGTCGATTTCATCGAGCAAGAACAACGGATTTTTCACGCCGACTTTTGCCATTTTCATCATTAATGAACCCGGCATAGAACCGATATAAGTACGGCGATGACCGCGGATTTCCGCTTCGTCACGCACACCGCCTAACGCCATACGAACATATTTACGACCGGTTGCATTAGCGATAGATTGCCCAAGAGAGGTTTTACCCACACCCGGAGGACCGACTAAGCAAAGAATCGGGCCTTTAAGTTTGTTTAAACGGCTTTGTACCGCAAGGTATTCGACAATGCGCTCTTTAACACGCTCCAAACCATAGTGATCTTTGTCTAAAATTTCTTGCGCTTTCGCCAAGTCTTTTTTCACAGTTGATTTTTTGTTCCACGGCATTTTTAAGACCCAATCGATATAGCCGCGTACGACGGTCGCTTCGGAAGAACTTTGCGGCATCGCTTTTAACTTTTTAAACTCGCTATCTAGTTTTTCTTTTACTTCGAGCGGTAGCTTCGCTTCTTCGATCTGTTCTTTTAATTTATCCAGTTCGGTTTGTTCGGCATCTTCACCGTTACCAAGCTCTTTTTGAATCGCTTTAATTTGCTCGTTTAAATAATAATCGCGTTGGTTTTTTTCCATTTGCTGTTTCACACGATTACGAATACGCGTTTCGGTTTCTAGCGAATCCAACTCGGTTGCCATCGCAACTAATAATGCTTCAAAACGAGCAATTAAGTTAGTTTCTTCTAATAATGCTTGTTTTTTCTGTACGGATGCAATTAAGTTTGAAGCCATTGTGTCTGCAAGGCGGTCTTCCAATGAAATTTTTTGTAACTTAGGTAGAATTTCCGCCGGAATTTTCTTGTTATTTTTTACATAACCTTCAAATTCATTTAATGCAGCTCTTGCAATTGTTTTTAATTCGTCGTTTTCATCTTCGTATTCAGAAATTAAAGGTTGTACGCCCGCCCAGAAGCCGTTTTCATCATCATGGATATGCTCGATTTTAGCGCGTTGCTGACCTTCAACCAGTACTTTGACCGTACCGTCCGGTAGATTCAACATTTGAATAATATTAGCGATCACGCCAACTGAATACACATCTTCTGTTGTCGGTTCTTCTTTATTAGGATCTTGTTGTGTAACAAGAAATAATTGTTTATTTGAATCCATCGCCGCACGTAAAGCCTGAATGGATTTTTCACGACCTACGAATAACGGCATAACCATATAAGGAAAGACCACTACATCACGTAATGGAAGAAGTGGCAATTCAATTGCTTTCTTTTTTCTTGGTGCCATATATATCTCTCTTATTTTTCTATCAATGATTAGCCCATTATGGGGCTGATTTTTGGAAAAACAAGCGAAAATTTGATTAAAATTAAAAAGAGAGGAAATACCGGATAGTATTTCCTCTCTTAAGTTTTAACGATGTACGGTAGGATTATTTACCGTAGTGATCACCTAATTTCGCTTTATGTTTACCTTCTTCAATCATCACGATAAACATTAAGAGTACGGCTAATACGCCGCCGGCAATCATTACGTAGAAACCGCCGTCCCAGCCGTAATATTCAGCCGCCCAACCTACAACGGCCGATGCCGAAACAGTACCGCCTAAGTAACCGAATAAACCGGTAAAGCCCGCTGAAGTACCCGCCGCTTTTTTCGGTGCAAGTTCAAGTGCGTGTAAACCGATTAACATTACCGGACCATAGATTAAGAAACCGATAGTTGTCATTAAGATGAAGTCCATTAATTGATATGGGTTTTCATACCACGCTTTACCTGCATATTGCGCTAATTCCGCTTCAGGCGTTGCCGGGTTTTTCCATAATGCGAACACGGCGATAGTCGTTAAGATCATGAAGATAAAGCCGGTTAAACCGCGTTTACCTTTGAATAATTTATCCGATACCCAACCGCATAATAATGTACCCGGAATCGCAGCTAATTCATAAATGGTATAAGCCCATGCAGTTCCTTTAATGTTAAAGTGTTTTACTTCACCAAGATAAACCGGAGACCATTTTAATACGCCGTAACGGATTAAATACACGAATACGTTAGCGATTGCGATGTACCATAATAATTTGTTTTTAAGTACGTAAGTCACAAAGATTTCTTTGGTACTTAAGTCTTTTTCCGCCGTTTCTTCATTATAATCATCCGGATAGTCGTTACGCCATTTTTCTACCGGCGGTAAACCGCAAGATTGCGGTGTATCTTTCATCACGAAATAAACCGGAATCGCAGCGATCATTGCGGCAATACCCGGATAGTAAAGGGCTTGTTGCCATACGTCTTTCGCTGTAGCGTGTTCGCCGGTGTTGCTGAAGTAAATCGCACTGGCTAATAATACCATCGCACCCGGTACCATACCGCCCACGTTATGCGCACAGTTCCAAATAGAAACGATAGTACCGCGTTCGGATTTAGACCACCAGTGAACCATGGTACGACCGCACGGTGGCCAACCCATACCTTGGAACCAACCGTTTAAGAAAATCATGATGAACATCACTGCAATACCTGAAGTCGCCCACGGCATTAAGCCCATCATCGTCATACAAAGACCGGAAAGTAATAAACCGAACGGTAAAAATACTTTCGGATTCGAGCGGTCTGACATACCCGCCATTACGAATTTAGATAAACCGTAAGCCAAACCCGCACCGGTACCGATAATACCGAGTTCCGCTTTATTATATAAACCCGCTTCGATTAAACCTTTTTGCGCAAGGTCGAAGTTCGCACGCACAAAGTAATAGGCGGCATAGCCGAAAAAGATACCTGCAAAAACTTGCCAACGTAAGAATTTGTATCTGGCATCTATTTTATCTGCCGGTAATTCCGCAATATGCGGAGCCGGTTTGAATGGACCAAACATAGAAACACTCCAAATTTTATATTTATTGATAAAAAGTTCGATTACGAACAATCGAGTATATTCTATATAAAAAAGAGTAATACTCCATAAAAATTATTCAAATTTGTGAATCTACTCACATTTTTATGAGGGTATTTCAACATATTCAATCAAAACATGGTCGATTCACAAATTTATTCTTCATTTTCGCTCAAAATTGAGATTATTTTGTTCCTTTAATAAATTGTACGCCGGTATCCGGGAAGTCGGTAAACACGCCGGTTGCTCCCGCTTTATTTAATAACGCATCGTACATTTGATTTACATCGCTAAAAAATTCCGGAAGCGCATCTTTACGTACTGTATAAGGATGTAATTCCATTTTCGTTTTCGCAATATCTTTCACCATCGGCGTATATTTGATATCACCTAATTTTGAATTTTTGTCATCAACCAACATATACCAACCTGGGCCTACACCGTCGGCATATTTAGCCACTTCAGCCATTGCACCGTCTTTAAACATCCAATCGTAGTTATAGTTTACCCATTTACCCGAAGCATCTTTTTCTTCGGTTTCATGCCAATCGGTATAAGCGACTAATTGAACGAGTTTTACGTCCATACCGAGTTTCGGCAATAATTCGGTTTTAATACGTTTTAACTCGTTAAAATCGAAAGTTTGTAAATAAACTTTGTCCGATTTTTGGTCATAGCCGTATTTTTTCAGTACTTTTAAGGTTTCTAATGCAATATCTTTACCTTCTTGGTGATGTAGCCAAGGTGCTTTGATTTCCGGATAGATGCCGATTTGTTTACCGGTTGATTTTTCTAAGCCTTGAATAAATTCGATTTCATCTTCGAAAGTGTGAATTCTGAAATGTGATTTCCACATCGGGAAACGATTCGGATAAACCTGTACTTGTTGGCCGTTTTCGGTTTTGAAATTTTCCGTCATTTCAAGCGTTTGGATTTCTTTTAAGGTGAAATCCGCCACATAGAAACGTCCGTCCTTACGCGCACGTTTCGGGAATTTTTTCGCCACATCGGTTAAGCCGTCTAAGAAATGGTCGTGAATAACAATTAAACGGTTGTCCTTTGTCATCGCAAGATCTTGCTCTAAATAATCCGCTTGTTGAGCGAAAGCAAGCGCTTTGGATTCAAGCGTATGCTCCGGTAGGTAGCCGCTGGCACCACGGTGAGCGATAATCAACTTGTCGGATTTAACCGGCTCAACAGGTTGCGTATTAGAACAACCGGCTAATACCGCCGTAGTAATAAGGCTGACAGCTAATGCTTTGATTGTTTTCATAGATTTCTCCTCATGATGATTGCTTAAAAAGCCGGCTCAAGGTTATCCGAAAAGTACAAATATAAAAGATGATTTATGTAAATTTGTGATCTATGCCACAAACAATTTCGTAAATCGAAAGAATTTGTGATGTTATTCACACTTCTGATTTCTTTTTTGCTCATTTACTTGTTCAAAAACGCTCATTTTAATACAATGCAGTTATTTTAATTTGTTCGTTTCATTTCATTTAAGTGTGGGAGAGGTTGAGTATGAACATTTCACCTCAGATGTATCAAAATGTTGCAGACTTTTCGCCGATTAATACCGATGTGATTATTATCGGTGGCGGCGCAACGGGAGCCGGTATTGCGCGAGATTGCGCATTACGCGGTTTAAAATGCGTATTACTTGAACGTAGAGACATTGCAACCGGTGCGACCGGTCGTAATCACGGTTTACTACATAGCGGCGCACGTTATGCGGTGAATGATAGGGAATCTGCCGAAGAGTGCATTAAAGAAAATCTAATCCTTAAACAAATCGCCCGTCATTGCGTAGATGACACCAAAGGGCTTTTCATAACCCTGCCGGAAGATGATCTTAATTATCAGAAAAACTTTATCCAAGCCTGTACCGATTCTGGTATAGAAGCGGTCGAAATTGAGCCGGATCTTGCAAAATATATGGAGCCGTCCGTTAATCCGTCGTTAGTCGGTGCGGTGGTTGTGCCGGACGGTTCTATTGACCCGTTCCGCTTAACCGCTTCCAATATGTTGGATGCAACCGAAAACGGCGCGCAGATTTTTACTTATTGTGAAGTAAAAGGTTTGATCCGTGAGGGCGGACGAGTGATCGGGGTAAATGTGTACGATCACAGAAATCGTATTGATCGCCAATTTTTTGCGCTAATTGTGGTGAATGCAGGCGGGATTTGGGGGCAGGGTATCGCCGAATACGCTGATCTTAAAATTAAAATGTTCCCAGCGAAAGGTTCGCTACTGGTAATGGGACACCGTATTAACGGTATGGTGATCAACCGTTGTCGTAAACCGGCAAATGCCGACATTTTGGTGCCGGGTGATACCATTTGTGTTATCGGTACCACTTCTGACCGTATTCCTTATGATCAAATTGACAATATGGCGGTAACACCGGAAGAAGTGGATGTGTTATTCCGTGAAGGGGAAAAATTAGCACCGAGTTTACGTCATACCCGTGTATTACGTGCTTATGCGGGGGTTCGTCCATTAGTGGCAACGGATGATGATCCGTCCGGTCGTAATGTGAGCCGCGGTATCGTCTTGCTGGATCACGCGGAACGTGACGGTTTAGATGGTTTTATTACCATTACCGGCGGTAAGTTAATGACTTATCGTTTGATGGCGGAATGGGCAACCGATTTGGTTTGCAAAAAATTGAATAAATCCGACCGCTTATGTAGCACGGCGGAGCGTCCGCTTCCTGGGTCAAATGAAAGCCGTGAAGAGACCAGTAAAAAAATCATTTCGCTACCGAATACGATTCGTCATTCTGCGGTTTATCGTCACGGTTCCAGAGCATTACGTTTACTCGAAACCGAGCGTTTAGATAAAACTTTAGTGTGTGAATGTGAAGCGGTGACCGCCGGTGAAGTTCGCTATGCGGTTGATGAGCTGAATGTGAATAACTTAGTCGATTTACGCCGCCGTACTCGTGTCGGTATGGGAACTTGCCAAGCGGAGCTTTGTGCTTGCCGTGCTGCAGGTCTGATGAGTCGTTTTAAAGTGGCGACACCGAAAGAATCAACCACACAATTAGCCTCATTTATGGAAGAACGTTGGCGTGGAATTCAACCGATTGCATGGGGGGATGCAATGCGAGAAGCGGAATTTACCAGTTGGATTTACTACAGCCTACTCGGATTGAATGATGTGCCGATGGACAAAGGGCAGGGAGTGAATAGCAATGAATTTTGATGTAGTGATTATTGGCGGCGGGCTTGCCGGTTTAACTTGTGGGATTGCGCTTCAAGAACAAGGTAAACGCTGTGTGATTATCAACAACGGACAGGCGGCAATTGATTTTTCTTCCGGTTCAATGGATTTACTTTCTCGTTTACCAAGCGGTCAAAAAGTCGAAAATGTTTACCAATCGCTTGATGAGTTAAAACTTCAAGCGCCGGAACATCCGTACAGCATTCTTGGCAAAGATCAAGTATTGGCAAAAGCGCAGCAGTTCGAACAATTAGCGCAAAGTTTAAATCTACACTTAGAAGGCTCAACGGTGCAAAATCATGAACGCATTACCCCGCTAGGTGGGCTTCGTGCGACGTGGTTATCGCCGAATAGTGTACCGACCGTAAAACATTTAACCGCTTTAGCAGATAAACAGGTCGCTATTTTAGGTATTGAAGGCTATCACGATTTTCAACCGCAATTATTAGCGGACAATTTAAAACAACATAGCCAGTTTGCTGATTATGAGTTTACAATCGGTTATTTGAATATTCCCGAGTTGGACTATTTACGCCAAAACTCTCGTGAGTTTCGCAGTGTAAATATTGCGCAATTATTAGAACATAAATTGTCTTTCCAAGATTTAGTACAAGAAATTAAACAAGCGGCAGGCAATGCGAAAGCGGTCTTTTTACCGGCTTGTTTCGGCTTGGATAACCAAGATTTCTTCAATAGCTTACAGCAAGCAACCGGTTTGGCATTATTTGAATTACCGACGTTACCGCCGTCTTTATTAGGTATTCGCCAACATCGTCAGCTACGTTCACGTTTTGAGCAATTAGGCGGCATGATGATGAACGGAGATCGTGCGGTTAAAGCAGAGTTTGAAGGTAAAAATGTTGCACGTATTTTTACTACATCACACCAAGAAGAACCGATTAGTGCAGATCATTTTGTGTTGGCGGCAGGTAGCTTCTTTAGCAACGGGCTTGTGGCGGAGTTTGAACGAGTGAAAGAGCCGGTATTTGATTTGGATATTTGCGGTTGCAAAAATTTTGACAGTTCCGACCGCTTTACTTGGACAAATAACCGCTTTGCGGCACCTCAACCTTATCAATCTGCCGGTGTGGTGATTAACTCAGCTTGCCAGGTGCAAAAAAACGGTGAGGTTGTGTCGAATTTATATGCGGTGGGCAATGTCATTGGTGGCTTCCAAGGTATTGAGCAAGGTTGCGGTTCGGGTGTTGCTGTGGTAACGGCATTAACCGTTGCAGAACAAATCGGAGGTACAAAATGAATATTCAACAATTGATTGAAAATGCACGTCAAGGCGCACAATCTCCGGTTGTTCATCAACATTTTGATCCGAGTTTTGAAAGTTGCTTGAAATGTACCGCTTGTACGGCGGTATGTCCGGTTTCACGTAATAATCCGTTTTATCCGGGGCCAAAACAATCCGGTCCGGACGGCGAGCGTTTACGTCTAAAAAGTCCGGATTTCTACGATGAAGCTTTGAAATATTGTACTAATTGCAAACGTTGTGAGATCGCTTGCCCGTCAGATGTCAAAATCGGCGATATTATCGTGCGTGCGAGAAATCGTCACGTTGAGCGTCAAAATAAACCGTTGATTCATAAATTGCGTGATGCGGTATTAAGTAATACCGATATTATGGGAACGATGAATACGCCGTTTGCACCGATTGTGAATACGATTACCGGTTTAAAAGCGACCCGATTCTTACTGGAGAAAACCTTAAAAGTCAGCCAACACCGTACCTTACCGAAATATTCATTCGGTTCGTTCCGTAATTGGTATATGAAAAAAGAAGCGAAACGCCAGGCGCAATTCAAAGAGCAAGTCGCTTATTACCACGGTTGTTATGTGAACTATAATAATCCGCAGTTAGGGAAAGAAGTGATTGACGTAATGAATGCACTGGATATAGGTGTGGTCTTGCTTGAAAAAGAAAAATGTTGCGGTTTACCGTTAATGGTGAACGGTTTCCCTGAAAGAGCAAAAAAACAGGCGGAATTTAACCTTAAATATCTTGAAAAAACCGTTAATAAACAGTTGGAAGTGATCGGTACTTCCTCAAGCTGTACGGCAAATATTAAAGAAGAGTACAGCCACGTACTCGGTATGCCGAATACTAACGTGAAATCTCACATTAATATTGTGACCCGCTATTTGTACAAATTACAAAAAGCCGGTAGAAAATTACCGCTTAAACCGATGCGTTTACGTGTTGCTTATCATACTGCTTGTCACGTAGAAAAAGCCGGTTGGGCGCCTTATACGTTGGAATTGTTAAAACAAATTCCGGAGTTAGAAGTAGTAATGTTGCCGTCACAATGTTGCGGTATTGCAGGAACTTACGGTTTTAAAGCCGAAAACTACGAAACGTCACAAGCGATCGGACGTACTTTATTTGAGCATATCAATGAAGGAGGTTTTGATTATGTGATTTCAGAGTGTGAAACCTGTAAATGGCAGATTGATATGTCGAGCAATGTGACTTGTTTACATCCGATTACTTTATTATCAATGGCATTGGATAAACGCTAATTCTTGCTTGACTTTGACAATCAAAAGTCGCAAAATTTGCAACAATTTTTTAATAATCTTCAGGGCAGGGTGAAATTCCCGATCGGCGGTAAAGTCCGCGAGCCGAACGAAAAAGGTTTGGCAGGAACCGGTGAGATTCCGGTACCGACAGTATAGTCTGGATGGAAGAAGATGAAATAACCGTGTAAGCGGTGGTTTTTCCTATCTTTTTTACAAGCCTTGAGATCGAAAGATTTCAAGGCTTTTTTCATCATTAGGGTAAACACGCCTGTAATGTGTTTTCCTCTGCCCTCAAATAGTTTCAAAACAATGACTGATTTAGACTATATGCGCCGTGCCATTGCACTGGCAAAACAAGGTTTAGGCTGGACGAATCCCAATCCGCTTGTCGGTTGTGTAATTGTCAAAAACGGTGAAATCGTTGCCGAAGGTTACCATGAAAAGATCGGTGGTTGGCATGCGGAACGTAATGCCATTTTACATTGTAAGGAAGATCTTTTCGGGGCGACTGCTTATGTAACACTTGAGCCTTGTTGTCATCACGGACGCACGCCACCTTGTTCGGATTTATTAATTGAACGGGGCATTAAAAAAGTGTTTATCGGTTCAAGTGATCCGAATCCTTTAGTGGCGGGGCGTGGTGCAGGTCAGTTACGTCAAGCCGGTGTGGAAGTGGTGGAAGGTTTACTCAAAGAAGAATGCGATGCGTTAAACCCGATTTTTTTCCACTATATACAAACTAAACGCCCGTATGTGCTGATGAAATATGCCATGACGGCAGACGGCAAAATTGCAACCAGTACCGGCGAATCCAAATGGATTACCGGTGAATTGGCAAGAGCAAGAGTGCAGCAAACACGTCATCAATATAGTGCGATTATGGTCGGTGTAGATACGGTACTTGCCGATAACCCGATGTTAAATAGCCGAATGCCGAATGCGAAACAACCGGTCCGGATTGTCTGCGATAGCCAATTACGTACACCGTTAGATTGCCAGTTAGTGCAGACAGCGAAAGAATATCGCACCGTAATTGCAACCGTTTGTGACGATTTGCAAAAAGTTGAGCAATTTAGACCGCTTGGCGTAGAAGTTTTAGTGTGTAAGGCACGAAACAAGCGGGTGGATTTGCAAGATCTTTTGCAAAAGCTTGGTGAAATGCAGATCGACAGCCTGTTATTAGAAGGCGGTTCAAGTTTAAATTTCAGTGCGTTAGAAAGTGGCATTGTGAATCGAGTACATTGCTATATCGCACCGAAATTAGTTGGCGGAAAACAAGCGAAAACGCCAATCGGCGGCGAAGGTATTCAGCAAATTGACCAAGCGGTTAAATTAAAATTGAAATCGACCGAACTTATCGGCGAAGATATTTTGTTGGATTATGAAGTTTTATGATGCTCTCTCTACTAAAGAGCGAGGATATATAAACAGCGGAGGAAAAATGTTCACGGGTATTATTGAGGAAGTCGGCAAAATTGCTCAAATTCATAAGCAAGGCGAATTTGCGGTAGTCACAATTAATGCGACCAAAGTATTACAAGACGTTCATTTAGGCGACAGCATTGCGGTGAACGGCGTATGTTTAACCGTAACTTCTTTTTCGAGTAATCAGTTTACCGCCGATGTAATGTCGGAAACGTTAAAACGTACTTCATTAGGCGAATTAAAGTCGAATAGTCCGGTTAATTTAGAACGCGCGATGGCGGCAAACGGACGTTTCGGCGGACACATCGTTTCGGGGCATATTGACGGCACCGGCGAAATTGCGGAAATCACACCGGCACATAATTCGACATGGTATCGCATTAAAACCTCTCCAAAATTAATGCGTTATATTATTGAGAAAGGTTCGATCACCATTGACGGTATTAGCCTGACCGTAGTCGATACCGATGATGAAAGTTTCCGTGTATCGATTATTCCGCATACGATTAAAGAAACCAATTTAGGTTCGAAAAAAATCGGCAGTATTGTCAATTTAGAAAATGATATTGTCGGTAAATATATCGAACAGTTTTTACTGAAAAAGCCGGCGGATGAGCCGAAAAGTAATCTTAGTTTAGACTTTTTAAAGCAGGCGGGATTTTAAGATTTGTAGGACACACTGAGTGTATCCTACCGACAAAAATATATATTTTAGGAAAAGAAGATGACAGATTTCCAATTTTCAAAAGTAGAAGATGCGATCGAAGCGATTCGACAAGGCAAAATCATTTTAGTGACTGACGATGAAGATCGCGAAAACGAAGGCGATTTTATTTGTGCGGCGGAATTTGCCACACCGGAAAATATCAATTTTATGGCAACTTACGGCAAAGGTTTGATTTGTACGCCGATTTCAACCGAAATCGCTAAAAAATTAAATTTCCATCCGATGGTTGCGGTCAATCAAGATAATCATGAAACGGCGTTTACCGTATCGGTGGATCATATTGATACGGGAACGGGTATCTCAGCTTTTGAGCGTTCGATTACCGCAATGAAAATTGTCGATGATAATGCTAAAGCAACGGATTTCCGCTGCCCGGGGCATATGTTCCCGTTAATCGCTAAAGACGGTGGAGTGTTAGTGCGTAACGGTCATACCGAAGCAACAGTGGATTTAGCTCGTTTAGCCGGTTTAAAACACGCCGGTTTATGTTGTGAAATTATGGCGGATGACGGCACGATGATGACTATGCCGGATCTACAAAAATTTGCGGTAGAACACAATATGCCGTTTATCACGATTCAACAATTACAAGAATATCGCCGTAAGCATGACAGCTTGGTGAAACAAATTTCCGTGGTAAAAATGCCGACAAAATACGGTGAGTTTATGGCACATAGCTTTGTTGAAGTGATTTCAGGTAAAGAACACGTTGCGTTAGTCAAAGGCGATTTAACCGACGGTGAGCAAGTATTGGCGCGTATCCATTCGGAATGTTTAACCGGTGACGCTTTCGGTTCTCAACGTTGTGATTGCGGTCAGCAATTTGCCGCAGCAATGACCCAAATTGAGCAAGAGGGCAGAGGTGTGATTCTGTATTTACGCCAAGAAGGTCGAGGTATCGGTTTAATCAATAAGCTACGTGCTTACGAACTACAAGATAAAGGGATGGATACCGTTGAAGCGAACGTCGCTTTAGGATTTAAAGAAGACGAACGTGAGTACTATATCGGTGCACAAATGTTCCAGCAGTTAGGCGTAAAATCGATCCGTTTATTAACCAATAATCCGGCAAAAATTGAAGGCTTAAAAGAGCAAGGATTAAATATCGTTGCACGTGAGCCGATTATTGTAGAACCGAACAAAAATGACATTGATTACCTAAAAGTCAAACAGATAAAAATGGGGCATATGTTTAACTTCTAACTTTAACAACCGTATGTAGTATTAGGGAAGCAAGCGTTGCGTCCCTACTATAGAATGATACAAGCGGTCACTTTTTTATAAAATTTTGCATATTTCGAGAGGACAAAAAAATGGCAAAGATTACAGGTAACTTAGTTGCGACAGGTTTAAAATTCGGTATTGTAACCGCACGTTTCAACGATTTTATCAACGATAAATTATTAAGCGGTGCAATTGATACCTTAGTACGCCACGGTGCGGATGAAAACAATATTGATACGGCGTGGGTACCGGGTGCATTTGAGATCCCGTTAGTAGCGAAAAAAATGGCAACTAGCGGTAAATATGATGCGGTAATCTGCTTAGGGACGGTAATTCGCGGTTCAACAACTCACTATGATTACGTATGTAATGAAGCGGCAAAAGGTATCGGTGCGGTAGCATTAGAAACCGGTGTACCGGTAATTTTCGGTGTATTAACCACAGAAAATATCGAACAAGCAATTGAGCGTGCAGGTACTAAAGCAGGTAATAAAGGTTCGGAATGTGCATTAGGCGCAATCGAAATGGTAAACGTATTAAAAGCGATCTAATTTTCGTTTGACGTGCTAAAAACAAGCGGTCGTTTTTGGCTGGAATTTTGCAAATTTCCCGTTAAAAACGACCGCTTATATTTTATGTCTAGTAAAGACCTTCTTTCTCGTACCAGATTTTGTTGATATATAGCAAGCTTTTGCCAAGCGGCGTATCCACCTTAATTTCATCATCCGCTTCTTTACCGATTAACGCTCGGGCTACCGGCGAATCAATCGAGATCCAATTCTTAGCCGGATCAAATTCATCACAACCGACAATCCGATATTGCTTGGTTTCTCCTTGTTCGTTTTCAAGCTCAACCCAAGCGCCGAAAAAGACTTTGCCTTCTTGTTTCGGATGATAATCCACGATTTGTAACACTTCTAAGCGTTTAGATAAAAAACGAACTCGGCGATCAATTTCACGTAAGCGACGTTTACCGTAAATATATTCGGCATTCTCGCTACGATCACCTAAAGCTGCCGCTTCTGAAACCGCTTGTGTTACTTTCGGACGCTCATCTTTCCATAAAAATTTAAGCTCTTGATCTAAGGTTTGCCATCCGCTACGCGTAATATAATTTGATTTCGCCACAAAACATCCTTAACTTGAGAATTCCATAATACCGGACACTTTGCCTTCGTCGTTCAGCGCAATAAGCGAATGGATATGCAATTCTTTCATCATTTCTTCCGCTTTCGCCAAATAAGTATTGTCCGAAACGGTTTTCGGATGTTTCGACATAATTTGTTCCGCTGTTTTCGCTAAACTGTCCGTACCGAATTGCGCTAACGTACGACGAATATCGCCGTCAGTGATAATGCCTTGTAATTGTTCGCCTTGCATAATTAATGCCACGCCCATTCTGCCTTCATTCATCACACTTAGAATCGTACTGAAATCCGCATTCGGTTGGGCGATCGGCAACTTAGTTTGCATCACGTCTTTCACGCGATTGAGCAATTTACGTCCTAAGCTACCGCCCGGGTGGAAGCGGGCAAAATCTTCCGCTTTGAAGTCACGTGCGTTGATTAATGCAATCGCCAACGCATCGCCGAGCGCCATCGTTACTAGTGTCGATGTAGTAGGGGCAAGATTATTCGGGCAGGCTTCTCGCTCAACACCGATATTGAGAATTAAATTGGCGTGTTGAGCAAGAGTTGAATTCGGATTGCCGGTCATCGCAATAATTTTATTACCGAAACTTTTTAGGCTGGGTAATAATTTAATTACATCATCGGTTTCTCCGCTGTTGGAAATAAGAATCACCACATCAATCGGTTTTAACATCCCTAAATCGCCGTGGAAGGCTTCGGTCGGATGTAAATAAAAACTCGGTGTGCCGGTTGAAGCAAACGTCGCGACCATTTTTTGTCCGACTAAACCGGATTTACCGATACCCGCAACCACGACGCGTCCTTCACAGTTTAAAACCATTTCGACCGCTTGATTAAATGCGCCGTCTAAACGTTGATTAAGCTGGCTAATTGCTTGGGCGTAAAGGCTGAGAGTTTCGTTTGCACTCGCTAAGTAATTCATATTTGTTCCTAAATGGCAAAATAGAAGTCAATTCGCAATATTATACACAAAGCAAAATAAAACCGCTTGTTTTACGCGAACTTTAGCGGAACAAGCGGTTAAATTTTTTGGAAATTTTACAAAACGTTTATCGAGATAAAAGCAGATTCGCGAGGGTTTTCATCCCTAAACCGGTTGCACCTGCCGCCCATAAATCACTCGCCGTTTTACGGAAAGTGGCGGAAGCATCAATATGAAGCCAATTTTTTTCGTAATCTTTCACAAAGTAAGATAAAAAGGCGGTTGCCGTGCTTGCACCGGCACCAACCGGTACTGATCCGATATTGGCAATATCTGCAAATGATGACGAAATTTGTGAACGATGAAATTCTTCAAACGGTAAACGCCAGAAGGGTTCGTTTTCCGCTTTTGCCGCATTAAATAAGCAAGCGGTTAATTCATCGTCCATTGATAGCACTGAATGGTAGTCATTACCGACCGCCACTTTTGCCGCGCCGGTTAAGGTTGCCGCATCAATAAGAAATTTCGCATTTTGCTCACTGGCTTCAATTAAGCCGTCCGCTAACACTAAGCGACCTTCCGCATCGGTATTCAGCACTTCTGCGCTAACGCCGTTGCGATATTCGATAATATCGCCTAATTTAAATGCGGTACTGCTTACCATATTTTCCGCACAGCATAGGTACAGTTTTACCCGTTGTGTTAAGCCGCGACTGATTGCAAAGCCTAATGCACCGGTTAATAAGGCGGCACCGCCCATATCGGTACGCATAGTACTCATTGAATCACTCGGTTTAATGCTATAACCGCCGGTATCAAAAGTAATGCCTTTACCGACTAAACAAGCAAGCACGGGTGCATTAATATCACCGCTCGGATTAAAATCCAATTTGAGCAATGTCGGTTTATTTGCAGAGCCTTTACCTACCGTCCAAATACCGTGATAGCCTTGCTGTTTTAACACTTCACCGCTAATCATTTCGGCGGAGACTACATTTTTACCGAGATATTGCTCAGACTGTTTAGTAATAAACTCCGCCGCTTTTTGCGCTAAACGCTCAGGGGTAAGCGTTTCGGAAGATTCGTTAATCAAAGCACGTGTAAAGTCAGAACAATGCAAACGTGCATCAAATTCTGCTTGTTGTTCGGCTAAGTCGGGGTAACTTACTGTTCCGATATTGCGAACACTGATAAAACCTTGATGAAATGCCCAACATTCTTCTAATGTCCAACCTTGTCCGCTAAGCGTAACGTTTAAAACGCCTTGATTTTTAATTTTACGAGCGGCACGTTGAATCGTCGTTAGTGGATCTTTTTGTAAGTGAATCGTCATACCTTGTTGATTGGCAGACAGAATGGCATTTTTGCCCCATTGTTCGGGAGCGGGATCTTGGGAAAGCGTAATATTCATGGTAACCATTGTTATGTCCTTGTTAGGTTAAAATAAGCGGTTCAATCCTAGCAAAATTTTGTAAAGAGAGATAGAAAAAAGACCGCTTGTGGCGGTCTTCGGAAGTGAATTTGATAAGATAAATTATTTGCCGTCCCAAGCCTTAATTGCACCGTGACGAATATCTAAACGGCTTTTCGCATCGCCTTTATAGTAGTTTTTATCTAAACCGCCTTCCCAGTCGCCGTAGTTCGGGTTAGGAAGTACGATAAATTTTTTACCGAATTTGTCTTTATTTGCCGCAACAAAATCACGACGTTCCGCATTGGATTTTTTGTAGGTCGCATCGCCGAAGTCATTTAAGTTATCGCCAAGGTAAAGCACGATTTCATAACCTTGTTTTTCAATTTCTTCAAAGCGAGGGGTTTTGTTCGATTTGTCCTTTTTGAGGAAAAGGGTTTGTTCGCTGACACCGGTAAAGCCTAATTTTTTCATATCGTCTAACGTACCGGCTTTTTCACCGTTGTCTTTGCGGTTTGATACGTAGAACATCGTACCTTTGTGGCTGTTTACGTAATTATTGAATTCTACAGCACCGGCAATCGCTTGCGTTTGACGGGCATTTACCCAGCGAGTCCAGCTCTCGCCGTCGAAGGCTTTATGATTTTTGACTTGCCAGCCGGCATAGGCGCTGTTATCCACCATGGTTTCGTCTAAATCGACCACAACCGCTTTTTTCTTACCTTTAGCGACTTTTGCTTGATCAAATGCGACTTTAGCCGTGTTGAACGCTTGATGCGCAAGTGCTTGATATTCACCGGATTGTTGTACCCAGTTAAGACCTAATGCCGCTTGTTCTTGTAAGATCATTTCATCATGATTGCTCGTATCGTGATGAGCGCAAGCGGTTAAGATAAATGCGGAAGCGACCGCTAAACCGGTTAATTTAAACAATTTCATTGTTTTCTCCTTCGTTTTGTTGCTTTAAATCTCTTTTAACGTAATCAGTTAAAAGTTTGTAAAGGGTACAAAGAATGCGAATGCTTGTCTATTCACATTTCTAAAAAATTCAGGTAGCCTGTGTTTCCTTTAATTTAAATCAATATATGTTAATAATAAATAAGGACACAACATGAATTTTTTATTAAAACTGACGTTATTTGTGAGTAAAACTTTTGCTATTTGGGTGGTGGTATTTGCCTTTATTTCGGCGCAATATCCGGAGACTTTTAAGCAATTCGTACCTTGGATTCCATACTTGCTCGGTATCGTCATGCTGGGAATGGGGCTTACTTTAACCTTTAAAGATTTTGGCGAAGTCACTAAAAATCCGAAAGCGGCGATTATCGGGGTGATTGCGCAATTTGTCGTGATGCCGAGTATTGCTTTTTTATTGGCTAAAGCATTTCAGCTACCGCCGGATTTAGCAATCGGGGTAATTTTAGTCGGTTCTTGTCCGGGCGGGACGTCATCGAACGTGATGACTTATTTGGCAAGAGGAAATACGGCGTTATCCGTTGCTTGCACTACCGTTTCAACTTTATTGGCTCCGGTATTAACGCCGGCGATTTTCTATTTATTTGCAAGCGAATGGTTGGAAATTGATGCGGGCGCAATGTTCGTTTCCGTCTTAAAAATGGTATTGTTACCGATTTTTGTCGGGGTAGTGATTCGTTCTATTTTTAAACAAAAAATCGAACAATTCAGCCAAACGATGCCGTTAATTTCGGTTGTGGCGATTATCTTAATCGTAACGGCGGTGGTTTCGGTCAGTAAAGATCGTATTATCGAATCCGGTTTATTGATTTTCTTCGTAGTGGTATTACATAACGGTTTAGGTTATTTAATCGGTTATACGGTAGGTCGAGTATTAAAATTACCGATTGCCGACAGTAAAGCGATTTCGATTGAAGTCGGTATGCAAAATTCCGGTTTAGGCGCAGCGTTAGCCGCATTGCATTTTAAAGCGAATCCGGTGGTGGCGGTGCCAAGTGCGGTATTTAGCTTTTGGCACAATATTTCCGGTCCGGTATTGGCGATGATTTTCGCCTCGATTAAGAACGAAAAATAATTTCTCGGACGGTTTAATGTAAACAAGCGGTGGAAATTTACTAAAATATTGTAAATTTCCACCGCTTGCTTTTAGTCAATTAGAATCCGCCCGGTCTGCGGCGTATTTCCGCACTGATTTTTTCATCATCCGTACGTTGGGCGGTAATCACTTTTTCTCCCTCATTTAAACCGCTCAACACTTCGGTATATTGACTGTCGGCAAGCCCGATTTCGACTTTTTTCTCAATCGATTGATTATTTTCCAATACATTGATAAACACCGCATTACTTTTTTTCTTTAGCGCAGATGTCGGCACGATCAACACGTTTTCGCGCTTAACAATATCCACTTGCCCTTGCACCGTCATACCGATACGTAATCTTTGCTCCGAATTTTCAACCAAAGAATTGGCGTAGTAGTAAATCGCTTCGGTATTGCCTGATTTCTCCGCATATTTATTTGAGGCGTTATCGTCACTTAAGGTAGTTAATGCCGGATCTACGCTGTCAATTTTACTGTTGTGCGTATGATTAGGTTCCGCCAGTGTCGTAAATCGAATCGCTTGTCCCGCTTTTACTTGAGCGATATCGCCTTCGGAAATCTCAAGTTTGACTAGCATCTTGCTTAAATCCGCTACATGAATAATAGTCGGCGAGGTTTGATTCGCATTGACGGTTTGCCCGACCGAAACCGGTATGGACACAATAGTGCCGTCCATCGGCGATACGATTTGCGTATAATTTAAATTGGTTTTGGCGTCGTTTACCGAAATTTGTGCCGATTTAATTTGCGCTTTTACGTTATCTACCGTCGCTCTGGCGGAAGCTAAGGTATTTTTCGCCGTTTCAAAATCACTTTGGGAAGCGCTTTGTTGCTTATAAAGTTTATTTAAACGATTGAAATTGGATTGTGCGACTTCCAATGCGACTTGAGCGGATTTTAACTGTGCCTGATAAGAGGAAAGCGTTGCTTCCGCCGTGCTTAAACTGTTACTTTGATTACTCGAATCTATTTCGGCAAGCAAATCGCCTTTTTTAACTTGTTGCCCCAAGGTCACATAAAGATTAATGATTTTACCGGATACCTGCGCCCCGACTTCGGTCCGCTTACTGGCGCGTACCGAGCCGGTTGCCAATACATGCTTATCAATCGTACCTCGTGCAACGGGTTCGGTAATATAATAGACTTGTTGATTGTCACTTTGATTAAAAAAATAGAAATAGCCGGCGGTTATAAGACCGGCAAGGGTCAATCCCGTGATTAACGATTTTAATTTCATTTGTTTTCCGATAATGTCTAGGTAATATGCGGTCTGTTAAGACCAAAAATTTGCAATATCGTTCGGTTATCAGACCGCTTGTTAATAGATAAACGATCAGAGGATACCGAATGTAGCCCGTATATAAGCGGCAACTGATTCATGCGCATTATTGCCGATAATTTCATGTTGAGGTAACGCTTGAATTAAACGCTTATCCGCATTCCGCATAATACAACCTTTCCCCACTTTGGAAAGCATTTCTATATCGTTCATACCATCGCCGAATGCCAAACAATCTTTTAACTCGTAGCCTCTTAGTTTTACCAATTCTTCAAGCGCATTGCCTTTTGATACGGATTTGTTCATTACTTCCAAACAGAGCAGCGCGGAATAGGTCATATAAATTCGGTCGCCAAACTTCGCTTTAATATATTGTTCGATTGGGACGAGATCTTCCGGAGCCTTACCGATAAAGAAAACTTTCTCGGTTTGACGCCCGTGGTGTTTGCTGAAATCGACGACTTGATAGGAATAGCCGGAATCTTTGTGATATTTTTTTAACTGTTCGATATCGACATTGATAAACCATTCGTCGCCTTGGTAGCTGTTAAGACAAACTCTATTACTGTCGAAAGGGATATTCATCAGCTGAAATGCAATATCTTCAGGAAGGTAGTGATTTAATACGGTCTGACCGGAAAGAAAATTCGCTCTGGCGCCGTTAGAGGTAATGAGCATCGCTTCATTAACATTGACTTTACTAATGATATGTTTTACATCGGGATAATTTCGCCCCGTTGCGAAAAAAATATCGACACCTTGTTGAGAGAGTTTGCTTAACGTTTCTATCGTATATTGACCTATTTTATGGTCGGCATTCAGAAGTGTTCCGTCTAAATCGGAAACAATGGCGCAAAACGGGTGAGTCATAAAAGATCCTTATAAATTTATTCTGATTATAATTTGATTTAAGGCTAACAAATTTGACCGGTTTCTTCAAAGAAAATAGCGAATTTCTACTACCGTAATCAAAAATTTTTAAAAAATGTTAAAAAGAATGAAAAGGTCGGAGGTCTTGCATTTTGTTAAAACAGCTAATGTTTATTCGGAAGAATTTAGATGTATTAGCGTTATTTGCTAATTATTTTAATTTATAAAGAATTAATCACTGTTTTTATGCAATGTTTTGTCGGGAAATCGTTTGCTTGTAGTGAAAAATGCTATTGACTTCACTCTATTTGAAGTTAATATGTACCCGTATTTCAAATAACTATGCAAACATAAACACACACAACATAATGGAAAAACGACTATCTCTTCGACTGCTTCTGTTATCGCATTTCGTGCGAGGATAAAGGTCGTTCGGAGTGAAAGCGTTCACTATCCACACTTTGCCCGCACATTGATGCGGGTTTTTTTTACTTATAAAAAATAGCAAAGAATCGGTGAAGATGGGCATATTTGACTAGTTTATTTCGGTATATTGAATTCGGATAAAAGTGTTGAGAACACTTAATGGAGAGCTTATGAGTAACATTATTATTTTTGATACGACATTACGTGACGGTGAACAATCGCTTAAAGCAAGTTTAACCGTAAAAGAAAAACTACAAATTGCGTTAGCATTAGAGCGTTTAGGCGTTGATGTTATGGAAGTCGGTTTTCCGGTTTCATCGGCAGGGGATTTCGAGTCGGTAAAAACCATTGCTCAACACATTAAAAACAGCCGTGTTTGCGCATTATCCCGCGCAGTGGATAAAGATATTGATGTGGCGGCGGAAGCATTGAAAGTCGCAGAAGCATTTCGTATTCATACATTTATCGCCAGTTCCGCTATTCATGTTGAGTCTAAATTAAAACGTTCGTTTGATGATGTCGTTGAAATGGCGGTGCATGCGGTTAAACGTGCCAGAAACTATACCGATGATGTGGAGTTTTCCTGTGAAGATGCGGGACGTACCGGTATTGATAACATTTGTCGTATTGTCGAAGCGGCAATCAATGCCGGTGCGACTACGGTAAATATTCCGGATACGGTCGGTTACTGTTTACCGTATCAGTACGGCGATATTATCGCCAATGTGATGAACCGTGTGCCGAATATTGATAAAGCGGTTGTTTCGGTGCATTGTCATAACGATTTAGGTATGGCGACGGCAAACTCGCTCACGGCAGTGTTAAATGGTGCGAGACAAATCGAATGTACGATTAACGGTATCGGCGAGCGTGCGGGGAATACCGCATTAGAAGAAGTGGTCATGGCAATCAAAACTCGCCAAGATATGTTCAATGGTAGAGATACATGCATTAACACGCAAGAAATTCATCGTGTCAGCCAAATGGTCAGCCAATTATGTAATATGCCGATTCAACCGAATAAAGCGATTGTCGGTTCGAATGCCTTTGCCCATTCATCCGGTATCCACCAAGACGGTATGGTAAAAAATAAAAATACCTATGAAATTATGTCGCCTGAAACCATCGGTTTGAAGAAAGAAAAATTAAATTTAACCGCCCGTTCAGGACGTGCCGCCGTGAAAAATCATATGAGCGAAATGGGTTATCAAGAAAACGACTATGATTTGGATAAACTTTATGACGCATTCCTAAAATTGGCGGATAAGAAAGGTCAAGTGTTTGATTACGATTTAGAAGCGCTTGCTTTTATTGATATGCAGGCAGGTGATGAAGACAGATTACATTTAGACGTGATTACTTCGCAAATGATTAGCCATTTACCAGCTTCGGCATTTGTTCAAGTCGAATTAGACGGTGAAAAATTAAGCCAAGTTTCCAGTGGCGGTAACGGGCCAGTCGATGCGGTCTTTAATGCGATTCTAGCCATTACGGGGATGGATATTAAAATGTTACATTATAACCTTACCGCAAAAGGCGAAGGTGCGGAAGCATTAGGTCAAGTGGATATTGTGGTTGAACACGAAGGTCGCCGCTTCCACGGTGTCGGTTTGGCAACCGATATTGTCGAGTCTTCGGCGCGTGCGTTAATCCATGCGATCAATGCGATTTATCGAGCGCATAAAGTGGCGGATTTAAAAGCTAAAAAATAAAGTATTTTAAAAAGATAAGATAAGCGGTCAGATTTGATGGAAATTTTGTAAAAATCCAGTAAAATCTGACCGCTTTCAGTCATTAAATAAGAAAATATTGATACGATTATATTTAACCGGTTTTTTTATATAACATTGATTGAATTTTTACACATAAGTAGTTTAGTAAAATTATAAATATTTGTAGCATCCTTAGTCTTGTTATTGAATTTTATTAAAGTATTTGTAAATAATTGAGTAATTTATTCTTTATATGAACTTTTCATTTTTGTTACACACTAAAGGATGTACGGAATGAGAACAATAAGGAATATGCGAAATAGATTAGGAGAACGCAAATAGATGAGTGAGCTGGTAGCCGATCAAGAATTGGTTGAACGTGCACAGAAAGGTGATAAAAAAGCATTTAATTTACTCGTCGTACGTTATCAGAATAGAGTGGCAGGTTTATTAACTCGCTATGTTTCACGTGATGATATTCCGGATATTGTGCAGGAATCTTTTATTAAAGCGTATCGTTCATTAGAGTCTTTCCGTGGAGAGAGCGCCTTTTATACGTGGCTTTATCGTATTGCGGTGAACACTGCTAAAAATCATTTAACCGCTTTGGGAAGACGTCCTCCTAAAGAAGATATTTTGGCGGAAGATGCGGAAAGCTTTGATGTTGGGGGTCAACTTCGTGAGAGTGATACACCGGAAAATGTGGTGCTATCCGAAGAATTAAAACGTGTCGTTTTTGACACGATTGAAAATTTACCTGAAGAACTCAAAACGGCAATTACTTTGCGTGAGTTGGAAGGTTTAAGTTATGAAGAAATTGCGGAAGTCATGCAATGTCCCGTCGGTACGGTTCGTTCGCGTATCTTTAGAGCAAGAGAAGCGATTGATGCAAAGGTCAATCCGCTAATGCAACAGATTTAAGATTCAATCGGAGTTTATTATGCAACAAAATGAAACCCTTTCCGCTTTTATGGACGGGAAAAAAGTTGATGATGCGTTCATCGACGGGTTATGCGAAAGTCCCGAATTAAAGCAAAAATGGGCAAGATACCATGCCGTAAGTAGTGTTTTGCACGGTGATGAGATTATTCTTGGTCGTGATTTTTCAGCAAAAATGGAAGCGTTACTGGAAAATGAAGAAATCGAATCTCAGCCGTCCGTTCAGGAAACTACGACTGCTCCTCAGGGTAAATTAATCAAATTAAAACGCTGGAGTATGCCGCTTATGCAAGCGGGTATCGCCGCATCGGTGTGCTTGGTTGCGGTGCTCGGCGTAAATATGATGAATGAGAAAAACGAACTTGCACAAGCGAGCCAACCCGTATTACAGACACAGCCGTTTAGCGATTCGGTTCAACCGGTAAGCTATAATGCACCGAGCAAAGATGTCGCGACTCTCGATAAATTAGAAAGTCAGCAACACAAAATCAATGCGTTATTACAAGCTCAACAGTTACAAAGTAAACTGGATGTCGAAGCGATGAATACGTCTAAAGAGAAAGAACAAAAAGAAAAGGCTCAAACATCATCGACCGATAAAAAATCAGAGTTAGAAAAGAATTAACGAGCTTATAAAATAGTCGAATGAATTTGTTGTTGTAATAAATTAAATCTACTAACGAAGAAAGCGGTAAGATTTAGCGAATTTTTTGAGAAAATTTGCTACAATCTTACCGCTTTTTTTATTTTTCTTCATATACGACCAGTTTAATATGGTTTGCAAAAGGAAAATACGGATTGCTTATTTTTGAGTAATCATAAAGCGTTCAATGATATGAGGAAAATATAATGATGATTGAAACGGCTACCGTTGTGGACTACCAATCCGGTATCGCAACGGTACAATGTAGTGCAAAAAGTGCTTGTGGAGGTTGCGCCGCCCGTAATAGTTGCGGTACGAAATCTTTATCGGCGCTTACCGGAGAAAAGTTTGCACCTCAATTCAAATTATCCGTAGATATGCCTTTGACAGTCGGAGATAAAGTACAAATCGGTTTGCCCGAACAAACTTTATTACTGAGTGTATTTTTAATTTATTGTGTTCCATTGTTTGTGTTAGTTCTCTCTGCGGTCATTTTTTCTCAACTGTTTGCGAATGAGTTATTCGTCGCATTGTTTATGTTGATAAGTGTAAGTATGACTTTTTGGAACATCAGAAGAATAATGTATAAAAAACGGGAAAGTGAGTTCACACCTGTATTTTTGAGACGACTTTAATAGGAGACAGTATGGAAAAAATTTGGTTACAAAATTATCCTGAAGGCTCACCGAAAACGATAAACGTTACACCTTACGACTCATTATTGGAAATGTTTGAATCCGCCGTGCGCAAGCATCCCGATATTCCCGCTTATATTAATATGGGAAAAGTGCTTACCTTCCGTAAATTGGAAGAAAGAAGCCGTGCATTCGCCGCTTATTTGCAGAACGAACTTCGTTTGGAAAAAGGTGATCGAATCGCATTGATGATGCCGAATTTATTACAATATCCGATTGCATTGTTTGGGGCGCTACGTGCCGGTTTAGTGGTGGTGAACGTCAATCCGCTTTATACGCCCAGAGAATTGGAGCATCAGTTAAATGACAGCGGTGCCAAAGCTATCGTTGTCGTTTCCAATTTTGCCGCAACACTTGAAAAGATCGTATTTGAGACGAATGTAAAACATGTTATTTTGACCCGAATGGGGGATCAACTTTCATTCGGTAAACGTACATTAGTCAATTTTGTGGTGAAGTACGTTAAAAAGCTCGTTCCTAAATATAAATTACCTCATGCGGTAAGTTTCCGTGAAGCGTTAAGTATCGGTAAGCAACGTCAGTATGTGAAACCTTCTTTATATAGAGAGGATCTGGCTTTTTTACAATATACCGGCGGTACGACCGGTGTGGCTAAAGGCGCAATGTTATCGCACGGCAATTTAGTTGCAAACTTAATGCAAGCCAAATGGGTTGCGGAGCCATTATTACGAAATAGTAGAGAATGCATAGCGGTTATTCCTTTACCGTTATATCACGTTTTTGCATTATCCGTTAATTGCCTGCTTTTTATTGAACTGGGTATAACCGGTTTGTTAATTACCAACCCTCGCGATATTCCGAGCTTTGTTAAGGAATTAAAAAAATATAAAGTCGTTGCTTTAACCGGGGTAAATACATTATTTAATGCGTTATTGAATAATGAGCAATTTAAAGAAATTGATTTTTCGCATCTTAAACTTAGCGTCGGCGGCGGCGCATCCATTCAATCCGCGGTAGCGAAGCGTTGGCATGATGCGACCGATTGCCATATTATCGAAGGTTACGGTATGACGGAATGTTCTCCATTGATTGCCGCAACACGCAGTGATTCGGTCGAGCATACCGGATCTATCGGCGTACCGGTTCCTAATACGGATATTCGTATTGTAGATGATGAGGGGAACGATGTGCCGATTGGCGAGCGAGGAGAACTTTGGGTCAAAGGCCCTCAAGTTATGCAGGGTTATTGGCAACGTCCGCAAGATACTGCAGACGTTCTGAAAGACGGTTGGATGGCAACCGGCGATATCGTTGTGATGGGAGAAGATCTTAATTTACGTATTGTCGATCGTAAAAAAGATATGATCATTGTTTCCGGTTTTAATGTGTATCCGAATGAAATTGAAGAGGTTGTTGCACATAATCCGAAAGTAAACGAAATCGTCGCAATCGGTATTCCGAGTAAATCGTCAGGCGAAGCGATTAAAATTTTCGTTACCAAGAAAGATGAAAGCCTTACAAGGGAAGAGCTGAGAACTTATTGCCGTCAATATTTGACCGGTTATAAAATTCCTCGAGAAATAGAGTTTCGTGACGAATTGCCGAAAAGTAATGTAGGTAAGATTCTTCGTAGAGTATTAAGAGATGAAGAATTGGCGAAAATTAAAGAACAACAGAATTAATCGGTTTATATTGGAATCGTATTCGTTTCTTATTTAAAACAATATAAAAATGCTTAGGAGTAATATATGAAAATTGTAGAAGTAAAACATCCTCTGGTTAAACATAAACTTGGCTTAATGCGTGCCGCCGATATTAATACCAAAGATTTTCGTGCGTTAGCGACAGAAGTCGGTAGCTTATTAACCTACGAAGCGACAACCGATTTAGAAACGGAAGCGATTGAAATTGACGGTTGGTGCGGTAAAGTGGAAGTTGAACGTATTAAAGGTAAAAAAGTAACGGTCGTACCTATTTTACGTGCGGGTTTAGGGATGATGGACGGCGTGTTGGAGCATATTCCGAGTGCGCGTATCAGTGTCGTCGGTATTTATCGTAATGAAGAAACGTTAGAACCGGTTCCATATTTCACGAAATTAGCCAATGATGTAGAAGAGCGTTTAGCGATTATCGTTGATCCGATGTTAGCAACGGGCGGTTCAATGATTGCAACAATCGATCTTTTGAAAAAAGCCGGTTGTAAGCAAATTAAAGTACTGGTACTTGTCGCTGCGCCTGAAGGTATTAAAGCATTAGAGGCTGCGCATCCGGACGTAGAGTTATACACCGCTTCAATTGACAGCCATTTAAATGAGCACGGCTATATCGTGCCGGGCTTAGGCGATGCCGGTGATAAGATTTTCGGTACGAAATAATTGCTAATAAAAACAAAAAACCTAAGAGAATCTCTTAGGTTTTTTTATATCTATGACTAAGCGGTGGAATTTGCAAAATTTTTTACAAATTTAACCGCTTGTCAGATTAGATATCTTCGTCAATGATTTCTTCTTGGTTATCCACTGCCGGCGGATTGTCATATAACCAGTTGGCTAAACGGGCATAGTCCGCAATACTTAAGTTTTCCGCACGTGCATTTAGGTCGATATTCAACGCTTCTAATTGCTCGGGGCTAAATAGCGTTGAGAGTGCGTTACGCAAGGTTTTACGACGCTGGTTGAAGGCTTGTGTAGTTACACGGTTTAACCAATATACGTCTTTTACCGGATGCGGTAATACTTTATGCGGCATTAAACGTACCACGGCGGAATCTACCTTAGGTGCCGGTTTAAATGCGGTCGGCGGCACTTCTAACACAGGCATTACTTGACAATAATATTGCGCCATAATAGTTAAACGACCGTACGCTTTACTATTCGGTGCGGCACATAGACGTTTTACCACCTCTTTTTGCAACATAAAATGCATATCTTGAATCAAATCGTGGAATTTGAATAAGTGGAACATCAACGGCGTTGAGATGTTATACGGCAAGTTACCGAATACACGAACCCCTTCACCTTCTCTTAGCTCGAGACTTTCAAAATATTCACGGAAATTAAAACGTAACGCATCTTGTTCGATAATGGTTAATTTATGATTTAAGAACGGGTGATGACGTAAACGCTCGGCGAGATCTCTGTCCAGCTCAACCACCGTGAGTTTATCCACTTGCTCGGCGACCGGTTCGGTTAATGCGCCTAAACCCGGACCGATCTCAAGTAAAAACTGACCGTTTTTGGGATTGATGGCAGATACGATATTATGAATAACATTCATATCGTGTAAAAAGTTTTGACCGAAACGCTTACGGGCGGTATGACCTAAATGTTTTTTTGAATTTTGATTACTCATTGTTATCCTTTTAAAATAAGCAAAGAACCCCGCAAATAGCGAGGTTCTCAGATAAATCGTTATGTTTATTTACCAACGTACTGAACGTTAGCGGTTTTTCTCAATGCTTTTACCCAGTCTTTTGCCGCTTCTTGCGCTTGTTTGTCCACTAATTGCTCGTAAGCACGTTGGTTATAAGCGTCTTCTGTACGGTCGCCTTGTTGTGTACCGGTTACCTTAAGAATATGCCAACCGAATTGAGATTTAAACGGTGCGGTAATTTGCTCTTGTTTTGCCGTGCTTGCGGCTTTTGCAAATGCAGGATCATAAATATCTAAGAAATTATAACCTAAATCACCACCGTCCGCAGCCGAAAGATAATCGACCGAATTCGCTTTCGCCGCTTCTTCAAAAGTGGTTTTACCCGCTTTAATATCCGCAACAATTTGAGCTAATTTCGCTTTTGCCTGAATATCATTTAACACTGGTGTCGTTTTAATTAAAATATGACTGACTCGATGTTGAACTCCGGTCACATTTTTCAATTTGCCGTTTGCTTTATCTTTTTCGAGTAATTCTTTTGCATAAGCGTGAACGTCTTTCGGATCAACTTGAATTGATTTACCGATACTGATATGACGTACTTGTTCCATTGCCATTTGTTGTGCGATTTGCTGACGGTATTGCTCTAACGTAATACCTTGATAATCCAACGCATCGAGTAACTGACCGTAAGTAATACCGTTACGTGCGGCGATATCTTCAATCACTTGATCCACTTTGGCGTAATTAACTTTTACGCCCGCTTCTTTGACCGCTTTTTGTACTAAAAGATCATCAATAATTTGTTCTAACGCGGCTTTGTGATTTGCTTCGGAATTTGCTTTTTTACCTAAAGCGCGCTGAACTTGGCTTTCCATTACCGGTACGCCATCGACAAGTGCTACGACACGTTCTTCAATGGCAATTGCCGTTTGAGAAATACCGATTGCAGTAACCAATGCGACTAATAATGATTTTGCAGAGATTAATTTCATTTATTATTTCCTACTAAAGGTTAAAGATAAGCCCCGATATAATTAGAGCTATTTTTCTAAAAAAGGTTCCTAGTATTTATTCACTCGTCTTTCGCTCGAATAAGCACCACTTGATTCATTCCGTCGTAAAATTGCGTTCGCACTTGTACTTGTTCCGTTCTTGCGGTCGGAATATTTTTTCCGACATAATCGGCTCGGATTGGTAACTCGCGATGCCCTCTATCGACCAGAATGACCAGTTCTATACGTGTTGCCCGTCCAAAATCAAGTAATGCATCAAGTGCCGCTCGAATCGTACGTCCGGTAAATAATACGTCATCGATCAGAATAACATTTTTTCCGGTAATATCAATTTGAGATTCCACTCCGGTATAAGCGGGGTCTTGATGATCTAAATGAAGATCATCCCGATAAAATGTAATATCTAAAGCCATTAACGGCAATTCGGTTTGAGCAAGTTCGGCAATCCTGCTTTGTAACATTTCGGCAATTTCAGCGCCGCGACGTTTTATCCCGACTAACACCAAATTATCTAAGGAAGAATGTTTTTCGATAATTTGGTGAGAAATCCGAGAAATCGTACGCTGAAACTGCTCGGCATCAATAATAATTTTTTCCATTAGTGGATAGAAAGCCTATTTTGACGCCTGAATTTTCTTGATTACGTTTGTCGTTGAACAACCGTTTTCAAAATTTAACACTTTAACTTCGCCGCCGTTTGCCCAAACTTCTTGGCTGCCGGCAATTTCTTCAGGCTTATAATCGCCACCTTTGACTAATAAGTTAGGTAAGATTTCACCGATAAGACGTTGCGGCGTATCTTCTGCAAAAGGCACGACCCAATCCACCGAGGCTAAACCGGCAAGTACCGCCATTCGAGCATTTAAATCGTTAATCGGGCGAGATTCGCCTTTTAAGCGTTTCACCGATTCATCGGTATTTACCGCAACGATTAGACGATCGCCTAATTTACGTGCATTTTCTAAGTAAGAAACGTGACCAGGGTGCAGAATATCAAAACAGCCGTTGGTCATCACAATTTTTTCGCCACGTTGCTTTGCTTGTTCTACCGCACGTTTTAATTCGTCTTCCGCTAAAATCCCGAAACCGGTTTCTTCACGATGATGAATCGCATTTTCTAACTCGGTTGGTGTGACGGTTGAAGTACCTAATTTGCCTACAACCACACCTGCCGCCGCATTCGCTAAGTAACACGCTTCCTCATAAGGGCGACCGTCGGCAATCGCAGTCGCAAGTACACTGATTACCGTATCACCGGCACCGGTTACGTCATAAACCTCTTTCGCTTGGGTCGGTAAGTGGAACGGTGCTTGGTTCGGACGTAATAACGTCATACCTTTTTCCGAACGAGTCACTAATAATGCGGTTAATTCAAAATCGGCAATCAGTTTTAAGCCTTTCTCGACGATTTCATCGTCATCTTTACAGTGGCCGACTACCGCTTCGAATTCCGACATATTCGGTGTTAAGAGAGTTGCACCGCGGTAACGTTCAAAATCGGTACCTTTCGGGTCAATGAGTGTCGGTACGCCGGCTTTGCGTGCCACTTGAATCATTTGCTGTACAGATTCAAGCGTACCTTTGCCGTAATCCGATAAAATTAATGCACCGTAAGCGGTAATTTCTTGTTCAAGTTTTGCAAGCAGAGAATCGCTTGCGACATGATGAAAGCCTTCTTCGAAATCTAAACGTAATAATTGTTGATGACGTGACAGAATACGTAATTTGGTGATAGTCGGGTGTGAATCCAATGCAACACAATGGTTTTGGATATTATGTGAATTAAGTAATTTATCTAAAGCACGACCGGCATCATCTTGCCCGATTAAACCGTGAAGGGCGACCGGTACACTAAGGCTGGCAATGTTCATTGCCACATTCGCTGCACCACCGGCACGTTCTTCAATACCTTGTACTTTTACCACCGGTACAGGTGCTTCCGGAGAAATACGGTTGGTGGCACCAAACCAGTAACGGTCTAACATTACATCGCCAAGTACCAATACTTTAGCATTATTAAATTTAGAAGAATATTGTATCATTGTGTTAGTTATTATCCATACAAAAAGTGTAGTAAGATCATACCTGAAATAGCTAGACTACTTCAATAAATTTTATTATCGAAAGCTAATTGCAGTCATTGTTTATTGAATTTTTCTCGAATTTCTCGCAGCACTAGCTCAGGATCTAAATCAAGACCTTCACAATAAGTTATGAATTCAAAAATATCTAAGCGACGATCACCTGTTTCGACTTTTCCTATGAATGAATAAAGCACGCCCATTTTTTCACCTAATGCACGTTGTGTTAGCCCTAGCTCTTGACGGCGTCTGAGAAATAAATTCCGTAACCATTGGTGTTCGGGCGAATGGATTGATAAACGTAGATTTTTCATTGCACCGATTTTAGGTGCAGTTGGTATTGAACCTGTTTTAGGTTCAATATATACTTCAACCGAACCTAACATAGGTTTAATGGATCCAATATTGGTTGAGTTAAATTATTCAAAATTGGAAATCAAATAGTATTAATATAGGAATTCAAAAATGAAAAAACTTATTGCAACGCTAATAGCTACAATTTTAATTGGATGTGCATCTAAACCTACATACAACCAATTAGCTATGAAATTGCATATGGGAATGTCGAAACAGGATACGATTAATTTATTAGGAGAACCTAAAAAAGTTTCGGCTAGAAATACAGATAAAGGTGCTGTGGAGGTGCTAAATTACTGGGGTCTATCTGTTATAGGGTTTACTCCCGTTGATAATCAGATGTTATCTTAGGATAGACTATCCGTTACACTATTAAATGGTAGAGTAATTGAATGGGGAGATAAATTAGATCCCTCAGAGATGATGGAAAAAACACAAGAAACCATGCGAGAAGTAATGAAAAATCCACAAACTGTCATATTAAAATAAAAAGCATCAATAAAATAATAAGGCTAAGAAAACGATGTTTAATCTTAGCCTTACCTTTATTTCCTTACAAAGTAATTATTTCTTACTTTTTTTAATAAATTTCATCAAACGTTTACGTTTACGTAATTGGTTCGGTGTCAGTTTATTTTTCTTACCGGCAAACGGGTTATTACCTTCTTGGAACTGAATACGGATCGGAGAACCGATAATTTTCAAGCTCTTACGGAAGTAATTACTTAAATAACGTTTATAAGAATCCGCTAATTTTTCGACTTGGTTACCGTGAATCACGATAATCGGCGGATTATAACCGCCCGGGTGAGCGTATTTTAATTTCACACGGCGACCGTTTACTAACGGCGGCTGATGCTCATCCGCTGCCATACGTAAAATACGCGTCAGCATCGAAGTTGATGTTTTCTGTGTCGCACACGCATAGGCTTCTTTAACAGAATCAAATAAGTTACCCACGCCCGAGCCGTGTAATGCGGAAATAAAATGTACACGCGCGAAATCAATAAAGTCTAAACGGCGATCTAATTCGGATTTCACTTGATCTTTAATATCTTGTGATAAGCCGTCCCATTTATTCACTACGATAACCAATGAGCGACCGGCATTCAGAATAAAGCCGAGTAGAGATAAATCTTGATCAGAAATCCCTTCACGCGCATCAATAGTGAGTAATACTACGTTCGCATCTTGAATCGCTTGTAGGGTTTTAATTACAGAGAATTTTTCTACTGCTAAATTGACCTTACCACGTTTACGTACACCGGCGGTATCAATAATCGTATATTGCTGACCGTCACGCTCCATCGGAATATAGATAGAATCACGTGTCGTCCCCGGCATATCGTAAACCACTACACGATCTTCACCGAGAATACGGTTGGTTAAGGTTGATTTACCTACATTCGGACGACCGACGATGGCAATCTTGATATTTTTATCTTCAATAGACTCTTCGGTTTCTTCTTCAAGTGCTTCATCAAGTAATGCGGTATCATCTTCATTTTCGAAGTCAAAGTCAGTATCCCATTCGTCTGCTTCTTCATTTGCAGAATTTTCTTCGTTTTCGACCGCTTGATCCGCATTTAATTGTTCGCCTAACGGGGCTAATACTTGATCGATAAGTTGTGTCACGCCACGACCTTGTGCCGCTGCTATCTGTTCGACTTCGCCTAAACCTAATTGATAAAATTCCGCACAATGTGAATCCGCATCGATACCGTCCGTTTTGTTGGCGACCACAACGGTGGTTTTTTCACGCTGACGTAAATATTGAGCGATACCGATATCGGCAGGTACTAAACCGGCACGTGCATCCACTAAGAAAAGCACGACATCCGCTTCTTCAATCGCCAGTAGCGATTGTTCCGCCATTTTTTCTTCTACGCCTTCTTCCGTACCGTCGATCCCGCCGGTGTCAATCACGATAAAATCATAGCCGGCAATATTCGCATGACCGTATTTACGGTCACGGGTAAGTCCCGGAAAGTCCGCTACCAACGCATCGCGCGTGCGGGTTAAGCGGTTAAATAAAGTGGATTTACCCACATTCGGTCTGCCGACAAGGGCAACAACTGGAGTCATTCTTATTCTGTCCTTCTAAAAATTCTGTCTTTGCGAGTCGCAAAATTCTCATATTATATACTAAAAGCGTTGAGAACGGAAAAAGGATCAAAAAAAGCGGTCGATTTTCTGCAAAATTTTACCGAAAATCGACCGCTTGTTTATTGAGTTTTTTGGATTATTGTTCTTCTAATTTTAAGGCTTTAGAAAAACTCTGAAGTCCTTGAGAATTTCCGCTCTTCGCCATAGCCTGTAACGCTTGGGTCGGCACGTGTAATAAGCTGTTGGTCAGTTTATAACTTAGCTCGTTAAGGACTTTTTCACTATCTTGTCCACTGGTTAAGGCAACTAATGCTTTCGCTAATAGCTCTTGACGAGTTTGCTCGGCATCTTGGCGATAACGTTTAATCAAATCGCTGGATTGCTGTTGTTTCAGCCATTCAAAGAACGCTTTACATTCTTCATCCACAATTTGTGCCGCTTGTTCTGCAGCTTGTTCTCGTTGCGCCATATTACGTTGAATGATATGTTGTAAATCATCTACGCTGTAAGAATATACCGCATCCAATTCGCCGGCATTTTCGTCAATATCGCGAGGAACGGCAATATCAATCAATAACATCGGATCAAACTGGCGTTGTTTCTGTGCGATTTCCACCATTTCTTTGCTAATCAGCATATCCGGACTGCCGGTAGAACTGATAACGATATCCGCTTGGTTTAAACCGATTTGCAATGCGCTTAATGATAAAATTTGCATCGGCGTGTTTAAACGCTCCGCTAACGTTTCCGCACGTTGCGGCGTACGGTTGGCGATCATAATGTTTTTCGCGCCGTGCTGAATTAAATAACGCGCGACTAATTCGATGGTTTCGCCGGCACCGACCAACAAGAAACGCAATTTACCGAAATTATCGAAAATCTGGCGTGCCAAACCGCAAGCGGCATAAGCGACCGATACCGCACTTGAACCGATTTCCGTTTCGGAACGCACACGTTTTGCCGTCGAAAAGGTACGTTGGAACAGACGGGATAATTTAGTAGAAATATGGCTGTTCTGCGATTGGTAAAAATTCTCGCTATATTGATAAGCTTGTTTTACCTGGCCTAGAATTTGCGGCTCGCCCAAGATAAGCGAATCTAAACCGCACGCTACTCGCATTAAATGACGAGCGGCTTCCATATTTTGTTTGAAATAAATACATTCGCGTAGTTCATTATGTTCAAGTTGATGAATTTCGGCAAACCATTCAAAACATTGTTCACGCCATGCGATGTTATCTTCATGTTCTTCTCGCGGCGTAATTTCCGCATTATGAAAATAAAGCTCTGTTCGGTTACACGTTGAAAGAATGACAACGCTTTCAGCAAGTGCGCGGTGTTGAATTTGCTCAAAAGCAAGCTGACGTTTTTGATCATCAAACGCCACCTTACTTCGCAAATTTACCGAGGCCGTTTTATGGTTAATACCAAGTGCTAAAATCGTCATTTACATCCCACGCTAAAAACAAAAAACGGCAAAATGCCGTTGAAACCGACCTATTCTAACGAATAGAATCGGCTCTCGCAAATAATTGTAGAGATTGGTTTGATTTATCACAACGGATATACCTCAAATAAGGTATCTGAAGGTATATTCCCGTTTCTCTTTAGAAAAGAAAAGTGACTAAATAAGCAAGCATTTTATAAAAATACCAGTATAATGCTATTCATCTTTTCGACTGACAAGCGGTTAAATATTCACAATATTTTGCAAAGGAGGAATTATGGTAGCAATTCGTCGCTCACACGAGCTTGATCCGAGTACTTTTGAGTTAGCGAGTTGGAGTGCCGCTTTGCAAATGTCACCGATAACCTTTGAAGAGTTACAAATCGCGTGGCGTTACGCCCATGAAAAATTGGATACCGATACTTATCACCTTATGTGGGATGGGATTGAAATGGTGGAAATTTTACACGGGCTGAATATGGATGATGACTCGCTTGTCGCCGCCTTACTTTTCCCTCTCGTAAAAAATCACATTATCGATCTCGCCCAAGTCAAGGAAGACTTTGGTAATCAAGTCAAAAACTTAGTAAAAGGTGTGATTGAAATGGACAATATTCGCCAACTGAGTGCGAATAGCGTATCCGATCTGCAAATCGATAATATTCGTCGTATGTTACTGGCGATGGTCGATGATTTCCGTTGCGTGGTCATTAAGTTGGCGGAACGTATCGTCTATTTGCGGGGAAAATATCGTCATACCGAAGAAGATCTCGTGTTGGCGGCGAAAGAATGTTCGCATATTTATGCACCGCTCGCCAATCGTTTAGGTATCGGACAGTTGAAGTGGGAATTGGAAGATTATTGCTTCCGAGCGTTACATCCGCAATGTTACCGAGTAATCGCCTTGCAACTCGGCGAACGCCGTTTGGAACGCGAGAGTTATATCGCAAAATTCGTGGCGGATTTGACCGCTTGTCTAAGCGAACAAATCGGCGATTTGGAAGTTTACGGTCGCCCGAAACATATCTACAGTATTTGGAAAAAAATGCAGAAGAAAAGTCTGCGTTTTGAACAATTGTTCGATATTCGAGCGGTGCGTGTTATCGTACCGAATTTGGAAGATTGTTATACCGCATTAGGGATTATTCATACCCAATATAAACACTTACCTGAACATTTTGACGACTATATAGCTAATCCTAAACCAAACGGTTATCAATCCATTCATACCGTTGTCTTGGGCGAGGATGAACGAACCATAGAAGTGCAAATTCGTACTCGAGCGATGCACGAAAATGCGGAATTAGGTGTCGCAGCGCATTGGAAATATAAAGAGGGCGCAACCGCAGGTCGTTCCGGTTATGAAGAAAAGATCGTATGGTTACGTAAATTATTAGCGTGGCAAAACGATATTGCCGATTCCGGTGAGATTATGGCGGCGGAAATGCGTTCGCAAGTATTTGACGATCGCGTTTATGTGTTTACGCCGAAAGGGGAAGTAATTGACTTGCCTAAAAATGCGACGCCGCTTGATTTTGCTTATGCGATTCATAGCGAGGTGGGGCATCGTTGTATCGGTGCAAAAGTCGCCGGACGTATCGTGCCGTTTACTTATTTATTGCAAATGGGTGATCAAGTCGAAATTATTACCCAGAAAAATCCGAATCCGAGTCGAGATTGGTTAAATCCGAATGCCGGCTTTGTCAATACGTCTAAAGCACGAGCAAAAATTATCGCTTGGTTTAAAAAACTGGATCGAGAAAAAAATATTCCGCTCGGTAAGGAAGCGTTGGAAGCGGAGATGGCTCGCTTCGGCTTTACTTATAAACAAATTGAGCAGTATGCACTGCCTCGTTATAACTTAAAACAATTCGATGATTTGTATGCCGGTATCGGCGGCGGCGATATTCGTTTAAATCAATTAAGCCATTATTTACAAAGTAAATTAATTAAACCGACCGCAGAACAAGAAGACGAAGCGGTATTAAAACAAGTTAATAAAAACGCAAATAATCAACAACATAAGGGCAAAAACGGACAGATCATCATTGACGGTGTCGGTAATTTGATGCATACCATCGCACGTTGCTGTCAGCCGATTCCGGGTGACGAGATTGTCGGTTATATTACCCAAGGGCGTGGGATTTCGATTCATCGAGCCGATTGCGAACAGTTGTTTGACCTACGCAGTGCGAATCCGGAGAGGGTAGTAAATGCACAATGGGGAACGCATTATGCAAACGGCTTTAGTTTGGCGATTCGAGTGACCGCCAATGACCGCAACGGTTTATTACGTGATGTGAGTGCGGTGATGGCGAATGAAAAAGTGAATGTATTAAGCGTATCGAGCCGTATTGATGCGAAACGCAGTTTGGCAATTATGGATATGAGCATTGAACTTAATAATATCGAAATGCTCGGCAAGCTCTTAGCGCGTATTGCGCAGCTGAACGATGTTATTGAAGCGAAACGTTTATCAAATTAAGTGACAAGCGGTCGAATTTGTAAAAAAAATCACAAAAAAGACCGCTTGTTTTTTTGAGTGATTAGGAATGGATATGAAAAAATTAGTCATTTTAGGTTCAACCGGTTCAATCGGTAAAAGTACCTTATCGGTGGTGGAACAGAACAAAACCGAATACGAAGTATTCGGTTTGGTCGGCGGTAAAAATGTTGAATTGATGGCGGCGCAATGCTTATTGTTTCAACCGAAATTTGCCGCATTAGATGATGAGAACGCTGCAAAAGCGTTGGAGGAACAGCTTAGACAATTGAATGTAAAAACCGAAGTATTAAGCGGTCAAAAAGCGATTTGTGAATTGAGCGCACATCCGGAAGTGGATATGGTGATGGCGGCGATTGTTGGGGCGGCAGGTTTGCTTCCAACCCTTTCAGCGGTTAAAGCGGGTAAAAAAGTCTTATTGGCAAATAAAGAATCGTTAGTTACTTGCGGACAAATTTTTATTGATGAAGCAAGAAAATCCGGTACGCAATTCTTACCGGTGGATAGTGAACATAATGCGATTTTCCAATCCCTACCGCCGGAAGCGCAACAAAAAGTCGGTTTTTGCCCGCTTGCCGAGTTAGGCGTGAGCAAAATTATTTTAACCGGTTCTGGTGGTCCTTTCCGTGTGAAACCGTTAGACGAATTTGCAGCGATTACACCGGCACAAGCGGTTGCTCACCCGAATTGGTCTATGGGTAAGAAAATCTCGGTCGATAGTGCCACGATGATGAATAAAGGCTTGGAATATATTGAAGCCCGTTGGTTATTCAATGCGTCGGCAGAGGAGATGGAAATTATCATTCATCCGCAATCGATTATTCATTCGATGGTGCGCTATATTGACGGTTCCGTTATTGCTCAGATGGGTAATCCGGATATGTGTACCCCGATTGCACATACGATGGCGTATCCGAAGCGCATTAATGCCGGCGTGGCTCCGTTAGATTTCTTCAAGTTGAAAGAATTAACCTTTATCGAACCGGACTTTGCTCGCTATCCGAATTTAAAATTGGCGATTGATGCGTTTGCGGAAGGTCAGTATGCGACAACCGCAATGAATGCGGCAAATGAAACGGCGGTTGAGGCTTTCTTAAACGAGCGTATTCGTTTTATTGATATTGTGAACGTGAATAGAACAGTGGTGGAAAATATTGCACCGGTTCAAGTGAAAGAAATCGCCGATGTGTTACATATAGATAAATTGGCACGAGAATTGGCGGAACAAGCGGTCATTAATTTATAAAAAAAGCGGTGTAATTTGTTAAAAACTTTGCAAATTACACCGCTTGTCTATTCGGCCGATTAGCGAATAATACCGCGAGTCGAGCGTTTAAAGAAATCTAGGAATAGCTGAACGGCAGGTTCGTTTACTGCAAATTGTTCGATTTCCGGAATTGCTTCTTCAATTGTCTTACCGCTACGATAAATTAATTTATACGCATTACGAATGGCGTGCATCGCTGGCTTATCAAAGCCGCGACGTTTTAAACCTTCCAAATTCACCCCGAACGGTTGAGCATGGTTTCCTTGTGCCATTACGTATGGCGGTACGTCTTGGCTAACCATTGAACCGCCGCCTAACATTACGTGTGAGCCGATAACGACGAATTGGTGGATCGCCGACATTCCGCCTACGATAACGAAATCGTCTAACGTAACATGACCGGCTAAAGTACCGTTATTGGCAATAATACAACGATTACCGATAGAGCAGTCGTGCGCAATATGAGTATTGATCATAAACAGGTTATCATTACCGATACGCGTAACACCGCCGCCTTGCACGGTTCCGCGGTGGATGGTAACGCTTTCACGAATACGGTTACGATTGCCGATAATCACTTTAGTCGGTTCGCCTTGATATTTTAAATCTTGGTTAATTTCCCCGATACTGGCGAATTGGAAAATTTGATTTTGTTCGCCGATTTCGGTATGACCGTTAATCACAACATGAGAGTGAATAACTGTTTTTGCACCGATTTTTACATTTTTGCCGATAACGGAAAACGGACCGATTTCGACGTGAGCGCCAATTTGCGCTCCTTCTTCAACGACGGCTAAAGGACTGATTTTTGCAGTTGAATCAATTAATCGCATAGTTTCTCCCGTGAGGTTGGAGTTTAATTATTTACGAGCGCACATTAAATCGGCTTCACACACTAATTTGCCGTCTACGAAAGCTTTTCCGGTAAATTTAGTGATACCACGCATTTCTTTTAAAAATTCAACTTCGAATGTAAGTTGGTCACCCGGCACGACCGGACGTTTAAAGCGAGCATTATCAATAGCCGCAAAATAATATAATTCGTCTTGCGCCATTTTTCCGTGTGTCGCGACCGCTAATACGCCGGTTGCTTGCGCCATCGCTTCTAAAATAAGTACGCCAGGGAAAATCGGACTTTCAGGGAAGTGACCGGTAAAACAAGGTTCGTTTACGGTCACGTTTTTAATTGCTTTCAGCCATTTGCCTTCTTCAAAATCAATAACACGATCTACAAGTAAGAAAGGATAGCGATGAGGTAACATTTTCATAATTTCCGTTACTTCAATAATTTTAGGTTCTCTATTTTCTTGTACTTCAATAGTCATTAATTCGGCCTCATAATAAAATGTATAAACTAAAATAAGGCTTACAGCGGTAAGCCCATAAAAAATGCTTATTCAGCTAAACGTTTTTCAATCGCTTTTAAACGTTTGTTCATCTCATCGATATTCATTGTTAGCGCAGCGGTTTTACGCCATTCTTTATTGGTTTGAGCAGGGATACCGGACGAGTAGATTCCTTTTTCGGTAATCGGTTTCATCACCATACTCATACCGGTAATGACGGCTCCGTCACAAATTTCCATATGACCGTTTAATACGCTTGCACCGCCGATTTGACAGAATCTGCCTACTTTCAGGCTACCCGCCATAATTACTCCACCGGCAACGGCCGTACCGAAACCAATATGAACATTATGCGCAATTTGACAAAGATTGTCGATAATTACATTGTCTTCGATAACGGTCGGATCCAAAGCACCGCGGTCAATACAAGTACAAGCGCCGATTTCCACACGATTACCGATAATCACGCCGCCCGTTTGCGGAATTTTAATCCATTGACCTTTATCATTGGCATAACCGAAGCCGTCACTGCCGATTACCGCAGAGGATTGGATTAAACAATCCGAACCGATTCGGACGTTATGGTAAACCGATACGTTTGCCCACAATTGAGTACGTGCGCCGATTTTAGTATTTTTACCGATAAAACATCCGGCACCGATGATAACGTCATCGCCCAATTCTACACCGCTTTCAATCACCGCATTCGCACCGACGAAAACATTATTGCCTAAAATTGCTTCCGAAGAAATAACGGCGTGAGGTGAAATACTGTTAGCGGCTTTAGGCGTCGAATCCATATACTGTGCCAATAATGCGTAAGCGACATACGGATTCTTTACGATAATAAGATTTTGTGATTCAGCACAAAACTCGATATCCGCTTCGCTGACAATAATCGCACCGGCTTGAGATTGTGCTAATTGAGGGCGATATTTTGCGTTAGAAATAAAAGTAATTTGTGACGAATTTGCTTTATCTAATGCGGCAATGCTAGAAATAGCCAAATCGGCGTTACCCCTTAGAGTACCGCCGATTTGCTCCGCAAGTTCAATTAAACGGAAATTAGCCATTATTTTTTCGCTTCTTCTGGTTTGGTTGTTTCTGCTTGAGGTGCGTCGGTTGCCGGTTTAGCTTCTTCCGCTTTTACCTCCGGATTTGCAACCGGTTGTTCGATTTTAATTTCAGGGTGTTTCGCTTTTAACGCTTCCAACACTTTTTCGGTAATGTCTTTGGTTTCATCTTCCGCATACAGTGCAACGGACGGTGGTAATACTAAAGTATAACCTTTTGATTTAGCTACTTCTTTCACTGTTGCGTTAATTTCCTCAACCACTTGTTTTTGTACCGCTTGAGGATCCATACCGCCGGCTTCTTGTTGCGCTTTATTTAATTTTTCTTGGAAAGCGTCCGCTTTTTTCTGGAAGGCTTCGGCTTTTTTACCAAAGTCGGCTTCACGTTTTTGGATTGCCGAAACTTTGTTTTGGAACGCTTTATATTCCGCTTCGATTGCGTTTTGACGCGCTTGAATTTCTTTAGAGCGTAAACGCGGCGCATCTTTTTCTAATGCGGCGGATTTTTTCTTAAGTGACGCTTCTACTTTTGTTTGTTCTTCTTGTAATTTTTTCGCATCGCTTTCAAGTTTATTTCGTTCTGCGGTTAAGGCTTTATTTTCTTCCGCTAATTTTTTATCTTCGTCGGCGAATTTACTTTGGCCTTCTTTCATAAATTTTTCAAATTTCTGTGCCGCATCAATGGCAACAGGGTGATTTTGCAGTAAATAGTTCGGATCTACGAAACCGATGGTATCGCTTGCTTGAGCCAAGCCTGCGGTTGCTAATGCTGCGGTTACTGTTGCTGCTTTAAATAATTTTTTCATTTAGATATCCTTTATTTCTTTTAATTAATTCGGTACTGAGTAGCACGAAAATAAGCGGTCGGATTTATCAAAAATTTTGCAAAAAATAGACAAAATCTAACCGCTTGTTAATCGATTAGAACGAGCTACCGATACTAAATTGGAATTGCTCGATTTCATCGCCCGCATATTTTTTAATCGGTTTAGCATAAGAGAACGCTAAAGGACCGATCGGGGATTGCCATTGGAACGCAATACCGGCGGAAGCGCGTACACGTTTGTAATCTTTATAATCCGGTAATGTCGGATATACGGATTTTTTCCATTTCGTATTCCATACGCTTGCCGCATCTACAAATAATGACGTACGTACGTTGTGCTGATATTTATCACTGACAAACGGTGTCGGGATGATTAATTCCAAACTTGCATTCGCCATCGCATTACCGCCGACGACATCATCGCTTGCATTCGTGAATTTATTACTCTGCGTAGAGTAATAAATTGCTTTAGGACCAATCGCACCGTATGCGAAACCGCGCAATGTGCCGATACCTCCCGCCGAATAAAGTTGATAGAACGGCACTTCTTTACCGCCGAAACCTTTGGTATAAGCTAAACCGGCTTTAGTTGAAATGACCCATTTGTGTTCACGATTAAGCGGATAATAATTTCTAAAATCGGCATTTAAGCGATAATATTTATTATCGGAACCCGGAATCGTCACTTTACCGCCGATATTTGCGGTAGTACCTTCGGTTGGGAAATACCCGCGGTTTAAGCTATTGTAGTTCCAGCCGAATGAGAAATCAAAATCGTCCGCTTTAATACGCTCATAACGATTACTGCCGTCAATAATTGGGAAGTTCATCGATTTCACGTATTTTTCACGAGTAAATTCTCGTTTGACATTTTTTAACTTATCGTGCGTATAACCTAAGCCTAGGTAATATGAGTTGTTTTCATTTACCGGGAAGCCTAGCGTACCGTTAATACCGTAAGTTTGACGTTTATAAGCCGCAGAGGTGTTGCTGTCCGAGTTATCGTAATCTTCGTAGAAAACGTTACCGCCTAAACTTACGCCGTCTTTAGTGAAGTACGGTTCGGTGTAACCTAAGTTTACGCTTGTGCCGTAGTCATTACGCCTACCGCTTAAGCTGACGGTCGAACCCATCCCCAAGAAGTTGTCTTGTTTGATACCCGCTTGGTAGCTGATACCGCTTTCCGTACCGTAACCGATACCGAAGTTAATCGAACCGGTATTACGCTCTTTAATTTTATAGACTAAATCCACTTGGTCATCGGTATTTTGAACGGTCGGCATCGTCATATCGACGGTTTCATAGAAGCCGGTACGTTCTAAACGAGATTTACCTAATGCCGCATTCGTAGTGGATAGCCACGCACCTTCTTGTTGGCGCATTTCGCGACGTAAGGTTGAATCCGCCGTTACATCATTGCCTTCAAAGCGGATTTTGCGTACGTAAATACGACGACCGGCATCAACGATAAAGTTAATTTGTACCGTTTTATCTTGCTCGTTGAATTTAGGATATAAATCGACTTTTGCCGAGCCGAAACCATGTTCGCCGAGTATTTGTTTAATACCTTCTTCGATCTCGACCAATTCGCTTTTACGGAATAATTGACCCGGTTCGAAGTCTTTTAATAACGTATTTAATTCGTTATCGAGTTTTGCCGTATTACCGATGATACGAATGTCGCTAATATTATATTGTACGCCTTCGTGAATTTTGTAAGTAAGATCCACTTCGGTTTTTTTATCGTTAAAGGTTACATCGGTATCTTGCAATGCAAATTGAGCGTAACCGCGATTTAAATAATAATCGCGTAACGTTTCCAAATCTTTATTATAAGCCTGTTGCTCGAATTTACTGCTTTCAAAAATATTCCACCAAGATACGTCCGGCTGAATATCTAACGGTTTAGTTAATTCTTTATCGGTAAATACTTGATTGCCTTCGAATTTTATATTTTTAACGTAAGCGACTTCGCCCTCGGTAATATTTAATTTAATGTTAATACCGCCGTTTTCGTTGCGAGTTGTTGTCGTATCGATTTTAGCTTCATAGCGACCGATAGAATGGTAATGATCAAGTAAGCCTTGTTTAAAACCTTCTAATTTTGCAGCGTCATAGAGTTCACCTTTAGTGATAAGGTTCGCCTTTAAGTTTTCCTGTAACGGCTCTTTCGGAATAGCACTGTTACCTTCGACATCAACGCTATTGATGAAAGGTCGCTCGGCAACTTTAATGACTAAGGTATTACCTTCTCGTGTCGCTCGGACGTCATCAAAGCGATTTTGTTCGAAAAGTTGTCTTACCACGTTTGCGACATCATTATCCGTAGCCGTTTGACCGACTTTCACCGGTAACGAAGAAATGATAGCCTGACCTGTTTCGGCTTGTACGCCGTCAACACGAATATCTTTAACGACAAAAGGTGCTGCGACCACACCGTTTGCAATTAAAAGAGAAGAAAGTAAGAATTTTTTCATTGAAATTATCCTATGAATGTTTGCAAAATTATCAGCGGAATCGACCGCTTATAACCTGGAATTAAAAGTGAATGAGATCATTCATAAAGGCAAAAGCCATTAAACTTAGTACGAAGAATACACCGATTTGTTGAAAACGTAATTGGAATTTTTCAGCGAGCGGTTTTCCTCTAACGGTTTCCGCTCCAAGTAAAATAAGTTGTCCTCCGTCTAGCGGTAAGATTGGGAATAAATTCATTACGCCAAGATTGACACTAATCAGCGCCATAAAACTGATATAGTAAACCCAACCTATTTCGGCGGTTGCTCCCGCACCTTTAGCCATTGAAATAGGACCGCCCATATTTTTTAATGATAATTCGCCGGTAATTAAGTTCCCGATAAATTGTAGAATGGTTTTAACCAACGCGCCTACTTTTTCAACGCTTTTCCATAAAGCGGTTAGAATATCATATTTTAATTCGGTTCGATACTTATCCGCTAGAGGCTCGTAGCTCGGGACGATACCGATAAAATAGCGATCGTCTTTTTTATCCGGTTGCAGAGAATATCGATAAGTATTACCGGACTTCTCGACGGTTAATTCGAGTATTTGACCGGTTTGAACCTGTTTAACCAAATCTGCCCAATCGAAAGGTGTTTGATTCACGCTGACTATTTTATCACCGGCTTGTAATCCGGCTTTTGCCGCTGGTGAATTTTCGATAACTTGTTTAATTTCCGGTTTAACGATACTGCTTTTTGTTCTGATTCCGAGCGTAGTTAATGGATTTTCTTTATTTCCGTCCACATTCCAATTGGATAAATCCAAATAGAAACGTTGTAAACGGTCTTCACCGACCAGACTGCCTTCAACTTCTACACGATCGGAACCGACATAACCGATTAACGCAAGCGTTGTTTCCTCCCAATCTTGTACGTTATGCGAAGCGACGCGTTTAATCTCAAATTCGGTCGGTAACTTTGCTTGTGCGGCAATCGTATCCGGTAAAATCTGTCCGGTAACCGGTTTTAGAGTCGGTATGCCGTTCGCAAATACCAACCAGTAAGCCAATATCGCAAATATAAAATTGGCTAACGGACCGGCAACAATAATAAAGGCACGTTGTAAAACGGATTTACTTGCTAAAGTTTGATCTGCGCGAGCTTGATGTTCGTTTTCTCCGTTATACATTTGTACATAGCCGCCGAGCGGAATTAATGAAAACGCAAATTCGGTGCCGTGTTTGTCGGTCTTTTTAAACAGCACTTTTCCAAAGCCGATCGAAAAACGGATCACTTTGACGCCGCATTTACGAGCAGCCCAAAAGTGACCGTATTCATGTACAAAAACCAGTACGCAAATTAAGATAAAAAATGCAATAACAGAAGTCATAACATCCTATAATACAAAGAAAAAGAAAGTGGCAAAGAACGGAATCGCTGCGGTTAAGCTGTCAATTCGATCTAAAATACCGCCGTGTCCCGGAATTAAATTGCTGCTGTCTTTAATATTCGCTTGGCGTTTAAACATACTTTCCGCCAAATCGCCTAATACGGAAATCGCAACCGTTGCGACGGAAACTAAAATAAAGGGTACGGTGGATAATTCACGTCCGAATACATCGCTCGGTGCCAGTTCTAAGAAAAGGAATGCGATCACGCACGAAGTAATCAAACCGCCGATTGCACCTTCCCAAGATTTTCCCGGCGAAACTTTCGGCGCAAGTTTATGTTTACCGAATGCTCGGCCGAAGAAATAGGCTCCGGAATCGGCTCCCCAAACCAGTAAACAAACATAAAGTAATAAATAAGTTCCTTGGAATTCATCTACCGCATAATTATTAAAACGTAACGCGAGCGCAGCAATAAAGAAGGGAATAAGCGTACAGAACCCGAAAATAAATTTAGCAATAACGGATTTTGCCCAAACATTTGCGGAACGAGGATAAGTGACGACTAAAATAAAGGCGATTAACCACCAGACGCATGAAATAAACAGGAGCGGAACGGTTTCGTCCGTTAGGAAACGAGCCGCTCTAATGTAGTTGGTATTGGCGAAAATTAATAAGATAAATAAACAAACCGTAACGAATGCCACAACCGCTCTAGGTAATGAACGTTTAAAGCCGGCAAATTGCGCCCATTCCCACATTGCAGCGGTAATAATTGCGGCTAAGGCAATGGTAAGAGGGAGCGGAGAAAGTAAGAAGATACCTGCTAAGACGGCAATAACCATCACAATCGCAGAAAGTACTCGTTCTTTAAGCATTAAAAAATCCTTATAATTATTTTATTAACAACCGCCGAAACGACGATCACGTTGTTGATAAGCAATGATGGCTTCACTAAAAGAGTCATCATTAAAATCCGGCCATAATACGGGGCTGAAAACCAACTCCGCATAAGCGATTTGCCATAATAAAAAGTTGCTGATACGTTGCTCTCCGCTGGTTCTGATTAATAAATCGACCAGAGGTTGCGTGCCTGTTACCAATGCATTTTGTAAACGTTCCGGCGTGATGTCCGAAACTGTTATTTCGCCTAATTTTACTTTTATAGCAAGTTGTTGAGCGGCTTGCGTGATATCCCAATGGCTACCGTAGTTCGCAGCAATATTGAGAATCAGACCCGTATTATTTTCCGTAAGTTTTTCCGACTCGGCGATACGTTTCTGTAAACTTTCACTAAAAGCACTCTTATTACCGATAATATTCAAACGAATATTATTTTTATGCAGCTTTTTTACTTCGGAATCCAATGCCCGCATAAACAAAGCCATCAGTGCGGAAACTTCCGCTTCGGGGCGGCTCCAATTTTCACTACTGAAAGCGTAAAGCGTTAAAACTTTAATCCCGTGTTTGGCAGCAAAACTTACCGCGGAACGTACCGCTTTCACACCGTTTTGATGACCGAAAACACGTAATTTCCCTTGTTGTTTAGCCCAACGACCGTTACCGTCCATGATAATCGCAACATGTTGAGGCATCTTTTGAGGATCAAAATTCACAGGAGTTCTCGCTTTAGTTAGATAGTAAATTAATCATTAATACAAATGAAGATAACTATATCATAGGATAAGATTCTAAGATAGATACAGGAGGAATTGACAGTATAAAAAATAAAAAGTTTGGCAGGAGGAGAAATAAACGGGAAAGCTTTATTTCCCGTTTATTATGGATTAGAAATTATCTTTTTGGTGGCGTAATGCAATAAATTGATCTAAATCGACCGCTTGTAAGAACGGGTTGATTTGCAGCTCTCTTTCCAACGTTGTCGGAAGTGTCGGCTGATTGCGGGATCTTAAGATTTCCGCACGTTCTTGAATTTCAAACAGAGCGCAACTCGGCGCTAAAACCGCTTCGGCGAATTTTAGATTGCTTAACGTATATTCATGCGCAGGGAAGATTTCGATAAATTCCGGTAACGCTTTAAAACGTTGCAACGCATCAAATTGCGCTTGATAATTACCGGTAAAGACACGACCGCAGCCGCCGGAGAATAACGCATCACCACAGAATAGGTATTCGTTACCGAATAAATAGCTGACGTGCTGAGCGGTATGACCGGCACTTTCAATCACTCGGACATCATAATCAAATAAAGTGAGATGATCTTCAGGTTGCACAATCCGATTAGCAAATTGTGCGACTTCTTGCGGGCCGTAAACCGATAATTGCGGATAACGTGAGAGTAATTCCGGCATACCGTCGGTGTGATCGTGATGATTATGCGTTAATAAAATAGCGGTCAAATTTAGCTGATTTTTTGCAATAAACGCCAATACGGGAACGGCATCTGACGGATCGACAATAATCACGTCATTATCTTTTTGAATCGCCCAAATGTAATTATCGGAGAGTGCCGGAATCGGAGTAATGTTTAGCATAATACTTTCCTATATAAAAAGAATACACGGGAAGTCCCATGTATTCGGTAAAAACAAATTATTTTAAGAAGAGTGCCGCCGCACCACGAGTACCGCCCGAGTCGCCGTGAATCGCTTTTTTAAAGACCGGCACTTTGGCACTACGCATTAAATGCGGAGGAAGTGCTTTTGGCAATGCCTCATAAATATGATCAAAATTAGATAAACCACCGCCGAATACGATCATATCCGGATCAAGAATCGTGATCAGATTACCGATACTGATTGCCATTAATTCGATGTATTTATCCACAAATTCGATAGTTTTCGACTCTTTTTGATAGAAACGTTCGATAATTTCTTTCGCCGAAATCGTTTCACCGACCAAATCTCTAAATAGCATCTCGAAACCGCGACCGGAAATATAAGTATCTAAACAAGCTCGGTTCCCACAACCGCAATCATAAATTGGCGCCTTATCCCAACCTAATAGTTTTAAAGCGTGATAATTGAGTTGCATATGACCGACTTCGCCCGCCATACCGATTCTGCCGGAATGAATTTTTCCGTCAAACACAAAGCCGCCGCCGAAACCGGTGCCAATAATTAAACCGAGCACGGTTGAGAATTGTTGGTTATTCGGATCCCACGCTTCCGAAAGGGCAAAGCAGTTTGCATCGTTTTCCGCGCGTACTTCACGTCCTAAACGCTCGCTTAAATCTTTTAAAATCGCTTTACCGTCGGCAACACGAATATTGGTGATTTCCGCAATACCGGTTTCACGGTTTACGAAACCGGGTAAGCCTAAACCGACGGAACCTTGCTCACCGAATTTTTGATCGGCGTTAAGCACTAAGGTTTCCACCGTATTCAACCAATCTTCATAATTGGTTTGCGGTGTCGGCACTCGCTCGCTATACAGTTTTTCCAGTTGAGCATTAAATGCCGCCAACTCAATTTTCGTACCGCCTACATCTAAACCGTAATAAACAGCCATAATTAACCTCGTTTTTGAAAGATTTTAAAGGTTTCTAGGAAAGGAATTACCCAAACAAATACGATAATGTGGAATAACCAAGCAATTAACGTACTGACAAACAAATCAATAGGATAGTGCATACCTAAACGCAATCGGCTGATCAACATCAAACTTGCCCATAAAATGGTAAAAATTTGCGCAAAAACGACCGCTTTGCCGCTTAAACCGAAGAGTAATCCGCCGAAAACCAATAACCAAGAAACGGCAAAAATGGTATGACCGGAAGGGAAGGAATAACCTAATTCGCCGGCTTGATGTGATACGATAAAATCCGCATCATTCGGATGCGTTTTTTCCGCAAGGGTTAATACCGCTTGAGCTTGTTCCGCTTCCGGTAGGGCATAAAATTGTTCCGTTTGTGCTTGGAACATTTCCGTTACAAACGGGCGAGGCTCTTTAAACACCGCTTTCGCTCCTTCTTTGATGATTTGCGTACCGACTACGGATCCGGCACAAATAAAGCCGACTAAAAACCACGAATAATGTTTACGAGTCAGCCACATTAACCAAAGCATAAAGAGGACGCAGGTAATTAATGCGTAAGGGGTGGAGCCAGTTTCGGTTAAGAAAAATAACCAGAAATCAAGATCATAAAGGTGGTAATCCATACCGCCGAAGGTCCACTTCCAACCGGTCGCCCAAGTGAATAACGGGATAAGCAACATCAAAGACGTGAAAATCGAGAGTTTTTTAACCACGGAAAATTTCCTCATAAAAAAGACCGCTTACAAGCGGCCAGATTTGAATAAAAATAAATTATGAAACGGCTTTGGTTGCTTTAGGTAAACTGATTTTTTTCTCTTCGCTTTGGCGGTAAAGCACCAGAATGTGACCGATGGTTTGAACCGGAACGGCTTTTGTTTCACGCACAATCGCATCGATGATTAATTGTTTGGTTTCACGCTCCGCACCTGAAATTTTTACTTTAATTAATTCGTGATGAGCTAATGCGTTTTCGATTTCAGCCAACACGCCTTCGGTTAAGCCGTTGCCGCCAAGCATGACAACCGGACTTAAGTGGTGTGCTAAACCTTTTAAAAATTGTTTTTGTTTCGTTGTTAATGTAATAGACATTGTTTTTAAACCTGTGGTTTGTTTGTGAATAAAATTTGGCGTAGAAAATAGCACAAAAGGGGCGAATTTTAAAGTAAAATGCAATGAACGACAAACAAAATAAACCGAAAAAGGAAAGATTATGCCGACGTTAAGTGTTGCGATGATTGTAAAAAACGAGGCTCAAGATTTAGCGAAATGTCTTGAAACCGTGCAAGGTTGGGTAAATGAAATTATTGTGCTGGATAGCGGTAGTAGTGACGAAACCGTACAAATCGCCGAAAGTTTCGGTGCAAAGGTCTATGTAAATACTGACTGGCAAGGCTTTGGCAAACAGCGCCGGTTAGCCCAGCAGTATGTGACAAGCGATTATGTTCTGTGGTTGGATGCGGATGAACGGGTAACGCCCGAATTAAAACGGAGCATTTTACAAGCGGTCGAAAAAAATGAAGAAAATACCGTCTATCAAGTAAGTCGTTTAAGCGAAGTATTCGGCAAACAAATTCGCCATTCGGGATGGTATCCTGATTATGTGGTGCGTTTGTATCGTACCGATTTTGCGAAATACGGTGAGGAATTGGTGCATGAAAAAGTGCATTATCCGAAAAATGCTACGGTGAAAAAATTAACTGGCGATTTACTGCATTTTACTTATAAAGATATTCATCACTATTTAGTGAAATCGGCAAGTTATGCAAAAGCATGGGCAATTCAACGTGCGAATGCAGGGAAAAAGGCGAGTTTATTAGACGGCGTAACACACGCTTTAGGCTGCTTTGTGAAAATGTACTTGCTAAAAGCCGGCTTTTTAGACGGTAAACAAGGCTTTCTGTTAGCGGTGCTTTCCGCTCATTCGACTTTCGTTAAATATGCGGATCTTTGGAACAGAACGCGTAACTAATTGCAAAAAATTGCCAAAAAAAGACCGCTTGTAATGCTGATCATGCACAAGCGGTCTTTTTCTTAAATATCTTCTTCTTCGTGATAATTGAAATCTTCCTTAGCTAAGGAAACGCAACCGTACTGTTCCAATTTGTTTTTGGTAAAGGTTGAACGGGTAGCAGAGCTGCGATTATTCAAGCTGATGACACCGATGGTCGCATGATTGCATTGATGTTTATTGACAAACACTAAGTTATAGCCGGACTCACGAATATAACCGGTTTTATTAATCGCCGCATCGAACAGTTCTTCACGTACTAAAGCACTGGTGTTTTGCATAAAAACGTTACGTTTGCCTACTCGTACGTAAGCCGCTTTCGTATTGGAAAGTTCTTGAATTTTGGCATTGTTAAGCGAATATTTTGCCAGTTTGACCAAATCCAGCGCACTGGAAATATTCGCACTGGATAAACCGGAACTGTCACTAAAACGTGTCGAACGCATACCTAGTTGCTGTGCTTTTTGGTTCATCTTTTGGATAAATTGCGCACGGCTCATACCGGCGGAGCGAGAAAGCGCATGGGCGGCATAATTATCCGAATGGACTAGCATCGCTTTTAACAATTCGTCACAAGCAATCGGCGTATGTTTCGGTAACTTTGTACCGGTTCCTTTAATATGATCAAAATCTTGATCGGAAATAGAGGCACTGCAATTTTTGTTTTTATTATTTTCTAAGAAAATATTCGCCGTCATCAATTTAGTAACGGAAGCTATAGGTTGTACATTATTTGCGGCACGGCTTTCCAAAATTCTATCATGGGTAAAATCATACACGACGTAAGATTGTGCCATCGCTAAACTTGGGGAAAGCAATAAAAGGGAGAGGAATTTTTTTAGCATATTGTTATTAAGTTCACTTCAATTAAAAAAAGACTTGCCATTTTAACAGGCTTTTGACTTTCTAGCTATTTATTAAACAATTCTTATGAATGCCAAATGTTCTTTACAAAAGGCACAATAGTTTTGAGAGCCTCGGGTATGGAGATTAAGCCCAAATTCATTTGTTGCGCTTTTTCTTTCGCTTCCGGCGGCATAAAGGCTAAATGTTTGCCTTCTTCATTAATCGGACGCCAACGGCGAGGCAATGCCGATAATCGGCTCGGGTAAAAACCGATAGTTGCGACATTCAATGCACCGGCGATATGCAGCGGTCCGGTCGAACCGGCGATAAACAGATCGGCACAAGCAATCGAACGGGTAAAATCTTGTAATCCGTCATTTTTATCATACACAACCGCTTTGGTTGCCGTAATTTTGGCGGCTAACTGATGGGCTTTTTCACTTTCGCCTTTGCCGGCGGTCAGCACGATTTCACAATTCGTCTCAGCGGCAATGCAATTAAGCATTTGCGCATATTGCTCAATCGATAAGCTGGTTGCCGAACCGCCGGTGGACGCATGCACAAACAGCCATTTACAAGCGGTCGAAATTTGCAGATTTTTTGCTAATTTGGCTTTTTGTTGCACAAGCTGGGCTTCGCTGAATTGTAAGTAAGGCGGATTAGGCTCAACCACCGCAATACGGTGTTTTTGTAGAAAAGCACGCGCCAAATCGAGATTATATTCGCTTTCCGATTTTGCCGATTGAGAACGGCGTTGCGTTAAACGCTGGTTATATAAAAATTGAAAGACTTTAGTTGCCGGCGCAAGGCGATGTTTAATGCCGCTTTTCCAAGTCAGTTTGGCATTGTACCAATCGGAAACAAAACAGATGACTGCATCAAATTGCGCATTTTTGACCGCTTGTAAAACGCGATTAAATTCGGTTTTATCTTTTTTGTTAGGAGTATCGATAATAACGTTATCAATCGAAGGGCAGAGTTCGGCGAGCGACGCAGTGTAACTCGGTACTAATGCGGTAATTTCTGCATTCGGCATAGATTGTTTCAACATAGCGAATGCCGGGAAGCAAACCATAAAATCGCCGATTTTATCGTTGCGAATCACGAGAATTTTTTTCATCTATATCAACCTTTAAAATAAATTACGTATCAGTTTAACATTTTTTAATGCAAATTTTCGGTAAAAAATTAGGGAAATTTGACCGCTTGCTCGGTATTTACGATGTTATTCCGTCTTGTTAGCGTATTTCCGCCTAAATTTTAGATGTAATTTTTACGAAATTGAACTAGAATAGACGGAATGGCACAAATGCAACCGTTTGCGTCAGTTTTCTTTTATGTTTTAAAATTTATAGGAATTCGTATGTCAGCAACAATTTTAGAATCTCTCCCGTTAGGTCAAAAAGTAGGTATCGCATTTTCAGGCGGTTTAGATACTTCAGCAGCATTACTTTGGATGCGTAAAAAAGGTGCGGTGCCTTACGCTTACACTGCAAACTTAGGTCAGCCGGATGAAGACGATTACAACGCAATTCCGAAAAAAGCGATGGAATACGGTGCGGAAAACGCACGTTTAATCGACTGCCGTGCGCAATTGGCACACGAAGGTATTGCAGCGATTCAATGCGGTGCGTTCCATATTTCAACCGGCGGTATTCCGTATTTCAATACAACACCACTTGGCCGTGCGGTAACCGGTACAATGCTTGTTGCGGCGATGAAAGAAGATGACGTAAACATTTGGGGTGACGGTTCAACTTTTAAAGGTAACGATATCGAGCGTTTCTATCGTTACGGCTTATTAACCAACCCGAAATTAAAAATCTACAAACCTTGGTTAGACCAACTTTTCATTGATGAGCTTGGCGGCCGTTTCGAAATGTCTCAATTCTTAATCGAGAACGGTTTCGACTATAAAATGTCGGTAGAAAAAGCATACTCGACAGACTCAAATATGTTAGGTGCGACTCACGAAGCGAAAGACTTAGAAGAATTAAGCACCGGTATGAAAATCGTGAAACCGATTATGGGCGTAGCATTCTGGGACGAATCTGTAGAAATTAAACCTGAAACCGTTTCGGTAACCTTCGAAGAAGGTGTGCCGGTAGCATTAAACGGTAAACGTATCGAAGACGCGGTTGAATTAATTTTAGAAGCAAACCGTATCGGCGGTCGCCACGGTTTAGGTATGTCGGATCAAATCGAAAACCGTATTATCGAAGCGAAATCTCGCGGTATCTATGAAGCACCGGGGATGGCGTTATTACACATCGCTTACGAGCGTTTAGTAACCGGTATCCATAACGAAGATACAATTGAACAATACCGCATTAACGGTTTACGTTTAGGCCGTTTACTTTACCAAGGTCGTTGGTTCGATCCGCAAGCGTTAATGTTACGCGAAACGGCTCAACGTTGGGTGGCAAAAGCGATTACCGGTACCGTTACTTTAGAATTACGTCGTGGTAATGATTTCACGATTTTAAATACCGAGTCACCAAACTTAACTTACGAAGCAGAACGTTTAAGTATGGAAAAAGTAGAAGATGCACCGTTCACACCGGCGGATCGTATCGGTCAATTAACTATGCGTAACCTAGATATCGTGGATACGCGCGGTAAATTAGGTATCTATACCGAAACGGGTTTATTATCAGTTCAAAATAACGTATTACCGCAACTTGGTAAAAAGTAATCTTGATCTAATGCTTTAGAAAACTTAGAATTAATCAAAAGCCCCATAGTTTATGCTTTGGGGCTTTAATTTTTTCATCAGTTTTTAAATTAAGCGGTCAAAAATTAAGAATGTTTTGCAAATGAAATTAGTTGAAATATTTACGGACGGATCTTGCTTGGGCAATCCCGGCAAAGGCGGAATCGGCATTGTATTACGTTATAACGGACACGAGAAGCAAGTCAGCAAGGGTTACTTGCAGACGACCAATAATCGTATGGAATTGCGTGCGGTGATTGAAGCGTTGGCAATGTTAAAAGAGCCTTGCCAAGTACAGTTGAATTCGGACAGCCAATATATGAAAGACGGCATTACCAAATGGATTTTTAACTGGAAGAAAAACAACTGGAAAACCGCCAACGGTAAGCCGGTTAAAAATAAAGAGCTGTGGATCGCATTGGATCAAGAGATTCAACGTCATAAAATCGAATGGACTTGGGTAAAAGGCCATTCGGGTCATCGTGAAAATGAAATTTGCGATGAGTTGGCTAAGGCGGGAGCAAATAACCCGACCTTAGAAGATATAGGATATAATGCGGATTAGCCTAAAAGAGGCAAGCGGTCGAATATGATAAAATTTTTGCAAATTTGAACCGCTTGTAAATTTTTTGGCATATATTATGCGTTTTTTACGATGTTTGCTCTACGCAAACGTTTTCTTTTTTTGTAGAATATAGGTTCTTAACCTTTAGAGGTTTTTATGGTTGATATTATTGTAATCGGATTAATTGCATTTTCCATCTTAGTCAGTCTTTGGCGAGGATTTACTAGCGAAGTGCTTTCACTTGCCGGTTGGGTAGTAGCGTTTTTTGTGGCAAGCGGTTTTTATCCTTACCTTAGTAGCTATCTCACACAAGTAAATTCGGTATATCTTCAAAATTCGGAATATCTACGTAACGGTGTTGCCGCCGCAGTACTTTTCATACTTACATTGATTGTATGCGGCATTATTACCGCACTGTTAAGCAAGTTAATTGATACGACGGGGTTATCTGCGACCGATCGTGTATTAGGCGGTGCTTTCGGCGCATTGCGCGGTATTCTGATTGTTGCGGCAATCTTATTCTTCTTAGATACCTTCTCATCAGCGAGTCAAACGGAATTATGGAAAGAGTCTCAACTGATTCCGCATTTTGACTTTATTGTGAAATGGTTTTTTGAACAATTACAAGCTAATTCCAGCTTTTTAAATTCGACTAAATAGAGAGGTTTTTTATATGTGCGGCATTGTCGGCATTATTGGGGGATCGCCGGTTAATCAGGCGATTTATGATGGCTTAACATTACTTCAACATCGCGGGCAAGATGCCGCAGGTATCGTCACAATTGACGATGAAAACCGCTTCCGCCTACGTAAAGCTAACGGCTTAGTAAGCGATGTATTTCGCCAAGAACATATGCTCAGATTACAAGGTAATGCGGGTATCGGTCATGTTCGTTATCCGACCGCCGGCTCATCAAGTGTTTCGGAAGCACAACCTTTCTATGTAAACTCGCCTTTCGGTTTAACCTTAGTCCATAACGGCAACTTAACTAATAACGCCGAATTAAAAGAACGTTTATTCAAAGAAGCTCGTCGTCACGTGAATACCAATTCGGATTCGGAATCGTTACTGAATATTTTTGCGCATTATTTGGATCAGTATCCGACATCACATTTAACGCCGGAAAATATTTTTGAAACGGTACGTAAAACCAACGAAGAGATTCGCGGTGCTTATGCGTGTATCGCTATGATTATTGGTCATGGTATGGTGGCATTCCGTGATCCGTTCGGTATTCGTCCGCTAGTATTAGGTAAACGTGTTGTAGAAGGCAAAACGGAGTATATGTTTGCTTCCGAAAGCGTTGCTTTAGATATTGTCGGTTTTGAATTTGTCCGTGACGTAAATCCGGGCGAAGCGGTTTATATTACCTTCGACGGCGAATTACATTCCGCAATTTGTGCGGATAATCCGAAATTAAACCCATGTATTTTTGAGTACGTTTATTTCGCTCGTCCGGATTCCGTGATTGACGGCGTATCCGTTTATGGTGCGCGTGTACATATGGGGGAATTATTAGGCGAAAAAATTAAACGCGAATGGGGCAGAATGGTCGATGAAATTGATGTAGTGATTCCGATTCCTGAAACCTCAAACGATATTGCGGTACGCATCGCAAACGTTTTATACAAACCTTATCGCCAAGGTTTTGTGAAAAACCGCTATGTCGCTCGTACCTTTATTATGCCAGGGCAAGCGCAGCGTAAAAGCTCGGTACGCCGTAAATTAAATGCGATTGCCAGCGAGTTTAAAGGCAAAAACGTGTTATTAGTCGATGACTCTATCGTTCGCGGAACAACATCCGAACAGATCGTTGAAATGGCGCGTGCCGCCGGTGCGAAGAAAGTTTACTTCGCTTCAGCCGCACCGGAAATTCGTTACCCGAACGTATATGGTATTGATATGCCGACTTGTGAAGAGTTAGTGGCTTATGATCGCTCAGTAGAAGAAGTGGCGGAAATGATTGGTGTAGATAAACTGATTTTCCAAGATCTCGAAGCATTATACAAAGCGGTTCAGGCAGAAAACCCAACAATTCAACATTTTGACGCATCAGTATTTACCGGCGAATATATTACCGGCGATGTAGATAAAGCTTACCTTGACGCAATTGCACACGCTCGTAATGACAAAGCAAAAGCCAAAGCCGCAAAACAAGCAACCAATTTAGAAATTCATAACGAAAACTAAATTCAAGCATAAAAACAAGCCCTTGAGTCCGCGAGGATTCAAGGGCTTTTCTGTATGATATTTTTATCTTACTTATACACCTGCGGTATAGAGTATTCAATTCGCTGTTTGATTTGCGCATATATCGGTTTGAAATCTTCACAGCGGGATTTATCTACACTGGCTTTTTGGTGGTTGTATTTCTCGTGCATTTGTTCAAAATATTGGCGTGAGAGTTTATCTTTTTCAATAAATTGCGCATTTTGTTCGCCGATCAGCTCTGTTAAGAGATTTTGCTGAAAATAGAACATCGTCATATTTTCGGCAACCGACCAATTATCATAGATCTTTTGATAGTCGGGCTTAGCAAGATCCGGAAATATACATTGTTCGATATTATTCAGCTGACGTATAAGTATTTTTATATCCGTTTCGGATATTTTATATTTAACTTGCTCCGTATAAGCGGTCGAATTTTCCGCAGAATTTGCAAAACCGGTATGAGCTAATGTTGCACAAACTAATGTAAATAGAATTTTTCTCATCATATTTATTCCTATATCTGTTTGTCACAGCATAGCATAAACTTTTTATTTTGCGCAAAAAGAAACCCTCCGAAGAGGGTTTATATTATATAAAATTGTTATACGATACCTTGTTCTAACATTGCGGTAGCCACTTTTTTGAAGCCTGCGATGTTCGCACCGTTCACATAGTTCACATAACCGTCCGTTTCCGTACCGTTTTCCACGCAGTTTTGGTGAATGGCGGTCATAATGTTGAATAAACGTTGATCCACTTCTTCACGAGTCCAAGCTAAGCGCATTGCGTTTTGGCTCATTTCTAAACCTGAAGTCGCTACACCGCCGGCATTTGCCGCTTTACCCGGAGCATAAAGAATTTTCGCTGCGATAAACACTTCAACACCTTCAAGTGTGGTCGGCATATTCGCACCTTCCGCCACGCAGAAACAGCCGTTTTTAACCAATTCTTTCGCCGCTTCGCCGTCTAATTCATTTTGTGTCGCACACGGCAGCGCAATATCACATTTAACGCCCCATGGTTTTTGACCTTCAAAGTATTGGACGCCTTGTTCTTTCGCATATACGGATAAGCGTTCACGGCGTTCGTTTTTCAGTACTAATAAATCCGCTAATTGTTTTTCGGTCATACCCGAATCTGGGAATAATACATAACCGTTTGAATCGGATACGGTTAAGACTTTCGCACCTTTTTGAATCGCTTTTTCCGCCGCATATTGCGCTACGTTACCGGAACCTGAAATCACGACGCGTTTGCCGTCAAAGCCTTGACCGTGAGTTGCTAACATTGCGTCGGCAAAGTAAACCGCACCGTAACCGGTTGCTTCCGGACGAATTAAGCTACCGCCCCAAGTTAAACTTTTACCGGTTAAGACCGAGGTAAATTCATTACGTAATTTTTTGTATTGACCGTACATATAACCGATTTCACGACCGCCGACACCGATGTCGCCCGCCGGTACGTCGGTATCCGCACCGATATGGCGAGATAATTCCGTCATAAATGCTTGGCAGAAACGCATGACTTCCGCATCAGATTTACCTTTAGGATCGAAATCCGAACCGCCTTTACCACCGCCCATCGGTAATGTAGTTAATGCATTTTTGAAAACTTGTTCAAACGCTAAGAATTTTAAAACCCCTAAATCAACGGAAGGATGGAAACGAATACCGCCTTTATAAGGACCGATCGCAGAGTTCATTTGAATACGATAACCGCGGTTTACTTGCACTTGACCTTTATCATCAACCCAAGTGACACGGAAAGTAATTACACGTTCCGGCTCAACGATACGTTCTAAAATACCTTGTTGCGTATATTTAGGATTTTTGGTAAGAAATGGTGCTAATGAACCGAAAACTTCTTCCACCGCTTGGTGGAAAGGCGCTTGGTCAGGGTCACGTTGTTTGATTTTTTGGAACAGTGCGTTTAAGTCGCTCATAAAGTACTCCTGCGTATTTATATTTAAAATGAAAAATATTTATCAAATAGTAGTGTGTTTAGCATGGCAAGGAGTCTATCAAGCTATTTTGGATTTGAAAAGCAATAATTAAAAAAATTTATCAAATATATGATAAAAATTTATTATTTGGTTGTTTAATAGTCAAATTGGCATAAATTTAGTTAATTTTCATCTAGATAAGCTGAAATCATACATACTTTTTGTATGATAAAAAAAACTAATTAAAGGTAATGGGTAAAAGAAAGCCCACTATATAAAGTGGGCGTTTGAAGTTGTCAATGATTATTGCGCTTCATTCGTAATAGGTTTGTCTAAGGTGATATTACTTACAAGACCTTTACTATCGAAATTAACAAAAAGCGTATGTTGGATAGGATCATTATAGCCTTCGCGTTTGATATAAACATAACTCCAACGATCTTGATTAAAGGTATCTTTTAGCATCGGCGTACCAAGCAAATATTGTACTTGCGTTTTATCCATACCGACTTTAACTTGGTCAATCTTTTCTTGTTCTAAGTAATTGCCTTGCGGAACATCAATACGATACACGACTTTTTTTACGGTAGAACAAGAGGTTACCCCCACCGCAAGTAGTGCGATAGCTAACAGAGATTTCATTTTCATAATATTTATCGACCTTTGAATTGTTCAAAATGATTGGATAGATAATACCCAAACTAATAAAAATTTTCCATTACTTATTGCGTGCTAACTGATCACGCAAATTTGCCGGCAATCCTTTGATGGTTAATGTATCGTTTAGTTCATCCCAAATTAAACGTTCGCCGAGTAAGTCCGCATTAAAACTAATGGTTACGCCTTTGCCCGAGCCGGAATATTTGGTTAAGGTTTTTAACGCATTACGTACCGGCGGAATATTTTCTTCAAGTCCGTATTCTTGTTCTTGAGTAAATTGTGCAAAATCAACTTCGTTGAGTGTCGGTAGCGCTTCAGATAATTCACTTAGTGCGATTTCCTCACCGCTGTTAATTTGTCCTTTACAGTATTCAAATACTTGTTTTTTCACTTCACGTGTTTGCGGTGCAGATAATTCGCCTTGATCGCAATAATCGCTCACCGCTTGTAAAAGCGTCTGATTTTGTAATTGAGGATTTAAACCTTCTTCCGCACTCAGAAAATCCATAAAGAAGTCTGCAATTTTTCGTCCGACTCGTCCTTTAATAAAGGTGAGATAGCGGTTTGATTGCGCATTGATTTTTAATTCGGTCAAATTGATACGGCAAGCAATATCATACTGGGTAATATCTAAATATTCGGTACGTTTTATCTCTAATTGGTCGTCCACCAGCATAGAAGTACGGCTATCAATCAATGCGATAAATAAATAATCCGTTGCTAAAAAGTTATAGCGACAAAGAATAAAAGTCCCGCCTGATGCAAAAGGATATTTGGCTAATTCGCTAGAAAGCATTTTCGCACAACTGTGACTGAACGGTAAAAAATCAGTTTCCTGTTCTAATAAGCGATTAAGTTGCTGAGCAAAAATAGATTCATTTTTAAATATACCGTAAGCCTTCGCTTTACTTTGGTAAGCTTGGTGAAGTTGTAACATCATTTGCTCCACTTCAGGACTGATGGCAAGTAGATTGTCGCGAAGTACCGTATTTAACTCAGGTGTTTCGCCTTCGGTTTGATGAATCTGGTGCAGGACGATTTCAGTAACGTTAATGCTCATACTATTTCTCTTGAGATTAGGGGTAGAAATAAAAGGTGGGAGATATTATCATTAAACGCACTATTTTTCATTACTAAAAGAAGGAATTCACTATGACTAAAGTTATTCATACGGAAAAAGCACCGGCGGCAATCGGTCCATACGTACAAGCGGTTGATTTAGGTAATTTGGTTCTAACATCAGGACAAATTCCGGTTAATCCGCAAACGGGCGAGATTCCAACTGATATTACGCAACAAGCGCGCCAATCATTAGAAAATGTCAAAGCGATTGTTGAACAAGCCGGTTTAAGTGTGGCGGATATTGTTAAAACAACCGTTTTTGTCAAAGACCTAAATGATTTCGCAACCGTTAATGCTGAATATGAAGCGTTTTTCCGTGAAAATAATCATCCGACATTTCCGGCGCGTTCTTGCGTTGAAGTCGCTCGTTTACCGAAAGATGTCGGTTTAGAGATTGAAGCGATTGCCGTACGCAAATAAGCGGTCATTTTTAGAGAAAATTTTGCAATGAAAAACATTACGCCCAATTGGCATGCGCTGGAACATATTCGTGCTTTTACTACCGTTAGAACAGGTGGTGTTAGCCAACCCCCTTTTGATAGCTTTAATTTAGGTGATCATGTCGCTGATAATCCTAAGGATGTGAAACAAAATCGCCGGTTATTGGTAGAGCAGTTCGGCTTGCCGCATTTTCCGCTATTTTTAACGCAAACACACAGTACTCGTGTGATTCGCCTACCGTATGACGGTGATAATTTGGAAGCGGATGCGGTTTATACCGATCAACCGAATCAGGTTTGCTTAGTGATGACGGCAGATTGTTTGCCGGTGCTTTTCTATAGTAAAGACGGAAAAGAAGTCGCGGCGGCTCATGCCGGATGGCGAGGCTTGTGCGATGGTGTATTAGAAAATACGGTAGCGGAATTTGCTTGTTCGCCGACGGATATTTGTGCATGGTTAGGGCCGGCAATCGGTCCAACTAAATTCCAAGTCGGCAAAGAAGTGATTGAACAGTTTTGTGCCTTTGATCCGCAAGCGGAGCAGGCATTTGTTGTTGACCCGACAGCAAGCGGTAAATTTTTAGGAAATCTTTACCAAATTGCTCGGCAGCGATTACGTAAACTTGGCATTACCGAAATTTCCGGCGGAGAGCATTGTACCGTGACTGAACGGGAAGATTTTTTCTCTTATCGACGAGATAAACGGACAGGACGTATGGCAAGCCTTATTTGGCGTACGGAATAAAGTGTAATTTATTCGCTAGTATGTTTTTTATGCGGGTGTTTGCCTAACGCTAGACGAACACCCAAAATTTCCCTATAATCCAACCTCATTTCTTTATCCCCCCTTAGCTCAGTCGGTTAGAGCAGGCGACTCATAATCGCTTGGTCACTGGTTCAAGTCCGGTAGGGGGGACCAACTTAACTTTTCTATTTTATTCTTCTCTAAGCTATTCCTTATTTTTTATTGGCTTAAGGTTACCGGCAATATTAAGGTATCCAATACAAAACTGAGTGGTAAATCGACAACTGCCGGAATACTTAAGATTCCGCCGTTTTGGATTGTTTCAAAGTCTTTAGTCACTCCGGCATAAACGGAATAATCGCCCTCAGTTAGGCTGACAATCGTGCCGCAAGCGGTCAAATTTTGGCTCAAAATTGCCAATGACAGTATTTTTAACAATGATGTTTGCATATTACCTCTCTCATCACACGGCATTCTAAATCAAATTTCATCATTTCCCACCCAATAACCGAAATTTTAAGGTAGAATATTTAAATCTTTACATAACAATAAGAGGATATTATATGCAAACTTACAACATTGCGGTTTTAGCTGGGGACGGTATCGGCCCTGAAATTATGGCTCAGGCGATCAAAGTGCTTGAAGCGACACAGCAAAAATTCGGTTTTAAATTAAATTTTAATCATTTTAATATCGGCGGTGCGGCAATTGACGCACAAGGGAAAGCATTGCCGGAAAATACCTTAAAAGGTTGTGAAGAAGCCGATGCGATTCTGTTTGGTTCTGTGGGCGGACCTAAATGGGTAAATTTACCGCCGGACGAACAACCGGAGCGTGGTTCATTACTTCCGTTACGTAAACATTTCAAATTATTCTGTAACTTACGTCCCGCTACTTTATATAAAGGTTTAGAGAAATTCTGTCCTTTACGAGCGGATATTGCGGCGAAAGGCTTCGATATGGTTGTAGTACGTGAATTAACCGGCGGCATTTATTTCGGTCAGCCGAAAGGACGTGAAGGCGAAGGTTCGCAAACCAAAGCGTTTGATACCGAAGTGTATTACAAATACGAGATTGAACGTATTGCACGCGTTGCTTTTGAATCTGCAATGAAACGTAATAAAAAAGTAACGTCCATTGATAAAGCAAACGTATTACAAAGCTCGATTTTATGGCGTGAAACGGTCAGCGAAATTGCGAAAGAATATCCGGAAGTCACGCTTGAGCATATGTATATTGACAATGCGACAATGCAATTAATCAAAGCGCCGGAAACCTTTGATATCTTATTATGTTCGAATATTTTCGGCGATATTATTTCGGATGAGGCGGCAATGATTACCGGTTCGATGGGGATGTTGCCGTCTGCGAGTTTAAATGAAGACGGTTTCGGTTTATATGAACCGGCTGGCGGTTCGGCACCGGATATTGCAGGTAAGAATATTGCGAACCCAATCGCACAAATCTTATCGGCGGCAATGATGTTACGTTATAGCTTCAATTTAAATGAGGCGGCGGATGCGATTGAAGCGGCGATTCAAAAAGCATTAGCGGACGGTTATCGCACCGGTGATTTAGCGGATGAAAACACGCCGATTTCTACCAGTGAAATGGGCGATATTATTGCGAGTAATATTTTATCGTAACTAGTGAATTATTTCGTATAAACAAGCGGTCGAAATTTGAAAATAATTTGCAAAAATTCTTCAAATTTCGACCGCTTGTCTTTATGCCTAATGTAGAAAATGATATTTAATTTATAAAATTAATTAACCGTCAATTTCTTCACCGGTTTCATCCCATTTAAAGTTGAGTGCGATGGAATTCAGGCAGAAGCGTAAACCGGTCGGCGGAGGGCCGTCATTAAATACGTGCCCCATATGCGAATCGCAGTTACCGCAGCGAATTTCGGTACGGTGGCGACCTAAACTATAGTCGTCCAAATAGCGTAATGCGTCGTCTGAAACTGCTTCGTAGAAGCTAGGCCAGCCGCAGCCGGCATCAAATTTTGTATCCGAACGGAATAGGGCGTTATGGCAACGGGCGCAGCGGTAGGTTCCTATGCGATTTTCATTAAGAAACTTGCCGGAATATGGCATTTCCGTACCATGATTAATCAGAATTTCAACCTGTTCTTCCGTTAGTTCGTCAATATCTTTAATCATTTTCACTCCTAAGATAGAAATTATTCTCCAATTCTACCGTTTTTTTACCTCTTTAGCGTTACAAATTTTGAAATTTTGACATAGATCACAAAAAATTTATCTGTTATATTGGATTGCGTTCTTTTAGTTGAAAGGCATATTAGAGTATGTGCTATAATCCTTGCACTTTCAGAGTATGGAAGAACGAATTTTGTTTAACTTTAAATATAGGTGAAAAAATCTATGGCTATTAAAATTGGTATTAACGGCTTCGGTCGTATCGGTCGTATCGTGTTCCGTGCAGCGCAACTTCGTGATGATATCGAAGTTGTAGGTATCAACGACTTAATCGACGTTGATTACATGGCTTACATGTTAAAATACGATTCAACTCACGGTCGTTTCAATGGTACAGTGGAAGTTAAAGACGGTCAATTAGTAGTTAATGGTAAAGCGATTCGCGTAACTTCCGAGCGTGATCCTGCTAACTTAAAATGGAATGAAATCGGTGTTGATATCGCAGTTGAAGCAACCGGTTTATTCTTAGACGACGCAACAGCACGTAAACACATTACTGCAGGTGCGAAAAAAGTTGTTTTAACCGGTCCGTCTAAAGATGCAACACCTATGTTCGTTAATGGTGTAAACTTCGATGCATACGCAGGCCAAGATATCGTTTCTAACGCTTCTTGTACAACTAACTGCTTAGCACCGTTAGCTAAAGTCATCCACAATAAATTCGGTATTAAAGAAGGTTTAATGACTACAGTTCACGCAACAACTGCGACACAAAAAACTGTAGATGGTCCATCAGCGAAAGACTGGCGCGGTGGTCGTGGTGCTTCACAAAACATCATTCCTTCATCAACAGGTGCGGCGAAAGCGGTAGGTAAAGTATTACCTGCATTAAACGGTAAATTAACCGGTATGGCTTTCCGTGTTCCGACAGCAAACGTTTCTGTAGTTGATTTAACAGTGAACTTAGAAAAACCTGCTACATACGAAGAAATCTGTGCGGAAGTTAAACGCGCTTCACAAGAAGAAATGAAAGGTGTGTTAGGTTATACGGAAGATGCAGTCGTTTCTACAGACTTCAACGGTGCGGTTGAAACTTCTGTATTTGATGCGAAAGCAGGTATCGCATTAACGGATACTTTCGTTAAATTAGTATCTTGGTACGATAACGAAACCGGTTACTCAAACAAAGTATTAGATTTAGTCGCTCACGTTTATAACTACAAAGGCTAATTAAGTTAGTCGCTTATTGCATACGCCACTCCAAAAGAGTGGCGTTTTTTGTTTAAATGCAAGTAATTTTCTTTTGTCTAAATTATTCATTGAAGTGTAGTCAGTTTTTTTGTTATATTTACGCATAATTTTTTGCTCCATTGCGAGCAATCTTTTTTATTATCGCAATTCCCAAATTCAATGGATTCCTCTATATGTTTAAAAAATTTCTAGGATTGTTTTCGAACGATCTTTCTATCGATCTTGGTACGGCAAACACATTAGTTTATGTAAAAGGTCAGGGTATCGTTTTAGATGAACCCTCAGTAGTTGCAGTACGCCAAGATCGTATCGGTTCTTTAAAAAGTATTGCGGCGGTAGGTTCGGATGCTAAATTAATGCTTGGTCGTACGCCAAAAAGTATTACTGCGATTCGTCCGATGAAAGACGGTGTAATTGCTGATTTCTTTGTTACGGAAAAAATGTTACAACACTTTATTAAACAAGTGCATAGTAATAACTTTATGCGTCCTAGCCCACGCGTATTGGTGTGTGTGCCGGCAGGTGCAACGCAAGTGGAACGTCGTGCGATTAAAGAATCGGCAATCGGAGCCGGTGCTCGTGAAGTGTATTTAATTGAAGAACCGATGGCGGCTGCGATCGGTGCGGGTTTACCGGTACATGAAGCGACCGGTTCCATGGTCATCGATATCGGCGGCGGTACGACGGAAGTGGCGGTACTTTCATTAAACGGTATCGTTTATTCGACATCCGTTCGTATCGGCGGCGATAAATTAGACGAAGCGATTGTCGCTTATGTACGTCGCCATTTCGGTTCTGCAATCGGTGAAGCGACGGCAGAGCGTATTAAAAAAGAAATTGCGATGGCGATTATTCGTGATGAAGACGAAGTGCGTAAAATGGAAGTACACGGTCATAACCTTGCCGAAGGTGCGCCGCGAACATTCGAATTAAATTCAACCCACGTATTGGAAGCAATCGAGCAACCGTTAAACGGTATTGTAGAAGCGGTAAAATCCGTATTAGAACAATGCCCGCCGGAGCTTGCTGCGGATATTTTCGAGCGCGGAATGGTATTAACCGGCGGCGGTGCGTTATTGAAGAATATCGATGTTCTGCTTTCCGAAGCAACGGGTGTAACGGTCATTATTGCCGATGAGCCTTTAACTTGCGTTGCTCGCGGGGGCGGTAAAGCATTGGATATGATCGATATGCACGGCGGTGATGTCTTTAGTAGCGATGAATAAGCCGACTATTTATTGATATGAATATTTACGATGGATAATGGCATTCGAATGTCCATTATCCATTGTTTATTATCAATCTCCATCTCTCACTCATTTACTTCTCAAAATAGTGAACAATGAAACCGATTTTTGCTAAAGCCCCGTCATTAGGCGTACGTCTATTTCTTGCTATCGTCATTTCTATCGTGCTTATTGCTTTTGACGGTAGAAGCAGCGCGATCATTCAATTCCGTAATATGCTGGAAACTGCAATAAGCGGTCTATATTATTTTGCAAATACGCCGCGTTCCGTATTAGATGGAGTGAGTAACAACTTTATTGATAACAATAAGTTGCAGATGGAAAATCATGTTTTAAAAGAACAGTTGCGAGAAAAAAACGCGGATCTTTTGTTATTGGATCAACTTAAAGTAGAAAACCAGCGATTACGTTTACTACTGAGTTCGCCGTTACGCCAAGACGAATATAAAAAGATCGGCGAAGTCTTAACCGCCGAGATGGACGCTTATCGCCAACAAGTGATTATTAACCGAGGAAAAAGTGACGGTGCCTTTGTCGGTCAGCCGATTATTGATGAAAAAGGTGTGGTAGGTCAGGTTATTTCCGTTGGTGAGAAAAGTAGTCGAGTATTATTAATTACGGATGTGACTCACGCCGTACCGGTGCAAGTATTGCGTAATGATGTTCGCGGTATTGCGAACGGTACGGGACATAACGACGAGCTTTTTATTGATAATTTACCTCGTTCGGTTGATGTAATCAAAGGTGATGTGTTAGTTACCTCAGGTTTAGGCGGCAGATTCCCCGAAGGCTATCCGGTTGCGATTGTGGAAGCGGTAACTAATGATACGCAAAGCCAATTTGCTCGTATTGTCGCTCGTCCTCTCGCATCTTTTGATCGCTTAAGATATTTACTCTTATTATGGCCTACCGGCGAAGAATTACGTAAAGCGCAAAGTTTATCGCCGCAACAAGTACGTGATGTGGTGGAAGAAAGACGTAACAGCTTAAATCCGTTAGAACGCTTAAAAGAGAAGAAAAAAGAAGAAGTGAAAGAGGAAAGCAAGGAAGAATTATTAGACGGTTCGGATGAGAGTATCAATCCGGAAAGCCAGTTTGAATTGGATAACGAAGAAAATAATCATACAGAGCAAGGAGCCGAGTAATGCGTACGAATCCATTGTTTCAGATTTTAGTATTACTTTTAATTTTTATTATTGCTTTTGTATTGGAAATTATGCCATGGCCGGTCGGGTTGCAAGGTTTACGCCCAAGTTGGCTCGTACTGGTACTTATCTATTGGGCGTTGGCCTTACCTAATAAAATTAGTGTCGGAACGGCATTTGTTGCCGGTATCGTTTGGGATCTGATTTTAGGTTCTATTTTAGGCATTCATGCATTAGTATTATCTATTGCGATTTATTTTGTGGCGAAACATCATCTTATTTTACGTAACTTATCGCTTTGGTTACAGGCGATTTTGGTGATGCTTTATGTGATACTTATCCGTTTTATGATCTTCTTTGTTGAATTGGTATTACATAGCGCCGAATTTAATACTCAAGAAATTTTAGGTGCGATAATCAGTGGGATTTTATGGCCATGGATCTTCTTACTGATGCGCCAAATTCGCCGTCAGCTCAGATTACGTTAGTGAGGTATGGCTATGAGTAGTTTGTCCTTTGATTTTTCAGAAGATTTTAGACCGCTGCCCGCCAGAATGCGTCCACGCACACTGGCGGAGTATATCGGGCAAGCTCATCTTATCGGAGAAGGTAAACCGCTACGCCGCGCGATAGAAGCGGGACATTCCCATTCCATGATCTTCTGGGGGCCTCCCGGTACCGGTAAAACGACATTAGCGGAAATTATCGCGCATCATTTTGATGCGGAAGTGGAACGCCTTTCTGCGGTTACCAGCGGTGTGAAAGAAATCAGAGAAGCGATAGAGCGGGCTAAGCTCAATCGACAAACCGGCAGACGAACATTACTTTTTGTCGATGAAGTACACCGTTTTAATAAAAGCCAACAAGATGCTTTTCTGCCGCATATTGAAGACGGCACCATTATTTTTATTGGTGCAACGACAGAAAATCCATCCTTTGAATTAAATAACGCCTTACTTTCTCGTGCAAAAATTTATATTTTGAAGCCATTGCAAGCGGTCGAAATTGTGCAAGTTTTAACAAATGCCCTCTACGATAAAGAACGAGGATTAGGCAATGAAAGCTATTGCATTGAAGATAATGTGATTGAATTACTCGCCGATTACGTAAATGGGGATGCGAGATTCGCTTTAAATTGCTTAGAACTGATGTCGGATATGGCAGAGATTTCCCCTCAAGGAAAACGCCTGAATAAAGCATTGTTAGCCGAAGTATTGGGAGAGCGACAAGCTCGATTTGATAAAGGCGGTGATCGTTATTATGATTTGATTTCAGCATTGCATAAGTCGGTACGGGGCTCATCACCGGACGGCGCGTTGTATTGGTATGCGAGAATTTTAACCGCAGGCGGTGATCCTTTGTATGTTGCGCGCCGATTACTGGCAATCGCTTCGGAAGATATTGGCAATGCTGACCCTAGAGCGATGCAAGTTGCGATTAACGCTTGGGATTGCTATACCCGAGTCGGGGCTTACGAAGGTGAAAGAGCGATTGCGCAAGCGGTGATTTATTTAGCGGTTGCGCCAAAAAGTAATGCGGTTTATAACGCTTTCAATGAAGCGAAACGTTTTGCGAAAGAGGGCAAAGATTACGATGTGCCGGAACATTTGCGTAATGCACCGACTAAGTTGATGAAATCGTTAGGTTACGGTGAAGAATATCGTTATGCGCACCACGAACCGAACGCTTATGCCGCCGGCGAAAACTATTTCCCGCCGGAATTAAAAGATACCGTATTTTACCACCCGACGGAACGGGGAATGGAAAAGCAAATTAAGGAAAAATTGCAGTGGCTTAAAGCACAGGATCAAGCCAGCTTACAACAACGTTACAAGCGGTAATATTTTAAACTTTTTTTGCAAAATTTTAGAGAAATCCGACCGCTTGTACTGCATTGAAAAATAAAAAGATAGAGAGAGAAATGTTTGAGATTCTATTCCCCGCTTGGTTAGCCGGTTTGTTACTGGCATTTATAACGGCACCGCTCGGTGCTTTTGTCGTATGGCGAAAAATGGCATATTTCGGCGATACGCTTTCTCATTCCGCCTTACTTGGCGTTGCGCTCGGTATTTTTTTACAGATTGATCCTTATATAGCGGTAATTGTGATGACGCTGATTTTGGCAATGCTACTTGTATGGCTGGAACATAAAACCGCTTATTCCTTGGATACGGTATTAGGGATTATTGCACATTGCAGTTTATCGTTAGGGGTAATTACCATTAGCTTGCTGGATAATGTCCGTGTTGATCTGATGTCGTATCTATTCGGCGATTTGCTGGCAATTGACTTTAACGACGTAGTATTTATCGGGGCCGGTACTTTATTTATCGCCGGTGTATTAGGCTATTTTTGGAAAAAACTACTTTCCATTACGATTAGCCCCGAATTAGCGCAAATCGAAGGATTGAATGTGGTGCGCTTACGTCTGTTGTTGATGTTGCTTACCGCATTAACCATCGCATTAAGTATGAAATTTGTCGGTGCATTGATTATCACTTCCTTATTAATTATTCCTTCGGCAATTGCTCGTCGTTTTGCCAAAACGCCGGAAGCGATGGTCGGATATGCGATTATATTCAGTATTTTTTCCATTACGGGAGGATTACTGTTCTCCGCTTGGAAAGATACGCCGGCCGGGCCTTCCGTGGTCGTTTGTGCCGGCGCAATCTTCTTACTTTCTCTCTTTAGAAAAGAGAAAGTATAGCGGTTAGTGAAGAAAATTAATTCATATAGCAAAATAAATATAAATAATGACTACAAGCTATAAAATTTTTGATCTGCTTCTATTGAATTATTTTTAGGATTTGCAACAATATATCCGTTAGGCCAGCTAGACCTGCTGGCCTTTCTGTTTTTATAACCTACCTAACGAAGAATAAATATATGTGTCAATTACTCGGAATGAATTGCAACACCCCAACGGACATTACCTTCTCCTTTGAGGGATTTCGCCGCCGCGCCGGCGTAACGGATCAACATACGGACGGTTTCGGTATCGCATTTTTTGAAGGTAAAGGCGTACGTATTTTTCGAGATAATCGACCGGGCGCATCTTCGCCGATGGCGGATTTAGTCGGACAATACCATATCAAATCATTTAATGTGATTGCACATATTCGTAAAGCTACCCGAGGCGATATTAATTTAGAAAATACGCATCCGTTTATTCGAGAGTTATGGGGCGAAAACTGGGTGTTTGCACATAACGGAACGGTTGAGGGCGTAGGGGTTTGTGAGGAATGTCATTATCAGCCTATTGGAACGACGGACTCCGAAGCCGCATTTTGTTGCTTAGTGTCTCAGCTGAGAGAACGTTTCTTAAAAAAACCGAGCGAGAAAGAAATTTTTGATGCGGTTGTAGAAATTACTTCCGAAATTGCCAAACACGGCGTATTTAATTTTATTTTATCGAACGGACATTGGATGATTGCTCGTTGTTCGACCAATCTACATTATGTAACACGTAAAGCACCGTTTAGCACGGCATTACGTGATGATGACGTAGAAATTGATTTTAGCAAATACACCACCGCAAATGATAAAGTCACGATTATCACGACACAACCGCTTACCAAAAACGAAAAATGGGTCAAAATGAAAAACGGCGGTTATGCGTTTTTTAAAAACGGCGATTTAATCGAAGAAATTGAAGGAACATTACCTGAACAAACACACGTGTAGTGTAAAAATTCCATAAAAAAAGACCGCTTGTTATTTATTGCAAGCGGTCTTTTTTTATCTGTTTTTAGCAAACGGAAATTAGGTTTCCGTTTGTAATCCTTTTCTAATCATCGGCTCAAAGAAATCATAATCAACTAAGAAAGCATCATGCCCGAAGTTGGAATGAAATTCGTGATAATCCACCTGCACGCCGGCAGCTTCTAAACGCTGTTTACTTTTTAGTACATCAATTTGCTTAAATAGCTGATCACTAGTAATCGCAACCAAAGTGTAATTTGCTTTAATTCGTTTTAACGCATCAATTTCATGTTCATAGCCTAATGCCGGATCATATAAATCCAAAGCGCGTAACAAACGTAAATAGCTGTTGGCATCAAAGCGATCTAAAAATTTTACTCCCTGATAGCTCAAATACGATTCCACTTGAAAATAATCGCCCCAAATTTCGGTTTGTTGCTTCATTTCACGCCCGAAAGCACGAGCTAATTGTACATCGGTACGATAAGTTAGCATGCCGAGCATACGAGCGATTTTTAAACCGTTATCCGGCGGTAAGCCGTCGTAATAGTCACCGTGATTAAAATGCGGATCGTTGATAATCGCTTGGCGCATTACATGGTTAAAACCGATAGCTTCCGCACTTAACGTAAGTGATGAACATAAGTTAATAATATTACTCACGAAATCCGGATAGCTAATCCCCCATTGTGTCGCTTGCATTCCACCGAAAGAACCGCCGACTACCGCATGTAAATGGCTAATACCTAACGTATCGAGTAAGGCTTTTTGTACCTCGACAATATCCTGCACCGTAATAATTGGGAACTGGCTCCCGTAAGGTTTACCGGTTTTAGCATTAATTGAGGACGGACCTGTCGTACCTTTACACCCGCCAAGCACGTTAGAACAAATAAAAAAATAGCGATCCGTATCGAAAGCTAATCCCGAACCGATAAAATCCTGCCACCAACCTTGTTCCGGTGCATTTTTATAAGGTTCGGCATCGCCGGTGAGCGCATGGCAGAGTAAGACGACATTACTTTTATCCGCATTCAGCGTACCGTATGTTTGGTAAGCGACATCAATCGGCGAAAGCGTTCCGCCGAGTATCAGGGAAAGAGGTTTTTCTGAAAAAAGGGTAATGCTATGCGCCATGGCTTTTCCTAAGGTTACAAAATTTTGCGAAAATCAGACCGCTTATTATTATTATCAGTATAGACGTCTAAACGCCTAAAAGTACGTATAAATTAATCGTCAAACGTATCTTTGTCAAGAAATTTTAGCCGTCTAAACGTCTAGAATTCTGATTAAAGTTAAACTTGCAATTTCATATAGCTAAGCTATGCTAAAATTTTGAACCTTTTAGAACTTATGTAGTCTATCGGTGGTCAAATAAGTAGATACTTAAAAATTAGACCGCTTGTTCTTCATGAAACAAATGGAAATCGAATGGAATTAACTCAAGCAACAGAAAGTTTGCCAAAGACGCCTTTATGGAAAAGGTGTCTTTCAACCTGCCCTCGTATTGCGTTAGTAAGTTTTGCAATAGCACTTTTTTTGAGTATAACTATTTTTATTATTGATTATGCGACAGGTATTTATGTTAAAGATAATATTTATACCGATATTAATAAATTACCAAAACACCAAAATGCCGTTGTGTTAGGGACTTCTAAATTTTATGCGAAAGGTACACCGAATTTATATTATAAATATCGTTTAGAAGCTGCGGTGCAATTAATTAATAAAGGTAAAGTGAAAACATTATTAGTTAGCGGCGATAATAAGACACCTTATTATAACGAACCGAAAGTAATGTTAAACGATTTATATAAGATGGGCATTCCGAAAAATATTATTGAACAGGATTTTGCAGGATATCGTACTTTAGATTCAATAGTCAGAGCCAGTAAGGTATATAAATTAGAACCCTTTATTATCGTATCTCAGCAATTTCATTGCGAGCGAGCGTTATTTATTGCTAAATATCATAATATTAATGCAGTTTGTTTTGCGGCTAAATATCCGGAAGGACATATTAAAGTCAGACTACGCGAGTTTTTAGCTCGAATCGGTATGATATGGGATTTTCTGGTTTGGACTAAGCCGGAAACATTAGATAAAGTAAAATCCAAATAAACATCAACAAGTTTCTCATCATCAATGATGTAAAAGGATATAGGTAATATCGTTGTTATTTTTTAAGCTAATTCACTTGAATCGGCTTTTTTTATAAAGCGTATGATACAAGGGGGAGATAAACTGTAATCTATGTAAATTTTGTTGAGTTGTTGTTTGGTTAGCTTAAAATTAGACAATCTATATCTTATATTGATTTATAACATATAAAGTATAGATAAATCATTTTTTTGAAGTAAGGATTTTGTAATGAATAAAATTTTTAAAGTAATTTGGAGTCACGCAACACAAACTTTTGTCGTGGTATCCGAATTAACACGCAGTAAAAGTAAAGCGAAAGCTTCAGTATCTGATGTGAAGAAGAGTGGAGTATCTTCTTTAATTACATCAGGTTTTAAATTAAGTGCGATATCTTCATTGCTAATATCAGCAATGCCTAGTGTATATGCAGCAGTAGCAATTAGTAGTACTGGTTGGAATGCCGTAGATACCTCAAATGTACAAACAACAGGGAATGGTATTGCTATTGGTTCTAGAGCTGGTTACCAACAGACGGATGGTTATACATCTAATACTTCTGCAGAAGCAAAACGTAATGCTTATCATTTACAAAGCGCAGGCGGTGGTGCATCAAATAATACGGTTTCTTTGGGAACAAATGCATATGCGGGTGGAGAAGATTCTGTAGCAATAGGTACACGTGCTCAAGCAGTACATAATGTCCAGACTACAAATATGGCATATAACTCACGGGGCTCTTATAACGCAGGTGCGGTAGCGATCGGTTTCCAATCCATCGCTCGTGGTGACCAAACAGTCGCGTTAGGTTCTCGTGCTGCGGCTTATAATCGTCAAGCAACAGCAATCGGTAATGACTCTTATGCTATGGGCGTCGGTTCAGTTGTAATTGGTGGTGATGATTCTGGCTATGCTTATGAAAGCATTAATGGCACAGATAAGCAACCTAAGCAAACATGGGCTAATAATTCCGGTAATTTAGGTTATACAAATCTTGCTACTGGTTTTAATCCAAGCAATGAACCGAATAAAGCGGATTATCGCCCTTCTGCTGCAAGTGGTAATGGTGCAACTGTAGTTGGTGTACATAGCCAGGCTTTAAGTAAAGGTTCAACAGCATTAGGTGTGGCTGCAACTGCAGGTGATGGTGGAAAAACATCTTCAACAATCAAGGATGGTCAAATAGACGGTATTGATAGAACACAAAATATTGAAGCAACGGCAATCGGTGCATTAGCACACGCACGAGATAGAAATACTACAGCGGTAGGTCATGCAGCAAAAGCATATAGTGAATATTCAACTTCTATTGGTGATGATGCTGTTGCGGAAGGTAAAAACTCATCTGCAATAGGTAAAAGTTCTTATGCGCAAGGCGATTATTCTGTCGCTATCGGTAATGCGGAAAATACAACAAATACAGCTAGTGTAAATGCTACAAAAGTGATTGCTAACGGTCTTCGTGCGATAGCTATTGGTACAACGGCTCGTACAGATGCAGCTGATACTATTGCCTTTGGTACACGTACTGAATCAACAGTAGGTGGTGCAATCAGTATAGGTTTTGAAGCTAAATCTAAAGCATTAGATGCTATTGCGATTGGTTCTCGTACACAAATTACTAATGCTCAAGCAAAAGGCGGTATTGCAATTGGTAATCAGGCTGGTGAACAAGGTCTTAAAAACTATGGTGTAGATAAAGTTAATGTAGCGAGTACTGGATATAATAAACAGACTTTTACTAAAAATATAGATACTTATCAGCAAGACAAAATTGAAATGGGGACTAATGCCTATGCTTATGGGCATGACTCTATTGCGATTGGTACTCGCTCACAAGCAGTATTTAATGATGATGCTGATGGCACATCTAGAAATTCTTTAAATAGTGGAGCTATTGCTATTGGTTACCAGACTATTTCTAACGGAGATCAAGCAATATCTTTAGGTTCGCGCGCTGAGGCTCTTAACCGCCAAGCAATGGCATTAGGTAATGATGCTTTTGCATCCGGTGTTGGTGCAATTGTAATCGGTGGTGATGATTCATTACCTCACGGTAGTGCAGCAGATGCTGGATATCAATTAGATACCGGTTTTGTTGCGGCAGATAAAAAATACAGACAATCAGCAGCGACTGGTAATGGTGCCGTAGTTGTAGGTGTACATAGCCAAGCGTTAAGCCAAGGCTCAACTGCGATTGGTGTTGCCGCTACTGCAGGTGATAATGGTGAAACAAGAACAGTAACTAACATAACAACAATAACTGCAGCTAAAGAAGCTACCGCAATTGGTGCAAAATCTCGAGCAAAAAGTGAACACACAACGGCTGTAGGTTATGAAGCGGAAGCTCTCGGCCTAAATTCAACGACGGTTGGTGCGGAATCAACAGCTGAATCTACAAATTCATTTGCAGGCGGATATAACGCCACTGCAAATGGTATTAATTCAACTGCAATCGGTTCATCAGCACAAACTAAAGGCGATGATGCCATTGCAATCGGTACAGGCGCTAAAGCATTAAATAAAAATACTATTTCTATTGGTACCGGTAACACGGTAAATGGTGCAAACTCCGGCGCAATCGGTGACCCGACGGTTGTTAATGGCACTAATTCATATAGTGTAGGTAATGATAATACTATTGATTCAAATAATACATTCGTATTAGGTAATAGCGTTACATTAAATAAAAATGCGAAAAATAGTACAGTAATTGGTAACCAAAATACTATTAATTTAACAGATGTTGCAACTAATAATGTGAATACCGGTTATGTAAATATCCAAGGTGATCATAATACGATTAATGCTGCTAGAGGTATTGGCATCCTTGGTAACAATAACATTGTGCAGGATGTGACGCATGACGTATTTATTTTAGGTAATAATGTCAAAAAAACAGCAAATGACTCCGTTTTCTTAGGGAGCGGTTCCGGATATGTTGCAGCTGGTGCAACAACTAAAGGCTTAGAAAAGACATATAAATCTGATACGGTGAATGGTAAGGCAATCCAATTTGCCGGTGGAGAGGTTACTGCGGGTGTTGTAAGTGTTGGTGGTGTAAATGATAGCAACCAACAAATAACTCGCCGTATCCAAAATGTAGCACCGGGCTTAATCTCAGATCAATCGACAGATGCAATTAACGGTAGCCAACTTTATGCAGTAGCAGAAGCATTAAAAACGAATATTCCTGAAAGTAAATGGAACCTTAAAGAAGGTGATACTCAAAAAGATGTAGTAAATAGCGGTGATAATGTTAGTTTTGCTGATGGTGTAGGTACAACTGCAAATGTTACCGTTAGTACGGATGGATCTACATCAACAGTAAAATATTCTGTTAATAAATCGGATTTAACTGTTGCTCCAAATGGTTCGGTAACAGCCGTAACAAACGGCGATAACTTTGCAACGGCAGAGCAAGTCGCCCAAGCTATTAATGAGTCTGAAAAAACAACAGTTATTAATAACAGTACGACAATTACTGCAAAACCAACAACTGTTGGTACAGTGACAACTTATGATTTAGATCTTTCTAAAACAACGAAAGATGATATTCAAAAAGGTGTTGATGCTCATACTACGGTTACGACAAAAGGTCTTACTTTTACTGCGGATGCAGGTACTCCTACTGAACGTAAATTAGGAGAAACTTTAGCAATTAATGGCGATAAGACTTTAATTAATACAACCGTCGAAGCAGGTAAAGTTTCTGTTGCTGCAACTAAAAAATTACAGGATGCAGTAGTAAGTGCAGAAAGTGCGTTACAAGAAATTGTGACAACAGCTGATGGTAAAAAAGCTCAAACTGTTAAAAAAGGTAGTAATGAGGCTAACTTTGTTAGTGGTAAAAATATTACATTAACTCCATCTGATAAAGGCATTACAGTTGCAACTAAAGATGATGTTACTTTTACAACTGTTAATGCAACAACTGTAAATGGTGACACAATTAAATCAGGTAATGTGGTAATTAACAAAGATGGTATTAATGCCGGCGATAAGAAAATTACGCATGTAGCTGATGGTAATGTTACTAACGATAGTAAAGAAGCGGTCAATGGTAGCCAACTTTATGCAACTAACCAGAATGTAACTAATAATACTAACAATATTGCAAAAAATACGGCGGATATTGCTAAAGGTACGGTTTATGCCGGTGATTATGCTAAAGATGACTCGGTGAAAAATGAGTTTACTCAAGCATTAGGTAATCAAACCAATGTTGTAGGGGGCGCATCTAAGGATGATCTGTCAGACAAGAATATTGGTGTTGTATCGGATGGTGTAAATACTTTGACCGTGAAATTGGCGAAAACTTTAGAAGGTTTAACTAGCGCAACTTTCGGTAATGATGCGAATGATCACACCGTTATTAACAAAGATGGTGTGACCATTACGAACAGTACGGATCCAAATAAAACTGTGAGTTTAACTGACGGTGGTTTGAATAATGGCGGTAATAAAATTACTAATGTTGCGGAAGGTAAGGCTGGTACGGATGCGGTGAATGTAGATCAGCTAACTAAAGCGATTACAGATAGCGCATATAACTGGAATATTTCTGATGGTACGAATAACACAGCAGTACCGGATAGCGGTACGGTTGCGGTAAAAGGTTCAGCGAATGCGGATTCTGCAACTAAGAGCGGTATTGTCACTAATCTTATAGGTACGGATATTACAGTTGATTTAAGTGAGAAAGCTAAACAAGAGCTTGAAAATGGTCAAAAACATAGTTCTGTTAGAGGTGACGCGAATGTAGTAGTTACTCAAACAACTACAAATACCGAAGGCGGTAAACAGTTCGATGTAAAATTGGCTGATACGGTTGTGATTGGTAAAGATAAAGTTGATGGTAAACCGGTCACTATTGACGGTACAACTGGTGAAATTAGCGGTTTAACCAATACGACTTGGAATCCTAATGAAACTTATACCGGTGGTAAATCGGCAACTCAAGAACAGTTAAAAGCCGTTTCAGATGTTGCGTATTTAGGTTGGAATGTTCAAACTAATGATACACCTGCCAGCAAAGTAGCACCGGGTGAAACTGTTAAATTTGTTGATGGCAAAAATATCAAAGTTACTAGCAATGGTAAAGAGATTACTATTGCAACCGCAGACAATGTAGTCACAACCGATACGGATAAATACGTAACGGGTGGTAAAGTTGCTTACGATAATCAAGGTAACGGTACAACCACTTTAACATTAAAAGATGGGACTGAAGCGCAAGTTACAGGTGCAAAAAATAACTTTGTAACAAGTGCGACAACCGATGCGAACGGTAAAAAAGCGACCTTAACACGTAATGACGGCGGTACGGTTGATATTGATTTAACCAATACGGTAAATCAAGCGGTAACCGAAGCGACGGATAAAGGTACCAAGTATGCTGGTGATAGAGCAACTGATGCTACTACAGCAAACGAGTTCGGTCGTAAATTGGGTGAAACCACTAATGTGAAAGGCGGTGCGCAAGGTGAATTGTCTGATAACAATATCGGTGTCGTATCAAACGGTGTTGATACCTTAACGGTTAAATTAGCGAAAGCGTTATCAGGTTTAACCAGTGCGACTTTCGGTAGCGATGCAACAGACCAAACTGTTATCAATAAAGACGGCGTAACGATTAATAGCACGACTCCAGATAAAACTGTGAGCTTAACCGAAACCGGCTTAAATAACGGCGGTAATAAAATTACCAATGTGAAAGAAGGTGAAGCGGGTACGGATGCAGTGAATGTGAATCAATTGAATCAAGCGATCACAAATAACGCATATAACTGGAATATTTCTGATGGTACGAATAACACAGCGGTACCGGATAGCGGTACGGTTGCGGTAAAAGGTTCAGCGAATGCGGATTCTGCAAATACCGTCGGCGTTGTGACAGAACTTGAAGGAACCAACGTTAAAGTTGATTTAAGCCAAAAAGCGAAAGACGATATCGCAAATGGTCAAAAACACAGTTCCGTAGCGGGTGATACTAATTTTGTAGTTACTCAAACAACTACAAATCCGGAAGGTGGTAAACAGTACGACATTAAATTAGCGGATAAAGTGGTAATTGGTAAAGATAAACCGGTCACAATTGACGGTACTAACGGTACGGTAAGCGGTTTAACCAATACGACTTGGGATCCAAATACAACTTATACCGGTGGTCAAGCGGCAACACAAGAACAGTTAAAATCTGTTTCGGATGTTGTGCAAAACGGTTGGAATATCCAAGCCAATACGGATACGGCAACCAAAGTGGCTCCGGGAGATACGGTTAAATTTATTGATGGCGAAAACATTAAAATTACCCGTGCAGGTAATGATATTACCGTTGCTACGGCAAAAGACGTGAAATTTGATAGTGTGAAGGTAGGCGACAAAGTCAGTATTAATAACGATGGTATTAATGCCGGTGACACCAAAGTAACGAATGTGACGAACGGAACGTTAGCGGCGGATAGTAAAGATGCGGTAAACGGTAGCCAACTTTATGCAACAAATCAAAATGTCACGAACAACGCGGCTAATATTACGAAGAATGCGGACAATATTGCGAAAGGCACCGTGTATGCGGGTGACCGATTAGACGCAACGGTAACGGGTAAAACCAATAACTTTACTCGTGCTTAGGTGAGCAAACGAATGTAGTAGGTGGCGCAACAGGCGAACTTTCGGACAATAACCTAGCGGTTATCTCGAATGGTACGGATACCTTAACGGTGAAATTAGCGAAATCGTTAACGGATTTAACGAATGCGACATTTGGTAGTACCGATACGGATAAAACGGTTATCAATAAGGACGGCGTGACGGTTTCATCAGATAAACCTGAGAAAGAAGTTAGCTTAACGGATAAAGGCTTAAACAACGGTAATAACCAAATTACTAATGTGACAAGCGGCTTAGTTAAACGTGACGGTAATCCGGTTGAGTTATCGAAAGCGGAAGGTGATGTATTAACTAATGCAGTTAATGTCGGTGACTTGAAAACAACCGTAACCAACCTTACCGAAGAAGGTAAAGGCGGCGGATTCGGTTTAACGGCGGAAGATAATAAAGACGTTAAAGCGGATTTAGGTAAAACGGTGAAAGTACAAGGTGACGGCAGCGTAAAAACCACTGTCGTAGAGAAAGACGGTCAAAGCGCGCTTCAAGTTGGCTTAACAGAAAATGTGACTGTAGGCGGCCAAGACAAACCGGGTACGATTACCGTTAAAGGTGAGAACGGCAAAGACGGCGTATCGATTAACGGCAAAGACGGTTCAATCGGTTTAACCGGTGCACCGGGCAAAGACGGTCAAGATGCACAAGCGACGATTAAAGTGGTCGATGGCACGAAAGGTCTGGACGGTAATAACGGTAAAGACGGTGAATCAAAAACTCGTATCGTTTACGAAAAACCGAACGGCGGCGGCACGGAAGAAATCGCAACGCTTAACGACGGCTTAAACTTTGTCGGCGATAAAGGTCAAGTTATTCAGAAAAAACTGAACGAAACGTTAGCGATTAAAGGTAACTTAGATGCAGCGGCAGTTGTTACGGATAAGAACTTGCGCGTGGATAACGATAAAGACAAAAATGGTGAGTTAATCATCAAGATGGCGAAGTCTTTAACCGATTTAACCAACGCCACCTTCAGTTCGGATGATAGCAATACGGTGATTGGCGGTAACGGCTTAACGATTACGCCTAAAGCCGGCGATGAAGTCAGCCTAACCGATAAAGGTTTAAACAACGGTAACAACACGATTATAAACGTGGCGCCGGGTGTAAACGGCACGGATGCAGTGAATAAAGACCAATTGGATGGCGTGAATGCGACAGCCAATGCGGGTTGGAACCTCACCACAAACGGCGACAACACTAACGCATCGAATGTTGCGCCGAACAGCACGGTTGATTTAGCGAATACGGACGGCAATATCGTTATCACGAAAGCGGGTAATAACGTTACGTTTGACCTAAATAACAACTTAACCGTAGGCGGTCCGGGTAAAGACGGAAAAGACGGTGTGGACGGACAGCTTGGCGTACAAGGTAAAGACGGTAAAACCGGCGTGACCTTAAACGGCAAAGACGGTTCAATCGGTTTAACCGGTCCTAAAGGTGCTGACGGCAAAGACGGAGCGAATGCGACTATCTCTGTGGTTAATGGTCCGGTAGGTGTAGACGGTACGGACGGTAAAGATGGCAAAGACGGCATGACCCGAATTGTTTATACCGACCCGAAAGGTACGACACACAATGTCTCTACCTTGAACGACGGCTTAAACTTTGCCGGTAACCAAGGCGATACTATTGTTAAGAAACTGAATGAAACCTTAACTGTGAAAGGCGCATTGGCAAATACTGCGGACGCAAGTTCAGAGAACTTACGTGTGGATAGCCAAGACGGTGCATTAGTGGTGAAATTAGCGCAGAACTTAGCAAACTTAACGACTGCGACATTCGGTAATACTGATACGGATAAGACGGTGGTAAGCAAAGACGGCGTGACCATTTCAAACGGTAGCGATAAAGATAAAACCGTCAGCTTAACCGATAAAGGCTTAAACAACGGTAATAACCAAATTACCAATGTGACAAGCGGTTTAACCGACAGTACAGGTCAAAAATCCGATTTAGCGAATGCAACGACGACAAATGCAGTGAATGTGGGTGACTTAAAAGACACCGTAAACAACCTCACTAACGCAACCACCGGCGGCTTTGGCTTGAAAGACGATAATAATACCGAAGTGAAACAAGACTTAGGTAAGACTATCCAAATTAAAGGTAAAGACGGCGTTACGGTAACATCAAATGTTGCGGATAAGTCATTAGAAGTTGCTTTACAAGGTGATGTCACGGTAAACGGTAAGGACGGTAAAGACGGTTCAATCGGCGTGAAAGGCGCAGATGGTAAGGACGGCACTAAAATTACTAAAGATGCGGTGGTGTTTAACGGTGTAGATGGCAAAGACGGTAAAGACGGTCAAGTGTCAATCAAAGTTGAACAAGGCGAGAAAGGCATTGCCGGCAACGATGGTGCAAATGGCACAACTAAAACCCGTATCGTTTACGAAAAACCGAATGGTGATAAAGAGCAAGTGGCAACGCTTAACGACGGCTTAAACTTTGTTGGAGATAAAGGTCAAGTTATTCAGAAAAAACTGAACGAAACGTTAGCGATTAAAGGTAACTTAGATGCGAATGCAACGGTGACTGATAAGAACTTACGCGTGGATAATGACAAAGACCAAAATGGTGAGTTAATCATCAAGATGGCAAAATCTTTAACCGATTTAACCAACGCTACTTTCAGTTCAGGTGATATTAATGCGACTATCGGCGGTAACGGTTTAACGATTACCCCTAAAGGTGGCGATGTTGTTAGCTTAACCGATAAAGGTTTAAACAACGGTAATAACACCATTACGAATGTGGCACCGGGTGTGAACGGTACGGATGCGGTGAATAAAGACCAATTGGATGGCGTAAATGCGACAGCCAATGCGGGTTGGAATCTCACGACAAACGGTGATAACACTAACGCCTCGAATGTTGCACCGAACAGCACAGTTGATTTAGCGAATACGGACGGCAACATCGTTATCACGAAAGCGGGTAATAACGTCACATTTGACTTAAATAACAACTTAACCGTAGGCGGTCCGGGTAAAGACGGAAAAGACGGTGTGGACGGACAGCTTGGCGTACAAGGTAAAGACGGTAAAACCGGCGTGACCTTAAACGGCAAAGACGGCGCAATCGGCATCAACGGTAAAGACGGCTCTAACGGCTCTATCACGGTTAAACAAGGTAAACCGGGTGTAGATGGTAAAGACGGCGAAACGAAAACGCGTATCGTATATGAAACCAAAGACGAAACCGGCAAACCGACAACTGAAGAAGTGGCAACCCTTAACGACGGCTTAAAATTCGTAGGTAATGACGGCAAAGTTGTTACTAAGGAATTGAACGAAACTCTAGCGATTAAAGGCGGTATTAACACTGAAGCGGGTTTAACTGCAGCATCCGATCGTAATGTGGGTGTTCGTGAAAACGAGAAAGGTTTAAATATCGTTATCGCAGAACGTCCGACTTTCTCCGGTATTACTGTAGATGGTAAAGACGGCAAGGATGCAGAAGTTAAATTTGCGAAAGACGGTAAAGACGGTATGTCTATCGTTGGCACTCGTGGTGCAGACGGTCAAAACGGTTTAACGTTGAAAGGTGCAAACGGTAAAGACGGCGTATCATTTAAAGAAGATGGTCGTATTACTAACGTAGCTGATGGTAAAGACGGCAAAGATGCTGTGAATAAAGACCAATTAGAGCGTGTAAATGCAACTGCAAACGCAGGTTGGAAATTAACCATTAATAACGGTAACAACCAAACTACGGTAACACCAAATGCAACTGTAGATTTAGCAAATACAGATGGCAACATCGTTATCACTAAAGTGGGTAATAATGTAAACTTCGGTTTAAATAACACCTTAACGGTAGGTAACGATAACAAGCCGGGTACAATGACTGTTAAAGGCGAAAACGGCAAAGACGGCGTTTCTATCAGCGGTAAAGATGGTATCAGCATTAAAGGCGAAAATGGCCAAGATGCAGTATCAATCAATGGTAAAGACGGTAACGGTGCAATTGCAGTTAACGGTAAAGACGGTAAAACCGGTGTTGGTTTAGATGGTGCGAACGGCACAATCGGTATCAACGGTAAAGACGGTTCTAACGGCACCATTACTTTAGCTAAAGGTGAACCGGGTGTTGATGGCAAGGATGGCAAAACCCGTATCGTTTATGAGACTAAAACTCCGGACGGTAAAACGGTGACCGAAGAAGTTGCAACCCTTAAAGATGGCTTAAAATTCGTAGGTAACGACGGTAAAGTAATTACTAAGGAACTTAACGAAACGTTAACCATTAAAGGTAACTTAAGCACTGCGGCAGCAGTTACTGATAAGAACTTACGTGTTGATAACGTAGATGGCGCACTCATCATTAAGATGGCAAGAACGTTAACGGATTTAACGAACGCAACATTTACTAACGCAGGTGGTGATAAATCAGTAGTTGACGGTAACGGCTTAACGATTACTCCGATAAACGGCGGTAAGACAGTAAGCTTAACCACTAAAGGCTTAGATAACGGCGGTAACAAAGTTATTAACGTAGCTGCTGGTGATGTGAATGCAACAAGTACTGATGCAGTAAACGGTAGCCAATTGTATGCGGTCAGCGAAGTGGCGAATAAAGGTTGGAACATTCAAACTAACGGTAGCAATACAACCAACGTTAAACCGGGCGACACTGTAAACTTTGCAAACGGTAAGAACATCGAAATTAATAACGATGGTACAAACGTAACTGTTGGCTTAGCGAAAGATGTTGACTTAGGTAAAGACGGTAGCATTAAAGCTGGCGACACTATCATGAACAATGAGGGTGTGAAAGTTGGTGATAACGTGAGTTTAACCAAAGACGGTTTAAAAGCTGGTAATGTGACCATTTCAGCAACAACCGGCATCAATGCGGGCGACAAACAAATCACCAACGTAGCAAGCGGTTTAGGCGGTAAGAAACTGTCGGAAGCTAAGGGTGATACTTTAACCAATGCGGCGAATATCGGCGACTTACAAACGGCGGTGTCTAGCGTAACGGATGCCTCACAAGGCGGCGGTTTTGGATTAGCGGATGACAAAGGTCAAGAAGTGAAACAAAACTTAGGTAAGACTATCCCTGTGAAAGGTGACGGTAAGAACATCAGTACGGTGGTAAAAGGTGGTGCCTTAACCGTGAACTTGAACAAGGATGTGGACTTGGGTAAAGACGGTAGTCTTACTATCAGTAATACCACTATCAATAGTGATCAAGTGAAAGTAGGTGATGTTACCGTTTCATCAAACGGTAAAGTGAGCGGCGTAGCTGACGGTGATATTTCACCGAATAGTACGGAAGCAATCAATGGTTCGCAGCTTTATGATGCAAACCAAAACATTGCTAACTACTTAGGCGGCGGTTCTAAACTTGATGATAAGGGTAATGTAATTGCTCCGACTTATACGATTACCAAAGTTGATGGCAATACGACAACTGCAAATAATGTCGGTGATGCAATTACCAACTTAAATAATGAAGTGGTTAAACCGCTGACCTTTGAAGGTGATACGGGTGTTGCTTCCAAGCGTAAACTTGGTTCTACCGTAACAATTAAGGGCGGTGTACAAGATTCATCTAAACTCTCTGAAAATAATATCGGGGTAGTTTCTGATGGTAAAGGTACGCTTGCTGTTAAATTGGCTAAAGATATCAAAGTTGATTCTGTGGAAGCGAAAACTGTAAATGCAAATACAGTAAACGCTAATACTGTAAAAGCGGGTGATACGACGATTAATTCTGATGGTGTAACTATCAAAGACGGTCCAAGCGTAACTAAATCGGGTATTAACGCTGCAGGTAATCGAATTACTAACGTTAAAGCTGGTCAAGCCGATACGGATGCTGTGAATGTATCTCAATTAAAAGGTGCGGTTGGTCATGTAAATCAACGTATCAATAAAGTGAACAAAGATTTACGTGCAGGTATTGCGGGTGCGAATGCAGCGGCAGGCTTACCTCAAGCTTATATGCCTGGTAAATCAATGATGGCTGTTGCGGCGGGTACTTATAAGAACGAAAGTGCATTAGCGGTAGGTTATTCACGTTCAAGTGATAACGGAAAAGTTATCTTGAAACTTCAAGGTAACGCTAATACACGAGGCGACTTGGGTGGTTCTGTCGGTGTAGGTTATCAGTGGTAATTAATCGGCTCTTGTAGCTTAACTTAATAAAAATGCAGTCTTCGGACTGCATTTTTTTATGCTCTTTTTCGGTTGAATTTTTTATAATGAAATATACGACAATAGATATTCATTAAATAATAGAGAGAAGTCGATATTGCTTTGATCGGAATGAACTAAACAGAAAAGAAATTAAGAGAAAAATATATGATAATGAAGAAAGGGGATAATGAAATTGAATAGGTTATTTGTAATAAAGGCATAGTAGACAAAAAGGTTGGTAAAAAGTGGGTTAAAGCCTTATAGTACAAGGCTTTAACCCACCTTTTTGAAATATGAATAAAAACTTGCCCTTTTTGTCAATCTTCCAAAACACAAAAGTATGGCTTTAAAAATAAGCTTCAACGTTATAAATGTTCAGCTTGCAATAAAATATTTACCTTAACATCTAAATTAAATTCGACCCAAATTTGGTTGGATTATTCTGTTGGAAAACAAACATATCAACAACTCGCTAATAAATATCAGTGTTCAGTAAGAACGATTCAACGATATTTAGAAAAGGCTCCTAAAGCCTTCTTAAAAGCCCCTCAAAATAAATATTTAAACTTAATTATTGATACTACTTTCTTTCATCGTGATTTTGGCGTGATGGTTTTTATTGATAGCCTTTCAACCAAAGTGGTTTATCACCAAATTGTGAAAACGGAAAAAGATATTTATTACAAGAAAGCCATCAATCATTTAAGAGAAAAAGGCTATATCATTCAATCAATTACCTGTGATGGCAGGCGTGGCTTATTGAAAGATTTAATGAATACGCGCACGCAAATGTGCCAATTTCATTTAGTAGCAATCGTGATGAGAGCATTAAGAAAAAAGCATCAATCGCACGCAGGAAGAGAATTAAAAACGATAATAAAGACGTTAAAAGCCAGTTCAAAAAATGAGTTTTATTTAAAAATACATCACTGGAAAATAAAACATAAAGCCTTTTTAGAGGAACGGTCAGATAAACCGAATGAAAAAGGAAAATATCCTTATAAACATCGTAATGTGAGAAGTGCTTATACAAGTATAAAACGTTATATGGATTATATTTTTACGTATGAAAAGTATCCTGAGTTAAATATTGAAAAGACGACAAATCGAATAGAAGGATTATTTAAAGAATTAAAAGACAAATTACGCCCACATAGCGGATTAACGAGAAAGCATAAGATATTGTTTATACAGGACTTTTTAAATAAAAAGAGTCGGTAAAAATTTCTAAACATAATCATTACCAACCCTTTTGTCCAATAGAGGCATAGTTCGACAAAATACCAACCTTTTTGTCTACTATGCCGTAATAAATAAACGGTCTGATTTGCAAAAAATTTAACAAATCAGACCGCTTGTCATTTATCTCAGTAATGGGATAACTAATTATAGATCGTCAATCACAACGTAGATTTTAGATACCGGACCGTGTACGCCGACCACTTTGATTAATTCAATATCGGCGGTTGCACTCGGACCTGAAATGATATTTACGCAAGACGGCATACGTTCGCCGGCTTGAGCTTTCTCATGTAGAATTTGCGCAAGCTGTGCTACGCGAGGTAATACGGTGCTTTTGCGTACGATGACGATAGATGTTGTTGGTAGTAAGCTGGTTGAACGACCGTTATCTTTAGAGGCGAATAATACGATACCGCCCGATTCCGCTAAACCGTATTCGCCATAGACGATACCGATATTAGCTTGTTCCGAACGAGAAATATTTTCTTCACGATTGGTAAAATCCCAGATATAGCTATCGAATTTCGCTTTTACCGCATCGGTAATGCCTAAAGTTTCAAGGCGAGCATCGTTATTTAATACGATATTTCCACCGCCGTATTTTTCACAAACTTCTAATACGGCTTGTGCTACGTCAGCTTCTTTGGTTTCAACCACATCGACCAATAACACTTTTGCGAAATTCATAAATTCGTTGCAAAGTTCTTGTTGAGAAAGATGGGTTAAACGTGTAGTCGGGTGATTATTTACCGGTGCTTCCATTTGGTCAGGGACTAATTTACGTTCTCTGCCCATACGTTGTGCCAGTTTATTTAAAAAGTTTTCACGATTCTGTAAGTCCATTGTGTTGTCCTAGTTTTGCCACATTATTAATCTTTACTCATATAATAAGCGGTTAGAATTTATTGAATTTTTGCAAACTTTTATCTAAAAATAACCGCTTATTTGCAGAGGCTGTGGTTCAAGTCAAATTATTTACGATTTTTAAACCATTCACGGAAACTTTCACCGTCCGCAGTCGGTAAGTCACGCGCTTTTGTCCACTCGGCTAATGCACCGACTTGAATTGGAGCTTTACCGTTTTTAATGAATTTACCGGCGATCTTCGCCCCGACTTTAACCCCCATATTCCAGACTGACGGATTTGAGTTGGCAAAGGTGAAACCTTTAATTGAAAGACGTTCCGAGAACGGCGTTAAACCGGCTTCGGCAATTTTTTCACGGTGTTTGAGGATCAATTGCGCCAAAGGAATTTTTACTGGACATACGCTGTTACACGCAGTGCATAATGAACACGCATACGGTAATTCTTTAAATTCCTCATAACCGCCAAGTAACGGCGAAATAACCGAACCAATCGGACCCGGATAGATGGAGCCGTAGCCGTGACCGCCGATTTGACGATAAGCAGGACAAGTATTTAAGCACGCACCACAACGAATGCAGCGTAAAACTTCCGAGAATTCGCTTTCTAAAATTTTTGAACGACCGTTATCGACAATAACAAGATGGAAATCTTCCGGACCGTCTGTTTCGCCTTCAAGACGAGGACCGGTCAGCCAAGTGTTATAAGCGGTTAATTTTGCACCTACCGCACTACGACATAACATAGTAATCAGTGCGTCCACTTCTTTGAAAGTCGGAGCGATACGTTCCATCCCCATTACCGCAATATGTGTTTTCGGTAGGGTTGTGGCTAAACGTAAGTTACCTTCATTAGTCACTAAGCAAACGGAACCGGTTTCCGGCACGGCGAAGTTACAACCTGAAATGCCGATATCGGCGGCTAAGAAGTCTTTGCGTAGCGTTTTACGTACGAAAGCGTTCATTTCTTCCGGTTGCTCGGTTCCCTCATAACCTAATACCTCGTGTAATTCTTTGCGGATACGATGACGATCTTTGTGGATCGCCGGTACGACGATGTGAGAAGGTTTATCGCCCACGATTTGAAGCAAGTATTCGCCGAGGTCGGTTTCCACCACTTTCATGCCTTCCGCTTCCAATACGTGGTTCAAGCCGATCTCTTCGGTTACCATTGATTTGGATTTAACGATGGTTTTTGCATTTTTCTCAAGCGCAACTTTACGGATATAAGCGGTCGCTTCTTCAGCGGTTTCTGCAAAAAATACGTGACCGCCGTTTTGGGTGACTTTTTCGCTTAATTGATATAAATAAGCGTCTAAATTGGCTAAAACGTGATTACGGAATTGCTTTGAAAGATCACGCCATTCTTCCCAATTTCCAAGTTCATCCACCATTTTTTGACGGTTTGCGCCGATGGTTTCTTGTGCTTTTACCACCGCCTTGCGCATGATGTCGTTATGAACTTGCTGTTCTACACGTTGCTTAAAGGGTAGGGTACTGGTTTGTAAATGTGACATAGGGCTTCCTTACTCTTGCATTAATACTTCTGCGATGTGCATAACTTTTACGTTTTTACCTTCACGGTTTAAACGACCGGCAATGTTAATTAAGCAACTAACATCCGCTCCAACCAGATATTCAGGTTCCACTTCGGTAATATTAACCACTTTTTCGGTAACCATTTCACCTGAGATTTCAGCCATTTTTACCGAGAACGTGCCGCCGAAACCGCAACAGGTTTGTTGGTTGTGAATCGGAAGTAATTCTAAGCCTTTAACATTTTTTAAAAGGGTGAGAGGTTCGTCCACAATGCCAAGTTTACGACTTAAGCTGCAAGACGGGTGGTAAACCGCTTTACCGGTGAGGCTTGCGCCGACATCCGTTCTTTTTAATACGTTTACGATAAAATCGGTTAAATCGTATAGACGTGCGGCAATTTTTTCCGCACGTTTCGCCCATTCCGGTTCGCCGAAACGGTTTAAGTATTCCGCATAGTTTTTGATTGCATAGACGCATGAACCTGCCGGTGCAACGATAGGGTAGTCGTTTACCTCAAAAGTTTCGATAAGGTTTTTCATACCCGGAATCGCTTGTTTCGCATAGCCGCTGTTCATTGCCGGTTGTCCGCAACAGCCTTGTTTCTCTAAGAAAACAACGTTACAACCCAATTTTTCGAGTAAAAGTACGCTGTTTTTTGCTACGCCGGCTTTGACAATGTCGGCAATACAGGTCACATAGAAATTTACGTTCATAAAGAATTCCCACTTAAATAAAAATAAGAAACAATCGTATTTAAAATGCCAAAAATGACAAAAGGAAGTCAGCTGACTTCCTTTTACTTAATATAGGTAGAAAAAGTTTAAATTTAACCGCTTGTTAGTGTATCACGTCTTTTAGAAATCTTTCTCTACCACTTTGTTATTACACGTTAAAGAAGATTGGAATAATCGTTAAAGCAACGATTGCCGCAATCACGCCGTAGATAAACATCGGTAAGACAGTTTTCTTAAGGATTGCGCCTTCTTGATTTTGAATATTTAATACTGAGTTTACCGCTACGATATTGTTAATACATACCATGTTACCCATTGCGCCGCCTACGGATTGTAATGCAAGCACTAATGAAGTGGATAAGCCGGTAATTTCTGCGGTTGATAACTGTACGCTACCGAAAGTTAAGTTAGATACCGTGTTAGAACCGGAGAAGAACGCACCTACCGCACCTAAGTATGAAGCGAAGATTGTCCAATATTCGCCGGTTGCCGCTGCAAAGCTCTTACCAATGATTTTCACCATTGAACCGTCGTTACCGACTAACATTAAATTCACCATGATTAACGCACCGACTAATGCGATAAATGGGTTTTTGGTTTGTTTAAAGCTACCTGCAAATACGTCTTTTACTTTTGAACCGCTTAACGCAAATAACGGGATACAAATTAATACGGTAATTACAAACGGGATTAATGCCGGCACATAAAGTAATTTATAGTTTGCACTTACCGTCGTACCGAAGATATTTTTTAAACTGAATACTAAACCTTGGCTGATTTCAAATTGACCTAATGAACCTAATTGAGTGCTGATCCAAGCGGTCGTGTTGTTCATCATCGCTTTAAACGGTAACTGTTGGATACGCGTTACGATTAAGAAGCCGATTAGTAAGCCGGTAGGAAGTAATGCTTTTGCGACTTCTTTTGCCGTTACTGACGAGTTATCTAATGTATTTTCAACTTTCGCTAAACCTACACCTTTATTTGCAAGGAAAATCGAAATAAACATACCGATTGCGCCGCCGACTAACGACGGGAATTCGTAGTTTACTTGTGCAAGGAAGAAATAAGGAATAACGCAAGCAAATACGCTTAAATAAACGAATACGATATTTTGACGGATTTCTTTCCAAGTGACGATAAAGCTTAGAGCAATTACTGGAATCACTAATGCGGCAAAAGCATGAATTAATGCGGTCATTGAACCGATTTTAAGAATTTGCGCTTCCGCTAAGTTTAGCGAACCGAAACCGAACCAAGTCGGCGTACCTACCGCACCGAATGATACCGGCACTGAGTTCATAATTAATGCAAGGATCGCCACTTTAATCGGGTTAAAGCCTAAACCGACTAAAATCGGTGCGGCAATTGCCGCCGGCGTACCGAAACCGCTCGCACCTTCAATCATAAATGCGAACGCCCAACCGATGATCATAAGTTGCGCCACCGGATTCGGGTTAATCGTACCTAACCATTTGCGTAATGTATTGGTTACGCCTGACGCTTCGGAGAAGCGGTTGAATAAAATCGCACCGAAGATAACGGTAATCGGAGTAAATACCGACATAATAGCCGATGAGATATTTGCACTGATAATGGTAATATCGGTTGCAAAGAAAAGCAGATGGATAATCAGTACGACTACCGCAACCCACGGTAATGCAATATAGGATGGTAATGCGTTACGTTTTACCATTAAATAAATGAGTAAAACGATTGGGAAAATACTAAGGAATAACGCCATAAAAAGCCTCGTAATGCAATTTAATAATGAATGGTTAAAATAATGTTAAATAGGTAACTGCATTGTATGTAAGATTTTTCAAAAAAATAGAGGGGATGTGTAAATTTATGATGAAGATCACACTTTTTTATAATGATTGATTAAAAAATAACCATTAAAATTAGTGGAGTTTTTACTATTTTTTTGTTTTAACTCTAATGAGTTAGGTAATAAATAGTTATTATGGAAGCACACAAAATTTTGTAGGAAGATGATTTAATTCCTAAACTATGTAATATGAAATGTAGAAATTAATAGGCTTTATTTAAAAATGTAGCATTATAAGTGATGGGGAATATTAAGCGTTAGTCTTTGATATTATAGAGAAATAATTATTGGTTATTTAAAAGATTAATATTGTATAAATTAAGTAAAATAAAAAAACGGGATTAATATTATATTAGTCCCGTTTTTTATGATGAAAAATTATATAGCAAAAGATGCTAAACTTTTACCTTCATCCAGTGCTTTTTGAATCGGGCGAGGCGTACGTCCTTGTCCCGTCCAAGTTTTTTCATTGCCGTTTTCATCAACATATTTGTATTTTGCAGGACGAGGTGCGCGAGGCTCACGTTTCTTGTGTTCCGTGGCATTATTCAATAATGCTACGAGTTCTTCTGCCGAGATTCCGTCCTGTGCTAATAACTCCTTATATTTCTTTAGTCCTTCCATGACTTTCGCTTGCTCAAGTTCTTGCGCTTTTACTAATTCACGCTTTTCTTCAACGACAATCGATACTTTCTCAAGTAAAGATTCCATTTGTTCTAAGGTTGAATCTTTCGCAAGCGCTCTTAGATTACGGATATTTGATAACGTTTTTAAAATTTCTGACATTTTTTATCTCCAAATAAAGACCATATAAAATAATAGAAAATAGTATAATTATTGTGACATTTCAGAATGATAATTATCCTGAAAATATATTTTATATATTAACGGAATAGTTATTTAAGGTAAAGTAAGCGAGTCATTATTTTTTAATTTTATGAAATGGAATAATTTATTATTCGTCTGGTTATTCGCGAAATGTTAATAAAAATATAGCGTTTAGCTATTGGCAATCGAGGCAGATTAAGGTAATCTTACAAAGTCCTACAAATCGTAGAGGTGCAAATCCGATAAGTACTTTTTCTGAGTGGAGAACGAGGAGGAAAAAGGAAAGGCGTATTTGCCGAAATCAGTTAAGCGTCATCTTAATTGGTTGGGGTCGTTACCGAAAGGGACGACACTGTCGTAATCCTTGTATTACGGAGTGCTACTGCTAGGGTCGGTTCTATTCTTATTATTTCAGATTGCCTACCTCATCTTATGCGTTGCATAAATTCTCTCAGTAGATCCTCTTCTTTGTTTGGCTAGTATTTCATTACAAAGTAACTTTTTTAGAGGTTTTATGAATTTAATTGATTATTCAAGTTCGTTGCTGTCGATTATACCGGCATCGCTTGCTTTACTATTAGCTATGGTTACTCGACGAGTATTGCTGTCTTTAAGTGTCGGTATCTTAGTCGGTGCCTTTATGCTTTCGGCAAAATTTGTGGACGGTTTCGTTTATTTAAAAAATATTGCTATCGGTTTGGTTTATGCTGACGGTGAATATTCGTTCGGAAAAGTACAGATCTTAATTTTCTTACTTTTATTAGGCGTGTTTACCTCTTTATTAACTTATTCGGGCAGTAATCAGGCTTTTGCCAATTGGGCGAAGAAACATATTAAAGGGCGCCGCGGTGCGAAATTATTAACCGCCTGTTTAGTTTTCGTGACGTTTATCGACGACTATTTCCATAGTCTGGCTGTTGGGGCGATTGCTCGACCGGTAACGGATAAATTTAAAGTTTCGCGTGCAAAATTAGCTTATATTCTTGATTCGACCGCCGCACCGATGTGCGTGCTTATGCCGGTTTCCAGCTGGGGAGCTTCAATTATCGCAACAATCGGCGGTTTATTGGCGACTTATAATATTACCGAATATACGGCGATCAGCGCATTCGCTTCAATGAGTTTGATGAACTACTATGCGTTATTTGCCTTAATTATGGTGTTTATCGTAGCTTATTTCTCATTTGATATCGGTTCAATGAGTCGTTTTGAAAGAAAAGCGTTGGCTTCGGAAACACATACGAATGAAGATGCGGATGTCGAATCCAAAGGTCGAGTATATGCTTTAATCGTACCGATTCTTGTGTTGATTGTAACCACCGTTACTTCTATGATTTATACCGGAGCGCAGGCATTGGAAGCCTTTAGCTTATTGGGTGCGTTTGAAAATACCAATGTCAATCTCTCTTTAGTTATCGGCGGATCGGCGGGGGTATTGGCAGTAATGCTTTGTACGCTCGGTTTAATTAAAGCGGAAGATTATCCGAAAGCGATTTGGGTAGGTTGCAAATCTATGTTCGGTGCGATTTTAATTTTAACGCTTGCTTGGTTAATCAGTAGTGTCGTAAAAGATATGCATACCGGTGATTATTTATCTACGCTTGTTGCCGGCAATATTAATCCGGCCTTTTTACCTGCTATTTTATTTGTGCTTGCGACCGTTATGGCATTTGCAACCGGTACAAGCTGGGGGACATTTGGGATTATGCTACCGATTGCCGCAGCAATGGCGATTAATGTGGATGCAAGCCTTTTAATTCCGTGTATGTCTGCGGTTATGGCAGGGGCGGTATGTGGCGATCACTGTTCTCCGATTTCTGATACGACGATCCTATCTTCAACCGGCGCACAATGTAACCATATCGATCACGTAACTTCACAGTTACCTTATGCGTTACTTGTTGCGGTTGCTTCCATTATCGGATATTTAGTGCTTGGCTTTACCGGATCCGCCGTATCCGGATTTATTACCACGGCTGTTGTGATGATGGTATTGATTTTTATCTTTAGATCTAAAAAAATGACGGCTTAAGGTTTAATGCAATCCTTTTTGACAAGCGGTGAAATTTGTAAGAATTTTTGCAAATTTCACCGCTTGTTTTTTATTGTTGCTTATTCGTAATGATTTCTGAAATGTGTGAATTATCTCACATTATTTCCCTATTTAATTGTGTACTATCTTTTATATAGTAGTTCTAATTTAAAAGTCTTATTGATAATCTTGAGGGGGGAATAATATGAAAAAATTAGCAATATGTTCATTAGCCGTCGGGATAAGTTTGTCTTCTTCCGTTATCGCTCAAGATACGCTGGGTGTGAGCTTATATCAGTACGACGATAATTTTATTCGATTAATGCATGATGAATTAATCTCATATACGTCAGAAAATCCTTCTCTTTCTCTATTAATGAATGATGCGCAAAATTCGCAATTTGTGCAAAATAACCAAGTACAAACTTTAGTTAATCATAAAGTAGATGTGCTTGCAGTAAATTTAGTTGATCCGAATGCATGGGCAACAGTGATCGGTAAGGCTAAAGATGCGAACTTACCGATTATCTTGTTCAATAAAGATCCGGGTGCGAAAGCAATCAATAGTTATAAAAAGGTTTATTATGTCGGGTCTAATCCGGAAGAAGCAGGAAAAGCACAGGCTAAGATGATTGCCAATCATTGGAAAAGCAGTGAAGCGTTAGATTTAAATCACGACGGCAAAATGCAATATGCGTTATTAAAAGGGGAAGTAGGGCACCCGGATGCGGAAAAACGTACTAAAGCCGTAATTGAAGAATTAAAAACACAGGGTATTAAGACGGAACAATTGGCATTAGAATCCGCCGTATGGAATAAAGAAATTGCGAAAACTAAAGTAAACGCTTGGTTATCGACACCGCAAAATAATATTGAAGTGATTATTTCTAATAACGATAGTATGGCGATAGGTGCGTTAGAGGTGGTAACCGAAAAAAATAAAGCATTGCCTATTTACGGTGTGGATGCGACCCCAGAAGCACTTAATTTAATCAGAAAAGGAAAATTAGCCGGTACGGTCACCAACGATTGGCGTTCTCAAAGTAGAGCGATTATTGATTTTTCTCGCTTACTTGCAAAAGGGGAATTACCGGAAAACAGTCAATGGAAACTTGAGAACAGAGTGTTGCGGATTCCGGCAATGTCTATTGATAGAAGCAATATTAGCGATTTTTAATACTATCTAAAAGATATTAAGGACTGAGGGATGGGATATTTATCGCAACTCAGTCCTTTCGTTTGAACTCAATTGCGGTCATCTTATCATTTTTGCAAATCATTATGAAAAAACGACCGATTATTGAACGAGATTTATTTGTGCAGCAATTCTCTTAATGCGCTACCGATTTCGGCAAGACTTCTCACCGTTTTCACGCCGGCATTCTCTAATGTTTTAAATTTTTCATCTGCCGTGCCTTTACCGCCGCTAATGATTGCACCTGCGTGTCCCATTCGTTTTCCTTTCGGTGCGGTAACGCCGGCGATATAACTGACAACAGGCTTTGTTACGTGCATTTTGATAAATTCGGCCGCTTCTTCTTCGGCGCTACCTCCGATTTCACCAATCATTACGATCGCTTCGGTTTCAGGGTCGGCTTGGAAGAGTTTCAAGATGTCGATAAAACTTGAGCCTGGAATCGGATCACCACCGATACCGACACAGGTAGATTGCCCGAATCCTTCATCCGTGGTTTGTTTTACCGCTTCATAAGTAAGCGTGCCGGAACGAGAAACAATACCGATTTTACCTTTCTTATGAATATGCGCCGGCATAATGCCGATTTTACACTCGTCAGGGGTAATGATTCCCGGACAGTTCGGACCAATCATTCGTACACCGCTTTCTTTTAATTTCTGTTTGACACAAATCATATCTAACGTAGGAATACCTTCGGTAATACAAACGATAAGCTGGATACCTGCATCAATCGCTTCCAAAATCGCATCTTTACAGCCGGGAGCGGGAACGTAAATTACACTTGCAGTCGCACCGGTTTTTTCGACCGCTTCACGTACGGTATCAAATACCGGTAAACCTAAATGCGTTGTACCGCCTTTGTTCGGCGAAACGCCACCGACAAGTTTCGTACCGTATGCTAAAGCCTGTTCGCTATGAAATGTGCCTTGTCCGCCGGTAAAACCTTGGCAAATCACTTTAGTATTCTTATCAATTAAAATCGCCATGTTTATTTTCCTTCCGCTGCTTTGACTGCAAGTTGTGCCGCTTGTGTTAATGTATTTGCCGCAATGAAACGTAAGCCGCTGTTTGCTAAAATTTCACGACCTAATTCCGCATTAGTACCTTCTAAACGCACGATGACCGGAATGTTTATCCCGACTTCATTAACCGCCGCAATAATACCTTCCGCAATTAAATCGCATCTGACGATGCCGCCGAAAATATTGACTAAGACGGCTTTAACATTCTGATCGGAAAGAATCAGTTTAAAGGCTTCCGAAACACGTTCTTTCGTTGCGCCGCCGCCGACATCTAAAAAGTTTGCCGGACGACCACCGTGTAGTTTCACGATATCCATGGTTCCCATGGCTAAGCCTGCACCATTAACCATACAACCGATATTGCCGTCTAATGCGACATAGTTAAGATCCCATTTTGCCGCATCGGCTTCTCGCGCATCTTCTTGGCTTGGATCTTGTAGGGCTTTTAGCTCCGGATGGCGATAAAGCGCATTACTGTCAATTACCATTTTGGCATCTAAACAAAGTAATTGACCTTGTTTGGTCAATACGAGCGGATTTACTTCGAGTAAGGCAAGATCTTTTTCAATAAATAATTTGGCAAGTTGTACAAAAAGATGAGCGAATTGTTTGATTTGATCGCCGGACAGACCGAGTTTAAAAGCTAATTCACGACCCTGAAAAGCTTGCGCACCGGTAAGCGGATCAATGGTTGCTTTATGGATAAGCTCCGGTGTTTGTGCGGCGACATCTTCAATATTCATACCGCCGGCATTTGATGCCATAAAAACAATTTTTTGTGAAGAACGATCAATTACTGCGCCCAAATATAATTCACGTTCTATTAGGCACGTTTCTTCGAGATAAATCGTATTTACCAGTTGTCCGTTTTTATCGGTTTGAAAAGTGACTAAACGCTGTCCCAACCATTGATTACAAAACTCACGAATTTCCGCTTCACTGCGCACTAATTTTATTCCGCCCGCTTTGCCTCTACCGCCGGCGTGAACTTGGCATTTCGCCGCCCAAGTGTCGCCTGCTAATGTGTGAATGGCTGAAACGGCGTCATCGAGAGAATGACAAACAATACCTTTACTTACGGGAAGTCGATATTGTGCAAAAATTTGTTTTGCTTGATATTCGTGTAGATTCATAAGCTTTCCTGTATAGGATAATGATTAGGATAATGTTCAAGAATTTAATCCATCTACTATAAAAAAGCAAACGTTAAAATAGGAGGAGATAGGCAAAAAATCAAAGAAAAAAGACCGCTTGTAAAACGGTCTGTTATTTATGGCTATGAAGACGGCGGTAACGGAAATGTTTGCTGAATGACGTCCGCTAATTTGTCTAACATTTCAAAGCGTTTACGATACATAGAACGTTTTTTACTCGGTACGTCCGTCAAGTCTTTGTTTAAAGCAAGCGGTAATTGCCAGTATTCTTGCAGTAACCCGCCCGATTCGCTGAATAAAGTATCATAATTGACGGTATAACGTTTGCTTTGAATAAAGCGCGACTTATTTTGGTATTTGTGCGGAATACCTAATAACTGGTAGCCGAGCGTATGAGCGAGTAACTTCATGACTTCGATTAATAAATATGCGGGACGTAAGCCGTGACATTGTTTGGTTAAAAACTTAACTAAATCTTTGGCGTTTTCCGTATTGGCGCCTTGAATCGCTCCGATAAGCAGTGATTGTTCTATTTTGCCGAATGTTAATAAATAAACGAGCCGGCGGCTGCTTTTTTGGCGTAATTCCAACGCCCAAAAACCTTCCATCGCTTGATATTCGTTTATATTTAAGCGGATTTCAAAATCAGGAATAAATTCGCCGAAGCTGATCGGTTTAACCCAAAGCGGAGGAAGATGGTACTGCGCAAATTGTTGAGGTAAAAAAGTAAGGTTATCACACACAATTTCCAAGCGTCGTTCCGCATTGAAACGCTTATCCAAAAAACGATGAATGACCGGATAACTATAATTAGGGTAAGCTTTAAGCAACTCGGAAAGTTCAGGGTGTCGGTTTGCAAACCGACTAAATTTTTTGACTTGTGAAGCATGTAAGACGGAACGCAACCAAAAGCGAAAGCGTTTTAGTCGGTAAGACTTATGAGGTTGATCGGGATAAACGTTATTTGCCGTCGGGTAATAATAGGTCATAAATTTCAGTCTAAGTAAGCGTTCTATACATTTACTATAACATAAGTTTACATATCTTACAAATTTCGGTGAATATTACTTTCTTGCAAAAAATAACCGCTTGTTTAAGTACAAGCGGTTAAAAATGAGTGTAAAACGGCAATTAGATTTCAAGTAGTAAACGGGTCGGGTCTTCTAATAAATCTTTGACCGCAACTAAGAAACCAACAGATTCACGTCCATCAATTAAGCGGTGGTCATAAGACAAGGCAAGATACATCATTGGACGAATCACCACTTGGCCGTTTACTGCGACAGGGCGATCTTTAATCGCATGCATACCTAAAATCGCACTTTGCGGCGGATTGATAATCGGAGTGGACATTAACGAACCGAATACGCCGCCGTTAGTAATGGTAAAGTTACCGCCGGTTAGGTCTTCTACGGTTAGTTTACCGTCACGTCCTTTTTCGGCAAGTGCTTTAATGGTTTTCTCAATATCCGCCATCGATAATTTATCGCAGTTACGAATCACCGGCGTGACTAATCCGCGCGGAGTGGATACCGCAATACTAATATCGAAGTAGTTGTGATATACCACATCATCGCCGTCAATCGAAGCATTGATTTCCGGATAACGTTTTAACGCTTCTACCACCGCTTTAATATAGAACGACATAAAGCCTAAACGCACGCCGTGTTGTTTTTCAAATTTCTCACCGTAAGTTTTACGCAATGTCATAATCGGCTGCATATCCACTTCATTGAATGTGGTTAGCATTGCGGTGGTATTTTTTGCTTCTAACAAACGTTCGGCAATACGTTTACGTAAACGTGTCATCGGAACACGTTTTTCGCTACGTGCCGAATAAGCCACGGTACTTACCGTATTGTGTTCGCTTGCCATCGCTTGTTTGGTTTCTTGAGCCTGACGTTGTGCAAGATAGTGTTCGATATCTTCACGGGTAATACGACCGCCGACACCGGTACCTTTGACTAAATGCGCTTCGATATTATGTTCCGCTAATAAACGCCGAATTGCCGGACCTTGAGATTCGGCATCCGAGTGATCATATTCGATGGCGGCGGATTTACGATCGGCGGGAGTCGCTTCGTTAGCTTGTTTGATAGTTTCTTGCGTAAAATCTCCCGCTTGAACGGTTGAGATTTTCCCAAGTAACTGTTTAGAAGTAACGGTTGCGCCTTGCTCTTGGCTGATTTCCGCTAATACGCCGTCATTCGGTGCCGGCACTTCTAAAACGACTTTATCCGTTTCAATTTCAACAAGTACTTCGTCACGTTTAACCGTATCGCCTACTTTTTTGTGCCAAGTCGCAACGGTAGCATCCGCGACGGATTCGGGTAGCACGGGAGTTAAAATTTCAATAGTCATGGTTTGGTTCCTTTCTTAATTTGCCGGTATAGGTTTTACCTAAACCGATAATTGAGTAAGCGGTCGTTTTCGTAAGATTTTTTGCAAAAGTTTATTAAAAATCGACCGCTTATTTATGCTTAAAGTGTTAAGGCGTCATCGACAAGTTGTTTTTGTTGCTGAGCATGTAAAGAGGTATAACCTACCGCCGGTGAAGCCGAAGCAGGACGACCCGCATAGGTTAATTTCGCTTTTTCAGGAATCGAAGCCTCAAAATTATGTTTACTGCAATACCATGCGCCTTGGTTTTGCGGTTCTTCTTGACACCAAACGAAATCTTTCACGTGTACGTAAGGTTCTAATACTTTTTTCATATCCTCGTATGGGAACGGATAAAGTTGCTCAATACGAATAATCGCCACATCAGTTTGTTCGTTTTGACGACGTTGTTCGAGTAAGTCGTAATAAACTTTGCCGGAACACATCACCACACGTTTTACTTTTTTCGCCGTAATATTGCTATCGATTTCACCAATTACATTTTGGAATTCTCCCTCGGTCAGTTCTTCGAGAGATGATACCGCCAGCGGATGACGTAACAGAGATTTCGGTGTAATTGCCACTAACGGACGACGCATTTTACGAATCGCTTGGCGACGTAACATATGGTAAGCCTGTGCCGGCGTGCTCGGTACGCACACTTGCATATTTTGTTGTGCGCAAAGCTGTAAATAACGTTCCAATCTTGCCGAAGAATGTTCCGGACCTTGTCCTTCATAACCGTGCGGCAACAACATCACTAGCCCGCACATTCTGCCCCATTTTTGTTCGCCGGAGCTGATAAATTGGTCGATTACGATTTGCGCACCGTTGGCAAAGTCACCGAATTGCGCTTCCCAAATGGTTAATGTTTTCGGATCGGTTGTCGCATAGCCGTATTCAAACGCTAAGACCGCCTCTTCGGAAAGTACCGAGTCCCATACTTCAAAACGTCCTTGATTAGCGTGTAAATGCGCAAGCGGAACATAGCCCGTACCGTCATTTTGGTTATGTACAACCGCATGTCGGTGGAAGAACGTACCGCGACCGGCATCCTCGCCCGATAAACGTACGTGCGTGCCTTCGTCTAATAGAGTTGCGTACGCCATGGTTTCCGCCATACCCCAATCCAGCAATTTTTTGCCCTCGTACATCTCTTTACGGTCACTATAGATTTTTTCGACACGAGAATGCGGGCGTAAACTTTCAGGGTATTCGCACACACGTTTAGCTAAGGTGTAGAAACGATCTTGCGGGAATTTGCTCTCATAAGGTGCTGTCCAGTCATAATTGAGATATTGCAACCAATCCACCGCCGCCATATCCATTTCGCGCCATTCCGGTACGACACGATCGCCGTTATCCAACGCATCACGGTAGTTGTTCATGATTTCGGTCGCTTGGTCTTGATTTAATACGCCTTCGGCAACCAAACGATCCGCATAGACCTTGCGAGGTGTCGGGTGTTTTTTGATGATACTGTACATCATCGGCTGAGTAGCTAACGGTTCGTCCGCTTCATTGTGACCGTGGCGACGATAAGAAATCAAATCGATAAAAATATCACGTTTGAATAAGGTGCGATATTCGACAGCCATACGAGCGGCAAAAGCGACCGCTTCCGGATCATCACCGTTTACATGGATGATCGGTGCCTGAATCATTTTGGCAATATCGGTACAGAATTCGGTTGAACGAGTGTCGTTCGGGTTAGAGGTGGTAAAACCGATTTGGTTGTTGATCACAATTCGAATAGTACCACCGACTTTATAACCGCGAGCATTCGACATATTTAAAGTTTCTTGTACTACGCCTTGGCCTGCTACCGCAGAATCACCGTGTACCGTGACCGCTAGGACTTTATTATGTTCGGTATCGCGAATACGTTCTTGGCGTGCACGCACCGAGCCGATAACCACCGGACTCACAATTTCCAAATGCGACGGGTTAAAAGCAAGAGTTAAATGCACACGTTCGCCGTCCACATCGAAATCAGACGAGAAGCCTTGGTGATATTTGACGTCGCCGGTACGATTATCATCAGCGTGTTTACCTGCAAACTCATCAAACAGTTCCGCCGGACGTTTACCGAGTACGTTTACCAACATATTTAAACGACCGCGATGCGCCATACCCATTACTACGTCTTTCATACCTTGACGACCGGCATGGCGAATAATCTCTTTCATCATTGGAATAAACGCATCGCTACCTTCTAATGAGAAGCGTTTTGCACCGGGGAATTTCGCACCGAGATAACGCTCAAGCCCGTCGGCAGCAGTTAATTCAGTCAGTAAATTAACTTTTTCGGTATGCGTAAATAACGGTTTATTTAAAGTACTTTCGATTTTAGCTTGTAACCAGTTACGTTGCTCCATATCTTGCACGTGCATAAACTCTAAACCGATTGTGCCTAAATAGGTTTGTTTTAACGCATCGGCGAGCTCACCGAACTTCATGGTTTCTTTGCCGTAAACATATTTGCCGATCGTTACCGTTTCGTTCAAATCCGCCTCGGTAAAACCGTGATGGCGATAATCCAGCTCAGGCACGACGGATATTTTCCAACGATAATAGTTGATTGGGTCAAGTTTGGCTTCTAAATAACCGCGGAAACGATGAGCATTAATCCATTGTAATAGACGAACTTGTTTTGCGCTGGCTTCCGGATCAATCACGGTAACGGATTCGGGGACGTTTTCACGGGCGAGTTTACGGAAATAATCACGTACTTGAGAATGGGGCTGTTCTACGACTTGCGTTTTCGGAAGGGTATCAAAAATGACACGCCAACTAGCATCGACATTTGCCGGATTTTCTAGATATTGTTCGTAGATTTCTTCAACATAAGTCTGGTTGGAACCTCCGAACGGAGAAGACGCTAACCAATCTTCAAAATTTTTATGCTGCATATAGACCTAACCTTGTATTGATGTGTTTACGAGTTATGGGCGTCATTATATACGCTAATGCGAATAAATTGGATTAAAACTCCGTGTAATTAATCAATTTATAAAGCGATATTTATATTATGCCTTAAAATAAAAGAAAAGAATGTGAGCTAAGTCTTGTTTTTAACAAATTGATAACAAAACGGTTAAATTTTGCGTTCTTTTACAAATAATTTTAAAAATTTAACCGCTTGGAAGAAGGACTAATGTTGGCATTCGCATTGACCGCTACATACGTCGCCGTGCAAATTATGATGGTGGTTGTGGTGATGTGAATAAAACGCCACATTTTTAGCGAATTGGTCGCCAAAGAAATGAATAAAATGCGGATCGTTAGTGACCATTTCCGGCGTACCGGCACAACAAATATGTTTATTGACGCATAAAACTTCGTCGGTATTCGCCATTACGATATTCAAATCATGCGAAACCATCAAAATTGCGCAATTTAACCACGAACGAGTATTATTTAATAGTTGATAGAGTTCGGTTTGCCCTGTAATATCCACACCTTGCATCGGCTCGTCCAAAACCAGTAAATGCGGTTTATTTAGTACCGCTCTGGCGAGTAATACGCGTTGAAGTTCGCCGCCCGAGAGTTTTTGCATACTGTTTTGCGCTAAATGCGTAATAGAGAATAGCGAAAGCGCCTCTTGAATCGCTTGCGTCGTAGCGTCAGGTTTCAAGGATAGAAATTTCCAAACGGTGATCGGCATGGAATGATCAAGATGCAATTTTTGCGGTACATAGCCGATTTTTAAGCCTTTTTGGTGAATAACTTTACCGCTGTCAGGCGTAAGTAATTTTAATAATACTTTTAATAAAGTGGATTTACCTCCGCCGTTAGGACCGACAATGGTCGTAATGGAATTAGCATAAATCGCTAAATTGATATTGTGCAGAACCTTTTGCTCGTTAAAGGATACTTCGATTTGTTGAAGCTGAACTAGCGGATGACCTTTGGATTTTTCTTTAGGGACGGGCGTAAGTCGTTTAATTTGCATTATCTAAAAATTTTAGGGATATAATAAATAAGTGACAAATTAGCGGATTTTTTAGATTCTGACAAGAATGAATTTTAAGAAAGAAATTTTGTCGGATTCTCCTGTAAGAAATAAATGATACGATAGGACATATTTTGCAACACGTTATATTGGCAAGAGATCGACGTCGGAAAAAATCTCGGTTAAAAGGTTTGGTTTTTTTGATGGCGATCTTATCAATTTTTATTGGTATTGTACTTGCGTTAAAAAATCAACCTTCTATAAATACAACGGCGAATTACGAACAATACGTTGTATTGGACGAGCAACAAGCGGATCAAAAAGATGATCCGGAACAACCGGAAGAGACGACACAATTAACATCCGCAGAAGATCAGAAACAAGCGGCGGATAAGACATCTACTAATCATGTAAATACGGAAGCTAATGAAGAAGTTTCCGAAGACGAGAAAAATTCGGAATTAACCGCAGAAGATAATTCCGCAACCTCTTATGATGATCTTTTAGCTGAAGATGATGAGGTTGAAGGGCAAGAGGGTGAGATCTCTAAAGTCGAAAATAAAGAGAATGAAGAAAAGTTGCCTCAAGAGGCCGAGAAAGTCTTAAACGATATTTTAGACGTCGCGGACGAAGCGTTACGCATTCAGGATCAATTCAGTTATACCGTCGGTCGCGGTGATAAGCTCAAAGATGTTTTGGAGCAGTCCGGTTTAGGTGCAAGTGATGCCAGAGCTATGATTAAACGTTTTCCGGAATTGGCTAATTTAGACGGCGGTCAGCAATTCTACTGGATTTTGGATAACCACGGCGAGTTGGAATATATGAACTGGTTGGTATCTGAAAAAGAAGAACGTATTTATGAGCGTAAAGATAACGGTAAATGGGTCTTTCAAAAAATAGAGAAGAAAGGCGAATGGCGACAAGATGTGGTACGTGGTGTAATTAGCGGTTCTTTTTCTTCAAGTCTTAAAGAAGTGGGGCTTTCGGAACGGCAAGTAAATCAGTTGGCGGTCGGATTGCAGTCACAAATTGCAACTAATAAACTGAAAAAAGGTGATCGTTTCGCTATCTTGGTAAAACGTGAATACATCAACGGTACGGTAACGGAAGTCGGCAACGTAGAAGGCATCCTGATTGTCAGCGGCAAGAAACGTTATTATGCGATTCAAGCGGATAACGGACGTTATTACAGTAGCCACGGTGAAACCCTCAGCAGAGGATTTGCCCGTATTCCTTTGTTATTTAATGCAAGGGTATCATCGCACTATAATCCTAGACGTTTACATCCGGTCACGCGCAGAGTCAGACCGCATAACGGGGTGGATTTCGGCATACCGACGGGAACGCCGATTATCGCACCGTCGGACGGTGTGGTTGAACATATCGCTTATCAGGCAAAAGGTGCGGGGCGTTATATTAAAATTCGTCACGGTCACATTACCACGGTTTATATGCACTTAAGTAAAACGTTGGTGAGAGTCGGACAAAGTGTGAAAAAAGGTGAGCGTATTGCGTTATCGGGAAATACGGGAGCTTCTACGGGACCTCATTTACACTATGAATTCCATCTTAACGGAAGACCGGTTAATCCGATGACGGTGAAATTACCCGGTTCAAATTCGGGTATGGCGGATAAAGAACGTAAGAAGTTCTTAACGCGTGCTAAATATGTTGAAGCAAAATTAAAATTTTAATTTATAGGATATTTAATCATGAAAAAAAATGTAACGGCATTATTTTCCGTTTCTTTAATGGGCTTATGCGTATCTCCCGTGATGGCTGATGATATGAGCTTGGTAAAAACGTTAGAAGGGATGGGGGCAACGAATGTAAAAATCAGTGATTCGGCGCTGCCCGGTTTTAGAACCGCCGTTTCAAATGAAGGCGTGGTACAAATCAGTGAAAACGGACGTTTTGTGATCCAAGGGCAAATTTTTGAACTGAAAAACGGCAAAGCGGTTAATATTACTAACAAATCATTGTTAGCGGATTTAAATGCATTGGAAAAAGAGATGATTATTTATCCGGCAAAAAATGAGAAGCACGTAGTTACCGTATTTATGGATATTACCTGTCATTATTGCCATTTAATGTTCCAACGTATTAAAGAGTATAACGATTTGGGTATTACCATTCGTTTCCTCGCTTTCCCTCGCGGCGGAATGAATACACAAACCGCAAAACAAATGGAAGCGATTTGGACATCGGCGGATAAAGTGAAAGCATTAACCGATGCGGAAAACGGTACTTTACCGAAAGAAGTAAAAACACCGAATATCGTGAAAAAACACTATGAACTCGGCATTAAATTCGGCGTAACAGGTACCCCGAATATGGTCGATAGCACCGGTCAATTGATAGCCGGTTATGTAGAACCTAAAGAATTACTTAAAATGTTAAGCGAATAGCATTAAGTCCTTGAATACAAGCGGTCTGATTTTGTAAAATTTTTGCAAAATGATACCGCTTGTTTTATTTATAACGAAAAGAAGAAAAATAGTGCAAAAGCTAATCAAACAACGACCGCCATTAACTTCGGTCACTCTATCTGAAAATCCTTTATTAAATCGCTTATACCAAAGCAGAGGTATTAATTCCGTTCAGGAATTGGAACGTTCTTTACAATATTTATATCGTCCGCAGCAACTTGCGAATATAGAACAGGCGGTCAGCCTTTTGATTGATGCATTTAAACAACAATCCCGCATTGTAATTGTCGGAGATTTTGATGCGGACGGAGCAACCAGTACGGCATTGACGATTTTGGCATTGCGCCAATTAGGGTTTAAAAATGTAGATTATTTAATTCCGGATCGTTTCTCTCAGGGATACGGCTTAAGTGTCGCCGTAGCCGAGATGGTATTGGCAAAAGGTGCGGATTTGGTCATTACCGTGGATAACGGTATTTCTTCTTTTGAAGGAATTGCATTATTAAAGTTGCATCATATAAAAGTATTGGTTACTGATCATCATTTACCAGCGGAAACGTTACCGAATGCGGATGCGATGGTCAATCCGAATTTAGCCGATTGTTCTTTTCCTTCCAAATCACTGGCCGGCGTGGGGGTTGCTTTTTATGTCATGTTGGCATTACGCAGTCAAATGCGTGAAGCACAATTATTTTCTTTAAAAGAGCCGAACTTAGCCGAGCTTCTGGATCTTGTCGCATTAGGAACGGTCGCGGATGTGGTTCCGCTTGATCACAATAACCGAATTCTAGTACATCAAGGATTAACTCGAATTCGTTCGGGACATTGCCGAGCGGGTATTCGTGCATTAGCGGAAGTATCTAAACGAGAGTTGTCTTCTTTACAAGCCGGCGATTTAGGTTTTGCTATCGCACCTCGTTTAAATGCGGCGGGGCGTTTGGAAAATATGTCGCTTGGAGTGGAATTATTAATTGCGGAAAATATGGAGATTGCCCGTCAGCTGGCTTTTGAGTTGGACAGCTTAAATCAGACCCGTAAAGAATTTGAGCAAGAGATGAAAACCGAGGCGTTGGCGATTTGCGCAAATTTACCTTCGTTAATGCAAAAAGATCAAGCACACGGTATCGCATTATATCAGGCCGATTGGCATCAGGGCGTCATTGGTATTCTAGCTTCGCGTATTAAAGATCAATTTCATCGACCGGTCATTGCATTTGCGCAAGAGAGCGAAAATAGCGAATATTTAAAAGGATCGGCGCGTTCGATTGCCGGCTTGCATATGCGTGATTTATTAGAACGTATTGATGTGAAACATCCGAATTTAATCGTGAAATTCGGCGGTCATGCGATGGCAGCGGGGCTAACGATTCATCAAAATAACTTTCTTAAATTTCAGCATATATTTGATGAAGTGATTGACGAAATAATTGCGCCGGAACAATTACAGGGCGTAATTTATACTGACGGTGAATTGTCTTCGAACGAATTGAATATTCATATTGCGGAATTATTACAAAAAGCCGGACCTTGGGGACAAAGTTTTCCCGAACCGCTCTTTGAAGGAGAGTTTAAAATACTGCAACAAAGAATATTAGGCGGCAAACATTTGAAACTGATGGTAGAGCAGCCTTTCGGCGGCTTATTTGATGCGATTTGGTTTAATGCGGATTTGCGTATTTTTCCGGATCTATCAATTAAATCGGCTCGACTTATTTATAAACTGGATATTAATGAGTTTAAAGGAAATAAAAATTTACAATTAAGAATAGAAAATATCGTTATTTAATTAGTTTCGTCAATTTAGTGCTAGAATAAAACATTATTGTATTGTAGAATTAATTATAATCTATATGCCGTATTCAGGTATTTAGCATTATATAAAATGAATGAAGTTTTTAATCTATAAAGGACATCTTACGATGAAAAATACGACTGTTTTTCGCGGATTATTATTATCGGGTATCGCTTTAGCAGTAACGGCTTGCGGTAATTTAAGTAACGTAACCGATGAAGGTACCACAGAGAATCCGGTATTCCCTAAAATTTCAGAATCAGAGTTTAATCATGACGGTTCTCAATTCGGTTCATGGCCTAATTGGGAAAACGTACGTCAAATTGAACGCGGTATGAATAAAGATCAATTATATAATCTAATCGGTCGTCCGCATTTTGAAGAAGGTTTATACGGTGTGCGTGAGTGGGATTATGCATTTAATTACCGTGAAAACGGTGTGCATAAAATTTGTCAATTCAAAGTATTATTTGACAAAGATATGAATGCGCAAAGTTTTTTTTGGTATCCGAACGGTTGTAATGGTAATGCATCATTTAACTTAAGCGGCGACTTCTTATTCGACTTTGATAAAGATACATTAACCGCAAAAGGTAAAGAAGTTGTGGATAATGTTGCGGCTCAATTAAAATCTTCTAAAGCGGAACAAGTTAAAGTTGCAGGTTATACAGACCGCTTAGGTTCTGAAAAATATAACTTGGATTTATCACAACGTCGCGCAAATATGGTTAAAGCGCGTTTAGTTCAACAAGGCGTGACTGCAAATATTAATGCTGTCGGTTACGGTAAAGCTCAACAAGTGAAAGCTTGTGACGGTATTCCGCACGGTCAAGAATTAAAAGACTGTTTACGTCCAAATCGTCGAGTTGAAGTAACTGCGAACGGTGGAGTATTAAAACAAAATGAGGGTGGTAATGTGGCAGGTCCTAACGGTCCGGCTCCGTTATATCAAACACCGGCATATAACTCCGGCAAATAATTTACAGTTTCTCTTTAACTGGAGTAAAATAGGGGCTACTTTATAAAGTAGCCTTTTTTACGTTTATGCAGGAGAAAATTTATGACCTATCAAGCTATTGCTTTCGATCTCGACGGAACCCTTCTTAATCCCCGCGCAACCATTCTCGAATCCAGTAAACAAGCGATCAAAAAGGCACGTGAAAAAGGTATAAAAGTTTTCTTCGTAACGGGACGTCATCATACGGCCGTTCGCCCGTATTATGCGGAAATCGGGTTAGATACGCCGGTAGTGTGTTGTAACGGTACTTATTTATATGATTTTCAGCATGATAAGGTGCTATCCGGTAAACCGCTAACGGCGGAGCAAGCCTCTCATCTGATTAATGATGCTAAATCGCAAGGAATTCATACCGCCGTTTATTTTCGCGATGCAATGACTTACGAACAACTAAATCCGCATTTTGCAAAATTACAGCAATGGGTTGCTTCTTGCCCAGAATCCGTTCGTCCTAACGTTTATCAATTGGAAAGTTTTCAGCAAGAAATCGATAAGGGAACGACGGTTTGGAAAGTGCTGATTAGTGATCCGAATTTGGAAAAAATGCAAAATTTCGTTAAAAAGTTACCGCTTGATCAATTTAGTCCGGAATGGTCTTGGGTGGATAGAGTGGATATTACCAGTGTAGGTAATAGTAAAGGCGCAATGTTAGCGGAATTACTGAAAATGGAAGGTCTCGAACCGCAAAATGTGATTGCCTTCGGTGATAATTTTAACGATATTTCGATGCTGGAGCTTGTCGGACTCGGCATTGCAATGGGGGATTCGGAAGAAGAAGTCAAGCAGCGCGCCGATAAAACCATCGGTTCCAATAGTGAAGACAGTATTGCGAAAACATTAACGGAATTACTTAATTTATAATGAATAAACCGGTTAATTATTCTAAATATTCCATCGCTCGTCGTATCGGATTCTATTTTCTGGTGATGATTGCTTTTGCCTCTTTAATCAGCGGCATTTCACTCAGTATTATGTGGAGTAATAAATCGGATGCGGGGCTGATTAATGTCTCCGGTTCGTTGCGAATGCAGAGTTACCGTTTTCTTTATGAAATGGAACATCATCCGCAATCTATTCCGGCTCGTCTAGCCGAATATCGCCAAAGTTTAAATTCGCCGGAGATTCAAGACTCTTTAGAACATAAGTGTTTATTGCCGAAAGAGGTTACGGAGGCTTATGCCAAGTTGCAAAAAAACTGGCTGGAAATGGAGTCTTTTATCGTTAAGCGGGATAGAAACGCCTATGAAGCCAACATAGAAGGCTATGCGAATCAAGTGAATAATTTTGTTTGGCAGTTACAGGAATTTGTCGAACTGAAATTAAAAGTGGCAATCGGCGTAATTGCCGTGTCGATGTTACTGATTATTGCGTTAGCCTATTTCGGCGTATGGTACACCCGTAAACGTATTATTACTCCGCTTAATCAATTGGTCACGGCAAGCCGACAAGTGAAAAACGAAGATTTTGATCATATCCGATTGGCGGTGGACGATCCTAACGAACTCGGTCTTCTTTCGTCCGCTTTTACGCAGATGGCAAGCGAGCTGGCTAAACTTTACGCTTCTTTGGAAGAAAAAGTGGAAGATAAAACGCGACGTTTAATGGCGGTTAATCGCTCGTTATTGGTACTTTTCCAATGTTCTCAATTACTAACCGCCAAACCGGTCAATCAAAGCGTACTATTTAAAGTATTACAAACGATTTTGGATAACGAACAATTACGCGGTATCGAAATTCAGGTCTATGGTGCGGATTATTGGAACGTAACCATTGATAATGCGCCGGAACAAGATTGGCAGTTTAATGAAATTGCGATTGAAAATGAAAAGCTGGCTTTATTGCGTTGGAAACCGTCACTTTTATGTCCGGATGAGCGTTTAATCCAAAACGTATCGGAAATGATAGGGCGCAGTCTTTACGTACTGCAGGTACAAAAGCAACAACAGCAGTTGTTATTAATGGAAGAGCGTTCGATTATTGCGAGAGAACTGCATGATTCGTTGGCGCAGTCGCTGACGTTTTTTAAAATTCAAGTCAGCTTATTAAAGCGTAACGGCGAAGTTAAACAAGATTGGGACAAACAGAAAGTCATTTTAAACGATTTTGAAAAGGCTCTGAACGAAGCCTATAGTCAATTGCGCGAATTGCTTTCGACATTCCGTTTAACGATAGAAGAAGCTAATCTTACGCATGCATTGGAACGAGTGTTGGACTCATTAAGAATCCGAACATCGGCTCAGATTCGTTTGAATTGCAAACTCCCTTCGCAAATTTTTAGTGCGCAGCAGCAAGTGCATGCACTGCAAATTGTACGTGAAGCGGTGATTAATGCGATTAAACATGCTAATGCGAGCGAAATCGATGTGATTGCCGAAACTAATGCGGACGGCGAGCATTGCTTAATTATTCGTGACAACGGCAAGGGGATTGCAAGCGATATTGAGCCGGAAGGGCATTACGGGCTGACAATCATGAAAGAACGCGCGGCAGAATTAAAAGGCGAATTCAGTATTAAAAACCGTCCGGAAGGCGGTGTTGAAGTAGTGGTCGTATTACCGAATATGATTACCGCATAATTTTTATAAAGGAAGGCACTAAATGCAGATTCGAAAATCGACGGAAGCGGATTTCGAAACCATTTTAAATATTTACAATCAAGCGATTCCGACTCATCAAATTACGGCGGATTTGGAATTGGCGACCCCGATTAATCGTCGAGCTTGGTTTGATTTTCATTTAACCAGCGAACAATACCCGATTTGGACGGTAGAAGATGAAAACGGCATTGCCGGCTGGTTTAGCTTTTCGCCGTTTTACGAGCGACCGGCGTTTGTGCATACCTCTGAAATTAGTATTTATTTAGACGGTAGTGCTAAAGGTAAAGGCTACGGTTCGAAGATCATCAAGTTTATGCAAGCGGAAATGTTGAAACATAATATTCATACTCTGATGGCATACGTGTTCGAATTGAATCAAATCAGCCAAAATCTAATGCGTAAGCACGGTTTTGAACAGTGGGGCAGATTTCCGCATATTGCCAATATGGGCAAAGATGAACAAGGGCAGGACAAATGGCGTACGTTATTGATGATGTCTTATCAAAAAGGCATTGAATAAGCGGTCATTTTTTATCAAATTTTTGCAAAAGGATCATTAAATGGAACGAACTAAAGTCGTATTAGCCACAGGCAATAAAGGTAAAGTCAAAGAAATGGCGGATGTATTAGCGCAATTTGGCTTTGATGTGGTGGCGCAAAGTGAATTCGGTATCGAATCACCGGAAGAAACCGGTTTAACTTTTGTCGAAAATGCGTTGTTAAAAGCACGTTATGCTTCAAAAATGACCGGATTACCGGCAATTGCGGACGATTCGGGCTTAGCGGTAGATGCGCTTGGCGGTGCACCGGGGCTTTATTCCGCCCGTTATGCGGAGGAAGACAGTAATGATGAGGCGAATCGCCAAAAATTATTAGCCGAACTGCAAAATGTTGCAGATGAAAAACGTGGGGCGAAATTTGTAAGTTGTATCGTTTTTCTGCAACACGAAACTGATCCGACACCGAAAATTGCCTTAGGCGAATGTTTCGGTGAAATTTTACGTGAAGAACGCGGTCAAAACGGTTTTGGTTATGATTCGCTGTTTTTCTACCCGCCTAAAAATTGTAGTTTTGCCGAGTTGGAAACCAGCGAGAAAAAGCAAATTTCACACCGTGCGATTGCATTGGATGTATTAAAACAACAGTTACTAAAGTAAGCGAAGTCACGTTTACGAGGAGAAAATATGATTATTACCACCACACCAACAATTGATGGTCATCAAATCACTGAATATAAAGGTTTAGTGTTTGGCGAAGTGGTTTCCGGTGCGAATTTTATTCGTGATTTTTTTGCGAGTATTACCGATGTGATTGGCGGGCGTTCGGGCGCTTACGAAAGCAAGTTAAATAGTGCCAGACAAGAAGCGTTAGCCGAATTGGAAAAAGAAGCGAAACGTGTCGGTGCCAATGCACTGGTGGGTGTTTCAATGGAATATCAATCAATGGGCGGCGATAAAGGTATGTTTATTGTGGTCGCAACCGGCACTGCAGTCGTGATTCGTTAAATCTGACAGATTGCACGCATCCAAGCGGTCATTTTTCACTGCTTTTTTGCAAATTATCCTATAAAAAATCCCCGCATTTGGCGGGGATTTTTGTAAGCGTTATGGTTAGAATAAACCGGTAATCAAACCGTTTTCATCCACATCAATACGATTTGCCGCCGGCACTTTCGGTAAGCCCGGCATACGCATAATGCTACCGCAAATCGCAACGATAAAGCCGGCACCGGCAGAGACGCTAATACTACGTACGGTAACGGTAAAACCGCTTGGGCAACCGAGTAATTTGGCATTATCGCTTAATGAATATTGTGTTTTCGCCATACAAATCGGTAATTTATCTAAACCTAATTTTTCCAGATTTTTAATTTCCGCTAAGGCTTCGGCACTAAAATTCACATCATCCGCACCATAGATTTTTTGTGCGATCGCTTTGATCTTGTTTTGCACGCTTTCATTTACGTCATAGACGAAATTAAAACGGTTCTCTTGTTCATCAATCGCTTTTAACACTTTTTGTGCTAAGTCCACACCACCGGCGCCGCCTTTACCCCAAACTTCAGTGAGCGATACTTCCACGCCTTGTTTCGCACAAGCGGTCTGAATTAGGGCTAATTCTGCATCAGTATCTGACACAAAGCGGTTTAATGCGACCACAACCGGTAAGCCGAATACATTTTTGAGGTTACTGATATGTTTAAGCAGATTCGGTAAACCTTGTTGTAAAGCGGTTAAATTTTCTTCAGCTAAATTCGCTTTTTCAACACCGCCGTTATATTTCAGCGCTTTTACCGTGGCAACGACCACAGCTACATCCGGTTTAAGATCAGCTAAACGGCATTTAATATCACAGAATTTTTCTGCACCTAAGTCCGCACCGAAACCGGCTTCTGTTACTGCATAATCACCTAAATGTAATGCTAAACGTGTTGCGGTAACCGAGTTACAACCGTGAGCGATATTGGCAAACGGGCCACCGTGAATAAAGGCAGGGCTGCCTTCAATCGTTTGTACTAAATTCGGTTTAATCGCATCTTTTAATAATGCCGCCATTGCCCCATGCGCATTTAAATCTTTCGCATAAACCGGCTGTTTATCTTTAGTGTAAGCGACTAAGATATTACCTAAACGCGTTTTTAAATCAGCAAGATCTTTCGCTAAACAGAAAATTGCCATCACTTCTGAAGCTACGGTAATATCGAAACCGTCCGGACGAATCACGCCATCGGTCGGATTGCCTAAACCCCCCAATACGTTACGTAATTGACGATCATTCATATCAATAACACGTCGCCATAACACACGTTTGGTATCAATATTTAACGCATTGCCTTGGTAGATATGGTTATCCAATAACGCTGCTAAGAGGTTATTGGCACTGGTAATGGCGTGGAAATCGCCGGTAAAGTGTAGGTTGATATCTTCCATTGGCAATACTTGTGCATAACCGCCGCCGGCCGCACCGCCTTTCACGCCGAATACCGGACCTAACGACGGCTCACGTGCCGCAACCACAGCATTTTTACCAAGTTGATTTAACGCATCGGTTAAACCGATAGTGACGGTCGTTTTGCCTTCGCCTGCCGGCGTCGGGTTAATCGCAGTCACTAAAATTAATTTACCGTTTTTAGCCGGTAATTTAAACGCATCTGTAGGGTTAATTTTTGCTTTATATTTGCCGTATTGTTCAATTTGATCGGCATTTAAACCTAGCTTTTCAGCAATTTTGTGAATCGGCTGCATAGTCGCCGCCTGAGCAATTTCTACATCGCTTTTCATGCGTTCCTCCAAAAAAATAAGCGCAAACGTTTGCTTTTTTAAAACCCCGCTAGAATATGCTAAAATACATTTAAAATAAAGAACTGTAACGGCTATTTAACAAAAAAAGATGACGAATCAATTAACCCCGAACTTTTGGCAGACAAAAAGCCTACTTGAAATGAATGATGCGGAATGGGAAGCATTGTGTGACGGTTGTGGAAAATGTTGTTACCGCAAATATATTCAAGGCAGAGGAAAGCGAGAGCGTTTGTATTATACTTCGGTCGCTTGTAATTTACTGGACGTGGATAACGGACGTTGTACCAATTATCCGAATCGTTTCAAAATTGAACGGGATTGTACCAAATTAACCAAGAAAAATTTGCCTGATTTCGGTTGGTTGCCGAAAACTTGTGCTTATCGTTTACTTTATGAAGGTAAGCCGTTATTTGATTGGCATCCGTTGATCTCTAACGATCCGCAATCGGTAAAAAAAGCGAATATTCTCATTCCAAACGGCATTCACGAAAAAGATGTGATAGATTGGTTTGAATTTGTGATTGATGAGGTTTAAGCTAACAAGCGGTTGTATTTTGTGAAAAATTTGCAAAATATGACCGCTTGTTATTTATATGATTTAAAAATGATAAGAGGACAAACACAATGAAAACAGCATTAGTGACCGGTGCAACGGCAGGATTCGGTTTAGCAATTTGTAAATTATTGATTCAATCAGGTTATAAAGTGATTGGTACCGGCAGACGTAAGGAACGCCTTGACGAATTACATTCACAATTTGGCAATAATTTTTTACCGCTTGCGTTTGATGTCAGTGATGATGCGGCAACCACTCAGGCGTTAAATAACCGTCCGGCAGGCTGGCAAGCGGTCGATTTATTAGTCAATAACGCCGGATTGGCATTAGGGTTGGAACCGGCTTATAAAACCGATTTAAAAGATTGGTATCAAATGATCGACACTAATATTAAAGGGCTTGTGACGGTTACTCGCTTGATTTTACCGGAAATGGTTGAACGTAATAGCGGACATATTATCAATTTAGGTTCAATCGCCGGTAATTATCCTTATCCGGGCGGTAACGTTTATGGCGGTACTAAAGCTTTCGTGAAACAATTTAGCCTCAATTTACGTGCGGATTTAGCCGGTACGAAAATACGTGTAACCAATGTAGAACCTGGTTTATGCGGCGGTACGGAATTTTCGAACGTACGCTTTAAAGGCGATGACGACAAAGCCGCAAAAGTATATGAAAACGTGAACTATGTCGCACCGGAAGATATTGCCAATATTGTGTTATGGCTAAACCAACAACCGGAACACGTTAATATTAACCGTATTGAAGTGATGCCGACCGCACAAACTTTCTCACCACTTGCGGTGGCAAGAGGTTAATTTCTAACTTGTTACCCCTCTTTGCTAAAGAGGGGAGTTTATAACTCATTGAGTTATAAGGTTTCAAACCGTTCTTACACCAATATTTCTCTTCTTTAATTCATCATCATAAATTTTTACTTGCATATCGTGAAGTTATGTACTATTTTAATAGTACATAATATTTATTATAGAGAGAACACGTTATGTCAGACACACTTCTTAATCCTTATTTCGGCGAATTTGGCGGAATGTATGTTCCGGAAATTCTCGTACCGGTCTTAAAACAACTCGAAGAGGCATTTGTTGCTGCGCAAAATGATCCGCTTTTCCAAGCGGAATTTACCGACTTACTGAAAAACTACGCCGGTCGTCCGACCGCATTAACGCTTTGCCGTAATCTCACCAAAGGAAGTAAAACCAAACTTTATCTTAAACGTGAAGATCTGTTACATGGCGGCGCACATAAAACTAACCAAGTATTAGGGCAAGCCCTGTTAGCAAAGCGTATGGGCAAAACTCGTATTATTGCGGAAACCGGTGCTGGGCAACACGGGGTGGCGACCGCATTGGCGTGTGCAATGTTAGATTTACCTTGTGTCATTTATATGGGGGCGAAAGATGTGGAACGCCAATCACCGAATGTATTCCGTATGCGTTTGATGTGTGCAGAAGTGATTCCGGTACAAAAAGGCTCTTGTTCATTAAAAGATGCCTGCTGTGAAGCAATGCGTGACTGGGCGGCAAACTATGAAACGACACATTATTTAATCGGTACGGCGGCAGGCCCGCACCCGTTCCCGACCATGGTGCGTGAATTTCAGAAAATGATCGGCGAAGAAACCAAACGACAAATATTAGAAAAAGAGAACCGCTTACCGGATGCGGTGATTGCTGCGGTTGGCGGTGGCTCGAATGCCATCGGTATGTTTGCGGATTTTATTGAGGAAAAAAGCGTGCAGCTAATCGGTGTAGAACCGGCTGGCAAAGGCATTGAAACCGGCGAACACGGCGCACCGCTTAAACATGGTACCACCGGCATTTATTTCGGAATGAAATCGCCAATTATGCAAACTAAGGACGGACAAATCGAGGAATCTTATTCGATCTCGGCAGGTTTAGATTTCCCGTCAGTCGGACCGCAACATGCTTACCTCAATTCAATTGGACGAGCAGAGTATGTCTCAATTACCGACCAAGAAGCGTTAGATGCTTTCCAAGCATTAGCACAACATGAAGGTATTATTCCGGCATTAGAAAGTTCACATGCATTGGCTTATGCGCTGAAATTAATTGCACAGAATCCGGATAAAGAACAACTGTTAGTCGTCAATCTTTCCGGTCGTGGCGATAAAGATATTTTTACCGTAGATAAAATTTTAAATGGGGGAAACTAATATGAGCCGTTTTGATACTTTGTTTGCTAATTTAAAAGCGAAAAACGAAGGGGCATTTGTGCCGTTTGTTACCCTGTGTGATCCGGATTTTGATCGTTCGTTTGAAATTATCGAAACATTGATAGCCAACGGTGCGGATGCGTTAGAACTTGGTTTTCCATTTTCTGATCCTTTGTTAGACGGGTCGGTGATTCAAGCCGCAAATAAACGTGCATTAGACGGTGGTTACAGCACCGATGCCTGTTTTGAAATGATTGCCAAAATTCGCTCAAAATATCCTGAAATTCCAATCGGCTTGCTACTTTGTGCTAATTTAGTTTTCGTACCAACTCAAGGCGTATTTTTTAACCGTTGTGCCGAAAGCGGCGTTGATGCAGTGTTAATTGCTGATGTGCCGGTACTTGCCTCCGAAGAATTTACTCAAGCAGCGAAAAAACACGGCATTCAATCAGTCTTTATTTGTCCGCCGAATGCGGATCAGGCAACGATTGAACGTATTGCACGTTTAACTGAAGGCTATACCTATTTGGTTTCTCGTGCCGGTGTAACCAGTGCCGAGAACCAAGCTCACGCCAAAAATTTAGATAACCTTATTGAAAGCCTCAAGCGGTCAAATTCCGCCCCGATTTTGCAAGGCTTTGGAATTGCTAAACCTGAACAAGTCAAAGAAGCATTAGCGCTTGGCTGTGACGGTGCGATTTCCGGATCGGCGATTGTGAAAATTATTGAACGGAATTTAGATAGCCAAACTCAATTACTTAGTGAATTAGCGAAATTTGTTAGCGTGATGAAAACGGCAACAAAATCTTAACTAAAATATCTCAATGACAAGCGGTTAAATTCTCCGAAAAATTTGCAAAATTTAAAGGGGATTTAACCGCTTGTGTTTAAGCTGAATTATGTAATTTGGCGAGATCTTCTTGAATCTTTTCATTAGCTAACATTCGTTTTTCAGACTCAACGAAACGGGTTAGGATTTGTTTGATTAGAGGTTGATAGCCTAGCCCGTGAAGTTGGGCGATATCTTTGAGATCTTGAATTAATCCCTTAGATAAGCGAATTGAGATTGGCTGTAAAGCCAATAATTCGTCTAGCATTTCCGGTGTTGTATGAGTTGAACGTTGTACAAATTTTTCATCTTGCCCAAGTTCTCTGTTCTCCCACTTTTCAATATTTTGCATACTTACCTCTATTTATATTTTTCGTAAATTCGAATTTCTTCCGCATTTGGGCGATAGGCTGTTCGAATGTAAATATCATTATTTTTTCGAATAAAACAGACTTTGAGTTTTATTCCCCTATTGGTTTCGGCAATAAACCATTCTGTTGGCGGTTCGCTCAAATGTTCTTCACGTGTGTCGATTAGAAATTGTCCGTTTATATTTGAAAATGCTTCGAGAATTTCTGTTTCCGGATCAGAAAGTCTATGCTTTTGAATCAATTTTAAATAAATTTGATGTGAGATTATCAGCATTTTTTACCTTTGTATATACAAATTTAAATCAGATAAATTGAGAATAGGTTTTTCCTTTTATTCTTCAATCGGCAAAAACGATTTTTTCGATATAACTCGAAAAGTTGTCGATTTCTTCAGATTTAAGTAGAAAAATCCGCTATAATCACAGCAATTCTCACTTCTAGAATAAAGGTTAAAATGGCTACAATTGCTCAAAATCCGCTCGTTCTTGTGGACGGTTCTTCTTATCTTTATCGTGCGTTTCATGCGTTTCCGCCGCTGACTAATAAAAACGGTGAGCCGACAGGGGCGATGTACGGTGTGTTAAATATGCTGAAAAGTTTGGTTGCCCAGGTTGAGCCGAGTCATATTGCAGTGGTTTTTGATGCGAAGGGGAAAACCTTCCGTGACGAGTTGTTCGAACAATATAAATCGCACCGTCCGCCGATGCCGGATGATTTGCGTGCGCAAGTGCAACCGTTACATACGATTATTAAAGCGTTAGGTATCCCGTTGATTTCAATTGAAGGTGTGGAAGCGGATGACGTGATCGGTACGCTTGCGGTGCAGGCGGCGAATGCCGGTAAAAATGTGTTAATCAGTACCGGCGATAAAGACATGGCACAATTGGTGAACGATCATATCATGCTGATTAATACGATGAACAATACTTTGCTTGATCGTGAAGGTGTGATTGATAAGTACGGTATTCCACCGGAGCTGATTATTGATTATTTAGCATTGCAAGGCGACGCTTCGGATAATATTCCCGGAGTAAAAGGCGTCGGTGAGAAAACCGCATTAGGTTTGTTGCAAGGAATCGGCTCATTAAAAGAGATTTATGCGAATTTGGATCAAGTGGCTACGCTTTCGTTCCGTGGCGCTAAAACACTTGCACCGAAATTAGAAGCGGAGAAAGACGCGGCGGCTCTATCTTATTTGCTTGCCACGATTAAGACCGATGTTGAATTGGAAGTCACCCATGAACAATTAGTGGTGCAACCGCAAAAGCGTGACGAATTAGTTGAGCTGTTCGGGCGTTATGAATTCAAACGTTGGCTGAATGAAGTGATGAATGACGCTAACCCCGTCACGCAGAATTCAGAGGAAAAAATCCCTAACAATTATCAAGCGACTGCTTCAGTACCACAAGCGGTCGAAACCGAGCAAACTTTTGCAAAAGTGGAGATTGATCGTAGCCGATATGAAACGGTAACGACAATGGAACAGTTACAGTCTTGGATTGAAAAGATCAACCAAGTAAAATTAGTGGCGGTGGATACTGAAACCGATAATTTAGATTCTATGTCGGCAAATTTAGTTGGGGTTTCATTCGGTTTGGCTAACGGGGATGCCTGCTATATTCCGCTAACGCACAAAGAACAGGTAACGCTTGAGCCTCAGCAAAGTGATCTGTTCGCCGAGCAGGCAGAAGCAGAAACCACCACAAGTTTTGAACTTGCAAAAAAGCAGCTAAATTTGACCGCTTGTTTAACCGAACTTAAGCCGCTATTAGAAAATGCGGACGTGAAAAAGATCGGGCAAAACATTAAATATGACCTGACCATTTTTGCGAATCACGGCGTGCAGGTGGCAGGTGTTGCATTTGATACGATGCTGGAATCTTATACGCTAAATAGCACAGGTCGTCATAATATGGACGAATTGGCGGATCGTTATTTAGGGCATAAGACGATTGAGTTTGAAGAAATTGCCGGTAAAGGTAAAAATCAGCTGACATTCGATAAAATTGCGATTGATGTCGCTTCACAATATGCGGCGGAAGATGCGGATGTGACGATGAAATTACATCAAGTGCTTGCGCCGGAATTAGAGAAAGCGCCGACATTGGTTAAATTGTTTAATGAAATTGAAATGCCGTTGGTTGAAGTGCTTTCTCGCATTGAGCGTAACGGTGTATTGATTGATCCGGAAAAATTACTTGCACAATCGGTAGAAATTGAACAACGCTTGAGCGAGTTGGAACAGTTAGTGCATAGTGAAGCGGGCGAAGTCTTTAATCTTGCTTCTACTAAACAATTACAGGAAATTTTATTTACTAAACTTGGTTTGCCTGTCTTGAAAAAAACACCGAAAGGTGCGCCTTCTACCAATGAAGAAGTGTTGGATGAATTAGCGGGGCAAGGGCATTTAGTGCCGAAATTACTAATGGAACATCGTGGTTTAAGTAAGTTGAAATCGACTTATACCGATAAGTTACCGTTAATGATTAATCAAAAAACGGGTCGAGTGCATACTTCTTATCATCAGGCGGTAACGGCAACCGGTCGTCTTTCGTCAAGCGATCCGAATTTACAAAATATTCCGATCCGTAATGAGGAAGGCAGACGTATTCGTCAGGCATTTATTGCTCGCGACGGTTATAAAATTGTTGCCGCCGACTATTCGCAAATCGAGTTGCGTATTATGGCACATTTGGCGAATGATGAAGGTATGATTACCGCTTTCGCCGAAGGCAAAGATATTCACCGTGCAACGGCAGCGGAAATTTTCGGTTTAGCGTTGGATCAAGTAACCAGTGAGCAACGCCGTAGTGCTAAGGCGATTAATTTCGGTTTAATTTACGGTATGTCGGAATTCGGTTTATCAAACCAGCTAGGCATTTCACGTGCCGATGCGAAAAAATATATGGAACTTTATTTCCAACGTTATCCGGCGGTGCAACAATTTATGACCGATATTCGTGAAAGTGCGAGTAAAAAAGGTTATGTAGAAACGCTTTTCGGCAGACGTTTATATTTACCGGAAATTAAGTCCAGTAATGCAATGCGCCGTAAAGCGGCGGAACGTGTGGCGATCAATGCACCAATGCAAGGCACTGCGGCGGATATTATTAAAGTCGCAATGATTGGCATTGATAAAGCGATTCGAGGTGATGAAAATATCAAAATGATTATGCAAGTGCATGATGAATTGGTGTTTGAAGTGAAAGAAGAGTTGGTGGAACATTACAGCCAATTAATTAAAGCGGAAATGGAAAAAGCGATTCAGCTTAAAGTGCCGTTAATTGCCGAAGTCGGTGTGGGAGATAATTGGGACGAAGCGCATTAATTTTGTGAAAAATAATTAATCAATAAAATAAAAGCCGAATGCTTCTTGGTGTTTGGCTTATTTTATTGTATCGTTATGCTAGTACGAGCTTTGTGAAACTTTTACAGAATAGGTTGTCAAAGAGGCACTTGATTCTCTTTGATAGAAGGAACAAAAAATGAAAAAATTAATTAAGCAATCATTATTAGGTTTTGCCTTAGTTTCTATGACTGGCGCAGCTTTTGCTGATGCGCAGTCAGTTGCCGAATTACAACGACGTTTAGAGCAAGTTAGCCAATATAGTGCGGATTTTGATCAAACGGTGCGTTCAAGCAAAGGTAAACAAATTCAATCGGGTAAAGGTAAATTCCAAGTAAAACGCCCGAATTTGTTCCGTATGGATACTAAATCGCCACAGGAAAATTTAATTGTTTCGGACGGTGCGAATTTATGGTTTTACGACCCGTTTGTTTCACAAGTGACGGTGAATACGGTGCAAGATGCGGTAAATAATACGCCGTTCGTGTTATTAACCAGTAGCGATAAAAGCCACTGGGATCAATATGATGTGACGCAAAATGCAGATACGTTTGTGTTAAAACCGAAATCGAAAAAAAGTAATTTAAAGCAGTTTGATGTGCGTATTGATCAAAGCGGTATGTTAAAAGGTTTCAGTACCATTGAACGAGACGGACAGAGCAATTTATACGTATTACGTAATATTACCGGTGGTGGCGTATCGTCTGATTTGTTCAAATTTAGCGTACCGAAAGGCACTGAGTTAGATGACCAACGTGGCGGTAAAAAATCTAAGAAATAATTTATTTTACTAGCGGTTTTATTTTCGCAAAATTTTGCCAAAATCAGACCGCTTTCCTTATTTTGGAGGTTCAATGAAAATTCTTTATAGTCAACGTGATCCGCAAGAGTGGCAACAGTTTATGGTTTTATTGCAACAGGCGGTGGCAGAAGATAAATTAGAACAGTTTTTTACCTCGTTTTTAACGGCAGATGAACGTAACTCTTTAGGTCTACGTGTGCAAATTGTTGCAGAGTTATTAAAAGGTGAAGTGCCGCAAAGAGAAATTCAGCAAAACTTGAACACTAGTGCCGCAACCATTACGCGCGCTTCTAATATGCTGAAAACATTGGAGCCGCAATTTATTGAGTGGTTAAACGAGAAACTTAATGGCAAAGCGTAAACGAAAACGCAAAAAGAAGTCAGTCACCATGTTTAGTTTGATCAAATGCTTATGCCGTAAAATTCTCAAGTTTTTTATTCCGCAGGAGATTGGCTCGAAAGCCGGTTGGTTGTGGTTCGGCTCAAGCCGTTTAGGGGCGGGGCTTGGTGGTGCTTTCGTTACGTTTTTGATGATTTTTTCGGTATTACCCGTGCCATTTTCCGCTTATATGGCGCAGAAAAAAGTTGAGCATTTGATTGCCGGTGATAATTATAAAATCCAATATGATTGGGTCAGTTTAGATAAAATCGCTTGGCAAATGCAGATGGCGGTGATTGCTTCGGAAGATCAAAAATTCGAAAGTCATTTCGGCATTGATTTACAAGCGATTGAAATTGCATTACAGCGCAATGCCAAGTCGAAAAAAGTACGAGGTGCTTCCACCATTTCTCAGCAAACTGTTAAAAATATGTTTTTATGGCACGGACAAAGTTGGTTGCGAAAAGGTATTGAATTACCGCTCACTTTCGTGATGGAAAATGCTTGGGGCAAACGCCGTATTCTGGAAGTGTACTTAAATATCGCTGAATTCGGCGACGGTATCTTTGGCGTAGAAGCGGCAGCGAAGCACTTCTTTAAAAAACGTGCGAAAGATCTGACTTTACAAGAGTCGGCTTTATTAGCCGCTTCGTTACCTAATCCGTTAGTGTTTCGGGTGAATAAACCGGGGCCGACCATGCGTAAACGGCAAGCGTGGATTATGCGTCAAGTTAGTGCATTAGGCGGGCGTAGCTATTTAGAAAAACTATAGAAAAGCGGTGGAATTTGCAAAAGAATTTGTAAACTTCACCGCTTTTATTTGGGGGATTCAATATTAAATTAACGTTGGGTTTCTACCGCTTCAAAAGCTCTTAACGCATAAGCGTAAGCCGCGCCTGCATTAGTTTCGATAGCAGTCGCTAACGCACCAGCAATTTCCTTGTCGGTTGCGCCTGCTTTAATTGCCGCTTCTGCATGAACGCTAATACAGCTTTCACAGCGTGTAGTAATAGCAACGGCAAGCGCAATTAATTCGCGAGTTTTCGCGTCCAGCCCTTCTTCTGCCGATGCCGCATTTAAAGCACCCATTGCTTGTAACATTTTCGGATGAGCTTGCGCCATTTTACCGAATGCTTGTTTGGTAATTTGTGTTTGTTCTTTCCAGTTAGTAAACATAATTTGCTCCTTGTATTTGCATTGAGTTAATCGGGTTGGAAAACGCTACCGTTAATTATTTCCCGCAACGTTCTCACAGTTAGATAAGTGATAATAAGTGTGCTGATAATCAGCATAACCGAACCGATAATACGGTAATAAAGTGCCGTTTCTATATTCGCTAAACCGCTCATCTCAAGGCTGGCGATACTGAATGCCGCCAGCGGGAAAGAGTAGCCCCATGCCGAGAGGAAGAACGGCGTATTTAAAAACACACGTACTTTCAGAGCTAAAAATAGCGTCCAAAACATCGCAAAGAAGTACAATATTTGACCGAACGGCACGAGTTCACCCACCAATTTGGTATAGCTGATAAAACCGACCGCGGGCGGTGCGATTAAAACGAACAGGGTCGGATTCAGTTTAGTCGGTAGCGGATCAGCGAAGAACATTCGATGTAATACGAGAGTCAGCAATACAATCCAGAACAGAAAACCGATACTGAAAAAGAACCAGTTTACATCGCTAGGTGCGTAATTAACCCCCACTACCGGCACGATAATATTACCGACGACCGGAATAAACCACGCCGGTGTTATTTGCGCCAATTTAAATTGGCTTTTGAAAATCCAGCGATCCACTACAAAGAAAGTAAAACCTAAATGTAAGATAGCTCCGACCATCCATAAACTTTGCGAAACCGCTATTGAAGCCGGCTTCCATGCCACCGACAATAACAGTAAGCCGATAGAAATGGCGGTTAAAAAGTTCATTTTGATCGGATGCATACTGTCCGCTTTAACTTGTTGCGGAAAGCGAATGCCTTTAAACAGATAGATAACGAACAGTAGCAGCCAAATCAACGTGGTGAGATAACGCAAACCGTCACTGATCTCACTAGGTAAATTTAGGACTTCATGCCCCTTATACCAAGCAATCGTCAGTCCGCTGAGTCCCATCACACTGGCAAAAAGGGGACGGGGAAATTCGCCAATTTTTGACCGCTTGTCGGATTTTCCGCCGATGGTGCCGGATTTACTTCGTTTAACATAGTTCCTTCTTTGTTTAGTTTTTAAATAGCCAACCTTTAACGGTGTAATACAGTACGGCAAAACCGAAGAAATTCACCGCATAGGTACCGAGCAATGCGAAAGCATCGATAGGCGCGCCGATATCGGATAAGCCGGATTGGGTCAGCCAAAACAGCACGAGAACGCCGATAAAGCCGCCGACTAAACCGACGACCTCCGCTTGTACTAAGCGTTTGAGATGAAAGCCTTTTTCTTTGATAAGCAAAATGACTAAAGCCACGGTTAATATTACGGCTAAAATTAATAACGGGTAAAATGCCCATGCCAACATTTCTTGTACGACGGCAATTACCATCGTTAATTCTAAACTGTTCATTTTCCGCTCCTTAAGCTTTACCGCGTAACATACTGAGATAAGTCGGTTTTAAACCGATATTTCGAGCAACCAGCTTGTCCACGAATCTTCTAACGGATGGATAATTCCCGGGAAAGACGGTTGCAAATTGTTGTTATAATCAAATTCGACTAACATCGCTCGTCCGACTTCGGTGATCAATGGACAAGAGGTGTAACCGTTGTAAATCAATTGGCTTTCTTTGCCTTGTAACTCACAGATTAAGTGATCGACCGCAACCGGCACTTGCCATTTTACACTGGCGGCGGTTTTGCCTTTCGGTACGCCGGCAATATCGCCTACCCCGAATACATTCGGATAACGGACATGGCGTAGCGTACTTTTCGATACTTCCATCCAACCTTCGTTTTTCCATGGACCGGTTTGCCATGCCAACGGTGAATTTCGAACGGCATCAGGTGCGACTTGCGGCGGAATAACATTGATAAAATCGTACGGCAGTTCTACTTTACCTTCGTCTTTACTTTCAAAGGTAGCAATACGTTTGGCAGGATCAATCGCTTTTAAAATACGATGATAGTGGTAGTGAATATCGCGCGCTTCGAACATCATACGTACTTTTTCAGAAACAATCGGCACACTGAAGAACGAGCCGTTATTACTGTTGTAGCTGATATGCGATTTAGCCAATGTACCGCGACGGTGGAGATAATCACGCACAATAAAAGTATATTTTAGCGGCGCACCGGAACATTTCATTTCGGTATTCGGACGGAGCAATACGGCATTTCCGCCTTTACGGCTAAACTCATCGAGCAATTTCCAAGTTTTTTCCGCACCGACGGCTATGATAGATACTGCCTAAACCGTTAGTACCGATTAATTTGGTATCCATTCCTTCGATGGCGTCATAATCCAGTTTTAGACCGGTGGTTACGAACAGATAGTCGTAGTTTAAATTTTCACCGTTAGATAAGCGCACTTGGTTCGCATCAGGGTTAAATTCTTCCACTTTAGCTTCAATCCATTTCACTTGAGGCGGAAGATAGTCACCGGTATCGGATACCGAATAATCGGCAGGTTTTAATCCTGCAGCAATTAGGGTAAAGCCCGGTTGATAGATATGGTGTTTGTTCGGCTCGATTACGATGATTTCGGCTTTTTCATCCAATCGTTCGGCTAAACGAGAGGCGGTGGCAAGTCCGGCTGCACCGCCGCCGGCAATAACAATTTTTATCGCTGCCGATACTTTAGGTTCGGCTAGAGCAGATTTCGGTAATAATAGACTGCTTGCTGTCGCAGTTAGGCCTAATGCGCTACTTTGTAAGAATAAACGACGGGTAAGATCAAAATTTTGGATGTTATCAGACATATCTGCTCCTTATTATTGAGCTTATACAGCTTCAAGCTTTTTAGTTATTTCTTTTTGAACGGACAAACAGGGTAGTTTTGGGCGGTATTAATACCCAGTAGTGAATACAAGCCGCAACGGGAAAAAAGACCGGTTAATAGTATGATTACGCCTAAATAACCCCAAATCCCGATTGTGCCTGTTGCGGCGAGTACGGTCAGTAATGCGCCGATCACAATACGTAAGACTTTATCAATTCCACCGACATTCGCTTTCATAGGATACTCCTTATATGTACATTGGTTGATATAATTATTTATTTATATAATGATTTTTTTATATAATATTTTTGTGATTGAATTCTGTCAATAAATTTTTTAAAATTAACGATAGATTTTTTTAACCCTTATTGAGCATAAAACAGGAAGTAAAATGAGTAAGATATTTGAAAAGGCGGGTGAAGCGAGCAATTTTCTAAAATTATTGGCAAACCCGAATAGATTGGCGATTTTATGTTGCTTATTAGAAAAGGATTGCAATGTAAGCGAACTATGCCAAGCTATCGGTATGCCGCAAGCGGCAACCTCCAATCAATTGGCAATTTTAAGAGCGGCAGGTGTGATTGTTGCCGAAGTGAAACATCGGGAACGTGTTTATCGAGTGGAAGATGAAAAAGTGAGAGCGATTTTAGCCGTTTTACACCAATTTTATTGCGAATAGTTTGATTTTTACGTCACTGCCACATAAGATTGAAAAAACGTGTAATGTCGGACGTTTATTTTATCGGAGGCAATATGATGAGCAAACCAACCTTAGAAACGATACTTTCGCATCGTTCTATTCGTAAATTTACCGAACAACCTATCTCGGAAGATCTATTCCAAACCTTAATCCAAGCCGGGCAACAAGCCTCAACCTCCAATCATTTGCAATGCGTGAGCGTGATTCGTGTCAAAGATCAAACCATACGCCAAGCATTGCGTGAGGTATCGGGTATGGCATATGTGACCGAATGTGCGGAGTTCCTAGTTTTTTGCATTGATTTTCATAAACATAAGCAGCTTGTGCCGGATTCGCAATTGGATTGGGCGGAAGTCAGCGTAATCGGTGCGGTGGATACCGGAATTTTTGCCCAAAATGTTTTGCTGGCTGCGGAATCGGTCGGCTTAGGCGGAGTATATATCGGGGCATTACGTAATGATGTGGCGAAAGTGGCGGAAGTATTAGGGTTACCGCAATATTGTGTGCCGTTAGTAGGAATGTGTTTGGGTTATCCGGCACAGGATCCCACACTAAAACCGCGTTTGCCTATAAGTTTGGTCTGTTACGAAGATCAATATCAGCCGTTGGATCAAACGGAACTTGCAAAATATAACGAAATTTTGACCGCTTATTATCAGGCGAGAACCGGTGAAGGACAGCAGTGGCAAGTGGCGATTGATAAAACCTTAAATAAAGCGGTGCGTCCGCATATGTTACCGTTTTTCCAACAACAAGGATTGTTGAAGCGATGAAATTTTTAATGTTGTGTCGTGAGCCTCGTTTATACAGTTGCCAACGTTTACAACAGGCTTGTGAGCAACGGGGAATTAGCTTAGATATTCTCGACCCGAATCGAATGTTAATAAAATTAGCGGTGGAGCAAGGTCAATCCGTATTGCGGCTCTATTACCAAACAGGGGAAATTTACGATAAAAACCGACCGCTTCCGCAATTATTACCCGATTATGATGCGGTGTTGCCTCGTTTCGGCACAACCAGTACGGAAATGGGATGTCGAGTTTTGCGTTATTTTGAAGCGAAACGGGTAAAAGTATTAAATGATTCGACCGCTTTCGCTTTGGCACGGGATAAATGGCTAAGTTTACAAGTTTTAGTTGCCGCACAAATTGCAGTGCCGGCAAGTTCGTTAGCCGGAGAACTGTGTTCGATGGACGGACATTTAGCCCAACATCAGTTCCCGTTGATAACGAAAACCTTATCCGGTTCGCAAGGTGTAGGGGTTATGTTAGCCGAGAGCAAACAAACCGCCCAAAGTGTCTTAGGGGTTTTACAGCAAGCGAAATTAACTTATTTGCTGCAAGATTTCGTAGCGGAGTCAAAAGGGCAGGATATTCGAGCGTTTGTCATCGGAGATCGTGTCGTGGCGGCGATGCAACGTTCAAGTAATGAGGGCGAATTTCGTGCAAATATCCATTTAGGCGGTAAAGCACAACTGATAGCATTAACTGAAGCGGAACAGCAGCTTGCGGTAAAAGCGGCAAACGCCATCGGACTTAGTGTGGCGGGTGTTGATCTGATTCGTTCCGATAGCGGATTGTTGGTATTGGAAGTAAATGCCAGCCCGGGGCTGGAAGGGATTGAACAGGCAAGCGGTATTGATATTGCCGGTTTGATGATCGAACATCTGATTCATTCACTTTAGTACAAAGCCCTCAAACGGGGCTTTATTATGCTAATTATCCGATCAGTTTTTCTTTCCAAGAACCAATCCACTCTTTAAGTGCAATGCTACTGTTCTGTAAGGCTTGTGCTTGCGGAATAAAGGGTAAAATACCGATATCAAGCGCTTGATGAGCGGTGGTACCGGCGGCAAGTACGTTAAATCCCTCTCGTTCAAATAACATTTTTGTGCGTTTCATATGCCACTGATTCGTAACTAAGATAATGCGATCGATACTTTCCTGCTTAAGCATCGCTTTACTTAATATGGCATTTTGTTCAGTCGTATTGGATGCTGATTCGACCCATTTTACCGAAACATTAAAGAAATCGTGTAATTCTTGCGCCATAATTTTCGCTTCCGGTTCTCTGCCTTCAGGGCTTCCGCCGGTCACTAAAATCGGTAAACCGGTCTGTTTATGTAAATAAGCCGCATAACGCATACGTTCTAACGGTGCGGCGGCAATCGTATAACGACCGAATAATTCGTGACTGTTACGTACCCCTCCACCCAACACTACAATCGCTTGCGCCTTTTTATAATCCTCAATGGTAAGTTTTTCACTAAAAGTGACCGCTTGAATTAATTGATGAGAGAAATACGGCGTACTACAAATATAGAGAATCGTCATACCTAATGCTGTACAAAAATAGCTCAGCTTTTTGAATTGTAATTTATGGAGAAATAAAGAAAAAATCCATAAAATCAAAGCGTTAAATGGCGGTAGAATAATAGCGGTAATGAGTTTGGTCAGTAATAGCATAATTTTGAACATAAATACGTATTTGTTTTATCATCTTGAATGAGTAAAGCCAAAGAATCAAGCCGGAAAACAACTTACCGATAATTTCTACCTAATTAGAGTAATTTTTTGAGTAAGGTCGAGTATAAACTTTGCCAAGTCTTATCGTTTTTTGTTATCTTTAAGAAAATGTTAAAAATTAGATCTAAATCACACAAAAACAATAACTTTTACAGTACAATTCGACCGTTTTATTTGTAGCATAAGAAGCGTATGAAATAATGTGCTACGGATAAAGATAAAGAAAATACACATCATCAAAAATCTTATTTATGTTAAGGATGTATCCATGAGCGATTTAAAACAACAAGCATTAGACTTCCACGAATTTCCGGTACCGGGCAAAATTTCGGTTACGCCGACTAAATCACTTGCAACGCAACATGATTTAGCCTTAGCGTATTCTCCGGGCGTTGCCGAACCTTGCTTGGCAATTGAGAAGGAACCCGCTGCTGCTCGTCGTTATACCGCTCGTGGTAACTTAGTAGCGGTTATTTCAAACGGTACTGCGGTACTCGGTTTAGGTAATATCGGTGCGTTGGCGTCTAAACCGGTAATGGAAGGTAAAGGCGTATTATTCAAAAAATTTGCCGGCGTTGATGTTTTTGATATCGAAATTAACGAACACGATCCGGATAAATTAGTCGATATTATCGCATCGTTAGAACCGACTTTCGGCGGAATCAACTTAGAAGATATCAAAGCACCGGAATGTTTCTATATCGAGAAAAAATTACGTGAGCGTATGGGTATTCCTGTATTCCACGACGACCAACACGGCACGGCAATTATCGTAGGTGCGGCGGCAGTAAACGGTTTACAAATCGTAGGTAAAGATATTGGCGAAGTGCGTTTAGTGGTAAACGGTGCGGGTGCGTCTGCGATTGCGTGTACCAACTTATTGCGTTCTTTAGGTTTCAAAAAAGAAAATATTACTATGTGCGATTCTAAAGGGGTAATTTACCAAGGTCGCGGCGATAATATGGACGAAACCAAACAATTCTATGCGATTGAAGATAACGGTTGGCGTACCCTTGCGGATGCGGTCGCGGGAGCGGACGTATTCTTAGGTTGTTCTAAAGCGGGCGCATTAACTCAAGATATGATCAAAACCATGGCGAAAGATCCGTTAATTCTTGCGTTAGCCAACCCTGTGCCGGAAACTACGCCACACGAAGCGAAAGCCGTGCGCGCGGATGCGATCGTATGTACCGGTCGTTCGGATTATCCGAACCAAGTAAATAACGTACTTTGCTTCCCGTATTTATTCCGCGGTGCGTTAGACGTAGGTGCAACCACGATTAATGAAGAAATGAAAATGGCGGCGGCACACGCAATTGCAGATTTAGCAAAAGAGCCGGTTCCGTTTGAAGTATTATCAACTTACGGCGAATTATCGTTCGGTCCGGATTATGTAATCCCAACACCATTTGACCCTCGTTTAATTGTGGCGGTTTCATCAGCGGTTGCAAAAGCGGCAATGGATTCAGGCGTTGCGACTCGCCCGATTACCGATTGGGATGCGTATGCAAAACAAGTGAAAGCGCTTATCGCTTAACGGTTTAAAATAATTGAAAGAGGCGAGATTATTCGCCTCTTTTTGTTTTGCATTTTGGTAAAAAAGTGCGTAGAATATGCACTCGGCTTTTTCAGCCGAAATTATTTTGTGAAATAGCTGGGTCGCCTGCTATTTTTTATATTCACGGAACGTTATGTTCCTTTTTACTTTAAGAGAATCAAACAATGTCATTCAAATTTGAAGCTGAAGTTCGTTCTGCGCAAGGTAAGGGTGCGAGCCGCCGCCTGCGTCACAATGGTCAAGTTCCTGCGATCATCTACGGTGGTAACGCAGAGCCTGTATCAATCATCTTAGATCACGATAAAGTGAACAACGCACAAGCACACGATGCGTTCTATAACGAAGTATTAACTATCGTTGTAGCGGGTAAGGAAGAGCAAGTTAAAGTACAAGCGATTCAACGTCACCCGACCAAACCAAAATTAGTTCACTTAGACTTCAAACGTATTTAATCTAGGATTGCCAACGATTAAACGTTGAAAAACGTTCCGAAACTTTTATGATTTTTGGTGGTTATTTATGCAAATAAAATCAATATTTTATAAAATAGTTTCGGAACGGATTTTAAGTGATTTAAAGGCTCTTTTGTATAGTACAAAAGGGCTTTTTCATTATGTAATTTCATCAGTTGGTTTGAGTAATTTATCTTTTCTAATATAATGCTGGGTCATTCGTTTTGATGTATGTCCAAGCTGTTTTTGTGCCTGTTCATCGGTTGCAGTTAATGAAATATCTGTTGCTGCTTTGGCTCGCATATCTCGCATTTGAACCTTCCCGATTTCATCAGCTAGTTCAGGATATGCATTCATTGCTTTTTCTCTAATCTCTTTAAAGTGATTTCCTAGGATTCTCCTTTCTAATTTTCTTCCCCATTTATTTGTGAATATAAAATCGCTTCCATCTTGTAGCCTACGGTCTAAAATCTCTTTAAGCCTACCACTAATTTCAAACCTGACTTTTTTACCCGTTTTTTGCTGTGTGATATGTAAAATACCGTTATAAATATGTGAGCGGTGGATATTGCAAATATCAATAGGACGCTGCCCAAGTAAGTAGGCTGTTTCGATAATATCCGCCATTCGCTCATCGGCAAATTCGTAGATTTTTTCAAGTATATAATCTTCGACATAGATTTCTCGGTATTTCGTTGGGAATTTTTTTACACCTTGTGATGGACTGGATAGAGTGGTGTAACCCCACTCCCTCGCACTATTCCAAATAGTGTTGAATAATCCAACCTCGATATTAGCCACTGCCGGCGTATCTTTGCGCCATTGTAGATATTGCTTGATGTGCTGAGGTTCAATTCTTTCAAGTTGAATTGGCGGATCTCCGAAGAATTTACAGAGCCAGCCAATCGCCTGTAAATTGGATTGGCGTGTGTTTTTTGCTTTTTTCGTGGGAACGACTTCCACTTCATACCGCTTTGCCACATCAATGAATAAAACAACTTCGCCCTTTTTCTGAAATTCAAAATTGAGTTTGGCGGCTTCCAATACGGCTTCGTATTTGTTTGTGCCGAGGGATTTTTCTTTGCCGTCCGCCATTACATAGTAAAAGTATTCAACAATTTGGCCACTTGCTCGTTTCCGTCGTCGGCAAAGTAGATTTTGCGGCAAACCGTTATTTTCTCGTTTACGTGGTCGAGCCATACTAACTCCTTATGCTGTTCTGAGAACATTTGGAATCCAATCATGTTCATTAGCAGATTCTTGTCTTTTGTTTTTTGTCCGAGAAGCATAATCTCTCCGTACAATAGGGAAGCCATTACCATTTTTCACAAACGGAATACCCATTTTGTTGAGCTGTTCAATGATCATTTTTTCTGCTTCCGCCCAGTAAGAAACTGTAATTCTTCAAGGGCGAGAAAATCTTGATAAATATTCATCTTATTTCTCCATTAATCACTTTACCATCTTGGTGTTTTTCGTAGAATATCCGGTACTTCAACGATTTGTAACTGTTCCGGTTTCACGTTTTTATATTTCACCCAATATTGGCAAATTTCTAATGCTTCGCCTTGAGTGACGGTTTTTCTTGTTTCTCTCAAAACTGTCCACTCATTCTTAAATTCTGCTTCAAGCACGATATATCGCTTACCATCCATTACTTGTACTTCGTTTCTAAACATATCGTCCCCGCTCAATTAGCCAAAGCCTAATGCGCATGATCATCAAGTCGTCGTCACGCTCTCGTGCGCGCAGAGTGTGTAACAGCCAAACTATACGCACCAGGGATAATTCAGCTATTAATAACCATAGATTTGTATCGTTCATTAGTCACCTTTCTTACTAAAATTCTTGTCTTTAATGAACGCAATCCAATGTGTATTCGATTGCTTTCCGGATTTGTGTCCAATAAGCGGAAAATAGTCGGTCAAGTCTAAAATCTCACTCACTTTGATCTGTGTTTCATTCCACTTAAAAATCAGAATTCTGTGTTTATCTAACACTCGAAAGCATTCGCTGAATCCTTGTCTAAGCTGACTTTGCCAATCAGTATTTAATTTTCCGTACTTTTTAACTAACCAAGAATTGCTTCCGCCTTGTTTCAAATGTGGCGGATCAAAGATAACGCACTTAAACGAATTGTCTGGATAAGGCATGTTTGTAAAGTCGTGGATAACATCAGGTTTTACAACAAGGTGTCGCTCTTTATCTCTATCTTTAAAAGTAGTCCGCAACTCTCGATTATCTGCAAATAAAACAAGAGGGTTCTGCTTGTCGAAGTGAAACATTCGACTGCCACAGCAGGCATCTAAAATTATTTTGTCCATAAAAAATACCCTACAAAAAAAGCCCATCTTGCGACAGGCTTTGAATGTTTGATTTAAGTGTTTTTTCGACATTGGCATAAATGTCTAAGATAAGTTGTATAGGTATATTTGACCGCTCATTGTAACTTTTCGAAAACTCTCTCCAATCTTTATCAGCTTTGATAGATTTATCACAACGTAGATTTAAGTTAATGTTACTTTTAAATCTAGTTGGCTTACGGAGTGGGTATCCGTAATTGTTATAATAAGTCAAATTCTCAAACGGGATTTTAAAATTCAAAATGTCGGCGATGTAATGCCAAATTCTGCTACTTGCCGGATTCTCGATTACATAGATGGACGGTTGGTATCGTTTGATAATCTCAATTGTATTGTAGATACACAATTCGCCATTAATGCGATTTAAAAATGATCGCTCATACTTAAACTGGACGTGAGGTAATTCATAATCGACGTTATTTCGGATGGTGAATTTTGATAATTCACGACCGTTGCCACTCTCTTGCTTCCAGCTAGCATTACCTCCCCACATAGCACTAGCTACTGACCAACTTTCACAGGGTGGGCTAGCGATTATTAAATCAGGTTGTGGCAGTTTATCAAGCGTATCAAACAAAGTGTTGTCGCCAAACATTCGTCCATAATCAGCTAAATTAAGATTAATAAAATGACTATTTTTACTCTCAGTATCAATGCCAATCGGATAAATCTCAATAGAGTAGCCTGGCATTGCATTGCATTGCATTGCAGCTTGAGTATAGCAGCCGTTTCCGCTGTCGAACAAAGCCCAAACAATCATTAGTTCATCCTTAAATAAGAAACGCACTTTTATAGTGCGTCATATGTTAATCTTGCGGTGGCTTCGTAAGTGGTTGCCAGTGTGTGATTTCATCTTGGTAGTCTAAGAAACCGCCTAAATCTTCATCATATTGTAATATCTCATAAGGATTTTCCCAATATGGACTATAACCTAGGTAATACCCTTGTTCAGTAGGTAATTGTTCTTTTACTTGAATCCAATCATGATTGTTTATTTCCCCAGGGAACATTCCGATAATGTCATATCTATATTCAAGCATTTCTCCATCACTACTAATACGGTTCCATTGTCCATTTGCTCCCCAATGAATTGGAGTTTCAGTACCATCATCAAAAAAATGAACACCAATAATGCTATCACTTTCTACGAGAGGATTTGTTGCTTGATAAAGACAATAAGCTGTATCTCCATTTCTTAGCTGACATTTCAATCTATGTCTAATAGCTAAATCTGCGTCAAATGGTATTAATTTTTTCAGGTTATGTTGTTTTGAATTGTTCATCATTACCTCCATAAAACAAAACCGCTTGAACTTACGAACAAGCGGTCTGTTTTTAGTAAAATTTTTCGATTACGCTAAGTACCCTTCATAGAACTCTACATCAGGAATATTTGATTTCAGATTTTCAATCGTAGTATTGAACGCATCCTCGATCACTTTTTCAGGATTGATAAGTTCATACCATAAGGTTAATAAACCATCTTTAATACGATAACGAATGCGAGCCTTAATTTGGTAGTAATCGCCATTATGGAATGGTTGTAAACCTAACGAGATTTCTTCCGGTAAACGTGTTTTACCGCCACCGCTTTTTTCGTCTGTGAAAGCAAATGTCATTGTGCCGTCTTGTAGGCGTTGTACCGATTTAAACTCTGACTTACGAGTTTCTTCAAATGCTAGAACCATTGCTAATAATTCCGCACCGCTTACTGTATTACCTTCACTTGCCACACAGTGAATGTTATTTTCAATGAATTGAGCAAATTCAATTTGACTCATTGCTGACTTATTTTTAGCAGTCCACGCTTTCCAGTCTTTGGAATGTGGGCAAGTGTAGCTTGCTGTATGATCACCCCAACGAGCTTCTTGCGGATTTGCGTGGTAATCAAAGATAGTTTTCACGCTCAGTGAATCCAAGTCGCAGAAAATAGCTGTACCGGCAATTTTAAATTTATTTGTGTAATCAATAAGAGATTGTGCAGTAGAGACCGTAACTGCTTGGCGGATACGATTTGGTGTCGGTTGTAAATGTTCTAATGATTTGATTTCGAAATCATCACGGGCAAGAATTGCAGGAGTACCAGCTAATGCGCCAACATTTAAACCATTTGAAGCTAGGCTTGCGATTTCTTTGATAATTTTTTCCATATAATGGGATCCTTCTTATATAAAGTTAGTTATGTTATGTAATGATTATGCTGCGGCAGTTGCTAAAACTTTTAAGCTACCTTTCGGTTTTTCTTCAACGGCTTTTAATTCCATTTTGAGCTGATTTGGGTCATCAAATAACACATCGCCGCTTGCTGTTGAGAAGACAATGCTTTCTTCACGATCAAGTTCAGGGACTTTACGGCTGACTTTTGGTGTGATTTTGATTGAATCTTCGGTACGAGTATTCAACATCGCAACATTCAGAGTTAGTGTAATTGAACCTTGTTTACGAGTTGTGCGGACGGCTTTGACGACTTCAGCGAGTACATCTGTTAATTCATCGTTAAGTTCTCCACGGTTAAGTTTAGATAATGTTTGATCAAATGGGGTTAAGTTGCTCATGTTGTTTCTCCATGTTTGATTGGTTGTTAATTTAGTTAATAAAAAACCGCTTAGTTAGCGGTTTATTTGTTGTCATTTCTAGTATTGAGTGTCGAACCTGTAATTTCCGTTATTGCAGGTTGTGCCGGTGTAAATAGGTTGCCACCTAATAATGCATAGCCGGCAATATCTTGCCAGTTATCTTGATGATTTGCTCCGTTATTTAAAATTCTGGCAATTTTGAATAGCATCATTTCAACGGCTGTTTGTTGTTGCCAAGTTAATTTTTCAGCGTGCTTGTCACTTACTTTTCGTAAACCGCCGTAGATTTCGCAAAAGCTCTCATAGCTACCGTGCTGTGCTTGGCGTTCGTTTAAAATTTCTTGTGTTGATTTCATTATTTACTTTTTTAATGTTGGATTAGTTAAGATCATTCAACTTCAGCGTTTGATAAACGCATCTATGATGCTTGCCGAATGTGCCATCAATCTTTTTGACATGACCGTAAATTTTAAACTCTACGCCGTCTGGCAAAATGCGGTTAATGGCAATATTGAATACTTTGATTTCGCTTTTACCAAACGGCACAAGCTCGCCAATTTTTACTGGTGAAATTGTAGGCACGGAGTCAATCTGTAATTTCTCGACATATTTAAACTGGCGATCAAGTTCTTTTCGTGCTTCGATTAGTTGCAGCAGAGTATTTTTAGCGTTCATGTTTTTTCCCTTTTGGCGTTTTAAGTGTTGGTGGCGGAGGCGGTTCTTTGTAATGTACCCAAGCATAAACACGTTCCGCACTTTGACGCTCTTTCATTCGAGCGTCAAAACCAAATTCATGATTCATTGCGTCATAATTACTGAGCGTCACTAGTCGATTTATACCTAGTGATTCGTTATTGACGGTCACAACTACAAGATAGTTGCCACTCTTAATCGGTCGTTTCTGCGGATATAAATTCCAGTCATCTATAGCCATGTTAAGTCCTTAGTTATTTACAAATTCGATCGGTGTTGCTTGTGGGTATTGGCATTTGAGGGTTTTTACAAATGCGTGACTATGCACCCATTCCATCGTGCAGCTTTTCTGTTGGCAATGAATTGAATCGACTAATTCTTTGCCGTCTAAGTCGTTTGTTGTTGCGATTTGCCCTCCGAGTAGCATTGCTGCGCCGATAGCTAGGAGGGAGATTGATAAATTACTCATAGTATTGTCCTCGGGGGATAAATTTTGTTAAAAAAAAGCCCCAATCCAATAACTAGAGAGGGGCGAGGAGGTCTTACCTAAGGAAATGAATATCGGTCGTTTTAAAGTTTCAGCCGATCAACTTGCCATTTAGAACCGATCTAACTCGGGCAGAGTGCAAACAAGAAAGAACCCGAGTGGAAACTCTAGAGCGGTTTTAAATAGAGCCTGTTTTACCCAAACAGGCAAGGGGAACTTACAAATCAATCAAAACAGAGATAAATGATTTACATACCATCCTCCTTATTCAACTTACATACATACGCATTTAAAACAATGAACGGCAATCCATAACCATTCATTAGAAAGCGCACTAAAGGAGTTTTACAAGCACTTTGACAACGACAATAACGGAGTACCTCCAGTGCGCTTTCTGATAAATACCGCCACCGTGAATGGCGGTATGCTTATCGGATATAAATGTCAAATTACGGTGTTCCCACCTATAAGCACACTCAAAGAATATGCTTATAGGTGGCGACTGCAGAGGGATTCGAACCCTCATCCCACCGCTTAGAAGGCGGTTGCTCTATCCATTGAGCTATGCGATCGTTGGTGCTAGGCGTGGGAATCGAACCCACATTACATCAGTTATCTGCTGATTGCTTTACGAAAGTATAAGCTCCGTCCTATGGCCAATATTAGCAAGCCTAGCATTGGTGACTGTGATTATTTATACTTGCCACAGTCAGCAAGTAGAGCCTTACATACATTTGGGGTAATCAGTCCCAATTTAATACTTCTCCTGAAGTCGCTCACTTGTGATTAAATCAAGAGCCACTTTCAAATCCTGTGAAAGTGCCGTAGGATGCTTGTCTCTCCAAGCTGTCACGCCTTTAGCTAACGTTTGCTGTCTGTTGCTTTCCCATTTTTTACCAACTGGAAAACAGACCAAACGGTGTGGTTCTGTCGCCCGCCCAGCTTTGCCATACTGTCGGGTGCCGCTTATATCCGTATCCGATTATCGGAATGTGATTGCTTAGAACATTGAATACCAGTGTTGCGCGTTTAGCTCTTTACACCTTGCGAGTGCACTGCCTAAACATTCATTCCCTCTATGAATGAAGCGTTGAAGTTTACTTCTTGCGGTCTAAATATTCGTTCGCATAAGCACCAAATTGTTAAAGAGCGTTGCCTTTCGGCTAGGGTAGAACCCTTATTCAAGCCCTCCGACTGAGGGCTTAGTAAAGATTCTTAGCAGAGATACATATTCCAAAGCTGTTCGGCTTTTTCAGCGTTCATTTTTTCGCTTTGGCTCCACTCAATCAGCTTACCGTTTCTAAACATTGCTCTTTCAACGACAAACTCATTTGTTTCTTCATTTTCGTATGCTTCGAAAATTTGAATAAATCCGTTGCCACGTTTCTCTTTACGTCTGCATAAGATGAAATCTTTATTGTTGAATACGCTTTGAGTGTCCATTTTGTTTCTCCGTTTTGCTGTACTGCGTTTTGATGTGGTTATTATGTACTTTTGGTTCATTGAACGCAAGAACTAAAAGTACATTAATTTTGATTTGATATACTTTTAGTTCATAACCAATTGATTTATAAAGAATTTGAAAATGTTTGATTGATTGTTTTTTAATCAATAAAGAGATAAAAATAGAGAAATTTGGTCAAATTTGTTGTATTTTAAAAGCGGTGTGATATATTTATGTCACATTAATTAAGTGGCGTTATACTTATGATAAAGAGTTTCAAACACAAAGGCTTAAAACAATATTTTGAAAAGGGCATTACTAAAGGCATTCAGCTTAATCATCAGCGCAAAATAGATGGTATTCTTGATTTAGTGGATTCAGCAGAGAGTGTTGATGAACTTATGCCGTTTTATCAATGCCACGAACTTAAAGGAGATAGAAAAGGGATTTATTCTATGACAGTTAACGGCAATTGGAGGATTACGTTTGAATTTATTAACGGAGATGCCTATATTTTGAATTATGAAGATTATCATTAAGGAGTAGTTATGCGTAAACCGGCACATCCAGGACAAATTTTACTTGATGGTTTTATTGAACCAAATAATATTAAAATTACTGCGCTTGCAGCGCATTTAGGCTTTTCTCGTGAAACGTTATCTCGAGTGTTACATGGAAAAAGCCCTATGACGGCAAACTTGGCATTAAGTTTAGAAGAAGCAGGGATTAGCACGGCAAGATTGTGGCTAAACTTACAGACAAAATATGATTTGTGGGAGCTTAAACAACACCGCTCATACGCTGTAATGCCTTTTCATTTATCGCATAGTTATGCTTAAAATAGCTTATGGAACTACAAGATTTTGATATGGTGGAACATTTAAGAAGTGAAGAAAAAATTCAACTTTACTTGAATGAGGTGCTGAAAGAGGATGATATGGACTTAATTCTTTCCGCATTAGGCGATATTGCCAAAGCACGCAATATGAGCCAGTTGCGAGAGAAGTGGGCGTGAGCCGTGAGGGGTTGTATAAAGCCTTTTCCGGAAAAGGGAACCCGACTTTTTCTACTGTATTGAAAGTAATGAAAGCACTAAACTTAACATTAGAAGTAAAACAAGCGGCACACGCATAATTAAGCTCTCTTTGGAGGGGGTTCTTTTGCAAAAAAAATTACAAATGTAAAAGGAAACCGCCACGAGGACGGTTATAAAACAAGATTATGGCTATAAATAACAATTTCTGTTGCTTTCATTTTTTTGTTGGCCGAATAATTTAAAGAGTATTCACTTTGTCTGTATTGCTGATAGATAGCCTTGATATTGGAATTGTTATCATAAGATACAAGCCAAGGTGTTTTTACATTGTCCAACTTTTCTTGAATCGCTTGGTGGTCTTTATGTTGGTAATAATTCCTATAAAGCCCCTGACCTTTTTCATAATATGGCGGGTCAAGATAAATTAACGAATTAGTTGGTACAAGTTTATCTATTATTGGTAGCCAAGTTTCTGTATCAAAATTGGTTACATGGATATGTTTGCTCATATCACCAATTTTCTCAATACGCTTGATTAAATCTATCTTATTAAAACGACAATCGAGCTTGTAATTTCCCATCTGATTTAATCCGCCAATCACGCCGGCTTTTAGAATACCTGAACGATTAGTACGATTAAGAAAGAAGGCTGCAAAACCATGTTCTAATGAAGAAAGATCTTCTCTTTTGAGTAATATCTTTTGTTTGTGCCATTCTTCAATCGTGATGGGGGTGTCGCTGATCAGACGAATAAAATCTTCGGTTTGCTCAGTAATAGCTTTCCAAAAATGATAGATGGCCAAGTCTAAATCATTGATATGAATATCTGTACAATAGCCGCTAAAGAGTAAATCTAATGCGACACCCGCTCCACCAGCGTAGGGCTCTACATAGTGTCCTTTGAGATTGTTTTTTTCCATAATCTGTTTGATTACGGGAACAAATTTAGCTTTTCCACCTGGATAACGTAAGGGGGTACGTAACATTTTTCTCACCAATACTCTTAGAATTGAGATATTTTATCATAAAACTAGAAGCGTGGCCAGCGCGCTGAGTGGATGCCATAATAATCTGATAGATTATGGAACAGTATATTTAAATCTTTAATAAATTCTTTCATCTCTTTACTATCCCAATTCCGAAGAATCCAATCTTTCAGCACTATAGTAAAAAAAGGATGATAATTTATATCGGTAAATAATTTCTTAGCATTTTCTCTGTCATAGGAAGATACTAAAGCAGAAGATTGTGGATGAATATTATCGTTAGCCCATTCAAAAGAGTAACCTTCTTGTTGAATGTATTCATTACACCAAAAGTCGTTATAACTTTTATTAGAGAGTAATTTATCTAGATGTTGGAATGTAATCTTTTCAGGACTGTTTTGTCCAGGTAAGCTAATGATATTATGTTTAAGTTCATGTGTTCTGCTATCACCATCCAAAATACAAATAGCTTTTAATGTATTGGCGGTTAATACTCTATCTTTAAATAAAGTTTTTAAATTTTCACATCCTGATTTCATTTGAACTAAATGGAAGTAATGACGAATAGATGCAAATTGTTGATCATTCTCACTAAGTGTATCAAAGATAATATTAATCATTATCCTCGCTTCATCATCCTCAGAAAAGATAGGTAGTTTTTTATCTTTATATAAATCTTGCCTTGTTTCGCTATTTAAATGCATTTCAATTTTAAAAATATCAGGATTTTGCATAAGTGAAACTGAATTATTGGCAGATTTCATTAAGTAAATAATGTTATCTCTATTTTTTAATGCTTTGTCAATCAAGTATAAACTATGAGTTGTAAATATAATTTGTATATTAAAGTTCCTCGAAAACTCTCTTAGCAGATTTAGTAATCTAAATTGTAATGATGGATGTAATCCAGCATCTATTTCATCGATAAGTATTATACTCGGTCTCTTATTTGTTACAGATGAATAATATTTTGCAGAGTATAAGGCATTTAATATAACAAATAAATTATCCTCGCCCACAGAAATTGTATTTGAATCGATACCTTCTAGATCCGTTTCAAATTCTCCACGTCTCTTTAGACCTGTAATCTCGTGTGTTGAAATATTTTTTATTGGAATACCTGTTAATTCATTATATTTTTGGATTATCTCATTTTGATAATCTTCTGGAAGTGATTTTCGAATATTTGCATAAACATCCATTAACTCACCAATAGGAATTAAGCGAGTAAGTCCTAGATAAATGACAGGAGATTCAGGCAATGATTCGCCAGGTGTCGCATATTTAGGTTTAAGCGAGAATCGAGATGTACTCCTTGCATTATGTCTTCTAAAGCCTAAGATAGAACCGTTATTGTATTGAACTTTATAGAGTTCTCCTTTTTTTCCTGGGGCTGGATCATTGTATCTATTATCTCCTTTTGTTAGGTTATTTATTTTAGGGTTTATTGATTGATTTATTCTGGTAATAATTGATAAACATTCTCTTAGCCCTTCATCATCTGAATTTACCCCTTGAAATGAATTGCTAATAATATGCAAGATTGAGCTTTTACAAGTCCCGTTTGTTCCTGATATTAAATTTATTCCTGGGGTAAATGATAATGTTATATTTCTTAATTTCCGATAATGGTCAATGTCAAGATTCGTGATCATTATATATTTCCCTATAAATCTGCTGCTAAATTCTCTTTGTTATATGGACAAACATCGTGATTATGCATTATCTCTTTCTACGATAAATACGATGTTCTACCATTGTTCCGATAATTCGGATTTCTTGTTTAAGTGATGACATACTATGCCAATCGGGGTTAAGCGGCACTAATTCAAAGTGTTGTCTGCCATATTCATCTAAATCTTCTAGTGGGCGATATTTTTTAAATGTGGCTTCATAATCACCATTGATGGCGGCAACAAATTCGCCGGCGTGCGGTTCTACTTTCGGATCTATAATCACTATGTCGCCTGCAATAAATTCCGGTTCCATTGAATCACCTTCGATTTTTAATGCGAAGGCATCGCCGGATACATCAAGATCAGTCAAGATATATTCATAATCTCCGCAAGTTTCCCGGAAATCGTCAATGCCGGTCCATGCTCCTGCTTGAACATAACTGATTAGAGGCACTTTAGTTGTTCCAATCGCAGCGGGTATTACATTACCTATTCCATAAGTTAGCCATTCTGGCGTTACTGCGAGAAACTTAGCAAGAAGGTATATATTTGCTGTTGAAGGCATAGTTTCCGCATTTAGCCATTTACTTACTGCTTTGGGTGTTACTTTACAAACAGAAGCTAATTGCGTACCTCTTCCTTTTTCGGGTAAACCCTTTTGTTTACACGCAATATCTAATCGTTTTGCGAAATCCACTCTAATTTTTTCATCTGTAAGCATACTAGCCACCTTTTAAATATGAACCTTTAGTACGCATTATAAATAAAACTTGATGTACTTTCAGTTCTGATTTAATATGTACTTATAGTACAATATGAAAGAAGTGTTATGAAAGCAATCAAAAAAGCTGCCAAATTGATTGGCGGTCAAGCTGAATTAGCGAAGCACTTTGGTATTTCTATGCGAGCCGTATCTAAATGGGGTTCGAATAGAGTGCCAGCAGAGCATTGCCCAGAGATTGAGCGATTAACAAATGGAGAAGTGACTTGTGAACAGTTACGTCCGGATGTGAATTGGGCAGTTTTACGAAATTCAGGCAAATAAAAACCGCCGTTGGTGCGGCGGTTAGTTTCATTGAAGGAAAATTAACAAGAGTTAATTTATGAATCTATTATTAAACATTTCAGAGCAAAACTCAAGCACACTCACAATGAGTAGCCGTGAGATTGCCCGTTTATGTGAAAAGCAGCATGGTCATGTCTGCCGTGATATTGAAAACCTTAATCACACCTATGCAGAAATGGGCTTATCCAAAATTGGAGAGGGGTATTTTACCCATCCAAGCACAGGTAATCAGCAACACCGAGAATTTTTACTTACTCGTGAACAATGTATTGATTTGATTACTGGGTATCGTGCTGATGTGCGTATTCGTATTAATCGCCGTTGGACTGAGCTAGAAAGTAAACAAGGTATTCCGAAAACATTTTCACAGGCCCTTCGCTTGGCGGCAGAGCAACAAGAAGTAATTGAACAACAAAATCACCAATTAGCCATTCAAGCCCCTAAAGTAGCATTTGTGGAACATTACGTTGAGGTAGGTACAACCAAATCATTAAGAGAAACCGCCAAGATTCTTAATTTTCCTGAAAAGCGGTTAATCGAATGTTTAGAACGTGATCGAGTGCTTTATCGACAATCAGGAAATTTACTGCCTTATCAAGATAAACAAGCTAAGCAACTTTTTGCGGTTAAAACCGGTACGGCTGAACATGGACATAATTTTACTCAAACACGAGTAACGGCAAAAGGCATTGAATGGATTGCGCAACGTTACGCATCGGAGTTAGGACAATGAGATTCACATCAACAATAAATAATGTTCGCTTGGCGGAATGGGGGATCAACCTTACCCAAGGCGCATTAGTCGATTTAATTAATCAAGCATCAAGTTGGGCAAAAGCTGTCGTGATTGATGGTGTGACTTATTACTGGATGTCGTTTGGCAAGGTTTGTGAAGAGCTACCGGCAGTATTTAGCAAAGAAGATACTGTTTATCGTCAATACAAAGTACTGAAAGAGAAGGGCATTATTGAACACTTCAAAATGGACGGTAAAGACTATGTCAGACTGACTGAAAAAGGTTGTGAATGGAATAAATTTGAGTCCATCCGAGAGTCGGAAAAAAATCCGAGAAAGCTCGGAAAAAAATCCGACAGATAATAATACTAATTATAAAAATAATAATGATAAAGATAACCCCCTTAATCCCCCTGAGGGGGAAACACAGCTCGAAAGCGTTGCTGTGTTAAATCATTTAAATGACCGCTTGGCGGAATTAAGCGATGTGGTGGGAATCAAATTGCCAAAATTCAAAACCTCGGGTAATTCGCTAAAACTGGCGACGGCTCGCTTGAAGGATTCTACCCGTCAAGAGTGCGAACTTGTGATTGATTACCTAGTTGCGAAATGGGGTCGAGATGGGAAAATGCGTGAATATCTTGCGCCTAAAACGATTTTCCGATCTTCGAACTTTGAAGATTACTTGCCGAAAGCGACCGCTTGGGCTGAGTCCGGAAAACCTGTAGCGGTAAATGGCAAGTGGGTGAGCGAAGCGGAAGCAAACCGTAAAGCACAAATTGAGGATATGCCATCGGTGGATGAGGTACGAGGCGTTTATCAGCGTTATCTAAGTACGCCGACATTATTCAACCGTACAGATTTCAGCGATCTACGCAAAAAAATCGTGTACTACTGTGTTATCAAAACAAAAAACGCACACCCGACCGAACATAATATTAATTCTGTGATTGCCGGCAATATCAAGGCCGTGGCGGAGCAAATTCACGATTTACCGATCCCGACATTAGGAGCTTAGCAATGACTGATTTTGACAAAAACACTTGGCAGACACCGCCGGAATGCGCAAATTATGTGAAACGCCGTTGGGCTATTAAGTGGGACGGCGCGGCGACAGTAGAAAATAAAATTTGTGATTATTTTATTACGCCCGAAATTGATTTTTTGAACTTCGAAAGCATTGACAGGATTATCGAAAACAATGCACGCATTTTCATTAATCCACCCTACGGTCGTGGTTACGTTGAAAAATTTGTAAAGCAAGCGGTTCGCTTGATGAATGAAAAACGTTGTTTTGTCGTAATGCTGTTAAACGCAGATAAATCGACAGAGTGGTTTAAATTGATTCGAGAGCACGCAACCGAAGTTATCGATATTGTTGGCAAGCGAGTAGCATTTATTAACCCTATTACTAAAAAGCCAGTTGAGGATAACCCGAAATGGCAGATGTTTGCAGTATTTGATCCATACGCAGAGGGATTTGTAACAAGTTATGTTAGCTATGACAAAATCAAACAGGTTGGGACCAATGATAACAACGCATAAATGCCCTAAATGTAACGCTCCGCTGACAGATTGGTATGTGCCGGATTTACCGGCTCTTTGTAGCGAGATGAGCGATGACCGATTCCAATGTGAGGGACACCTAATTGAGCCGAAGCCATTCCCACAAGCAAGCGATGGCTGCTCACTGAATCGAACGAAGAGCTGCGGTTATTTCGGTATATGGGAATTAACAAATGACTGAAGCATTATTACTCAAACCATACTTTCAGACCGAAGCCGGGATTGTGTTCTATCGGATTCCGCCCACGGTAAATAAGCTAGCGTTCGGAGAACGTACGATTTTAATGCCGGCGACAGATCACTTAAAAACGCAACCGTCCGGCAAGATAGAAATTGCAAAAAATTTGCAGAATTCGACCGCTTGTCCACAACTAGCTGACTTTGCGAAATCGGAATTAGTACGCAAAGCAGCGGGCGGAGAAGCTGAATTATCCAAATGGGTACGCAAAATTGCAATTTGTCAGTGTAGAGACGGCGCTTATTGCCATAAAGAAATGACGGTTACACGCACGAAAACAGGTTTTATCCGCACTTGTTGGCACCATGACGGCATAGCGCACCGTGGCGAAGCAAGTGAGGACGAGTTAAACGCATTGGCGGAAGCAAATTGGGTGCAGTTTATCGGTTATAAAATCCGCCAAGATCTACAGATGAAGGCAGATGAATCACTAAATTTAGGGTGCTTGTTAGCTTGGGCGATTGCAAAAAATTGTGTAAGTGCAATTGATGAATCTGATTTGCGTAGATTGCTGAATTTGCCACAAAAAGAAGTGCCAGACCACCGAGAATCTACGACTTACGCAGCGGAGCAAGCAGACCCGTATAAGATTTTTAAAACACTAGCGCAGCCGATTTTAAAGCTAAAAGCAGATCCTGAACCGCCGGCAAGTTTTATGGCGAAGCCGAAAGAAAAGCGATTTGAATCAAGCAAGTGGTTGCAGTTTGTGAAATCACAACCGTGTGTTTGTTGCGGTAAACGAGCTGATGACCCACATCACATTATCGGGCAAGGGCGAGGAAAAATGGGAAGTAAAGAACATGATTTGTTTGTCATTCCGCTCTGCCGAGTACATCACAATGAGCTACATTGTAATGCTCAGTTATTTGAACAAAATTATGGTAAGCAAACGGATTTATTATTTCGATTTTTAGATAAAGCATTGAGCTTGGAGGCGTTGAGTGTTAATGACAGATAAAGATATTTTTATTGGCGGTTGTTTTTTAGTAAGTGTGTTTTGTGCGTTGATCAGTATTACGTGGGGTAAAAATGAGTGATTATTTAGATATCGCATTGCCATATCCGCCGTCAGTTAATCATTATTGGCGGCATACCAAAGCTGGTACACATTACATCAGCAGAGAGGGGAAAGCGTTTCGGGAACAAGTTTATCGGATTTGTCGAGCGATTGATGCAACCTTTTCAGGCAAAATCGCGGTGCAGATTGCGGTGTTTCCGCCTGATAATCGCCGGCGTGATATTGATAATATTTTGAAGGCGTTATTGGACGGTTTAGTTCACGGTAAGCTGATTGAAGATGATAGTTTGATTATGCGGTTGCATATTGAGAAGTTTGAGCCGAGAAAAGACGGTTTGGTAGTGGTTAAGATTAAGGAATGGGCAAATGCAGATTGATATTAAAGGATTATTGCGTTTTTGGGGATATTCCGCCAATGGTCGATTAGGCACGGAATTTCCCTGTGTGGCGGCAGGTATGAAACAAGCCTTGCCAACCAGTAATTATCGAATTTTACGGCTAAGTGATGAATCCATTTTTGAAATTGATCGTTGTGTTAAACAACTTAAGGAGCAAGATTTACAACAATATGAAATCTTACTTGGACGATATGCTGCAAGAGTATCAGATAAACAAATTGAACAAGTATTAGGAATTAGCCACGCTACATTGTTACGTGATTTAGCCCAAGCTGAACAGTTCGTATTGGGTGTGGTGGTTGCTTTAAAGTTATCGTTGGTGTGTTAAAATAATTGACGATAACATTGACACTTAGAGTTATAAAAGTACTCCTATATAATATGTAAATAATATATTTAACACTTGCTTAAAATTCTCTTTAAGATATTATTGATATAGGATTAGTGACAGTAATCTTATTTGTTCTTTTAACTTTATAAGGCAACAATTAGCGACGAACTTTCAGTCGCTTTTTTAGTCTAAATCTACAACGGAGGAAACAAATATGATGAAATTTAATGAAGGTTGGGATTTCTAATGATTGAAGGCTGGGACGGTTTTTAATGGAAGAAACAGCTAAACTTCTAGGCGAAAGTTATGGCTTTTGGGTGCAAACTGGAGCTATTGTTGTTTCTGCACTATTTGCTGGATTTCAATTAAGATCACTAAAAGCTCAAAATCTTAGTAATGATTTACAATGGAAGCAAAGAGCAACCATTGACGCTGTAATGTCTGATCGCAAAGATATCGGTCTAATACACTCACGCAAAGTGTATGCAAAGATGAAAAGCGATAAAGAAAATTTTGATGCTTTAGGCTCTAGTCCTTTATTGGACAATGAAGAGAAAAATCACGCAATTTTAGATATTCTCAATAATTACGAGTTTATGGCTTCTGGGATACAGGAAGGTGCTTTTGATGAAGAAATTTATAAGCGAATGAAGCGTTCTTTAATTATCCAAGATTGGGAAATCTTAGATATTTACATCCAAGCATTACGTAAACGTGAACAAAGACCTAAGCTATTCTGCGAATTTGAATGGCTTGCTAAAAAATGGAAAGATGAAAACTAAGCCTGCCCCCTTGCAGGCTTTTTTATTGTTTTGTGATCGTGATCACTACATATTATTATAAAATCAGGTAAATTAAAATTTTCTTACCTATGGGGATTTTAAAATGAAAAAATTATTATTAGTAGGTTTGTTTAGCGTGATATTAACCGGATGTTCAGTTACATTACCTGTGTCATCTTATGTACCACAAAACTATACAAGATTTAATGGTAATGTTGAAATAGGGGAATTTACATACCAACCATTTCAGCAAGGTAAAGTAAAAAGCAATCAAATGCAAAATACAGCCGGTGGGCAAATATTTACGTCATCAAATATTGCGGATCTAGCAAAAAGAGGAACCGCATTAGAATTAGAGAAGACAGGGATTCGATTAGTAGATTCAAATGTTAAGCTGAGCGGTGCTGTTAAAGAATTTAAAATGGATGACTTAGGCTATAGTGTGGATTGGACCTATATTATCAATTATACACTAACAAGCACTAATACATCGGCAGTATTGTTAAATAAAGATTATGTAGCAGATCCGAGAAAAACCGGTAAATTCGGATTGCCGATTGATTATGCGAATGCGGCTAATGATATGATCTTATCTGGTTACAATAAATTTATTACTGACCCGGAAGTTAGAAAAATCTTAGAAAAAAATAATAGCATTCTTAAGGGCCTCTTGGTTTCAAGGGGCTTTTTTATTATTGTTTTGTGATCGTGGTCACGGTAGATAAGAATATAATCAGATAAATTATAGTTTCCTACCTATGGAGATAAAAAATGAACCAAAATATATTTAAAGAAAAAGTATTATCGCATATTCAGCACGTTATTAAGGTTGGTACACATTGCAGTACGGAAGAAACAACTAAGCAAGCATTGATTTTGCCACTGTTAGATATTTTAGGTTTTAGTCCTTACGACCCGACTAAGGTTCGAGCCGAATATGGTGCTGATTTCCCAGGTGTAAAAAATGGAGAACGGGTTGATTATGCTTTGTTTTGTCATGATGTGCCGGTCATGTTTATTGAAGCTAAATCCTATAATGAAAATTTATCTAATCATGCGCCACAATTAGCAAGATATTTTAATGCAACACCGGAAGTAACTGTTGCAGCAGTAACAAATGGGCGAGAATGGCGATTCTTTACCGATTTGAAAGATAAAAATATTATGGATGAATCTCCGTTTTTACGTATTAATTTCGAAAATGTCGATGATTCTAAGATCAATCAGTTAAGCCAATTTTGCCATGATCGTTTTCAACCGGAAGCCCTCAGAACTTTGGCGGAAGAAAGTGTATATTTATCTGCATTCACGAAAACAATAAGTGAGAGTTTGAAAGATGTTGATGCTGAGTTCGTGAGATATGTAGCAGGTCGTTCTAACGTGGGCAGACAACTGAATCAACGCTTTATTGATGCAATTACTCCGATTGTAAAACAAGCTGTTGAAAAAGCAGTAAGTGCTATGGTGGTATCAGGTTTATCAAGACAAGCACAAGAAGATATTGAAGAAGTTGAGGAACAAGTTCCGGCAATTGATGAAAAAGCCCCAATAGTAGATACGGAAAATAGCAAAATTGTTACCACATATGCGGAAAGACAATTGTTTGACTACGTTGTATTAATATTAGGAGAATCTGTTGGGTTAGTTTCTAAAGATACAGAGAGTTATTTCAGTATCTTATACCAAGGTAAATCTAATCGTTGGATACTACGTTATTTTGATAATAAACAACATCCTTGTATTAATGTACCATTAGAGCTACTTGATATTCATCGAGCAGAAATTCAACGAGCAGGATTAGATATTAGTGGAAACAATATCATTATAGATCGACCGGAGAATGTTTTAAGGATTAGTGGTTTAATTCGTGATTGCTTAGAGTATTGTCAGAATGATGAGAATTTTGCTAGAAAAAAATAGTTTTTATTAAAACTTTCTAAGCCCCTTGACCCTGAGGGGCTTTTTTATTAATATTTGGATATGGGTGTCGAAACCGCTAAGTAAGCGGTAATCCGCAACCGAAATCCTATGCGGTTTTTTTGTACCTAAAATTTGAATGGTCTTGACCTTGCCATTATCAAGCTCATTCATTAGGCAAAAAACGGAACAAATTTAATCAATGGTCGAGAGGGCGAGGAATACAACACCTTCGGGGAATAACTCCAGCCGTCTTACTCGGTTTTCGAACCTCTCGACCGCCCAAATTTTGGGTTTTCATTTCGAAAATTAAGTAAGGACTTCAAAATGTCAAATCTCACTATTCTTTCCCAATCTGTACGCAAACTTGATAGTCTCTATTCATTGAATGATCTTCATTCCATTAGTGGTGGGCAATCAAAGCATCGTCCAAGTCTCTTTATCCGTTTAGATACAACACAAGAACTCATCACAGAAATTCAACAGGAAATTAAAAGCACAGATCTGATCTTTAAAACAACTGGCGGTCGATGCTTACGTGGAACTTGGGCTTGTGAAGAATTAGCCCTTGCTTACGCAACGTGGATTTCGCCAAAATTCCACCTTGTTGTACTCCGAGCTTTCATCGCAATGCACAAAGGCGAACATTTGCAAAACTCAACTGAAATCGCTCCGGTTGTCGATCCACTCAAAGAAATCATTTCTCGTGAAATGCCGCTTGAGCATTTACTACGTTTTGTTAGTCTTTGGTTTCGCCTTTACGATTGTAATAAAGTGATGGATCACCTCAAAGCACCACTCGAACAACTTGGCTCAAAACACGCGGCTCATGTTTATAGCTGCGCTGTGGAAGACAAAATCACGCTAGGCATTTTAAAACGTATTCTTGAACCTATGCTCAATGGAATTGAAGTGCCGGAACACGAACGCCACTATCGCCGAGCATTAGAAGAGTTACGCAACTACAAACCCACCGGCATTGGCAAATTAGCCACAATCTAATTGCAAAAATTTAACCAAATCCGACCGCTTGTGAAAAACCAAGTGGCGGATTCTTACACTTAAAATTCAGCTGAGGTTATTATGTGGAAATATGCTTTTATCGGTTTATTGATTGTTGGCGGTTATTCTTTAGACTTAGATAAGGATTGCGACGGTCGTACTTGTTCTGTTGAAATTCAATTGCTTAAAAATTGATTGACAAGTTGCAACTAAAATCATAGTATTTGTGAAATCCTTGCGATTGGTGCAAGCGCATCACGCAACTACAAATTTTATAGCCCTGATTGGTTTTCCAGTCGGGGCTTTTTAGTATTAATTTTTGTTTCGTAAATTTTTATATTTATACATAAAACTCAGTTTTTTATATTTCTGTTTAGGTTTAGCTAATAATTCTAATTGTTTGATTGCGATTGAAAAAAGGCTTAATCCAAACATATTACATATTACTTTAACAAATAGTAAATCTTCTTTTGCTACTTCGCCTGTTATGAACTTGACATCATCATAACCGAGTCCGCCTATCGTGATAAGTAGGCCTGAACATGTTAATGCTACGATATAAAAGAAAGCCTCATCTTTCATTTTTAATGCTCTTTTACAAGCTATTGCAACGGGAATTGCTATCACACAAGAAAGAAATAACCAAAGATGACCGAACAAAATCATTGATGATAGATAAATGGCACTCAATATTAAGAAAATACAATTCTTGCAATTTTCTTTTATGAACAAAAACATTCTGAACCTCTGCTAATTTATTTTTTGGAAAACTATATTTTAGCAGAATATTTAACCAAGCTCAGTCTTAACAGACTGGGCTTTTTTATTACCTCGAAAATGCGAGGTGGAGTATGAGATATATGCCAGAGAAAAATCCAGATGTATGGGGGCAAATATGGAATTTCATTGCTGTCCATTTGGTTAATCATAATCAATTAATTTGCGGTGTCGTTATCGCAATGTTCACCTCAGTCACGAAATCATTTCTTTATGGTAAGACTGACACGGCTAAAAGGGTGTTGGCTGAAGCAGTGTTGTGCGGTGTGTTGGCGGGAGTTTCTCGTCCGATACTTGAGGTGAGTGGTTTAAGTATTGATTTAATTACACCTATTGGGGCAATGATTGGACTGGCTGGAACAAGTGCTATTAGGCAGCTTATTCTGAAATTTATTAATCGGAAAATAGATGGAGTAGATAATAATGCGAATTAGCGACAAAGGGATTCAGTTCATTGTTAAAGAGGAAGGTGAACGTTTGACTGCTTATCAAGATAGTGTAGGTATTTGGACTATTGGCGTAGGGCATACTGGCTGGGTAGATAATAAGCCAGTGACTAAAAATATGACCATCACCAAAGAACAGTCTCGAGAGGTTCTTAGAGTCGATTTACGTCGCTTCGAGAAAGTAATCAATGAGTCCGTCATTATGCCTTTAACACAACATCAATTTGATGCATTAGTCAGTTTAGCATTTAATATTGGCAATGGAGCTTTCCGTCGCTCGACGTTGCTCAAGTTGCTTAATCGTAGTGATTATAAGGGAGCTAGCGCACAATTCCTTGTCTGGAAAAATGCGGGAGGTCGCCCGATTTTATTAAATCGCCGTAAACGTGAAAAACGCTTATTTGACGAAGGTAAATATGCTTAGTCGGGTAAATCAAATAATTATTAGCGGACTCGCTATTGTGATTTTGGGCTTGGGTATGTGGTTATGGAACCAGTCACAGATGATAGATAGCTTAAGGGCCGAAAACCAAACTCAAGCCCAAACCATTGAACAGCAGCAAATTGCTAATCAACGACTTGCTGACACGTTAGAGCAAGAGCGACAAGCGGTCGAAAAAAGCCATAGAATTGCAAATGAACTACGAAATAAAGTGGAGATTGCACAAAGTGAGATTAAATCAATACTGGCTAAAGATAGTTGTGCTAAAACTAATTTGCCCAATGGTATTGCCGATAGCCTTAAGCGGTTGTACCAACAGAACGGAAACAAGCACTGAGTATTTATATCCGCCACAAACCTATTTGGTTACGTGTGAGAGAACAGAATTTAGAGGCGTAACTTACGGTGATGTGATCGAACATCTCATCAAAGTTACTGGTGAGCGTGACTTGTGTGCTAGTCAAATAGAGGGCATAAAAGAATGGGTAGCGAAGGTTAAAGGCGGTTTGAAATAACATTGCGAATAGCAGCTAGGATTTATGGGAGTGTCGGTAAAGCACTCCTTTTTTATTTTTTGTGTAAATCAAATGTTACATTATTTAAATGTTGTTTCGGTATTAAGCAAAACCTGAGAAAACATCTTAATAATGTAAAAAGGTACTCCTGAGGGGACTCCCCTTTCCACGGGGTTGGGGGCTCGCGGTTTTCGGCAGTTTTTTCGATTTCTAGGCATCATCATCTTTTGGCGATGTTCTGATTTTTTAGGTGGTTTTGATTTTTAGGATTTTAGCAAAATGGAAAATTTACACGAACTAAAATTAAACATCAATCAGATCGCCGAAGTGACAGGATTACATCGTCAGACTGTTTCGCAACGAGTAGCAGGATTAACCCCTGCAATGGGAAGTAATAGCAAATTAAAGCTGTATTTGTTGCGTGATTTATTGCTTGCCGGGCTATCTGAAAAAATGTCGGCAGATGTTGATAGTTTAAGTCCTAACGATCGCCGAGCATTTTGGCAAGCGGAGAATGAACGCCTTAAATATGAAGAGAAAACGGGTGAGTTAATACCCGCAAGCGAAGTTGCTCTCGAAATGGGAGCAATGGCGAAAGCAGTAGTACAAACTCTTGAAACATTACCTGATATTTTAGAACGAGATTGCGGATTACAACCTAAAGATCTCATTCGAGTGCAACAAGTGATTGATGACGTGCGAGATCAAATGGCGTTACATATTCAGCAAGCAGCAAGTGAACAAGGAGAAGATGAATAATGTTTGCTAGTGCTAAAGAAATCCGGAAGGATATGGCGAACGCCATCAAAGCCCCACGCCGAATGAAAGTCTCTGAAGCTGTAGCCGAATATATGAGAGTTCCGGTAGGTGGTGGAAATTCGGTCAGATGGGATAAGCATACCGCAGCCTATATGCTTGAGCCGATGGACTGTCTCAACAGCCGAGAGTACGACGCGGTGATCTTTGTTGGGCCAGCTCGAACCGGTAAAACTATCGGATTGATCGACGGTTGGATAACTTATTCAATCATCTGCGACCCGTCTGATTTTCTATTGGTGCAACTCACCCAAGAAAAAGCAAGCGAACATAGCCGTAAAAGATTAGACCGAGCTTTCCGCTGCTCGCCCGAAATTGCTAAGCGGTTAAGCCCACGCAAAAATGACAACAACGTCCACGACAAGTATTTCCGAGCTGGTAACTTGCTCAAAATCGGTTGGCCGTCTATCAATGTGTTGTCCTCATCGGATTACAAATTCGTGGCTTTAACCGACTACGACCGCTGGCCGGAAGATGTGGACGGTGAGGGAGACGGGTTCTCGCTTGCATCTAAGCGTACCACCACTTTTATGAGTGCAGGTATGACATTGGTTGAAAGCTCACCCGGTAAAGATATTGTTGATCTCAAACATATCCCGAAAAGCACTCACGAGGCACCTCCGACTACAGGCATTTTAAGTCTGTACAACCGTGGCGACCGTCGTAGGTTTTACTGGCAATGTCCGAGCTGCTCAGAATACTTCGAACCATCAATGGCAAATATGGTTGGCTACCGTGAAGAAAATGATTTTGTCAAAGCAAGCGAAAATGCTCGTTTGCAATGCCCCCACTGTCAATCACGTATTGCTCCCGAACTCAAACGAGAGCTAAATATCAATGGTGTTTGGCTTAAAGAAGGACAGAAAATCGATGCAAGCGGTCAAATCACCGGAGAAAGTCGAAAATCCCGTATTGCCTCCTTTTGGCTAGAAGGACCTGCGGCAGCGTACCAAACTTGGTCGCAACTCACCTACAAACTGCTCAATGCCGAACACGAGTATGAAATGACTGGCAGCGAGGAAACTCTCAAAGCAGTAACAAATACCGACTGGGGCTTGCCCTACCTGCCTCGCTCCGCATTAGAGCAACGCCGAGCCGATGAGTTGATGGAACGCCGTGAATATGTGGACAAAGACAATAAAACCATACCGCCACAATGCCGTTTTTTAATTGCAGCGGTGGACGTACAAGGTGGTAAAAATCGTCGATTTGTAGTGCAGATTGTCGGATATGGCGAGAATGGTGAACGTTGGCTGATTGATCGCTACAACATTTCGCAAACCTTACCCGATGAAGACGGGGTATTCGAAAAAATTGACCCACGCAATCCGGATAACTGGCAAATTTTAGTTTCCGATGTGTTAGAAAAACGCTACCCACTGGCCCATAATGCCAACCATTTTATGCCAATCCTTGCAATGGCGGTGGATAGCGGTGGTGAGGATGGTGTAACCGACAATGCCTATAAATTTTGGCGGAAATGCCGCCGAGACGGCTATGCGAAACGGGTTTATCTGGTCAAGGGCGACAGCACCAAACGGCAAAAGCTGATTACCAAAACTTATCCAGATAATACTGCCCGAAGCGACCGCCATTCGTCGGCTCGTGGCGATGTGCCACTGTACTTGTTACAAACGGACTACCTCAAAGATCGCATTAACAACGCCCTTACCCGAAATACAGAGGGAGCGAACTACATTCACTTTCCTGATTGGCTTGGCGAATGGTTTTTCAATGAGCTGACCTACGAAGAGCGAGGACCGGACGGCAAATGGCGGAAACCCGGCAAAGGTAACAATGAAGCCTTTGACCTGTTCTGCTACGCTCACGCCATTGCTATTTTGCGAGGTTATGAACGGATCAGGTGGGGTGACGAAAAAGATGTGCCGATTTGGGCAAAACTGCCAGACATCAACCCTAACATCATTAGAGAAACCCCAATACATACCGAACAAGCGGTAGAAATCGAGGAAAAAACGGCAAAATCGAATCCTAACCCCACTAAAGCGAAAAACAGTTGGTTAAGTGGAGGCGGACGAAAAACAGGAGGCTGGTTATGAGTATTTACACGATTGACGAACTCAAACTAAAGATCCGTATGCTTGATGAGAAAATCGAAACTGCCCAAAGCCAAGTAAGCTTTAATGGGCGGTCTGTTTCATATCAGGTAGTGGAATTAACGAAACAACGTGATCGCTATCAAACAATGTTGGACGAACGGCTCGCTCAAAGTGGGCAACGAACCAAACAGCACCGAATTAAGTATGCGAGGTTTATTTGATGAACCTACTCGAAAAAACGATAGCTACCCTTTCCCCCAAATGGGCAGCAGAACGCTCTCGAAACCGCTATGTGCTGAATGCTTATGAGGCAGCGTTACCGAGCCGAACACACAAGGCTCAGCGAGAAGGTAAAGGTGCAAATACCGCCATTCGCCAAAGTGCGGTGAGCCTACGGGAACAGGCTCGATCCTTAGACCAAAATCACGACATTGTGATCGGCATCTTGGACAAAATGGAAGAGCGGGTAATTGGTTCAAAAGGCATTCACATTGAACCGCAACCGCTGACATTAACAGGTGATGTTCACGAAGAGCTGGCAGAGCAAATCCGCAAACTGTGGGCGGAATGGTCGGTGAAACCTGATGTGACGGGCTTATATACTCGTCCCCTACTTGAACGAATGCTACTGCGAACGTGGCTACGAGACGGCGAAGTCTTTGTTCAGCTAGTGAAAGGCAAAGTGGCAGGTTTGGAACACGGCTCACAAGTGGCGTTTTCGCTTGAAGCCTTAGAGCCGGATTTTGTGCCAATGCAGACGGACGAAGCCAAAAATGGCTTGGTGCAAGGCGTATTTCTCAATGCGTGGCGGAAACCAACCGCTTACCAAGTCTATTTAGACAATCCACAAGAAAGTACCGCAATGTACGGCAAAATCAAAACCGTACCGGCGGAAAATATGTTGCACCTTGCTTTTCGCAAGCGGTTACATCAAATCCGTGGTGTAAGTATGTTACACGGCGTAATTGTGCGCTTGGCGGATCTCAAAGAATATGAGGAAAGCGAACGAGTCGCGGCACGTATTGCTGCGGCGATGACGATGTACATCAAAAAAGGTGATGCAGCTCTTTATGATGATGAAAGCAATAATGATGGTGAACGCCTGTTTGATATTGCTCCTGGAGCGGTCATTGATGACTTGAAACCTGGCGAAGATGTCGGTTTAATCAACTCAAACCGCCCAAATGTAAATTTGGAAACCTTCCGCAACGGGCAACTTAGGGCGACTGCCGCCGGTACTCGTTCAAGCTATTCAAGTATTGCCCGAGATTACAACGGCACTTACTCCGCACAACGGCAAGAACTTGTTGAAAGTTTTGAAGGCTATGCCGTATTACAAGATGCCTTTGTCGCCGCAATCAGTCGCCCGATTTACCGAGAATGGTTGAAAATGGCAATTGCCTCACAAGCAATCGACATTCCGCCGGATATTGATGAAAAGTCGCTATTTAATGCGGTTTATTCAGGTCCTGTAATGCCGTGGATTGACCCAATCAAAGAAGCCAATGCTTGGAAAGAACGGATTAAAGGCGGTTTAGCTACCGAAGGGCAAGCAATCCGAGCCAGTGGCAACAACCCAGCCGAAGTCAAACGGCAACGGATTGTCGAGATCAAAGAGAATGCTCGTGAGGGCTTGAAGTTTGATACCGATTTAACTAACACGCAAATTATGTCTGAACTGCCCAAACAGAAAGCAGAACAGAGCGAAAACAATAATGAACCCGACTAGAAATGGTCGGTTTTTTTATGGAGAATAATCAATGAACTGGTACAAAATCCAAGCCAAAGCCAACGATACTGCCGAAATCTCTATTTATGACGAAATAGGCTTCTGGGGTGTCACCGCACAACAGTTTGCCAAAGACTTAAAAGCCCTTGGCAACAATCTCAAACAAATCAATCTGCATATCCATTCGCCCGGCGGCGATGTATTTGATGGCATTGCTATCTACAATTTACTGAAAAATCACCCTGCTAACAAGACCGTCTATATCGACGGTCTTGCTGCATCTATGGCAAGCGTGATTGCAATGGCTGGGAATGAAATCATTATGCCTGAAAACGCAATGATGATGATCCACAAGCCGTGGGGCATTCAAGGTGGTGATGCCGATGATATGCGGAAATATGCGGACTTGCTTGATAAAGTCGAAAGTACGCTGATTATGGCGTATGTCGCCAAAACAGGTAAATCCGAATCAGATTTAGCAGAAATGCTAAAAGTAGAAACTTGGCTCACAGGCAAAGAATGCGTAGAGCAAGGTTTCGCCGATAAACTAGCCGATCCCCTTGTGGCGATGGCTTGTATCCAATCCAAAAAACTAGAGGACTATACAAATATGCCTGAAACAATCAAAAATATGTTGTTAAATCCACAAGGCAATGCAGGTGCAAATCGAAAACCTGAACAACCACAAACCCCACCACAAGCGGGTGAAAATTCACAAAATATTGCAAAACCGGACGTGATGGCGGTACTCGCACAACGCAATGCGACGATCAAAGCCACCTTTGCTGCTTTCGGTAATCAGTTTGACGGTTTACTAGCGGACTGCTTGGCAGATGTATCAATGACCGCAGATCAGGCAAAAGACAAGCTCCTTGCCAAACTGGGCGAAAATACCACCCCAAGCGTACCACAAAATCATATTCACGCTGGTAACGGCAATGTTGTCGGTGACAGCGTGAAACAATCCCTAATGGCTCGTGCCGGTCAAGATACCGACAAAGCCAATGCTAAAGACAATGCTTACAGCGCAATGACCCTGCGTGAATTAGCCCGTGCGTCGTTAGTTGATCGTGGTGTCAGTATTTCAGGCTACACACCAATGCAAATGGTCGGACTAGCCTTTACTCACTCAAGTTCTGATTTCGGTCAAATCTTAATTGATGTAGCACATAAATCCTTGCTAAAAGGCTGGGAAGTATCAAACGAAAATTACGAACAATTTACCTCACGCGGTATTTTAACCGACTTCCGTCCGGCTAAACGTGTTGGCTTAGGGGAATTTGGCTACTTACCAACCGTGGGTGAGGGTGAAGAATACACCTATGGTACACTCGGTGATGAAGGCGCATCTATCGCACTCGCTACCTACGGGCAATTATTTAGCATTACCCGTCAGGCGATCATCAATGATGATATGCACCTCTTGACCACCATTCCTCAAAAAATGGGGCAAGCGGCACGTGCAACCATCGCAAAATTGGTATTTGCCTTGATTACAGGTAATGCAACTGCTCAAGATGGCAAAAAATTGTTTGACGCAAGTCATAAAAACAGCCTCACAGGGGCAAAATTGGACGTTGAACATATCGATAAAGCGGTGCAATTGATGAATGGTTTTGTAAACAGCCGTGGTGAACCATTAGCGATTGAGCCAGAATTTATGTTGCTCCCAACCTCGCTACATACCAAAGCGAAGCAGATCTTAGGCTCATCAAGTGTCGAAGGAGCAGACATCAACAGCGGTATCATTAACCCAATCCGTGATATTGTTAGCCCGATTAAATCGCCACGTTTACAGATTGCCGATGCGAAATCGTGGTATCTCATCAACAAAGAAGCTATTGAAGTTTCTTATCTTGATGGTGTAGATAGCCCGTATATCGAACAGCAACAAGGCTTCTCGGTAGATGGTGTTACCACAAAAGTTCGCATTGATGCCGGCGTAAATGTGATTGATTATCGTGGTATTGTGAAAGTCACAAACCAGTAACTAGCAAATAACTTATAGACCGTACTTTAATCAATAAGGTACGGTTTTTTATTATCTGAAAAAGGAAAACCTTATGGCTAAAAACTATATTCAGGATGGTAATACCGTCCGCTTAACCGCAGCAAAAGCAATTGTTTCAGGGGATGTTTTAGTGAGCGGCGATCTTATTGCGATCGCTGTTACCGATGCTGCAAAAAATGATGCGGTTGTCGGTTTAACGACAGGTGTGTTCAACGTGAAAGCCAAACAAGCGGACGACATCAAGCAAGGTGCAGTGCTCTACTGGTCTGAAACCGAAGGGGCAACCTTAACGGCAGGTGGTAATAAACGCCTAGGTATTGCGTGGCGAGACAGTGGCACATCTTCTGATGAAGTAGATGTGAAAATCAATGTGTAGCCCTTTTGAACAGGCAATGAAACAAGCAGATCAAGTCATTATGGCAACGATGATGAGTGAATGGCAGTTCCAAGGGCAACCTTACCCTGCCGTTTACGATGAAGCCCCCAAAGTGTTTGAGGGGCTACATTTTAACGAAGATACCGCAATCAATGGCACCTCTCGTACTTTAACGCTATATCGTTCAAGTGGTTACAAGCCACGAACAGGCGATGAAGCGGTGCGAGAAGGTAAAGTGTTCTTCGTGAAATCATATTACTACCAAGACAATCTGCTTATTCTTCGTTTGGAGTAGTAATGAGCGTAAAAATTGATGGAATGGCGGAGATTTCCGCCAATATCGCCAAACTGACCAAGCAAAAGCTCCCCCAAGCCGCTAAAAAGTCGCTTAATACTTTAGCTCGGCGTGCGATGAAAGGAGCTACACAAACGGTAGCAAAAGAGATTGGCGTACCGCACAAAACCATTCGCAACCGAGCCAAATTAACCAAACCTGCGGAAAAAACACGGCTGGAGGCACGGATAAAGGTTATTCGTTCCAATATGCCAGCTATTCGCCTGTTTGAAAACCGTTCTACTAAAATGTGGGTCGGACGTGGTGGCATTGTAGTAGGTAAATATGCGATTAAACGAGGATTTAAACAAACGCTAAAAAATGGTCGAACACACCTAATGCAGCGTCAAGGTAAAGCTCGTTACAGCATTGATGTAGTAAAAATTCCACTTTCACAACCATTAACACAGGCTTTCTCTCATGAATTGAAGGATTACCAACAAGATATTCAAAAAGAACTGACTAAGCAATTAAGTGAGGTATTTAAATGATTATTCATAGCCAAATTCGAGAAGAAATTCTCGAATGTTTAAAACAAGCCTTACCCAATGAAATTAACTGGTATAACGGCAGACCATCCTTTATCGATATTGATGAAGAACAGTCTGCCGTTGCTGTTTTTATTGATGAGGCAAATTGTACACCAGTAACAACTTGCCAAGAAGAATGGGAAGCAAAACTTAACATTGTGCTATATCAAAAGGCACTAAACGATGCAGAAACACGTTTAGATAAAACGGCTCAAAATGTTGTAGATGTATTACAAGAGGTTGAATTTAAAAATCTTTCTGCAATGCAATTATCCGGATATACCTATGACCAAGATGAACAACATTCGACTTGGCATATTGCAATTATTATCCAATTTGAAATTAACTATGAACGTACAACAGGAGCTGATTAATGGCAACACAAACCACCCCATTCCAACAAACTAAATTCCGATATCAAGTTGGTAAGGAAGCAGGTAAAGCAATTACCGCTGTTGATATCAGTAAAGGCATTTTAACCATTGCAACATCAGGCTTTGTCAAAGGCGACATGATCGAAATCGAAGGTTTAGGTGCTTTAAACGGTTTATATCCAGTTGCTTCAGTATCGTCAGATAAAGTTACGCTTTCAGATGATTACCGTAATGCGCAAATTGCTTATATGTTGGCGGTGGTTAATAGCGCCAAAGATGCAAAACCTGAATTGAACGACTTTATGCCGTTTTTTAGGAATGAGCGTGAAGAAGAGGAAGAGGAAGATGACGGTGTGGCGGATTATTTGGCGAAAAGGTAGCAAAATCATTTGAAATTTTAATTTTTTGCCTATATATAGAAAGTATGATTTTATATAAGGAGAATATATATGATTGCAACAATGAAAGATATTATCGCTACATTTAAATGGGGATTAAAAGGAATGTTTGCAATGGCTTTGCTAATTTGTAGCAGCGTAGCCATTCTCTTTTCTATTATTTATGTTTCTACACATTATAATATCCCTCATCCGTTTCCTGCTGGGTTATCGAAATTAGAAGCTGCTTTTTATAGTTTAGGGATTGGCATTATTGTTTATTTTGCGTTATTAGCTATAACTAAGTCATTTGTAAGAGTTTTGGAATTTTTTGAGCGTTTATTTCGTTAAATTCAAATAGTTTATTTTTAGAAGCCTGCTTGATGCAGGCTTTTTTTATGGGGAGTTGCAATGAGTTCTTTGGGTTCATTAAATATCCAGCTATCGCTTGATACGGTTAAATTCCAGCAAGCTTTATCCAAATCAGACCATCAAACCCAGAGATTCGTGAGAAATTTTACGGTAGATATGGATAAAGCGAGACATTCTGCTCGTCAGTTTGCTGATCGCACAACAACATATCTCAACAACATTGAGAAAGCAGCTAACAACATCAATAGAAATAGTAATTTTCAGTTTTGGGATACGATTGGCGGTTATGCTCAAACAGCAGGGCGTGAATTTATTCAGCTTGCGGATAAAAGTACCGAGCTTTCTAATAAACTTAAATTGGTTACTGATGATGAAATTCAGCACGCCCGAGCGATGGCATCGGTCTATGATATTTCGATGAAAACCGCTCAATCTACCCAAGCGGTTTCTGCTATCTACGCTTCTTTTTCCCAAAATGCCAAAGAGTTAGGTATCAATCAGCAGCAAGCCGCCAGTGTTACTGAAACCATCTCAAAAGCCGTATTAATTTCAGGGGCAAGTGCGTCAGAAGCTCAAAATGCCCTTACCCAATTTAGCCAAACTTTGTTAATGGGTAAAATGCGAGCCCAAGAATACAACTCGATTATGACCCAAACGCCAGCGGTAATGCAGGCAATCGCTCGTGGTTTAGGGGTAACAATGGGTGAGCTAAAACAGATGTCAGATGATGGCAAACTGACTTCTGACAAGATGATCCAAGCCTTAGAAAAATCGAAAGCCTCAGTGGATGAGTTGTACAGCAAAACGGCAACCACAGTCAGTGGGGCAATGCAGAATTTACAAACTGCTACACAGAAATGGGTTGGAGAACTAGAAAACTCTATTGGAGTATCTAAAATTACTGCGGAGGTTATCAGTGCAGTAGCGAATAATTTAGATCTTGTTGCAACCTCTGCTAAAGTAGCAGCGGCTGGGTATGCAGCATATTATCTGAGTCAAACTCAACATCGCTTAAATGCGAACAAAACCAAATTAACTGCTGAGACAGCGGAATTAGTAGCCGTAGAACGACAAACAACGGCTTTATATCATCAAGCAACGGCTGAGGCGAATGTAGCTAAAAATGTTCTTCAAACTGCGACCGCTGAACGTACTAAAATTGCTCAACAAATTGCTGGCAATTCTCATCAGTTGAAGTTGATGACAACCGAAGAGGGCAGAAATCGCCTTAAAGTTCAAGCCATTACGCTTGCTCGACAAGAACAAATCGCTATTGATAATTTAACAGCTGCTCAACTTCGTTATAATGTTGCCAAACAAGGTGCAGTCACCGCATTTAATTCAATGAATGTAGCAGCAACAAGTGCAAGGACTGCAATAGCTGCCGCAGCTAGTTCAGCCAATTTACTTAGTGTTGGCTTCAATGCTGCAAAAGGGGCTGGTTCAGCTTTATTTGGATTTTTAGCAGCAAACCCATTGATGATTGTTGGTGCGGTTGGAATGGGGATTTATGAATGGTATAACAATATAGAGCAATCACGACAAAAAGCCCTAGAATTTGCTAATAATCTTGAAGTCGTCAAAGAGCAAATTAAATCAATGAATAGTATCTCATTGACGGCAATGAACGATAAGTTAGCCGTATCTGCGGAAGAACTTGAAAGACAGCTAAGTAAAGCCCAACGAAAAATTCAGGATTTGAAAAAAGAGATCGAAAACACGCCTAAATTTATCATAATTGAAGACGATCACAGTTTTGAAACTCGAATTGATAATACCCGAAGAATCACGCAGCTTACTCGAGAATTAAATGCAGCAAGAGAGGAAGAGCAAAGTATTCAACAAAAACTTACTAATGTAAATCAAACGGCTGCTGATACAGCTCAACGTTTAGCGACTATTGTTGATAATGAACTTCGTACCGCTGCTGATAATCTAGGCATTACCCTATTTGATACTGACGGTAAAACCCGAGATTTTGACAGTTCGATGTTGTTAGCGGCAAATACCGCTGCTAATGCCCAAAGTCCTCTAATGACAATGGCGGATAAAATTTTTAATGTGGGAGCAGAAGCTCGCAGTAGTGCCAAAGATCTCTATGTTTTTTCGCATGCTGCACGAGATGCAATGGCGTTAAAAAATACACCTATGGTATTAGCTCCACAAATGGATGAAAAAACGCAGAAATTTTATGAACGCTTAAAAGATGATAATGCAATGGTTACTGCTCGTAACAAAGGAGATATTAAAGGACAAGCGGAAATTTATCTTAAACAGCAAGGTTTTAATAGTTCTACCGTCGGTTATGATGAGCTAATGAAACAAGCTGAAATTATGTTTGGAAATAAAGACAGTAAATCTAATGGTGGTAAACCGAAGAAAATATCTAAGGATAAATCGGCAGTATCTGCAAAAAAAGAAGCTAGTGATGCTCAGAAAAATCGTGAAGATTATTTAGATCAAGTAACGAATATGTCGCAGAAATTGGCTGGATTAAAAGCAGAAACAGCGGATATTGCTCTTTTCGGTCAAACGTCACAATATCAAGAGGTTAAGAAATTAACGGAAGATATTGCGGAAAACGCAGAAAAATATAGTGCTTACGGTACTGACGGCGTTAAAAAATTACAAGAAATGGCAGCGCAGATTGATGAAGCTCAACAAAAAGTAGCAATTGCACAATTTAGCTTCAGTAATGGTGAGAAACTCAAAGCAATGGAGTTTGAATTAACCTTGCTCGGTAAAACCCGCCAAGAGCAAGAGTTAATACAGTATAACCACGAGTTAGATCTTGAGGCTGCACGTCTTAAGGTTGGTATGTCTAAGGAGAATATTGCCTTATTAGAGAAAGAAATTGAAGCACTTAAAAAACGCCGAGCAGAAATTCAGGCTCAGGCAGAAGAAGCTAGAGGTAGCTGGGAAGAGGGAATTAAACAAGGTTGGAATAATATTGAAGCCGATGTCAGCAATGTCGCTGCCAATGTCGCCAATATTACAGAAAATGCGTTTAACGGAATGGCAGATGCAATGACTGATTTTGTGATGACCGGTAAAGCGGATTTTAAATCTATGGCTGAATCAATCATTCGTGATATTTCGAATATGATTATCAAGATGACATTATTCAAGGCTCTTGAAAACTCTCTTAGAGGCACGTCGTTCGGTAATTTTCTTGGTATCCCGGTATCTTCTGCAGCTCAAGGTGGTTTAATTGGGTCAGTTGGTATGCCGAAAGTGATGTTAGGTGGATTTAGTCGAGGTGGTTACACAGGTGATGGCGGTAAATACGTTCCAGCAGGATTAGTACATCGCGGGGAATACGTTATCACTAAAGAGGCCACTGCTCGACTAGGTTTAGATTTCCTTAATCATCTTAACTACGGCAAGCGTGGATTTTCTAGCGGTGGCGGTGTAGCAGTTCCTCGTTTACCAAGTGTGCCAACGCAGATATCAGCACAAAAGCAGTCCTCAAGTATTCAACTTACTCAGCATTATACCATTGACGCTCGTGGTGCTGATCATGGAGTGGAACAACGTATTTCTGATTTACTGAAGCAAAATAAAAGAGAAACTATTGCTGAAATTCGAAACCAAATTAGACGAGGTGGGCAATTCGGCAAAGATTTTGGAGTTGCATAATGGCAAAAATTATTAAATTTCCTGAAAACATTCGCCCAAAGTCAGCGAGTTTTTTCTTAAAGGCTCATACAACAACATTTACTAATCCGTTTTCAAATACCACTCAGACCCAAGAAATGCCAGGTGCTGTTTGGACATTTAAAGCGGATTTTTATTTAAATAATGAGGATAAAAAGAGAATTTTTAGAGCTTTTATAGCAAAATTACGTGGTTCAGCAGGCAGATTTTATTTTCCTGCTGAGTTTTGCCCTAAGTTTATACCAAGCTTTGGCGAATCAGAAACACCACGAATTGTTGATTTATCCGTAACAGCAGATGAAGATGATTGGTTTTCAACATCACTAGATATTACTGCCGATTCGGAACATCAATATCGAATATCTCCATTAAGAACCTTATCAGTTGTTAATCCTACTACTCTTAAAGTTGAATCGAATAAGTCTTTTGGTGAATTAGTGTTAAAAGCTGGTCAATATATCTCTTTTGATTTAACAAATGGTTACCGATATTTAGGGATTGTCACAGACGATTGTTTTTCATTGTCGGATAATACCGTTCAAATTTCCATTGAGCCACCATTGCGCGATATATCGATTGATAATGCTCCGATTCATACCGCACGCCCAAGTGCAGTTTTTATGTTATCTGACGATGAGCAAGGACGCATTTCGAATCTATTGTATAAAAAAGGAGAAGTATCGATCGAAGCAATTCAAGCTAGACCATTAAGGATTGATTAATGAGAGATTTAGATAGTGTTTCAAAAGCTGAGAGCAAAAAGGATCTACTTAGACCTTTTTCAGCCGTTGAATTGGACTATCCGGACGGGATAGTTCGTTTATCATTCCTGCCTTTTGATGTGGTTATTGATGGGTATACTTTTACCGGTGCCGGTGAACTGGGTGCTATGAGTATGATTACTGAAGGTGCTGAGCAGAAAAGCTATGGTATCACGATCGCTATAAGCGGTATCCCTAGTGTGAAAACGGATTATTTGCTCAAGCAAGATATCCAAGGCAGAATAGCAAAAATTTGGATGGGTTTTTTAAATGAAAATCATCAACTAATCGGGAAACCTATTGTTATTTTTGTGGGAAGAATGGATACACAATTACTGAAAGTTGGAAAAACTACAGAGATTGAATTAGCGGTAGAGAGTTTATTCATTGACTGGCAAAGAGCAAAAGTTAGGCGTTTTACAAATGAGGATCAGGTGGCGGAATATCCTAATGATAGAGGTTTTGAGTTTGTTTCTGCTGTTGCCGATATGGAATTAATATGGGGACGAGGATAATGCGGTATTTAGATTGGGAGAAAAGGCTGGTGGATGTTATCGAAAGACATCAAAACCAGCCTTTTTTATTAGGTACTTTGGATTGTTGTCAATTCGCAAGAAATTGTCTTGTCGCATTAAGCATCGAAAATATTCCGGAAATTCCGAACTACAATTCATTAAGAGATGCACTCTCTGTCTTGCGTGAGTTAGGGGGTATTTCCGGTGTTGCTCAATATCTAACGGGCAAGCAGTCTGTGTCTGTCCTTAAAGCGAAGAGAGGAGATTTACTAATGATTAAAAGTGATGATCCTGTTTTTAATTATCAAGCTTTAGCTATTTGCGTGGGTAATGTAGCGTTAGCTACAGGCAAGAATGGGCCTGTTCCTGTCAATAGAGATAAGTGGCTAAAATGTTGGGAGATTTAATATGCCAGCGGTAATTCCTGTTATTGCGGCTGTTGCTGCGGCATCTATTGCTACTTCGGCGGCTGTTATTGCCGCAATTGGTGTAATAGGTGCTACAACTCTTGGGATGGTTGCTGCTTTTGCTATTACGACGGTAGGCAATAAATTAACACAGGCAAAACCGCCCAGCATACCACAACAAGAACTCAAGCGAACCATAAAAGAATCAGCGTCCGCTCGGCGAATTATTTATGGGACAGTGCGTTCAAGTGGAGCTTTGTTATATGCCTCTGTGTCAGATAAAGAGAATAAATATCTAGATATGATTATCGCATTAGCACACGGTAGGATTCACGAGATTGATTCTATTTTTTGGATTAATGACGATAAGACCGACGATCCTAAATTTGATGGATTGGTATCTATGTATTACCGGAAGGGATATAAAGAGCAATCGGCAATGTTGGGATTAGTTAATAAGAAAAACGGCGAATGGACGGAAGCACATACGTTAAATGGCGTATCTTATGCCTATGTCAGACTTAAATATGATTCTGAGGTTTTTCAAAGCGGTGTACCTAACATCTCGTTCTTGATTAAAGGTCGCCCAGTCTATGATCCTCGAATCAGACAAATGGTTCACTCCAACAATCCGGCGTTATGTATTTTAGATTGGTTAAGATCAAAAGAAGGAAAGGATGTGCCCAATGACCTGATCGATTTTGATTCTTTCATCACCGCAGCAAACATATGCGATGAAGAAGTGCCTAGTAAGGATGGCAGATATGAGCTGAATGGGAAAGCAGGGTTCGTAAAACGATATACCCTTGATGGCGTTATTGATATGTCTGCGGCACCATCGAAAATTATTGAAGAAATGCAGTTATCTTGTCATGGTAATTTAGTATTTTCGCAAGGAAAATACCGGTTTTATGCAGGTGCGTATGATTATCCATCATTAACAATTACTTCGGAAATGTTACGTGAAGCTCCAACGGTAAGAATGAAGCCGAGTCGAAACGAGTTATTCAATATTGTATCAGGTTCGTATATTGATCCTGCGCATAATTGGAACGAAACGGATTTTCCGCCGCAAAGAGATGATAGTTATATCAAACGGTATCAAGGGGAGGAAATTAAGCAAGATATCAAACTACCTTACACAACGAATGGCGCAATAGCTCAGCGTTTAGCGAAAATTAAGTTAGTAAAAGGGAATAATACAATTACAGTAAATTTAAATTGCAATTGGGCTGCACTATCCATCAGATTGTGGGATGTTGTAGAGTTGAATATTCCTGAAATATTTCAAGTTGGCACAACATTTAGAGTCACTGAGTTTTCTTTCGCCGAAGGTGGAGGTATTGATTTAACTCTCAGCTCTGAGCGACCGGAGTTTTATTATTGGGATCACAATGAAGATGAAAAATTAATTGAACCGACTAAAAAACCAATATCGGACGATGGTAAGCCCGAACCGGTTAAAAATCTAGTCATCAGCGGCGAACCTAAATATAGCAAGCCTTATTTGTCTATAAAATGGGAGAAACCAGAAAACGAGAGAATCACTTATTATTACAAAGTGATCGTTGAAAGAAGGAATAAGAATAGTACGTCTTATCAGACTTTTCGAAGTTTTAAAACCACAGAAACGGAATTAAGCCAAGAATTAAACTCAGAAGATGTGCCTTATCTATATCGAGTGAAAGTTTCAAAGTATCTAGGGTTTTATAGTTCTGATCAAATCACAAGTGATTTGGTTGAGATCAAGACAATCTCAACTCCGCCAGAACCTCCGACTTATATCAGCGTATCCAACAATGCTGGAGAAGCAGTACTGCGTTGGCGCGCCCCAACTAATCATGATTTTAATCATAATATCATTTATCGGAGCGCAGAGAATGATGCTGAACAAGCAGTGGAGGTAGTAAAAATCAAAGTAGATAAGGGGAGTTATAACTCTCATTCGGATGTTATAGAAAGTACGTCATACTACTGGATATCATCAGTAGATACGGCAGGGAACGAATCAGATAGAATCTTCGCTGGTTCCGTCATTATTTAATTTAACACAGGCACTCGAAAGAGTGCTTTTTTATTGGAATTTTTATGGCTATTGCAGAACAACATTTAGTAAACATTGGACGATATGCCAATGATGGAAAAGGTGATTCAGCCCGAGTCGCTTTTGAGAAATTGAATAAGTTAATTATTCAATTAGATAGCAATATTAAAAGCGGGGCTATTGGGTACTTAGATTACTCATCAATGCAATTGGATCAGAGTAAACCTGACGGCACAATTGCTCAACTGACTAATGGTGACCTTTATATTCGATTAAATGGAGAGTGGGTTAAATCTATCGATAAAACAGAAGCGCAATCGGCGGAATTTGATAAAAAATTAGCAGATGTTGCGCGGTCAGTGGTCAATGTTAATTTATATGAAAGCCAGATATCTTTAGCTCAGGCGTGGACGGATAACAAAGATAAAATTGCCATTGGCATAACGGAACGAGGGGATTTCTACCAACCATCAGCCGAACAACGTGAGTCAGGTTTTCCTGGGTGGGGAGTCACTGATAATCAAGATCGATTGTTGATGGGGTTCAATACCGCAACGGCGGAATTTGTTGCCTCGGATAAACGAGAAGGGTTTACATCTACACAGGCATTTGTCCAGACCGACAGTAATTATAAAGTTTCCGAGCAATCATTAGTTACGGGTGAAAAATATGTACCTGCTGGCATTGTTTCTGACGCTGGCATCTGCTTTTTACAGAATGGTGATGTATATCTACAAAAAGGTTCCGTTACTACGCAAATTACACAACGTGGTGATGTGGTTGCTTGCGAGATGTCAGGTTCAGCGGTGCGTTATGTTGCTCCACGCCGTGGCTTATTCCTAACATACGAATGGCGTGATGGCGAGACATCACAAGTCTTTGAGCCTTGCGATATTGACGGATACTTCTTAACTGGGCAATCACTTGCTGTAAGCATGAATAATCCAGCAATAAACACTGCCGCAATACCAGAAAATGCCTTTACAATTTCCACCGGTCCTATGTGGCATAAAGAGTGGTCGGAGAATATACGAGGCATTATTAAACTTCAAGAGCGATATTATGAAACAATAATGTCTAATTTTGGTAAAGCAGTGCTAGAGAAAAAAGATAAACCTATTATTGTCTTCGGATCGGGAAAAGGCGGGCGTAACTATGCTTCATTGATTAAAGGTGGTGAAAGCGGAGCTTATGAAAAAGTAATAACAGCTATGCAGTTTATACAAAATACTCCGTACAAGACAAGTTATAAAGCTATGCTTGTAATTCATGGTGAACAAGATGGTAAAGAGCGAAATACAAACTACGATAAAAACCTAGCGGATTGGTTAGATAGTTATACAAAAGAAATTCAGACGATCACAGGACAAAATGAAAAGCCGGTCATGCTGATGTGTCAGACTGCAGGTGCCGCTAATTATTATCCTAATTTATCAGAACGGCATTTATATACAACGCCATTCTTACAACTTAAAGCAAGTGCCGAACATCCGCGTATTTTCGCAGTAACACCTAAATATATGTTTAACTGTACAGATGGTATTCATATCGACGGCAAGTCTGCTGATATTCTTGGCGACTATTACGCCAAGGTAAAACATTTAGTGGTAGATAAGGGGGAGGATTGGCTCGGGCTACGTCCAATCAAATGCCATAAAAGTGGAACGAGAACGGTAGATATTACGTTTAATGTGCCAAATCCGCCGTTAGTATTTGACACAATAAAAGTAACAGAACCAGGCAATTACGGTTTCTATCTTTATAACGGAAATGGAGTCACTATTTCTAAAGTGGCATTAGACGCAGAAAATAATAAGGTTGTCATCACAACAAGTGATGATATCCCTGATGGGGCTTCCATTACTTATGCGTTTGATAACGGTATTGGAGGCAATTCAGGACCGACAAAAGGTGCGAGAGGTTGTCTACGAGATAGTTGTACAGACTTATCAACTGACGGAACGTGGATGCTACATAACTGGTGTTTTGCGTTCGAAGAAAAATTAACTAACTAAATGGAGAATATAAAATGGGACATATCATTAGACTTAACACAGTTTTTTCAAATAAAAACTTACCAGCTATTGTAGATCGGGACACTGAATCTTTAGAATCTATTATTCTAAATCATCCAAACTTACAAGGTTTTTGGGATTTTTCAGATCTTAGAACATTAACACTTGTTGGCTCTAGCATTACAAAAGTGACAGACAAATCAAAGAATAAAATCTCTCTAGTTGCGCCAGCGGATACCGCACCAGAATTAGATTCTCTGACATTAAAAAATATGGCTTCCGGCTATTTTAATGGTAATAAATTCATGACGTCGGAAGACATTGTTTTTAAAAACAATTGGAAAGAAAACACGATCGTGATTTTCGCTCAAAAACCAATTGTGACTCAAAATCCAGAAATTACAATTTTGGTATCTCGTAAAAAAACATCATCATACACAGTATATGTGGATAATAGATCAATTGCTCTTAATGCCGGTAGAGCTAGAATTATCGGTGATAACGTTATTACTGGAAAACCGTTAAATATCATTGCATCGACAGTATTTGAAACAAACGAATCACATTTACGAACCCCAAATGCGTATAATGCAAATGCTAGACCTGCTTTAACTGCCGCCGATGATCATGTATTTGTTGGTCGTTGGTGGGATGATTACGATGCAAAAACAGCATCGAATTGGAATGGTTATATTGGTCATGTGATGATTTTTGATAAAAATCTCGAAAAAGAACCTATTTTTATGGATTTATTGCTTGAATATAGTAGACGTAAATACGGTACTCCATTATGGGATAAGTAAAACAAAGAATTGCATCAGGGGCTGAAAAACGCCCCTAAAAATATTAATTCGTGCTGTCATCAACACGATCGTGATTATGGCGTAAACGGAAAAGTCAGTAGAGCGGAAGCAGATAAGCGGTTAAGGGATTGTTTGATTGCGCAAGGTCGCCCTGTTTTTGCTTGGCTAGCTTGGGTGGTGGTGAGATTGCTTGGTTGGTATTTTTGGAATGAGAAAAAAGGAAAATAGCTTGTTTTATAATCTGATTAAAATTTGAGTTTCGGAAAAATGTATATAGTTTCGGAAATAGAAAGGAAATTGATTAAATAACCCTTTGAAATTATTGTAATAAAATAGAGAAACCAAAATTAGTTCACTTAGACTTCAAACGCGCTTAATTTAGCTCGTGATGTGAATTAGTAAGAGGATTAAGTTTTTCGGAACTTAATCCTTTTTTATTTGCCAATAATTAGCCGAACAAGCGGTTAAATATTGGCAAAACTTTGCAAATCCGCTATACTCGCTATTCTGAGTTGGTTAGACAATCGCTGGTTTATTGAAGCCCTTAATTGTTCGCAAGAACGACCTAGCGGGACAAGTAAACGAGAGGAAAGTCCGAGCTACACAGGGCAGAGTGCCAGATAACGTCTGGGCGGTGTGAACCGACGACCAGTGCAACAGAGAGCAAACCGCCGATGTGCATTAGCGCAGGTAAGGGTGAAAGGGTGCGGTAAGAGCGCACCGCGTGGGTGGCAACATTCCACGGCACGGTAAACTCCACTCGTAGCAAGACCAAATAGGAACTCAATGGATGGCCCGTCCAGAGTTCGGGTAGGTTGCTTGAGCTTGTGTGTGAATGCAAGCCTAGAGGAATGATTGTCCGCGACAGAACTCGGCTTATCGACCAACTCACTTTATTTTTTAGGAAAGCGAACAGGGTAACTTGTTCGCTTTTTGTTTTTTATAAGGAGAATTAATGAAATTAATTAAATTTGCGTTTCTTTGTTTCATTGCATTTTTGTCAGCACAGGTGGCTGCACATCCCCATTCCTTTCTCGATCTTAAAAATAAAATTCTAGTAGAAGGAACGAACCTGAAAGGTTTTCAAATGGAATGGACGATGGACGAGATCGCTTCGGCGGAGCTGATTTATGAAGTAAAAAGCAGTTCGGATAAAGAGGCGACTAAAAAATCCATTACGGCGGAAATGGTACAAACTGCAATAGAAAATCATTATTTTAGTTATTTATACAATGCTAAAGACGAACCGCTAAAATTTACGACAAAACCGTCAAATACGACCTTTAGAATAGCCGGAAATAAAGTCATTTTTTATGTTACCTTTTATTTAAGCCGACCTTATGATCTAAAAAACAATCCGATTCGCCTTTATACCTATGAACCGAGTTACTATATGGCAATGGAATATAATAACAAAGCGGATTTGACTATCAGTAATTCGGCATGTAAAGCAACGCTTGAACAACCTAAAGTGAATAGCGAGTTACGTTTATACGCTTCAAGTTTGGATAAAACGCAAACACCTGATATGCCTGAAGGCGAAGATAATACACTGGGGGCGCAATTTGCTCAAAAGGTGGTAGCGGTATGCGAGTAAAGCACATTATATGGATAGCGGTCTGTTTTTTATTATTTTTTACCGTTTATAACAATTATTCCCTATTTCTTTTCAAAGTATTGGAGTGGCAGAAAAGTTTCAATCAGCAGATTTCCGCGGCGATGACCGGTCTGAGTGAGAATCGTCAGCAAGCCGGTATTACCTTGCTGATTATCAGCTTTTTATACGGTGTATTTCATGCGGTCGGTCCGGGACACGGTAAGTTTATTTTAACCGGTTACCTATCGCTCGAAAAAACGAAATTGAATCAGGCGATGAAAATCAGCTTTCTGTCGGCATTGGCGCAAGGTTTTGTGGCAATTGCACTGGTTTCGATTATCGTCGTCGCTTTTACCCTTTCACGCAGCTACTTTAATCTCACCTTAAAATGGGTGGAACGAGGCAGTTTTGTTTTGATGATCTTATTTGGCATCTATTGGTGTTACCAAGCCTTAAAAGCGTTTAAGCGCAAATCCGATACCATTCCTAAAATTCAGCGAATTTCCGCGATAAACTTGCAAAAAAATAGCAAAATCACACCGCTTATCAGACCTCAAAAACATTTTCATACCGAGTATTGCGGTTGCGGACATCAGCACTTGCCGTCTTCAACCCAAATACACCAAGCAAAAGATTGGAAAGCTCAATCGATGATAATCTTAAGTATCGGTGCCAGACCGTGTTCCGGTGCAATTCTTGTATTATTTCTCGCCTATACCTTAGATATTTATGTTTGGGGAATGCTATCCGCATTAGCGATGGCAATAGGTACCGGTATGACACTAACGCTCTTTGCATGGTTAGTGATTATCGCACGTAACAGGGCGATACGTTTAAGCACGTGGTATATATCAGAGCAGACCAGTCGGCAAGCGATGCTAATTTTAAAAATTCTCGTTGGTATGATATTGGTCATCTTTGGTGTTACCTTGTTCCATAGTAGTTTTATCGAAACATCCGGCGGAGCGGGTTTATTCAAACGATAGATTTTACTAATGGAAAGATTAAAGATCTTTTCAAAAGTTAAAAAATCATTAAAATGCAAACGTTTTCGTTTTTATTTTTCATACTATAAGAGGTCTTTGATGGATTTTATTGTTTCGGGTTTTGAAAATGTCCTGACATGGATTGTGAATACGATTGACGGTCCGCTTTGGGACATCACTATTTTAATCCTTTTAGGAACGGGGCTGTTTTTTACGATTACCACCGGCTTTGTTCAACTGCGTTTATTACCTCGTAGTTTACGTGAAATGTGGGGCGGACGTTCAGCGGAAGGGAAATCTTTAACGCCTTTCCAAGCGTTTACAACCGGTTTAGCCAGCCGTGTCGGTGTCGGTAATATCGGTGGGGTGGCAACCGCTATCGCCTTAGGCGGTCCGGGTGCGGTATTCTGGATGTGGATTACCGCTTTAATGGGAATGAGTTCTGCATTTGCGGAATCTTCGCTTGCCCAACTATATAAAACGCGTGATCCGAACGGTATGTTCCGCGGCGGCCCTGCATACTATATTACGCGCGGTTTGAAATTTAAACCGATGGCGATTGCATTTGCGATTGCATTAATTTTTACCTTCGGTTTTGCTTTTAATGCGGTGCAATCCAACTCGATTGTGGCGGCGACCAGTAAAGCATGGGAATGGGACGGACAATATATCGGTTTAATATTGGTAATTGTAACCGGTATTATTATTTCCGGCGGGGTAAAACTTATCGGGCAAGTTTCCGCTAAAATCGTGCCGATGATGGCATTATTTTATCTGATCATTGCGGTCATTATTTTAGGTATGAATATCGAACGTGTTCCGGCGGTATTCGGATTAATTATTGACAGTGCGTTTGACTTTTCAGCGGCTGCAGGCGGTATGTTCGGTGCTTTAGTGTCGAAAACGATGTTGATGGGGATTAAGCGCGGTTTATTCTCAAATGAAGCCGGTATGGGTTCCGCACCGAATTCAGCGGCGACGTCCGATGCAAAACATCCGGCAAGCCAAGGTTTAATCCAAATGTTAGGCGTATTTGTCGATACTATGGTGGTTTGTACCTGTACGGCAGTCATTATTTTAATGTCTGATAATTATGGCGGTGATTCTTTAAAAGGCGTTGAACTCACTCAGACCGCGTTACAATACCATTTAGGCGAGTTCGGCGTACATTTCTTAGCGTTTATTTTGTTATTATTCTGCTACACCTCAATCATCGGTAACTATGCTTATGCGGAAACCAATATTCGTTATATCAAAAACAAACCTTGGTTTGTGTGGGCTTTCCGTGCGGTTGTGTTGTTCTTCGTCTATTTCGGTGCGGTGCGTGACGGCGGTATCGTTTGGGCGTTTGCCGATACGGTAATGGCTTCCATGGCGGTGATTAACTTAATTGCAATCTTGATTCTTGCGCCAATCGTATGGCGTTTATTAAAAGATTATGTGCGTCAAGCCAAAGCGGGACAAGAGCCGGTCTTTAAGATTGAAGAACATCAAGATTTAATTCATCGCGGTGTGGATCCGTTAATTTGGAAGTCTAAAGAAGATTAATAAATAACCTATTAGCATTAGCTAAAGAAGCGATAATATCTTATGGTGTTATCGCTTTTTTATATCCGGCGATAAGTCCGGATTTTGTTAATTTTGAATAAAATTAGACCGCTTGCCGATTAAATCTGTGAGATTTCTCTCATTTTTTTAAGCAAACGGTTGGCTTTTTTCGGTAATTTCTTTAAACTGATAATAATTTTTAGTCGGGGTGCTTCTTAAGAAGCTGAGATTAAACCCGTGAACCTGATACAGTTAGTACTGACGTAGGAAACTAATATGCTTATTTTCATTTCAATTATTCCAATCTTTTTTTCATTAAGTTCATCTCATTCAATTCATTTTAGCCGTTAATTAGCGGTCGTTTTTCATACCCATTTTTCGAGGTATTCAATGAATTGTATCGAAATTCATCAGTTGCATTTTGCATTCAAACAGCAGGTTATTTTTAATAACTTCGACTTCGTATTGCCGAAAGGTAAATGGTGCGCTTTACTCGGTGCATCTGGGATCGGAAAATCAACCTTACTGCGTTTAATTGCCGGATTGGAAACAACGTCAATCGGTTCAATCGAACTAGCTCCTGATACGAAAATTGCGTGGCTGGCTCAGCAAGATTCCTTATTTCCTGGCTATCGGTATTGGATAACGTGCAATTAGCCGCTCATTTGCAAGGTAAGAAAAATGCGGAAACCTTAGCTAAGGCAGAACAATTGTTAGCGGCGGTAAAAATGTCGGAGCATAAAAATAAGCCCTGTTACCAACTTTCCGGCGGACAACGTCAACGAGTGGCTTTAGCTCGTACCTTGATGCAAGATGCGGATCTTATTCTGATGGATGAACCGTTTTCCGCCTTGGATGCGGTTACACGTTTGCAGTTACAACAACTGGCGGCACAGCTTTTAGCCGATAAAACCGTATTGTTAATCACTCATGATCCGTAAGAAGCGATTCGTCTTGCCGATCAAATCTATATTCTTAAACATCAACCGGCACAATTATCGAATGTGATTGAACCGTCAAACAACGCACCTCGTTTTGGTTCAGATGCCGAACAATGGCAATTAGAACAGCAACTCTTGAATATGCTCTCTAATCAGTGTGTGGAGGGCGAGAATGTTTAAACGTCTATTCAAAATCGGCGGTTTGAGCTTATTACTGATTTTGTTATGGCAGGCGGTCGTCACCGGGTTTGCTTTACCGCATTATATGTTACCTGCTCCGCTTACGGTGTTTGAACAAATCGTCAATCAATTTCCGTTACTTTGGCAGCACGGCCAAGTTACCTTTATTGAAATTATTGCCGGTCTAAGCCTAGGTTTCTTACTCGGTGTAATGTCCGCCTTAGCACTTTCGCTTTCCAAATGGTTAAACGGTTTCTTATTACCGTTATTAGTTATTTCTCAAGCTATTCCGGTTTTTGCTATCGCCCCTTTATTAGTGCTTTGGCTTGGATACGGTATGGCTTCCAAAATTGCGATGACCGTATTGATCATTTATTTTCCTGTGACGGCTGCTTGTTATGACGGACTGCGTAATACGCCCAAAGCCTATTTGGAATTGGCAAAAACCTTAGAAATCAAACCGCTTGCTATGTTGCTTCTGGTTCGTCTGCCGGCGGCGTTACCGGCGTTGGCTTCCGGATTACGTATTGCAGTTTCGGTTGCACCTATCGGAGCGGTTGTCGGGGAGTGGGTCGGTTCTTCACAAGGGCTAGGCTATTTGATGTTACACGCCAATGCTCGAATGCAAACCGATTTGTTATTTGCCGCTTTAACCGTGTTATTACTAATGACACTTTGTTTGTACTTTATTACCGACAGGCTACTACGCCGTTGGCTGCCGTGGGTTCAATATATGCGATAGTGCAAGCGGTTGATTTTCTAAGATTTTTTACTAAGAGATTGTTATGAGTTTATCTGATCAAGATTTCCTGCGTTATAGCCGCCAAATTCTGTTGGAGGAATGCGGCATTGAAGAGCAGCAAAAGTTAGCCAAAAGTCGAGTATTGGTAGTGGGCTGCGGCGGACTCGGTTCGCCGGTTGCACAATATCTCGCATCCGCCGGTGTCGGAAAACTTTATTTAGCCGACTTTGATAAGGTGGATTTAACCAATTTACAACGCCAAACATTGTTCGGCATGAAAGATTTGAATAAGCCGAAAAGCGAGCAGGCTCGGCTAAATTTACAAGCGATTAATCCGTCGGTTGAAGTTGTCGCTATCAATAAACAATTAACTACCGACAATTTGACGTATTGGGTAAATAAAGTCAATGTAGTGTTGGATTGCTCGGACAATATGGCAACACGTCACGCAGTTAATAAAGTGTGTGTGGAAAACCAAATTCCGCTGATTTCCGGTTCGGCGGTCGGTATGGACGGGCAATTATTGGGCGTGTTTCCGCCTTATCAACACGGCTGCTACGCCTGCCTCTTTCCCGATACTGAGATCGGTAATCTAAATTGTCGCACCGCCGGTGTTTTAGCACCGATTGTCGGTATTATCGGCAGTTTACAGGCATTAGAAACGCTGAAATTTTTATTGGGATTGGCGGTTTCCTGTGACGGAAAGTTCTATGTTTTTGACGGAAGAACCTTGATGTGGCAGTAGCTTGATATAGATAAGGAAAAAATATGACAGATCTTCTTAAAATTGGTGATACCGAATTTCACTCCCGTCTTTTTACCGGTACGGGCAAATTTTCAAACCCTAAAGTGATGCAACAAAGTATTGTCACATCAGGTTCCCAGCTTGCAACAATGGCGATGAAACGGGTGGATTTAGCACAGGAACAAGACGATATTTTAACGCCGTTGATTCAGAGCGGCGTAAAACTGTTACCGAATACCTCGGGGGCGAAAACGGCGGAAGAAGCGGTCTTTGCGGCAAAACTGGCACGAGAAGCATTACAGACGAACTGGATCAAACTTGAAATTCACCCTGATGTTCGTTATTTGCTGCCGGATCCGATTGAAACGCTAAAAGGTGCGGAAATGTTGGTGAAAGAAGGTTTTATCGTATTGCCTTATTGCGGTGCGGATCCGGTGTTATGTAAACGCTTGGAGGAAGTCGGTTGTGCGGCGGTGATGCCGTTAGGGGCGCCGATTGGAACCAACCAAGGGCTAAAAACTCAAGATTTTTTACGCATTATTATTGAACAAAGCCGAGTGCCGGTAGTAGTGGATGCCGGTATCGGCGCACCGAGCCACGCAGCACAAGCAATGGAAATGGGTGCGGATGCGGTATTAGTTAATACGGCAATGGCGGTAGCCCGTGATCCGATTCAAATTGCACAAGCCTTTAAATTAGCGGTGGAAGCGGGGCGTTTAGGTTATTTGGCAGGGCTTGGCAAAGTAAGTCAAACTGCACAGGCAACCAGCCCATTAACCGGCTTTTTAGGCTAGGGAGTTGCAATGAAAACAAATCAGTTTGCGCATTTTAGCGATTATTGGCAAACGCTCGATTGGGGACATCTCGCTTTATCGTTAAGAGCAAAAACTTCAGCGGACGTAGAGAATGCGTTGCAAAGTTCAAACCGAGATTTAAATGACTTTATGGCATTAATCTCGCCGGCGGCGGAAGCCTATTTAGAACCGATGGCACAGCTGGCTCAACAGCTTACTCGTCAGCGTTTCGGTAATACGGTCGGCTTTTATCTACCGCTTTATCTCTCTAATGTATGTACCAATGACTGTACTTATTGCGGTTTTTCAATGAGTAACCGCATTAAGCGTAAGATTCTTGACGAGCAAGAAATTCTCAAAGAAATCAAAGCGATTAAGTCGATGGGCTACGAGCATTTATTGTTGGTGACCGGCGAACACGAAACCAAAGTCGGTATGGCTTACTTTCGGGAAAAATTAAAGCTGATTCGCCCGCATTTTTCCGCATTATTAATGGAAGTACAACCGCTTCAATCTGAGGAATATGCCGAATTAAAAACACTTGGCTTGGATGGCGTACTGGTTTATCAAGAAACTTATAACGCCGCCGAATATGCCAAACACCATTTACGCGGTCAGAAGCAAGATTTTATTTATCGCTTGGACAGTCAAGATCGTTTAGGTCAAGCAGGTATTGATAAAATCGGTTTGGGTGCATTAATCGGACTTTCAAACGACTGGCGTACTGATATTTACTTTGTCGGCGAGCATTTAAATTATCTGCAAAATAAATATTGGCAAAGCCGTTATTCAATCTCATTTCCTCGTTTACGACCTTGTGTCGGAGGATTACAGCCGGCTTCGCAAATGAGCGATAAACAACTATTACAAATTATTTGTGCATTCCGTCTTTGTTTCCCGGAAGTAGAACTTTCGCTTTCGACTCGTGAAAGTGCCAATTTCCGCAATAACGTGATTCCGATTGCGATTAATACCATCAGCGCAGGCTCGAAAACACAGCCGGGCGGCTATGCGGAAGAAGACGATAAACATCTCGAACAATTCTCACCGGATGATGAGCGTCCTCCACAAATTATTGCTGCCGAATTGGTTAAACGGGGCTTACAACCGGTTTGGAAAGATTGGGAACCGTATTTAGGTAGAACGTTATCTTAAATGATATGATTAAAAAAGGAGAAAAAATGACCGCTATTCAGCAATTTATCGAAAATGCAGAACCTTACTGGCGTACATATACCGAACATCTTTTTGTGCAAAAAATGGCGGACGGTAGCTTGCCGAAAAGTAGCTTTCAGCATTATTTGAAACAAGATTATCTGTATCTTTATCAATATTGCCGAGCATTATCGCTCGGTGTTTATAAAGCGGAAAATTTTGACCAAATGCGTTACGCATTGGATGCGACACAAGCCATCTTGAACGAAGTGGAACTGCACTTGCAGTTTTGCCGTGAATGGGGGATTGAGGAACAAGAGGTGCGTAAAACGCCGGAAAGCTCGGCGTGTGTCGCTTATACGCGTTATGTACTCGATTGCGGTATGCGAGGCGGATTAGCCGATCTATTTATGGCGATAGCACCTTGTGCAATCGGTTATGCGGAAATCGGTAAGAAATTAGCGCAGACTGCGGTGGAAAATACGCCGTATCAAGCGTGGATTGATACCTATGCGGCTCCCGAATATCAAGCGGCAGTAGCAAAACTGGCGGATTTCCTTAATCAGCTTTGTGAAAACTTATCGCTAGAACAGCTCACAAAACTCCAAGAAATCTTTACTACTGCTACACGTATGGAAGTTGCTTTTTGGCAAATGAGACTTGATCAGACTATGTAATCTTTCTTAAAAGGAGAAAAGGATGAAATATGTAAAAAAATTGGCTTTTTTGACCGCTTTTAGCTTGGCAGTACAAGCTCACGCCGGCGAGAAAATGACCGTCTTATTAGATTGGTTCGTTAATCCGGATCACGCTGCGATTATTGTGGCGCAACAGAAAGGTTATTTTAAGCAAAACGGCTTGGAAGTTGAACTAGTAGAGCCGGCGGATCCGTCTATGCCGCCCAAACCGGTTGCGGCAGGGCAGGCGGATATTGCGGTGGATTATCAGCCGCAATTACAACTACAAGTTGATCAAGGTTTGCCGTTGGTCCGTTTCGGTACGCTGGTTCCTACACCCTTGAATAGCTTAATTGTTTTGAAAAACGGCTCGGTAAAAAATATCGCCGATTTAAAAGGTAAGAAAATCGGTTATTCGGTAAGCGGTTTTGAAGATGCATTACTGAATACCATGCTGGCGAATTCAGGTGTCTCAGCGAAAGATGTGGAATTGGTTAATGTAAATTGGTCGCTTTCTCCAAGTTTGATTAGCGGTCAAGTTGATGCGATTATCGGCGGCTTTCGTAATTTTGAATTAAACCAGATGCAGTTGGAAAAACAGGAAGGTAAAGCGTTCTTTGCGGAAGATTTCGGCGTACCGGTTTATGAAGAATTAATTCTTGTCGCGCATAAAGATAAAGCGAACGATGCAAAATTTTCCGCATTTTTGACCTCTTTAGAACAAGCTACGCAATATTTAAAACAGTCGCCGGATGAAGCGTGGAATAGTTTTGTTAGTTATAAACCGAAAGAATTGGATACGGCGTTAAATCGTCTTGCATGGCGTGATACGCTGCCGAAATTAGCAGATGAACCACGCAAATTAGATCGTGAAAAATATCAAAAATTCAGTGAGTTTATGCAAAAGAACGATTTGACGAAAACTGTACCGGAGTTAAAAGTATATACGGTTGAATTGAAACCATAGAGAAGACTTACTAGAGAGAAATATATGGAAAAGATAGCACAGGCTTTAACTGTCGCCGGTTCGGATAGCGGTGGCGGAGCGGGGATTCAGGCGGATTTCAAAACCTTCCAAATGCGAGGCGTTTTCGGCACATCGGTACTGACCGCAATTACCGCGTAAAATACGTTGGGCGTTTTTGATATTCATAGCGTGCCGCTCAGTACGATTGAATCGCAACTTAAAGCAATCGCAGTAGACTTTCAGATCTCCGCTTTTAAAATCGGTATGTTAGGCACGGCGGAAGTGATTGAATGTGTGGCAAATGCGTTACGTCAGTATAATTTCGGTAAATTAGTACTTGATCCGGTAATGATCGCCAAAGGCGGTGCGCCGTTATTACAACAAAATGCGATTAACGCCTTAAAGACGCATTTATTACCGCTCGCAGATGTGATTACGCTGAATTTACCCGAAGCGGAAGCCTTAACCGGTGTGAAAATTATCGATGATATGACCGCTTATCAGGCGGCAAAAAAATTGCAAGATTTAGGTGTTAAGACGGTAGTGATTAAGGGCGGGCATTTGGCGGATTCGCAAAGTGCGCATTGCCGTGATTGGGTATTTACCCCAACGGAACATTTTACATTGGAATGTCCACGTTTCCCAACCCGTCATACGCACGGTACCGGCTGTACGTTTTCCGCTTGTATTACTGCGGAATTAGCCAAAGGACAAGCGGTAGAAAATGCGATAAAAGTTGCAAAAGAGTATATCAGTGCGGCGATTTCGCATCCGCTGAATATCGGGCAAGGGCATGGGTCGACAAACCATTGGGCGTATCAGGAACTGTCAAAATAAGGAAATGATAATGTACGATATTCGACAAATGCTCCAACTTTATTTTATTGCCGGCACGCAAGATTGTCCGAATCCGACCGAAGATCGAAGCCAAAATCTCTTGTTGATTTTAGAACAGGCATTGCAAGCGGGGATTACTTGCTTTCAATTTCGTGATAAAAGCAAAAACTCGCTGGAAGATCAGCCGAATGCGCAAAAAGCATTAGCGATTGAGATTGATGCGGACGGTGTACATGTCGGACAAAAAGATATGTCACCGATAATGATTCGTCAGATGACCGATAAACCTTTGATTATCGGCTTATCGAATAATACCTTAGAAGATCTTTGGCGTTCCGAGCAAATGATTGAAGTGGATTATTGCGGATTAGGTCCGGTCTTCCCGACCAATTCCAAAGAAAAACATAATCCGCCGATTGGTTTGGATTTTGTTAAAAAAGCCCGTGAAGCTGGGATTCGTAAGCCGATTGTTTCTATCGGCGGAGTGAAAGCCGAACACGTGGCAACCTTGAAACAAAACGGAGCGGACGGCATCGCGGTTATCACTGCGATTAGTTTAGCTTCTGATGTTTCTCAAGCAGTCAAACGATTATTATAATTTTTTACTTATACAAGCGGTCTTTTTTCAAGATTTTTTTGCAAAATTTCTTGGAAAAACGACCGCTTGCTTTTTTGTGCTTTTCCTTTCCAAAATAGCGGATTTAAAGTAGAATTGGTCGGTTAATTTTCCCTTTAATAAATTTATTACAACACAGGACATTTATTGCCCGATGAAAATGCAAAATATTCGTAACTTTTCAATTATTGCCCACATTGACCACGGTAAATCAACCTTATCCGACCGTTTAATCCAAACTTGCGGCGGCTTATCGGATCGTGAAATGGAAGCGCAAGTTTTAGACTCGATGGATTTAGAACGCGAACGTGGAATCACGATCAAAGCACAGAGCGTAACGCTTAATTATAAAGCGAAAGACGGCGAAACTTATCAATTAAACTTTATCGACACGCCGGGACACGTGGACTTCTCTTATGAAGTTTCTCGTTCGCTTGCCGCTTGTGAAGGGGCGTTATTAGTGGTGGATGCCGGTCAGGGTGTGGAAGCGCAAACATTGGCAAACTGCTATACCGCAATTGAAATGGATCTCGAAGTTGTGCCGATTCTGAATAAAATCGACTTACCGGCGGCAGAACCGGAACGAGTGGCGGAAGAGATTGAAGACATCGTCGGGATTGATGCGATGGATGCGGTGCGCTGTTCGGCAAAAACCGGTTTAGGTATTGAAGACGTGTTGGAAGACATCGTGAAAAAAATTCCGGCACCGGAAGGCGATCCCGATGCACCGTTACAAGCGCTGATTATCGACTCGTGGTTCGATAACTATTTAGGTGTCGTGTCTTTAGTGCGTGTGAAGAACGGTACAATCAAAAAAGGCGATAAAATTAAAGTGATGAGTACCGGCCAATCGTATAACGTTGATCGTTTAGGTATTTTCACACCGAAACAAGTGGATACCGCAGAACTTAAAACCGGCGAAGTAGGCTGGGTGGTCTGTGCGATTAAAGATATTTTAGGCGCACCGGTGGGCGATACCTTAACCCATCATCATAATTCGGCGACGGAAGTGTTACCGGGCTTTAAAAAAGTTAAACCGCAGGTCTATGCCGGTTTATTCCCGATTAGCTCGGACGATTATGAAGCGTTCCGCGACGCATTAGGTAAATTAAGCCTGAATGACGCCTCGCTTTTCTATGAACCGGAAAATTCGACCGCATTGGGTTTCGGTTTCCGTTGCGGCTTCTTAGGCTTATTACACATGGAGATCATTCAAGAGCGTTTAGAACGCGAATATGATCTCGACTTAATTACCACCGCACCGACGGTAGTTTACGAAGTGGTACAAACCAACGGCGAAACCATTTATGTGGACAGCCCGTCAAAATTACCTCCGATCAGTAATATTGCGGAAATTCGCGAACCGATTGCCGAATGTAATATGTTAGTGCCGCAAGAGTATTTAGGTAACGTAATTACCCTTTGTGTGGAAAAACGCGGCGTACAAACCAATATGGTTTACCACGGTAACCAAATCGCACTTACGTACGAGATTCCGATGGGCGAAGTGGTGTTAGATTTCTTCGATCGCTTAAAATCGACTTCTCGCGGTTATGCGTCTTTGGATTACGGTTTCAAACGTTTCCAAACGGCGGATATGGTGCGTGTCGATATTATGATCAACGGTGATCGTGTCGATGCGTTGGCATTAATCGTACATAAAGATAATGCGCCTTACCGTGGACGTGAGTTAGTGGAAAAAATGAAAGAATTGATTCCGCGCCAACAATTCGATATTGCGATTCAAGCGGCAATCGGCAACCATATTATTGCTCGTTCGACCGTAAAACAGTTACGTAAAAACGTATTGGCGAAATGTTACGGCGGTGACGTGAGTCGTAAGAAAAAACTGCTACAAAAACAAAAAGAGGGTAAAAAACGAATGAAATCCCTCGGTAACGTAGATGTACCGCAAGAAGCGTTCTTAGCGATTCTTCATGTAGGTAAAGACTAGTTGTTACGCATACACGGAATATAAGCGGTCAAATTTTGTGAAAATGTTGCAAAACCGACCGCATATTCCGTGTTTTCCGTAATCAATAAACTAAGGAGAAAACAATGGCGCAAATTATGCCGATTATTTTTATCGCAATTTTATATGGTGTTTGGAAAACATTGGATTCAATGCAGTTACCGAACACCATTTCTATATTATTGGTTGCATTAGTCGTTATTTGCGGCGGTTTTTGGGCATTCTATAAATTTAGTGCGGATCCTCGTCGTAATGCGGCAATTGCCAGAGAAGAAAAACGTTTAAACCGTCCTTTAACCGAAGAAGAAAAAGCGGAAATTCAACCTCGTTCCGCTATCGGTGATTTCTTCGCTTCGCTTTTCGGCGTATTGTTTTTTGTCACGGTGCTACGCTCGTTTATTTTTGAACCGTTTCAAATCCCGAGCGGTTCGATGGAACCGACGTTACGAGTCGGCGATTTTCTAGTCGTAAACAAGTTTAGCTACGGTATTAAAGATCCGATTTGGCAAAATACCTTAATTGAAACCGGTCATCCGGAACGTGGCGATGTGATTGTATTTAAAGCACCGAAACAAGCGCATGTCGATTATATTAAACGTGTAGTAGGCGTTGGCGGTGATCGAGTGAAATACGATTCGCATACACAGCAATTAACCGTTACTCACGAAGATGGTAAACAAACGGTATTTGAATACGGCGAAGGTAAGCCGAATGCGGATTTCTTCTATCACGGCGAAATGCAAATTGAACGTACCGAGAAAGGCGACGTTACTCACCAAATCTTAAATAACCCGTTTGCATTTAATTATGAACCGTACTTATTTGCACAAGAAGGTATGCCTTCGGGCGAATGGATTGTACCGGAAGGACATTACTTTGTAATGGGCGATAACCGTGATAACAGTGAAGACAGCCGCTTCTGGGGATTCGTACCGGAACAAAACGTAGTCGGTAAAGCGACATTTATTTGGTTAAGTTTAGATAAAAAACCGAATGAATATCCAAGCGGTTTACGTTTTGACAGAATGTTTACTTCAATCAATTAATATTTGAGCGAAGTACATCATACAAGCGGGTCTTTTTTGTCAAAAATCGGCAAAATACGACCGCTTGTATTTTTGCTTTGTTTTAGAATGAATAATATGCAACTCGAAAGATTACAGAAAAAATTAGGTTATCAGTTTACTAACTTGGATTATCTATTACAGGCTTTAACTCACCGAAGCGCAGGGGCAAAAAATAACGAACGCTTAGAATTTTTAGGCGATTCGATTTTAAATTTTGCGATCGGTAAAGCGTTATTTGAGAAGTTTCCTAAGGCTAATGAAGGCGAATTAAGCCGTATGCGCGCAACATTAGTGCGCGAACAAACGTTAGCGATTTTAGCGCGTCAATTCGGCTTAGGCGAATATATGAAATTAGGTGCGGGCGAATTAAAAAGCGGCGGTTATCGCCGTGAATCGATTCTTTCCGACTGTGTCGAAGCGATTATTGCCGCTATTTACTTAGATGCGGGCATGGATAAGGCGATTGAACAAGTTCATCTGTGGTATCAGGATTTACTAGCCGAGATGAAACCGGGCGATGCGCAAAAAGATCCGAAAACACGCTTACAAGAATTTTTACAAGGCCGTAAATTGCCGTTACCAACTTACGAAGTGTTGGATATTAAAGGTGAAGCGCATAATCAAACCTTTAAAGTGACTTGCAAAATTGAAATGTTGGAAGAAATCTTTATCGGCATCGGTACCAGCCGCCGTAAAGCGGAACAAAATGCAGCCGAACAAGTATTGGCTAAACTAACGACGAAATAGAAGAAACCACAGAAATATACACTGATACCGTATTTTGTTGGTATCTCTGTGGAAAATAAAGGATAAAAAATGGCAGAACAAAATCAACAACCTAAAACCTATTGTGGCTTTATCGCCATTGTCGGTCGCCCGAATGTCGGCAAATCGACCTTATTAAATAAAATTTTAGGTCAAAAAATTTCAATTACTTCTCGTAAAGCGCAGACAACTCGCCACCGTATTGTTGGTATTCATACCGAAGATCAATATCAAGCGATTTACGTGGATACGCCGGGGTTACATATCGAAGAAAAACGAGCAATTAACCGTTTAATGAACCGCGCGGCAAGCTCGGCAATCGGCGATGTGGATTTAATTATTTTCGTGGTGGAAGGCACAAAGTGGACCGACGATGACGAAATGGTGTTAAATAAATTGCGTGCGGCCAAAGCGCCGGTGGTATTAGCGATTAATAAAGTTGATAACATTAAAGAAAAAGACGAACTTTTACCGCATATTACCGAGTTATCGAAAAAATTTGATTTCGCAGAAATTTTACCGATCTCGGCACAACGTGGTAAAAACGTGCATATCCTGCAAAAAATCGTGCGTAAATCCTTACGTGAAGGGGGGCACCATTTCCCTGAAGAATATGTTACCGACCGTAGCCAACGCTTTATGGCATCGGAAATTATTCGTGAAAAATTAATGCGTTTCACCGGTGAAGAATTGCCGTATTCGGTTACGGTAGAAATCGAACAATTTAAACTGAACGAACGCGGTACTTATGAAATCAACGGTTTGATTTTGGTTGAGCGTGAAGGTCAGAAAAAAATGGTGATCGGCGCAAAAGGGCAAAAAATCAAAACGATTGGAATGGAAGCGCGTGCCGATATGGAACGCTTGTTTGATAACAAAGTTTACTTGGAATTATGGGTGAAAGTGAAAGCCGGCTGGGCGGATGACGAACGTGCATTACGCAGCTTAGGCTATATGGACGAGTAAATTTTCAAATAATGATTGAAAACTGGCATCGAGGTTTTGTTCTTCACCGTCGCGAATATAGCGAAACAAGTCTATTAGTCGATTTCTTTACCGAAGAACACGGAAGAATCACACTGCTTGCCAAAGGTGCAAGACGACCTCGTTCGCCGCTGAAAGCCGTATTACAACCATTCACGCCTTTATTGTTACGTTGGAGCGGTAAGGGCGATCTAAAAACTTTGACTAAAGCGGAACCTGCGTCATTAACTTTACCGATGCAAACCTTAGCCTTATATAGCGGGTTCTATGTCAATGAAGTGCTTGCAAGAGTGCTGGAAAATCAGACCGCTTACCCGGAATTGTTTCAGCACTATTTGCAATGTATGACACGCCTTGCTACCCAGCCGAAGCAGATTGAACCGATTTTACGCACATTTGAATTTCAAATGCTTAAAGCATTGGGCTATGGTGTGAATTTCTCTATTTGTGCCGCAACCGGTGATCCGGTTTCCCCCTCAATGACTTATCAATTTCGAGAAAATCAAGGCTTTATTGCCTCGCTTTTGCAGAATAATTATACTTTTCTTGGTAAAGATTTATTGGCTTTCGAGCAATTGGATTTTTCCGATAAAGCCACCTTACAAGCGGCAAAACGCTTTACCCGTATGGCATTAAAACCTTACTTAGGTTCTCAACCGTTAAAAAGCCGAGAACTGTTCCAAAGTATCCTACCTAATAAACTTAAAAGTGGTTAAAACTAAAAAATAAAAGGGCATATAGGACAAAATAAAAGCGATCTAATTTGTAAAACTCTTTGCAAATTAGATCGCTTATTTATATGGATATAATTAGTTAATACTACGTCCTACATCATCCGTTTCACCGATGGCTTGTTTGAATGAGTTTAGGAGAGATTCCCTATTATCGGCATAAAAATAATTTCCATTGCCTACACATGTTTTCCAAGCATCAGCGGATTCTGATCTATAACCAAACTCTACAAAAACAAGTTTGGTATTTTTATCTTTATTTAAAGTATTTAGTTTTTCTTGAATAATACTACACATCCCTTTTCTAGATATATCTTTTGTTTTATTTGTTAAGTAAGTATTGTAGTTAAATGTAGAATGTCTATTATAATAGGCTTTGTTTGATGTTGTCGTAGAGGACAAATCCTCTTTTTTACCTAAAATTAAATTTTTAGTAATTCTACTAAAATTAGTAAATGGAATAGAATTTCTTTCAAGGTCTGCTAAATTCAAGTTTGACATATCATCGTTACCGTCAGAAAGCACGAGTATTACTCGTTTGGTTTCTTGATTAAGCTCTTCTGAGCGACTTTTTTCAGATAACATCTGATTACTTGCTGTAAGTAAACCGGAACTAGCTAAAGTACCGCCATTAGCTTTTAGAGAATCAACTCTATTTCGGAATTTCTCTTTTTCTTCCTTAGTGTACCAAAATTGACTAGCTTTTTTTAGACCTTCTAAACATATAGAGGATTTAGGAAATATAATATCATAATTTGGTTTTCCTATCGAATTCAGAGTTGCTTCGGTGTCTAATAATGCAACAAAGTTATCAACAAATTCAGTTCGTCTCAAAGATTTATGACTAGATGTTAAATATTGTTTGATTTTGCTTTTTGACATCTCATGTAGGTTATTTTGTAATACAAATGGTAGTACACATTTATTTTCTTTGGGATGTTCTGCTCCCATTGCAAATGCTGTAATCCCAATTCGATTATATTCATTAGCTTCTTGAGTAAATAATGATTTATCAGCGAGTTCTTTAAGTACTTCTCGTAAAATATATATTTTACTATTTGTCCCACCTTTTAGTTTTTCTCCTTTTATCCCATCTTTCATTGAGCCCGATAAATCCGCAACCACCATTAAATCAATCGGAATATTAAAAGTATTCTTTTTAAATGCTTTAGATTTACTTGCTACATCAACTTGCTGAGGAATGACTTCGACAGTACCAACTTTTAAAGGAAACCATGATTTATGTTCAATAGTTCCGCTCACCGTACAAGTTACTTCACTAGAGCTAGTATGACCTTTCCCACTTGTATTGTTCACTGTTTTACAAATAGGGATTAAATTCATCTTGTCATCGTTTGTCTGAGGTAAAAAGGCTTTTACAAATGTAGTTACCATTTGACTATCACGTTTACCTACTTCTGAGCTAATATCAAAACTATCATTTTCCTTATTTGATGATCCGGATAATTTATAGTCATTGTCTTTACGACCGTTATTATTTTCCGCAGTGAGAGATAAGACCGCTTGTTCCAAACTATCGGAAAGGCGGGCCTGATCTTGAATAATACCGGCACTTTCAAGAGAAACGAATATAAGTGCGAGAATCGGGAGGGCGAGTAATCCGCCCATAACGGTATATACGCCGGACTCATCCTGAATAAAACGTCTGGCTTGAGATAATGGGGTTATTTTCATAAGAATCCATCCTTATTAATTTATTAACGACCGACGCCTAAAGCTGATGCACGTAATCGGCCGGATTCATAGTCTTGTTTCGCTAATGTAAGTCCTTTAAATAAATTAGTCATTTTGCGACATACCGTTACGTAATAGATTGCCGCATAACGGTTTGAGCCTTTAAAGTTTTCGGTAAGCGGTGCCGCATCGGTAATATTTGTACTATAAGCAGCCTTACATTGATTATTAGTTGAATGCTCTGAGGATTTCAGTTTCTTTTCAGGACGAGTAGAGCTACTACTTTTAGGATCTTGAGGTTTAATCGGCTCAAAACCGTAATATTGCACAGTCACATCAATTAGCTTATCATCTGTTTCGCCCATTAACTTAACCGCAAGTTGTTTTAACTTTTTAACATCAGCTTCAGTGACTTCTTCTTTACCGCCGTCCGAAATATTACGTTCTTTAACGACATTTAAAAGTGAATAAGAAGTACGTTGTAATTTACCCGTGGTTGATTGCAGAATCGCAACGTCCACTAAGAAAATAAGTAATACGGAAAACAGGAAGAAAATAAATATAAATTCTACGGTTACCGACCCTTGATTATTATTTAGAAGTTGCTTTATCTTTTTCATATTCTTGAAGTACCACGATATTACGGTTAAATAGAGGTTCAACTGCGCCTTTAGGAACCCAGAAGAATAACGGCGTGTATCTATACTGAAATGAGTATTGTGCGAAAGCGGAACCTTTTGATTCGTCTTTAAGTCGTTGTTCAACCAAATCATCAAAGGTATTAGCATACTTCACTTTCACTTCTGTAATGGCATCTTGACTCAGAAATGACCAAAGACGTCCGTTATTTTTTAGGCTGTCATTAAATAGCTGTTGATAGTTACTGCCAGCCGGATTTTTTCTGGTAGTGCGAGAAGCTTCCGAAACGGATAAATCCAAATAAGAAGACAACAATGCAACACGGCATCCTTCGGCAATCATAAAAAGCACGAGAATAAAGAGTCCAATCGTTAGACTGAACTCAATAGTTGCAACGCCTTTTACATTATTAATAAAACGGTAAAGCGTTTTTTTCATAATTAACGTCCCACTTTAGGTGATTTCTCTGTTTTTTGTAGTGCATTAACCAAATCTTCCGGAGAAGAATTAAGATGCTCTTTACGAATAATATCTAAAGCATATTCCGTATCACCGGCTTTAACTAAAGCAAAAACCAAGTTATGAATTAAACGAGAATCTTTCGAACCGTTTAAATATTGCGGTAATAGCAAATTTGCCGCATTACGATAGTCGTTATTTAAAATGCTCAGCATAGCCAAATTATTGATGGCAATAGTGTCATGAATAAATAATTCGCGAGATTTATTCAGATCCTTTTCAGCCGCCGCCAATTTACCTAGTTGCGCTAAACTGATAGCCCGTAAGTTATAGGCTTCGCTGCTTCTCGGCGATTGGAAGATGAGATCCGTTGCCGCTAAGTATGCTTCGTTATATGCCCCGGCTTGAATTTGATTACGGATATACAATAATTCGATATCTTCGTTAAAAGGTAATTGTTTAAAGCGAAGCGGTTCTAAATAAAGTAAGGAAGATTTACTATCGCCGGATAAGTAGTAGCTTTTAGCTAATTTATATTGAACAAGAGGATCTTGATTCAATTTAAGTTGGTTACGATATAAAGAAATCAGAGCGCTATAATTTTTGGTATCTTCATACAGTTTTTCTTGTTCGGCCTTTTGGGCGGGTGAGAGATTTGCCGTCAAGTTAGAACAAGCGGATAAAGACAGTAATACGGTAGATACGAAAATTGTTTTAAGTAATTTAGAAGACATTTGGTAAAACCCTCATTGCACCAGGTGCGACAATTAAAATGATAATGGGAAACATAATGAAAAGAATAAGCGGAATACTCATTTTGGCGGAGAGCGTTCCAAGTTTTTCTTCCATTACAAGTAACTGCATTTCACGAATATCGGCGGATAGTTGCGTTAAATGTTCATAAAGCGAAGAACCGAAATTTAGGCTTTGTTGCATTACCGTACAGAACATTCTTATTTCTTTAGTAGGTAATGAAATCGCCATATCCTGTAATGCGGCACTTAAGCTGGTAAGTTCCGCCTTACGAATAATACGCAAAATGACGTAAGTTAAGTCCGCATTTAAATGTTCAAAATCAATCGCGACCTGTTTAAAGGCGGCTTCGATACTGATACCGGTTTGAACATTGACGGCGACAAGATCAATAAATCCGGGAATGTCGTTCATAATGCGTTTGATTTTGCTTTTTAAGATTACACCGATGGTAATACTCGGAAACATAATCGCTAAGACCACAACAACCGCACAGCCTAATAAAAATGTAGTCTGATCATCGCTTACGATATAGTTAATCAACGTAAGTAGAGCGATAACCAATAGTTTTACTTTGATATTTTTATCAACTAAGCCAAGGAATTTAAGTAATGGATTTTTATTTACCAGTAGTAATTCCAGCTCAATTTGCTGCTTGGTTTTCCCTTTTTGACTGTTATCCTCTACATTGTCTTTAGGGCGAGTTCCTTCAAGAATCTCTTTATTTTTGTCTATTTTCTTTTTATGGGAGAAAGCCATCGTTAAGACGAAAATACCGAATACGATAATGCCAAGGAAGAATAGAATAAGATTCATTAAGTCGATTTCCTCATTAACCACCAAATAATAAACATACCGAGCAATTCACTGCCTACCACATAGTAGAGAATGATACGACCGGCGGGATCATTGACGACGAAATCAAAGTTCTCCGGTGTAGTGACTTTCATAAATAGGAAGAAACCGACCGGGAAGCACGCTACTATCGCTGCGGACATCCGTGCCTCCGAAGTCATGGCTTTCTTTTTCTGTTCCATTTTATTTGAGTCGGCTATTGCCCGCCCTAAACGAGAGATTACTTCTCGCATTTGTCCGCCTCGAGAAAGGTTGGTACGAATAATGCTGATAAAGAAATAGAATTCTTTATAAGGGTAGCGTGAATAGCTGTCTTGAAATACAGCCATTACATCCTCTCCTCGAGCAAGTCGCTTATAAATTATCGTGAATTCTTCACCGATAGGACCCGTAATATCTTTACCGCAACGCTCGAGAGCTTGTAATAAACTGACTCCGGAAGACGTAGCGGAGTTAAGAACTTGAATAACTTCCGGAAACTTCTCATTAAATAGTTTTCTATTGCGACGTTGCCCTAATTTCCATATGACAAAAATAAAACCGATGACCTCTGCAATCATAAATGCCTGATTAGGGAAACGGATGTAGTTTGCATTGAGATAATATAGTCCGATGAAAATCAAAAAGTGGATAATGATATTGCGAACAAGATTGTTTTTATCACCGGAAGTAAAGTAATAAATCCAAAGTTGTGCCGTATCATTTACTTTTTTCGTCGTTTTATTCAGTTTCTCGGTGAAACCGGTTTCACGAGCATTTATTTTTTTATGTGTTTTGAACCAAGCCGAGGCGGTAAATAACAGCAGTAAAACACCAAATGCAAAGACGAAATAATAAAGTAGCGTCATTATTTCTCCTTAAAGATATTTTGCAGTTCATCACTCAGGTTAAACATTTGAGCATTTTGGTAAACAACGGAACGAGTAAGTAATCCGTGATTGGTAAATTGACCGATAATTTTGTTATCTTCATCTCGGTATTTACTCGGCTCATATGAGAAAATGTCTTGTAAAACGATTTGTCCGTTTTCCATACCCATTACTTCGGTGATGTTAGTAACTTTACGCGAGCCGTCATTTAAGCGAGAAGCCTGAATAATAATATTGACGGCAGAAGCGATATTTCGGCGAATCGCTTCTAACGGTAACGAAGCGTTTGACATCATGACCATACTTTCCAAACGTGCCAGAGCATCACGAGGACTATTGGCGTGCAATGTGGACATTGAACCGTCATGTCCAGTATTCATCGCTTGTAGCATTTGGAATGCTTCCGCACCGCGACACTCACCGACAATGATTCGTTCGGGGCGCATACGTAACGCATTGATTACTAGATCCTGCATCGAGATTTCACCTGTCCGTTCAACACCGGCTAGACGAGTTTCTAGGCGGACAACATGAGGTTGTTCCAGTCGTAATTCAGCGGTATCTTCAAGCGTTAGCACTCGTTCGGTATGAGAAATATAGTGAGAGAGCGCATTTAATAAGGTTGTTTTACCCGAACCGGTACCGCCCGAAACGATAATATTTACACGAGAACGTGCGGCAATAATCAGAAAATTAGCCATATCGAGCGTCATTGAACCGTAATTGACTAAATCTTGTAAGGATTTTTTAGATTTAGAAAATTTACGAATTGAGATAGACGTTCCGTCTAAAGCAATCGGTTGAATAACTACATTCAGTCGGCTACCGTCGGGTAAACGGGAATCGACTAACGGCATACCTTCATCAATACGACGACCGACACGAGCGACTAATCGTTTCGCTATATCGGTAAGCTGTTCATTATTGATAAACTTTTTGTCCGTCTTTTCAAGAATACCGGCACGTTCGACCCAAATATTATCCGGACCATTAACTAAAATATCGTTTACACCCTCGTCTTCCATTAACTCGCGAATCGGACCGTAGCCGCCTATCTCATCAGCGACAAGACCCGCCATATAAGCGGCGTCCGCCGGTGTAAGATAAATAGAGTGAAGGTTTGAAATGCGATAAAGTGATTGAGTTAATTCGTCAATTAACTTATTACGCTCGTTTTGGATTTCATCGAGTTTTTCTACGTCCAAATTACTGAGTAATTCGGTACGAAAGAATATTTGTTGTTCTTTTGTTAGCATAATAATGTTTATTTAAAGAGTTTTTGGAAGAAAGACATTTCCATTTTTTTATTACGTTTAGCCGCTTGTCTGGAAAGCGTACCAATCACTTTCATTGCGAGTGTTTGCACTTCTTTTTGTCCTTTACGATCCAAATTAGCAATGTTTACGGTATCGCTATTCGTTGAACGCTTGCTATAAGGCATAACACCGTCTATTTCGCATTTCAGCAAACGCTCGATATCCGCAGTTGCCATCAGTTTCGCCGTTTCTTGTTTATGATCGGAAATGCAAATAAAAGTACGAATTAAACGTCCCGTATTAGCACGCATACGTTCACATTCATCTAAAAATTGTTTGGCTACACGCAGCGAGCTAATTTTGCGCTCGATTACTAAAACGAACGTATTACTGTGCTGTAACATATTTGCATAGTCTTCTTTACTTACGTTAAAAATCGGTTGGTCATAAATAATAAAGTTATATTTATGCAGTGTTTCACCGGTAAGTTGAGAAGGCATACCGCGATACAAGTCCAGACTTGCCGAATATTCCGTCACGTCATTTTGGATTTTTTTATCAAAAAGCAGATCCAAATCTTGAGAACCGTTATTACCTTGAGCCAGTAATACCGGTACTTTTTTCTCTGTAGAGATGGTTTGTGCGATATGCGCGCTAATAAAGCTGGCACCGATACCGCCTTTACAACCCAAAACACTAATTTTGATCGTATGGCGTACCAGCGGAATATTTACACCGGCGAGTATTCGCGCAACCATTTGGGTTAATTGGGTTTCGGCATGAAAGTAGAGCACACCTTGTTCTAAAAACTTTTGTGAGAGTGAAATAGAGTCACTTTCACCTACTACGCAGCACCAGACGTTTTGCGGAATAACGCTATGAATACGTTCGATAATTTTTGGTAACTGCGTTTCGTTTTTTATATCGATAATGACGCCTAGAGTTTCTTCGGCCGAAAAAGCAAGACTATCGGCGTCTAAAAAATTCGTATTAATAATTTCAATATTTTCCAGTCCGCGGGAACGAAGTTGTTGAGCTATTTGATTATTGATCCGGTTCGTTTCTGAAATGATTACAATTTTACGGATGCTATCAACACCTTCTTTGCCGTGACCTTCTTGATCGAGCAATAACATAATTAAATCCTTTATAGGGCTTGTTTATTTCTTTTGAATTGGGATGGCTGCTAATTATTGATAACTTCCGGACACGGAATATTTCAATGACGAAGGTTTTATTTGTTTTTAATTAATCAACCTAAGTCATTGAATATAAAAGCTGACATCCGATGCTAAAACTTAATATTTCAGTTGTATTTGATTATTATGTTTTAGCGCACAGTCATAATATGGGTCGTATCCCATGTGATCTTCTGCGGTTTCTATTCGACATAGCGAATTTCTTTTAGCAACTTGACGAATTTCCACATAAAGAGGATAAAGACCGTTTTTGGTTTTATTGTGTGTTATATGAATATTCGGTTTTACATTTAACGCTTTTAAGCGTTTACTAATCTTTTTGGCTAAATCTTTAGCCGATTGCGTATTAGAAATAATATGAATAGCTTGGCTATTTTTATCACTTGCCGCATGACGTTTAATTTCGGTAACTAAATTTTCAAATCCAACGTCAGACTTATCCGCTAATACGAAACGTTGTACAAGCAGTGATTTATTTGCAACTAAGTTACTGTGCGTCGGTTGAACAGGATGAATATTTTCTAATAATTCCGCATTAGCTATTGCGTGGGTGGTTAGAGCCAGTCCTAATCCACTACATAAGATTGCGATTAATTTTTTCATTGGATAAACCCACCGTTTTTTAAGAAATTAGTCGTTAATGTTTTGTGATAAACATTTTTAAGCGATGAACTGTTAAAGAAACGCTCCATCGTGCCGGTATTTTCAAACGTAGGATAAAGAACTTGCGAGCCGTCCACCGGTTTTACTAAATTTACTGTCGCTACCACAACAAGCTCTTTACTTTCACGAGATGAACTTGCGTTGCGGAAGAATGCGCCTAAGATAGGAATATCACCTAAAACCGGTACTTTTTTGATTCCTTCAATATCTTGTTTATTCAGTAATCCGCTGATAATAAAGCTTTCGCCGTTACCGACCTCGAATGTTGATTTTGAACGGCGTGTATTAAAAATAGGGATGCGGCTGTTTACAATTTCATAATTGCCCGCAATCGTACTAACGGATTGTGATAACACTAGACGAATACGATCGCTTTTTTGTACTTTCGCGCCTACGGCAAGTTTGATACCGAATTCTTTATAAAGCACGCTTAGTTCACCGTCTTTATCACGTTGTACGAAAGGTACTTCACCGCCGACTAAGATGTCTGCCGTTTCGCCGGAGAGCATGGAAATATTCGGTTCGGCGAGAATTTTGCCGTTGTTTTGATTATCTAATGCGCTAATTAATACATTTAAATTATTGGAATTGACTAAAGCCAACTGACCGCCGTTTTTATTGAAATTACCTTGAATGGCGGCATTACCAAGATTTCGGAAAAAATTACCGCTTAAGTTGCTCCAGTTAATACCGATTTCATCGGAAAAGGTTTTATTTACTTCGGCAACGGTTAATTTCACATTAATTTGAGTGGCATTTTCCTCATTGGCATTATTGATCACGCCTTCATATTGGTATTTATCTAAAAACGGGACGTTTTCTTCGCCGTCGTTATGTTTCAGTTTGGTTTCGATAACTTTTTTGCCCGCACCGAGCGATTCGCCTACAATTCGATTGATTTCATCACTTTCCGCCGCGTTTTTCGCTTTCCCTTCAAGTACATAAGCCTTACCGACTTTTTTTACCGTCAGGTTACTATTCGGAAAACGGGTTTGAATTTGTTGATTGGTCGCCGCAATATTGTTAATCGCATTATTTACGTTTACAAAATCTTCCGTAAGTGGCGTACCGTTTGCATCGAAAGCAATCACTTCCGAGCGACCTTCCGCTTTGGCATACAGCATAAAACTGTTATCGTCCAAAATTTCATAGTCTGCGACTTCGGATGAAGAAACGAAAATCGTATCGATTTTGGCATTGGTTTTGATTAATTGGCTTTGTCCTTGCTCCAAGGTAAATGTTTTTGCCATAGCCGAATGCGATAACGCTAAAAGTCCTAATAATGCGGAGCTAAGTAATGTTTTTGAGAATTTATTAATTTGCATTATTTTTTCCTCGTAGTTGGCGAATAAACATGCCACGGTGATTTAACGGTTTTTCTGTTGCCTCTAAGCCACTCGGTAATGCAATAAGTTTGGCTTGCTTATCAAGTGAATAAAATTCTTTAAGCATTGTTGCGTCGATTTTGAGGCTGATATAGCCTAAGAAATCCTTTTTATTTTGGCTTTCGCCTTGTTTCACTTCTTCTTGAGTAAAACTTTTTACCTGTAATACTTTTAAATTATCGGCAATTTTTACCAACGAATTTTGTTCACGTTCCGGATGCGCAAGATCTTGTTGCACGCTATAAACGGAAACCAAATCGCCGCCGCGCACGGAATCCAAAATATATTGTTCCGCATCTTGTACGTAGATACGGTAGGCAACTTCCTGAGACGGGTCTAAACTGAGTAGGATAAAGCGAGGATCTTCAGGCGTAATAATTACATTAGGCGTAAGTAACGAACCCGCTTTGAGATTTTCAGTCACTAAAAAGCCTTGTAACGAGTGATTCGGTTCTGCATCCAATAATGCTTTTAAATCGGAATCGACTAAGGGGCTTGTTTCGGCAACAGTGAGTTCGGAAAGCGTATAATCTTCAGGTTGAATTAATGTGCCTTTTTCTAGATCTCGATTGAGGGTTACGGTAGTAATCACTTTTTCCGTAACAGGTGAATTGCTACTCTCTTCCGAGGTGGTCGTGGTACCGACATTTTCAGTCGTTGTTCCTTCATTAGTAGGCAACATAAATAAGCCGCCGAAACCGAGAACAATAATGACCAGAGAGATGATTAGTAACACTCTATAATTCATTCGTCATTTCCTTAGTTTTGATTTTTTCAATTAAATAGTAATAAAGTGGTGAGAAAGCCCGCACTAATTGCAATGCCGTAAGGCAATCCTTTTTCTCGAATCGCTTTTCGATAAAAAAGCCAACCGATAATAATCAGCAATAATCCTGCACAAGCGGTTAAAAAAAGGAAAAATACGGCAAAAGGCGATGGAACCGCCAGCATTAATACCGCTAGTAATTTCACATCACCGGCTCCAATAACATTGAGCAAAAAGAGTACGAAACCGATAACTAAGCAGAGTATGGCAGGAAACCAAGAAATCGAGCCGTACATCAGATAGCTAAAGGGGATAATCACCAGTAACAATGCCATAATGACTCGGTTACTGATCAGTCGGTAGCGTAGATCCGTCCAGCAAACGACTAACAATAAACAAACCATTACGGCAATGAGGGTTGAAATAAAGAGTGTCATGTATGTGAAATCCTTATTTTGTTTATACCCTAAGCTCAGCACTGCTAAGACGTGCTTAACAGTGCCGAAGTGACTAGCTCGGAGAGCTGTTTAAATTTTCTTAACGTTTCATCCGTGAAACTTGAGTCACCGTATAAAACGGCAACAACAAATACCGCCATCGCAACGGCAACTAAGCCGTATTCAAGAGAAGTAATACCTTGTTGTTGCCGATAAAACTGTAAAAGTTTTTTTATTTTCATAATGAAATATATTTCTAATTCTTATACTAAAATATGTATAAGAATTATCGGTTACTATTGCTTAGTTAAGCCATTTGCACCTTGTACTGTTTTTGTAAGTTGATCGAATTTTAATTTTAATTGTTGAATGAAACCTTTGTCGTTATAGAACACCGCAACAATTAGAATGGCTACCGCTACAGCGATCAAACCGTATTCGATTGCAGTTACACCTTGTTGGTTTTCTTTAAAACGACGGATACCTTCGGTTACTGAAATATATGCTTTGGTTGTTAAGTTAGATAACATGTAATAATCTCCTTAAATTATTTAATTTTGTTTAACAATGGAACAAATTAGCGTTACCGCCGGAAAGAGGTCCTAAGCGATAACGGGGCGTATAAAATTAAGCTTGTTTAATGTAAATATACCTTAAAGTTTATTTGAATAAAGTAAAACCTATATTTTAATGTTTTTATAACGATTTGTTGGCAATTTGTTAAAGGCGTTTGAGAGATTATCAGGCTGATAAAATTCGTAGCGTCATCGGTAGAACCAATTGAAAAATAAAGTAAATAAGTAAATTTTTGAATATGGATAAGTATGATTTACTCTGTTAAATTTACGTTAATGTAAATCTGTTTTGTTAATATGCATATAAACTGGTTAGACCAGTTTGTGTGATACAAGCAAATCGTATCGTTGCTTATTTTTTAATCTTTTTTGCCGTTTTTATCTTTCTAAACGGTTATTTCTTGTAAATTTATGAGGTTTGTCAGAGAGGGGAATATGTATTAAACCGACGTATCCATTCAAAAAAGAAAAAGAACCCTTTCTACTCAAGGTTCTGCGACTATGTTATGCTAGATGCCTAAATTGAAACTATTTAAAAGGAGATTGGCATGTCAAAACATTTGACCGAGCAACGTTTTATTGATTTTCCGATTCATGAAAACGTACTTGCTGCGCTGGATAGCAAAGGATTTGAGTTTTGCACTCCGATTCAAGCGAAAACACTACCGATTACATTAGCCGGACAAGATATTGCCGGGCAGGCGCAAACCGGAACAGGTAAAACTTTGGCGTTTTTAATCGCTACTTTTCACTATTTATTAACGAACGATAGCGAAACGAATAAAAACCAACCGCGAGCGATTATTCTTGCGCCGACTAGAGAGTTAGCGGTGCAAATCGGTTCGGATGCCGAGCTATTAGTGAAACATTCCGATTTAAAATTAGCCTTGGCTTACGGTGGAGACGGTTATGACAAGCAAGTGCAAGCGATTGAACAAGGCGTAGATATTTTAGTCGGTACCACCGGACGGGTGATTGATTATGTGAAACAGGGCATAATTAATTTAGATAAAGTGCAAGTGGTGGTGTTGGACGAAGCGGATCGTATGTTTGATTTGGGCTTTATTAAAGATATTCGCTATTTAATGCGTAAATGCCCGAAACCGGAACAGCGTTTAACGATGCTCTTTTCCGCTACGCTTTCGCCTCGTGTGCGAGAGTTGGCTTATGAAGATATGGACAATGCGCAATATATTGAAATTGAGCCGTTGCAACGCACCGGACATCGCATTAAAGAAGAACTGTTTTATCCGTCAAACGAAGACAAAATGGCGTTATTACTTACCTTATTAGAAGAAGAATGGCCGGATCGCTGTATGATTTTTGCCAATACCAAACACAAGTGTGAAGAAATTTGGAACTATTTGGTGGCGGACGGTCATCGAGTAGGGCTTTTAACCGGCGATATCGCTCAGAAAAAACGATTAGCGTTGTTAGATAGTTTTACTAAAGGTCAGTTGGATATTTTGGTGGCGACCGATGTTGCCGCTCGAGGTTTACATATTCCGGAAGTCACTCACGTATTTAACTATGATCTACCGGATGATTGCGAAGATTACGTACACCGTATCGGGCGTACCGGTCGTGCCGGTGAGAGCGGTCATTCCATCAGTTTCGCTTGCGAGCGTTATGCGGTGAATTTACCGGCAATCGAAGCCTATATCGGACATCATATTCCGGTCAGTCAATATGATAGCGGGGCGTTATTGACTTTACCTAAACCTACCCGTTCACGTACTACAAGATCGTATCAAACGAAGAAAAGACAGTCTGCTATTTCAATATAATAACTAAACTTGTTTCTGCAAGCGGTCGGATTTCTTGTAAATTTGACCGCTTTTTGCTGAAACTTAAAAGATATTTAAATCATTATTTAGAGGTCATAAATGAAAAAATTGGTATTTTTAACGATACCTTTTGGATTAAGCGCTTGCGGTTCGGCCGATTTACAAACGGTTTGGCAAGATGTAAGTAACTTGGATAAGCTGTTTGAGCCTGAACAACGTAAAGGTGTTGCGGTAACGAAAGGGTATCCGGTATCGGATGTTGCGATGAATTCGACACCGCAAAAAACAGGAAAAAAGGTTGCAACGAAACAGTCAATAACACATCAAAGAATTAATACGGCGCAATGTAAAGATGCGGACGATTGGTATTTAGACGGCTACCGTGTCGGTCGTTCTTTTGCCTCACAAAAAGCAGCGATGTATCAGCAACGTGTGAGTTATTGTAAAAGAATGTTATCTCACGCCGATCAGTTCCAACAAAATTGGGAAAAAGGCTTTAAAGTTGGGGTGAAAAAAGCATAAAATGGCGCGGTTTAATTTATGATAAACGTCATTATTTAAGAGTATTCAATATGGCACAATACGCACTCGCCCAAACGAAAACAGGGCAAATTATTTCATTAAATTCCAAAATGGCAAACCGTCACGGCTTAATTGCCGGTGCGACCGGTACGGGTAAAACGGTAACATTACGTAAATTCGCAGAAGCATTCAGTGATGACAGCGTGCCGGTTTTCTTGGTCGATGTAAAAGGCGATCTTTCGGGGCTTGCACAAGCGGGCAGTTTATCCGGCAAAATTGCGGAACGTGTCGAACAATTCCAATTAGGCGGAGAAAGCTATTTAAGCGGTTATCCGGTTTCTTATTGGGACGTGTTCGGCGAAACGGGGATTCCGCTTCGTACCACGATTTCGGAAATGGGACCGATGTTGCTTTCTCGTTTGCTCAATTTAAACGACACGCAAGAAGGCTTATTAAACCTAGTTTTCCGTGTGGCGGACGATCGCGGTTTGTTGCTTATCGACTTAAAAGATTTACGTGCGTTACTGAAATTTGTGGCGGAAAACGCTAAAGAATTCCAAGTGGAATACGGTAATGTTTCGGCGGCGAGTGTCGGTGCGATTCAACGTGCGTTATTAGCGCTAGAAAATGAAGGGGCGACAAACTTATTCGGCGAGCCGGCGTTAAATTTACAAGATTGGATGCAAACTCGTGACGGCAAGGGCGTGATTAACGTACTGAATTCAGAGAAGTTAATTAATTCGCCGCGTATGTACGGTGCGTTTTTATTGTGGTTTATGGCGGAATTATTCGAAACCCTACCGGAAGTCGGCGATCCGGAAAAACCGAAATTCGTGTTGTTCTTTGACGAAGCGCATTTATTGTTTGACGATGCGCCGAAAGTGTTGGTGGACAAAATCGAACAAGTAGTGCGTTTAATTCGTTCGAAAGGAGTAGGCGTATATTTTGTGACGCAAAATCCGTTAGATTTGCCGGACTCGGTATTAGGTCAGTTAGGTAACCGTGTGCAGCACGCTTTACGAGCCTTTACCCCACGTGATCAAAAAGCGGTGAAATCGGCGGCGGAAACCTTCCGTGCCAATAAAGACGTGGACGTGGTGGAAGCGATTACCCAACTGGGTGTGGGTGAAGCGTTAATTTCGGTATTAGATGAAAAAGGTATGCCGACCCCGGTGGAAGTGGCGTATATCTATCCGCCGAAAAGTCAGTTACCTCCGTTAGCCGCAGCAGAGCGTGATGCGTTAGTGAAACAGGATGATCTGTATGCGTATTACAGTCAGTATGTGGACAACGAATCGGCATACGAATTATTGAATGCGCAAGTTGCTCAAGCTCAAGCGGTTCAACAACAAGCCGAAGCCGAGAAAGCGGAAGAAGAAAGCGATTTCTTCGGCGGTATGATTGCTTCGATTTTCGGTACGAAAAAGAAAAAAGATCAAACCGTTGCCGAGCAAGTGGTGAGTGAAGTGACGAAGTCGGTAGCGAAAAAGCTCACCAATCAAGTTTCTAAACAGATTATGCGTGGAATCTTAGGCGCGATTACTAAGTAATTGTTGTTTTACAACGATATTGCCTATTACAAGCGGTCGTTTTTGTGAAATTTTTTGCAAAAACGACCGCTTGCTATTTTATTGGAATGATTTGTAAATCTGACCTTGTTAAAATGTTAATTTCTGACCCTTTAAATCATATCTGTTTATCTTGAGAATAAGTTATTATTTTTAATTTATAAAATAAAGGATAACAATAATGAAAGCAAAACTAACAACATTAGCTTTAATTGCAAGTGCGGCATCGGCATTATTAAGTGCGAATACGGCTCGGGCGGAAGGGCGTTTAACCGTTTATTGTACGGTACAAAACGAGGTATGTGAGAACTTAACTCAAAAGTTTGCTAAGCAATATCAGGTGGAAACGCAATTTATTCAAGGCGGTACCGGTACGATTTTCGGTAAAATTAAAGCGGAAAAAGACAATCCGCAAGCGGATATTTGGGTCGGCGGTACAATTGAGCCGCATTTCCAAGCCGGAGAACTAGGCTTATTAGAAAGTTATCGTTCGTCAAAACAAGCGGAGATTTTGCCGCAATTTAAATCACTAATGGAAAAACGCGGCGATAAAACTTCGATTATCTATATGTTAGTGCTAGGTTTTGGGGTAAATAGTGAGAAGTTACAAAAATTAGGCGTGAAATCACCGCAAAGTTGGGACGATTTGCTTAATCCGGCATTTAAAGGCGAGATTCAATTGCCGGATCCTCGATCTTCAGGTACGACTTATACGATTATGGCAACGCTTATTCAAAAATTGGGCGAAGAGAAAGCGTTCGAATACCTTAAGAAATTAAATGAAAACGTATCACAATATGTTAAAAGTAATTTAGTCACGGCAAATCTTTCTCGTGGCGAAAGCATGGCAAGTATCGGTTTTGTGCATGCTTATGCGACGGAAAAAGAAAAAGGTGCGCCGGTTGAAACGGTGATTCCGGCAGGCAAAGTCGGCTATGCGTTAGGCGGTGCAAGTATTATTAAAAATGCGCGCAATTTAGAGAATGCCAAGTTATTTATGGATTATGTGTTAAGTGCCGAAGCGCAAGAATTACCGTGGCGAGAGCATGGTGTGTACCAGATTCCGACTAATGTGAATGCGAAGGCTTCGCCAAATTCGGTAGATCCGAAAAAACTGGATTTATTGGATTTCGATTTTGATAAATTCGGTTCGAGTGAAGAAGGTAAGCGTTTGATTGATAAATGGCTTACTGAAATTAAATTAGCGAAATAATTTTCTTTGATAACAAGCGGTTGAATTTCTCCCGAATTTTACAAACGGCATTTGCAAAATGTTGGCTAAATTTAACCGCTTATAAACCACGCTATGCCGTGGTTTCTTTTTTTGAATAGCACAACCCCTTTATGTTACAACGTTTTTCTCATTCTTATTTTTGGATCTTACTAGCGTTGCTTGCCTTTGCTTGCTTGCCCTCGCAGGCGTTAGATTACGGCTTATTCGGCGCAACCAAAAGCGAACTCGCAGCGGCAATGGGCTGGAGTAACGTTAATATCAGTTGGCTTTGGTTTGGCGGTTTACTGATTTTTCCGGCGTTTCGTTTCATAAAAGATCGCATCTTACGCAGCCGAATCGAATTAGGTCTGGTGCTGTTGCTCACACTTTTTCTGTTATCTTCCGCCGTTTATCTCAACTATCGTTTCGGCTATGCGATTATTTTTCTTGCTTTCGCACTATTAGCAATCAGCAGCAATGCGTTGGCGAATTTAAAGGTGTTACAAGCCGATCGCTTTATGATCGTGAGCTTGTTAGTAGTGATATTGACGATAGCACTTTTTATTTTATATCCGATCACCACAATTTTTAGCACGATGTTCAGCGAGGGCGATTCGTTTGCGATCCTAGAACAAAGCTATCTTTTACGGATTATTTGGAATTCGTTAAGCGTATCGGCAACGGTGGGCTTGTTATCCACTGTACTCGGTTTATGTTTTGCACTTTATACCACTCGAATGGCAAGCAAACGTACCCGCTTGCTCAGTAAGTTTTTTTCGGTTCTGCCAATAGTTATGCCGCCTTTTGTGGTGAGTTTGGGCATTGCGTTAATGCTTGGGCGTTCCGGCTATATTACCGAATTTTTGGTGGAATATTTCGGATTTAGTGCAAGCTGGCTGTATGGTTTTACAGGTATCACCGTTTCGCACACCCTAGCGCTGACACCGATGGCGTTTATGATTTTAGAAGGTGCGTTAAAATCGTCTAACGTGGCATTGGAAGAAGCGAGTTACACGCTACGAGCAAATAACTGGCAAACATTCCGCTTTATATTATTGCCGCTGCTCAAGCCGGCGTTAGCCAATTCGTTTTTGGTAATTACCGTGCAATCGCTTGCCGATTTTAGTACGCCGTTTGTGTTGGGCGGTAATTTTGATGTGTTGGCGAGCCAAATTTATTTTTACCTTGTCGGCACGCAGTTGGATTATGCGGCGGCAAGCGGTTTAGGCGCAATTTTACTTGGCTTTTCCTTGCTGTTTTTTCTGATTCAATATTGGTGGATTGGCAACGGATCTTATGTCACGGTATCCGGAAAGGGGTATCGAGGTACATTCCAGCCGTTACCAAGCGGTCTAAAAAGCCTAATTTTTTGCATACTCGCCGTGTGGGTCGGTTTTACCGTTTTGCTGTACGGTTCGATTTTTTACGGTAGCTTTACCGTGAATTGGGGCGTGGATCATAGCTTTACCTTAGAAAATTATCGCAATCTATTCGGGCAAGGCTTAGATCAGGGTGGTTTTCCGTCATTGATTCAAACCGTGTTGTTCTCGCTGATTGCCGCTCCGATCAGTGCGGTATTGGGGCTATTAATCACTTATTTGCTGACTCGCCGTAACTTTGTCGGTAAGCAGAGTTTGGAATTTGTTACCTTGCTTTGTTTTGCCGCACCGGGAACGGTTGCCGGCGTGTCTTATGTGCTGGCGTTTAATCATTCGCCGCTTTATCTTACCGGTACGGCGGCGATTATCGTGTTGTCGATGGTAACACGTAATATGCCGATTGGAATGCGAGCTTGTATGGCGGCATTACAGCAATTGGATAAATCGCTCGATGAAGCCTCGTTTTCTTTAAAAGGGAGTTCGCTTAAAACGTTATTGTTTGTAACCTTGCCTTTGTTAAAACCGGCATTTTTATCGGCGTTAGTCACCAGTTTTGTTCGTTCTATGACTACGATTAGTGCCATCGTATTTTTAGTCTCGCCGAGTACCAGAGTAGCAACCTCTTATATTCTGAATCGAGTGGAAGACGGTGCTTACGGATTGGCGGTGGCGTACGGCTCGACTTTGATTATTGTGATGATGTCGATTATCGGCTTATTCGGTTGGTTAATGAAAGATAAACGGCAGTTTTAAATTTTATAGATTTTTAACAAGCGGTTATTTTTATTCAAACTTTTGCAAGTTTTGGGCTAAAAATAACCGCTTGTTTTTTAGCATTGATTTGTAAATAAAAATAAAGAGCAATCTATGAGAGTGATTTTTATTTAAAACGTCTGTATGATTCGCGCCTGTTATTGATAATGATTTTCAATAATTAAAATCTATCAATATTTATAGATCCTCATTAATTATTTTATGGAAGCGTCTTATGAAATTTAAACATAGCGTGATTTATACGGCATTATTTACATTACCTACAGTAGTGCAGGCGGATGAAGCGGCAACATTAGAACAAGTTGATGTGACCGCACAATTTGAAAAAGCAAAAGCGGCGGGCGATAAACAAAAAGAAATTGTGAATTTGAGTTTGCTAGGCAGACAGACCGCGTTTACTTCACCGATTTCCGTAGTCAATTATGATGAGAAAGCGTTTGAAGATAAAGCCCCGCGTAATGTAGTGGATGCAATTGCCAAAACCGACGCTTCCGTAATGAATTTTGGCGGGGAGAGCAATACGCTCTCCGGTGTGTATGTGCGTAATTTACAGTTAGATATGCGCCAAGTGAGTGTAAACGGTTTAGCCGGTTTATATTCGACTTACAATTCTCCGACTGTAGCGGTAGCCTCAGCACAGTTAATTAAAGGTGCTTCTACCGCAACTACCGGTATGGATCCGGAAGGTTCTGCCGGTGCGTCAATGAATATCGAGACCAAACGCGCAACCGATGAAGAGATTAATAAAATCGGCTTCGGTTGGTATAGCAATAATCGTTTACAAGAAACCTTCGATTTCGGTCGCCGTTTCGGGGCGAATAACGAATGGGGTGTGCGTGTAAGCGGTAAATATCGTGACGGTGATACCGCTCGTCATGATTACGATGAAATGAATAAAGAATTGGCAATCGGTGCCGATTATCGTGGCGATGCGTTGCGTGTCGGTTTGGATTATATGTACAGCAAACGTGATACGGACGGCGGACGCGCACGTTTACAGGATTTGCAAAATCTTGCTTATACGGCGCCTGCCGCACCAAACGGTAAAACCAACTTAAATCCGCATTGGCTCGAGCAGACCACCGAAGACGAAACCGTGATGGGGACATTCGAATATGATTTGCCTTACGGAATGATGTTATCCGGCGGTTTAGGTCATATGGAGTCACGTTATTCGGGCGCATTCGGACAAATCACTTCACCTAAGCAGAATGGTGAGTTTGAAGTTAGTGGTATTCGTGGCATTGATTTCCGTTCTCGTACGACCAGCGGTAATTTGAAATTACAAGGGGACTTTGAAACAGGAGCGGTTTCACATAACTGGAATTTAACCTTTGATTCGGTGATACGCCAGCTAGATCATGACCAAAGCAGTAAAACTAACGGAAAAATTAAAGGCGGCACAATCTATGCCCCGAGTTTTGCTCAATTAAAGAATTTTGATTTAACTGCAAATACGCAGGGTGTGGATTCGAAATTGAGTGCCAATAGCCTTGCATTCGCAGATACATTGGGCTTTGTGGAAAATACCGTTCTCTTAACTTTAGGCGGTCGTTTCCAATGGATTAAGCAACAAGATAAAAAAGCCGGTACGGAAGTGAAAGCGGATCGCTTTAGCCCTATGGTAACCCTTGCTTATGTGCCGAATCCGGATTTAAGTACTTTACGGTAACTATTTGGAAGATTTAGAACCGAGTAATATTGATGTTGAAACCGGCGAAATGAATAGTCCTCGTGTCAGCAAGCAAATCGAAGTGGGGGTGCGTAAAAACTGGGATAATTGGCTTACTACTACGCTAAGTGCGTATGAGATTCGCCGTCCGGGGATTATTCGTGGTAATAAAGCGGTGTTGAAAGCACTTGCAGGTAAAGAGCATGGCAAAGAGCGTAACCGTGGTATTGAATTGAATACTTATGCGAGTTTGCTAAATAATACGTTACGTCCGTCATTAGGACTAACTTATAACCAAGCGAAAGTTTTTGATTTCTCGATTTATGCCGATGTGATTACCGACGGCGTGCAAGTAACCAGCCCTCGTTGGATGGCAAAAGCGAATGTGGAATGGGATACGCCGTTTGTGGCTAACTTAACGCTGAATGCCGCATTGCAATACTATGGTAAATCTTACCAAGATAGTACGGCGAATTACCGTTTACCGTCTTATACCACAGTGGATTTCGGTACGAAATATGTGGTGAAAGTAGCGGATAAACAAACGCTAACTTTACGTGGCGGGGTGGAAAATGCCTTTAATAAACATTACTGGCAAGTACAACGCGGTCAATATGACCGCAGTTTTGCCGTGTTAGGTATGCCTCGTACTTACTGGGCAAATATGGAATATTCATTCTAAATCTCCATTTGGCAAGCGGTCGGATTTTGCAAAAAATTTGCCAATTCCGACCGCTTGTTTTTTTATTCGGAAACGTAAGTTATTATTTTTTTAATACATTTTTAAATGAACTGGTAAACAGAATTAAATAATAGTTTTTTATGGTTGATAACGGCACTTTGCTGCGTATCTGCTGGGCTTTTAGCAACGGGTCGGTTACTCAAGCAAACCGAGTTCGGGCAGCGCTTTTGGCATATTACTCAACCTTGTTGGCAGAAAAGCCATAAAGGGAAAACGCTCGGCTTACTTTTATTGTTGATCTTTTTGATCCTACTTGAAGTGCGGATTAGCGTACTCAATACCTTTTTCTATAATGGCTTATACAAATCGTTACAGGATAAAGCGGTTGAGGCGTTTTGGTTTTTTGCGGGGATTAATACGTTATTAGTGATCGTGAAAATTATTCACTCGATCATCAATTATTTTCTTACCCAATCGTTTGAAATTAAATGGTTGGAAAAACTGAATAGCGAAATGCTGCATCGTTGGCTACAAAATAAAAATTACTACTTGTTACAGTACGAAAAAAATTTACCGGATAATATCGATCAGCGTATCGAACAAGACGCGGCGGCTTTTGTTTCGGGAACGGTGGAAGTGACTCGAGGTGTGATTAATTCGATTGTCGCGACCATTGAATTTACGATTATTCTATGGGGATTATCGTTATTCGTTGATTCGTGTGCGAGACAATGCCGAAAGTATCGCTTTCTATTCAGGTGAATCACGAGAACAACGCAATTTAACCGCTAAATTCGATTATATTATTGCCAATCGCTGGAAAATTGTACGCAAAATGTTGGGGCTAGACGGTTTTAACACCGGTGTGACGCAAGTGGCGATGATTTTACCGCTGATGTTGCAAGCGCCTCGTTTCTTTGCCGGCCAAGCGACATTAGGTGATATGCACCAAACGGTACAGTCCTTTAACCGCTTAATGCGTGCGTTGTCTTTTTTCCGCTTGTTTTATGAGGAATTTACCTTATACCAAGCCCGTTTGAATCGTTTATACGGATTCTTTACTACGCTGAATAAACTCGATCGAATGCCGATACACATACCGTATCCGTGTTCTCGAGGATTTGTCTTAAAAGATTTCGGTATTAAGGATGCAAGCGGTCAAATTTTGCTGAAAAATATCAATATCGAACTACATGCCGGCGATTCGTTACTGATTCAAGGTGCTTCCGGTACGGGCAAAACCACGCTATTAAAAGCATTGGCTGGGATTTATCCGTTTGAAACCTTCGGAGTGGCGGAGCGTGCTTGCTTAGAACAGCCGCTGTTTTTACCGCAACGCCCTTATGTGCCGCAAGGCAGTTTACGTGATGCGATTTGTTATCCGAATTTATCGGTTACGGACGAACAATTAAAAGCGGCGATGCAAGAATGTTGTTTGCATAAATATGTAGATTCGTTGGATTTCGATACCGATTGGCAAGCGACACTTTCGCCGGGTGAATTGCAACGAGTAGCATTTGTCCGTATCCTACTTGCGAAGCCGGAATTGATTTTCCTTGATGAAACCACCTCGGCATTAGACGAACCGACCGAAGCGATTTTGTATCGGACGATTAGAGAGCGATTGCCGAACAGTATTATTATCAGCGTCGGGCATCGTTGTACCTTACAACAGTTCCACAATAAGCAGATCAATTTAAGCGAAAGGGAACGTTGCGAGTGCATGGATTGCGGCTATTGCAGCTAAAACAAGCGGTTAAATTTACCGGTATTTTTGTAAAAAATTGCTGGTAATTTCGTCCGTTTTTTGGCATAATTCGCCCCGTTTTTTGTCTGAAGAATTTTAGGCGAGAAACATTTACATTTATTTTTTTAACACTAAAACACACACATATCGCAAGCTAATGGTCGGGGTGCTACGTAAGTGGTTGATTTATTAGGATATGTGGAGGCTAAACCCCGCTTTGTCTTTCATAAGTGACAAAGCAAACAACATTTAAGGAAAATTCTTATGGCACAAGTTTCTATGCGCGATATGCTTAACGCGGGCGTTCACTATGGTCACCAAACTCGTTACTGGAACCCAAAAATGAAACCATTCATTTTCGGTGCGCGTAACGGTGTTCACGTAATCAACTTAGAAAAAACTTTACCTTTATTCAACGAAGCTTTAGCAGAATTAACTCGCATTTCAAGCAACAACGGTAAAATTTTATTCGTAGGTACAAAACGTGCAGCGTCTGAAGCGGTTAAAGCAGCAGCAGTAGATTGCCAACAATTCTACGTAAACCACCGTTGGTTAGGTGGTATGCTAACTAACTGGAAAACAGTTCGTCAGTCAATCAAACGTTTAAAAGATTTAGAAACTCAAACTCAAGACGGTACTTTTGACAAAATCACTAAAAAAGAAGCGTTAATGCGTACTCGTGAGTTAGAAAAATTAGAGTTAAGCTTAGGCGGTATCAAAGATATGGCTGGTCTTCCTGATGCGATTTTCGTTATCGGTGCCGACCACGAGCATATCGCAATCAAAGAAGCAAACAACTTAGGTATTCCAGTATTTGCTATCGTTGATACCAACTCTACTCCGGACGGCGTTAATTACATCATTCCGGGTAACGATGATGCAACACGTGCAATCCAACTTTACTTAGACGCAGCGTCAGCAGCAGTTAAAGAAGGTCGCGGTTCAAACGTTGAAGCTGAGTTAGAAGCGACAGCTGAATAATCATTGTTAAGGCATAGCCCTTAAATCACTTTAGAGCAGGGGCGATTTTTATCCTCCTGCTTTTCTTATCTAATTTAACCTTAGAGGAATACAAAATGGCTGAAATCACAGCATCACTTGTAAAAGAACTTCGTGAACGTACTGGCGCAGGTATGATGGAATGTAAAAAAGCGTTAGTGGAAGCAAACGGTGATATCGAATTAGCAATCGACAACATGCGTAAATCAGGTCAAGCTAAAGCGGCTAAGAAAGCAGGTCGTGTAGCGGCTGAAGGCGTTATCTTAGCGCGTATCGGCGCAGGCTTCGGCGTATTAGTTGAAATGAACTGTGAAACAGACTTCGTAGCTAAAGATGCCGGTTTCTTAGGTTTAGCAAACGAAGTTGCTGATTTCGCATTAGCAAACAAAGGTACAACGATTGAAACGTTAGCGGCACAATTCGAAGAAAAACGTGCGGCGTTAGTGGCTAAAATCGGTGAGAACATGAACATTCGTCGTGTTCAATACTTAGACGGTCAAGTAATCGCACAATACTTACACGGTGCTAAAATCGGTGTATTAGTAGCGGGTGAAGGTTCGGACGAAGAATTGAAAAAAGTTGCAATGCACGTTGCTGCAAGCCGTCCTGAATTCGTAAATCCTGAAGACGTTTCTGCAGAAGTTGTTGAACACGAACGTCAAATCCAAATCGACATCGCAATCAACTCCGGTAAACCGAAAGAAATCGCAGAGAAAATGGTTGAAGGTCGTATGAAGAAATTCACTGGTGAAGTTTCATTAACAGGTCAAGCGTTTGTAATGGATCCTTCACAATCAGTAGGCGACTACTTAAAATCTGTAAATACGAAAGTAACTAACTTCATCCGTTTAGAAGTTGGTGAAGGTATCGAGAAAGTTGAAGAAGATTTCGCAGCGGAAGTTGCTAAAATTACCGGCGGTAACGCTTAATTCTCAATTTAATAAAAAAGCAGGCGATTAGCCTGCTTTTTTTCTGTCTGTTGCTATGCAAGCGGTCATTTTTCTTCGGATTTTTGCAAATAGCATACTAAAAATAACCGCTTGTCGTGTTTGCCGAACTTATTTAATCGGAATCACAATCGCCGGATCGGCTTTTGCCGGAATCTTCTCGATCACTTGCTTTAATCCGTAATCGTCCTTATCGCTTTGATTACTGAATAAATCCGCTTGCGGATTTAATTTCTCATTAGTAATGCCAATCCATTTGCCGATACCGTCGGTAAAGTTTAAACCGGATTTAAACACTTTATAAACGTGGCGTTCGGTATCATCGCTTGAAATTTTAAATAGCGGCACGTCAAAATGTAACTTACCTTGTGCGGTATTTAAAATATGAATGCCTTTGTCGTCTTCGCTATGAATTAAGCCGTGATCGGAGAAGTAAACCATAGAGAAACTTCTGCCGGTTTTCGCTTTATTTTGATTTAACTCGTTATATAATTTTTCCAGTAATTCATCGGTTTTCTTCATTGAAGAAAGATAGCAGTTCACGTTGTGATATTTTTGCGCAATTTTCGCATCATCAAAGATTTTCGGATAATCGGTGAGGCGATCACATGTAATCGGGTGTGAACCGTACAGATGTACTACAATAAAACGTTTACCCTGAGCGTTTTGTGAAACAATCTGATTAAATTTCGGTAATAAAGCGAAATCACTGATATTCTGGCTAAACGAATCGCCCGTTTTTAAGAAGATTTTCTCATCGCTTTTATTTGCTAATGAAGAAATCGGTGTGTCAAAACGACCTAAATAGCCTTGGTTGGAAATCCAGTAGGTTTTAATACCGGCGGATTTGACTAATTCCACTAAATTCAAACGATAGTTGCCTTCCCAAGTTTGAGTATTCGGTTTGGTCAATAGCAATTTTAATGAAGCAATAGTATTGGTGCCGCCGGCGGTAAAACCGTCAATCAAAGTGCCTTTTGCATTACTCATAAACGGCGTATTTTCAACCGGATAGCCGTAAGCGTGATGGTAATCTTTACGTGCGCTTTCGCCGATTACCAGTACATAATCGTCATATTTCGAATCGGCGGAAAGGGTTGAAGTTCCCCACTCGGACGGAATTTCCGTACTGTTATTTAAGGCTTCCAATTCTTGTTTTACTTTCATACTTTCGTTAAAAAACTCGTGAAAGAATTTAAAGGGTGCCAGACTGAATAAGGAAATGACTAGCGAGCAGACGATAAACGCACGATTATTTAAAAAGTTGATTCGATGTTTTTTCGTGATTTTTCGGAAAAAAATGACCGCTACCAACATTCCGACAGCCAGTAAATAGTTGGTAAGAGGCAATTGCGAAAGAAATTCTCTGCCCTCCAATAAATCGGTGGCGAATAAAGAAGCGATATATTGATAAGACGGTGCGCCGAAGGATAAACCAATCGGGGTGTAAAGCGCATAACCGATTGCAATCGGTAACAATAAGCCGTAAAAAGAGAGCTTAGAACTGCCTAACGCGATAATCAGTATCACGGCAAACAGTATTTCGGCTAAGGTCGGAGAAGGAAAAAAGCCTGAGCCTTTCAACATCACATAGCCCGAAAAGATTGCGAGTAGAACGGCAATAACGGTATAAATGATTTGTTGTTTTGTTAATTTTTGTATCATTTTTTATTCCAAATTATAAATATGATTTCTTATTTATTTCCTGTTTAAATCGGATGGTCTATAATAGCGTAATTTTGTTTTTAGTCCATACAGCATTAAGAGGCAATTAAAATGAGCAACCCAATCTATAAACGTATTTTATTAAAATTAAGCGGCGAAGCATTACAAGGCGATGAAGGCTTCGGTATTGATCCGTCTATTTTGGATCGTATGGCATTAGAAATTAAAGAATTGATTGAAATGGGTGTGGAAGTCGGTGTGGTACTCGGCGGCGGTAACTTATTCCGCGGTGCGAAATTAGCGAAAGCCGGTATGAACCGTGTTGTGGGTGATCATATGGGGATGTTGGCAACCGTGATGAACGGTTTGGCAATGCGTGATGCGTTACACCGTGCGGATGTTAATGCAAAATTAATGTCGGCATTCCAATTAAACGGTATTTGCGATACTTATAACTGGTCCGAAGCAATCAAAATGTTACGTGAAAAACGTGTGGTAATTTTCTCTGCAGGTACCGGTAGCCCGTTCTTTACTACGGATTCCGCAGCTTGTTTACGTGGTATCGAAATCGAAGCGGACATCGTCTTAAAAGCAACTAAAGTGGACGGCGTATATGATAAAGATCCGGCTAAATTTGCCGATGCGAAACTGTATAATCAATTAACTTATGCGGAAGTCATCGAGCAAGAATTACAAGTAATGGACTTAGCGGCGTTTACGTTAGCGCGCGACCACGGTATGCCGATTCGCGTATTCAATATGGTGAAACCGGGCGCATTAAAACAAGTGATTACCGGTACGACCGAAGGTACGATTATTTCTTAATAATCCGTATGCGATACAAGCGGTCTGTTTTCTTTACTTATTTGCAAATAAAGAAAGCAGACCGTTTTTTGTTTGCTCGTCACTGTTCGGTAAGCGAGAAATTTGGCGTTAGGGCTATGAAAACGAAAGGGATTTAGGTAGAATTGACAAGATTATTGACTCAAATATTGAAAGGAACAACAAATGATCAATGAAATTAAAAAAGATACGCAAGATCGTATGGAAAAGAGCTTAGAAGCGTTAAAAAGCCATATTTCTAAAATTCGTACCGGTCGTGCGCAACCAAGTCTTTTAGACGGTATCCAAGTAGAATACTACGGTTCTGCGACACCGCTTCGCCAATTAGCAAACGTAGTGGCGGAAGATGCGCGTACATTAGCGGTAAACGTATTTGACCGTTCTTTAATCAGTGCGGTAGAAAAAGCGATTTTAACTTCCGATTTAGGTTTAAACCCTTCATCAGCCGGTGCAACCATCCGTGTTCCGCTTCCGCCATTAACGGAAGAACGTCGTCGTGATTTAATCAAAATCGTAAAAGGCGAAGGCGAACAAGGTAAAATTGCAATCCGTAACGTACGTCGTGATGCAAACGATCAAATCAAAGCGTTATTAAAAGACAAAGAAATCAGTGAAGACGAAGAGCGTAAAGCACAAGACGAGATCCAAAAAATCACTGACGGTTATGTGAAAAAAGTAGATGAAGTATTAGCGGCAAAAGAAAAAGAATTATTAGATTTCTAATCTTTGCTGAATGAAGAAAAAGGCACGTGTTTACGTGCCTTTATTTTTGCAAAAAAATTGTAAAATTTGACCGCTTGTTAGCAAGCAATATCCCAACAGTGTAGCAACTTGTCTAATCCTTCCCGAAGTTGTTCTTCCGACAAATGACCGAAGCCTAAACTAAATAATCTGCGTTGTTGGTGATGAATCGGATAGACCTTAATTTTCTGTGCTTTTGCCAGTTCGACTAATTGATCTAACGTTCTTGTTTCGTTTAATAATTCAATCAGCAAATAGAAGCCGGAATGTTCGCCATAATAGTTAATTTGTTTGGTATAAGGCGAGAGTAGTTCGCACAATAATTCCATTTTACGGCGGTAGATTTTTCTCATTCGATTAATATGTTTTTCAAATTCTCCGGATTGAATAAATTTGGCTAAACGTTGCTGTTCTAAGCGAGAAACCGAGGCATTAAAAAATTCACAATATTGCTGATATTCGCTTAATAAATTGCGAGGTAGCACTAAAAACGTAATCCGCAGTGAGGGCATGAGTAATTTAGAAAATGATCCTAAATAGATCACTTTATCTTGTCGGTCTAAACTTTGCAGTGAAGGAATCGGTTTACCGGTGTAGCGGAACTCGCTGTCGTAGTCGTCTTCAATAATGTAACGACCGTCTTGTGCTACCGCCCATTCGAGTAATTGTTGGCGTTGTCCAATGGTTAAAATATGACCGAACGGATATAAATGCGAAGGAGTCAGATACGCTACGTTAATTTGGTTCTGTTCCAAAAAAGATATATCCAGTTGATAATTTTCCGAGCTGAACGGCATTTTAAAAATTGGCTTTTGATAGAGATTCAATAATTTTTCTACCGTAGGATAACCGTAAGATTCCATTGCCCAATTCATAGCAGGATTGAGCTGTTGAAATAATAAAATCAATTGCTGTAAGCAGCTTTCTACGCCCGCCCCAATTACGATTTGTTTCGGTTCGCAATTTACTCCACGTGAGGCCAATAAATATTGGGAGATCTGTTGGCGTAAATTGAGATCACCTTGCTTATCGCCCATATTTAAAAAATCTTTATTTGTCCAATTGGCACACTTTTTCCAACGATTTAATGGAAAAGATTGGCTATCGATTTTATTTGAGTTGAAATCGATCTCATACTCTGTAGAAGCGGTCGAATTTATAAAATTTTTTACGACATTAGCACTCGGATAAGTCAGCTCAGCTTGAAAACAGACAAAGAAACCGCTGCGAGGCTTGGATTCGATATAACCTTCCGCCAATAATTGTGCATAAGCACTTTCCACCGTGTTTTGGCTGATTTGTAAGTATTCGCAGAGGTGACGCTTAGACGGCAATTTATCGCCAAGTTGCAATTCTTGGCTATAAATAGACCGCTTGATTTGCTGATAAAGTTGTAAATAAAGCGGTGTAGTTTGCTGCTTATTGAGTAGATAGCTTAATTTTTTCACTTCTGACATCATTAATATTTATTAAATTGATGCTTTTAATCATATCTGTTTGAAATAAAAATAGCCATCGTTTTTCACATCAATAAAAAGGAAATTCATATGACTAAAATTTTAGGTTCTGATCCGGTTAAACGTGGAATGGCTCAAATGCAAAAAGGCGGAGTCATTATGGATGTAGTGAATGCGGAACAAGCTCGCATTGCAGAGGCTGCCGGCGCGGTTGCCGTGATGGCATTAGAACGTGTGCCTTCCGATATTCGTGCCGCAGGCGGAGTAGCAAGAATGGCGAATACGACTATTGTGCGTGAAGTGATGGAAGCGGTGTCTATTCCGGTAATGGCAAAGGCTCGTATCGGACATATCGTTGAGGCGAGAGTGCTGGAAGCAATGGGCGTAGATTATATTGATGAAAGTGAGGTATTAACGCCGGCGGATGAAGAGTTTCATTTGTTAAAAAGCGATTATACCGTGCCTTTTGTGTGCGGTTGCCGAGATTTAGGCGAAGCACTGCGTCGTATCGGTGAAGGCGCTTCGATGTTGCGTACTAAAGGCGAACCGGGAACGGGCAATGTAGTGGAAGCGGTTCGCCATTTACGCAAGGTCAATGCGCAATTACGCAAAGTGATTAATATGAGTCATGACGAACTGATGACCGAAGCAAAATACTTAGGCGCACCGTTTGAATTATTGTTACAAATTAAAACGTTAGGCAAATTACCGGTAGTAAATTTTGCGGCGGGCGGAATTGCCACACCGGCGGATGCCGCATTAATGATGGAATTAGGCGCAGACGGCGTATTTGTCGGATCGGGGATTTTTAAATCCGAAAATCCGGAGAAATTTGCAAAAGCGATTGTACAAGCTACCACTCATTATCAAGATTATGACTTAATCGCTCGTCTTTCGGCGGATTTAGGCGAACCGATGAGAGGGTTGGAAATCAGCGAATTAGCGGTACAAGATCGTATGCAAGAGCGTGGTTGGTAATGAACGATTATACAAAATATACCATAGGCGTATTGTCATTACAGGGGGCGGTTTCGGAACATATCGCTCAAATAGAAACTTTGGGCGCAAAAGCCATAGCGGTAAAGTCGTTATCCGAATTGCAGCAAGTTGATGCTTTGGTGTTACCCGGCGGTGAAAGTACCGCAATGAGGCGCTTAATGCATTCAAGCGGTTTATTTCAGGCACTCAAATCATTTGATAAGCCGATATTAGGTGCTTGTGCCGGATTGATTCTGTTAGCGAATAAGCTTGAAGGCGGTGAGCCTCCTCATTTAGCCAAAATGAATATTCAAGTTCAGCGTAACGCTTTCGGTCGGCAGGTTGATAGTTTCCAAACGGACTTGATGATAAAAGGATTTGCTGATCCGTTTCCGGCGGTTTTTATTCGCGCACCTTATATCAGTCGTATAGGCAGTGAGGTAGAAGTGCTGGCGGAATGGCAGGGCAATGTTGTATTTGCCAAGCAAGGCAATTTACTGGCTTGTGCGTTTCATCCGGAATTAACATCGGATACGCGTGTTGTAGAATTGTTTCTACAACAGCTAAAAGAGTAGTTTTTATCGTAAATCTAAGGACATCATTTAGGTGTCCTTAGATCGAATTGCATTTTGCAAAAAATCGAGGAAATTAGACCGCTTGCTTCTGCCGTTTTTGTTCTTGACGACGGCGTTGAAAAAATCGACTGATTTTTTGGCTACATTCTTCTGCTAACACACCGCCTCGAATTTCAAGAAAGTGATTCATTTTATAATCTTCAAACAGATGAAATCTAGAGCCGATAGCTCCGGTTTTATAATCGCTTGCGCCAAACACTAAACGGCGTAAGCGGCTATGTAAAATCGCACCGGCACACATTGTACAAGGTTCTAAAGTGGCATAAAGCGTACAGTCTAATAAGCGATAATTGCGTTGTACTTTGCCCGCTTGACGTATCGCAAGCATTTCCGCATGCGCACTAGGATCGGACAATTGAATCACTTGATTCCAGCCTTCGCCGATAATGTTGCCTTCTTGATCAACCAATACCGCACCAACCGGAATTTCACCTATCGCTTCGGCACGATCCGCTAATTCCAACGCATACCGCATAAAATGGATATCTTGTTCCGAAATGGTAAGAGAACATTGCGTGATTTGAGGTTTGATAAACATAATTGCAAAAAAGAGAAAAAAGCTAACCGCTTGTTCTAATAGCAAAATGCCCCAAAATCGGGGCATTTATTAACGGGATCAATTAGTCGCGACGACCACGACCTTTGTCATTAAAACGTTTTTCTTTAAAACCGCCTTTTTTACGGTCGTTAAAGCCGCCTTCACGACGGTCAGAACGTCCGCCGCGATCACTACGACGATCATTGCGGTCGTTTCTATCATTACGACGACCGCCGCCGCGACGTTCTTCAAACGGTTGGCTGTTTACACCACCGGCAGGGCCTAATAAAGACATTTGCATTTGTTTGTTTAGTACGCGCGCTTTTTGTGCAAAGTGTTGCACGATATGATTCGGCATACCCTGCGGTAATTCAATCGTAGAATAAGTATCGTGTAATTTGATATGACCGATATAGCGGCTGCTAATATCGCCTTCGTTAGCGATAGCGCCAACGATATGACGCACTTCCACACCGTCTTCACGGCCTAATTCGATACGATATAAATCCATTGCTACACCGTTATTCTCACGGTGTTCACGACCGCCACGGCGTTCATCGCGTCCGCCGCGACGATCATCACGATCTCTGCGACCGCGTTCGCCGCGTGCCGCACGAATTTCCGGATCCGGCGGAAGAATGAGTTTTTGTTTCTCTTGAAGCATCATCATCATTGCCGCCGCCAATTCTTCGTGATCTTGGTCGGCAGTGAATAAATCTTCAAGCAACTCGCGGTATTTTTCTAAATCGTGATGCTCTAATTGTTTAGAAACACGCGCTTTGAATTTCTCGCGACGTTTTGCCATTAGAATTTCGTGATTAGGAATAGCCACTTCATCGATCGGTTTTTTCATTAAGTGTTCGATGTTACGCAGTAAACGGCGTTCACGCGGTTCGACGAATAATAAGGCACGTCCTGAACGTCCTGCACGACCGGTACGACCGATACGGTGAACATAAGATTCTGCGTCTAACGGAATATCAAAGTTTACTACAAGGCTGATGCGTTCGATATCGATACCGCGAGCGGCAACGTCGGTCGCCACTAAAATATCTAAACGACCCGATTTTAATTTATCTAACGTTTGTTCACGCGCTTGTTGGGTCATATCGCCGTTTAACGCCGCCGTGCGATAGCCGTTACGCTCGCATAATTCGGTAATATCAATCGTGCCGGTTTTGGTACGAGTAAAGATGATTGCCGCATCAAATTCTTCCACTTCTAAGAAACGCAATAACGCATCGTTTTTACGGAAGCCGTTTACTAACCAATAACTTTGGGTAATATCCGGTGCGGAACGTTGCGTCGCTTGAATTTTGACTTCTTGCGGATCTTGCATAAAGCGACGAGTAATACGACGAATCGGCTCCGGCATCGTTGCGGAGAATAACGCCGTTTGGTGATTTTCCGGTAATTCCGCCATCACGGTTTCAACGTCGTCAATAAAGCCCATACGAAGCATTTCGTCCGCTTCATCCAATACGATGGATTGTAGCGCAGAGAGGTCTAACGTACCGCGACGAATATGGTCAAGAATACGCCCCGGCGTACCGACCACCACTTGTGAGCCTTGTTTTAAAGCACGTAATTGAATGTCGTAACGCTGACCGCCGTAAACGGTAACCACATTAACGCCTTTCATATTTTTAGTAAATTGTTCGCAAGCATCCGCGACTTGAATCGCGAGTTCACGGGTCGGCGCCATCACCAACATTTGCGGATGACGTTTAGTCGGATCGATTTGCGCTAATAAAGGTAAAGAGAATGCCGCCGTTTTACCGCTACCGGTTTGTGCCATACCGAGTACGTCACGGCCGGCTAATAAATGAGGAATCGTTTCTTGTTGAATAGGAGAAGGCGTCACAAACCCCATGTCGTTTACAGCATCAAGAATAGATTGAGGAAGACCAAGGTCTGCGAAAGTTAAAGAATCAGTTGTCATAAAAAACCATAAATAATAACGGACGATAGATAATGCCGAATAAATAGCCGTAAAGATATTTATTCTTCAATATCCATCATCAATTGATAGAAATTGTTGAGTAGTTAGGAAAGAAAAAATGAAATAAAGAAGCAATATCAAATGCTTTTAACAAATTGTCCCAAGAGTATAAGCGGTCCGTTTTTACAAGAAATTTGTAAAACCAGACCGCTTCATTCGTCCTAATTTTTCCCAACAACGGGATCATCTTGAACCGCAACATTGCTACTACCACGTAGCTGCGAGAGTTCAAATAGGGCAAAACGATACTCAACAAAGTTAAACACTTGATTTGCAAGAGAGAGACGGAAAAGCGTAATCGCTTCATCCGTTTTATTTAATTTGAGTTTTTGTTTTGCTAAATAAAAATATGTTTCGGTCAGAATTTCTGCATAAGAAGCCGTATTCGGTTGGGCTTCTGCATCCATTCTAGCACGAAGTTCGCTCAGAGTTAAGTCCCCTAAGAAATAATGTACAACATTTGTGCCCCAGAACTCGGGAGAAAGCGTTTCGGCACGCTTAATTAAGTTGTTTTTGGCTTCTGTAGGTTTTAACTCCAATTCGTTGAAATATAGCCATAACGCTCGGTACGGATCTTGTTTTTCCGCATCATAAAAACGTAACAAATCACGCTGAGCTTCGGAATAACGGCCGCTATAATAAAAAGCCAATCCGCGATTAAGGTAAGTGTAGTTATAGTTCGGATCTAATTCCAATACCGCATTAAAGGCATCAATCGCGCTGTCATAATCATCTTCAAGTAATAGGTATAAGCCCATATAATTGTAAGCCGCAACCATTTTCTGATTCAAGCCGATAGCCTGTGTAAAATCATAACGTGCAAGCGACCATAATCCTAGACTGTCGTAGAGTACGCCGCGTTCGAAATGTAGTGCGGCACGTTCGTCCGGATTTAATTTGGCTTCCTGTAGTACTTGAGTTAGACGAACGACCATTACTTCTTGTTCAAAGCGCAATTGAGGGTTTAGTTCGGCTAAAGCTAAGCGGTTGGACGATACCATTTCCGACGAATGACGGCTTATACAACCGGTCAGAAAGAGCAACGCCAAAAGATTAAGCATCAAGAAGCGAAGGTGAAACACTTTAAAAATCAGTAAACACATTAGGTAAATCGCCTATGAGAAGATATCTACCTTCAAGAATTGAAGGTAGATATCTTATTTTTAAATCTCAGCTTGTTGTTCTGACGAAACTTCCGCTTCTTCAGTTACATTTTCGGCAACAGAGGTATCGTTATTAAGATCTTTCATAGTTAAACGGATACGGTTTTGACGATCGATTTCAACTACTTTCACAGTCACTTCTTGACCTACGGATAAGTAATCCGCAACGCGTTCGACACGCTCATTCGTGATTTGCGAAATATGTACTAAACCTTCTTTACCACCTAAGATAGAAACGAACGCACCGAAGTCCACAACGCGAGTTACTTTACCTTTGTAGATCGCGTTCACTTCAACTTCAGCCACGATATCTTCGATACGAGCCATTACCGCTTTCGCCGCATTATTATCGGTTGCGGCGATTTTTACGGTACCGTCGTCATCAATATCAATCGAAGTACCGGTTTCTTCGGTTAATGCGCGAATTACCGCACCGCCTTTACCGATCACGTCTTTGATTTTCTTCGGATCGATCTTCATCGTATGAATACGAGGCGCAAAATCGGAAATATCGGCACGAGGTGCAGGAATCGCTTGTTCCATCACGCTTAAGATGTGCATACGCGCACCTTTCGCTTGATTTAATGCGATTTGCATAATTTCAGGCGTGATACCTTCGATTTTAATATCCATTTGAAGTGCGGTTACACCTTCACGCGTACCGGCTACTTTGAAGTCCATATCGCCTAAATGGTCTTCGTCACCTAAGATGTCTGAAAGCACCACAAATTTTTCTTCTTCTTTCACTAAGCCCATTGCGATACCCGCAACCGCCGCTTTAATCGGTACGCCTGCGTCCATTAACGCTAAAGATGCGCCGCATACGGAAGCCATTGAAGAAGAACCGTTTGATTCGGTAATTTCAGATACTACGCGCACTACATACGGGAATTCTTCAGCAGTCGGCATTACCGCTAATACACCGCGTTTCGCTAAACGACCGTGGCCGATTTCACGACGTTTCGGCGAACCGATACGACCGGTTTCACCGACAGAGTACGGAGGGAAGTTATAGTGGAATAAGAAACGGTCTGATTTCTCGCCGGTTAATTCGTCAACAATTTGTGCATCGCGCTCAGTACCTAAGGTTGCAACCGCTAATGCTTGTGTTTCACCGCGAGTAAAGATTGCAGAACCGTGCGTACGAGGTAATACGCCGGTGCAAATGTCTAATGCACGAACCGTATCTACCGTACGACCGTCAATACGCGGTTCGCCGGCAATAATACGACCGCGAACAATAGAACTTTCTAATGCGGTAATAATATCAATAATCGCACCTTCAGAAACGGTTTCGTCTTGTGCGGTTAATTGTGCGATAACATCCGCTTTAATTGCATCGATTTGTTCGTAACGCGCTTGTTTTTCTGTAATACGATACGCATCGCCGATACGCGCTTCCGCTAACGCTTTAACTTGGTTGATTAATGCGGTATTCGGTTCCGGCGCAACCCAATCCCAACGCGGTTTACCCGCTTCTTTTACGAATTCTTTAATATTTTCAATTACAACTTGTTGTTGCTGATGACCGAATACGACTGCGGATAACATTTGTTCTTCAGAAAGAATATCCGCTTCCGATTCAACCATTAATACCGCTTTATCCGTCCCTGCTACTACAAGGTCTAAGCGGCTGATTTTTTGTTCCGAAGTGGTCGGGTTTAATACGAATTGATCATTGATAAAACCGACACGCGCCGCACCGATAGGGCCGTTGAACGGTACGCCTGATAATGAAAGCGCCGCTGAAGCACCGATCATCGCCACTAAATCCGGACTGATTTGCGGGTTCACCGAAACAACCGTAGCAATCACTTGAATTTCGTTAAAGAAACCTTCCGGGAAAAGCGGGCGCACAGGGCGGTCAATTAAGCGAGCGATTAAGGTTTCGCCTTCAGACGGACGACCTTCACGTTTGAAGAAACCGCCGGGAATACGACCGGCTGCATAAGTACGCTCTTGATAATCTACCGTTAATGGGAAGAAATCTTGACCTTCTTTAACCTCTTTTTTAGCCACAACGGTGACGAATACGGTAGTATCGTCCATGCTTGCCATAACGGCCGCCGTTGCTTGACGTGCGATAGCACCTGTTTCTAACGTTACGGTATGCTGACCGTATTTAAATTGCTTAACAATTGGATTCATTTTGACATTCCTATTAATTTGTACTTTATTTATTGTTTTATTTCTTTTAATGCGACTAGCAAAAATTCTCTGATTAATCTTATTTTCTTCATTTTATATTAGCGGAAAATTTTTGATAGCCGCCTCTCTAAAAGCAAGAAACAAAACGAATCTATTATACCTAAAGATTTATAGAAAATCGCCTATTATTTTAGAGCTTGTAAGATTTTTACAAAATCGGACCGCTTACCTTTTTACGGTGGACAGCGATCCGTAAATCATAGAAAATAAGCGGTCTTTTTTACTAAATTATTTGCAAAAATGAGTATAGAAATCAATTACGAAGGCGTTGAACAGATGCCGATTAAGCGTTTTACCGAAGACGCTTACTTAAACTATTCGATGTACGTCATTATGGATCGTGCATTGCCGTTTATCGGTGACGGGTTAAAACCGGTACAACGCCGTATTATTTATGCCATGTCCGAATTAGGCTTAAATGCTTCGGCGAAATACAAAAAATCCGCACGTACCGTCGGGGACGTGTTAGGTAAATTCCACCCGCACGGCGATAGTGCTTGTTATGAAGCAATGGTGCTCATGGCACAGCCGTTTTCTTACCGCTATCCATTGATTGACGGACAAGGGAACTGGGGTGCGCCTGACGATCCGAAATCTTTTGCGGCAATGCGTTATACCGAATCAAAGCTGTCAAAAATGGCAGAGGTATTATTGGGAGAATTAGGGCAAGGTACGGTTGATTACCAGCCGAATTTTGACGGCTCGCTTGAAGAGCCGAAATATTTACCGGCACGCTTACCGCATATTTTGCTGAACGGCACGATGGGGATTGCGGTCGGTATGGCAACCGATATTCCGCCGCATAATATCAACGAATTAGCCGAAGCAAGCGTGATGTTATTGGAAAATCCGAAAGCAAGTCTTGCCGAGTTAATGACGGTGGTGCAAGGTCCGGATTACCCGACTGAGGCAGAAATCATTACCCCTAAAGCCGATATTGCCAAAATGTATGAGCAAGGCAAAGGCTCAATTAAAATGCGTGCGGTGTGGAAAAAAGAAGACGGAGAAATTGTGATTTTGGCATTACCGCATCAAGCTTCGCCTTCAAAAATCATTGAGCAAATCGCAACGCAAATGCGGAATAAAAAATTGCCGATGGTGGATGATATTCGTGATGAATCGGATCACGAAAATCCAATTCGCATCGTGATTGTGCCTCGTTCAAATCGTATTGATTTTGAAGCGTTAATGGATCATTTGTTTGCCACGACTGACCTCGAGAAAAGTTATCGAGTCAATATGAATATGATCGGGCTAGACGGCAAACCGGCGGTGAAAAATCTGCAAACGATTTTAACCGAATGGCTAACATTCCGCCGTACTACGGTAACGCGCCGTTTAAATTACCGTTTAGATAAAATTTTAAACCGCTTGCATATTTTAGAAGGCTTAATGATCGCCTTCCTCAATATTGATGAAGTGATCGAAATTATCCGCAATGAAGACGAGCCGAAAACGGCATTAATGGCTCGCTTTAATTTGAGCGAAGCACAATCAGAAGCGATTTTAAATTTACGCTTACGTCATTTGGCAAAATTAGAAGAACACGAGTTACAGGAGGAAAAATCACAGCTTGAAAAAGAGCGTGATGAATTGCAATTAACGCTTGGCTCGGAGCGCCGTTTAAATACGCTGATCAAAAAAGAAATTCAAGCGGATGCAAAAGCGTTTGCCAGCCCGCGCCGTTCACCGCTTGTTGAGCGTGCCGAAGCGAAAGCGATTTCTGAAAGTGATTTAACCCCAACCGAAGATGTGACGGTGATTCTATCGGAAAAAGGCTGGGTACGTTGTGCCAAAGGGCATGATATTGACGTGCAAGGCTTAAGTTATCGTGCCGGTGACGGCTATCTTGCCCATGCTCACGGTAGAAGTAACCAGCCGGTCGTGTTCCTAGATAGCACCGGGCGAGCTTATGCGCTTGATCCGACTTCGCTACCATCGGCACGTTCTCAAGGCGAACCGCTCACCGGTAAAATCACTTTACCGGACGGGGCAACCGTGCAACAAGTGTTAATGGCGAACTCGGACACTAAAGTCCTGATGGCGTCGGATTCCGGCTATGGCTTTATTTGTAGCTTCGAAGATTTGGTTTCTCGCAATAAGGCGGGTAAAGCGGTCATTTCTTTAACCGAAAATGCCAAAGTGCTGCCGCCGCAATTAATTGATAACGAAGCTGAACTTTCGCTTGTCGCAATGAGTAGTGTCGGACGAATGTTAGTATTCCCGATCACCGAATTACCACAGCTTTCGAAAGGTAAAGGGAATAAGATTATCAATATTTCCGCACAGGCGGCAAAAGAAGGTAATGAATTGCTTGCCCGTTTATTACTGGTTAAACCGACACAGTCGTTAGTGTTTGTTTCCGGCAAACGCAAAATCACGCTTAAACCGAGCGATATTGATAATTACCGTGGCGAACGAGCAAGAAAAGGATCTCAACTTGTACGAGGCCTAAGTGCCACTTCGACAGTGGAAATTGTAGACTAATTATTTTCTCATCAGACAAGCGGTCAAATTTCGTAAAAACTTTGCGGAATTTGACCGCTTCTTTTTTTGATTTCGTTCCTATTTGATTCACATTCCTGTACAATAAAAGCCATTTTTCATCAACAAACGACAAAGCTGTATGCAAAACGAATTGGCACAGACAATCCCCGAACTGATCAACTGGACGAAAGAGCGAGAATTTTCACTTTCGTTATCTTCTGATCGCCTTGCCTTTCTCTTGGCGATTTCCATTTATAATAACGAACAAACGGACGGAGAGCTTTTAGAAAGTGATCTTATTGATCTTTTTCGTTATGTTTCGGAAGTATTCGACCAATCGGAAGCCACCCTTACACAACGTGCCAATAATGCGATTAACGATTTAGTTAAGCAGCGTTTTCTTAACCGTTTCTCCAGTGAATTTACCGAAGGTCTAGCCATTTATCGTATCACTCCGTTAGGTGTCGGTGTGGCGGATTATTATGTGCGTCAGCGAGAGTTTTCTACCCTACGTTTATCCATTCAGCTTTCGATTGTAGCGGACGAGATTCAGCGTGCTTCATCGGCGGCGGAAGAGGGCGGTGACGAGCGTTTTTGGCGTAATAACGTATTTGCACCGCTTAAATATTCGGTCGCGGAAATTTTTGATAGTATCGATCTTTCTCAGCGTATGATGGATGAAAACCAACATCAAATTCGTGAGCGAATTGCCGAACTGTTAAGTCAAAATTGGCATGAAGCGATTCTTAGTTGTGAACAATTACTGGATGAAACCTCGGGTAATTTACGTGAGTTACAAGATACGCTTAATGCGGCAGGTGACAAGTTACAGGCACAATTACTGCGTATTCAAAGCTGCTTGATCGGGCGTGATGATTTGGATTTTGTCGATCAACTGATTGTCAATCTGCAAAACAAATTAGACCGCATCATTAGCTGGGGGCAACAAGCGATTGACCTGTGGATCGGTTATGACCGTCACGTACATAAATTTATCCGTACGGCGATTGATATGGATAAAAACCGTGTGTTCGGTCAGCGTTTACGCCAATCTATTCAAGATTATTTCAATGCGCCTTGGTTACTTTATACTGCCAAAGCGGAATCGCTATTAGATCTGCGTGACGATGAAACGATGCTGAATGAGGCGGAAGCGGTCGGTGAATTACCGAGTGAGTTGGAATATGAATCGCTTTCGGATGTTCAAGAACAAATTATCAGCGTAATGCAAGCGCATTTAGCGCCGTTTAGAGCGGAAGGTAAACCAATCGATCTCGGTGCGGTATTACGAGAGCAACTGGCACTTTATCCGCAATCTCGTCATTTTGATGTGGCACGAATTATTGTAGATCAAGCGGTAAAACTCGGTATGGCAAGCCTCGATAGCCAAGCGGTTTATCCTGAGTGGCAAGCAATTAATGATAATGGTGCGGAAGTTCAGGCGAACGTGATCGACCAGTACAATAAATAGTAGGGTGGGGGAAAGCCCCACCATTGGAAAGACAAAAGGTTTAATGGTAGGCAAAATGCCTGCCCTACGAGAGTAAAATATGACAGAGCAAATTCAAGACGTTATTTCTCCAAAATTGGCAGTGGCAATTGCTAACCCGATTTTCCCAGAGCTAGACAGCCAACTTCGTGCCGGTCGCCATATTAATACGGAACAGCTGGACGAACACGCATTCTTAATGGACTTCCAAGCCGAGTTAGAAAGATTTTACCGCCGTTATCACGTGGAATTAATTCGTGCGCCGGAAGGCTTTTTTTACCTACGCCCGAAAGCATCAACCTTGATCGCTCGTTCGGCAATGTCGGAAATGGAAATGTTAGTGGGTAAAGTGCTTTGCTATCTTTACCTCAGTCCGGAGCGTTTAGCACAACAAGGCATTTTCAGCCAAGATGATGTATATGAAGAGCTGATGAATCTCGCTGATGAAAGCAAATTACTCAAGGCGGTGAATCCGCGTTCGACCGGTTCTGACTTAGATAAAGCAAAATTAGCCGAGAAAGTTGGTGGTGCGTTACGCCGTTTGGCACGTATCGGTATCATTACTCGTATTGGTGAGCAAAACAGTAAGAAATTTGTGATCTCGGAATCCGTGTTCCGCTTCGGAGCGGATGTCCGAGTAGGCGATGATCCGCGAGAAGCGCAATTACGCTTAATTCGTGGCGGTGAAGCGACAACACCGGCAATTTTGGCGGAACAAGCGGTCGAATTTGCAGAAAATTCTGCAACTGACGAACTAGAAGATGAAACAGAATAACGGCTAACGAGATAAAGCAAATGACAGATACAAACGAATTATTTGAAGATCAAACCACTGCGTTGCAAAATTCTGCACCAATCGCACCGCTTGCCAATCCTCAACATACAGTGAGCCGTGGTAAATTCCGTTCGCTTACGTTAATTAACTGGAACGGTTTTTTTGCGCGCACCTTCGATTTAGACGAGTTGGTGACCACGCTTTCGGGCGGTAACGGTGCGGGTAAATCCACCACAATGGCGGGTTTTGTAACTGCTTTGATCCCCGATCTTACTCTATTAAACTTCCGTAATACGACAGAAGCCGGTTCAACCTCAAGCTCTCGTGATAAAGGTTTATACGGGAAATTAAAAGCCGGTGTGTGTTATGCAGTATTAGAGTCGTTGAACTCTCGTGGACAACGTGTAATTACCGGTGTGCGGTTACAACAAGTGGCGGGGCGTGACAAAAAAGTGGATATTCGCTCGTTCTCGTTACAAAACGTGCCGATGAGTGATTCAATCATTAGTATACTGACTGAACAAGTTGGCGAAAAAGCACGTGTATTGCCGTTAGCGGATTTAAAAGACAAATTTGATGGTTCGGAAGTGCTATTCAAGCAATATCACTCGATTACCGATTATCACAGCTTTATGTTCGATTTAGGCGTGATTCCTAAACGTTTACGCTCTTCGGCGGATCGCAGCAAATTCTATAAATTAATCGAAGCGTCGCTTTACGGTGGTATTTCAAGCGTGATTACTAAATCGTTACGTGACTATTTATTACCGGAAAACACCGGCGTTCGCCAAGCGTTCCAAGATATGGAATCGGCATTACGTGAAAACCGTATGACGTTAGAAGCGATTAAGGTCACGCAATCTGATCGTGATATGTTTAAACATTTGATCACCGAATCAACCAACTACGTATCTGCCGATTATATGCGCAATGCAAATGAGCGCCGTGGTAACGTACAAATTGCACTAGAGCAACGTCGAGCGTGGTATGAATCGAAATCTAAACTTGAGTTAGAACAGCAACGCTTAATTGAATTTAGCCGTGAAGTGGCGGATATTTCAGAAAACGAAAGCAGTTTAGAAGCGGAATACAATTCGGCGAACGATCACTTAAATTTAGTGATGAATGCGCTTCGTCACCAAGAAAAAATCGAGCGTTATCAAGATGAAGTGGCGGAACTCAATGAAAAGCTAGAAGAGCAACAAATTGCGTTAGAAGAAGTTTCCGAACAAGTAGAAACTGCACAAGCAAGAGCGGATGATGCCGATGATCAAGTGGAAGAATTACGCTCACAAATGGCGGATTATCAGCAAGCGTTAGATGCTCAGCAAACACGAGCGTTGCAATATCAACAGGCGATAGCTGCATTAGAAAAAGCGAAACAACTTTGTGGCTTACCGCATTTAGATCTCCATAATGTAGAAGATTATCATGCGGAGTTTGCCGCACAGGCGGACGATTTAACCGATCAAGTCTTCGAACTGGAACAACGTTTATCCGTTTCAGATATGGCGAAAACGCAGTTCGAAAAAGCTTATGAATTGGTTTGCAAAATTTCCGGTGAAATTGACCGCTCTGAGGCGTGGGATGAAGCGAGAAGTTTGCTAACAGCGTTTACTGATCAAAAAATGCAGGCAACACAAGCGGTCGCTTTACGCCAGAAACTTGCAGATTTAGAACAACGTTTACATCAACAACAAAATGCGGAACGCTTATTAGCCGAATTTAATCAAAAAGCACAAACTCAATTTGAAACAGCGGAAGAATTAGAAGGCTACTTCGAACAGCAACAGGCTCGCCTTGAAGATGTGGAAGCGGAATTAGCGGAATTTGTTGAAGTGCGTTCGACTCAGCGTCAGCAACGTGAACAGCTTAATCAGCAATATAACCAACTAGCGAAAACCGCACCGGCATGGCATACGGCGCAATCCGCATTAGCGCGTTTAGAAGAACAATGTGGTGAAAAATTTGAAGCCAGCCAATCGGTCATGCAGTTTATGCAAAATATGCTGACTAAAGAGCGTGAAGCAACCTTAGCCCGTGATGAATTGGCTCGCCGAGAAGCCGCATTAGACGCACAGATTACTCGTTTAAGTCAGCCGGACGGTTCGGACGATGTTCGCTTAAATCAATTAGCGGAGCGTTTTGGCGGCGTGCTGCTTTCTGAATTATATGATGATGTATCGATTGATGATGCACCGTATTTCTCAGCACTTTACGGTGAAGCTCGTCACGCTATCGTGGTACGTGATTTAGAAAGCGTTAAGTCACAATTAGAAAAATTAGACGATTGTCCGACCGATCTTTATTTGATCGAAGGTGACCCGTCAGCATTTGACGATGCGGTATTTACCGCAGAAGAATTGGCTGAAGGCGTGGTGGTCAAAGTATCTGATCGCCAATGGCGTTATTCTAAGTTCCCGGAAGTGCCGTTATTCGGACGTGCAGCACGTGAAAAACATCTAGAAACGTTAAAAGCGGAACGTGATGAAGTGAGCGAACAACACGCGGAACGTGCCTTTGACGTGCAAAAATGTCAGCGTTTACATCAGCATTTAAGCCAATTTGTCGGTACGCATTTAAGTTTAGCCTTCCAACCGAATCCGGAAGAGCAAATGCAAGAAATTGCGGCGGAACGTACTGAAATCGAACGTGAACTTAACCAAGCGGCAGGTAGTGAACAGCAATTACGTAGCCAATTAGATTCGGCAAAAGCCAAATTGCAAATGTTGAATAAAATTCTACCGCTTGTGAGTTTGTTAGAAGACGAAACCTTAGCAGATCGTGCGGAAGAATGTCGTGCGCAATTAGATGAAGCGGAAGAAGATGAGCAGTTCGTTCGCCAATTCGGTAACTATTTAACTCAATTAGAACCGATTGCGGCGAGCTTGAAGAGCGATCCGGCGAAGTTTGAGCAGTTGGAGCAAGATTACCAACAAGCTAAAGCGGAACAAAAACAAGTCCAACAAAAAGTTTTTGCACTGTCTGATGTGATTCAACGCCGAGTGCATTTCAGCTACGAAGAAGCGATTGGTTCGGAAGGATCAGCATTAGCCGAGCAATTACGAGCTCGTTTAGAGAGCGCACAACGTGAACGTGAGCAAGCGCGTGATCAATTACGTCAAGCACAAGCGCAATTTACTCAATACAACCAAGTTTTAACCGGTTTACGCAGTTCGTGTGATGCGAAAACACAGATGTTGCAAGAATTGATTCGTGAAATCGATGACTTAGGCGTACGTGGTGATATCGGTGCGGAAGAACGAGCAAGATCACGCCGTGACGAATTACAACAACGTTTAAGCCAACAGCGTTCACGCAAAGGTTATTTAGATAAACAATTAGGTACGATTGAAGCGGAAATTGATAATTTAACCCGTACGCTACGTAAAGCGGAACGTGATTACCACACACAACGAGAGTTAGTGGTGCAAGCGAAAGTCAGCTGGTGTTTGGTTCTTAAACTTTCACGTAACAGCGATGTGGAAAAACGTTTGAATCGCCGTGAGTTAGCTTATCAATCGGCGGAAGAATTACGTTCGATTTCCGATAAGGCGTTAGGTGCTTTACGTACTGCAGTGGCGGATAACGAATATCTCCGAGACAGCTTACGTGCTTCGGAAGACAGCCGTAAGCCGGAAAATAAAGTGGCGTTCTTTATTGCGGTTTATCAACACTTACGCGAGCGTATTCGTCAGGATATTATTAAAACCGATGATCCGATTGATGCGATTGAACAAATGGAAATCGAGTTATCTCGTTTAACCAACGAATTAACCAGCCGTGAGAAAAAATTAGCAATTAGTGCGGAATCGGTGGCAAATATCTTGCGTAAAACGATTCAACGTGAGCAAAACCGTATCTTACAGCTTAACCAAGGGCTACAAAATATTGCCTTCGGTCAAGTGAAAGGGGTGCGTTTGGTGGTGAATATTCGTGATACGCACGCAATCTTACTGAACGCATTGAGCAATGGCAGAGAAGAGCATAAAGATTTATTCGATAGCCAAAAACTCAGCTTCTCGGAAGCGTTGGCAATGTTGTATAAACGTGTGAATCCGCATATCGAGATGGGACAACGTACGCCACAAACGATCGGTGAAGAGTTATTGGATTACCGTAACTATTTAGATCTTGAAGTGGAAACCTTCCGTGGCGCAGACGGTTGGATGCGTGCGGAAAGTAGTGCGCTTTCAACCGGTGAAGCGATCGGTACCGGTATGTCAATCTTATTAATGGTAGTACAGAGCTGGGAAGAAGAATCTCGCCGTATGCGTGCGAAAGATATTCTACCGAGCCGCTTATTATTCCTTGATGAAGCGGCACGTTTGGATGCAACTTCAATCAATACCTTGTTTGAATTGTGCAAACGTTTAGATATGCAGTTATTGATTGCCGCACCGGAAAATATCAGCCCGGAACGTGGTACGACTTATAAGTTGGTGCGTAAAATCACCAATAACCAAGAGTATGTACACGTGGTCGGATTGAAAGGGTTTGGGCAACAATAAAGCGTGAACTTACAAGCGGTCAGAAATTGCAAAAAAGTTGCAAAATCTGACCGCTTAATTTTTTAGGAAGAATAAAATGATTACCAGAAAAGAACATCGCAAACTTTCGTTTTTGCGAGTGTTTGTGTTTTCACTGTCCGCATTTATTTTTAATACCACGGAGTTTATCCCCGTAGCACTGTTATCGGATATTGCGGTTAGCTTTGAGATGGAAACGGCAACGACAGGATTAATGATTACCGCTTATGCGTGGGTGGTTTTTTTAGCGGCATTACCTTTTATGTTACTGACGGCAAAAGTAGAACGAAAGCGTTTATTGCTAGTGTTGTTTGCGATATTTATTGTGGGACATATCGTCTCATATTTTGCCACCAGCTTTACCATGTTGTTGATTTCCCGAATGGGGATTGCTTTGACCCATGCTATTTTCTGGTCAATTACAGCTTCACTGGTCATTCGTGTTGCACCGAAAGATAAAAAACAGCAAGCGTTAGGACTATTAGCCTTAGGCAGTTCATTAGCGATGATTTTCGGTCTGCCGTTAGGGCGAATGATCGGGCAAGCGTTCGGTTGGCGTGAAACGTTTGCTCTCATTGGTATCATTGCGTTGGGTATTATGTTGATTATGTGGAAGTTACTACCGCATTTACCAAGCAAAAATTCGGGATCGTTAGCCAGCTTGCCGATTTTAATTAAGCGTCCGATGCTAGTTGGTATCTACTTATTGACAGCGGTTGTTATTTCCGGACATTTTACCGGCTATAGTTATATTGAGCCGTTTATGGTGAATATCAGCCAAATGAGTGAACAAACCGGCACGGCAATTTTATTAGTGTTCGGCTTGGCCGGTGTGGCGGCAAGTTTCTTATTCGGGCGTTTATATCCGAAAGCACCGAAGAAATTTATTATCAGCAATATGGCATTAATTATGCTAATGCAGATGTGCCTATTACCATTTAGTAATCATATTGCGGCGATGTTCGGCATTGTGTTTATTTGGGGAATTGGTATTACCGCCATGAGTATCGCATTGCAAATGCAAGTGTTGGAGCTAGCACCGGATGCAACTGATGTGGCAACGGCAATTTATTCGGGGATTTATAATGTCGGTATCGGTGGCGGCGCATTAATCGGTAGCCAAGTGATTCAGTATATCGGCTTACCTTATATCGGATGGGTTGGCGGCGGATTGGCAGGTTTTGCTATTTTATGGTTTGTATTTATTTCTTTACGTTATCGTGTAACAAAATAACTTAGGAACAAAAAAAGAAAATGGGCTTGTTAGCCCATTTTCAGTTACCGCTTATTTCTCAACAAATTGATTACTTTGTTGGATCATATGTAAGAAGAGTGCAAGCGGCGGACGTTCACTTTTTACTTTTTCGCCTTGCGCATTAAAATTCTCAAAGTGTCCTCGTTTATCAATGTGATATTGCTCGCCGTCCGGCATAATAGCTACATCCCATTTATGATTTGATGCCAATAGCCATAAACGTTTATTTTGCGTCGTTAAATCAATCCCTTGTGCATAATCGCTAAGAGGGTTTTTGATTTTAAAGAATTGATTGAGTAACGTAGGCAATATATCTACGTGGCTTGACAGAAAATCATACTGTTTGCCTTCGCCCTGCCAATACATCATCATCGGTACTTGGATATGTTGTTTGGCAAAACTATTTTCACTTTGTTTATCGGACGGAAGCGCTTGATCCGCCGTAAGAATCACTAACGTATTGGCTAGCAAGGCATGGGTTTCCAGCTGAGTCCAAATTTCATTGAGTTGCCAATCAAGTAATTTCGTTTGTTGAACATAATCGTTTGCACTAGGCATCGCTAAATCTAAATAACTAAAAAACGGCTCGTTTAATGAACGTTGAGTAACCCATTGTTTCCATTGTGCAATAGCATCTAAATTATTCTGAGATTCGGATAATAAAATTCCCGCAAAAACGCCTTGGTGGTAAATCGGATCGGCAAATCCGTTGTGAGAAAATAGTCCCAATTGATAACCGGATTGTCTGAAAGCAAGCAACAACGGCGACGTTTCTTTATTACCTAATACCGCATCCAGATATTTGCCGCTTAAACTATAAAATAAACCTAATACGCCGGAGGCGGCAGAATCTCCGCTCGAATAATGTTGCATAAAGCGATGAGATTTTCGGCTGATCTCGGTTAGCGTCGGCATATATTCGGCGGTAATCGCATCGTTATTCAAACCGGACAAATTAATGAATAAGAGATTAGTCGTCGGTTTCTGAGTGAAAATTAAGGTATGTTTCGGATAATTTAAATAAAAACTGTCTAAACGACCGCTTTCTTCGATTTCTTGTTGTAATTCGGCTTGATCGATCAACCCGTGTTTTTGCAAAAAGGTTCGAGCAGTCATCGGATGAGAAAGCGGATAATTGGCTTTTTGTGCGGTAATCGGACGATAAAGCGTCATATCCGCCCAAGCATAAACCAAATGGGTTGCGGTAAAGCAACTAACGAAAAAATAAGCGACATATTTTCCCCATGTTTGACGGTTAAAACTGCGAAGTTTTTGCCAACACCAACGGGAATAAAGCATCTCCACCAATAAAATAAGCGGCATAGGAACAAAAAGTAATTGCCATTGGCGAGTCAGTTCACCCTGATCGGGGTTTACCAGCAAGTCCCACACCAGCGGAGATAAGTGCAGATAAAATTGTTTAAAAACCTCGGTATCCAGCAATAAAACGGTTTGTCCGATAGTCGCTAAAATCACGGAAAGTCCGCGGAAAGTCCGTTCGTTTTTAATTAAGAAACTGAGAGGAAAGAGTAGTAACAGATAAACGGCAAAAACAATAAAACTGAAATGACCGAATAAACTGGTGAAAAAGTAGAGCTTACCGGAAAGCGTATTAGGCCAGTCGGCATTAAACGCATATCGAGAAGCAATCAATAACGCCAACACCACATTAAAAAGTGCGAACCAATGTCCCCAAGTAATACGCTGCGAAGTTTCTTCACGGTATTGGAGAGAATTTGACGGTAGTAGTCGGCGTAATCGATTTAGCATTGTTATTTGATTTTAAGTGAATTTTTAAGTGCGTTTGAGAATGCTTCGGCAAGCGCAAGACGTTGAGCTCCGGTTTGCACGTTTTCTAATAAAATATTCGTGACCATATTTCCTAACGCCATTAAAGACAGATCCACCGGCGCTTTGTGTTTTTCAAGGATTGCGATTAAATCGCCGGATAACGCATCGAATTGTTTGCTTTGATATTTTGATTGAGTTGCCATAGTAAAAATTTCATAAAAAAATATTAATAATATTAACATAAAATTTAATGGAGTGAGAGTAACAAGCGGTAAGATTTTTGTATAAATTTGCGAATTTATAATGCAAAAGGCTTATTCGTCACTATATATCGAAGCATTTTTTCTTTGATTATTTAAATGAATAAATATAGAATGAACGCTTGTTCATTATGTGGCGGATGGGAGATTTTATGTCTAAAAAAGAGAGGCTGAATGATATGGCTCGCCAGATTTTATCAGCGGCGGAGTTGCTCATTGCAAAGGAAGGTTTGCAAAATTTATCGATGAGGAAAATCGCAAGTGAAGCCGGTATCGCAACAGGCACGCTTTATCTCTATTTCAAAACGAAAGACGAGTTACTGGATTGTTTGGCGGAACAATTACATGAACGATATTATCGTTATCTGAATATTCAGTTTAATCCGAACAGTTCTTTTTTTGATCAGTATCGTGAGATTTGGAATAGGAAAAGGCACTTTCTTACGGATAATCCCATCATTGCGGCAAATTTATCTCAATACCAAGCGATGCTAGGTTTTAACAGTATTTTATGCCGAATAATGAATGATTCCGAATTTATTTGGAATCGTTTTGTTGAAGAAGGTAAAAAGCAAGGTGTAATTATACCGCTTCCTAATGATCTACTTTATTGTATGAGTATCGGGGTGGCTACGGATATTGCTTATTTGGAACAAGTCAAGCAAGAACCCGTATCAACGGAATTTTTCGAGGAAACTATCTTACGGACTTGGAAAGCGATTGCTTGCTAAGGAAGTTTTTCATTTTATTTTACGGAGAGACTATGACGACGGAAAACCAAAAGCCGGGTAAAGGCAGAAAGTTTTTGATTGCGATAACCTTAGTTGTTGTTCTCGTTGCCTTTGTCGGGGTGGCGGGAATGCAAAAATTTATTGCAGGTAAAAAGGCGGAAGCGGCGGCAAATATGCCGGAAACCGTGAGTGAAATTACGGCAATGACGATTTCAACACAAGAATGGACACCGAGTATTTCTGCGGTAGGTTATATCAGACCGAATCAAGGTGCGATGTTAAGTGCCGAGGCGTCCGGTACGGTAACAAAAGTTCATGTGCGCTCGGGACAACGTGTGAATAAAGGCGATTTATTGGTCGAATTCGATAGTGCGGTGGAAGAAGCGACATTACGCGCGTCGCAAGCGCAATTACCGAATGTGAAAGCCAATTACGAACGTTATCGCAATCTTATCGCATCAAACAGTGCGTCTAAGGCGGAATTTGATAATGCGCAATCGGCTTATAATCAATTATTGGCAAATATTGAATCTTTAAAGGCTTCAATCGCTCGTCGTAAAGTTTATGCGCCGTTTAACGGACTTGCCGGTATCGTAAATGTGAATGTCGGACAATACATTACGACGGGTACGCAAATCGTACGTGTTGAAGATCAAAGTTCGATGAAAGTGCGTTTTACCTTACCGCAAACCGATGTTGAGAAAATCGTGGTAGGACAAAAAGTGACTGCGGTGGTCGATGCGTTACCGGGACAAACTTTCCCGGCGAGTATCGTTGCAATCGATCCGGCGGTTGATCATACGACGGGGTTAATCAATGTGGAAGCGGTAATTACTGAAAATCAGAACAAATTATTATCGGGAATGTTCGCACGCTTAAACGTTGCGTTACCGACGGAAAAAGATCAAATCGTCGTACCGCAAATAGCGGTAACTTATACTATGTACGGCGAAACCCTTTATGTCTTACAACCGCTTTCCGAAGCGGATAAACAATTAGCGACCAAAATGGCGGAACAAAATCCGAAATTAAAAGTGGAAAAAATGTATCGTGTAAAACAGGTGGAAGTAAAAACATTAGATCGTAGCGGTATTTATGCACAATTGGCAAAAGGCGTAAAAACCGGTGATTTAATTGTAACGGGCGGATTCCAACGTTTAAGCAATAACGCACTTGTTATTGTTTCTGATCAAGAAGCGGTCGGTGTGACTCAACCTGCTAAAGAAAGTAGACTTTAATTGAGGTAATCAATGAAATTTACTGATATTTTTATTAAACGTCCGGTACTTGCCGTTTGTATTAGTTTGCTAATTACCATTTTAGGTTTGCAATCTATTAACAAACTTCAAGTACGCGAATATCCCGAAATGACGATTTCCATTGTCACGGTAAAAGTCAATTATTCGGGTGCGGATGCAAGCCTTATGCAGGCATTGGTAACTTCTCAAATTGAAGAAGCGGTAGCGCAGGCGGATAATATCGACTATGTTACTTCATCAAGCGGTCCTAGTTCTTCCACGACAACGATTAAGATGAAGTTAAATACCAATCCGCAAATGGCGCTCGCGGATATTTCTGCGAAGGTAAATGCGATTCGTGCAAATTTGCCGAGCGGTATTGACGATCCGTCCATTAGCGTTTCGTCCGGTTCGAACGATGCGTTAATGTATATCCGTTTCGTTTCGGATGAACTTTCTACACCGCAAATTACCGACTATATCAATCGTGTGGTTAAACCTCAATTCTTTACGGTAAACGGCGTTTCGAGCGTAGATATTTTCGGTGCGGCGAACTTCGGTTTACGTATTTGGTTAGACCCGGACAAAATGGCGGGAAATAACCTTTCCGGTGCGGCGGTATTATCGGCGTTAAGTGCGAATAACTTAAATACGGCTGCCGGTAATGCGAACGGTTATTACACGGTTTATAAGAACAAAGTGGAATCCAGTACGCCGTCTGTCGAAGAACTGGAAAACGTAACCATTTCGACAACTTCCGACGGTCGTATCGTTAAACTTAAAGATATTGCAAAAGTTGAATTGGATAAATATCAAGACGCTTCCCGAGCTATCGCAGACGGTAAAGAAGCGGTTGTATTAGCGGTTAGTGCCGCAACAACGGCTAACTCGCTTACGGTGGCAAAAGATATTTATCCGGTATTTGACCTTATCACTAAAAATTTACCGTCGTCAGTGAACGGTCAAATTATGTATGATAAAACGGTTGCAATTAACAGCTCGATTAATGAGGTAATTAAAACTATCGGAGAGGCGACAGTTATCGTATTAGCGGTAATCATTCTTTTCTTAGGATCATTACGCGCAATGATTGTGCCGATTATTACTATTCCGATTTCATTGATCGGGGTGTTATTCTTCCTGCAAATGTTCGGATTCTCTATTAACTTATTAACCTTGTTAGCGTTAGTGTTGGCAATCGGGCTTGTGGTGGACGATGCGATTGTGGTGTTGGAAAACGTCGAACGCCACGTAAAAGAAGGGAAAACACCGTTTGATGCGGCGATCATCGGTACACGTGAAATCGCCTTACCGGTAATTTCAATGACCATAACACTTGCTGCGGTATATTCTCCGATGGCATTAATGGAAGGCGTTACCGGCTCTTTATTTAAAGAGTTTGCACTAACGCTTGCCGGTGCGGTATTTATTTCAGGGATTGCGGCATTAACCTTATCTCCGATGATGTCCAGCCGAGTATTAAAAGAGCATAATGAAGAAAACGAAAGTCGTTTCTCAAAATGTATCAATACAATGCTAGATAAAATGACCGCTTGTTATACCAATATGTTAAGAGGTGTGATGTCGGTACGTTGGTTAGTGGTTATCTTTGCAATGAGCATTTTTGCGGTATTACCGACGTTATTAACTTCTCTTTCCAGTGAGGTTGCACCGACAGAAGACCGTGGATTCGTGGTCGGTATCGGTAACGGCCCGTCCAATACCAACTTAGATTATACGCAAGCGGCAACAGAAAAATTTAATGAAGAGGTCGGGAAAATTCCGGAAGTCGCATCGATGATGACTGTTTCCGGTTTTAACGGCGCAAACAGTGCCTTATCAATTATTTCATTAAAAGACTGGAGCGAGCGTGAGCGTGAACGTAAACCGATTTCGGCGGACGTTTCTGCAATTGCGAAAAACGTAGTCGGTATGGATATTAACGCAATTTCCTTCCCGGAAATTTCAACCGGTGAAAACGGTTTACCGTTCTCATTGGTAATTACTACGGCGGATAATTATGTGAAGCTAGCCGATGTCGCGAACGACTTCTTGAAAAAAGCGCAAGCATCGGGTCAATTCTTCTTCTCAAGTTTGGATTTGAAATTTGATACGGTCACGATGAAATGGAAATTTGATCGTGAGAAAATGGGGACATACGGCGTAACGATGCAACAGGTAAGCGGTACGTTAGGAGCATATTTATCCGGCGCGATTATTACGCGTGTTGATATCGACTCTCGTGCTTATCCGATTGTGTCGCAAGCGGTTCGTCAAGATCGATTAAATCCGCAGGATTTGGTTAATTACTATGTAACCACCGCAAGTGGCGAGTCCGTGCCGTTAAGTTCGTTTGTTTCTTTAGAATTATCAACGGAACCGGCGGCGTTACCTCGTATGAACCAGTTAAATTCCGCAACGATTTCCGGTGTGGTATCCAGCTCAATCGGTGATGCGGTAAATTGGGCTAAAGCGGAGCTTGATCGCAGCTTACCGCAAGGTTATCAATACGACTTTAAATCCGAAGCGCGCCAATATGTACAAGAAGGTAATGCAATGGCGATGACATTTGCTTTAGCCGTCGTGATTATCTATCTTGTTCTTGCGATTCAGTTTGAATCTTGGCGTGATCCGATGGTAATTTTGGTTTCGGTACCGCTTGCATTAAGTGGCGCTTTAGTCGTACTAAATGTGTTAGGTATTGCCGGAATAGCCGGTGCAACTTTAAATATCTATTCGCAAGTAGGTTTAGTAACGTTAGTCGGTTTGATTACTAAGCACGGTATCTTAATGTGCGAAGTGGCGAAAGAAGAACAGTTACATAACGGCTTATCCCGTTTTGATGCGATCGTTCATTCGGCAACTATTCGTTTACGCCCGATTATGATGACGACCGCGGCGATGGTGGCCGGCTTGATCCCGTTATTGTTTGCAATGGGTGCAGGGGCTATTGCTCGTTTCAGTATGGGGATGGTGATTGTTGCCGGTTTAAGCATCGGGACATTATTTACCTTGTTTGTACTACCGGTTATTTATACCTTCTTAGGACAAGAGCATAAACCGCTTCGTGAATTCGACGAAGAAAAATATGCTAAAGCATCCGTAGAAAAAATCGAGCATACCGGTATGTAATCGATTAAATGGTTGAAAAGCTCCGTCAATACGTCGGAGCTTTTTTATATCTTTTAATCAATAAAATCGCAGAAGTTCCAGAACTAATCGAACGAATTTATATCAAAAATTAATAAACATGAAGAAAATGTATTTTAGCAATATGTAGTTCATTCTGTTTATGGCGTTTTTCTATTACAATATTATAGTATTTATTTAATTCATTAAGGGATTACACAATGACTCAACTAAGCGTAGTAATTTTAGCGGCGGGTAAAGGTACTCGTATGTATTCTGATTTACCCAAAGTGCTTCACACCGTTGCAGGTAAGCCGATGGTTCAACATGTTATCGATACGGCAAAGCAGATCGATGCCAAACAAATCCATTTAATTTATGGCCACGGTGGCGAATTATTACAACAACGCTTAAGTTCTGAGCCGGTAAACTGGGTATTACAAGCGGAGCAGTTAGGCACGGGGCATGCAATGCAACAGGCTGCGCCGTTCTTTGCAGACGATGAAAATATCTTAATGCTTTACGGTGATGCGCCGTTAATTACCAAAGAAACCTTAGAGCGTTTGATTGCGGCAAAACCGGCAAACGGTATCGCATTATTAACCGTAGAATTGGAAAACCCGACCGGTTATGGACGCATTATTCGTGAAAACGGCTCGGTGGTTGCAATTGTAGAACAAAAAGATGCGAATGCAGAACAATTGAAAATTCGTGAAGTGAATACCGGCGTAATGGTAGCGAGCGGTGCCAGTTTCAAAAAATGGCTGGCTAATTTGAATAACAATAATGCACAGGGCGAATACTATATTACCGATGTAATCGCTATGGCAAATCAAGACGGCTATAAAGTTCAAGCGGTACAAGCGAGTGAGTTTATGGAAGTTGAAGGGGCGAATAACCGTTTACAACTTGCCGCATTAGAGCGTTTCTACCAAAAAACGCAAGCGGAAAAATTACTGTTAGCCGGCGTGCGTTTAATTGATCCGGCTCGTTTTGATATTCGTGGTAGCTTAACTCACGGTAAAGATGTTGAAATTGATGTAAACGTCATTATCGAAGGTAAAGTAAAACTGGGTAATCGTGTTCGTATCTGTGCAGGTTGTGTACTTAAAAACTGCGAAATCGGCGATGATGTAGAAATTAAACCGTATTCTGTGATTGAAGATGCGGTAGTGGGTAAAGCGGCACAAATCGGTCCGTTCTCTCGTTTACGTCCGGGGGCAAATCTTGCGGAAGAAACTCATGTCGGTAACTTCGTTGAGATTAAAAACGCACAAGTCGGTAAAGGATCAAAAGTAAACCACTTAACTTATGTCGGTGATGCGGAAGTGGGGAGCAATTGTAATATCGGTGCGGGTGTAATTACTTGCAACTATGACGGTGCAAACAAATTCAAAACGATTATCGGTAACAATGTGTTTGTCGGCTCGGACAGCCAATTAGTCGCACCGGTGACTATCGCAGACGGTGCAACAATCGGTGCGGGTGCAACCGTAACTAAAGATGTGGCGGAAAACGAGTTGGTGATTAGCCGTGTACCACAACGTCATATTCAAGGCTGGCAGCGTCCGACAAAGAAAAAATAGCGGATTAACCTCAAAATATAAAAATTAACAAGCGGTCGTTTTCGCAGATTTTTTTGCAAAAACGACCGCTTGCTTTTTTGATATTTATATGGATTTCAATCTATTTTTATTCTACCTCAAAATAGATCGAATAGTGTTTCTGACAGCCGCTATTAAATTGTGCTTGGCAGTAAGGGCAATGCGTAACCTGCATATATTGCCGAATGGTTAAAGTTTGTCGGCAATTACCGCATAAAATTGCGTGCTTATCAAATTCAGTTGCTTGCCAGCGTTCAATATCGTGTGTTTCACAGGCTTGATGACATTGATAGCAGGGGTAAAATTTATTACAACATTTGAATTTAATGGCGATAATATCCAGTACCGAATGATAATGCTGACAGCGTGTTTGATCATCTACCGTTAAACCGTAAACCTTAAACATACGCTAGAAACCTTTCCCGTTAAACCAATTCACATAATCCAATTGGTCATAATATTTCTTACCGTCCCAGCCGGAAAACTCGAATAAATCGCCGACTTGCGTTTGATTTTCAAATCCTTCGATATAAAAAGCCGATTTTGATTCCGGATAAGGCTTATGGGTAAAGACCACTTTATTTGCGAACGGCAAGCGGTCGAATTCTTGCAAATCTTGGTAAGTACAGCCGTCACGATCGGTCATCATCACAAACAGGTTATCCAAATTAATGCGTTTGCTACGTTCCGCCCATTTACTTGCCGCTTCTTGCTCGGAATTATAGTGCATAAAATGAATGGTGAGATCATCCAATTTCCCGACCGGATAGTTCTTTTCAGAGGCGATAAAGGTCAGTTCAGCCTGCATATAGTGCGGCATATTTTTTAAGTATTTCAAAAAGTCGGTCGGAGAGAGATATAAATTCACAAACGGAGAACGAAATTGTTCGTTCAAATCGTGCAAAATAAATGCGCCGTTACAGTTAATCGATAGTACGGACATCGTGTGATTTTGTAATTGTTGGCGGTTTCGGCGATTAATCGTTTTACGTAGAAACTTATTTAATGCCTTTTTAGCGAGTTTTAACATAGACGGCTCTCAAGTTAGCAAATAGATTTTATATTTTATAGAAATTTAGCTGTCGGGAAAATATGACATTTTATTCGTGATTAAATTCTTATGTTTTATATAATTGTATAAAATCTAGTGAATAGGAAAAAGGCTTATTTTTCATTTAGATAGCTCGCAACCGTTTGCTTGACGGTTATTTGAGAAACAGATCACAAACTTACTAAAAAGATGAAAGAAATCATTTTTATTTATGTTATTTTCCGCTAGGCTATATATGTTTTATCATTTATTTTTTAGTATAAGGAATTGCTATGAGTACAATTTTTACTATCGCACAAAACTGGTTGGCACAAGATCCGGATCAAGAAACTCGTGCCGAATTAGTTCGACTTATCGAAGCAGCGCAAGCAGGCGATGAAAAAGCCTTAGCGGAATTGACCGCTCGTTTTGACGGTCGTTTACAATTCGGCACGGCTGGTTTACGTGGTCGCTTACAAGCAGGTTCTATGGGGATGAACCGAGTATTAGTGGCTCAAGCTGCCGGCGGTTTAGCGGATTACTTGAAAGGCTATGATAAAGAACCTTCAATCGTTATTGGTTATGACGGTCGTAAAAACTCGGACGTGTTTGCACGTGACACCGCGGAAATTATGGCGGGTGCAGGTATCAAAGCTTACTTATTACCTCGTAAATTGCCAACGCCTGTACTTGCATATGCAATTAAATATTTTGATACTACAGCAGGCGTTATGGTAACCGCAAGCCACAACCCACCGGAAGATAACGGTTATAAAGTGTATTTAGGTAAAGCAAACGGCGGCGGTCAAATCGTTTCGCCAGCGGATAAAGATATTGCGGCATTAATTGATAAAGTGGCGGCAGGTAATATTGCGGATCTACCACGTAGCCAAGACTTTACCGTATTAGATGATGAAATCGTAGAAGCATATATCGAAAAAACAGCTGCATTAGCGAAAGAGCAGGCAGCAGAGATTAACTATGTTTATACCGCAATGCATGGTGTCGGTTATGAAGTGTTAAGCAAAACGTTAGAAAAAGCCGGCTTACCGCAACCGCATTTAGTGGCAGAACAAATTCAACCGGACGGTTCTTTCCCAACCGTGAATTTCCCGAATCCGGAAGAAAAAGGTGCATTAGACTTAGCAATTAAATTAGCGAAAGAGAAGAATGCGGAATTTATCATTGCAAACGACCCGGATGCAGACCGTTTAGCGGTAGCTATGCCGGATGCACAAGGTAACTGGAAAGGTTTACACGGTAACGTTGTTGGCTGTTTATTAGGTTGGTATTTAGCTAAACAGTATCACGCACAAGGTAAACAAGGCGTATTAGCTTGTTCATTAGTGTCTTCGCCGGCATTGGCTGAAATTGCGAAAAAATACGGTTTACAATCGGAAGAAACTTTAACCGGCTTTAAATATATCGGTAAAGTAAACGGCTTATTATTCGGTTTTGAAGAAGCGTTAGGCTATTTGGTTGACCCTGATAAAGTACGTGATAAAGACGGTATTTCAGCGGCTATTGTGTTCTTAGATTTTATCCGTAACTTAAAAGCACAAGGTAAAACGTTGCAAGACGCAATCACCGATTTCAATAATGAATTCGGTGCTTATGTAAGCGGTCAAATTTCAATTCGTGTTAGCGATTTATCTGAAATCGGTAAATTAATGACGGCGTTACGCAACAACCCGCCGAGTGCAATCGGCGGTTTCAACGTAGCTCAATTAATTGACCATACGAAAACGGATCGCCAAAGCGATATTTTGGTATTCGTATTAGAAAACGGCAGCCGTTTAATCACTCGTCCGTCCGGTACGGAACCGAAAATTAAGTTCTACTTAGATGCGAAAGGTAAAGATGCAGCGGATGCAGATAAAGTATTAAGCCAATTTGACGAAAGCGTACGTGAATTGCTACGCCAAGAGCAATACGGCAAACAAGATTGCTAATTAGCATAAAGAAAAGCCCTGTGTTTACAGGGCTTTGAGCTATTTTTGAAATGAATTGAAATTAACTGAAAAGCGGATTTTTTATTCCCATTCAATCGTTGCAGGCGGTTTACCTGAAACGTCATATACCACGCGAGAAATGCCGTTTACTTCATTGATAATACGGTTTGAGATTTTACCGAGTAAATCGTATGGTAAATGCGCCCAATGTGCGGTCATAAAGTCGATAGTTTCTACCGCACGGAGTGAAACAACCCAGTCGTATTTACGACCGTCACCCATTACACCCACCGATTTTACCGGAAGGAATACGGTAAACGCTTGGCTTACTTTGTAATACCAATCCGCTTTGTAGAGCTCTTCGATAAAGATTGCATCCGCTTTACGCAGTAAATCGCAGTATTCTTTCTTGATTTCACCTAATACACGCACACCTAAACCCGGACCCGGGAATGGGTGGCGATTTAACATTTCTGCCGGTAAACCAAGTGCTAAACCAATTTTACGTACTTCATCTTTGAATAATTCACGTAACGGTTCCACTAAACCGAGTTTCATATAATCCGGTAAGCCGCCTACGTTATGGTGAGATTTAATCACGTGCGCTTTACCGGTTTTGCTCGCAGCAGATTCGATAACGTCAGGGTAGATTGTGCCTTGTGCCAACCATTTTACTGAGGTCAGTTTTTTCGACTCATCATCGAATACATCGACAAACACTTTACCGATGGTTTTACGTTTTGCTTCCGGTTCATCAATACCTTTTAACGCATCTAAGAAACGGTCTTCGGCATTTACACGAATGATATTTAAACCGAATTTATCGCCGAACATTTCCATCACTTGATCGCCTTCGTTTAAACGAAGTAAACCGTTATCCACGAATACGCAGTGTAAGTTTTTGCCGATTGCACGATGTAGAAGAAGTGCGGTTACTGATGAATCCACGCCGCCTGATAAACCTAAAATGACTTCGTCATCGCCTACTTGCTCTTTAATACGAGCGACAGCGTCTTCGATAATATTTTCTGCCGTCCATTTACATTCGCAACCACAAATGCCTACTACGAAGTTAGTTAATAACTCTAAACCGCTTTTCGTATGAGTTACTTCCGGGTGGAATTGCACACCATAGAAACGACGGCTTTCGTCTGACATTGCTGCAATCGGGCAAGTTGGCGTTATACCTGTTACTTGGAAACCTTGCGGTAAACGAGTTACTTTATCGCCGTGGCTCATCCAAACGTCTAATTTCGGCTCGGAAGCGGTCAAATTATCGTTTAATTTTGCAAATAACGCATCGGTCGCTTGTAAATCAACGGAAGCATAACCGAATTCACGATGATCAGAAGTTTCAGTTAAACCGCCTAATTGCATCGCCATGGTTTGCATACCATAGCAAATACCAAGTACTGGCACGCCTGCGTTAAATACATACTCCGGCGCACGAGGGCTGTTTTCTTCAGTGGTACTTTCAGGACCACCTGAAAGAATGATCCCGGTCGGGTTAAATTCACGGATTTGTTCTTCGGTGACATCCCACGCCCAAAGCTCGCAATAAACCCCAATCTCACGCACACGACGTGCGATTAATTGCGTGTATTGTGAACCGAAGTCCAAAATTAAAATTTTATGATTGTGAATGTTGGTCATTTTGTTTCTCTGTTTTATTGTTTAATTGGTTTTATTGAAAGGTAAGTTCCACCTTTGGGATCAGCAATATAATAAATATCAAATTTTTCGGTATGATTACAACCTGTTGCAGTCCAAATTTCGTGTGCATTCCCTTGCTTAGGGATCTCAATAATTTCAGTATAAATAGAGCCAGGGATACAATTATGATCAGCTCTGAAAAAAGTATTTATCATCATTTCAGTATCAAATTTAAGAAAATAATCCGCAGTAGTATTTCCTGAATATGATGGACCGAAAATAGCACAACCCGATAGTAATAATGTTACTAATGTAGATAACTTTTTCATTTTATATACTCTCAGACCTAAATTATTTAAGGAATAATCAAGCGGTCAAATTTTGCAAAAAATTGGCAAAATCCGACCGCTTGTCAAGATTAACCCATACGATAGTTAGGTGCTTCTTTAGTAATCGTTACATCGTGAACGTGGCTTTCTTTGATACCTGCACCGCTAATACGTACAAATTGTGCTTTAGTTCTTAGATCTTCAATGGTTGCCGAGCCGGTTAAGCCCATACAAGAACGTAATCCCCCCATTTGTTGGTGGATGATTTCTTTTAAGAAACCTTTGTAAGGGATACGGCCTTCGATACCTTCCGGTACTAATTTATCTGCCGCGTTGTCCGATTGGAAATAACGATCTGAAGAACCTTTGCTCATTGCACCTAATGAACCCATACCACGGTAAGATTTAAATGCACGACCTTGGTAAAGTTCGATTTCACCCGGTGCTTCTTCGGTACCGGCAAACATAGAACCTACCATCACACAGCTTGCGCCCGCTGCGATTGCTTTTGAAATATCGCCGGAGTAGCGGATACCACCGTCAGCAATAACCGGAATACCACGACCTTCTAATGCCGCCGCCGCTTCTGCAATTGCAGTAATTTGCGGTACACCTACGCCGGTCACGATACGAGTAGTACAGATCGAACCCGGACCGATACCGACTTTTACCGCGCTTGCACCGGCATCCGCTAATGCGATTGCACCTTCGGCAGTTGCGATATTACCGGCAACAATCGGTAAATTAGGATATTTTGCACGGGTTTCACGGACACGTTGTAATACGCCTTCAGAATGACCGTGCGAAGAGTCGATTAATAACACGTCCACTCCTGCTTTTACTAACGCATCAATACGTTCTTCATTACCCGGACCTGCACCAACCGCTGCGCCGACACGTAAACGACCGAATTCATCTTTACACGCATTCGGTTTTTGTTCCGCTTTTTGGAAGTCTTTAACGGTGATCATACCTTTTAGTTTGAAGTTATCATCAACCATTAATACTTTTTCAACGCGATGTTGATGCATTAATTCAAGGATTTCTTCACGATTAGCACTTTCTTTTACCGTGACTAAACGTTCTTTAGGCGTCATTACTTTAGCAACCGTTTTAGTTAAATCTCTTACAAAACGTGTATCACGTCCGGTAATAATACCAATCAGATTATTTTCACTGTCCACTACCGGATAGCCGGCAAAACCGTTTTTCTTAACTAATTCCGCAAGCTCGGCAAGCGTAAGATCCGGAGAAACCGTTACCGGCTCGGAAACGATACCGCTTTCGAATTTCTTCACTTTACGCACACGATCCGCTTGGCGTTCGATCGACATATTTTTATGGATAAAACCGATACCGCCTTCTTGTGCTAAAGAAATGGCTAATTTCGTTTCGGTAACGGTATCCATCGCCGCCGAAAGCATCGGGATATTAAGACGAATATCTTTAGTAAGTTGAGTTGAAAGATCTGCGGTATTCGGAAGCACGGTAGAGTGTGCAGGGACTAGAAGAACATCATCGAATGTGAGGGCTTCTTGTTTGATACGTAGCATTGCAATAGTTCCTTTGAGATTCAAATAAAAAAATAGGTATGGGAAAAATTGCGAGCGGATTATACAGAGGTTTCCTTTTTTTGTAAATTTGAATTTTGGCAAACGATTGCTTTTTGCTGAAATTTTGATGAATATTTTTGTTTATTACAAAAATTTAACTTTCCGATAGCTTTTCTCTCTTGAATTGAGTTAAATTGCCCTTATTATGGTAAACTATATTTTTTAGGTAGATAGAGAAGAGATTATTAGAGAATGGGCAGAAAAAGAAGTGCCAGTTCCTCTCGCTGGTTGGCGGAGCATTTTAAAGACCAGTTCGTACAGAAAGCACACAAACAAAAGTTGCGTTCGCGCGCTTATTTTAAATTGGATGAAATTCAACAAACCGACCGTTTGTTCAAACCGGGCATGACCGTAGTGGATTTAGGTGCGGCACCGGGCGGTTGGTCTCAATATGCGGTAACACAAATCGGCAGTAAAGGTCGTATTATTGCTTGCGATATTTTGGACATGAATCCGATTGTCGGTGTGGACTTTTTACAAGGCGATTTCCGAGAAGAATCGGTACTGAATGCGCTGTTAGAGCGTGTCGGTGATGATATGGTGGATGTGGTAATGTCGGATATGGCGCCGAATTTCAGCGGTATGCCGTCGGTCGATATTCCGCGAGCAATGTACTTAGTTGAACTGGCTTTGGATATGTGCCGTCAAGTGCTTGCACCTAAAGGCAGTTTTGTCGTCAAAGTATTCCAAGGTGAAGGCTTTGACGATTATTTAAGAGATATTCGCGCAATGTTTACGACGGTGAAAGTACGTAAACCGGAGGCTTCTCGAGATCGTTCAAGAGAAGTTTACATTGTCGCAACGGGATATAAAGGTTGAGATAAGCGGTCAAATTTTGCAGAAATTTTGTAAAATCCGACCGCTTGTTAAAATGAAGATAACGAATTTTTTATTCTAAAAGAGGAAATTAACCTTGAACGATATGGTTAAAAATATAGTCCTTTGGGTAGTGGTCGCTATCGTGTTGATGACTGCTTTTGAAGGGTTTAATTCAAACTTTGGTAACAACAATACGGTTGCTTATTCAACTTTCTTGAACGATATTAAATCGAATAACCTCAAAGAAGTGGATTTCAAACGTAACGATGAAACCATTTCCGTGACTAAAAACGACGGTACGCAATACCAAACCGTAATGCCGATGTATGACGAATACTTATTAGCGGATTTGGCGAAAACAAACGCTACCGTGACCGGTCAGCCGGAAGAACGTCGCGGTTTGTTATCTCAAATCTTAATCTCGTGGTTCCCGATGATAATGCTGATCGGCTTCTGGCTGTTTTATATGCGCCAGATGCAAGGCGGAGGCGGTCGAGGCGCAATGAGCTTTGGTAAGAGCAAGGCTAAAATGCTGACGGCAGAGCAAGTTAAAACACGTTTTACCGATGTTGCGGGCTGTGATGAAGCCAAAGAAGAAGTCGGTGAAGTGGTGGACTTCTTAAAAGACCCGAGTAAATTCCAAAAATTGGGCGGACGTATTCCAAAAGGTATTTTGATGGTCGGCCCTCCGGGTACGGGTAAAACATTATTGGCGAAAGCGATTGCCGGAGAAGCGGGCGTACCGTTCTTTACGATGGCGGGTTCCGACTTCGTAGAAATGTTTGTCGGTGTCGGTGCTTCTCGTGTGCGTGATCTTTTCGAACAAGCGAAGAAAAATGCACCTTGTATCATTTTTATCGATGAAATTGATGCGGTAGGTCGCAAACGTGGCGGAGCCGGTTTCAGCGGCGGTCACGATGAGCGCGAACAAACGCTTAACCAAATGTTAGTTGAGATGGACGGTTTTGAAGGTTCGGAAGGGGTGATTATTATTGCTGCGACTAACCGTGCCGATGTGCTTGATGACGCTTTAACTCGTCCGGGACGTTTCGACCGTCAAGTAACGGTCGATTTACCGAATGTAAAAGGTCGCGAGCAAATCTTAAAAGTACATATGAAAAAAGTACCGCTTGCACCGGATGTTGATCCGATAGTGGTCGCACGCGGTACGCCGGGCTATTCGGGCGCACAATTGGCAAACTTGGTTAATGAAGCGGCATTATTTGCAGCGCGTAAAAATCAGCGCGTAGTCACTATGCTCGATTTTGAGCAAGCACGCGATAAAATCAATATGGGACCGGAGCGTCGTTCAAATACGATGACGGAAAAAGAATTGATGAATACCGCTTATCATGAAGCCGGTCACGTAATTGTCGGTTATTTAATGCCGGAACACGATCCGCTCAATAAAGTGACGATTGTGCCGCGCGGTCAAGCGCTTGGTTTTGCGCAATTTTTACCGGAAGGCGACCGTGTGAGCGAAACCTTTACTAAGTTAGAAAGCCAGCTTTCAACCTTATTTGCGGGACGAATCGCCGAAGGACTGATTTTCGGTGAAGATAAAATTACCACCGGTGCGTCTTCGGATATTCACCGTGCGACACAAATTGCTCGTGCGATGGTAACGCAATGGGGCTTCTCGAAAGCGTTAGGCCCGTTATTCTATCAAAATGAAGACGGTATGGGCGCAATCAAAGGCGTATCGGAAGAATCGCAAAAACTGATTGACCAAGAAATGCGTAAGCTTATTGATCGTAACTATGAGCGAGCGAAGAAAACCTTAGAAGACAATATAGATATTTTACATGCGATGAAAGATGCGTTGTTAAAATATGAAACCTTAGATCGTAAACAAATTGACGATTTAATGAATCGTCGTCCGGTTGGTGAACCGGCGGGTTGGAACGATAAAGGTGATGACAGTTCGTCAAGCGATTCCGCAACGACATCAAAAAGTGATGAAGAACAGCCGTCTAAAGATGTTCCGCATACCGATGCGGTAGCCGATAAGCAGGCGGATGCTTAATTATTCGTCATAAATGAATAAAGCCGAGAAGCGAAAGTTTCTCGGCTTTTTTGTGTAAGAAATTGTCGATTTTACAAGCGGTTGAATTTCATTGGAAACTTACAACGGATAAAGTGAAACTAAGTCATTGATTCTAAATGGTGTAATAATATGTTTACAGTGAAATTTTTTCGTTACATTTTGTTTTTGTTCTTGTAGAATACCTCGACTGATAACAATCTTAGAGGTTATAAGAATATGCAAAATAAAACTTTTGGCAGCACATTGATTGTGGCGGGGACGACAATCGGTGCGGGAATGCTGGCGATGCCTCTCACTTCTGCGGGAATCGGTTTCGGCTGGACGGTGGCATTACTCATCGCACTTTGGTTATTATTGTCATTTGGTGCGTTATTATTCGTAGAACTTTATCAAAATGCCGAAAGTGATGCGGGTATCGGTACTTTAGCCGAAAAATATTATGGAAACTTCGGTCGAATCGTTTCTACCGCAGTGTTAGTGATTTTCCTGTATGCAATTCTTTCCGCTTATGTGTCCGGAGGAAGCTCGTTATTGGCAGGTATCATGCCGACGATCGGCGATAGCGAAACCACCAAAAGAATTGCAGGTGTGATTTTTACCCTTGTGTTCGGTACTTTTGTGGTTATCGGGACAACCAGTGTGGATGTGGTAAATCGTATTCTTTTCTTAACGAAAATCGGTGCGTTTTTCTTAGTCTTGGCATTATTATTACCGAATATTTCCGTGGATAATTTACTTGAAATGCCGATTGATAATGCGCTATTGATTTCCGCTACACCGGTTTTCTTTACGGCATTCGGCTTCCACGGTTCAATTCCGAGCTTAAATAAATATTTAGACGGTAATGTCAAAGCGTTACGTATTTCGATTTTAGTCGGTACGGCGATTCCGTTAGTCGCTTATGTATTATGGCAGCTTGCAACACACGGTTTATTGAATCAAACCGAATTTTTACAATTGATTGAGAAAGATCCGACATTAAACGGTTTAGCGGAAGCGATTCAGCAAATGACAGGCAGTTCGTTAATTGGCGGTACGGTTAAATTATTCTCGGCATTGGCGTTGATCACCTCATTTTTAGGGGTTGCATTGGGTTTATTTGAGTGTTTAGAGGATCTATTTAAGCGAGTACATATTAACGCGCCTCGAATTTCACTCGGTCTTTTAACCTTTATTCCGCCGATGTTATTTGCCTTTTTCTATCCCGAAGGTTTTATTGCTGCATTAGGTTATGCAGGGCAAATGTTTGCTTTCTATGCGCTAGTTTTACCGATTGCGATGGTTTGGAAGTTCCGTAAACAATATCCGGAGGCTAAATACAAAGTATTCGGCGGAAATATTGCATTGTTAGTTGCATTATTATTAGCAATATTTATTATTAACGTTCCATTTATTATTGAAGCGGGTTATTTACCGAAAGTAGTGGGATAATAGGGAGTGTAAGCGGTCCGATTTTGCTAATTTTTTACAAATTTCGACCGCTTGTTAAAATTAAATTGTAAACACAATGATTGGTTATATTAGAAATGAAAAATAAAATTTTAGGTAGTGCGTTAATGATTGCCGGCACTACGATTGGTGCGGGGATGTTAGCGATGCCGCTGACTTCTGCGGGAATGGGATTCGGAGCGACGGTTGTTTTACTGGTTTGTTTATGGGCGTTATTGGCTTATACCGGTTTATTGTTTATGGAAGTGTATCAAACTGCTCCCAAGCAAGACGTCGGCGTAGCGAGTCTTGCAGAGCAATATTTCGGCATAACCGGACGAGTATTGGCAACCGCAAGTTTATTGATTTTGCTTTATGCTTTATTAGCCGCCTATATTACCGGCGGCGGCTCGTTGCTTTCGGGATTACTACCTGAAATCGGTGATGCGCATACCACGACTCAAGTAGGGATTTTACTCTTTACCGTATTACTCGGTTCGTTTGTCGTGATTGGGATTAAAGGCGTTGATGGTTTAACTCGTTTATTATTTATCGGGAAAATCGTTGCTTTTGTCTTTGTATTACTAATGATGCTACCAAAAGCAAAATTGGAAAATTTAACCGCTGTACCGTTAGATAATCTGTTTGTTGTTTCAGCCGTGCCGATTTTCTTTACTTCGTTCGGCTTCCACGTGATTATGGCGAGTATCAATACCTATTTAGATGCGGATATTCGTAAAATTCGTATTGCGATTTATATCGGTACCGCGATTCCGTTAGTGGCGTATTTATTGTGGCAACTTGCAACCCACGGCGTTTTAACGCAAGCGGAATTTGTGGAGATTTTAAAACAGGATCCGACCTTAAACGGTTTGGTTAAAGCAACCAGTCAAATTACCGGCAGCACGATTTTAGGCGAAATGGTACGTTTATTCTCGGCACTTGCATTGATTACCTCATTCTTAGGTGTGGCAATGGGCATTTTTGAGTGTGTTGGTGATTTATTAAAACGTGTGAATTTACCGGCAAATCGTTTATGGCTGACCTTAGCGACCTTTATTCCGCCGGTATTGTTTGCATTATTCTATCCGAACGGATTTATTGCGGCGTTAGGTTATGCGGGTTTATTATTTGCATTCTACGGCATGTTATTGCCAATCGGTTTGGCGTGGAAAGCGCGCCAGCAACATCCTAATTTGGCGTATCGCGTGATTGGCGGCAAAGCTGCGCTGATAGTCGCACTAATTGCCGGCATTATTATTATGATTATTCCGTTCCTTATTCAGCTGGGGTACTTGCCGCAAGTTGCAGGTTAAATATAAATGCCAAGCGGTCAGAAATTGCAGAAATTTTGCAAATTCTGACCGCTTTTTTATATGATAAAGATGATTGCTTTACAGGATTTTTAGTTAGGAATAGCAGATGAATATTGATGTTAAGTCACAACTTGCCGAGTTTAATACGAAACAACGTCACGATTTTTCCCAAGAAGACGCTTTTGAACTGATTTATCAACGCAGTGATTTTTATGACGAATTACTTGTTAGCTTGTGGCGTCAGTTCGGTTTTGAGAAACGTAGCGATATGGCATTGATCGCGGTCGGAGGATACGGCAGACGAGAAATGTTCCCGCTTTCCGACGTAGATATATTGGTGCTAACGGAACAGAGTGTCGATGAGGAAACCGCGGAAAAACTTAACGCATTATTTAATGCATTGTGGGATTGTAAATTACAAGTCGGTGCGAGTATTCGTACGCTTTTCGAATCCCTAGATATCGGTCGCGAAGAAATTTCGGTGGCAACCAATATTTATGAAGGGCGTTTTCTAACCGGTAATAAAAAATTATGGACGGCATTAGTCGAGCAAATTTATCAAGCCGACTATTGGCCGATAGAAGCTTTTTTTCAAGCTAAAATCGAAGAAAAGAATGAACGTTACGCCCGTTATCATAATACCAGCTATAACTTAGAGCCGGATCTCAAACATAACCCGGGCGGACTGCGTGATCTGCATTTGGTTTCTTGGATCTTTTTACGTCATTTCGGAACCTACTCCTTCGAAAGCCTATTGAATAAAGGCATTTTATTTGCGGAAGAGTTTAAGGAATTGAATAGCGCGCAAGCGGTATTATTCCGTATGCGTTTTGCCTTACATCTGCAGCTCAAGCGTTACGACAATCGCCTACGCTTTGATCGCCAATTGCAATTGAGCGAGTTGCTTGGTTATCAAGGCGAAGGAAATCAGCCGGTCGAAGCGATGATGAAATCGTATTTCCAAGCGACTCAAACGATTTCTCAATTAAGTCAATTATTACTGAACAGTTTTGAGCAACAAGTATTACGACCGCAAAATAATTTGGAAAAACAACCGCTTGATCAATATTTTTATCTACAAGGATCGGAAATTTATTGCCAAGATCGTAGATGCTTTACTCACACGCCGGCATCAATTTTGGATTTATTCTTTTATTTAACGCAATATCCCGATGCGAAAGCAAGTGCAACGATGTTAAGACATCTGCGTTTGTCATTACATAAACTCGGGCAACCGTTAAGCGAATTACCTGAAGCAAGAACACGTTTTATTCGTTTATTGGAACAACCGAATGTAGTTAAAAAGGCGATCGTACCTATGCACCAATTAGGCGTATTAACCGCCTATTTGCCGCAGTGGCGACATATTGTCGGCTTAATGCAGTTTGATTTGTTCCATATCTATACGGTAGATGAGCATACGATTCGCGTGATGCTAAAAATCGAAAGTTTTTTAGATGCGGAAACAACGGAACAACATCCGCTTTGTTGCCAATATTTTACCGCTTGTCAGCATAAACCGTTACTTTATTTAGCCGCATTATTCCACGATATAGCGAAAGGGCGAGAAGGCGATCATGCAGAAGTCGGCGCATTAGATATGGAACAATTTGCGCTACAACACGGTTTTGATCCGATGCAGGTTGCGAAAATGGTGTGGTTGGTACGCGAGCATTTAACTATGTCGATTACCGCACAACGCCGCGATATTCATGATCCGTTTGTGATTAAAGCCTTTGCCGAAAAGGTAGAAAATCAGACCGCTTTATCGGATTTGATGTGTTTAACCGTCGCCGATATTTGTGCGACTAACGAAACGCTTTGGAACGATTGGAAGCGGTCGCTTTTCGCTCAACTTTTTCAATTTACCAATCAGCAACTGACGAAATCGCTTGATTACCGTAAAGAAGCCGAAACGAACCGCCAACAAGCATTGGAATTGATTAAATTTGCCTTAAAACCGGATGAACGAACCCGCTTGCAGCAATTCTGGCAAGTCTGTCCGGACAGTTATTTTTTACGCCATAAACCGAAACAATTGGTTTGGCACGCGTTAGCTTATCTTAAACAACGGATAATGCCATTAGTGCTGGTAAGTAACGAATATGCCAGAGGCGCAACCGAAATTTTTATTTATTGCGAGGATCAAGCCCAGCTTTTTTTACGAATCGCACAGATATTAAGCCAGAAAAAAGTCAGTATTCATGACGCACAAATTATTACCAGTCAAAACGGGTTGGTTTTAGATAGTTTTATTGTGACGGAATTAAACGGTAAACCGCTTGAGGAAATGCGTTGCGAGCAAATTAAGCAATCGCTAGAGAAAGTATTGAATACAAGTGAGCCGAAAGTATGTAACTTGGAACGCAAGCCGGTAAAACATCAATCGTTCAAACGCCAAACCAAAGTGAGATTTTTAGCGGATTCTCAGCAAAATCGAACCGCTTTCGAATTGTTTACGCTTGACCGCGAGGGATTGTTAGCTCGGGTGAGCAGTGTGTTTAATCAATTGGGTTTAAATTTAGTCAATGCGAAAATTACCACGATTGGCGAAAGAGTGGAAGACTTTTTTGTGGTCACGACACAACAACATCAGGCATTGGACGATAAGGCTCAGAAAGCATTGAAATCGGCATTGTTAGACGAATTGTCGGAGTAGTGTAGAGGGCGTAACGCCCTCTAATTTAAGTATTAAGATTGGGTTTTAAGCAAACCGGACGAACCTTCGGAATAATCGCGAGGTTGATTACCGTTAGTATTTTCAACATTATGCGTAATTTGCGGTTGTTTAAAAAATTCCGCTTGTTTTGCTTCCGGCACCAGTTTTTCCGAACCGTTTGCTAAATGCGTATAAAGTTTTTTATAGTCTTCGGCAAGCGTTGAAAGCAGTGCGGCGGATTGTTCGAAATGTTGCTCAAGCTGTTGTTTTTGCTCCTCAACTTTTTCTTTTGTCGCTTTAAGCTCGGTTTCAAGTTGAATATGCTGTTTTACATTACCTTTAAGTACTCGAACAATTGCACATCCTACAACAATGCCGACAAAAAATGCCGCTCCAATCGCAAGCCATACATCAGGTGTCCATTGTTCCATAGTAGAATCCTCTTGGTTGTGAAAATTGACCTTTTGTACCATGTTAATTTAAGTAATAGAAGCGTTTCGGACGATAAAATTTTGAAAATTTGAGCTTTCCGACATTTTTCAGATTTAATGCAAAAAAACTTAGCTTTTTAGATAAAATATCTGTATAATCCTCACACCCTGTTTTGTTTGGATTTTCCCGCCGAACAAGTTTGGTCAGATTTTGACTCGAAGGGGTCGGATTCTACCGTCATATAGGTAATTCGCTTATTGATAAGCGGATTGGGTTATAACTAAAAATATTGGTATTTAATTAATGAAAACTTTTGTAGCAAAACCAGAAACAGTAAAACGTGACTGGTACGTAGTAGATGCGACAGGTAAAACTTTAGGTCGTTTAGCTACTGAATTAGCACGCCGTTTACGCGGTAAACATAAAGCTGAATATACTCCGCACGTAGATACAGGTGATTACATCATCGTTATCAATGCAGAGAAAGTAGCGGTAACTGGCAAAAAAGAAACCGATAAAATCTACTACTGGCACACTGGCTACGTAGGTGGCATCAAAGATGCAACCTTCAAAGAAATGATTGCACGCCGTCCGGAAGCAGTGATCGAGATCGCAGTTAAAGGTATGTTACCAAAAGGTCCTTTAGGCCGTGAAATGTTCCGTAAATTAAAAGTTTACGCAGGTAACGAACACAACCACGCTGCACAACAACCACAAGTTTTAGACATCTAATCACGGAGCATCGAAAATGACAGCAGCAAATCAAAACTACGGCACAGGTCGCCGCAAAAGCTCTTCAGCTCGTGTATTTATCAAACCGGGCAATGGTAACATTACCATTAACCAACGTTCTTTAGACGTTTACTTCGGTCGTGAAACTTCACGCATGGTAGTTCGTCAGCCGTTAGAATTAGTTGAGTTATTAGATAAATTAGATTTATACATCACTGTTAAAGGTGGTGGTATTTCTGGTCAAGCAGGTGCGATCCGTCACGGTATCACACGTGCATTAATGGAATACGACGAAACTTTACGCCCTGCATTACGTGCAGCTGGCTTCGTTACACGTGACGCACGTCGCGTTGAACGTAAAAAAGTGGGTTTACACAAAGCACGTCGTCGTCCACAATACTCAAAACGTTAATTTCGAGTATTATCGATATACGAAAGTATTATCAGCAGAAGGCAGGATTATTCCTGCCTTTTCTGTTTTTATCGTCTGACAAGTGCTAAAATAAGCTAAATTTTTAACCAAGGTATTTTTTATGTTAGCCATTATTTCTCCTGCAAAAACATTAGATTTTGAAACGCCCGCACTTAATTTCCCATTTGCAAATTCTCAACCGAAATTAACCGCTTATAGCCAACAACTGATTGATATCTGTAAACAATTCTCGCCGGCGGAATTAGGTTCTTTAATGTCTATTAGCGATAAACTCGCGAGTCTGAATGTAGCCCGTTTTGCCGAATGGCAATTAGAACATAACGAACAAAATTCTAAAGCGGCTTTATTTGCGTTTAAAGGCGATGTTTATACCGGGCTGGATGCGGAAACCCTTACTCAAGCACAAGTAGAATATGCACAGGTTCATTTACGTATGCTATCTGGCTTATATGGATTACTCAAACCGCTGGATTTAATGCAGCCATACCGCTTAGAAATGGGAACGAAGTTAGTTAATCCGAAAGGCAAAGATCTTTATGCGTTTTGGGGCGATATTATTACTCAACATTTACAAACGGCGATGGATGAACAAGGCGATAATATCTTAGTGAACCTTGCTTCTGACGAGTATTACGGTGCGGTGAAGCCACAAAAACTACAGGCAACCATTATTAAACCGGTATTCTTAGATGAGAAAAACGGCAAGTTTAAGCAAATCAGTTTTTATGCGAAAAAAGCGCGCGGTATGATGGTACGTTTTATTTTAGAAACGCAGCCGACTAGCGTGGAACAATTAAAAGCCTTTAATTACGGCGGCTATTGGTTTGATGAAGATGCTTCCGGCGCAACGGAATTGGTCTTTAAACGTGAGGAGCAAGCGTAATGCGTTGGCTTTTTCTTGCAGGATTTTCACTGTTTTTAACCGCTTGCGGCTTAACGCAAAAACAATTCGATTTGCCTGAAAAAGTGGATTTTCAAGGCAAATCCTATGTGAAGGTAACGGATAATCTTATCGATGAAATGCGACAGTTACTTTATTTACCGTCTGATGGAAAACAAGATCCCGAACATTGGAATACGGGAATATTATTCTTTTTAGATCAAAACTCGCAGGGTAACACGTTACAGCAACGTGTCGAACTTCGCCAAGCGGCTTTTGCTCAGCAAAATAATACGCAATCTAAAATTCGCATTGAGAATCAAGAGCTACGTAGCGAAGTGATTTATCCGCCGACAGAACGGTTTAACGACGTATTGCTTGAGGTTTCCCGAGGTAGAAATTTGCAATGCGGCTACGGGCAGATTCAATATTTGGACAAGCGGTCTGTTTTGACAAAAAAAGAACGAAATTCAACCGCTTACCAAGCTTCATTGCTTCAATTGGCACAGCAACTTGCGGCAATGCCGTGGTTAGTCACGTGTAAATAAACCGAATAGGGTATAAGGGAGGTGTATGGAACAGCAATATATAAAACTAGTAAAACGAGCGGCAAATTTAGCGATTACCATTGCTTGCGTATTAATTGTTATCAAAATGTTTGCATGGTGGAAAACCGGCTCAATTTCGATTTTAGCGGCGGTAACCGATTCGGTTGTCGATTTATTAGCCTCGATCACTAATATTTTAGTGTTACGTTTTGCGCTTTTGCCGGCGGATGAAAACCATACTTTCGGGCATGGTAAAGCGGAATCCTTGGCTGCGATTGCGCAAAGTGCGTTTATCGGCGGTTCGGCGGTGTTTCTAGTGCTGCAAGGCGTGCATAAATTGATGCATCCGCATTTTATTAACGGATCTGAAATCGGGATAATTGTCAGTCTGATTTCGATTGTTTTTACCGCCGGGTTAGTTTGGTACCAAAAGCGGGTGGTTGCATTAACTAAAAGTCCGGCGATTGCGGCGGATTCGCTCCATTATCAAACCGATTTATTAATGAATGCGGCGATTTTAGCGGCAATGTTGCTTAATTTATACGGTTTTGTGTATGCCGATGCGATTTTTGCCATCGGAATTGCACTGTATATCAGTCTTAATGCGCTAAAAATGTTTTGGGAAGCGGTACAAGTGCTGCTGGATAAAGCGTTACCGCAAGAAGAGATTGATCAAATTATCGAATTGGCGGCAAAACACGAACGAATTATCGGTATTCATGATTTACTGACACGTCAAGTGGGAGCCGTGCGTTTTATCCAACTTCATTTGGAATTAGCCGATAATCTCACTTTAATTGAAGCGCATGATATTACCGATTCGTTGGAACAAAAAATTCTGGCGATTTTTCCGCGTTCGGAAATTATTATTCATCAAGAACCGACCTCAATTGTTCAGCAAGAGCTTAAATTAGGGCAAGTAAAAGATTATGTACCAAGTTATCGCTAATTTCAGTTATCAAAATTTTGAAAGCGATCCTGTCACGTTTATTAGTCAAATTGTTAATCAATGGCGTTTTAACGGGCAAATTATCGGGCGTGAATTTGCGGTGACTTACCATCAAAATCCGCAGGCACATTTCCAAGTACGAGTTTCAACTCCGGAGCAAACCAGTCTAATGTCGGAATGGAATAGTGCGGAAGTCAATGAGGCATTATTACAAGCGGAAGAAAACGGCGTAGAGTTTGAATCGTTTGAAGTTGTCGGTAGAGATTACCAAGCGGAGCAAACCAGTGAACAAGAACAACCGGCATTCCAAATTCTCTACACGACGCATTTAGATAGTTGTTCACCAGTGTATAACGGAGAGGATTTCGGTGCGATTGCGCTATACAAAGCCACCAAACAACAGCAACAGCTTGGCGAGCAGCTGATTAAGTGGCAAGAAAATTGGCAAGCCTGCGATCAGCTACAAATGAACGGCGAAACTTTGGAACAGCAGGCACTGGCGCAAATCAGCGAAGTAGATAGCGAACTTTCCCAAACGGGAATAGATCTTTGCCGGCAGCTTGAAGCGATGAATGGGGTGCCGACTTTTTATTATTTATATCGTTTAGGTAACGATTTATCCGCAGAACATCAACGTAAATGCCCTAAATGTGGCGGAGAATGGAAATTAGCACAACCGTTACATCAAATATTCCATTTTAAGTGTGATAAATGTCGTTTAATTTCTAATTTAAGTTGGGAAATTCAATAAAGATATAACTTTTAGATCTATAAAATGAAGAAGTTGTATTGAAACGATAAGGCGAGAGTTATATGCTCGCCTTTCTTTTTTATTGTGTGGAGGTTCGGATGACTATCCTTAATCTAGCGGTGTTTACCGCATTATTATACCTACTTTCCTTACTGTATAAACATACGCAAAAGCTAGGGCAAACCGTATTTATCGGCTTATTACTTGGATTGGTAAGCGGTGCGATTTTGCAAAATTTTTACCAAAAAGCTGAAATTGATGCGACATTGGAATGGATCAATTTAGTCGGTAACGGCTATGTACGTTTGTTACAAATGATCGTAATGCCGTTAGTGTTTATTTCGATTTTATCGGCAATTACCCGTCTAAAGCAAGCCGGTTCACTTGGAAAAATCAGCTTTAGTGTACTATCGGTTTTATTGGTTACTACTGCAATTGCGGCGGCAATCGGTATTGCGATGGTGTATTTATTCGATTTATCGGCGGAAGGATTAGTTGCCGGCGAGAGAGAATTAGCTGCCCAAGGCAAAGTAGCGGGGCGTGCGGAGCAAGTATCAAACTTATCCGTCCCGGCGATGTTGCTCTCTTTTATTCCGAAAAATCCGTTCTTAGAATTAACCGGTGCAAACCCGACTTCAATTATTAGTACGGTAATTTTCTCGGCATTTTTAGGCGTAGCGGCATTAAGTTTGGCTAAAGAAGATGCGGCATTAGGCGAACGTATTGCCAGCGGTGTGGATACGTTAAATAAACTGATTATGCGTTTAGTCCGCTTTGTGATTCGTTTAACCCCTTACGGCGTATTTGCATTAATGGTAAAAATGGCGGCCACCTCAAAATGGGCGGATATTGTCAATTTAGGCAGCTTTATTGTGGCGTCTTACTTAGCAATCGCTTTGATGTTTTTGGTACACGGCATTTTACTTTTTGTCGCAAAAGTGAATCCGTTCGAGTATTACAAGAAAGTTTTACCGACACTTAGTTTTGCGTTTACTTCTCGCTCAAGTGCGGCGACTTTACCGTTAAATATTGAAACGCAAACGGATAAATTAGGTAATAACAATGTGATCGCCAATTTCTCAGCAACCTTCGGCGCAACTATCGGGCAAAACGGCTGTGCGGGGATTTATCCGGCAATGCTAGCGGTAATGGTCGCACCGACCGTAGGCATTGACCCGTTTAGCTTAGGCTACGTTGTCACGTTAATTTTGGTTGTGGCGATTTCTTCATTTGGTATTGCTGGTGTAGGCGGTGGTGCGACCTTTGCTGCAATCGTGGTGCTTTCGACCTTAAATTTACCGATTGAATTAGTTGGTCTATTGATTTCGGTCGAACCGTTAATTGATATGGGCCGTACTGCATTAAATGTAAACTGCTCAATGGTGGCGGGTACGTTAAGCAACAAGTGGCTTAATCGAGCGTAACAAGCGGTGATTTTTGGCAAATTTTTTACGAAATTTGACCGCTTGCAGCAGAAAATAGAAAAGGGGCATTAGCCCCTTTTTTGTTGCTATAGTCGAATAGTTTATTCCACCCAGCTAATTACATCTTCAGCCGGTTTACGGTATTTTTTGGTAATCGGTTTTGCACGATAACCAAAAGTCACCATACAAGAAACGCCGTATTCGTTAGCGTCAAACAAGCCTTCTTTCGCTAAGATTTTGTTTACCGCATCATAGTTAAAGCCTTCAATCGGGCAAGAGTCAATCCCAATCATCGCCGCACCGGTCATCATATTTCCAAGTGCGATATAAGTTTGTTTTGAACACCAATCGAATAAGCTACGCTCACTTTCTAACACTTTAATATCATCGGTTTGGAACGATTTATAACGAGCAATAGTCGCTTCCATTTGTTCCGGCGTTAAGCCACGTTTAGATAATCCTTGACGGAAGAAATCCGAATCGTAGCGCGCATTTTTCTTTGCAAGAATGATGACTAAATGGCTCATTTCGTGCATCGGGTGTTTAATTCCCCAAGAAACCGGTGCAATTTTTTCACGAATCGCTTCGTTTTGCAGCACAATAAATTTCCATGGTTCGGAACCGACCGAGCTTGGAGATAATCGCCCGAGTTCCAAAATATATTCCATATCCTCACGGCTGATTTTTTTAGCCGGGTCATAGCTACGACAAGCGGCACGAAAGCTAAATGCGTCTAATACGTCTTGTTTTGCGATATGTGACATAGTTTCCTCATCATATTGTAAATAAGCACTGCGATAATACGCTTTTCTCAACTATTAAGCTAATGCTTCATAAAAGCAAATCACCAAACTTTGTTTTATTTCTAATTTTTGCAAAAAAACTCCAAAAATAAACCGCTTGTATAGATAAATCATTCAAATTAATTGTTTTTGTGAAACCTTAAAAATCAACACTTTAGCCTAACTTTACATTTACTTTCTTCAGGCAAAGTATTATCATCACAATAATTTTTCATCAATATATTTAGAGGATAGGTAATGCAACACCTAAAAGAATTAACAGAGAAAGCGAGAAATGCTTTAGATGCCTTAGATCAAGGTTTAGATGCGTTAGAAGAGTTCCGTGTTGAATATTTCGGTAAGAAAGGTCATTTTACTGCGTTAATGCAAGAATTACGCAATGTGGCGGCGGAAGAACGTCCGGCTATCGGTGCGAAAATCAATGAAGCGAAGCAAGCGATTCTTGATATTTTAAATGCGAAAAAAGAAGCATGGGAACAAGAAGCATTAAATGCAAAATTAGCGGCAGAAAGTATTGACGTATCATTACCGGGTCGTAAAACCGAATTAGGTGGTTTACATCCAGTCTCAATTACGATTGAACGTGTCGTAAAATTCTTCTCTGAATTAGGTTTTACCGTGGCAAGTGGTCCGGAAATCGAAACGGATTACTATAACTTTGATGCGTTAAATATTCCTGCTTACCACCCGGCACGTGCGGATCACGATACGTTCTGGTTCGATGCGCAACGTTTATTACGTACACAAACATCAGGCGTACAAATTCGTACCATGGAAAATATGCAGCTGCCAATCCGTATTGTGGCACCGGGTCGTGTATATCGTAACGACTACGACCAAACACACACACCGATGTTCCATCAAATCGAGTTGCTTTATGTGGACAAAAAGGCCAACTTTACCGAGTTAAAAGGTTTGATTCACGATTTCTTAAAAGCGTTTTTCGAAGAAGATTTACAAGTGCGTTTCCGTCCGTCATTCTTCCCGTTCACAGAGCCTTCGGCTGAAGTGGACGTAATGCGTCAAAACGGTAAATGGTTAGAAGTATTAGGTTGCGGTATGGTGCATCCTAACGTATTACGCAACGTAGGTATCGATCCGGAAGAATACAGTGGTTTTGCGGTAGGTATGGGCGTTGAGCGTTTAACGATGTTACGATACAACGTAACGGACTTACGTTCGTTCTTTGAAAATGACTTACGTTTCTTAAAACAATTTAAATAATAGTTAGCTACGGAAATTCACTGAATACACGGGAATGACAAGCGGTCAAAATTAAGTGGAATTTTGCAAATTCCGTGTAAGAAAATAGAGGATATAAAATGAAATTTAATGAATCTTGGTTGCGTGAGTGGGTAAATCCTGCAGTATCAACAGAGCAATTATGCGACCAAATCACCATGTTAGGTTTAGAAGTCGATGATGTTGAGCCGGTTGCCGGCGCATTTAGCGGTGTGGTTGTCGGTGAAGTGGTTGAATGTGCTCAACACCCGGATGCGGATAAATTACGTGTCACTAAAGTTAATGTTGGTGGCGATCGCTTATTAGATATCGTATGCGGTGCGCCAAACTGTCGTCAGGGCTTAAAAGTGGCGTGTGCAACGGAAGGCGCGGTATTACCGGGCGATTTTAAAATTAAGAAAACTAAATTACGTGGCCAACCGTCAGAAGGTATGCTTTGTTCATATTCTGAATTAAGTATCAAAGAAGATCATAGCGGTATCATCGAATTACCGGCGGATGCGCCAATTGGTAAAGATTTTCGTGAATATTTAGATTTAAATGATGTGGCTATCGAAATCAGCTTAACGCCAAACCGTGCGGACTGTTTAAGTATTGCCGGTATTGCACGTGAAGTAGGTGTAATTAACCGAGCGGAAGTGAAAGCACCGGTGATTTCAGAGGTACCCGCAACGATTGCGGATAAAGTAGCCGTAGAATTACAAGCACCGGAAGCTTGCCCTCGTTATCTTGCTCGTGTGGTGAAAAATGTAAACGTAAAAGCAACTTCGCCATTATGGTTACAAGAAAAATTACGCCGTTGCGGTATTCGTTCGATTGACCCGATTGTCGATATTACTAACTTAAGCCTGTTAGAACTTGGTCAACCTATGCACGCTTTCGATGCGTCTAAAATTGACGGTGCTATCCAAGTACGTATGGCAAAAGAGGGTGAGGAATTAGTTTTATTAGACGGTACAACCGCAAAATTACAGCCAAATACTTTAGTCATTGCCGATAGCAAAGGCGCATTAGCAATGGCGGGTATCTTTGGCGGCGAAGCAAGCGGTGTAAATGAAAATACGACTGACGTAGTATTAGAATCCGCATTCTTTGCGCCGTTAGCGATTACCGGTCGTGCACGTCAATACGGTTTACACACCGATGCGTCGCACCGTTTTGAACGTGGTGTTGATCCGCAATTAGCACGTGATGCGATGGAACGTGCAACTGCATTATTACTTGAAATTTGTGGCGGTGAAGCGGGTGAAATCGTAGAAGCAGTAAGTGAACAACATTTACCAAAACGTAATACGGTTACCTTACGTCGTAGCAAATTAGATGCGGTAATCGGTCATCACATTGAAGATGAAACGGTAACCGATATTTTAACTCGCTTAGGTTTAAACGTAATCTTTGCAAATGATAGTTGGACTGCAGTAGCTCCAAGCTGGCGTTTCGATATTGAGATCGAAGAAGATCTTATCGAAGAGGTTGCACGTATCTACGGTTATAACAGTATTCCGAATAATTCTCCGCTTGCGCACTTAACGATGAAAGGCACACCGGAGAAATTATTAGAAGTAAACCGTATTCGTACTGCATTAGTGGATAGCGACTATCAAGAAGTGGTGACATACAGCTTTGTTGATCCGAAAAAACAAGCATTATTGCATCCGAATCAAGAAGCGTTAATTTTACCTAACCCGATTTCAAGCGAAATGTCGGCAATGCGTTTATCACTTTTAACCGGTTTATTAGATACGATTGCTTACAACCAAAGCCGTCAGCAAACACGTGTTCGTATTTTTGAAGGCGGTTTACGCTTTATTCCGGATGCGGCGGCAGAATCCGGTATTCGTCAAGAACTCGTATTCGGCGCGGCAATTGTCGGTGATAAACGTCCGGTACATTGGGAAAGTAAAGGCGAAGCGGTAGATTTCTTCGACTTAAAAGGCGATATGGAGCGCGTATTGTCTCTAACTTCGGCTCGCCATGATTTAAAATTTGTGGCAAAACAATTCCCTGCATTACATCCGGGACAATCTGCAGCGATTATGTTAGACGGTAAAGAAATCGGCTTTATCGGTTCCGTTCATCCGTCAATCGTGCAAAAACTCGGCATCAAAGGTAAACCGGTGGTATTTGAAATTCTCGGTGATGCGATTGCAAATCGTCCGGTTCCTGCGGCAAAAGAAATTTCTAAATTCCCTGCGAATAACCGTGACATTGCGGTTGTGGTAGATGAAAATGTACCTGCCGGAGATGTATTGGATGCGTGCCGTCACGCCGGCGGTGTAAAATTAGTTGCAGTAAACTTATTTGACGTTTATCGTGGTGCGAATTTAGCGGCAGGTAAGAAAAGTTTAGCAATCAGTTTAACGGTTCAAGACACGGAAAAAACGCTTGAGGAAGAAGAAATTTCGACTGTAATTCAAGCGGTCTTAGCAGAATTGGCACAACGTTTCCAAGCATATCTAAGAGATTAGATTTAAGGATTATTTTTATGGCACTCACTAAAATTGAACTCGCAGAAAGCCTCGTTGAAAAATGCGGCTTTGATAAACGTATCGCCAAGCTCTTTGTAGAGCAATTTTTTGAGGAGATTCGAAGTTCTTTGGAAAAAGGCGAAGAAGTTAAATTATCCGGTTTCGGTAATTTCTCGTTACGAGAGAAAAATGCACGTCCGGGTAGAAATCCGAAGACTGGTGAAACGGTTGCGGTTACCGCTCGTCGAGTGGTCGTCTTTAAGCCCGGTCAAAAGCTTAGAGATAGAGTTGAAAATGTAAAAGTGAAGGCATAAATAAGACATTCCATAGCCTCTATTGGGGCTTATGGAATGTTTTTTATAGGTAACCTTATATGATTAAATTCAGTCAAAAATATTTACCGCTGGCGGCGGTTATGTCTTGTGCCGTATTATTAACCGCTTGTTCAAATGATATTAGCGTTTCAGGTCCGATTAAAGCGAGGGCGGGGATTTTTCGTACCCATCACAGCACTTTATCCGATCCGATAATGGCGATTAGTAGCTTGAGCGAACAGCAACATGAATGGAAGGGAACACGCTATCGTTTAGGCGGTAACAGTAAGGCGGGTATTGATTGTTCCGGCTTTATGCAAGTGACTTTCCGAGATTTATTCGGGATTGATTTGCCAAGAACGACTTCCGAGCAAGCGGAAGAAGGAACACGAATCGACCGTGAAGAAATTAAAACCGGTGATTTGGTGTTTTTCAAAACCGGACGAGGACCTAACGGAAAGCATGTCGGTGTGTACGTGAAAAACGGACAATTTTTACATGCTTCAACAAAAGGCGGGGTAATTTATTCGGATATGAATTCCCCGTATTGGTCGAGAACATTTTGGCAAGCACGCCGTTTATAATGATTTAATGTGAAGTAGTTCACATTTTTAAGAAAAAGAAGCAAATTATTGAAAGTAATGCTTGCAAAGTTTAATAAATTGACATATTCTATACAAACTTAATAAAAAGTGTTGTGTACAGCAACCGATTTCATAAATTTGCTTTCCGAGTAGCCCCTAAGTTGAGGGGCTTTTTTTATGCCGTTTTGTTGCAAGCGGTCAAATTTTTAATTTATTTTGTTGAGTGCAGTAAAAAGCTCCTTAACTGATCTGACCCCAAAAAGTTAGACTGTTTAATTTAAGGACTGAGTTCTGTATTGTACAGGGCTGAGTCCTTTTAATTTCACTTGAATACGCTCATTGTTGTAATAATGAATGTACTCGTGAATCACTTTCTCAAGTTGTTCGAAAGTTTCAAATCGCTTACCAAAGTAACATTCCGTTTTCAATCGCCCAAAGAAACTTTCCATTGCCCCATTATCCAAGCAATTCGCTTTTCTCGACATACTTTGTTTAATATGATGTTTTCTCAGCATGTCTTGATAGTCTGCCATCTGATATTGCCAACCTTGGTCGGAATGTAAAATCGGTTTAGCGTCCTTAGGCAGTTTTGCGACCGCTTGCTTTAGCATCCGCATCACTTGCTCAAAGTCAGGGCTTCTTGCTAAATCATAAGCAAGAATTTCACTATTAAACAAGTCCTTAATAGGCGATAAATAGAGCTTACCTTCCGCACATTTAAACTCGGTGATATCCGTGACGAGCTTTTCATTTGGCGCCGTTGCGTGAAAATCCCGTTGCAATACATTCTCGGCAATTTTACCCACTTCACCTTGATAAGAACGATATTTCCTCTGCTTACATTTCCCTTTTAAATCAAGCTGTTGCATTATCCTTTGAATACGCTTATGGTTAATCGCACCCAAAAAATCACGTAACTTTAACGTAATACGACGATAGCCGTAATTGCCATCATTATCTTGATAAATCTCAATCACTTTCTGCCTAATCACTGCATTTTTATCGATTTTAGGCGGTAAGTGATAAAAGAGCGTACTACGTTTTAAACCAGTCAAAGGGAGGAGGATTTCTAAGGGAAAATCCACTCTCAACGTTTTTACGATGGCTGCTTTAGCCGCATTTTTTGTTGGTTGAACTCCCGCAACTTTTTTAGGTAAGCATTCTCCGCTTCCAGCTCTAAAATACGATAACGTAAGCGTTCTTCTTCAGTTTTAGGTGGAGGAGGCATTTTGGGGTATTTCGGTTTCATTGTCGGACGACCTTTGGGCTTGGGTAATAAGCCGTTTATACCTTGTTCTTCAAAGATGTGCAACCATTGGCTAATCGAACCTGAATTAGCAATGCCAAAATGAAGGGAGGCGCTTTCCGCAGAAAATTGCCCCTTTTTGACCGCTTGTATGACGGTTAATTTGAATTCGGGGGAATATTTTTGCTTCTTACCTATCACCGCTAGCCCATTGATTCCGTTATGATTAAATTGAGCAATCCATCGAGTTAAGGTTTTCTTGGATAATTGAAAATGTCGTTGAGTGAATAAACGGTTTTTGTCATTTTGAAGATAAAACTCGATGACTTGTTGTTTGAATAGCGAGTTATATTTAGTCATAAAAAATCTGCACCTTAATCCGTTGGAGGTTTAGTCCAACTTTTGGGGGGCAGATCAAACGGAGCTTCTGTCTTATTTATTAAAATATTGTAATAACGGTTCGGGATTTTGAATATACGGCGTGAGATCTCTAGTGTACGGGTGTCCGATATAAGGAATCTGCCCGAGCAGAGGAGCATCAATTTTTTTACTCAATAATTCAATGAGTTCCGCATAATGTCTTAATCCCGGATTGACTCTATTCGCAATCCATCCAACTAATTTAACCCCTTGTTGCTTAATCGCTTGTGCCGTCAGTAACGTGTGATTGACACATCCTTCCTTGATCCCGACAACCAGTATAACCGGCATATTATTTTCTTTTACCCAATCGGCAAAACTTAAGTCTTTATTAATCGGCGTAAGCCAACCGTGCGTACCTTCTACGACAATATTAGTGTATTTTTGTTGTAAACGGTCGAGGTCATTATTTAATTTTTCTTCTTGAATATGATGAACCGCATCTAATGCCGCAAAAACTGGCGTGCTGGAATGAATAAAGGTATAACTGTTAATTTCTCGATATTCCACCGGTAAAGGGCAGCTATCGAGAATGGTTATAACATCAGGATTATCTTCACTGGCATAATCGACTTGATTTTGTTCTGTAGGTAACGAATCGTCGCCACCGCAAGCAATAGGCTTATAGCCTACCGCTTGGACATGATGCAGTGTGAGCGTTTGTAAAATTGCACGAGTGGCGGTTGTTTTTCCTACATTGGTATCCGTACCGGTAATAAATAATGAAGGCATATGCTATTCTCTAACAAAAAAGTTACAAAATTGCCTATATTTTAACGGATTTTTTAAGGCTGAATGATGTCCTTGATCAAATTACCTTCATAAATTCCTTGTTTTATCGCCGAACAAGCAATCAGCGGGTCGTTCCACGCATATTGACTGGAAACTAAATCTACAGAGTTGTCAATGAGTAAATTCTTGCCCAATTTAGCTTGTATTTGTTCAAACAATTTATGTTTTATTTGTAACAACGGTGAATTCAACATAATTTTCTCGGTAGAGAAAATATTGATAAGATTCATTAATACATAGGCTAAGTTATCACTGATATGGGATAATATCCGTAACGCTTCGGGATTATTCGATTCCACCTGTTCACATAAAAATTGAATTTTTTCATTTTGATGCTCTAAATTATTCGGCAAATATTTATCAATTAAGCGAATAATTGCCGAGAATGTAATTTGATTTTTTAATTGATATTTTTCAATATCATTACAATCGATAGCGGTAGTTTCATCGCTTAACGTACTGAATTTAGGCATAAGCATCTTATCTACATTCATTTTGGATTGCTGATGCAATAAGGTTCCTCTTAATAATACGCTTAAATTCACCGAATCGTCTAATTGTAGGAAAATTACGTTGTCATTACTAATCAAACTGCCTAATGTGGATTCGGTAAACAGCCATAATTGAAAATGCTCGTTAAGTAGAATCGGTCGCTCAAAATGGTTTTGTAACGTAGTAACAATTGGGCAATGTAATTCGGTTTGTCCTAATTGAATAATTTCCGTTTTATTTGCATTAATCCGTCCGATTACACTGACGGAAACGGCTAAAATACGATGTTCCTCCAGGGGAGAATGCCAGAAAAAGTCTTTTAAGCAGAGAAGAGTATGCTCGGCGAGTATCGGATAATCCGTTTCAAGCAGAGGATATTCTTTGGATTGAATCGGTTTGCCATTTAATTCGCAAAGTGAAATTTCAATTTTCTCGGGAGAAACGGTAAAACAAAGCAATTGCCAAAAGAAATTAGACACCGAAAGACCGACGGCGGGACGTCCTCTAGACGTATTATTTTGTACGGAACGTTCTAAAATAAATTTATGGTCGATAAGCGATTTGGTCAGATTCGTAATGGAAGCGGGCGCAAAACCGGATAATTTTGCAAGATCCGTACGCGAAATTAATTCGAATTGTTCAACAAGGCGATAAATTGTGCCTAAGTGTTGGGTTTTATTATCAGAAATCATAGTATAATCCTTAAATAGACCAAAGATAAAATCAGGTCAAAAAATTTAATTTAAACACTCCATACGATAATTATTTTGCTTCAATATTGGGGAATCACAACTGTTTTATGTTAATTCTGTGAATTAGCTCACAGAATTAATTTATCTTTTAAAAAAATTGGTGAGAAAGAGAATAAAAATGAATCAAATCATTCACTATCATTGGATTGATACGGACGAAAAATTAAAAACGGTTTGCGAGAACGCTTGTCGGAAATCGGCAGTGGCATTGGATACCGAATTTATTCGAACCCGTTCGTATTATCCGAAACTTGGTCTTATTCAGCTTTTTGACGGCGATACTGTCAGTTTGATTGATCCTAATCCAATCTCCGATTTCTCTCCGTTTATCGGTTTATTGACGTGTCAAAACGTCGTAAAAGTATTACACGCTTGCAGTGAAGATTTAGAGGTTTTCCAGCACCTTTTCAAACAGTTGCCTACACCTTTGGCTGATACGCAAATCATGGCAGGATTTGCAGGGGGCGGCATTTCGCTAGGTTTTGCTAAACTTGTCGCGCATTATTTAAATGTCGAGCTGGATAAAGGCGCCTCCAGAACGGACTGGCTCGCACGACCATTAACGGAAGAACAATTACAATACGCAGCGGCGGATGTATGGTATTTGTTACCGGTTTATCAACGCTTGGTTTCGGATCTGGATGCGACACGTTGGCAAAATGCCGTTGAACAGGAATGTCGATATTTATTAAGTAAAAGAGAATCCGTCGCAAATATTGCTCAAGCGTATAAAGATATTTCAAACGCATGGCGTTTAGAACCTCAGCAACTGGCTATATTAAAAGTACTGGCGAAATGGCGAATAGAAGAAGCGGAAAAACGAGATTTAGCATTAAATTTCGTCGTGAAAGAAAATTGTTTATTTGAAATAGCTAAATTGCAACCGAAACATACTTCGCAATTATTGGAATTTATGCATCCGAACGAAGTACGTATTCATGGTAAAAAATTGTTAATGCTCGTTGAACAGGGGTTAGCCGTATTACCGGAAAACTATCCTGAAAAAATTATACGTTTAGTAGATCAGGCAAACTATAAATATAAATTGAAGGCGATGCAGCAAAAATTAGCGGAAATTCAACCGCCTGATTTAGCACCCGAGTTATTAGCCAGTAAACGGCAATTAAATCAACTTTTCAGTTGGCATCAACAAGGGCAAAATGAGGATAAACTACCGGAACTACTGAGCGGATGGCGTCGAGAGTTCGGTTTACAAATTCTTTCGGTTTTGTGACCTTTCTTCAACCAACATCATTAGACCGAATAAGATAAAACTTGTAGAATTAAATATTAGTAAAAAAACTGGGAAGACAGGCAAATGGAACATAAAAAACTACCTAAAGCACTAGATGCTATTGACTTAAAAATCTTAAATGAGCTACAACGTAACGGAAAAATCTCTAATATTGAACTTTCTAAACGTGTCGGTTTATCGCCGACACCTTGTTTAGAACGAGTAAAGCGTTTAGAAAAGCAGAATGTGATTATGGGATACCGTGCATTACTGAATCCGGAATTGCTTGAAGCACCGCTATTAGTGATTGTGGAAATTACCTTAGTCAGAGGTAAGCCGGACGTATTTGAGGAATTTAATCGTGCCGTTCAACAATTGGATGAAATTCAAGAATGTCATTTGGTTTCGGGTGATTTCGATTATTTACTCAAAACAAGGGTAGCGGATATGGCGGCTTATCGAAAACTTTTAGGTACGACTTTACTGCGATTACCCGGTGTGAACGATACGCGAACCTATGTCGTAATGGAAGAAGTGAAACAAACCAATTATCTGTTATTAAAATAAGGAGTTAATCGGTGATTGAACGATTAAAACCGCGATTAAAGGGTAAAGAGAATTTAATCAATCTGATGTTTATCTTACTGGGATTACTCGGATTATATTTAATCGTGGCATGGGCAAGCTATAGCCCGCTGGATAACGCTTGGAGTGTCGGAAGCAGCGTGACGGAACTGGAAGTATTAAATAAGACGGGGGCTTTAGGCGCTTGGTCTATTGATTTACTTTATACTTTTTTAGGGAAAGTTGCCTTTATTGTACCGTTTGCTTTACTCGGCATCGCCGCATATTCTCTTATATTGGGATTAGCTAAAGAATGGACGTGGAAACGTTTGCTATTCCGAGCCGTTAGCTTTCTATTACTTATAGCCGGTTTAGCCGGACTGTCTGGTGTGATTTTTTCAAATAGTGCTTATTATGTATCCGGCGGTTTTATCGGCGGAATGATTCAGACGTTATTAACGGATGTTATCGGACAATTCGGCGCATTATTCGTTGCGATGATCTTTACCGCAGTAGGTTTTTATTTCTGTTCCGGACAATTATTACTGCCGCTATTAGCTCGATTTTATGACTGGATTGTAGCAAAAGATAAAGCTAAAACGGTAAATGATAATACAGTGACGGAATTGCAACAAAATGACGAAAACCAACCGCTTGTTGATAACGAATCGTTAAAGCATTCTTCTGTTGCAAATGAAAATACGGAACAGGAGCAATTAACCGATCTTTCGTTATTCAATAGACCGAATATTAGCGGATTACATAAAGAGCAAGAAATATCTGAAGATGCTTTAACTAATCCCGCTATGTTTAAGGTGGAAAAAGAATTAGAGTTACCGAAAATTAATATGCAAGGGCAAGAGTTTTCTGTTGAATTAGCGACAAATTCAGCGGAGGAGTATGTTGCCGACCTAGACTCGCCGACTTTACCGAAAGTTCGCTTAAATGTATCGTTAGCGGATAATTCCTATGAAGAACCTGCGGTTAACCATGTCGAAACAAGCGAATCTCCGGAAGAAGACATCACAACCGAATTACAAGATCCAACGGTAATGCCTGCTTTTGTACAGGAAGTTAAACCAACCGTTCGTTTGCAATCGATAGAAGAAACCGTTTTCAAGCAAACGGAAGAAACCGAAACGGATTACGAGGCGGAACTAGCCAGAGAATTTGAACAGGCCGAACAAATGCGTCTGGCACAAATGGAACAGCGAGCTAAAGCGCAAGGACTGGAGCAAGCGTTTGAGCAAATTATCAATAGCAAATCTGAAGTTGTCGTGCCAACGGTAAAAATGGCGAATGAATCGGAAAATGCGCTGTCCGTATCCTCGAATAAATCTCCCGACTATCCGAAAGGATACGGTAATACGTTGATACACCCGTTATTACAGCGAAGCCATAGCGTTGAAAAACCGACCACGCCGTTACCGACCTTAGATTTATTGGATGAAGCGCCACGCCAAACGCAGCAAATTACCGAGCATGAGATTGTTGAAACCTCTCATCGTTTAGAAAGTGCGTTAGCCAATTATGGGGTGAAAGCAACGGTCGAAGACGTATTGGTCGGTCCGGTTGTTACTCGTTATGAAATTAAACCGGCTGCTGGTGTAAAAGCGGCGAAAGTAGTCGGATTAGCCAGCGACCTTGCCCGTGAATTAATGTTCAAAGCGATTCGTATTACGGAAGTAGTGCCGGGTAAACCTTATATGGGGATTGAAACGCCGAATAAGCAACGTGAAACGGTTTGGCTTCGTGACGTATTAAACAGCGATGCGTTTAAACACAGTAAGGCAACATTACCGATGGCACTCGGTAAAGATATTAGCGGCGAGCCGATCGTTGTCGATATGGCGAAAATGCCGCATTTGTTGGTTGCAGGGCAAACCGGCGGCGGTAAATCGGTCGGTGTCAATACTATGATCTTGAGTTTATTGTTTAAACTCTCGCCGGAACAAGTACGTTTTATTATGATCGACCCGAAAGTAGTCGAGCTTTCCATTTATAACGATATTCCGCATTTATTAACGCCGGTCGTTACCGATATGAAAAAAGCGGCAAATGCGTTACGTTGGGCAGTGGAAGAAATGGAACGCCGTTATTTATTAATCAGTCATTTAAACGTGCGTAATATCGAAGGTTATAACGATAAAATCGAACAAGCGGCGGCAATGAACTTTCCGATTCCCGATCCGACTTGGCGTCCGGGAGATTCAATGGATCAACTGCCGCCGGCGTTAGAAAAACTCAGCTATATCGTACTGATTGTGGATGAGTTCGCCGATTTAATGATGTCTGCCGGCAAAGAAGCGGAAGAGTACATTATGCGTATAGCGCAAAAAGCACGAGCGGTCGGAATTCACTTAATTCTTGCAACGCAGCGTCCATCAACCGACGTAATTACCGGCGTGATTAAAGCGAATATTCCGAGCCGTATCGCCTTTACCGTCGCAAGCCAAATCGACTCGCGTACCATTTTGGATGTCGGCGGTGCGGAAGCGTTGCTAGGGCGCGGCGATATGTTGTATTCCGGTGCGGGGAGTCCGGATATTATTCGTATTCACGGTGCATTTATGAGTGATGCGGATGTGCAACGAGTGGCGGATAACTGGCGTGCAAGAGGTAAACCGCAATATTTGGAAAGCATTGTCGCTTCCGTCGAAGAAAGCGAAGGCACTAGTCGTGCAGACAGCGGTGCGGACGTAGATCCTCTTTTTGACGAAATCGTCGAGTTCGTAATTGAAAGCGGCGTAACTTCGATTAGCGGTATTCAGCGCCGTTTCTCGCTCGGTTTTAACCGAGCGGCACGTATCGTTGATCAAATGGAAGCCCAAGGCATTATTTCCGAACAAGGTAAAAACGGAAAGCGTGAAATTTTAGCCAGATAAATAGCGACATTGTCACGTTATTTTTATAAAGCAAGCGGTTGAATTTTTCCCTAAATTTGCAAACTTTAAGGAAAATTCGACCGCTCTTTTATTGCCGACTAAAACAAATCAATTACTTGTAGGATATAGATTGATATTCGTATAAAATTAATACCGTATTTTTACTTTAATTAAGGAAAGCAATATGCGTTTAGATAACGAAAGAGAAAGTTCGAATGTGGAAGATCGCCGCGGGCAATCCGGTTATGGTGCTCGTCGTGGCGGCGGACGAGCCAAAGGCGGAATTTTAGGTTTTATTATCGTATTGGTCGGCGCTTATTATGGGGTCGATTTAACCGGCTTAATGGGTTATAGCGATTCATCGTCTTATCCGCAACAGCAAACGACTCAGATGCAAACTTCTGCGGAAGAAGAAGCGCTAAATACGATTGCCCGTAAAGTGTTATATACTACGGAACGTATTTGGGGCGATTATTTTAAACAAAACGGTTTGACTTACAGGGAGCCTAAATTAGTGCTTTATCGAGGCGTTACGCATACGGCTTGCGGAACGGGTCAATCTGCGATGGGGCCGTTTTATTGTCCGGCGGATCAAAAAGTTTATCTCGATTTATCCTTTTATGACGATATGAAATCACAATTAAAAGCATCGGGCGATTTCGCATTTGCCTATGTAATTGCGCATGAAGTCGGACATCACGTACAAAATTTATTAGGGATTAGCGAACAAACGCAACGAGCGCAACAAACCGCTCGCAATCAAGCGGCGGCTAATAAAATTTCCGTGAATGTAGAGCTTCAAGCCGACTGTTTTGCGGGAGTTTGGGGTTATCAAATTCAAAAAGAAGGCAAATTGGATGCCGGTGACGTAGAGGAGGCTTTCGTTGCCTCACAAGCCGTAGGCGATGATCGCTTACAGAAACGCTCTCAAGGTTATGTCGTTCCCGATAGTTTTACTCACGGTTCATCCGCAGAACGCTTAACTTGGTTCCGCAAAGGGCTACAATCGGGTAATCCTGCCGTTTGTAATACTTTTACAAGCCGTTAATTCAGATAAATTGTTTTGTACTAGTAAAATAGTTCAAAACAATTTGACATACTTCTCTAATTCATCTACTTTAGTTCCACCCTTATTAATTTTGCCTATAATTTAAAACAAGAGAGCACACAATGTCTTATAAAAATGATGATCTTCGTATTACGAATATTGAACAACTTTTACCGCCGGTTGCGCTATTGGAACGTTTTCCCGCAAGTGATATTGCCGCCGAAACCGTAGAAAAAGCACGTAAAGCCATTCATAAAATTATTCACGGTGCGGACGACCGTTTATTGGTGGTGATCGGACCTTGTTCCATCCATGATCCTAAAGCGGCGCTAGAGTATGCACAACGTATAAAAACAATTCGTGCGAATCCTAAGATTAATCAAAACCTTGAAGTGGTAATGCGCGTTTATTTTGAAAAACCGCGCACGACCGTCGGTTGGAAAGGGTTAATCAATGATCCTTATCTTAACGAAACTTACGCGTTAAACGACGGTTTACGTATCGCTCGTAAAGTATTATCGGATATTAACGATTTAACCGTACCGGCGGCAGGCGAATTTTTAGATATGATCACACCGCAATATATGGCGGACTTTATGAGTTGGGGTGCAATCGGCGCACGCACGACCGAATCGCAAGTTCATCGTGAATTAGCATCCGGTTTATCTTGTGCGGTCGGCTTTAAAAATGCGACAAACGGCGGTGTAAAAATCGCATTAGATGCAATCGGTGCGGCGGAAGCTCCGCATCATTTCTTATCAGTCACCAAATTCGGACATTCCGCAATTGTTTCTACGGCAGGTAATCCGGATTGCCATATCATTTTACGCGGCGGTGATAAAGGGACGAACTATGATGCCGAATCGGTCGCCAAAGTATGTGCGGATATCGAGAAATCCGGTCGCCGACCGCACGTAATGATTGATTTCAGTCATGCCAACAGCCAAAAACAATTTAAACGTCAGATGGACGTTTGTGCGGACGTATGCCGACAAATTGCAAGCGGTTCGGAACTAATTTCCGGTGTGATGATTGAAAGTCATTTAGTGGAAGGTCGCCAAGAATTAGGTGACGGTAATTTAGCGCATTTGGTTTACGGACAAAGTGTAACGGATGCCTGTATCGGTTGGGAAGATAGCGAAAAAGCGTTGTTTGCCTTGGCTGATGCGGTTGAACAACGCCGCAAACATATTTAATTCAGTAAATTTATCAAAACACGGAAATAGAGGGTTTTACAAAATTCTTTGTAAAATTGACCGCTTATTTCCGTGTTTTCTGTCGTTTTAAGGTAATAAATTCATGAACAACACCATTCTTGCTATTGATACAGCTACGGAAGCCTGTTCGGTAGCGTTACAACATAACGGAAAACTAACTTCATTAGATGAGTTAAGTCCGAGAACACACACACAACGTATTTTGCCGATGATTGACGAATTATTGGCACAAGCGAATATTTCCATTAAACAAGTGGATGCGCTCGTATTTGGTCGAGGCCCGGGAAGTTTTACCGGTGTACGAGTCGGAGTAGGAATCGCTCAAGGGCTTGCAATGGGAGCAAATCTACCCGTAGTACCGATTTCCAACTTATTGGCTATGGCACAAGCCGCTTATGAGCAAACGGGTGCAACAAATGTCGTTGCACTGATTGATGCTCGTATGAACGAGATTTACTTTGCTCAATATGAAAGAGTGGGGCAAATTTGGCAAGAAATGGTAACCGAGCAAGTATGTTCTCCGGAATCCGCAATTAACCAAATTCAACTTAAAGCAAATACCGTCGTCGTCGGTACCGGTTGGGCGGCATATTCACAATTTGCAGAGGCAAAACTCCCCCTTTCAATCAGTGATATTACCTTACCTTCGGCAAAATCAATGCTTAAATTGGCAGAACTGGAATTAGAGCAGGGTAAAGCGCTATCCGCGCTACAAATAGAACCCGTCTATTTGCGTAATGAAGTCACTTGGGAAAAATTGCCTCACAAACGATAAATCGTTTTACTTATTCTTTTGTATAAAAATACAAAAAATATGAGAAAGGTACGCATAAAAAAACGTACCTTTTTTATTTTGTAAGATCCTACAAAACCCTCTCCGATAATAAATTCCTCCGTATATTCCTGCTTACAAGCACGTAAATAGCATTAATCCGTACATATATTGAGCAAATGCTCACATTTAAGCGTATAATTTAACCATTGTCATACCTAAATTGGAGTGTAATGCGGATCTTGGAGTGAGTGTTTTTAGTTTGCTTATCTTTGTAAATAGATCGTTACGCTCCATTTTGATGAGCAAACGCTCACTTATTATTTAACTGAAAGACGGAATAAAGACTTAAATACAGGAAATAAAAACAGAGGAAAAGAAAGATAAAGAAAAAGCGGTTGTTTTCGTAAAAATTTTTGTAAAAACAACCGTTTATAAATTAGATTAGAGTTTATTGAGTTTTTGTTTGTAATGATAACGACATACGGAAAGATATTTATCATTTCCGCCGATTTGAATTTGGTCTCCGTCGGCGACCGCTTCACCTTTTTCGTTCATACGAATCACAAAATGCGCTTTTCGACCGCAATCGCAAATCGTTTTAAGTTCTTGCAGTTCGTCCGCCCATGCCAATAGGTATTGACTGCCTTCAAAAAGTTCGGCTTGGAAATCGGTACGTAAACCATAACAAAGCACCGGAATCTTAAGTTTATCCACCACGTCGGTTAATTGATAGACCTGCGCTTTGGTCAGAAATTGGGCTTCGTCAATTAAGATACAGTGTAACGTTTCTGTTTGATGAGCCAGTTCGATTTCGTTAAATAAATTAGTGTCCGACTGAAACAATAATGCTTCTTGTGAAATTCCGATACGAGAACTGACTTTACCGATGCCGTAACGATCATCAATCGCTGCGGTATAAACCAACGTATTCATACCTCGCTCTTGGTAATTATAAGAGGATTGAAGCAGGGTGGTTGATTTGCCCGCATTCATTGAAGAGTAATAGAAATAGAGTTTTGCCATAATGTTATACAAATAAAAAACGGCTAATGCAAATTAGCCGTTCTATTGAAAAGGAACAATTATACGTTATCGATTTGACCTAAAAGCGAACGTAAACGATCTTGGAAACTTTGTTGCTCGGATTTTAATTGTTCGTATTCTTGGCGTAATGTTTCTTTTTCTTGCTCTACGGTAGTATTTTTTTCTTTTAATTCTTCCACTTCTAATTGGAGTAATTGAATGGTTTCCACCGCTTGTTTAATTTTTTCTTCAAGTTGGTCAAGAATTGGTAATGACATAATTGGTTCCCTCTTAAAAACAGATATGTAAAGTGTAAGAATTATAACTCAATTAGGTGTTGATTTCATTGAAAAGTTCATACATTTTGGAATTTTTCTTCATTTGCCGATTTTTTAGTAACCTAATCGATTGCGAGCTGATAAAATATAAATAATATCGGTTATTTTATATAAGGAACATAAGATGAAACGTGCTATTTCTTTTGAGTTTTCTCGGGTAACGGAAGCTGCCGCACTTGCCGCTTACGAGTGGATCGGTCGAGGTGATAAAAATGCCGCCGACGATGCGGCGGTAAAAGCGATGCGCTTAGTTATGAATAAAATGGAAATACGCGGCGAAATCGTAATTGGTGAAGGCGAGATTGATGAAGCGCCGATGCTGTATATCGGTGAAAAAGTAGGTCGTTCTCAGCCTGAAGATAAAGAAGTGGCAATTGCGGTTGATCCGATTGACGGTACTCGTATGACGGCGATGGGGCAAGCCGGGGCGTTATCGGTTTTAGCGGCAGGTAGCAAAGAAACGTTTCTCCAAGCACCGGATATGTATATGGAAAAACTGGTGGTGGATAGCGAAGCAAAAGGTATGATCGACTTGGATCTGCCACTTGAGCAAAATATTCGCCGTGTTGCGTCTAAAAAAGGCAAATTGCTTACACAAATGACGGTGGCAATCTTGGCGAAACCGCGTCACGATGAAATTATTAAAACCGTGCAGAAATTAGGTGTAAAAGTTATGGCGATTCCTGACGGCGACGTTGCCGCCGCAGTACAATGTTGCTTACCGGATAGCGATTTGGATTTAGTTTATGGTATCGGCGGTGCGCCGGAAGGAGTGGTTGCCGCCGCTGCGGTTCGCGCTTTAGGCGGCGATATTCAAGGTCGCCTTATTCCTCGTAATCAAGTCAAGGGTAATTCGCCGGAAAATCTTTCCGCCGCAGAAAAAGAGCTTTCTCGCTGTGCGCAAATGAATGTACCGGTTAATAAAGTATTAAAATTGGAAGACTTGGTACGTGACGATAATGTGTTGTTTACCGCAACGGGTATTACTACCGGCGATTTGTTAAAAGGCGTGCAACGCAAAGGCAGTATGATGTTTACCGAAACGTTATTAATTCGAGGTCGTTCCCGTACGATTCGTAAATTGGCTTCTTATCACGATATTTCTCGTTTATCTGAAGACTAAATCCCAGTAAAAAAGTCGTACCTTTTCCGATACGACTTTTGCATTTTAGGTTCTTTCAAAGATTACGCCGGGTTATCAATATCAATAAATTCCACTTCTAAGCCGTATTCTTTTGCCAGCCATTCGCCGAGTGCTTTTACGCCGTCTCGTTCCGTTGCGTGGTGTCCGCAAGCGAAGTAATAAATACCTTGCTCACGTGCGGAATGGGTAGTCTGTTCCGAAATTTCACCGGAAATAAACGCATCACATCCTTTACTTGCCGCTAAATCGATATAACCTTGTCCGCCCCCGGTACAAATGCCGACTTTTCGGATTAATTTATGCGGATAATCCGCAATAAATTCATGGCACAAAATTGGTTTACGATTAAGCGCTTGTTCGATACGCTTCGCTAATTCTTGTGCGGAAATCGGCGTATCCAGCTCACCATAGACAGGAATGGAATTAGGACGATCTTCCAAGCCTTGTAGATTCGTCACACCTAATTTCGCCGCCAATTGTGCGTTATTGCCTAATTCCGAATGGATATCCAACGGCAGGTGATAACCGAATAAATTAATGTCATTTACGAGTAATTGTTTGATGCGTTTACCTTTCATTCCGCGAATACAAGGCGATTCGCTTTTCCAAAAATAACCGTGATGCACCAAAATCGCATCGGCATTTTTCTCTATCGCTTTTTCAATCAGCGGCAGACTTGCGGTCACGCCGGTAATAATTCGTTGAATATGCGTCTTACCTTCCACTTGCAAGCCGTTCGGTGCGTAGTCTGTAATCGCTTTGCTATTTAATTTTTCATCAATAATTTGTTCAAGTTCGAGATTCGACAGTCCCATTTTTATTCCTTTTTTTAAGAAAAACAAGCGGTTAAAATTTATGAAAAATTTGCAAATTTAACGCTAAATTCAACCGCTTGTCGTGAATGAATTACTCTTGTGCCAATGCGGTAATCGGATTGAGTTTGGAGGCGTTTTTTGCCGGCATATAACCGAATACGACACCGATTAACGTAGAGCAGAATACCGCCAATACTACGGAAGCAGGCGAAAGAATCATTTTGAAATTTGTACCTAAGGTATTGAACGAGAAAATTATCGCCATTGCAAACAGAATCCCGATAATACCGCCTAATAAACAGATTAATATCGCTTCAATTAGGAATTGCTGCAAGATATTGTTTTGTTTTGCTCCGATTGCCATACGTACGCCGATTTCTTTAGTACGCTCCGTTACCGATACCAACATAATATTCATTACACCGATACCGCCGACAATCAAAGAAATCATCGCAATAGACGAAATCAATAATTTCATCGTATTGGTGGTACTGGTAATCGTTTGTTTGATGGTATCGCTGTTCATCACAAAGAAATCTTTTTTACCGTGCTTAGCGGTAAGTAGTTCGTTAATACTTTTTTCCGCCGTTTGGCTTTCGACATTGTCTTTCACTTTTACCGTCAATGAATCGATAAATTTTTCGCCGGAAATACGTTGCATAAGCGTAGTATAAGGCATCCACATTTTTAAACTGGTTTGATTCAAATTATTCGATTCTTGTGCCATACCGATAACGGTAAGCGGTTTTTTATCCACCAAAATGACCTTGCCTTCGACGGGGTCGGTTAAACCGAGATCTTTTTTGGTATTGCCGTCAATCACGACAACTTGTGATGATAATTTAACTTCATCGGCATCAAAAAAACGCCCTGAAATCATTTTCAACCCTTTAACATTGACAAATTGTTCGCCTACACCATTGATTGAGGCGGTTACATTCGTATTGCCGTAAATCACCGTACCGTTTAAATTACTCGAAGGGGTGGTACTATCTACAAATTGTTGCTTGTTCAGCATCATAGCGTCACTAATGGTTAAATTTTTAGTCAAATTCGCTCGACGATCGCCGAAACCGGTACCGTTCATAATCGTCATAGTATTGGTACCCAAGCTATTAATATTGGAAAGGATTTGTTGCTGAGAACCTTGTCCTAACGCTACAACGGAAATTACCGAGGTAATACCGATTACAATGCCCAACATGGTTAATAATGCACGTAATTTATGTGCCGTAATCGCATTAATCGCCATTTTAAACGATTCGATTAATTGGTCAAAAAAACGCGGCTTTTTATATTCACGCTTAGTGAGTTTCAGATCTTCCGAATAAGGTTGCTGGCGTTCGTCTCGAATAATATAGCCGTCTTTAATTTCAATGATTCGACTGGCATTCGCCGCAATATTCGCATCATGGGTCACCATAATAATCGTATGACCTTCTTTATGCAGATCTTTTAAGATCTCAAGTACGGTTTCACCGCTTTTTGAATCCAATGCACCGGTAGGTTCGTCGGCTAAAATAATTTCGCCGCCGTTCATCAAAGCTCGGGCAATACTGACACGTTGCTGCTGACCGCCGGAAAGCTGATTCGGACGATTTCCCGTTTTATCGGCTAAGCCGAGTTTCTCTAATAATTGATTAGCCCTTGCTTTACGTGAAGTATTGTCCATTCCCGCATAAATTGCAGGGAGTGCAACGTTTTCGTTTGCCGTAAGAGCGGGGAGCAGGTTATAACGTTGAAAAATAAAACCGAACTTACGCTGACGTAAATCGGAAAGTTCGTCGGACGTCATATTTAACGTTTCTTTTCCGTCAATTTTACATACGCCGGAACTTGCGGTGTCTAAGCAACCGATAATATTCATTAAGGTGGATTTACCCGAACCGGAAGCACCGATAATCGCAACAAAATCACCTTGTTCAATAGTAAGATTAATGTCTTTTAACACATGTGCGGTATTTTCACCCGAACCGAAATATTTGTTTAGTTTTTCAATTTCAATCAATTTCATTTTATTGCCGATATTCTTGGATGGGGTACTTAAACGAATTTTAGCGTAATAGATTATGTATTTAAATATATAAAGAAAGGTTATAGAGTAGAAACAAGCGGTCATTTTTGCTTAATTTTTTGCAAAATAAACCGCTTGCTAATTTATTCAATCCATAAAGGTAACTTAATTTCAATTCTTAAGCCGCCTAACGGACTTTTCATCGCTTGTACGCTACCTTTATGCTGTTGAACCGCATTCGCCACGATAGCAAGCCCTAGCCCCGTACCGCCGGTTTGACGGTCACGAGCTTCATCGACACGATAGAAAGGACGGAATATTTGTTGATATTCCGTTTCGGGAATGCCTTTGCCATCATCATCAATCGCAATAATTAAATCCGTATTATCAATATAAGTCAGAACCTTAATGCTTTTCTTGGCATATTTTTGTGCATTACGAATAACATTTTCCATGGCACTTGCCAAAATATTTTGGTTACCGTTAATAAAGAAATTTTCAGGATGCGTTATTCGCTGACTAATAAATAAATCAAGATGATTTTGTTCGGCATCGAATTTCGCATCTTCCAACAAATCGTCCCAAATTTTATTGATAGAGAAAATTTCGCGGGTCAAATGCTGATTGACTTGTTGTCGCGAGAGAACTAATAAATCATGAACCATGGTATCCAATTTTTGGATTTGATTTTCGATCCGAGTTAGTTCCGGCGATTCGCCGTTACGGCGACGAATTAATGCGGTTGCCAAATGCAAGCGTGCAAGCGGCGTTTTCAGTTCATGCGAAATATCCGATACTAAACGTTGTTGGTGTAAAGTTAAATCTTGTAATGAAGTGATCATTTGGTTAAAACTTTTTCCCACTTCACGTAACTCGTTAATGCCTTCCGTTTCTAAAGCGGGGTTTATAGCAAAGTTACCGGTAGCCACCGCATTGGCCGACAGACGAAGCGCTTTTACCGGACGAGAGATTTTCCATGACAGCCATAATAGAATAGGAATACTTACCCCTAGCACGATCAATAACATTAGCCACGGCGAATCAAAAATTTGATTGAACAGTTCTTCTTGAGGATCAACGGACTGGGCGAAATATTGGAAATATTCCCTTTTACTGGATTTTACTAAAAACGGGCCGTAAATTTCTAAATTACCAAAGCGACGTTGTAACGGCTCTGCCGGGCTATCCGCTCGGTATAAGAATACTTGGAACGATTTTATCGTATGCGGATCAACACCGACAAAAACACCCGTTTTCCAGTCTAATAGGATAACGCCAAAGCCGTTTGTCGTCGCCACGGAAAGTTTACGCTCAAAAATTTCGTCTAAATTATACTGCATTTCCGTACTATGACTTTCTTGCTGGAAAAAATCTCGTTCATCCGTTTCAATCGGTAAGAATGAACGGGCATCAAAATTAGGGATGGCTAGTGTAATAGCAAGTAAGATAGCGAAAGTTAATCCGAAATAAGCAAAAAGTTGGTAAGCAAGATAATTTCTCACCGATTTAATCTTACTTAAGATATAAGCAATATATTTAGACATGAATTTTTACACTTAATTTAAAAAGAAAATCCCTCGATAAGCGAGGGATTTCAAAGAAAAGGACTTATTTTTCAGTAACGAGTAAATAACCTCGACCGCGTAACGTTTTAAACCAAGGCAAGTTATCGTTTCGTTCCGGTAATTTTTTACGAAGATTAGAAATATGCATATCGATAGCACGATCATAAGGAGTAAGGCGTTTGCCTAAAATTTCTAAACTTAATAATTCACGGGAAAGAATTTGCCCCGGATTGCGCATTAACATTTGGAGTAATGCAAATTCCGTACCGGTCAGATCTAAATCTCGACCTTCAAAAATCGCTTGTTGGCGACCCGGATGCAATTCGACATCGCCGAATGAAAGTTGTTTACTATTTTCTTTCGGAGACTGGTTGGAATAAGTAATGACATCGGGATTTGATAAAATATTGGATGTCGTACGACGTAAAATCGCTTTAATACGAGCAACTAGTTCGCGATCGTTAAAAGGTTTAGGTAAATAATCGTCTGCGCCTAATTCTAAACCGAGGACGCGATCAATTTCATCGTCTCTGGCGCTTAACATCAATACCGGCGTAGAGTGTTTTTGACGTAATTGTTTTAAGGTTTCAATACCGTTTAATACCGGCATCATCACATCTAAAAGGATAAGATCATAACTTTGTAATTCTAATTCCGTAAGTGCATCTTGACCGTTATGCACACAATGAATCTCGAAACCTTCCAGCGAAAGTAATTCGGCTAACAGTTCCGTCAGTTCAATATCGTCATCAACGAGTAAAATTCTAGGCATAAATAATTCCTATTTTTATTTAATTATGTTTATTACTGTAACTAATTGACATAGTTATGATAATTTACAACTTTATCAAGGTTTGTCAATTCATTATAGTGATTTTATTTGATCCCAAATAAAATCAAGTTCGTGCAGAGAGCATTCTTGTACGGATTTCCCTTGCGCTTTCACTGCGTTTTCTACTTTTCTAAAACGGTTTTCGAATTTAACGTTCGCATTCCGTAAACTTGTTTCGGCATCAATTTTATAATGGCGGCAAAGATTAACGGCGGCAAATAGGAAATCTCCCAGTTCTTCTTCCAATTTACTTGCGCTTTGAGGGTATTGCGCCATTTCATCTTTGACCTCTTGCAATTCTTCTTCGACTTTAGCCAATACGGCGTGCGGATTATCCCAATCGAACCCGACTTTAGCGCAACGTTTTTGCAGTTTATTTGCTCGAGTTAATGCCGGTAAAGCGAAAGGCACATCATCTAAAACGGACTCCTGTTGTCGGCGTTTAGTTTCGGCAGCTTTTTGTTCTTCCCAGTTTTTTAAAGCTTCTTCACTGTTTGAAGCGGTTTTATCGCCGAATACATGAGGATGTCTGTAAATTAATTTTTGATGAATGTCATTTAGTACGTCGTCAAAAGTAAAAGTTCCTTCTTCTTTTGTCAATTGACTAAGAAATACGACTTGTAATAATAAGTCGCCTAATTCTTCGCGCAAAGAGGCTCTATCTTTAGCATGAATGGCTTCTGCGACTTCGTAAGTTTCTTCTAATAAGCAGGGGAGCATAGAATCGAAATTTTGTTTTATATCCCACGGACAGCCCGTTTCGGGATCACGTAATTTTGCAACGACTTCAAGAAATTGATTGATAGTAGCCATAAACTTTTCCGGTTAATTTATATAATATTTCGCTTATTTTGGCAGGTTAGTGATGAGATTCAACTAAAAATTCACACTTTCTACAGAAAATTGTTAAAATAATCAAAATGAACAAGTTTTCTAATGTGGAAATATGGCGGCTGAAAAATTAACAAAGAAACGATTAATACAAATTTTAGTGATGTTAGGTATTCTCATCGCTGCATTTATTTATCGTACTTACACATATAGCTGATATTTCGGCTGATCAGAGCAGATTGTATGACTAAAGCATATTCAAAAGGCTGAAATTATGCTTTAATAACAATAATTTTTTGTCAAAAGAATAAGGTTAAAAAATGAGCTGGATTGAAAGAATTTTAGGTAGAACCTCTTCATCGTCAAGCAGTAGCAAATCTAAAGTGCCGGAAGGCGTTTGGACAAAATGTACCAGCTGTGAACAGGTGCTATACAGCGAAGAACTTAAACGTAATATGCACGTTTGCCCGAAATGTAATCACCATATGCGTTTTGATGCACGTACTCGTTTATTATCGTTATTAGACCAAGATAGCGCACAAGAGATTGCGGCGGAATTAGAACCGCAAGACGTCTTAAAATTTAAAGATTTAAAAAAATATAAAGATCGTTTAACCGCAGCGCAAAAACAAACCGGTGAGAAAGACTCTTTTATTACCATGTACGGTACGTTACATAATATGCCGGTAGTTGTCGCATCATTTAACTTTGAATTTATGGGCGGCTCAATGGGCTCGGTTGTCGGTGCGAAATTCGTGCGTGCGGCGGAGCGAGCTTTAGCGGACAATATTCCGTTTATCTGTTTCTCGGCATCCGGCGGTGCTCGTATGCAAGAAGCATTGTTCTCTTTAATGCAAATGGCGAAAACCAGTGCGATCTTAGCGAAAATGCGTGAAAAAGGCATACCGTTTATTTCCGTATTAACCGACCCGACATTAGGTGGCGTTTCGGCAAGTTTAGCGATGTTAGGCGATATTAATATTGCGGAGCCTAAAGCGTTAATCGGTTTTGCCGGCCCGCGTGTTATCGAACAAACCGTACGCGAAAAACTACCGGAAGGTTTCCAACGTGCAGAGTTCTTATTAGAACACGGTGCGATTGATATGATTGTGCAACGTAAAGATATGCGTGATACGCTTGCTCGTTTATGTGCAAAAATGACTAACAAGCCAACGCCTTTTAAAACGGCAGAATTAATTGTTGAAGAAGCCTAATTTTATTTAAGCATAACTTAAGCCACGTAATACGTGGCTTTCTTTTTGAGAACGATATGATGAATACTTTAACTGTTCCGACTATTAATGATAGCCTCGCCATATGGTTGGATTACTTAGAAAAATCACATTTTAAGCCGATTGATATGGGCTTAGAACGCATTAAAGGCGTAGCACAAGAATTAGACTTACTTCAACCGGCGCCTTATGTTATCACCGTTGCCGGTACTAACGGTAAGGGTTCAACTTGTCGTTTATTAGAAGTAGCTTTGCTAAAAGCCGGTTATCGAGTCGGTGTCTATTCATCGCCTCACCTAATTCGTTATAACGAACGGGTAAGAATTCAAGGCGACTTACTCAATGACGAAGCGCACGTGCAATCATTTGTAAAAATCCAACAAAAAAAGACCGCTTCTTTAACTTATTTTGAGTTTAGTACGCTTTCGGCATTACAACTTTTTAAAGATACAAATTTAGATATTGTGATTTTAGAAGTTGGACTTGGCGGACGTTTAGATGCAACCAATATTGTTGATCCGAATTTAGCTGTCATCACATCTATTGATATTGATCACGTTGAGTTTCTTGGTGATAACCGAGAAGATATCGGTCGAGAAAAAGCAGGCATTTTCCGTGAAAATATACCGGTGATTATCGGTGAACCGGATTGTCCGAGGAGCATTTTACAGCAAGCGAAAGCACTTAATTGCCAAGTGGTTAGACGCAATATAAATTGGAAATATTCCGTAGAAAATAACCACTTCCACTGGCAATCGGAATCTATTGATTGGCAAGATTTACCGATGCCGCAAATTCCGATTCCGAATGCCGGTACCGCTTTAGCCGCGTTGGCTCAACTTCCGTTTGAAATTAATGAACAAGTGGTTAGAGCCGCACTGCAAGAAGCGCAAATGACCGCTCGTTTCCAAACGCTAAACGAACAAAATTTTGCAAACTTTTCCGGAAAACGACCGCTTGCCCAAGTGATCATTGATGTCGGACACAATCCGCATGCGGCAAAATATTTAGCAGGGCGACTAACGTCACTGAAACAGCCGAATCAAAAGATTTATGCGGTATTTAGCGCATTAGTTGATAAAGACTTAAGCGGCATCGTAGAGCCATTAGAAAATGTGATTGACGAATGGCATTGTGCCGGTTTAGCCGGATACCGCGGGCAATCGGGTGAAGAGGTTTATCAAAAACTTGCAAAAGTTTTACCAAATTCGACCGCTTGTTATTACCGAACCGTTCCCGAAGCGGCCGAATCATTATTCGCCAAAACGAGCAAAACCGACATTATCCTGATTTTCGGCTCATTCCACACTGTGAGCGATTTTTTGGTTTGGGTTGAACAGTAATTTGTTGTTTTGTTCACCAAACGAAAATAAATTCGCAAAAAGTGCTTGCATTGGTTTTGGAAATCTCTATAATAAGCCACATCAGACGCGGGGTGGAGCAGCTTGGTAGCTCGTCGGGCTCATAACCCGAAGGTCGTTGGTTCAAATCCGGCCCCCGCAACCAGTTTTAAGGCTCACAGTTTTGGTTAAAACTGTGAGTTTTGTTTTATATAGTCTGTACTGATTTTCGATAACGAACATAAACGTACAAAATACGGTATAAAACAAACCGCTTAAAGCCCCACGGTTTTCCGTCTGGGGTTTTTTTGTGGCTGGTACATAATAATCGTATCAAAAGAGCTGGTTAAGGCTCTTTTTTTATATCTGTCATTTAGGAGGCTTCCTTGGCAACTTTAGAACAAAAATTAGAAGAACTCGTTTCCGATACCATTGAATCAATGGGCTGTGAATTAGTCGGTATCGAGTGTCAGCGAGCAGGGCGTTTTTTAACCGTACGCTTATATATTGATAAAGAAGGCGGTGTAACGATTGATGATTGTAGTGATGTAAGCCGTCAAGTGAGTGCGATTCTTGATGTTGAAGATCCGATTGCGGATAAATACAACTTAGAGGTTTCATCACCGGGTTTAGATCGCCCGCTCTTTACCCTTGCTCATTACCAACGTTTTATCGGGCAAGAGATTGTAATTCATTTACGTATTCCAATGTTTGACCGTCGTAAATGGCAAGGCAAATTAGAGAGTGTGGAAGGTGATTTAATTACACTTACTGTAGATAACGAAGCTCGTCAATTTGCATTCGGTAATATTCAAAAAGCAAACTTAGTTCCAGTTTTTAATTTCTAGAAGGTTAATTCAGAAAATGAGTAAAGAAATTTTATTAGCCGCAGAAGCGGTATCTAACGAGAAGTTACTGCCAAAAGAAGCTATCTTTGAAGCGCTTGAAACGGCATTAGCCATTTCGACTAAAAAGAAAAAAGAGATGGATATCGATGTGCGTGTGGTTATCGACCGTAAAACCGGTGATTTTCAAACTTTCCGCCGTTGGATTGTCGTTGAGCAAGTACACAATATGACTCGCGAGATCAGTTTAGACGCGGCGCAATACGAAAATCCTAGCGTGCAATTAGGCGATATCGTTGAAGACGAAGTGGATTCGATTCCGTTCGACCGTATTACGATGCAAACGGCACGCCAAGTGATCAGTACAAAAATTCGTGAAGCGGAACGTAATAAAGTGATTGAACAATTCCGTTCACAATTAAATACCATCATTACTGCAACCGTTAAAAAAGTAAACCGCGAGCAAATTATCTTGGATTTAGGTAATCAAGCGGAAGCGGTAATCGTGCGTGAAGATATGCTTCCGCGTGAAAACTTCCGTCCAGGCGACCGTGTACGCGGCGTATTATATGCGATTAAACCTGAATCAAAAGGCCCGCAACTTTTCGTAACACGTGCAAAACCGGTAATGTTAGAAGAGTTATTTAAACTGGAAGTACCGGAAATCGGTGAAGATGTCATTGAAATTAAAGGCGCATCACGTGATCCGGGTTCTCGTGCGAAAATTGCGGTGAAATCACATGATAAACGTATCGATCCGGTAGGCGCTTGTGTTGGTATGCGCGGTGCACGTGTGCAAGCTATTAGCAATGAATTGGGCGGTGAGCGTGTAGATATCGTACTTTGGGACGATAATCCGGCGCAATTCGTGATTAACGCAATGGCACCGGCGGAAGTAAGCGCGATTGTCGTGGATGAAGATAAACATGCGATGGATATTGCGGTTGAAGGTAAAAATTTAGCCCAAGCAATCGGTCGTAACGGTCAGAACGTACGTTTAGCGACACAATTAACCGGCTGGACGTTAAATGTCATGACTACCGAAGATTTAGATAAGAAACATCAAGCGGAAGATAACAAAGTTATTAGTTTATTTGTTTCCGCGTTAGAAATCGACGATGAATTCGCTCAATTATTAGTGGATGAAGGCTTCTCTAGCTTAGAAGAAATCGCATTCATTCCGGTAAGCGAATTAACCGCAATTGACGGTATCGAAGATGAAAATCTAGCGGAAGAATTACAAACTCGTGCGAAAAACGCAATTACCGCAAAAGCGTTAGCGGAAGAAGAAGCGTTAAAACAAGCGCATATTGAAGATCGTTTATTAAATTTAGAAGGTTTAGATCGCCATATTGCATTTAAACTGGCTGAAAAAGGCATCACAACGCTTGAAGGACTGGCGGAACAAGCAACTGACGACCTTTCGGATATTGAAGAATTATCAGCGGATAAAGCAAGCGAATTAATTATGGCTGCACGTCAAATTTGCTGGTTTAGCTAATCGTTGTGAGGAGATAAAACAATGAGTGATAACGAAATTAAAAACGAAGCACCTAAAAAATTGAGCTTACAACGTCGTACTAAAACTACTGTCGCGGACGGTAAAGTCCAAGTTGAAGTACGTAAGTCACGTAAAATTGATACGGCAGCGGTTAAAAAAGCGCAAGAAGAAGCGGCGTTAAAAGCGAAACAAGAAGCGGAAGCAAAAGCTCAAGCGGAAAAAGCGGCGGCAGAGCAAGCGAAGGCGGAAGCAGAAGCGGCTAAAAAAGCGGAAGGAGCAAAAGTAGAAGCGACCAAAAAATCCGCACCTGCCGTACCGGTAATGCCGAACAGTAAACCGAAAGCAGCCGCACCGAAAGCGGAACAACCTAAACAAGAAAAAGCGCTTGATCCGGAAAAAGAAGCGAAGAAAAAAGAAGAAGCTGAACTTCGTCGTAAACAAGAAGAATTAGCACGCCAAAAAGCGGAAATGGAAGCAAAACGTGCGGCGGAAAATGCCCGTCGTTTAGCGGAAATCGCTCGTGAGGAAGCGGCTGAAAGCGGCGAAGAATTTGAAGATGATCGTTTCACATCTTCTTATGCGCGTGAAGCGGATCGCGATAACGACCGTCGTAGCGAAGCAAACCGCGGACGTGGTAAAGGCGGTGTAAATAAAGCGAAAAAAGGCGATCGTGAAGATAAAAACGAACGTAACGCAGACCGTCGCAACCAAAAAGATGTGAAAGGTAAAGGTAAAAATGCGAAGAAAGGTTCGGCATTACAACAAGCTTTCACTAAACCGGTTCAAGTGAACAAAGCGGATGTCGTTATCGGCGAAACCATCACTGTTGCGGAACTTGCGAATAAAATGGCGGTAAAAGCAACCGAAATCATCAAAACTATGATGAAAATGGGTGAAATGGTTACGATTAACCAAGTTATCGACCAAGAAACCGCTCAACTTGTTGCGGAAGAAATGGGCCATAAAGTAATTTTACGTAACGAGAACGAACTTGAAGATGCGGTAATGGAAGATCGTGACGTGGATGCGGAAAAAGTAACACGTGCGCCGGTTGTTACCATCATGGGTCACGTTGACCACGGTAAAACCTCATTACTTGACTATATCCGTAAAGCGAAAGTCGCTGCCGGCGAAGCGGGCGGTATTACGCAGCATATCGGTGCTTATCACGTTGAAACCGAAGACGGCAAGATGATTACCTTCTTAGATACTCCGGGACATGCGGCGTTTACTTCTATGCGTGCACGTGGTGCGAAAGCAACGGATATCGTAGTTCTTGTTGTGGCGGCGGATGACGGCGTAATGCCTCAAACAATCGAAGCGATTCAGCACGCACGTGCGGCTGGTGCGCCGATTGTAGTTGCGGTAAACAAAATTGATAAACCGGAAGCGAATCCTGATCGTGTAGAACAAGAGTTACTTCAACACGAAGTAGTTTCGGAAAAATTCGGTGGCGATGTGCAGTTTGTGCCGGTTTCAGCGAAAAAAGGTTTAGGTATCGATGACTTGTTGGAAGCGATTTTACTTCAATCGGAAGTATTGGAACTAACGGCGGTTAAAGAAGGTATGGCAAGCGGTGTGGTAATCGAATCTTACCTGGATAAAGGTCGCGGTCCGGTAGCAACCATTCTTGTTCAATCCGGTACGTTAAACAAAGGAGATATCGTACTTTGCGGTTTCGAATACGGTCGTGTGCGTGCGATGCGTGACGAAAACGGTAAAGAAGTAGATTCTGCAGGTCCGTCAATTCCGGTTGAAGTTTTAGGTCTTTCCGGCGTACCGGCTGCCGGTGACGAAGCAACGGTTGTACGTGACGAGAAAAAAGCACGTGAAGTAGCGTTATTCCGTCAAGGTAAATTCCGTGAAGTGAAACTTGCTCGTCAGCAAAAAGCGAAACTTGAAAATATGTTTAGCAATATGACGGCAGGTGACGTTGCAGAATTAAACGTAATTGTAAAAGCGGACGTACAAGGTTCGGTAGAAGCAATCTGTCAATCATTAGCGGAACTTTCAACCGACGAAGTAAAAGTGAAAGTAGTGGGTTCCGGTGTCGGCGGTATTACTGAAACGGATGCAACATTAGCGGCAGCTTCAAATGCGATTATGGTCGGTTTCAACGTACGTGCGGACGCATCTGCTCGTCGTGTTATCGAAGCGGAAAACATCGACTTACGTTATTACTCAATCATCTACGAATTGCTCAACGAAATCAAAGCGGCGATGAGCGGTATGTTACAGCCTGAGTTCAAACAAGAAATAATCGGCTTGGCTGAAGTACGTGACGTATTCCGTCATCCGAAATTCGGTGCAATCGCAGGTTGTATGGTAACCGAAGGTGTGGTTAAACGTAACAACCCAATCCGCGTATTACGTGATAACGTAGTCATCTTTGAAGGCGAGTTAGAATCTCTCCGTCGCTTTAAAGATGACGTTTCGGAAGTACGTAACGGTATGGAATGCGGTATCGGCGTGAAAAACTATAACGATGTGAAAGTCGGCGACCAAATCGAGGTATTCGAAGTAGTTGAAGTGAAACGTAGTATCTAATCTCGTTTCATTACTCACAAGCGGTCAGATTTCTGCATAAATTTGCAAAAATTTAGTGGAAACTGACCGCTTGTTTTTGGCTTAACATCGCTAAAAAAGACAAATTAGGGTATAATCCCAACAAAATTTTGAGGCGCTTTTGGAGTGCCTCGTTTGCATTTTGGAGAAAACATGAGCAGAGAATTTAAACGCAGTGATCGTGTAGCGCAAGAGTTACAAAAAGAGATCGCTGTCATTTTGCAACGAGAAGTAAAAGACCCTCGTATCGGGATGGTAACGGTATCGGATGTGGAAGTAAGCCGTGATTTGGCGTATGCGAAAATCTTCGTAACATTCTTATTCGATAATGATCAAAGCGTAATTGAACAAGGGATGAAAGGTTTAGAAAAAGCAAGCCCGTATATTCGTTCGTTAGTCGGTAAGGCTATGCGTTTACGTATCGTACCGGAGCTTCGTTTTATTTACGATCAATCCTTAGTCGAAGGTATGCGTATGTCTAACCTTGTCTCGAACGTGATTAAAAACGACGAAGCTAAACATAAAGAGGAAGAATAGGTGTCCAGACCTCGTAAAAAAGGGCGTGATGTTCACGGCGTATTTTTATTAGATAAACCGCAAGGAATGTCGTCAAACGATATTTTGCAAAAGGTTAAACGCCTGTTTCAAGCGAATAAAGCGGGGCATACCGGCGCATTAGATCCGCTTGCGACCGGAATGCTTCCGATTTGTTTAGGCGAAGCGACCAAGTTTTCACAATTTTTGCTTGATTCGGACAAACGTTATCAAGTTACTGCAAAATTAGGCGAACGCACCGATACGTCCGATGCGGAAGGTCAAGTGGTGGAAATCCGTGCGGTGAACATAGGTGAAGCGGAAATTATTACGGCATTGGAGCAATTTCGCGGCGATATTTTACAAGTGCCGACTATGTTTTCCGCATTAAAACATAACGGTAAACCCCTTTATGAATATGCTCGCCAAGGCATTACGGTAGAAAGAGAAGCTCGCCCGATTACGATTTTCGAATTGCGTTTTATCGAATATGCCGCACCTTATCTTACGTTAGAGGTACATTGCTCGAAAGGCACTTATATTCGTACTTTAGTCGATGATTTAGGCGAAGTATTGGGCTGTGGTGCGCACGTGACGGTTTTACGTCGCTTAGCGGTGGCAAATTATCCGATTGAAGCGATGATGAGCTATGCGGATTTGCAAAATTTAAGTGAAAATCAACCGCTTGAAGAATTAGATAAATATCTTTTACCTTTAGATACCGCAGTAGAAAGCCTACCAAAACTAAACTTAACCGCAGAGCAGACTAAAGCGGTCGGTTTCGGTCAAAGAGTGAAATTTGAAAATAACGATCAAATTTACGGACAAGTTCGTTTATTTTCGCATAATATGCAATTCCTCGGTGTCGCGGAAATTACGACCGATAATGTCATTCGCCCAAGCAGAATGGTAAATATTTAATTTACAAGCGGTCGGTTTTAAAGATCGCTTTACTATATAAATGCTATGAAATTACGATTTTTAACGATTCCGGTAATGTTTAGCTTATTCCTTGCCGGATGTTCAAATAAAAATAGTACGTATCCGGAGCTTCCGATGGACGCTCAATACACTAAAGCGCGTACGCTCAATAATTTTAATGATTACGTACATTTTCTTAAGCAAAAGGCTGCCGGTGCCGGTGTGTCGGATAACGTATTAAATACCCAAAAATTTATTCGATATAACGCCAGATCCATTCAGTTGGATCAAGCTCAGGCAGCTCGTAAGCGTGATCCGAATACGACTCCGCCACCGCCGAATCCAAACGGTGTCACTAACTATTTAAGTAAGGTACTCACTCAAAATAAAGTGAATTTGGCCGCTGAATATTGGTATGAATTTAATACGCAATTAACTCATGCCAGTAACAAATATAATGTTCAGAAAGAATATATTTTAGCGTTGTGGGGGATGGAGAGCAGTTTTGGTCGTTACCAAGGCGATTTTGACGTATTGTCCGTGTTAGCTACACTTGCTTTTGACGGACGCCGTGAAAAATTATTTACCCAAGAATTCGTCAATGCGATGAAAATGTTAGATGACGGCACGATTAATCGTTATGAAATGCTAGGTTCTTGGGCGGGGGCAATGGGGCAAACTCAGTTTATGCCGACCGCCTATTTGAATTACGCGGCGGACGGCAACGGTGACGGCAAAAAAGATATTTGGAATACGGAAGCCGATGCTTTTGCCTCTATCGCTTCTTATCTTTCAACGGTAGGTTGGGATGATGAAGTGCCTTGGGGCGTAGAGGTAAAACTTACCAGCCCGATTGATCTGTCTTTCTCCGGCATTGAAGCAAACAAAGCCAAAACCCTCGGAGAATGGCAGTCTTGGGGTGTTTACCTCGCTTATCCGACCGCTCGAGAAACCGCAAAATTAAGTGCGTTAAACGGTAATAAATTATGGTTGATTCGACCGGATAAAGAAGCCGGACGAGCTTTCCTCGTATCAAATAATTTCCGTACCTTAATGGACTGGAACAAATCGAATAATTTCGGCATCAGCATCGGTAAGTTTGCGGATCGCATTTTAGAAAGCGTGGGGCGGTAATCGTTCTACAAGATTAAAAGATACGTAAATAAGCGGTAATTTTTACCGAATAAATTGCAATTTATACCAGAATCGGTAAGCTATTCATACCAAACATAAGTTTGGGATTTTCAGATAAGGAAAATGGTATGTATTTTGAAATTTATAAAGATGCAAAAGGCGAATTTCGCTGGCGTTTAAAATCCGGCAACCATCAAACAATCGCAACCGGTGGTGAAGGATATGCGACAAAACAAAACTGCCAAAAAGGCATTGAAGCGGTAAAAAAAGTTACTGTTGAAACTGAAGTTAAAGATTTAACAAAAGAAGCATAATGAGAAAAGTCCTGTGATATCGCAGGGCTTTTTTTGTGGCAAAAAGATTGAGAAACATCACCGCTTATCAGCATAAAAAAATGCCCTCATTTGAGGGCATTTCGCTATTTGTAAGATAATTAACCTTGTGTCGCTTGGATTGCGGTTAATGCGATCGTATAAACGATATCATCAACTAACGCACCGCGAGAAAGGTCATTCACCGGTTTACGCATACCTTGAAGCATTGGGCCGATAGACACTAAATCCGCAGAACGTTGTACCGCTTTATAGGTCGTATTACCGGTATTTAAGTCAGGGAATACGAATACTGTCGCTTTACCCGCTACCGGAGAGTTCGGTGCTTTAGAGCGTGCAACATCTTCCATTACCGCCGCATCATATTGTAACGGACCGTCAATGATTAAATCAGGGCGTTTTTCTTGTGCGATACGAGTCGCTTCTTTCACTTTCTCAACATCCGCACCGGAACCTGAAGTACCGGTTGAGTAAGAAATCATTGCCACACGCGGGTCGATACCGAACGCTTTCGCCGATTCCGCAGATTGAATTGCAATTTCAGCTAATTGTTCTGCCGTCGGATCCGGGTTCACCGCACAGTCACCGTACACAAGCACTTGATCCGGTAATAGCATAAAGAAGATTGAAGAAACAATCGAGCTACCCGGTGCGGTTTTGATGATTTGCATCGGCGGACGAATCGTATTTGCCGTAGTATGTACCGCACCCGATACTAAACCGTCCACTTCGCCGGCTTCTAACATCATTGTACCGAGTACTACCGTATCCGTTAATTGCTCACGCGCAACCACTTCCGTCATACCTTTATTTTTACGTAACTCGACTAAACGAGCCACATAGTTTTCACGTACTTCTTCAGGATTGATAATCGTAATACCTTTACCTAATACCACACCTTGAGATTCCGCTACACGTTGAACGTCCGTCGGATTTGCTAAAAGCACACATTCCGCGATACCGCGTTCGGCACATAATGCCGCCGCTTTAACGGTACGAGGTTCGTCACCTTCCGGTAATACGATACGTTTTTTCGCTTGACGTGCATATTCGGTTAATTGATAACGGAATGCTGCCGGAGATAAACGACGAGCGCGTGTTGCCGCTTTAGAAATTTCATCAATGAAACCGTGGTTAAATTGGCTTGCAACATATTCTTTAATCGATGAAATACGTTCTTTCTCATCCGCAGGCACTTCTAAGCTGAAACTTTGTAAGTTAAGTGCAGTTTGCCATGTATTACCTTCTACACGGAACACCGGAACGCCGGATTCAAATGCTTGTTGGCAAAGTTTTGCAATCGGTGTTTCGATTTTATAGCCGCCGGTTAATAAGATTGCGCCGATTTCCACACCGTTCATTACCGCTAAAGACGCTGCAACCAATACTTCCGGACGGTCTGCAGAGGTCACTAATAAGCTGCCCGCTTTAAAATGATCAACCATATGCGGAAGACTACGCGCACAGAATGTTACGCCACGGATACGACGAGTTTGTAATTCACCTTCATTGATAATAGCCGCACGTAAGTGTTTCGCTAAGTCGATAGCACGTGTTGCAATTAAATCGGATTTCCACTCAACACAAGCGAGTAATTTAATCGGACTTTTTGCAAATAACGCTTCAACTTCCGCAATATTTTGTGTGCTGTGTTGGAAAGAATCGAAAATTTCGGTTAAGTCCGGACGAGTACGACCCGACTCATCAACCGGTGCGTTAAATTTATTGATAATTACGCCTAATAAGTTAGGGTTGTGACGACCGCCGAACTCTGAAGCGGCCGCTTCTACACGCTCTTTTAATTGGGTCGGTTTATCCGAACCCGGTGCGGCAACTAAGATAATTTCCGCATCTAATGCTTGAGCAATATCATAGTTTACACTGTTAGCGTATGAATTTTTACGAGTAGGGATTAAACCTTCAACAACAACGATTTCATTGTTTTTGCTGAGTTGTTGATGACGTTCAACCACTTTTTCTAATAAAACGTCCGATTGGTTTTGACCGATTAACGCCTCCGCCTCGCTCAACATAAACGGCTCGCCGACTTCTGTCGTTTGCGCCGAACGAATAATCGAAGTAGAGCGGTCTAACGTATCTTCGCCGCTGATAGGTTGCGCGATTGGTTTTAAAAAGCCGACTTTAGAACCTTTTTGTTCCAAAGCATGTACTAAACCGAGACTAACACTCGTTAAGCCGACACCGGTTGTTGTTGGGATTAAGATAATAGTTCTGGACATATTTAAATTCCGTTTGTGTGAAATAGTAAAAGGGCAGAATATCTGCCCTTGGAAATTATAGTGCTAATTTAGCCGTATCTTGTGCAATCACTAATTCTTCGTTAGTCGGAATTACGACCGCTTTGAATGTTGAGTCGTCCGCAGTGATAACGCCGGATTTACCGAAGCGCGCCGCTAAGTTACGTTCAACGTCTAATTTAACGCCGAATAATTTTAAGTGATTTAACGCTAATTCACGTACGTGACCCGAGTTCTCACCGATACCGCCGGTAAATGCGATAGCGTCTAAGTGGTCATCACCTAAGATCGCCATATATGCACCGATGTATTTTGCTAAACGGTAGCTATATACGTCTAATGCACGTTTTGCTTCAGGTTTTGACGCGTCCTCGTAGTTATCTTCCGCATAACGACAGTCGCTGGTTACTTCAGTTAAACCTAAAAGACCCGATTTTTTCACTAACGTATCTTCGATTTGCTCCATTGACATACCTAAGTTTTTGTATAGGTAGAAAACGATTGCAGGGTCGATATCGCCCGAACGAGTCCCCATCACTAAACCTTCTAACGGTGTTAAACCCATTGACGTATCGATACATTTACCGTTACGTACCACAGATACGGAACCGCCGTTACCTAAGTGACAGATAATCGCATTGGTTTGATCTACCGGTTTGCCCGCTAATTCGGCAACTTGTGAGGTGATGAATAAATGGCTGGTACCGTGAGCGCCGTAACGACGGATACCGTGTTCTTTATAGAGTTTGTACGGAAGTGCGTATAAAAATGCTTCTTCCGGCATAGTTTGGTGGAAAGCCGTATCGAATACCGCAACGTTTTTCTCTTTTAACTCAGGGAAAATACGGAATGCTTCTTTGATACCGATTAAATGCGCCGGATTGTGAAGCGGTGCGAATTGAATTGCGTGTTCGATGCCTTTAACTACATCATCATTGATTACTACGGATGAAGTGAATTGCTCACCACCGTGAACGATACGGTGACCGATAGCACCGATACTGGATTTTAATTCTTCTGATAATAATTCATTTGCAATGAAAGTTAATGCTTCGCTATGCGCTGCACCCGCACCTAAATCTGCATTGCCTTTTTCGCCGTGTAATTTCCATTTAATACGAGCATCTTCTAAATTAAATGCTTCCGCTAAACCGGATAATTTCTCGTCACCCGTTTTAGGATCTAACACCGCAAATTTTAAAGAAGAACTACCGCAGTTAAGGATAAGGATTAAGTTTTTAGACATGTCAAACACCTTTATTTCTTTGTTTATGAAAGGATTGATAACTTGTGTGACGCAAATATGCGTACGTCTTTATAAGCATACACGTTTCATGCGCTAAAATAAATTCCTATTCAAAAAATATCCTTAAAAATTGCTCAAAATTTAAGAATTATTCTCATTTTTAGCTTAATTTGTGCAGATTACCGTCCGTTAATTTGGCAAATATCATCAAACCTATAAAAAGCACTAGAGTACAAGCGGTTATTTTTCTACAATAATTTGCAATATCCAATATATTGATAACGTAGGAGAATACAATGTTAAACAGACGACGTTTTATACAATTAGGCGCAAGTACCATGCTCATACTCGGAACGAATAAATTAGCTTTCGCAAAAGCCGGCAATCAAGCGGATTTGCGTATTATCGCTACCACCGATATTCACGGCTTTTTAACGGATTTCGATTACTACAAAGACGCACCGACAGAGAAATTCGGTTTTACCCGTACGGCAAGTTTAATTGAACAGGCGAGAAAAGAAGTTAAAAATAGTGTGTTAGTTGATAACGGCGACTTAATTCAAGGTAATCCGATTGCCGATTATCAAGCTGCCGTAGGTGCTAAACAAGGAAAAGCCGATCCGGCAATTGCTGCTTTAAATGCAATGAAATACGAAGTGGGAACACTAGGAAATCATGAGTTTAACTATGGTTTGGATTATTTAACCGGCGCAATGAAGCAAGCGAATCATCCTATTATCAATGCGAATATCGTTAAACCGGGAACGGACGAGCCTTTCTTCCAACCTTATTTTATTCAAGAAAAAGCCATTATTGATACGCACGGTCAAAAACAAACGATTAAAATCGGCTATATCGGCTTTGTACCGCCGCAAGTGATGGTTTGGGATAAAGCAAACCTTGAAGGTAAAGTGGAAGCTCGAGATATTGTAAAAACCGCAGAAAAATACGTACCTATCGTGAAAGAGAAGGGGGCTGACGTCATTATCGCCTTAGCACACACAGGACCGTCCGATGAACCTTATAAAGAAGGTGCGGAAAATTCGGCATTCTATTTAGCCGATGTAAAAGGCATCGATGCGGTTATTTTCGGTCATTCGCATCGTTTATTCCCGAATAAAGAATTTGAAAAATCACCGAATGCCGATATTGCAAAAGGGACGATGAAAGGTGTTCCGGAAAGTATGGCAGGATACTGGGGAAATAATATCAGCGTAGTTGATTTAAGCTTAGCCGAACAAAACGGCAAATGGGCGGTAGTTGATGGTAAAGCGGCGCTTCGCCCGATTTATAATGCAGAAACTAAAAAAGCGGCGATTGAAAATCATCCGGAAATTGTCGCATTACTTAAAGAAACGCACGAGGCAACCCGTAAATTCGTATCCCAACCAATTGGTAAAGCAACGGATAATATGTACAGCTACTTGGCATTAGTACAAGACGACCCGACCATCCAAATCGTAAACCAAGCGCAAAAAGCCTATGTTGAAAATGTAGTGGTTAAAGGACTGCCGGAACTTACCGGTTTGCCGGTATTAAGTGCCGGCGCACCGTTTAAAACGGGCGGGCGTAAAAACGACCCGACGGGCTTTACCGAAGTGGATAAAGGTCAATTAACCTTCCGTAATGCGGCGGATCTCTATCTCTATCCGAATACGTTAGTCGTTGTAAAAGTCACCGGAGCAGAGTTGAAAGAATGGTTGGAATGTAGTGCGGGTATGTTTAAACAAATCGACCCAACCAATACACAACCGCAAAGTCTATTAGACTGGACCGGCTTCCGTACTTATAACTTTGACGTGATCGACGGAGTAGAGTATCAATTTGATATTACTCAACCGGCTCGTTACGATGGCGAATGTAAATTAATTAATGAAAACTCGCACCGTGTGGTGAATTTAACCTTTAATGGAAAACCGGTTGATCCGAAACAGGAATTTTTAATCGCCACCAATAATTATCGTGCATATGGGGCTAAATTCCCGGGTACCGGTGACAGCCATATCGTATTTTCCGCGCCGGATGAAAACCGTCAAGTGCTTTCCAATTACATTTCGGCGGAAAGTAAGGAGAAAGGTCATGTCGTACCGACCGCAGATAAAAACTGGCGTATTGCACCAATCAATGCCAAAGCGAAATTAGATATTCGTTTTGAAACTTCTCCGACTGAAAAAGCGGCGGCGTTTATTAAAGAAAAAGCGCAATATCCGATGACATTGGTCGGTACGGACGAAATCGGCTTTGCGGTATATCAAGTTGATTTAACGAAATAATTTGCGTTATTTTAATCATTACGGAATACTCGGAAGTTTTATCTAGACCCATCCGAGTATTCCTTGGTGTTATATTTGCATATTAATATTCGCTCTAATTTGATCGAAACTAATACGTTTCACTAATTTGCCATTCTCAAAAACCAGCTCGAGTAAATCATCAGAAAAATCATCTTGTGAAGTTAATCCGTCAATATAATGTTCGGATGAAAGAACTTTTACCCGACCTTTTTGCGATTTCTTCAACCCGTCATCCGTTTTCGGATTTTTAAAAATCGCTTTTTCAACTCCATTAATCGTAATCGAGGTTGCTTTTACGGCAAAACCGAGCGTATCTCGCGTATTGCGTTGATAAGTTTGCGCACCCACACCGAATACAATATTACTGGATGCGAATCCTTTTCGTTCGAGTCCTTCTAAAATAGACAGCATTTTATCGTAAGTCACGACATCGCCATAAATTGCGCCGATATGCGGATCTAACACTTTATAGCCTTTAGTTGCTGTCCCACCAAATATATCCCATAAACATTCAATAAGCCCCTTGCGTTCATGCTCATCACAAGCGGTCGGATTTCCGCAAATAATTGCAAAAAAATCACCGCTATCCGGACGTATAACCACTCGAGCATGCGTAGGGCGAGCCATGATTTCATCTTTCAGTAATGGCAAATTCACGCTGATGTTATGCCAAATATTTTATATTTATAGATAAATCTATTAAATAGATAATTATTTATAACATATACAACTCATATTATGAATCCATAAAACTTCGCATAAGATAGATTATGTTAAATAATAAACTGGTTTGGTATTCTTTATAGTAAAACAAAACCCCAACAGTTTTTACTATTGGGGTTTTTTTAAAGCTTATTTTTAAAACATTGGTAACAAATTACCAGTAAACACGCATACCTACACCGATAGCTTTATCAGTTACACGATCTTTCAAGTTACCAGTTAAATTTCCATCTTTATCGAAGCCTTTATTTTTAACATATTTACCTTCAACAAATGCTACAACTTGTTTATGTAATTGATAATCAACACCTAATAAGAATCCATGAGTTTTACCTTTTACATCTGAATCTGATACTTCAGTACGCTCATATAAATAGTTACCATAGATACGTGAAGCAGGGATAACTTGGTATTGGAAGCCTGGAGCTACAAAGAATGCTTTAGTACGCGCTGCACCATTTTTCTCATATTTATAACCGAAATCGGAAACTAATTTAAAGTCACCAATAGCATAACCTAATGCTAATTCATAACCATCTTGGTAATGTTTGTGGTTTGTACCTGTTGCATAGTTAGAACGACCGATACCACCTTCAACATTAAATGTGTTACCACCTAATTGCGTTTCATATACCGCACCTAAACCATATGCATTTTTGAGTTCATTTACTAAAACTTCACCTCTCGCATTACGTTTTTCAGCGAAATTATAGTTTGCACCAATTTGTAAACCTTCAATACCTTTATAGTCATAACGGATCACTTGGTTACCTGAAGTTGCGATATATGATGGTACGATACCGTATTCGTAATCATCTGTTTGACCGTAATCATCAGCAATTGTTAATTGACGACCAAATGTTACTTCACCATACTGTTTGCTACCTAAACCAACATATGCACGTTTAGCGTATAAATCACCAAATTGGTCATCTGAATTGTTTTTATCAAAACGAATTTCTAAACGACCTAATGCATAGAAATCATTACCTAAGTCATGATTTACACGTACACCAAAACGTGAGCCAGCATTACGTAATTGTGAATGCGCATTTTTATTTTTTACTGTTTTACCGTTTGCATATTTAGTTTTTGAACTTGCTTGTTCAAGCACTAAACGTAAAGAACCATCAACCTGTACTTTAGTACCTTCTGCGTCATACACTGTTACAGCTGAAGCTGATGCTGCGAATGCCGTTACTGCTAATGCAACTAGAGTTTTTTTCATAATGTTCACCTTAATTTTTAATTTTAAGTTTATTTAAAATTACTCTCGATAAGGTGTAAGAGTAATTTTCCAAAACTGACATTTACTTATGGAAGTTTAAGTAAATGCTGATTGCGAGTGAATAATGGCAAAATCATTTATCTATGTCAATAGGTAAACTCTCTCTTTGAAATAAACCAAAAACAATAATAAAAACAAATGGTTACATTGTTTTTTGATTTAAAAAAACAATAAACGTTTAAAAAATGGTTATATACTCCATTTTTAGGTAATTCGTAACATATTGAATTATAATGACTTTATCTTAAATTCTTGATATTTATTAACTTTTTCCCATAAAGCATTTTTTTGTGACTGAAATCACATTTCCGGAAAAAAGTAAATTTTTAGTTGTTTTTTTAAACATAAATAACGCATTACAATTGTTCCGAACCATTCTATAATATAGAAAAACACAATGTAATTAACTATGTTTTCAGACTTCCTTCAAGTTATTCAACAAAAATTAACGGTATTTTCTCCTTTTTTAGAGCAAGAAGTTATCGTGAAAGGAAATCTCTTTTCGCAAAATCAGAAAAAAGTGAGTGATTTTATACAAGAGATAATACACACGGCACAGTTGCTTTCTCAACAAACAACGGAAGATTACGCCGATTTCTATGCCACCAAACTTCTTCGCCAGTTTGATGCGTTAAATCATGCCGTTTTTATGCTTGAAAAAGCGGATTTATCTGCTAGAGAAGTATTTACTACGTCTTTTTCATTCCCAAAAAACATTCACGCCCTCCCCCCTGCCCGTCGATTAAATGAATATCGTAAGGCATTAAGGGCATTAAATGAAAAAATTAGTTGGTTATTAGAAAAAAGCTATGCTGCTAATGAGAACGAAAAAATAATGTGGCAACAGCAAGTTGAAGAAACCGAATATCGTAAGATGAAATGCCAAAAGGCTATTGAAGAGTTGGAAGAAAAACTATCTAAAATATAAGGACGCTAATTGCGTCCTTAGTTATTCTTGGTTATAACGTTTTAGCTAATTTTTTAATAAATTCTTTAAAGTTATTGCCGAACTTATCATGACGTAAACTATATTCGGTAAATGCCTGCATATAACCTAATTTATCGCCGCAGTCGAAAGTACGACCTGTCATATGAAATGCTTCTACCGTTTCTTGCTCAATTAACATATCAATAGCATCGGTTAATTGGATCTCATCGCCTACACCAACCGGTGTTTTCTCTAATAAATCCCAAATACCTGCGGAGAATACGTAACGACCGACAACCGCTAAATTAGAAGGTGCTTCTTCTACACTCGGTTTTTCAACCATTTTCACGATTTTTGCAGTTTCACCTGCCGGAATTTCAACACCGTCACAATCCGCTACGCCATAGCTGCTGACATCTTCTCTCGGTACCGGTGCAACCATAATTTGGCTATGTTGTGTTTCGTTGAAACGTTTAATCATCGCCGCAAGGTTTTCCGTTTTTTGATTCGCAGTAAAATCGGCTAAAATTACATCCGGTAATACGACTGCAAAAGGTTCGTTACCGACTACAGCTCTACCGCATAATACCGCATGACCTAAACCTTTAGCTTGACCTTGACGTACATGCATTAATGTAACGTCTTTTGGCACAATTGAGCGCACTTCTTCTAATAATTGGCGTTTAACACGTTTTTCCAACATAGTTTCAAGTTCAAAAGACGTATCAAAATGGTTTTCGATAGCATTTTTTGAAGAATGAGTCACTAATACGATCTCTTTAATACCAGCCGCTACACATTCGTTCACGATATATTGAATAAGCGGTTTATCCGCAATCGTCAGCATTTCTTTTGGAATCGCTTTTGTTGCAGGAAGCATTCGCGTACCTAAACCCGCTACCGGAATAATTACTTTCATTACATAATCCTTACAAGGTGCATAGCACCGTTTAAATCAAATACGATATCGTATCACATAATAAAGACCGCTCGCATAAGCAAGCGGTCTAATTTCATCTAAATTTTACTCGTTACTGACGAAGTAATGCAAGGATTTCATCAGTTTTCTCTTGCATTAATACTTTATCGCCGCGAGTTTCTAAATTTAAGCGTACAACAGGTTCGGTATTTGAACTGCGTAAGTTGAAACGCCAGTTTTCAAATTCAACGCTGATACCGTCTAAGGTTTCGACTTTACCGTCTTTATACGCTTCTTTAACACGTTCGATAGCCGCTTTAGCATCAGTTAATTTACTGTTAATTTCACCCGGTGACGGGAATTTATCCAAACGAGCACCGACTAATTCGCTTAACGGTTTACCTGTCGTACATAGTAGTTCTAACGTTAATAGCCATGGAATCATACCGCTATCACAGTAGAAGAAATCACGGAAATAATGGTGAGCAGACATTTCACCACCATAAATCGCATCTACTGCGCGCATTTTCTCTTTAATAAACGAGTGACCCGATTTTGACATCACCGCTTCGCCGCCGGCTTCCGATACTAATTCTTCCGTATTCCAAATTAAACGCGGATCATAAATAATCTTAGCACCTTTATTTTTCGCTAAGAATGCTTGAGATAATAAGCCTACTACATAGTAACCTTCGATAAACCCGCCTTTTTCATCAAAGAAGAAGCAACGGTCGAAATCGCCGTCGAATGCAATCCCCGCATCCGCATGATTCGCTAATACGGCTTTAATTGAATCCTCACGGTTTTCATGCAGAATCGGGTTAGGAATACCGTTAGGGAAATTGCCGTCCGGATTATTATGTACTTTAACAAATTCTACCGGCACGTTACGCGCTTTAAATTGTGCTTCAATCGCATCAATGATATGACCTGCCGCACCATTACCCGAGTTAATTACTAGTTTTTTCGGGGTAAGTTTATCTAAGTCGATATAAGAGAGTAAGTGTTCTACATATTCGCCCTGCACGCTTTTTTGCGTATAGCTTCCTCTTTGTGTAACCGGTGGAAAATTATTCTCTTCGGCTAGGCGTTGGATATCGGCTAAGCCCGTATCGGCACTAATCGGACGAGAACCTTCTCTGACTAACTTCATCCCGTTATAATCCATCGGGTTATGGCTTGCCGTTACTTGAATACCGCCGTCGGTTTTAAGGAACGATGTGGCGAAATAAACTTCTTCCGTACCGGTAAGGCCTAAATCAATGACGTTCACTCCCGAATCTAACAAGCCGTTAGTCACCGCACTTTTTAATTCGTTACTTGTTAAACGAACGTCCCCACCGACAACAATACTTTTCGGTTTGAGATATTGTCCAAAAGCACGTCCGATACGGTATGCAATATCCGTATTCAATTCTGTGCCTAATTGACCGCGAATGTCATAGGCTTTAAAACAAGTGAGTTTACTCATAGATTAGTCCTTACTCTGTTAGTGATAAAAATATTTACTGTTGCGTGTCACTAGCGACATCATCCGCTAATGCTTTGATTCTTTGATAAATTTCTTCTCGATGAACAGAAACTTCTTTCGGCGCATTCACACCTAATTTAACTTGATTGCCTCGAACGCTGAGAACGGTAATCTCAACATTATCTCCTATTAGTAAACTTTCCCCAATTTTACGAGTGAGTATAAGCATATAGCCTCCCGAGTCAAAAGCTCTAAAAATTTAGAACTTACGGCAAGATCAATCCGTAGATCTTGCCTAATAATTTAATTAAAGTTTTGCCTGAATCCATTCTTCCGCAAATTTGAGTGCGTTGTCTAAGTTTTGAGGTTCAGAACCGCCTGCCATTGCCATATCCGCTCGACCGCCGCCTTTACCGCCGACTTGTTGCGCCATAGCGCCGACTAATTCACCCGCATTCACTTTACTTGATAAATCTTTCGTTACACCGACAATTAAATTGACTTTCTCGTCCGCTACCGTACCGAACACGACAATTGCGCTTTCAAGTTGATTTTTTAAATCATCCACCATAGTACGTAACGATTTAACTTCTACATTTTCAAGTTTTTGCACCACAACATTAACACCGTTAATCTTGTTAGCTTGCTTCACTAATTCCGAACCCGCCTGTGCGGCAAGTTTATCTTTAAGCTGCTGCAGTTCTTTTTCCGTGCGTTTTGCCTTATCTTGCAATTGTTGAATTTTTTCAACTAATGAATTACTGTCCGCTTTTAAGAATTCCGCACTTTGTTGCAATACTTTTTGCTGATTGTGTAACCATTCGATTGCCGTTTCCGCAGTTACCGCTTCAACACGACGGATTCCTGCGGCAACCGCACCTTCGGATACCAGTTTAAATAAGCCGATATCGCCGGTTCTTTGTACATGAGTACCACCGCAAAGCTCAATAGAAAATTCCGTCATACCGACAACGCGAACAACATCACCGTATTTTTCGCCGAATAATGCCATTGCACCTTTTTTCTTCGCCGATTCAATATCCATGGTTTCAATCGTTACTTGAATATTTTCACGAATTTTACGGTTTACAATACGTTCGATTTCTTCTAGTTGAGATTTACTAATTGCTTCCGGCTGTGAGAAGTCAAAACGCAAAATATTCTCGGAAACCAACGAACCTTTTTGCGCTACATGATCACCTAATACTTCTCTTAATGCGGAATGTAATAAGTGTGTCGCACTATGGTTTGCGGTAATCGCTACACGACGAGTAGCATCAACAGTTGCCGTAACTTTATCGCCGATAGATAAACTACCCGATGTTAATTGACCGATATGTCCGAATACTTGACCGTATTTTTGCGTATCATTTACCGCAAAATTGCAAATTCCCGTTGAGATTAGACCGCTATCCCCTACTTGCCCGCCCATTTCCGCATAAAATGGCGTTTGGTCTAGGATAATTACCGCTGATTCGCCGGATTGAATCGTATCAACCGCTTTACCGTTACTAAATAAACCGACGATAGTCGCTTGAGCTTCTAGATTATCATAGCCGATAAAATCGGTTTGACCTTCCACTTTAATCACATTGTTATAATCGGTACCGAAATTGCTGCTTGCTTTCGCACGCTCGCGTTGAGCGGTCATTTCCGCTTCAAAACCTGCTTTATCAATGGTGAGCTCACGTTCACGGCATACGTCGGCAGTTAAATCTAACGGGAAGCCGTAAGTATCGTAAAGTTTAAATGCCACTTCGCCCGAAAGCGTATTGTTTTCAACTTTTGTCAGAGCATCTTCTAATAATGCCAAACCACGCTCAAGCGTGCGCGCAAATTGTTCTTCTTCCGCTTTTAATGTTTTTTGAATATGCGCTTGTTTTTGCGTTAAAACTTCGCCGGCATGACCCATTACGGTTGCAAGTGTCGGTACTAATTTATAGAAGAACGCTTCTTTTGCACCTAAAAGGTTACCGTGACGAACCGCACGACGGATAATACGACGTAACACATAGCCACGACCTTCATTTGACGGAACTACGCCATCCGCAATTAAGTACGAACACGCACGAATATGGTCTGCCACTACACGTAACGATTTATTATCTAAATCGCTTACATTCAATAAACCGGCAACTTCCTTGATGAGCGTTTGGAAAATATCCGTTTCATAGTTTGAGTTCACGTGTTGCATTACAGCGGTCATACGCTCTAAACCCATCCCCGTATCTACGGACGGTTTCGGTAATTTTTCCATCGTACCGTCTGCCAAACGGTTAAATTGCATAAATACGATATTCCACACTTCGATATAACGATCGCCGTCTTCTTCCGGACTACCCGGTAAACCGCCCCAGAAAGTTTCGCCGTGATCATAGAAGATTTCCGTACAAGGACCGCACGGACCGGTGTCACCCATTGCCCAGAAGTTATCCGAAGCATACGGTGCACCTTTGTTATCACCGATACGAATAATATGATCGGTCGGAACACCTACGATTTTATTCCAAATGTCATAGGCTTCATCATCCGTTTCATAAACGGTTACATATAATTTTTCTTTCGGCAGACCAAGCCATTGCGGAGAAGTTAAATATTCCCAACCGAATTGAATCGCATCATGTTTGAAGTAATCACCGAAACTGAAGTTACCCATCATTTCAAAAAATGTATGGTGGCGCGCGGTATAGCCTACGTTTTCTAAATCATTATGTTTACCGCCGGCACGCACGCAACGTTGTGCGGTGGTCGCACGAGTATAAGGACGTTTTTCTAAGCCGAGAAAAACATCTTTAAATTGATTCATCCCGGCATTAGTGAATAATAAGGTAGGGTCATTTTCAGGTACCAATGAGCTACTCGGTACAACGGTATGTCCTTTACTGTGGAAGAAATCCAAGAAAGATTGTCTGATTTCTGAAGTTGTTTTCATTTAATAACACTCTAAATAATGTATAAGTAAATAACTAGTGATAAATGCCTTTATTCTACACGTTTTTCATTCCTTTGATAATTGACTACGGCTTTTTTAATGAAAAACTTCTTATATTTACTATAATTTATTAAAAAACAACCGCTTGAAAAGCTAAAGAACTTTTAAGCGGTTGAGTTTAAGGTTATTTATCTGCTTTTATATCAATGTTTTTTAGCATTAGCGTTATTCGTCGGCTAACGGCACCACAAGCATATCTACGGTAACGTTGTTCATTACTTGGCGAGTGGACGACATAAACTTACTCCAGAAATCCTGATGATGACCGGTAATTAATAAGTCAATTTTGTGTTTTGCCACGGCGTCTTCCAATACCTGACTGAAATCGCCCGTGCCGTTAAGACGTTCCGAAACCGGATAATTCACTTTAGCCGATAATTCGGCTAACGCTTTAGTGGTTTCTTCCAGTACGCTATCTTGTACTGAAGACATATTAATATCAATTAATCCCGTATAAAGATCGGAGAAATTAACGTCCACATGAATCAAAGAAAGTTTTGCGCCGCATTTTTCCGCTAAATCCGCGCCTTTACGAAGTAAAACAAGACTTTCTTCAGAGAGATCAACCGCAACTAAAATATGTTTATACATAAATAGACTCCTTCTTGTATGCCTAATCATTTTTTGTTTGAAGATACTAGCATATTCTTTTTAGAGAAAACTTGAGCTAGATCTCATTTTTGAAAAAACATTTCAATGTCTGAAATATTTTTTAATTCGGAGCATATAAGCATAAGATTGAAAATAACTTTTTAAGGTTAAATAAACCGATTACCGACTTTATTATCCTAATAAATAATGTTAAAATTTGCTTGAAATCAAACTTTTACCTATTTTAAAAGACGGTAGCCCTTATGAAAATTGTATCTGACGCTAAACATACAGGCCGAACGGCTTGCACTATTCATTGCCAGAATTGCAGTATTAGCCAACTTTGCTTACCTTTTACGTTGAGCGAACACGAATTAACTCAGCTTGACAATATTATCGAACGCAAAAAACCGGTTCAAAAATCTCAAATCATTTTCCAATCCGGCGATGAACTTCGTTCCATCTATGCGATTCGTTCAGGTACAATTAAAAGCTATACGATTAGTGAAAGCGGCGAAGAACAAATTACGGCGTTCCATTTACCCGGTGATCTGGTCGGATTTGATGCGATTATGAATATGAAACATGTCGGTTTCGCACAAGCGCTCGAAACGTCGATGATTTGCGAGATTCCATTTGATATTTTAGACGATCTCGCCGGCAAGATGCCTAAAATCCGTCATCAAATTATGCGTTTGATGAGTAATGAAATTAAAAGCGATCAAGAAATGATTTTATTACTTTCAAAAATGAGTGCGGAAGAAAAGTTAGCGGCGTTTTTACATAATTTATCTCAACGTTATGCGGCACGCGGTTTTTCCGCTCGTGAATTCCGTCTGACTATGACTCGCGGCGATATCGGCAACTATCTCGGCTTAACCATTGAAACTATCAGTCGTTTATTAGGACGTTTCCAGAAAAGCGGTATGATTACGGTACAAGGTAAATATATTACCATCAATCGTATGGACGAACTGACCGATATGGCGGGTGTAACACGTTCACAAATTCCGGTAATACAAACGGCGTAAGCCTTATAAAAACAAAAATACCACTATTTTCTAATAGTGGTATTTTTTTTGTTCGGAACATATTGCAAATAACTTAAGAAATTTAACCGCTTATTTATCTATTTGACTAATTTCAAATGTGTCGGTTTTTTCTTAGCTTTAGGCTTACTTTCTTCTCTGTCGGCTTGCTGATTAACCCTTTCGCTATATGCTTGTTCACTATAATAAGCCTCGTCTTGGAACATAATTCCGTCGCCGGTTTCTTGCGCATAAATGGCTTCCGTTGCACCAAAAGGAATATAAATATCACGCAACATCCCTTGGAAACGAGCATTAAAGCTGATTGACTCGTCATTAATTACATATTGTCCGATGGAACGCGGTGCGATATTCAAAATAATTTTGCCGTCCCGAACAAATTCGACCGGCACATCCACATCCGGATATTCCGCATTTACTAATAAATAAGGCGTATTATCGTTATCTAAAATCCAGTTGTAGTACGCGTGGTAAAGATAAGGGCGCAAAGGTTTCATTAGTCTTTATCATCCATTAAGTGTTTCGGAGCCGCACCACCGATAGACTGAACGAAGCTCTCACGTTGGAATACGCGAGTCATATAGGTTTTAATTGCCTTACTGCCCGCACCGCTAAATTCAATTCCTGAACTGTGCATTTTCCATAATAACGGCGCAACGTAACAATCGACCAAACTGAATTCTTCGCTCATAAAATACGGTGTTGCGGCAAAGACAGGACCTAATGCCAACATTTCGTCACGAAGCTCCATCAACGCTTTTTTCGCTTCTTTAGATTCAGGATCTTTGTTTGCAATATCAATTAATGAGTACCAATCTTGTTCGATACGGTGCATGGTTAAACGACATTTACCGCGTAATACCGGATAGACCGGCATTAACGGCGGATGAGGAAAACGCTCGTCTAAGTATTCCATAATGATACGTGAATTAAATAATACTAAATCGCGATCAACTAATGTCGGTACATTACCGTATGGGTTTACTTCCACCAAATCTTCAGAAATCGTATCAGGACTAATATTTTCAATTTCATAAGGAACGCCCTTCTCTGCCAATACGATACGTACTTGATGACTGTAAATATCGTTTTTATCTGAAAAAAGGGTCATTACTGAACGTTTATTCGCACTACTCGTCATATATCTTCTGTCTCCGATTCTGCTTGCAAACACATAAATTTTAAAAATGGTCGTATATCGTAACACATTTAGCAACCGAGTTGATAGTTTTAAATTGTGCTTTGTCGATAATTCTTTACATTATTTGGTCTGATTCGTCCGTATAAATTCACAAGCAAACGTTTGCCTATTATGTTATACTGAAAAAGTTTTCCCCTCTTGTTTCAAAAGGAATCAATATGTCTGAAAAACCTGAAATTACAATTGTTATGGGTTCAAAAAGCGACTGGGCGACCATGTCGGAAGCAACACAAATCTTAGATCAGTTTAATCTTGCTTATCACGTTGAAGTGGTTTCGGCACACCGTACGCCGGACAAACTTTTCTCATTTGCGGAAAGTGCGGAACAAAACGGTTATAAAGTGATTATCGCTGGGGCAGGCGGTGCGGCGCATTTGCCGGGTATGATTGCGGCAAAAACCATCGTTCCTGTATTAGGCGTTCCGGTAAAAAGTTCGATGCTAAGCGGTGTAGATAGCTTATACTCTATCGTTCAAATGCCTAAGGGTATTCCGGTCGGTACGCTTGCGATTGGCCCTGCGGGTGCGGCGAATGCAGGTTTACTCGCTGCTCAAATTTTAGCGGCGTTTAACCCTGAGTTAGCTCAAAAGCTACACGCATTCCGCAATGAACAAACGCAATCGGTATTAGATAATCCAGATCCACGTAACTAATAGATTTTCATGACAAAGAAACTTTTAATCCTACATACGGGCGGTACGATTTCAATGAGTGAAGGCGAAGACGGTAAAGTTTCGCCTTCCGAAAAAAATCCGCTGCTTGCCGCATTAGAACGTTTAAATCACCCGGCTCAACTCAGCCAAGAATCGGTGCTTAATGTGCCTTCGCCTCATATTACTTTACAGCATTGGTTATTATTAAAAACACGTATTGAAAAAGCGGTAAATGAAGAACAGTATAACGGTATCGTGATTACCCACGGTACGGATACGTTAGAAGAAACCGCTTATTTCCTTGACTTAGCGCTGAATGTAAATGTACCGGTTGCAATTACCGGCGCAATGCGTTCAAGTAACGAATTGGGTTCGGACGGTTTAATTAACTTACAAAGTGCGATTTTGGTTGCACTTTGTCCGGAAAGTCGAAATAAAGGCGTATTAGTGGTGATGAACGATGAAATTCATAACGCTAAATTTGTGACTAAAACGCATACGACCAACGTAGCGACATTCCAAACGCCGACTTTCGGCCCTTGCGGCTTAATTGCGAAAAACCGCGTACTGTATTTTCAACAATTAACCGAATACGAACGCTTCCCGATACAAACCGTTACCCGTACTAACGTACAGCTGGTTAAAGCCTATGCCGGTATGGACAGTTTCTTATTGGAACAATTAGCTCATCACGGCTGTGACGGAGTGGTAATTGAAGCATTAGGTGCAGGTAATTTACCACCGAGTTGTTTAGCCGGTTTAGACGCGCTATTACGTGCCGATATTCCCGTTGTATTAGTTTCTCGTGCGTTTAACGGCGTTACTCAGGATGTGTACGACTATTTAGGCGGTGGTAAGCAGCTTAAACAACAAAATGTGATTTTTACCACCGGTTTAAGCGGTCAGAAAGCACGTATCAAATTGTTAGTCTTGCTAAATCAAAACTTGAGTAAACCGCTCGCCGAATATTTTTAATCTCTGATAAACACAGAAAGTTTGAGGTTTCCGAGCCGTACAAGCGGTCAAATTTACCCCAAAAATTGCAAATCGAGCCTCAAACTTTCCGCAAACGGAATCATAAAAAATGCAAAAAAGTGCCATTTATCCCCCAATTTATGTGCTTGGTAACGGTCAGCTCGGCAGAATGTTACGCTATGCCGGCGCACCGCTTGATATTGAAGTAAAACCGCTTGCGTTTGATGCGCCGGTTTTTGAGCTTGAACAAAACAGTATCATTACCGCAGAAATCGAACGTTGGGCAGAAACGCCGCTCACACAATTACTCGGCAATCATAAAAACTTTGTCAATTTAAACGTATTCGGCACAACGGCGGATCGTTTTACCCAAAAATCCTTATTAGACAAGCTCCAACTTTCCACTTCACCATGGCAATTATTGGAATCTGCCGAACAATGGCAAAGCGTATTTAGCAATGTCGGCGAAAAAGTGGTGGTAAAACGTCGTACCGGCGGTTATGACGGCATAGGTCAATGGATTGTGACACAAGACAGCATTGACCAAATCACACCGGATCTGTTCGGTGAAGTGATTGCGGAAAAGTTTATTCCGTTTGACGGTGAGATCTCGATTGTCGGCGCCCGTTTCCGTGACGGTTCTACTCGCTTCTATCCGATTAGCCATAACTTGCAACAAAACGGCATCTTGCGTTACTCCGTTTGTGATGTGAATTTACCGAATCAGCAAACTTACCAAACTCAAGCAGAACAAATGCTTGGCACGATTATGCAAGATTTAGAATATGTCGGCGTAATGGCAATGGAATGTTTTGTGGTGGGCGATACGTTATTAATTAATGAACTCGCTCCGCGTGTGCATAACAGCGGACACTGGACGCAATTAGGTTGCTCAATCAGCCAGTTTGAATTGCATTTACGTGCATTGCTTGACTTACCGACACCGCAACTTAAACAAATTGCACCGAGCGTAATGGTCAATCTGATTGGTATTGAACACAATAATGCGTGGTTGGAAGTCCCGTTCTCACAACTACATTGGTATGGCAAAGAAGTTCGTGCAGGGCGTAAAGTCGGACATATCAATTTATGCCATCCGGAACAAGCTCAGTTGATCCAATTACTCGAACAGCTTCGTCCGTATTTAACCGATGATTTCCATTCAGGGTTAGATTGGGCGATTAATAAACTCAAATAAGTACAGGCGGTCTATTTTCTTGTGAAATTTGCAAAAAATTTTCAAAAATAGACCGCTTCTCTATTGCTAAAATAGCTAATGGATTGTATAAATATTTCTAATTTCAAACACAACTTTATAGAGGACACATTATGTCAATGTTCAACCACATTCAGGCTGCTCCGGCAGATCCGATTTTAGGTTTAGGCGAAGCGTTTAAAGCGGAACAACGTGCAGGGAAAATCAACCTTGGTATCGGTGTTTATATGAATGCGGAAGGTAAAACACCTATCGTGAAAGCGGTAAAAAAAGCGGAAGCGTTATTATTAGAACAAGAAACGAATAAAAACTACCTCACGATTGACGGTGTACAAGCATTTAATGCTTATACGCAAGAACTTTTATTCGGTAAAGGAGCGGAAATTATCGCTTCAGGTCGTGCAAAAACCGCACAAAGCTTAGGTGGTACGGGCGCATTACGTATTGCGGCGGAATTTATCAAACGCCAAACGTCAGCAAAAAATATCTGGATTTCCAACCCGACTTGGCCGAACCACAATGCGATTGCCGAAGCGGTCGGTTTAAATGTCAAAGGCTATCGTTATTACAACCCTGAAACACACGGTTTAGATTGGGATAACTTGCTTGCCGATTTAAGCCAAGCGGAAGCCGGTGATGTGGTGTTATTACACGGTTGCTGTCATAACCCGACCGGTATCGACCCTACACCGGAACAATGGGACGCATTAGCGAAACTTTCTGCGGAAAAAGGTTGGTTACCGTTATTTGACTTTGCTTACCAAGGTTTCGGTAACGGTTTAGACCAAGACGCATACGGCTTACGTGCGTTTGTGAAAAACCACAAAGAATTATTAATCGCAAGTTCATACTCAAAAAACTTCGGTTTATATAACGAGCGTGTCGGTGCATTTACCTTAGTGGCGGAAAATGCGGATGTGACAAATAAAGCATTCACCCAAATTAAATCAATTATTCGTGTGCTTTACTCTAACCCGGCAGCACACGGTGCAAATGCGGTTGCTCGTGTATTAGGCGATGAAGCGTTACGTGCGGAATGGGTCGCGGAATTAGATGAAATGCGTGATCGCATTAAAGGTATGCGTAGCCGTATGGTGCAATTATTAAAAGAGAAAGGAGCAAAACAAGATTTCGATTTTATTGCAAAACAAAACGGTATGTTCTCATTTAGCAGCTTAACACCGGAACAAGTGGATCGCCTACGTGAAGAGTTTGCAATTTATGCGGTACGTTCCGGTCGTATCAATGTTGCAGGTATCACCGACCAAAACATTGGTGCACTTTGCGAAGCGATTGTAAAAGTGCTTTAATTCAAAGCATAAGTACAAACAAATTAAAGGCACAATTTATATTGTGCCTTTTTCTATTTTACCGAACGTTCATAATCGCTTCAATATCAGCAATTTCTTTCGGGCAACCGCTTGTCAGATTTTTATTGCCATATTCAGTAATCAATAAATTATCCTCAATACGCACACCAATGCCTTTGTATTGCTCCGGCACATCCGCATCACTTGAAATATATAAACCCGGTTCAAGCGTTAGCACCATACCGATTTCAAGCGGACGATCTCGCTCCGTGCCATAATTACCCACATCGTGAACGTCTAAACCAAGCCAATGCCCCAAGCCGTGCATATAAAATTGACGATAGGCTTTCTCTGCGATTAATTGCTCTACTTCGCCCTTCAGAATGCCTAAGCGGACTAAACCTTCGGTTAGCACTTGTACCATTTTTTCATTGGCAATTTTGATCGAACTTTGTGGAACAAGCCATTTAGTTGCTTCTTTCATTGCGTCTAAGACTAACTGATAAATTTCTCGCTGAGGTTCGGAAAACTTACCGTTAATCGGGAAAGTACGGGTAATATCACCGGCATAGTGAGCAAACTCCGCTCCGGCATCAATCAGCAATAAATCGCCGTCTTTTAGCACCTGATCATTTTCATTGTAGTGCAAAATACAGGCATTTTTACCGCTTGCTACAATCGAATTATAAGCAGGGAATCTCGCCCCAAAGCGGGTAAATTCGTGCTGAATTTCGCCCTCAATTTCCAATTCATAACGATTTGGACGAGTTTGCTTCATCGCACGAATATGTGCCAAACCCGAAATATGGCACGCTTGCTGAATTAAAGCGATCTCCGCTGTCGATTTAATCAAACGCATTTCCGACAACATCGGCTGCCAGTCAATCACGTCAACAAACTGTTCCGCAACTACGCTATCGCCCCATTCCTGTAAACCTTTGGCATAGTAACAAGCGGTCAAATTTTGCGTTTTTTCTGCAAAAACACGAGAAATATCCTCAATATCAAACGCTAAATCTACGTTCAAATTTTCAGGGGCTTTTTCAATCCCCAAACGGCGACCATTCCACGTTTCCATTAGCGGATCTTTTTTACGCACAAACATCACACTCTCATTTTTGCCGTCTTTTTTAATCAACAACAATGCCGATTTCGGCTCGGCAAAACCGGTTAAATACCAGAAATAACTATCCGGACGGAACAAATAATCGCAATCGCTATTACGGCGTTTCTCGGTTTCGGTAAACACCACCAACGCAGAATTATCCTGCATTTGCTCAAACACACGACTTCTACGCTCAATAAATTCTTCTCTCGGCAATTCGGCTAGGTAGGCAAGATCCATACTATTCTCCTCTTCAAATGTCTGTTTATTCTAACACAAGCAAGCGGTCTGATTTCTCGAAAATTTCACAAAGCCACCACATAAAAAAGAAAAAGTCAGTTTAATTTAAGACAACATCATAAATTAAACTGACTTTTGGGATATTTTCCCCCTCTCTCTGCTTGTTTCGCTACACGCTTCAACAAGCTGTCTCTCTCCCGCAAGGGGCGAGAGTGTAATGTAGTACAACATTTCCTAGCACATCCGCCTAAACTTTAGCTCATATAACAAGCGGTTAAATTTTCTGAATTTTTTGCAATTTGCAAAGTTTTTAGAAAATTTAATCGCTTGTTAAACAACTCTCTCCCCCTTGCGGGAGAGAGACAGATTTGAGCAAAGTAACAGCTTTGCGAAAATCAGAGAGAGGGGACAGAGTTATATCAATATTAATCTTTATTCCTAAACGGATTTGAAGAGCTTTTAACTTTATTTTCGCCTAATAAAATTCTAAAGCTTTCTTTATATATATTTGCACCTTGAGATAAATATACTCTATGAATATTTTCCTTAACAGGAACCGCATACTCTACATAAGTCTGGTTATATTCAGTATCCAAAATAATTTTCGGATTATCCAACGGAGAGATATATACCATTCTACATTCTTGCTCTTCTTTAAAAGCAACGTGTTTAACTAAATATCTTAATGGTAAAATAATCTCACTTATTACTTCCAATAGTTCATTTCTATTTAGCTTGTTAGCTTTTTTAGATAATACTATGTCTATGCAAGATTTAATTTCTTTTAATAGATTCGTTACTTCTTTATTACTTTCAGATAGTTGTTTATTATATCTTTTTAAATCTTTTTGGTTTGTTGCTTTTTCTCTATAAAAAGTAATATCTTCTCGTCTTGCTAAACTGATATAAGCACTTTCAGGATCAATATAAATACAACGATACAGTGGAAGTTTATCAACTAATCGCTTCTCTTTTTCAATATCCTCTTGAAGATAATTTAGCTCTTTGAGTAATTTCGAACTATAATCTAATGCGATAAATTTTTCTAAGCTTTGCTCAAAGAACAGAGAGCCATCAAAAACGACACTTACGCCCGTTACTTCTTTGTTATTCTCTTTACCATATAATCTAAATTGATTAAGGCTATCATGGTTAAAAGTAAAACAACTAATAAATGTAATATAACTATCTTCTAGCTCATTAATGCCTAGATATTGAAATAAAATTTTTCCTTCTGTTGGATCATTAACGCCATTAATCGAACTTAATCTAAATCTAGAAAATATATCTTTCTTTCCGTCTTTACTAAATTCATTTGGTAATAATTTAAATAAAGTACTTGGTCTAGTATAATGTGCTATATGTACCTCACTAGGATTATTTATACGTAACAAACTCGAAATATCATCTATACAGCGATGTATATTAAACAAAGATATCCTAATTTCTTTCTTACCTATATTCAGTACCTTAAGGTACACCTGAGCTTTCGTATATAATTCAACACTATCACTTAATCTTATATTATTAAAAGCATCTCTTGCCTCATCTAGCTTATCTTGGCTCTCGAAAATAAGCCCAAGTAAAAATTGTACTTTCACATACAGTTTCGCACTATCTTCACGATTTACATTACGATAAGCAACTATCGCTTCATCTCCCCTCCCCTGCTTTCTTAAAGTAATGCCTAGATTCACCTGTGCTATAGCATACAATTCCGTACTATCTTCACGGCTTACATTGTTAAAAGCAGCTATTGCTTCATCAAATTTTCCTTGTTCACCGAGAGTAATACCAAGATTTATTTGTGCTCTTACATACACCTCTGCACTATCTTCACGATTTACATTGCGATAAGCAACTATCGCTTCATCAACTTTTCCTTGCTTTCCTAAAGCAATACCAAGATTCACTTGTGCTATAGCATACTGCTCAGCACTACCCTCACGAGTTACATTGCGATAAACAACTATCGCTTCATCAACCTTTCCTTTCTTTTCTAAAGTAATACCAACATTCAGCTGTGCTCTTACATACGCCTCTGCACTATCTTCACGATTTACATTGCGATAAGCAACTAGCGCTTGATCAACTTTTCCTTGCTTTCCTAAAGCAATACCAAGATTCACTTGTGCTATAGCATACTGCTCAGCACTATCCTCACGAGTTACATTGTAATATGCTTCAATTTCTTCATCAATTTTCCCTTGCTCACCGAGAATAATACCAATATTCAGCTGTGCTTTTGCATACTGTTCCGCACTATCTTCACGATTCACATTGCGATAAGCAACTAGCGCTTCATCAACTTTCCCTTGCTCACCAAGAGTAATACCAATATTCAGCTGTGCTCTTGCATACGACTCTACACTATCTTCACGATTTACATTGCGATAAGCAACTATCGCTTCATCAACTTTCCCTTGCTTACCGAGAATAATACCAATATTCAGCTGTGCTCTTGCATACTGCTTTACATCATCTTCTTGCGAAATTGTAGAAAGAATCGCTACAACCTTATCCAAATCACCTTTATCAAAGAAATGCTTAGCTTCTTCAAATTTCTGTTTAATATCATTCATAGTTATTCCTTAAGAAATCTCTAAATTTCTAGCAAATACGCCCTCAACTGCCCAATCTTATCCCTTACCTCAGCCGCTTTTTCGAACTCTAAATCTTTAGCGAAATCTCGCATTTGTTGCTCAAGTTGTTTGAGTTCTTTTTCCAGCTCTTTGCGGGATTTTGGTTTGTAGGTATTTGCAGATTTTTCTTCGACTTTGACCGCTTGTTTGCCTCGTTTCGGCTTGTCGGTTTGTCCGATGTCGAGCAATTCGCCTACTTTTTTGTTGAGGGCTTGCGGAGTAATACCGTGTTCTTCGTTGTATTTTTGTTGTTTTTCTCGGCGGCGTTCGGTTTCGGTAATCGCTTTTTGCATAGAGTTAGTAATGCGGTCGCCGTAAAGAATTGCTTTACCGTTCAGGTTTCGAGCTGCACGTCCGATGGTCTGAATTAATGAACGTTCGGAACGTAAAAAGCCTTCTTTATCCGCATCTAAAATCGCCACCAGCGACACTTCCGGCATATCCAAGCCCTCACGCAATAAGTTGATGCCGACCAATACGTCAAACATTCCCATACGCAAGTCGTGAATAATTTCTACCCGTTCAACCGTATCAATATCGCTATGCAGATAACGCACACGCACGCCGTGTTCATCGAGATAATCGGTTAAATCTTCCGCCATTTTTTTGGTTAGCGTAGTAATTAACACTCGTTCATCAACCGCCACTCGTTTATGGATTTCCGATAACACATCATCAACTTGCGTGGCCACAGGGCGAACTTCTATGATCGGGTCTAATAATCCCGTTGGGCGAACCACTTGATCCACCACATCACCGTTTGATTTTTCTAATTCATAATTGCCCGGTGTTGCCGAAACATAAATTGTCTGTGGGGCTAGGCGTTCAAATTCTTCAAAGCGTAACGGGCGGTTATCCAATGCAGACGGCAAGCGGAAACCGTATTGCACCAACGTTTCTTTTCTGGCTCGGTCGCCTCGATACATACCGCCGATTTGCGGCACGGTAACGTGGCTTTCGTCAATAATCAGCAAGCCGTCCGCCGGCATATAGTCGAATAATGTCGGAGGCGGTTCGCCCTCTTTTCTGCCCGACAGATAGCGTGAATAGTTTTCAATGCCCGAGCAATAGCCCAGCTCATTCATCATTTCAATATCGAATTGCGTGCGTTGAGTAATACGTTGTTCTTCCAACAATTTATTTTCTTTGATGAAATACTCGCGGCGTTCCACCAGCTCTTGTTTAATTTCTTCAATCGCATTCAAAATGCGTTCACGAGGGGTAACGTAGTGCGTTTTCGGATAAATAGTATAGCGAGGCACTTTGCCCAAGCTATGTCCGGTAAGCGGATCAAACAACGAAAGGCTTTCGATTTCATCGTCAAACAATTCAACACGTAATGCAATTTCGTCCGATTCGGCAGGGAAAATATCAATCACTTCGCCACGCACACGGAAAGTCGAACGCTGAAATGCTTGATCGTTGCGAGTATATTGCAATTCGGCAAGGCGAGCGAGAATCTCTCGTTGATCGATAATCGCCCCCACTTGTAAATGCAACATCATTTGCATATAAGCGTCCACGTCCCCCAAGCCGTAAATGGCTGAAACAGAAGCAACTACAATGGTATCTCGGCGTTCAAGGAATGATTTGGTTGCCGACAGTCGCATCTGTTCGATTTGTTCGTTAATCGACGCGTCTTTTTCGATAAAGGTATCGCTACTCGGCACATAGGCTTCCGGTTGGTAATAGTCATAGTAAGAGACAAAGTATTCCACCGCATTTTCTGGGAAGAAGGCTTTCATCTCGGCATACAGCTGAGCGGCAAGCGTTTTATTCGGCGCAAGCAACATTGCCGGACGATTGAGTTGAGCGATCACATTAGCAATGGTAAAGGTTTTACCCGAACCGGTTACCCCCAGTAACGTTTGATGCGCCAATCCGTCATTTAGCCCTTCGGTCAATTTGGCAATCGCTGACGGCTGATCGCCAGAGGGTTTAAACGGGCTATGTAAAATAAAAGGTTTGCCTTGCTTGCTCATATCACATCCTATCCAAGAAATTTCGGATAGGATTTTAGCACAAGCAAGCGGTCAATTTTCTAAAAAAATTTACAAATTAAAATGTGAATCAGATCACAAAATTAATACTCTTGTTTTGATAATGATTATTAATAAGAATATGATTACCACACTATTCTTAGATAGAGGAAATTTTTATGCGTTTAACAAAATTAGCCGTGCTACTTTCCGGTGTATTACTGACGACTCAATCTTTTGCATTAGACTTAAGCAAAGAAACCGAAACTTATAAACAATTTGTGGTTGAGCAAATCGACCGCTTAGTTACCGACACCGAGAAATTTGTTGCTTATTTAGATAAAGGCGATGTGCAAAAAGCGAAACAAATTTACCCGCTTGCACGAATGTATTTTGAACGTTCCGAACCGATTGCCGAGAGTTTTGGCGATTTGGATCCTCGTATTGACGCACGCCTTGCCGATTTAACCGAAGAAGGCAAAACGGAAAAAGATTGGTCCGGCTTCCATAAAATCGAAAAAGTTTTATGGGAGAAAAATACCACTAAAGGTACAAAAGCGACTGCGGAACAACTGCTAAAAGACGTTAAAGAATTACGCGCTAAAATTCCGACGGCGGAAGTTACTCCCGAATTAATGATCACCGGTGCGGTGGATTTATTAAATGAGGTGTCCACCACTAAAGTAACCGGTGAAGAGGAAATTTTCTCTAAAACCGACCTTTACGATTTCAAAGCGAATATTGAGGGGGCGGAAAAAATCTATGAAATCTTTAAACCGCAATTAGACAAAACCGATGCGAAACTTTCGGCGGAAATCGCCGCTCGCTTTGCTACGGTCAATAGCTTACTGGCAAAACACAATAAAGCGAAAAACGGTTACGATTACGTAGCATATAACAAACTGTCAAAAAACGATGTTAAAGCATTAGCCGAGGCAGTAAACCAACTGGGCGAGCCGTTGGCGCAATTAGGCGTTCTCTTAGAGAAATAAGGTAGGAATAAATGATGGCAGAAATCCGTTCTCGCCGTGATTTTCTAAAAAATACCGCATTGGTAGGAGCTGGCTTATTGTCGGCTCCTGCTTTTGCTTTAGAATCACGACAACTCACTGCGCAAGCACATAACCAATATCCTTTTTATGGTAAACACCAAGCCGGCATTGTTACCCCTGCACAAAAACATATCTATTTTCTCGTCTTGGATTTAGATACCGCCGATATTGCAAAAGTGAAAGAGATTTTCCAAACTTGGACGCGTTATAGTAATAATCTGACACAAGGTAAAAATGTAAAACCCTATAGCAACAACGCTTATGTTCCGCCTGCGGATACCGGTGAAGCGGATAGTTTGGACCCGCAAGACCTCACTATCACTTTCGGTGTAAGTGCTTCGTTCTTTAAAAAACTGGGTATTGAAAAGCATAAGCCGACCGAATTACAAGATTTACCGCACTTTCCTCGTGATCAATTGCAAGCCGAATTTAGCGGCGGCGATATTTGTATTCAAGCCTGTGCCGATGACCCTCAAGTCGCCTTCCATGCAGTGCGTAATTTGGTACGTGCGGCTCGCGGTGAAGTCAAAATGAAATGGTCGCAAATGGGCTTTAATTCATTTTTAAATAATGAAACGCCGCGTAACTTATTTGCATTTAAAGACGGTACGGCAAATGCCGAGAGTTTAAAAGCTCAGGACAATGTGGTCTGGGTACAAGACGGTTGGCTGAAAGGCGGTTCCTATTTAGCCGTTCGCCGTGTCAAAATGTTCTTAGAAACCTGGGATCGTACGCATTTAAGATCGCAGGAAGAAACCTTCGGTCGTTATCGCGATTCCGGTGCGGCACTCGGCTATAAACATGAATTTGAAAAATTCGATCTGGCGAAAAAAGATGACAAAGGTAATCCGGTGATGCCGGAAATTTCACATACGCACCTTGCCCATAAAACCGGAGTAAAAATGCTCAGACGTTCGTTCTCCTACGCCAGCGGTATTGACGATAAAGGGCAATTTGACTCGGGCTTACTGTTTATTTCGTTCCAACAAAGCCCCGAGCAATTTATCAAAGTGCAAAACGCTTTAGGAAATATCGACAAAATGAACGAATATATTACCCATATCGGCAGCGGCTTATTTGCCTGCTTTGCCGGTGTAAAAGACGAAAATGATTATCTTGGCAAAGCCTTATTCGATTTACTCTAAGGAATAGCAAATGACATTAAAAAAATTAATCATCATTCCTCTGCTCTTTGCTAGTTCAATCACATTAGCGAAAGTAGATGTTAGCCCGTTATTCGTACAGCTCTCTGAAGCAATGGCAGAACTTAAAAAAGGTGAAGTTGCAAAATCTCAGCAAAATTTGACCGCTCTACAGCAAGCCTTTAATCAGTTTGAGGGACATCATTCGGAAGCGGGCAAAAATGTAGCGGACGCTTTAAACCAAGCGATTAAAACTACGGATCTAGCCAACGTAGAAAATGTCGCTAAGCATCTATATCGTTTTGAAAAAGCACAAAACCCGGTGGACTATGCGGCTAAACAGCAAACTTTCGTTAAACAAATGACACCGCTTTATCAAAATTTGCAACTTGCAGTACAGACCAAAGAGATTAAGCAAATCAGAACGGCGGCACGTCATTTCGGTAAGAATTGGGCAAAATATGAAAAACCGATACGTGAGATGAGTTTAACCCACTATGGTAAATTTGAACGTTCACTGGGCTTAATGCGTATTGCAATTACGGCAGAAAAACCAGATATGACTAAAATTGAACAAAGAGTGGCGGCTCTCGGCGAGGTCATGGCTGAATTTAGCCAATTTAAAGTGAAATAATTCAGATAAAGCAAAGGGCGTTTAACACGCCCTTTTCCTTAAAATAAATCCCAAATCGGTTTGCAATCCGCCGGCAGTATTAGCCCTCTGCCAAGCTCAATCCAACCGGTCGGGTAATGGAAATCCGAACCGACCGAAGCATATAAATCAAACTCTTTTGCCCAACGAGCGATCAGTTGGCGTTGATCCGGTGTTTGCCCACAGCCGGCAACTTCAATGCCGTCGCCACCGGCTAATTTAAAGTCAGCGGTTAAGCGGCGAATCCAACGTCCGGTTAATTTATAACGCAACGGATGTGCAATGCAAATCACGCCGCCCGCTTGGTGTGTGACTTCAATCGCTTCTTCTAAACTGCACCACATTGGCTTAACGTAAGCCGGCTTACCGCCACAGAGATACTTTTTAAAGGCGTGTTCGATATTTCGGACATGACCGTTTTCGTGTAAAAAACGCCCGTAATGCGCACGAGTCACCTCTCCGCTTGCTAACGCTTTTGCCCCTTCATAAGCATTCGGAATACCGGCTTTTGCAAGTTTTTCGCCGATTTCGACCGCTCTTTGCTCACGCAGTAACGCTTGCTTATCTAACAATGCCACTAATGCAGGATGCGTTTCATCCACATTTAAAGCGGCAAGATGAATACTTTTGCCTTCCCAAACGATAGAAATTTCCACGCCGGCAATAAAGCGAATCGGTTGCCCTTGTGCTGCGTGTTTTGCTTCTTGAATCCCCGCTACGGTATCGTGATCGGTTAAGGCAAGCATTTCTATTTGTTGCTCTAACGCACGCTGAACCAACTCGGTCGGGCTAAGCATACCGTCCGATGCGGTACTGTGTGAATGTAAATCATATTTCATGCGTTAAAGTAATCCTGCTTGAATAAAAAATTGTCGGTACGCCTCAATTTTCTTAGCTAAACTCAATGGATAAGCCCGAGAGGTAGAAGGCAAACGGTAAAGGAAAAGTTCACGCTCGGCACAGTACGGATAGTGAATCCATTCGTTTGTTTTCGGCGCTTTAATTTTCTCATTTAATAAACCGAGTAACGTATCTGTTGCCAAACCGCCGGTAGTAAAAATCCATTTTACATGGGGTAACGTTTTTAATAATTGCGACATATCCACCGGTTCAACGATTTTTAAATCCTTATCCGAAGCGTTACCCTTTAAACGAATTGCCGTTTGTGCCGATGAACACAACGCAATGCCCTTTTCTCGTAAAAACGCTTCGATTTTTATCGGATCAAAACGTTTTTCATCGCCGACACGGAAATGGTCGGTATCATCATAGAAAACCGCGCCCATAATACGCCACATATCATTTTGGAAATTCGGGTAATGAAATTCCATACAGCGTTTTTCGCCTGTCGGCGGAAAAGTCCCCATCATCGCTACGGTTGCGGAGGTTGGTAGCACCGGTTCAAACGGATGATGTTCTAAAGGTTGTTGCATAGCCGTTTTCTCTCACTTATTTAATTAATGTCTTTAGCATTTCCAACTTCGCCGCTTTATTCACCCTCTGTTCCGCTACTTGGTTTAAGGCTGAAACCAACTGTTCATTTTGTTCATTAGCGGTGTGTTTAACTACCTGAAATTCCGCAATTTGTGCAGCGTAAGCGGTCAAATTTTCCAATAATTTTACCTTTTCCGGATTATCGTGATGAATTTGGAATAAGCTATCAATCGCTTCGGCAAATTGTGCCGATTTGGCATCTATCTGCTGATGACAATATTTCTGCCATTTAATCTGTTCCGCTCGGCTCAATGTTTCGGGATAATGTCTGGCTCGATAATGAAATAACAAAGCTTCTACTCGTTCATCGGCGAATTGTAAGCCGTGATGCGCCAATTCTTGCGGCGGTAACGTACGCAAAATCGACATATTATTTTTATCTGCCGGTGAGAAAAAGCCGTCATACAGAGTCGTTTCCACATTCGCAGAAGGTTCAAAGCTCCGTTCTTCCATAAAAATTTCGGTCACTTTCTCACGCACTAAACTTTTATTCGCCTTCAGTAATTTGAGATTTTCCAAACAACGCTCACGATCAATGCCTAAGCGAGCCGCATTTTCAGGCAACAACACTTTTGCCGGGGCAATAATCGGACAACGATTAATATGTACCCCTTTTAATGGAACGGGTGCAACACCTTCAGCCAGCTCTTCTTTTTTAGTGTATAGACGAGTACGTAATTCTTCCGCTGAATCCGTTAATAAGGCACTAACATCGCCGGATAGATCGCAACATAACACTTGATTTTGATTAGTTGGGTGCCACGCAATCGGTGCAATCCAAGCGGTATTAGCACGCGCATTACCGAACATACCGGAAACGTGTACCAACGGGGTCATTTCACCGGTATCAATCATTTTCTCAATTTCCTTCTTACCACGATTCTCAAAGAAAAATTGGAAAAGTTTCGGCTGTTTTTGCTTAATCAATTTCGCCATCGCAATCGTGGCGTAAACGTCCGCCATTGCATCGTGCGCATTTTCATGAGCAATGCCGTTCGCTTTAGTGAGATTCTCTAATTTGAAATTCGGCACACCGTTTTCATCTATTACCCATTCAATGCCGTCCGGACGCAGTGCATAACAAGCTCGAACAAGATCTAACAGATCCCAACGAGAATTACCATTTTTCCAGCTATATTCATACGGGTCAAAGAAATTGCGGAAAAAGGTATAACGGGTCATTTCATCGTCATAACGAATATTGTTATAGCCTAAAATGCAAGTGTTCGGCTGGCTGAATTCAGCGTGGATTCGTGCAGCAAATTCCGGTTCCGGCACGCCTTCAGCGTTACACTGTTGCGGAGTAATACCCGTCACCATCACCGCTTCAGGCGAAGGTAAATAATCCGGTGTTTGCTTACAATAAAACATCACCGGCTCACCGATGATATTAAAATCACTATCGGTACGAATACCGGCAAACTGTGCCGGACGATCTAACGCCGGACCCACACCGAAACTTTCGTAATCATAAAAGAAAAAAGTAAGATTTTTATTCATTGATCGCTTCAATTAGGAAAAATTAGTCACATTGTAGCATAGCTAAGCGGTTAAATTTGCAGGAAATTTTACAAATTAAAAGAATTGCGGGCATAAAAAAACCCGGCACCAAGAAAGCGATGCCGGGGGAGGTCTTACCTAAGGAAATGAAAAAAACTTACATAAATTCTGTCAGTTAGCGTTATTTAAGACTGAGCCGTTTTAAAAAAGTTCCAAATATTTTAAATAAAATATAATATTTTTATTTAATCCTTTTATCTTCTTGTTTTAGAAGGGATTTCTCACGTTTTTCTTCTTGTACTCTTTGTCTGAAACGACCGGCAGCCAAGTGATAAAAAGGTTTTGGACAAAAATAGCGGGAAACGATTGAGGCAATCAGGCTTGCAATCAGCACCCAAAAAAGAACCGGTTGGCTTCCCGTCATTTCCATAACGACGACGCTGGCACTGATCGGCGACTGCGTTGCACCTGCCAAAAACGCCGCCATACACAATAAAACCAATAATCGCTGATCAACCGTACCGCCGCTCAAAAACCATATTTCGCTGCCGATTCCCGCACCTATTGTTAAAGACGGCGTAAATATTCCGCCGGCAATACCCGTCCAATAAGTGGCGACCGTTGCAAAGAGTTTGGCAATTCCGACCGCTTGCGGGGTAATTTCCTCTCCTTCCAATGCTCTTGCAACAACATCATAACCCGTTCCATAAGTTTGACCTTGCGTATAATGCCCTAATGCCGCAAGAATAAGCCCTAAGATGAATGCAATATAGATTGGATGACGACGAACCCAACCTCTGATTTTAGGCGGAGAAATACCGGCAACGCCTTTCGCTAATAAACGGGCGAATACGCCGCCCAGTATTCCGCACACCACACCGCATAATGCAACCCATAAGATCATTTTAGGGACAGAAGACGCACCTTGATACTGGGGAAAATACGGATTATTTCCTTCAATCGCAATTAAAATAAATCCAGAGGCTAACACACCGAGAACAACTCGTCTGCCCCAACGCAATAATACGCCTCGTCCTAATTCTTCAATGGCAAAAATCACACCGGCAAGCGGGGCGTTAAAAGCGGCCGCTAATCCACCGCCGGCTCCTGCCGCCATAAGCTCGTTTGCACTTAAACCTTTAAAGGCATAGCCGTGTTTATGACAGAAATTGCCCCAAGCCAACATTACCGCCGCACCGACTTGTACGGAAGGACCTTCCCGTCCGACGGAAGCCCCGCATACCATGGCTAAAAAAGTAAGCGGAATTTTCCAAAGCGTTTGCCAAAATGCGACTAATTTACTTTTCAGCGCACCGTGCGGCAGGCTCATTGAGGCTATCACTTGCGGAATACCGCTTCCCGCCACATAAGGCGTATATTTCGCAGTAAACCAAGCTAATGCGGCCATTCCCAACGGCATTACAAACCAAACGGCTAACGGATATTTGGCCGTCCATTGTGCATTCAAATGTAAACCGAACTCGGCTAATTTAGCAAAACCTAACGAAAAGAATGCCACCAAAGCGGCTCCGATAAGCAAACAAGCAAATTCAATACTTTTTCGAGAAATCTGATGTGTTTGGTGAATTTTTCTATGCAAAAAACGATGTAATTGAAAAGTGAAAGTTTTAGAACGGGTAAACATAGTTTGGAACGCGTATATAAGAAATTTTTGTTAAGGATAAAGATTCATCAAGGATTTTCAATTTATTTTTCTTAGAACGGCGCAAATATGTCATATCCTGCGTAAATATCCAAAAAAATCGACAATTTCCTTTATTTCCTTACTTATTCTTGTAAAATACCGAACGATTATTTTCTGTAAAACTCACCATAAAGATTGAGGTATTCAATGTCTAAATTTCCAACAGTTTCGGAAATCCTATCGGGCAAAGTAGCGGTAGGCGAAGAAGTTGCGGTACGCGGTTGGGTACGTACCCGCCGTGACTCAAAAGCAGGTTTATCATTTTTAGCCGTTTATGACGGTTCTTGTTTTGATCCGATCCAAGCGATCATTAATAACGATTTAGCAAATTATAACGATGAAGTATTACGTTTAACCGCAGGTTGTTCCGTTATCGTCACCGGTAAAGTGGTTGAATCGCCGGCAGAAGGTCAAGCGGTCGAATTACACGCAACGCACGTGGAAGTGGTCGGTTGGGTTGAAGATCCGGATACTTATCCGATGGCGGCAAAACGTCACTCAATCGAATATTTACGTGAAGTTGCGCACTTACGTCCTCGTACCAACTTAATCGGTGCGGTTGCGCGTGTTCGTCACTGCTTAGCACAAGCGATTCACCGTTTCTTTAACGAGCAAGGTTTCTACTGGGTAGCGACTCCGCTTATTACTGCATCGGATACGGAAGGCGCGGGCGAAATGTTCCGTGTTTCAACATTAGATTTAGAAAACTTACCGCGCACTGAGGAAGGCAAAGTCGATTTTAGCCAAGACTTTTTCGGTAAAGAGTCTTTCTTAACCGTATCAGGTCAGTTAAACGGCGAAACTTACGCTTGTGCATTAAGCAAAGTTTATACGTTCGGCCCGACATTCCGTGCGGAAAACTCAAATACCACTCGCCACTTAGCGGAATTCTGGATGGTTGAGCCTGAATTTGCATTCGCAACCTTAGCGGACAATGCAAAATTAGCGGAAGATATGCTGAAATATGTGTTTAAAGCGGTACTTGAAGAGCGTAAAGACGATATGCAATTCTTCGCAAAACATATTGATAAAGATGTTATTACTCGCTTAGAAAACTTTATCGCTGCACCGTTTGCGCAAGTTGATTACACCGATGCAATTGAAATCTTATTAAAATCAGGTAAAGAATTTGAATTCCCGGTTTCTTGGGGTATCGATCTTTCTTCCGAACACGAGCGTTTCTTAGCGGAAGAATATTTCAAATCGCCGGTGGTTGTGAAAAACTATCCGAAAGACATTAAAGCATTCTATATGCGCTTAAATGATGACGGTAAAACCGTGGCGGCAATGGACGTATTAGCACCGGGAATCGGTGAGATTATCGGCGGTTCACAGCGTGAAGAACGTTTAGACGTATTAGACACACGTATGGTTGAAATGGGCTTAAATCCGGAAGATTACTGGTGGTACCGCGATTTACGTAAATACGGTACGGTTCCGCACTCCGGCTTCGGCTTAGGTTTTGAACGTTTAATCGTTTATGTAACCGGTTTACAAAATATCCGTGAAGTAATTCCGTTCCCACGTGCACCGCGTAATGCGAATTTCTAATCGAAACTAACGAAAAAGGGCGAATAAGATTATTCGCCCTTTTGCATATAAGCGGTCAAAATTTGCAAAAAATCAGCAAAATTTAACCGCTTGTTTATACGCTATCCCATCAATGTTTTATTTGGCTCTCTCGCAATTTCTCTGGCTAATTTCGGTACCAAATAACCCGATGTTATTCTCTGCAGTTCTTTATAAATTTCCGCCGCTTGTCGATCTTCGATAAAGAAATGACTTGCGCCCTCCACTTTATCCAATAAATGTAAATAATACGGCAGTACGCCGCTCTCAAATAATTTATTACTTAATGCTTTCAATATTTGCGCATTATCATTTACTCCTTTGAGTAAAACGGATTGATTGAGTAACACAACCTTTGATTGGCGCAATTGATTAAGTTTATCGGCTAAGACTTCATCCACTTCGTTAGGGTGATTGATATGGGTCACCATTACCACTTTTAAACGAGATTTTGATAATCGGTCACACAATTGTTCGGTGATACGGCTCGGAATCACCACCGGTAAACGGGTGTGAATACGTAAAGTTTTGATATGAGGAATCTGTTCCAAAGCGGAAATCAGCCAGTCTAATTCACTGTCTTTCGCCATCAGCGGATCACCGCCGGAGAAAATCACTTCTTCTAATTCCGTATGTGCCGCAATATAGTCCAGTCCTTGTTGCCAAACCGCTTTACCGCTTTTTACTTCATCATAAGGAAAATGACGACGGAAGCAGTAACGGCAATTAATTGCACAGCTATTTTTAATCATAAATAGCAGACGGTTATGATACTTATGCAAAATATTTGGTGCAGGGCTATGCTGCTCTTCCAATGGATCTTTCACAAAGCCTTCTACCTGTACAAACTCTTCCGCTGCCGACATTGCCTGTAAAAAAAGCGGGTCATTTTTATCGCCCTTTTGCATTTTTTCCACAAACGGACGAGGCACACGTAATGCAAACAATTTACGTGCTGTTATTGCCGTTTCAAACTCTTTCGGATTAAGCTCAAGATGTTCTAATAAGGTGATAGGATCATTAAAAGCCTGTGCCAATTCAATAAGCCATTGGGGTTTGGAAGATTCAATTAGGATTGGTTGCATAATTCGTAGAGGTGTATTGCATACACCCTAAATATTAATAAAAAACAAAAAAGGGCGTAATACTACGCCCCTCCGCAAAATTAGAAATTATTGTACTAAATTACACGCAAGCGGTGAACCGTTTGGATTAACCATTACAACCGGCGCAGACGGACTACCTTGGGCTGCAATTAAATACTGCACGCCGGAAATACAATAACGGCGATAGCCGTCTGTTTTTTCAACTAAGAACGGATCAACTTGACCACCAATGCTCTTAAATGTCGCTACTGCAGCCGGTGCGGTATTTGCAGCATTTTGTGCATTTTGAACCGCTTGCGGCTGAGTTGTCGCCGCAGCTTGCTGTGTCTGAGTTTGCGCTTGTGCTTCGGTCGGCGCAAGCATTTCACTTAGCACATAACCTGCCGCCGCACCGGTTGCGAAACTCGCTAAACGGTTTCCGCCATTCGCTTGTGGCTGTTGATTTGGAATCGCACGATTTTGTTTGTTATCAAATGTTGCATCTTTTTGCGTATTTGATTGAATAGATTGCGTTTTTTGTGCCGCAATCGGTTTACCCGTTACCGAACGAGACAAACCTCCGCGCTTTGCTTCCGCAACGGTTGCGATAGATAATGCGATGACGGCAGAAAGCGTAATAACTTTTTTCATTGAGTTTCCCTTATAAAACAAGATTTTTGAAGTATAGCGTAAAAACTTTTAGAGATCTTTCGCTAATTGCTGTATTATATGGGTCTTTTTGACAAATCCAATAGCGGATTTTTAAATTTTGTTAATCTCTTGTTAATTATTGAGGAAAAAATGGCTAGTTACAGCACTAATGACTTCAAACCGGGTTTAAAATTTATTCAAGATGGCGAACCTTGCGTAATCGTTGAAAATGAATTCGTAAAACCGGGTAAAGGTCAAGCGTTTACCCGTACCAAAATCCGTAAATTAATCTCTGGTAAAGTATTAGAGATCAACTTCAAATCAGGTACTTCTGTTGAAGCAGCGGACGTTGTAGATTACAACTACACTTACTCATACAAAGACGAAGATTTCTGGTACTTTATGCACCCTGAAACGTTCGAACAAATCTCTGTAGATGAAAAAGCATTAGGCGACAACGACAAATGGTTAGTTGATCAAGCCGAATGTATCATCACATTATGGAACGGTTCCGCAATCTCTGTAACTCCACCGAACTTCGTTGAATTAGAAGTGGTTGAAACCGATCCGGGCTTAAAAGGCGATACGGCAGGTACCGGCGGTAAACCGGCTACATTAAGCACCGGTGCGGTTGTTCGTGTACCGTTATTCGTACAAATCGGCGAAGTCATCCGTGTTGATACTCGTTCAGGCGAATACGTTTCACGTGTAAAATAATCTGATTTTATAAAAATTCAAGCGGTCGAATTTCTTGCAAATTTTGCAAACAATTCGACCGCTTTTTTATTTCTCTCTGTTTGTCGCTTTATGAAATTTGCAATACGGTGTAGAATACTCTGTTATTTTTATTTAAAGGCAACAGAGAACAATTATGACAGAAGAAATTTTAGAAAATGCGCCGGAAACCCGTGCGAATTTTATTACCCATATTATTGATGAAGATTTAAAAAGCGGTAAACACAATAACGTTTACACTCGTTTCCCACCTGAGCCGAACGGCTACTTACATATCGGTCACGCAAAATCTATCTGCTTAAACTTCGGTATTGCCCAAGAATATAAAGGCTTATGTAACCTTCGTTTTGATGATACGAATCCGGTAAAAGAAGATGTTGAATACGTTGATTCAATCAAACAAGACGTAGAATGGTTAGGTTTTAAATGGGAAGGCGAACCGCGTTATGCATCTGACTATTTTGATCAACTTTACGGCTATGCAATTGAGTTAATCAACAAAGGTTTAGCTTATGTGGACGAACTTTCGCCGGATGAAATGCGTGAATATCGCGGTACATTAACCGAACCGGGTAAAAATAGCCCGTATCGTGACCGTAGCGTGGAAGAAAACTTGGCGTTATTCGAAAAAATGAAAAACGGCGAGTTTGAAGAGGGTAAAGCGTGTTTACGTGCTAAGATTGATATGGCATCGCCGTTTATCGTAATGCGTGACCCGGTTATCTATCGTGTCAAATTTGCTCACCATCACCAAACCGGTGATAAATGGTGCATCTATCCGATGTACGACTTCACTCACTGTATTTCGGATGCGATTGAGCGCATTACTCACTCGTTATGTACACTTGAATTCCAAGATAACCGCCGTTTATACGATTGGGTACTTGAAAATATTTCTATCGAGCGTCCATTACCGCACCAATACGAATTTTCTCGTTTGAACTTAGAAGGCACGCTCACTTCTAAACGTAAATTATTAAAATTAGTCACAGACGGTACGGTGGACGGTTGGAATGACCCGCGTATGCCGACAATTTCAGGTTTACGTCGTCGTGGTTATACACCGGCATCATTACGTGAATTTTGTCGCCGTATCGGTGTGACAAAACAAGATAACGTGGTGGAATACTCTGCACTTGAAGCTTGTATTCGTGAAGATTTAAACGAAAACGCACCACGTGCAATGGCAGTAATCAACCCGGTTCGTGTCGTGATTGAAAACTTTGGCGATAAAGAAATCTTAAAAGCACCGAATCACCCGAATCGTCCGGAATTAGGCGAACGTGATTTACCGTTTACACGTGAACTTTATATCGATGAAGCGGATTTCCGTGAAGAAGCGAATAAACAGTACAAACGTTTAGTATTAGGCAAAGAAGTGCGCTTACGTAATGCTTATGTAATTAAAGCCGAACGTGTAGAAAAAGACGAAAACGGTAAAATCACTACCATTTTCTGTACTTACGATCCGGAAACTTTAGGTAAAAATCCGGCTGACGGCCGCAAAGTAAAAGGTGTGATTCACTGGGTATCTGCAGAAGATAATAAACCGGCTGAATTCCGTATTTACAACCGTTTATTCACGGTAGCGAATCCGGGTGCAGAAGACGATATTAATACGGTATTAAATCCGGAATCACTGGTAATCAAACACGGCTTCGTTGAGCAGAGCCTCGTTAATGCGAAAGCGGAACAAGGCTACCAATTCGAACGTGAAGGCTATTACTGCTTAGACAGTAAAGACGGTTCGGCTGAAAATCTAGTGTTTAACCTAACCGTAAGTTTAAAAGAAGGCTTTACGGCTTAATTTTGATAATAAGCGGTCAAAAACGGCCGCTTTTTTACACTATTCGAGGCAATATGAAAAAAGTGATTTTATTAGTCGCAAGCATTTTGGCAATTAGTGCTTGTTCGCAATCTAAAAACGTTTATTTTAACGGAGCAGAAGGTTCAAATTCCGGGATTAAATACGAATCAACAACCAAAGAGTTTTCTCTAAACTAGATTTAAACAAAAACGGTCATTAAGACCGTTTTTTATGCTTGTTTACTATGTAAATGATTGCCGTCTTGTTGAGCTAAACGGGCAATATTAAGTGCCAATATTAACCCGAATATTGCCGAGGTAAGGAAAGTATAACTGAATGCCTGCGTTAATAATGCGTCCGTTTCACCGATATTCGCACGATACATACCGAGAATCACGGCAGATACCGCTATTCCTATTCCGATACCGACTTGCTGAACCACACTCATCATGGTTGAACCGGCACTGGCGTATTGATCGCTTAAATCGCACACCGTTAGGATATTTACTGCGGTAAACATAAACGACATACAAGTCCCGAACCACATCACCAATAAAATAAGCCAAAGCGGTGATTGAGCGTCTAAGAACGACATTCCGATAATGGCGCACGTCATCAATAACGCATTAATCAATAAGGTATTTCGATAACCCAGCTTTTCTAATACCGAACCGATAAACGACTTTGCCAGAACCGAACTTAATGCTAAAGGTGCCATAAGCCAACCGGCGATATCCGCACTATAACCAAAAGCGACTTGTAGCATTAACGGTAATAAAAACGGGATACCGGAACCGCTTAACCGAATCAACATATTGGATAAAATACCGATTCGGAAAGTGCGAATCTTAAACATCGCCAAAGGCAATAACGGCTCCGCTACTCAGTAAGCATAAAGACAATAGGCACAGATAAGAATAAAACCGACCGTTAAAATCGGTACGGCTCTCATAACATTATCCGTATCTTCCGCCGCAAATTCTAAACCTAGCGTTAATCCGACTAAACCGCTTGCAAATAGCAAAAAACCGATCCAATCCAATTTACGCGGCGGTTGTGTGAGATTCGGCATATATCTGCCGGCAATAGCGATGCCTAGCAATCCGATCGGAATATTAATTAAGAAAATCCAATGCCACGAGGTATAAGTAACCAACCAGCCGCCTAAAATCGGCCCGAGGATCGGTCCGGTTAAACCTGCCATCGCCATTAAATTCCAAGTAGCGACCAGTTGCGTTTTCGGTACGCTACGAATAATCGTCAAACGAGCAACCGGCATCATTAATGCTCCGCCGACACCTTGTACGATACGAGCCACTACTAAGCTGTTTAACGACCAAGACAACGCACAAGCGACGGATCCTAATACAAATAACAAAATCGCACTGCGAAATACTCGCAATGTACCAAATTTATCCGCTAACCAGCCGCTTAACGGAATTAAAGCGGCAACGGTCAAAGCATAGCTGATAATTGCCATTTGCATATCTAACGGCGATTCTTTTAGACTGTCGGAAATCGCCGGTAAGGCGGTATTAAGAATGGTTGCGTCCAATGCTTGCATAAATAACGCTAGTGCGGCAATCCATGCCAAGCCTTTATTTGAAACGTCTCCCATTATAAACCTCATAAGATAAGGATAAGATAAGCGGTTGAATTTTTGAATTATTTTGTAAAATCGCTGAAGAATTTAACCGCTTGTATTATACGCTTCATCACTATTTTCGTATATTCGTGATAACCACTTTTTATCTATCGCTAAAAAAAGCAAGTAGGTTAATCCACTTGCTTTTCAAACTTAGTATTTTCTCTGCCATTCGTCTTTATAGAACATTATCGGCTTCTCTACTTTTTGTAACAACTGTTGATAATAATCGTAAGCGACGACATTTTGTACATAACCGCGCGTTTCATAAAACGGAATAGAAGCGACAAATTCGTCTAAAGCAAGTTTTCCGTTTGCTCTGGCAAGCCAACGCTCCACCCTGCTTGCTCCGGCGTTATAAGCGGCGGCAATCAGAAATCGATTATTCGAATATTTTGCATTAAGCTCCGCAAGATGTGTCGTACCCAACATAATATTGTTAAACGGCTGTAATAAATCCTGCTCATTACGATAAGGCAGTTGATTATCTTGCGCCGTTTTTTGTGCGGTACTCGGTAGCATTTGCATTAATCCCAAGGCATTAGCGTGCGATCTGGCTTGGAAGTTCCATGCACTTTCTTGACGGGCAATCGCCATCGCAAAGGTTTTGCTTATCGGCTTACCTTCCAAATTCAGATCAAACCAATCGGAATAGGCATTCGGCAAACGCAGCGATAAATAATCGAATGCTTTTGCCTGAATCGTACCTTCCACCGCCAAATCATACCAATTTTGTTGTTTGGCATAATCGGTAACCGCTAATTTATCATCGACGGAAAGTTCATCCAGTAATTCAATCCAAGCCGTTTTAGCTTGTGCAAAACGCTGTAAATCACGCAATTCTTTAATGCGATCAAATTGCGGCTGTAAACGGCTTTGTACATCCGATTTCAACAATAATCCTTGCGTTGGCACATACTGTTTTCCGAGTAACTGTGCGGCTAACATCGGATAAAAACCGCGCTCTTTAGACAGAGCGATAAGCGATGCTTCCCGTTTTTTCGCTTCTTTTTCGTTTTTTGCCGCCCAATAACGCCATTCCGGCTTACTCTTAGCCTCATTCGATAACAACGACAGCCAGTCGGCTAACGGCGCTTGCTGCAAAATGGCTAAACGAATCCGACGTTCGGTCAGATTATCCGCTTGTAATTGTTGGATCTGCTGATCTCGCCATATTTGGAAATTGCCGTTCTCATTATCAAACAAACGATTTAAGAAAGTCACTTTCCAAGCTTTTTGTTCCTCAGCGGATAAGCCCAATTTATCCGCCCACGTTTGATAAGGAGTAAAATCCGGATTTCCCGTATTCTCGGCGATTGTTCTCATAAACTGCGGAAACGCCTTATTGGCAATCATACGGCTCTGTTCATCCGCCGTGGCTTGTTCGATAAAAGCCGGCAATGTTGTCGGTTGTTTAGCTAATTGCTCCACCGTAACCAGCCAATTTTTAAGTTCCGGCGTTTGATTCTCTGCTATCGGCAACAGATTACTCAATTCGGATTTTGCATTTTTATCAAATAAATGCACCGCTTTTAAACGAATTTTCTCCGCAGTAATACCTGACTTCGCTTTCCAATAACTTTCCAATTCCGTACATTCAGACGGCAAAGCGGTCGTTTTTAGCCATAATTTTTCAAACTGCGCCAATAAATCGGCAATAAGAAACCTATTACTTTCCGTTTGCGCTTGCGGCGATTCCGATTGCAACTTTTCCGATAAGAGTTGGAATTGTGACGCCAATACTCGACACTGATTATCCATTCCGACCGGCGTAACTTTTTCGCTGTATTTTAATAAGTCAGCCCATTTTTTCCGCTCATATAATTGCGCAAAAGGCAATTGCTCGAATTGCTTTTGATAAGGTGAATTCGGATATAATGCCGAAAATGCGCGAATATCGTCCGCCGTAACTTGTTTACTCTCAATTTTGGCTTTTAATACCGCCCAATCAATATCACGTTTAAGCGGATACGTATCTAATGAACGAATAAGGGCATTTACCAATCGCTGCGTTTCCGCCGAAAATTGTTTGCTTGAGATCGCCGTTTTAAGCAAATTATCGGCAATTAAAAAGGCTTCCCGTTGTTTCTCTCTTTGTCCCGCTTGTTGTAACCATTGCGTTTTCTGTTCGGCAAGCCATTCCGCTTTTAATGCGGTTACCTCGCTTTCGCTAAATGTCTTTTGCGCATGAGATTTTTTCTCTGCCGCCCATACTGAAGAACTTAAGACAAGTAGCGTCAATAACGTTTTTTTCCAAATCATAATATTCCCTACTATTCTATGTGATAATGCGTAAAATTTTAGTAAAAGAAAACCGCTTGAAGTTCACTTAAGCCTTACAAGCGGTCAAATCTTAGTAAAAGATTGCAACTATGCGTCCATTACAACCTTACCGATAAAATCAAGATTACGATATTTCTGTGCATAGTCGATACCGTAACCTACGACAAATTCATCCGGAATCGCAAAACCGACCCATTCGACCGGCACTTCCACTTCACGACGAGAAGGTTTATCCAGTAAGGTACAAATCGCTACCGAACGAGGCTCGCGTAAATTCAAAATATCACGCACTTTGCTCAAAGTAAAACCGGTATCAATAATATCTTCGACGATTAACACGTCTTTACCGTGAATTTCACCGTCAAGATCTTTTAAGATCTTCACGTCACGGCTCGACTCCGTACCGGAACCATAGCTGGAAGCGGTCATAAAATCCACTTCAACCGGTACATTAATCAAACGCACCAAATCCGCCATAAACATAAACGAACCACGTAATAGCCCCACGACCACCAGATTTTCACTGCGTGCGTGTTCATAATAATGATTAATTTCTTTCGCGAGTTCGATAATGCGAGATTGAACTTCTTCACGAGAAATAAGGGTTTCAACATGGTGTTTTTTCATAATGTTTAAGCTCTCTTAATAAAAATAGAGGGTAATGATAATGACAATTAATACTAAAATCAAAATAAATTTGGCATAACACCAAAATGTTATGCCAATTTACTTATTTTAGTTGTCCGAACGCTTGGCGTAAATCCGCTTTTAAATCTTCAACATGTTCCAAGCCAACTGAGAAACGCAGTAAGTTATTGGTGATACCACGTGCAATACGCTCCGCTTCCGGAATATCCATATGTGTTTGAGTGGACGGATAAGTGATAAAACTTTCCGTACCGCCTAGACTTTCTGCAAAGGTAATTAGATTGATCGCTTTTAAGAATTTCGGTACCCACTCTTCTTTTTGTAAACGGAATGAAAGCATACCGCTCTTACCTGAATAAAGTACGCTATCAATCTCTGGTTGCTCGCTTAAGAATTTCGCTAATTCCGTTGCATTTGACTGATGGCGCTCCATACGTAACGCAAGGGTTTTTAAGCCACGCACCGCAAGGTAAGAATCAAACGGCGAAAGCACCGCACCGGCACAGTTTTGGAAGTAGAATAAACGTTCCGAAAGCTTTTGACCCGCTTCGTTTTTGGTTGCTTCCGAATCTTTCGCAACGATTAAACCGGCTAACACATCATTATGACCGGAAAGGTATTTCGTTGCACTGTGAATCACGATATCCGCACCGTGTTCAATCGGACGGAATAAAATCGGCGTTAAGAAGGTATTATCCACAATTAACATTAAGTTATGTTTTTTCGCAATTTTAGAAATTGCATCAACATCACACTCTTCCATTAATGGGTTTGACGGTGTTTCAACAAAAATCGCTTTAGTGTTTGGGGTAATTGCCGCTTCAATCGCCGCCAAATCTGCGGTATTTACATAAACCGGTTTTACTGTATTGTGGTGTTTATGACTGAAATCGAATAAACGGTAAGAGCCGCCATATACATCACTTGAAATAATCCACTCATCAGGCGCTTTAAACAATGACATCACTAACTGAATTGCCGCCATACCCGATGCCATTGCGAAACCTGCATCACCGCCCTCTAAATCTGCAATACCTTGCTCTAACACGGCACGGGTCGGGTTTTTGGTACGAATATAATCCCAACCGGTCGATTCGCCCAAACCGTCACGACCATAAGCGGTCGATAAAACAATCGGTGTGGCTACCGCTCCCGTTCTAGGGTCGGTGCGGTTGCCTAACTGTACTAATGTGGTTTCAATGTTACTGTATTTGGTCATTTTCATTCCTTTTTGAGTTTATTTTGGACACACTCAATGCGCCCCTATACACAATTCTTGCAATTTTACCAATAGGGACACGCTAGGTGTATCCTTTCTAATATTTCAATTAGTTATAAGTTATTCAAATCCAGCACATCCGTCATATCAAACAGACCGTTTTGTTTTGTATTCAACCATTTTGCCGCACGCACCGCACCGTTGGCGAACGTCATACGGCTAGACGCTTTATGAGCAATTTCCACTCTTTCGCCTTCATCGGCAAACCATACCGAGTGTTCGCCGACCACATCGCCGGCACGAATGGTTGCAAAACCGATTTCATCACGTTTACGTTCGCCGATAATGCCTTCTCGGGCAAATACACCGTGCGTTTTGAGATCACGTCCAAGTGTTTTAGCGATATGTTCGCCCATTGATAGTGCTGTGCCGGACGGTGCGTCCACTTTATGACGGTGGTGAGCTTCAATCACTTCGATATCGCAATAATCGCCCATCACTTTTGCCGCTTTTTCTAATAATTTGAATACGAGGTTCACACCGACACTATAATTAGAAGCAAACACAATCGAAATTTGCTCTGCCGCCGTTTGAATCGCTTGTTTACCCGCATCATCAAAACCGGTTGTACCGATGACCATTTTTTTACCGTTTGCTACACAAAATTTAATATGCTCGAGCGTGCCTTCCGGACGGGTAAAATCAATTAATACGCCAAAATTGGTATTTTGGCTTAAATCATCGCTGATTTTTACCCCTGTTGCACCAATGCCCGCCACTTCACCGGCATCCGCACCGACTAAACTTGAACCTTTACGTTCAAATGCCGCACCTAACTCCACGCCTTCCGCATTTTGTACCGCAGTAATCAGATTGCGTCCCATACGACCGCCGGCACCGACGATTCCGATTTTTAATGTCATTGTGTCTTCCTCTATAACGTCTTGTTCTTGTTAAAATAAGCGGTCTGATTTTGCCATAAATTTGCAAAATTTTGTGAAAATTTTACCGCTTATTTATGTTGGTTTTGCTTATTGGGGTTTACGTCCCATGACCGCAATATGTACGGTAATTTCTTCTCTATCATGATAGAGATGTTTTGCTTGAATTTTAAACCAAAAACCTTGTTTTTCGAGTTCTTCTTCAAGATACGCTAAACATAATTGCACTTCTTGATAACGTTTTTTCATCGGCAATTTCAAGTTAAAAATCGTTTCACGGCACCAACCGTTAATTAACCATTTACCGATTAATTTACTAATCCGCATCGGCTGTTCCACCATGTCGCACACCAACCAGTCGATAGTTTTACGTTTAGGCGGTTGGAATTTAAAACCGTCTTCTGGACAATGCTCAATACGCCCTGTTTCGTGCAGGCTTGCCGCCATTTTGCCATGATCCACCGCATACACGAATACGCCACGTTTAACCAGTTGATAAGTCCAACCGCCCGGGCAAGCACCTAAATCTACCCCGGTCATTTCATCGGTAAAACGTTTTTTCTCTTCCGCTTCCGGAATAAAAGTGAGGATCGCTTCTTCTAATTTTAAGGTCGAGCGACTTGGGGCTTCCGCCGGGAATTTCAAACGGGGAATCCCCATAAAAAACGGCGACTTATTATCGTTATAGGCATAGCCGACATAGCAACAACCCGGCCGCACAAATAAAATATGTAAACCAATACTACCCTTTGCACGTTCAGACTTGGTTAGCCAACCTTGTTTTTTCAAACTATTACGTAGCGGTACGGTAAATTTACGGCAAAAGGTCAGTAATTCTTTTGCTTCGTTAGTATCCGGCGTTTCAACAAAAATATCCGAACTGTGGCGAGGATTTAACGCTTGGTATTGGGCTACAATCGGTGAAATACGATCTTCTGCCGGCAAGTCTTGTAACATATCGCCGACTACAATCATTTGACGAGCAAAAATCAGTTGTTCGAATTTTAATTCTCTGGCTAAGCGATCCGCATCGCCGGCTTGATAACATTCAAAAATAATATAACCGCTATTTTCTTTTAAATTCACAAAGCCAAACACGCCAAGTTGTGCCGCTTTATCGGTAATCTCACCGGCGGTTTCTTTTTCAAATCCCGCTCGGCAATATAATGCTAGTTTATTCATAGGTTTTCTAATGGATGAAAAATGCGATTAGTATAGCGTTTTACGTACTATTTTGATAGGAAAAACAAATAATTGATTAAAAATACAACATGGATATAATAACAGGTGTTGTTTTTGCAGTGATGTGAAAACAATAGGTGGCAGGGAGAATGCAAAAATCCCTGCGGCAACAGGGATTTTGTGTTTGACCTGCTTTTGATTAACTCATTAGACAGGAACTATAAAATGCAATTTAAATTAACCTGTAACGAAGGTAAATTGCAATTGTCAATCAAAATTGATGTCGGAATCATTCTAGCCTTGATTGCGTTGGCAAGTCAATACCTGACACCATAAAACCAAAAACAATGTTTTCCGCCTATTCTAACTGATTAGGCGGTTTTTTTAGCACGTAAACTCACAAAAATTAATGCCGCCCAACCGATCATAAAAAATACGCCGCCAAGCGGTGTACTCCACACAAATAATCGTTGTCCGAATAATGCTAACGCATATAAGCTACCGCTAAATAACAAAATGCCTAATATCCAACTACCGCCGATAATGTTTAAGGCTTTTGCTCTGCAAGCGGGCGGATTTTGTGCGGCATTTACTAATTGGAACAAACCTAAAGCCAGCAAAGCTAAGGTGTGAAACATTTGGTATTGAAGACCGGTATCAATCCAACCTAACGCCTTTGCATCTAATGTTTTTGCCAATCCGTGTGAAGCGAAAGCACCGAAAGCAATACAGAAAAAGCCGCTAATTGCTGCAAATAAGATAAATTTGTTTTTCATCGTTTCTCCTTAAAAAAATAATGCTAAATATAGCATAAAATTTATTACACATTTAGCCATCTTTTGTTATGATTTTGTTAATTTTATACTAAGGAGGCTTATCATGTCTGCACATTTACTGATTCCACAACTGACCGAAATCGTTGGTTCTCAACACATTATTACCGATGCGGCTAAAAGCGAAGCTTATCGTAGCGGCTATCGTTTCGGGACGGGAAAAGCACTTGCCGTGGTGCGCCCTGCAACATTATTAGAATATTGGCGAGTATTAAAAGCCTGCGTACGTCACGATGTCATTGTGATCAGCCAAGCCGCCAATACCGGCTTAACCGGCGGCTCAACGCCGAACGGTAACGATTACGATCGAGAGATTGTGATTATAAATACTATGAGAATGGACGGTATCCAGTTGATCAACAATGCGGAACAAGTGGTCTGTTTACCGGGTTCGACACTCAATGAGTTAGAAATTAAACTTAAACCGCACGGACGTGAACCTCACTCTGTTATCGGCTCATCTTGTATCGGTGCTTCGGTGATTGGTGGTGTGTGTAATAACTCCGGCGGTGCATTGGTACAACGAGGCCCGGCTTATACCGAAATGGCGTTATTTGCTCAACTAAACGAACAAGGCGAGCTTGAGCTTAAAAATCACTTAGGCATTGATTTAGGCGAAACGCCGGAAGAAATTTTAGAAAATCTGCAAAATAATCGCTATCAACGCAAAGATATTCAACTAGATTGCGGCAAAGGTCATGATCATACTTATTGCGATCACGTCCGTAAAATTGATGAAGACTCCCCTGCTCGCTTTAATGCCGATCCGAATCGCCATTATGAAGCCTCCGGTAGTGCCGGTAAATTAGCCGTGTTTGCCGTGCGTTTAGATACTTTCCCGTTAGAAAAGCAAACCGCCGTGTTCTATATAGGTACAAATCACACCGCTACCCTAAACGATTTACGCCGTCATATGCTTGCCAACTTTAAGCAATTACCGATTTCCGGTGAATATATTCATCGTGATGCGTTCGATATTGCCGCGCGTTACGGTAAAGATACGTTCTGGGTCATTAAAAAATTCGGTACGCACTGGTTACCGAAATTATTCGCCTTAAAAGCCAATGCCGACCGTATTGCGAAAAAATTCTCGTTCTTACCTCATCATTTAAGCGATAAATTTATGCAGACATTATCTAAACGTTTACCGGAACATTTACCGCAAAGTTTATGGCAATATCGTGAAAAGTATGAACACCATTTAATTCTGAAAATGGGCGGAACCGGCGTTGCCGAGGCTCGTGAATATTTAAAACAATATTTTTCCGAAAGCGAGAAAGGCGGTTATTTCGAATGTAATGCGGTGGAAACACAAGCGGCAATGTTACACCGTTTTGCGGTAGCCTCTGCTGCTATTCGTTACCGTGCAACGCACGAAAATGAAGTAGAAGATATTGTAGCGTTAGATATTGCATTACGCCGTAATGATCAAGACTGGTTTGAGGTATTACCGCCGGAAATCGATCAAAAAATCTTACATAAGCTCTATTACGGACACTTTATGTGCCACGTATTCCATCAGGATTATATTGTGAAAAAAGGCGTAGATTGTGTTGCGTTAGAACACGAAATGTTAGCCTTGTTGGATAAACGCGGCGCACAATATCCGGCGGAACATAACGTCGGGCATTTATATGAAGCGAAACCGACGTTACGTAAATTCTATAAAGATTTAGATCCAACCAATAGCTTTAACGTAGGTATCGGACAAACTTCTAAGAAAAAATACTGGAAATAGTATAATAAAGCGGTCTATTTTTGCTTTTCCTTTGCAAGAAAATTAAAAAAAATAACCGCTTGTCATTCAGTTAATATAAATATAAAAACGCACTAAAGCCCTTCACTTTAGTGCGTTTTGTTTACTTATTCTATAACACTATGCTTGGGTATATTTCGGTTCTTTAAATACCGTTACTTCCGGTGCAACGCCGGTAAATTTCTCTACTTGTACCGTTGCGGTATTCGGTGAGTTACCTTGTGCTAATTTTGACGTACCTTCATCACGAGTCAGCACATTCGGGTTACCGTTTTTACAAAGCGGTTGTTCCGATTTACCGAGATCCATCGGATCGTACCAAGCCCCTTCGTGTAACGCGACAGTGCCTTTAATGATACCGTCTGTTACCACTGCACCGGCTAATACTTGGCCGCGTTTATTGAAAATACGCACGATGTCACCGTTTGCGATGCCGCGAGCCGCAGCATCCTCAGTATGAATTAATACCGGCTCACGATCATTTACCGCATAGAGTTTACGTAACGAGCTGTAAGCTAATTGGCTATGTAAACGATATTTTGAATGCGGAGTGACTAACGCAAGCGGCGCTTCTGCGGTAGTTTTACCGGCAAACTCTTCGTGTTCCATCCAAGTCGGATGACCTTTACAATCATCGTAATTCATTTTCGCCACTACATCAGAGAAAATTTCAATTTTGCCTGATGGTGTACCTAATGGATTGAGTAACGGATCGTTACGGAATTCTTCATAACGTACCCATTTTTTCGCTTTTTCAGTCGCTTTAAAGGTAATCGGCTTGTTATCCGCCCAGAACTGTTCAAATTTAGGCATTAATACACGGTTTTTACGTGCCGCATCAAATGCAGTTTGATAGAAACCTTTTAACCAATCCATTTCCGATTTACCTTCGGTAAATTCTTGTTCTTTACCTGCACGTTTTGAAAGCTCTGCAAAAATATCGTAGTCGTTTTTCGCTTCAAATTGCGGCGGAACAACTTGCTTCATTGGGAAAATATTCATCATTGAATAATCTCCTGACATCGTTAAGTCATTACGCTCATAACTTGTTGTTGCCGGTAAAACAATATCCGCCATACGTGCGGTTGGTGTCCAGTGACATTCGGTGACAAACACACTGTCCGGTTTTTGCCACGCTTTTACTAAGGTATTGGTGTCTTGGTGATGCGTAAACGGGTTACCGCCTGACCACCAAATTACTTTAATATCCGGATAAGTCACTTTTGTGCCGTTATAGTCAATGGTTTTGCCCGGATTTAATAACGCATCGGAAATACGTGCAAGTGGGAAAGAGAATTTAGAGGTTTCATCCAACCAAGTTTTTGAACCCGCTTCAGTAGATGGACTTGCAGAAATCGATCCTAAAATACCACCGGTTGCCGTCGGTGCGCCACCGTTCGAATAGTGATAACTTAAACCGAAACCACCGCCCGGTAAACCGATTTGACCTAACATTGCCGCTAATGTCACTAACATCCAGTGACTTTGTTCACCGTGACGTTGGCGTTGGATACCCCAACCTGCCATTAACATCGTACGTTTGCTTTGTAACTCTAATGCCAATTTTTTGATGGTTTCCGCCGGTACGCCACAAATTTTGCTTGCCCATTCCGCATCTTTCGGCTGTTTATCTTCCGTACCAAGCAAGTATTTTTCAAATTGTTCATAGCCTTTAGTATATTTTTTAAGGAATTCTTTATCGTGTTTATTTTCTGCGACTAAGGTATGCGCCATACCTAACATTAACGCTACGTCCGTTCCCGTATGAACCGGAACCCACTCTGCACCTAAATATTCGCAACTTTCGCTTCTTACTGGGTCAATACAGATAATACGCTTACCGCTTTCTTTGAATTTTTTGAAGTATTCCAAACCTTGTTGATCAGTCGAAGTCCAAGCAATACGCAACGTATTTAACGGGTTTGCCGACCATAACACGATCACATCCGTGCTTTCTAAAACAACTTCCCAGCTGGTTTGTTGTTCATACACTTCGATCGTTCCCAATACGTGCGGCATAATCACTTGTGCCGCACCGGTTGAATAGTCGCCTTTCACGCCGACAAAACCGCCGGTAATGTTTAGATAACGTTGTAATAATGTACGTGCTGCGTGTAATGAGCCTGAGCTATACCAGCCGTAAGAACCGCCGAAAATTGCACTTGGGCCATGTGCGTCACGCACACGTTTCATTTCGTTTGCAACTAATTCAAACGCTTTATCCCAAGAAACACGTACCCACTCATCACGACCACGTAAAGTCGTATCTTTATTACCTTCTAAGTAACCTTTACGTACCATCGGATATTTAACGCGAGTTTCACCGTGTACTTGATCAGGCACGACAGTTTGTAATTCGTTTTCGATTGACGGAGGCATAGCAGGACCGGATTTAACCACTTTACCGTTTTCAACCACGATACCTAACGCCCCCCAGTGTGCTGCTGTCATTACGGTTTGCATCTCCGCTGCGGCCGCTTCCGTTGAAATTAAGGCATTTACACTACCGCCCGCTAAAGATGTCCCAGCAAGACCGAGAGAGGTATTTTTAATAAAACCACGACGACTTGCATTAATTTTTTCTTGAGTTTTCATATGCATAACCCTCTGAAAGTTAAGTTGAATTTGACACCTTTCTAAACACGAGGGGATAGTGCATTTCTTTACTATCCGGTGTGTAAGCGGTCTGATTTTGCAAAAATTTTGTGAATTTTAACCGCTTGCCACAGGCTTGCACACCTTATCTAAGACTTAGGCATACAAGCTCGGTATCCTGTAAGTTAAATAAAATTAGTGTGAGCTACCCGCAACATCTTTTGCGTTACGTTGTAGATAGATAGTCACGGCACGCACATCATCCGCTGTCATTGAAGTACGGTCTTTCATGGAATTCACTACACCGATCCATTGATTCGCCGTATAGTGATCCGCACCAATCGGCGCATGACAACCGCTACAATGGGTTTGATTTAAATTATCGCCGAAATGATTAAGCGAATTAATATCGGAAGTCACCGCCGTTTTCGGTAATGAAACTTCAACGCTGACTTCTTTCCAGTACGAATTGGTCACATTGTCATGAACCGTTTGATGAACCGTGAGTTTATCTTTTACTTCATCTGCGACTAAACCGACCATAATCCGCTGACCTAGTCCCATATAAATAATGCTTTCCGCCCCCGCTTGTTGCCAGCCTTTAATCGTACCGGACACTTTATCACCGGATTCTTTCCATTGTGATACTTCCGCAAACGGTAATAAACGAATTTCTCCGCCCTGTGCCACTTGTGCCGGCGCCATCGCCAAGTTATACAATGTTTTGTCACTCGCACTAAATTGTCCGGCGTGTTTGGTTAATTCGCCCAATGCCGCACTGTTATCTACTTGCATTTCCGGCATAAAGTGGGCAATACCTTTATGGCAGTCGATACAGGTTTGGTTGGTTTCTTGTGCCAACTTATGCATTTTCTGTGCCGATTCTTTTTGTTCGGTAAGCACCATTGCTTCAAATGAATGGCAACTACGACAAGTCGCCGAATCGGTTTCTTTCATTTCCGCCCAAACACGTTGCGCCATATCCAAGCGATGTTTTTCATAGGCTTCTTGATCGGGCAATTTATCGGTGACAAAGGTATGCCATACGTCTTTCAAGGCAATTATCTTAGCTTTTACATAATGCAAACCGTCTTGCGGAACGTGGCAATCGGAACATTCCGCTCGAATTCCTTTACGATTTGAAAAGTGTACCGTACCTTCCCATTCCGCTTGCGGATGACTCATTGAATGGCAACTTACGCAAAATTCAGTAGAGCTGGTCGCTTTCATTACCGACTGTACGCCAAATAACGCTGCAGCACCCAATACGGCGCAAATCACTCCGCCTGCCAGTGATAATTTAAATTTAGACATACATTTCCCCACATAAAAAAATAACTCTTTAGTAGTAAAAGATTAGCACTTATATAAAAGTGTCCCTTGTTTAAGATCAAATTATGTCAGTTTTATATGTAAATTAAGCCTTAGACGTACAATACTGCTTTCTGACTATTGCATGAAATGCCTTCGCACTTTAGAATGGCGATATTTATCAACAGACTCCGAGCTTGTGAACCTAACTTCTCGGTCGTTTTACAAATTTTCGTTAAATTCGACCGCTTTTTGTAAGAATATGGTAGCAATGCCTGTAATTAGCTTATACGTAGCTGATTCAAGGGAATTTCAAGAAATTGTTGTTCCTCTCGTGTTTAGAAAGGTGTCCAATGCAATCCATTCCAATTAAAAATGTTGGGGCGGATAATGTTTCTCAGCTTATTGATCGCTTTGAACGACAATATGTTTATTTACGTTTATCCGTTACCGATGTCTGCAATTTTCGCTGTAATTATTGTCTGCCGGACGGCTATAAACCGCCTTCACACAAGCAGCAATTTTTAAGCGTATCCGAAATTCAACGTGTCGTGCGTGCTTTTGCTGATCTCGGCACGGAAAAAGTGCGTATTACCGGTGGTGAACCGACTTTACGTAAAGACTTTTTAGAAATTGCGCATACCGTTTCGCAAACGAACGGCATTAAAAAAGTGGCGTTAACGACTAACGGTTATCGTATGGAACGCGATATCGATTTATGGCAACAAGCCGGTATTACCGATATTAACGTTAGCGTAGATAGCTTAGATACACGTCAATTCCAACTCATTACCGGTGAAAATAAGCTACAATCGATCCTCAAAGGCATTGATAGAGCGTTTGAAATCGGTTATCGCAAAATTAAAGTGAATGCGGTGTTAATGAAGCAATACACCGCCCCCGAATTAGATAAATTCCTCGCTTGGATTAAAGATAAACCGATTCAAATGCGTTTTATTGAGCTAATGGAAACCGGTGAAATGGACAGTTTTTTCCAAGCGCAACATTTATCCGGTCAGTCGGTAATGCAACGCTTGTTACAAGAAGGCTGGCAATTACAGCCAAAAGCGTTATCGGACGGCCCGGCGAAAGTGCTTTCACACCCTGATTACCAAGGCGAAATCGGTTTGATTATGCCGTATGAGAAAAACTTCTGCGCCAGCTGCAACCGCCTGCGTGTTTCGGCACTCGGCAAATTGCACCTTTGCTTATTCGGCGAGGAAGGCATTGATTTGCGAGATTTACTCTCGGAAGATACCCAACAAGCGCAATTGAAAGCACGCTTAAAAGCCGCATTACAAGGTAAACGGGAACATCACTATTTGCATATCGGTGATAGCGGGATTCGAAATAACCTCGCCTCAATCGGCGGCTAGTTTCTCTGTTACTTTTCTTTGCGTTGCCAAAGAAAAGTAACCAAAAGAAAGGCAACCCTACTTCACCGCTGTTCTTCACTTAGTTGAAATTTGCTTAACGGAACATTTTAGATTCGCCTACGGCTCAAGAAAAATGTTCCTACAAATTGCAACACGCTCAGGCGGTTCAGAAGGGAACCCAAGCGGTCATTTTTGTTAAGTTCTTTGCAAAAAAATTTTCGATAAAGCAAAGAGAGTGACAGAAAAAGCAATGATTCAATGTTATTAATATTAAAATACTTATCATGAACCAATTTACTCACATCAATACCAACGGCGAAGCCAATATGGTCGATGTTTCGATGAAACAAGAAACTGTCCGTGTGGCTCGTGCCGAAGCATTCGTTTCGATGAATGCCGAAACATTACAAATGATTATTTCCGGTAACCATCACAAAGGCGATGTATTTGCGACTGCTCGTATAGCAGGTATTCAAGCGGCAAAAAGAACCTGGGAACTTATTCCACTTTGCCACCCACTACTCCTCTCAAAAGTTGAAGTGCAACTTGAAGCGCTGCCGGAAACCAATCAAGTACGCATCGAATCACTGTGCAAATTAACCGGTAAAACCGGTGTGGAAATGGAAGCGCTAACCGCTGCCAGTGTTGCTGCACTAACGATTTACGATATGTGTAAAGCGGTACAAAAAGATATGGTGATTGAAAATGTTCGTTTACTACATAAAAGTGGTGGTAAATCGGGCGAATTTAATGCGGAATAAGAATTACATTTAGGGATAAATATGATTAACGTTTTATTTTTTGCACAGGTACGCGAATTGGTTGGCGTTGATGCTTTAACCGTTCCTGCCGAATTTGAAACCGCTGAACAATTACGTGAACATTTAAGCCAGCAAGGTAAAAAATGGCAATTAGCCTTAGAAAAAGGCAAATTATTAGTGGCAATTAACCAAAGCATTTCACCGTTGGAAAGTGCAATCAAAGACGGTGATGAAGTAGCATTCTTCCCACCGGTGACAGGAGGCTAAATGCGCACGACGTTAATCGAAGTTCAACAAGAAACCTTTGATCAAAATGCGATTTATCGTTGGTTAAGCGAACATCATAGTGTTGGAGCAACCACGCTTTTTGTCGGCAAAGTGCGAGAAATGAATTTAGGTGATAATGTGTCAGGTTTATATCTGGAACATTACCCTGCAATGACTAAAAAAGCCCTCCAAGAAATTGTGGATGAGGCACGTAGCCGCTGGGATTTACAACGTGTAGCGGTAATTCATCGAATTGGGCAACTTCATACCGGCGATGAAATTGTATTGGTTGGGGTAAGTTCCGCTCACCGAGGCGATGCTTATCACGCTAACGAATTTATTATGGATTATCTTAAAACCCGTGCTCCATTTTGGAAACGTGAAACTACGCAAGATGGTGACCGTTGGATAGAAGGACGCGAGAGTGACCAACTTGAAGCGGATAAATGGCAATAAATCACGCCCTTAGATTCACGGAATGTGTCGGAAGGTTTATAATATTCGACAACATTCCGTTTTTTATATATTGAGAATTTATGACAACACCAATTATTGATTTACAAATTGCTGCTGAGAACAGTGAAAATCTCCCATCTTTAGCACAATTTACCCAATGGGTACAACGTGCGTTAGCACACGAGGCACAAACCGAAGATTTCCCTGAAACGGAAATCACGATTCGTATCGTGGATGAAGCGGAAAGCCACGAATTAAACTTAACTTATCGTGGTAAAGACAAATCGACCAATGTGCTTTCATTTCCGTTTGAAGTGCCGGAAGGCATTGAATTGCCATTATTAGGAGATCTGATTATTTGCCGCCAAGTGGTGGAAAAAGAAGCGCAAGAACAACAAATTTCCTTAGAATCACACTGGGCGCACTTAGCGATTCACGGCACGCTACACTTACTCGGTTACGACCATATTGAAGATGCGGAAGCGGAAGAAATGGAAGGTTTAGAAACCGAGATTATGCAAAGTTTAGGTTTTGAAGATCCGTATATTTCAGAAAAAGTGATTGAAGAATAATGCGTAAACTGGTGATTTTAGCTGAAATGCCTCCGCTTGACGGGGGCATTGTTATTCATAGCGGCAATATCTCCCAAGCCAAACAGTATTTGGGGCAAGAACACCCCTATGCGATTTACGATATGCGTGCCGAAGGCGGTGTGTGTCTTAACTTAGACGCATTAGCAATTATTGCCGGTACGATTCAGGCTCAAGGCACACTCTACCTTATTTGCCCGAACTGGGATACGCTCGAACAGCAACTAGATTTTGATTCGCAACGTTGGAATGGCGGTAAGGTGATTGCCACACCGAATTTCTATCGCTACTTTAAGGCATTGGTACAAAAATTCGGTTTTCAATTCCAAACATTGGAAGAAACGGATTTTAGCTTGCCAAAACAGCCACCTCAATGCCAAGCGACCGAAAGTCTTACGCCACAACAGCAAAAAATCTTTGAAAAATTACCGCTTGATTCGTCAGCTATTCATTTAATTACCGCGCCTCGTGGGCGAGGCAAATCGACCCTCGCCGGTAAATTAGCTCAGCAGTTAGCTAAAACGGAATCGGTATTGATTACTGCAAGAAGTCACTCGGTCTTACCTAATTTCTGGAAGTCTGCTGCGCAGAATATTCCTTTTTTTGCACCCGATCATCTATTACAAAAAATTGCGGCAAATCAAATTGCAGCAAAGAGCTGGTTATTTATTGATGAAGCGGCAAGTTTGCCGTTGCCGATGTTACATCAGCTCTGTGCTTACTTCGATAAAGTGGTCTTAACCACGACTACACATAATTATGAAGGTACCGGGCGAGGCTTTAGCCTGAAATTCCCACAACAGCTTACCAAGCAGTATCGAGAATGGCGACTGACTAAGCCGCTTCGTTGGCATGAAAATGATCCGTTGGAACAATTTATCGATGAATTATTGATTATGTCACCACCAAGCGAAACCAATCAATATGCTGAATTTTATCATTTACTGGCGGAAGCGCATTACAAAACGACACCCAGCGATTTACGCCGCTTATTTGATGCTCAAGATCAGTTACTACATTCTTTCGCCGAGCATCAGCATTTAGTCGGCGGCATTTGGGCTGTACCTGAAGGTGGTTTGGAACCTGAATTAACTGAAGCCATTTGGCGGGGAGAACGCCGCCCACAAGGCAATTTAGTCGCACAATACCTCTGCTTCCAAGGCAACTTACTCGAAGCCTGTCAGCTACGTTCAGTACGAATCTCACGTATTGCAGTACAACCTGAATTGCAACAGCAAGGGATTGGCAAGCGCTTAATTTCTGACTTTATTTTGCAAAAAATTCAGCAAAATCGACCGCTTGTGGATTATGTTTCAGTCAGCTTCGGACTCACGGAACATCTATTACACTTTTGGCAACAATGCGGTTTTCAGTTAGTGCAAATTACCCCAACTAAAGAAGCCAGTAGCGGCTATCACAGTGCGATGATGCTCTACCCGATTTCAGCCGAAGGTCAGCGGTTTGTACAACAAGCTACTGCCAGATTTGAACGAGATTTAGCATTACAGCCGTTTTATGCAGAATTGCAAAATATGTTGCCAATTCGACCGCTTGTGCAACTGCAAATGGACGAACAAGATTGGCGCAATATAGAAGGTTTCGCATTAGCGCAACGTTCTCTGGCGGCAAGTTATGTCAGCCTAACACGTCTTTACCGGCAAGATCCTCGCAATCATGGTGTATTAGCCAATCTCTGGCAACAATTCGAGCGTATTCAAGGCAAAAAAGAATGGTTGGAAAACTTACGTAGCCTACTTGCTAATTACTTGCAATACACACGCTAATTGGTTGCAAATCGCTATAAAAAAACCACCGCTTATTGCGGTGGTTTTTCATTTACGAATACATTATTTTTTACGTTCTAGCCATTTACCGTCAAGATAATCGACAATCCATTTAGTCGCCTTACCGTCTTTTTCAGAGGTAACATATTGACGTTTTTCTTTACGGCTAAAGCGGATAATCGCTTCATTTCCTTCCGGATCTTGCTGAGGTGCATCGGCAAGATATTGTAATTTTTCCGGTAAACGATCACGGTATTGTGCTAATTCGGCAACTTTTGGCGCGCGTGTTTCACGCGATTTTGGGAAATTATGTGCTGACATAAACACACCGCTTGCACCGTCACGTAATACGAAATACGCATCCGATTTCTCACATTTAAGTTCCGGGAAATGCGTCGGCTCTTCGCGCGGCGGAGCCACTTCACCGTTTTTCAGAATCTTACGGGTGTTATCGCACGCGGTACAACCCATGTATTTACCGAAACGACCAAGTTTGAGGTGCATATCCGCACCGCATTTATCACATTCAACGATCGGACCGTCATAGCCTTTAATTTTGAATGAACCTTGTTCTAATACGTAACCGTCACAATTCGGATTATTACCACAAATATGTAATTTACGTTGCGGATCAATCACATAGCTATCCATTGCCGAATCACATTTCGGGCAACGCTTACGAGCTAATAAGGCTTTTGCTTCCGATTCTTCATCCAGCACATTAAGTAATTCCGCTTCCGGAATCAGATTCATTGTGGTTTTACAACGCTCTTTCGGCGGTAATGCATAACCGGTACAACCTAAGAATACGCCGGTAGAAGCGGTGCGAATTGCCATTTTTCTGCCACAGGTCGGACAGTCAATTTCCGTTGGCACAAGGCTATTCGGCTTCATTCCTCCTTCCAACTCATCTAATTCGGCTTTGGTAAGCTGTTCTGAGAAGTCCTTGAAGAAATTATTAAGCGCTTCTTTCCAGTTTTTATTACCTTCCGCAATTTGGTCGAGTGTTTCTTCCATATTGGCGGTAAAGTCGTAATTCATTAGATCGCTAAAGGATTCGTCTAAACGATCGGTAACGATTTCACCCATTTTTTCCGCATAGAAACGGCGATTTTCAGTACGTACGTAACCACGCTCTTGAATAGTCGAAATAATCGCAGCGTAGGTTGATGGCCGACCGATACCACGTTTTTCCAATTCTTTGACTAATGCCGCTTCAGAGAAACGCGCCGGCGGTTTAGTAAAGTGTTGGCTAGGTAATACTTCCTCTAACGCTAATTTTTCATTGAGTGCGACTTCCGGTAACACTTGGTCTTCAGCGGTTTTACCTTGTACCGGTAATGCCTTTGTCCAACCGTCAAAACGCAATACACGCCCTTTCGCTTTTAATTCATAATCGCCTGCCGTAACGGTAAGGCTGGTTGAATCATAACGAGCCGGTGTCATTTGACAAGCTAAGAAACGACGCCAAATAAGCTCATAAAGACGCTCGGCATCTTTTTCCATACCTTTTAAATCAGACATTTTTACATTCACATCTGACGGACGAATCGCTTCATGCGCTTCTTGCGCACCTTCTTTACTTGAATAGAAATTCGGTTTAGCCGGTAGGTACTCGGCTCCGAATTGATTTTCAATATAACCGCGCGCCATGGCTAATGCATCTTGGCTTAGATTGGTTGAGTCGGTACGCATATAGGTGATATAACCCGCTTCATATAAGCGCTGCGCCAACATCATGGTTTTCTTCACACCAAAACCTAAACGAGTACTTGCCGTTTGTTGCAGCGTTGAAGTAATAAACGGCGGACTTGCTTTTGAGGAAGTCGGCTTTTTATCAATCTCTGAAACGATAAATTCGCCACCTTGTAACGATTTTACCGCTTCATCCGCTTGTTTTTGGTTTTTTGCCGAGAATTTTTTACCTTTATAGCCGGTTAAATCAAGCGGTAATTTTCCTTTAGCCGTTAGCGTATTGGCTAAAATTTCCCAATACTCTTCCGGTTGGAACGCTTTAATTTCACGCTCGCGCTCGACTAAAAGTTTCACTGCAACCGACTGTACACGTCCTGCGGATAAGCCTCGCGCGACTTTTTTCCAAAGTAAAGGCGATACCATAAAACCCACCACGCGGTCTAAAAAGCGGCGTGTTTGTTGCGCGTTTACACGGTCTAAATTCAAATGATCCGGTTGTTCAAACGCTTTTTGAATGGCATTTTTGGTAATTTCGTTAAATACGACACGGCTAAAACGTTCGTCGTCACCGCCGATAACCTCTCGCAAATGCCAAGCAATCGCTTCCCCTTCTCTATCCAAGTCGGTTGCGAGATAAATATGATCGGCTTTTTTGGCTAAAGATTTTAATTCGGAAACCACCTTTTCTTTATCAGGAAGAATTTGATAATTCGCTTTCCAATCATGGTAAGGGTCGATCCCCATACGTTTAACTAATGCGGCACGTTCTTTTTCTGCTTTTAATTTTGCTTTTTGTTCTGCAGTCATGCCTTTGGTGGAAACCGGTTTTGCTTTTTCGTTTTTCTCGCTTTCACTACCGCTTTTAGGTAAATCACGAATATGACCGACACTCGATTTCACTACATAATCGCTACCTAAATATTTATTGATCGTCTTGGCTTTCGCCGGCGACTCCACAATAACCAATGATTTTCCCATGAATAACTACCCAAAATATAAATAATTTAAGAAATATATTAGATTTTATTTCTTTTTAGTTGATATTTAATACTACTTGACCCAAAATGCACCGACAATAGCAAGCCTAATGATAAAAAACAATATCTAGAGAGATAAAAAATGGATAAGCTCAATGCGATTAATCTTTTCTGTCGTGTAATCGAAACACAAAGTTTTACTCAAGCGGCACAACTTGAACAGATCTCGTTAGCAATGGCAAGTAAATTGATTGCTCAACTTGAAGAACATCTCAACGTACGACTATTACACCGTACAACTCGTAAGATCACTCCCACCGAAGCAGGTTTACTTTATTATCAACGCTGCCTGCCCATTCTTAACGAATTAAAAGATGCGGAGAATAGTGTAAGCAATATTACCTCAACATTACAAGGGAAAATCACAATTTCTCTGCCGATGGACTTCGGGTCACGTTTCGTTGCGCCTTATTTAGGGCAATTTATGACAACTTATCCGAATATTCAGCTCAATATTGAATTTAGTGATCGTCGTGTTGATGTGGTGGCAGAAGGCTATGATTTAGTATTACGTATCGGTGCCCTTGAAGACAGCTCTATCGTCGCAAAACGTATTGCCCGTTCGGAACTCGTACTGCTTGCCTCGCCGGAATATTTAGCAAAACACGGTACGCCGGAAAATTTAGCACAATTAGCCGAACATACGTGCTTAATCTATGAAAATCATCAGCAATGGCAATTTACGGACGGTGACCAGAAAGTGAAAATAAAACCGAATGCGCACGTCATTTCCAATAACGGCTATGCGCTATTACAGATGACTAAAGCGGGACAGGGTATCGTTAATTTACCGCTGTTTCTAGCCAAAGAAGAAATAAGTGCCGGTAAATTGGTGGAAATTTTACCTCAATATAAACAACATTCGATCGATATTAGTATTTTATATCCGCACCGCCGTTACTTATCGCCCAAAGTAAAAGTGCTGATTGAATTTTTGGCAACTCTTATGCAAGAGCGTCATCAATATTTAGTGAAATAAGTAATAAACGGTTTGATTTTCTATTTTTTGAAAAAACAAAACGCCTTTCTTTTAAGGAAAGGCGTTTGCAAATATTCAATAAAATCCAACCGCTTACTGTCCGAGATCTAGGATTAAAATCTTTGACATTCGTTGATAGTTATAATGTTCACGTTTCTCTTTCGGTAAATCGTCCGTTGTGGAAAGTACAAAGCCGCGCTCTTGAAACCACTGGGTTGTGCGTGTCGTTAGCACAAATAATTTCTCAACTTGTAATTTATAGGCGCGGCGTTTAATCGCTTCTAATAATACATCGCCTCGTGATGAATCTCGATAATCGGGATGAACCGCCACACAGGCCATTTCCGCCATTTTTTCTTCCGGATAATGATTCAATGCCGCACACGCAATCACAATACCGTCACGCTCAATAATGGTATAATTGCTGATCTCCATTTCTAATTGTTCACGCGAGCGTTTTACTAAAATGCCTTGTTCTTCTAACGGTCGAATCAAATTTAACAAACCGGGAATATCAAATGAGGTTGCCAAACGAATATTTTCCGAACTCTCTTCCGATAACTGCGTACCGATACCGTCACGAGAGAACAATTCTTGCAATAGTGAGCCGTCCTCTTTATAGCTCAACAAATGCGAACGTTTAATACCGGCATGGCAAACTTCAATGGCCGCTTGTAAAAAACGTGCGGCGGAATTGTGATATTGTCCGGATTCAATAAATTGCGTTAAATAACGTTTGGCTTCACGCGGGTGTAAATCCGATAATACATTACCTTCCGAATCCAAGATCCCTTGCTGATCGCAAAAACCGATTAGCTTATCCGCTTTTAACTTAATCGCAATTTGCGTTGCAATCTCCTCAAACGGTAAATTAAACATTTCGCCGGTAACCGAAGGCGCAATCGGACCGATAACCACAATCGCATCTTGTGCCAATTGTTGCTGAATCGCTTCGATATTAATCCGGCGAATCTTACCGCTTAACCCGTAATCCACACCGTCAATTACACCAAGCGGTTGCGCTAATACCGCATTGCTACTTACTACGTTTAGTACCGGAGAATTCGGCAAACGTAATGACAAACGAGAAAAAATATCATAATGCAATCCGCCGACCGCTTGCTTAACCACTTCTAACGTTTTGCTATCGGTAATACGAATATGCTTATGATAGGTGGAACTCATCTGATTTTTTGCCAATAACTCGTCAATTTGGCAACGAGCACCAAACACAATCACCAGCTTGATGCCCAAACTATGCAACAAACTGATGTCATTGGTAATATTAATAAAATTCGGGTGAGCAATCGCATTACCGTCTAGCATAATCACAAAGGTTTTTTCTCTGTGCATATTTACGTAAGGCGTGGATTGTCTAAACCATTGGACTAATTCTGTGTTACGCATAACTTCCTCATTATTTTTTTGTTTCTGACAAATGTATATTAAAATGAATATTTATGCAATTTTATTGAATTAAAATTTGTATCTGTCCATAAAAAAGCGGTTGGATTTGCAAATTTTTTTACAAATTCAACCGCTTATTATCGCTTGTTATGTTCTTTCCGACAACTTCTCAAATTCGGTGAAATAAGTCGGGAAGGTTTTTGCCGTACATTTTGGATCTAAAATCGTCACCGGTGTATCAGACAATGCAATCAACGAAAAACACATCGCCATACGGTGATCATTATAAGTGGCAATTTCTGCATGTTGGAATTGTGTGAGTGGCAAAGGCTGAATGCGAATAAAATCTTCGCCTTCCTCAACGGTTGCACCGACTTTACGCAATTCGGTCGCCATCGCCGTTAAACGATCGGTTTCTTTGACACGCCAGTTATAAATATTGCGAATCACCGTTTCCCCTTCGGCAAATAATGCGGCGGTTGCAATCGTCATCGCTGCATCCGGAATATGGTTCATATCCATATCCACACCTTTAAGCTTACCCTGTTCCGCTTGGATAAAATCGTCACCCCAAGTAATTTTAGCCCCCATTGCTTCTAGCACATTGGCAAACAAGCGGTCACCTTGGATCGAATTTTTACCAATACCGGTCACCTTCACTTTACCTTTAATCGCACCGGCAGCTAAGAAATAAGAAGCGGATGATGCATCGCCTTCTACCAAATATTTTTCCGGTGAGAGATAACTTTGATTACCTTTAACCACAAAGGTCTGGTAATTTCGATTCTCAACTTTTACTCCAAAATCTTTCATCATCGCCAAGGTAATATCAATATAAGGTTTTGATACCAGTTCACCGATAATTTCAATTTCCATATCGCCTTCGGCAAGCGGTGCCGCCATCAATAAAGCGGTTAAAAATTGACTTGAAATTGAACCGTCAATTTGCACCTTTCCGCCTTTTAAGCCGCTGTTTCGGATTGCAACCGGCGGATAACCTTCATTTTCCAAATATTGAACGCTTGCACCGGCTTGACGAAGCGCATCAACCAAATGTTTAATCGGACGTTCTTTCATACGAGGCTCGCCGGTTAAAACTACTTCCGCTTCCGAAGATCCTTTTAAGCAAAGTGCCGCCGTTAAAGGTCGCATTGCCGTACCGGCATTTCCTAAAAATAACGCCAAACCGTTTTTCCAATTAAACGCACCGCCGACACCTTCAACGGTACAAACGGTTTTATCTTCCGATAATGAATAATTAACGCCTAATGCTTTTAGTGCATTGAGCATATGGCGAATATCGTCACTGTCTAATAAATTGGTAACCTTAGTCGTCCCTTTCGCTAAAGCGGCTAATAATAACGCACGGTTTGAAAGGCTTTTTGAGCCGGGTAAATTAATCTCGCCCTCAACACGGCTGATCGGTGCTAATGTAATTTTTTCCATTTTATTCTCTAAATTATCCCAACACTTTTACTAATGCGGCAAACAAGCGGCCATTTTCTTGCGGTAAACCGATACTGATACGTAAATGATTCGGCATACCGTAACCTGCAATCGGACGAACAATCACGCCTTCACGTAATAAGGCTTCGTAAATCGGTGCGGCAGGACGTTTGAAATCAATCGTAATAAAGTTGCCTTTGGAAGGAATATAATCCAAACCTTGTGCTTGGCAGAATGCTTCATAACGTTGCATTTCTCGGCGATTATTTTCCGCAACTTTTTCTACAAAAGCATCGTCATTCATCACCGCAATCGCTGAAACCAACGCAAGGCTGTTACAGTTAAACGGCTGACGTACACGATTGAGTAAATCGGCGATTTCAGCGTTAGATACCGCATAACCGATACGCAGTCCGGCAAGTCCGTAAGCTTTTGAAAGTGAACGAGAAACAATTAAATTCGGATATTTTGCTAATAAACCGAATGAATCGACACGCTCGCAAACCTCTGTAAACTCGGTATAGGCTTCATCTAACACCACAAGCACATTTGCCGGCACTTTCGCTAAGAAAGTGTCAATTTCCGCTTCGGTTAAAAAGTTACCGGTCGGGTTGTTCGGATTGGCGATAAAAATCAATTTGGTTTTTTCATTGATTGCGGCAAGAAACGCCTCTAAATCGTGTCCCCAATTTTTCGCCGGAATCTCACGAGCCACCGCATTAATCGCTTTAGTCACTAACGGATACACGATAAAGGCATATTGCGAATAGATAATTTCATCTTGCTCGCCGGCAAAAGTATGCGCAAATAATTCCAATAAATCGTTTGAACCGTTACCTAAAGTAATTTGATTCGCTTGTACGCCGAATTTTTTTGAAATTGCCGCTTTTAATTCAAAACCGTTTGCATCCGGATAACGAGTGAGATCATTGAGTTGATTAATAATCGCTTGTTTTGCACTTTCAGGGAAACCGAACGGGTTTTCATTGGAAGCGAGTTTAATGATATTACTGATACCCAGCTCACGTTCTAATTCTTCGATCGGTTTGCCCGCTTGGTAAGGAGAAAGGGATTTTACACCCTCATTAGCGATGTTGAGAAATTGCATTTTTACCTCTGTAACATTATTTTTATTGAGTAATGTTCGGATTGTATTAGAGAATCCCAATCTTTGCCAGTAAAAAATATGTTACAGATGGAAAGAAATTAATACAAACGTAATGGATTGATTTTCTCTCTTCCCTTCATAAACAAGCGGTCGTAAGTCTAGGAAAATTTACGACCGCTTATACATTCATATTAAGTCTTTACACAGCTTGCTCAAATGCTTGAGTTAAATCCGCTAGAATATCTTCCAGCGTTTCGATCCCTACCGAAAGACGAATCAATGTTTCGGAAATATTCGCCGCTTTGAGATCTTCCGTACTTAACTGACGATGCGTAGAAGTTGCCGGATGTAACGCACAAGTACGAATATCCGCCACATGCACTTCTCGAGAAACTAACTTAAGCGCATTCAGCCATTTCATCGCAGTTTCTTTATTACCTTTTAATTCAAAAGAAAGCACGCCGCATAAGCCGTTAGGCGTATATTTTTGCTGTAATGCGAAATCCGGTGAACTTGCCAATGCCGGATAATATACGCTTTTTACTTGAGGATGCGCTTCTAAGAATTCCGCAACCGCCTTAGCATTGGCAAAATGTTGTTTCATACGGAGGGATAATGTTTCCAACCCTAAGTTCAGTAAGAAACTGTTTTGCGGTGCGGGCGTCGCGCCTAAATCTCTCATCAATTGCACTCGAGCTTTTACCATATACGCCGCTTTACCGAACGTTTCGGTATAAACTAGTCCGTGATAGGTTTCATCCGGTTGGTGGAAGGCTTTAAATTTAGGGTTATTCCAATCGAAATTTCCGCCGTCAATAATCACCCCGCCCAATGCGACCGCATGACCGTCAAGATATTTTGATGAACTGTGTACCACTATATTGGCGCCGAATTCAAAAGGACGGCAGAAATACGGCGTAGCAAAAGTATTATCGACAACTAACGGACATTCCGCCGCTTGCGCTAATGCGGCAAATTTTTCAATATCCAATACGCGTAACGCCGGATTTGCAATAGTTTCACCGAAGACCGCTTTAGTATTCGGACGAATCGCTTTTTTCAATTCTTCAATCGGGGCAAATTGATCGACAAAAGTCACTTCAATCCCCATTTTGCGGAACGTATGTGCGAATAGGTTATAACTGCCGCCGTAAATGCTGGATGCTGAAATAAAATGGTCGCCGGATTCAAGTAAATTCATCAGCGCATAGAAAACCGCAGACTGCCCCGATGCGGTACACATAGCCGCAACCCCGCCTTCTAACGCCGCAATTTTTTCTTCCACCGCATTCGTCGTCGGATTTGCTAAACGAGTATAAAAGAAGCCCGCTTCTTCTAAATCGAATAATTTCCCGATAGATTCCGCACTATCATAGGTAAATGTCGTACTTTGTACGATAGGTAAAGCTCTCGGCTCGCCGTTTTTCGGCGTATAGCCTGCATGTAGGCAAAGTGTTTCAAAATTCATAAATATTCCCTTTTTGGTTGAGTAAAGTTTTTTGATTGTAACAGAAAACGATACAGTTATACGCTTAGTTTTAGCGAATGATCCGTTAGGATTTTCCTTTCATATCAAAATAAAATAATATATTAAAACTTATCGGAAACATAAAATCGACCTGTAAAAAAACCACCTGCACGGCAGATGGTTTCTTTTTATATACGCTCAAGTATTACGCGTTTTCTTTCGCAAATTTATCCATAAATCCAATTAACGCTTGCACGCCTTCAATCGGCATAGCGTTATAGATTGATGCGCGCATACCGCCTAACACTTTGTGCCCTTTTAAAGCGTGTAAGCCGCAAGCGGTCGCTTCCGCCACAAATTTTGCATTTAATTCGTCATTATCGGTGGTAAAGGTTACATTCATCACGGAACGATTGGCTTCGGCAATATCATTACGATAGAAATTGCTGTTATTTAAATAGTCGTACAACAATTTCGCTTTAGCTTCATTACGTTTTTCAATCGCCGGTAAACCGCCTTCTTTGATTAAATGTTTAAATACCAATGAACATAAATACCATGCGAATGTCGGCGGCGTATTGATCATTGAATCGGCATTGACTTGCGTTTCGTAATTCCAAATAGACGGTGTAGCGGTACGCGCCTTACCAATTAGATCTTCACGTACAATCACTATCGTAATACCTGCCGGACCTAAATTCTTTTGTGCGCCGGCATAAATTAAACCGAACTTACTAATATCAATTTTACGCGAAAGAATATTTGAAGACATATCCGCAACCAATACGGCATTACCTACATTCGGAATCTCGTGAATTTCCACCCCGCTAATCGTTTCGTTCGGGCAATAATGCACATAATCGTATTGATCGGCGATGTCGCTGAAATCGGTACGAGTAACGGAAATGATCCCGTTTTGATCTTTTTCTACAATATTGATTTCATCGATTTCGCAGAAATTACGTGCTTCTTTTGCCGCCGTTCCGGACCAATGACCGCTGTTTAAATAAAGAGCCTTACCCTTTTCGCCGATCAAATTCATTGGAATCGCCGCAAATTGTCCTCTCGCACCGCCTTGTAAAAATAGGATCTTATAGTTATCCGGAATATTATAGACTTCACGCAGATCTTTCTCCGACTGTGTCGCTAACTCCATAAACAATTTACCGCGATGGCTGACTTCTATCACCGAAGTCCCTTGATTTTGCCAATTTAATAATTCTTGTTGAGCTTGTTCCAAAACGGCTTTCGGCATCATCGCCGGACCTGCGCTGAAATTATAAACTTGTGTCATTGTGTTTGCCTCTTTGTGTGTTTTTAAAAACTGATTTAGCCATTCTAGCGAAAATATTCGCTATTTTAAAAGTACTTTTTACGGAAAAACTTTTCTATCAATTATCACTTAACATGTTTAAATTTTTCTCTTTTTAAAGAAACTCCAAACATACTTCCTTTAGTACCTATTAAAAACTGATTATTTTACCTATTTATTTAACCTGCCAAAAAACCTCAAACACTAAACTTTCCTGCATTGTTTGATGAATTTTACCTTTTAACGCTTTCAACAGTTGTAATTCCTGTTCAGCAATTTCATCTTGTACATCGTCTAGCTCATTACGGGCTTTGCGAAGCTGTTTACGGAGTTTAGCCACTTCTTCTTGCAACTGAATTTGTTGCTCTATATCATCGGTTAGCACCAATTCTTTTTCTTTGCTACGCATCGCTTCTTTAAGTTCGCTAATTAAATCTTCTGCGGTTTGCATTTGATCTTTTGCCCAAGCGTTAATCCGTACAGTCTCTGCTTTTAGCAATGCATCATTTTCCGACTTAAGGCGAGCTTTTTCCAAATCAATCTGTTCTTTTACCAAATTTGCAAAAGCAAGCGGTGGACTTTTAGCAACGTTTTGCAAATCAGCCGAAAGTGAAAAGATCTTTTGTGCAAACTCTTTATCTAACGCATTACCTTGCTCGTCGCACACAGTAAAAACTAACGATTCTTGATTTTCAGCATTTGATTCCACGCTAATTTTATCTAAACGTAACCAGCCAGATGTACCTTGATATTGTTCTAACAAACTGATTTTTTCAGGAAAATTCGCATAATCAAAAACCAATGTCGCATTGGGCGTATAGGCATTTAATGCTTCATTGATACACCATTGCCCAAGAGGTTGGTTTAAGCGATATTCGTAACCTTGTAGGGTTGCTAGACGGTCTTTGCGTGGCAATAAATATCGTCCGAGTGGCACGCCGCCAAGCGGTGCATTTTCGAGTAAAAAATACCAATCCGTTTGATTAAACTGAGCTTTACCGTTTAAAGCAAATTGCGTTACGCCCCAAAACCACTGTTCCATTGCGTTTAAACGGTCTTCAGTCATCACTTTAAGTCGTTCCAATACTGACTGGTCAAAGCTCGAAACTAAGGCATTTTTGGTTTCTTGCACTCGCCCTTCAATTTCATCAGCAAATTGGGCTTGTAACTGATCAAATGCTGTCTGAATTTCGTTTTCCGTACGACAAGTGGCGTAGATATTCGCAATTTGATTTTCAATATCTACGCCAGACTCAATCCGCCCCAATACTTCATCAGAAGCCCCTAATACGCCTTGGAATAGCTTAAATTTTTCCGTAAGCAATTCCAAAACACGCTGATCGGCAACATTACGTTTGTTTAAGAAATTAATCACCACCACATCAAACTTTTGCCCATAACGGTGGCAACGACCGATTCGTTGCTCCACTCGCTGCGGATTCCAAGGTAAATCATAGTTAATCAACAACGAACAGAATTGCAGGTTTACCCCTTCGCTAGCGGCTTCAGTAGCAATCATAATTTGAGCTTTTTCTTTGAAATGCTCAATCAATGCCGAACGCTTATCCACTTCTGCCGAACCGGTGATTTTTGCCGTGCCTTGATAGCGAGCAAGCCAATCTTGGTAAATCGCCACCGAATTAGGATCGTTATTCGTGCCACTAAACAGCACCACATCATCGGCATAGCCATTTTGCGTTAAAAAATCAAACAAATATTTTTGTGTGCGGACTGATTCAGTGAAAATAATCGCTTTTTGGTTTGCCCCTAACTTATCCATTTCAGCAAAACCTGTTTGAAGTGCGGTCAATAAAGCGAGAATTTTGCTATCTTTTTGCAAACCTTCCGCCAAACGGATAAAATTTTCAATTTCGGCGATTTCAGTCTGTAATGCAGCTTGATTTAATTCATCACTCACAGATATTTCTGCGTTTTCAGCTTCTAATTCATCGGCTTCAACATCATCTGCGGTTAATTCTTCTCCATCAAATAAGGCTTCAATTTCGCTTAACGGCTCGTCTTGATTTTGCTCTAACTGCTGTAAATGTTGCAACCGTGCTAAAATTGCTTTTAACGTCCCAAGAACCGCTTGTGGGCTAGAGGCTAACAATTTTCGTAAAATCAAAGCAGTTAAATGTTTATGCCGTTTTGGTAAAGCGTAACTGCTTTCTTTGCGTAAAAATTCGGAGATTTGCTCATAAAGGGCAAATTCTGCCACTGTTGGCATAAATTCTTGGGTAATGGTTTTGCGTTCGGTATAACGCACATATTCCAACACATTTTTGCGTAGCGTCCGCTTAACAAAACTTGCCATTCTCGCTTTGAGTTCGGCGATATTGCCACGGCGGACAAATTCTTTTTGGAAAAATTTGCGGTCGCCAAAAATATGCTCATCAAGCAAGGTGGATAAACCATAAAGCTCCATCAGGCTATTTTGTAAAGGCGTTGCCGTCAGCAGTAATTTTTTCTTACTACCAAAGGCTTTACGCATCGCTTGCCCCATTTTGTTATCGGCTTTGTGAGCGTTACGCATTTTGTGAGCTTCATCAATAACGACTAAATCCCAATCAAACTGCTTGAATGTGGCTTGTTCCTTTGTAGCAAATTGGTGCGAAACAATCAGCACATTGTTGCTGATTTGTTCCTTGCAAAAATTAAACAGTTTTCCACCGCTTGTCTTTTTCATTGCTTGATTAACAACGATTTTATCCACCACCATCGTTGGCAAGCCAAACTTCTCGGCAAGCTCATTCGCCCACTGTTTACGCAAAATCGCGGGGCAAACAATCAACAAATTTCGCTTGCGTTCCGCCCATTTTTGGCAAAGCACCAAACCTGCTTCAATGGTTTTTCCCAAACCTACTTCATCAGCAAGCATTACACCTTCTTGCAACGGATTTTTAAGTGCAAATAATGCCGCATCAATTTGATGCGGATTTAAATCTACTTTGGCATCAAATAGCGATTGCGATAAACGGTTGTCGTCCGTACGGCGACAAGTGATTTCGTTGGCAAAATAACGGGCGTGATAAGGGGTAATTTTCATCATTGCATTTTCTCTAACATCTGCTGTAAATAGTTGTTTTCCATAAACAAAATATGTCGCTCGGCAAGTTCTTCTGCCGTTAAAGTCATATTTACCCAATCTTGCAATTTCGTAATCGATAGAATAAAGCTGTTGAGTACCAAATTCGGATCAGCGATTTTCGCTTCTAACGCTTTTACTTCTTGATACAACCCGAATTTTGGATCGTGCAAATCCATATTACGAATGCCTTTCGGATCAACAAAATTCAGCCATTGTTTGCCACTTGCGTGATCCACTACCCACAGCAAAAAGTCAGGATAGAAATTACCTGCCAAAGCAAAGCCCAAGCCTTTATCTTTTCGGTCAGCATTACGCATTAAATAGAGCGATTTTCCCCCGAGCCATTGTGCTAATTCGCCTGATTTTTCCGCTTGCATTAAGTCATCGATAAACTGCATTTCACTTTCTGCGGCAAGTGGTAACGGTGAAATTTTTATCGGCAAACCTGTTGATTTATCAAAGGAAAGTAGTGGATAAAACAAGTGACTGTTAAAACAAATCGCCTTAAATTCAGAAAGTAGCGACTGCCAATTCATCGCCTGCTCAATTTTTTTATCTCGAATTAAATCCGCTAATTCTTCAATTTTTTTGACCGCTTGTTCACGCTCATAAGGCAAGTTTTCTTCCTCGCCAAACAGCATTTTGTAAGTTTCAAAGAACGAACCGTTTTCTTCGGTAATTATCGCTGTTTCCATAAATTGCTGTTCATAGGCGTTTTTCAAACGGCGGTAAAATTGCTCGGTATATTCTTTTAACAACTGGAACAAAATATCCTGTTGCGTTTGAATATCGGCAAAACTGCGAATTTGCATCGCTGAATCTGGCACATAAAGCAAATACCAATCATCTCGACTTTCCACAAATTTACGTAACCCATCACGGCTAACACGCAAATTCGACCAAATGCGTTCCATTTTGTATTGCTGCAAATCCAAATAGAGCTTATCCCAATCAAACAAAGCAAAAATTTCTCGCTGAAATTTATTGCTTTGGCGTTCATCACTCTCGCTTTGGCGAACCGCCTTAGAACTTAGTGCTTCCAATCTTGGATACAGATCCAACACCGCCAAAATCGGCTTAATTTTGCCTTGAGCAAATTCAGGCAATTCATAAAGTTGCACCATTTCTTGGCGTTTAAAACCCATTTTTTGGTTATCTTTATAACCATCTTTTAAACGCAAGGTTTTCAACGCCACATTGGTCGGCAATTTTTTCTGCACAGGGAAATCCAACTGCAACACCTCATCAGGCACTTGAATACTTTCATTTTCCAAGTATTTACGAAATTCATCTATATAATTAGCTTTAATACCGAAAATATTGAGCGTTTCTAATTTATCCAATCCCAAGCCTTTTGGCATTTGATTGATAGGCGTTCTTCGCAACGAAAAATCACGCCCTTTCAAACGCACACCTCGTCCAAAAAGCTGAATAATTTGCGAACCCTCTCCTCTGCCCATATTAAGCAAGCCCATTGTCGAAACTCGCCAACTTGACCAACCTTCGGTAAATTTGCGAGAGCCGATAAGCAAGTTAAGTGTTGAGCTGTCTTGATTGATCGTGCCAAACAAGCCTTCTGAAAACTCGTCTTGTTGCACCGAAACATTATCTAATTTCACCGCACTTTTGAGTAATTCATTGCTGTCTCCCACATTAATCAGTGCAAAGCTCTTTTTTAGATCATTATCAATACTTAAGGCAATTTCACCACTGGCTTTTTTCAAATCATACAGATACAAATGCTGTGAACTGCCTGAATTAAACAACCTCTGCAAGATATCTTTATAAAGTCTGTCCAAATCGCCTTTAAAACTTGCCAATGGCAAAAAGCGGTGACGGAAAATCGCATTACCTTTACTATCCAAAAGTAATGGTTCATCACAAAGCAAATCATTGAGCCACGCCAAAATTTGCGGACGATTTTTACCATCTAAGAAATAGGCTAACTGCTCCACCACCGCCCAAATATCACTGTCTTCCTTATTTACCGTATTACCGACAAATACCCATAACGGCTTATGCAGATTGTAAGCGGTCAATTTTTCCTGATTTTTTGCAAAGAGATACAACTGCTGATAAAACGATAGCAAACTTGCCACAAAATACTTGCGGTCATTATCGGCAACACCATAATCGTCCGCTTTCATATTCAAAATGGAAAACTCTTTACCATAACCATCGGCATAGAAAAACTTATAGGAATAGTCAAACAGCACGCATTTGGCATAGGTTTCAAACACGGCTTTTTGCTTAGCTTCTTGTTTATCGGTAAAGCTAGTTGGGATTTTTTGCACATCAGCTTTTTTGCTTATGCCATTTGCTTTACCGATTTTTTTCTGAATATCAAACAGGCAATCTTTTACCGTTTTGCCATCTTTCACCGCCTGCCCGAACGTTGCCGAATACTCAAAGGCAAAACCATCGCCAATCAATTTTTGACGTCGAGCTAACCACTGATCGCCCGAAGAACCACGATGTCCTTCGTCCACCAATACCAATTTGTTTAAATCCAAAAAGCGATCGACCGCCACCGTCAATTCGCCATCTTTATCTGCCAGTTTGTTGATATCCATAATTTGAATATCATTAAACAAGCCCGTGCCTTGGAACGGTTTATTTTTATCAAACAAATTGGCTGGCAAATTTGAAGCAGAAAACTCCGCCAAATGCTGTTGGGAAAGCCCATCATTCGGTGTAATAACAAATACGGTTAAATCTTTATTTTTTTGATAATGCTGATATTGCAAAATATTAACGTGCATTAACAAAGTTTTACCGCTACCTGTGGCATTCCAAAATGCCAATTTATTTAAATCGCTTAATTCATACAAATCAAAATTAGGAAAATTTTTATCATTGTCTTTGAGTAAAGCCAGCTGTTCATTTAATTGATTTAATAATTCATTCGGGCGGTTAAAATAAAAATCCAAATAAATTTCGGTAAATAACAGAGAAAGATATTGGAAGTATTTAAGGTTTAAAATATGCCCTTCAGCTTTATTACGATTTTCAGTAATTTGTTGCCAATGTTTGACGATATTTAAATCATAACGGCGTAAATCGTTTGCCGAGATTAAGTCCGTTTGAAATAACTGCCCACCTGTCAGTTCGTGGAAAAATTTTGCCTGCCCGTCATTATCAATGCCTTCAAAACGGTCATCGCCCAAACGCTGTTTGAATTTTTCAAGGTTATCTTGATTGAATAATGACAACAAATAGCGGTTTAAAATTAGGTTATCGTGGAAAGTGCGTTTCATTTTTTGTCCTTTTAACATCGTTACAAATCTCCCCCTGCCCCTCTTTACTAAAGAGGGGGGCGATCTTGATAAAGAATAGAGATCTCCAATTTTTTACAACACCATTTCCTTCTTTAGTAAATAGAAGGAGGGATCTTGATGAAGAATAGAGATCTACAATTTTTCACAAAGCTATTTCCCTCTTTAGTAAAGAAGGAGGTAATCTTGATAAAGAATAGAGACCTCCAACTTTTTACAACACCATTTCCTTCTTTAGTAAATAGAAGGGGGGATCTTGATGAAGAATAGAGATCTACAATTTTTCACAAATCTATTCCCCTCTTTAGTAAAGAGGGGTTAGGGGAGATTTGTCATTCAAACATCCGTTGTAAAAACTCTGCTTCAATCGACCGCACTTTCAGCGTTTTTACGCTTTCATCATTGCCTGCAAAAACGGTCGGCACATTGTGATCACCATTGATATAAACCACATCAAATTCGCTGTCTTGCGGGTTAATATCTCGGCTGTCCAAATAGCGATTGAGTTTGTCATAATCGTATTTTTCGCAATCACGCCAAATTACCAACGCATTTTCACCGCTTGCATTCGTGCCTTGCACTGTTACCAAACCATTTTCACGCTTGTCGTTAATTTCACTCACTCGTAAGCCAATCAAATAGTTAAAGGTTTCCACCAAATCAATGGTTTTCGTCTCATATGCTCCCGCAGACGTGGTAGCGATATTGAGCTGATAATCAAACGGTTTGGTGAAATGTTGCGTATTGAGCAAACTCTCACGGCTTTCCACGTCTAGCATATAGTGCAATAAATAGTCGTTTTGCACCGTCTCTGATAAGCCCATATCCGCCAAATCTTGTACAGGTTTGCGTAACTCTAGATTATTGAGTGTGTCTTCGTAGCTTTCCAGTTTTAGCACTTTGACAATTTGCGATACGCCACCAAACGCCCCATTGTCCACTTGCGGTTTGCCGTCTTTCCACTCTTTAGCGAAAATCACTTTTTGCACGCGTGGTTTTAGCACCGTATCAAAATACTCGCCTTGCTCCACCAAAATATATTTACGGTTGCCATTATCTTCTCGGTTAAGGTTGATAACAGCGTGGGCAGTTGTGCCAGAGCCTGCGAAATAGTCGAGAACAAAATTATCTTCATTGCTACCTAATTGAGCGGAAACAATTTCCTTAACTGTATGTATAGATTTCGGATAAGAGAAATTTTTTGCGTCTTCAACACCTAAAACGGCTTGAAGAACTTTTGTTCCATATTCACTTGCATCATACTTAGGATCAATCCAAAGACTTCGCATTACACCAGTATCTTTATTAAAAATAATTTGAATACTACTTCTGCCCGATTTTGCTTCTAATTTATCTAAAATTTTTTCCACTGATTGTCGTGCATATCGCCATTTTTTTTCATTCCCATCTTCATTCAATGGATAAATCGCTATCACGCCATCATCTAATAGAACATTGGCTGTTTTAGGGTGAAAATCATCATCAGGAATATCACCAATTCCGATAATTTTTCCATCTTTAACATAAAATGGATAAAAACAATTTTTCGCATCAGTTCTGTCTGATTCAGTACCACTATCTCGTAAATTTCTAGAATCAATTTCAGCTCGTTTTACATCAGCAATATATTTTTCGCTATCTGTTGGATATATCAAATAAAAGTATTCGTGAACATACGATATATTTTTGCCTTGTTGTCCTCTTGGATTATGGACTATCGGCAATGCAACTTTTGTCCAATCAGTAAAGGTTAGACTTAATAATTGCCCCAATAATTCTTGTTCAACTTCATCAATAGCAACAGCTTGAGAGGATTCTCTTGCCAAAAGATTTTTACCAAGTTCTATTCTGTTACTCATAAGCGATAACCAAGCAGAATGTTTAAAGGTATTTTTATATAAAATTTCCGAAGAATTAGCGTTATACGGCGGATCAATATAAATACATTTCACTTGTTCTTTATATCTTTCTTGCAATAAATTTAAGGCCTGGAAATTATCAGAGTGAATTAGCAAGCCGCCTGTTTTATCGTCCAAATGCTCAATTTCACCCAATACTTCGGCTTGAAATTTCGGTTCAAATAAAGACGTATCCACCACCAAGTGCGGATAATTTTGGCAAATTTCTGTCGCATTTTTACCACTTGTATCCACGTTAAACAAGGCTTGCCATTGGGCGGTTTGTTTTGGATTATTTAATGCCGTCTGTATTTGCTCTTCATTTAAATAATCAAGCGTAATCAGATAATGACAACCTGCGACAAATTTCTTTTTCAGCCATAATTTCTTTTGAAAATCTTCTAACTGGGCTAAAAAGGCGATAATTTCTTTTGCCACCGTTTTTAAGGTTTTAATGGTTTGTAAGTTTTGCTCAATATGAGAAAAATCAGTGCTGTCTTGAATGTTATCCAAGTTCATCACTTCATTTTTGATATAAAAATCAAGCTCTTGATTTAAAAACTTGCCGAGATTTTTGTGAATAAAATAATCAGCGGTATTTTTAGCGGTGTAATCAGTGAGATATTTTTCCAACAAGGTGCGAGTTTTGTTTTTCTCTGTTGGCATTGGTTTTAAAATATCCAAAAATTCATCACTAATGGCAAAAGTTTTTATTTTTTCCACCGCTTGCGTGATGTAATCCGCCTGTTTTTCTTTTTTGTTTACCACGTTGTATTCAAAACGAATGGTGAGTAAATCGCCTTGAATATCAAATGGCAAAATATCGGTTTGGATTTCATCGCCGTTTTCATCTGTGGCGGTTTGAATGCGTGGCTCAATCAACGCAAACACTCGGGTCTGGTCGTTATCTTTGCGGTTGTCTTTTGCTGTGTCGGCTTCTACAAGGCGGAATTGTACTTTTTTGCCGTTTTCCAACGTAAACGCGTAATTACTGAAATTTTCGCCCGATTTGGTGTAATACTGGTCTTTATTTGCCCAATGGAGCATGACTTCTTCGCCTGCGTAAGGAATAGCGTAGGTGTCGCCTTTATAACGGCGTTGGCTGATAAAATCGCCTTGGTCGTAATAGCGTGAAAAGAAAGTATAGAGATGATTGTAAACGCTGTTTGCCTGTTCAAAATTGCCATTAAATGCACCATTGATTTTGTTTGGTAACGTGCGAGTTAAGAACTGCTGAATTTCGTTTTGGCGAGAATTGAGAATGCGATAAATACCGAAATCTAAATCCGGCTGATTGATTTGAAAAATTTCTTGCAATTTAGTGATAAGTTGTGCATGTGCTGTGCTGTGCTGTGCTGTGCTGTGCTGTGCTGTGCTGTGCTGTGCTGTGCTGTGCTGTGCTGTCATTAGGATGATCCTTTGAAAATGAATGTCAAGTGAATTTTACTAAAATCAGCACCGCTTATAAATAAAAATCCTTGTAATTGATAAAAATTACAAGGATTTTAATAGAATTTAGTTAAGTGGTCTTTGTGAAATCACTACATAATATCAAAAATTTCTGCAAATTCGACCGCTTGTAATTTATCGATTATCGACCGTGAACGCGTTGTTCTAAGATTACGTCTAAAGTTTTTTGTTTTTGCTGAATCGATTTTTCCGGCTCCGCTTTAACCAAAAGCGAGTAAATCAGATCAAGTACAAACAATTGCGCCATTTTGGTCCCGATCGAATCTCCTTGCATATGACCTTGTCGATTACCGTTAATCAACACATAATCCGCCACATTGGTAATCGGCGAACGAATATGATGAGTAATCGCAATGGTTTTCGCATGATTTTTTCGTGCGATTTTCAACGCACTGATTACCTCGTCGGAATAACCGGAATGGCTGATACCAATCACAACATCGCCTTCACGTAGCAATGATGCCTGCATATACATAAAGTGGTTATTGGTAACCGCATCGGTTTGTAAGCCGATACGCATCAATTTATGTTTGGCATCTTCTGCGGTAAGCCCCGACGATCCGACACCGAATAAGAAAATACGTTGCGCTTTTTGTAATTCCTCAACCACATATTCCAACTCTTGGAAATCCAATAGATTGATTGTTTCCGCAATCACATTATTTAAACTGCTTTGCAATTTAACCGCAATTTCTTTCGGTGTATCGCTTTCCGATACATCCGTATCAAAAATGGAATTACTGCGTTTTTCTTGCGTGGCTAATTCGATGGCCAAATCCAGTTTAAAATCGGTATAGCCTTTAAAACCCAGCGTTCTACAAAATCGAATAAAGGTAGCTTCACCGACATCCAATTGCTTGGCAACCTCAGAAAGAGAATTCTGACTTAAAATTTCAGGCTGAGCCAAAATCGCCGATGCGATTTTCTTTTCCGTTTTGGTCAGGCTGGTTTGTAACGCACCGATTGTATCTAATATTTTACCTCGAGCAGACATTTGCGCCTCCTATAGATAACTCACAGGTACTTTCACCACAAGTTTTTTAAGTAATTTATTTTGTCCGCCTACCGCATTTCCCGGTTTATGCGGTTCGTAAGGAAGAAAGATCGCAAACATATTCGGTTGTAAAATCAACTCGTTTTTATGTTCGATTTTATCGGTAAGTTGATAGTCGTCTTCATCTCGATATTCGTCATACAGTGCTAAATCAGGCTCGCTCAAACCATATTCAATCATTTCTTCCCCTGAGATAAGTAATTGAATATCAATAAATTTACGGTGCATTTCGGCTTTTTTCTCTTCCGCCGGCGAGGTTTCGAACTCCATCACGTTCATACGAACACCCTCTTCAAGATCCTGCCAACCTAAGGGAAGATTAACTAAATCTAAATTTTTAAGTTTTTCACATAAACGCGCAAAAACAGGGGGTAACGATTTCGCATAATCCGCACGAGATAAATCACCTAATAACATATTAACAGTCCTTACCTTAAATTAACTATTACATAGATTGCCGTATCAATTCAGCAAACACTCCATAAATGAAGATATACTCCAATAATAGTAGGTTAAAGACTTATCTTAGAAATAACAAGGAAGAAAAGGGAAAAATGAGAACTAGATCAAAATTTTATAAAACGCGAGGCATAAATATTTATGCCTCTTTGACAGGACTAACCCACATTGAGTACTAAGCCTAGCGAAGACAAATATTTTTTTTCTTCTTCTAAGTCTGCCAGAACGAGAGGATTTTTAGCTAAAAAACCCGAATCGAACGAGAGAAACCATTCGTTATTATCAATATGCAAGTTTAAGATTTTAGAGGTTACCGTCGCTTGACGAGAACGATTAAGTAAAACGGCCAATCTGAATAATCTTAGTAAGGTAAGAATATCGCGATGCTGATAACGATTGGTACTACGAATATCGCTACGTTTGAAACCTTTAAGATGAAAGCGCATTAAGGTTGCTAATAAATTCTGCTGTTCAAAATCGAATCCGGGTAAGTCTCGATTCGCAATAATATAAGCGGAATGTCTATTAACGCCGTTATGATTGATGACGATCCCGATTTCATGCAACAAACTCGCCCATTTCAGCATACTCGACAATTCCGCCGTTTGGCGACGGTTACGCCAACTTTTCACTTGCTCGAATAATTCCAATGCCGTATGTTCTACTCGATTCGCCTGTTGCTGATCAATATTAAACTGCTCCGCCAATGCTTCTGCAGTACGCTGTCTAATATCGCCGACTTGAAAACTTTTCTCTAACCCGTACATCACGCCTTCTCGCAAAGCTCCGTCGGAATAACGCATCGATTCGATTCTGAAAGTATGGAAAAGCGCGAGCAAAATAGCTAATCCGGGAACTAAAACGTCGGCTCGTTCCTCAAGTAAACCCTTCATCTGGATGCTATTTAACGAATTAAAACGTAAACAGTCGTCGATTAAAGCCTGTAAACGTTCTTCTGTAATTAATCCGTCACGGTAACCGTTCGCAATTAAAACTTTTTGAACGGTTTTTATCGTACCTGACGAACCTAAAACGTGTTGCCAACCGAGCTGACGATATTCCCAAGCCAAATCTTCAATTTTTTCCATTGCAAGTTGATAAGCGCTGTCAAAACGTTCAATGTTTAACTCGCCCTTTGCAAAAAATCGTTTGGCAAAGCTCACGCATCCCATATGACGGCTCTCGGCACGTAACGGCGTAAAATTATCGCCAATCGTCATTTCCGTCGAACCGCCGCCGATATCCACCACAAACTTTCGTCCGCGTTCAGGTTGAGTATGACTGACCCCGGAATAAATTAAACGCGCTTCTTCTTGCCCCGAAATGATTTGAATAGGGAACGGAAATACTTCAGCCGCTTGTGTTAAAAAGTCTTCATTATTAATCGCCCGACGCAAAGTATAAGTCCCGACCACCTTCACGTTTTCCGCAGAAAATCCTTGCAAACGATCGGCAAATAACGCTAAACATTCTACGCCTCTTGTAATCGCTTCTTGACTCAAAATACGATTTTCATCTAAACCGTCCGCCAAGCGAACTCGACGCTTCAAGCGTGAAAGTATTTGGATTGAACCGTTTACAATGCGTGCCACAATCATATGAAAGCTGTTCGATCCCAAATCGATCGCAGCAAACTCTCTCGGCATTAATTGTTTAGACGACGACATAAAAATATCCTTATAAACAAACGATGAAGATAAATATTAAGATTCTATCATTTTTACTACGAATCGATAGAAAATTTCTTCATTAATTTGACGGTATCGTTGTTTCTTTGAACAAATAAATAAAGTGGAATAAAACATTTTGACGAATCAAATTAAAAAGTCTAGGATTCGATTAGTTTTAATATTTACTAACCAAGAGGATCTTCAAATGGCTGATGTTAAAAAACAATCTTTCCAAGATATGTTGGATTATGTTCATCTATACCGTTTAAAAAACAAACTCCATCGTGAAACGGCGGACAATGATCGCAAAATTCGCGATAACCAAAAACGCGTATTACTTTTAGATAACTTGAATCAATATATTAGCGATTCGATGACGGTGGAAGACATTCGTGCCATTATTGCGAATATGCGTGACGATTATGAAAATCGTGTGGACGACTATATGATTCGCAATGCCGAACTTTCAAAACAACGCCGTGAAATCCGCCAAAAAATGGCGGCGCATAAAACGGCAGCATCGGAAAAAAATGAAAAATAATTAATCTCCCTTATCGAGGTCGGAAACATTTAATTTTTTTATAAAGCCGAATTAAAGATCCGACCTCTTTTATTTTCAAGCCTAATTCTTCTCAAATTAGCCCAATCCTTAAGCATTCTTATCATTCCGAATAAATATCGTTTGACACATTTATAAGAAAAAGGTATTTCTATACACGCTTTCCGTACTATTACGGAAGGAAGTAATGATTTTATCATTGCGGGAGAGGCGCAACACTCAGGCAGTTTAATCCAAGGCAACTAGGGCCGTTTGAGGATTAAATGATGGGAGTGCTTGCCGAGGTGTGAATTCACTAGACTGGAATGAACATCGGCTGAGTCAGGTTGAATCCTATCAGCTGTCATTTAACGTAAGTTTAAATGGAGTGCTCTGATTAATTGGTTCTTAAATCAAACCGCCTAATCTACTCAATTTCCTTTCGAATATCCACTACACATATCATCTATTATTTTTGATTTATAGGAAATTCTTATTATGTCTCATCTTTCGGTTGCAAAATTCGGTGGAACCAGTGTAGCAAATTTCGACGCAATGACATCTTGTGCGAATATCGTAACATCAGATGCCAATACGCGTGTTGTCGTACTTTCTGCGTCTGCAGGCGTAACTAATTATTTAGTAGAATTAGCGAACGGTTGTGAAAAAGAACGTCGTGAAGAAATCTTGGATGCGGTACGTACCATTCAATACAACATCATTGAAAAATTACAAAATCAAAGTGAAGTTTCCGCTGAAATCGACGAATTATTACAACATATCGCCGCATTAGCGGAATCTGCAAGTCTTGCTACATCCAACGCTTTAACCGATGAATTAATCTGTCACGGTGAAATGATGTCCACTAAAATTTTTACTCAGTTGCTAAAAGAACGTAATTTCCCGGCAGTATGGGTAGATGTGCGTGACATTGTCGCGACAAATAGCAATTATGGCAAAGCCGCACCAAATGACGAAAAAACGCAACAGCAATCCGATGCGATTATTAAACCGCTAATTGCAGCAGGTAATGTCGTGATTACTCAAGGTTTTATCGGTCGAGATGATGAGGGTAAAACGACCACTTTAGGTCGTGGCGGCTCGGATTACTCTGCGGCATTATTAGCGGAAGTGCTAAATGCGAATGACGTATTAATTTGGACGGACGTACCGGGTATTTATACAACCGATCCGCGTGTCGTACCAAATGCACAGCGTATTGATACCATGGCATTTAACGAAGCGGCGGAAATGGCGACTTTCGGTGCAAAAGTGCTACACCCTGCAACTTTATTACCTGCCGTACGCAGTAACATTCCTGTTTATGTCGGCTCAAGCAAAGCACCGGAACAAGGCGGTACTTGGGTAACGCGTGATCCGCAACCGCGCCCGACGTTCCGTGCAATTGCGTTACGTCGTAACCAAACATTATTAACGCTATCCAGCCTTTCAATGCTTCACGCGCAAGGCTTTTTAGCTAACGTATTCGCTATTCTGGCAAAACACAAAATTTCGGTAGATGTAATTACTACATCGGAAGTCAGCGTAGCATTAACTTTGGATAAAACCGGTTCGGCATCATCCGGTGCGGATATGTTATCAAAAGAATTACTGGACGAATTAAACGCTTATTGCCACGTACAAGTGGAACACGATTTAGCGTTAATCGCAATTATCGGTAATAATTTACATACGCAAGCCGGTGTGGCTAAACAGTTATTCCATACGATTGAGAATTTCAATATTCGCTTAATTAGCTACGGCGCAAGCACAAACAACGTTTGTACGCTTATTAAAAATGACGAAGCGGACGAAGTGGTTCGCGCACTTCACGCCGGACTATTTGAATAAACGTAAACTCCAAATATAAACAAGCGGTTGATTTTTGTAAAAATTTAACAAAAATCAACCGCTTGCATTTCGATAGAAGCGCTAAAAGAGACGACTAAAATACCGTCGTATGCTCTTAATATTCTCTATTCTCTTAACTTCTCAATTTCTTTGGTAAACTCTTCAATATCATCAAAGCTAAGATATACCGAAGCAAATCGAATATAGGCAACCTTATCCAATTGCTTTAGCGCATCCATAGCAAGGCTACCGACTAATTTACTCGGCACTTCTCGCTCGCCGGTGGACTGCAATTGAATAATAATCTTACTGATTGCTTTTTCTAAGTCATCCGCACTGACCGGACGTTTTTCTAAAGCCCGACTTAAGCTGACTCTTAATTTATTCGCATCAAAAGGCACTCGATTGCCGTTATTTTTAATCACATAAGGCACAACTAATTCCGCCGATTCAAATGTCGTAAAACGTTCTTTACAGCTCGTACATTCACGACGACGGCGAATCTGATAACCGTCTGCGGCAAGGCGGGAATCGACGACTTTGGTTTCCTCTGCGGCACAAAACGGACAACGCATTATGCTTCTCCTCTATTTTGCTCGAGAAAGGCCTTTAACAGATTTTCCGGCGGAGGCGGCATCTGTAGGAAAAAGCCTTGTGTTTCGATCGCTTGCAAAACTTCTTCATTTTTTGACCGCTTGAGCTGCTTTTCACCGTTTAAATTAAAAAGCATCACAAATTGCGGTTTACCGAACATTTGACGTAACGCTTCCGGAACATTGTCAAATTGGTCTCGTTTTGCCACATACAGAAACATTCCTTCTCTTTTCGGGCTTTTATAAATCGCACAGAGATTAGTACTCATCGTCATAGGCTCCGCCTGTATAGTTATCAAATCTTGAATATTGTCCTTGGAAAGTTAAACGCACTCGTCCAATCGGACCGTTACGCTGCTTACCGATAATAATTTCGGCAATACCTTTTAAATCGGAATTATCGTTATACACTTCATCACGATAAATAAACATAATTAAGTCCGCATCTTGCTCGATAGAGCCGGATTCACGTAAATCCGAGTTTACCGGTCGTTTATCGGCACGTTGTTCCAAACTTCGGTTTAATTGAGAAAGTGCCACAACCGGCACTTGTAATTCTTTCGCTAACGCTTTCAGAGATCGGGAAATCTCGGCAATCTCTAGGGTTCGGTTATCGGAAAACGCCGGCGCACGCATTAACTGCAAATAATCCACCATGATCATACTTAGCCCGCCGTTCTCACGATATACACGTCTTGCACGAGAACGTAATTCGGTCGGCGTTAAGCCGGAACTGTCGTCAATATAGATATTTTTGCGCTCTTGCAAGATTGCCATCGTACTGGATATTTTCGCCCAATCTTCATCGTCATGAATTTGTCCGGTTCGGATCTTGGTTTGATCCACGCGAGAAAGCGAAGCCAACATACGCATCATAATTTGGTCCGCCGGCATCTCAAGACTGAAAATTAATACCGGTTTCGCCGGCTTTTTGCGAGGATTACCGTATTCGTCCAAATCATTCGGATCTTCTACATCCAGTAACGAAGCATTTTCACATAAGTTCATCGCAAACGTAGTTTTACCCATAGACGGACGCGCCGCAACGATAATTAAATCCGACGGCTGTAAACCTGCGGTTTTTTTATTTAAATCGAGGAAACCGGTTGAAACTCCCGTTACTCCGCCGTTATGACGATTTTTAGAAAGCATTTCGATACGAGCAAGCGTATTAATTAAAATATCATCAATCTTTTGCGGGCCTTCATTCGCCGAATTGCGTTTCTCTGCAATTTCAAACACAATTCGCTCGGCTTCATCCAACACGTCTTTTGAACTTCTGCCTTTGGTATGATAGGCCATTTCCGCAATTTGATTACCGGCCGAAATCACCCCTCGCAGATCCGAACGGTCACGGACAATATCGGCATAAGCAAGAATATTCGCCGCACTCGGCGTGTTCTTAGATAACTCTGCCAAATAGGCAAAACCGCCTACATCTTGTAGTACGCCTTTATCTTTCAACGCTTGATCTAACGTAATAATATCAATCGGTTGATTATGACGTACCAACTCCACCATTTGCTCGAAAATAGTACGATGTGCATAGTTATAAAAATCACCGGCTTGAATACGTTCGGAAACGTTATCCCAATGTTCGTTATTGAGCATAATACCGCCTAATACGGCTTGTTCCGCTTCGATAGAGTGAGGAGCAATCGCAATTTGTTCCACTTGCTTGTCCCTTGAATTCTCTTTATTAGTTGGCGTGTATTCAGGCATATTCATACTCTTTCAGTTAGTGATATAAGTAATTAGTTTAACGGAATTTTGCATAAATTGAAATTTGCAAATGTTCAGTGAAAATCGAACGCTTAAATTTTACTTTACATTATAAAAAATCCGAATAGAATTATTGCTAATCATTTTCATTACATCTACTCACTAAAGGAATGTACATTATGTTTAAAAAGGTATTATTCGGCTTAACGCTTGCAGCGACACTTACGACATCCGTATTGGCTAAAGAAGTGACTATTCCGACTGTTCGCGGCGATGTAACGTTTACTCAAACACCGGCTAAGTTAGCCGTCTTTGATGCGGTTGCTATTGATATTTTATCTCATTTGGACGTACCTATCGCAGGTAGTCCCGATGTAACTAAAACCCTTCCTTATTTAAAACCTGCGGTTGAAAAAGCGGTAAATATCGGTACGTTTTTCGAGCCGAATTTAGAAGCATTAAATTCGTTAAAACCGGATCTTATTATTGTCGCGACACGTTCCGCCGCAAAATTAGATGATGTAAAAACCATTTCAAATGCGATTGATTTAAGTATTCCGACCAATTTAAATACGCTACAAGCAGGCTTACAAGAAATCGAACATTTAGGTAAGCTATTCAATAAAGAAGAAAAAGCGACACAATTAAAAACGGAAATCGAAGCATTACTTCAAGAAACCAAATCTGCGGTAAAAGGCAAAGGTAACGGTTTAATTGTGATTGTAAACGGTGGAAAAATGTCTGCTTTCGGTAATAAAGGGCGTTTAGGTTGGATCCACTCCGCTCTTGATATTCCGATGGCGATTGAAAACGTCGGACAAAAAGGGACAAGTCACGGACAACCGGTATCATTCGAATTATTACAAAAAGTGAATCCGGATTGGTTATTCGTGTTAGATCGTACCGCTGCAATCGGTGAAGAAGGCAAAACGGCTCGCGAAGTACTGGATAATGCATTAGTACATCAAACAAACGCTTGGAAAAATAATCAAGTGGTTTATTTAAGTAGCTCCGCATATTTAGCGGCAGGCGGTGTAACTCAAATGCGTGAAGATCTGACGAATATCAAAAAAGCATTTTCAAAATAACTTAAAAAGTTTAACCGTTAGATAGATAAATGGCACATATCTCAATATATGTGCCATCGTTGATTATTAATATCCCTATAAAAATAATGCAAAAACTAACCGCTTTAAATTTTTTATTTCTGGTCTTACTTTTTCTATTGAGTATTTCAGTAGGGGTTGCCGATTTCCAATGGAGAGATCTTTTCACTCATACCGAACAGCTTGAATTACTTTTTATCAGTCGATTACCCAGAACGCTTGCCGTTGTACTTGTCGGTGCCACACTTGGTATTGCCGGAATGGTACTTCAAATCGTACTTAAAAATCGTTTTATTGAACCCAGTATGATTGGAGCCAGCCAAAGTGCGGCAATCGGTATCTTAATTGTCAGCTTAATGTTTCCTGCCACACCGCTTATTATGAAAATGTCCTTTGCAACGTTAAGCGCATTAATCGGTATGGGGATTTTTATGCTGCTGCTTCGTCGATTACCCCCCCATCAAAAGTTGATGGTTCCGCTCATCGGAATCGTATTCGGTAATATTATTGAGGCCATTACTACTTTCGTCGCATACGAAACCGACTCTTTACAATTATTATCCGTTTGGTTCTCAGGCGACTTTTCCGGTATCTTAGCAGGGCGTTACGAATTATTATGGCTAACAGCCGGGCTGGCCGTCCTTGTATATATTATGGCGGAACAACTCAGCATTGCCGGATTAGGTCAAAATATCAGTACCAGTTTAGGTATCAATTACCGCCAAATGACTTGGTTTGCGTTAATTGTGGTTGCAATGATTACCGCGGTGGTTGTAGTTACGGTCGGACAAATTCCGTTTATCGGATTAGTTGTACCTAATATCATTTCTCGTTTAGCCGGTGACCGTTTACGCCAGAATTTACCTTCAGTAGCATTACTCGGCGCGAACTTAGTCTTACTTTGTGACATTATCGGACGTGTGGTCAATGCGCCTTATGAAGTACCTATCTCGACCATCTTCGGGATTTGCGGAACGGTTGTTTTTCTCTATTTACTGTTTAGAGGGAAAAAATAATGCGTACCTCTAATATATTGTTTTTTTTAACCGGAATCTTATTCGCCAGTAGCCTATTCTTTATGGCATATAACGCTAACGGCAACTGGGATTTTGTCTTACCGTTCAGAGGCAAAAAATTAGTTTTACTCTTAACCATTGCTTATACTATCGGCGTTTCAACATTATTATTTCAAACATTAACTAATAATCCTATTTTAACTCCGAGTATTTTAGGCTTCGATTCGTTATATCTCTTAATACAGACGGCTTTAGTATTTACTTTAGGCGGTGTTGGGTTTACGCAATTGGATCTTATTAGTAAATTCGGGATCGAAACTTCGCTTATGTTATTCGGTTCACTCTTATTGTTCCGCACGCTGAATAAAAATAATACCGATCTTGCCCGAATGATTTTAGTCGGCGTTATATTCGGTGTGTTATTTCGTAGTTTAAATAATTTACTGCAACGAATGATTGATCCCGAAGAATTCGCGGTTGCGCAAAGTACCTCATTTGCAAGTTTCAATACTGCTAACCCTACATTGCTTTGGATTAGCGTCAGTATTACGATATTAAGCGCTTGTTGGATTTGGCATCATCGCCATAAATTAGACATTTTATTACTTGGTAAAGATAGAGCGATCGGATTAGGATTAAACTATTCTCAATTTACACGACAATTACTCGTTTGTTGTGCGTTGTTGGTTGCCGTTTCAACCGCTTTAGTCGGTCCTATTCTATTTTTAGGATTATTGGTATGCGCATTAGTGAATGCAATCAGCCCCGTAATTGCCCATAGCGTCAGAATACCGATGACGGTGATTATCTCCTCTATCACTCTTGTGCTTGGACAGGCTGTCTTTGAGCAGTTACTTAAAATGCAAGGCGTGTTAAGTGTTGTTATTGAATTTGCCGGCGGGATCGTATTCATTTATTTAATTTTAAAGCAGAAGAAATAAGATGATCGAAGTTAAAAATATTACACATAAAATTGGTCAAGCCACTATTTTAAATAATATCAACTTACATATTCCTAACGGCGGTATTACTGCACTAGTCGGAGCTAACGGAGCGGGTAAATCGACGCTACTCTCGCTTATTGCGCATTTGCAATCCATTCAAAGCGGTCAAATTTTGTTGGATCATTACGATATCAGCTCTACCGATTCTCGAATTATCGCTCAAAATTTAGCAATTTTAACGCAAGATAATGTCATTCATAGTCGCATTACGGTAAACGACTTACTGATGTTCGGACGTTATCCGCATCATCAAGGAAGAATCCGTGAAGAAGACAAAAACATCGTAGAAGAAGCGTTACAACGTTTCGAATTATCCGCATTAAAAGATCGATTCTTAAATGAACTTTCCGGCGGACAGCGACAAAGAGCGTTAATCGCTATGACATTCTGCCAAAAAACTCATCATATTTTGCTCGATGAGCCGCTCAACAATCTGGATATGTTTCACGCTAAAGTATTGATGAAATTACTAAGAGAATTAACCGATGAGCTTAATCTGACAACCGTTATGGTTGTTCATGATATCAATATGGCGGCGGCTTATGCGGATACGATTGTCGCAATGAAAGACGGACAAATCGCTATGGTCGGTACGCCCGAAGAAATTATTACGCCGATAAATTTAAAAAATATATTCAATCTTGATGCCGAAGTATTAACCTTGCACGGTAAACGGTTGGTGATACACCATATTTAATCAAAATCGAAATAAACCGCATCCCAAAATCAAGCGACTTAACTGTATAAAAAATCTTACAAAACAGGTCGCTTATTCTCATATTTTTAACTTCCTCCCCGTGATCTTTTATTTTATATAAAGTAAAATATACAAGATTTTGTCTAAGACGGAATCAAGTAAAATTTTATTCACAACGGAGATACCTTATGGCAATGAATAACATTTTTGGTTTATTCGCACAATCGCCGCTTACTCCACTACAAAAACTTGCTTTTAAAGTAACGGAATGTAGTGAATTACTCGAACCTTTTTTTGAAGCGACTTTTGACCGTGATTGGGATAAAGCTGCGGATATTAGAGCGCAAATTATTGATTTAGAACGCCGAGCTGATGCTTTAAAACGCGAAATTCGTTTAAAACTTCCGCGCGGTTTATTTTTACCCGTAGAACGTGGCGATCTATTAGAGATTGTTACGCAATTAGATAAATTAGCTAATTATTCTAGAGATATTTCCGGCCGAATTATCGGTCGCCAGTTAGTCATACCGGAAATTATGCAGCCCGCATTCCGTCAATTCCTCTTCCGTAGTCTGGATTCCAGTCGCCAAATTCGTAAAGTGTTAGATGAAATGGACGAATTACTTGAAACCGGTTTCCGTGGTCGAGAACGTCACTTTGTTAATAATATGATTTTAGAACTTGATCAAATTGAAGACGATACGGATCAACTTCAAGTAAGTTTACGTCATACGCTATTAGGTTTAGAAAAAAATCTGAATCCGATTGATGTAATGTTTTTATATAAATGTATTGAACGAGTGAGCATTTTAGCTGATCAAGCTCAACGTGTCGGTTCACGAATCGAGCTAATGTTAGCTAAAGCGTAGGAGAAAAGAATGGAACTCATTCAGCAATATGGCAATATTTTAGTCATTATTACTGCAATTTTTGGTTTTTTTATGGCTTTCGGTATCGGGGCTAACGACGTATCTAACGCAATGGGAACATCGGTAGGTTCCGGTACGATTACCGCCCGCCAGGCTATCGTAATTGCGATGGTTTTTGAATTTGCCGGTGCTTATCTTGCAGGTGGAGAAGTAACCGAAACAATTAAAAGCGGTATTATTGATATCTCATTTTTTGCCGATAAGCCGGATATTCTGGTATTAGGCATGATGTCGGCGCTTTTCGCCGCAGGTTTTTGGCTATTAGTCGCATCCAAAATGGGTTGGCCTGTTTCTACAACACACGCGATTATCGGGGCAATTATTGGTTTCGGCTGTTTAACTGTCGGTAGCGAAGCCGTACAGTGGAAACAATTGGGTGGGATTGTTGGTAGCTGGTTTATTACACCTGTTATCGCCGGTTTTGTCGCTTATTGGATTTTTATTAGTACGCAAAAACTTATTTTCGATACCGATGAACCGATGAAAAATGCGCAAAAGTACGGCCCGCTCTATATGGCACTTACCGCTTTTATTTTAAGTATCGTGACTATGACTAAGGGCTTAAAACATGTCGGTTTGCATTTAACCACAACGGAAACCGTACTTATTTCCTCAGCCATCGCAGCCGTCGCCGTAGTAACTTGTTACTTCTATTTCCGTAGCGAAGCATTTGCAAAACGCGCTCAAGGTGCTGCATTTGGTGGTGTAGAAAAAGTATTCAGTATTTTAATGCTTTTAACCGCTTGTTCAATGGCATTCGCACACGGCTCGAACGATGTGGCAAATGCGGTCGGTCCGTTATCCGCAGTGGTATCTATCGTGCATAGCGGCGGTGTTGTGGAAGGGAAAGCGGCATTGGCTTCATGGATTCTACCGTTAGGTGCGGCGGGTATCGCAGCCGGTATGCTTATCATGGGCTATAAAGTACTGGGAACGATGGGTACCGGTATTACGGATTTAACGCCAAGCCGCGGTTTCTCTGCCGAATTTGCTTGTGCGACTACCGTAGTAATAGCTTCAGGTACCGGTTTACCTATTTCAACGACACAAACCATTGTAGGGGCAATCTTAGGTGTCGGATTTGCTCGCGGTATTGCAGCCTTAAACTTAGGTATTATTCGTAATATTGTTGCCTCATGGGTCGTCACATTACCGGCAGGCGCAATCATTGCAATTGTTATCTATGAAATCTTATTAATGATTTTTTATTAATTTTATCGTTCGGGGAAAGTATGTTTAAACATATCTTTCCCTTTCATCTAAAAGGACTCGATTATGTTAAAACGGAAGTTAATCCTAATTGCTTATACCTTACTTGGTCTTTCTTCTCCGGTATTTTCCGCAGATTATATTACGGAGAATCTCAGTACTTATATGCGAAAAGGTGCGGGTGATCAATACAAAATTTCAGGTGCTGTTCAAGCCGGTGAAAAAGTAACGGTATTAGACCGGAAAGATCGCTTTGTTTTAATTCGTGATAGCAGAAATCGAGAGGGATGGGTGCTTGCCTCTGAAATTTCTCAGACTGCAAGCCCGAAAGATTTAATTCCTCAACTGCAACAGCAAGTACAGGATTTAAGTAGTAAATTAGGTAAGATTGATGCGGATTGGCAACAACGTACGTTAGAAATGCAACGCCGCAGCCAACAAGCCGAACAGCAAAGTAGCCAACTTCTCGATCAAAATGCTCAATTGAAGCGAGAGTTGGATATTCTGAAAAACAAGAATCGAGATTTGGAAACGATGCATGACTCTGCCAAACGAGAAATTGTGATTCAGTGGTTTATCTATGGCGGTTCGGTACTTGCGGTAGGTTTATTACTCGGATTAATTATTCCGTTTATCTTACCGCGTCGTAAACGTCATAACGGTTGGTCATAGTCTTCTATCAATTAAGCGGTTATTTTTGCAAAAAGCTTGTAAAAACAACCGCTTACTTTTTGCGAATACTCAAGGAATGATACTGGCTGATTTGCGTATCTTGCACGAGTTCATAACCGTATTCCTCACACAACAATTCAAAATCTTGTACGCTACTCGCTAAATCAAGCAATACTACCAACCGTTCGTTTAACGCTAGTCGGTTTAATGCTTTTTTAGTCATTAATAGCGGTAACGGGCAGCGGTATTGACGTAAATCCAATTGATACGTTTTTATCATTGTCTATTAAGCGACTTTACGACGTTCCGCCATAATTTTACCCATACGCTCTAATTCGGATTGCGCCAAATGGGTCCGACCGAGTTCAAATAACGGCTCTTCAATTGCAATATGAACATCGTATCCGGCAATAAAGCGAGCGATAAGCAGCGGATCCACATCATTACGCTCTCCTGTCACTAATGCTTCTAATTGAGCGGACAGTAATGCCCAATTTTGGTGTAACGATTCATGCTGTCTCTCCAGTTCATCAATATCGGCTTGAGCCTGCGGTTGCACTTGAATTAATGCGGGGAAAAAGTCACATTCTTCATCTTCGTGATGTAACGGTGCGGAAAGATTAAAATAATTGATAATTTGCTGCACATCGTTTTTAACTGCCTGATTTACCCCGTTTTTTGCCAAATACTCAGGTAAAATTTGTAACTGCTTGCAGAAACGTTTTACCTTGCTGTGGCAAGCGTACAACATATCTATCGGTTCCGCCCAGCTGGCGAATTGTTGCGGTTCAAGTTGTTGCATAATCACCTCTCTATCTAATCACCCTTTGATAAAAAGGCACAAGCCTAAACTTGTGCCATAAAAAATTTGGAATTATTTATTCACTTCCGATTGTAACGGCGGAACTTCTTTACCGATTTTGGCATAAAATTCAACCACAAAATCATCAAAACGATCTTCTTCAATCGCTTGGCGAATCTGTGCCATTAAGCGTTGATAATAGCGTAAGTTATGAATCGTATTTAAACGCGCGCCTAAAATCTCACCGCATTTATCTAAGTGATATAAATAGGCTTTCGTATAGTTTTTACAAGTGTAGCAATCGCATTCCGGATCTAACGGTGTGGTATCCGTTTTATATTTCGCATTACGAATTTTCACGATACCGTTGCTGACAAATAAATGTCCGTTACGTGCATTACGGGTCGGCATTACGCAGTCGAACATATCAATACCGCGACGTACACCTTCAACTAAATCTTCCGGTTTTCCTACTCCCATTAGGTAACGAGGTTTATCTTGCGGTAATAACGGTGTGGTAAATTCAAGGATACGGTGCATTTCTTCTTTCGGTTCGCCTACCGCCAAACCGCCGACCGCATAACCGTCAAAACCGATATTGACCAAACCTTCTACCGAGATCTTACGCAACTCTTCGTAAGTCCCGCCCTGTACGATTCCGAATAACGCACGCGGATTTTGTAGCTCGTCAAAACGATCTCGACTACGTTTCGCCCAACGTAATGACATTTCCATTGAGTTTTTAGCATAATCAAAGGTTGCCGGATACGGCGTACATTCATCAAAGATCATCACGATATCCGAACCGAGATCGTATTGAATTTCCATCGATTTTTCCGGCGAAAGGAAAATTTTCTCACCGTTAATCGGGTTTTGGAAAGTTACCCCTTCTTCTTTGATTTTACGTAATTTGCCTAAGCTGAATACTTGGAAACCGCCCGAATCGGTTAAAATCGGACCGTGCCATTGCATAAAGCCATGTAAATCACCGTGTGATTTCATCACTTCTTGCCCCGGGCGCAGCCACAGATGGAAAGTATTGCCTAATAAAATTTGCGCACCGGTTGCCGCTACTTCTTCCGGCGTCATTCCTTTTACCGTACCGTAGGTACCGACCGGCATAAATGCCGGCGTTTCAACCACATATTCGCCTTTCGGGCGAGAAAACGTTAAACGACCGCGACGCGCATTGCCGCTGGTCGTTTTTAATTCATATTTCATTCAAATTCCTTATAGATAAACAGTCTATAAACAGCTTAACAAGCGGTCATATTCCACTTATTATTTACAAATTAAAAGCGAATACCGGTTCCTAAACTGAAGCCCGCACCCACACCGTTTGAGCCTCCGCCTACACTCGCACTACCGCCGACAGCACAGCCGGCAATCACACAAACGCAGAGACAGATGACAAATTTTTTAATCATTTTATTTCCTTCATTGAATGAAATTGCTATAGTCCCATCCAAATTAAAAAGGAATTATTTTACTCTTTTTCACACAACAAAACTAGAATAAGCCGTCTTGAATACAAGGAAATATCATGAAAAAGTGCTTAACACTCCTCTTTACCGCTATATCGTTTTCATTGTTCTTAATAGCCAATGTAAATGCATTCACTATCAGCCAAGAGGAAATCAATCGATATCTTGAAACCCGTTTGGCGGAGAAAATCCCATTAAAAGACAAAGTCGGTATCCCAGGGCTATTTCAATTGGATTATCATCTTTACAATCTTGCTACCGAAATCGGGCAGACCGATGAAAAGAAAGTCGCCGTTTCAGGTGTGATCGAGGGTATCTTGCAAGCCAAAGGGAAAAAATACGATGCCCAAATTTATCTGAATATGGATACGGTTCCCTACTATGATGCGGAAAAAGGTACGCTATATTTGCAAGATGTACGTTTGCTTAACTATTCCGCCACTCCAGCAAAATACCAAGACGAATTACAAATGTTTTTACCGGTGCTAATGGACGGCTTAACTCGCATTTTAAACTCTACGCCGATATATACGCTCGACGAAACTAAAGCGAAAGAAGCGCTTGTTAAGAAATTCGGTAAGGCTATTATTGTAGAAAAAGGATCATTGCGTTTAGAAACCTCCGTATTTTAAAAAATTTTGTGATCTTGTTCGAATTTTCAAACATTTCCGATTGTGAGGTTCACTTTTTTGACTACAATGCACCGCGTAATATCAATGCCGTAAGATAGGAGAGAATTATGGAAGTTGGCATCGTGAAATGGTTCAATAGTGCGAAAGGATTCGGATTTATTACAAGCGATAATGTCGAAGGCGATATTTTTGCGCATTTTTCCGAAATTCAGAGCGAAGGATATCGTTCGCTTAAAGTAGGTCAAAAGGTACAATTTGAGCTGATTAACGGTGAACGCGGTGCATCAGCCGCTAAAATTTCATTAGTTGAATAATTCAAAACCCGATTTACAAGCGGTCGAATTTGTATAATTTTTACAAATTCGACCGCTTTTTTATTCTATGCTAGAATGCAGAAAGATTTAGTAACAAATTTTTAACAAGGCTGAACCATGAAACAGATAGAAAAATTGTTTGCCAATAACCATGCTTGGGCAACTCGGATGAAAGACGAACAGTCGGATTATTTTAAACAACTTGCCGAGCATCAAAAGCCGACTTATCTTTGGATTGGCTGTTCGGACAGTCGTGTTCCGGCCGAAAAATTAACCGGTTTAGGTCCGGGCGAGCTTTTTGTTCATCGTAACGTGGCAAATTTAGTTATCCATACCGATCTGAATTGTCTTTCCGTCGTGCAATATGCGGTAGATGTATTGGAGATCGAACATATTATTATTTGCGGTCATACTAACTGCGGTGGTATCCAAGCTGCAATTGGTACTGTCGAAGATTACGGTTTAATCAGCAACTGGTTATTGCATATTCGTGATCTGTGGTTTAAACACAGCTATTTACTCGGTAATCTTCCCTCCGAGCAACGTGCCAATATGCTTACCCGCTTAAACGTTGCCGAGCAAGTTTATAACTTAGGGCGCAGTTCTATTGTTACCGCCGCTTGGAAGCGAGGTAAGAAACTCTCGATTCACGGCTGGGTATATGATGTTAATGACGGTTTCTTAATTGATCAGGGGGTAATCGCAACCAGTACGGAAACACTCGAAATTACTTATCGAAATGCGATTGCGAAACTTGCGACGGAAGTGGAAGAAATGATCGCCAATAAACCCGTCGAACAATCAAATCCAATTGAAAATAATCATATTGATTAACCGTATTTAAAAATAGTGTGATAAATCTCACACTATTTCCTTTTCTCACTACCTATTCCGAATATTTTTACCTTTCTTAACAAAAAAATTAAATTCTTCTCATTTTATAAAATCTGGTTAAAAATACTTTCTAAGTCTAAACCATACTATTTCATTTTATAAAATTCTAAATATACAAAATAAAAAGTATTTTAAACCGCTTATATCGCTTTCAAAAAAGCTTTCCGCCCCCTAGACAAACATTTTATTTTTTTGCAGAATCATTTTCATTATAAAGCAAACACAATATTTCACTTAAAAATCGTTGGAGGATTCAATGAAAAAACTTTCCGGAGCAGAAATGGTTGTTCAATCCTTGAAAGACGAAGGCGTAGAGTACGTTTTCGGCTATCCGGGTGGTTCGGTATTAGATATTTATGATGCGATTCATACGCTGGATAATATTAACCACGTTCTTGTGCGCCATGAGCAAGCCGCGGTCCATATGGCGGACGGTTACGCTCGCTCAACCGGTAAAGTCGGTTGTGTATTAGTAACATCCGGTCCCGGTGCAACCAATGCGATCACAGGTATTGCCACCGCTTATGCCGATTCCGTCCCGCTTGTGATCTTAACCGGTCAAGTGCCTTCCGCTTTAATCGGTACGGATGCTTTCCAAGAATGCGATATGCTCGGTATTTCACGCCCTGTGGTTAAACACAGTTTTATGATCAAAAATCCGGAAGATATTCCTTCAATAATCAAAAAAGCCTTTTATATTGCTTCAACCGGTCGCCCCGGTCCGGTCTTAATTGATATTCCGAAAGATATGGTAAATCCGGCGAATAAATTTACCTATGAATATCCAAAAGAAGTCTCACTACGTTCATATAACCCGACCGTACAAGGCCATAAAGGGCAAATTAAAAAGGCATTAAAAGCCCTATTAGTGGCAAAAAAACCGGTTTTATACATTGGTGGAGGGATTATCTCTGCGGAATGTGCAACGCAACTTACCGACTTTGCAACGAAGTTAAACTTACCGGTAACCAGTTCGTTAATGGGCTTAGGCGCTTTCCCTGCATCAAACAAACAATTTTTAGGTATGCTCGGTATGCACGGTACTTACGAAGCGAATAACGCAATGCACGAAAGCGATTTGATTCTCGGCATTGGCGTACGTTTTGATGACCGTACCACGAATAATTTAGCGAAATATTGCCCGAATGCAAAAGTCATTCACGTGGATATTGATCCGGCTTCTATTTCAAAAACCGTTCCGGCTTATATTCCGATTGTGGGTAGCGCAAAAAATGTCTTGGAAGAATTTCTCAGCCTTTTAGAAGAAGAAAATCTTGCAAAAAATCAAGCGGATTTGACCGCTTGGTGGCAACAGATTAATGAATGGAAAGCTCGTCAGTGCTTAAATTTTGAAGTAAGTAAAGATGTAATCAAACCACAGCAAGTCATTCGATTAATTCATAAAATTACCAATGGTGATGCCTATGTTGCTTCGGATGTCGGTCAGCACCAAATGTTTGCCGCACTCCATTATCCGTTTGAAAAACCTCGTCGCTGGATCAACTCGGGCGGAGCCGGTACCATGGGATTCGGTTTACCGGCAGCAATCGGCGTAAAATTCGCCCATCCGGAAGCAACTGTAGTATGTGTAACCGGTGACGGCTCGATTCAGATGAATATTCAAGAGCTTTCTACGGCGAAACAATATGATACGCCGGTTGTGATTGTGAGCTTAAACAATCGCTTCTTAGGTATGGTAAAGCAGTGGCAAGATCTGATCTACTCCGGTCGCCATTCACAGGTATATATGAATTCACTGCCTGATTTTGCCAAATTAGCCGAAGCTTACGGTCATGTCGGCATTACGATTGATCACCCGAACGAATTGGAAGAAAAACTCACCCAAGCCTTTGCTATCAAAGACAAATTAGTGTTTGTCGATGTAAAAGTAGATGAAACCGAACACGTTTACCCGATGCAAATTCGCGGCGGTGCGATGAATGAGATGATTTTAAGCAAAACGGAGAGAACAGATGCGTAGAACATTATCAGTATTACTCGAAAACGAATCGGGTGCATTATCCCGTGTGGTAGGCCTTTTTTCTCAACGTGGGTTTAATATCGAAAGTTTAACCGTTGCGCCGACTGACGATGAAACGCTTTCACGTATGACAATCGTTGCCCAAGGCGATGAAAACGTCCTTGAGCAAATCGAAAAGCAATTGCATAAATTGATTGACGTGTTCAAAGTTTCAAACTTAAGCCCTACCGAGCATATTGAACGTGAAGTCTTATTATTAAAAGTGCGTGCGACAGGTTCATCTCGTGACGAATTAAAACGAATGGTCGATATTTTCCGCGGGCAAATTGTTGATATTACGCCGAAACTTTATACCGTGCAATTAGCCGGCACCAGTGAAAAACTGAATGCGTTTATTGAAGCGGTAAAACAAGAAACGACAATAGTCGAAATCGTACGATCCGGCGTTATTAGTCTTTCTCGCGGCGATAAAAACTGTTTATAACATTTTACAGGGCGAACGCATTGTTCGCCTTTTGTTTTAACTGAAAGACAAGCGGTTAAATTCGCTCAATTTTTTGTAAAAAAATAGCTAATCCTTTCGGATTAGCTATTTGAACCTAACGAATTTACTTTTACCCTAATTGCTTTATAACTTTAGGTGACGATAAAGTTATTTAGCATTTGTTACATTACCCTAACAATGTAACTGAGTTCATTCTAAGAAATCTTATTAATAATGTCAATAAGAATTATTCTCAATATTGTAAATTTTTATTCGCCGGAAATTTTCATCTTATCCAATAAAATCGAACCGGTTTGAATATTCGAACGATGCTCGATATCATCCGCCACTGCAATCAGATTTTTATACATTTCTTGCAATTGACCGGCAATGGTAATTTCCGCCACCGGATACTGAATCTCGCCGTTTTCCACCCAAAAACCTGCCGCACCGCGCGAATATTCGCCGGTTACCGCATTAATTGCCGAGCCTAAAAATTCAGTCACCAATAAACCGCTACCCATCTCTTTTAGAAGCGTATCCAAACCGCCTGTACGATTCGGTTTGACTAACCAGTTATGAATACCGCCTGCGTGTCCGGTCGTTTTTAAGCCCATCTTACGCGCCGAATAGCTGGTCATCAGATAAGTTTGCAATACACCGTCAGTAATAATTTCTCTATCTTGGGTAATTACCCCTTCGCTATCGAAAGCGGATGAAGCTAATTGACGTAATAAATGCGGGCGCTCAGAGATTGCAAACCAACTTGGTAAAATTTGCGTGCCTAATTTATCTAATAAGAAACTCGATTTACGGTACAACGCTCCGCCGCTAATAGCACCGGCTAAATGTCCGATTAAACCAGTTGCTACATCGTTGTAAAAAATTACCGGCACTTCACAGGTTTTGATCTTTTGCGGATTCAAACGATCAACCGCTTTAAACGCTGCCTGACGACCGATCCATTTCGGCGATTGTAATTTGTCGAACTCACGTGAAATCGTGTATTCATAATCACGTTCCAATTGATCTTCATAGGCGGAAATCACACTACAAGACAGCGAATAACGGCTGGAGAGGTAGCTTTGTAACATTCCGTGAGTATTGCCGTACACTCTCACACCGCTATGCGAATTAAAGGTTGCGCCTTCACTATTCACAATTTTCTCATCCGCATTCAGGGCGTGATGCTCCGCTTCTAAAGCTAATTCAACCGCTTGTTCGATCGAAATATCCGCTTGGTGATAAAGTTCCAGATCCGGTGCTTCAAACGCCATCATCTCTTTATCGGCTAAACCCGCACACTCGTCTTCCGAGGTATATTTTGCAATCGCTAACGCGGATTCGACCGCTCGTTGAATCGATTGCGGTTGTAAATCCGAGGTCGAAGCATTACCCTTACGTTTGCCGACATATACCGAAATCCCGAGTGAGCCGTCATTATTAAATTCGATATTTTCCGTTTGTTCTAAACGAGTTGAAACCGAAAGTCCGGCAACTTTAGTGACGCCGACTTCCGCTTCTGCGCCTGATTTTTTGGCAAAATTCAGTGCAAATTCGACCGCTTGACGAAGTTCTTGTTCTTGCTTTTGGAGATCTTGTTTTGTTGTTAATGACATGATTTTTTAACTTAAAATTGATAATTGAAAATGGCTAAGGAGGATGCGTATATTCTACCTTAAATTTCTGTTAGAATACGGTATTTTTTACGATTGAAGGAATAACAATGGCTAAAAAACGTAGCAAAAATGAGATTGATTGGACGGATGAGGAAGAAGAAATCATCTGGGTAAGTAAAAGTGAAATCAAACGAGACTCGGAACATTTAAAAAAACTTGGGGCGGAACTTATTGAATTAACCCAGCAGAATCTTGAAAAAATTCCGCTTGATGACGATCTGAAAGACGCCATTCGTCAAGCGCAGAGCTTCAAACTAGAAGCGCGCCGCCGTCAGATTCAATTTATCGGGAAATTATTACGCAATCGTGATCCGGAGCCGATTCAAGAAGCGTTGGATAAAGTAAAAAATCGTCATAACCAACAGCAAGCGTTATTACATAAATTGGAACTAGTACGTGATCAATTGGTGAATATGGGCGATTCGTCTTTAGAACATTTATTGACCGAACACCCGCAGTTGGATCGCCAACATTTACGTAATTTAATTCGCGGCGCACAAAAAGAACGTGAGGCGAATAAACCGCCTAAAAATTATCGTGAGATTTTCCAATATTTAAAAACGGAAATTGCAGAATAATCGGCAATTTTAACCGCTTATTTTTCATTTAACTTGGAGTGATTATGGAATTTTTTCCTCAATTAGTATTAGGTCATGTAGGCTTTGCCTATATCAGTTTGATTTTGTTGCTGACACGTGGCGTCTTAGCCTCGAAAATGGTGAATTGGCGTCAATATAAAGTTTTACGTATTGCACCGCATATTGTGGATACGTTACTACTGGTTTCAGGTATCGCATTATTAGCGATCTTACTTTCAAACGGTATTTATGCGTTGAATGAAATGCAATGGCTTATCCCTAAAATTGCATTTTTAGTGCTTTATATCGTATTCAGTGTGAAAGCATTCAAAAAATCACAACTGTTCTCGCTTAAAAACTTTATTTTAGCCGTGGTAAGCTTTATGCTGTCCATGCTTGTAGCAACCTTACGCTAATCTTATAAGCGGTCAAAATTTGCAATTTTTTGCAAAATTCGACCGCTTTTCCATTATCTATGAAACAACGAATTATTATTGGTATTAGTGGTGCAAGCGGCTTTCAATACGGCTATAAAGCACTTGAGTTACTTAAATCGCTTGATGTGGAAACCCATTTAGTACTCACTAAAGGGGCGGAAATGACTCGTTCTTTAGAAACAAAGATTGAGCGAGAGCAGCTGTTGGATTTGGCTTCACAAGTACATTCTATCCATAATGTCGGCGCCAGTATCGCCAGCGGATCTTTTAAAACCCTCGGGATGCTGGTTGCGCCATGTTCTATCCGTACACTTTCAGCGATTGCTCTTGGCTTTAGCGATAATCTTTTAACTCGAGCGGCAGACGTGGTACTGAAAGAACGCCGTAAATTAGTACTGATGGTACGAGAAACCCCGCTTAACTTAGCCCATATTGATAATATGCGTCGAGTGACGGAAATGGGGGGGATTATTTTCCCACCGGTGCCGGCTTTTTATCAATATCCGACGACAATTGACGAACTGGTTACTCATAGCGTAGCCAGAGCATTAGATCTATTTGATTTTGATTTACCTATGCCTCGTTGGGGCGAAGCGAATAATAAGGAGAAAGAATGCTTGTAGGTCCTTATGTAAACGGCGCGGCGGTATTGATCGGCGGACTTATCGGTGCATTTTTAGGTTCAAAATTGCCTGAACGAGTAAAAAGTAATTTACCGCCGTTATTCGGACTTTGCTCAATGGGCTTGGGTATTATGCTGATTATCGGTGCAAAAAATATGTCTGCCGTGGTATTAGCATTAATTGTCGGCACCATTATCGGTGAATTAATTTATTTAGAGAAAGGTATCGGCAATTTAGCCGGAAAAATGCGTAGTACGGTAGATAAGATTTTTCCGCCATCCAGTATTTCACATCAAGAATTCTTAAATCAATTCGTTGCGATTCTTATTCTATTTTGTGCCAGCGGTATGGGGGTATTCGGTTCAATGAAAGAAGGCATGACCGGTGATCCGTCCGTGTTGTTTATTAAAGCGATTTTAGATTTCTTTACCGCCGGTATTTTTGCCGCTACTCTGGGCTATGCGGTTTCCAGTATCGCTTTGCCGTTAATCCTTGTGCAAGTTAGTTTAGCATTATTAGCCAGTTTGATTATGCCGCTCACTACACCAAATATGTTAGCTGACTTTTCAACTGCCGGCGGCTTTATTATGCTAGCAACCGGTTTACGTATTTGTGGTATTAAACATTTTGCCGTGGCCAATATGCTGCCGGCTCTGATTTTAGTGATGCCGTTCTCTTATTTTTGGCAAATGTTTGTCGCTTAATAGATACAATATCCCACTGTTATGGTGGGATATTTTAAAAGAATATATGATACAGAAACTTCCCTCCCATATCAGCCGTTTTATCCGACAAAATCACGTCGTAAGTTTTGCCGTCTATGGCGCAAACGACTTTTGGGCGGCAAACTGTTTTTATGCTTTCGATAGCGAACAAGTTCGGTTAATCATTCTGACCGATAAAAACACGCGCCACGGTCTGTTGATGCAAGAAAACGCACATATTGTAGGCACAATTGCCGCTCAAGTTGAAACCCTCACTGAAATTGAAGGTATTCAATTCTCGGCGTATTGCACCCGTTTGACCGATTATACGGCATGCCAAGAGGCTTTAGATTGCTATTATGCTCGCCATCCAATCGCCCGCTTAAAACCGAGCGATTTATGGGAAATTCGCTTGGATATGATAAAACATACCGGGAATAAATTAGCTTTCGCAAAGAAAACCATTTGGGAAAGAGAAAAAGTCTCGTTTTCCTAAGAAAACAAGCGGTCAGATTTCACTCATTTTTTGTAAAATTTTTTCTAAATTTCACCGCTTGTATAGGGATGATTAACCACCGGCAAGTTTTACCTTGAAACCTTTCTGTTCCAAAATCTGCTTCAGTAAATCGCGATTATCGCCTTGAATTTCAATCAGCCCGTCTTTTACCGAACCGCCGACACCACTGCGCTTTTTCAGTTCTGCAGCTAATAATTTGAGTTCAGCATCATCCAAATCCAATCCGCTAATTACACACACGCCCTTTCCTTTTCTGCCGCTGGTTTGACGCTGAATACGGACGATGCCGTCACCTTTCGGACGCTCCGCTTTCACTTTCTCAGGTACGATACGTCCGCTTTCCGTTGAATAGACTAATGTCATGAGTAAAAAATCCTTAAAATTCGACCGATTAAAACAAAAAGGCGGGCAAAAAAGCCCACCTTATTTAATCCGTGACTAATTAACGAATAGAGGCGTTAATTGATTTTAATACCGATAACGGGTCTTGAGCCTGTGTAATCGGACGACCGATAACCAAATAATCGGATCCGGTTTCAATCGCTTGTTTAGGCGTCATAATTCGACGTTGATCGCCGACATCAGAACCCTCCGGACGAATACCCGGTGTGACTAATTTAAAATCTTTGCCGCAATGCGTACGAAGCACTTCCACTTCTTGCGGAGAACAAACCACACCGTCTAAACCGGCACGTTGTGCAAGGTGCGCCAAACGAATCACCTGTTCCATCGGCGAAGCGTTAATACCGATTTGTAATAAGTCTAAATCTTCCATACTGGTTAAAACCGTTACTGCAATAAGTAACGGCGCATCTTTACCATACGGCTCTAAGATTTTTTTCGCTTCTTCCATCATGGTTAAGCCGCCCGAAGCGTGTAAATCTACCATCCACACGCCTAAATCCGCAGCGGAACGTACCGCACGAGCCACGGTATTCGGAATATCGTGATATTTTAAATCAAGGAAAACATCAAATTTACGTTCATGTAATTGTTTAACAAAATTTGTGCCTAAAGTTGTAAACATTTCTTTGCCCACTTTCACACGACAAAGAGACGGATCAACTTGATCTACAAAACTCAATGCTTCGTATTCTGTTTCATAGTCTAAAGCAACAATAATTTTATTATCCATAAGGACTCCTCAATTTTAGTTTATTCAATTAATTTGTGAATCAATGCTGTGTATAGGTTTAATTTGTTCCCATCGGCGACAAGACGGACAATGCCAACTTAGTCTATAACTTTGATAGCCGCAATTTAAACATCGGTACTGAAAACCCTTTTTCATTCTTGCGCCGACCATATTATATAGCAACATCAAACTTTCTTTTGCTCTTCCTTCCTCCGCTTCATTAATCTGATAATGAATAAAGCGATGAAACGTAATCATACTGGGATATTGTCTTAACTGTTGGTACAGCTTGGAATGTGCGGCGATTATACCGTCTTTTTGCTCAATATATTCCGCTAAAGCGAGATCCACGCTACTATTATGCTTAATCTGATTTGCTCTAATTAAAAACAACTCGTAATTCGCCAAATCGTTTTCTGCCATATAGCAGGCTTTTATTTTCTCTATCACTTCACTGATAAAATCCGGATCTTGCTGCAAAATATGCTCGTAATTTTTTAATGCGCTTTGAAATTGATTTTGTGCTAAATAATAATCGCCTAATAAGATCGAGGCTCTGGCACATTGCGGAGAATATTCCAAGGTTTTGGATAATGCGCTCAAATGTCCGTCTAAATCTTCATTTTTTATCGCCTGAGCATATTCGCAATAATAATGAGAAAGCGGGATTTTATCCGTATCCGGCTCTATTTTAATGAGCTTTTCCGCAACATTAATCGCTTTCTTCCATTCCTTGGTTTTCTGATAAACCGTCATCAATTGAGTTAGTGAATTTACCGCAAACTCCGGCTCATCGAGCAACATAATATAATAATTTTCAGCTCTATCATAAAAACCCGCCGCCATAAAATCTTTCGCTAATTGTTGTTTCGCTAATAATTTCTGTTCGATGGAATAATCCGGGCTGGCATCTAAAGCTTGATGAATACGTAAGGCGCGATCCACTTCACCACGCGAGCGGAAAAGATTACCGAGCGTTAATTCCGCTTCAAATTGTGATTCCGTTGCAATCTGATTTTCGGCTTCTTGTTTCTGAAGCATGGAAAGGAAAAGATCGACCGCCTTTTCCTGTTGATTAGATAAAAGAAAATTAAGCCCCGTCACATAATCACGGGAAAACTTATTATTAACAGTTTCTTGATCCTTCTTTGCACTGCGTTGCCCCATATACCAGCCGTAAAGCGCAGCTATAGGTAACAAAAGGAACAGTAATTCTAGCATTACTCAGCCTTCGGCGTAGTTGTTGTTAATTCAGTAATTTGTTGTGCCTGACGTCTAACGCGACGATTAAGCGTAATATTTTGCAATTTAATACGTAAATAGAAAATACCGGTAATTAACCAACCTAAAATCAAACCGAAACCGAATAAAATCGCGACTAAAGTCGATAAACGCAATTCACTTTGAGCAATAACATAATTAAATGTAATTAGTTGATCATTGTTTGCACCAATTGTTATCGCAACGATAATTACTGCGAGAGTAATCAAAATACCAAAAATATACTTCATGTCATGCTCCGTTTGCTTTACCGATAAATAAAAAACGATACGATAGACTATTGTCGCATCTTGGAATTCTATACTAAATCGACACGTTCTTTCAAATCTTTCCCCGCTTTAAAATGCGGGACATATTTTGCATCCAATTTGACGCTTTCACCCGTTTTAGGATTGCGACCGACACGAGGTTGTCGATAATGTAGAGAAAAACTGCCAAATCCTCTTACTTCAACACGTTCTCCTCGTTCAAGAAACAGCATAATTTGTTCTAAAATTTCTTTTACGCCGTCTTCTACCGATTTCACTTGTAAAGCAGGATTAAGTGATACTAAATTTTCAATGAGTTCTGATTTAGTCATAGCTTCCTCTGATTATTTAAATTAAAGCGGATATGTCTTTCCACATACCCGCTTTTAATTAGAAAGGCTCTAATTATTCGCCTTTAGCTGCTTTGAAAGCTTCAGCCATAGCGTTTGGAATTGCAACTTCTTCTTTATTCACTTGAGCGATTGCCGCTGATTCTTCAGCTTCGTCTTTCGCGCGAACAGATAAGTTCACAACACGCGCTTTACGATCTACACCTGTATATTTCGCTTCGATAGTATCACCTGCAGAAATAACGGTTGTAATATCTTCAACACGGTCACGAGTTGCTTCGTTAGCACGGATAAATGCTTCCACGCCGCCTTCTAATTCAACTTTAACGCCTTTCGCATCAACTTCTACAACTTTACCAGTCAAGATTGCACCTTTTTTAGTGCTTTCTACGAAGTTAGTGAACGGATCCGATTCTAATTGTTTGATACCTAAAGAAATACGTTCTTTAACCGCATCAACTTGTAATACAACAGCTTCTACTTCGTCACCTTTTTTGTAGTTACGAACAGCTTCTTCACCTGTCGCATTCCAAGAAATGTCAGATAAGTGAACTAAACCGTCGATACCGCCTTCAAGACCGATGAAGATACCGAAATCAGTGATAGATTTGATTTTACCTGTCACTTTATCGTTTTTGTTGTGAGTTGCTGCGAAGTGTTCCCAAGGGTTTGCTTTACATTGTTTTAAACCTAATGAGATACGACGACGTTCTTCATCAACTTCAAGAACCATTACTTCAACTACATCGCCTACGCTAACCACTTTAGACGGGTGAATGTTTTTGTTTGTCCAGTCCATTTCTGAAACGTGAACTAAACCTTCAACACCGTCTAAAATTTCAACGAAGCAACCGTAGTCGGTTAAGTTAGTTACTTTACCGGTTAATTTGCTGTTTACCGGGTGGTTTTGAGCGATTGCAGCCCATGGATCTTGACCTAATTGTTTTAAGCCTAATGATACACGAGTTTTCTCTTTGTCAAATTTAAGTACTTTAACAGTTACTTCTTGACCTACAGCAACCACTTCGCTTGGGTGTTTAACACGTTTCCATGCCATATCAGTGATATGTAATAAACCGTCCACACCGCCTAAATCAACGAATGCACCGTAATCCGTTAAGTTTTTAACCGTACCGGTTACAACAAAACCTTCAACTAAGTTCGCTAAAACTTCGTCACGATCTTGGTTGCTTTCAGATTCGATTACCGCACGACGAGAAACAACTACGTTGTTACGTTTTTGATCGAGTTTGATAACTTTGAATTCTAATTCTTTACCTTCTAAGTTTAAAGAATCGCGAACCGGACGAGTATCAACTAATGAACCTGGTAAGAATGCACGAACACCGTTTAATTCAACAGTGAAACCGCCTTTCACTTTACCATTAACAAAACCGATAACTGTAGCTTGTTCTTCGAACGCTTTTTCTAAAGCAATCCAAGCTTCGTTACGTTTTGCATCACCACGAGAAACTACTGTTTCACCGAAGCCGTCTTCAACAGCTTTAAGAACTACATCCACTTGGTCGCCGACTTGAACTTCAAGTTCGCCTTGAGCATTTGTAAATTCTTCAGCAGGAATTGATGATTCAGATTTAAAACCTGTATCAACGATTACATAGCCTTTTTGAATAGCTACTACAGTACCTTTAACCACAGAACCTAAACGAGCTTCTGCCGCAAGGAATTCTTCAAGTAGTTGAGCAAAATTTTCTGACATAATTTTCTTCTTAAATAAAAATGAACATCCATTTAACATCCTGTTTAAACGGGGTTAGTAATAATGACCGAACACATCCTATGTTCGGCGAATAAATTAAAATTTAATATATTGACTAATATGATCCAAAGCCTGTCGAACCACTTCATCGATAGACAAGCTGGTTGAATCAAGTAGCAATGCGTCTTTAGCCGGAACCAAAGGCGCAACCTCACGATTTCTATCTCGAAAATCACGCTCTTTAATCTCGGCTAAAATCTCGTCAAAGTTAGCATTAAATCCCTTTTCTTGCAACTGTTTTACACGTCTTTTTGCGCGCTCTTCGGCACTTGCGTCCAAAAATAATTTTACTTGCGCCTCAGGGAATACCACTGTTCCCATATCTCGACCGTCTGCAATTAAACCTTTAGACGTACTGAAATCTCGCTGGCGTTGCAATAATGCCTCTCGAACCTTAGGAAATACTGCAACTTTAGAGGCATTTTGACCCGCTTCCGCCGTACGAATTTGATCTCCGACATTTTCACCGTTTAGAATGACATTAATTTCACCGTCTTTCGGCACGAATTTTACATCCAAACGACGACCGATTTCCGCTAAAGCATCTTCATCATCCAATGCAATCCCCGCTTTAACCGCAGCTAATGCCGTAATGCGATAAATCGCTCCCGAATCTAAAAAGTCGAACCCTAATTTTTCGGCCAACGCATGGCATAAAGTACCTTTGCCCGCACCGCTTGGACCATCAACGGTAATAATAAAATGATTCATATCTTTTCCTGACTTATCAACCAATAGCATTATAGTTCCGGAAATTCGCCGATAACCACATCGGCATCAAATTCTTTTCCGTCACGTAGCACTTTTACCTGAACTTTCGCTCCGGGCTTCATATTCCCGAGCAAATCCATCATCTGTGTCGGAGATACCGCATCCACTTCTCCGACTTTTAAAATTCTGTCGTTTTCTTCAATACCCGCCTGATACGCCGGACCGTTAATCGCGACGCCGGTAATTAATACGCCCTTTGCATCTTCCTCGTCAAAAATTGACGAATATAGCGAACTGTTTACGCCGAAATATCCTCTTATTACGCGTCCGTCTTGAATAATCTTCGACATAATTTGAGTCGCTAAATTAATCGGTATTGCAAAATTTAACCCTTCCGCCAATTCATCGCTGGTTTTGCCTAAACTGAGCGTATTAATACCGATAAGTTCTCCGGCGGAATTGACTAAAGCACCGCCGGAATTGCCTCTATTGATAGAGGCATCGGTTTGAATAAAGTTTTGACGACCTCCGTCCGTTAATGCGTTACGCCCCGTAGCGCTAATAATTCCTTGAGTAATACTTTGCCCTAAATTAAACGGGTTACCTATTGCTAAAACTACATCGCCGATTCTTACCGGTCTTTCATTATTTTGCGGTATCGTAGGAAGGTTATCCGCTTCAATTTTTAATACTGCCAGATCCGTTAACGTACCGTCACCGACTAGTTTTGCATTTGAAATACTGCCTGTTTGCAGTGCAACGATAATTTGAGCCGCATTCTGAACCACGTGCTTATTCGTGAGAATATACCCGTCGGAAGTCATAATAACTCCTGATCCCAAGTTTTTCACTTCAAAGGTTTTTCCGTCCTGACTGAATGCATGGTTATATACGTTTACTACTGCGGGAGACGCCAATTGAACGGCATCATGATAACTTTCGATATGCGTGGTTTTTCCATTTACCGTAACCGATCTGTCTTTTAGTAACGGAGAAACGAAAATGATGAGAAACGCACAAAATAAGCCTAGTGCAATCGCTTGTACAATCTTCTTTACCATACTTATCTCCTTTTTATATTCTTATGCTTAAATATTATATAAGAATACCATCGCTACGAACAAGGTTAAAACCTTAAACTTATTCCTATTTTTAAAAATTAAGTTATAAAAAAAGCCCTAATCTTACGATTAAGGCTTTATATATGGTGCTCTGGGCGAGACTCGAACTCGCACATCCTATGGACACTACCCCCTCAAGATAGCGTGTCTACCAATTCCACCACCAGAGCTTTTATACTGTTCCCAAATTATTGAGGAATATCGTTATTTGGGTTTTCTACTTTCGGTTGCTCAACTTTTTGTTGAACGCCGCTTAAATCTTCGAATTGACTTTTCGGTGCGGTTTGATGTGAATTCAAATTACCGATTAATAAACTGATACCGAAAAAGATAATTGCTAAGACCGCTGTTGTTCTTGATAAAAAGTTTGCCGAACCTGCCGAACCGAAAACGGTTCCGGAAGCACCTGCTCCGAAAGAAGCGCCTGCATCAGCACCTTTACCTTGTTGCATTAATACGAAACCGATTAATGCAACCGCAACAACGAGATAAATAATTGTTAATACGTTTAACATCTAAACTCTCTATTCTTTTATCCGCGTTAAATTCCAGATTTTAAAGTTAAAATCAACTTGCGATGGCGTGCATCATATAGATTTAGCCATTCGCTTGCAAGTAATTTTTTTATCCGAACGATACATTTGCCTTATTTTTCAGCAGTTTGTAAATTTTTCTTAAAATTTGACCGCTTACGATAAGAGGCGGGCGGTTGAATTCGACTTAAATTTTGCAATTTTTGTCGTTCCGTATGTAATAACTCAGGTAATTTACTCGTAAGTACTTGCATAAACTGCTGATAACTCGCTTGCTTCTTACTAATGTCGGTAAGTTGCATTTCCCAATGCGCAGTCATATCCGGCTGAGTCGCTTCGTCCGGTAAGGCACTAATTAGAATTCGCCCGGCTTCCGTACTGTGGATATTTCGTCCTTTTTTGATTAAAAATCCGCGTTTAAACAGCAATTCGATAATACCGGCACGTGTTGCTTCAGTACCTAAGCCGTCCGTTTCACGTAAGACTTTTTTAAGTTGTTTATCTTGTACGAAACGAGCGATACCGGTCATTGCCGATAATAAACTTGCGTCGGTAAAATGACGAGGCGGCTGGGTTTTCTTACTGACAATCTCACCTTTTTCACAATGTAATTGCTGCCCTTTTTTCACAACCGGTAATAACGGCTCTAACACTTCGTCACTGTCTTCTTTGCCTAATAAGGCTTTCCAACCGGCAACAATTAAGTTCCGAGCCTGCGCGTTAAAGGTTCCTCCGGCAATCTCCAATACAATTTTACCTTTGCGATATTCCGCATCCGGACAAAATTGCATTAAGTATTGACGGGCAATCAGTTGATAAATACGCTTTTCGTTTTCAGTTAGTTTTACCGAGCCTTGGCGTACGGTCGGAATAATAGCATGGTGCGCTTCTACCTTTTTATCATTCCAACAACGATTACGAATTTCCGGATTAACCGCCTCCGGTTTTTCTTTATACTCATCCAGATGATGTGCAATCGCCGCCATCACTTTAAAACGATCAGCGTAATGCTCATTCGGTAGATAACGGTTATCCGAACGGGGATAGGTAATCAGCTTATGCGTTTCATACAGTTTCTGACAAATATCCAACACAGCTTGTGCCGATAGGCCGTAACGGCGTGCCGCATCAATTTGTAATACCGATAATGAATAAGGCAGCGGTGCGGTTTCCGTTTCAATTTTATCTTGATAATCCGTTACTAATGCTGCTTGGTCGGTAATGCGTTTAACGACATTTTCCGCCAAACTTTTAGATAATACTCGACCGTCTTCATCTTGATAATCTTCGCACGCCTTACTCGGTTGCCATTGGGCAGTAAAACGTTCTTGAGTTTCCGGCACAACGATATGCGCCAATACTTCAAAATAGTCTTTCGGCACAAAGTTTTCTATTTCCAGATCGCGGCGCACAATTAAACCTAACACGGGGGTTTGAACACGCCCCACCGACAATACCCCCTGATAGCCCGCCCAACGTCCTTGTAAGGTATAAGCTCGCGTCATATTAATGCCGTATAGCCAATCGGCTCTTGCACGTGCTAAGGCAGAGGTGGCAAGCGGTATAAAATCACGATTATTTTGCAATTTATCAATCGCTTTTTTTACCGCACTCGGGTTGAGATCGCTCACCAAACAACGTTGAATCCGATTACGTTTTTCCGGCGGTACGTTCAGATAGCTAAAGACCTCATCAACTAATAGCTGCCCTTCTCGGTCTGGGTCGCCGGCGTTTACCAATACGTCCGCTTTTTTTACTAATTTTTCGACCGCTTTCAATTGCTTCAAAGTATCTTTTTTCGGTACTAATTTCCATTGTTGCGGAATAATCGGCAAATGTTCCATACGCCACATTTTAAAACGCTCGTCATAAGCATCCGGCTCAGCCTGCTCTAACAAATGACCGATACACCAAGTCACCACATCATTCTCGCCGCATTGGATATAACCGTCACCACGGGTATGCGGCTTCGGCAATACGTCTGCGATTGCTCTTGCCAAACTCGGTTTTTCCGCTAAAAATACTCTCAAAATTCTTTTCTCTGATATCATTCTGATTTTATTAATGAAAATTGTCTGATTTTTCTTTTTAAAAAGCAATAGCGGGTCTTATATCCGCCTTTCTTACGGAAAATATTTACTGTCATAGAAATGTCATAATTAATCCATAAAATACGCCTCGACTAAATAAATAGTCAATCTAAGAAGTAATTATGAAATTATCTAAAATCGCGCTTGTTTTATTTGTAGGAGCAACCGTTCATCAAACCGCTATCGCACAATCGACCGCTACGGGCGATGCTCAAGCGAAAAACGTTATCTTATTAATTAGTGACGGTGCGGGTATCAATACTTGGAAAGCGGCAAGCTATTTCCGTCACGGCGCATTAGGCAAAGAAGTTTACGATAAATTCGATGTCAAATTATTTGCCTCTACTCACCCTCTCAATACTTCGACCAAACCGACTCATTCATTAAAGAATTCCGTAAAATTTGATCCAAAAGAACTGTGGAATAAAGAGAAATCAAGCTATCAACATAAAGGTAATTTAAACAATTACACCAGTTATTTCGGCGGCTACGAATACGCTCAAACCAACTTTACCGACAGTGCGGCGGCAACCGCCTTAGCAAGCGGGCACAAAACTTATAATAATGCGATTAACTGGTCGAACGACGATACCCGCTTAAAAAACATCGGCGAATATGTCGTTGAATCCGGTCGTGCGCTCGGTGTAATTACTTCCGTGCAATGGAGCCATGCAACGCCGGCAGGCTTCCTCTCACATAACGTCAATCGCAACAATTATGCGGAAATTGCCAAAGAAGCGGTAACGTCCGGTAAAGCGTCTGTCATTATGGGAACCGGTCACCCGTACTTTGATAAAAACGGGAAAGCCGTTCAACCGAAAGACGAAAAAGATTTCCGCTATGTCGGCGGCAAAGAAACTTGGGATAACTTAGTTGCCGGTAAAACCGACTATACGCTGATTGATAGCAAAGAAGATTTTATCGCGCTTGCCGAAGGTAAATTGGATTTTAAAGGTAAAACGAAAGTTTTAGGTACCGCACAAAATAACGCTACTCTACAATTTAACCGTTCGGGTGTGAGCGCAGGAAATTTACTCGAAAATCAACCTGATTTGGCAACCATGACGTTAGGTGCATTAAATGTAGTCAGCAAAAATAATAAGGGTTTCTTCTTAATGGTTGAAGGCGGTGCGGTGGGCTGGGCGGCTCACGCCAATAACCTGCCTCGTATCGTAGAAGAACAAATTGACTTTAATCTTGCGGTAGAAGCGGCGGTAAATTGGGTGGAGAAAAACAGCTCTTGGGATGAAACGTTACTTATCGTAACCACCGACCACGGCAACGGTTTCTTACAAGGCCCGCATTCTAATGAAAAAATCTATTCGGAAATCGTAAATCAAGGTGCCGGCGCACTTCCTCTCGTACGTTGGTATTCGGATAACCATACCCGAGAATTAGTACCGGTATATGCGAAAGGTTTCGGTGCAAAACATTTCCTTGAAATTGCAAAACCGGAAGCAGGTTTAGGTACGTACTATAAAGCCGCACAAGAAAGCCAATTCTATGTAGATAATACCGATATTTTCCGTACTATGCTCAAAGCATTTGCGATTAAAGCGGAATAATCGTTAAACGGCGAAAGTAAAAAACGCACCTGTAAAGGTGCGTTTTTTGTTAATTAAGTCCTTGTGACGAAAGAATCATCTGACATTGAACCGGTGGTGTCGGTAACACTTTCGGTTTTGATACCGTCGAACCTGCCGGTGCCGGCTCAAACCAAGAATAAAGTTCCGCACCGCAGCCGTCGCCCACCGGAATCGGGGCTTGGTTTTCACAATTCGGTGCGTTTTGCGGACAACTTAAACGCACGTGCATATGCGAATCGTGTCCGTACCAAGGACGTACTTTACGCAGCCAGATTCTATCCGAACCGGCGGTATTGCATAATTTCACTTTAACCGCCGGATTCACGAAAATTCTATCCACTCTTGCATCTTGTGCCGCCAGTTTTACCATCATCGCATGTTGCGATGTCCATACGCTTTCATCAACCACCTGTGCATCGCGATTCACCATTAAAGTGGCTAAACCCGCCGGATTCTTCGCCGTTTGCTCGTCCATCGGACCGAACCTAAACCAAATATCCGCATCCAAGCCGGTTTGATGACTCGCATGACCTGAAGAAAAACGCCCGCCCGCCGGCATCCCCATATCACCGATTAAGATTGGCGGTAAGCCTGCCGCTTTGGTATTTTTGGCTAATCGTTGTAAAAAGGATAGTAAGTCCGGATGCCCATAAAAACGATTGCGAGCGGAACGAATCACTTGATAGCCGTCTCCTTTTAACGCTAACGGCTGCGCACCGATAATACAACCGTTACTATAACCGCCGATAGGTTGTGCTTGTCCGGCAACCGGAGTACGAATTTGTTCCCAAACTGTCGCATGAGCAGAAGTGACCAACCCCAGAAAACTTGATAGCAAAAGCATTTTAAATCTTTTCATTATTACACCTAGAAAAGTCAATGAATAAAAAAACAAGCGGTCTTTTTTGCAGCATTTTTAGCAAAAAAGACCGCTTGTTCGGATTATACCCGACTTAACGGCATTGTGCTTTAAATCTAAGTAAATGGTCCAATAAAATAATTGCTGTCATCGCTTCTGCTATCGGTACTGCACGGATACCAACACAAGGATCGTGGCGTCCTTTGGTGATCAATTCGACTTGTTCGTTATTTAAATTCACCGAACGTCCCGGTACCATAATACTGGAAGTCGGTTTCAATGCGATATGCGCAATGATCGGCTGACCGGAACTGATCCCGCCTAAAATTCCGCCGGCGTGATTTGACACAAAACCTTGCGGCGTCATTTCATCACGATGTTGGCTGCCTCGTTGCTCAACCACGTCAAAACCGTCACCGATTTCGACCGCCTTTACCGCATTGATTGACATCAACGCATGCGCCAAATCCGCATCTAAACGGTCAAACACCGGCTCGCCAAGTCCGACCGGTACGTTCTCGGCAACTACCGTTAATTTCGCCCCGATAGAATCACCGTCTTTTTTCAATTCACGAATCAACTCGTCAAAGCCTTCTACCGCCACCGGATCCGGGCAAAAAAACGGATTGCTCGCCACTTGTTGCCAATCGATTTTGCTGATGTCCGCTACCGTTTCAGGATTAATTTTCACATTACCGATTTGTGATAAATAACCACGTACTTCAATACCGAATTGCTCGCGTAAATATTTTTTGGCAATCGCACCGGCAGCAACTCGCATTGCCGTTTCACGAGCGGAAGAACGCCCACCTCCACGATAATCACGAATACCGTATTTTTGCTGATAGGTATAATCCGCATGCCCCGGACGGAATTTATCCGCAATATCGCCGTAATCTTTCGAACGCTGATCAGCATTTTTAATGATTAATCCGATACTGGTGCCGGTTGTTTTACCTTCAAATACGCCGGAAAGAATTTGTACTTCGTCATCTTCTCTACGAGGCGTGGTATAACGTGAAGTTCCCGGTTTACGGCGGTCTAAATCAGGCTGAATATCCGCTTCCGAGAGCGCCATATTCGGCGGAACACCGTCCACGATACAACCTAACGCAATACCGTGCGATTCGCCGAATGTGGTTACTTTAAATAATTGTCCAATGCTGTTGCCTGCCATAATGCTTCCTTCTTATTTTGATTATTTTGCTAAATTTTCACTCAATGTGACCGCTTGCCGAACCTCTGCCGTATGCATATTGACATCCAACTGTTTGAAAGCGAATCGAATGTGATGTTGTTTTAATAATTCGGTAATCCGATAATGCAAGAAAGTTAAAGTTTCCGAACGATCGCCCAACTCCCCGACAAACACTTCGATTTCATGTTCCAACGCATTATCGTTAAAACGTAAAATATTGATCGCCGGTTTCGGCTCGGCAACCACCTTCGGCGCCTCGCTGATCGCTTGTAAAATCAATTCTCTCGCTTTTTGCAAATCATCTTCCAAGTGAACGTTTAAGAAAAATTGCAAACGAGTAATCGTATTATTTAACGTCCAGTTAATAAAACGATCCGTGACGAACGCCTGATTCGGTAACACCACTTCCATATTATCCGAATTGAGTAAAGTGGTTGAACGTAAGCGAATTTTGGTAATAAGGCCGGTATGTTGCCCAACCGTTACTTTGTCGCCAACTCGAATCGGACGCTCGAATAATAAAATCGAACCCGATACCACGCTACCGAAAATTTCGCGTACCCCGAAACCCAAACCGACCGATAATGCGGTAAAGATCCATTGAATCTTGGTCCAAGAAATCCCTAATGCCGAAAATGCCGATACGCCACCGATCGCAACAATCGTATAAATAAACATGGTGATAATGGTTTGCGGCGTTCCTTTTGAAAGCCTTACGCGAGAAAAGAGTACGACTTCTAAAATACCGGCGATATTTTTCACCAATACGTAAGTGATCACTACGTACAAGAACGCTCGCATCAGATTGAGTAAGGTAATCGACTCGACTTTCGTGCCGTCGTTACTTTCAAATAGAATCACTCCGTCCAAATAATAAGCGATACTAATCAGATCGGACCATACGATATAGAGCAAACCGAATAATACGACCCAGCCGAGTAAATCCGTCACACGAAGAATCTGCTGATTGACTACCGAGAGTTTAATCGATTCTTCTTCCTTAATATCGTCTTTATGCGTATGATCCGCCGCCTGTTCTCTGATTTTCTGGCGTTTTTCCTGTAAACGTCGGTAAGCTAAACGGCGCGCCGAAATCGTGACCGCACGATAAGCGAAATAACGCCCGAATACCCAAATTAACACCACAAAATAGCTGTTCAATAAATGAGTAATCAGATAAATCGCCGTATAGTAGTAACCTAACACGATGAGCACAATCAATAAAATCGGCGCAATAATAAGCACTAAACGCAGTAACTTAAACAGGCTGACATTTCGAATCGTACCGTCTTCCGTTTTTGCGTTTTGATATTCGGTAATTCCTCGATCCAACAAAGGACGAACGACAAAAAGGCACAGAGCAAGCGCAACAATCGACATCACTTGTCCGATAACATCGTTCGGATAACCGATCGCCTCAATTTGTGACGGAATAGAAGAAATTAACAATAAACCGATAATCCAAATCGATTGTTTAATAATACGTTGGAAAATGCGGTTACTTTGCTGCGGCATACCAAAATGACGATAGGCCAAACCGTTCGGGCGCAATAGCGATAAAACCGTTGCGAAAAACCACCAATATAAGGTTAAACGTAAGCCCCAACGCCACGCCGCAATCGGATCATTAAAAAATAAGAATGCAATCAGATTGTAAGCGGTAAAAAACATTAACGTACTTGGTAAAGCCAGTAGCAATGTCCAAAACATAGCTTCCGGCGTGTACCAATGGCTGTCGTTTTTTAAAGTATTGACATAACCGGCAATTTTAAACAAGCGGTCTTTTATCGCTTTCTTTTTCCAATTCAACAAAAATGAAATCAATAAGAAAAAAGCGGTAAATAATACCGTAGGTAACAGATTCTTACCGACATTGCTGAAACTCACGTATTTGGTCAGTTCCGCGATTTCCGAGAACGCTAATTTTGGGAAAGCTTTAATCCAATCCAAACCCATCGGGTTATTACTGTTTACCCAAAAACTTTGTTGCTGTAATTTACGCTGTAACGCCCCGCTAATTGCGCCGATTTGTTTCTGATTGTTTTCAATATTAATCGAAACATTCAATTGGCTATTGAGCGATTTAATAATGTCGTCCAATAATTTCTGGCGTTCTTTGAGCAATTTATTCAACGCTTGATTTTCTTCATCGGTCAAAGGCTCTTCAAGCGATTGCGTCAGCGTTCGGATATATTCTTCAAGCGTATAAATTTGATCTCGTTGCTGAGAATATTCAAAAATATGCACGCGCACATTCGCAATAGACGTCGCCAACTCATTATTCAGTTTTGCCGTCGGCAACGCTTGCATTTGTTGGTTAATCACTTTAGAAAGTACAAGCGTACCTTGCAATGCGCTGATCTGTTCTTCGATATTGCGTTGAGTTTGAGTTAAACCCTCCAAAATATTTTTAGTACGCAGGTCGTCTTGAGAAAGCGTATTAAGTAATTGCGTTTGCTTGACTAAAAACTGACTTAGCTCGCGATTATGCTCCAATTCGTCTTGAATCAAGAAATTTTGGATTTCGTTTTTTACTTGTTGGTTTTCTACCTGTTGCGCTTTCTGCTCCGAAGCTTTAAGACGCTTGGCATTTAATACTTCTTGCAAAATAGCTAACTGTTTTTGCAGGAGTTGCTGTTTTGCTGCCGCTTCACTGCGTTTTTCTTCATCCAGTTCGATTAATTTTTCCGCATTGGTCGTTAATAACGTATTGAATCTATTGTTAGCGTCAAGGTAATCCAACTCAGCATTCCATCTGTCTATCGCCGATTTGTTCGCTTGGTTACTCACTTTTAAACGGGTAATTTCTTGCGTTCTGGCAAGATTTTCATCGGTAATTTTCGGATTATTAATCAATAAATTACGGTTATTCGAGACGCGACCGTCCAACTCCCCCAACGTAACTTGCACCGTTTGGAGCTGTGATTGTATTTCCGCTTGTTTTCGGCTTAATTCATCAAGCGAGAGCGTATCAAATGCGCTATTTTTTAACGAATCCGTCGCATCCTTATAATCTTTAATGCGCGCTTCGATTTCCAACAGTTCTTGCGGTAATTTTTGCAACTGTTTTTCTAAAGCATCGATATCGCTTTTTTGCTTTTTAGTTCGCTCAATAAATTGCAGAGTCGTATTTAACGTTTGCGAATCGACATTAGCAACCGTTTCAGTTTCAAGCGTACCCGACTTAAACGCACTGATTTGATTTCTGACGCTTTCTTCGACAACCTGTTCTTGAGCGGTTTCCGCCCGAATTGAAGCGGAGCAAAAAACAAAAAATAATATTAACCACCACGCTTTGTTAAACATCATGGATAAAGCCCTGTTCCTTAATTTTTATCGTTAAATTTTTCCGTCGCCCATTTAACCTCTTCGTTAGTCGCTTGATTTTTAATAAAGACATCCAACTGGTTAAAGGAAATTTCAATATTATGCTCGGCGAATAATTGATTGATTCGTCGATTCAACTCATCCATCGTACGCATTCTATCTGAGATTTGTCCTACATGAACACGTAACTCATGATCTAAAGTACTCGCTCCGAACGTTAAGAAATATACGACCGGCGGCGGATCTTTCAATACGCTCGGGTTTTCTTCCGCCGCTTGTAGCAGCAAACGTTTCACCAATTCTAGATCCGAACCGTAAGCCACGCCGACGCTAATCACTAAACGTGTCATGGAAGAGGTCAATGCCCAGTTTACTATACGTTCGGTAATAAACGCCTTATTCGGTACGATGACCTCTTTACTATCGTTATCAATCAGTGTCGTGGCGCGAATACGAATTTTTGAAACCGTACCGTTAAACGTGCCGATAGTAATCATATCGCCGATACGTACCGGACGTTCAAATAAAATAATGATACCCGATACAAAGTTTGCAAAGATTTCCTGCATACCGAAACCTAAACCGACCGATAATGCGGTAAACAACCATTGCAATTTAGACCATGACATTCCTAAAGTAGCAAAAGCAAAGGTTGCTCCTAATACCACTAACAGATAAGTTAATAATGTCGTGACCGTATAAGGCGTACCTTGTGACAGTTTAAGATTGGAGAAAACTAAGGCTTCCAATAAACCGCTTAGGTTACGAATTAGCACATAAGTTACGAATAGAATCCCGAATGCGACCAATAAATTCAATAAAGTAATGGATTCCATTACCACGCCTTGTGCGGTTTCGGTCGCTTGCTGCCAGAGCGTTACGCCGTTTAAATAATAAGCGACGGTAATTAAATCGGACCATACCCAATACAGCAGCGCAAATAACGCCGCCCAAAGGATCATATCGGTCAATTTCAACATTTGGTTTTTAATTTCACTAACGGCAAGCGTATCTTCCCGTAAGTCGAACGGAATATCATCTTCCGATTGAACGATTTGTTGTTCCGTATTCGTTACTTTAGCTAACGCCTGTTCTCGTTTTTCTTGCAAACGGCGAAACGCCAAACGACGCGACGCAACATTGAAGGTACGATAGAACACATTACGTAAAATAATCCAAGTAATCACCGCAAAATAGGTTGAAACCAAATGCTCAATGATGACCAACGACGTATAGTAATAGCCTAAAACGATTAAAATAACCAAAGTAATCGGAGCTAAAAACAATACCGCCCGTGCAATATTCAGCAATACGTTACGCGGACTTTCCTCATCTTTCGCTACATTTTGGTAAATAGCAATCGCTTGTCTGAATCCGGGCGCAACAATAAAAATAATACTGATCAGTACGATGACGGTAAATACTTGCCCGATAACATCGTAGGCAATCCCTATTTCCGTTACGTGACTGAATACCGCCGTATTTAACATTAAGCCGATAACCCATACCGAGCGTTTCAAAATGTCTCGGAAAACCGCATTACTTTTTTGCGGCATATTAAAGTGACGGAATCCGATACCGTTCGGGCGCAACATCGCCACCATAAAGGCGAAATACAGCCAATAACCGGACATTTTTAACCCCCAAGGCCAAACCTCCGTCGGGTCTTGGAAACAAATATAGGTCACTAAAATAAATACCATCAAGAAAATGAAAGTACTCGGCAAACAAAGTATCACCGTCCAAAAAATCGCCGCCGGCGTATTCCATTGACTGTCCGTGGCTACGGTACGCATACTGTTGTTGATTTTAGTCAGACGTTGCTTAATTCGCTCTTTTTGGCGAGAAATCAGTAATACGCCTAATGCAAGTAACAGCTCCAGAACAGCCGCCGGCACAAGATTGTCTTTCCAATTGGAAAAATCAAACTTTTTGGCCAAGTCTTTTAATTGAAAACTCGCTAACGGTAGAAAATTTTCAAACCAGTCCAAATCAATCGGGCTATTACTTTTTACCCAGAAACTTTGTTGTTCCAGTTTTTTCTGCAGGGAATCACTGATTGTTTGTACTTGTTGCTGATTTAATTCGATATTGATAGACAAATTCAACTGATTATTCAATGACTTAATCAGTTCGGCTAAAATTTTGGCCCGCTCGGTCAGAATACTTTTTAACTGTTCTTTTTCTTTGTCCGTAAATGTAGTTTTTTCGTCTTTCTCTAATTTAGCGATATATATCGCCGGTTCGGATACGCTATCTTTAAATTCGGTAATATCAAATACTCGTACGCGTAAATCGGCAATTTGTTTCGATAACCCTTTGATCATTTGATCTTGCGGCAAAGATTGTTTCTGTTTATTAATAATACGAGATAGCACCAGCGTACCTTGTAAGGCACTAATCTGTTCTTCGATATTACGCTGCGTTTGCTGAAGATTATCCAGTACGCTTTTAATTCGTAAATTATCTTGCGAGAGTTGTGTTAATTGCGTTGTCTGTTTTAATAACTCTTCACTGATACGCGTATTAAAATTCAATTCTTTTACAATTAACGGATTTGTGTCCGAGTTTGCATTTTTCTGTTGAGATTCCGCCGCTTGTTCAACTTTATTTTTAGACTCTTCGACCAATTTGGTATTAATCGCATTCTGCAGATTGCTTAATTCGGATTGTAAATTTTGCTGCGCTAATTTTTTCTCATCCAATTGGCTGTTATAAAGCGCAGTAAGGTTGTCACTACCGCGTAATAGCGATTGGCTATAGCTATTTTGTAGATCCAACAGTACAAGTTCTGTTTCCAGCTTGATTTTTTCCGCGCCTGAAATATTGACGTTACCCAGCAATGTCGCAATTTCTTGTTTACGTGTCGCATTGCTCGTCAATGTGGTTTGCGCTTTATCCGGTGCGGAGTTTTGTGTCACTAACTTCGCATTGATTGTCGTTAGTTCTTGCTGAACGGATTCACCGGCAACTTGAACGTCCGCCAGTTCTTTTTGTAATTCAGCCATCGAACGCTTAGCCAACGTTTCCAATGTCGACAGGTTCGTATTTTTTAGTTTGTTTACATTCGCTTGACTCGCTTTTAACGAGGCTTGCGCTTGTTCGATTTCTTTATCTAACGCTTCATTATCCGCTTTCTGTTTGGTAATTTGAGTTAATAGAGCTTGCGTGTTCTCAAGATGCTGAATAAGCGCCTTATTACCTTCATTTTGTTCGCCTTTTTTAGCGGCATCAATTTGTGCTTTCAAATCTTTTTCGGTCGGCAGTTCTGCCGCCCAAAGATGATTACCGCTTAATACGAACATTAAGCCGAGTAAGAACGGGTTAAACAGACGCTTTATCATTATGATTTCCTAGTAATTGATGTAATACGGATTGTAAGTTTGCACGAGAGATTTTTATACCGCCTTGCGGCTGAGATTGCACAAGTTCAAGCGGATAATAGGCGATCGGTTGTTTAAATTTTTCCAGCTTATCGCTAAGCCAAGCGGTTAAATTTTCACGGTTTTTTGCAAAATCGGGCTGAATAAATTGTAAAACCGCAACCGGTCTTTGTCCGAATTCCGCATCTTCTACCGGTAAGACGAATACCTGACTGACCAAACCGGATTGATAGATCACTTTTTCGACGTCTTCCGGCTGAATATTTTCTCCGCCGGAAATAAACATATTATCCAAGCGACCTTTAACCACTAATTTACCGGCGGCATTCCATTCGCCTCGGTCTTTAGTTTGCAACCAACCTTCTTGGTTCACAAGCGGTCGAATTTCACCGTTTTTTTGCAATGCGCCTAAGGCTAAACCGCTACCTTTGACCCAAATTTCATTTTCAACCAGTTTAACTTCTCGCCCTTTAAGGGGATAGCCGACATTATCCAATTCGTTTTCAACCGCACAAATGGTTGATGCCATTTCCGTCATACCGTAACCGCAATAACTCACGATGCCTTGTTGTCGGGCTTCCGCCACCAACTCCGCCGGAATCGCACTTCCGCCAAGTAAAAAACGTTTCGTCCCCATCACGCGCTTTTGTGATTTTTGCTGCAAATAACGGCGTAACTGTGTCGGAACAAGTGAGGCGTGCGAAACTTTATCGACACAAGCAAAAAAATGCTCTTTCTGCTCATTTACCGCCAAAGTTGCACCTTTCGCCAACCAGCGCCAAACGATTCCCTGCCCCGAAACATGAAAAAGCGGCAAGCTTAATAGCCAAGAATCTTGCTGCGTAAATCGCATTAACTCACACACGCCTTCGGCATTATCCAAATGATTTTGCACACTATGCACAATCGCTTTAGGTAAACCCGATGATCCCGAAGTAAGCGTGAGCGTCGCCGGTGCCGAAAAAGCGATTTGAGGTAAAACCGAAGCGGTCGTTTTTAATGAAAAATTTGCAAAATGATGATCGGTAATAAGTATCTTGATACCGTATTCCGCCAAAACGGTTTGTCGCTGCGACTCCGTTAATGACGGATTAAGCATTAAAATGCGCGCGCCTACTGCGATAGCGGCTAAATAACATAATAATCCGACTAAACGGTGCGACCCCGAATAAGCGACTAATGCGTTTTGCCGTACGCCTTGTTGTTGCAGGAAAGTGACAAGTTGTGCAATGAGTAACTGTAACTGTTGCCAGTTTAGCCGAGCGGGAAGTTCAGGAAATAATAAACTATTCCCTTTTTCCCAGATAATAGCCGGTTGTTGTGCAAAATGTTGCGCCCAATAGGCGGTCGGAAAAAGGGAAAAATTTACCATAAGCAGATAGAAATTAATTAAGCAAAAATAGTGCGAACACGCTCAATGATATGTTGAGGAAGTTCCATTGATTCCATTACGCCGGTAAGAATCAAGCCCTTACGAGCGGTATTATTATTGGTGACCACCCAAAACGGCGAATCCGGAATTTGTTTCGCTTTCACGCTACTACCGTGACTTAATAAAGCTTCCTCACTTTTAGAAAAATAGGTGCGCTCCGTGCCGGTCACCACTTCCGTCGCCTGTTCAAAACCCTGAGCATTTGCATGGTGCAATGCAGAAAGCAACATTAAAAAACGTGCGACATTTTTGCTTTCGTTTATAAAGACATCGGATTTCAATACCTTTTCAACTTTTTGTACCGCTTTTTCAATCAGATCTTCTTTTTTAGCTTTTGCTTTCGGCTTTGCCAGTTCTTTCAGTTCATCAATCGTATTTTGCTGAACCAATACAAAAGGCTGTGGCGATGAAGGTAAACGTAACAAACGACGTAAAATATCCGACGCACTTTCACCAATTGCTTGGGTTCTGCTGGCAATGTAATGATATAATTCATCATCGACTTCGATCGTTTTCATCTTAACCTCTTGATATTTTTGTTTTGATTTACTTGATTAGAAAAAAATTCTAGGCATTATAATACAGATTCAAGATCTTTTTACAGGATCTTAACCAAACATTTGAATAAAAAATAACAACTTATGACAGAAAATACTTATCTTAATTATCAATTCCAACCGGCAACCGAAAAAGCCGACGCACAAACCATGGTTTTCCTACACGGATTATTCGGCGATATGAATAATTTGGGCATTATTGCCCGCCAATTTAGTGAGCAATTTAATATCTTACGCGTGGATCTACGCAACCACGGGCAATCTTTCCATTCGGATGAGATGAATTACCACTTAATGGCGCAGGATCTACAAGCTTTATTACAGCATCTACATTTAACGGATAATATTGTGATCGGTCATTCAATGGGCGGCAAAACCGCAATGACATTGGCAAATATCGCTCCCGATCTCATCGAAAAATTAGTCGTAATTGATATTGCGCCGACCGCCAACCCAACCCATCGACATAACGATAATTTTGCAGGCTTATTCGCCGTTAAAGCCGCTCGACCGGCAACACGCCAACAAGCGAAAACCGTGCTAGCGCAATATGTGAAAGACGAAGGCGAACAACAATTTATGTTAAAAGCGTTCGATCCGCAAAAACCGGATTATTTCCGTTTCAATTTAACAGCGATCAAAGCAAACTATGGAAATCTGATGGGCTGGAACGAGGTCTTTTTTGATAAACCGACTTTATTTATTAAAGGCGGTGCATCCGACTATATTCAAGCGAAAGACACGGAAACGATTCTGAAGCAATTTCCACAGGCGAAATCGTTTGTCGTCGCCAATGCGCAACACTGGGTACACGCGGAAAAACCGGAAACGGTCGCTCGCGCCATTCAAAAATTTTTAGACAAGGAATAATAACATTATGAATAAAGATACGATTTTTTCCGCACCGATTGAGAAACTCGGTGACTTTACCTTTGACGAATCGGTTGCCGAAGTGTTTCCCGATATGATCCAACGCTCCGTGCCGGGCTACTCGAATATCATTACCGCAATCGGTATGTTGGCACAACGTTTCGTTACCGAAGGATCGCAAGTTTATGATTTAGGTTGTTCTCGTGGTGCCGGCATTTTATCAATACGCCGCAACCTACAAACCAATCAAGTAAAAATTATCGGTGTAGATAATTCTCAACCGATGGTGGAACGCTGCCGCTCGCATATTAATGCTTATCACTCTGAAGTACCGGTAGAGATCCTTTGTGACGATATTCGCCATATCGAAATCAAAAACGCTTCAATGGTCGTGTTGAATTTTACCTTGCAATTTTTGCCTCGTGCGGATCGTCTTGAATTGCTGACTAAAATTTATCAGGGCTTAAACCCGAACGGTATTTTGGTGCTATCTGAAAAGTTCACTTTTGAAAACCAAGTCATGAATGAATTACTCATTGACTTACATCATACCTTTAAACGTGCTAACGGTTACAGCGAACTTGAAGTCAGCCAAAAACGTACCGCTCTCGAAAACGTGATGCTGACCGATAGCATTGAAACCCATAAAGATCGCTTAAAACAAGCCGGTTTTTCACAAATTGAACTTTGGTTCCAATGTTTTAATTTCGGCTCGATGATTGCAGTTAAATAAATAAGCGGTCAAATTTGCGAAAAACTTTGCAAAAACTGCTCGGATCAGACTGCTTACTCAACCTGAAACCTTAGGAAATTTGCGCAAGCGGTCATTTTTTCGGTATAATCGATAAAATCTCGTAGGGGCGTATCGAATACGTCCTTTATTTTATATGAAGTACGCGTGTTACACGCTTCAACAATATTCAAAGGAATCCAGCATGAGCTTTTTAACAGGTAAACGCATTTTAGTAACGGGTCTTGCAAGCAACCGTTCTATCGCATACGGCATTGCAAAAGCAATGAAAGCACAAGGCGCAGAACTCGCATTCACTTATTTAAACGATAAATTACAACCGCGTGTTGAAGAGTTTGCTAAAGAATTCGGTTCGGACATCGTATTACCATTAGATGTAGCGACAGACGAATCAATCCAAAACTGCTTTGCAGAATTAAGCAAAAAATGGGAAAAATTCGACGGTTTCGTACACGCCATCGCATTCGCACCGGGCGATCAATTAGACGGTGATTATGTAAACGCGGCAACACGCGAAGGCTACCGTATCGCACACGACATCAGCGCATACAGCTTCGTTGCAATGGCACAAGCGGCTCGTCCGTACTTAAACGAAAATGCGGCACTTTTAACCTTAAGCTACTTAGGTGCGGAACGTGCGATTCCTAACTACAACGTAATGTGTTTAGCAAAAGCGTCATTAGAAGCGGCGACGCGTGTAATGGCGGCGGATTTAGGTAAAGACGGTATTCGTGTAAATGCAATCTCTGCAGGTCCAATCCGTACACTTGCGGCATCAGGCATCAAAAACTTCAAAAAAATGCTTTCTGCATTCGAGAAAACCGCAGCATTACGTCGTACCGTTACCATTGACGATGTAGGTAACTCGGCGGCATTCTTATGTTCGGACTTAGCTTCAGGTGTAACCGGTGAAGTATTACACGTTGATGCAGGTTTCAGCATTACTGCAATGGGTGAATTAGGCGAAGAATAATTCGGCTTGAATATATAAGTATGTAAAACGGACGCAATTTAGCGTCCGTTTTTTATTTCTGCGATCTTGATCGAAGAATCAGAATTTTCGCCAGTCCTAATCTGCTGTATTTTGCTATGCTCTTTAATAAATTAATGTAGTTACAAAAAATCATTTGAACGTCTGATTTCGACGTGATAATGTAGAGGCAAAGCATGAAGCTAGAATACGATGAACAAAAAAGCCGACGAAACGAAAATGAAAGAGGTTTACCGTTTTCAGTTGCAAAAAATTTTGAATTTGATACCGCTTTCATTGAACAAGATATTCGCTTTGAATACTCGGAACCTCGTTTTAAAGCAATCGGATTTATCCAAAATCGACTTTTTGTGATCGTTTTTTGTTTAAGAAACGAAAATTACCGCATTATTAGCTTGCGCAAAGCCAATCCAAGAGAGGTTAAAAAATATGAAATATACCGAAAATTTTATTGATGACGAAAATCCGGAATGGACAGATGAAGATTTCAAAAACGCTCTCACTTTCGAACAAATGCCTCCTGCATTACAGGCATTAGTGATTGAAAGCCGTGAGCGAAAACGTGGTCGTCCAGTTACACAAAAAAAGAAAGTGAGTGTGACAATTCGCTACTCGCAATCCGTGATTGATGCTTTTAAGTCCACCGGCAAAGGTTGGCAAAGCCGAATGAATCAAGTGCTGGAAGATTATGTTTCGAAAGCATTATAAAATGATAAGCGGTTGGATTTAGTTGATTTTTTACAAAAAATTCAGCAAATCTAACCGCTTTCCGTTATAATCCCTATCAAATTTCATGGTGCAACGATACTGCACCTTTTTTATTTTTATAGAGAGAATTTATGTTTCAAAACAATCCGTTACTTGCCCAATTAAAACAACAAATTGAGGCAAATAAAGAATATGTAGAAGGTACGGTTAAAGCCTCAGATAAGGCATTCGGTTTTTTAGAATGTGACAAGAAAAGTTATTTCATTCCGCCAATGGAAATGAAAAAAGTGATGCACGGCGATAAAGTAAAAGCGGTAGTAAAGCGTGAAGGCGATAAAGAACAGGTAGAAATCGACAGTTTACTTGAACCGATGCTTGATCGCTTTATTGCACAAGTACGTTTTAACAAAGACAATAAATTACAACTGATTGTCGATCATCCAAGCATTAAAAATATCATTCCGGCAAATACGCATAAAAAAGTCACTGAAACATTGGAAAGTGGTGACTGGGTTGTGGCACAGCTTAAAACTCACCCATTACGTGACGATCGTTTCTTATTTGCTCAAATTACTCAATTTATCTGTAAAGCAGACGATAATTTCGCACCGTGGTGGGTGACTTTAGCACGTCACGAGCAACCTCGTGAGCCGGTAGCGAATGAGAAAAGCTATGAATTACACGATGAATTAGATCGTGAAGATCTGACTTCTCTCTACTTTACTACTATCGATAGCCCTAGCACGCAAGATATGGACGATGCGTTATACATTGAGCCAATCAAACAAGGCGAAGTACAAACCGGTTGGCGTTTAGTGGTGGCGATTGCCGATCCGACCGCCTATATTCCGGAAAACTCAAATCTTGAAAAAGCCGCTCGCCAACGTTGTTTTACCAACTATTTACCGGGCTTCAATATTCCGATGTTGCCTCGTGAGCTGTCGGATGATCTCTGTTCGCTTGTACCAAATGAAAAACGTCCGGCATTAGTCGGTTATATCGAAACGGATTTAGCCGGTAATATTACTGGCGACACTCGCTTCGTTTCAGCGTGGGTGGAAAGCAAAGCGAAATTAGCTTATGACAACGTATCGGATTATCTCGAACAAGTTGAAAATGCGTGGCAGCCGGAAAGTGCGGAAACCAAACAACAAATCGATTGGTTACACCAATTTACCCTTGCTCGCATTGAATGGCGTCGCAACAATGCACTGCTGTTTAAAGAATCCGGCGATTACTCGTTTGAATTGAATGAAGACGGTTCGGTGCGCGATATCCACGTGGAATACCGCCGTATCGCAAATCAAATGATCGAAGAATCGATGATCATTGCCAATATTTGCTGTGCGAAATTCTTAGCGGACAATGCCAAAACAGGCGTATTTAATACCCACGCCGGCTTTGATCCTAAAAATTTAGAATTAGCGCAAAAATTCTTACTGGATACGTTATCCACTGACGAGAACCGTGATGCACTTACCGCATTCTATGCGCCGGAAAAACTGGCAACGCTTGAAGGCTATTGTGAAATGCGTCGTTCGATTGACGAGTTTCCGGAGAAATTCTTAGAACTTCGCTTACGCCGTTATCTCACTTTTGCAGAGTTTAAATCGGAAGTTGCACCGCATCTCGGTTTAGGGATCAGCCATTATGCAACTTGGACATCACCAATTCGTAAGTACGGCGATATGGTAAACCATCGCTTAATCAAGCAAGTATTACTCGGCAAGCAGGCGAAAACGGTGGAAGAAGGCATCTTAGTTCGCTTACAAGAAGCTCGCCGTCAAAACCGTTTGGTGGAACGTGATATCGCCGATTGGCTCTATGCACGTTACCTGTTCCCGATGGTGGAACAAGCGGTCGAATTTGACTGTGAAATTGCCGATGTTTCTCGCGGCGGTGTACGAGCGAAAGTAATCGCAAACGGCGCACAAATTTTCGTGCCGTTCTCCACCCTTCACGATAAAAAAGAAGAAATGGAATTCCGTCCGGAAGAAATCGCACTGTATATTAAAGGCGAAAAAGCTTACCAAATCGGACAGGCAGTTAAAGTCAAACTCACCGAAGTACGTTTAGAAACACGTTCGATTGTGGGGAACATTATCTAATCGGCAAGCGGTCAAATTTCGAGAATTTTTTGCAAAATTTCCTACAAATTTGACCGCTTATCACATGAGGCTTTATGCAAAAGAACATTATCGGCTTTGCGCTTTCTTTAGCAATTTTATGGGCAATGCTTTATCTCGGCAAAGGGTTAAACACACTCATTCCTATCGGTATTCCGGACAGTATTTGGGGCTTACTTGTCTTATTTGTTACGCTGATTACAGGCTTAATCAAATTAGAATGGGTGTTACCAACCGGACGTTTCCTAAACCGATATATGCCGCTCGTTTTTCTACCGATTTGCGTAGGTATGATTGAATACGGCGAAATTTTAGTTCGCTATTTCTCCTCGCTAATTATTTCCAATATCCTCAGCACAATAATTACCATTGTTGTAGTCGGTTGGGCGGCACAGCGTTTATTCAAACATTCGGGAGAGGAACAATGATTTATCTTTATTCCGTGCTGACTGTCGTCGCCTTTTTTCTAAGTGTGAAGCTCAGCAAAAAATTAGCGATTTCATTACTCAATCCTTTTTTATTAACTTTATCGCTGTTATTAGCGATCTTAATCATTTTTCAAATTCCGTATAAAGACTATCAGCGGGGTACTTCTCCGCTCAGCCATTTCTTAGGCTTAGCGATTGTTGCGCTTGCGATCCCGCTTTACGAACAATTTCCACAAATCCGCCGCCGTTGGAAAGAGATCGGTTTTATTTTACTGCTCGGCACTGTTGTTTCGATATGCAGCGGAATGTTATTGGCACTATTATTCGGCGGTACAAAAGATATTGTTGCCGCACTGATGCCTAAATCGGTAACTATGCCGCTTGCGTTAGTGATTGCCGGCGAAATCGGCGGCGAGTTTGCTTTAAGTGCCGTCGGCGTAATGGTCGCGGGTTTATTCGGTTCAATATTAGGCGTACCGATTCTGAAATTGGCTCGTATTACTAACCCGCAAGCAATCGGTATGAGTTTAGGTATTGCATCTCACGCACTTGGTACGGCTCGTTGTATGGAACTCAATACCAAATCAGCGAGTTATAGTTCGTTAGCTTTAGTGATCTGCGGTTTGCTTTCTTCATTTATTGCACCGCTGATTTTTCAGTTAGCGGTAAAATGGTTTATGTGATTTTTTATAACTTGAGAGGATATGATGGCGACTTATATTGTTGGCGATTTACACGGCTGTTTTGATGAGTTACAACTGCTGCTCAAACAAGTTAATTACAATCCGGCACAAGACGAATTGTGGCTGACCGGCGATTTAGTTGCCCGAGGTGCAAAATCGTTGGAATGTTTGCGCTTTGTGAAAGATCCGAAAAATAATGCAAAAACTATTTTAGGTAATCACGATCTTCACTTGCTCGCCACTTTACTCGGTGTCAAAAAAGTGAAGCCTAATGATCAAGTGGATGCGATTTTCGCTGCTGAAGATCGCGCTGATTTGCAAAATTGGCTGAGAAATCAACCGCTTCTTATTCAACATCCGAAGTATGGCTTCTTATTGACTCACGCCGGTATCAGCCCCGAATGGAACTTAACGGAAACCATCGCTTGTGCCAGAGAAGCGGAAGCCGTTTTGCAAAGTGGTCATTATGCCGACTACATTGCCCAAATGTACGAAAACACACCGGATCACTGGTCTGCCGAATGGCAAGGTATCGAACGTTGGCGATATATTATCAACGTATTTACCCGTATGCGTTTTTGCTATGCCGACAAGCGGTTGGATTTTGCTTGTAAATTACCTGTTGAAGACGCACCAAACGAATTAAAACCTTGGTTTAAATTAGATAATCCGTTATTTCATCAACAAGACATTATTTTCGGTCATTGGGCAAGTTTAATGGGTAAAGCGGATAAACCGAATATCTACGCCTTAGATACCGGCTGTGCTTGGGGTAACCATCTCACCATGATCCGATGGGAAGATAAACAAATTTTCACCCAAGAACGCTTAAAATAAAATCAAACGGAATGCGGAGTCTTGCTATCCTCCGCATTTTCGATTAGAATTCTTCTCGTCTATGCGACTATAGCTCAGTTGGTTAGAGCACCACCTTGACATGGTGGGGGTCACTGGTTCGAGTCCAGCTAGTCGCACCATCAAATTCCAATCCCTTGTCGAAAGACAAGGGATTTTTTTATGCCAAATTAATTACTGAATGCTAATAAAAAAGCCCATTTAAAATTGCTCGTCTGAACATTTTTAAATGGGCTTTCGCTTCTCTCATAACCCGCTTTACGGTGTTTTGCGTTTCGTTGATAACTCCCTTTGCCTTTTCGATTGTTCTCAATCCGAGTACGAAACAATTTATCTGTTACAAGTGCTTTTATCGCACTTTCTCGGATCTCGCCTCTTTGGTGCTCATAAACCGTATTTTGTGCTTGTTTCATTTTAGTTCCTCTATTTTAACTGTACAAAATATGTGAATCATAGTATGCATAATGCCGAAATTTACGCTCTTTGTATATAAGAAAACTGAAATTTTCTGTATAATCATTCGCAATATCCGTGTGAAGCGGTCACATTTTAGGACAATTTTACAAATTCCGGAGTTTCTATGAAGAAAGATGAAATAGGACATAATTTCTTATCTCGTTTAGGAAAAACGCGATTACGTCCAGGCGGTAAGCTGGCAACCGATTGGTTAATTGCCAACGCTGATTTTAATCCTAATAAAAAAGTCTTGGAAGTGGCATGCAATATGTGTACCACTGCAATACAAATTGCTAAACAGTACGGTTGCCATATTACAGGGATTGATCTGGACGAAGAAGCCTTAGATAAAGCGCGCAGTAATATAAAAGAAAATAACTTGGAAGACTTCATTCAAGTTCAACGTGCAAATGCGACCAAATTACCTTTTGAAGACAACAGTTTTGATATTGTCATCAATGAAGCGATGCTGACTATGCTTCCTCTTGAAGCTAAAGAGAAAGCGATTCGTGAATATTTCAGAGTCTTAAAACCGGGCGGTTTTTTACTCACTCACGATGTGATGTTACAAAATGACGATGCGGAACAAGTTTTAGTCGCTTTACGTGAAGCGATTAACGTTAGTGTAACGCCGCTTACTAAAGAAGGGTGGAAAAACACTTTCCATCAATGCGGTTTCCGTAATGTCGATGTATTTTCAGGAGAGATGACGCTGCTTTCGCCGAAAGGTCTGATCTACGACGAAGGCGTTTTAGGTGCAATGAAAATCGTCGGTAATGCGCTAAAACCCGAAAACCGTGAAACATTCAAAAAAATGTTCCAAACCTTTAATAATCCTGAACATAAACTAGGCTTTGTTGCAGTTTGTAGCCAAAAATAAGTAAAAAATCCTTCTTTGGCATAGAAGGATTTTTCAGCAATATAATGAAGGAAAAACAATGTTCGAGATGTTCCAATCTTGGTATAAGCAAAAATTTAATGATCCTCAAGCAGTTGCGCTGTTAGGAATCCTTTTGATTGGATTTGGCATTATCTATTTCTTTAGTGATTTGATTATGCCTTTGCTCATTGCTATCGTTTTCGCTTATTTATTAGAATGGCCGATCAAATTACTGACTCAAAAACTTAAATTCCCTCGCTTACTCAGTCTGATTTTAGTTCTGGGTAGTTTTATTTCCTTATCGACTTTTCTTTTTGTCGTAATGTTACCGACTTTATGGAATCAGGCGGTAACGTTTATTCGTGATTTACCCTCGATGCTGAACTTATTAAATGCGTGGTTGGAAGCCTTACCGGAACATTATCCCGAATTAATTGATTATGCCATGCTCGATTCGTTGATGAATATGCTAAAGGAGAAAATTTTAGGGTTCGGCGAGTCTTTATTAGCCTTATCGGTCAATTCCATTATCAGCTTGGTCGGATTAGGCATTTATGCTTTTCTTGTGCCTTTAATGGTTTTCTTTCTACTTAAAGACAAACCTTTATTCGTACGCGGTTTTATCAAATTTCTACCGAAAAACCGCCGCTTGGCTGCAAATGTTTGGTTTGAAATGCAGCAACAAATTGCCAATTATATTCGAGGAAAAGTCCTTGAAATTTTAATTGTCGGTATCGTTACCTATGCAATATTTTTATTTTTCGATTTACGTTATCCGTTATTACTTTCCGTCGCGGTAGGTTTATCCGTACTTATACCTTATATCGGAGCGGTATTGGTAACGATACCGGTCGCACTGGTTGCGTTATTTCAATTCGGCTTGTCCACCGACTTTTATTATTTATTGTTAGCTTTCGTGATTAGCCAATTGTTAGACGGGAACTTAGTCGTACCGTTTTTATTTTCGGAAGCGGTGAATCTACATCCTTTAACAATTATTGTCGCCGTGCTGATTTTCGGTGGTTTGTGGGGATTTTGGGGCGTATTTTTTGCCATTCCGTTGGCAACATTGGTCAAAGCCGTTATAAACGCTTTACCGTCTAATGAGGAAGAAGTTTGACATACTAGATATAAGTAATAAGGATTCCAATGTCTGAACAGAATCAATTATCTCGTCGCCATCCTAATCTTACCGAGGTGAAACATATTGTTGCACTGGGTGGCGGACACGGATTAGGAAGAATTTTATCTTCTCTCACTTTTTTAGGCGAACGTTTAACCGGGATTGTTACTACGACCGATAACGGCGGCTCGACAGGGCGCATTCGTTCCCAACACGGAGGTATTGCTTGGGGAGATCTACGAAATTGTTTAAATCAAATTATTATTAAACCGACCGTTGCATCCGCTCTGTTCGAGTATCGTTTTGGCGGTAAAGGAGAGCTTGCTGGTCATAATTTAGGCAATTTAATTCTAAAAGCGTTAGAAAATATGAATATTAGACCGCTTGAAGGAATCAATCTCGTCAGGGAGTTACTTCATGTGCGTGCCGGTCTGATTCCAATGTCGGAATTGCCCGTACATTTAGCCGCTCAGCTTATCTCCGGCGAAACTATTGTCGGAGAAGTGTCGGTGGATGCTTTAACGGAAGTTCCCCGTAATTTACTGCTTACTCCTCAAGTACCCGCTACGCCGGAAGCGATCGAGTCTATCAATCAAGCAGAATTAATTATCTTAGGCCCGGGCAGTTTTCTAACCAGTATTATGCCGCCGTTGTTAATTAATGAGGTGGCAAAAGCCATTCAATCCAGTCCGGCGAACATTATTTTTATTGATAATATCGTACAAGAATCCGGTCCGGCAGGCTCACTTTCTTTATCGGATCGTGTAAAATGGATCGAAAAACAAATCGGGCAAGAACGTTTAAACGGGGTCATCACTACACCGAATAATAACGATAGATTGCCTAACCATATTACCTTATTGCAAAAAATGCTTTCTGACGACGAAGTCGCCTATCGACATGACCGTAATAAGCTCAGTAAAGCAATTAATGATATAGTAGCATTGTTACATTAACCTACTGCCCCGTTTTGGGGCAGTTGATTTTTAGAGGATATATTCCGTGTTAGTTTCCGATTTTCATTTTGATTTGCCTGATGAACTGATTGCCCGCTACCCTACCGAGGAACGAACGGCAAGCCGCCTGTTACATTTAAACGGTGAAACTGGTCACTTTGAAGATAAACAATTTTCCGATTTACTTGACCAGATTAATGAAGGCGATTTATTAATTTTTAATAATACTCGCGTGATCCCCGCCCGTTTATACGGCAGAAAAGCCAGCGGCGGTAAATTAGAAGTATTGGTGGAACGAGTGTTAGACGAACACCGTTGTTTAGCACACGTTCGTGCTTCAAAAGCACCGAAAGAAGGTGCGGAACTGGTACTTGGCGAAGATAAATTAGGCGAAGGTAACGGTTTTAAAGCGATCATGACAGCTCGTCATGACGCCTTGTTTGAATTACATTTTAATGAAGAACAGCCCGTATTTGATCTGCTCCAACAAGCCGGTCATATGCCGTTACCACCTTATATTGACCGTCCGGACGAAGATGCCGATCAAGAACGCTATCAAACCGTTTACAGTAAAGTTTTGGGCGCGGTTGCGGCTCCGACCGCCGGTTTACACTTTGATAATCCGACATTGGAAAAGCTGAAAGCTAAAGGCGTTAATATCGCGTTCGTTACATTGCATGTCGGTGCAGGTACGTTCCAACCGGTACGCGTAGATAATATTCTGGAGCATAAAATGCACGCGGAATATGCGGAAGTAAGCCAAGCAGTCGTCGATCAAATTTTAGCGACTAAAGCCACAGGTAAACGTGTGATTGCCGTCGGCACGACCTCGGTTCGTTCGATTGAAAGTGCGGCGCAAGCGGCAGAAAAAGAAGGAAAATTAATCGCACCGTTTTTCTCCGACACCAGCATTTTCCTCTACCCGGGCAAAACCTTTCGTATCGTTGATGCTTTAGTGACAAATTTCCATTTACCCGAATCAACGCTGATTATGTTAGTTTCCGCATTTGCCGGTTACCGTAATACCATGAAAGCCTATCAACATGCGGTAGAAGCGAAATACCGTTTCTTTAGTTATGGTGATGCGATGTTTATCAACAAAAATCCTAATGCGTTAAATGATCTCCCATAATCTCAATCGCCACGTTTTACAAACGTGGCTTTTTTTATCTATTTTTTCCGTATAAACGCCGATACCAAGGTGAAAAATCGTTTCGAGCCGTCTTTAATTGCCATTTATCCGAATCAAAATTAACAATGATCATTCCCTGCTTTGCCGTAGTCACTAACGGAATCTTATGCTGTTCAAATCTTTCAACCACTTTTGGATGAGGCATTCTCCACGGGTTCCACCGCCCGACGGAAACTACCGCTAACTGAGGTTTGCTTTTTGCCAATAGCGTATGACTACTACTGGTTTTACTGCCGTGATGAGCCACCTGCAAAAAATCAATACCATTTAATAGTTCTGCGATTTTTCGTTCTTGCTCAATGCCGGTATCGCCGGTTAATAATATTTGAAAGCGGTCGAATTTTGCCAAAATGATGCAAGAATCGGCATTTTTCGCTCTTTCTACACGCTCTTTAGGATAAACGGCTTCAAATTCTAATCTGCCGAATCGCCATCTTTTTCCTTGAATACAAGCCTCAGGTTGAACGTTTGCATAAGGTTTAAGGCTACTTGAAATAAGTCTTGCATTCGGATAAGCGTTAAGTAAATCCGCCGCTCCGCCGGAATGATCATTATCGTCATGGCTTAAAAATATGGCTTCGACTTCAATTTGATGGCGGCGTAAATAAGGTAGTATTTCAATCGAAGCCATAGATCCGCCGTTATCATGCTTTCCCCATCCAATCCCAGTATCGTAAAAAATCGCCTTTTTTTGACCGCTTGTATCATAATAAATAAACGCCTGAGCCAACCCTTGCCCGACATCAAAAGTGATCCACTGTAACGGTACTTTATCTAATTGAAATAAATAGAAAACGCATTGACAACACAATAATAAAGCATATCTTTTATACCAGTATAATGCGGTTCGCGCATGTAATATGCCATATAAAATAAACAATATCGCTAAGTCAATAATCAGCCATTGCGCCTGTTGTCGATGACTCAACCAAATCCACTGTTGAGAAATCGTTTCTAAATAATCTAAACTATAGCCGATTAATCTATTCGCTAATTGCCAAGTATTAAAGCCGTTATCGGTTAATAAGCCGATTAAAACCAAGGGTACTAATACGAAACTATATAAAGGTACGATCACTAAATTTGCCGGTAGTGCCGTAAGCGATATGCCCTCAAAAAAGAAAAATTGTACCGGGGTAAAAATAAGCAAAATACCGCATTGTAAATGGATGAGTCCGAGACAAAATCGAACGATTTTTCCCCATTTACGATAGGCAAACTTTCTTAAAAAAGCGGATAACGGGAAATATTGATACCAAATCAGTAAACTCATCACGGCTAAAATAGAAAGCCAAAAACTGTCTGATAACACGGTAATCGGATCAAATAATAACAATACCGTGACAACCCGCCACCAATATTGCCACGGCGTATAGTGATAGCGCAGGAATCGACATAATAATACGAAGCAAATCGCCGTCAATGCACGTATGGTCGGTATGGAGAATCCGGCAAAATAACTATAACCTATCGCAAAAATGATTCCGATAATATGAGCAAAAAAGTAGTAAAATCCAACCGCTTGCCAGCTCTTACAACGTAATAAACACCATTGCAACGCCTTAGCGCACCAAAATCCGCATAAAAACGCCAAACCGATATGTAAGCCGGAAATCGCAATTAAATGTGCGGTTGAAGTCTTTTGGAAAATTTGCCAATGATGCTCATTAATCCACGCTCGTTCACCGAATGCCAAAGCAAGTAATAGTCCTTGAGCGGCTAATGTTTCGGTCTGTCGTTGAACCTTAGTTAAGAACGCTTGACGTAATGTACTTTGCTCCCGCTCAATTCGCTTTGCTTCTCGTACAGTCGTACTTCCCTGTAAATGTTGGGCGAAATACCAACGTTGCCGATCAAAATTACCTATATTCGCACGTGCAGAAATCGGACGAAACTGCAGTTCCGCCTGATAAGTTGCGCCTAAAACCAAAGGAACGTCACTTTGCCAATGCAGATAAATCTGTTCATTATTCTCCCTTTTAGCAATTGCCGTTTGATAAGTCGATTGTTTAACCAAACGAGTTATTTCAATTTTTTCGTAGTATTTACCGGCGGTCTGATTGTCGGCCTTTTTTGCAAACTGCCATACGGAGTAATAACTTCCACCCATTACTAACGCAAATACCAGCAGCATTAAACAACGCGTATATAAACCGTATAGCACAACAATTAGAAAAAGAAGAATAACAAAAGCAAACCATTGATACGGCAGCCAAAGAAGAGGTAAAAAAGTGAGACAAATAAGAATAGAAAAGCGGTCAAGATTCATAGCCAATACCCAAATAATAGGTAAAGTATGCTAAAAATCCGACCGCTTGTATCAAACGGAAATCAGTTCTTCGATCCTGATCGCAAAAACCGCTTTTAACTATGCTTTTTGATCTTCCGCTTGGCTTACCGCCGCAGTAAATAATACGTCCGTTGATGAGTTCAATGCGGTTTCCGCAGAGTCTTGGATTACCCCGATAATAAAGCCTACACCGATAACTTGCGCCGCAATATCGTTCGGAATATTAAATAAACTACACGCTAACGGAATAAGTAATAACGAACCGCCCGCAACACCCGATGCACCGCAAGCACAAACAGAAGCAACGATACTTAATAATAATGCGGTAGCGAAATCAGGTTGAATACCTTGCGTATAAGCCGCCGCTAAAGTTAATACCGTTACGGTAATCGCCGCACCCGCCATATTGATAGTCGCACCAAGCGGAATGGCAACCGATGCGATTTCATCACGTACGCCTAAACGTTTAGCAAGGTTCATATTTACCGGAATATTTGCCGCAGAACTGCGAGTAAAGAATGCCGTTACACCGCTTTCACGTAAACAAGTTAATGTTAAAGGATACGGATTGCGACGGATTTTCCAAAATACGATTAACGGATTTAATACAAATGCAACAATTACCATCGCGCCAAGTAATACGCCTAATAAACGTGCATATCCTACAAACGCATCCGCGCCGTTTGTCGCAATCGTTTCGGCAACTAAACCGAATACACCGATCGGAGCAAAAGCGATTACCACTTTAACCACAAATGAAACCGCTTCGGCAAAATCATTTAAGAATGTTTTCGTACTTGGTGCCGCATGACGTAAAGCGATACCTAAACCGATCGCCCAAGCTAAAATACCGATAAAGTTTGCGTTTGCTAATGCTTGTAACGGGTTATCAACAAGGTTGAACACCACGGTTTTGATAATTTCACCGATACCTTGCGGAGGGTTCAAATTATCCGGATTTGAAACAAGTTCTAACGTAGTCGGGAACATAAAACTTAAAACCACTGCGGTTAATGCCGCAACAAATGTCCCTAATACGTACATTACTAAAATCGGTTTTAATTTACTGTCCGAACCGACTTCTTTATTTGCAATCGCCGATAAAACTAAAACGAATACAAGAATCGGTGCAATTGCACGTAAAGATTTCACAAAAAATTGACCTAATACGCCGACATTCTTTGCCCAATCCGGATTGACTAAGGCAAGGCAAGCACCTAATACCAAACCGATAGCAATGCGTAAAACTAAATTGCCCCCGAGAAGTTTTGAAGATAAAGATGGATTACTCATAATGTTTCACTTTGTAAGACTAAAAAAGGATATACGGCAAACCGTATATCCGCCAAAATATGAAGTTTTCAGATTAGCGGAAAATCACCTTTTTGGGAATAGTTCCCTATATATTTTTATTATTTTTTTATCAATTAGTATTCATATTAAATCGTTAATCACAAAAAATCAGATAAAAACTTTTCTCAATCAATCCCTTTCAGGTAGAATACTCGTCGATTTTAACCATAATACTATTAGAGATTTAAATGAAACCGGAAAATAAAGCTAATTTTCAACGAGTTGTTCGTGCCGCAGGTTATTCGCTTAAAGGGTTGAAAGCCGCCTATATTCATGAAGCGGCATTTCGCCAAGAGGTATGGCTTTCAATTATTTTAATTCCGCTTGCTTTGTTTTTAGGTAACGATGTTATTGAAAAAATTTTACTTGTCGGCTCGGTCTTTTTAGTCCTTGTTGCGGAACTGCTTAACAGTGCGGTGGAATCGGTGGTTGATCGCATCGGCTCGGAATTCCACGAACTATCCGGTCGGGCAAAAGATATCGGTTCGGCGGCGGTTTTTATGGCAATGGTGTTGCTTGCAATAACTTGGCTACTTATTCTTATTTTTTAAGGAGATATAGGTGATAGATAATCAGTGTAAAACGGATTATTTACCACCTATTTTTATATCAATCAAAACTAGAGGTTATTATGAAATTTAATACAACGCTTCTCTGCACATCATTATTTTTTACAACTTCCGCAATCGCATATCAAGCGGATAAGACGTATTCTTTCACTCTGTTACATACTAATGATATTCACGGTCATTTTTGGCAGAATGAAAAAGGCGAATACGGATTAGCGGCACAAAAAACCTTAATCGACGGTATTAAGAAAGAAGTGGAAGCCAAAGGCGGTTCTACGATTATTTTAAATGCCGGCGATCTTAATACCGGCGTACCGGAATCGGATATGCAAAACGCTCGTCCCGATTACGAAGGGCTGAACGCTATCGGCTATGAAGCCATGGTATTAGGTAATCATGAATTTGATTTCCCGCTTCAAGTGCTAAGTATGCAAGAAGAATGGGCGAAATTCCCGTTAATTTCAGCTAACGTAATTAATAAAAAAACGCAAAAAGAATTGGTAAAACCTTATGTTATGCTTGATAAACAAGGATTAAAAGTCGCCGTTGTCGGACTAACGACCGAGGATACCGGTAAATTAGGCAATCCCGACGTAACGGAAAACGTTGTCTTTAAAGATCCGATTAAAACCGCTAAAGAAACATTAACTCAAATTAATCAAACCGAAAAGCCGGATATTCGTATCGCACTAACTCATATGGGCTGGTATTTAGACGGTAAACACGGTACGAATGCACCCGGTGACGTAACAATGGCGAGAACGCTGGATAAAGGTGCGTTTGATGTCATTATCGGCGGGCATACGCACGATACCGTGTGTTTTGACGATAAAGGCCAATTTAAAGCGAAATTCACACCGGGTGAAAGCTGCAAACCGGATTTCCAAAACGGAACTTGGATTATGCAAGCCGGTGAATGGGGTAAATATGTCGGCCGCGCTGATTTCGAATTTAAAAATGGTAAAACGACACTGGTTAAATACGAGCTTATTCCGATTAATTTGAAAAAAACCATCAAAAAAGAAGACGGTAAAAAAGAATATCAGCTTTACCAGCCGGAGATTAAAGCGGATCAAGCTCTCTTTGATCACTTGAAAAAATATCAAGACGAAGGCGATAAATTATTAGGTGTCGAAGTCGGTGAAGTAAAAGGTTTATTAGATGGAAAACGTGAACACGTACGCTTCTTCCAAACAAACTTAGGACGCTTAATCGCTCAATCGCAAAAAGAGCGTGTCAAAGCGGATATCGGCATTATGAACTCGGGCGGTGTACGCGCTTCGATTGAAGAAGGTAAAGTGACTTATAAAACGTTATTAACCGTTCAGCCTTTCGGTAATATGATTTCTACCGTAGATCTTAAAGGTCAAGAGTTACTGGATTTCTTAACCGCTATTGCATTAAAAGAAGTCGATACCGGTGCTTATCCGCAATTTGCCGGTATTTCTATGAAAGTGGATCGTGCGGCAAAAGCAATCTCCGAGATTAAAATCGCAGGTAAAGCCTTTGACCCGAATAAAACGTACAAAGTATCAATTCCTGACTACCTCACTGCCGGTGGCGACGGTTATCCCGTAATGAAAAAGCATCCTAGCTACGTCAATACCGGTTTTATTGATGCCGAAATGTTGAAAAAATATTTTGAAGAAAATAAAGTCATCGACGCAAGCAAATTTGATCCTAAAGAAGACGTTATTTTTAAATAAAACCACAAGTCAAAAAAAGCTAAGCAATATGCTTAGCTTTTTTATTAGCTCATCACAATAAGAAGGAAATGCTTAGTTATGCAAGAACATATTCAACAAATGCAAGATAATTACGGGAAGCTAGTCGAACTCCTACCTGAATTGGAAAAGAGTCTTAGCCAATGGCAAGAATCCTATCAACTGATTCAGCAACTCAACCAGTTTTATCACAGTTCGTTATGGTTGGAACTTTACGATAACGCAGATAACATTCAAATCGAAACGAATGGCAATTACAGCGTACTCTCACAGGATGCAATTTGGAACGCCGTTACAGAGCAATATAGCCTCGCCAAGCAGTTATATGAAATACTTTCTAAGATAGTCATAATTGAATAAAACCAGGTAATAGAATTGGGATAAGAAAGACAAAAAATAGTGTGTTGAATAATTAGTCTATTTAACATACTGCCATATATAGGCTCACATACATATTATTCTAATCTACTCAAAAGGAGAAATTCATTATGTCTGGGTTTGTTGATTTAGTATTAGCTCGTTCTGGTAACAAAATTACTGTAAGTAGAACTGCCATTTTATTTATTGAAGAAAGCTTAAGTGAACATAATTTTACCCATCTACATTGTGTAGGAGGCATTACTCATGTTGTTGTAGGAGCTTACCATGAGATTGCAGAAAAATTCCCAAAATTCTTCCCGACATCACGTAGTGATAGTGATAGTGATAGTAAAATAAGAGTTTCTATAAATGATTGGAATCTTTCTTATATTGAAAAAGCAGGCGAAACTACTTTAGTTTACTTTACAGAAAGAGGTATTACTGTTCCTGTTACACACTCTTACGAAGAAATAACTAAATATTTCCATTCATTAGAATAGCTGTTTTTCCGAATCCCACGTTTACTAGTGGGATTTTTATTATATACACTCCATGTAAGGAATCTTAAGACTAATAATGAGTTCCACCCAAATTATTTAGAATAATCTATACATCGTAGAAACCATTAAAACGCTAGTGGGTTAATAAAAAATCTAATTTTTTCCTATCATACTGCTAAAAGAAAAATTGCGTAAATCAAATTAAATAATAAGAAAAAAGATAAAAAGCTTACTTAAATATGTTCTTATAATTTATTGATAATTATTGAAATGAGTAAGTAATGGAGGCGTGTACCGGAGTCGAACCGATCTACATGGATTTGCAATCCAGTGCATAACCGCTTTGCTAACACGCCGTATTGAATAGATTTAATGGAGCGGGAAACGAGGCTCGAACTCGCGACCCCGACCTTGGCAAGGTCGTGCTCTACCAACTGAGCTATTCCCGCTTTAAGGCTTTGTTCGTAAGGAACGAGGTGCATTTTACGGATTTTCAGACCTATGTCAAATGCTAATTTGATTATTTTATTTCAAATGCTGAAAAAAAGATCACAATGCTGAAAAATTAATAAATATAGCGCTAATTAGTTGATTTTATAAGCATAAATCAAGTTATTAATCCGATCTTTTAGCATATAAAAAAGCGGTTGAAATCTGCTATTTTTTTGCAAATTTCAACCGCTTGTATAAATAAGTTAAACTAACCTATTAACGTTTTTTCGCTTTTGCGTTTGGTAAGTCCGTGATAGAACCTTCAAACACTTCCGCAGCTAAACCTACCGATTCGTGTAATGTAGGGTGAGCATGGATAGTTAAAGCGATATCTTCCGCATCGCAACCCATTTCGATTGCAAGACCGATTTCACCTAATAATTCACCGCCGTTGCTACCTACGATTGCACCGCCAAGTAAACGGTGAGTATCTTTATCGAAGATAAGTTTAGTCATACCTTCCGAACATTCGGAAGCGATCGCACGACCTGATGCAGCCCAAGGGAATTTAGCCACTTCGTAGTTTAAGCCTTCTTGCTTACACTCTTTCTCCGTTTTACCTACCCAAGCAACTTCCGGCTCTGTATAAGCGATTGAAGGAATCACTTTAGGATCGAAGTAGTGTTTTTGACCGGCAATCACTTCTGCCGCTACATGACCTTCGTGAACACCTTTGTGTGCTAACATCGGCTGACCGACGATATCACCGATAGCGAAGATATGCGGTACGTTGGTACGCATTTGTTTATCCACTGCGATGAAACCGCGATCATCAACATTCACGCCCGCTTTACCCGCATCGATTAATTTACCGTTCGGTACACGACCGATAGCGACTAATACCGCATCGTAACGTTTAGTATCGTTACATGCTTTACCTTCCATTGAAACATAGATACCGTCATCTTTCGCTTCAACCGCAGTTACTTTAGTTTCAAGCATTAACTTGAATTTTTTCTCGATTTGTTTGGTGTAGATAGCTACAACATCTTTATCTGCTGCAGGAATCACTTGGTCAAACATCTCAACCACTTCAACTTCCGAACCTAAAGCGTTATATACGGTACCCATTTCTAAACCGATGATACCACCGCCCATAATGAGTAATTTTTTCGGTACTTCTTTTAATTTAAGTGCATCCGTAGAATCCCACACACGCGGATCTTCGTGTGGAATGAACGGAAGCTGAATCGGACGAGAACCGGCTGCAATAATTGCATAATCAAATTTAATCGTTGTCGGATTACCGTCACGGTCACGAGCTACTAAAGTATTCGGATCGGTAAACGCCGCTAAACCTTCCACTACTGTTACTTTACGTGCTTTAGCCATACCCGCTAAACCGCCGGTTAATTTAGAAACAACCGCTTCTTTACCCGCACGCACTTTATCTAAATCAATGTTGGGCTCACCGAAAGTAATACCGTTTTTCTCTGCGTGTTTTGCTTCTTCGATAACTTTTGCAACGTGTAATAATGCTTTAGACGGAATACAACCTACGTTTAAGCATACACCGCCCAAAGTTGAATAACGTTCGACAATTACTGTTTCTAAGCCTAAGTCGGCACAACGGAATGCCGCTGAATAACCGGCAGGACCCGCACCAAGTACCACGACTTGCGTTTTGATTTCTTTGCTCATATTTATTCCTTTGTTGTAGGGGCACAAGTACTGCGCCCCCTACGATACAAGCGGTCGATTTTACAACATTTTTTGTAAATTCAACCGCTTACCTATTACATAACTAAGCGACGGATGTCCGCTAATACACCATTGATGTAGGTTAAGAATCTTGCACCGTCAGCACCGTCGATTACACGGTGGTCGAATGATAACGCTAACGGAAGCATTAAGCGCGGTTCGAATTCTTTACCGTTCCATACCGGTGCCATTTCAGACTTAGATACGCCTAAAATTGCAACTTCCGGTGCATTCACGATTGGAGTGAAGTGTGTTGTACCTAAACCGCCGATACTTGAAATCGTGAAACATCCGCCTTGCATATCCGATGCGGTTAATTTACCGTCACGCGCTTTCTTCGATACTTCCATTAACTCGCGAGAAAGCTCGACAATACCTTTTTTGTTCACATTTTTAAATACAGGAACAACTAAGCCGTTCGGAGTATCTACCGCCACGCCGATATTGATGTATTTTTTCAAGGTTAAACGTTGTGCATCTTCAGAGATTGAACTGTTGAAACGTGGGAACGCTTCTAACGCTTTCGCAACCGCTTTCATAATGAATACAACCGGTGTGATCTTCACATCTAATTTTTGTTTTTCCGCAAGTTTATTTTGTTCTTTACGGAATGCTTCTAAATCTGTGATATCCGTACGGTCGAAGTGTGTAACGTGAGGAATCATTACCCAGTTACGGTGTAAGTTCGCACCTGAAATCTTATTGATACGGCTTAATTCTACTTCTTCAACTTCACCGAATTTGCTGAAGTCCACTTTCGGCCATGGTAATAAACCTAAACCTGCGCCATTCGCCGCACCTGTTGTAGCCGCTGCCGTTCCGCCTTGTTTTTCAAATACTTGAACTGCCGTTTTAACGTATGCTTGGATATCTTCTTTAACGATACGACCTTTACGACCAGAGCCTTTCACTTTATCTAAGTTCACGCCGAATTCACGCGCTAAGCGACGAATTACCGGTGTTGCGTGTGCATAAGCACCTGCCGCTGCCACCACGTCTTGACTTAGACCTGAAACGTTACCGCTTTGAGCTGGTTGCGCTGCCGGTTGTGCCGCTGGTGCTGGCGCAGCTGCTTGTGCTGCAGGAGCAGGAGCTGCTGCCGGTGCCGCACCTGCTACTTCAAATTTCATAATTAATGAACCGGTTGAAACTTTATCGCCCGATTTTACTAAAATTTCTTTTACCACACCTGCAAACGGAGCTGGAACTTCCATTGAAGCTTTGTCGCCTTCAACGGTAATTAAAGATTGCTCTTCTGATACCGTATCGCCAACGTTTACCATGATTTCGGTTACGTTTACTTCGTCACCGCCGATATCCGGTACATTTACTTCTTTGATTGCTGAAGCTGTTGCAACCGGTGCGGCAGCTTGTGCCGGAGCTTCCTCTGCAGCTGGCGCTGCTGAAACCGTTTCAAATTTCATAATTAATTTGCCGGTTGAAACTTTATCGCCTACATTGATTAAAATTTCTTTTACAACGCCTGCGATAGGTGCCGGAACTTCCATTGAAGCTTTATCACCTTCTACATTAATGATTGATTGATCAACTTCAACCGAATCACCGACTTTAACCATAATTTCGGTTACGTTTACTTCGTCCGAACCGATATCCGGTACGTTCACTTCAACAACCGCTGATGCTGTTGCCACAGGCGCTACGGCTTGTACAGGCGCTTCCGCTACCGGAGCCGGCGCAGATTCCGCCGCTTCTAATACTAGCATTGGTGAACCGGTTGTAACTTTATCGCCGACTTTTACTAAAACTTCTTTAACAACACCTGCTTCCGGCGCCGGAACTTCCATTGAAGCTTTGTCGCCTTCTACATTAATAATCGATTGATCAACAGTAATTGTATCGCCTGCTTTTACCATGACTTCGGTTACGCTAACTTCATCCGAACCGATGTCTGGCACATTAATTTGTTTTGACATTTTGGTAATCCTTCATTTGATAAATTATTCTCCCCCATAAGGGGGAGAATGCTATTTTCTTATGCGTATAACGGGTTAATACGATCTACGTTTAAGCCGAATTTAGCGATTGCATCAGCAACAACTTTCGTTTCTACCGTGCCTTCTTTCGCTAATTGTGATAATGCTGCAACAACAACATAACGCGCATCTACTTCGAAATGCTCACGTAAGTTCGCACGGCTGTCCGAACGACCGAAACCGTCCGTACCTAACACGTGATAGTGTTTGCTTGGTACGAATGCACGAATTTGATCCGCATATTGTTTTACATAGTCGGTTGAAGCGACTGTCGGTAAGTCCGCTAATACTTGCGCTACATAAGGAATGCGTTGTTCTGCTGTCGGGTGTAATAAGTTCCAACGTACTGCATCGTTACCTTCACGAGCTAGCTCGTTAAATGACGGAGCTGAGAATACATCTGAAGTTACGCCGTAGTCATTCGCAAGGATCTGTGCTGCTTCACGAACGTGACGCATAATAGAACCTGAACCTAATAACTGAACGTGACCTTTACCTTTACCTTTAACCGTTTCAAATTTATATAAACCTTTACGGATACCCTCTTCTGCACCTTCAGGCATTGCAGGCTGCTCCATTACTTCGTTTAATGTTGTCATATAGTAGAAAACATTTTCTTGTTTTTCACCATACATACGGTTAATACCGTCTTGCATAATTACCGCTACTTCAAACGCAAATGATGGATCATAAGTTACACAGTTAGGAATAATACCCGCTTGGATATGGCTGTGACCGTCTTCGTGTTGTAAGCCTTCACCGTTTAAAGTTGTACGACCTGAAGTACCGCCAACCATGAAACCGCGCGCTAATTGGTCACCTGCCAACCACATCATATCGCCCACACGTTGGAAACCGAACATTGAGTAATAGATGAAGAACGGGATCATCGGTTGGTTACTTACGGAGTAAGAAGTCGCCGCAGCCACCCAAGATGCCGCACCACCTAATTCGTTGATACCTTCTTGTAATACTTGACCGTCTTTCGCTTCACGGTAGTAAGCCACTAAATCACGGTCTGAAGGGGTATAGTTTTGACCGTGCGGGTTGTAAATACCCACTTGACGGAATAAACCTTCCATACCGAATGTACGCGCTTCGTCCACGATCATCGGAACGATGGTTTTACCGATATTTTTATCTTTTAATAAGATATTTAATGCACGTGTAAACGCCATTGTGGTTGAAATACCACGTGGTTGTTCTGCAAGTAATGCTTTAAATTCATCTAATGCAGGGACTTTATACTCTACGTCGAATTTGGCACGACGAGCCGGCACATAACCGTTTAATGCTTTACGGTGACCGTGAATGTAGTTGTATTCTTCAGAACCTTCGGCAAACTTGATGTACTCTAAGCTTTCTACTTGTTCATCCGTCAATGGTAATTCGAAGTAGTCACGGAAGCCTTTTAAGCTTTCTAATGACATTTTTTTCGATTGGTGAGCGGTATTTTTACTTTCCGCTTCAGGAATTTTATAACCTTTAACTTGGTGCGCTAAAATCACAACTGGTTTGTCTGATTTTTGTGCTTTCGCATATGCGGCATAAAGTTTTTCACTGTCGTGCGCACCACGGCGAAGATCCCAAATCTCATCATCGGTCATATCCGCAACTAATGCGGCTGTTTCAGGGTAACGACCGAAGAAGTGTTCACGGATATAAGCACCGTCTTTCGATTTGAAGGTTAAGTAGTCGCCATCAACCACTTCCATCATTAATTGCGCTAATTTACCAGAGGTATCTTTTGCGAATAATTTATCCCAGTTACCGCCCCATAATACTTTAATTACTTCCCAGCCCGCACCGGTAAATAAACCTTCTAATTCTTGAATGATTTTACCGTTACCGTTTACCGGACCGTCTAAACGTTGTAAGTTACAGCTTACTGTGAAAATTAAGTTATCTAATTTTTCACGCGCTGCGAAAGTTAATGCACCTTTAGACTCGATTTCATCCATCTCGCCGTCGCCTAAGAACGCATATACTTTTTGATCAGCGGTATCTTTTAAACCGCGGTTTTCAAGATATTTTAAGAAACGCGCTTGGTAAATCGCATTAACGGGACCTAAACCCATTGATACGGTTGAGAATTGCCAAAATTCGGGCATTAATTTCGGGTGAGGATATGAAGATAAACCGTCGGTAAACGCTTCTTGACGGAAGTTATCTAATTGCTCTTCCGTTAAACGACCTTCAACATAAGCACGAGCATACATACCCGGCGCGGCGTGACCTTGGAAAAATACTAAGTCGCCGCCGTTTTTTTCAGTCGCCGCTTTGAAGAAGTGGTTATAGCACACTTCATACATCGTTGCCGCTGATTGGAAAGTAGAAATATGACCACCTAAGTCGAGATCTTTCTTCTGGCTACGTAAAACCATTGCAATAGCATTCCAACGTACTGCAGAACGGATACGACGTTCAATTTTATGATCGCCGGGATATGCAGGTTGTGCGCTTACAGGGATAGTATTCACATATGCAGTTGTAACGCCTGATTGAACAGGTACGCCTTCCGTACGAGCTTGATCTAATAATTGGTCAATAATATATTGAGCGCGCTCAACACCTTCTACACGGATTAAAGAATCTAATGACTCTAACCATTCTTTGGTTTCGAATGGATCTACGTCTCTTTCGATCTCTGACATAGGTTTTCCTTATTTTGATTTAATGATGAATGATAAGCTAAGTATCTTAAACTTATCGATTGATGAAATTATAGACGTCCTATTGGCAAGCATGACATAAAACATACGGAAAGTTTACCAAAATGTAAAACTTACAACCTAGCCAACCGAATATCTTACTACTATCTCATTGATTTTAAACACCTTTTACTTACTTATCAAAAATGTTTAAAATTTGTAGATAAATTTGTAACACAAGATAACAAAATTGCTCTGTTTTGTCCATTTTTTTGACTTTAGTCAATAACAAAGGAATAGTCTATTAAACAAGCAATTTCATTTCACAAAAACGATTAAATATTTAACCGCTTACTATTAACGCACTTGAATATGCTTTGCGAGATTTTGAATTAACGCCGGTCCCTGATAAATCATTGCCGAGTAAACTTGTAACAAACTCGCGCCCGCATCAATCTTTTCCTGACCGGACGCCACGGAGTGAATGCCGCCGCTACCGATAATCGGTAAGGCACCGTTTAACTCTTTCGCTAACGTACTAATCAAACGTGTACTTAACGTATTCAACGGTTTACCGCTTAAACCTCCTTGTTGCTCGGCGTTTTTTAATCCGACTACCGGATCTCGGGAAAGAGTCGTATTTCCTGCAATCACGCCGTCAATTTTATGACGAACCAAACCATCCGCTACCGAAGCGATTTCTTCATCGGTTAAATCCGGTGCGATTTTTAAGACAAGCGGTTTATATCGGTTAAATTTTTGCGACAGACTTTCCTGCTCGCTTTTCAACGAGCGTAACAAATCATCTAACGCTTCGCCATACTGCAAAGTGCGTAAATTTTTAGTATTCGGTGAAGAAATATTAACCGTAATATAATCCGCATGTTCATATACCTTACGTAAACAAATTTGATAATCGTCTAATGCACGTTCTATCGGTGTGACCGCATTTTTACCGATATTAATGCCGATAATGCCGTCATATTTTGCTTTCTTAACATTTTCGACCAATACGTCCACACCTAAATTATTAAAACCGTTACGGTTAATAATGCCTTCCGCTTCTAAAATACGGAACTGGCGCGGCTTAGGATTACCGTCTTGCACAACCGGCGTTACCGTACCGACTTCAATAAATCCGAATCCCAACTTTCCGAAACCGTCTATCGCTTCACCGTTTTTATCCGCGCCGGCAGCCAAACCGATCGGATTTTTAAATTGTAACCCCATAACTTCTACGGGATTTAACGGCATAGGCAAAACATTAATCGGCAGTTTTCCGGCTAATTTAAGTGCTTGAATAGAAAAGTTATGTGCGGTTTCGGCATCCATTGAAAAAAGACATTTACGAATCAGAGAATACATGGTGAACTCTTGGATATAGTTAGAAAGAAACGGATAAATTAAGGGCGGGTATCAAACCCGCCCTTACTGGATATTATGCATCGAACATTGCGGAGATGGATTCTTCGTTACTGATACGACGAATCGCTTCCGCTAACATGCTTGATAACGTGAGTACGCGAACTTTATTTAACGCTTTAATCTCATCGGATAACGGAATGGTATCGGTTACCACCACTTCGTCCAATGCCGAGTTCGCTAAATTGCTTGCCGCCGTACCGGAGAATACCGCATGCGTTGCATAAGCGAATACGCGACGCGCACCGCGTTCTTTTAACGCTTCCGCCGCTTTAACCAATGTACCGCCGGTATCAATCATATCGTCCACTAAGATACAATCGCGGTCAGTTACATCACCGATAATATGCATCACTTGCGATACGTTCGCTTTCGGACGACGTTTATCGATAATCGCCATATCCGTATCGTTTAATAATTTAGCTACCGCACGAGCGCGCACCACACCGCCGATATCCGGAGAAACGACGATAGGATTCACTAAATCCGATTTTTTCAAAATATCGTCAATTAATACCGGTGAACCGAATACGTTATCTACCGGTACGTCAAAGAAACCTTGAATTTGTTCCGCGTGTAAATCACAAGTTAAAACACGATCCACACCCACGCTAGAAAGGAAATCCGCTACCACTTTAGCCGTAATCGGCACACGTGCAGAACGTACGCGACGGTCTTGGCGCGCATAACCGAAATAAGGAATAACTGCGGTAATACGACCGGCTGACGCACGACGTAGCGCATCGACCATTACAATTAATTCCATCAAGTTATCATTTGTCGGCGCGCAAGTCGATTGCACGATAAAAATATCGCCGCCACGTACATTTTCATTAATTTGAACTTGGATCTCACCGTCACTAAAACGACCGACGGTTGCATCTCCGAGAGATGTATAAAGACGTTCTGCAATACGTTTTGCAAGTTCAGGCGTTGCATTACCTGCAAACAATTTAATATCTGGCATTGGAATGAATCCTATTGTGGGAAAGTGGTTAAATTGAGCATTTGATGTAAAGGAGAGCGATTTTGTCCTTTTGCAATAAAACCGAAAATATTGTGCGGTTTATGTGCAAAAACGGCTTTTGCTTCCGCTTCACTCTCAAATTCGGCGAAAATACAGGCTCCTGTGCCTGTCAGCCGAAACGTTGCATATTGTAACAATTCTGCAATAAGATCTTCAACCTCGAAATAATGATCTCGCACAACTTTTTCGCAATCGTTTGTCCATTCTTCCGATAAAAGTCGGCTTAATGTTCTTTTCGGCGTATTTCTCGGCAAATTCGGATCTTGAAAAACCGCAGCGGTCGAAATGGAAACGTTCGGTTTTAATACCACATACCACGACTCTCGCGGTTGGCAAGCCACTAATTTTTCGCCGACACCTTCGGCAAAAGCGGCAAAACCTCGTACAAAAATAGGTACGTCCGCCCCCAAACTTAGTCCTAATTCGGCAAGCTGTTCCAAACTTAAACCGGTTTGCCAGAAATGATTTAATCCGACCAATACGGTCGCCGCATTCGATGAACCGCCGCCGACACCGCCGCCCATCGGCAAACGTTTCGTCACACCGATTTTCGCCCCTTTGCTACAAGCGGTATGATTTTGCAATAATTTTGCCGCACGATAAATCAGGTTTTGTTCCTTCGCGACCCCTTCTATTGCGTTTAATAACTCGATTTCACCGCTTTCATTCACTTCAAGGGAAATATCATCGCCGAAATCTAAGAACTGAAACAGCGTCTGTAATTCGTGATAACCGTCCGCACGTTTATTAGTGATATAAAGAAACAGATTTAACTTGGCCGGACTGGGTAAAATTATTTTTTCCGTCATGTTTTCCGCCTAAAACGCCCATTGATCAACACGAATTTTTAACGTTTGAGAACCGTTTTCCAGAACAATCAATTTCGGTAAGTTCGGCTGACGATCTTCATGATATTGTACGTAACTCGCTTTCCACACTTCGCCATTGATGTGATAGCTAAATTGTGAAAGTTGGCGTTTGTCGTTTACGATATAATTACCGTCTTGTTCCGGCTGCCCTTTCAACCAATAAGCGAATTGATCTATCGGGAAGGCAACGCCGATAATTTCTTTCATCAAACTGTCCATATCACGATCGGAACGAGAATTTCCTTCGCTGTCCGAAATGGTTAAGCCCCGAGCATTACGCTGTAATTTTAATGATTTACTGGATAAATTGGACGAAAGTTCCAAACCGAAATTGGTCGGTGTACGATATTGCCAATCGAAGTGAGAAGAAAAACGTTCTTCCGGAGAAATATAACCGATTTGTCCTTTAGCCGAATAACTTTGGATTTTTGCCAACTGTTGCAGATGTTGTTGCCATTGCGCGTCATTATGCGGAATTTGTACGCCGGGTTGTTGCACTTCGGTCGGTTCGTTTAATACCGATTGGCAGCCGGCAAGGAAAAGTAAGGTTGAAAGAGAGAGAATTTTAGTGAATTTTTTCATAGATTTCCTGCTTTACAAGCGGTCTGAATGTCTAAAAACTTTGCAAAGTTTAACGGAAATCCGACCGCTTGTCTTCAAAGAAAAAGGCACCTTATCGGTGCCTGCAATAAAATAGCCGTCAAATAAAATTATTGCCCGAATTGCAAACTATGCAATTGTTTATAGGCACCGTTTTTAACCAATAACTCGTTATGCGATCCTCTTTCAATGATTTCTCCGTGATCTACAACGAGAATCTCATCCGCTTTTTCAATCGTCGATAAACGATGGGCGATCACCAGTACCGTCTTATCTTTTTGCAACTCCGCTAATGCCGATTGAATCGCTCGCTCGGATTCGGTATCTAAGGCGGATGTCGCTTCGTCCAAAACTAACACCGGCGAATTACGCAATAATGCGCGAGCAATGGCTAAACGCTGACGCTGACCGCCGGATAAACTCGCACCGTTTTCACCGATAACCGTATCAAAACCGTGTTCCAGTTTCTCAATAAACTCTAATGCATGAGCCGCTCTCGCAGCTTCTACAATTTGTTCTCGGCTATATTTTTCCGTAGCGGCATAGGCAATATTATTGGCAATCGAGTCATTAAATAAATGCACTTGCTGTGAAACGACCGAACATTGCCGGCGAAGATTCGCTAGGGTGTAATCCTGGATATTAACCCCGTCCAGTAAAATCTCGCCCTCGTTAATATCATAAAAGCGGGTAAGCAAATTCGCGATTGTGGATTTACCCGAACCGGAACGACCGACTAACGCAACGGTTTTACCTTGCGGAATATTAAAGGAAATATTACTTAAAGCTCGTTCATCTTTTCCGTCATAGCTAAATGAGACATGATTAAACACAACATCGCCTTTAGCTCGCTCGACTTCACGTTTTCCACTGTCTTTTTCGGTTTCAAGATCTAAAAATTCAAATAACGTTTGGCAGGCCGCCATACCGCGCTGAAATTGCGAGTTCACGTTTGTAAGCGATTTTAACGGACGGAGCATCGCCATCATTGACGAAAACACCACAGTAAACGAACCGGCGGTTAAATTTTCACTCATTACTTCCGGAAAGGTAGCCACATAAAGTACCACCGATAATGCGAACGAAGCGATTAATTGTACCGCACCGTCCGAAATACCGTCCGCCGAAACGATTTTCATCCCTTTACGACGCATATCGTTACTGACGCGATCAAAACGATCTTTCTCGACTTTTTGTCCGCCGAAAGAAAGCACGACTTTATGCCCTTTAAGCATTTGTTCGGTAGTGACGGTCAATTCGCCCATCGAACTTTGAATATTACGACTTAACGTACGAAAACGCTTTGAAACGATGCCGATTAAGACACCGATAATCGGTGCCATCACAAATAAAACAAATGATAGCTGCCAACTGGTATAAATCATTACCACAAATAAGGAAATCAAATATGCGCCTTCTCGCACAATCGTAACCAAGGCGTGAGATGAAGAAGTCGCCACCATTTCCGTATCATAAGTTACACGGGAGAGCAAACGACCGGTCGGATTTTTATCGAAATAACTGACCGGCATATACATTAAGTGCTGAAAAATATTACGGCGCAATGTCATTACCACATTGCCCGACACCCATGCGAGGCTATAACTGGCAATATAGTTGGTGATCCCTCTAATTAAAATAAAGACGACGACCAATACCGCCATCAATTTTAAAAAGCTGTTATCCGCCTTACCGAAACCGTCATCCAGCAACGGCTTCAGTAAATAAATCAAACTTGAATCGACTAAGGCATTTAATACAAGCGCGACAGCTCCGGCAATCAATCCCAATTTATACGGTCGAATAGTCGGAAACAAACGCTTAAACGTTTTAAATGTAGAGAGATCTTTTTCTTGCATAGTTAGGTCTTCATTAAAAAAATTGCGCAGATTGTACCTTGAATTAGCCAATATACCAACTTAAACACGCCGTCTAACCGTATAAAACCGATATTAATCGTTGATTAATAAAACAAGTGCATAACAAGTTTAAAAACAAACGGAGCCAATACCGAAGATAATACGCCGCATAAAACTAACGCTATCGAGCTGTAACTGCCGGTTTTAATGCTATATTCCATACAACGCCCCGTACCTAACGCATGGGAAACCGCTCCCATACTCAAACCGATCGCTCTGACATTGCGCACACCGATACGATGCAATACGGCAAATCCGAAAACGGAACCGAGTAAGCCGGCAACTAATACGCCTACGGCGGTAATTGCCGAACTACCGCCGATTTGAGTGGCGATAGCGATAGCAATCGGCGTCGAAACCGATTTCGGCACGATCGCCGCTAAAATATCCGGACTTGCGCCTAATAACACGGCAAAGAAAACACCCGTCAGCATAGTAAAACAAGTACCGAATACAACAACTAACGTGATTTGTCGCCATTTTTTACGAATTTGCGGTAGTTGTTCGTAAAAAGGCAGGGCGAGTGCAACAACCGACACGCCAAGCAGATTGTTGATCGGGAAATTACCCTGATAATAGTCCGTGTAAGGTACTTTACCAATCACAATCACAGTAATGACAAGCGTTAAAGCAATCACAAACGGATTTAACACCGAAGATTTTAATTTTTGGCTGATCCGCTGCCCAATTAAAAACGCTAAGACGGTTAAACATGAATAAAGGTAAATCATAAGCGCCTACTATTTTTGATGAAAAACCCATTGGGCGAATAATCCGATAGCGATCAAGGAAAGGGACGTACTGAATATATTTGCCAATACAAATGAAGCCAGATGAGATTCAAGAATATCAATGTGTTCGATAATTTCGGCACAGACTGGAATAAAGAAAATCGTCATATAACGGGTAAGCGGTCTTGCGCTAGGGGTAACCCACTCTACTTTAACGACCCCGATAACTAAGCAGGTAAAAAGTAACAACATTCCCCAAATACTTTCGGAAATGCCAATCGGAATCAGAATGCCGAGTAACTTTCCGCCGTATAACATCGCGAAAAGCAACGCCAAGGAAATCAGCATTCTGAGCATACGAACAATCATATAAGTATCCTCCGTAATAAGCGGTTAAATTTACAAAAAATTTTGCAAAATCAACCGCTTGTTTTCTCACTTATTTTTTAAAAATTGAATCACTTTATCTAAATCACGGGTGCGTGTTGATGGCGGTAAACTTTTTAAGAACGTCTTACCGTAATTGCGCATTACCAAACGTGAATCACAAATGATCACCACACCTCGATCGGTTACGTCACGAATCAATCGCCCTACGCCCTGTTTGAGCGTAATCACCGCTTCCGGAATTTGAATATCGTTAAACGGCTCGCCGCCTTGTAAACGACAATCTTCCATACGCGCTCTTAACAACGGCTCGTCAGGCGAAGTAAACGGCAATTTATCAATAATCACCAGCGATAACGCATCGCCGCGCACATCAATGCCTTCCCAGAAACTTTGAGTTGCAACCAGTACGCTGTTTTCTTCCGCAATAAATTTTTCCAATAAGCGGGCTTTGCTGGTTTCCCCTTGCAATAACACGCTTAAATTGCTGTGTTCACGCAGAAAATCCGCTAACCCACGCATCATAAAATAGGAAGTACAGAGCAAAAAGCAACGACCGTTATTGGCTTCAATAACGGGCATCAACATTTTGCCTAGTTCGTTTAAAGTGTGCAATTTATTGGTATCCGGCAAATAACGAGGCACACAAAGTAGCGATTGATTTGCGTAATCAAAAGGGCTTTGCAGCACCAATTGTTCCGCATTCTCAATGCCTAAACGCTGACAAAAGTGATCAAATTTGCCGCCGACCTCTAACGTTGCTGAAGTAAATACCCAACCAATCTGCTGATTTTTAAGTTGTTCGCCGAATTTATCCGCCACGGTTAAAGGTGTGATATGTAAACCGAAAGAACGGTCGTTGGCTTCATACCAATAGCAATAACCAACCACACTAGTATCGCTCAATTTTTTTAACTGAACTTTGACTTCCGCCAATCTTTCGAAAATTTTATCGAGCGTTTCCGAACGACCGAGCGATTTTTTAATCACTTCGCTTAAAAAATCAATGTTTTCCGAAACTTTTGTTAAGCCGCCCACCACTTTTTGGTCGTTAAACAACTCTCGCAAGTTTCCTCGAATTGAGCCTTCTGTTCCCATTAACAAACGAAAATCTTGCACTGTTTTTTGCAAGTGATCCGCCGCTTTACCTAATTGGGCAAGATCTTTTAGCTCGGTACGGTACACAATATTAGTATCTTTGCAGATATCGAATAACTGGCGAGAACTTAACGATTGACCGAAATATTGGCTGGCAATATCCGGTAATTGATGCGCTTCGTCAAAAATGATCAGTTCCGCTTCCGGAATTAGCTCACCGAAACCGGTTTCTTTGACTGCCATATCGGCACAAAACAGATGATGATTGACCACCACCACATCCGCTTCCATCGCTCGGCGGCGGGCTTGTACCACATAACAATCTTTAAAATGCGGACAGTCCGAACCTAAGCAACTTTCGGCAGTGCTGACCAATTGCGGTAAAATCGGGCTGTCTTCGGCGATTGTAATACATTCGCTTAAATCACCGGTTTTAGTTGAAGTATGCCATTTGCTGACTTTCGATAAATCCGCTAACACCGATTTATCCCCCAATACGCCCATAGCTACGACTTGATCCAAACGTTCTAAGCAGAGGTAATTTGCTCGTCCTTTTAATAAAGCAACTTTACCTTTATATTTCAAGGCTTTCTGAATAGTCGGTAGATCTCGATTAAATAATTGATCTTGCAAATTCTTTGAACCGGTCGAAACAATGGTTTTTTTACCGGACAGCAATGCCGGTACTAAATAAGCAAAGGTTTTACCCGTACCTGTTCCGGCTTCTACTACTGCAGGTGTTGCAAACTTTACCGCTCTTCCGACCGCTTGTGCCATTTCAAGTTGCGCCGCACGAGGGCGGAATCCTTGAATATTGCTACTTAATAAGCCGTCTTCACTGAAAGCGTGGAGAATTTTATCGTCATATTTCATATTTGTTATTTATTTGTAAATTATTTTCAATGTGTTATATTTTAGTTATTCCAAACTATTTAAAAGTAAATCTTTTGTGTAAAGTGAACTTTTAGATTTCCTGCTCCTTTTAGGATAATAAATGAGTATTATTGAATTTCTTAGCTATGGCTCAATCCTGATTCTCGCTCTTTCCTTTGTCATTAAAGATATGCCTAACCTTCGTATCTCTAATATTTGTTGGGGATTAGGTTTTATTTTTTACAGTCTTAACTCAGCAATGTATATTGTTGCCGCTTTGAATTTATTGATTGTCGTTTTAAACGGCTATTTTCTGATTAAAGAACGCCCGTAACATTGATTATCCGCCACGTTTATTTAACTCGAGCAATATCGTTCTACTCGTCTATTATTAAAAACTAGCGGTCTGATTTTCTAAGAAATTTGCAAATTTCCTGCAAAATCAGACCGCTTGTTAAACACCGTTTGGCATTTACCCTTTAGCTAAGATCTCTTTTAAAAATCTTGCCGTGTGCGAGCGTTTGTCTTTCGCTACCTCTTCCGGTGTGCCGGTCGCAATAATTTGTCCGCCGCCCGAACCGCCTTCAGGGCCTAAGTCCACAATCCAGTCGGCGGTTTTAATCACATCTAAATTATGCTCGATCACCACAATCGTATTACCTTGGTCACGCAATTTGTGTAACACCGAAAGTAGCTGTTTAATATCGGCAAAATGTAAACCGGTGGTCGGTTCGTCTAAGATATACAGCGTTTTGCCGGTATCACGTTTGGAAAGCTCGGTCGCTAATTTAACACGCTGCGCTTCACCGCCGGAAAGCGTGGTCGAGGACTGTCCTAAGCGAATATACGATAAACCGACATCCATTAAGGTTTGCAATTTACGCGCAATCGCCGGTACCGGCGCAAAGAATTCTCTCGCCTCTTCCACTGTCATATCTAATACTTGATGAATCGTTTTGCCTTTGTAACGGATTTCCAAGGTTTCTCGGTTATAACGTTTACCTTTGCAATGATCGCACGGCACATATACATCCGGTAGGAAGTGCATTTCCACTTTAATCACGCCATCGCCTTGACAGGCTTCACAACGTCCGCCACGCACATTAAAACTAAAGCGTCCGACATTATAGCCTCTCGCTCTCGCTTCTTGCGTACCGGCAAATAATTCACGAATCGGCGTAAATAAACCGGTATAGGTTGCCGGGTTTGAACGTGGTGTACGCCCAATCGGGCTTTGGTCGATATCAATCACTTTATCGAAATGCGATAAGCCGTCAATTGACTCATAAGGTGCGACATCGGTACGTTCCGCACGATTTAACGCATTTTGTGCTAATGGGAACAAGGTATCGTTGATTAGAGTCGATTTACCCGAACCCGAGACACCGGTAATACAAGTGAATAAACCAACCGGAATATCCAACTGTACTTGTTTTAAGTTATTACCGCTTGCCCCTTTTAAGGTTAGCAATTTAGCCGCGTCATAAGACACTCGTTTTGCCGGAATTTCAATCTTCTGCTTGCCGGAGAGGAATTGTCCGGTAATCGAATCTTCCACCTGCATAATTTCTTCCGCTGTACCTTGTGCAATAACTTGGCCACCGTGCACACCGGCTCCCGGGCCGATATCGACAATATGATCTGCGGCACGGATCGCATCTTCATCATGCTCCACCACAATTACGGTATTACCCAAATTACGCAGATGAATTAAGGTATTTAATAAACGTTCGTTATCACGTTGGTGCAATCCGATAGACGGCTCATCCAGCACATACATCACCCCAACCAAGCCTGCACCGATTTGGCTGGCTAAACGGATACGTTGCGCCTCACCGCCGGATAAGGTTTCCGCCGAACGAGAAAGCGAGAGGTAATTCAAGCCGACATTGACCAAGAACTGCAAACGTTCACGAATTTCTTTTAAAATTTTCTCCGCAATCTTCGCTTTTTGACCGGCAAGATCTAACTGTTCAAAAAATTCTAACGCTTCGCCAATCGATTTTTCCGACACCATCGGCAAATTGGTTTTATCTAAAAAGACATAACGTGCCTCACGACGTAAGCGAGATCCTTCACACTCTAAACACGGGCGGCTATTGATATATTTCGCTAATTCTTCACGCACCGAATTCGACTCGGTTTCTTTATAACGGCGAGCCATATTATTTAACACACCTTCAAAGGTATGTTTACGTTTTACTTTATCGCCGCGATCATTGACATAAACAAATTCGATTTCGTCTTTTGAACCGTTCAGAATAATGTCACGTTGTTTTTTAGTCAGATCTTTAAACGGCGTATCCAGTGAAAAATCATAATGATCCGCCACCGATTTCAACAAACCGAAATAGTAAAAGCTACGGCGATCCCAACCTTTAATCGCACCGCTTGCTAACGAGACATCCGGATTTTGTACTACTTTATTCGGGTCAAAATACTGCTCTACCCCTAAGCCGTCACACGTCGGACAAGCACCGGCCGGGTTATTAAATGAGAACAAACGAGGTTCTAATTCGTGCAACGAATAGCCGCAATGCGGGCAAGCAAAACTGGATGAAAAGACAATTTCATCCGCATTCGGATCGTCCATATCGGCAATAATCGCTGTCGAACCGGATAAATCCAATGCCGTTTCAAAAGATTCCGCTAGGCGAGTTGCAATATCACTTCTCACTTTAAAGCGATCGACCACCACTTCAATTGTGTGCTTTTTCTGTAATTCCAATGCCGGCGGATCAGATAAATCACAGATTTCGCCGTCAATTCTGGCTCGGATATAGCCGGAAGCGGTCAAATTTTCCAATAATTTTACGTGTTCGCCTTTACGATCTTTAACCACCGGCGCAAGTAGCATCAAACGCTTGCCCTCCGGTTCTTCCATTACTCTATCCACCATTTGTGAAATAGTTTGTGCTGCCAACGGTAAATCGTGATCCGGACAACGAGGCTCACCCACTCGGGCAAACAATAGACGTAAATAGTCGTGGATTTCGGTTACCGTTCCCACCGTGGAACGAGGATTATGCGAAGTGGATTTTTGCTCGATAGAAATTGCCGGTGAAAGTCCTTCAATATGGTCAACATCCGGTTTTTCCATCAATGAAAGGAATTGGCGTGCATAGGCTGAAAGGGATTCCACATAACGGCGTTGCCCTTCCGCATACAGCGTATCGAAAGCTAAAGAAGACTTACCCGATCCGGATAAGCCGGTAATTACAATAAATTTATCTCGAGGAAGAATTAAATTGATATTTTTAAGGTTGTGGGTTCGCGCACCACGAACATCAATGTACTGCATAATCGGTTGCTCTCACTAAAAAATGTTTTTTATTATCGCATATTTTAAAGTAACTGTACAAAATATCAGTTTTAATGCGTGCATTTTTTTGAATTTCAGGTAGAATACCGCACAAAATTTACAGCACTTAATTAATTCACAGAGGATTTTATGGCAGGTATTAATAAAGTTATCATCGTGGGCAATTTAGGTAACGATCCTGAAATGCGCACCATGCCAAACGGCGAAGCGGTTGCAAATATTAGCGTAGCAACCAGTGAAAGTTGGACGGATAAAAATACGGGCGAACGCCGTGAAGTAACCGAATGGCACCGTATCGTATTCTACCGTCGCCAAGCGGAAGTTGCCGGTCAATACTTACGTAAAGGCTCACAAGTTTATGTTGAAGGCCGTTTAAAAACACGTAAATGGCAAGACCAAAACGGTCAAGACCGTTATACCACCGAAATCCAAGGTGACGTTTTACAAATGTTAGGCGGACGTAACCAAGGCGGCGATTCCGGCGGTAACCAAGGCGGTTGGGGAAATTCAGCACCTGCACCACAACAAAGTTATAACCAAGGTAACAGCGGTTACGGTTACGATCAAACAGCAAGTCGCTCTGCTCCACAAGCAGCGAAACCTGCTCAAGCAGAACCACCAATGGATAACTTCGACGACGATATCCCGTTCTAAGCACAAGCGGTTAATTTTTATCGAATATTTACAAATAAAAAACGGAAGCTTACTTCCGTTTTTTTATTTAGGTTAAAGAATTTAGCGTGCAAGGCTTGCAAAATTTTTATAGAAATTGACCGCTTGTCATATAAATAGCACTTATATATCACTTTTAGTGATTTCTTAATCCCAATGAAACACCACTTTCAAACCTGTTGCATCGGCAAAATTTTGAATGGCTTTACGTAGTCCTTTTGCTGATAAATTTATATACAGATAAATCCCCTCTTCAAGTTGAGTTGTATATTTCATCCCATTTGGTCTAAGACTTGGTTCACTCCCAATGCAATAGGAAGCTGTTGGCTTTCCATTTAAACAAAAATCTTCCACTAAAGAACGATATTTAGGCTGTTTCAATAAAAATAAAAAGAAATTTTTCTGATTGTCTCGGTAACTTTTGCCTGATATTTTATGTTTATCCAGTTCAATATAAATCTGAGCAGTTTGGTTTTCTTCTTCCTCACTTGCATAACTTTCAAATATATTAATATGCGCAACTTCATCTAAGATTTCTTGAGTGATATTCCAAACATTATCTGCCTTGATCTTACTGGTTTTTTCAATAAAAGAGGTATTACCCGAAGTGGCATTATCTAACGTTAAATCGGTTTTCTGAAAAGCCTCAATTAATTTCTTCTCAAGATAATCAGTTTGTGATTTATCTAAATGCCCATCTTCACGCCCAAAGAAAATAATCTTACTCCACCACTCTTTATTATCATTATGAGTGATTAGGCGATCATAAATTTTTCCGCTAGCTTGCCCAACATAACGCTGATTCTCACCTAATAAGATATAAATCCCTGCTCTATTCGCTTCTTCTAAATGTTTTAACGCTTTTAAATCTTCACGATCCGCAATCGCTAAAAACACAGGCTCTTTTGTATAAACCGTGATATTGTCTTTCGCTCTATCGCTAATAATAACGGTATGGGTAACCATAAATTTTCCTTTTATCTTATAAAGTTTATATCACTTATTTTAGCCTAACTATTCCAAGAAAAAACTCACATAGGCGAAAAATTTGTATTTAGCGGCTTAGCAAGCGGTCAATTAAAACCTGAAATTAACAAAATTTTTGCCTTTGGTGAAATGGCTGAAACCAACTGTTATATGGAAAGTAATCAATAGATTGGGAAGGTTTTGGTGAGGTTGTAGGAAAGTGATGCCGTCTGGAAAGTTTCAGACGGCAGGTTTAATCATATTGATTTATGAAGTTTTATCAAAAATCTCATTAAGACTGTAGTTTGCTCAAGAATAAAATCCACATCCATTTCTTTATAATGATCTTGGTGTTTCACATTATTATTTTGATAGTCTGTGTAAAAATCCATTATTTTATCTACGTAGAATGTTCTAATTTCTTTTGAAACATCTTTTTCTTTCAAGAAACGTCCTAATTCGACTTTTTGATTCTCTAATGATTTAGAATTATTTAAGATTTCCTTAACTAAGGATTCTAATGAAAATCTTAAATCATCTAATAAGTTTCTAGTAAAAATGTTGTTGGATTTCTTATTTAGCGCACTCTCATAATGTTTCTTAGTGTTAGGATAACCATCTAGCCACCCTTTTGTTTCTACTACGATCTCAGGAATTTGGTCAGTTCCATTAGAATAGTTTGAGTATCTACTACATAATTTAGTTAATATATCCATAACTTTTTCATTTTGAGAAAATTTTGGCAAAGAACACAAGTCTTTAATAATTCTATATTGTTGTTCAGAAGTAAAACATATTAAGTTCCTTTCCAATGCCGTTCTCTTATTTGGAACGCCTTTTGGAAATGGATTCTGTGAATATGGTATCTTAACCTCATATTCCACAGCATATTGAGATAAGTATCTGCAGATTTCACTTCCACTTAAACCTTCATGTGTATCAGCTAAAGCAGCTGATGCACATGTAATAAATGCATTATCAATCATAATATATTCCTTAAATTTTTTTTGTTATAAATTCTGTATTATACAACGGCACATTCACCATCCAATCCTGCTCCCGATAATCCGCCATTGAAAATCTAACCGCTTGTTCTGGTTGGAACTGCTCCACATACACTTTTAAACTTTTCGCTTTTAAATTTTCTTCGGCTTTGACTTCAATCGGGATTACCGCTTGTTTACGTTGTACAACAAAATCTACTTCTGCTGTGCCTTTTTCGGTTGCCCAGTAAAACACGGGGTTTTCTTGAGTGGCAATAAGCTGTTGTAGCACATATTGCTCGGTTAAAGCGCCTTTAAATTCGGTAAAAATACGGCTGCCTTCAAGCAGAACGCTGACATCTAAATGGCTTTGAGCGGCAAGCAATCCTACGTCTAATACATAAAGTTTAAATGCTCCGTCTTGATAGGCAGAAAGCGGCAAATACGGCTTTTTCACACGTGGCACGGAATGTACCAAACCGCTATCTCTCAACCATTGCAAGGCAATTTCGTAATCTTTACTTCTCGCCCCTTTTTGCAGGTGCGAGTAGATGAACTTTTTGTTTTCTTTGGTAAGTTGTTCAGGAATTGAAGCCCAAATTGACCGCACTTTTTGTACTGTCTGACCATCTTTGATATGTTTAGAAAAATCCTGTTCGTACGCCATCAATAAATTGCGTTGCACTTGGCGGACTTCATCAAAGTTTTGCGTTTCGACAAAAACTTTCACAGCTTCAGGCATTCCACCCACAAAATAATATTGGCGTAGCAAATCAATATAACTTGTTTTCATCGCAGAAATAAGCGACCAATCTTTGAGTTCCAGTAACTGCACTAAATCTTGCTTGCCAAGTGCGGTCAAAAACTCGTGAAAATCCATCGGATAAAGCGGTAAAAAATCCACCTTGCCCACAGGAAAAGAAACCTGATGATGCAATGACACACCAAGTAATGATCCTGCCGCCACAATATAAAGTTGCGGTGCATTTTCATAAAAATATTTGAACGAAGAGAGTGCCTGTGGTACTTCTTGTACTTCATCAAAAATAATCAGTGTATTTTCAGCTTGAATATCTACACCACTTTCAATTTTTAAACCAAGAATCAAGCGGTTAATATCATAATCTCCCGAAAATAGTATTTTCATTCGTGGATTATTATCGAAGTTAATATACGCCACCTTTTCAAAAGACTGCTCACCAAAACGCTTCATCGCCCACGTTTTACCGACCTGTCTTGCCCCTTGAATAATCAAAGGCTTGCGAGTAGGCTTCTGTTTCCATTTTTCTAAGGATTGAATAATTTTTCTTTGCATGATTTGCTCATTTTCTATTCTTTGGAAACTATTTTAAGGACAATTTAACATTTTTTCAAAGGAAAACTTGCAACTAAAACACATTTTTTCCAATGAAAAAATGTTAATAACACACACTTTTTCAAAGGAGAAATTGAAAATGTTAAAAACCTAATGCACCAGATAAATCAGAAATTTACGTTTGCCATTTTCTTTTGAAAGATCAAGTACATATTAAGAAGAAAGGAGAAGATCTTTCTCCCTCTTCCTATGGATTCTGGAACGATCCTTCTGCGATTTCTCTCCCATAAATGGGAGAGTGCGAAGACATGGTTAATCTTTACAGCATTTCTCTCTTTCTGCTAAAAACCTCTCACAAAACCCTAAAAAGGTTTTCATGATTGCTGAGGGGTGGCGGTGGGCCGGATAGATGGCGTGAATGGGATAGGTTGATGTCGGATAGTCGGACATCAGTTCGACTAAGCCGAATTTCTCGGTGAGTTCTTGTGCCATATAGTCCGGTAATTGGCAGATGGCATGCGCACTTTTGGCTTGGTGGGCAATGGCGTACACATCATTAGAGGTAAAAATCGGTTCAATTTTGACCGCTTGTTCGCCCAGTTGTAATGTTGCACTTTTCTGCCCTGCTCTTGCCCAGCAGGCAAATGGTAGTGCGGTCAAATCTTGCGGTGTTTTCGGCGTGCCGTGTCTAGCAAGAAAATCCGGGTGAGCCACCAATACAGCGTTTAAATCCATCATTTTGCGAGCAATAACATTTTCCGTATGCAAATCGCCCATTCGAAACGCGATATCAATGCCATCTTCTACCAAATCCAATACGCGATCGGTCGCCTGACAATGTACTTTCACCTGCGGATATTCCGCCTGAAATTCAGCAATTGCCGCCCAAATCGGCTCACAGGCGGAAACGGTGTAAATACGCAGATAGCCACTCAATTCCTGCTGTTCACCAATAAAATCTTGTGTCGCTTGCGTTAAATTGTCTAAGCTCAAATAAACCTTTTCATACAATTGCAAACCAAGTGCGGTCGGTTTCACCCCTGTTTTGTAGCGGTCAAAAAGTTGGGTGGAAAGCGATTTTTCAAATTCCGCAATACGGCGACTAACTGTCGCAACTGGCATTGCAAGCTGTTCCGCCGCTTTAGAAAAACTCTCTGCTTGATAAACTGCAACGAAGAGACGAAGATTATTTAAGTCCATACTTTCTTCTCATTTTTGGAAAACTTGTTTAGATACTTCTCAATCAATTTTGCAAGATTATAATAGCTACCATTCATTTGCAAAAAAAGGACAAAAAATGACCGCCTGTAACCGTATTACTGACATCTTAGGTATCAAATTTCCACTCGTGCAAGGCCCGATGGCGTGGATGACTGACGCAAAATTTGTTGCTGCTGTAAGCAATGCCGGAGGTTTGGGGATTTTAGGCCCGAATGCCGGCTTGCAGAAAGCGCCGAAAACGACGGAAGATTTGCTCCGTACTTTCCGTGAAGAAATCCGTAAAACCAAAGCATTAACCGATAAGCCGTTCGGTGCACCGGTAATTTTATCCTACGATTTCAGTACGATTGATTTGTTAGTGGATTTATTAATTGAAGAACACGTGCCGGTGGCATTAATCAACGGTATTGATGGCTATGACTACAAGCCGATGATGAAAAAATTTAAAGCGGCAGGCACAAAAACCATTTTCCGTCCGCATACGCCAACAGTAGAAAATGCTCATTATGCGGAAGAAATTGGGGCGGATATTTTCGTTGCAACCGGTTTTGATAAAGGCGGCACTGTACCGAACCAAGTAATCGGAACATTCTCTATCGTGCCTCAAATGGTTGATGCGGTCAGTATTCCAGTAATGGCAGCAGGCGGTATTGCTGATGTACGAGGCGTACGAGCAAGTTTTGCTCTCGGTGCGGAAGGCGTATTTGTCGGCTCGGTATTGTTAGCAACTGAGGAAAACCGTATGCATGAAAGCGTTAAGCAACTCGTTGTCGATAGCACGGCTCAAGATTTATTGTTATTTCGCACCCAACCGGCGTATTACCGCTCGCTACCCACTCAGTTAGCACATAAATTGGTGGAAATGGATGAAAACGGTGCAACGCGAGATGAGCTTGCCAAAGCACAAACCGGTGGCTATGGAATGCGTCAAGGTATGTTACTTGGCGATTTTGAGAAAGGCTATATTTCGGTAGGTAACGGTATTACTTATATTAAATCAATCCGTTCTGTCAAAAACGTGGTGGAAGATTTGATGCAGGATTTTGTATAACAACACTTTGTAATCAATAAAAAGCCCTGAGTTTTTTTGTTGATAGCCTTATATTAAAATAGTCTGGAATAAATATAATTTAAGTTTTTCCTTGACAAAAAATCACCAGCATTGTAGCATAACACCCTATTAAATTTATCAGTTATGCTACATTTCAATTTAGTGAATCCTCGCTATCTTACATTATCCTTTTCTAATAGGATAATTTTCAAAATCCCCTATCTTGTAGGGTGTCAATAAATCAATTTCTTTTTACATTGTACTTTTTCGTTATTCTAAACTTCATAAATAGAGAAAAGTGCGGTCTTACTTTAGCTAAAAATGGAGCATAAGATAAGCTTCATTCAAGAACTTCGTACATCAAGCACACTAAAAGCCCGATTTTTGTGCCGACAGTGTTTTGGTTTTATAAACTCAGTAATTGAGAGGACAATTCAGATGCTTTTCTCCACATCAATAAACTGGTAGGCTTTGAATCTATCTCTACGCAAAAATCTGATGATTATAATGTGAAAGATTAAAAATTTAGGAGCTATTTTGCAAACAACCAAATTCTATTCTCTCTTTTCCGGCATCTTTTTCCTCTTTTTCGGCTATGGGTTATTCTTAAACTCAGCGGGTGTAAAACTAGCTGAAATGGGCGTTAGCGATGTAGTGTTCGGTTTACTTAACGCAGCATTTTTTGTAGGCGCAACACTTAGTGCCATTCTTGCCCATCGTATTGTATCCAGTGTGGGGCACATCCGTTCGTTTAGCGTATTTGGTGCGATCTTCGCCATCGCCGCACTTAGCCATATGATGATTGATAACCTGTGGGTGTGAGGCATACTGCGGATTATTTTAGGTTTCTGCCATTATAGTTTACTGTTATTAGTAGAAAGTTGGTTAAGCGAGAAAACCAATGTGGATACCCGAGGCAAAGCATTGGCAACCTATAATATTATTTTCTATCTCGCCTTTATTTTAGGGGTGAGCTTACTTAGTCTGGAATTAACCAGTAACAATATTTTTACGCTCGCCACAATTTTAGTAGTGATGTCGATGATTCCGATTGCCTTAACGAAAATGACCCAACTGGAGATTCCCGCTCGAGAACGCATCAGCGTACCGCGCTTATTAGCCATTTCGCCCCTTGCGTTAGCGACAAATTTTATTAGCGGTATGTTGGTAAACGGCTTTTTTACTATGGTTTCGGTGTTTCTCTTAAAGCTAGATTTTTCATTAGGCGAAATATCGCTATATCTGATGGCATCGATGATTGGCGGCTTTATCAGTCAGTTGCCGATAGCTGGTTTATCGGATCGCATTGGCAGACGTAATACAATTTTAATTTGTGCAGTAATTGCTAGCTTAACTGCCGGTTCGGGAATATTTGCAATTTTTCAAACAAATTCGACCGCTTGGTTACAATATATCATCGCATTCATTTTTGGCTGTAGTCTGTTCAGTCTTTATGCACTAAGCATTGCCCGTGCCAATGATGAATTACCGAGCAATATGAATACGGTAGAAGTCAGTCGTGGTTTGCTCTTTTGCTATGGCATGGGTGCGTTAATTGCCCCGCCGTTCCTCGGCTTCGCAATGGGCTTATCATCCCAATATGGTTTTTATGCCTTCTTTGGCATCTTCTCGGTGATTCTTCTGCTCTGCGCACTTAAAACCAAACCGATTCCAAAAGCAGAACGTGTAGATATGCAATTAACCACACCTATTGCAACAGCAAGTACGGTAGAAGATATTATGCAAGAGGATAATTTAGAATTAGTACCTTTTGATGAGAATATCGTACAGCAATATCAGGCAACTTTTAATGATATAGACGAAATTGAAAAAGTTAAGGAAGACTCTCAGGAAGATATTGAACCAAATACAATAGAAAAAACGGATAAAACCATCACATAAACTCGTGAGAAACCTAGCAGAAATGCTAGGTTTTTTTACATATTAACTCATTAGTTTGATTTCTTCGCTCAATGCAAACGGCATTTTACGAGGGCCTCGTACGGCAGTAACGCCAAATGCTCGGAGTTTCTCTCGGGGAAGTTCTTTTTTATCAAATTCTTTTAGGCATTTGATTTTCATTACTCGATCAACACGAATCTCGGTTTGTTTTAATTGGTAAGGAATATTTACTTCCAATGCTTCACATTGATAACGAATCGCAGCGGTCGGTTCTGTAACGTAAAGGTAAACCAGATCGCCTACCGCAATATTATTGCTTTGTTTCCAAAGAATTTCTTTACCTGTTTGTAGCTCGCTTTCGACATCATAATATTTAGGGTTTGCGGGAACAATCCATTCGGTACGGCTGGTTAGACCTAATTTTTGCTTACGTAAGCGTGTGGCGGTAAGATCGAAACTTTGGTTAAGTAAGAATACAACGGTTTCTTTATCGACACTACCGTCTAACAAAATACTTAGCCAATGGGTTTTATTCATATGATAGGCGGGTAAAAAGCCTTTTTGCGCTAGAAACAGGCTGATCATTTCCGGGGAACATTTCACATTCATCAGCGTAACTTTTCCGCTTCCCGAAAGCCCTAGCGTAGCATAAGGTACCGACATTATCACCGCATACCACTTGCGATTATCCGCTTGTCTTAAAATGGCGTAATCGGGATAAGACTTCCATAGATACTCGGGTTCCGTTCCGTATTGTTGTAAAACATAGAGTAAAACATCTTCTTTAAAATCAATTTGTCTCTTTGCCATTTTCCCATCCTATTGAAACGTCAAGCGGTCTGTTTTTCTCAAAAATTTGCAAAAAATCGAAAAAATATAACCGCCCGATCAAATTATTCCGCTTTATCCGCCACCACAACCGGTTCAAAATCCGCTCGTTTTAGGAAGTTTTTCTCCCTAAAATTAATCGGATAATGGCACGCAAATTCGTGCTGTTTGAATTTACGCAATGGCGGCTTTTGTACGCATTTTTTCTGTGCAAACGGGCAGCGCGGACCTAATCGGCAGCCTATCGGCATATCTTGCAACATCGGTACCGAGCCTTTTAACGTATTTAAACGGCTTTTAAACGCCAACGGCTGGGAAAAGTCCGGAATACTGTTCAGTAATACCGAGGTATAAGGATGAAACGGTTCTTCCATAATGGTTTCTTTGCCGGCAATTTCGACCGTTTGTCCGCAATAAAGCACATTAAACGAATCGACCCACTTATGAATACTACGAATATCATTGGCAACCAATAAAATTGAAGTGCCGAGGTTTTTATTCATACTGGATAACAAACGATAAATCTGTAGCTGCGTGGTCGCTTCCAGCGTGTGTGTAGGTTCGTCCGCAACCAATAAACGGGGCTGATTTGCTACCGCCATAGCAATAATCACTTTTTGCGCCTCGCCTTCGGTAATATCGAACGGATAGCTTTGCATCATTGTCTTATGATCGCGAATCCCGACTCGGTGCAATAATTCAATCGCTTTCTTTTTCTTCCAACCGAACCATTGCCACCACTTACCTTTAAAATTAATCGTTTGCATAAGTTGGGTGCCGATCGTCTTACTCGGGTCTAAACCGGACAGCGGATTTTGGAAAATCATAGAAATATGTTCGCTAACCAATTTACGTCTTTCCGTCGGAGTCAGTTTTAACAATTCAATATCATTAAAACGAAAACGGTCGGCGGTCACAATCCATTCGTCTTTCATTACGCCGCAAATCACTTTAGCGATTAAACTTTTTCCCGAGCCGGACTCACCGACTAATCCGCAGATTTCGCCTTCGTCTAAAGTCAGATTTATATTATCAACCATTCTGACTCTGCCGTTCGGCGTGTCAATTTCAATACTTAAATGGCGAATATCTAATAGAGCCATACTTTATTCCATGTTAATAACGGTATTTTTCTAATACGCGACTAATGCTATTACCTAACATACTAATAATCAGAATCACAAAAATAGTTGCCATACCCGGTAGAATAACCGTCCACGGCGCAATATAAATCAATTCTACCGAATCTTTAATCATCGTCCCCCATTCCGGCGTCGGGCTTTTAGCCCCTAATTCAATAAAACTCAGTGCATTGATGTCCAAGACCGCAATCACGAAAATATGAGAAATTTCTTTTACCGCAACCGGCGTAACGTTCGGTAACACCACTTCTTTCATTAAATCCCAACGTGATGCGCCGTCTAAACGCAAGGTAATCACATATTCTCTCTTCAACTCTTGCCGTACCGCTTGATAAATTTTGTGAATAAAATGCGGCAGCATCGCTAAAAATATGGCTAACATTGCATTGATTAAACTGGCTTCCATTAAGGTCGCGATCACAATCGCAATAATTAGGATCGGAATAAATAAAAAGGTATCGAATAAATGCCCTAGGAAAGAAAATGATTTTCGACTTGTTCCGGCAAAAATACCGATTACGCTGCCTATTACCGCTACCGCCGCACTAATAATTAATGCGGAACCGACCGTATAGTAAAAACCATAAAGAATCCGGCTGAAAATATCTCGACCTAAATCGTCCGTGCCAAAGAAAAAGCTAATTTGCCCGTTATCGTCCCAAGAGGGCGGCATCAATTCTTTTCCGATAAATTGCGTATCCGCTTGATAAGGCGCAATGACATAACCGAAAAAGACTAAAAAAAGCAAAAAGGCAAACAAATATATACTTGCTAAAGCGACTTTATCTTGACGCAGTTGCAACAAGAATTGTTTCAAGTAATCCGACTCTCTAAATTGTTCCGGTTCTTCTTTATTTAACATACCAATCCTTTTTCTGATACGGATCTAAAAGTGTCGTAATGATACTGACCAGCACATCAATACTTAAGATGAATAAACCGATGGCGACCACTCCGGCCGAGATCGCATTATAATCTTGTACTGACAGCGCATTGATTAACCACAAGCCGATACCGCCCCAGCTAAATATATTTTCAACCAACATAGAGAATGCAAAAATCAAGGTTAAATTATGCGCAATCATGGGAATGAGTGCCGGTAACGTGTTAGGCAAAATATGTCTTACCCATACTTTATAAGGCGACCAGCCCCGTGTTTGTGCGACTCGAATATAATTTTGTTTCATCACATACTCGGCGCGTTGATGGGTAAAGCGAATCACCTCTAATGTCGCAGGTACGGCTAAAATTAAGGTCGGTAACGCTAAGTGATGTAACATACTTTGCATCATTTTCAATTTATAGGGAGAATCCGCCAAGAAAATATCTAATAAACGGAAGCCCGTTAAAGAGGATATTTCATAAATCGGATGTAGCTCCCCGACGGCGGAAATTGCCCATTGATTATTCGAAGCATAATAAAGTACAACGATGGCAAGCCAAAAAACCGGGATCGCTAAACTTAACGAACCTAAAATAGCGAGCGTTTTTCCGAGCAAGTTCTCCCGAAATACGGCGGAAATAAATCCTAACGGCAAACCTAAAACAAGCGATAAAATCAATACCGCCAAACAAAGCGAAACGGTGGCGGGAAAGACATTTAAAATCTGATTGGCTATCGGCTCACCGTTCGTATAGCTAATGCCGAAATCACCTTGTAGTAAGCCTCGAATATAACTGAAATAAGCTTCTATTCCCTGTAAATCGACAAAATGATTCAAAGGATCGCGTAGTAAGATGTTATAGCTAATTAGTGTCAGCAAAATCAGCGTGATCGCTGTTAAAAATAATTTGCGAATAAATGCCAATAACATTATTTCTTCTCTTTATGTTTGAGTTTTAGTTCCGATAAATGCACTTGCCCGAAAGGACTGACTTTCGCATTTTCGATTTTAGGATTTACAAATAAAATTCGATTACTATTTACTAACGGCAAAATCGGTAATTCCCGTTCTAATAGGCTTTGCATTAATTTATAAATCACGATTTTAACATAGGGCTGTTCACTCAATCTCGCCAATTCCAACCAACGATCGAATTCTTGGTTGCACCAATTGGCTAAATTCGTCACCTCATAACGAGATCGGCAAGATAAAATAGGCGATAAAAACGCATTCGGGTCTAAATTATTGGCAAGCCATCCGGTCAGAATCAAATCATAATCCGCCTGCCCGTCTTCCGATAATTGCACGACATCCGTACGACTGACGGTACGAATCTCAACATCAATCCCCACGTTTTCCAAGTCCGCCCGAATCAATTCCGCCATTTTTAACGGATGTAAATTATAAACCCGCTTTTCATCCAATACCCATAATTTCAAGCGGTCCGTTTTTTCTCTTTTTTTACTATGCTCTTGCGTCGTATGATCTTGATAACGTTGTTGATTCGAATAAGGGAATAAGACGTTTGGCAATACGTTATTCGCAACATTGGCGGCACCGTAAAATAACGTGTCGGCAATTCGTTTGCGATTAATTGCACCGGCGATACGGCGACGTAACGCTATCTCTTTCATAGCCGGCTTTTGCATATTAAACGCCAAAAACGCAAGATTAGCTCCCGGGCTTTCAATAATTTCATTATGAGGAACGATCGTTCTTTGGCTCGGCTTCGGCAAAGCGACTACATCACACTCACCGTTTAAATATTTTGCCATACGCCCCGTATCATTACTGGACACATCCACCACCATATTTTCAATATTGGCTTTTTTGCCCCAATATTTAGGATGCGGTTTTAAACGCACATATTCATTCTGTACATAATTGCTCAGTTGATAAACACCGGTTCCAACCGGTAATAAATCTAGTTGTGCGAGGTTTTCATCCGCATTTAATTGTAAAGCATATTCTTTCGATAAAATAACCGCATATTGGCTTGCCAAATGCGCTAAAACGGATTGATCGGGCGAAACCAAATGAATCTTGACCGTATAGTCGTTTACTGCCGAAATACGCTCGATTTTATTTTTTAAGGCGATGCTTTCAAAATAAGGATAATGCGCCAAATTCGCTTTAAATTGATAAGCATAATACTGATTCTGATGGAATGCTTCTCTCTGACCGTCTTCATTAAAATCCAAAGCGGGAAGCTCTTCGACATTCCCGATCATTCTGTTCAATGAAAAAACCACGTCTTCCGCATTAAACGGACGAGTCGGCGTAAACCATTCCGTAGCATGAAAGGCGACTTTACGACGTAATTTTAAGGTAATGACTTTTCCGTCTTCGCTAATCTGATAACTTTCGACCAGTTTCGGTTTTAAGGAATTTGTCGCTGCGTCAAACTCGAACAACTTATCGTAAATTTGTTCCGTCACCACATTCATATTGGTGCCGACGTCCGCTTTTTGCGGATTAAAGCTGAAACCGGATACGCTGGTACAATAAATCAAGCTGTTATCCAATAACGCTTGCGGAATACGAGGCGCACTATAAGCGGTCGGAATCATCGCTAAAATTGCAAAAAAGCGGATAAAACCGACCGCTTGTCGCATACAAGAAACCATAGTCTTTCCTTATTTCCCAATGCCGTATGCACGTAACTTATTTGCAACCGCCGTATGAGAAACGCCTAAACGTTGGGCCAATTTTCTCGTACTCGGGTATTCATTATATAATTTACGTAACAATGAAGCCTCAAAGCGATTAACCAACTCGTCTAACGTCACATTCTCATCGACTTGAAAATCATCCGATTGGCCGACTTGATCCGGTAAGTTCAGATCTTTTACCGCTAGGCGATAACTATGAGAAAGCGTACAAGCGCGATAAACGGCATTATATAACTCTCGCAAATTACCCGGCCAGCGATACGCTTGCAACGCCTGTAAAAACTCATCGTCATATTCCAATTTACTGATACCTAACTGCTGACTGATACGCGTAATAAAATGATCCGCCAATAACGGTAAATCACCGTGACGTTCTCGTAACGGCGGTAATTCTAAGCTAAGTACGTTTAAACGGTGGTAGAGATCTTCCCGAACTTTTCCTTCCGAGACCAATAACGCCAACGGTTTTTGAGAGGTACAAATAACGCGTACATCCACTTTAATTTCTTGATCTTCACCGACACGACGAAAACAACCGTCATTTAAGAAACGTAACAGTTTCGCCTGCATTTCAAGCGAAAGTTCCGCAATCGAATCCAATAATACCGTACCGCCGTTAGCATATTCAAAGAAACCGATATTCTCTTTACCGTTACCGCGATGCCCGAACATTTCCGATTCCGCCTCATCAGCAGGCAACCCCGCACAATTTACCGCAATAAATTTATGCTCTCGACGCGTACTAAGTTCATGACAAGCCTTAGCAAAAACATCTTTTCCCGTCCCTGTTTCCCCTTGAATCAATAACGGAGCACTTAACATCGCAAATTTTTTAGCTTGCTCGACAACCGCCCGCATTTTGGGGCTTTCGGCAATAATATGATCAAAACAGTTTTGGGAAGAATCGCTGAATTCCGCATACTCAACACCTTCAAGCGGTCGAATTTGTTCAAGAATTTGCGATTGTTGGACGATATTTAACGGTGAAAACGCTATTTGAAGACCTAATTTGGTAAATTCAATATGGCGAACAGGCTGCTTTTGCACACCTAATAAATGTAGCGCTTGTTCTGCAACTGTGAATTTTTCCGTACATTTAATTGATAACAGCATGATCTTTTACCTTAATTCAAGATGATAAATTTTGCTTCATCATACTCTGAAAACATCTTTTTGGAAACTTTTGTTTACATTCGTTAATGTAAATATTATTCATTCTCTTGTTTACTTTAAGGTAACAATCTCATACACTTTCGAACGCATCGAACCATATCGATGGTAAATTAACCATTCTATGATTAAGTTAAGGATTTTCTTATGTATTTAGCACAAATAAAAGCAGAACTCCAAGAAGCGGCCGACGTTTTAGACAAGTTTATGTCTGACGAAAAAAATATCCAATTAATCCAAGATGCCGCATTATTAATTTCTAATAGTTTTAAACAAGGCGGAAAAGTACTGTCATGCGGTAACGGCGGTTCACACTGTGATGCGATGCACTTTGCCGAAGAATTAACAGGACGTTATCGTGAAAATCGCCCGGGTTATCCGGCGATCGCTATTTCGGACGTTAGCCATTTAAGTTGCGTAAGTAATGATTTCGGTTACGAATACGTATTCTCTCGTTATCTTGAAGCGGTAGGTCAAAAAGGCGATGTACTTTTCGGCTTATCAACTTCCGGTAACTCTAAAAACGTACTTAATGCAATTAAAGTCGCTAAAGAAAAAGGTATGAAAGTGATTGCGATGACGGGTAAAGACGGCGGACAAATGGCAGGGTTAGCAGACGTCGAGATTCGTGTTCCGCACTTCCGTTATGCTGACCGTACCCAAGAAATTCATATCAAAGTCATTCATATCCTGATGATGTTAATTGAATTTGAAATGGCAAAACAAGCGTAATATCCAATACCAAAAAGCTATTTTTAATTAATCTATTTAAGGGCTGATATCGTTTTCCGATTCAGCTCTTTTTTATATTTTTTATTTTCTTTATGATTTGAAAACTTGGCTAAATTTAGCCATAAAAAAATCTGCACCTTCATAAGTTGGGATATAAATCCTACTTTTAGGTGCAGATTATTATCGGCTATTAGCCTTGTTAAATATTACTCAATAAATGAAGATGTCGGCACTAAAGTTTCGGACCTGCCGCAACTAACGCTTTACCTTCATCATTTGTAGTATATTTTTCAAAGTTCTTCACAAAACGACCCGCTAAATCTTCCGCTTTAGTTTGCCATTGCGCTTTATCCGCATAAGTATCGCGAGGGTCAAGGATCGCAGGATCTACGTTCGGTAATGCGGTCGGAATCGCTAAATTGAAAATCGGTAATTCTTTTGTTTCCGCTTTTTCAATTGAACCGTCTAAAATCGCATCGATAATACCGCGAGTATCTTTAATCGAAATACGTTTACCCGAACCGTTCCAACCGGTATTTACTAAGTATGCTTGCGAACCGGCATCTTCCATACGTTTAACTAATACTTCCGCATATTTGGTCGGGTGAAGTGATAAGAATGCCGCACCGAAACACGCTGAGAAAGTCGGTGTAGGCTCGGTAATGCCACGTTCGGTACCCGCTAATTTAGCGGTAAAACCGGATAAGAAGTAATATTTGGTTTGTTCCGGCGTTAATTTAGAAACTGGAGGTAACACGCCGAACGCATCTGCGGTTAAGAAAATCACTTTTTTCGCATGACCCGCTTTTGAAACCGGCTCAACGATATTATCGATATGATGGATCGGATAAGATACGCGCGTATTTTCAGTTTTTGAACCGTCCGCAAAATCAACCGAACCGTCTTCACGCACCACAACGTTTTCTAATAACGCATCACGACGGATTGCACGATAGATATCCGGCTCGTTTTCTTCGGAAAGATTGATGGTTTTCGCATAACAACCGCCTTCGTAGTTGAATACGCCGTCATCATCCCAACCGTGTTCGTCGTCACCGATTAATTTACGTTTAGGATCGGTCGAAAGCGTTGTTTTACCCGTACCGGATAAACCGAAGAATACCGCTACATCGCCTTCCGCCCCCACGTTTGCAGAACAGTGCATTGACGCAATGCCTTTAAGCGGTAACCAGTAGTTCATCAGAGAGAATAAACCTTTCTTCATTTCGCCACCGTACCAAGTACCGCCGATAAGTTGGATTTTTTCAGTTAAGTTAAACGCAACGAAGTTTTCGGAATTTAAACCTTGCTCTTTCCAATTCGGGTTAGTTACTTTCGAGCCGTTCATTACAACGAAATCAGGCACAAAATTCAACAATTCTTCTTCCGACGGACGGACGAACATATTTTTCACAAAGTGTGCTTGCCACGCCACTTCCGTGACAATACGTACCGCTACGCGACTGTCTTTATTCGCACCGCAGAATGCATCCACTACAAATAAACGTTTGTTTGACAATTGGTGAGTTACCAGCTCTTTTAAACTTTGCCAAGTTGCTTGATTCATCGGTTTATTGTCATTTTTAACCGCATCCGATGTCCACCAAACATTATCTTTTGATGTTTCATCATATACGATATACTTATCTTTAGGCGAACGGCCGGTAAAGATACCCGTATCTACGGCAACGGCACCGGATGTCGTTAAACGACCTTTTTCAAAACCTTCTAATTCAGGTTTCATTTCTTCTTCGAATAATTGTTCATAACTCGGATTACGTACAATTTCTTTTACGTTAGTAATACCTAATTGTGCTAGTTCTTGTTCAATACGACTTAACATAGAATTACCTCATTCATAATATTAAAAGTTGAAATTTAAAAACTAAGTTCATTGTAACCAATTCTTACTAAAAAAAATGTTAAGTACTTCAAATTTTTTAGAAAAACTGGAGGAATTCTCTGTTTTATTTTGCGAGAAGTCAAAAATTTAATCAGCATTCCGTTTTCATTTGACTACTTTTAACGCATTCTATTTCCAATTAGGAAGATGTTTTTATTTTTAGTAAAAAAAGGTAGAATTGAACGAGTTTATTTATCACTTAGAGAAATTAAATGCGTGTACTTATTGTCTTTTTTGCATTCTTATTAGCCTTTTTCCAATATAGTTTTTGGTTCGGCAAAAACGGTTGGAGCGATTATCAAGAAGCGCAAACCGCCGTAGAGCGACTTAAAGACGAAAATACAAAACTGGAAGCTCGTAACAACTTGATTGCCGCCGAAATCAACGACTTGAAAACCGGCGTAAACGCACTCGAAGAACGGGCTCGCTTCGAACGTGAGATGGTGAAAAGTGACGAAACTTTTTATCGCATTGTACCTCGTAATCAATAAATCATAGAAACATAAATGACACGAAAAATTATTGCGGTAATTCCTGCCTCGGGTGTCGGTAGCCGTATGCAAGCCGGCTTACCGAAACAATATTTAAAATTACAAAATAAAACGATTTTAGAGCATACGCTTGAGATTTTTTTAAATCATCCGAGTGTTGAAAAAATCGTTGTTGCCGTTTCCGAAACCGATCCGTTTTATCCTCAAATCGAGTTGCTAAACTCACCTAAAATTAAAATAGTCTTCGGCGGAGAAACTCGAGCGCATTCCGTTTTTAATGCGTTACAAGTTATTGAAGACGATACTTGGGTATTGGTGCATGACGCCGCACGTCCTTGTTTAAAGCGGTCGGATTTAGATAAACTTTTACAAATCGATGATAAACAGGGTGCGATATTAGCGACTCCGGCAATCGATACGATGAAAAGAGCCGACGGTAACAAAATTATGCGCACTGAAGATCGTTCAACGCTTTGGCATGCACTTACCCCTCAATTTTTTCCTACTCGGCTACTGAAGCAAGCGCTTATTTCAGCATTTAAGAAAAATTTAACCGTAACGGACGAGGCTTCCGCAATGGAATTTAGCGGTTATCAGCCACGTCTTATTGCGGGGCGCAGCGATAACTTAAAAATTACTCGCCCTGAAGATTTAGCCTTAGCGGAATTTTACTTAACCCAAAACACGGAGAAAAAAATATGATTCGTATCGGACACGGTTTCGATGTACATGCGTTTGGACAAGACAGACCGTTAATGATTTGCGGTGTGGAAGTGCCTTATCATACCGGTTTTATCGCACACAGTGACGGTGATGTCGCATTACACGCGCTGACCGATGCGCTTTTAGGTGCTGTTGCTCTTGGTGATATCGGTAAATTGTTTCCCGATACCGATATGCAATATAAAAATGCGGACAGCAGAAAATTACTTATCGAAGCGTATCGTCAAGTGCGTGCGCAGGGATATAAAGTGGGCAATGTGGACGTCACTATTATCGCACAGGCGCCTAAAATGCGTCCTTACATTGATCAAATGCGTCAAACCATTGCGGATGATTTACAGTGCGACGTTATGCAAGTAAACGTCAAAGCGACGACAACAGAAAAACTCGGTTTTACCGGCAGAGGTGAAGGGATTGCATGTGAAGCCGTAGCTTTACTGATTAAGCAATAAATCTTGAGCAATAAAAAAGGCTAAACATCGTGTTTAGCCTTTTGATAAGCATAATGAATAAAATTTTTTGTCTCTACGACTGACCAAAACATTTTCCAATGTCTTAGCCTTTTGTATTCTAAACCTATCTTCTAAAATTGCAATGCAAAAAACAACTAATTGCTTAATTAAATAGCAGACAAGTAGTTAATCATCTAAAAAAGTAGCTAATAGTTTACTAGTTTGTTTTCGGACAATATTATATAAAATAATAACGTTTTTACTTTATACGGTATTTATTGCTAAAAATTGTAAATAATCTAACCACTCACGCCGTTCCATTAAATAATCGCTTGTCTTCTCGTAAAATATTCTTATAATGAAAACTCTTACGCATAATAGAGTGCGTAATCCTATGGGGCGTTATTAGTTCCTCGCAACGGTGTTCAGCTTACTTAGTCAGGTTCGGAAGAAAGCAGCTTGGGTTGAAATTTCCGTGTGCCGAGGGTTGCTGGTAACGCCCCACCCTTTTATGTCCTCTCAAAGATCTTTCCTATTCTTCTGTTACATTTTCATATCACGCAAAATAAAAGCGGTTAAATTCCAGTTAAAATTTACGACTTGCAAATTTATTGTGAAATTTAACTGCTTGTTACGATTTTTTGTAATCTAACTTAGCGCTACTCTTTTTCCGGCTTCGGTAATTTGTATAGCTGATTTTTATATAAATAGCTGCCGAGCAACGCATACGCTAACGCTTCTTTTTTCATCTCTTCCGGCTGTTCTCGTGCTTTCAAACTGTGATCCGCTTTATTATAAACAAAACCTTGAATCGGTGTATTTGGACGCATGACTACCACAGAGCCGTCACCTTTCATCATCGCTTGTGTTGCATCATATTGCATAAAGGCACGATTCGGATTCACGTCTTTAGTGAGATCATAACCTAGCATTGGATATTCTCCGCTTACACCGGCAAGTGAAAGTAAAGTCGCCGGCATATCAATTTGGCTGACTAAACGGCTATCACGTTTTGCTTCAATGCCCTCACCGATAAACAGTGCCGGAATATGGAAATGTTGAATCGGCACTAAATGCTCGCCTACCGCTCGAGAATCGTGGTCTGCAATCACAAGGAAAATCGTATCCTGCCAATATTCTGATTTTTTGGCTAACTCAAAGAAATGCCCAATTGCAAAATCAGCATATTTTGCCGCATTATTTCGAGTTTGTTTCGGCTGTTCATATAATTCGATTTTATCGTCCGGAAATTCAAACGGATCATGATTACTTGAGCTAAACACTAAGCTGAAAAACGGTTTGCCTTCTTTGTGCAACTGAGTGAACGTTTCATTCGCTTTATCAAACAGATCTTCGTCACTCATGCCCCAAGTGGCTTTAAACTTCGGATTTTTATAATCCTTTTCATCAATAATACGGGTAAAGCCATTGCCATAGAAAAAGCTCGCCATATTGTCGAAATGTTTTTCGCCGCCATAGATAAAGCTAGTGTCATAACCTTGACGACGTAACAATTCAGCAATGCTAAAGAAGTTATGCTGACTCTTGGTTAATTTTACCACCGCACGTGCCGGTGTCGGGGTAAAACCGGTAGTAACCGCTTCAATACCTCGTACCGAACGAGTTCCGGTGGCATATAAATTCTCAAATAACCAGCCTTCTTTTGCCAAACGGTCAAAATTCGGGGTAAGCGGTTTGCCGCCAAGCGTACCGACAAACTGCGCACCTAAACTTTCTTCTAAGACAATCACGATATTTTTCGGCTTGCCTTGATAGGTTGCTTGGTTATAAGTCAAAGTCGGGATCTCAGTCGAAATATAATCGGAATCCGCTCTGCCTCTCGCTTGTTTCACTAAAGCAAACATTTCCTCCGCCGACATTTTGCCGTACTGCTCGGAAGATTTATCTTCATCTTTTAATTGTTGTACCGCATACAGTACCGAATAGCCGGAACTCAATACCAGTGAATTCACTAACGGATCGCTTGAAAATGCGACCATTGCCGGATTTATACCTCGGTGAGCAAACGAAGAACGTCCGCCGACAAACACTAAAGCCGCAACCAGTAAGCCGATTAACGGGCGGAATTTCCAATTCGGAAAACGAAGATTATTGGTCGCCCAGCCGGAAAGTTTCCAATAAACCACTAGCGAAACAACCGCTAATAATGTGCTGATAATAACTGAGCTCAAATGCCCGTTAATCAGCATACTAAACACTTCTTTCGGGTGAACCAAATACTCAATAAACAGTCGATTCGGACGTAAATCGAAGGTCTCAATAAAGTTTGGCGTAGCCGCTTCCATAAACAGAATAAAAACCGAACCGGCGGTAAGCCAAATACGCAAAATAACACGCCATATTGCGCCTAATTTATTGTGATTTAAGAAAAGCGCGGTAAATAATGCGGGAACGCCGAATAGCCAACAAAGTGCGGAAATGTCAATGCGAATGCCTTGTAAGAAAAGCGGTAACCAACCATCAACGGCGGAAACGCGTTCAGCTTGCCATAGGCTAAGTCCTAAGCGAGATAAAGATAGTATGAGTAGATTGATCCCAACAAAAAACAGTATTGGGAACAACACAGAACGGCGTTGTTCCATAATTTCTCCTTTTAAATTTAAAATAAAGCGCATACCGATAATCGGCTGCGCGAATAATATAGAATGATTATTAAGATTTTATTAAAACTTGATCGCCTAAGCGAATTACACCGCTATTTTGAGGCACTAAATGAATACCAAAAACCGGCTTACCCTTTTCATTGGTATGCATTTGTTTAAGCGTTCGAAAAGGCTCAACGTTCGGGTCGAGTTCAAGTGTGGTTAAATCACGAGTAATCATTACACAACGAGTGCATAATGCAGACTTGGTGAATAAGACCTCACCGATTTGTACTTGTTCCCACTGTTCTTCTTCAAAAGCAATGTTTCCATCGATCACAATATTCGGACGAAAACGCTCCATCGAAATCTCAACCGGTGACCAGAGCTTAACTTGCTCAAGTGATTTTTCCGACATTAATGAAACCGGATTGCTATCGGCAAAACTTAGCGGATGTTGCTTAAAGTTCACCACTTCTCGTTGGCTCTTGCCTCCTAGCCAACGTAATTGCACTTCTCGCCCGAAAATTTCACTTAACCATTGATTTACTTCTGTTTTTGCTACTAAAGAATCAAAGTGGGTTCCCCAAACTTCACTCGTCTGAACGTACTGAAAATCCTGGTAAAGCACCACGCATTTTTGACCGCTTGCATGACAAATCACAATACCTGTTGCGTTCGGGAACACAGATAAATTGTATAATTCCGCATCTTTACGGGCGGTTATAAACTTGCCGTCTGTTTCGGTAATCATAAATTCCCGATCGAAGTTCAGTCCTTTAAGCTCAACAAAGGCTTGTTCGACACGATAAGCTGCCGTTGATTTAATCGGATAAAGATTGAGTTGTGTCACTTTCATTAGTAAAAATTCCTATAAATTTGACCGCTTGCTTAAATACGTTCGCACCATACCCAAAAGCGGTGAAAAAGTAAAAGGAATTTGCAAATAAAGAAGGTAAACGATAAACTTACGCCATTTATCGCCCTAAATTAGGTAATTAAAATGGCTAAAAAACCCACCCAAGATTTTGAATCAACCCTTAAAGAATTAGAAGCAATCGTCAGCCACTTAGAAACGGGCGAGTTGCCTTTAGAAGAAGCACTTAATGAGTTTGAAACTGCGGTAAAACTTGTGCAACAAGGACAAGAACGCTTACAAAAAGCGGAACAACGCATTCAAATCTTACTCAATAAAAACGACCAAGCCGAACTTTCCGATTACGAATAAAAATAACAATGAGCTATTCTCTCTCAACCGATCTTAGCGTTATACAACAGCGCATTAATGATTTCTTAAGTACCAAATTAAAAACCTATCCAGCTTATGATTCTGCGTTAATTGAAGCGATGTCTTACGCCGTATTACTAGGCGGGAAACGTGTTCGTCCGTTCTTAATTTATGCCACCGGCAGAATGCTCGACGTACCGTTTGAACAACTGGATCACAGTGCCGCCGCAATGGAAGCGATCCACGCTTATTCATTGGTACACGATGATTTACCAGCAATGGACGATGACAAACTTCGCCGAGGTAAACCGACTTGCCATATCGCTTTTGATGAAGCAACCGCCATTCTTGCCGGCGATGCGTTACAAAGTTTTGCCTTTGAACTGATTGCCCAAGACGAATCATTAACCGATTCGCAAAAAGTCCGCCAAATTCAATCGCTTGCCCAAGCTGCCGGTGCAAGAGGAATGTGTTTAGGGCAAAGCCTTGATTTGCTCGCCGAAGATACAGCGGTCAATTTAGCCGAATTGGAATTAATTCATCGTAATAAAACCGGCGCATTAATTATTGCTTCCGTATTGATGGGCTTTAATTTATCCGCACATTCGCAAAATTTAGCAATAAAACAACCGCTTGAACGCTATGCGCAAGCAATCGGATTAGCTTTCCAAGTGCAAGACGATATTTTAGATGTAATTGGCGAAACCGATAAAATCGGTAAAACCGTAGGTTCGGATGAAAACTTGCATAAAAGCACTTATCCTAAACTGCTTGGTTTAGAAGGCGCACAGCAGAAAGCGCAGGACTTATACCAAACTGCATTAAATGCACTTGAGGAATTGCCGTTTGATACCACTGCGCTTAAAGAATTAGCGCATTTTATTGTCAAACGTGAAAACTAATTTGCAAAAAATCGCGCGATTTTGACCTCTTACTTAAAGCATATAAAGGCGAGAATGACTCTCGCCTTTTTGTTTATTTACATTTACTTTTGAAAGGCAAAATAAACCGCACCTAAAATACAGATAAAACTGAGTAAATAGTTCAGTTTAAACCCTTCATTCAAATAAACCACCGCAAACACCGAAAAGACCACTAACGCAATCACTTCTTGCATAATCTTTAACTGAAACGGTTTGATTTGCCATTGTGCGCCTAAATTATTTGCCGGTACGGCAAGACAATATTCGAAAAAAGCGATTCCCCAACTAATCAGCACAATTTGCCATAAGGGTAACGGTGTCTCCGACGGTTTAATATGCCAATACCAAGCGAATGTCATCAAAGTATTAGAAAGCGTTAAAAGCAAAATGACGATTAACCAACTCATTGTTTTTCCTTCTCAATTTGTAAGATTCTAGTGATTTTTAACCTCTTATAAGATCAAAAAAGCACACTCGAAAGTGTGCTTTTTTCCGTATCAAATAAAATTATTTCTGACGCATCGCAGGGAATAAGATCACATCACGAATTGACGGTGCGTTTGCAAAAATCATTGCTAAACGGTCGATACCTAAACCTTCGCCGGCTGTCGGCGGTAAGCCGTGTTCTAACGCAACAACAAAGTCTTCATCTTTAAACATTGCTTCATCATCGCCCGCATCTTTTGCTGCAACTTGTGCATCGAAACGCTCTGCTTGGTCTTCCGCATCGTTTAGTTCTGAGAAACCGTTACCGATTTCACGACCACCGATAAATAATTCGAAACGATCAGTTACTTCAGGGTTCTCATCATTACGGCGTGCAAGCGGTGAAATTTCCGCCGGGTGTGCCATTAAGAAAGTCGGTTGAATTAATTGGTGTTCCGCTACTTCTTCAAAAATCGCATTAACCACAGAACCTAAGCCCCAAGATTTTTGGATTTCAATGCCTAAACCTTTCGCAATTTCTACTGATTTTTCAAAACTATCTAAATCTTCACGTGTAATGCCGTTACCGTATTTCACGATTGCATCGTGCATCGTGATACGTTCAAACGGTTTACCAAAATCGAACACGTATTCACCGTAAGGAACGGTTGTCGTGCCAAGAATATCAATCGCTAATTTACGTAATAATTCTTCGGTGTTATCCATTAAATCGTGGTAATCCGCATACGCTTGGTAGTATTCGATCATGGTGAATTCAGGGTTGTGACGCACTGAAACACCTTCATTACGGAAGTTACGGTTTAATTCGAATACACGCTCAAAACCGCCAACCACTAAACGTTTTAAATAAAGCTCAGGCGCAATACGTAAATACATATCCACGTCTAACGCATTGTGGTGAGTTACGAACGGTTTTGCCGCCGCACCGCCCGGAATCACTTGTAACATTGGCGTTTCAACTTCAATAAAGTCTTTTTCTAAGAAGAATTGACGAATACCTGAAACCACTTTTGAACGGATCATAAACGTACGACGAGATTCTTCGTTAGAAATTAAGTCTAAATAACGTTGACGATAACGTGTTTCTTGGTCGGTTAAACCTTGTACTTTGTTTGGTAACGGACGCAGTGATTTAGTTAATAATTCCACTTCCGAACAACGAACGGTTAATTCGCCCGTTTTCGTTTTGAAAAGCGTACCGGCAACACCAACGATATCGCCTAAATCCCACATACTAACTTTATCCGCATACACACCTTCCGCAAGGTTATCACGAGCAACATAAAGCTGGATTTGACCGCTTACATCTTGAATGGTAAAGAAAGACGCTTTACCCATTACACGTTTAAGCATAATACGGCCGGCTACTTTCACTTGAATATCTTGTTCTTTTAACGCTTCGCCTTCTACTTCGTCATATTGTGCGTGTAATTTTTCTGCATAAGCGTCACGACGGAAAGTATTTGGGAACGGATTACCTTGTTCACGTAATTTTGCTAATTTCTCACGGCGAGCTAACATTTCACCGTTAAGATCTAATTCTTGATGTTCAACTTCGGACATTTTTTAACCTTTTGTTTGATAAATTCGAAAAATAAAAGTAATTATAAGCGATTTTGCGGATTTTTGGTAGGAAACAAGCGGTCGGATTTTCGCAAAAAGTTGCAAAACTTTCGTAAAATCCTACCGCTTACCCATTACATCACGACAACATCAAATTGATCTTGATGATAGTAAGGCTCTAATTTGATTTCGATGGTTTTACCGATAAAGGCTTCGAGTTCGGCAATCGAAGCGTGCGTTTCTTCGTTAATTAAATATTCCGCCACTTCTTTTGAAGCGTACACTCGCACTTTTTCGATTTTAAACAAGTGATGAACACGCACAATCTCACGCAGAATTTCATAACACACGGTTTCAACCGTTTTAATCGTACCACGCCCTTTACACGCCGGACAATCGCAACACAGCACACGTTCTAAACTTTCACGGGTACGTTTACGGGTCATCTCTACTAAGCCCAGTTGAGTAAAGCCGTTCACATTGGTCTTCACTCGGTCGCCTTTTAACGCTTCTTGTAACGACTGCAGCACACGTTCACGGTGTTCTTCTTCTTGCATATCAATAAAATCAATAATGATAATGCCGCCTAAATTACGCAGTTGTAACTGATGTGCAATTGCTTGTGTCGCTTCAATATTGGTATTAAAAATCGTATGCGCTAAATTGCGATGACCGACAAACGCACCGGTATTAATATCAATCGTAGTCATCGCTTCGGTTTGTTCGATAATTAAATAACCGCCCGATTTTAAATCGACTCGTTTATCCAACGCTTTTTGGATCGCATCTTCCACACCGTAGGCATCAAATAACGTTTGGCTACCGCTATATAGACTCACGTTTTCAGTCAGTTCCGGCATAAACTCGGCTAAAAACTCTTTAACTTGTTCATAGGTCATTTTTGAGTCAATGCGAATCGAACTGATATGTGTACCGACAAAATCACGTAAGACTCGTTGTGCTAGAGCAAGCTCACCGTATAACATTGATTTAACCGGATATTTTGCCTTACGTTCTAAAATTTTACGCCATAACCGTTTCAAGAAAATCGTATCTTGTTGCAAACTTTCTTCCGAAACTTCTTCCGCCGCCGTACGCACAATAAAGCCGCCAAGTTCATCGCAATAAGGCTCAACCAACGCTTTTAAGCGATTACGCTCTTCCTCGCTTTCGATACGTTGCGAAACGCCCACGTGGCTATTTTCCGGCATAAACACCAAATAGCGAGAAGGCAAAGTAATATCGGTGGTTAAACGTGCACCTTTAGTACTAATCGGGTCTTTCACCACTTGTACGATAATGTCTTGTCCTTCACGTACCAGCTCTGCAATATCTTTTACGACAAACTGTTTCTTCTCGTTTTCATCGACACATTCCGTATGCGAAACAATGTCGGAAGCGTGTAAAAATGCCGCTTTTTCCAAGCCGATATCCACAAATGCCGACTGCATTCCCGGCAACACTCGTGTCACACGTCCTTTATAAATATTACCGACAATCCCACGCTTCGCTTCACGCTCAATATGAAGCTCTTTTAACAATCCGTTCTCAACTAACGCCACCCGAGTCTCACTCGGTGTCACGTTTACTAATAATTCTGCACCGCTCATTGTTATTTTTCTCTAAGTCGTTAAATCATATTCACTAAAGTTTAACATTGACGAAGTAAGAAAACAAAAACCAAGATCAAATAAGTAGTAAAATTTTGGCGTAAAACTTCTATATCCTCATCACTTATGATTAAAAAACTCATCCGGTGAATTTCACAAAAAATTTACTTATCTGTAGTGATTTTTGCTAGAATGTCGCACTTTTTTACGACAAGTCGAAGGTATTACAATGTCAGAACAAACTTTTATTACCGGTAAAGATGCTGCGCTTGAGGACAGTATTTCTACCTTTCAGCATAAATTAAAAACCTTAGGGTTTAACATTGAAGAAGCGTCTTGGTTAAATCCTGTGCCGAATGTGTGGTCGGTGCATATTCGTGATGCAGATTGTCCGCAGTGTTTCTCAAATGGTAAAGGCGCAAGCAAAAAAGCGGCGTTAGCTTCGGCATTAGGTGAATATTTCGAGCGTTTATCAACCAACTATTTCTGGGCGGATTTTTATTTAGGTCAAGAAATTGCGAATAGTGAATTTGTGCATTATCCATCAGAAAAATGGTTTCCAATTGAAGATGACGTATTACCGCCAGCAGATATGATGGACGATTATTTATGGGAATACTTCGATCCGAACGGCGAGCTTACGCCGGAATTATTGGTCGATCTCCAATCCGGTAACTACGATCGTGGGATTGTAACCTTACCCTATGTACGTCAATCGGATAACCAAACCGTGTATATTCCGCAAAGCATTATCGGCAACTTATTTGTTTCAAACGGTATGTCGGCTGGTAATACGAAAAACGAAGCGCGTGTACAAGGTTTGTCGGAAGTGTTCGAACGTTTTGTGAAAAACCGTATTATTACTGAAGCAATCAGCTTACCGGAAATTCCGCAAAGCGTGATTGACGGCTATCCGACAATCAAAGCGTCTATCGAAAAACTTGAGCAAGAAGGCTTCCCGATTTTATGCTATGACGCATCATTAGGCGGTGAATTCCCGGTTATTTGTGTGATCTTGTTAAATCCGAATAATGGTACTTGTTTCGCTTCATTCGGTGCACACCCGAATTTCCAAGTGGCGTTTGAACGTACGGTAACCGAGTTATTACAAGGTCGTAGCTTAAAAGATTTAGATGTATTTGCTCCGCCTTCATTTAATAATGAAGATGTGGCGGATCACGCTAACCTTGAAACGCACTTTATTGATTCAAGCGGTCTGATTTCGTGGGATCTTTTCAAGAAAGATGCCGATTATGAATTCGTTCATTGGGATTTCTCAGGTACAACCGAGCAAGAGTTTGCCAATATGATGGCAATCTTTAATAAACATGAGCAACCGGTTTATATTATGGATTATGAGCATTTAGGTGTGTACGCTTGCCGTATTCTTGCACCGGGTATGTCGAACATTTATCCAAGCGACGATTTAATTTATGCGAATAACAATATGGGTATGGATTGGCGTGAAATCTTGTTAGATCTGCCGCATTTCCATCACGATCGTGAAACTTATCAAGAACTTCTTGATGAATTAGATGAACAAGGTATTGATGATTTAACCCGTGTGCGTGAGTTTATCGGTTTAGTAGCAGAAAAAGGTTATGCAATGCAAACCTTACGTATCGGTGAGCTTAAATCGATGCTACATTTAGCTTTAGGCAACTTAGAGCAAGCGTTAGATTGGGCAAACTGGACAGCAAATATGAATGCGAGCGTATTCTCAGCAGAACGTAACAATTATTACCGCTGCTTAATTCAATCGATTGAATTGTTCTTAGATGAAGAACGTGATGCGGAACAATATCGTATGGTATTTGAGAAAATGTATGGTAAACAAGCGGTTGAATCTGCTTGGGGCGCAATCCAAGGCGGTAACCCGTTCCACGGTTTAACCGCATCGGATGAATCACTCGAAAATATGACCGCACATCAGAAATTACTTGATGCTTACCGTAAATTACAGGTGGCGAAAGTAAATCCGATTGCTAGTTAAGCTTTTCAAATGGTGGGCGAAAGCCCACCTTATTATCTACTATATCTTCCTGAAATCTCTCGCACACTTTCCACTACTTCATATTTCAAATCATTAAAATCTTGCTGAAGATAGTTGAAATTTTTACGTGCATAAGCAATTTTCATCTGCTCTGATTGATCCAACAAACTTTCATCTACACCAGCCTGAATGCCTTTACCCGTATTTTTGGTTTCTGCCACAAAATAAATTTTATTCTGTCCTTTAAACACTACCGCCCAATCGGGGTTATAATTACCTAATGGTGTTGGAATTTTAAACTTTTTCGGTAATTTGAAATAAAACTCAACTTGTTCACTATTTTCACAATCTCTTGCAAACGAAGTTTCCGTATTTGAATCTAGGGAAATATATTCTTCGTGAATTGTTTTTTCTTGCTCATTCACTTTAAAAGTGAATTGATTTGGATAAAACTCAAAATCTTCGAATAAAGTCATCTCATAGGTTTTACCCGCAATACGTCGATACTGTACACCTTCCGCCATAATTTCTTGCAAAGCAAAGTTAATTTTCTCTGCAACTAAGTCAATAAAACGCTGTGGATTAGCAAAGATCTCCTGTAAGCGGTCAGATTTTTGCAAAATATTACAAAGCGTTTCACGGGTTAGTCCCGTTTTCTTTTGGAGCATATTCAATACATCAGGAATTGCCCATTCCACTTTTGTTATATCACTTCCTTCACCTCGTAAATCTGTCTGTACCCCTGTTTCATCAAAACGTAATTTAACTTTCGTATGCTGAATTTTAACCGCTTCCACTCTCTGCATTTTGGCAATTTTCGCTATGGCATTTTCAATTAAATCAGCTTGTGCAAACGCCACTCGATAAGTGGTTTTATATTTGATTCGCTCCCATAAGGTTTGAAATTCAGGGTGTTGGCTAAAATCTTTCCGATAACGCACAACCTTACGTTCTGCTTTATTTTTGATTTGGCTTTTTTCAAATGTAACGCCACAATCTTCTTCAATTTCACGTTGTAATTTCGAAGCAAATTCCTCGTAGCTTTCATTGGCTATCACAGTCAAAATATTTTTACTTTTATCTCGTAAACGCTCGCCTTTTTGATCCACTGGTAAACGCAAACCACGTCCGATTTCTTGGCGTTTTTTTAGCTCACTTGCTGTATCGTTAAGGGTACAAATTTGAAATACATTAGGATTATCCCAGCCCTCTCTCAACGCTGAATGGGAGAAAATAAAACGCAATGGATTATCTAATGATAACAAGCCTTCTTTATTTTTCATTATAAGTTGGTAAGTATCATTATCTGCCTGCGTTGTGCCACTGGTATCTTTTACTACACCTTTTTTATCTTTCGAAAAATAGCCATCATGCACACCTTCGGGGGACTCATTTACCAATTCTTGATAAATTTCTTCAAACCACTGGTAGAATTTCCCACCATTGCGATAGTTATCCACCTTATCAATAAAAAACAACGATAAAACCTTCACGCCAAGCGGTCGAAATTTCTTTTCTTTTTACAAATGCTCTTCAATCGTGCGGCGAATCTGCATTTTCTGCAAATCGTCTTTTAAAGCAGAATTATTTGCGCCTGCGAAAACTTGCATACCACTATTAAATTCAATCATTTGAGCATCAAAATCCATTCCACTCAAAATATAGCCACTGCGATACATCTCATTTTGGTTGGAAAGCTCAAACAAATCTTGATTTGGCTTAATGGTAACGACTTTTTTCTTCATCGCTTTCTTATCATTAAACAAAATTTCCATCTTTGCCGACCAACTTTTTGCCGTTGTTTTAAGTTCTTTTAATGCGACATAAGCACCATTTACCTCATTTTCTGCCAATACGCCATCCACCTCAATTTGTTTCACATAGCCCTGTTCATAGGCTTGCACAGGATTGAAACTAAAAATTGGGTGATAAGCATTTTTATGCGTTGCTGAATATCGTAAAGTAAACAATGGCTTAAGGCTCTCGATCGCTTTACGGCGAATCTCGGTTTCCATATTCTGCGGCTCGTCAATCATCACAATTGGACGGGTCTGCTGAATATAGTGAATCGGAGCTACACCACTTTCGTTAAGTGTATTGATAATATTGCTATCTTTGGCGAATGAGTCGATATTAATCACTAAAATTTCAATATTGTGATTTTCTGCAAACTGTTTCAAACGTGAAAGTTGGTTACTTTTATACTCAAATTTTTGGTTTACACTCACATTATCGAATAATGTGGCGAAATGCTGACGTGTAGTTTCTAACGTATGCAATACGCCCTCACGAATCGCCACGCTCGGCACAACAATTACAAATTTTTGCCAGCCATATTCACGATTTAGCTCAAAAATTGTGCGTAAATAGACGTAGGTTTTCCCCGCCCCGTTTCCATTTCGACGGTAAAATTTAAACCGTGATCAGAAAGTGTCGTTTTTTGTTTAATTTGTTGGGTCTTCTGCTGATTTGCCAAATTTTCGGCAAGAGGTAAACCCGTAGCTAACTCTGCATTTGGGCAAAATTGGAAATGGTTTGTTAGCTGTAAATCATTTGTCTGTTGATTCGGCTGCCCAACAAATAAATTTAATACCGAACGCACAGCTTGTTGTTGATAATCTAACGTTTCAAATTGGAGTTTCATTTTAAATTCTTCTCGATCTACTCCCCTCTTTATAAAAGAGGGGCTGGGGAGATTTAATAACGATGTCTCATTTCGTATGAGCATAAATCACTTCTGCCAAATCTCCCCTTCCCCTCTTTGCTAAAGAGGGGTTTTAATTTAAATCACAAAAAATGCAATATTCGCATCTTTCATCTGCAATTCGGCATTTTTTTTCAATGCGTCATTGCCAGCAAACGATCTAATGCCACCACTTTTTGCGGTTGTACATTTGATAACACTATCAAGCAAATTCTCATCGATATGCTCCAATAAAATGGCATAGTGCTGTGATTTTTCATCTTCAATCCAAAATATGTTGTTTTCATAACGCACATTACAGGTTAGTTTCAGCCCCAAACGTAACAGAATTTCATACAGCATTGCTTGCAGTTCGGTATTTTCTTTAACGTTGTCGATAAACATTTCTAATTGTTCCGCAAGGCTTTCTGCTGTGGGCGATTGCCACTGTTTAAAATGACTGTCGGTTAATTTAAACACCTTAAGTCCTACATCAAGCGGTCGATTTTCCTCATTTTTTTGCAAAATTTGCGAGCCCGCTCGGCGAATACGTTCTTTGGTAATTTCGGCAATAGTTGCAGGAACCCCTAAATTTAAACAAAATTCAACGGCTTCTTTTTGATCTTCATTATCTACATTTAATGATTCAGCTAATTGAACACTTATAAATGTATTCTTTTTACCTTCTGCTAAATTAGTCTCTAATATCGCATGAGCAGTGGAACCACTCCCACTAAAAAAATCCAAGATAATATCCGCCCTCCCCGTAAACCAACGAATAAAATCACTTAACATTGGTAATGGTTTAGGATTATTAAATACTGTTGCATTCATCAACTCTTTTAAATTGTCTGTATGTAAACTGCTCATACCATATTTAGGTAATAAGGTAGGAGGAGTTATTGATGTTCTCTCTTTTCTACATTTCAACTTTCCTGTTGATGAAAAATAGAACTCAATAACCTTTTGACCTTTAGTGTCATAAACTTCATTTCCTGCAAAAAACTCTGTCATTTGTTTCTTCTGTGTCCAACCTGCAGATAATGTAACTTCTTCTAGGGTTCTGCCATTTATTGCCCTAAAGCATCCTTTAACAACAGTAACTTTTTCACTATCTCCAAAAGTTCCTTTTAGTTCTACACCATCTTTTGCTTCAAATTTTACTCCAGCAGGAAATGTAAATTCACTTTCAGGATTAGATTTAGAGATTTTCTTTATTGCTCCAGCATCAATAACACCTGTCCCACCTTTAATATTCTTATGATTATTTATATTCTTAGCATAAAGTAAAACGTATTCATGATATGTCTTGAATAGCCCTTGCTGTTGAGAATGCTGCTTATCCCAAATAAGTTCTGCCACAAAATTTTCCTCCCCAAACACTTCATCGCACAATAATTTCAGCTGTGCTTGTTCGTTATCATCAATGGAGATAAAAATCACACCGTCATCTTTGAGCAAATTACGGGCAAGGTGTAAACGAGGGAGCATCATATTTAGCCAGTTGCTATGGAAATGCCCATTCTCTTTGGCATTTTTGCGGAAGGCTTTTTTGAGAAAGCCATCTTCGCCTATTTCGCCAGTTTGAGCCTGATAATCTGTTTGGTTTTGGGCGAAATTGTCGTTATAAACGAAGTCATTTCCCGTGTTATAAGGTGGGTCAATGTAGATCATTTTGATCGAATTGAAATAGGATTTTTGCAACGCTTTCAATACTTCAAGATTTTCTCCCTCAATAAAGATATTTTGCGTTTGCTCGAAATCTACGCTCTCTTCTACACAAGGTGTAAGCGTTTTTTGCGTAGGAATTTGTAATTGCTGATACGCCTGCGATTTGCCTGCCCAGTTGAGATGATAGCGGTCAGGCTTAGTAGAAATGTTGCCAGAGAAAAGTTGTTGGAACTTATCAAAATCAATTTTGCCCTCGCTAAAAATTTCAGGCAAGAGTGCTTTTAATTGAAAAAGTTGTTGATCTTTAAGCGAAAAGTTGGCAAGGCTGTGCTGTTAGGCATTATGATGTCCCTTTGAAAAAATTCAAGGGGCTTATTCTACAAATCTTATCATTTTAAACAAAGAGTAAGCGGTTAAATTTTTAGATTTTTTTGCAAATTTTGCTAGAATGTCGGCTTTATTTTAATGACACAAAAATTTCTATGATTGACTTTCGTCCTTTTTATCAACAAATCGCAACAACGAATCTGTCCGCTTGGCTGGAAACTTTGCCTTTACAATTAAAACAATGGGAAAAAACCACACATGGTGATTATGCCAAATGGGCAAAAATTGTCGATTTTATGCCAAATTCGACCGCTTGTATTAATTTGAAAGATAAGGTGGAATCTATTCCGCACTCACCACTTTCCATTGGTGAGGCCAAACAACTTACTCATCACTTAAAACAGCTGATGCCTTGGCGTAAAGGGCCTTATCATTTGCACGGAATTCATATTGATACCGAATGGCGTTCCGATTTTAAATGGGATCGTGTCCTTCCGCACCTTGCTCCGCTGAAAGACCGTACTATTTTAGATGTCGGTTGTGGTAGCGGTTATCATATGTGGCGTATGGTCGGTGAAGGCGCAAAAATGGTAGTTGGAATTGACCCAACTGAACTATTCCTTTGCCAATTTGAAGTGGTACGCAAATTACTTGGCAATGACCGCCGTGCAAATTTAATTCCGCTTGGTATTGAGCAAATGCAACCGTTAGCCGCTTTTGATACGGTTTTCTCAATGGGCGTGCTTTATCACCGTAAATCACCGTTAGATCATCTTTCACAACTTAAAGCGCAACTGGTGAAAGGTGGTGAATTGGTATTAGAAACGCTAGTGATTGATGGCGATGTGAATACTTGTCTTGTTCCAGCCGATCGCTATGCGAAGATGAAAAACGTTTATTTCATTCCGTCGATCGATTGCCTGATTAACTGGTTGGAAAAAGTTGGTTTCAAAAATGTCCGCTGTGTTGATCAAGCAGTTACAACATTAGAAGAACAGCGTAAAACCGATTGGTTGGAAAATGAAAGTTTGGTCGATTTCCTCGATCCAAATGATCATAGTAAAACCATTGAAGGCTATCCTGCACCGAAACGTGCAGTAATTTTAGCCAACGCCTAACACATATACCTATCTGCTAAAGCCTCACATTGCTGAGGCTTATTCTTTTGAACTAAATCAAACTCGTTCCAATTTACCCCATTTTTTGTATATCCCCCTATTTTCGTCAGTTTTAAAATTTTAAAAAACGAATGGAGTATAAATTATGTCGAACCCTTTTACTGTCGCTTGGAGTCGTAAACAACAAGTTATGTGCTTAGGTCATTGGATTATTCATTACAATGGTCGAGAACTTACCCTGCCTAAAGACCGTCAAGATAAAGATATGGGCACAAAAGGGATTTATAACTATATGGATCCGGATGATGAGCTTTACTTAGAAGGATTGGATGAAGATGATTGGATTGTAGAAAATATTGAATGGCTAAGCGATTGGTTTATCGAACAAGAGATTCCGTTAGAAGAAGAGATTATTCGCTATTTCTACCAAGCAGTAAATAAAGAAGACTGGCGATGCGGCAGTTGCGGAGGCTGTATCTAGAAGCTAACAAGCGGTCAAAATTTGCAAATCTTTTGCAAAAATCAACCGCTTGTGTACGATGAGTAATTAGTTTAATACCCAAACACGTCCGTAGTGTTTCATTAAACCAGCTTTATGACCAGCCTCATCACCGATACCTTGGTATAAATCAAAGTGATGACCTTTTACCGCACCGCCGACATCTAACGCTACCATTAAACGTAATTCGTGTTTGCCCGTCCAGTTACCGGCACGATCGATTAACGGTGTTTCAACCAATAACACGCTGCCTGACGGTACAAGGCTTTTATCGGAAGCGACTGACGCCAATGCGACTAACGGTACGCCTGCCGAACCTTTTACTTGACCGGTCGGATCATTTTTAAAGAAAACGTAAGACGGGTTACGTTCTAATAAGCCTTGTACACGATGCGGATTACGTTCTCCCCATTCACGAATCGCTTGAATAGACATTTTCTCTTTTGGAATTTCACCGTCTTCAACTAATAAACGACCGACACTCGCATATTTAAAGCCGTTTTGACCTGCATAAGCGAAATAATTTAAACGACCGTCACCGAAATCAACATAACCGCTCCCTTGCACGCCAAGTAAGAAGTTATCCAACATTGAATCACTATAAGCGAGTTCTAAACCTTTACCTTCTAACGCACCGTCATAAATTTGCGAACGGGTAAAGCGTTTCTGACTTGGCATTGCATAAATCGGGTGTTGATATTGACCTTGAGGCGTACGGCGTGCATGAATAACCGGAGAATAGTAACCGGTCATTAACACGTTTTGGAAACCGTCTTCACCACGCATTTGTAGCGCGTGAATATTGTAACGGGCTAAATCCGATACCTTACCGCCTGAAGCGATCCATGAGGAAACTTTACCGTAAGTGCCTGCATAACGGCCGGTAATACCGCCGGCATACGCGCGTACATTATTTAACTGTTTTAAGAAATCTTGGAAATTAACAATCGATCCGTTTGCCGCCACTCTCGGAGTGCTGACAAAATTATGCGGAATATACTGACGACCTTTATATACCGCACCAAACTTCGCGTGTTCCGCCTGATAATCACTCTGTCCTTTGCTTACTCTATCCGAAGAACAACTTGCAACTAAAAGTGCGACGGCAGTCACCGCCGCCCACTGTTTATACGCCTTCCAATTCATAAAAAACCTTAGAAATTTAATTGATGAGAAAAGTGATTAGCCTATCAAAATTCATGCTAAAACGATACTAAATTTTGAACCTTTACACAGACTACACTTACGATATTTTATGCTATTTCTGTTTCAAATTCAGTCAAACAAATTCATTTCCGGAAATTATGCTTGCAATGAAATGAAAAAAAAGTATTATACATCACATCCAGACGCGGGGTGGAGCAGCTTGGTAGCTCGTCGGGCTCATAACCCGAAGGTCGTCGGTTCAAATCCGGCCCCCGCAACCAAAATTCCTAGCCCTCGATAATATCGAGGGCTTTTTTGTATTTGCAAAAAATAACTGAAAATTTACCGCTTGCACCTTATCTTCCTTTACCAGTAAACTTTCCTAAAATCTTCGGCAACTTTCTAGATATGAATAATATTCTTACCATCACGCAACTTAACTATTCGGTACGCAATCTGCTTGAAACGGAATTAGGGCAAGTTTGGCTTACCGGTGAAATTTCCAATTTTAGCCAACCCGTTTCCGGACATTGGTATCTCACCCTTAAAGACGAAAACGCCCAAGTGCGTGGTGCGATGTTCAGAATGAAAAACCAACGAGTCACTTTCCGTCCGCAAAACGGTATGCAAGTGCTGGTACGTGCGAGTGTCAGTTTATATGAGCCGCGTGGCGACTATCAAATCATTATTGAAAGTATGCAGCCTGCCGGTGACGGCTTATTACAGCAACAGTTTGAACAGCTGAAAATGAAACTGGCCGCCCAAGGACTTTTTGCACAAGAGAAGAAAAAAGCCATTCCGCCTTTTGCTAAGCGAGTCGGTATTATTACCTCTTCAAGCGGTGCGGCATTACAGGATATTCTGAATATTTTAAAACGCCGTGACCCGAGTCTGGCGATCATTATTTATCCGACTCTAGTACAAGGTAAAGAAGCGACGCAAGATATTGTAAATACGATTGATTTAGCCAATCGCCGCCGAGAATGCGATGTGTTAATTGTCGGTCGTGGCGGCGGTTCGCTAGAGGACTTATGGTGTTTTAATGAAGAAGCTGTCGCTCACGCCATTTTCCGTTCGGATATTCCGATTATCAGTGCAGTAGGTCACGAAACCGATGTGACGATTGCCGATTTTGTTGCAGATTTAAGAGCGCCAACCCCCTCTGCCGCAGCAGAATTGGTTAGCCGAGATCAACAAGAGTTAGTACGTCAGTTACAACATCAATTTGACAAATTAAGCCTTGCTTTTGACCGCTTGTGGACGGAGAAACAAACATATTTCGAACGTTTAAAACTACGTTTAAATGCGCAGCATCCTGCTCGTCAGGTTCAAATGCAGCAGCAACGATTAGCTCAATTTAGCTATCGCTTAGAAAATGCGATACATAAAACTTATTTAACCGAAAAACAGAAACTCGAACAATTATTGCTACGCTTAACCAATCAGCATCCGCAACGTCAGTTACAACAGCAACAAATGCAATTAAAGCAAGCAGAATATCGTCTGGCGCAAGCGATAGAACAAACCTTAATCCGCAAACAAAACCAGTGGAAACATATTGTCGAACAAGTGAAACGTAATCCGTTGCCATACTATGTAGAAAAGAAAAATCAGCAGTATGCGCAATTAGCACAACGACTTCAGTTTGCGATTGAAAAGAAATTAACCAAAGAACAGCAAGCATTTCAGGAACTTTGCACGAGAATAGACGGTTTAAGTCCGCTAAAAATTCTAGCGAGAGGCTATTCCGTGACACAAACCTCTAAAGGCGAAATCTTGCGTTCAACCGAAAATCTTAAGGTAGGCACGCAAATCACCACTAAACTTTCGCAAGGCGAAATCGTGAGCGAAATCATTAAAATCAATTGATTAAAATACAAACAAACCTAATCAATTTGCTTTTTTCTTTTTCAAATCAAGAAGTTAATCATTTATACTCTATATTGTTCACGAAGTTATCCACAATTAATGTGAATAACTTCGTGAGTTTTGATTGCAAAAGTGTTGCTTTTTACGGCAAACAATGATTCTCTGCTTTTTATTCCTTGCGCAAGCGGTCTAATTTACCTATAATCTTACCCAACCTAGTTCTTAGGTTATTCAAAATCACACACCTTTGCCAGTGTGGCGAAATCGGTAGACGCAGCGGATTCAAAATCCGCCGTTGAATAAACGTGTCGGTTCGAGTCCGACCACTGGCACCATTAAAACTTTTCTTATTCGATATTCATTAATCTTAGCATATTAACTTCCTCTATAAGTCGAGTAACCATAAGGCGATAAAGTGATCGGAACATGGTAATGCGAACTATCGTTCAATTCAAATGAGACTTCAACAAAAGGGTAAAAACTTTGTTCCTGCAGACGATTAAAATAATCTTTTACCTGAAATTTCAGCTTATAAACACCCTTGTTATTTAAACCTTCTCGAATCGGTAGAAATGCTGTAATTCGCCCGTTTGCATCGGTAGCTTCTTTCGCAATTTGTTGCCAGTTCCCGTTTTCGTTATTAAGTTTGTAAAGTTCAACTTGGACATCCGCAGCAGGCTTTCCTTTGTTAATATCCAAAATATGAGTACTTAATTGATAAGGGCTAGCAGCACAAACGGAAGCGGTAAACATTGCAATCCCTCCGATAATATAACGATTTAAATTCATTTTTCCTCCTGATAATGAAATTCATCGTTTCATTAGACTTATACTAATAAATTAACTTTCATTTATTCTGCCTACAGTTGCTTGTCTTATCTTTAATCTCCCTATTCTTTACATATTTATTTGCAGAATTTCCTCTCTTAGCCGATTAATTTTCGTTATAATAAGAGATTATTTTGATATTAAAAAGAGAACAAAATTATGGCTACAATTAAAGACGTTGCTAAATTAGCCGGTGTTTCGACCACCACCGTTTCACATGTAATCAATAAAACCCGTTTTGTAGCAGAAGATACCAGTAAGGCTGTATGGGATGCAATCCAACAATTAAATTATTCCCCGAGTGCCGTTGCTCGCAGCTTAAAAGTCAATACCACTAAATCCATCGGAATGATCATCACGACCAGCGAAGCGCCTTATTTTGCCGAAATCGTATTAGCCGTAGAAGAACATTGCTATCAACAAGGCTATTCTCTTTTCTTATGCAATACCCAAAACGAGCCGGAAAAAATCCAAAACCATTTGGATATGTTAATTAAAAAACGAGTGGACGGCGTATTGGTAATGTGTTCCGAATATACTCGAGATTCTTTAGAACTATTCAACGGTACAAATATCCCGATGGTGGTAATGGATTGGGGTAAAGCCGATGATCATAGCGATCGTATTTTGGATAATAGCTTTGAAGGAGGATACTTAGCTACCCAACATTTAATTGAAAACGGTCATAAAGATATCGGCGTTATCGCCGGTCACCTAAGCAAAACCCTTTCCAAAGAACGTTACGAAGGTTTCTTAAAAGCGATGCACGAAGCAAATTTACCTGTGCGCCAAGAATGGATTTATGAAGGCGACTTCGAACCGGAAAGCGGTTTTGAGCAAATGAATAATTTATTACGTTTGGAAAAATTACCGACGGCGATTTTTTGTTTCAGTGATACGATTGCATTAGGCGCCATTTCGGCATTAAGTGAAAAAGGGTTGTCTGTACCGAGCGATATGTCAATTATCGGATACGATAATATTCATTCGTCGCGCTTTTATTCTCCGCCGCTTACGACGATCCACCAATCGAAATCACGTTTAGGCGTAAAAGCGCTCAATATTTTACTTGAACGAATTAAAATAGATAAAACCCAATATCAACCTCAAACGATTGAGTTTCACCCCGAGTTAGTCTTACGTCGTTCTGTGAGAAACCTAAATAAATAATCCGTTTATAGAAGGAGTAAATATGGAATTCTTAATCAGCTTTTTCAGTAGCTATGGCTATTGGGCTGTATTTTTGGTTTTGTTGGCTTGTGGCTTCGGCGTACCGATTCCGGAAGATATTACTTTGGTTTCCGGCGGCGTGATTTCAGGCTTAGGCTATACCAATGTACATTGGATGTTAGTCGTCAGTATGCTCGGCGTACTCATCGGCGATAGTACGATGTATTGGCTCGGACGTATTTACGGCGAAAGAATTCGCCAGTTTCCGCTAATTCGTAATATTGTGACCGAAGAACGTTACCAAATGGTGCAGGAACGTTTTGAAAAACAAGGCAACCGTTTATTATTCTTAGCGCGTTTTTTACCGGGATTACGTGCGGTGGTGTATCTGGTATCCGGTATTACTCGCCGTGTAAGTTATACTCGTTTCGTGTTGGTTGATTTCTGTGCGGCAATTATTTCCGTACCGATTTGGGTCTATTTAGGCGATTACGGCGCACAAAACCTCGATTGGCTACACGAACAAGTAAAAAACGGACAGCATATTATTTTTGCCGGTTTAGGTGTGATTGCCATCTATGTAGGCTGGAAATGGCGTAAATCTCGTAAAAATAAACAAGCTTAATTTGATGAAAAAGACCACTTACACAAGCGGTCTTTTTTTACATAAAATGCCAAAACAAACCCCAAAGCAAAATACTTTGGGGTTTTTATTTAGCTTAGATTAAATATCTAACTGAGCATATAACGCATTGCTTTCGATAAAGTCGCGACGAGGTTCAACTTCATCGCCCATTAAGGTACTAAACAATTTGTCTGCCGCAATCGCATCGGTGATATTTACTTGTAACATCTTACGTGCAACCGGATCCATTGTAGTTTCCCATAATTGCTCCGGATTCATCTCGCCTAATCCTTTATAGCGTTGAATGGTTAAGCCTTTACGAGATTCACGCACTAACCAATCTAACGCTTCGGCAAAGCTGCTCACTTCTTGGCGACGTTCACCGCGCATTACATAAGCACTTGGTGATAATAGGTCGTTTAACTCGTTACCTAATGCGGTAATTTTGGCGTATTCGTTACTGCTGATAAAGTTAAAATCAAGACGATAAGTCGTATCCATACCGTGAGTCGTTACCACAATTTCCGGCTCATATACTTGACGCTCGGTATTGAAGAAAACTTCACTACGGTAGAAACTACCGCCGGTTTCTTTTTCCATTAACTTCGCCACAAACTGCTCATTCCAAGCGGTCACTTTTGCCTGAACTTTTGCAAATTCAGCCGATAACGCCGGGCTATAAATTAATTCGTTTAATAACGCCACCGGATAACGGCGACTTAAGCGATCAAATAATTTTTGCACGCCGTTATATTGTGAAATGAGACTTTCAAGTGCCACACCGCTTAATGCCGGCGCGCCTTCACTCACAAATAAACCTGCACCTTCCAAAGCAATATCAATTTCATATTGCGACATTTCGTCGTTATCTTGAATATAACGCTCTTGTTTACCTTTTTTCACTTTATAAAGCGGCGGTTGAGCGATATAAACATAACCGTTCTCAATCAATTCCGGCATTTGGCGGTAGAAGAAAGTTAATAACAAGGTACGAATATGCGCACCGTCCACGTCCGCATCGGTCATAATAATGATTTTGTGATAACGTAATTTCTCAATATTGTAATCATCACGACCGATACCGGTGCCTAATGCAGTAATCAAGGTTGCGACTTCTTGCGAAGAAAGCATTTTATCGAAACGTGCTTTTTCAACGTTTAAGATTTTACCTTTTAACGGCAGAATCGCTTGGTTTTTACGATCACGACCTTGTTTTGCCGAACCGCCCGCAGAGTCACCCTCCACTAAGTAAAGTTCCGACAACGCTGGGTCTTTTTCTTGGCAGTCCGCTAATTTACCCGGTAAGCCGCCTAAATCCAGCGCACCTTTACGACGTGTCATTTCACGCGCTTTACGTGCTGCTTCACGCGCTCGTGCCGCATCAATAATTTTGGTGACAATATTTTTCGCATCGTCCGGATTTTCCGCTAAGTATTCGGATAACGCTTCGTTCATTGAACTTTCCACCGCTCCACGCACTTCCGATGACACTAACTTATCTTTCGTTTGTGATGAGAATTTCGGATCCGGTACTTTGACCGAAATTACCGCAACCAAACCTTCACGCGCATCATCCCCTGACGCATCAATATTCGCATCCGCTTTCTTCACTACACCGCTGTTATCCATATAGTTTTTTAATGCGCGGGTTAATGCACCACGGAAACCGGCTAAGTGCGTACCACCATCACGTTGCGGAATATTATTAGTAAAACAGTAAACATTTTCGTTATAACTGTCGTTCCACTGTAATGACACTTCAACACCGATACCGTCTTTCTCGGTTGAAAGATAAAACGGCGTGTTATGAATATGGGTTTTACCTTCGTTTAAATACTCAACGTACGCTTTAATACCGCCTTCATATTTGAAATGTTCTTCTTTGCCGTCACGTTCGTCAATTAATCGAATTGATACGCCCGAGTTTAAGAAAGAAAGCTCACGTAAACGTTTTGACAGAATTTTATATTCGAATTCGGTTTTATTTTTGAAGATATCTAAGCTTGGCCAGAAACGCACCATCGTACCGGTTTTGTCGGTATCGCCGATAACGGTTAATGGCGCATCCGGCTCGCCTAAACTATAAAATTGCTCGTGAACATGACCTTCTCGACGAATGGTTAATTGTAATTTTGATGAAAGCGCATTTACCACCGATACGCCCACACCGTGTAAACCGCCCGATACTTTATAGGAGTTATCGTCAAATTTACCGCCGGCGTGCAATACCGTCATAATCACTTCCGCTGCCGATACGCCTTCTTCCGGGTGAATACCGACCGGGATACCGCGGCCGTCATCTTGTACGGAAACCGAATTATCCGAATGAATGGTTATGATAATATCTTTACAGTGTCCCGCTAACGCTTCATCGATCGCATTATCTACAACTTCAAACACCATATGGTGTAAACCTGTGCCATCATCGGTATCACCGATATACATACCCGGACGTTTACGTACCGCATCTAAGCCTCGTAAGACTTTAATGCTCGAAGAATCATAACTATTTGTTTGATTTTGTTCAGACATTCGTTATTCCTATACTTTATGAAATGGAAAAGGCTTTATTCTTAAATAAATTTAAAGCCAAAAATTATTGAGATTATAGCAGAAAAATGCGGAAAAGTATTGAAAACAAGCGGTTAAAAAAGGAGGGAAATTTGTAAACTTAGGAAATCAAAAAGCGGCTAACTTTTCTTGGCAAAAATCTCAGAAAATTCAACCGCTTACTCTTTTTGCATTAAGCATAGATGCCGACTAAAATCGCAAAAAACACACCTAAACCGAAATAGTGATTATTCAAAAACGCTTTAAAACATTGCTCTCTGACTCGCTGTTTGGTCAGCCAACATTGATGGCTAAACAAACTTGCGCTCAAGCCGAGCACGACAAAATAACCCCAATGATATTGACTTATCCAACCAAAAATAACTAATAGCACTAACGTAATAAATTGCAATAAGGCGATAATTTTATTGTCGTATTGCGCAAACAAAATCGCAGTGGATTTTACCCCGATACGCAGATCATCGTCACGATCAACCATCGCATATTGCGTATCATAAGCAACCGTCCAAAAAATATTGGCGAAAAATAACAACCAACACTCCAACGGCAACGATTCGCTTACCGCACCATACGCCATCGGGATCGCCCAACCGAACGCCATGCCTAATACCACTTGCGGTAAATGGGTAAAGCGTTTCATAAACGGATAAATAATCGCTAACGCGACCGCAACAAACGACAGTAAAAAAGTATATCGGTTAAGCAATAAGTCCAAAACAAAAGCGATACACAACAATAATACGAACAGTATTTTTGCTTCCGCCGTCGTCACCCGCCCGGTGGCAAGCGGGCGCTGTGAGGTACGTTTTACTTCACCGTCAATATGGCGATCGGCATAATCGTTAATCACACAGCCGGCGGCACGCATAACGATTACGCCTAACACGAAAATCACTAACACGGACAACGGCGGCATACCGCCTGCGGCGGCAAATAACGCCCATAATGTCGGGTAAAGCAAAAGTAAAGTTCCAATCGGCTTATCAAAGCGCATTAATTGTGCATACGCCAGCCATTTATTCCGAGAAAAATGTTGTTGAAAAAAAGTTGTCATTAATTACCGCAGATTTGTACTGCTACTTTGGTTGAAACTAATCGTTGCTGTAATTCTAAAGGTAACGGCAAATCTGTAAACAAATAATTCACTTCGGTAATATCGCCTAAACGCACAATTGCGCTACGACTGAATTTTGAATGATCGGTTACCAAAATCACTTGGCGGGAACTCTGCATCAAAGCGCGTTTCACTTGCACTTCGTGGTAATCGTAATCGAGCATTGAGCCGTCACTATCGATCGCACTAATGCCCAAAATACCGAAATCCAAGCGGAATTGGCTGATAAAATTCACCGTTGCTTCACCGATTAAACCGCCGTCGGTACGCAAATTACCACCGGCTACCGTAATATGGAAATCTTCCTTCTGCATTAAAATATGTGCGGCATTCAGATTATTGGTCACAATACGCAAATTTTGATGCGATAACAGTGCATAAGCCACAGCTTCAGAGGTTGTACCGATATCTAAGAATAATGAAGCACCGTTCGGGATCATTGCCGCTACGTGGCGCGCAATTTCATTTTTTTGTTCCGAAAAAAACTGTTTACGTTCGGTATAATCGCTGTTTTCGCTGTTAGACGGCATACCCGCACCACCGTGATGGCGGCGAATCAAATTCTTTTCGGCTAATTCGTTTAAATCACGGCGAATCGTTTGAGAACTGACATCTAATTGGGCAACTAATTCTTCCGTACTGACATAACCTAACTGATTAACCAGTTCGATAATTTTATTGTGACGAATAGATTGTTTCATTTACTTATTCCTCCGCAAAGTTTTCAAAAAAATGACCGCTTACCAGCGGTCATTTTTAACTTAAATTTTACAATTTTTCAACAAGTTCTACCGCATAACCGATATAACTTGCCGGCGTCATCTCTTTTAAGCGCACTTTTTCTTCCGCCGGAATCTCAAGTTTCTCGATAAACTCTCGCATCACCGCTTCATCGACACGTTTACCGCGAGTTAATTCTTTCAGTTTCTCGTATGGTTTTTCGATACCGTAACGGCGCATTACCGTTTGAATCGGCTCTGCTAATACTTCCCAGTTTTGATTTAACTCGTCACGTAAATGTTGTTCGTTTACTTCCAACTTACTTACGCCTTTTAAGGTTGCCGCATAAGCGATTAAGCAATAACCTAAACCTACGCCTAAATTACGTAATACGGTTGAATCGGTTAAGTCGCGCTGCCAACGAGAAATCGGTAGTTTTTGACCTAAATGGTTCATTACCGCATTCGCTAAGCCAAGGTTACCTTCCGAGTTTTCAAAGTCGATCGGGTTCACTTTGTGCGGCATGGTGGACGAACCGATTTCACCGGCAATCGTGCGTTGTTTGAAGTGATTTAATGCAATATAGCCCCACATATCACGGTCAAAATCAATTACGATCGTATTAAAACGTGCCACACAATCAAAGAATTCCGCAATGTAATCGTGCGGTTCAATTTGTGTGGTGTACGGGTTCCAAGTTACGCCTAACGATTCTACAAACTCTTGGCTGAAAGTATGCCAATCCACATCAGGATAAGCGGACAAATGCGCATTGTAGTTACCCACCGCACCGTTGATTTTCGCTAAGATCTCTAAGTTTTCAAGTTGTTTGTATTGGCGTTTAAGACGATACGCCACGTTTGCCATCTCTTTACCGATGGTTGTCGGGCTTGCCGGCTGACCGTGCGTACGAGAAAGTAACGGAATATGTTGATAACGTTTTGCCAGTTCCACCACCGCATCAATTACTTTTTTCCATTCTGGTAATAGTACTTCTTCACGTGCCGTTTTTAGCATTAGTGCGTGTGAAGTATTGTTAATATCTTCCGAGGTACAAGCAAAGTGGATAAATTCGTTTACCGCTTGTAATTCAGGTAACGCTTCACATTTTTCTTTTAAGAAATATTCAACGGCTTTTACATCATGGTTCGTGGTACGTTCAATCGTTTTGATGCGGTTTGCATCTTCAATTGAGAAATTTGCTACGATCTGATTTAAGTAATCGTTTACTTTTTCAGAAAAAGCTGGAACTTCTTTGATTTGTGCCTGAGAAGCCAATTTTTGTAACCAACGAACCTCTACCGTGACACGGAATTTTAGTAAACCGAATTCACTAAAAATCGGACGTAATGCGGCAGCTTTGTCTTGGTAACGACCATCGATTGGGGATAATGCTGTTAAAGCGGTAAGTTCCATTGTTTTCTCCAAATAAATAAATGTTCGGAACAAGTTCTCCATTACGGAGAACTTGTTTAAATACTTTTGTAAAACTGTTGTGCCTGATTAAGAATCTTTCTACGGGAAAATAAGAATTGCCAGCGAGTTCCGCCGACTTGTTGCCATAAAATACCGGCTCGAATACCAGCTAATAGACTGGCTCGGATTTTTTGCTGAATATCCGGACGCACCAGATAATCTTGTAAACCTAATACGTGAATTTTTGAACCGAGTGGGCTAATCACATCGCTATAAATCGCAGCTAAATTCGCAATCATTTGATCCGCCATAATATCATTTTCATAGAGCGGTAATTGACGTTCGATTTGCTGTAAACGCTCTGCCAATTTTGCTTTGGCTTCAGGATTTTTATTTAGCTTTTGACTTAAGGCGAGTACATTAATCCAATAACGGCCAATTTCGGTATCTAATTTACCGTTTGGGCTACCCATTTGTGCTTGAACCGTTTCCAAGCCTAGTTTTAAATTGGCTAACTGACCGTCAAAAACCGCTAAGGTCGAATCCGGCTGAGTAACGAGTAAACTTTTAATTGAATTTGCAAAAATCTCACGATCTGCGGAACCTTTGTGAGCAAATTGTTGAACTAAACTAACCGCTTGGCAAACACCTGCAAAAGCAATCGTAATATCGTGATAATTGGTAGCCATAAATCCAAAATAAATGAAATGATTAAGAAAAGATAAAATCAAAAATTGATTGTCAATATAACACTTTTTTGTTTATTTTTGAATGAAAAAACAAGAAATTTATTGTTGAAAAGAATAGAAAAGACGCCAACGTAACCGTTTGCGTCCTTTTAAAGCGTATTGGCTTAATTAATAAATTTACCGTTGTCCATTCGATAGACTTTATCGAATTTATCCAAGCCGTGTAAGCGATGAGTAATCATTAATAGGGTTCGATTTTGACAATGAGTCAAAATTAACGTCAAAATTTGTTGCTCGGTTTCACGATCCAAACCTTCGGTCGGTTCGTCCAATAACACGATTTCCGCTTGGCTTAGTAATAAACGCGCCAAACCTAATCGGCGTTGTTCACCACCGGAAAGCGGACGACCGCCCTCTCCCAACCATAAATCCAAACCTTGTTCGTCTAGCAAATAAGATAATCCCACTTGATTTAACACCGTAATTAACCGGGAGTCCGTCGCCTGCGCATCACCGAATAATAAATTATCTCGCAAACTACTGTTAAAAATATGCACTCGCTGACTTAACGTCACGATATGCTGACGTAACACGGGTTCCGCATAATCGGCAATATTGCAAGCATTTAGACGAATTTGACCGCTTGTCGGGTCATAATTACGATTAAGTAATTGGAAAATAGTACTCTTACCGCTACCCGTTTTACCTAAAATCGCCACTTTTTGTCCGGCACAAATTTCAAATGAAATATTTTGTAACACCGGATCAATCCGATTCGGATAGGTAAACGTCACGTTTTCAAATTGGACAAGCGGTCTGTTTTGCTCGATTTTTTGCCAATCGTTTTTACTGCCGAAACTGACCGACGGCTGTTGTTCGGTAATTTCATTTAAGCGTTCTGCCGCAGTAATCACTTGTCCTAAATGTAAAAAAGCCAAGCCAATCGGCATTAAAATTTCCGCCGATGCCATTACACAAAAAACCACAAGTGCAATCAACGCTTCCGGATATTCGGCGGAAGGTACGTTAATTGCGGTGGACGCTAAATAAATCACCACACATACTAAAATCCCGTTTGAGAAAATCAGCAAGGCGTTGGATAGCCCCGTCAATCGGCTTTCTTTACTCTGTGCATTAAGCCATTCTTTTTCCGTTTGATTCAGTTTGTTAGTTGCTTGCCCCACCACATCGAATAATAAAAACTCAGCATGCATTTGGATCCATTCAATAAATTGACTGCGATAATTTGCTCGCGCTTGTATAACGATTGCACCGGATTTTCGCCCTAAACGATAAAACAACATAGGGAAAATAATCAGTAATACGGTTAGCGATCCGCAAATAACTAAAGCAAGCAATGGAGAAACAAAAGTTAAACCGATGCCCATAAATACAATGAGCATAATCGCACTGACAAACGGAGACATTAGATTTAGATATAACGTATCTAAAGTATCGACATCCGCGACTAAACGGTTAAGCAACTCACTGTTTCTAAAACGATTTAAACCTCTCGGGCTAAGCGGAATCAGCTTACGAAATACGGTAACGCGTAAATTAGCCAATACTCGGAATGTGGCATCATGCGTCACCAAACGCTCAAAATAACGTGAGATCGTCCGTCCGATTGCTAAGCCTCTTACGCCTGACGACGGATAAAAGAAATTAAAAATAATTGCCGAACCGGCTAAAAAGGATGCGGATAAAAACCAACCGGATAAACTTAATAAACCGATACTTGCGGTTAAACCTGCTATTGCTAATACAATACCCAATAATAAACGTCCCCAATGGGTACGATAAAGAGAGAGGAAAGGAAAAATTGATTTCATGTATCACCTATCAGTATTGCTGCAATTCTGCAAAATAACCTTCTTTTTCAACCGCTTCAAAACGCCCTTTTTGTACGATCTCGCCTTGTTTCATCACCCAAATTTCATCACATTGTTTAAGATCTTCAATACGGTGCGTAATCATTAAGGTGGTTTGCGTTTGGCTTAAATGTTGCAATGCGCTTAATACTTGTTGTTCGGATTGCATATCCAAGCTGGCGGTCGGCTCATCTAGCAAAAGCAATTCATAATCTCGTAGCAATGCACGGGCAATCGCAATACGCTGTGCCTGTCCGCCGGAAATCCCGGCATTCGCATCTTGCACTTGGCTGTCTAAACCTAAACGATAAACGAATTCGTCCGCTTTGGATAAAGCCAACGCTTGTTTGAGATCAGATTCGGTCGCATTCGGATTACCTAATAAGATGTTTTCGCGCAGCGAACCTTTAATCAACTGCGGATTCTGCCCGACCCATGCCAGTTTTCGGCGATATTGCGCTAAATTCAATTCACGTAGTTCGACACCGTTTACCGTGACCGAACCTTGATAAGGTAAGAATCCCAATAACATATTCATTAACGAGCTTTTACCCGCACCGCTTTGTCCGACTAGCGCAATATGTTGTCGAGCGGCAAGAGTAAAGTTTAACGGTTTGGTTAAGACTTTACCTTGCGGCGAAAGAATTACACAATCTTTCGCGGTAATTACAAGCGGTTGATTCGGCAAATCTTTTTGCAAATCGGTTTGTGCTTGTGTAACTTGTTGATTTAAAAATTTTTCAATATCGTCCGCCGCACCGATTGCCGCCGCTTTATCGTGATAAAACACGCCTAATTCACGTAGCGGTTGATAAAACTCCGGTGCCAACATTAAACAGAAGAACCCGATAAACAGACTCACTCCCGTGCCGTAATACCCGAAATCCAACTCGCCCAAATAAATAAAGCCGAAATAAACCGCCATGACCGCAATCGATACCGCAGTAAAAAATTCCAATACCGCCGAGGAAAGAAACGCCATTTTCAGCACGTCCATCGTACTTACACGAAATTCTTCGGTACTTTGATAAATTTGCTCGGTCTGCTTATTCGCCTGACCGAACAAACGAATAGTTTCCAAACCTCTTAATTTATCCAAAAATTGACCGCTAATTCGAGAAAGTACCCCGATATTACGCTGGTTCGCTTCCACCGCTTTAATGCCGGCTAACGCCATAAACAGCGGCAATAACGGTAAGGTTGCAAATAAAATAAGCCCCGCCGCCCAGTTAATCGGAAATACGAAACAGAGAATAATCATCGGCACTAACAACGATAAAAATTGTTGCGGCAAATAACGCGCGTAGAAATTATGTAGGTTTTCCACTTGTTCCAACATTAATGTCGCCCAGCTTCCCGCCGGCTTTTGTTGCATACTCATCGGTCCGATTTCAGACAGTTTTGCCATAATTTGTTCACGTAAATGTAAACGCAACGTCTGACCCGCCTTAAATCCGGTGCGCTCGCGTAGCCAAGTCAGCAACGCACGTCCGCTAAAACAAACAAATAACAAGCCAAGCTCTAATAAGAAAGTTTGCGGACTTTGATGTTCGATAATCATTTTATGTAACATCGTTGCCAATAATGCCATTTGTCCGATCATTAATACGGCACTCAAGCTACCGAGCAAGACATTGAGGTACATCCACTTCTTAATGATTTTTTGCTGTCCTCGAAGCCACTTTTGCAACTGCTTTTGTCGTTGTTTTTCCATGTTTAATCAATTTCTGTTTAATTTGAGATAACGCTTTGAATTAAATTGGATTTTAACACGATATTTGTCGTTTTTGGGGGAGGTTGATCGAAAAAATAAGCGGTCCGTTTTGCCAAAAAATTCACAAAACGAACCGCTTGCTCAAAATAGTTGATAAAATTACTCAAACATTTCATCAAATTCAAAACGATACATTAAATCCACCGCTTGATTTACGCTGGAAACCCATTGTAAATACAGTCTCGGCGCAAGATTGTAACGTAACGTTAATTCGGTAAGTGCGGCAAAGATCCCGACACCGTATTTTACTTTAAACTTAGGCGTTAAACTCGCACTCACTTCCACTTTCGTATTATTGCCTATACCGGCGGTCGTTACGTTTAAATCTTTCAAACCGAACGTACTACCTACCGCTCCGACGGTTTTACTGCTTTTCGATAAGCTCATACTGATTAATGCCGCCGCCATAGAATTGCTCGATCCGGCATCACCGCTATTATCTAACGAGCGACCGGTCAGCACATGCGAAAGCGCTTCATTTTGCGACATCGCCGGTTCGGAAAATACTTTTACCTCCGGACTATCCGCCAAACCGATCACTTTTACCCCTGCGGTGATACTCGGATCTTCCATTGCTTCCGGATTACGAATCGCTTCAATATTTAAGGAAGGTTGTGACGGAAGTCCGGCAAAACTGATTACCCCTTTACGAATCAGTAAGTCTTGACCGAATGAGGAATAACGACCGTTTTTCAAATTGACTTGCCCGTATAAACCAAGCCCTTGTTTGCCTTGGCGTACCGCAATCGTACCGTTTAGGTGGCTTTTCAAACCGTAAGCATTAATACTGACGTCATCGCCGATATGAATATTGATATTTGCCTTTATCGCCATACCGCCTGCGGTTTTCTCCGGGATCTGACGCTGAGCCAACGGAATTTTTTGTTTTACCGAACCGTCCATAATCACTTCATCGCCGCTCACGCTTACCGCACTTTCCGGCAAGGACTCCACCGCAATTCGCGCCCAAGGAATATCGATATTACCGCCTAAAACAAGCTCGTTCGGCATTGCGGTTACCTCAATATTCGGGCTAAATTCGACTTTTGCCATATTCGGCACGTTTACGCGGAAGCGATGCGCTTGAGCGTGTACTCTGGTTTTCCACGCATCTAAACGTCGCCAATCGGCATCGCCGTCTAAACGCAATTCACTTTCCGTGGTTTGCACCCGACCGGAAAGCGTTGAAGTCGCACCGTGGAAATTTAACGCTAAATGACCGTCGGTAACGTCAAACGGCATTGCACTCGCTTTCGCCCGTAACTCGCTAAGATTTAACGTGCCATTTAATAACGGTGCGGCTACTGTGCCACCGACTGACAAACGCGCATTGATATTACCAGCAACCGATTCACCTCCGGTTAATAACGGTTTAATCAGTTTAAGCGTCAGTTGATCAATATAAATACTGCCGGATAATTTGCGTGTATTCGCCACATCATTCATCACAAGATCGGTAGTCAGGCGACCGTTATTTTCCACTTTAATATCGGTTTTTAATTTCAGATTATTATCCGCTAAATTCGCATTCACTTTGACCGGACTTAACGTCAACGGGAAGCTGTTGCCGCCATCAAGTTTTTGTACCAATTTCAATGTTTTTGAATCAAGCTCAACATTCACTTGCGGCTGTTTGTTTTTAAACCAAGCCGCATCGCCTTTTACATTGATAATACCGGCTAATTGCGTATTTTGATCCAAAAATTCTTGAATTGTCGCCAAGTTAAATTGCTTGATTTCAAACGGTACTTTACCTTCTTGACCGGCATTAAACGCTTGCGGGAAACACAAATTAATTTTTGGATTATTCCAACAATGGGCAGAAACATTCGCATTGACTTGCTTGTTATCGTAGCTAACATTTACCGCTTGGTTGGTTTTAAACGACCCGAAATCTTTGCTCTCAATCGCAACTTGGCTTAATTGACCTCGCCAAACTTGTTGCAAGCGGTCAAATTTTCCGGAAAGTTGTAAATTTGCGCCAATAGGATTTCCTTTCGCACTCAATTTTAAGTTGTGATTCGCTTCGCTACCGCTTACAGCTAAGTCGGCGTTTTCTACCGTTACATCGCCGTATGCCAACTGTGCCAAGCTCACATCCAAATTACCTTGAATCGTTTTCTCGGTATTTACTTTTCCTTTTGCGACTAAGTTTTTTAGACTCAACTGATCATAACTTAAGCTTTTAGCGGTTAAATCCACATCTAAATTCGGCTCGGCCACTTTACCGCTCAACTTGATATTTCCTTGAATATTTGCCGCCAACTTAGGTAATAAACCGGTTAAATTCGGCGCATTAATTTGCGCGGAAAAATCCGACTGATCACTTAAGACGCCTTTCAGGGCAATATTATTTTCGCCGTAAATCAACGTGGCGGAAGGCACGTCCAATAAGGTTTTATGATTGGATTTAATCTCGCCTTTGAGCTGTAAATTTTTTTGCAAAAGCGAACCGTGTAGATCTAAATTCGAAACTTCAACATTCCAATCCGAGCCGTTTTTCCCTCGTCCCGCATAACCTTTCGACTGTAAACCGCCGGAAAGTACCGCCGTCCATTCCGGCGCAAGCGATTTGGTATTGATGGTATTTAGCTCGGTTTTCGCATTCCATGCAACGCCCTTTTCCCAATTCACATTTCCGCTTAGATTTGCTTTACCCTCTAAGGCATTCAGCGCAAGCTGATCAATATTAAATTGGGTAATTTCGCCCTGTCCTTTTAAATGCGCACGGCTCGCCGGAATGCCTATCCCCGTCGCACTCACTTGCGTATCTAATTGATAATTGAGTAAATCTCCGCTGAGTAACAAATCGATTTTTTCTAATTTCAGCGGATCAGAGCCCTTTTCCGGCATAAACGGATAAGAAACCGCATCAGCGGTTAAATGCAGATTAAGCGGTGTTTTCGGCTCGGCAAGTTGAACATTCCCCTTTAAATTTGTTTTCACTGCGCCGCTTGTTTGAATATCGAGCGACGTTTTACCGAATAATTCGCCGTTTAGCGCAATTTTTGCTTGGCTTGCCGGAATTTTTAGATCCGTTAATAATGGCGAATCCGCATTTAACGCCCAATTAAGCGGATAATTTTCCGCGAGAGTCAGTAAACCGTTGCCGTGAATATTACCGCGATCACTTTTAAGCGATAATTGCGATAATTCGACCGCTTGTTGATCCGCCTTGGCTTGCAACAACAACGACGCTACTTTCACAATCGATTGAGCTGTCGTTAGCTTTCCTTCTTTATCTTTTACTTTCCGTTCAATATGAATATTTTTGGCTTCCAATTGCGGAATTGACGCATCTAACGGTAATTTAATCGGCGCTTGTTTGGTCAATAGCGGTTGAGCCAATTTGGCTTTAATTTCCGCCCAATCAATTTCGGAAGCGGTCTGTTTTTCCGATTTTTTTGCAATTTCCTGTGTTTTTTCGACCGCTTGCTCCGCACTTGACGGTGCGAGCGAAAGAGTTAAACCGGCTAATTCGGTCGGTGCTAAATTAACCGCACGCCCTTTACCGAAAATCCCCGAATGAAAATGTGTTAAGGCAATATCCATTTCATCGACTTTGACTTGAATATTATCCAACGCAATATTTTTCACCGCGATGCCTAACGGTAAATTCAGCTCGGTAAAAGGTTCGCGCTCTTTATCCGGCTGAGAAGGCGGTAATTTCACCGTATCAATTTTAACTTCGGTGTCTTTTAGGGCGATATTTTCAACGCAACTTTGCAACTTGAGCAAACAACTCAAATCAAGCTGTAGATCCGCTTGCCCGACCGTTACATCCACTCCGTCCGTAACAAATTTGGTATCGGTTAGAGTTAAACCCTCTTGTAAACTGCCTTTGATGTTACCGACGGTTAATGGTTCGAGAAATTTATCCGCCAGCTCAAAAGCGGTTCGTTGCCCTTTGCCCGTCATTAAAAATAACAGAGGAATTAAAAGCAGGCATAATAGACCGAAACCGATACGGCGCAACCAACGCCATCGACTTTTTTTAGTTATGACGGGAGTTTGCTCCGTTTGAACGCTTTCTACTTGTTGATTATGCTGTTCACTCATGAGTTTTCACCATTTACCTGATACAAAGAAAGCGGATAAATTTATCCGCTTGAATAATATTTATAATTCCGAACCTAAACCGATATAAAATTTTACGCCTTTTTTATTATTCGGCGATCTTACCGGCGTTGCCAAATCCAACTTAATCGCACCGATTGGCGAAGCCCAACGTACGCCGATCCCCGCTCCGGCGTGTAAATCTTTCGTTTCGAATTTATTTGAAGCCAGCCCCGTATCATAAAACAGTGCCGCCCACCAATCCGGATAAAGCTGATATTGATATTCGGCGGTTGCAGTCGCTAGATGAGAACCGCCAATCAACTTACCGTTTTTCGGATCTCTCGGAGAAATATCCTTATAACCGAATCCTCGTATGCTCATATCACCGCCGGCGAAATAACGTAATGCGGGTGGAATACGATAGAAATCTTTAGAATGAATATGACCGACTTCGGCACGTAAGAAGAAACGATGATTCTTAAAATAGGTTCTGATCCAAGTGGTGGATGCTTTCCAACTATAGAAATTTACATCCGAAGCTAACGTTTTTGTCCCCCAGTTCACCGTTAATCTTTGGCTGTCCCCCCAAAGCGGAAAACGATTGCCGTCCGAACGAGTACGATTTAAGGCAGCGGTCGGATAAACTAATAAAGTACGATGCGATTCACCCGCTTGAGTAAAAGAATCGTAACGCGTTTTTATACCGGCGGAAAAAGACCAACCGGTTTCATGCGTCCAAAAACGCTGAAAACCTAAAGTTGCAGCTGTCGATTCGGTATCGTTTTGATCTTCGTTTTCTAACGAACCTGAAAACTGATAATAGTAATGCAGCGGATCTTCACGCAACGGAATATTATAGCCGAACTCAAAACGCTGTTCCGGTGCGGAAATATACGTACGCGATTCAATATTATGACCGCGGCTATTCAGCCAAGGTTTTTTCCAGTTCAACTGAAAACGAGGTCCTACATCGGTTGCAAAACCGATCCCGACTTCTACGTCATTTTTTTTCTTCGGCTGAAATAAAACATTTAAATCGACAACTTTTTGCTCTTCGTTTAAATGCGGCTCAACCAATACTGAAGAAAACCAATTGCTTGACGAATAATCCGAAGTCATTTGCGATAGGTCATTAGCGTAATAATGTTCGCCGGATTTCACTTTTAAAATATTGCGCAGATATTCTTCTTTAATTTGATTATCCGTAAACGTAATTTCACCGTAACGATAACGAACGCCGCTGTCGTAACCTAAACGCCAATCCGCCGAATGATCCTTCGGATAAATTTCTAAGCGATGATATAGCCAGTTTCCGTCAAAATAGCCTTTTTTAAATGCTAAACTTTCAAGATTACTTTTAAAACCGTCATACTGTTCATGATCCAAATCCGTTCCTTGTTTCGGAGCTGAAGCGACCAATTTAGTAAAATCTTCGTCTTTACTCGCCTCACCGCTGATTCGGATATCCGTTTCATCAATCTTGACTTTTTGACTATCCAGCTCGACATTTAACGTCAGTAACGGCTTTTTACCGGCGCGAGGCGTTTGCGCAAATTGATAGCGAGTGTTGTAATACCCTTTGGCACGCAACGCTTTATCTACCGCCGTTTGTACCAGATATTGATGACGTTCCGAACCGTCCGCATATTCTTTTGCGATCTGCCCAAGATAAATTTGGACATTCGCCCAAGCATCTTTATCTTTGTCCGCAATCCCTTTTACTTCCAAATCGACGGCGGCTTCAATCTTTGAATCTTGTACGGCTTCCTCGCTATCTTGCGGTGATTCGAGCGAGTGATTTTCCGGTTGTACGGATTGTTGAGCATTAGCAATATGAGCAAAGGCGCATAAGCAACAAACGGTTAAGAAATGCGGTTTAAAATTCACAATAACGTCCTAATCTTAATCTTGTGGTACGCCTCTTAATAGCGGTACGACGTTAAAAGGGGCGGCGGAAGTCGGCGCGGGCATATCGTCAAACACCATAATAAACGGTGTTTTCGGCACGACAGTATCATTACGCCATAAGCTGCCCATACTGACTAATTGAATATCTTCGGGTAAGTTTGCCAAACCTTTTTCTAAGACCTCGATACTGTTTTTACGCGGGTGACCGATTAAAATCGCACTACCGTGTTTTCGAGCGTAATGTAAAGCAAGATGAAACTGATTCTGCACTTCGTGCAACGCATCGTTATCATCTAAAAACAAGTTTCTTTCCAAGGCGTTTACCCCTAATTCACGGGCGACTTTTGCCGCAACGCTCGGACCGGTTTTACTGTCAAGAAAGAAAAGTTGTTGTTTAGACAACTCCGTCATTAAATGCTCCATCGTTTGACGATCCGCCGTCGCACCGCTTCCCATATGGTTATTCAAACCGATGGCATAAGGCACTTGATTACGAGCGGCTTGAATTAAGCGAGCGACGTTTTCTTTACTTGCCCCGACCATTAGCGCCCCCGATTCAATCGGTTGATGTCTGTTTTTCGGTTGCATCGGTAAATGGATCAACACGTCCCGTTTTTGTTCGTAGGCTTTTTGCGCTCTCGCCGTCGCATACGGTGCAACGGGAATGATTGCCACACTCACTTCTTTAGGCAATGCGTAAATCGCATTATCTTCTTTTGCACGATAGCCGATATCATCTATCACAATCGCTAATTTTCCCGCTTGAGCAAGCGGTGAAATCAGCAACAAAATTTGCCAAAAAACCGAAAAAATAGACTGCTTACTTTGAAATAAATTCCACATTATTTTACCCAACCCATCGGATTTTTCGGATTGCCTTTACGACGGATTTCAAAATATAACGCCGAACGATTTTGACCGCCGGAGTTACCTACGCTGGCAATTTGTTGTCCGGCGGAAACACGGCTGCCTTTACGTACCGAAACCGATTGATTATAGCCGTATAACGACATATCGCCGTTACCATGATCGATTACGACGACTTGCCCGTAACCTTGCAACCAATCGGCTAAAATTACACGCCCGCCGGCAATCGCTCGTACCGGCGCACCTGCGCTTGCCGCAATAACGACACCGTGCCAAGTCACTTCGCCCATTTGACGAGAACCGAAACTGTTTACCACTTTCCCCGCCACCGGCATACTAAATTGTTTCTTCGGCGAACCTAAACCTCTACCGGCTCTAACTTGTTGCTTTTCTTGCTCGGTCGCTTTACGTTTTTCCTCACTATTTTTTTTCTGCTCCAATTTGGCAATTTCCTGCTCTTCTTGGCGTTCGGATTCCGCCGTCGCTTTGGCTAATTGATTACGTAACGCCGCCTCATTACTTTTTAACGATTCTAAACGGCTTTCGTCTTGTTCTAAGGTTTTATTAATTGAGCGCAACGTGGTTTCACGTTCGTTTTGTACTTTCTTTAAATCTTTTTCTTGTTTCTTTTGTTCGCTTAATTGTGTCTGTTGCCCTTTCTGCTGACCTTTCAGCTCGTCGCGACGATCTTTTAATTCCTGTTGCGTACGTCTTAAATCGTTAATCGTATCGATTCTTACTTGATTGATATGCGCATAATAAGCGGTCATTCTGTCCGCATTTTTAGCACTTTCCGACATCAAGCGTTCCAATACCGAAGGATGAATACCGGAGCGATAAGCGGAATCCAGCTGCTCTTTCAATTTCTCTTTTTGTTCTTTTTCTTGCTTTTCCAGCCTTTGAATTTCCTGCTCGGTACGCTTAATCGCTTGGCGAGTTTCGGTTAAAGACATTTCGGTTTCTTTAAGTTTACCCAATACCTTACCCATCTCGATTTCTTGCGTTTTCAACGTAGATTGCAGCACACTACGTTTTTGACGTTGTTCGTTAATTTTACTTTGTTGTTGTTTAATTTTTTGCTGAATACTGGAAAGCTCAGTCGCATAAGATGACTGAACGAATACGCTAAAACAAATCAATAGCGGAATGACATAAAACGAACGAAAGACTTTCACAAAATCCACCTACGGAACTCAATTAAAGACGACAAAATAGCTTATTCTATCAAATATTTGAGGAAAATCAGCTTTTCTCTCGCTTTTCTAAAAAGAAATCGGCTAACTATTTCAAAGTAAGTGGATTTTTGCTATAAATACACGGTTTTCAAATCAACTTAAATACATAGGAGTCTTTATGGAATTAGTATTTATTCGTCACGGTTTCAGTGAATGGAATGCTAAAAACTTATTTACAGGCTGGCGTGATGTTAATTTAACCGAACGTGGTATCGAAGAAGCGAAATCGGCAGGTCAAAAATTAAAAGCCGCCGGTTATGAATTCGATATCGCATTCACTTCGGTTTTAACTCGTGCAATTAAAACTTGTAATATCGTATTAGAAGAATCTAATCAATTATGGATTCCACAAGTGAAAAACTGGCGTTTAAACGAGCGTCACTACGGTGCGTTACAAGGTTTAGACAAAAAAGCGACCGCCGAACAATACGGTGACGAACAAGTTCACATTTGGCGTCGTTCTTATGACATTTCTCCACCCGATTTAGATGCGGCGGATCCGAATTCTGCGCATAACGATCGTCGTTACGCACACTTACCGAAAGATGTCATTCCAAACGCGGAAAACCTCAAAATCACTTTAGAACGTGTTTTACCGTTCTGGGAAGATCAAATCGCACCGGCGTTATTATCCGGCAAACGCGTACTGGTAACTGCACACGGTAACTCTCTTCGTGCGTTAGCAAAACACATCATCGGTATTTCTGATGCTGAAATTATGGATTTTGAAATCCCTACCGGTCAGCCGTTAGTATTAAAATTAGATGATAAATTAAACTTCGTAGAAAAATTCTATTTATAATTTAGTTTGTTCCTCAAACAAAAACGCTCGAAGCCAAAACTCCGAGCGTTTCTTTTTGCAAAAATTCAATAAAATTTAACCGCTTACCAAGCAAAAATTTGTTTAGCCAGCTGAAAAGCATATGCCGTCAAACTGATTGCAATCGCATACATAATCACACCGGTAAGAAAATCTAAAATTTGCCATGTTCTGCGCTTTTCAAAATAAGGCGATAGAAAACCGGCTCCGTAACCGACACCAAAAAACCATAAGAACGAACAACTTAATGCGCCGGCAAGAAACGCCATTTTGCCGTCAAAATCCAAATGCCCGCCGATTCCGCCCAAAATCACTACCGTATCGATGTACACGTGCGGATTTAAAAAAGTAATCGCAAAGGTAATCATCAATGCTCTTTTCAAACTCGTCGCATTTTCATTACTTGCTTTCAGTGCTTCTACGCTCTTGAAAATACTGATAAACGAGCGACTGCCGTAGGTAAATAAGAAACAGGCTCCCAGTAAAGCGATGGCTAAACTTAACATAGGCAAATTCGCTACGATGGAACCTAACCCTAGTACACCTAACGTCATTAAAAATACATCACCTAAAAAACAGAGTAAAGCGACCCAAAATACGTTCTGTTTTAAGATACCTTGTTTCAGTAAAAAAGCATTTTGCGCACCGATTGACACAATCAACCCGAAGCACACAATAAAACCTTGAATAAAAACGTCCATTTTTCCTCTCGATTGACCCCACAAGCGGTCGATTATACGCAAAATTTTACAAAAATGCGGTATAATCTCCCGAATTTTATCCTTTTCTTTGAGCATGAATATATTTAGGAACCGATTATGTCTGAAACCATTGAAAACCAAGCTTGTATCGTGATTGCTATCGCAGGTGCCTCCGCATCGGGTAAAAGTCTTATTGCTTCAACAATTTATAAAGAATTAAAAGAAGAACTTAACTCGGACGATATCGGTATCATTTCGGAAGATGCTTATTATAAAGATCAAACCCATTTGACCATGGAAGAACGGGTGAAAACGAATTACGATCATCCGAACTCAATGGATCATCACCTACTCGTTGAACATCTCCGTCAATTAAAACAAGGAGAAGCGATTGAGATCCCCGAATATGACTATTCGGAACATAACCGTAAAACGACAACCAAAAATTTCACACCTAAAAAAATCATTATTCTCGAAGGGATTCTGTTACTTACCGATGAAGAAATTCGTAATGAAATCAACGTTTCTATTTTCGTAGATGCGCCGTTAGATATTTGCTTTATTCGCCGTTTACAGCGCGATATGCTAGAACGCGGCAGAACGATGGATTCCGTTATCGCTCAATATCGTAAAACGGTGCGTCCGATGTTTTTACAATTTATCGAACCGTCAAAACAGTATGCGGATATTATCGTCCCGAAAGGCGGTAAAAACCGTATTGCGATCAATATTTTAAAAGCTCAAATTAAACAGTTATTATCTAAACGATAGGATTTACTATGCGCTTATGTGATACCGATATCGAACGTTATTTAGACGAAGGGATTATTGAAATAATTCCCCGCCCTTCAAATGAAAAAATTACCGGCGCAACGGTTGATGTGCGTTTAGGTAATTCTTTCCGCGTCTTTCGTGAACACGCCACACCTTATATAGATTTAAGTGGCCCTCGTGAAGAAGTGACCGCGCAGCTTCACAAAGTGATGAGTGAGGAAATTATTATCGCCGACGGCGAAGCCTTTTTCTTACATCCGGGTGAATTGGCACTTGCCACGACATTAGAATCGGTTACTTTACCGGATAATGTCGTCGGCTGGTTAGACGGTCGTTCCTCTTTAGCTCGCTTAGGTTTAATGGTACACGTAACGGCACACCGAATAGATCCGGGTTGGCAAGGTAAAATCGTATTGGAATTTTTCAATGCCGGAAAATTGCCGCTTGCTTTACGTCCTAATATGGCAATTGGCGCATTAAGTTTCGAAATTCTAAGCGGTCATGCGGCAAAACCTTATAATGCCCGTAAAGACGCCAAATATAAAAACCAGCAAAGTGCGGTTTCCAGCCGAATTAATCAAGATGATTAGCAGATTTTTACCAGTTTTCGGCATAGTAGTACAGTTGTACTTACTATGCCGAAAACGACCTCTGTGCATCATCCCATATTAAAAAACGATAACACATCCTCAATATTTTGATGTTCGATGTCAGGGTCGATAGTTTCCGTACCTTGAATGATATGCTCAAACATTCCAACCGAAATATAGGCAAATAATGTGCCTTGAAATTCCAGTTCTGCACTTGTGCGATCAAATTTGTGCCGTGACACACTGATATATTTATTTTTTACTAAGTTAAAAAAGTCTTTTTTCAAACTAATACGCCGAGTATCAACTTGCCAAAGTCGCCTAAATACCGAGCGGTGTTCGCTAATAATCGGCACGGCTACCAGAGCGAATGCTTTGGTCGGAATACTAAATCGTTGTTCTAATAAAGGTAAAATTATCGTTTCTTTAAGCTGTCCGATTATTTGCCCAATCAACTTTTCTTTGTTGAGATAATGCTTATAGAATGTAGAACGATTTACCTCGGCAACATCTAAAATATCTTGTACCGTAATTTCTTCGTATGCTTTAGTTTCCAACAATTTTAGGAAAGCGGTCTGAATCAACATTCGAGTACGCTTAATGCGAGGATCTTCTTTTTTCATATTTTCTCCTAAAAAGTTATTTAAGCGACAATTTAGCCAGTTTTGTCAGCTTAAGCAACATTATATTGATTATTATTGATTGCAGATAAGCGGTCATTTTTTTAGAATTTTTTACATACTTTTTAAGCAAGAGAAATTCTATGAAAAAATTTGCCATTGTCATTTTAATTGCCGCCGCATTAGCCGGAAGTTATTTTTTACAAAAAAATTGGCATACCGAGAATGGGTTGCAAGGCATCGCCAGCGTTAATGGACGTATAGAAGTGGAGCGTCTTGATATTGCTTCTCTTTATGCCGGTCGAGTAGAGGAAATTTATATCCAAGAAGGACAAGATGTAAGTAAAAATCAACCGCTTGTACGTCTTTCATCCAGCCAGTCGCAAAGCCAAGTTAATTCTGCTCAAGCACAAATTGCGGCAGCCGAAGCCTCTGTGAATAATGCTCAAGCACAAAAACGTCGAGCGACAGAAGCGGTCAGCCGTGCAAATGCAGAAATCGCAGCCCAACAGCAAAAAGCCAATATCGCTAAATTAGAATTGAGTAATGCGAAAAATTTGCACCGTGATAATTTAATTTCAAGCAGCGAATTAGAACGTCGTCAAGCTAATTACAAAGCGTCACTCGCAGCCGTAGAAACGGCTAAAGCTGCTAAGGCGGAAGCTCAAGCGACAATAACACAAGCGCAAGCAACCATCTCGCAAGCCGAAGCTACGGTAAATCAAGCGAAAGCATTCGCTGAACAAGCCGATTCACAAAACGATGATATGTTAATCAGAGCCCCGTTAGACGGTCGTATTGAATATAAAATCGCTATGTTGGGTTCTGTAGTTGGCATTGGTGGAAAAGTCGTCAGTTTACTCGACACTTCAACCGTTTACCTCAATGTATTTCTGCCCGCCCATCAATCCAATTTAGTCCGCTTAAATGATGAAGCTCGTATCAAAATTGACGGATCTGATATTGTGTTTCCCGCTAAAGTGGTCTTTGTAGCTTCGGAAGCACAATTTACGCCGAAATCGGTAGAAACCAGTGAGGAGCGAAGTAAGTTAATGTTTAAAATCAAATTACAAATTCCAACGGATATTGCTATACAACATAAAAACCTGCTTAAAGGTGGAATGACTGCAATGGGTTATGTCAAATACGATGCGCAAGCAAGTTGGTCGGACGATTTAGCTATTAAACTGCCAAGCGATAATTAAATTATGCAATCGAAAACTATTGTCCTACGCCTAGAAAACGTCAGCCATTTTTACGGCAAAAAAGCGGCACTCGAACAGATTTCTTTTGAACTGGAAAAAGGTACAACCGTTGGGTTAATCGGTCCTGACGGCGTGGGCAAATCAACCCTCTTATCACTCATTGCAGGTGTAAAAATCCTACAATACGGGTCTATTACTGTCTTTGGTCAAAATATCGCGAACCAAGCCGAACGTGAAGCTCTTACTCACAAAATCGCCTTTATGCCGCAAGGTTTAGGCAAAAATCTCTATCTCACGTTGTCGATTTACGACAACGTCGATTTTCATGCGCGCCTCTTCGGTCTTCCTCCGTTACAACGACGAGCTAAAATCCAACGTTTACTTAAAGCGACCGGCTTATTACCCTTTGCCGATCGTCCTGCAGGAAAATTATCTGGCGGTATGAAACAAAAGCTTAGTTTATGCTGTGCTTTAGTACACAATCCGGATTTACTGATTTTAGATGAACCGACTACCGGCGTAGATCCGCTTTCTCGCCGCCAATTTTGGCAATTAGTAAAAGAATTACGTGCCGAATCGCCTGAAATGACGGTAATTGTTGCAACCGCTTATATTGATGAAGCCGAAAATTTTGCGCACGTTTTAGCGATGGATAACGGCAAAATTATTGCGCATAAACCCACTCAACAACTCATTGCAGAAATGCAAGTACAAAATCTTGAACAGGCATATATCAAATTATTACCGCCAGAAAAACGAGGAGCGGAAAACGGTATTGAAATTCCGCCATTCCAATATTCACCGAATGAACCGCCCGTTATTATTGCTAAAAATTTAACCAAAAAATTCGGTAATTTTATTTCTGTAGATAATGTCAGTTTTGAAATTGCCAAAGGTGAGATCTTTGGCTTCCTCGGTTCAAACGGTTGCGGTAAATCCACCACAATGAAAATGCTAACCGGTCTACTAGATCCTACCGAAGGCGAGGCGACATTGTTAGGTCAGCCTATCAATGCCGGCGATATTGATACTCGTAAGCGGGTAGGCTATATGTCGCAAGCCTTTTCGTTGTATGAAGAGTTGAGTGTCAAAGAAAACCTTGCATTACACGCTAAACTTTATCAACTGCCGAAAGATGAATGGTCAAGCAGAATCCAAGCGGCATTAATGCAATTTGATTTATTAGAGACGGCAGAATATACACCGGCCGATTTACCGCTGGGGATTCGCCAACGATTACAACTCGCTGCCGCCTGCTTACACAAACCTGAAGTCTTGATTCTAGACGAACCTACATCAGGTGTGGATCCTGCCGCTCGCGATATGTTTTGGTCCTATTTGATTAAACTTTCACGTGAAGATCACATCACCATTTTCGTCACCACCCATTTTATGAATGAAGCGGCACGTTGCGATCGGATTTCTCTTATGCATCGAGGCAAAGTTTTAGCGGTTGGTTCGCCTGAAGCGTTACGCCTTGAAAAACAATCCGCCACATTAGAACAAGCCTTTATTAAATATTTAGAAGAACAGGCGGACGACATCACAATGCCAACCGAATCCAACGAAGTGCAGGAAATTCAAGAAGAACCGGTACAAGCGGCCAAATTTTGGCAAAAATTTACCCATTACTTTTCTGTTATCACCACCTTTGCTTTACGAGAAAGTAAAGAATTACTCCGAGATAAAATCCGCTTATTATTCGCATTACTCGGGCCGCTGATTATGTTGTTGGCAATGGGTTCCAGTATTTCCTTCGATATTAATCCGTTAAAAATGGCAGTATTAGATCACGATAATAGTTCGGAAAGTCGTAAATTAATTGAAAGTTTTCGAGGCTCACGTTACTTCATCTTGCAAGAGAATTTATATTCGATCGATGAAATTAGCTCCGTCCTACAAGCCGGTAAAGTACGTGCTGTTTTAGAAATTCCGGCACACTTCGGACGGAATCTACTCCGCCGACAACAACCGGAACTGGGCTTGTTTATTGACGGGGCTTTCCCTTCCACTGCAGAAAATTTAAAAGGTTCGGCCGCCGGTGTTATCTTACAATATGTAAAAGATATGCAAAAACAAGCGGGTTTTACTATCACGCAAAATAATCTGATTGAGCCAAGAATGGTTTATAACCAAGATTTCAAAAGTATTTTTGCAATGACGCCGGGCATTATTATGTTAGCCATGGTGATGATCCCAACGATGATGACCGCACTAAGTGTAGTGCGTGAAAAAGAGATTGGTTCTATTATGAATCTATACGGCTCGCCGGCTTCGCCTTTTCAGTTTTTACTTGGCAAGCAACTACCTTATATCGTTTTAGCCTTTGTAAGCTATTTAGTGTTGGTGCTCACCGCAATAATAGTATTTGGTGTTCCGATTAAAGGCTCAATTCCGGCAATGTTTTTAGGTGTATTGTTAGGCATCTGCGCATCCACCGGTTTTGGTTTGCTCGTTTCAAGTTTTGTGAAATCACAAGTCGCTGCAATTTTTGTAGCGGCAATTGTATCAATGATCCCGTCGGTTAATTTTTCTGGTGTGATGTATCCTGCTTCACGGCTGGACGATAGTGTTCAATTGGTTTCTAAAATCTTCCCAGGAGCATGGTTTCAACAAATCAGCTTAGGCGGTTTTACTAAAGGATTAAGTTTTACTCAATTTGAGCAGAGTTATTTAGCTCTAGCCCTCATTTATTTTGTTTACCTCACACTTGCCACTTTGGCATTAAAAAAACAGGAAAAGTAATATGTTACGTTGGTTCAAAAATGTGGCATTTCTTTCAGCCAAAGAATTTAAAAGCCTCTTTAGTGATAAAGTATTGGTGGCGATGATTATCTATATGTTTTCCGCTGCCATATTGACGATTGCTAAGCAAGGTATGACGGATGTCAAAAACGGTTCCGTTGCGATTGTCGATTATGATCACTCTACACTGTCGTATCGCTTACAAGATGCTCTGATTCCTCCCTACTTCAAAACCGTTGAAGAGGTAAAAACCGACCAAGTCGAATATCTAATGGATAACGGTAAATTTACGTTTGTAGTCGAAATCCCAGCTAATTTCCAACGAGATCTCTCAAGCGGTAAGTCGCCGCATTTACAACTTTTAGTCGATGCCACCGCAATGACACAAGCGAATATTGGTTCTTCTTATATTACACAAATTTTTAATCGAGAAATTCAGCAATTTCTTGGTATCAGTGCGTTACAAGCTCCCATAAATGTGGTCGCTAATGTTTTATATAACCCTAACCATTCAAGCGAATGGTTTATGGGAACGGTACAAATTGTCGGTAATTTAACGCTTCTAACTCTACTTTTGGCGGGCTCGGCAGTGATTCGAGAACGGGAACGAGGTACGCTAGAACATCTATTGGTAATGCCCGTGCGTGCCAGTGAAATTATGACGGCTAAAATTCTTGCCAATGGTTTGGTACTATTAGTAACCGCCGGCTTTTCTTTAAAAATCGTAGTCGCGGGCATATTAGGTACGCCGCTGGCAAATCAGCAAATTGCTATTTTCATCTTAGGAGCGGCAATTTTTCTGTTCTCCATTGCTTCATTAGGTATTTTACTCGCGGTGTTTGCGCCGACAATGCCGCAATTCGGACTACTCTGTATGCCGATTTACCTCGTTCTCTATTTATTGTCCGGTTCAATGTCACCACTGGAAAATATGCCTCAGCTCGCACAAAATCTAACCCAACTTTCTCCTGTCACCATGCTCGGCGCTTACGCTCAAGACGTGCTATTTCGTGGTGCAGGTCTTGATATGGTATGGCACTATTTAGCTAAAATGGCAATAGTGGGAGCTCTGTTTTTAAGCCTTGCCCTCTATCAATTTAAATCAATGCTCTCCAAACAGGGATAAGAATATAGGAACAACTATGAAGATTGAGAAATATACCTCTTTTGCAATTTTTTGCTTAATTTTGACCGCTTGTCACAATCAAGACGTTGCCAAATTGCAGTCCGATATTGAATTACCTGCACAATTCGAATATGCCAATACGGCTAATAAGGTGACAAATATCCGCCAATGGTGGCAAAACTGGCAAGATCCGCAACTCACCACATTAATTGAACAAGGACTGCAACACAATTTAGATATTAAACTCGCGCAAGCTCGCCTTGCCGAAACGCAAGCCTATGCAGACTATAGAAAAGCCGACCAAGGCATTAATATTGGTGCGAGCGGTTCAACAGGTGCCGGCGTTAGTGATGTAAATTTAGATAGAGTTAATCCCGACCATAAACAAATATCCGATATTTATGGCGGTATTAATTTATCTTGGGAACTTGATTTCTTCGGCAAAAAACAAAGTGAAGCGGATAAAGCGACCTCACTTGCATTGGCGCAACAAGAACAAATTTATGCCGCTCAAATGCTGATTACCGGCGAAATTGCCAATAACTATTTTCGTATAATCGCTACCGACAAGCAGAATAATAATCTCACGCAGCAACTTACCGCTCTGCAAGCGCTTAAACGTTATATCCAAGGACGATTTAACGCAGGTCAAGCCACTGCTTATGAACTGAATGAAATTGACGGACAAATCAGTGCGATACAAGCCAAACAATCGACATTATCCGCACAAGCGGACGAATTTCAGCGAAATATCGCTATTTTAATCGGTAAAACTCCGCAAGCTTTCCGGTTACAAAAAAACCGTAATGCTTTAATTAAAATACCGAATACGCCAAGCGGTACGCAGCCTAGCAGCTTACTCGATCATCGCCCCGATTTACGAGCGGCAAAGCAACAAGTGCAAGCACAAGCGGCGAATTTAGCCGGTAAACAAGCGGATCTTTACCCTCGTTTTGATATTACTTTTCAAGGTCAAGGCGGCTATTTAAAACTGGATCAAGACTTAGGTAATATCTCGTCTTTAGCCGGATTGGCAAGTCTCGGAGTACAATTGCCTATTTTTACCAATGGTAGAATCGCCGCTAATATTGAAGCTGCGGAAGCAAGTTTAAAAGCCGCTTTAATTCAATATGACAAAACGCTTTTAACCGCTTTAGCCGAAGTGGATTCCGCTTATCAACAACAATATGCGTTAAATAATCAGAATCACCTCTTACAAAAGTATTACCAACAAGCCAATAAGCAAGCGATTGATTCGGAAAAACTGTTTAAATATGGCGATAAAACGTTAGATGTGGCACTTCGTGCTAAAATTGCCGCATATAGCACACAAGAAAAGTTGATTCAATCACAACTCTCACAAGCACAAAATTTGATTCGTTTATATAAATCGATTGGGGGTGGTTGGTAGAATCTATACATTTCGAACGGAGTAATAAATACAAAACAAAAAAGAGATCCGAAGATCTCTTTTTTTATGTCGCTGGATTAGCTATTTAATGCTCTTAAAATGTCATCCACACGCTCTTTCGCATCACCGAATAACATTTGGGTATTTTCTTTGAAGAATAATGGGTTTTGAACGCCTGCGTAACCAACCGCCATTGAACGTTTGAATACGATAACGTTTTGTGCTTTCCACACTTCCAATACCGGCATACCTGCAATTGGACTTGACGGATCGTCTAATGCCGCCGGGTTTACCGTATCATTCGCACCGATAACCAATACGACATCGGTTTCTTCGAAATCATCATTGATTTCATCCATTTCAAGCACGACATCATAAGGCACTTTTGCCTCTGCAAGTAATACGTTCATATGCCCCGGTAAACGACCCGCAACAGGGTGGATACCAAAACGCACATTAACACCTTTCTCGCGTAATTTTGCAGTGATTTCCGCAACCGGATATTGTGCTTGCGCCACCGCCATACCGTATCCCGGAGTGATGATTACAGAACTTGCATTTTTCAGCATTTCCGCCACTTCTTCTGCGGTGGTTTCACGGTGTTCACCTTGTTCTTCATCACCTGAGCTTGCTTTAACTTCCGTACCGAAGCCGCCTGCAATCACGCTGATAAATGAGCGGTTCATCGCTTTACACATGATGTAAGAAAGAATCGCGCCTGATGAACCCACTAACGCACCAGTTACAATTAATAAGTCGTTGCTTAGCATAAAACCGGCTGCCGCTGCCGCCCAACCTGAATATGAGTTCAACATTGAAACCACTACCGGCATATCCGCACCACCGATAGATGATACTAAGTGCCAACCGAATACTAATGCGATTACCGTCATAATCAACACAGGGAAAATATTGTGCGGATTATTTAGGAATACCACCATTAATAACGCAGAAACGATTAATGCCGCTAAGTTCCATTTATGTTTATGCGGAATATTTAATGCAGCCGAAGACACTTTACGACCGAATAATTTACCGCTTAATTTACCGAACGCCACTAATGAACCGGAGAATGTTACCGCACCGATAAAGATACCGAGGAACACTTCAACATTATGAATGTTAGCGAGTATCGCTTGTTCGGCTTGGAATGCCGCTAGTGCCACTTCATCTAAGTTTGCCGGTGGAATCGCATCTACGTGTAAACCGTAGCTGTTAAAACCGACTAATACCGCAGCTAAACCGACAAAGCTATGTAGAATCGCCACTAGTTCCGGCATTTCCGTCATTTCAACTTTTACGGCTTTTCTCACACCGATAAATCCGCCGATTGCCATTGCGATTAAGATCCAAAGCGTACCTTGTGATTGCGGACCGAAGATAGTTGCGACTAACGCAATCGCCATCCCGACGATACCGTACCAACAACCCGCTTTTGCCGTTTCGTGTTTAGAAAGTCCTGCTAAACTCATAATAAAGAGAATCGCAGCAATAATATATGCGGCCGTTACAAATCCAAAAGACATGAGTTTCTCCTTAACCTTTTCTAAACATCGCAAGCATACGTTGCGTGACTTTGAAACCGCCGAAGATATTAATGCTTGCGACTAAAATCGCAATAAACGCAAGAATATCCACGAAGAAATTACCGGTAGGCTGAGATATTTGTAACACCGCACCGACAATGATAATGCCGGAAATCGCATTGGTTACCGCCATTAACGGGGTATGTAATGCGTGGCTGACGTTCCAAACCACATAATATCCCACCACACAGGCTAATACGAATACGGTGAAGTGTGATAAGAATGCCGCCGGCGCTACGGATGCCAACCATAAGAATAACGCTCCGGCACCTGCCATCACACCGTATTTCACACGAGGATCGGTCGGTTTTTCTTCTTTTTTCTCAATCGGTGCCGCAGCCGCTGGTTTTTGCGGTTGAGCCGAAACTTGAATCGGCGGAGCCGGCCAAGTTAATTCGCCATCACGTACTACGGTTACACCACGTAATACCACATCTTCGAAATTAATGTCAATTTGACCGTCTTTATTCGGTGTAAGCAGTTTAAGCAAATTAACTAAGTTTGTACCGTAAAGTTGTGAAGATTGCGTTGGTAAACGTGCAGGGAAATCGGTATAACCGATAACTTTTACTTGATTTTTAGTAACAATCGCTTTACCCGCTTTGGTATATTCACAGTTACCGCCGGTTGCTGCTGCTAAATCGACAACCACTGAACCCGGTTTCATTGAATCGACCATTTCTTTAGTGATTAAACGAGGTGCCGCTTTACCCGGAATCGCCGCCGTAGTGATAATAATATCCACTTCTTTCGCTTGTTCGGCGTAAAGTTCCATTGCACGACGGTTAAACTCTTCCGACATTACTTTTGCATAACCGTCGCCTGAGCCGCCTTCTTCTTCGAAATCGATTTCTAAGAAGTCTGCACCCATAGATTTCACTTGTTCTTTTACTTCCGGACGAGAGTCAAACGCACGAACAATCGCACCTAAGCTGTTTGCCGCACCGATTGCCGCTAAACCGGCAACACCCGCACCGATAACCAGCACTTTCGCCGGCGGTACTTTACCTGCTGCAGTAATTTGACCGGTAAAGAAGCTACCGAATGCATTCGCCGCTTCGATAACCGCACGATAGCCGGAAATATTCGCCATTGAACTCAATGCATCAAGTGCTTGTGCACGCGAAATACGAGGCACAGCGTCCATTGCCAATACATTGATTTTTTTAGCTTGCAATTTTTCCATTAATTGCGGATTTTGTGCAGGCCAAATAAAACTCACTAGCGTTGCGCCTTCTTTAATAAGGGCGATTTCAGCATCGGTCGGTGCATTCACTTTAAAAATAATATCTGAATTCCAAACCTCTTGTTGCGTGCCGACAGTCGCACCTGCATTAACAAATGCGTTGTCCTCAAAACTCGCTTTAAAGCCCGCATTGTGTTCAACGAGCACATCAAAGCCGAGCTTTTTGATCTGTTCAACGGTTTTTGGCGTTGCCGCCACACGTGTTTCACCGTCTAACAGCTCTCTTGGTACACCAATAAGCATAAAGACTCCTGTATGGTTATGTTTATAATCGGGCTATGATGATAACCCACTTCGTTTTAAAAAACTCGCCTAAATGTATCATTAAATCGGAGAAATTTGTAAAAAATTCGACTTATCAATTTAATTATTTGACAGAATTTTGCGAATTTTCAGTTTGACTCAAATCTGCTAAAATCTTACAAAATTTCTTATTTATAGAATAGAATAGAATGAATATTTTAGACCAAATCCGGATTATCTTAGTTGAAACCTCTCTACCCGCTAATATTGGCTCCGCCGCTCGTGCGATGAAAACCATGGGACTTTCAAATTTACGTTTAGTGTCTCCGCTTAACCCGATTGACGAACAAGCCCAAGCCCTCGCTGCCGGTGCAAAAGATGTGCTGGCTAACGCCCAAATTTTTGACTCATTTGAACAAGCGATTGCAGATTGCCAATTAGTAATCGGTACCAGTGCCAGATTACGCCATTTGCAAAATAGTCTAATTGAGCCGAGAGATTGCGGCAAATTGGCGGTGGAACGTGCCGAAAAAGGCAAAGTGGCAATTGTATTCGGTCGGGAACGAGTCGGATTAACTAACGAAGAATTATTAAAATGCCATTATCATTTAAACTTTCCGACCAATCCTGACTACGGTTCGTTAAATTTAGCGATGGCGGTACAGCTGGCAAGTTACGAAGTGCGTATGGCGTGGTTGGATTTGCAAAAAAATCCGCAAATTCGGCCGCTTGTTGAGGAAAAAGATTATCCGAATACCGAAGCGTTGGAGCATTTCTTTAATCACACCGAGCGACTTTATAAACAATTAAGCTTTATTCGTAATGATGCGGTCATGCTCAAGCTCCGCCGCTTATACCAACGTGCCGAACTTGAAACCAATGAGTTGAATTTATTAAGAGGAATGCTGACTTCGGTTGAAAAGCAAATAGAAAATAAATAAAAAAACGCCCCAAAATATCGTTCTCGATTTTCTGGGGTATTTTTCTTACTGCCTTGCCATTCTCAAATTTTGCGGAACAGACTCAAAATTTGAACGGAACGGGTTGATATCCAAACCGCCTCGGCGGGTATAACGTGCATAGACCGTCAGTTTTTCCGGCTGTGTAAATTGAATCAAATCGGTAAAGATACGCTCTACGCATTGCTCGTGGAACTCATTATGTTCACGGAATGACACTAAATAGCGTAATAATTTTTCTCGATTTAATTTTTTGCCGACATAGTGAATTTGCACACTGCCCCAGTCTGGTTGCGAGGTAATCAAACAGTTTGATTTCAGCAAATGGCTGACTAAGGTCTCTTCAACCACTTCGCCTTCTGCCACGCTTGCTAAATGCTCGTTAGAAAATTCGTAACTGTCAATTTGAATATCTTGTTCATCAATACATTCACCGGCAAAATCCACAATCGGTTGCTGGGTGTAAGCGGATAATTTGTAAACTTTTACCGAAACTTGACCGCTTGCACATTGGCTGAGATCTTTGGCTAATGTTTGTTCCACTTGTTCCAATGAGGCAAATTTGGTTTGGTTAAAGCTGTTTAGATAGAGTTTAAAACTTTTTGATTCAATTAAATTCTCGCTACGAAAATCAATCGCCACATCCGCTATCGCCACCTGTGGTAAACCATTTTCATTTAGCCAAGACAGTTCATAACAAGTCCAAACATCCGCACCTCGATCAAACGGTTGTTGTTCGGTAATCCCCAAACCGTCACGGTTTAATTTACGGGGAACAGGCTGTAAAAGCGTAGGATCATATTCACTTTTATATTCGGTTTTTTGCCCTAATTTCAGAGCAGATAATGATTTATCGTTGTAGTTCATCTTCTTTCTTTATTATTTAATATAACGGACTAAATCCACTAAGCTGTCTAATACCAAATCGGCTTTCGCTTCGCCTTCTGCGGTAACAGGTTTGCCTGTTCGCACTAACACTTTTGTTTTCACACCGGCAACTTCAGCCGCTAACAGATCTTCTAATTTATCACCGACCATATACGATTGTGCCGGATCAATATCCAAATCGGCAATCGCTTGAGTAAACATTCCTGCTTTCGGTTTGCGACAATCGCAATCTTCTTTATATTCGCCTTTGCCTTCCGGATGATGAGGGCAATAATAGATACCGTCTAACACAACGCCGTAGTCTTCATCCAGCGACCAATCCATCCACTCCGTTAATTGGTTAAACTGCTCTTCACTAAAATAACCGCGCGCAATACCGGATTGATTGGTGACCAATACCAACAGATAGCCTTTATCTTGTAGCTGCTTTAACGCCTTGCCGACACCTTCAATAAATTGAAAGTCGTCAATTTGATGTACATAACCGTGATCAATATTAATTGTGCCGTCACGATCTAAAAATATCGCCTTTTTCACTATTACTTCGTTCCTTTTACAAAATCGACTACTATTTGATGGTGTTCACCGGTTTTGAATTTATCGAATACCTGCTCGATCACGCCCTGTTCATTCACTAAAAAACTGATGCGGTGAATACCGTCATAGGTTCTGCCCATAAATTTTTTCTCGCCCCATACACCGAATGCTTCGGCAACTTGGTGATCCGCATCAGACAATAGCGTGAAATTCAGTGCTTTTTTCTCGGCAAATTGGGCTAATTTTTTCGGTAAATCCGGGCTAATACCTAACACGACAACATTTAATTGCTCTAATTCCGACTTACTGTCACGTAAACCGCAAGCCTGCGTAGTGCAGCCTGGGGTTAAGGCTTTCGGATAAAAATAAACCAGCACTTTTTTGCCGGCAAATTGGCTGAGCGAAACCGGTTGTTCGTGCTGATCCAATAAAGTAAATTGCGGCGCTTTATCGCCTGCTTTAAGTGTATTCATTGCAAAAAATTCCTAAAAAAAGACCGCTTGTATTCTACTACAAGCGGTCAAATCTTTGAATTTTTTTGCAAAAGCTATTCTAAAAAACCTTCCAATAATTCATTTAAAAACAACTTACCGTGCTGGGTAATCTGCCAATGTTTTTCGGTTTCTGTAATGTAATTTTTGCTTAATGCCCAATCCACTGTTGGTCTAACGATTTCACGATCAAGACCGGTGTAGAACTCAAATTCTTGTTTTGGGGTCGCTTCCAATAAGCGGAAACGATTCATAAAAAATTCAAACGGACGATCAGCAAGCTCAATCAAATCTTGGCTGTAACGATATTCACCTCGCATATAACCTTTCGGGTGTTTGGTTTTGCTGAAGCGGTAAATTTCACCGGTCGGATAACTAATCTTACCGTGCGCTCCGCAACCAATCGCCAAATAGTCGCCAAAACGCCAATAATTGAGATTATGACGGCATTGATAACCTTTTTTCGCATAAGCCGAGGTTTCATATTGTTCATAGCCGGCAGCGGTGAGTAACTGATGACCTTGCTCGAAAATATCCCATAATTCATCATCGTCCGGTAAAGTCGGCTGGCGATAATAAAACATCGTGTTCGGTTCAATAGTTAATTGATACCACGACAAATGCGGTGGTGCGAGCGCAATCCCCTGTCGTAAATCGTCCAGTGCTTGTGCCACCGATTGATTCGGTAAGCCGTGCATTAAGTCGATATTAAAACTTTGCAAACCGGATTTTGCAGAATTTTGCGCAAAAATGACCGCTTGTTTCGCCTCATTCGAGTCGTGAATACGTCCAAGTTTGAGCAGTTTTTCCGGCTCGAAACTTTGGATCCCCATTGAGATACGTGTTACACCGCCTTGTGCATAGCCAAGAAAACGCTCCGCTTCCGCCGTACCGGGATTTGCCTCAAGGGTAATTTCGATATGCTCTTCAAACGGAATACGCTTTTCGACTTCTGCCAACAGATAAGCAATCCCTTCTGCCGAAAACAGACTTGGCGTACCGCCGCCAATAAAAATCGAATGAATTTTGCGATTACCGATTGCCAGCTGATAAGCGGTCAAATCTTGCGATAAATCTGCAAGTAGATGTTGAATATATTCCGCTTCCGGAATCACACCTTTTTGCGCATGTGAATTGAAATCGCAGTACGGACATTTTTGTACGCACCACGGAATATGGATATAAAGACTTAAGGGAGGAAGGGCTAAATTCACGTTCTAACTACTATCATTAAATAAAAATGATGATAACGAAAAGTCCGTAAACAGGAAAGAAAAGTTTTCTGTGAGAGAGATCACAAATCTAACATTAGAGGCTTTACCCTCTTTAATAACTTGTTATGATAGATTCAATCCATTTTTAGAATTAATTTTGATTTTATCACTTCATTTTTAAATCTAAAAAAGAACACTATCATTGTTCAGATTAAGGTTGTGCTGAATATATCTAATCTAATTAAACATAAAGAGGTGTGCTATGACTTCTCATTTTTCTCATAACGACTCACGTCGCCACTTCATGAAGCTTCTTGCCGGTGTCGGAGCAGGCTTTGCATTCTCCGGTACCTTAGGTACTTTCTCTAATAATGCATTTGCCGCAGCAGGTAAAAGTATTGAAGCAGGGATTGCTTATCCGATCTCAACCGGTTTTGACCCGCTTACTTCAAGCGGTGCATCGTCTATGGCGGCGAACTTACATATTTTTGAAGGTTTAGTGGATTTACACCCGGCAACTCGCCAACCTTATTTAGCTTTAGCGGCTAAAGAGCCTGAACAGAAAGATGAAGTAACATACCATATTACCTTACGTGAAGGGGCAACCTTCCACGATGGTAAACCGGTTACCACCGAAGATGTGGTTTACTCGTTTGAACGTGTGTTAGATCCGGCGAAAGCCTCACTGTTCGCTCAATTTATTCCGTTTATCGCTTCGGTAAAAGCACTTGACAATAAAGTGGTCGAATTCAAATTAAAATATCCGTTCGCTTTATTTAAAGAACGTTTAACCATCGTCAAAATCGTGCCGAAACATATCGTAGAAGCCGGTCAATCCGCCTTTGATGCCAAACCTGTCGGTTCAGGTCCTTATAAATTTGTTTCCGCAACCAAAGATGACCGTATTGTCTTTGAAGCCAATACCTCTTATAACGGTATGTATCCGGCTAAAGTAGATAAAATGACGTGGTTCTTATTATCAGATGATGCCGCTCGTGTAACCGCACAAGAATCCGGACGTGTACAAGCGATTGAATCCGTACCGTACCTTGATGCGGAACGCTTAAAACGTAAAGGAAAAGTGGAATCAGTACAATCTTTCGGCTTACTATTCTTAATGTTTAACTGTGAAAAAGCACCGTTTGATAACCCGAAAGTACGCCAGGCGTTACATTATGGCTTAGATACACAAAAATTAATCGACATTGTATTCTTAGGCAATGCGAAAGCGGCAAGCTCTTACGTACAAGATACCCATCCTGATTATGTAAAAGCCGCCAGCCAATATGATTTTGATAAAGCGAAAGCGGAAAGCCTATTAGCGGAAGCGGGTATCAAAGAATTAAAATTTGAATTACTTGCAACCGATCACGCTTGGGTAAAAGAATGTGCGCCGCTTATTCTTGAATCTTGGAATGCGTTAAAAGGTGTGAAAGTAACGCTTCAACATTTACAATCCGGTGCGTTATACGGCACGCACGTTGATAAAGGTGCGTTTGAAGTGGTTATCGCACCGGGCGATCCGTCCGTATTCGGTAACGACTTAGACTTATTATTAAGCTGGTGGTACCGCGGTGACGTATGGCCGAAACGTCGTTTCCGTTGGGCAAATACGCCTGAATATGCCGAAGTACAAAAATTACTGGATGAAGCGGCGAAAAATCCGGCGGGTGCAAAAGAAGCATGGACCAAAGCAATCAATATTATTGCCGAACAAGTGCCGCTTTACCCGATCGTACATCGTAAATTACCGACCGCATGGAGCGATAAATCACTTACCGATTTCCAACCGTTACCGACAACAGGCTTGTCATTCTTAGGCGTCGGTCGTAAATAACCTCTAATAAAATGCCCTTTGTCGTCCAAAGGCAAAGGGTATTACTTAATATAACTCTCTTAATTAAATCTTTACCCTTCAAAAATGAGGGAGGCTCAATGGAAATCATCCTTCGTCTTTTATTTCGTCGTCTAATGGCTCTACCGATTATGATTCTCGGAGTGACCGCCTTAGTCTTTATTGTTTTGCAATTCACGCCCGGTGATCCGGCAACCGTCGCACTCGGCGAAAGTGCCAGTGAAGCGGCTAAAGAAATCTATCGAGAACAACACGGTTTGAATGATCCGGTAGTCGTGCAATATTTCCGCTTTCTCGGCAATTTATTCGTACTGGATTTCGGTATGACTACGCCGCCGGAACAACCGATTATCGATATGATTGCCAAAGCATTCCCGCTTACCTTACAACTCACTTTTATCGGGGTATTTCTAGCGGCAATCGTTTCTTTCTCGTTAGGTATTCTTGCCGCGCTTTATCGTGATCGCTGGATAGACCAAGTGATTCGTTTAATTTCGGTCGCTGCGGTTGCAACACCGTCTTTCTGGCTTGGTATCTTACTGATTCAATACTTTTCCTTAAAACTGGATTGGCTACCGTCAGGCGGTTTTGTACCGTTTAGCGAAGATCCGAACGAATATTTTCGTTCGATGATTTTACCGTCACTTGCACTTGCCGTGCCGGTTTGCGCCTCATTAATTCGTGTTGTACGTACCACAATGGTGGAAGAAATGGATAAAGATTATGTGCGTACCGCCATCGGTAACGGTGTGCCTTATTCAACCGTGATTCGTCACAATGTCTTACGTAACGCCTTAATCACTCCGGTAACCGTCCTTGGTTTACGAGTCGGCTATTTACTCGGTGGTGCAGTGGTTATCGAACAAATCTTTGATTTACCGGGTATGGGTAAACTTATCTTTAACGGTATCGTGAACCACGACTTACACTTAGTGCAAGGTGTGGTGCTTACTATCGCCTTTACCTTCGTATTAGTTAATATCATTGTTGATATTCTCTATTTGCTCATCAATCCAAAAATTCGGAGTCTATAATGTTTCGTCAAGGATTAGCCGCTCGACTAGCTAACGGTGGCGCTAGATTTAGAGCATTATCAACCAGTTCAAAAATTGCATTGATTTTCATTTTATTTGTCGCTTGCGTAGCCATTTTAGCCCCGATTGTCGCCCCCTATGACCCGCTACAAACGCTACGACCGGTGCAAGCACCAAGCGGCGATTATTTATTCGGTACCGACCGTTTAGGGCGTGATATTTTCTCCCGTATGGTCTGGGGAGCGAGAACCTCACTCTTTATCGGTTTAGGTGCGGTGGGGGTCGCTATCTTGTTTGGTGGCATTCTAGGTGCAACCGCCGCAACCGCAGACAAATTCGGTAACGAAGTGATCATGCGTTTAATGGATATTTTAATGGCATTCCCGGGCATTGCGCTTGCCGCAGTATTACTTGCTACCTTTGGTAACTCGGTACCGGTAATTATCATTACCATAGCGGTCGTTTATACCCCACAACTTGCAAGAGTAGTCCGTGCGAATGTTGTTTCCCAATGGGAAGAAGATTACGTGCGTGCCGAACGTGTGTTAGGCGGCAGCCGAACTTATATTTTACTCAAACACGTTGTGCGTAATACCGCCGCACCGGTATTAGTATTCGCTACGGTAATGGTGGCGGATGCGATCGTATTTGAAGCTTCTCTGTCATTCTTAGGTGCCGGCGTACAACCGCCGTTCCCGTCTTGGGGGAATATTTTATCGGAAGGACGTAACCTTGTGTTAAGCGGTTTCTGGTGGGCGACCACTTTTGCCGGAATCATGATTCTACTCACAGTATTAGCCCTTAATATCTTAGCGGAAGGTTTAACCGATGCATTAGTTAATCCGAAACTTAAAACATCGCCGAAAACCAAAGAAGATGTGGCAAAACCGCTTTCTACCGATGTGCAAGAAGCGATGGCGGAAACGCTCGCCTTAAAACGTTATTTGTTAAAATTACATGAGAAGGAAACGACACGTACCGATCGTATGCAATTAAATCCAAATGCGAAACCGATTTTACAAGTGAAAAATTTATCAATTCGCTTCCCGAATCGTTACGGGGAAATTCCACTGGTCGATAATATTAGTTTCACAGTACATGAAGGCGAAACGATGGGCTTAGTCGGGGAATCCGGTTGCGGTAAATCAATTACCGCCTTCTCTATCATGGGCTTATTACCGAAAACCGCAAAAATCACCGGCGAAATCTTATTTACCGATCGTAGCGGTAAACAGCACGATTTACTTAAATCTGATCAATTAAATGAGCTTCGAGGTCATGAAATTTCAATGATTTACCAAGATGCGTTAAGTGCGCTTAACCCGTCTATGCGAATCAAAGATCAAATGGCACAGTTAATTAGCCGTGGTGGAAAGCAAAGCGCAGAGACTTTATTGCAATGGGTAAAACTCGATCCGGAAAAAACGCTTAACCGTTATCCACACGAGCTTTCAGGCGGACAACGTCAGCGAGTCTTAATTGCCATGGCACTCGCTCGTGAGCCTAAATTATTAATCGCAGATGAACCGACCACTGCGCTCGATGTTGTGGTACAAGCGGAAGTGATCAAACTCTTAAATGAATTACGTGAAAAACTCGGTTTTGCGATGGTATTCGTCAGCCACGATCTTGCACTTGTGGCACAAATGGCACACCACATCACAGTAATGTATGCCGGTCAAGTGGTTGAAGCCGCACCGACTACACCGCTCTTAGCCAATCCGACTCACGAATATACCCGAGGTTTACTCGGTTCGGTTCTCTCAACCGAATTACGTGCCGAACGCTTATATCAAATTCCAGGCAGCGTACCGTCACCGTTCGACTTTGCGAAAGGCGACCGCTTCGCCAGCCGTTCATTACGTCCGGAAGCGGATCCGGAGCAACATTTGCAACTGGTTGCTACTGATGATCACCCGCAACATTTCTGGGCATCACATTTAGCCACACAAGACAAACCGGCGGAGGGATAAATCATGAGTATGAAAGTGTTAAAAGAACAACCGATTCTTGAGTTATCCGATATTGTGATGCAATTTGCTTCTCGAGACGGGACTTTGTTTAACCCGAAAAAATTCACGGCGGTAGATAATGTCAGTTTATCGATCTATGCAGGGGAAACGGTCGGGTTAGTCGGTCAATCCGGCTGCGGTAAATCAACCTTAGCCAGTATTATGATCGGTTTGCAAAAACCGACTTCCGGCACGGTCAAATTTAACGGCTTACAAATGAAATACGGCAGTACTGAAGCCCGTAAGCAATTCGGTCGCCAAGTTTCAGTGATTTTCCAAGATCCGGCAACCGCGCTCAATCCTCGTATGCGAGTATTGGATATTTTAAAAGATCCGATGGATATTCATAACGTATTACTACCGCACGAACGAGAAAAACGAGTGTACGAATTACTCTCTCGAGTCGGCTTGCCTCGTTCCGCCGCTTTAGTCGAGCCTACCCGTTTATCCGGCGGACAAAAACAACGGGTGGCTATAGCCAGGGCTTTAGCACTCAATCCGAAACTGATTGTTGCCGATGAACCGACTTCCGCACTTGACGTATCGGTACGGGCGCAAGTGTTAAATTTACTTGCTGATCTTAAAAAAGAGCTGAATCTTGCAATGGTATTTATCTCCCACGATTTACAAACCGTACACCAAGTTTCGGATCGCATTGTGGTGATGAACGGCGGAAAAGTAGTGGAAACAGGTAGTTCAAACGAAGTATTCAATTCGCCGAAAGAAGAATATACTCGCACACTGATTAATGCCGCACCGTCATTATTGTAATTTATGCTACTCAGGGCAGGTTTATCCTGCCCTTTTATTTATACTGATTATGCACTCGATTCAAATTACTCAAACGATTTATACTGATTTACTGATTGTCGGTTCAGGTATTGCTGGGCTCGCGGCGGCAATTGAAGCGGAACGACTTGAGCTGAAAACGACGTTAATCAGCAAAATGCCTATTGGTTCAGGCGCAAGTTTCTTTCCGCTAAAAGCCACATTGGGCATTCAAGTGACTGGTGAAAATGACTCGGAAAAATTCCAACAAGATATTGAGCGTGTCGGCAAAGGCAGAACCAATCCGAAAATAGTCAAAGCCTATATTGAAGATTCGCCTCAAGCGATTGGATTACTCGCACAAATCGGCTTTAAGCCTTGGCTACGCAACGACAATCGCCCAGCCTGTTTCGCCAAATATCCCCGCCCTATTTATCTGATCAATAATTGGCGAGAAGCCGCTCAACGGGCGAAACAAATTCTTGATAGCCAATCCACTAATGTTTATGAGCAAGCGACACTACTGCATATCGTTACCGAACAAAATCAAGTGCAAGGAGCTGTGTTTAGCCTAAATACAAGCGGTCAAATTTGCTATATTTTTTGCAAAACCAGCCAAATCATTTTAGCCAGCGGTGGCATTGCCGGCTTGTATAAAGACAATCTTTATCCGGCGGATATTATCGGCTCTACGCATTTCATTGCTCAACAAGCCGGTGCAAAATTGGCTAACCTCGCCTTTATTCAATTTATTCCCTCTTTTGTCGAACCGAAATATAAAGTGTTATTTGGCGAACATACGCTGAAGTACGTTATTAAAATTACCGATGAAAACGGACAAGATCTGTTTCCTCATCTAACCGAAACACAATTTCAACAAATGATGTTAGCCCGTAGCCATTATGCACCGTTTAGTGTGGATTTCCCTTGTGTCGAATTCGATTTGGTGATGATGAAACATTTATTGAATAATCCGCAGCACAAAGGCATTTACCTGCACTACAGCCCCGAGCTTTATCAAGATAAGCAAGAGTTTTATACGGTTTATCTTAATTGGTTACGCCAAGAAGTCGGGATAGATTTGGTTAAAAATAAGATTGCTATCGCACCTTTTGCACACAGCTGTAACGGCGGAATTGAGATTGATGAGCATGGCGAATCCTGTGTCGCCGGATTATTTGCGATTGGCGAAATAGCCCATTGTATTGAGGGAGCAAATCGCTTAGGTGGTAATTCGGTAGGCGGTGGCTTAGTATTCGCCAAACGAGCGGTGGCACAAGCGGTCAAAAATTTGCAAAAAATTACCGAAATCCAACCGCTTGCAAACACTGAAACCTATCGTTTACAGGCTGAAAAAGTGCTTAATCAGTTAAACAATCCAATGGGAGATAATACGCTGCTTGCGAGTACGGTACTCAAACAAATTCGTGAACAAATGGCTCGTTTTGCTAATGTGTATCGCACCAAAGCCAACTTAACCTTACTGTTGAACGAACTGCAACAGCTCGAAAAACGTTTTAATCCGCTTGCTCATCATCAGCAACAAGGCATCGAAATCTTTTATGCACTAAAAACCGCACAGCTTGTCGTTTCTCAGATGCTAAACGAACCGCACAGTTTAGGTGCTCATTACTTAGCCGATAAGCAGTAAAACAAAATACAAAAATAAAGGGCAAGATTTTATCTTGCCCTTTTGATCATATGTTTAGCGATTATTTACCCCAAACTTCTTCGCTAATTTCACGAATAAAGTTCAGTTTTGCCCATTGCTGTTCTTCCGTCAGAATATTACCTTCTTCGGTTGATGCAAAGCCACATTGCGGACTTAAACAAAGCTGGTTAATGTCCACATACTGTGCTGCTTCTTGAATACGAGCAATCACTTCATCACGATTTTCTAATTGACCGTCTTTTGAAGTAATTAAACTTAATACTACTTGCTGATCTTTGATAAAACGTAACGGTTTGAAATCACCCGAACGATCAGAATCGTACTCTAAGAAGAAACCGTCAATACGGCAGGTACCGAATAAAGTTTCCGCCACCGGTTCATAACCGCCTGCCGAGAACCATGTTGAACGGAAGTTACCACGGCAAATATGCATTGTAATGGCAATATCGTCCGCCGGTTTCGCATCCACGATTTTATTAATCATATAGACGTAATCTTTGGCAATTTGATCTAAATCTAAACCGCGTGCTTTATAAGCGGCACGTTTGTCCTCGGCACAAAATTCGCCCCAGCTGGTATCATCTAATTGTAAATTGCGACAGCCTAATTTATAGAACAAGTTCATCGCTTTGATATACGCATCGGCAATATCGTCTAACAATAGCTGGTTGTTATTTTCATAACGTGCAATCGGCTGATAATCTTCCGCACGTACATTGGTAATTAAATGTAACATTGACGGCGAAGGAATGGTGAATTTCACCTCCGTTTCGCCGGCAATTTTTTGTAGCGAACGGAAATGTTCTACAAACGGATGTGATTCAGAAAAATCCACTTTATCGACAATTTTAATCGTTTTCGGACGTACGCTGTGGTGTTTAAATTGTACCGAGAACTTCTCTGCGTCCACTTCCTGAATACCGTCTAATGCGGCTAAAAAATCCATATGCCAGAACGTACGGCGAAATTCGCCGTCAGTTACCGCGTGTAAGCCTACTGCTTTTTGATGTTCAACTAATTTTGCAATTTCCGCATCTTCTACTTGAGTTAAATCCGCACATGAAATATCGCCGCATGAACATTGCTGACGAGCTTGTTTAATCGGATCGGTACGTAAGAAACTCCCTACGATATCAAAACGATAAGGTGCGGAAGTACGTTGTGTTGCATTGGGGAAAAGTTTAGACATAGTAATCATTCCTAATATATAAATATAACCTTTTCTTTATTTTAACAAACTCCTCTCTATTTCGTGCCTGAAAGTTTTTATCAACCAATATGAATTATATTTATATTCCTACCCAAACACATATATGAATAAAAATAATAAAAAACATGAAAATAATGAAATTGATTTAACTAAATCGGCATTTTAAAGTGTTCTTATTACATATCAGAATAATATGGAGACACTTCTATGAGCTATGCGAAAGAAATCGATCACTTAAACCATACCCTTGCCGATTTAAACGGCAATATTAACGCTTCTTTTGAATTTTTCCCCGCTAAAAACGAAAAAATGGAAATGTTACTTTGGGATTCGATTCATCGACTTGCTCCGCTTAAACCTAAATTCGTTTCAGTTACCTATGGTGCAAATTCCGGCGAGCGAAAACGTACTCATTCAATTGTGAAACGTATTCAGCAAGATACCGGTTTAGCTGCAGCACCGCATTTAACCGGTATTGATGCCAATCCCGAACAGCTCCGTATAATTGCGCAAGATTACTGGGAAAACGGTATTCGCCATATTGTTGCACTACGAGGTGACGAACCTGCCGGTTATGCTAAAAAATCCTTTTTTACAAAAGATTTAGTAAAACTCTTAAAAGAAGTCGCGGATTTTGATATTTCGGTTGCCGCCTATCCCGAAGTACATCCGGAGGCAAAATCGGCACAATCCGACTTAATTTACTTAAAACAAAAAGTGGAAGCCGGTGCTAATCGTGCGATTACCCAATTCTTTTTTGATATCGACAGTTATCTTCGATTCCGTGATCGCTGTGTAACCGTTGGAATTGATGTGGAAATCGTACCTGGCATTTTACCGGTCACGAATTTTAAACAATTACAAAAAATGGCAAAAATTACCAATGTTAAAGTACCGCATTGGATGCATAAAATGTATGAAGGATTAGATGATGATCAAACAACTAGAAATTTAGTTGCCGCCAGTATTGCCATGGATATGGTTAAAATTCTCTCAAAAGAGGGCGTAAAAGATTTCCATTTCTACACACTGAATCGCTCCGAATTAACCTATGCGATTTGCCATGCATTAGGCGTACGACCGACTTAAATAGACAAAACGCACTAAATCCTAAAATTTAGTGCGTTTTTAAGTAACAACAAGCGGTTAAATTTTTATTTAAATTTACCGAATTACCACTCGTTTTTATTCTTCTCTTTTTTATTTTGCGTATGATTAATATAAATTCCTGTGCCAAGTAATATTAACGCAAGAATTGTTAAGAAAATGCTAATTGACACCATAAGACCTCCATAAACATACAGTTTATCGAGGTCTTAACAAAAAAGCTGAGAAAAAACAGAATTTTGCGATCCGGCTCGTAAAATTATTCCGTTAGACTCACATTATAGAAAGACGTATAACCGAACGGGCTTTGTACAAAGCCTTGCACACGTTTGCTGACCGGTACATAGTTAATCGCATGAGCAATCGGAATTATCGGTGTATTTTTTTGGAAAATTTCGACCGCTTGTTGATATAACTGTGTACGTTCAGCGGTATTTCGTGTTTGTACCGCTTTTTGTAATAAGCCCTCAAATTCGTTATCCGTCCAACGGGAATAATTGGTGCCCGGAATATTTTCTTTGCTTAATAACGGGAACAGGAAATTGTCCGGATCACCGTTACGACTCGTCCAACCGTAAGTACCGGCTGAAAATTCGCCTTCACGAGTTCGCTTATTAAAATCCGCCCATTCGTGGCAGACTAATTTCGCTTTTACCCCAATTTTCGCCCAATCCGCTTGAATAATTTCTGCAGTACGTCTTGGATTCGGATTTGACGGGCGCACCACCGGTTGTACCCAGATTTCAGTTTCAAAACCGTTCGGATAACCTGCTTCCGCCAATAGATTTTTCGCTTTTTCCAAATCAAATTCATACTGAGCTAAATTTTCATTGTAACCAAGCACCGAATTTGGGAACGGATTAGTCGCCACCGTACCGCCGCCTTGGAATACTGCAGCAACAATCGCTTTTTTATCGGTAGCGTGTTGTAGTGCTTGGCGCACCTTCACATTATCTAATGCTGCTTTTTGGGTATTGAGTCCGAGATAAGCTAAATTTAACCCTTCACGCTCAAATAACGTCACTTTAGGATCTTGTTTCATTTGTGCAATATCGGCGATATTCGGGAAATCAATCACATCACACTCACCGGCTTTCAGTTTGGCATAGCGTGTACCGGCATCAGGAGTAATCGCAAAAATTAAGCGCTCAAACTTTGCTTTACCTTGCCAATAATTCGGGTTCGCTTTATAACGTACTGCTTGATCGGTTTGATAAACTTGAAATTCAAATGGACCCGTGCCAATCGGTTGTTGATCTAATAATTCCGGCTTGCCTTCCGCTAATAATTTATCCGCATATTCTTTGGAATAAATCGATAAGAAATCCATTGCAACTGTTGTCAAAAACGGACTATTCGGCTGATTCAGCGTCATTTTCACCGTATAATCATCAACTTTCTCAACCGATTTTAAAATTTTCGGTAGATTCATCCATTGATAATAGAAATAAGTGCCGCCGGAAACATTGTAGTAAGGGTGACTTTTATCCGCCTGACGTTGAAAAGAAAATACCACGTCATCGGCATTTAAATTACGACTTGGGGTAAATAACTTGTTACTGTGAAACTGTACATCTTTACGTAGATGGAAAGTATAGGTTAAGCCGTCTTCACTCACTTCCCACTTTTCCGCCAAACTCGGCTCGATATCAATTTTGCCGGCTTTAAACGCCAATAGGCGGTCATAAATTTGCTACGAACTGGCGTTAAAGTCATTCGCATCGTTGGTAATTGCCGGGCTTAATTTTTGAGGAGCGGTAGCGACACAATTTACTAAAGTATGTGCCGGCGCTGCTGCTAAAAAAGGCGAGAAACTAATAAAAGGTAGGGCGAAAAAAATCTTAGAAAAGCGCATAAAATAATCCTCAAATAGATTGATTTTTCCGAACATACGGCATTTTTAGATAAATTTGAAATAACAAAATCAACATTCTTATAACTAATAAATCGTATGCATTACAATTTTGTAAATTATTTCAATCCATCAATAAATCAAAAGAGGAAAGTAAAAAATTTAACGCTTAAAAAACAAAGTTAAGCAGTTTTAATCACTAAATAAATAAAAAATAATCAAATAATTATCTAAATATGATAAAAGTTTTAGCCAGATCATAAAATTGACATTTTTGACTTGTTTCATATAACCGAAAGATTATGATGCATCCAAAATTTTATAAATTTATAACTCTAACATTTAAATAGGAGAATCTTATGGCTACGCCATCTCATCGTTTTTCCCTCACTTGGGTGCTAAATCTGTTCGGTACTGCCGTTGGTGCAGGCGTATTATTTTTACCGATTAACGCCGGTATGAGCGGTTTTTATCCGCTGATTTTCATGACCTTATTAGTCGGGCCGATGACTTATCTGGCACACCGAGGGTTGGCTCGTTTCGTGCTGTCTTCCGGCAAACCGGGTAGTGATATTACTAACGTAGTACGTGAACATTTCGGCGAAAACGCCGGTAAATTTATTACCTTACTCTACTTCTTTGCGATCTTCCCGATTCTATTAATTTATGGTGTCGGTATCACCAATACGGTCGGCTCATTTATTGAAAACCAATTACAGATGGCTGTACCGCCTCGCGCATTACTCTCGGGCGTATTAATTGCCGTTATGATTAGCGTAATGTTACTGAGTGAACAAGCGATGTTAAAAATCACCACTTACTTAGTTTATCCGTTAGTGTTAATTCTGTTCGGTTTATCTATTTACCTGATTCCAGAATGGAACGGTGCGGCATTACAACAAATGCCAAGCACAGGTGATTTCTTAACTACCTTATGGTTAACGATTCCGGTATTAGTATTTGCTTTTAACCATTCGCCGGCAATTTCATCCTTTGCCCTTTCACAACAAAAACATTATCAAGATCCGCAACAAACCGAAGTTGAATCAAGTAAAGTATTACGTTCAACCGCAATGATCTTAGTGTTATTCGTGATGTTTTTCGTATTTAGCTGCGTACTTACGCTTACTCCGGAAGAGCTTGCACAAGCGAAAGCACAAAATATTTCAATTTTGTCTTACTTAGCCAATAAATTTGATAATCCGGTTATTTCTTATTTCGGACCTTTCGTGGCATTCTTAGCAATCGGTAGTTCTTTCTTCGGTCACTATTTAGGTGCGCGTGAAGGATTAGAAGGTTTAGTCAATCAATTACGTGATAAACCGATTGAATCGACAAAATTCAAAAAAATTACTGCGGTTGTTTTCTTTATCACATTATGGATTGTAGCAACCATTAACCCGAGTATTCTCGGTTTTATCGAAAGTTTAGGCGGTCCGATTATTGCGATGATTCTGTTTATTATGCCGGTTTATGCTATTTATACCGTGCCGGCATTAGCAAAATATAAAAGCAGTATCGTCAGCAATACTTTTGTTACCGTGATGGGAACCGTCGCTATTTCAGCGATTGTGTACGGATTATTATAATCGCTGTATAATCGCTCCCTTTCCAATTTTCAGGCAATAAACCTAATATATCTTTGGTGTTTATTGCCTTTTTAACATAGAGTGTTTTAGATATTATGATTAGTGTATTTGATATTTTTAAAGTAGGCATAGGCCCTTCCAGCTCACATACGGTCGGGCCGATGAAAGCCGCCAAACAATTTATTGATGAATTACTGGTTCGCAAACTTTTGGCTAAAACAGACCGCTTGCAGGTCGATATTTACGGTTCGCTTGCGCTAACCGGTCGAGGCCATAGCACCGATATTGCGGTGGTAATGGGCTTAATGGGATATTTACCCGATAACGTGGATATCGAACGAATTGAAACGGTTATCGAACAAGTGAAGCAAGAAAGCAGATTAGTTGTTGCCGAAGCGATACCGGAAATGGCAAAAACCATCATTTTCGATTTCTATAAAGATATGCCTTTTCATTACGATTTCTTAGCTCGTCATGAAAACGGAATGATTTTAAAAGCGTTTGAAGGCGAAACACTGTTATTTGAAAAAACTTTCTATTCTATCGGAGGCGGTTTTATCGTTGATGATGAAAATTTTGACAAACAATCCGACGATACCCTATCCGTGCCGTTCCCTTATAAAAATGCGGAAGATTTACTTAAGCATTGTAAAGAACAAGGATTACCGCTTTCCAGTTTAGTATGGAAAAACGAAACGGCTCTGCGTCCGAAACAAGAAATCTCTGATTACCTTGCTAAAATTTGGAAAACGATGGAAGACTGTATCCAACACGGTTTACACACGGAAGGATTATTGCCCGGTCCATTAAAAGTGGTACGCCGCGCGCCGTCTTTACGCAGAACATTAGAAGCAACCGGCAAATTTAATACTGACCCGATGAAAATTATTGACTGGGTAAATATGTTTGCGCTTGCAGTGAATGAAGAAAATGCGGCGGGCGGACGTGTTGTTACCGCACCGACTAACGGTGCTTGCGGTATTGTGCCGGCAGTATTGGCTTACTATCAGCAATTTATCGCACCGCTTAATCAAGAAACGATCGAGCGTTATTTATTGGCGTGTAGCGTTGTCGGTACACTGTACAAAATGAATGCGTCTATTTCCGGTGCGGAAGTAGGTTGCCAAGGTGAAGTCGGCGTAGCTTGTTCGATGGCGGCCGCCGGTTTAACCGAAATTATGGGCGGAACACCTGATCAAGTTTGTATCGCTGCTGAAATCGCAATGGAACATAACCTCGGCTTAACCTGTGATCCGGTAGGAGGACAAGTGCAAGTACCTTGTATCGAACGTAATGCGATTGCTTCGGTTAAGGCGATCAATGCAAGTCGTATGGCTTTACGCCTTACCTCACAACCTCGAGTGACTTTAGATAAAGTGATCGAAACGATGTATGAAACAGGTAAAGATATGAATGCTAAATACCGTGAAACTTCAACCGGTGGTTTAGCAATTAAAATTTTACCTTGCGATTAAGCATTGTATTTGACAACGAGTGCTTAACGACTTATGATTTGAAGAACTGAGCGGATTAACCGCTCAGTTGATTTATTTCTTATTAGTAAGCTGGGGAGCTAAGGACTAACAAGAAAATAACTAGGATAATGAATTAAAAAACCTCGAATATCATTATTCGAGGTTTTGTTTTTTTTAACTATTCTACTTTTGATCCCTTCAACAATTTTCGTATCCAAGTACGATTTGGACTGAGTACGTGCCAAATATCTTCACTGATTGGTAACGGTTCATCACAGATCAAACTCGCTAGCATTTCGCCTAATAGCGGTGCGGTGGTTAAGCCTCGAGAAGCTAAACCGTTTACCATATATAAATTTGCAAAATTTGCCGCATTTTCGACCGCTTGTTTACGGCGTAGCTGATTATACAAATTCTGATATTGTACTTTTTGAACGCTAAAATTCGGCATTTGTCCAACCATCGGCACTCGATCTCGTAATGCGGCTCGCACCCCTTGTTTTGCTAGATTCTGTGACTCATCAATACCTTGAGTCCAATCACAAGCGGTCAAATTTTGCTGAAGTTTTGCTACATTCTCATGGTGCTCTTCTAGCGAAAAATACGTTTCGTCCTTATCGCGCACATGGCTGGCACCAATACAATGAGTATTGGCTTTAGAAACTGGGGTTAAATAACCGTCATAACACACCACACATTTTAGCTGCTGTAGAGCCGGTGTGGTCGGAATCTGGCTCACTTGCCCACGCACCGGATACAATGGAATCCCCTGCGCGTGCTGGAATTGCGTGAGAGTATGCCCGTTTGCCAACACTAAAATCTGATGGCTGAACGTTTTACCATTGTGCTGCCAATGCCACTTCCCTTCACTAAATTGCGGATCTTTCACTTCGTGATTTAGCACAATCTGTAATCCTTTCGTTTGTAAATAAGCAAACGTACCCTGTACAAATTGTATCGGTGATAACCAACCGCTTTGTGGCATAAATGCCCCGCCGTTCGGCACTTTCAGCCCGATTTTTTCGCTTAACTCAGCCGCACTACATAGCTTAAACAAACTATCATCATTGGTTTGCCGAGCTATTTTTTCCAATTTCTTCGCCGTTTTATCGTTATAGGCATATAAGGCGACACCGGTTAAGGCGTGTTCAAACTCAACAAGCGGTTCAATTTGTGACAAACGTTGCAACGCATAATCAAAGCAATGCACATAAAAACGGATGTTGCGCTCGTCATCGTCACTCAGTTGAGGATAGATCGCACCTTGCAAATTGCCTGAAGCATTTTGTGCCAACGCATTATCTTTACAATAAAGCGTGACTTTTTTTCCTTTTTCCAGTAAAGATAGTACAACAAACAAGCTGGCGACACCGCCTCCGACAACCGCAATATCATTCGCCTCGGTTTGCGATTCACTATAAAAATACGGATAATTTACCGGTGCCGTTTCGCTTTGTTGCGGTTTTTCACCCCACAGCATTTCTCGTTTTTTGCCAAAACCTTTGCGTTTTTTGACCTCAAATCCGACCGCTTGTAAGCCTTTTCTCACTGTACTTGCGGCAGTAAACGTTGCAAAACTGCCACCATTTTTAGTCAGACTAAACATTTGGCGATATAACGTTTCATTCCACATTTCCGGATTTTTATCCGGTGAAAAGCCGTCTAAAAACCACGCATCAATTCGATTCGTATATAAATCACCTAATTGCGGTAAATTGTCTAACATATCGCCAAACCATACATCAAGATAAATTTGTTCGAAATGATAACGCTGACAGCCTGTTTGGCGAGGTTGCCAACAAGCGGTCATTTTTTGTGAAAGTGTTGCAAATTGCGGGTAATTTTTATGAATGGTCGCTAATTGCTCAGAAGTGAGGGGAAATTTTTCAAACGAAATAAAATATAAACGCTTAAGTTTGCTATTGGGGAACTCACTTAAAAACTGCTGAAACTTATCGGCAACCGCCAAAAAATTCAGTCCGGTGCCAAAGCCGGTTTCGGCAATCACAAAAGATTCAACATCGTGTGTTTGCCATTTTTGCCAAAGTTGATTGCCATCTTGGAAAACATAATAGCTTTCTTCAAGACCGTCTTGGGTGGAAAAGTAAATATCGTCGAATTGTTCGGAAACGGGGGTATTATTTGAATTGAAAGAAAGAGATGCAAAACTGAGTGTGTTCATAACATTTACCACGGAATAAACGGAAAAGCACGGAAGTTACTGATAACATTCTGTGCTTTCCGTGCTTTTCCGCAGTAACAGATTAGAAGATATTGTAAGCGAAAATTACGATCATACCTAATGCCGCTACAACAGTCATCATTGAATAACCTAAAGTACCCATTTTTTCTCTCCTCTCTTGGTTAAGTGTTATTTGCTAAAGTCTATCACAATTCTTAGGCTTTGAGAATTTTCTCCGCACAAGCGGTGATTTTTGCTAAATCTTTTACGCCTTTATGCTGTTCTACACCGGAATTCAGATCGACGCCTAAACAGTCTTGTGCTAGAGCCTGTTCGATATTTTCAGCCGAAATCCCACCGGCAAGCATTGCTTTTTGTTTTAATTCAATTGGAATGATATTCCAGTCGAATACCTTGCCCGTACCGCCTTGCTGTGTACCGTGTTTGCTATCCAAAATATAACGTGCCACTAACGGATTATCTTGATAAACAGCCGTTTCCGCTTGAACATCAACCGAAATTGCCTGCCAAATTTGCGTTTTTCCGGCTAATTTCACTGACAGCTCGGCAATATAGGATTCATCTTCTGAGCCGTGTAGCTGAACCGCATATAACTCAAGCTGTTTTGCCATTTTTTCGACAAATTCGACCGCTTGATTTTGGAATACGCCGACATAACGCAATGGTACATTCACGACTAATTCCTGCGCTTGACGTAACGATAACTGGCGAGGCGAATTTTCGGCAAAAATTAATCCCCCGTATAAAAAGCCGTTTTCATACACTGCCTTGACATCTTGTGGGCGAGTTAATCCGCACACTTTATTTTCACCGAAGATCACCGAACGTACTGCATTATTTAAATCGGCACTGCCCATTAAGCTGCTGCCGATTAAAAATGCGTGCGCAAACGGCTTAATCGCTTTCACTTGCGTATGATCATAAATGCCTGATTCTGAAATCAAACGGACATCTGCCGGAATTTGCTCCTGATATTTTTCTACCAAACGTACAATGCGATTCATATCCACCGTCAGCGTATGTAAATCACGGTTATTCACGCCAATCACTTTTGCACCTAATGCTAACGCTCGCTCAAATTCTTGCTCGGTACTGGTTTCGGTTAAAACGCCCATACCTAATGAGTGAGCTAAATCCGCCAATGTGCGATACGTTTCGTCATCTAATACCGAGAGCATTAACAAGATCGCATCCGCATTTGAATAACGAGCCAAATACACCTGATACGGAGAAATCATAAAATCTTTGCATAAGATTGGTTGCATTGTTTGGCGTTTAACTTGCTCGATATAACGAAAATCGCCCTGAAAATATTGCTCGTCGGTCAGTACGGAAATCACGGAAGCGTAATGTTTATAGACCTGCGCAATCGCATCTAAATCAAATTCGGCACGAATCAAGCCTTTGGATGGCGAGGCTTTTTTACATTCCAAAATATAAGCCGGTACTTGATGTGAAGCCGCAGCCAGTGCGGCATAAAAATCCCGATCAGCGGTAACAATTTGCTGTTGGAATTGCGAAAGTGGAAAGGTTTTTTGTTTGTTATCGACCCAAACGGCCTTATCTTGTACGATTTTTTGCAGAATAGTAGGTTGGTTTTGCATATTTTCTCTTTTTATTATGAATTGGTGGATAACACAGATAATGATAGAATACGGCACATATTTTTATTTATCAATAAATTCACTATGCTTATTACCAAACTTCATAAAATGCGGACTTTGCTTGATAAGCATCGTCCTCTCAATGTCGCCGTAATGAAAAACATTCAAGCGGATTTAATGCTGAAATATAATCAGCAATCCAATGCGATAGAGGGAAATACATTAGATATATTTGAAACACGCGTACTACTTGAAAGCGGAATTACCGCCAACGGTAAACCGTTTAAAGATCATTTAGATATTATTAGCCATCAAGAGGCGATTGGTTACTTAACTGATCTCGTAAAAGAAAATGCACCGCTAACAGAAGCGACAATAAAAAATTTCCATTATTTGTTACTACAAAAAACCGATAAAGCACGAGAAGCCGGGCAATACCGTAATGTACCGGTAGTCATTAACGGTGCGGAACATCAACCGCCACAACCTTTTTTAGTTCATCCGCAAATGGAAGAATTAATGCTTTGGAACCAAGAAAATCTCAATACATTGGAACCGATTGAACGCATTGCTATGCTACATAACAAATTTGTGGCGATTCATCCTTTTATTGATGGTAATGGACGTACCGGGCGTTTATTGATGAATTTAGAATTAATGAAAGCCGGTTTCCAAGTGACTATTTTAAAAGCGGAGAATCGAGCTGACTATTATCGTGCATTGGCGTTAGGTGATTTAGGCAATTATCAACCAATCACGGAGTTTATTGCGAAAGCCGTTTATGAAACTATGGAACGTACCTTAAACCTGATTTACCCAAACTGGATTAACGAACTTAATTAAATAAAATATGAAAACCAAAGTTAGACAACACTTAACCGATTTAGAAATTGCATTACGTACGCATAAGCAATGGGATGCGGTTGCACCAAGCTTGGAAGATTTAGCGAACGATCAGCCGTTTTGTATCGGCACACTTAGCCCGACTCAATGGTTACAATGGGTTTTTATTCCTCGTATGCACGCACTTTTAGACGCCGGTGCGGATTTACCACGCAACTTTTCGATTACGCCTTACTTGGAAGAAGCCCTAAAAGACGAAAGCTATTTAAAAGCAATTCATCAGCCGGTGTTATTGATTGAATTATTATTAAAGGACTAAATGGAACTGGAAATTTTATATCGTGATGATGAACTGATTGCAATCAACAAACCGGCAGGCATGTTAGTCCACCGTTCATGGCTGGATAAACACGAAACGCAATTTGCAATGCAAACGTTACGTGATCAAATCGGTCAGCACGTTTTCCCAGTTCATCGCTTAGATCGCCCGACTTCCGGTGTGTTATTGTTTGCATTAAATAGTAAAATGGCTCGCTTAATGAGCGAACAGTTTGAACAGCACCAACTGGAAAAAGGCTATTTAGCGGTAGTACGAGGCTATCTGCTCGACAAAGGCGAGATTGATTATCCGCTAAAAGTGATTTTAGACAAAATTGCCGATAAGTTTTCGCAACCGAAAGAAGCACAGCAAGCGGTCACATTTTACCAAAATCTTGCAAGTGTCGAAATGCCCTATCCGGCAGGCAAACATCAAACCGCACGTTACAGTTTGGTTGAATTATTACCGAAAACCGGACGAAAGCATCAACTTCGCCGCCATATGAAGCATCTATTTCATCCGATTATGGGCGATACTAAATATGGTGACTTGCACCAAAATCGTACTCTAACCGAGAAAACCGGTTGCGACCGATTAATGCTACATTCGCATTTTTTGAAATTTACGCATCCGAAAACCGCGCAGAAAATCGAAATTTTTGCACCGCTTGACGAACAATGGCAAAATGTATTTCTTACCTTTAACTGGAATTTCCCAATATTTTTTTCAATCTGATATAAACTAATATGGATAATGCATTACTGTCTTTAACACACGAGCAGCAACAAGCTGCAGTTGAACAAATTCAAGAATTGATGGCGCAAGGCGTAAGTAGCGGCGAAGCAATTCAAATTATTGCCAATCGTTTAAGAGAAGCACACCAAAACAATACATCGGAGAACAATTCATGAAAAAATTATTCGCTATCGCAATGTTAAGTTGTGCCAGTATTTTCGGCTACGCTGAAACTCCGGCGACCAATATGCAACCTATGCTAAAAGTACAAGTATTGGATATGAGTAATAAAGTCGGTAGAGCGGTTGAAAATAATCGACTTTCGTTAAGTAAAACACACCAGCTGTGTTGGGTCGTATTTAATATGCCGTTTAAAGCAAGTAACGAAGTGATCGAAATCTTTCAATCTCCTGCACCTTCAAAATTTGGTTCGGCTGCCGGCAGCGTAAGCACTTCCGCAGATCGCTTAACGCATAAAATTACTACTCGTATGACGAGTTCCAATAATGAACGTCTAGATAACTGTTGGCGATTTGAAAAGAGTGACCCGAAAGGAAAATATAGTTTAACCATTCAAGTTAATGACATCATTTTCCCACCTCAAACATTTGAAGTAACCAAATAAAGCAAACGCCACTATGCACGATGATAGTGGCGTTCTTTTTATTTTAGTTTTTCGCTAAACGTTGTTCGATTTTTGCTAGATTCTCTTCAAAATAGGCTTTGCTTGTTAAATATTGCTGCGCTTGCGCCCAACTGTTTAATTGCAAACCGGCTAATTGATTAAAACAATCTAGCACTTCCAAATCTTGCTCAACGGTACGAATATAATCCGCTAATTGTTGCAGTAACGCTTCACCGGAACTACTCTCGATCGCTTTGCTAATTTGTTGCTTAAATTTAACCGCTTGTCCAACTAAATAACCTCGTTGCGCTTTGCTTAAATTGCTAAACCACATACCGTCTTGGCGTGGAATTTGTTTTAGTAAAGCCAATATATCAGTTAAGCTGCCGCTTTTAAGTTCCAACTCCAATTCACAAATCGCTTCTTCTCCAAAACCGTTTTTGATCATACCTTGATCTAATGCCACTTCAATTTGCGATTGATTAAGCCCGACTAGCCATTTACGGCGAGTAAAATCGGTACTAAAAGTTGGCGAAAGCTGTTGCGCAATCTGTTCCGCTTGCGGGATTTGCAAATTAAAGTGCGAATTTAACCGCTTGAAATCCGGCTGGTAGCTTGCCAACGGTAAGTTATATTCGGGACGAATATGCAACCCATCGACAATTTCACCCTTGGTTTTTAAAGTCATCTCGTACTTTTGATTATGGTTACGTACACGTAACCCCATCTTGCTCTGGGCAAAAAACTGTTCCGGCGTATCAAAATAAGTATTCCCTAATATATCGGTTGCTTGCGCTAAAACATTCTGTTGTGTAAACCAATCCGCCAATGCTTCTACATTCTCCGCTTTTAGCATGATTTTTAGCTCGATTTCATTTTCCATTAAGGTTATCCCGTTTATTTAGTTGTATAATTCAATTTATTTTAGCAATTTACAGCGTATTCGAGAAATGTTTAACAAAATCCAAAACAAACTGCACAAATTTGTGCAACGCGGTTTAGACAATCATCTTCGCCTTGCCGTGACCGGTTTAAGCCGTAGCGGCAAAACTGCATTTATTACCAGTTTTGTCGATCAGCTATTGCATATCAATAAAGATAGCCATGCGCACGTCAATTTATTTGGAGCAGCTCGCAACGGGCAAATCCTTTCGGTAAAGCGAGTTGAACAGGGCGACTTAACTATTCCCCGTTTTGAATACGATAAAAACCGCCAATGTTTGGAAAATGATCCGCCTGTATGGGCACCTTCCACCACAGGTATCAGCGAAATTCGCTTAGCAATCCGTTACCAACGCCAAGACGGTTTACTCAAACATTTAAAAGAAACCGGTACGCTCTACTTGGATATTTTCGATTATCCGGGCGAGTGGCTGTTGGACTTACCGCTACTCTCGCAATCTTTCAAGCAATGGTCGCAAGCTCAGCAATTAGTGCATAAAGGAAAACGTGCGGAACTGGCGCAGCCTTGGTTACAAGCGGTCAAAAAATTAGATCTTTTTGCCAAAGCGGACGAAAACCAACTTGCCGAATTAAGCGAAATTTACACGGCTTATTTGTTGGAATGTAAACAAGCCGGTATGCAATATATTCAGCCGGGACGATTTGTATTACCGACTGAAAATTCAAAAGGTGCGCCGGTTTTTCAGTTCTTTCCGTTATTAGATTTAAGTGAAGCGGATTGGGAAAAACTCGAGAACTCGCCGGCAAACAGTACATTCCAAATGCTTAAAAAACGTTACAATCAATATCAGCAAAAGATTGTTAAACCGTTTTATGAAGACTATTTTTCACAATTCGACCGTCAAGTGATTCTTGCCGATTGTTTAACGCCGTTAAACCACGGCTTAGAGGCATTTTTAGAAATGAAAATCGGCTTGCAGCAATTGTTTAAACATTTTCATTATGGCAATCGTTCGTTATTTCATCGCCTGTTTTCGTCCAATATCGATAAGCTATTATTTATTGCGACCAAAGCGGATCATATCACCAGCGATCAACTACCGAATTTAGAAAGCCTGATGCGTCAATTAGTGCAAGAAGGCGGACGACACGCCGCTTTTGACGGTATTGAAACCGGCTATCACGCTATTTCGGCAATTCGAGCGACCGATCCGGTGGTGGTTACCCAAAACGGTACGCAAATTAAAGCGATTCGAGGTATTCGTTCAACCGATAAAAAACAAGTAACGCTTTACCCCGGCACAGTACCAAGCCGCTTGCCTGATGCAAACTATTGGCAGTTTAACCGATTTGAGTTCGACCAATTCGAGCCTAAACCACTCGCCTACAGCGAATCGATTCCGCATTTACGTATGGATGCGGTATTACAGTTCTTATTGGCAGATATGTTGGAATAGTCATCACAAGCGGTTATTTTTGCAAAATTTTTCGCAAATTTAACCGCTTGTCACTTGATTTTAAACGGTTACTGTTCACTGTTAGGCGGCTTTGCGGTAGAATCTTATAAATTTTTCTCAATCTTTTTAAATTATGGCAAAAAAACCAAAAGTAGCTTCGAATACGATTGCGTTGAATAAACGTGCTCGTCATGAATATTTTATCGAAGAAGAAATTGAAGCCGGCTTAGAATTACAAGGCTGGGAAGTAAAATCGTTGCGTGCCGGTAAAGCGAATATCGGCGACAGTTACGTGACATTTCGTAACGGCGAAGCGTTTCTATTCGGTGCAACCATCACACCATTAAATATGGCTTCTACTCACATTGTTTGTGATCCGACTCGCACCCGTAAATTATTATTGAATAAACGTGAATTAGATTCGCTATTCGGTAAAGTAAATCGAGACGGTATGACGATTGTGGCATTATCGCTCTACTGGAAAAACGCGTGGGCGAAAGTGAAAGTCGGCATAGCAAAAGGTAAAAAACTACACGATAAACGTGAGGACATTAAAGACCGTGAATGGCAAGTAGCGAAACAGCGTATTATGAAAAACGCAAATCGTGGCTAATTTCAAAAACTACGGATAACAGCAAGCACGGAACAAGCGGTCAAATTTGACCTGTTTTTTGCCTCTCCGTGTTGCCTGTGCCGTCCGTGGTCACAATTAAAAATTAAGGAATAAAAAATGATCGACCAAAATCTTCTTCGTACTAATTTAGACGATGTTGCAAATGCACTTAAAGTTAAACGTGGTTTTACCCTTGATGTAGAGCGTGTAAAAGCATTGGAAGAAAAACGTAAAGCACTTCAAGTTAAAACAGAAACCTTACAAGCGGAACGTAACGCCCGTTCGAAAAATATCGGTGCGGCAAAAGCTCGCGGCGAAGATATTTCTGCGTTATTAGCGGAAGTGTATAATATGGGTAACGAATTAAACGAAGCGAAAGTCGCTTTAGACCAAGTTCAAGCGGAAATTCGTGAATTACTCTTATCTGTGCCGAACTTACCGGCTGACGAAGTACCGTTAGGTAAAGACGACACGGAAAACTTAGAAGTGTCACGTTGGGGCGAGCCTCGTCAATTTGACTTTGAAGTAAAAGATCACGTGGCATTAGGTGAGGCGTTAAACGGTTTAGATTTTGCTGCCGGCGTAAAATTAACCGCTAGCCGTTTTGTGGTCATGAAAGGTAAACTTGCTCGTTTACACCGTGCTTTATCGCAATTTATGTTAGATCTTCATACCGAACAACACGGTTATGTGGAAACAAATGTACCGTTCTTAGTGAATCACGACACGCTGTTCGGTACCGGTCAATTACCGAAATTCGGTGAAGATTTATTCCATACTCAACCATTAACCGGTCAAGATCCTAACGAAACGCAACGTCCGTTCAGCTTAATTCCAACGGCGGAAGTACCGGTAACAAACTTAGTGCGTGACGAAATTATTGATGAAGACAGCTTACCGTTACGTTATACGGCACACACGCCGTGTTTCCGTTCTGAAGCAGGTTCTTACGGTCGTGACACACGCGGTTTAATTCGTATGCACCAATTCGAAAAAGTGGAAATGGTACAGATCGTTGCACCGGAAAAATCAATGGAAGCGTTAGAAGAATTAACCGGTCACGCTGAAAAAGTATTACAACTTTTAGGCTTACCATACCGTAAAGTTTTACTTTGTACCGGCGATATGGGCTTCGGTTCAGCAAAAACTTATGACTTAGAAGTTTGGTTACCGGCACAAAATACTTACCGTGAGATTTCTTCTTGCTCAAATATGTGGGATTTCCAAGCTCGCCGTATGTCTGCACGTTGCAAAGCGAAAGGCGATAAGAAAACTCGCTTAGTCCACACCTTAAACGGCTCAGGTTTAGCGGTGGGTCGTACGTTAGTTGCGGTACTTGAAAACTATCAAAACGCTGACGGTTCAATCACTGTTCCGGAAGTATTATGTCCATATATGGGCGGTGTGGAAGTGATTACCGCTTAACGAAATATTCTTATCAAGTAGAAAAGCCAACTCAAATTTGCCGAGTTGGCTTTTATTTTTTCAAATATTCCTAATTCAATAATCTCTGAATTAATGTAGTATAGATATTTGCACCGGTAAGTAATTGTTTTTCATCAAAATCAAACTCGGCTTCGTGATGACCCGCAGTACGATCCGCTCCGACAATAAAATAAATTGCTTTACCGCCTCGCTCTTGTACTCTTCTGCCTAGAATCGTCGCATCCTCACTTGCATTAAAAGCATAGTCAGAGGTCGAATCATGCACTTCAGGTTGAGCAATCGCAATGTCCTCAATCAATTTAATTAATTCCGGATCATTAACCATATCAACAGCTTCGCCCATGATTTCCGTTTCATAGCTTACACCGAAACTGATCGCAATACCTTGCGCAATCTGCATAACTTGATCAACCATATACTGATTAATCTCTTTATTCTCACCTCGAACTTCCAATTGAAGTTCTGCTTTTGAAGGAATAACATTACGTCCTTCTCCCGCTTTCAATACCCCGACATTAATTCTCGTCATACCTTGCCCATGGCGAGCAATACCATGCAATTGAGTGACCGCATGTGCCGCTGCAAGTAATGCGTTTTTACCGACTTGCGGAGCCGCACCGGCATGAGCCGGTTGTCCGAAATATCGAATATCAATTTTAGTGGTTGAAAGAAAATTACGAGGGTTTGCCAACACCGTTCCGCTATTAGCACAGAAACTGATATGTGAACTGGCAAAATAGTCCGCATCGTCAATTACACCGCTTGCAGCGATTGCCGCAGCACCTCTAACCCCTTCTTCAGCCGGTTGGAATACTATTTTTACTTTACCGCTATATTTGTCTTTATTCTGCGATAACCACAATGCCGTTGCCAATCCCATTGCAATATGTCCGTCATGCCCGCAAGCATGCATAAAACCGTTATTTAATGATGCAAATCCCAATTGATTGGGAATATGAACATCCGATTTTGTTTCCGACACATTCACACAATCTATATCAAAACGTAACGCAACCGTTTTGCCTGCTTTGCCCGAATCAAAAACCGCGACACATCCCGTATATCCATCCATTCTATCGAGCCATTTTTGTTTTGCTCCATATGTAATTGCATTCGTAATACCTTGCTCGACCACATTTTTATTGCGACCGCGTACAAATTCCTCATTAATAATTTTCTTACCTAATAATAATTCAGCGCCCATTTCGTCTAAATAGTCGGCAATACGGCTTGTTGTCCAAAACTCAGACCAACCTGTTTCCGGGAAACGATGGAACTCTCTGCGCCAAGCTATAAGTTTTTCTAAATCGATTGACATAATCACCACCTATCATCCTAATTTAATCAGATAAAAAATAAGCCGCACTTTTGGGGTGCAGATCATTTCAGTGCGGCTTTTCCTTAATATGTTTTACAACATAAACAACGCCAAGAACAAGGTGGCTAAAATCATACCCGGTGCGGTACGTTTTACCATCTCGACCGGACTGACCATAGCCAAGCCCGCACAAACAATGGTTACCCCAGCAATCGGTGACATTGTACGACCGATAGCACCGGCGATCGCTGCCGCCATACCTAAATTCACATGGGTATAACCCAATTCCACTGCGTGAGGCGTTACTGCAGTATTAAACGCAATCGCCGCCGCATCGCCCGAACCGGTCACAATCCCCATTAGGAACGGACCGATAGTCGCCCCCCAACGGACAAATTCATTTGAGTGTTTAAGGAATTCAATTGCCGAATCTACCGCACCAGTTGCTTTTAAGCCGGATACAAATACGCTTGCGGCAATAATAATACCGAGAACATTAGCATACGAATTACCCATACCGTTGAAGAATTCTTCGGTAATTTTCACTGGCGAAATACGCGTAACAATAATTGCATAAATCGCACCGATTAACATCGCTTGCGGTACGCCCATTTTTGTCCATTCTAAGCCCGGTGTTTTTTGTAATTCTGTACCACCGATAACAAGGATAATTAACGGTAATAACGGAGCAAGCGCATATAACGGATTAACGCCGCTAAACTTGGTTTCCGCATTTTGGTTTTCAGCTAAATAAGCTTTACGATGCTCTTCACCGTAATCTTTAAAAATGATTGCCATTAAAGTCAAAGCGACTGCGCCGATAGCGCCGGCGATCATGGTATAAGGCGCATGGGAAAGGTTCACTTCGGTAATAGTTAAATTCGACATTTCACTAATCATTGCCGAGTGAGAAGAACCCGGGCTCATCATCGAACCGAATGTTCCTGCCAAAATCGCCGCACCGGCGGTTGCAGGGCGTACTCCCGCACTTTTTAATACCGGAATTAAGGTTGCCCCCACCGCAGCCGCACAACCTGCCGCAGACGGAATCGCAATGTTAATAAAGAAAGTAATAATGGTCGCAATCGGGATTAAAAAGAATTTAAGACCGCTTAACGGTTTAGTCAGCAAATGCACCAAATGCGTATCGCATTGGGTATATTTCATTACATAGGCAAAACCCATACTGGAACAAATCGCCATAATCAGACCGCTTGAAGTCATTGATTTAGCAAAGGCATCTAATGCTCCCATCGGATTAAGCGTTACAACCGACATAATCAAACCGATACCGATTAATACCGTTCGGGTTTCATATTTTTTAATCAACAGGTAAACCGTGACCACAATGCCGAGAATGGCAACAAAAGGTTTGAGTTCATCCATAATAAATTCCTTAGTAATTAAATGTTGAATTTACCGCTTTAGTATCAAGTTGCATTTTTTCACTAAAACAGAGAATATCTTGTGCACCAAGTACGGTCGCTTGTTCGCCTTGAATATGTAATGCGGTACCTTCCGGCATTGCATAAACCAAAGATTGCGGATTAACGATTAAAAATTCTTCTAAACGCTCTTCTCGACTTTCGCCGTTATGCCCTTGCATTTTGCCGGAAATAAAGTGCGGATTAATTTGATGCGGAAAGAGATTTAACGCATTAAAAGACGGCGGGTAAGTAATCGGCATATCATTGGTAGTCATAATCGAGCTGCCTGCGACATTCGCACCGGCACTCCAGCCGAAATAAGGCGTTCCGCTATTGACTTTGGCTCGAATGGCATCCAGTAAGTCATGCTCATACATTTGCTTCAATAAACAAAACGTATTACCGCCGCCAATTGCGATTACATCCGCTTGTTCGATAATATCGCGATGTTGTTTACCTCGATGCACCGATACGATCTCAAGCTCTAAAGATTGTAATGCGTTTTTTACGGCCGTTTCATATTCATCAAATGAACGACGTACTCCCGCATACGGTACGAAAGCGACTTTCTTACCTTTATAATCTGCTAAGAATTGTGCTAACCACGGTAAAGTATGTACTAAATAAGCCGTATCCTTATATTTGGAACCACTCATTAACAACATATTTTTCATATTGACTCTCCTCTATAATTTTATAGATTCACATTATCCCGTTAGATAAATAAAAAGCAAAAACAAAACTTCTATTTTTTGACAGTTGTCACAAAATAAAATACGTTTCCTACAAATTACTTCTTTACTTTCGGATAATTTCCTTCGCTTGCAAAAAATCCCTAAAATCCGACCGCTTGCCATTCAAAAAAAGTCGTTTTTAAGGTATGCTAACAGTAATTTTTTTCGATAAGATTCAAAGGTTAAAATTTATGCAACAACAATATAACCCAAGTGCAATTGAACCTAAAGTTCAGCAATTCTGGGCAGAAAATAAAGTTTTTAAAGCGGTTAAAGATGTAACAAAAGAGAAATACTATTGCCTTTCAATGTTGCCGTATCCGTCCGGTAAATTACATATGGGTCACGTACGTAACTATACAATCGGTGATGTGGTTTCTCGTTATCAACGTATGATTGGTAAAAACGTGTTACAGCCGATGGGTTGGGATGCTTTCGGTTTACCGGCGGAAGGTGCGGCGGTAAAAAATAACACGGCGCCGGCAAAATGGACGTACGAAAATATCGAATATATGAAAGGTCAGCTCAAAATGTTGGGCTTTTCTTATGACTGGGATCGAGAAGTCACCACTTGCCGTCCGGAATACTACAAATGGGAACAATGGTTCTTCACCGAACTTTACAAAAAAGGGTTAGTGTATAAAAAAACCTCAACGGTAAACTGGTGTCCGAACGATGCGACTGTGCTTGCAAACGAACAGGTGCACGAAGGTTGTTGTTGGCGTTGTGATACGCCGGTAGAACAACGTGAGATTCCTCAATGGTTTATCAAAATTACCGACTATGCCGAAGAGTTATTAACTCACTTAGATAATCTTCCGCAATGGCCTGATCAAGTAAAAACCATGCAACGTAACTGGATCGGTCGTTCTGAAGGGGTTGAAATCACCTTCAAAATCGCCGGTTCAAATGCGGAATTACCGGTTTACACCACTCGTCCGGATACCTTCTTCGGTGTGAGCTATGTTGCGATTGCCGCTGCTCATCCATTAGCGGAAATGGCGGCAGAAAACAATCCTGCACTTGCAGAATTTATTCGTGAGGCGAAAAACACCAAAGTTGCAGAAGCAGAATTAGCAACAATGGAGAAAAAAGGGATGGCAACCGGCTTGTTCGCTATCCACCCGCTAACAGATAAAGAAGTACCGGTTTGGGTTGCTAACTTCGTATTAATGCACTACGGTACAGGAGCAGTAATGGCTGTGCCGGCACACGATGAACGTGACTTTGAATTTGCTCAAAAATACGGTTTGCAAATTAATCAAGTAATTCAACCGCTTGACGGTTCCGAATGGGATTTCTCAAAAGCCGCTTATACCGAGCACGGTAAATTGATTAATTCGGCTGAATTTGACGATTTAAATTTTGAGCAAGCATTCAATGCGATTGCCGATAAATTAGAATCGATGAAAGTGGGTAAACGCCAAGTAAACTTCCGTCTGCGTGACTGGGGGGTATCTCGTCAGCGTTACTGGGGTGCGCCAATCCCAATGATGACGACCGAAGACGGCGAAGTAGTAACAGTGCCGATGCAAGATTTACCGGTCATTCTACCTGAAGATGTGGTAATGAACGGCGTACAAAGCCCGATCAAAGCTGATCCTGAGTGGGCGAAAACCACTTACAACGGCAAACCTGCGTTAAAAGAAACCGATACGTTCGATACCTTTATGGAATCGTCTTGGTACTATGCACGCTATACTTGCCCGCAATATCACGAAGGTATGTTAGATTCTGACGAGGCAAACTACTGGTTACCAGTCGATCAATATATCGGCGGTATCGAACACGCAACCATGCACTTGCTCTATTTCCGCTTCTTCCACAAATTGTTACGTGATGCGGGTATTTTGAACTCTGACGAACCGGCAACTAAACTTTTATGTCAAGGTATGGTGCTTGCTGATGCGTTCTATTACACCAGCCCGACTAACGAGCGTATTTGGGTTAGCCCGACACAAGTCACGCTTGAGCGTGATGAGAAAGGTCGCATCATCAAAGCGACTGATCCGGAAGGCCGTGAGTTAGTTCACAGCGGTATGACCAAAATGTCGAAATCGAAAAATAACGGTATCGACCCGCAAGAAATGGTGGAAAAATACGGTGCGGACACAGTACGTTTATTTATGATGTTCGCTTCACCGGCAGAAATGACGCTTGAATGGCAAGAATCCGGTGTGGAAGGTGCAAAACGCTTCTTAGGTCGTGTGTGGAATTTAGTGTATGAATATAGCCAAAATCCTGCGACAGCAGCATTAGATGTAGCCGCATTAAGCAAAGCACAAAAAGAACTTCGCCGTGACGTACACAAAACCATTGCGAAAGTGTCTGACGATATCGGTCGCCGTCAAACATTCAATACCGCAATCGCGGCGATTATGGAATTAATGAACAAGCTGACGAAAGCACCACTTGAAAACGAACAAGACAAAGCGGTAATGGCGGAAGCATTAAGTGCGGTTGTACGTATGCTTTACCCAATTACGCCACATATCTGTTTCGAATTATGGCAAGCGCTAGGTAATAACGATACGATTGACTTTGCGCCATGGGTAGTTGCAGATGAGTCAGCAATGGTTGAAGACGAAAAATTAGTTGTGGTACAAGTAAACGGTAAAGTTCGTGGTAAAGTTACCGTTTCGGCAACAGCAACCGAAGATGAAGTCAAAGCAATTGCGAAAGCGGATGCAAACGTAGCGAAATTCTTAGAAGGCGTAGAAATCGTGAAAGAAATCTATGTACCGTATAAGATGTTAAGTTTTGCGGTAAAAGCCTAATAGCCTAATAGCAATGAGGGCGAACTATGTTCGCCCTTTATTGTGAATATTACGGAAATGGGTATATGTAGCACTTCTCTACAACCCTATTTTGATTGGAGTTCCCAATGTTAAAAAAACTCTCTCTTTTAGCCGTTCTCGGTTTAACCGCTTGCGGTTGGCACTTCAAAAACAATGAAGTGCTACCGCAAGATCTGCGTACACTGACATTTGAAAGCGCCGATCAGCATAGCGATATGTCACGTACTTTACGTCATCAACTACAACTTAACGATGTAGAATTAGTTTCCGCAACAGAAGGCGTCGCTAAATTACGTCTTGTTGGTGCTTCAAGCGGCAGTAAAGTCGTTTCAGTGTTTAAACAAGCGCGTGAAGCGGAAAAATTACTCACGTTAAATGTACAAGCAATCGTGGATGTACCGAAAAAAGGCGCATATCCGTTAGAAGTTTCCGTTCACCGTACTTTCTTTGATGACTCTCGTGCCGCATTGGCAAAATCGGCAGAGCAAGAAATGATTATGAAAGATATGTATGAGCAAGCTTCTCGCCAGCTTATCATCAAAATGGCCGGTTTACATAAAGAATTAAATCAAGCTAAATAATTCATTAACCACAGATAACACGGATTTCACGCAAACAAGCAGTTAAATTCTTGCACTTTTTTGCAAGCGGGCAATCCGTGTTTATCCGTGTAATCCGTGGTTTTCAATATGCAAAAAGTTTTCCCTGAAGCACTTCCTAACCTTTTATCTAAAAGCCTCTCCCCTTTCTATCTACTGACAGGCAACGATCTTCTACTGATTAACGAAAGTAAAGATCACATCGTGCAAGCCGCTCGTTTAGCGGATTTCGATGAGAAACAAGAAGTCAGTATTGCAAATGACACAAAATGGGAAGATCTGTTTGAGGCAGCACAATCAAACGGTTTGTTCTTTAATCGCCAAATTATTATTCTCAACCTGCCAGAAGCGCCAACTGCAGCACAAATGAAAAATGTTGCGGAGTTATGCCGTTTTAGCCATCCGGATCTATTGTTGATTCTCTGCTTACCAAAATTCAGTAAGGCAATGGAAAAGCAAGCATGGTTCACACAAATCGAAGCACAAACCGTACAAATCAATTGCCAAACGCCGGAAATGGCTAAATTACCGACTTGGATCTCACATAGAGCCAAAGCTATGGAATTGCAGATTGAGCCGGAAGCCATTCAGTTGCTCTGTTATAGCTATGAAGGAAATTTATTAGCGCTAAAACAAGCGTTACAGATGCTGCAACTCCGCTTTAACGACGGAAAAATTTCACTGGCTCGCGCTAAAGAAGTGGTGGAACAATCCGCTCAATTTTCACCATTTCAATGGATTGATGCGTTATTAGAAGGCAAAATTGCTCGTGCGGAACGTATTTTAAAACATCTACAAAACGAAGAAGTTCAACCGGTTGTCTTGTTACGTATTATTCAAAAAGAGCTACTGGTGCTACTGGAAATTACTCGTTCTCCGCAACCAGTGCAAAATAGCAATCAGCCGTTATATATGGGTAATTTACGTGCGGAATTCGACCGCTTGAAGGTCTGGCAAAATCGCCGTCCTTTTTATCAAGCCGCAGTACAACGCTTAACGTATAAAAAATTGTATCAACTTATTCAACGCTTAGCGGAATTGGAAAAGCAAGTAAAACAAGAATTTAGTGATGAGATTTGGCTGGAATTAGAACGCTTTTCCGCCTATTTTGAATAGAGAAATAAAAACGGGAGCTGTTACAAGCGGTTAAATTTTATGATAAATTTGCAATAGCTTCCGTCATAGTTATTGGTTAGTAATGCCCTTCTAAATCCGAAGTCATCACATCATTCTCAACTGCCGCAATACGCTTTTCTTCATTTGCCCATTCCCCCAAATCGATCAATTGGCAACGTTCGCTACAAAACGGACGATATTTACTTTCCGGCTTCCAAATCACGTCTTGATTGCAAGTCGGACAATTTACGATAGTTTCTGACATTTGCTTTCCTTATCTTTTGCTAAATCTAAATACTGTTGGTGTAAGGCGAAGACTTGTGTTTTTATACGCTCAAGCCCCTGTTCCAACGGTAAATTATTTTCAATCACATCATCGGCATAACGCAGTCGCTCTGTTCGGCTAACTTGTGATACCATAATGCTTTTAATCGTTTCAACCTTACTTTGATCTCGCTTGGTTGCTCGTTCCAGCTGAATAGCAGGCTCTACATCAATCACGATTACTCGGTCACAAAATTCAGTAAGGTTATTTTCAATCAGTAGCGGCACCACAAATAATAAATATGGTTCGGAACAGGCTTGTATTTGGCTTAACATCTCTTGGCGAATGGCCGGATGCAACAAATTATTTAACCATATTTTCTCTTGTTCCTGTCGGAAGATGATTTGGCGTAACTTGGCTCGATCCAGTTCGCCTTGCGAGGTTAAAATCTCATCGCCGAAATGCTCGGCAATTTTGCTCAATAGCGGAGAGCCCTTTTCAACCACTTGGCGTGCAACAATATCCGCATCAATTAACGGCACCCCGAGTTCGGCAAATAAGTTTGCGACTGTCGTTTTGCCACTTCCGATTCCACCGGTTAAACCGACTACATAGCTCATTTGTAATTCCCATACTAACCATTAGATATAAATTTTATCAATAATTAGCACGAAAGTCGAAAAGCTAATAAAAGGAATAAAGGGTAATTTTTTAAGTGTTTTTTTCATCACTAAGAAATAGAACAGATAAAACGCGATACCGGAAAAGGAAGCGATCAATAATAAAAGAAAAACCTCTTCCAATGAGAATAAGGGCGAGAGAGCGATAAACAATAAACTGTCCCCGCTTCCCAATATTTCTTTTTTAAAGATTAAATGAGAGCATAAACCCAGCATACCAAAGAAAAGACAGCAAAAAAGCAGACTTTCTTGATAAGCCATTTCCACCGAATGTAATAATGCCAAAACAAAGACCGCAGCAACATAGCGAATATCCGTTAAGTAATAACAATAATCTAAAGCCGATAGAAAGCATAAAATCATCAGTAGCAACGCAACGACGGGATCAGTAATTCCAAAAGAAAGCAGAGGAAAAACGATATAAAAAAGATTGCCCCACCATTTATATTTCGGCTGTAAATTTGAAGCATTGCGAAAATCTTGATAGCTGTATGCTATAGGTAATAACGTCGAATATTCAGAGTAAATTTGCCGATTAATATATTCTGCAAATTGAGGAATACTTCGCTTACACCACCATGCGAAAATCGGAGAACTCATTACGATAACGAATTGCGCTATTGTCACTAACCGCCTCCGACTAGTCCGCCTAAATCAAAAATCGGTAAATATAATCCGATCAAAACCGTACCGATAATTAATCCGATAATCAGCATTAAGATCGGCTCAAGCAGCTGCGATAACAGTTCAATCTGATCATCCAATTGTTGTCGATATAACTCCCCGATATAGCTACACATCTGCGCTACATTCCCACTCTGTTCGCCAATGGCAAGCATTTGTACTACTTGAGTACCGAACACACTCGCATTAATACTTTCGGAAAAGCGATAACCTTGTTTTAATTGCGCTAAAATATTTTCTATCTCTTTTTGTAACCTCAAATCTTGCGATTGTGTAGCAAGAAAGGTATTTAACGCCGTTTCCAGCCGAATATGAGCTTTTAGCATCAAGCCGAGATTTTGACTAAAAAATACTATACGAACGTTTTCGACTATCTTATTAAAAATAGGCAAAGCACTTAACACCCCGTTTTTTATAGCGGTTAAAAATCGATATTTTTTTGCAAAAAAACGGAAAAAACCGACCGCTAATAAACTGACTATCGTTACCTGTAATAAAGAATGTTGTAAGAAGAGCGATAATGTAAATAGCATTTGTGTAATTAAAGGAAGCGGCTTTTCACGACCGGAATACAGCTCGATAAATTGCGGCACGATAAAAAGGAGCATGGCGAGAGAAAGCGCAACGGAAATAATCAAAGTGACGACAGGATAAAACATTATCTTTTTTATTTTCTTATGTAATTTTTCGGTTTGATAGCGATTTACCGCAATATTTTGCAAAATTTCGCCTAATCGCCCGCTTTGTTCGCCAATCCGTACCAGCTGTATTTCCGATTTCGCCAAATATAAATTCAATTTGGTTAAACTTGACGACATTGTATAACCCGATTCTATCAAACGGTTTAAATCATTCAGCCACATATAGATCCGAATATGATAAGTATTTTCTAACAACATATTCAGCGCTTGTTTTAAAGGGACTGCGGCATTCAGTAAAAGCGCCAACTGTTTAATTACTTGAGTAATCGATTCTGAAGAAGCCTGTGTGACAAAACGAAAATTACGTTGGATACGGATCTGTGAATAGCCTTTTGCTAATAAACGCCGTTCCAATTCCGTTCGATGACAAGCTAACGCTTTTCCTTTCTGAAGTTGTTGAAAACGATTTTTAGCTTTCCAATGGAATTCATACACTTTCAACATGACCTAACACTCTCTCGATTTCTTCTAATGAAGTGATTCCCGTCTTGAATTTCTGTTGCGCACTTTGATATAAGTTTTCAAAATCCAAACAAGCGGTCGATTTCTCAAAAATTTTTCCATTTTTTGAAAACAGTTGATAAACGCCGATTCTGCCTCTGTAGCCGTGATAACAATATTTACAGCCTTTTCCGCCGCATTCGGTACATAATTTACGAACTAAACGTTGCGCCACGACAAGTAATAACGAATTATTGATTTCATATTCTTTGATACCGAGCTGCAATAAGCGTTCGATTGCCGAAGGCGCATCATTGGTATGTAAGGTCGAAAGCACTAAATGCCCGGTTTGTGCCGCACTTAATGCAATTTCGGCACTTTCTTGATCACGAATTTCACCTAACATAATCACATCCGGATCTTGTCGTAAAAACGTTCTTAATAGCCGGCTGAACCCTAAATCTATCGCCGGGTTTATTTGCGTTTGGATTATGCCTTCAAGTTCGATTTCTATCGGATCTTCGGCGGTCAAAATATGCCTTTTACTGTCATTTAAATAATCCAACGCACTATATAAGGTAATACTTTTACCACTGCCGGTCGGTCCCGTAACTAATATTAATCCTTGAGGCTGCCGCAATGCCCGCAACAACTTTTCCTTCTGCTCCGCCAAGAAGCCCAACGTAGTAAAATCAAAATGCGTCGGTTTATTTTTTTGTAGCCGTAAAACGACTTTTTCGCCCCAATAAGTCGGTAAACTCGAAACACGGAAATCCAATGTTTCGGATAAGATTGTCTTAAAACCGAATTGCCCGTCTTGCGGAAGACGGGATTCACTAATATCCAGTTTAGCTAATAATTTAATGCGAGAAATAAGTCGATTGGCAAGTTGGAGAGAAAATGATTTATACGGATGTAACACGCCGTCGATACGTAATCGAATCAACATTTTGTCTTTTTGCGGTTCAAAATGAATATCCGAAGCATTATGTTTTAAACCGTATTTAAACAGGCCGTCCAACACTTGAATAATCGGATCATTAACATCCGAATGCTGCGCTTGTGCTAAAGGTTGATAAGGTAATTCCGTTTCGTCATATACCGATTGTTGTTCCGGCATTAATTGCCCGAGCAGGTATTTCAATTCTTCGGAAGAGACCAATACCGGCTCAATTCGCTTATGCGTAAGAAAAGCAAAAATCTCGCAAGCACTGAGATTATTCATATCATCGATTGCCAACCATAATGTTTGTTGGTCTTCCCGAAGCGGTACGGTGAGATAACGTAATAAGATATGACGTTCATCATAATTTTTTTGCCACTGTTCCTCGGAAATCCGGAATACTTGCCGATTGTTTACATCACATACGGAATACTGCATATCTTGCTCCGAAAAATTTAATTTGATGCGCAGAAATTTGCCGGAAATAAACTTAAGTCCTCCCCTTTACATTTCGTTTCCCAAGAAATAGTGCTACCGTTATGAATCGGTGTCATCGTATAACCGTATTCCTGTAGATTCCCTTTCCCCGTTACTGTAATCGTTCCGCCTTCCACCGTAATGGCATTTAAATATTTAGCCTGTCTAAGCTCCGTCATTTTTCTGACACCGTTTTGACCGCCGCTACAGTTTTTAGAATCTCCGGTGTTATATATGCAGATCTCGACATCCGTTTTATAAGAAGCCGATGCCGCCAATAGCTCCGAAAGCGCCGCTTTTTGGGTATAACTGTTATATGACGGAATTGCAACCGTAGCTAAAATGGCAATAATCGCAATCACGATCATCAATTCAATTAAAGTAAACGCGTTAGTAAGCGGTCGAATAAGACTTAATTTTTGCATATCCCTCTCCTTATCATATCTAAGATCTGCTTACTAAACAGTCTGCAATAATTTGTTTTCGCTAACCAGTAAGATGACCGACTTCTGCGATCCGTATCGCAAAAACAGAATATTTATAGCTGTTTATTTACTCAGTATCTTTTGCTATGATTATATTGTTTTAACAAATTCAGAGGTCAAAATGGCTAAAGCACCAAAAACAGCTTATGTATGTAATGATTGCGGCGCGGAATATTCTCGTTGGATGGGGCAATGCAAAGAATGTAAGTCTTGGAATACCGTGAGTGAAATCAGACTTATCTCGAGTAAAGAAGCAACAAAAAGCGACCGCTTCAGCGGATATGCCGGCGAAACCTCCGGTAAAGTTCAAACTTTATCCGAAATCAGCTTACAAGAAGTGCCTCGTTTTAGCAGCGGCTTTAATGAATTGGATCGCGTACTGGGCGGCGGTGTCGTGCCGGGTTCGGCAATTTTAATCGGCGGCCATCCCGGTGCCGGTAAATCCACTCTGCTTTTACAAGTAATGTGCGGTTTGTCTAAAGATTTGCCGACCCTTTACGTGACCGGTGAAGAATCCCTACAACAAGTGGCGATGCGAGCGAATCGTTTAGGCTTACCGACCGACAATCTCAAGATGCTTTCAGAAACTTCGGTCGAGCATATTTGTAATATCGCCGACCAAGAAAAGCCGAAAATTATGGTAATCGACTCAATTCAGGTCATGCACCTTGCCGATATTCAATCTTCTCCCGGTAGCGTTTCGCAAGTGCGGGAATGCGCTTCGTTTCTGACTCGCTATGCAAAAAACCGCCAAGTAGCGATTATTATGGTCGGACACGTCACCAAAGACGGGACACTTGCCGGCCCGAAAGTGTTGGAACACTGTATTGACGCCTCAATTTTACTGGAAGGCGAATCGGACTCTCGATTCCGTACCTTACGCAGCCAGAAAAACCGTTTCGGTGCGGTCAATGAATTGGGCGTATTTGCCATGACCGAACAAGGCTTACGAGAAGTAAAAAACCCTTCCGCGATTTTCCTCAGCCGTAGCGATGAACAAACGCCGGGCAGTTCCGTGATGGTGCTTTGGGAAGGAACCCGTCCGTTATTAGTCGAAATTCAAGCGTTGGTTGATCATTCGATGTTGGCTAATCCTCGCCGTGTCGCCGTAGGTTTAGATCACAACCGTTTATCGCTCTTACTTGCGGTGTTACATCGCCACGGCGGTTTGCAAATGTCGGATCAAGATGTGTTCGTCAATGTGGTCGGCGGGGTAAAAGTGACCGAGACCAGTGCCGATCTCGCCCTAATTTTGGCGTTAATTTCCAGTTTTAGAAATCGTGCGTTACCGCAAGATTTGGTCGTATTCGGCGAGGTGGGATTAGCCGGAGAAATTCGTCCGGTACCGAGCGGTCAAGAACGTATCAGCGAAGCGGCGAAGCACGGTTTTAAACGTGCGATTATTCCTCACGGCAACGCACCTAAAAAACCGATTAAAGGTATGGAAGTCTTTACCGTTAAGAAACTAAGCGACGCACTAGATATTCTCGGCAATCTCTAATACAAAAACAGACCGTGATAAGCGGTCTGTTTTAGTTAAAATCTTACGAATTGATTTCTTGTGGTTTATGCCGATTTTTAAAGACAAAATAAAAATTCAGTGACGCCACAAATAAATTCATCACCATTACCGGAACGGAACCGATAAAAAAGCCGTAAATCACAAACAGTACGCAACCAATCGCATTAATCAACCGGAGCTTAATCACATCTTTTAATACAAAAGATAAACCGACAAATCCCATTGCCGCATAACCTAGCAGTTCAACGTAATCCATATTTACTCCTTTAAATAAAATTGTCGGACCGATTGTACGCTTTCTTTTTTATTTTGTGTTTAAGCAATAGAAATGCAAAGGTTTGCGTTTTGTAAAGATTAATTGTTTGCTTATAAAATAAGCGTTTTATTTTCTCTCTAAAATCATAAAGCGGCAACGATAGGCGTTTTGCTCGTCAATTTCCGACCATTTTTCTTCCACTAACGTCCAATTCGATTCGTCAAACTCAAACAGCGTATCGCCCTCGATTTCGGCTTGAATTTCCGTTAAATAAAGTCTGTCCGCTTGCGGAATCGTTTGTTTAAATAACTCACCGCCGCCGATTACCATAATTTCATCCGTATTTGCAAAAGTTTCGGCTAATTCGGCCGCTTGTGCAAAATTTTGCGCCGTATAAGCTCCTTCCACACAAAAGCCGGAACGTGACAAAATAATATTCGGTCGTTTCGGTAAAAGTCGTCCGATAGATTCATAGGTTTTGCGCCCCATAATCACCGGCTTACCTAGCGTATTTTGTCGAAACCAAGCCAAATCCACCGGTAAATTCCATGGCATTTGATTCTCTTTACCAATCACATGATTTAAGGTTCTGGCGACAATTAAACTTATCTTCATTTTTTCTTCCTTTTCAACAAAATTAGGCGTGATTTTAACAAATAAAAGTGATACTTTGGTACTAAATTTTTTATCGGGATAAAACTATGCAAAAGACAATTGTGATTAAATTCGGCACCAGTACTCTTACGCACGGCGGAAAGAGTTTAAGCCGTCCTTATATGCTGGAATTAGTTAAACAAATAGCTCAACTTCATCAACATCATCGAGTGATTGTCGTCACCTCCGGAGCCGCAGCAGCCGGCAGAGATTATTTAGGTCATCCCGAACTTCCCAAAACACTCGCCTATAAACAAATGCTTGCCGCAGTCGGGCAAAGTCAGCTAATCCGTACTTGGGAAAATTTATTCGATATTTACGGCATTCATATCGGGCAAATTTTATTAACCCGTGCCGATATTGATGATCGCGAACGTTTTTTAAATGCACGCGATACCTTAAATGCCTTGTTAGAGCAAAAAATCATTCCTGTGATCAATGAAAACGACACTGTTGCCACCGAAGAATTTAAAGTCGGCGATAATGACAATCTTTCCGCGTTGGTTGCGATTCTAGCGCATGCCGATCAACTTTATCTTTTAACCGACCAAGAAGGCTTATTTGATTCCGATCCGCGTTCAAATCCGCAAGCGAAATTACTGTCCGTCGTGGAAAAAATCACGCCTGAAATCCGCCAAATGGCGGGCGGTAGCGTCACTGGACTCGGCACCGGCGGTATGAGTACTAAAATTACCGCCGCCGATATTGCTACGCGTTCCGGTGTCGAAACCGTTATCGCTTCAGGCTCTCGTGCAAACGTATTGGTCGATTTAGCTAACGGCGAATCCATCGGTAGTAAGTTTTTAGTACAATCCGACCGCTTGGAAGGTCGTAAACAATGGTTATTCGCCGCTCCGCAAGTCGGCTCGCTTGTGGTGGATAAAGGGGCGGAAGCCGCATTATTACAACATAAATCATTACTGCCGGTCGGTGTTTCCGAGATTAACGGCGTCTTTAGCCGAGGCGAAGTAGTGAAAATTTTTAACCAAGAAGGTAAAGCGCTTGCTTTGGGGCTTGCTCGTTATAACAGCGATGCGTTAATTCGTATTAAAGGAAAAAAATCGAAAGAGATTGAGTCTCTGCTCGGTTATGAATTCGGTTCCGTCGCCGTACATATTGATGAGATGGTCATTTATTAAAAAAGGATATTTATGGAACTTTCGTTTGATGTTTTAGCGATGTTATTCACGATAGCAACGATCGCCGGCTTTATTGATGCGATAGCCGGCGGCGGCGGGTTACTCACGATTCCCGCTCTGCTTTCCGCCGGCATACCGCCGACTATGGCGCTCGGCACCAATAAATTACAAGCCTGCGGCGGCTCGTTTTCCGCTTCGCTTTATTTTGTGCGCCAAAAAGCGGTTAATCTCAGACAAATTTCCCTATTGATTCTATTGACCTTTATCGGTGCGGCTTGCGGTACAATCTTCGTGCAAATGATCGATGTCAATTCACTTAAAATGTTATTACCTTTTTTAGTGTTAATTATCGGCATTTATTTTCTATTTAGCCCGACGGTCGGCAACGAGGACAGAAAACAACGTATCAGTTTTCCGTTATTTGCCTTTAGTGCCGCCGCCGGTATCGGTTTTTATGACGGTATGTTCGGACCGGCAACCGGTTCGTTTTTTACCTTAGCCTTTATCTTATTACTCGGCTTTAATTTACCGAAAGCGGTCGCTCATGCCAAAGTACTGAACTTTACCTCTAATTTTGCCTCACTCATCTTTTTTATGTTGGGCGGTGCGATTTTATGGAAAATCGGTTTTATTATGATGATTGGTCAATTTATCGGCGGCACTTTAGGGGCGAGAATGGTGGTAACCAAAGGTAAAAAACTGGTACGTCCGATGTTAGTTACCATGTCATTTCTTATGGTAATCAAAATGTTATACGAACAAGGATTCTTATCTTTTCTAGGAATATAAATGAATCAAGCAAAACGAATTGAAATTTTAACCCGTTTACGCAATGAAAATCCGCATCCGACCACGGAGCTGAATTACAGTAATCCGTTTGAATTACTGATTGCGGTTATTCTTTCCGCCCAAGCAACCGATAAAGGGGTAAATAAAGCGACCGATAAACTGTTTCCGGTCGCTAACACGCCGCAAGCCATTTTAGATTTAGGCGTGGACGGTTTGAAGGAATATATTAAAACTATCGGGCTTTTTAACAGTAAAGCGGAAAACATCATCAAAACCTGCCGTGATTTAATTGAAAAACATAACGGTGAAGTGCCGGAAAATCGCGAAGCCTTGGAAGCGCTTGCCGGTGTCGGGCGTAAAACCGCAAACGTCGTACTCAATACCGCCTTCGGTCACCCGACCATTGCGGTCGATACGCATATTTTTCGCGTGTCCAACCGTACCGGATTCGCTCCCGGTAAAGACGTAGTCAAAGTGGAAGAAAAATTACTTAAAGTCGTCCCCGCCGAATTCAAAGTGGACGTACATCATTGGCTAATTTTACACGGTCGCTACACCTGCATTGCCCGCAAGCCTCGTTGCGGTTCTTGTATTATTGAAGATTTATGCGAATACAAAGAGAAAAGCGAATAACTATTCTCTGTCTTGCGTAACACGCGGTGATATTTTCCCGAGGTTTTGCAAAATATTGTGAAAATATCATCGCTTGTCGTATATCATTTCGCTCTGCATAACTTTAGCATTCGTGCGTAGTTCTTTTCTTATGCTTAATCTATTTTCAAACTAACAATGCTACAATGTTATTTTCCAATTCCGACTTTCCTCTTGATTAAGGACAAATCATGCCGAATCAGCAGTTACTGACAACCAAAGGCGAGCGTGTTGCGATTGTATCGGGGCTAAGAACGCCGTTTGCGCGTAAAGATACCGGCTTTAAAGATGCGTATGCCACCAGCCTTGGTACGATGGTAACCAACGAATTACTCAGCCGCACGGCGATTGAACATCACGAAATCGAACAACTGGTCTTCGGGCAAGTAATTCAGCAACCCGACATTCCGAATCCGGCAAGAGAAATCGCCTTGGCACTGAATATGCCAAAACTGCAATCTTATAGCATCAGTAGCTCCTGTTTATCCGGTTTACAAGCGATTGCCAATGTTGCCGGCAGTATTGTCAGCGGTTCGATTAGTGCAGGTATTGCCGGAGGAGCCGATTCAATTTCAAATGCGCCGTTAAGTATCAGTTCTCGGGTTATTTATAAATTAAAATCTATTTTTAATGCGGAAACGCTCGAGGAAAAATATCGCCGTTTTCGTCATTTTTCTTGGCGAGATCTCAAACCGCACGGCGTTAATTTACGTGATTTCACCACACAAATGTCAGTAGCGGAAGTATCCGAACAAATGGCGCAAGATAATCACATAAGCCGAGCGGAACAAGACGAATACGCTCGCTTATCCAATCAAAGAGCCTCCGACGCTTGGAAAATCGGTTTATTAAAAGAAGAAGTGATGCCGTCTTTTCCTCGCCCTTATAAAGATTTTGTCGTTTCGGATACGTTAATTTCCGCGGCAACTCGAGCAAGCTATTACCAACGTTTCTCGCCGATTGTCGATAAAGAATATGCCACCGTCACCGAAGCCAATATGCCTCAACCGATGGACGGAGCCGCCGCCGTGCTGTTAATGAACGAGTCGAGAGCTAAAGCACTCGGTTTAATGCCGTTAGGCTATATTCGCAGTTATGCGATTACCGGTAACGATATTTGGCAAGATATGTTCGCCGGTGCAACCATCGCCGCCGCGCAAGCGTTAGATCGCGCCGAATTAAGTTTGTCCGATATGGATTACATTGATATCCACGAATCGTCCGCCAGCCAAATATTAGCGAATATTCGCTTTTTCGAATCGGACAACTTTGCAAAAAAACAGCTAAATCGAACCGCTTGTTTAGGTAAAATCGATATGGATAAACTTAATCATTTAGGCGGCTCTATCGCTTTCGGCAATCCTCGTGCGGTAACCAGTTTGCGTACCGTGATTCAGTCACTCTATGCGCTAAAACGTAAAGGCGGCGGTATTTCATTAGTCGCCTCCGGCGGTTTAGGCGGCTTAGGGGCGGCAATGGTATTAGAAAGCGAATAAGGACAATCCATGACAGAACAACCCATTCAGCAACCAATGTTTCAAGTCGAAGTAGATGAAAATCAGATTGCCATCATTCGCATTCACTCTATTGATAATGATGAAAACTGGCTTCCCGAAAATTTTGCCGGCGAATTAAGAGAAGTTATCGGTACGCTGATTTATCGTCAGGTACAAGGTGCGATTTTTATTTCGACACGGGCAAATCATTTTATTCAGGGCTTAAAACCGAGCCTTTTCAAAAACAAGACAAATGAGCAATTACTTGCTTTTTCCCAAGATGCGCAAGCGATTATGCGAGAGTTAAATACGCTGAAAATGCCAATTGTCGCCGCTATCGACGGGAATTGCTTTAGTGTCGGTCTGGAACTTTCCTTAGCTTGCGATTACCGTATCGCCAGTGATGAATCGCATACTTTCTTTGCGATGCCGCAAGTCCGTTCCGGCTTATTACCTTTTGCCGGCGGTACGCAACGTTTACCGCGTTTAATCGGTTTACGTTCCGCGCTACCGTTAATGTTATTCGGCGAAAAAATAACTGCCGAAACCGCCAAAGGATTGGGTTTGGTTGATCGATTGGTTCCTAAAACTCGTCTTTTAACCGATGCTTATCAACTCTTACTAGAGAAGAAAATTCAAAAAGCCAATCATAAAAAACCGCTTACTTTCTTTAAAAAATGGCGTAAGCAGATCGAAGGTAATTCGTTCTTACGCGAAAAATTGCTTGATCGTACGGAAAATGCGATTTGGCTTAAAACGTTCGGTAATTACCCTGCGGTTGCCAAACTGATGGAACTGCTCAAAGAGCCGCACTTTAAACAAGGGTTAATGCTCGAACAACAAGCCTTTGTCAAATTGTTTAATAGCGCAACCTCACAAGTATTAATCGAATTAAAGAAAACCGAACGGGCAATGAAGGATAAATATCGTATTCGAGGTAATGTACGTGATGTCGCTCAAGTCAGTATTTTAGGTTCGGGCTATATGGGCGCCGGTATTGCTTATTTAACCGCCAACAATGCTAAAGTACCGGTTCGCATAAAAGATATTCATCCGTCGGAAATTCGTAAAGCCTTACGTACCTGCTTTGAATTAATGCAAAAAGCAACGGATAAAAATCAGCTTAATCACGGTGAAATGATCCAACGTATGAATCTGATTACCGGCGGAGAGCGATTAGTGGCGGCAAAATCAACCGATTTTGTGATTGAAGCGGTGTATGAAGATCTCAAACTTAAACAACGGATGTTAGCCGAAAGTGAAAGCTACTATAGTGAACAAACCATTTTTGCAACGAATACTTCAACCTTTGCGATTAAAGATATTGCGGCTTGTGCGATTCGTCCGGAAAACGTAATCGGGCTACATTATTTCAGCCCGGTTACCACGCAAAAAATGGTGGAAATCATACCGCATAGCGCAACCGGCGAACATACGATTGCGACGGCGATTCATTTTGCCATTCAACAAGGCAAAATCCCGTTGTTGGTTGCCGATAAGCAGGGCTTTTTTATTAATCGAGTTTTAACGCCGTTACTGCTTGAAGCGGTGCAATGTTTAATTGACGGCGAATCGATTGAATTTATCGATCGTTCGTTACAAGAATTCGGCTTCAAATTAGGCCCGCTTGCCATGATCGACGAAATGGGGCTGGATGTATTGGTCAAATCGAACTCGGCTTTAGTCAGCGAATTAGGCAGCCGTTTCAGTTTGCCTCAAGCGGTTGATTTATTGTTCCGAAATGAACGTAAAGGCTGTAAAAACAAACGCGGTTTCTATATGTATGATCGCTTCGGAGAACGTTTACAGGAAGATAAAAGCATTTATCACGTGATGGAAACCATTGCCCGTAACGATTTGGAATCCGAACAGATTGTCCGCCGTTGCCTGTTACGTATGCTCAACGAAGCGGCTTGGTGTTTACAGGATAAGATTATCGCCTCGACCGACGAAGGTAATGTCGCTTCCGTTCTCGCAATGGGCTTTCCGGAGTTTCGAGGCGGTATCTATGCCTATATCGAAAAAATCGGTGCAAAAGAAATCGTACGGCAATTACGCTTACACACTAAACAATACGGCAAACGTTTCGAACCTTGCGAATGGCTAATCCGACAAGCCGAACAATAAGATACTTGACTAAAAAACCGGACTTTTACAATCGTCCGGTTTTTTATTAGAATCTAGCTATCGTTCCGCGCTTTCTTTAAGGATTCTATAATGAAAAAATCAACAATGGCATTATCCGCGATTATGGTATTAGCCGCCGTGACGACCGGCGGTGCATGGTACACCGGTAATCAAATCGAACAACGTTATCCTGCCTTACTTGAGCAACTTAACGGCAGCTTAAAAGGTTTAAATCTTTACGGCGTAAACGCCGAGATTAGTGAGGTGAAACTAACTAAAGGCGTTTTTAGTTCCGACGTTCAATATAACGTGAATATTAAAGACGGAGAAAAAACCTTTACGTTTAAAGGCAACGATAAAGTTTATCACGGTCCTATCCCGCTAAACCGCTTATTAAAAGGTAATCTAATGCCAATGTTATTAAGCGGCGAATCTCGTCTTTCCGCGGTTGATGAGCATATCAAAACCTATTTTGTCAATCATGAAATTTTGGTTGCGACCACGGATGTAAATTACGCCGGTGAAGTCGCCGGTAACGCGACGCTGAATCCGGTCAAATCCGAAACCGTCGAAACCTCAAAAATTCATTTTGAAGGCGACTATACCGGTTTCGGTAAACAGAAACTCAATGCGGATTTTATTAAAATCAAAAGTCAGGAAAATGACGAGAAAATTGAAATTACCGATTTAAATTATGATGCCGACTATATTAAAGATACGAAATATCCCGAATTAAAAGGCATCGGCGATTACCAAATTTCATTTAAAAAACTTGCCTTTGCTAACGATAAAAATCGGATTGTAAACCTCAATGAGTTTACCTCTAAAGGTACCAGTAAAATAGCCGACGATCGTATGCTAAGCAGCGGTAGTTTTTCGATTAAAACGGATTGGTCCGAAGGTAACAAAACTGCGGATTTAGGTAAATTCCAAGCGGATATCGCAATGGATATGGATGCCAAATCGTTTAATGAATTAATGTTACTGTCGGATAAATTGGAGAACGAATCGCCGGAGGTAGAACAACAGGTTCAATCGGCCGTAATGGCATTGGTAAGCCAAGCACCGAAATTAAAAATCAGTGAGCTTTCGCTTGAAAACGCTAAAGGTAAAAACACCTTCAACCTTAACTTGGATTTGGATAAATTTGATATCGCCCAACTGTCACAAGCGGGCTCTATTCAAGAGATATTGAAAATCTTTAAGCCGTCCCATTTAAACCTCAATTTAAATCTTGCGGCAAGTGAAGAATTTGCAACCCAATGGCTATCCGTTTCAGCGGAAGATTACGTCGGCACACCGGAAGAAAATGCCAAACTGCTTGTTCAGGAATTAACGAATAGCGCACAACAATCTACATTGGCAATCGTTGATGCCGAAAGTATAAAAACGGCACTGAGCATTGAAAACGGCAAAGTGACGTTAAACGGTAGAGAGGTATCGGAATCGGAATTACAAATGGCACTATTTGCTATTATGTTCGGCGCCGGCAGCTTAGGTCAGTAACAACTGAAAAGCCATAAACAAGCGGTCTGTTTTAGGAAAGTATTTGCAAAATATTTCACAAAACAGACCGCTTGCTTTTGTCTTAAAGCCACTGATATAAGGCAATAATCAACGGCATCGTGAATACACAAAGCAAGGTGGTTACTCCGTAAATCGCACTGGCTTTTCTTGCATCTTGCTTATACACCACCGCCATTTGCGTAACGGTTGCCGCTGAAGGGCTGGTGGTTGCTAAAAAGCTAATCATCGCAATAGTCGCACCGTTTTCCGCCACCCAACTGCCAAAGTCGAACGCTTTCACAATCACTAATAAAATCAGCGGGATAAAAATCAAACGAAGAAACGAAACCAGATAAATACGCTTATCCGTCATAATCTCTTTAACCGGAATCGATGCAATCAACATTCCCGCCACTAACATCGCCATCGGTCCGATCATATCGCCGAGCCAAGCCAAAGTACCGCCAATCACATTCGGCAATTTTATTTGTAACAGGAACAACAACATACCGATCACAATCGCAAGAATATTGATATTGGTAACGATCTTCTTAAACGACACCTCGCCCTTACCGCACAATAACATCCGTAAATGCGACCAAAACAAGAAATTCTGTACCACCATAAAACCGGTGGCATAAATCACCCATTCATTGCCAAATAGCGAAGCGACCAGAGGAATAATCAAATTTCCAGAATTGGAATAAATAGCGGTGGCGTGTTCCAAATTACTTAATTTGAAAATCGGTTTTAATATTTTGCCTATTAAAATCAGCAAACCGCTTAACAAAATCGCCATACCGAAAGACAGATATAAGCCGTGTAGAATGGCTTCCGAATATTCGATTTGAAAAGCGGTAATCAGCATAGACGGGCTAATAATATACAGCCCGATAACCGAAATCGGATAGCTTTGTTCCGAAGTCAGCAATTTCAGCTTCACCAACAAATAACCAAGCAACACAATGATAGTTAATTGAGCGATTTTCTCTGCTAATAAGAAAGCGATTTCCATATTATGCTTTCTCCGAGAATAAACGTTTCTCTCCGGAATACACGGTCGCTTTTCCTTTGCGAGTAAAAGCGCTCAAGGTAAAATCATGCGCTTGAGCAATTTCTACCGCTAGTGCGGTTGTTGCGGAAATTGCGCATAACATTTCAATTCCGACCGCCAAACATTTTTGCACCATCTCAAAACTGGCGCGGCTGGTCACAAACACAAAACCGAGCGGTTTACCCGCTTTCGCATACCAACCGATCAATTTATCCAACGCTACGTGTCTGCCGACGTCTTCTCGAATTGCAAGCAATTCCCCCTGCGGAGAAAAAAAGACCGCCGCATGGCTTGCGCCGGTTTGTTGAGCCAACCGTTGCGCTTGCTCGAGTTGCTGTAAACAAGCATCGAATATTTGCGGATTTACCGCTTGCAAGCGGTCGTTTTTTTGCAAAAATTTGCAACTTTGACTGACTTGTTCCAACTGCTCTACCCCGCAAATTCCACAGCCGGTTCTGCCGGTCATCGAACGGCGCTTTTCTTTCAATGCCACAAATTGGCGAGTAGCGATCTCCATTTGTACTTCAATGCCGTTGCATTGCTCAATCACATCTAAGCCGTATAATTCTTGTTTATCGGTTAAAATACCTTCCGCCAATGAAAAACCTAATGCAAAATCTTCCAAATCTTGTGGAGTCGTCATCATTACCGCATGAGAAATCCCGTTATATACTAATGCCACCGGTACCTCACAAATAAGGTTTTCTTGAAATTCGGTCGTAACAAATTGCTGTAATTTAACCGCTTGTGTTTGTGTGATTATATTCATCACTTATCCTATCTTTAATACGCTAATACCATATTATTTATTTTACAATTTTTTTATGAATAGAAATATATAGGTTTTATTACAGTCTATACTCACTTTATTTTTCGCACAATAAAAATCATTCTCATTAATTAACATTTTTTTAACATTTTTGCGATTTTTTCTTGTATTTACTAGGGAAAAATTGTTAAAAAATTGAAAAAAAGCCTTATAAAATTTTCTGATTCTGATACTATTACACCGAATATTTAAGTTATATCAAATCCAGTGTAAATAATGCTGTTTTTACTTACGATGAGGTATGGCTTATTATCTTTAAAGGTAAATAATAGCCTTTACTTTAAATGTATTGCGATGCAGTTAAAGTGTTGGTTATTTACATTAATTTGTGGTTAATGTTCTATTTTTAGGAGTGATTATGCAGATCTCAAGACGTAAGTTCTTTAAGGTCTGTGCAGGTGGTATGGCGGGTACTTCTGCGGCGATGTTGGGCTTTGCCCCGGCAACCGCATTGGCAGCCCCGCGCGAATATAAACTTTTGCGTGCAAAAGAAACTCGCCAAACCTGTACATACTGTTCTGTCGGCTGTGGTATGTTGATGTATAGCCTCGGCGACGGTGCAATGAATTCAAGAGGAAAACTTTTCCATGTGGAAGGCGATCCTGACCATCCGGTAAGTCGCGGCGCACTTTGTCCTAAAGGCGCAGGCGTATTAGACTATGTAAACAGTCCGAATCGTTTACAATATCCTGAATACCGCGCGCCGGGTTCGGATAAATGGGAACGAATTTCTTGGCACGACGCGATTCATCGTATTGCAAAATTAATGAAAGAAGACCGCGATGCGAACTGGCAAGATGTCAATGAAGAAGGAACTGTCGTCAATCGTTGGACCACCACCGGTTTACTTTGCGGTTCCGCAACAAGTAACGAAACCTCTCTTGTTTCCCAAAAGTGGGCTCGTGCGCTCGGTTTAGTTGTAATCGACCAAGTAGCGAGTACCTGACACGGACCAACGGTAGCAAGTCTTGCTCCAACATTTGGTCGCGGTGCCATGACAAACCACTGGGTGGATATCAAAAATGCGGACGTAGTGGTAGTAATGGGCGGTAATGCCGCTGAAGCTCACCCTGTCGGTTTCCGCTGGGCAATCGAAGCGAAAAAACAAAACGGTGCGAAGTTAATGGTGGTTGATCCACGCTTTAACCGTACGGCATCTGTTGCGGATTTCTATTCTCCGATTCGTTCCGGTACGGATATTACGTTCTTATCAGGCGTAATCAAATACCTACTCGATAACGATAAAATTCAACACGAATACGTTAAACATTACACGAACGCAAGTTTCTTAATTAACGAAGGTTTTGGTTTTGAAGACGGTTTATTTACCGGTTACGACGAAGTAAAACGTAGCTACGATAAATCGACTTGGACTTATCAGCTTGATGAAAACGGTCAGCCGAAACGTGATATGACGTTACAAGATCCGCGTTGTGTTATCAATTTATTGAAAAAACACGTTGAACGTTATACACCGGAAATGGTGGAACGTATTTGCGGTACCAAACAAGACAAATTCTTAGAATTTGCTCAAACCATCGCATCAACGGCTACACCGGAAAGAACAACGACATTCTTATATGCGTTAGGTTGGACACAACATACGATTGGTTCGCAAAATATTCGTACCATGGCGATTATCCAATTGCTATTAGGTAATATCGGTATGGCAGGCGGCGGCGTAAACGCATTACGCGGTCACTCGAACGTACAAGGTACGACTGATATGGGCTTATTCCCTCATATGTTACCGGGTTATATTCCGTTACCGACAGAATCGGATAAAACGCTTGAATCGTTCTTAAATCGTATTACGCCGAAAACAGCGGTGGAAGGTCAGGTAAACTACTGGCAAAACACCCCGAAATTTATGGTGAGTATGCTGAAATCGTTCTACGGCGATAAAGCAACCAAAGACAACGAATTCGGTTATCACTATTTACCGAAACAGTTGAAATACCGTTTAGACCATCTTCGTTTTATTGACATGATGGATGAAGGTAAAGTAACCGGTTATCTCTGCCAAGGTTATAACCCGTTAGCGTCTTACCCTGACTCAAACAAAATTTCAAGTGCATTACGTAAATTAAAATTCTTAGTCATTATGGATCCGTTAGCGACCGATACTTCGGAGTTCTGGAAAAACCATGGTGAATTAAATGATGTGAACCCGGCGGAAATTCAAACCGAAGTATTCCGTTTACCAAGTATTTGTTTTGCGGAAGAAGACGGTTCGATTGCAAACTCAGGTCGTTGGCTACAATGGCACTGGAAAGCGACCGAACCACCGAAAGAAGCAAAACCGGATGTAGATATCCTTGCCGAAATCCGTGAAGTGATGATGGAAATGTATCACAAAGAAGGCGGTAAAGGTTTAGAAAGCTTTGAAGCGATGAGCTGGAATTATGCGAATCCGCTCGAGCCGAAAGCGGACGAAATTGCGAAAGAAAACAACGGTTACGCATTAGAAGATCTTTATGATGCTAACGGTAACTTAGTTGCGAAAAAAGGCGATTTACTTTCAAGTTTCGCCTTACTTCGTAATGACGGTTCGACCTCTTCCGCTTGCTGGATTTATACCGGTCAATGGACGCAAAAAGGTAACCAAATGGCAAACCGTGATAACTCCGACCCTTCAGGTCTAGGTAATACGCTAGGTTGGTCGTTTGCATGGCCTGCTAACCGTCGTGTTCTCTATAACAGAGCATCAGCGGACTTAACGGGTAAACCTTGGAACCCTAAACGTCAGTTAATTAAATGGAATGGTAAAAACTGGAACTATATTGATGTAGCGGACTTCGGTACTGCGGCACCGAATACTTCCGTATCACCATTTATCATGACAAATGACGGTGTTTCGCATTTATTCGCACCGCAATTGGCTGAAGGTCCGTTCCCGGAACACTATGAACCGATTGAAACACCGATTGGTACTAACCCGTTACACCCGAATGTGGTTTCAAACCCGGTTGCACGTATTTTACCGCGTGATAAAGATCGCTTCGGTACGGCGGACGAGTTCCCATTCGTAGGAACAACCTATCGTTTAACCGAGCATTTCCACTGGTGGACTAAACACTCGCAATTAAACATGATTACACAGCCTGAGCCGTTCGTAGAAATCAGCGAACAACTTGCCGCGCTCAAAGGTATCAGTCATGGCGATACGGTAAAAATTACTTCAAAACGCGGTTATATTAAAACTAAAGTTGTAGTAACTAAACGTATTAAACCGCTTATGGCGGACGGAAAAGAAATCCATACGGTCGGTATCCCGATTCACGGCGGATTTAAATCGGCGGGTAATAAAGGTCACCTTGCCAATAGACTTACAGGTCGTGTCGGTGACGGTAATACTTTAACGCCTGAATATAAAACGTTCCTTGTGAACATTGAGAAAGTTTCGGAGGTGGCATAATGTCAGCAGTTCAAGACCAAAACATTATTAAAATCTCAGCAACTTCTTTTGTAACACCGCCACCGCAAGTGCGCGATCATGTTGTCGAAGTTGCAAAACTTATCGATGTTTCGACTTGTATCGGTTGTAAAGCCTGTCAAGTGGCTTGTTCGGAATGGAATGATCTTCGTGCGCCGCAAGAAGAATGCGTAGGGGTTTACGATAACCCTCGTGACTTAAATGCCGAACAATGGACGGTGATGAAGTTCAACGAAGTGGAAGAAAACGACCGCTTGGAATGGTTAATTCGCAAAGACGGTTGTATGCACTGTGCGGAACCGGGCTGCTTAAAAGCATGTCCGGCACCGGGTGCAATCATTCAATATGCTAACGGTATCGTGGACTTCCAATCCGATAAATGTATCGGTTGCGGTTACTGTATTGCGGGTTGTCCGTTCAACATTCCTCGTATGAATGACAACGATAACCGTGTGTACAAATGTACCCTTTGCGTGGATCGTGTGAACGTAGGTCAAGAACCGGCATGTGTGAAAACCTGTCCGACAGGTGCTATTCGTTTCGGTTCTAAAGAAGAAATGCTTCACTACGGTGAACAACGTGTTGCGGATCTGAAAAGTCGCGGCTACGAAAATGCCGGTATTTATAACCCGGAAGGTGTGGGCGGTACGCACGTAATGTATGTATTGCACCATGCGGATAAACCTGAATTATATTCCGGTTTACCGAAAGATCCGGGTATCGACCCGACAGTTACACTTTGGAAAGACGTCTTGAAACCGGTTGCGGCTATCGCAATGGGCGGCTTGGCACTTGCTGAAGTTGCACACTATGTAACCGTTGGTCCGAACATTGAAGAAGATGTTGAAGATCACCATGAGGAAGGAGAAAAACATGAGTAAGAAATTTGAAATTACGAACGATACCAAAATCGTTCGTCATAAACCGCTTGCCCGTGTCAGCCACTGGTTCTTGGTTATCTCGTTCTTCTTAACTATGTTTACCGGTGTGGCGTTTTTCTTCCCGGATTTCGCATGGCTAACCGAGATCTTAGGTACGCCGCAACTTGCGCGAGCGATCCATCCGTTTACCGGTATTGTGATGTTTGTCGCCTTTATTATTATGGCGATCATTTACTGGCATCATAATATCCCGGAGAAAAACGATATTCGCTGGGCAAAAGGGATTGTTGAAGTATTAAAAGGTAACGAACACGCCGTTGCTTATAACGGTAAATATAACCTCGGTCAGAAAATGTTGTTCTGGACCTTGATTTTGGCAATGTTCACCCTTTTAATTACGGGCATTATCATGTGGAGAAAATATTTCTCCGATAACTTCTCAATTCAAACTTTACGTATTGCGATCTTGCTTCACTCTGCTAGTGCCTTCGCATTGTTTACCGGTATTTTGGTACATATGTATATGGCATTTTGGGTGAAAGGTTCTATCCGCGGTATGGTTGAAGGTTGGGTAACCGTTCGTTGGGCGAAAAAACACCATCCGAAATGGCTTAAAGAAGAAGTATTACCCGAGCTTGAAAAACAAGCGAACAGAAATAACTAATTCTTTTTAAAGATACAAGTGCGGTAAACTTACCGCACTTTATTTTTAAATACTTGCTAAATTTCTTTTGACTAAGGGAATTTAGCAAGATTTAACGAGAGAACATAATATGAGTATCCGAATTTTACCCGAAAACGAAATTAAACAAGCTGCAAGCTCGTTTCAAAATCCGCCTTTATTATTCGCTAATCCGAAGAACCTATATTTTCGTCGCGCCAAACGATTACGCCAATTGGCTGAAAATAATCCGTTCGGCGATTACTTGGAATTTGCGGCGAATCTTTCCGAAGTACAGTTAGATTTATTGGAAAACCATCCCATTGCAAATTATGCGGAAAAATTAACCGCTTGCATTGAAGAATCAAACGGACAAAAACCGCTGAATGCCAAAACCTTTAAGCGTTCAAGCGAATGGCGCGAATTGCTTTTGTTATTAACTGAGAAATTTAAACCCTATGCTAACGACACGATGTTGGCAACGATTGAGTTATTAGAGAAATCATCCACTTCCGAACTGGAAGCGTTAGCCGACGATTTACTCAATGAGCGTTATGAAGCGGTCGGTGCGGATAAAGCGGTATTCTTATGGGCGGCGTTATCGCTTTATTGGACGCAATTAGCTCAACAGCTACCGCGTAATACGCAAACGGAAGTCGGCGAACGTCATACTTGTCCGGTTTGTGACTCTGCACCTATCGTAAGCGTGGTACATTTTGGCGATACGCAAGGCTTACGCTATTTACACTGCTCTCTATGCGAAAGCGAATGGAATATGGTGCGTTCGCAATGCTCCGTTTGCGATCAAAGCGGTAAATTGGATTATTGGAGTATTGATAGTGTAGATGCGCCAGTAAAAGCTGAAAGTTGCGGCGATTGCGAAAGTTATTTGAAAGTGCTTTATCAAGAAAAAGATCCGCACGTAGAACCGGTTGCGGACGATTTAGGCACGCTATTCTTAGATGCGGAAATGGAACAGAAAGGCTTTGCGCGCAGCGGCCTAAATCCGTTCTTATTCCAAGTTGAATAATCCCTTCCTTTACTAATAAGCGGTCAAATTTGACCGCTTATTTTCATCTAAACAGGCTAAACTCTAAGAAATCATAAGGCATTCTTTCAATACAGATCACCTACTGGAACACGCAAACAAAGTTGAAATCTACGGTATATTTACGGAACATTCGCAAAATGAACCAAAATCAAAACTTGTTCATTAATCCATAAGTGATTGATTTTAAAGGGATTAAATGGCACGCCCTAAAGGATTCGAACCTTTGACCCACGCCTTAGAAGGGCGTTGCTCTATCCAGCTGAGCTAAGGGCGCAATGGGATAAATATAAGGAAGAAATATTTATGAAAGAGTAAAGTGGTCGGCGAGATAGGATTTGAACCTACGACCCACTGGTCCCAAACCAGTTGCGCTACCAAGCTGCGCTACTCGCCGACGAAAAGTGAGATTTATTATAGACTTATCTTAAATTTCGTCAATCTCTTTTTTAAGTATTATCGTTTAACTGTTTGAACTTTAATCGTATTTATACATGGCGATCTTTAATTTACCTACTTGCAAATCAACCGTTTTCTGACAAAATAGCAAACGTTTGCAATCTAATCGAATCAAGGGAGAAACAATGACGGCACACATTATTTCAGGCACAGCGGTGGCAAAGCAAGTTAAAGCGAATATCGCCGAACAAATTCAAGCCTATACCGCACAAGATAAACGTAAACCGGGATTAGCGGTGATTTTAGTGGGAATGGATCCCGCCTCTCAGGTGTATGTGAATAGTAAACGAAAAAGTTGTGCCGAAATCGGTATCGAATCCAAATCGTACGATCTGCCTGCCGAAACCGGTGAAGCCGAATTACTTGCGATTATCGAACAATTAAACCATGACGATTCGGTCGATGGCATTCTGGTGCAATTACCGCTACCGAAGCAAATTGATGCGACTAAAGTTACCGAAGCGATTGTGCCGCATAAAGATGTGGACGGTTTCCACCCTTACAATGTCGGACGTTTATGCCAAAAAATCCCGACCTTGCGCTCTTGCACCCCATACGGCGTAATGAAATTACTGGAAAGTACCGGTGTAAATCTCGCCGGATTACATGCCGTTGTTGTCGGCGCTTCAAATATTGTCGGTCGTCCGATGGCGATGGAACTACTGCTTGCCGGTTGTACCGTTACCGTCACACATAGCCGCACTAAAGATTTGGCTTATCACGTTTCGCAAGCGGATATTGTGGTTGCCGGAGTCGGCAAACCGAACTTTGTAAAAGGTGAATGGATTAAACCGGGTGCGATTGTGATTGATGTCGGCATTAACCGAGTGGAAGGCAAATTAATCGGTGACGTGGAATACTCCGCTGCGGAAGCTAAAGCGAGCTTCATCACGCCGGTACCGGGCGGTGTCGGTCCGATGACAGTAGCGATGTTAATGCAAAATACCTTGCAAGCCTATCAAGTTCATTTACAAGCGGTCTGATTTTCCATTTATTCCGCAATTAAGCCTCTTTTGAAAAAAAGAGGCTTTTTTACTGAATCTCCTCTCACGCAAACGTTTGCGCAAATGATTTCTGCTGTTATAATTACGTTAAATTATTGTTAATAATCTCTAAATGGAGCATCCATGTCATTCTTAGATCGTGAAAAAACCATTGCGCCTTTGCAATTTAATCGTTGGTTAATTCCTCCCGCCGCCCTTGCCGTACATTTATCTATCGGACAAATCTACGCTTACTCGGTTTTCAATGCACCGCTCACTAAAGTTATCGGTATCACTCAATCCGTAGCGGACGACTGGAAACTGACCACCGTCGGTTGGGTATTTAGTATCGCGCTTGCCGTATTAGGAGCTTCCGCCGCATTATTCGGTACATGGATGGAACGTGTAGGCCCTCGTAAAGCGATGTTCGTCGCAACCATTTGCTTTAGCTTAGGTTTTCTTGTTGCGGCATTCGGTGTACATACCCATAATTTATGGCTGTTATATTTAGGTAACGGCGTACTCGGCGGCATCGGTTTAGGTCTAGGTTATATCGGACCGGTTTCAACCTTAATGAAATGGTTCCCGGATAAACCGGGAATGGCGACCGGTTTAGCCATTATGGGGTTCGGCGGCGGTGCAATGCTCGCCTCTCCAATTTCCGTGGCGTTAATGAACTTCTTCAGTAGCCCAACATCGGTAGGGATTGTCGAAACCTTTATCGTATTAGGTATTTTCTATTTCATTTTTATGATGTTCGGCGTCTTCACTATTCGCCTACCACATCCGGAATGGAAACCGAAAGGTTTTGTGGAAAGTAAACCTAAGAATAAATTGATAAGCTCGCATAATGTCGGTGTGCATAAAGCGATGAAAACACCACAGTTCTGGCTACTGTTCTGGATTTTATGTCTAAATGTTACCGCCGGTATCGGGGTTCTCGGTCAGGCGTCGGTAATGATTCAAGAATTATTCTCGGAAGTTTCCGTCGGTAAGCAAGCGGCAATCGGCACCCTAGCGGCAGCCGGATTTGTAGGCTTACTCAGTCTGTTTAATATGGGCGGACGTTTCTTCTGGTCGAGTATTTCGGACAAAATCGGACGTAAAAATTTATACTCTGTTTTCTTCTTACTCGGCTCTGTGCTTTACTTTATTATTCCTTCATTAGGCGAAAGCGGTAATAAAGCACTATTTGTAATCGGCTTCTGCGTGATTATTTCCATGTACGGCGGCGGTTTCGCAGCAATCCCTGCTTATCTGCGTGATTTATTCGGTAGTTATCAAGTCGGAGCTATTCACGGACGCGTATTACTTGCTTGGTCCACTGCCGCAGTCATCGGCCCTGTTCTAGTAAACTATATTCGCCAAATGCAAATCGATAACGGCGTACCGGCGGCACAGGCTTACAGTATTACGATGTATATTATGGCGGCATTATTGATTATCGGACTTATCTGTAATTTAAGTGTGAAAGCGGTACATGAAAAACATCACGAATTACCGTTGAAAGACGCGGCGCACAGTGCGGAACCAAGTGATGAAACGGTTATTTCGGATACTTACCTCGTTGCCGAAGAAGTCGCACACGGCGGCTGTATGGTGTGGTTACGTTGGATTATCGTTACCGTACCGCTTGCTTACGGTGTTATTATGGTATTTGCCAAAGTCGTTGAGCTGTTCTAAACAAATCGTTACAAATTTTTCGGCAAATTTAACCGCTTATCTAACAAAAAACCCCGTTATATCACGGGGTTTCTTTCTTTATCGTGCTAACAAGCGGTTAAATTAAACCGGCTTTTTGTAATGCGGCTAATACGGTAGGTTGAGCCGCTTCAGATAACGTGGTTAATGGTAAACGTAAGTTCGGCTCGCTGATTAAACCTAATTTATACGCCGCCCATTTTACCGGAATCGGATTCGCTTCGATAAATAAATCGTGGTGTAACGCCATTAAACGTTGGTTAATCGCTTCCGCTTCATCGAATTTACCGGCTAACGCAAGCTCGCACATTTTCGCCATATCGGCTGCCGCAACGTTATTCGTAACGGAAATCACACCTTGACCTCCGAGTTTCATAGATTCTAGACCCGTTGCATCGTCACCGCTTAAGAAAATAAAATCTTCTCCGGCTAATTTTTTGATTAGAGGCAAACGAGTTAAATCGCCCGTCGCTTCTTTAACACCGACGATATTCGGAATTTCAGCTAAACGACCGATAGTTTCCGGTTTTAAATCGCTACCGGTACGGCTCGGTACGTTATATAAAATTTGCGGTAAGTCGGTACTTTCGGCGATTGCTTTATAGTGTAAATACATCCCTTCTTGAGTCGGTTTATTATAATAAGGCACCACACTTAAACAGCCGGCAACACCGCTATTAGTAAGTAATTTGGTTAAAATAATCGCTTCACTGGTTGCATTTGAACCCGTACCGGCAATAATCGGAATACGACCGTCTGCAAACTCCACGGTTTTCTTGATTACCTTCACGTTCTCATCAATACTTAATGTGGTGGATTCACCCGTCGTACCGACCGATACGATACCGTGCGTACCGGCTTGAACATGGTGTTCAACCAATCTTTTTAACTCTTCGTAATTTACTTCACCGTGTGTCATCGGCGTGACAAGCGCAACAATACTGCCGTGAAATAGTGGGGTTGCCATAATCATCTCCTGTATTTTTTTGTTATGTACAATATTTTGTTAGATTGCAAAATTCGCTTTAAATATGCAAGTATTTTTTGCGAATAACAACTAAAAAATTAAAGAAAATACGGAAAGAAAAAATAAACCCGACACTATTAATTCATGTCGGGTTTATTTTAATCGTATAAACTCTTGTCCGATTCTTGCGGGCGTGTTTTAAACCGGCGATGTAACCACATATATTGGCTGACTTCTTTCAGAATTTCAGTTTCAACGACTTTATTCATTTTGGTTGCAGTATCCAATTCATCACTACATTCACTAAAATCAACCGCCGGACTGACTTTTACCGTATATCCAGAAAAATCGTCATTTCGAATCGGGCTGAACGGCACGACCACCATATTCGGTGCGGAACGTAATAACATTCGCGTCCCCGCCGTAGTACAAGCTTCATTTACGGCAAAAAACGGCACGAATACGCTATTTTTACGTCCGTAATCATGATCCGGCGCATACCAAATCGTCTCGCCCGCTTTTAAAGCGCGAATCATACCGCGTAAGTCTTTACGATCGAGCATCGCCTTATTTGAGCGTACTCTGCCGCGAAACTGAATCCAATCTAATAACGGATTATCATTCGGTCGATAAACACCCACACCTTGGTGATGAAGCCCTACAATGCGTGCGCCCATTTCTAACGTGAGAAAATGCACACCGACTAATAAAATCCCCGCTCCTTGCGGCTGATTTTTAAGATGTTCCAGCCCTTCGATTTTCGACCATTTAAGAATACGCTTATCCGACCAAAACCACGCCATACCGGTTTCAATAATCGCCATACCGACCGATTCCACATTTTTATCCAAAATGGTTTGAATATGTTCGGCGGAATAATTCGGAAAGCAGAGTTCTAAATTCCGGCGTGCAATGCGCATTCTACGTTTACCGAAACCGAGTTTGGCAAACAGTTTACCCACCCCCTTACCTAATACGACCAAGACCGGATAAGGTAAACACAAAATTAATTTAAATAACCCCAGCCCCAGCCAAAGCCCCCAATATTTCGGGTGCAAGAAGCGTAACTCAAACGGCGGAATGTTTTTATTCTCAGTCATTTTTTACCATCCTAATTTTTCGGATAGATTATAATCAAAAACACTAAAAAAGTGTTAAGTAGATCAAATTTTTAAATTTTGCTTCATTTTTTGACTTGATATTTTGGAGTAAAAGTCATATTTTGAAATCAACTTAATAACCCCTTCACAAAGAGGAAAATGCTATGACAATCAATATTTCAAGCAAACAAATGGATGTAACCCCTGCAATTCGTACTCATATTGAAGAACGCTTAGCGAAACTCGAAAAATGGCAAACTCAGTTAATCAATCCGCATTTTATGATCCATAAATTGCCGAATAGTTATGAAGTTGAAGCGTCTATCGGTACCCCGGTCGGAGAACTTTTTGCGAAGGCAAATAACGAAGATTTATATTTAGCGATTAATGAAGTCGAAACCAAACTCGAAACGCAATTAAATAAATTAGTACATAAAAATGAAGCGCGTCGTACGGACAGTACTTTAAAAAACGTTTAAAAAATTAAATAACAATTGGAGATAAAGCCAAATCGAATTTCGGTTTGGCTTTTTTAATTAACTATCCGCCAGAAATAACGGACCTAATGCGGTTTTAGGGATACCGAAACGCTCCGGATAATGCACATCCACCAAATATAAGCCTTCCGCCTTTGCGGTCGGCGCCGCTAAGGTACGATCTCGTTGTGCCAATAACCATTGAATCCATTCGACCGGTTGTCTGCCCTGCCCGACTTCAATTAGGCTTCCGACAATATTGCGCACCATATGATGCACAAAAGCATTCGCTTGAATATCCACCACAATATAATTACCCAAGCGGCTGACATTCAGATGATGAACGTTACGCCAAGGGGTATGCGATTGACATTTAGCGGCACGGAATGAGCTAAAGTCATTTTCGCCTAACAAAAACTGACCGGCTTCGTGCATTTTCTGATGATCGAGTTCATAATGATAATGTGAGATACCTTTCGGCAAAATTGCCGAACGCAGTTTGTTATTAAAAATAATGTAACGATAACGTCTTGCCGTGGCACTAAAACGGGCGTGAAAATCTTCACTTACCTCAACCGCCCATTTTACCGCAATATCGTCCGGTAAATTCGCATTGGTACCGAAACACCAACTTTGTAACGGACGTATCGCCTGCGTTTCAAAATGCACCACTTGCCCCGTACCGTGTACGCCGGAATCGGTTCGTCCGGCACAAAAAACCTCTATCGGCGCGTTGGCGACAATCGACAATGCTTCTTCCAGCTTCTGTTGCACGCTTTCCACTTCATCTTGACGCTGCCAGCCGAAATAGCGACTGCCGTCATATTCAATGCCTAATGCAATTTTCATTATTTTGCTCTACATCAAAAAAGATAAGCGGTTAAATTTTGCAAAAATTTGCCAAAATCAGACCGCTTATCCGTTCAATTATTTATTGATTAAACCCAAAAATTCTTTGCGCGTTTCTCTGTCTTCTAAGAAAACGCCGCCGAATGCCGACGTTACCGTATAGCTATTCGTATCTTTCACGCCGCGGCATTTCACGCAGAAATGTGTTGCTTTAACAAAAACTGCGGCATCGTCCGTTTCTAAAATCGTTTGGAATGCGGTTAGGATCTGTTCGGTAAAACGCTCTTGCACCTGTGGACGTTGAGCGAAAAATTGCACCACGCGATTAATTTTAGATAAGCCGATTACCCATTTTTTCGGGTAATACGCCACCGCCACTTTACCGTCAATCGTCACAAAATGGTGTTCGCAAGTGGAAGTCAGGGTAATATCGTCCACCAACACCATTTCGCTGACTTTCATACGATTTTCAATATTGGTAATTTTCGGGAAAGTCGCATAATCCAAGCCGCTAAAAATTTCATCGACATACATCTTCGCCAAGCGGTGCGGAGTTTCTTCCAAACTATCATCTTGTAAATCCAATCCCAGTAATTCCAGTACCGAACGCATATGCTGTTGAATTTCGGCACGACGGGAATCTTTGTCTTTAGTCAGTTGAACGGTTGGGGTTTCAATGCCTTTCGCAATTAAGGCTTCACGCACTTTTTGGGCTTCTGCGGAGATAATGCTCATTGGGGTTCCTCTAAAAATCAAGGCGAGAATTTTAACAAATTGACATCAAAAAAAATAGCACTAAAATTTATCTCAATAATAACTCGTCCCAATAACCCGTATGATTTTTTACCACTTTAATCGCACTGTTGTTCCAGATACTCAAACTTCACTAATTAAAACTTTATTCGGTTGCAAAAATTTTGCCGATTCCGGCCGCTTGTTAGGCTCGTCCAAAGGCAGAGGCACTACTTGGTTTCTAAACACGCAAGCCGAATTGGGCGTAAATACGGTACTTCGTCATTACTATCGCGGCGGGCTATTCGGTAAAATCGTCAAAGATCAGTATCTATTTAACGGGCTGGAAAACACCCGAGCGTTTCAAGAATTTTCCTTATTGGAAAAATTGCACGAATGGTATTTACCCGTCCCTCAACCGATTGCGTTAAAAGTGGAAAAAACCTGTTGTTGGTATCGAGCGGATATTATGTTGGAAAAAATCGAAGGCACACAAGATTTGAGTAAATATCTCCAAACCAATGCGCTTTCCGACACGCAATATCAACAAATCGGTAAATTGATTCGCCAATTACACGATCATCAAGTGCATCATTCGGATTTAAATATCCATAATATTTTGCTTGAGCCGACAGGCGGTCAATTTTTCTTAATTGATTTCGATAAATGTGGCATTTCACAAACTAATGATTGGAAATCGGAAAATTTAGCTCGTTTGCTACGTTCGTTTAAAAAGGAGCAAACTCGTTTAAATATTCGATTTAACGAGCAAAATTGGCAGGCCTTGCTCGCTGGTTACCATAAATAATGTTATTAATAAAAAAGAAGAAAGTTTGAAAGGCTTTCTTCTTTAGCTATTTGGCACAAAGTTCACGTATTATAGTTAATTTTCAAAAGAAACCTTTATACTCCCCTTCCCTAACGCTTCTTTTAATCCCTTCACATTATGAATTTTACCAATATTAGTATAATGATAAGGGGTATCAAAACGCTCATAAAAAATCACTAATGTATTCCCCTGCCAAAGTAAAATATCGCCTGTTTGAATTGAGCCGACTGCCTGATCATAAGCGGTCAAATTTTGAGGTAATTCTGCAAATTTTTCATTGCGTAGGTGGTCTTGCATTTCTAATGTTAAAGGTAACAATTCTGTAAGTTGCCGTGCAGCCTCGGTATCGGCTAATTCTGCTTCGAAAATTTGTTGTCCTATCGTAATTTGCATCATTTTCCCCTGTAAAAACGGACTAAAACATAAACTGAAAATCAACCCAACTAGAAACCTAATTTTCATTGCTAACCTCATCAATTATTTTAACGATTTTAGCCGGTACACCGGCAACAATTGTATTGGCCGGCACATCTTTAGTAACCACACTACCTGCCGCAACAATCGCATTTTCACCAACCGTAACGCCAGGTAAAATCGTAGCTCCAGCACCAATCCAAGCATTTTGCTTAATTATTACAGGTTTGACGATCACACCACGACGAGTTTTCGGATCCGTTGGGTGGTTAACCGTAATAATATTTACTCTCGGGGCAAGCAAAACATTATCTTCAAGTGTAATCCCTCCCAAGTCGGTAAACACACAAGCGGTATTAATAAATACATTTTTACCAATGCGAAGATGACGACCGAAATCACAATATAACGGCAAATTAACGTGTAAAGTTTCATCAATATGCGATTGGGTAATTTCGCTCAATAGACGTTGGATTTCAGCTTGTGTTTGAAACTTTCCTGATAATTCGGCAATTTTCGGGGCATTTTCTGCTACAATTCGATGAATATCTTCAAAAATTTGACTACCCTTAGCAATCAAACTATTCATAGGTAAATCAACAGCGTATTGCATTTTTGTTCTCCGGTTTTCAAAAAGATAAGCGGTCAAATTCCTCTCATTTTTTGCAAAAATTTAGAAAAACTTGACCGCTTGTTATTATTTCAAGTTAGCTTTAAAGAACTGTTCAAATTTATCGTATGGAATTTTACCTGCTACATCATCATATAAATCTGTATGAGAAGCCCCCTCTACAATAACAAGCTCTTTATTTTTACTACCTAAAGCTTTGAATGCATCTTCACCAAAATAACGAGAATGCGCTTTTTCACCGTGAACCACTAGCGCTGGTGCTTTTAACTCTGCAGCATATTTCAAAATCGGCATATTGATAAATGGTAAAAATGCAGTTGTCGTCCAAGAATGTTCAGGGTTCGAATTTACTGAACGTGGATGAAAACCTCGTTCAGTACGGTAGAAATTCGCATATTCCGTAAAGAATTTCGGTGTTTTAGCCGTAATGTCTTTTTTCAGATTAAAACTAAGTAATATAAATAATAGAATCTAATTGAGATAAATGGGACTTGGTGGGTAGCAACGTGTAGTAGTGGGACAAGAAAATGAAAGGCTATTACAAAATATGAAAAAGGAAATTAGAAAGTAAATTTAGTAAAACAGCTTCATTTTAGAATAGTGAAGCTGTTTTTTATTCACAAAACAAATCTGGTTGCTGATGTTTCACTATACGTTTTCGTACACGATTAATGACTTTACGAATACCCGATTCAGTCATGCCATACTTTTTAACTAAAAAGAACCAATTATTACCAGTAAAATCATTATAAATATCTAAATCTCGTTGAGCAATTTTATAATAAAAATCTTTAGGAAAAGAAATGACTTGACCAGCATAATGTTCAGCTAAGAAGTCAGCAACACCTGTTGAAATTTGTTCGCAAATTTCCGTATCAAGGTTGTAATTTTTGCATAGTGCACTCACGTTATCTTCAATGTCGCGCAAAAGCTCATGTCGTGCTATTTCCATTTGAGTGATCATCTTGTTTTTCCTAATTTATATAAACCAATAATATTAGAGATATGGTTAGCCAAATCTGCCAACAACTTAGAGCCTTTAGCTTAAAGAGTATCGTTGTCAAATTTGGCGATATTCATTTTATTTACCTACTCGTTTTTGCCATTGTTTCAAATTTTCTAAAATCAAGGTGGCTTGTGAATTTGTCAGCTCATTCCACGGCACATCATCATTTAACGACCGCTTCACAAAGCTATTCAGCGCGCGAGAAGAACCATCATCAATCACGCTATCAGCGTGCATCTGTTTCCATACAGCCCATAGCTTACGTTGAATAGGCGAGAGAGATGATTTCCTTCTCGGCAGCTGAATTTTAGCCCCTTTTGTCTGCAATAATTTTACTAATTTAATCAGATCTGAATAGCTTATATTTTTTGCAGAATTTTGGTAGAATTGTTGAGAAAGTAGGCTTCGATAAGTCTCATCATCCATTCCCAACTGTGTTTTTCCAATATGCACTAACTGCAACAGTTTATTTCGCATAACATCCCCTTAACATCGCTTTAATTTTCTGTAAATTTCTCAATGCCTTTAGCCTTTCAGCTTCTTCTTGTTCCACTGTTTTTGGCGGTGGTGGCGGTAGTTCTTTAATCTTGCGTTTAGGCATTGCATCAAGTAACTGTTTGGGATTAGGAAACCAATCACAAGTTTGTGCTAAATACATAAATGCCTCTTCAAATCGCCATTGGTCGAGTTCTTGCTCATAGTGCTTTTTATAAGTAAGCACACGTAACCACGTTTCTAAAGTTGCACTAATTGAATCTTCGGGAGGAGAGTTTTTAAACGTAATATCAGCAACATTGCAACTCCTTTACCCAATGTTGCTTTCAACCATTGTTGATCCATTCTGCAACCTTATTCACTGCATTCACTGTTTTTGAACTCACAAGCGGTCGATTTTGCTCAGAATTATGCAAAACCACCGTAGTATTGGCAGGTTTGAAACTTGCAATAATCTCCAACAAATAACCGTGGGATTTCATCGGCAACTTCAACGTCTGCCGACTTGCCAACATCTGATTAATGGCATAAATCCAACTCTCTACGGGTGCAGGAAAATCACGCCCATCACGTTGAATTTTGCCAGCAGTAATCATTGGTGTAAGCTCATGTAAGATCGTTGCTACACGATCAAAGGTCAGCGATTTTTTAGCTGGGCGAAATAACCCTAAATAGCCAATCAACGCCTTGCCAAGTTCACCATTTACCATTAACGCTGCATTAAGTGCATCACTTGCTGCCTGATTTGCCACTAATGCATCCAACGAATGTACCGCGCCACAGGCACTACATTTCACTTTCATTTTTATTCTCCAAATGCAACAAAACCGCCCGAAGGCGGTTTTTTATTAAGTCATTTTCAAGCCTAATTTCATAATCAGGTTCTTGGCAGTAAATACATAACATTGTGCTAAAGGTAGCTCATTTTCATCAATAGCTTTTTCTGCCTGCTGAAGCTGACGAACTGCCTGCTGTAATTGCAGTTTTAATTGTTCTAATGAATCCATCATCTCACACGCTCCCGCTTACCTTGCCAAGTATGACAATAATTTGCTCTAGTGCTACACCATTGCTTTTGTTTTTCAGTTGTCGCTAATTTCACTGCTTCACACCACAAATTATAGGCTTGTTGATAATTACCTAACTGTTCACAACGTGCTGCAGCTTGCGCTTTTTCTTTATACATAAACTGGCGTTCAATTTTGGCGGCAGGTGTCATTTTCGCACCTCCTCATCATTCGGTTTAATCACAAACTCTTCCACACCTTCCCGAATAGAGATCCCCGAAATTGAACGAGCAATCTCAGGCTCTTTTAACATTGCTTCTTTGTCAAGTTCTTCTTTAGTACGGATAAAGCGAAACAATCCTAGTTTGCGTAAACTATCCAAAATGCTTTCAAGACCTTTTGCTACTACTGCAGGCGGTTTCACTCGCCATTGAACCTCACCCGTAGGAAAATATGCCGTTTTCTGTTTACCACCATTAGTTAATTCATCACGGCGGCTTTCGCAATAAGCCTGTACCGCCTTTTGCAATGGTTTCACTTTGTCTTTAAGTGCGGTCAATTTAGCCGTATATTTTTCATCAATCGCCGCTTTCTCATCCGCTTGTAGGGTAGAAAGTCTTACCTGCTCACGTTCTAAATCACCGATTTCCTTAATTGCCAATGCCACTTCATCCTGAGTTTGTAAGTTCAATTCGTGAACATCTGCTTTAATTCGCACTGCTTTCTTAGCCATTTTCTGTCTCCTTCATTTCACTAGCATTGGGATAAAAATCTGCATCTTTATCATAAAGTTCAGCTCGAATATTCAATTTCCCCTCTTTATCTTCAATAAATTCAAATTGCTGAATGCCTTGCGCTAAGGCAGCAGCAATAGCCTCAGGCGAATCTTTGGTTAGCTCTGCAAACTCATGGCAACACGCCAAAAATTGATTTTTATCTCGACGAGAAATCGTTTTTAATACTTTGTTACACATTCATCACCACCTGTCCGTCTACTTTTGGAATACCTAAACTTTCCGCTAAATTCATTGCTGCAGTTAGTAAATTTCCTACAGCTAACGGATAAAGCAAACTTTGGCTCGTTTTGTTTCGTCCTACCGCAGTTAAACGTTGTCGAACTGCTACGAACGCATCTTCTTCAAAAATATCGCTCAGCTTTTTGCCCACTCGCTCCAGCTTATGTTCCACATAACGCTCAAGCTCGGCATCAAGCGGTGCAAGTTCGACAATTTCACAACGTTGCACCACTTCACGCACTTCAGTATTACGTTCAGAAAGTTTGATTTTCAACTCAGGCTGACCAATCAACACAATAGAAAGCAGTTTTTTAAAGCCATCTTCCAGCTCAAAAAAGCGTTTCAAATGTTTCAACGTTGGAATCGGTAAAGCGTGGGCTTCTTCGATGATTAACACATTGCTGTAACCGCTTTTCACGCTTTCTTTTAGCACTTTGTGCAACTGGCGGAAGCGTGCTTCGGGCGAACGTTTCACGCTTTCAAGCGGTGAAAGGGTAGAAATAATCGCTTCGGCGATATGGGCAGCTTTCAATGTTTTGCCTTTCACGTCGTTGTCTTCCATTGCAATGATATACGGCTCAATCACCGTAATCGGAGCGTTTTCTTGGTTGATGCGATCAATCAAATCACGGCGGAGCGTGGATTTGCCAGCACCACTTTCACCAACGACTGCCATAAAGCCACCGTGTTTAGCGGTTTGAAATAATGCTTCACGTACATAACGCACGTCGGCAGAGCTGAAAACATCGTCCGCACTGCGTACATCTTCTGCAAACGGATCACGAAACAATGAAAAATGTTTCTTTGTGGCTGGAAATAAAGCCTGTTTTGCGAGTAACATAATCTCGTCCTTAATTTCATCTGTGGTTTTAGGGGCGGAAGGCACTGGCTCAGTCGCCAAACTTTCCCCAGTGCCTTCCATTTCAAGCAGGCTTGCAAGCGGTTCAATAATTCCCAAACTTTGCAACGCACTGCTCAAATTCTTCTCAAATTCCACCCACTGTTTCACCCGCTGATTATGGTTAATCAACTGTGAAACCGTTGCAGGCGAAACGTTCATCTTTTGTGCTAACTGCCGCAGGCTCACGCCCTTATCAATCAACACCTGTTTTAGCTTTAACACATAGAACCTCCATTTATCAAAATTAGGCGGCATTTAGCTGTAAAATCTTCGTTTCAGGGTTTAAAACTTCAGGCAATTTATTGCCCTGCAACCAAGCTTCCAGCGTAGTTATCGGTACACCCTCGGAAAAATGTTTTGCCAAGTTTTTATAATGCTTACCGTTCCATTCAGGGAATCGTTCTTTCAACTGTTTTGCACATTCCACCAAATTCACAGGTTTCTGTTCCACACGTCTTGCGTTGGTAGTAAGTTCATGCTCTTGTCCTTTTTTCGGCATAAACCAGTTCAAATTTGTTTCTTCAATATGCTTGTAAGGGTTAATTTCGCCGTTAAATAATGGTTTATTTACCTTTTTCGCACGTTTCAAATCATCTTCATTGGTTACACCGTAAGCCAGCTGTTCAGCTTGCTCTTTATGGGTTTCAAACTCGGTTTTCTTATGAGCCTTATATTCTTCACCAATCATCGCAGCGTCCACACGGAAGCCATATTCATTGACTTCAACTGGCTCAACTACCACCCAATAAGGTTTCAGGTTTTCCGAACCGTCTTCATCAACAACACGCTTAAAACATTGAACCTGCACACATTCAGGGCGATACGGATTCTTACCCACCGTGATTTTCTCACCCACTTTTGCATCAGGCACATCACGTACATCGTAACGGCGGCTTTCAAAGCTAATTTCCAATTTGTCGCTAACGACACGCTCGGAAAGTGCGGTAATCATCAACTCTTGGCAAATGTCACGGCTTGGCGGAATAATCAGCTCGTCCGCTCGAATACATTGCCACATTTGATAGCGTGTCCGACCGTGGCGTGAATGCACCATTTTGCCGTTAAAATATCGCATCCATTGATGGGCAAGTTGATTTAACTCATCAAGCCCTGATACATTCATAAACCGCAAGCCACTCTCAAATTGTCGCTCTACAATATCGTTGCCTTTTTCCACTTGCCCTTTAGCTCGGGCGTTTTTGGCTTTCGGGATTTCCACTTTCACATCAAGCTGATGCAGTAAGTGGCTGAACATTTGTGAGGTATTTGCCGTACCTCGATCAAACATCAAAATTTTCGGCACACCGAAAAACGGTTCAGCTTTATTGGCTTTTGGTTGAATAGCGTTAATAAAGCATTGGCTCACGTTTTCTGCCGTTTCACCGCCGTACACATATTCCACATAAATCACGCCTGATGTGTGGTCAGTAATGACATATCGCCATACCCGTTGTGGCTCGACTTTCGCTACATTGGCAGGCTTGTTTTTGTAAAACTCACCTTCTTCCATAATGCACAACCCATTGCCTTTGCCTGTTTCTTTTAAGTAATACAGCACACACAATGACGGATCGATTTGCCACACGTGGTTTGGGTGCTTACTTTGCAACTGAACCACAGGGGCGGGGCGTAACAATTGGTCAGGGTGCAAATTGGCATTGCGTAATGCACGCTCCACTGAAGTAGCGGAATAAGGACGAACTTCACCAGTATTTTCGTCGATAAATTCAGCTTTAATACGATGATTTGCTCGTAGAATATCCAATACGCGTTCTAATGTTGCCATCGTCTTGCCGTTTTTCCGTCTAAGGTGCAACCAAGCAGCACTAATCAAATCAAGCTCAGCTTTTTCTAGCTGATGTTTGCCTTTATCCGACCGCACTTTACGATTGCTTTTAGGACGGTAGGGTTTAATTTGGCGTAAGAAAGTGGCTCGGCTTAATCCTGTTTGCTTACAGCCTTCGTCAATAACTTTCTCCGTCTCGCCAAACTTTGCCGTCTCCACACGGTTTGCCCAGTGGGATAGCACACTCGGTAAAATTGCCATTGCATCGTCCTTACTCCACGATTTGTGCATCGCTTACTTCGTCTAAAATTGCCGCTATACTCGGTTCAACCGAAGGCTTATCAGCGTATTCAGGTTTTGCCCATTCAGGCAGATTATCGCCCGTTGGTTCATCGGTTAAGTTAAAGCGTTCTTTAAGCTCCGATAAAATCAACTGATACTCGGCAAGCACACCACTCATAAACTGACGATGGTCAATACCGTGTTCTTCTTGATGAGCTTGTAAGGCTTCAAAAGCCTGAAACACCTGCCCACGCAAAATGGCTTCCGCTTTGTAGCTAATCTGTGCAGCTTCTTCTCTCAACATTCCACCACGTTGGTCTGGCGTTTGGGTTTCAATCAGCAGGGTTTTCTTCGCCAATTCCTTATCCAGTTTGTTTAAACGTTCGTCCTTATTAGCAATCACTTTCGCCTGTGCATCGTAGTTTGCTTTCACGCTTTCCAGTTGCTTGGTCAGGCTCTCTTTTTCCTTAGCGTGCTTAGCGGTTAAATCTTCGATTTTCTCAATCAAATCTTCCTTGTCGGTGGTTTCCGAATAATCCGCATCCACAATCTCCGCTCGGGCTTCTTCAGGCAACTGACGGAGTTTACGCATTTCACGGTAACCCAAGCCTAGGCGTTGGCTGGTTTCTAGGAAGTCTTCACCGAATTTAGAAAGATTTTGCAGGTCTTCATCAACTTTTTGGCGAGTTAAACCGCAAGCTCTACAAAATTCTTCCCAACTGCCGACCGTCGTCAGTTCTCCGTCAATATAAGTTACTAACCCTTTGTATTTCTTAGCTTCTTTAACTTCTCTCATTACTTTCAAAGTGCCGACCGTCAGCAGTTTGTTTACAAAACCAAAAGCTCTAATCATACCCATTGCTTCGTGAGCTTCCGCAATATCCTGCGTCATCGCCTTTGCCGAAAGTGCGGTCGCATTTTGCACCTTTTGCATTTCCGCTACAGCTTCTTCACTAAAAATATGTTCATTACTCATTATTCACTCCTTACCAACTACCTGCTTGTACACGCTGGTCAATCAAATCAATATGTTCGCGTTGTTTCTGCATTTCACGGTAATAGGTCACTGCAATCTGCAAACACTGCACACTTAACGCATAAGCCCCCGTATCCAACCGTTGCACAAAACCTTCCGATTCTAAAAAGGCAATCGCTCGGGTGACATTCACAGGTGTTTCGCCAATCGCTTCACACAATTCCTTATTGGTTAGTCCTGTCAAACTTCTGCCTTTCAAGGCTTTCAAAATCCGCAACGCCCGTTGCGTGGTGTTTAATTTCTCACGGCTCATCTTATTGCCCTCGCATTTGTCGAATAAACGCAGGCACGTTATCCATCGGCTTTGCCTTTGGCTCCACCACATAGCCACAACGATTTAAAAAGCCCGTTGCCAGCTTAATTAACAATCTTTTCATGGGTTTTCTCCTATCAATTTATACAAGCGGTTAAATTCCGCCATGTTTTTACAAAAGCATCGCTTTTCAGATCTGTTAAATTGTTAAAGAGCAAAGTGCGTTAAGCCGCCGCTTTTAAGCCAAGTTTCAAGGCAATTTCATGGCTTTTGCCATAGCTTGCTTTAATCGTGCCATTTAGCACTCTTGAAACATGGGTTGGGTCATAACCATTGGCTTTTGCCCAGTGAGCAAAAGTTTCTCCTTTCGCTCTAAATTCCGCCTTTACTTCAGTTGGCGTTTTAACTTTTTCTTGCATTGTTGCTTCTCCTCGTTGTGTTATAATTGATTAAATTTTTAACCAATCTTTTAAAAGCATTATGAGAACTAAAGTTCTCAAAGTCAAGGATAAATTGTGAATAATAGTTCTCTTTTTGCTGTTCGATTAAAAAATGAACGAAATCGTTTAGGTTTAACACAAGCGGATATTGCCAATAAATGCGGGGTTTCTCGTGAAATGTGGGGAAAATATGAACGTGGTGTAGCTTTAGCAGGAAGTGAAGTTTTGTTCTCATTAACTGAGATTGGTGTAGATATAGGATACTTATTTTCAGGTACTCGTTCAGTTCCACTTACTGAAAATGAAATATCTCTTTTAGATGATTACCGACAAAGTAACGAACAAGGTAAAGCTGCTATTGAACAAACAGCACAAGCATTGTCTGCAGTAAATAAACTGTTACAGAGCAGTGAAAATACAACTAAAAAACAATCAAGCCCTCATACCGAAATGCATATCAGCGAAGTAAAACAACAAAACAATATTCAACATTTAGAAGGTGGTATCACGTTTAAAGAAGGAGACTAAATGGCATTCCACATCAATAAAATCGGGCAATTTAATAACATCAACGAAGCTCACTTTCATCAAGTCGAAAAGGAAATCGATAAGACGTGTCCCCACGTTGTAACCTGTCCTCAATGCGGTGGAGAAAGCTATCGTTTTAATGAATATTGCAATAACGGAAAATGTACTTTTGGTATTAAGGCGTATTTTGATAACCAAGAACGGTTGGAAAAAGAACGACGCCGTAAAGCCCTCTTGCAAAAACAAAGCCAAAAGCTCGTCATATTCACGATTATTGGCTTTGTATTGTGCTTATCAGGGCTATTTTTAGGCAGTAAATATCCCCTAGGCTATGTATTGTTCTTTGCCGCAGGTTTGTTAGCTCTCATTTTTAATAAAGCTGGGCAACATATTGAACAAGAAATTAGGAATATTGAGTAAGCTAAACCTAAGGAGAAAAAGATGATCGGCATACTAAATAAAATGAAAGAAGACTTTTATGTCCAAAAGAAAGATGGCTCAACAAAAGGCTCATATCAAGGTTCTTTTACGGGAACAGTTATTATTGTGTCTGATATTAAAGCGGATATACAAGAAGGCGACGTTATCATTCGTACATTACCAAATGGTAATTATGATCGCTATTATATTACAGAGGTAGTTTGTTACTCTCAGTCGCTTGGTGGGATTCCAGCACATTACCAAGTAAAATTTACTAAGTCACCGCCTTCACAACAACTGGAAAGAAGTGTACAAAACATAAACATCCATGGCACTCAATCTGTTCAGATTGGTGATCACAATATTCAACATATCACAAATACGTTTAATGAATTGATTCAGAAAATAGATTCATCATCAGCCTCCGAAACAGAAAAACAACAAGCTAAATCCTTACTTAACCAGTTTTTAACACACCCATTAGTTGTATCTATTTTAGGTTCCGCTGCTGGCGCAACAATAGGTCTTTTAAAGTTGTAAAGGCAATATGAGTAAATTTACTTAAGGAAAATATTATGGCTAAAAAACCAAAATCAGAAGTTGTAACAGACAAGAAAATTGAAACTGCTGAAGTAACATTGCGTGCATTTAAAATCAATAACCCAAATGCAACAACTGCAACAAGTCAAGTAAGAGAAAAACTTGAATCCTTTTTAGAGAGTGAACACTCGGCTGAACAACGTTGTTTGATATTAAATCCCGATGATGAGAATAAAGAACAAGATCTTATTTCAGATTACAGTAGTAAGGGAAAACAGCAATCTCTTTTTTGTACATTATTGAGAATGAAGTTGGGAAATGGTGTTCAGCATATTACCGATGATTTATTAAGTGAGCATAAATTCAGCATTAACGATTTAAAACAGCGTACAATTAAAACTGCAGGCATCTATCAACGCCATTACTATTTTTCTATTCTAGGAGATTATCTCGTTACTGCTGGAATGCCTTTAAATCAAACGATTAAACAGTTACAAACTTATTTAGCTTGGCTACTTAATGATGAAACATTAGAAATTATACCAATGATTGAGCCACCTAAAGAATGCAAACTTAGTGATTTGGCTTCAGCTACTTTTACCGATCCTGAATTTAATGATGTACCTCAGCCACAATCAGAGCAAACTAATAACAAAGAGCAGCCAACTACAGATAATTCACCTGCATTACCTGTGGAAAACACAAGAACTAAACGAAGTTGGCTTAATACTGCTGTTATCAAAGAATTATTGCCTAAATTAATGAGAGAAGGGTCGGACTTTAAAGAGATTGAAGATCTTGCTAAAATAATCTCAGCTGAGCTCGTGGTAAAATTTAAAAAACCACGCGGGATGGTTCAGCAAGATTATGAAAAAATACTTGGCGCAACACTTAAGCCGGTAAGTGATATTGAGAATGTTCAATTTAAAACTAAAGATAAAAAACGCATAGTAAAAGGAAAAGATTTGCTTAAAATGAAAAAAGTTGAAATTGAAAAAACAAATAGTGGGTATCTCATTGAAGAGCAACTAATCCAAGCTATGGCACACTATCTACAAGAGATCAGTCAGTGAAAATTTTGATTAAACTTATCGCAGCATTTACACTGTCGATAGTTATCAGTAATATCAGCAATTATCGCCCTAATGCGACTATATTAAATGTCCTGTATACAGTATCTGGTATTTTATTTAGTGTCGGTTTAGGGCTAATTATCACACTTGTTCCTAACGGCATCCGTAACCCTATTTATATTAATGAAATTCGTCAAACTGTTAATGAAGTCAGAAATCGTTTTTTTGTTGAATTTGCTATTGTAACATTAAGCTATGTTATTTTTTCCGACTCAGACAACTGGTCGATATATACATCACTGATTTATGAAAACTTTACAATAAAGGTTGATCTTGTGCTATTTTCTGGTTCGGTGATTTTTCTATCATTACCATATTTTGTAATCAATTTTCTGTCTATTCAAAAACTGAATAATGATATTTTTGATCGCGTATCACAAGAAACACAATGATAGAAAACTTTAAAACAATTTAAATAGAATTAAAACACAATTTACTAAACTCCAGTTACCTATTCAAATCAAGTAACTGGAGTTTTTATATCTCAACTTAACTTTATAGTTAATACCTAGATCATAAGGCAGCTTCATATTTGCGTTGTACTGCTAAATACCCCTCTAACTGCCAAATTTTCTCTACTGCATTGTCGTAAGCAATTTTTTGCCCGATGTCAGCATCAAAATCTGCCTTGTTGATACAGGCACTTTCTCCCGTTACGGTAAATCCATTTTTCAGGGTTAAAACACATACCGTTAAAGCATCACCGAAACGTTGATAGTCAGCATTGACAATAAGGCTTTTGATGTAGTCTAAAGTAAGTTTTTGCATAGTTGTCTCCGTTGTAGTTAATGGCGGTAAATCATATACCTTGCCGAAAGGGTTAATATGAGAAAAAATTGATACATTCTCGTATCTCCTTATTTCTGCGCCAATCATAGCTAACACTCACAAAACTCTATTCTAGCCGTGTCCAAAATACTTATACACTCAAGATAGCTACACTAAAAAAGCCTAATCAATCAATTTTTAATAAAGGAGTATGTATGAAAGGCTTTTTTAACGCATTAAAACAAGGTCGTTTGTTATCTTGGGTCGTGTCCTCATTAGTATTACTTATTGTCATTGCGCTAGTTTCCCCGCAACAATTGCCGGTAGTGTTGTATAAACTTGCCTTAGTTTGTATGGCAGCCATTATTGGTTATCACTTAGATCGTGCATTGTTTCCTTATTCCAGTCCGGGGAGTTATTTAGACATAAACTGGAAAGTTTATTTTAAACATCAACATACTAAAAACTCAGACCAAGCCAAACCGGAATATCCTGTACATAAAGGCTATGAGTTGATCTTTGCTTTAGTCGTATTGCGACGTGCTTTGATTGTCGGAGCTGTTATGTTAGGTGTCACACTAGGGCTGTAATTATGCAAATTATTCGTCGTTTGATGTTTGTAGTTGCCTTAATTTGTCCACTTATAGCACAGGCTGAACCGCAAGCTGCCAAGCTATATCAACGGGAACTTACCCGTAATAGCTATGCTATTGGGGGATTAAATGCACCGGTTGCTATGTTTGCCTCCCAAGTCCATCAAGAATCTCAATGGAATGTAACCGCACTTTCTCATGTCGGTGCGCAAGGTTTAGCGCAGTTTATGCCACAAACTGCAAATTGGATTGCTACACAATACCCTGAACTTAAAACTAATCAGCCTTTTAACCCAAGTTGGGCATTGCGGGCGTTAGTTAGCTACGATTATTGGCTTTATCAGCGTATCCATGCCGTAACGGACTGCGACCGTTGGGCATTTGCCTTATCCGCCTATAACGGCGGATTAGGTTGGGTACAACGCGATAAGCGAAAAGCACGTATACAAGGGCTTGATCCTATGTCTTATTGGCATGCCGTAGAATCTGTTAATTCCGGTCGCAGCCGTGCTAATTTCATCGAAAATCGAGGATATCCCAAACGGATTATTTACCGTTGGCAGCCACTCTACTTGCATTGGGGAAATTCAGTATGTTTGGACGATTAATAAAGTTTTTGTTCAACTCCAATACAAGTAAGCAACTCATTAATTTCATTGCCATTATTGCCGTTTCTATTTTTGGTTATTACCAGGCATATAACAGTGGTTATCAAACTGCCAAACTGGAATGTGAGATTGCTAAAAACCAAGTAGTACAAACACAGTTACTAACACTGGATGAGCAAATAAAACGAGCCAATATGGTTAATTTAGATTTGACTGAAAACTTAGGGCTATACCAAAGACTGGGGGATAAAACCACCGATGAATTACAAAAGATTTTGGCAAAAACACAGCATTTACGTCGCCATTGTCAGTTTGATATTGACAGCATGCGGGAACTCAACACCACCCGCAATCGTGCTGCAAAAGCCACTACCGGCGGTCTTGCTGACAACTTGCCTGCCGCCGGTGCCACTTCCGGAAAATAATGCTGATGCAATATTTATCGCACTTAAGCAAATGTATGACTTATACGGCGAATGCGCCGGCAAGCATTTTGAGCTGATTAAAACAATAAGTAAGGAAAATCTATGATTGAAATTAGTGGATGGCAGGTTGTCACCTATTTTGTGGGATTAGTCATCACCATTATAGGTATGCTAATAGGCTTCGGTAAAATTTTACTAGCGCAATTTGAATCGAAACTCAATGAGAAATTCAAGTTTAGTGAAGAACGTTATCGTCGCCTACATGATGATATTAAAGCGGCAAAAGAACTTTCTGAAGCTGCCAATAAAACCGTTATGGAACTAAAAGTAACAATGCCGAATGAATATCAACGGCGCGAGGATGCCATTCGTAGCGAAACCGTTAATTCCGCACGATTCGATACCATTAACGAAAAATTAGATAAAGTGATTTTAATGTATGGACGAAATTAACATGATTGAATTTGATAAGAACAAACGTGAACACGTACGCTGGTTGATTTTGCTTACTCTCGACCATGCTCGTCCGATTGGTGCAGCGGAAAGTCTGATTCTAAGCACGATTCAATGTGTACCAATGCAACTAACCGCATTAGAACTGCGCCGTGAATTAGATTATCTAGCAGGTAAAGCATTAATCGAAATTAAGGGACGAGATACGGCTCGCTGGCACGCAAAACTAACAAGTAATGGCGTAGATATTGTGGAATATACATCACCGGCAAGCCCTGGAATTGCACGCCCTGAAAAATATTGGTAAGGAATAATTATGCCGAAACGTTCGACAGTAAAAAACCTACCACAAGTCGTCAAAGACTGGCTTGATGCTGCATTAGTAGAAAATAATTTTAGTGGCTATCGTGAACTTGAAGAAGCCTTGAAAGCTCGTGGTTATGATATTTCTAAAAGTGCAGTACACCGTTATGGACAAAAACTAGAACAACGTCTTGCTTCAATTAAAGCCAGTGCAGAAGCGGCAAAGGTGATTTCTGAAAATATTAGCAATGAAAAAAGCGCACAAAGCGACGCCATTTTAGAAATGATCCAAAGTGAAGTATTTCAGGCATTAATGAGCCTACAGGAAATTAAGGAAGAAGATGATCCGATGAAACGGCTTGCTGCACTATCTTTTGTAGGGAAAAACATTAGCCCACTCATTAGTGCAAGCATTAACTTAAAGAAATACCAGGCAGAAATTAAAGCTCGTGCTGAGGCAGCTGCTAAAGAAGTGGAGAAAGTCGTGAAGAAAAACGGCTTGACGGAAGACACAGCAAACCAAATCCGAAAACAAATTTTAGGGATTGTGTAATGACTAAGCCAAACCAAGATGCGATAGGCATGCTTCCATTTAAGCAATCTACCGTGTCATTGCAAGTACAGGAACACTATAAAACGCCAATGTTGTTACTGGGTTATCAACAGCGATGGTGTGCAGATTTAACCCCGGTCAAAGTGTGCGAAAAGTCTCGCCGTATCGGTTTATCATGGGGTGAAGCTGCAGATTCTGCACTGTTTGCTGCGTCTCAAAAAGGTATGGATACCTGGTACATAGGTTATAACAAAGATATGGCACAGGAGTTTATCCGTGATTGCGCCGATTGGGCTAAAGCCTATGGATTGGCTGCAGGTGAAATTGAAGAAACAGAAGAAATTTTTAAAGAAGGCGATGAAGAAAAAGCCATTCTTGCTTATGTTATCCGATTCTCTAGTGGTTGGCGTATTACTGCACTGTCATCCCGTCCATCAAACTTAAGGGGTAAACAAGGTCGTGTAATTATCGACGAAGCAGCATTCCATGACGATCTATCGGAATTACTCAAAGCTGCTATGGCATTACTCATGTGGGGCGGTCAAGTACATATTATCAGCACTCATAACGGTGTAGATAATCCGTTTAATGAATTGGTTAATGAAGTACGTGCTGGCAAGAAGCCTTACAGCTTACATACCATTACTTTTGATGATGCCATTAAAGACGGTTTATATCAGCGAATTTGCCTGCGATTAGGACGTACTTGGTCACAGCAAGCACAAGATGAATGGGTAGCTGAAATTCGAGCTTCTTACGGAGATGCAGCCGCAGAAGAATTAGATTGCATTCCACGTAACTCTGGTGGCGCATGGCTAACACGCGCCCTAATTGAAAGTCGTATGAATGCAGATACGCCTCGACTTTGCTTGGAGAAAAAAGATGAGTTTGCCCTGCAGCCTGAGCCAGTTCGTAACAGAGAAATTGCACAGTGGTGTGATGAAAATCTTTATCCAATATTAACTGCATTACCGGAAAAACAAAGGCATTTTTTAGGCATGGACTTTGCGCGTAGCGGTGACTTATCCGTTATTGCTGTTGGGCAAGAACAATCTGATATTCGTCTCAAAAACGTGTTGTTATTGGAGCTTTCTAATATACCGTTTGCGCAACAAGAACAGATTTATTTCTATATTGGTGATCGTTTACCGCGTTTTAGTAAAGCCGCTAATGATGCTCGAGGTAATGGACAAAGTTTGTCAGAAAAAGCTTTTGATCGTTATGGTGCAATTGTGGAAGGCGTAATGCTAAGCGAAAGCTGGTATCGCGAACACACAGCCCCGTTTAAAGCCGCTTTAGAAGATGACACGCTTTTCGATATTGTAAAAAATGATGACGTATTAGCAGATTTACGTGCTTTTCAAGTGGTAAAAGGCATTCCACGTCTGCCGGATAAACGCACTCTAGGACAAAATAAAACCAAACGCCATGGCGATGCGGCGATTGCATATCTATTGCTGCATTATGCTTACCGTACCGACCAAAGTTTTGAGATCAATTTTCGTTCTACAGGTACACGAACAACCACTCAATTATTCAATGACAATGGTTTTGAATACGTCCGGACAGGGCGAGGTTTCGGTTCAATTCGCGGTGGCAATGACTTCAGAGGATATTAAATATGTCAGTTAAAGACTGGTTTAAAAGTAAAAATAAAAAGCCGGAGCTTAACCGTGAAATTGCGGCAACAGGTGATGGATTGGATATTACTAAAGGTTATGTTGGTGCATTAGCAGAGCCGGAAGACGGCGTATTACGTGGTCGTGGAGGCGGTGATTTAAGTTTATATGAAGATGTATTGAGCGATGAAGAAGTCAAACGCACTTTCAGCCAACGACAAGATGCATTAGTCGCTCGTGAATGGGTGGTAGAGCCTGCTAGCGATGAACCGCAAGATATTGCAGCGGCAGATTTTATCCGTGATTGGGTAAACCAAATTGGATTTGATCGTATTAGCAAACTGATGCATTACGGCATATTCTACGGTTATGCGGTCGCTGAATTACTGTATCGAATCAATGAAGACGGAAAATATATTGCGGATATTAAAGTGCGTAACCGACGTCGTTTTCGTTTTACGCCCAAAGGTGAATTACGTTTATTAACACGTGAGAATCAGGCTGAAGGTATCGAATGTCCGACACCCTATTTCTGGACATTCTGCGTAGGTTCTGACCATGATGATGAGCCTTACGGTATTGGGCTTGCGCACTGGCTTTATTGGGCAAGTAAATTTAAACGTAACGGCGTAAAATTTTGGCTAATTTTTTTAGAAAAATTCGGTATGCCGACCGCACTTGGACGGTATCAACCAAATGCGTCTATTGAAGAACAAAATAAATTATTGGAATCCTTGTACGCAATCCAATCTGATAGCGGCATTATTGTGCCAGCAGATATGCCCATTGAATTACTCAGTGCTGGACGTAGCGGAACGGGTGATTATAAAGCCTTATATGACACCATGAATGAGACTATCCAGCGTGTCGTATTAGGACAAACATCATCATCTGGAGGTACTCCAGGTAGATTAGGCAATGATGATTTACAGGAAAAAGTGCTGGAATCGATTATTAAAGCCGACTCTGACGTTATCTGCGAATCCTTTAACCGTGGTCCGGTAACCTGGCTTACGCAAATGAATTTTTCTAACGCTAAGCCACCGCGTATATTCAGAATGTTTGAAGAATCAGAAGATTTAAACGAAAAAGCTGAACGAGACAAAAAAGTATTTGAGACAACAGGTTATCGTCCGACCTTAAAACAAATTCAAAGTTCATACGGTGGTGAATGGGAAAAGGCGGAACGTTTAACCGATTCTACAGAGAACAACAAAAGTGCGGTCAAAAATAAGGTTGATTTTGCACATATTGTAAGTGATGAACAAGATATACCCGCACAAATGGTAAACCAGCTAGATAATACCCTTGCACCAGTAATTGATGACTGGGTAAGCCAAGTACGGGCATTAGCAAATAATGTTGAATCTCTTGAACAGTTACGTGATGAATTATTAACCTTAATGCCTGAAATGGATTTAGCCCGTTATATCGAAGCAATGGAAATTGCACTTAGTGCGGCACATTTAAGCGGGCGTGAAGCGGTGGTAAGAGAGGCAAAACAAAATGGATAATATCATTTACGGCAATGTCCCATTCAACGAACAAATTGCATTTTATCGGCGTAAAATTCCGACACCAACAGCTACATGGACTGATATTTATAATGCAGAACATGATTATGCTGCCGTTGTTGCTGGGGCAAATCGCCGTGAAATTATTGAAGATTTTGCCAAATCTATCCAAGACTTCATCGAAAATGGTAAAACACTGGAAGATTTTCGCAAGGACTTCGACAAAATTGTGGCAAAACACGGTTGGCAATATAACGGTGGGAGAAACTGGCGTAGTCGAATCATTTACGAAACGAATTTACGTAGTAGCTATCAAGCTGGGCGTTATGCGCAACTGCAAGAGTTAAAAGAAACCATGCCCTATTGGGAATATGTTCACAGTGATGCAGTCACCCATCCAAGAGTTGAACATATGCACTGGGATGGTCTGATTTTACGCCATGACGATCCATGGTGGAAAACGCATTTCCCTATTAATGCCTGGGGGTGTCAATGCACTGTGATTGCTCGCAGTCAAGCCTATATGGATAAATTAGGGTTAAAACCGGATAACGCACCGGCGATTGAATGGGAAGAAAAGTTGATTGGTAGACGAGGTCTAAACCCACGTTTAGTTAAAGTACCAAAAGGGATTGACCCTGGCTTTGAGCATATACCGGGGGCTTCTCGACTTAATGCTCATACACTACCACCGCTAGATAATAATGAGCAACCGCGCAAAGTAACGTTTTATCCACACCGTAAAGATACGCCGATTCCAATGCCGCAACCACGTACGATTTCGCATAAATTAATCTTACCGGCTGATAAGGATGACGCATTTTATATTAACTCGTTCCTATCGGAATTTGGTGCAACAAAGGAAAATCCGGTGATCTTTCAGGATATTATTGGTGAGCCTTTAGTGATCAGTGAGACGTTATTTACCTCACGAAGCGGTCACACAAAAGTGAAAAAGCGTGGACGTGAAGTTTATTTGAAAATACTTGCACAGGCACTTAAAGCACCGGATGAAATTTGGGTACGAGCAGAACATCATCACCATTTAAATTTATTAATTGTACGTCGTCGTTATATTGCCCGTTTTAAGCTAGATGACGGTAAACAAGAAGTACCTGCGCTGGCAGTATTTGATGTTGGCAAAGACGGTTGGGAAGGTACTACGATTTTTGCGCCGGATAATAGCGAATATCTTGAACAAGTACGCACAGGCATTATGCTGTATTACCGCGATGAAGAGTAAAAAAAAACTCACCCGCCGCCACAGGTGAGTTTCGCCGGGTGTGGGATTGGAGGTCTTGGCGGAGACTGCCCACCCGATACGAACTAATTGCATCATAGGAGATAACATGAGTGGCGTCAAGGTTGAAATCAATACCCAACAGCTTACTACTATTTTAAATAAAGCAGTTCAAACTTTAGCTAATCCAAAAGCTATGTTTGGTGAGATGGGGGAAACTTTATTAGAGATCCATAGTATCCGATTTACGCAACAGCAAGCACCTGACGGTACGCCTTGGCAACCATTAGCGGATTGGTATAAAGATAGTAAGAAATACAATCAAGATAAAATTCTCACCCTACACGGTGATCTACGCGGTACATTACGATATCAAGCAGATAATCATGGTGTGATATTTGGTTCCGACCGTCCTTATGCGGCAATTCATCAATTTGGTGGCACGATAAAACCTAAAAATAAAAAAATATTAAAACTGGGAACATCATATGCACGAAGTATCATAATTCCTGCTCGTCCATGGCTTGGTATTTCTGCTGACAATGAACAACGATTAATTGAAATCGCACGTAATCACCTTGAAAACGCATTTAATGCATAAAACGCTTGTAAAGCTATTTTAATGTTTATTCTATAAATGATTACTTAGATACTTTTTAAGGTGTTTATAAACATTTATAAACGCCTTAAATGCAAATAAATCATCTCATCACTTACTCATTATATTTTTTCCTACCAAATACATTCTAGACGCGTCCAAAATACAAATGCGTTCCTGCCTGTCATACTGACTTCATTGAATTAACCACAAATATATTATCGAAATGAAACTCACAAAGATGCCGATTATGAAATTAGGCACGCATACTGCGATGGATGGGCGCGCGATTTCTTTTACGACAGATATGCTTAATGACATTGCTGGCAGCTATGACCCGCAATTATCCGAATCTCCGATTGTTATCGGACATCCGACATTGACTGCTCCAGCATACGGCTGGGTGAAACAAACTAGCGTGGAGGACGGCACTCTTTACGCCCACGTAGGACAAGTTGATGCAGCCTTTGCTGAAGCGGTCAATGAAGGTCGTTATAAAAAACGTAGTGCTTCAATATTTTTACCTGATACTCCAGGTAATCCGAAGCCCGGTCATTATTATTTACGTCACATTGGTTTCTTGGGTGCAGTGCCACCTGCAGTTAAGGGACTCGCTGATGTGAATTTTGCTCAAAATGTTGAAGGCGAAAATGCATTTGTGGATTTTGCCTTTGATGAATTATCCGAAAAAAATAATTCAACTGATATCAAGGAGAACATAATGGATAAAACTAAAGAACAAGAAGCCGCTGAAAAACAGGCGCAGGAAATAGCAAAACGTGAAGCTGACTTTGCTGCCCGTGAAGCCGCACTAAAGGAACGTGAAGAAAAAATAAAGGCAGCAGAAGCTGAAAAAGCCAAAGCTGAAAAGGCACTAAAACAAAAAGAAGCAACGGACTTTGCTGAACAAATGGTAAAAGACGGCAAGGTATTTCCAGCGCAAAAAGCGGCATTAATTGAAGTCTTAGTAGCCAATGCGGCTCAACCGATTTCTTTTTCGGATGGTTCACAAACTGTCTCGAAATCTGCCTTAGATGTGATTAAAGAAATCATTACACAAAAACCATTGGATTTTGCTGAAAAATCCGCACCGGAAGTAGGTTCTAGTAAAGCCGTAGATTTTGCCAATGGTGAATCTATTGCTCAGGCAGCAGCACAATACCACGCTGAACAGGCAAAAAAAGGCATCAACATCTCAATGACTGATGCAGTTGATTACATTATGCAAGGATCCCAAAAATGACTCAAGTTACCCAATTAACCATAGCTTATCTGACTGAAGGAAAAATCGAAGGCTACCATATTGTTTGTCATGGTGAAGAAAAAGAAACAGCCAAACAAGCCACAGCTGCTACAGATAAATTACTCGGTGTCTCTACCCGAGTACCGAAAGAACCAGGTGAACACGTTGATGTCGTACGCAGTGGCTTAGCGCCAGTAGTGTACGGAGAACAAATCAAACGTGGCGACTACTTGACTACTGATAATAAAGGGCGTGCGGTCAAGGCGACTGATAAACAAGCCTATATTGGTATCGCTGAAGAAGATGGTGAAGAAGATGAAATCTGTTCACTATTTATTGCACCAGGTATTTTTGTAGCGTCGTAATCTCTACAAGAATGAAATGCTTTTACATATTTTGAACAAGGAAAAATACAATGAGTAAAGCTAATTTCCCTACTGATCCCGCACTCACTGCAATCGCTATTGCTTATCGAAATCGCCGTATGATTGCAGATGAAGTGTTACCTCGTACTCCAGTTGCCAAACAAGAATTTACGTATCTTCACTATAACCTCGGTGAAGGTTTTACTGTACCGAATGCCCGTGTTGGTCGTACGTCACGTCCGAATCAAGTGGAGTTTGGTGCAACAAAACTAACGTCATCCACTGAAGATTTTGCACTCGATGCCCCAGTACCATTAGCAGATATTGCTAATAAGCCGACAAACTATAACCCGAAAGGACGCGCTACAGAACAAACGACAAATTTAATTGAATTAGGTCGAGAAGTACGTACAGCAAACCTAGTTTTTAACAAAAAATCCTATGCCAATGGATTAACAAAAACGTTATCTGGCAATAACCAATGGTCACATGATGACAGTAAACCGATCGCAGATCTATTAAGTGCATTAGATACCCCGGTTATGCGACCGAATATTATGGTGTTAGGTCAAAAAGCGGCAACAGCATTACGTACCAATAAATCTATTATTAAAGCGTATAACGGCTCTTTAGGTGATGAAGGACTTGTTCCGCTTGAATATCTCAAAGAATTATTTGAACTGGAAGATATCTATGTCGGTCAGGCGTTAATCAATACTGTTAATCAAGCCAAAAAAGCAGTCCTTCAGCAGGCTTGGGGAAATCATTGTGCCTTGATTTACCGTGATCGTTTAGCGGATACCAATGGTGGAACAACCTTTGGGCTGACAGCACAATTTGGCTCTCGTGAAGTACGTGATATTTTCGATGAAAATATGGGAATGCGTGGTGGCTATAACGTCCGTGTTGGTGAATCTGTGAGAGAGCTAATCACGGCTCCTGATCTTGGTTTCTTCCTTGAGAATGTTATTGCTTAGGCACTGTTATGTACATCAATCTAAAACAGTTATGTGAAAAACCAGGTGTGGTTGAGTTGGCGCAAGTTACGGCTCAACCCGGTTTAGCCCCTATTTCCCATCAGGTATTAAATGCTTTGTTACAAGGTGATGAAACTAAGCAGTTTCCGACAACAGAAGTTGAATATGGATTAACGATCATTACTCGGATTAATGAAGTCATTGCCGATAGCTGTGCATTAATTGATGGTTATTTGCGCCAACGTGGTTATCGCATACCTTTTAAAAATACACCTCGTATTTTAACGACATGGGCAAGAGCAATAGTTCGTTATAACTTGCATTTGCACCTAATTTCAGAAGAAAAAAACAATCCGATTGTACGTGATTATCGCGATGCATTAAAAATGCTACAACTGGTTACAGAAGGGAAATTTAGCCTTGGGCTTGAAGACACCTTAACGTTGAAATCCGGTCGTCCCAAATTTGTTAAAAAAGACCGTGTATTTACGGATGAGAGTTTGAAAGACTATGTTTAATTCAACCGCACCTTTTGATTTAAAACTAGTAATTGAAAAACTAAAGCCCCTGATGCCTACATATATTCATCATGTAGGTAGCACAGCGGAATATCGTTCAATTTCTAATTTAAGCCAAACAGGACTACCAACTCCGGCAGTATATGTGGTTCCTAATAGTGAAATTGCTCACCAAAGTGATATTGCTGTACGCCAAATGGTAACTGTCAGTTTTTCGGTCATTGTGATTGTGCAATCTTATCAGTATAGCCCGGATAATCCACAGCTTGCACTTTCACACCCGGTAATTGGCAAAATCCGTGAACAATTAATGGGGTGGATTCCCCCTATTTCTGGAGCAAAACAAACTTTTTTTGTACGTGGAGATGTATTGGATTACAGCAATAGCTATCTCGCCTGGATGGAGACTTATCAAACTAAAATGCTTATAGGTAAAAGCAGATGAAAGAGATTAAATTAATCAAAACTCATATTCACGCCGGTGTGACTTATTCTCCTGGTGATAAATTACAAGTTAGTGATGCTGATGCAGCATTCTTAATACAGCAACAAGTCGGTCTAGTAATCGGTTGTAGTGAATTCCAATCTTCAGTAGAAACGAAAAATGCAACAGCCATTCCACTAGAGAACACTGCTTCTGAAGATAGTGTAATGCCGTCCGATAACCACATTCAATTTGAAGATAAAGGAGAAAATTAATGAGAACAGAAAGTTACAGCTACGGTCAAGGTGCGGTTTATCTTGCTGAACGTTTACCAAACGGACAAGCTGGTGCGTTCCGCTGGGTCGGTGATGTGTCGGAATTATCCGTGTCTTTAAGCGTGGAAGAATTTACACACAAAGAATCTTACAGCGGTCAGCGTCAAGAAGTGAAGAAAATCATCACGGGTAAATCGGGTGAAGTTTCAATCAAATTCCATGAGATGAGCAAAGAAAACCTGAGCTTAATGCTTTTGGGTGAAGCCAGCGCAATTAAAGCGGGCAAGGTGGAGCAAGAAGCATTACCGGAGAATATTCAAGTTGGAGACCGTATTGCGTTAGTTCACCAAAATGTGAGTGATGTAAAAATTGCTGAATTAAAAGAAAACACGGACTTCGTTGTTGATGCGGTTTTCGGGACAATTGAATTTTTGAAAGAGCAAAAAAGCAAGAAATTAACCGTTGCTTATAGCTATGGTGATGTTGATGTTATTGCGCTTTTAACGACCAACCCGAAAGATTTATTCCTGCGTTTCGAGGGAATCAACCTTGCCGAAACGAATGAATGGAGTCTTGTTGAATTGTACAAAATCAACTTCAATCCGACAGAAGCGTTGAATTTAATCAACAACGAAAATGCGCTTGATGCGTTAAGCGCGAAAGCCAAAGTGTTAGCCGATACAACTAAGACTGGCGATAGCGCGCTCGGTCGATTCGGTCGCGTTGTTAAGATTAAAAAATAACGCATTCCTGCCCCTAGTATTTAGGGGCTTTATATAGGTTTTAGTCATGCAAAAAGATGAATTAAATGTACTCTTCCCGCACCAAAAACTAACGATTGCCGGTGAAGAAATCGAAGTCAAAGAATATTCACTCATCCAGCAATTACAGCACCGTGCGTTGTTTATGCCGTTTGTAATGGATTTACGCACTACACTTTCACAAACTGATGCGCAATTCGGGCTCGACCCGCTGATGAATTTGCTCGCAGAACATTATCAAGATGTTTTAACTATGGTGAGTTTATCCATTAACAAACCGCTGGAATGGGTACAGAGCTTAACTGGTGAAAATGCAGAAACGGTATTAATGATGTGGTGGACTGTCAATAGTGATTTTTTTACCCGTCAAGCAGTACAGCCGATGCTCGAAAAGGCTGTGCTACAGACGCAGACATCATCAGTTGGGGCGAAATAATCGAACAGCTTATTGCCTCCGGTCATCATTTTTGTGACATCGGTACATATACGGCAAGACAGCTACAGTTGTTTTATGAAAAGTCGTTGAAGCGAGAACGCAAATCTCGTGCGGATAGAGCAATGGACACCGCATACGGCGTAAACGGTGGCAACCATTTGCAGGACTATATAAAAGAATTAACCTCGCCATAGTGCGAGGTTAAATTTTAGCAGCGATGAATAAGCTCAGTATAAACGCGAACGGTGACTTAAAAATGGTTGCCACAAAGGCAATTAACGGATAAGCAAGCGTCCCCCAAAACAACGCTTGAGCGATAGTCGCATCACCGAATATTACGCATAAAAAGCCTAGTTCATAGGGTAATAAAGCAATGACCCATGCAAGCGGATAATGATGTAAAGGTTTTTCCATAAAAGGTATCCATGGCAAATAATAATTTAACGTTAGCTTTAAAAATTAAAGCCGATCTTAATGAAGCGTTGGCTAAGTTTAAAACGCTTGAAAAAGAATTGCAAGCCGGCGCTGCTGCAAGCCAAGGGCTAGGCAAAGGTGCGCAAGCCGGTGCCGGTGGCTTAGATGGTCTTGCCAAGAAAGCCGACGAAGCAACTTCAAAGCTCGGCAAAACCCGTGCCGGTGTTGAATCTATCAGTAAGCAATTAGCCGAATTAAAAAAACAAGCAATTGGCTTAACTTTGGGCAACCTCGCAATTGGTAATTTAGTCAAAACAAGTGACGAATTTAAAAGCCTTGAAGCACGTATCAAATTAGTTTCTCGCTCCAATCTCGAAGCCAAAGGCACTTTTAATGGCTTAATGACTGTGGCACAAGAAACTGGGACGGCATTTTCTGCTACGGCGGAACTTTACACGCGTGTTTTCCGTTCATTAGGTGATTCAGCAAACTCAGCGGAAGTATTGCGCTTTACTAAAACCGTATCACAGGCGATGACAGTCAGCGGTGCAGGCGCACAAGAAGCGCAAGCCGCAATTATTCAGCTCTCGCAAGGCATGGCAGCCGGTGCATTGCGCGGTGAAGAATTTAATTCCGTGTCGGAACAAGCCCCGATTATTTTAGAACTTTTGCAAAAATCGCTCGGTAAAACCCGTGGTGAATTACGCAAAATGGCGGAAGAAGGTCAATTAACCACGCAAGTGATTATGACCGCCGTAGCTGAAGGTGCGGACAGTATTCAAAAACAATATGAGCAAATGCCGCTCACCATTGGTAAAGCGGTGACGCAATTATCTAACGCTTGGCTTGAGTTCATTGGTAATACTGATAAAACCATTGGTGCATCTACCTTTGTTTCGGCTGCGATTTCTACGCTGGCAAATAATCTCGAAGGTTTAGCAGGTATTGCCATTTTAGTCGGTACGGCATATACCGCTCGTTATTTGTCAGCGATGTACGCCAGCATTAGCGTAAAAAGTAAAGCGGTCATTGCCGAAAGTGCGCACATGGCAGCGATTAACGCCAGTGCCACCGCATCAGTCCGTCAAGCACAGGCAACCGTAGTTTTAATGCAGGCAGTTAATGGCGAAACCGTCTCAGTCGGTCGCGCCACGCAAGCCTATGGTGCGCTAGCAATTGCCAAAGCTCGTGCTGCTGCCGTCAATGTAGGTGCGGGATTATTTGCGGCAATAGGCGGTCCGATTGGGCTGGCGATTACGGCAATCGCTGGTTTATCAGCAGCTTATTTTTATTTAAAAAGTCAGGAAGAAGAAGCCGAACGTCAATTTGCACAAACTTTGACAACGCTCGATTCCAATATTGAAAAAACCAAAGCGTTAGTCGAAGCGCGCATCAAATTAGGTGAAATGGGCGGTTTTAGCGACCGCATGGAACAGTTAAAAGTCAATACAGCATCATTAGATGAAGCGAAGCAAAAGATTGAAGCGTTGATTGCCGAGCGCGATAAATTGCTTAATCAAAACCGCACTAGCGTCATGGGCGGATTAATTAATGCCGATGAAGTGAATGCGCTTAATACGCAAATTGACGAGCTACAGCAAAAAATTGACGCAATGAGTACTGCAAGCAGCGAATTAGCCAATATTACTCAAACGCAATTGGCTGTGGCTTGGGATGCCGCCATTGAAGCCGGTGGTACGCTTGCAGAAAAATTGACGAAAATCGGCGACCCACAACACCCTGAAGCGGTAAAACTGCTGACCGAAGCAATCAAAGCAAGTGAAACCGAAGCGCTTGCGATGAAAACAGAAGTGGAAGAACTCACTCAAAAGCTGAAAAAAGACTTGAGTCAAGCCTCCACAACTGCAATAGAACGCTTAGAAGCGATGCGCACAAAATTTGAAGGGATTGCGGCACAAGCCGGCATGTCCGGCAATGCGGTGCAAGGTTTTATCAATAAAATCAATGAAGCTATCGGCTTACAAAAACAGCTGGAACAAAAGCAAGCGGAGAAAAAAGGCGGCGATGAGTTAGAAAAACTGCGTACGCGCGCGCGTCAATCCGGCATGACTGAGCTTGAAAAGAACATTGATAATGTACGCAACAATAGTAATTGGACTGCGGAACAGAAAAAAGAAGCCGAAGCCCTGTATCAAACGATTGATGCGAATCAGAAAAAACTGCGTGAACAAGCAGAAGCGGACAGAAAAGCGAAAGAGGAAGCTAACAAAGCGCAACGTAAAGCAGAAAACGATGCAAAAAAAGCGGCACAAGATACAAGACGCACGGCAGAAGAAGCCACAAATAAGCTACGCGAACTCAATAGCGATTATTTACGTTTAACCGGACAAACGGCAAAAGCAGATCTGCTTGATGTACAAAGTAAATACAACCAATTGCTCGCCTTATTTAGTAAAGCGAACAATCAAGACGGCATTAATTTAGTTAAAAAAATGCTGCCTCTTGAAGAAGCGAAAGTACAATTAAATGGCATACAGTCCGAAGTAAATAACGTCATTCAGCAACAGTCGGCGAAAGAACAGCAGATTCAAGCACAAGTTCAAACTGGACTCATTTCACATTTCGAAGGACAACAACGCTTAAAAGATATGTATGCTCAAACGGTAGCAGAAATTGAAAAACAATTACCGTTACTGGAAAGATTGGCACAAATGCCGGGCGCACAAGGCGAAGCGGCAGGCGCAATGCTTGAGCAAATGAAAGTGAAAATTCAGGAGCTTAAAGCGACCGGAAACGAACTTGAAAACGCGTTTAAGCAAGGTTTAACACAAGGTATTCAAAGTGCGCTAATGGGACTTGCTGAAGGCACAATGAGTTTGGGTGATGCTGTAAAACAATTAGCACTGACTGTGATAAACAGCATGGCGCAAATTGCCGCACAACAACTTGCTATGCAAGCGACCAGTGCCATTAGTGGCTTTTTCGGTGGTGCGGGTGCTGCGGTCACGGCAGCAACCGGCGGTTTTATTTCAGGACCGGGAACAGGCACGTCGGATTCCATTCCGGCACGCTTATCAAATGGCGAATTTGTGGTGCGTGCGGCAAGCGTGCAGAAATATGGCGTGGGCTTTTTACATGCCATTAACCGCGGTCATTTACGTAAATATGCCACTGGTGGCTTAGTGTCAGCCCCATCAATGCCGTCATACAACGAACCGACATTGACTCACGAAATGCAAAACGGTACGGCAGGACAACAGGCGGTAGCAAGCCCGGTCAATATTCAGCAAACTTTAGCGGTTGATAGTGCTGAGTTATTTACAGCCGGTATTAATACGGTAGCGGGCGAACGTGCGGTAATGACCGTGATTCGGGCGAATAAGCAAACATTAAAACAGGAGTTAGGCTAATAATGGCATACGCAACAGGCACGGCACAAAACGAGCGTGATTTATTAGATAAAATCAACAAGTTCTTAACAGAAGACGAAACACTCAAACGCGACGGACAAGCGTGGACAGTATTACTTGACCGTAAATTGAATGAAACTGCAACAAAAAAAGAAATCCGTCAAATTGCGTGGATATCAACTGGTACCGGCGTTGAGCAAGATATTTATCTTGTCGCTTCAACCGATAACTTGATTTCGGCTGATACGTATAACCTTAACTTCTGGGGTGGTACATTTTTCAATGAAAAAGCGGTTACGCCGACTGAAATTCACAAGGGCTTAATTAATGCTTCGCCCGGTGTCGTATTATTTGCAGATAACCGCCCGATTGAGTATCACATTGTCGCAAATGGGCGTTGTTGCAAAATTATCACGCGCATTTCGCAAGTGTGTTCAAGTGCGTATCTAGGCTTTATTTTGCCAACCGTGCCGCCAACCGAATATCCATATCCGCTTTGTGTTGCCGGTAGCGCACCCGTAGTGGACGAAAACAACCGTGCCGTGCAGGTACGTTATTCACAAACCGGCGAATTACATTCCTCTATTGTGGACGCTAAATACGGCAACTGTTGGCTTTTTACGCCTGACCAAAGCTGGCGTGATTTTTACGGTAGCAGTTACAAAAACTTGCGTTCGGATTCTCGCCGACAAGCATTGTTTCCGTTATGTAACTATGAGATTTTTAGTTCACATCAACAACCACGTAGTATTGATTCGATGGGCGAAAGCCAAGGCGGTGCTTATCCATTGATACCAGTTGAATTTATCAGTCTCAAGGATTCTAGCCAAGGTCGTAACCGCTGGGGAGCTTTCGATGGTGTGTACTGGATTCCGGGTATTCAACGCGCCGCCGGTGACCAAGTCACAATTACTGAAGGACGTAAAGGATTGGTATTTAACGGTGGCTATCGTGTAGCAACCAAAGATTATTTTGTGATTGAGACAACAACGGAGATCTAGGTATGGCATATCAAACGGGTAACGCAAAAGACGTGAATGAACTGCTTAAAAAATTAAGTGAGTTTGCTCAAACCTTAAAATGGACGGTAGATAAACTCGAAGACAATTTGATGTGCTTACACAATAGTCAAGGCTACTGGTCTCTTATGTTTAAGCCTGAAGTTAATCAATTGTTTACTTATGTGAATACCAGCTTCGATACAAGTAAAAAAGGCAATGAACAGCCGGGTTCATCAAGAAAGCATGCTTATCGTGAAATCGACACAGCGACGTCTCAATTAGAAAAAGGCAATTATGCATCTTATGACTTTTTTGGTACTGAGCAATATTTACACGTTGTCGTGCAAATTGAAGCGGAAAAATTCCGTCACTTTGGTATTGGTACGTTAAATAAAGAAGGGATATATACGGGTGGTCAATATACGTATGGCACTTATATCACCAAAAGTTATGGGCATTATCAAAATAACGATCATGCTTACGGCTTTTCTAACGGGGCGCGGGGCAATCAAGCGGTAGTTCGTGCCGATGGTATCAGTGGCGATAAACGCACACCGTGGTATTTCGCCCCTGCCAATGTTTCAGATTATAAAGATTTGAGTAATGCAGATAAAGGCAAATATCTGCTTACGCTTGGCAGAGCGGCGATGACAACTGATGAAAATACTTATCACCCGGATGCCTTGTTAGTCTATTACAGTCAATCTAAATTCGGGCAGTCGTTAATACCCTGTCCGCACAGCTTAATCGCACATGGGATTGATGGAATTTTTCGTCGCATTGGCATTCTCCCCGACCGCTACGAATGTACGATGGTTGGTCTCTCGCCACGTCAAATTCTGACTATCAATGGGGAGAAATGGATGATTATTCCGAGTGCACAGTATGACGTGCGCAACGAAAGCTCCATCGAAGAAGGAAAAAATAATTCAGGAACACAAGCGGTCGCTTATCGGATGGTTGAATAATGGCAAATATCAACGGTTACATTGCAGCAAGCGGAAAAAGCATTTCGTGTAAAGATACGGGCTATTTAGACCGCTTACCGATTTATCGCGGTGAAGCCTGTATTGCTGCACGCCTTATGCCGACAATATCGGGCAAGCTCCAGCAAGGCGAGTTATTAGATTTAGCTCAGCCAGCGCAAGCTTATATTGTGCCGAACTACTATAGTGATTTGTACAGCCGCGTGCTTGTGATTCCGCATACCGTCAATCTAGGCTCAATCTCGACAGAGCAAGTGTTTGATGTCCATGTCTGGAATGCGAACCGACACACTGTCAATTTAACCAAAGTAGATATTCAAGATGGTGAAGGCATTACGCTAACCGGTAGTCAAACGCCACTCACGCTGCGCGCTCTGGCGCTTAAAAAGTGGACGGTGAAAGTTAGCATGAATGGTCCGGCAGAAATTGATTGCACGGTAACTTTTACTATCGCCGGCAAAAATCCGGTTACGTTGCGCATCACCGGTTCACGCTCCACCGACTGGGAAATTTTTCCGGATTGGTCTGAAGACGTAACGGAAAAATTAGAGTTTTTGACGACCGTGCATCAATCGATTACCGGTGCTGAACAGCGTATTGCAAAACGTTTATCGCCTCGCCGAACATTTGAATTTAAAGTCTCAACAACCGGAACCGAACGTCAGCGTTTAGAAAATATGTTCTACGCCTACGGCGCGAGAGTGTGGGCAATGCCGATTTTTACCCATCAAGTCTATTTAAACAAGTCAGCTAAACAAGGCGATAAAACGTTATCACTTGCTACTACTGGCTTTGAATTCGAGGTCGGTGGTCGGGCAATTTTAATGAACGGATACAAGCGCGAGGCGATAGAAATTACCGCGGTCACGGCTGAGGGGCTTGAAATTAAGCGTCAATTACTGAATAGCTTTGATACTAGCACTGTGATTTATCCGTTACGCTCAGCGGTGCTGACCGATATGCCACAGCTTACTCGCTTAAGTGATGGCATGGCAACCGCACAAATTCGCTTACAAATTCACGAACATAACGGCTATGCCTCGGATATTAGTCACTTACCGACTTATCGTCAGCATCCGGTTTTAGAACCAACCAGTGAATGGTCGGAAGATATTACGGCACAATACTTGCGTTTGATTAAGCAACTGGATAACGGTACGGCATTACCGCATTACCTAGACACGGCAAAAAATGCGTTCCAGCTAACTAATCATCGTTTCTTATTAAATGGGATTGCAGAACAGCACCAACTTCGCCAACTGTTTTATGCTCTACGTGGCAGACAAAAAGCAATTTGGGTGGCAAGTTCGACATCAGATTTAACACTAGCAAACGATATTGTCGGCAAAAATCTCGATATTGAGTTGGTCTATTACACGACTTGTCTCTTAAAACAAGCAGGACGACAAGATATCCGTATTGAATGTACCGACGGCACAGTGCATTACCGCCGAATTTTAGAAGCTTCAATCAGTGACAACCAAACCGAACGGCTTGCGCTGGATGGCGAGGCGTTAAATTTAAAGCGTGAACAAGTGGCAAAGATTTCATTTTTAACACTATCACGCTTAGAGAGTGACACGATTGACTGGAAACATCATACAGACAGCGTAGCAAGTGTGATGGTCAGCTTTCGGGGATTACGTGACGAACTCGAAGTTTAATAATTTAAACGGTATTTAAACGATATTTAAAAAGGATTTAAAACGTGAGTTATTTAGAGAAAACCCATTCTGTTGCCGACGGTCAGCCGGTCACGCTTTATCAATTTACCCGTGGCGAGGATGAAAATGTTTGGTGTTTTTGTGATGCTGACCAAGACATTGTCGTAAACAATGAAAAATGGCTGGCAACCGCAATCAGTGATAGCGGTCGCCGCACCGGTGAAAATATCAATATTGTGTTACCAAGTAATAACCCTGTGGCACTCTTATATCGCGGCATGCCGCCTAGCCAAACCGTTAAAGTGATGATTATGCGATTGCATTATCAAGAACAAGAGCTACGCGTCGTGTGGATTGGCACGATTATTGAAGCAAAACGCCCTGATGTACATAAGACGGAATTAGTTTCTGCGGGGTTATCCTCCACAATGCAAAGTGCGGGCTTGCGTTTGACATGGGGACGTAACTGCCCTTATACGCTTTATGACTATGATTGTAGAGTCAATCCGAAAAATTTTGCGGTTGCCGGTTTAGTGATTAAAGCGTTAAACGGGACAACCATCACGGTAGATGTACCCGAAAATTTACCGGAAGGCTGGTTTAATGCGGGCTTTATTGAATGGACGGATAGCGATGGCGTACGTGAAGTTCGGGCGGTCACAGTACATAAAAATAATCAAATTACGCTGATGGGTGGCACGCAAAAACTATCTGTTGGCACAACTATCAATGTGTATCCCGGCTGTGACGGGCGGGCAACGACTTGCCTAAATAAGTTTAATAATATGCTGAATTTCGGTGGCATTCCGCACATGCCGAATAAATCGCCTTATGACGGGTCACGAGTGTTTTAATTTAAAAGGAGGTTTAAATGTTTGCAGCTATTGGCTGGGCAATTGTGAAATACGTTGCCGTACTTGCAGTCAGCTATCTATTAAATCAAGCCCTTGCTCCAAAACAACGTAGTGGGCAAGGACCGGAAGCGGTTTCAAGCGACGAGTGGAATTTTCCGCAAGCAGCTGAAGGTACACCGCAGTGCGTATTCTTTGGCGACTGCTGGACGGAAGATTGGCAAGTGTTGGCGTACGGCAATTACCGTACAACCGAAATCAAAAAAGGATAAAAAGATGATCATCACAATGCAAGATATGCGCCGCGTGCATTTTTGTGCAGCGGGTGTACAAGCGTTCTTTGAGCGTCAAGGCTGGGATTTTAACGACTTTTTGCAAAATGGGATTGATGCCGAAAAATTCTTATCTAGCGGTAACGTATTTGCACGTAAATGCGTGAATGCAGCAAAACAAGCACAGCAAGCTAGAGGGGAAAAATAATGGGAGGGAAACGTAAAGGCGGTTCGGTCACGGTCGGCTATCGATACTACTGGGATATTCATTCCGGCTTAGGGCGCGGACCGGTGGATGAAATCGTTGAGTTACGCATTGATGATAAAACCGCATACTTAAGCAAACCGGGCGAACTCACGCAATCACAAGCGATTTATATTAATAAACCGAATTTATTTGGTGGCGAAAACACTGGGGGCGAAGGCGGTATTCAAGGGCGGTTAGAGATTCTCATGGGTGAACCTGACCAAAAGCCGACACAAATGCTGATTAATTTATTAAAAGGTAAGCATAACCCTGCGCCACGTGAGAATACACACGCATTGCTGCGTAAAAATAAGCGTAAAAAACAACAAGACGAGCAAGCGTTTTTCTCCGCAGGCAATGTGACTGAAGGCAATCTTGCAAAAGATGATTTGATTCCCGGTTTTCGCGGTATTGTGTCCACCGTGTTTAGTGGGCTTATCAGTTGCTATAACGCTTACCCTAAAAAGCATAGCTATCGTGTGCGACGTGCATTAAAAGGCTGGTTTAACGGTACGGTTTGGTATCCGGAAAAATGCAAAATTATTTTACGCAATGATACGTTAAAAATTTCAGGACTGACAAAAGAACAAGAAGAAAATGCGCGTCAGATTCATGCGATGAATCCTGCACACATCCTTGTTGAGTGTGCAACAAATAAAAGCTGGGGCGGTAAAAAAGACTTAAGTGATCTTGATTTAGATAGCTACAAAAAAGCCGCCGACACACTCTATGAAGAAGGCTTTGGACTATGCTTGCGTTACAACCGTCAAGGCTCAATTAAAGAGTTTATGCAACAAGTGATTGACCACATCGGCGCAGTGCAATACGACAACGTAGAAACAGGTAAACAAGCGATTAAATTATTGCGTAATGACTATAATCCCGACGATTTGCCAACATTTCACTATGATAACGGGATTTTAAATGTGCAAGATGATGATAGTTCGGCAACTGACACAACGGCAAATCAAATTGTTGTCAAATGGCGCGACCCAGTTACGAACCGTGAAGACCAAGCCATTGCGAATAATATTGCCTCTGTGCAAATGCATGGCGTGATTGCAAAAAACGTTGAATATAAAGGTGTGCCGACCTTTGATTTAGCAGCTCGCATTGCACAACGTGATTTAGAGATGGTCGCCAGCAGTTTAACTCGTCTTAAAATTGTGTTTGATATGCGTGCCAGCGAGTTAAAACACGGTGATGTTTTCAAAGTACACTTGCCTGACCGAGGGATTGAAAGTGTGATTTTCCGAGTCACCGGAATTGAGAATGGCAACGAGGGCGAATTTATTGTGACTTGTATGCAAGATGTGTTCGGTTTACCAGCTGCGAATTACTCAACACAACAGTCAGAGTCGCTCTATATTCAGCCCGATTACACGGCGAAAGCAATTCAAAATAGCAGATTATTTGAACTGCCTTACCATGTTTATCCATTAGTTTTCAGTGAAGCGGAACTTGCATTTATTCAGCCAACTGATTGCTTTGTTTGGTCGCTTGCAAGCACACCAAGTCCATTAGCGGTCGGTTATGACTTACTCACAGATGTTGGTGCAGGGTTTACACCAGTGGCAGAGTGTTCTTTCACGCCTTCAGTGATATTAAGTTCAGATATTACACCGTATCAAACTACGGTCAGTTTTACTGCAGGTGAAGCGTTTGCGGATTTGGCTAACGCTGGTGCATTAATGATTGATGACGAGATTGTGAAAATTGAGTCAGTCGATTTTAAAAACTCAATAATGACTATCGGTCGTGGTTGTGCGGACACTATCCCGCAAGCGCATAAACAAGGTGCTATTGCATGGTGTTATTTGTTTGCAACATCGGATACTGACACCAAATATACCGTAAATGAGCAAATCAAAGCGAAATTACTCACACGTACACAGATTGAAACGCTCTCTGAAGATGCGGCTAGTGTATTAACACTAACCACACAACAGCGACAAGTTCGCCCTTATCCTCCGGCGAATGTCAAAGTAGATGGTGCATTTGTCGATAAGATTGCAGACGGTTCAGCGTTTACGCTTACATGGGCGCATCGAGATAGAGATATTCAAGCTGACCAACTCATTACGCATACGGAAGACAGTACAGCGCTGGGGCAAGGTGTCAGTTATAAAATTGATTTAATGGACGGCAATAACATAGTGAGGTCAATTACAACCGATTCTACAGAGTTTGTTTATCCGGATGAGGGCAAAATCGAGGGTGAGCAATTTAGCAAACTGGCTTTCTATACGGTAAAAGATAAGCAACTAACAAGCCTGTATCGCTATGAGTTTACCGTACAAGGCGCAATGCAATTATTAAGTGATTGGGATTATCAACACGCATTTACACAAGGTAATAATTACCTGAATCGTTATGATGATAATGATATGCCGGAAGGTAAATACATCATGCTCTCTTCAAGCGCAAGCGAGAATGTGATTTATCAATCATATCCAATTGAAGCCAATAAATATAAACGCTTTGCGCTCTCGTACAAAGTCGGTACATATAATCAGAGCAACGGACTTTGTACCGTTACCGTACAACTTTATAAAGGTACTGAGCTGCTTAAAGAATATGTTTCAGAACAACTTGGCAACTGGCAAAAAAATGATTGGCATAGCCAACAAGTGGCAGAAATCTTACCGGCAGAAACAACAGAAATTAGATTTAAGATTAATGTGGTTAGCTCAATATCAAACAATGTGATTGCATTTAAAGATATTGTTTTACGAGTGGGAGGCTAATAGCAAGAAGTCACTTATTAGGAACAAAAGCACGGGTAGTCAGTATGCTTGGCAGAGCGTACTGACCTCATCACCCACAGACCTAACCTGTGAGCAATAACTATTGCTAGACCCGTGGTCTTAGCCAAGACAAACGTAAGTTTAGCATAATTTTTTCACTATATGAAAAGGTCTTACAAAATATGAAAAAAGATGTAACCATTTATAAAAACGCCCCATTACCATTTATTGGACAAAAACGTCAATTCTTGACACATTATACGGAGATTCTCAATCAATATATTCCAGGTGATGGTCAAGGTTGGACAATTATTGATGCATTTGGTGGTTCAGGGTTACTTAGTCATGTAGCTAAACGTATAAAACCAGCTGCTCGGGTAATTTATAACGACTTTGATAATTATGCAGAACGGTTACTCCATATTGATGAAATAAATGAATTACGGCTAAAGATTTCTGATACGATAGGAAATGCAATACCCAAAAATAAAAAACTTACGCCAGATGTAAAGTCAAAAGTCATTAATGCAATCCAATCATTTCAAGGATATAAAGATTTAAACTGCTTAGCGAGTTGGTTATTATTTAGTGGAAATCAAGTAGGCTCATTAGAAGACTTATTCAATAAGGATTTTTGGCATTGTGTTCGTCAGTCTGATTATCCACGTGCAGATGGCTATTTAGATGGGGTTGAGATTATTCAAGAATCATTTCATCAACTATTACCGAAATTCAGAGATGAACCAAATACTCTCTTTGTACTTGATCCACCATACCTGTGTACTAGACAAGAGAGCTACAGACAAGCGAGTTATTTTGATTTAATTGACTTTTTACGATTGATTCATTTAACTCGACCGCCTTATATCTTTTTTAGTTCGAGTAAATCGGAGTTTGTACGATTTATTGATGCTATGGTAGAAGATAAATGGGATAACTGGCAGGCTTTTGAAAATTACGGCAAAATTTCCATTAATACTTCAGCAAGTTATTCAGGTAAGTATGAAGATAATATGGTGTTTAAGTTTTAAAATGTAACGTTATTACACTATGAGTAAAAAAAGCGAGAAATACTTATCTCGCTTTTTTTGTTGCAGTTATATCGAGCGGCTTTATCAGATCGAGATTGTTCGCGGGCAATAACGTTGCATAACCGTCTTTCATTGCTTCCCAACGGGCGTTATTTAATCCCTCTTTCATTTTATAGCGTTCCTCTGCAGTTTGTGCTGGCACTCGATCGTATTGCCCTTTCGGATCAAGTTTGATTTCGTAACCATTCGCATTAACACGAGTCATATCATACATTGTACTTACTGCAACCGCTTTTACACGAGTATCCGAAATTGCCGCATTTAATGCGAAACCACCCCAACCACAAATACCTAAAATACCGATTTTCTCACGATCTACATTTTCCAGTGAACCCAGAAAATCTACTGCCGCTGAAAAATCCTCTGTGTTAATTTCAGGAGAAGGTACATTACGTGGTAAACCTGAGCTTTCCCCAGTGTACGAACCATCAAATGCTACGGTAATAAAACCTCGCTCTGCCATATGTTGCGCATACAACCCCGATGTTTGTTCTTTTACCGCACCAAATGGTCCGCTTACCGCAATCGCAGGTAATTTACCTGTCGCGCCTTTCGGTACATACAAGTCACCAACCAAAGTAATACCATAACGATTTTTAAAAGTTACTTTGCGGTGTTCCACTTTATCTGACTTTGGAAAAATCTTATCCCATTCTTGAGTCAGTTGAACGGTTTGAGTTGGGACTTCAATCATTATTGCTGATTGCGGTAAATTTGCCATAGCATTGCCTCCGATGAATGTAGAACTAAGTAAAAGCGCACTAGAAAGTGCGGTTAATTTAGTACGAATTTTCATTTGCTTTCCTCATTAATCATTTCAAAAGATGTGTACATTATAAAAATTTCCATTCAAATGATAATGACCAAAAATTCAATAACATTTATTCACTTAGGTTCTAAATCAGGTAAAATAGCGGTTAAATTTCTCCTATTTTTTACCACAAGATTTGAATTATGCTTCAACGAGAAAACTATAATGATCTGTATGCATTTTTATGTGTTGCACGGGAACAGAATTTCACCAAAGCCGCCACTAAATTGGGTATTTCACAATCTGCGTTAAGTCGTACCATTAAACAGCTGGAATCTCGTTTAGGCGTACAACTCTTCGCTCGAACCACTCGCCGATTATCACTAACTCACGCTGGTAACCAGCTTTTTCAAACCGCTGAACAAACATTTTCTAAACTCGATCACGAATTAGCGATGCTGGGACATTACCGTCAAACACCTTCTGGACAGGTAAGAATCACTGCTTCACAATATGCGATTGATAAAGTGTTATTACCTAAACTTGCTAAATTTCAAACACGATATCCTGAGATTCAACTCGAATTAATCAGCGATACTGCATTTTCCGACATTATTTCCGAGCAGTTTGATGCTGGTGTTCGCTTTGGCGATTTAGTTGCTGAAGGAATGATTGCAGTCAGAATTAGTAACGATGAAGAAATGGCGGTTATTGGATCACCTGATTATTTTCATACTCACGGATTTCCAAGAACACCTTCTGATTTAGCTCATCATCAATGCTTAAATTATCGTTATGCGAGTGGTGCGATGTATCACTGGGACTTCATCGTCAATCACGAACACATTCAAATTAAAACACAAGGACAGTGGACATTTTCTAATGATTATTCGATTCGAGATGCAGCAAAGTTAGGATTGGGACTAGGTTATATTTGTAAAGATTTGGTTCAAAAAGAATTGGAAAAAGGTGAGCTAATTCAAGTATTAAGTGAGTTTAGTTATACATTTACCGGCTTTCATCTTTATTATCCGCATAGAAATATTTCACCTGCATTGAAATGCATGATTGATACGTTAAGGGAATAAAATAAGCGGTAATTTTTTGCAAAAAAACTACAAAATTTTACCGCTTATCGTTTATTACCAGCCTTTTACAATACCGCCTGGGAAGTGTTTAAGTGCTTCTTGGTACACTTCTTCGGTTTGGAACGCTTTAACAAAATCTTTAATTGCCGGACTGTCTTTGTTGTCTTCACGAGACACGATCAAATTCACATACGGAGAATCTTTCGCTTCCACAATCACACCGTCTTTTTCCGGCGTTAAACCTGCTTGGCCTGCATAGTTATTGTTAATAATTGCGAGATCCACATCGTCTAACGCGCGTGTTAATAATGCCGTATCAATTTGGCTGATTTTGACATTCTTCGGATTTTCAACAATATCCACTTCCGTTGCATAAAGATTTGTCGGATCTTTTAATTTGATCACGCCGTTTGCTTGTAACAAGAGTAAGGAACGACCCGCCGTACTTAACTCATTTGAAATCGCAATTTTGGCACCTTCTTTTAAATCGGCAATCGCTTTAACCGTTTTAGAGTAGCCTGCAATTGGAAACACAAAGGTATTTGCTTGCGCAACAAATTTATAGCCTTTCTCTTTCATTTCGCGTTCAAAGAACGGTACGGATTGGAACGCATTCACATCTAAATCGCCGTGGCTTAATGCGTAGTTCGGTTGAGTATATTCACTAAATTCAACCAACTTCACATCTAAGTTATATTTTTCTTTAGCAATACGTGCTGCTACCTCATTAACTTGCGCTTCAGGCCCTTGCATCACACCCACAGTTAATGTTCTTGCTTCTACTTTTGTAGTATCTGCCGCTTTCTCTTCTTTACAACCGGTTAATGCTAACGCCGAAACAACGACTAAGCCGAATAATTTCTTTAAATTCATAGATAAAACCTCTTAATCTGGATAAAAAACAAGCGGTATAATTTTCCTATACTTTTGCAAAATTTAGTTTAAATTTCACCGCTTGTTTAACGATACTTGTAATCAACGAATGATTACCAACCTTTTACCACACCGTCTTTAAAGTGTTTTTGCGCTTCGCCGAACACTTCTTCGGTTTGGAATGATTTCACAAAGTTTTTCACCGCTTCGCTGTCTTTGTTGTCTTTACGCGCCACAATGATATTTACATACGGAGAATCTTTATCTTCTACAAAAATACCGTCATTCGCGCTTAAACCGACTTGACCTGCGTAAGTATTGTTTACCACCGCTAAATCCACATCATCTAACGCTTTGGCCGCTACTGAAGTATCTACTTCTTTAATGTTTAATTTTTTCGGATTTTCAACAATATCTAATGTGGTTGAGAACAGGTTGGTATTGTCTTTTAACTTAATTAAGCCTTGTTTCTCTAAAAGGATTAATGCGCGCGCAAGGTTTGAAGGATCGTTAGGTACTGCAACTACCGCGCCTTCCGCTAGCTCAGCAACGTTTTTAATTTTTTTAGAATAACCGGCAAGCGGGAATACGAAAGTATTACCGACGATTTCAAGGTTAGTTAAGCCTTTTGATTGGCTGTCTTTATCTAAATACGGTTTGTGCTGGAAAGCGTTCGCATCTAAATCGCCTTTGCTTACCGCCGTATTCGGTAGCGCATAGTCATTGAATAATACGAACTCAACTTCTAAACCGTATTTTTGTTTCGCCACTTGCGCCGCTTTTTCCGCCACCGTGTGTTCCGGACCGGACATTACACCTACTTTAATTTTTGAAGTTGCTTGCGCTGCCAGAGCATCCGCTTTCTTCTCTTCTTTACAACCGGTTAATGCCAATGCAGACACTAACGCAACACCTAATACTTTTTTAAAATTCATAGGAAGACCCCTTTTAATGTTGTGTTTAACGATGATCGTAACGTTTTGCAAGATCATCACCGATTTTTTGACTGATCATCACAATCGCTACGATAATAATTGTTGAGATCCATTTTACATAGACCATATTTCGGTGTTCACCGTAACTGATGGCAAGGTTACCCAAACCGCCGCCGCCGACCGCACCCGCCATTGCCGAATAACCGATTAAAGCGACTAAAGTTAATGTGATACCATTGATTAAAATCGGCAGTGATTCCGGTAAATAAAATTTACTGACCACTTGCCAATTCGTTGCGCCCATCGATTTCGCCGCTTCGGTTAAACCTGCTGGGATTTCTAATAACGCATTTGAAGTTAAACGCGCAAAAAACGGAATTGCCGAAACGCTTAACGGCACAATCGCCGCCGTAGTACCGAGCGTTGTCCCGACCAATAAACGCGTAAAAGGTAACAACACGACTAACAAAATAATAAACGGTACGGAACGACCGATATTAATAATCACATCTAATACTTGATGTAAACGCGGATTCTCTAAAATCTCTCCTTTACCGGTTAAAAATGCCAGAAAACCGATCGGCAAACCGACTACCACAGCAAGTAAAGTCGCCGCAAAGCCCATATAGAGCGTTTCAAGCGTTGAAGTGCCGACTAAGCCCCACATTTGAGGTGTGAGTTCTTGCATAAAGCTATCCCACATAACCAAGCACCTCCACTTTTACTTTATTATCAATTAAATAGAATTTAGCTTCCGCAATCGAATCGTTATTACCGGTAACTTCCGCGATCACAAAACCGAATTTAACACCACCCGCATAATCAATTTGCGACATTAAGATACTGAAATCAATGCCGAATTTTTTCGATGCAATAGAAAGTAACGGCGCATCCACCGAACGACCGGTAAATTCAAATTTAATAATCGGTTTCCCATTTGGCGTTTGATGCTCAGAAAGCTGCTCGGTATATTCCGCCGGTAATTCGTAATGGAATGTCGATTGAATAAATTTCTGTGCCAGTTCCGTTTTCGGATTAGAGAAAATTTCACTCACCGAACCGCTTTCAATTAGCTGCCCCTTATCAATCACCGCCACTCGATCACAAATCCGTTTTACCACTTCCATTTCATGGGTAATCAATAAAATGGTTAAGCCTAACCGCTTATTAATGTCTTTTAATAGCTGTAAAATCGATTGTGTAGTCGCCGGATCTAATGCACTTGTCGCTTCGTCACATAATAAAACATGCGGATCACTTGCCAACGCACGGGCAATTGCGACACGTTGCTTCTGACCGCCGGATAAATTGCTCGGATAAACATCTTTACGTTCGGTTAAGCCGACCAATTCAATCAATTCGTTTACTTTCTTCTCGATCTGATCTTTCGGCGTATTGCTCAACGTAAGCGGTAATGCGATATTTTCATATACCGTATGTGATGCCAACAAATTAAAGTGCTGGAAAATCATCGCAATATTACGGCGAGCTAAAATCAACTCTTTTTCCGACATTGCGGTCAAATCCTGCCCGTCCACAATCACACTACCGATTGTCGGACGTTCAAGTAAATTCACACAGCGAATGAGGGTACTTTTACCCGCTCCACTCGCTCCGATAACGCCGTAAATCGTTCCCTTCGGCACCTCAAGGTTTACGTTGTCTAAGGCGGAAATCTTTTTACCCTTTACCTCAAACTGTTTGCTGATATTTTTCAGCTGAATCATAACTCTATATCCACATTATCTATCAATTAAATTCGTTAGTTATTTTAGACGTCTAGATTGCTATGTCAATTCACTAAACTAATTTTTTTATATCAAAAAAGAATAAAAAAGCAACTAATCATTCTAAGAACGAAAAAAGCGGTTGGATTTGCAAGATTTTTTACAAATTCAACCGCTTGCTATTTTATCGCTAAGGCTTATGCTTTACGCCACGTTGTGCCGTTTGGCGTGTCTTCCAGCACGATATTCATTGCTTTTAGTTTATCACGCACTTCATCGGCAACCGCCCAGTTTTTCGCTGCTTTTGCTTCGTTGCGTTGTTTGATTAACGCTTCGATTTCCGCAACTTCATCATTGTTCGCATCGCCTTGTAAAAACGCTTCCGGATCTTGATAGAGCAAACCTAATACGCCGGCTAATTCTTTTAAACGCACCGCTAAACCGTTCGCTTTCGCCATATCTTCGGTTTTGAGTTTATTCACTTCACGTGCGATTTCAAATAACACCGCTAATGCGCCCGGTGTATTGAAATCATCATCCATTGCAGCTTTAAATGCTTCGACATACTGTTCGCCACCGGCAACTTCCACCGATAAATCACAACCGCGTAATGAAGTATATAAACGCTCTAACGCCGAACGAGCTAAATCTAAATTATTTAAGCTGTAATTTAATAGGCTACGATAATGCGCAGTTAAGAAGAAATAACGTAACGTTTCCGACTCATATTTTTCTAACATGGTACGAATCGTGAAGAAATTACCGAGTGATTTTGACATTTTCTCATCATCAATCGTTAACATACCGGTGTGTAACCAGTAATTCACATAATCACCGCCATGTGCGCAGCAAGATTGCGCAATTTCGTTTTCGTGGTGAGGGAACATTAAGTCCGAGCCACCGCCGTGAATATCAAAATGTTCGCCTAACTCTTTGCTGTTCATTGCCGAACATTCGATATGCCAACCCGGGCGACCGTTGCCCCACGGACTTTGCCAACTCGGCTCGCCTTCTTTCGACATTTTCCATAACACGAAATCCATCGGATTTTTCTTCACCGATTTAATTTCAACACGTGCGCCCGCTTGTAATTGTTCTAAATTTTGTCGAGATAACGCACCGTATTTTTTGAAGCTTTCCACATCAAACATTACATCGCCGTCCGCCGCTACGTAAGCGTGGCCATTTGCGATCAGCTTTTCCACCATCGCTACAATTTCAGGAATATGTTTAGTTGCACGAGGCTCAACATCCGGACGAATAATATTCAGGTCATCAAAATCTTTATGCATTTCGGCAATCATACGATCGACTAATTGATCGCAAGTTTCGTTGTTTTCTAATGCACGTTTGATGATTTTATCGTCCACATCGGTAATGTTACGCACATAACGCAAGTTATAGCCTAAATAACGTAAATAACGTGCAATCACGTCAAATGAAACAAAAGTACGTCCGTGCCCAAAGTGACAGAGATCGTAAACCGTAACACCGCAGACATACATACCAACTTGGTTCGGGTTAATCGGTTTAAATTCTTCTTTTTCACGTTTTAAAGTGTTATAAATTTTGAGCATAGTATCCTCTGTACTGATTTGTTATCGCAATGTTGAGAAGTATAGCGAATAAGCGGTCTAATTTTGAGATTTTTTTGCAATTTCCCGTAAACTTTTTAATAATAACGCACCAAACTTCCCTTTCTCTTTTATAAGGAAATCTAAATGATTACATTACATACGAATTTCGGTGACATTAAAATCGAACTTAACTTTGAAAAAGCACCGGTAACCGCAAAAAACTTTGAAGATTACTGCAAAGAAGGTTTCTATAGCGGCACAATTTTCCACCGTGTGATTGACGGCTTTATGATTCAAGGCGGCGGTATGACTTCAGGTTTAATTGAAAAAGCAACCAAAGCGCCGATTCAAAACGAAGCGAACAACCGTTTAAGCAACAAACGCGGCACACTTGCAATGGCGCGTACTTCTGATCCGCATTCAGCAAGCTCACAGTTCTTTATCAACGTAGCGGACAATACTTTCTTAGATTACCGTTCAAAAGAAATGTTTGGTCGTGAAGTAGTTCAAGAATGGGGCTATGCGGTATTCGGTGAAGTAGTTGAAGGTATGGACGTGGTTGATAAAATCAAAGGCGTGAAAACCGGCAACAAAGGCTTCCACCAAGACGTACCGGTTGAAGATGTAGTAATTGAATCGGTTACCGTTGCCTAATCGCAAAATCCATTAGAAATTTGACCGCTTGCACTCAACACAAGCGGTCAAATTTTTTATCATTCTGCAAAATGGAATCCTCTTTCATAAAAGTAACAAAACTATGCAAATTTATCTCGTTGGCGGCGCTGTCCGTGATCAGTTATTAAACTTACCGGTAAAAGATCGGGATTATCTGGTGGTCGGCGCAACGCCCGAACAATTATTAGCGCAAGGCTATCAGCAAGTCGGCAATGACTTTCCCGTTTTTTTACATCCAAAAACCAAAGAAGAATATGCGCTAGCCCGCCAAGAACGTAAAAACGGGGTCGGCTATAATGGTTTTCTCTGCGACTTTTCACCGGATGTCACCCTCGAACAAGATTTAATTCGCCGAGATTTAACTATTAATGCGATTGCCCAAGATGCAAGCGGTCAAATTTTTGACCCTTACGGCGGTAAACAAGATTTAGCAAATCGCCTGCTTCGTCATATTTCGCCGGCATTTAGTGAAGATCCTCTGCGAGTTTTAAGAGTAGCTCGCTTTGCCGCCCGTTTCCATTCGCTTGGCTTTAAGATCGCCCCTGAAACGGTAAAATTAATGCAAGAAATGACCGCTTGTGGTGAATTGGCTCACTTAACTGCGGAGCGTGTTTGGTTAGAAACCCAAAAAGCGTTTGCAACGGATAATCCGCAAATCTATTTTGAAGTATTACGAGAAATCGGCGCATTAGCCGTATTATTTCCGGAATTCGATCGCTTATTCGGTGTACCTCAACCCGAGCAACATCACCCTGAAATTGATAGTGGGGTTCATACCTTACTGGTAATTGAGCAAGCCAAAAGACTTGCAAAAAATGCAGAAAATCCGACCGCTTTACTCTGGGCTGCACTTTGCCACGATTTAGGCAAAGGGTTAACCGAAAAAGACATTCTCCCACATCATTACGGGCACGAAGTAAAAGGTGTCAAACCGGCTCGAGAACTTTCAAATCGCCTGAAAGTGTCAACAGACGTAAAAGATTTCGCCATTTTGGTCACTGAATACCACACCCACTGCCATAAAATGGCGGAGCTGCGTCCGGAAACCGTATTAAAAGTATTTAATGCACTTGATATATGGCGTAAACCGCAACGTTTCTGTGATTTTTTACTCGCTTGTGAAGCGGATGCTCGTGGCAGATTAGGTTTTGAAAATAGGGAATATCCACAAGCTGAACTTGCTAAATGGTATTTTAAAGTAGCAGCCCAAGTAGATGTACAAGCAGTGATTCAAGACGGTTTTGAAAAAAAAGCAATCAGGGAAGAGTTGAATAAGCGGCGAATTACAGCAATAAAAATAATAAAACCCAATGTATAAAACAAGGAGCCTTCTGATCTGTCCCCCAAAAGTTGGACTAAACCTCCAACGGATTAAGGTGCAGATTTTTTATGACTAAATATAACCAACAATTCAAACAACAAGTCATCGAGTTTTATCTTCAAAATGACAAAAACCGTTTATTCACTCAACGACATTTTCAATTATCCAAGAAAACCTTAACTCGATGGATTGCTCAATTTAATCATAACGGAATCAATGGGCTAGCGGTGATAGGTAAGAAGCAAAAATATTCCCCCGAATTCAAATTAACCGTCATACAAGCGGTCAAAAAGGGGCAATTTTCTGCGGAAAGCGCCTCCCTTCATTTTGGCATTGCTAATTCAGGTTCGATTAGCCAATGGTTGCACATCTTTGAAGAACAAGGTATAAACGGCTTATTACCCAAGCCCAAAGGTCGTCCGACAATGAAACCGAAATACCCCAAAATGCCTCCTCCACCTAAAACTGAAGAAGAACGCTTACGTTATCGTATTTTAGAGCTGGAAGCGGAGAATGCTTACCTAAAAAAGTTGCGGGAGTTCAACCAACAAAAAATGCGGCTAAAGCAGCCATCGTAAAAACGTTGAGAGTGGATTTTCCCTTAGAAATCCTCCTCCCTTTGACTGGTTTAAAACGTAGTACGCTCTTTTATCACTTACCGCCTAAAATCGATAAAAATGCAGTGATTAGGCAGAAAGTGATTGAGATTTATCAAGATAATGATGGCAATTACGGCTATCGTCGTATTACGTTAAAGTTACGTGATTTTTTGGGTGCGATTAACCATAAGCGTATTCAAAGGATAATGCAACAGCTTGATTTAAAAGGGAAATGTAAGCAGAGGAAATATCGTTCTTATCAAGGTGAAGTGGGTAAAATTGCCGAGAATGTATTGCAACAGGATTTTCACGCAACGGCGCCAAATGAAAAGCTCGTAACGGATATCACCGAGTTTAAATGTGCGGAAGGCAAGCTCTATTTATCGCCTATTAAGGACTTGTTTAATAGTGAAATTCTTGCTTATGATTTAGCAAGAAGCCCTAACTTTGAGCAAGTGATGCGGATGCTAAAGCAAGCGGTCGCAAAACCGCCTAAGGACGCTAAACCGATTTTACATTCCGACCAAGGCTGGCAATACCAGATGGCAGACTATCAAGACATGCTGAGAAAACATCATATTAAACAAAGTATGTCGAGAAAAGCGAATTGCTTGGATAATGGGGCAATGGAAAGTTTTTTTGGGCGATTGAAAACGGAATGTTACTTTGATAAGCGATTTGAAACTTTCGAACAACTTGAGAAAGTGATTCACGAGTACATTCATTATTACAACAATGAGCGTATTCAAGTGAAATTAAAAGGACTGAGCCCTGTACAATACAGAACTCAGTCCTTAAATTAAACAGTCTAACTTTTTGGGGTCAGATCATTCATAGGCTCCTTGTTTTTAGAATTTAACATTCACAACCAATATAAAATTCCGTCCCGTTTGCGGTACAAATTGGTGGTAAGAGGTGTGAATATAGACCGGTTGGTTGAGTAAATTAGTACCGTTTAGACTGATTTTGTAATCCAAATCTTTCCACTTATTACTATATGCCACACCAATATTTAACATCGTATTACCTTCCGTAATATATTCCAACTGACTGGTACGGCGTTGAGTAAAGGTACGGATCAATTCTAAATCTCCTGACCAATTTGGGGTAAACTCCGCATTAAAACGAAAACCTAGTCGTACAGGAGGGGTTCGAGGCGTATTTTGATCAGCACGATAAATCAAATAATCTTCACCTGGTTTAGCATCTTTTGGTAAATAATCTTTAAATACGCTGTAATCGCTGTTTACCGTCAGTGGAGGTAAATTGGTCAGCCAGCCTCTTACCATATCACCAAAAATCGTGGCTTGGTATTTGTCGTTAAAGCGGTAGCTTGCCTCAGCTTCTATGCCGTAAAAACGGGCTTTTGCCTGGTTATAACGACGCATAAATAACTGATTTTCACGGAATAAATTTTCATTGTAAATGTAGTTTTTAAAGTGGTTGTAATAAACATTCACTTTGTACCCAACTCGCTCAGTTTGATAACCTAAGCCTAGTTCTACATTGTTAGATTGCTCTTTTTTCAAATCTTTATTGCCGTATTCAAACGAGTTAGTCGCAATATGCTGTCCATGATAATACAGCTCCATCGGCGTTGGGAAACGTTCATTATGCGATGCAGTAAACGAGAGCTGATAATCTGGGTGGAAGAACCAATTTAGCGTACTGGAATAGGCATAAGCGTTTTGGTTATAAGGTGACAGATCTGGCTCAACCTGTTTACCACCACTAATGCGATAATGATCCTGCAAGCGTTTGATTTCATTGCGATCGTATTCAATTTCAATCTTCTGCTTTTCTACTCGTCCAGCAAATTCAAGAGCAAAATTATCCCACATATATTGCTCAATACCAAACAGGCTCATCTGTTTATTCGTGTTTTCAACCAGCGGGAATTTCACTTCACGATCTTTCGGTGCATGCATGCTGCTCTTCTGAGTTTGGTACTGCACGCCCCATACACCGGTTAAACCACCTAGTGGTGCATGATAGATTTCCAAGCGGGCATTTTTGCCTCGATTTTTGAAAATATTGACCGGTTTGCCATAATCCTGATCTTTTTTCAGCTGTTTATGGTAGCGTGTTGCTAACACACCGGCATCTTTTTCGTCATGGTAATAATCGGCATCGGCGTAGCTTACTTTAATTTTATCAATACCTTTGAATGGCTGACGCAACTCGGCTTTTACATCAAATCGTTTGGATTCTAAATCAACCCATGGACCAGGGTGTGTATGGTCGTGATCGTGTCCGAATGGATTATCGTGGCTGTGTGTACCATCTTCTGCATGATCAGTTCCACAGTGGAAATGCGGATTGCTCCCAATGTTTTCCTCGCCAATCAAATGCGGATAGAGATAGGTATAGGCGTATTTGCCCTGTTTATTGCCATAAATATGTCCAATACAGAAATCGAATTTATGGTTATGCCCTGGTAAGCCATAGTTATCCCGCCGTTTACTGTATGACGCACCGATATAACCTTGCTCACCAACAAAGGATAACCCTAACGTGCCGACTTTTGATTTATTATAAGTATCCGGGACATAGTTTAACCGTTCACCTAAATTAATCCCTGGAACACGGTAGTTATCGCTGTGGCGGGTCAGTCCTTCGGCTCGCACCGCAATATGTTTGCCGATACCAAAGGTTGCCCCTAATGCGCCGACTTTCTCTTTGGCAGCGGTATCAAAACGGCTATTGAGTTCCACCTCATAGCCCTTTTCTGGGATCTCAGTTGGAATACGTTTATCTACCACGTTCACAATCCCCGCCGGTGAACTGCTGGCATAAAGCAAGGTACTGGAACCACGCAAAATTTCTACCTGTTTAGCAAGCAATGAATCGGCAACCACCGCATGATCTGGCGATAGGTTTGACATATCAATCACATCCGAACCGTTTTGCAGAATACGAATTCTCGCGCCTTCTTGGCCACGGATAATTGGCTTACTCGCGCCACCGCCAAACGGGTTACTGTGTACACCTAACTCCGCTGCAAGCGCATTGCCCAGCGTTGCCGAACGCTTTTTAAATTCCTTACCTGCAATAATTTTATCACTGACTTTCAGTAAGGTAACTTCACTTCCTTGCGAAATACTCGGCGTGCTACTAACTACTGAAACTTCGTCTAACACTGCAACATCGTTATTGTTTGCCCAAACAAGCGGACTAAATTGGGCTGAAATCAACACAGCTAGTAATTTTTTATTAAACAATTTTATTCTCCATAAAATAATTATGGTTAATAAGTTACTGCAAAATATGAGGCTTGACAATAATAACCATAAAAAAATTATGTATTTTTATCTTTCCCCTCTTGCCAAGCAGGAAACATATCCATTAAAATTTTATGGATTTAACTTAACGGAGATAAAACATGCGTTCTACATTTAAACTTACTCTTGCCGCAATTGCGGTTTCTTTTGTGATTACTGGCTGTAAATCTAGCCATGGTCCATCTGTGGTAGCAAAAAATTCAGAGCCTCAACCAATTCAAATCACAAAGGAAAAGGATAAAAAGGAAGAATCGAATAAAGCCAATAACATTCCTGCTAAACCTGAGCTACCAAAACCGGTGCAACCGGCTAAACCGGTTACTCCAGCCGAAACACCAAAACAGCCAGAGCCCATTGTTCCTACACCAGAAAAACCTGCTCAACCAGAACACCCCGCACAACCTGATATACAAAAGAATAAACCGTACGCTTCTGGTATTAATGAGGATAGCAAAGGCAAGGCATGGCGAGTTGTTGCATTAAGTCGAAATGGCAGTTTGCTCAATATTAGTGAATATCGCAAAGATCATCTGGATTCACTGACTAAAAGCAAAAATTCACCTCTTGATAATAGCAAGGAATTTGGGGAGACAGAATATAACCATTTTCTTAGTTTTGAACTTGGACAAAATGAACAGGGTAGCCCTTTTATCAAAAATCTTAATCAAAAAGGTAATAACTACTTAGGGCAACATAGTGGCATCTACCAAGATAGTAAAATTGTTGGGGATTCAAATAAAATCAACTACTTGTACGTGAATCAGCCTTATTCTAGTTATGGAGCACTATTTACAGATGCGAATAACAGCAATCTCTTCCATGTACAACTCAGCACAGGAAGAGATGGAAGGAGAATCATTAGCGAAGGAGAAAGTGGCGCAAGCTATGCTGAATATGGCGTTTATACATTAAATGGTCAAACTGCCAAATGGAATAATGGGCTTGTAGGTGATGCTGTTTACCAAGGAAACGTGATTGCACGTATTGAAAAGCAGATTGGCGATAAAACCGTTGTCTTTGCTCCACAAGTAGATGGCGATGTAACCTTGAACTTGCACTTAGATAATAATTGGACAGACAGTAAGCTTAGTGGGAAAGTAAATAGTACAACTATAGGTGAAATTAAGCTTGAAGAAAGTAAACTTGCTCCAGCAACTTATTTAGCGGATCATATTGGCTTTAATGGCAAAGCTAAAGCAAATAACTCGTTGGAAGGCTTCTACTCTGTCGAGTTTGCTGGTCCAAAGCTTAACGATGCCGTTGGTTCTATTGAATTAGAAAATGAAACAGATCATATTAATAACAATGACATAACTAAATATAACGCTGTATTTGGTGCAGTGAAAACTGAAAAATAGGCTCGCCTAGCTAAAAGGGCTGGTAACAGCCCTTTTCTTTTTCTAAGGATAAGAAATGAAGAAATTTACATTACTGTTTTTTTTTCCGACATTACTCTTTGCTCAAGATCCCAATAGTACACCTAGCCAAATAGAACATATCGCTAAACCAACATCGGCACCCTTACAGCTTGCAGTGGAACAATCGTCTCGCCACATTTTTAACGAAGCTGAATTACGTGCTAATCAGGCATTAACCGAAAAATTACTCAGCCAAGCTATCTATACTCGCCAGCTCACTAATATGGAAAAACTGGTGATAATTTATCAAGATTTTAACCAAATTGACCCAATTTTATTGCGCTATGCTCAAGGTAAAATCGCGCTACTTAAAGGAAATTATTCACAAGCTATTCGAGAGTTTCGCACTATTCTTGCTAAACAACCTGAACTAAATACCGTACGAATTGAACTGGCAATTGCATTACTACATGATCAACAAACGAATGCGGCAAGTGAACAATTCGATAAAGCTAAAAGTGCCGAAAACCTACCTTATAAAGTGCAGCAACTGATTGAACAGTATCAGCAATATCTGGAGAAAAAACAAGCTTGGAAGTTCAATTTCTCTGCCCACTATGTACGGGATGGTAATATCAATAACACATCCAAACAAACTGAAATTGAGCATACCGGCTATGTGAAACAGCCTAACCTGTTACCACAAACTGCGCACGGAATTCACTATTCTTTTGGACTACAAAGAGATTTTAACCTACTTGGCTCGCATTACCTTAGTTTCGATAATCAAACGCAGGGGGAACTTTATTGGGATAATCATGACTACGATGAAATCACCAATCGCGCTTTGTTTGGCTATGCTTACAAAAAGTCACACCAAACCACCCGCGTATTGCCATTTTATGAAAAACGCTGGAAACATCATCAATCAGAACGCTGGACAAACGGATTAAGGCTAGAACATGCATATTGGCTTTCTATTCACTGGCAACTTGCTACTGCATTCGAGTATGGGAAAAAACGCTATTTCGACCAGCACATTTACAATGGCAGCTATAAACTTGCTTCAGCTACCCTACTCTGGCTACGTAATCCGCGACAGTTTTTCTTTATTGGTACCGATTTCAACCGAGATAAAACCGTATTGAAACAACATAGTTCTGATACCAAAAGCTTACGTTTCGGCTGGCAGCAGGAATGGCAAACACTTGGATTATCAAGCCGCCTGACCCTTGCTTACACCGACAGACATTATAAAGACACTGCGGTGCTGGGTGGCAAACTTAATCTAGGTAAAATTCGCCATGACCGTGTGAACAGCATTAATCTTACCCTTTGGAAACGAGATTGGCATTGGTTAGGGCTTACACCCAAACTGCAACTTGGCTATGCTAAACATCATAGCAACTTACCAAGCCTATATGCTTACACGGATAAAAATGCGAATCTGATCATCGAAAGTCGTTTTTAATCTAATAATTAAAAACGATATGATTTGCCCCAAAAAGTTGAACAGATTAATAAACTATAAAGGCTGAGCCTCGGGATTGAGCAGGGCCCAGTCCTTTTAAATCCAGTTTAGTAATAATACACTAAATATTCTTCCAACTCGGTCTGTGGCGCTACTATCGATGTATAACTGCGATGGTAAAAGCATTCTGATTTCAAAATCCCAAAGAAACTTTCAATTAGCGCATTATTATAACAGCTATCGACTCATGCTCTGGATAACTTTTCCTTCTAACATATTTCGCCACGCCGCTGTACCATTACACCTTGAGCATAATGAATAATCGGGCCATCCGTGGCTTTTAATTGACTCAGCCCTTGTTCTAGCATCTTTTTAACCATCGGGAATTTGGGACATGTCGCAATCTGATAAGAGATAATTTCTCAATTAGCTAATGAAAAATAAAGTTTTTCTTGCGAACAATAGAATAGATCTTGCTGGACATTCCTCAGCTTCAAGATAGTTGTATGATTTAATCTAACACCGATTTGACACAATTTTAGAGTTAAAGCACGATAACCATCCCGCTATTCTCTCAACATCACTGCTTTTTCTTCAGAATAATTTCGTTTAACCTCTTGATAATAAAAGGGGGAGCTGACCATTTGAGCCACTTGCAATAAATCATTTAATGAATGTGCTTTTTTAGGGCATGAATGGCGGTTCTTTTTTCTGCTGTCGTTTTTGGCAGTCAAGCTCCTTCAACCTTTTAAGTAAGCAATCTCATAGCGGGAAATCGCAAGCTCACGTTGTTATTTTTTTAAAGGCGTGTAGTGATAAATCTGTTGGTTCAGGCACGTAAATCTGTTTCTTTTTTATCTTTGATCTCAATATCTTAGGTAATTCAAGCTACCCAAAAGGTGATTCTCTGCCATCTAAGCACTTTTCACGAAAAACCTTAAACCAACTAATGCCAAGCAAAACAGATGCAAAAATATAAGTAGTTGCGAACAAAAACTAAAACTTTCGCTTTAGGTTTTTACAGATTATTTGTATTCTTCAAGCCAAATAGTCAAGATAGCCTCAAGAACCTGTTCGTTTGACGCTTCCGGATCATCATCAAAATCGTCCATTTCGCAGATCCATTTGTGCATATCGGTAAAACGAACCGTTGTCGGATCTAAATCCGGATTCATATCATAGAGATTTTCCGCAATCATGCGTGTATCAGACCATTTCATTAGTGTGCCACCTCATTTGCATGATTTAAGTTATATTTCGGAATCTCTACCACTAAGTCTTCTTCACCAACCACACATTGGCAACTTAAACGGCTGTCCATTTCCAGACCCCATGCTTTATCTAGCATATCTTCTTCTTGATCGGTCGTTTCATTTAATGAATCAAATCCTTCACGAATTACCACATGGCAAGTGGTACACGCACAAGAACCGTCACAAGCATGGTGAATTTCAACACCTGCATTGTGTGCTAACTCTAATAAATTGTCGCCGGTTTGCGCTTCAATCACCATACCTTCCGGGCAGAACTCTTCATGCGGAAGAAAAACAACTTTTGGCATAATATCCTCTCTTTGATTTACCATCGAAAGACACGGAAATCAATTAATGCAAGCGGTCGGATTTTGCCGATTCTTTGCAAATACTATTTTCCGAGTATTCCGTATTTTCAGTGATAAAAACTAAATAATCTCATCAACGGCTTTACCCGCTAATGCTTTTTGGATTGATAAATTCATTCGCTTCGCAGCAAATGTTTGTGTGGCGAGATCTAAATCTTTTACCCCTTGGGCAATCGCTTGTCGATCCGTCCCTTGTTTTAATTGAATCAGTTTTGCGATTTCCGCTTCAATTAATTTAAACTCCTCAACGCTTAATACTTCCGCACCGTCTTGTTGTAATGCCGAAATAACCGTACCAATCGTTCTGTCCGCTTCAACTCGCTGTTCGGCAAGTTGGCGGGCTTCCATATCTTCTTTGGCATTGGTCATTGAAGATTTAATCATTTGTGTAACTTCTTCGTCAGTTAAACCGTAAGACGGTTTAATTTGAATCGAAGCCTGCACTTTAGTCGATTTTTCCATTGCCGTTACGCTGAGCAAACCGTCCGCATCCACTTGATAAGTAACACGAATCGTCGCCGCACCGGCAACCATCGGCGGAATGCCTCGTAACGTAAAGCGACCGAGTGAACGACAATCTTCGACCAACTCACGTTCGCCTTGTAACACATGTACGCTCATTGCGGTTTGACCGTCTTTCGCGGTAGTAAATTCTTGCGCACGTGCAACCGGAATCGTCGTGTTACGCGGAATAATTTTCTCAACTAAACCGCCCATCGTTTCGATACCGAGAGAAAGCGGTACCACGTCTAACAGCAGCATTTCGCTGTCCGGTTTATTACCGACTAAAATATCCGCTTGAATCGCCGCCCCTAATGCCACAACTTTATCCGGATCAATTGAGGTTAACGGATTCTTCTCGAAAAATTCGCCGACTTGCTCACGCACAAACGGCACACGGGTTGATCCGCCAACCATGACCACTTCACGAACTTCTTCGGCCTCCACACCGGCATCTTTTAACGCTCGGCGACAAGTCATCAATGAACGTTTAACTAATGGCTGAATTAACTCGTTAAATTGCGCACGGCTTACCATACCTTGCCAATTTGCAAATTTCACTTCAATTTCGACCGCTTGTGAAAGCGCCACTTTAGTTTGAGTAGCTAGCGTTAACAATTCACGTTGTTCATTGGCATTTTGTGGTTTGTAATTTGCCTGTTCCGCAATCCAATCGGCTAGTAAATGGTCGAAATCATCGCCGCCAAGTGCGGTATCACCGCCGGTCGCCAATACCTCAAACACACCTCGACTTAAACGCAAAATCGAAATATCGAAAGTACCGCCACCTAAGTCATATACTGCGATAACGCCTTCTTGTCCGCTATCTAACCCGTAAGCAATCGCTGCCGCTGTCGGTTCATTTAATAAACGTAATACATTTAAACCGGCAAGACGCGCTGCATCTTTGGTGCTTTGACGTTGTGCGTCATCAAAATATGCCGGCACAGTAATCACCACACCGGATAACTCACCGCCTAAACGTTGTTTGGCAAAGCGATTTAAGTGGCTTAGAATATCTGCTGAAACTTCAATCGGACTTTTATTACCTTGTTTAGTTTGAATTAGCGGTAAGCCATTATCACTGGCAATAAATTGGTAAGGTAAATCCGGATAACGTGTTTGTACGTCTGCTAATGAGCGACCGATTAAACGTTTTGCCGAAATGACCGTATTCTGCGGGTCAATGCTTGCTTGCGCAAATGCTTCAACCCCAACTGTTTTTTGTTGTTCACCGTAGTGGACGACAGATGGAACTAACGCACGTTCCTGATCATCTAACAACACCTGCGTTTGCCCGCTACGTACACTTGCTACCAATGAATTGGTTGTGCCAAGGTCAATACCGACTGCTAAACGATGCTGATGCGGTGCAGCCGTCTGCCCCGGCTCAGCAATTTGAAGTAATGCCATTATTTTTTATCTCTCTTTATATAATATTACGTTCTAACTCTACCAAATTCTGCTCAAGATCTAATTTAAAAAATATCACTTACTACACACTCTCCCACAAGGGGAGAGAGTGATAAAATTATGCTACCGAATAACCCATATTTTCCGGAGCGAATACGCCTTGGTAGTGGCGCTCAATCGGTACGGCGATTTTACTTTCTAATTCTAATACTTGATAACCTTGTAAATTCGCAATATCCGTTTGCCAGTTTTCCCAGCGTAAGTCTTTATAAAAATCGGTTAAATCGCCGGCTAACGCCCAGCCGAGAAATTCCGAATAACCTAAATTTAACGGTTCCCATTTTTGGGTTTTCGGGTTGTGATAATAGACCTGTCCGACTTTATCGCCTAAGCCGCCGGCATTAATCGCAAAATAACCGCCGATTGCATCGTCCGCCACTAATAAATGGCTCGGTTGTTCGCCCGATTGTTTAAAGGTTTTTCCGAAATTCCAGTCGAATAATCCTCTCGGTAACTTTTCGTTACCTGAGCCTAAAATACGTAACCAGCCGTGATCAATAAAAATACCGCCGGTCTCATACACGATTGCGCCCATCGGCGAACGCGTCGAAAGCTGCATTCCGACTAACGCCGCACCGGCGTCTTCCGGATAGCTCGCTAAAATTTCATAATGATTTTTTGCTTGCGTAAACCAATCTCTTAAAATGAGCCACGCCGATTGCTTATCTAATAATTCTTCTAATGCTTTCATTGCAAAATTTCCTTTAAATTCGACCGCTTATTTTCGGGCTAAGAAATAAATCCCCAAACCGCAAGCAACCGTTAATAAGCCGATTAACTGATTTAATTGGAAAGGACGAACCGCCATTCCGAACAAACCGAAATGGTCAATAATCGCCCCTGTGACCAGCTGTCCGACAATAATAAAAAACAGCATATTGGTAATGCCGATTTTAGGTGCTAAAAATACCGTAGTAAAGACGAACCCGGCGCCTAAAATACCGCCGAGCAATTTCCAAATCGGCTGTGACGGAAGCTGTTGTAACGCACCGCTTAAATCCGTTTTCCAAAAACAGAATAACAATAACGCAATCGTCCCCGTTGCAAACGAAATGGTCGCTGCTACCAAAGGTTGCCCGAGCATTGCCTGCGCTAATCGGCTATTAATTGCCGCTTGGCTTGCCAGAGCGGAACCGGCGACCAGTGCCAATAAAATATAGGGTAAAGCCATTTGCAAAATTCTCTTAAAATCAGACCGCTTGTATCCGGCTGATACCGCTACATATCAAAGAATTTTTCTTCGACTTTTTCGATTTGAATAATCAGCTTTTTAAAATAGCGTAAGCGATCGGTCAGCCCATTGGCTTGTTGCCATTGTTGCGCTTCCAGCGTTTGTTGCAGTTGCTCTAAAACGGCTTTCTGTTCGGTTTTAATTTGCTTTAGAAAGGCGGTTAATTCAGCTTCATCATGACGATGCTCTATTGTTTCCAGTTTCTCATGCCACTCCATCTGTTGCATTAAGAACTCGATATCTCGCATACTTTTTTCTTCGAGATTTTTTGCTTCGCCGGTATGAATTTCAATTATTGCTTCCGCACGTAGAATCGGATCTTTAAGCGTTTGTAACGCTGAATTTATATCTGCCGATTTTTGTACCGCCGCTAATTGTTCCGTTGAAGAACCGTTCGCAAAATTATCCGGATGCAGTTGTCTTTGCAATGCCAAATAGCGTTCGGAAAGTAGCGCGTTATCCAATTCAAATTGAACCGGTAAATCAAATAGTGCAAAAGGATTATTCATTGTTTATCTCTATACGTTAAAACTTTCACCACAGCCGCAAGAATCTTTCACATTCGGATTGTTATATTTAAAACCTTCGTTTAAACCTTCTTTGACGAAATCCAATTCGGTACCGTCTAAATAAGTCAGGCTTTTTTCATCTACAATCACTTTTACGCCGTGTTGTTCAAAGACATGATCATCCTCATTTAACACATCAACAAACTCAAGCACATAAGCCAGTCCCGAACAGCCCGACGTTTTCACACCTAAACGTAAACCGATCCCTTTACCACGGTTTTCTAAGAATGTACGAACTCGATTTGCTGCTGTTTCGGTTAATGTAATTGCCATAAGTTATCCTTTTTAATCTGTTAAATGAAAGCGATCTTTACCACAGAAAACACGGAAATACACGAAAAAGTTGATTTTGCAAAATTTTGCGAAAAAACAACCGCTTGTTTTCGTGCTTTCCGTGTTATTCGAAGTTAATTATTATTTAGCTTGTTTTTCTTTATAATCGGCAATCGCTGCTTTAATTGCGTCTTCCGCAAGAATTGAACAGTGAACTTTTACCGGTGGTAATTCCAATTCTTCTGCGATGTCGCTGTTTTTAATTGCGCCCGCTTCTTCTAAAGATTTACCTTTCACCCATTCGGTGATTAAAGAACTTGATGCGATTGCAGAACCGCAACCGTACGCTTTAAAGCGTGCGTCTTCGATAATACCCTGATCGTTCACTTTAATTTGTAAACGTAAAATATCACCGCAAGCCGGCGCACCTACCATACCGGTACCGATATCCGCCGCTTCTTTATCAAATGTCCCTACGTTACGTGGGTTCTCGTAATGGTCAATTACTTTTTCGCTGTATGCCATTTTGTATTCCTTCTGTTAAATTCCGTTATCAGTAAAATATTGTTTGCAGTTGCTAGGCGAACCGCCGCAGACAGTACAATCAGTACGGCAAGGCGGTTCAACAACGCAAATGCATTGCAATATTTCTACTGATTAGTGGTGATTCCACTCGATTTTTGATAGATCCACACCTTCTTTAAACATTTCCCAAAGCGGAGAAAGTTCACGAAGTTTTACGATTGCTTTTTTCACAAGCTCGATGGTGTAGTCGATTTCTTCTTCGGTTGTCCAACGACCTAAAGTGAAACGAATCGAGCTGTGTGCCAATTCATCGTCACGACCGATTGCGCGTAATACGTATGAAGGCTCTAAACTTGCCGATGTACACGCTGAACCTGATGAAACCGCAATATCACGTAACGCCATCATTAATGATTCGCCTTCAACGAAGTTGAAGCTGATATTTAAGTTTGAATCTACACGTTTGCCTTCTTCCATTGAACCGTTTACATACACTTCTTCGATATCTTTGAAGCCGTTGTATAAACGGTCACGTAATGCACGTAAGCGAGGCATTTCTGTTGCCATTTCTTCTTTAGCGATACGATATGCTTCGCCCATACCTACGATTTGGTGTACAGGTAATGTACCCGAACGCATACCGCGCTCATGACCGCCACCGTGAATAATCGCTTCGATGCGAACACGAGGTTTACGGCATACATATAAGCCGCCGATGCCTTTCGGTCCGTATAATTTGTGGCTTGAGAAAGACATTAAATCCACTTTTAATTCTTGTACGTTTACCGGTACTTTACCGACCGATTGCGTTGCATCCACATGGAAAATAATTTTCTTCGCACGGCAAATCTCACCGATTGCTTTGATGTCTTGGATAACACCCATTTCGTTATTTACGTGCATCACGGAAATTAAAATGGTGTCCGGACGAATCGCCGCTTCTAATTTCGCTAAATCTAAAATACCGTCTTGTTCCGGATCTAAGTAAGTTACTTCAAAACCTTCACGCTCTAACTGACGGCAAGTATCCAATACCGCTTTGTGTTCGGTTTTAACCGTGATGATATGTTTACCTTTAGTTTGATAGAAATGCGCCGCACCTTTGATCGCAAGATTATCCGACTCCGTCGCGCCTGAAGTAAATACGATTTCACGGCTGTCCGCGCCGATTAAATCCGCAATATGGTTACGTGCAACATCTACCGCTTCTTCCGCTTCCCAACCGAATTTATGCGAACGTGAAGCCGGGTTACCAAAGATACCGTCTTTGGTCATATATTGCATCATTTTTTGCGCAACACGCTCGTCCATCGGCGTAGTTGCTGCATAATCTAAATAGATAGGTAATTTAACTGACATTGTTACTCCTAACTCGCTTTAAATAAGCGGCCGTTTTTATTGAAATTGTTGCAATTAATGTTTGTGTGAATGATCGTGGCAATGTTCTTTTTCACAATCGTGATCCGAATGTTCTTCAACAAGTTCCGCTAAAGTAATCGTATTTAAAAACACACCGATTTGTTCTTCTAAACGTTCCCATAAATGATGGGTTAAGCACTGAGAGTTTTTGCTACAGTTGCCGCTACCTTTACATTTGGTTACGTCGAGATTTTCATTCACCGCCGCAATAATCATCCCCACACTAATCTCTTCAGGTTGCTTACCGAGTTGATAACCGCCGCCCGGACCTCTCACGCTATGCACGATTCCTTCGCGACGTAATTGAGCAAATAATTGTTCCAAATACGACAATGAAATCGCTTGACGTTCCGAAATATCGGCAAGGCTTACCGGCAAAGACTTTCCGTGTAACGCAATATCTAGAATCGCAGTTACCGCATAACGCCCTCTTGACGTTAATTTCATAATTTTTGTCCCTCTTTTAATAAGGAAATAGTAATCGATTTACGGTGTGAATTTTGATATACCTGACTGTTACAGTCAAGAATTTTACACTTATCACACTGAAAGGTTTTATAAATGATAAAGATTATTAATAATCCTTATTGATAACATAAAAGAATAGTTTGCATTTTTTTAAATCAATAACTTTACAATTATAAATGATTTTTAAAGCTCATAAAATAATAATCCCGACTAAAGCCGAAGAAATTGATATAACGTACAATCTATTGCCGTTTTAGTTCTCATATCGACCCGATAGCCTTATAAACGGAAAGAGGTATTCCGCCTACTGGTCGGAACTCCTACTTTTTTAAGTAAATACACTTGCTCACCTTGTTATCCCTACGTAGAATCGCCCGCGTTTTGCTTTTTAGCAATCATAAAAATATGAACGACAGTTCACAAAAATGGCCTTTTATACGGCTATTTTTTTATTTAAAAGGATACCTAATGAATCACACATTTAATAAAACTCTTATTGCTTCACTCTTAACTTTATCTGCCGGCGGTGTATCGGCTTCTTTATTCCAACTTGCGGAAGTTTCAACGTCAGGACTCGGTATGGCGTACGCAGGTAATGCGGCGGTTGCGGACAATGCGTCCGTAGTAGCAAATAACCCGGCGTTAATGACTAAATTCAAACGCCCTGAAATTTCAGCCGGTGGCGTGCTCGTTGATACAGATTTGACCGTTCGCGGAATCACTTCAAACGGTAATCAAGCTTATGCAGGTAATGTCGTACCAACCGCACCGATTCCTAATATATATTTCGTATTACCGGTGAATGATGATTTCTCATTCGGTTTAGGTTATAACGTAAATTACGGTTTAAAAACAAAATATCCGACCGATTTCGCCGCAGGTTCATTAGGCGGTAATACCGAATTACAAGCGCATAACTTCAACCTAAGCGGCGCTTATAAATTAGGTTACGGTTTTAGCATTGGTGCAGGTTTAAATGTTGTTTACTCTAAAGCGGAATTTATTCGTCATTTAGGTGATAATGTCGAAGCAGGTGCAGCTCGAGCAAAGGCAGGGGCAGCACAAGCAAGAGCGGCGGCTGCAAAAGCAAACGCAGCGGGTTTAACCGCTCAAGCGCAAGCATTAACCGCCACAGCAAACCAATATCAAGCTTTAGGTAATTTATTATCCTCTTATAAACGTTCAACAGAAGTAGCTCGTGTCAGTGGCGATGAATGGTCATTAGGTTGGAATGCCGGTTTAGTTTACGAGTTGAATGAAAATCACCGCTGGGGTTTAGCATACCACTCTCCTGTAGATGTGAAATTTAAAGGTCATTACAGTAACAGTATTTCTGCTGCAACAGGAAGTTCTATCGTTGCATTCCCAACAGCCGGTCAAGAGTTTCCGGGTAAATTAACACTTAATTTACCGGCATTCTGGGAATTATCGGGTTTCCATAAATTAACCGACCGCTTAGCGGTTCAATATAGCTGGAAACGTACCGAATGGAGCCGTTTAAAAACGTTAGATGCTTACGGCACTAAAGGCGAACATTACTTACACAAAAAAGAAGATTTCTCGGATGCGAGTCGTTATGCACTAGGCGTATCTTATGATGTATCCGAGCCATTAACATTACGTGCGGGTATCGCTTATGATGAAAACGCAAGTACCAATCATCCGTCAATTTCGATTCCGGATACAAACCGTATGTGGTATTCGGTGGGTGCAACCTATCGTGTAACCCCTGCGCTTTCGGTGGATGCCGGTTATGCGTTCCTACGCGGTACGGCAAACAGCTTTGACGAAAAAGGTACGGCATTTAAAATTAAAGCTCGCGGGAATCTCTACGGCTTAAATCTTAACTACAAATTTTAATGCCTAACTCAAAATAGGAAATTACGAAGATGCCAAAGGCGTGTAAACTGATTACACGCCTTTTTATTTACTTTAAGGAGAAATAATGAAATCAACGATTTACTATCAATATTACGATTCACCGGTCGGCAAGCTGTTATTGATTGCCAATGATAAAGGTTTAATCGGCATTGAGTTTGAGCAAGAACAGCTCACAAGCGATGCGCAAAAATGGCAAAAAGCTAACGAAACAAGCGGTCAAATTTTCGAAATTTTTTGCAAAACGCGCGATATTTTAGACCGCTATTTTGCCGGTGAGAAATTGGAGTTTAGACATTTGGATTTTCTGGCACCGCAAGGTACCGAATTTCAGAAATCCGTCTGGCAGATTTTATTAACCATTCCTTACGGCAAAACCACCAGTTACGGTGAAATCGCACGACAACTCGGTAAACCGAATGCAATGCGAGCGGTAGGCGGTGCGGTCGGGCGCAATCCGATTTCAATTATCGTGCCTTGCCACCGCGTATTAGGCAAGAGCCAAACTTTGACCGGCTTTGGCGGCGGCTTACCGGCTAAACGCTATCTATTGGCACTCGAAGGAATTCATTTTAAAGATAAAGGGATTGAATTCGTCAATCCGAAACATAAAAAATGGGATAAAGCCTAAAGACGTTATCCCCTTTCGATTAGTAATTTTCTTTTACCCAATTTTCCGCTAATGCTAAATCCGCTTGCCACTGTTGAGCGATTTGGAACACCCATTGTGCGATATGCTGTTCCCACACTTCTCCGTTATCGCTCTGCGCAAGTTGTGCGACTTCTTGTAAGCGTTTCAAGCTGACCGAAGCCAATGCGCCTTTGATTTTATGCGCTTCATCCGCCGTACATTTGCGCATTTCCGGCGAATCGGTTGCCTGCCATTCGGTCAGATAATGTTGTAGATTAGCCAAATACTCCGGCATTAATTTGGCGAATAATGCAAAGTTCGCCAATACCGCTTTCGCCCCCATTACCTCAATAAATTCCGATAAAATTTTACGATCATACGGTAGGTTGAGCGTTTCTTCCGTTTCAACAAGCGGTGGAATTTCAGCAGTTTTTTCCGAAAAATCACTGTTAAAATAATGATTTAGGCATTCGGATAATGCTTCCAACGAAAGCGGTTTACGCAACACGTCGTCCATACCCTGTTGCTGATATTCCTCTTTGGTTTGCATAATATTGGCGGTTAATGCCACTAATAATGGTAAATAATCCACTTCTTCGTTTTCATAACGTTCGCGTAATCGTTGCGCAATATCAAAGCCGGTCATATCCGGTAATTGAATATCCAATAAAATCAAGTCGTAGCTGTTCCGTTCAAATAACTCAAACGCTTGTGCGCCAGTCATTGCGACATCCACATCACAGCCGAATTTCTCTAACATGGCACGCGCGACAACCACATTCACTTCAATATCTTCCACCAATAAGACTTTTAACGCGTGCGCGTTGATTTTCACCGATTTTTTCGCTTCGACCGGATCCGCCTGAATAGTCAAGGTAAAAGTTGAACCTTTGCCCATTTCACTGCGTAGGGTTAAATCACCGCCCATTAATTTTGCGATACGTTTTGAAATCGCCAAACCGATACCGCTGCCTTGCGCTTTTCTTTCCTGAGAATTTTCCGCTTGATAGAACATTGCAAACACTTTGCGTTGTTCGTGTTTCGGAATACCGATGCCGGTATCTCTTAAGCTAAAGCTGAAATGATCGTTATCAATCCGTTTCACGCTTAAATAAATATCGCCGCCCGCCGGAGTAAATTTGACCGCATTGCTGACCAAATTCCACAGTATTTGGCTTAAGCGGGCGTTATCCACATAGATAAAATTCGGTAAATCATCCGAGTAGTCGATATGAAATTTAATTTTATTTTGTTCCGCCATTAAATTGCCGAAATTACTAATATCGCTAATCAGTTGCGAGAATTCGATTTCTTTTCTAAACAACTCGACTCGACGGCTATCGATTTTTTCTAAATCGATAATATCGCTAAAGATATGCCCCAGCGAAACCGCACTGATATTAATCGTTTTTAGATATTCACGTTGTTGATCAGTCAATTCGCCTTCCAGTAAGATTCGACTTAACCCGATAATACCGTTTAGCGGAGTGCGTAATTCATGGCTAATCGTTGCCATTAACACGCTTTTATCACGGTTGTTCTTTTCTAAGGTTGCGTTTAAAAAGGCATCTTGCTCGCGCAGAATACCTAAATCGTACACGCTTTGCTCAAGCTGGATTCTCGATTTTTCTAGCTTCTCTACAATCAGATTAAAGAAATAAATCACAAAGGGGGCGGAAATCAACCCGAAAGAAATCGAACGTAAAATATCCTGCGCTAAAATACCGCCCGTAAACAGATAGGTTAAAAGACTTTGTGCGACAATGGCACAGCTGGCCAATACAAAGAATCCCAACAGGGCAGCCTTTCCTCTCCCCAAGCGCAATACCCAATTTACATAACTCTGGCTGCATTGTTTGATCGCCTTCATTGTTCCCCCTTAAAAGAAAATCCTTTCTATCGTTTAAAAATAGAAAGGATTTATTATAGCTTAAACTGTGTATCTGAATAGTTTTGATTATTGATTCAAATCGGATTATTTCCAATAAAATAAACAGATAATCGCAATAATTGCAATAAAGACACCTAAGTAGTTAATTTTATTAATTTTTTCTTTAAAAACTAACGCGCCGATAAATGTGCCTAAACAAATCACGCCGAGGTTCATACCGGTAAACACTAATGTCGGATCATCTTTCATCACTTGGTGTGCTTTAATGTAGAATAAAATATTGCAGAAATTCAATACGCCCAACACTAAACCGACAGCTACGCTCGGCACGTGCCATTGCGTACGTTTAAGCAATAAATAAACAAACATTAAACAGCCGGCAAAGACAAAGGCGATAAACAGCGTTACCGGAAAAGCCGAGCCGGATTTGGCAATTTGTTTAAACAAGGTATCGGTCATTCCATAGCCTAACCATACGCAAGCTAAACTCACAATTGCAATTTTACCGCCTTTACCCATACCATGATGAGTCTTCCAGAGCAAACATCCTAATGCAATAAAGGCTAATACCAATGCAATCAATTTATTTTGGGTAATTTGCTCACCGAAAATGGTAAATGCCGCCAAAATCGGTAAAAACAGCGAAAGACGTTGTGCCGCATCGGTACGAATAATGCCAGCAAATTCAAGTGATTTGGCTTGAATCAGGAAAATGGTTGGTAATAAGAAACCTAAGGCAAAAAACAGATAAGACGAAGGGTTATTCGCCACAATATCGACTACAGTTTGCCCTTTAAAATCCGGATTCAGTAAAAAATAGGTCATCGAAGTCGTGACGATATAGTTCACTGCGATACTTTGATCAATGGCAATTTGCTTTTGACGTGCGACTTTAATCAACACACCGACAGAGACGCTACATAAAATAGCGATCACAAGTTCTAACATGGAAATTCTCCTTTATAAACAAAGCTTCGCATTCTACAAACTTCCTTATGAGATAGATAGATCAAGCGGTCGGATCTGTGCAAAATTTTGCAAAAATACGACCGCTTGTTATGCTCTATTTACGTTCAAATAAACGTCTTTCCGGACTTTCGATTTGTTCTACCAAAATCAAAATTGCCGCATCACCGCCCCACTCTCTTGGCGCTTGGTGTAAAGCGATGATTTTAGGGTGTTGCACCAACCAACGGGGAATTTGATCTTTTAAAGTACGGGTGCCAAAACCAGTCATAATGCTGGCACAATAAACTTGTTCTCTCTCGCACGCCAAAATCAGTGCCGCTAATTCTTTTTTTGCTTGTTCACGGGTTAAACCGTGTAAATCTAAAAAAAGCTCCGGCTGAAAATCACCACGGCGTAATTGCTTTAAAATATACGGGTCAATATCCGCACGCAAATATTTGATTTTCTCATTTTCTTCTCGTAATAACGGCTCGTATTCATCGGAGAAGAAAAATTCGGTGTCTTTTTGTTCTTGTAACTCTCGTAACTCATTCACTTTTTTACGAGGTGCGGTTTTCGGTACAAAAGTATCCTGTTTAATTTTTTTCGTGCCTTTTACCGCTTCTTGGAAAAGTGCAAAATCTTCGTTATCTAACATGCTTGTTTGTCCATTACTAAAAATTCCGCTTCCGGGAAATTGCGTTCAATATATTCTCTTAAATAGTTTAGCGTACTTTGCTGAATAATTTCGTCTATTGGTGGATAACTATTATAGATCAAACTGACTAACGGAATCTGTTTTTGTTGGCACGCCATTAAACTGAGCAAGGTGTGATTAATCGAACCTAATCTGCCGGAAGTCACTAAAATCAGCGGCAATTGCTGCTCCGCAATATAATCAAGCGTGGTATGTCGGTTATCATAAGGCACAGCTAAACCGCCTGCTCCCTCTAACAAAACATAATCATATTTTTCGGCTAATAATCGGCTGGCTTCGGCAATTTTATGCGGTTCAATCATTATATTTTCCATTTCCGCCGCTAAATGCGGCGAACAAGGGTAATGAAAAAGATAAGGACAAGTAATACCCTCTTTATCTTCTTCCGTGAGTGGCAGATTCTGCATTTGACGGTGCTGCAAAATATCGCTGGAAATCCCCTCACAGCCGGTTTGAATCATCTTTTGAGTGATTACCGAATAGCCTTGTTCCATCAAGCGTTTAGCATAAAAGCCGGTGGCGATCGTTTTACCAATATCGGTATCAATACCTGATACAAAAATGATTTTGCCCATTATTTTTTCACTCCCAAAATAAAAATAGGCGCATAAGTCAAATAAACGCCTTGTTCACAGCTAAATTGCGCTTGATATTGTTCACTAAATTCCATCAACTTTTTGCGTGTCCAGGTTTGCGTACTAATTGCCGTTACCCCGGTTTTTCGTAGATGTTGTAATACGGCAAGCGGTGAAGCAAAGGTTAAACGAATCTGCTGCTGCGTAATCTGTAACTGGGCAAAGTCTTTACTTAACCAAAAATGCCAATCTGCTTGGCTTGGATAAGCCAGCCCGACACCCGTTAGTTGACGAATTTCCGCCAAATTTTCCGTTGTAAAACTATTAAATAGCAAAATACCCTTTGACTGTAATAGTTTCGCGGCTTGTGAAACAAAAGTTTGCGGTTGTTCAAACCACTGTACTGCGGACGCAGAACTGATCAAATCAAACTGCCCTTCAAAAGCTAAATGTTCCGCATCACCGGCCACAAACTCAAAGGAAACAAGCGGTCGATTTTCGCCAATTTTTTGCAAGACGCAATCTTGATAGACATCACTCAGATCATTGACGACCAAATGTTCCACTTGATATTCACGCACTAAATGCTGAGTTAAATCGCCCGTGCCACAACCGATTTCCAACACTCGCCGAAAACATTGTTTATTCGTTTGGGCAAGCAAATTCACCAATTGTCGATTAATCTGTTGTTGAGCGATCGCATGCTCGTCATATTCCGTGACATGGGTAGCAAAACGCTGTGCAATCAATGGCTTAGCTAACTTTGCCATAATTGCTCCCACTCAGAAAAATGTTGCCAGAGATAATGTTCACCTTTAGGCATCTGTGTAATACGCACATTTTTATCTTGCCAAAAAGCTAGCTGATTTTGAGCTGAAAAAATCCGATCTTTCTCGCCAATAATCACATTCGTCCAATGTAGCTTCGGCGTAACAAGACTTGCCTCGATTGCCGTATTCAATACCTCAAGTTCATAATGAATTTCAGCAAGCGAACGCTGTTCGGGTAATGCGAGGTAAGCATGTAACAACTGTTTATCGCCACAAATTCGGCGTTCAAACTTCAAGCGATTTTCTGCATTTAATGTTTGTAATGTGCCCTTAAATATCTGTAGCGGAATGCCCCATTCATCGTGTTTAGGAAAAGGCGTACCGTTAATCGCTGTCGCAGAAGCCAAATTAATCTCCGGTAATACATTTTCCGCCACCCAAACGCCCATCGACCATGCCACTAAGCGGACGGTTTGGTAACGGCTAAAATCAAAAGCAGGAAAGTTTAAATCTTGGTAATCATAACAAATCAATAAGTCATAACCGTTCGGCAACGCTAAATGTGAGATGACCGATGCCGGCGTACCCCAACCGGCAAAATAAATAATCAAATTGGCTTGTTGAGTTGAAATTAATTTTGTTTTCACTTTTTCTCCTTATAAACAAGCAATTAAGCGATCTAATTCTTCTGTGGTTACATCTGCGGTTAAGGATAGTCGGATACGAGCCGTACCTTTCGGTACTGTCGGCGGGCGAATCGGCAAGCAATAAAAACCTTGTTGTTGCAATGTTTTGGCTTTTTGTACCGCTTGTTCGTTTTCTCCCACGATAAACGGAATAATGCAACTTTGCGTTTGTAGCGGATAACTATTTTTCTGCTGTACCGCTTGTTTTAGCTTCTCACTGAGATGCGCTAAATGCTGTCGTTTAGGTTGAAATTCGGGTAACCGCTCAAATAAAAATGCCGTCCACGCGACATTTAGTGGCGGTAATGCCGTTGAAAAAATCAGCGGACGCATCGTGTTGATTAAGTATTCCTTAATCACTTGATCGCACACTAAATAAGCCCCCATCGAAGCCAATGCTTTACCGAACGTACCGACTAAAAAATCGATCTCATCGATACAGCCTAATACTTCCGCCATGCCTAATCCCTGTTCTCCGTATGCCCCGATTGCGTGCGCTTCATCCACATACAGCATAATGTGACACTGGCTAGCAAAGGCCTTTTTTAATGCCACGAGTTCAGCCAAAGGCGCAATATCGCCGTCCATACTAAAAATACTTTCGGTCACAATGATAATTCGCTCAAACTGTGCAGCATATTTGCTGAGTAATTGAGTTAAATGTTCGAGGTTATTATGTTGATAACGATAAAAAGACACGCCGGCTAAACGGATACCGTCAATCAAACTGGCGTGTACTAACTTATCGGCAAGAATGAGGGTATTTTTATCCGATAACGCCGGCAAAATACCGATATTGGCATGATAACCGCTGTTAAATAACAAAGCCGCTTCTCGCTGAAAACGGTTGGCAATCAGCTGTTCAAGATCTCGGTAAATCGGGAAATTACCGGTTAGCAGACGCGAAGAAGATGAGGTAAGCGGGGTAACAAGCGGTTCATTTTCATTGATTTTTTGCAAAAATTGTTTTTGTAAGAGCTGATCTGAAGCTAGCCCCAAATAATCGTTTGAAGAAAAATTTAGCATTCGACGATTATCGGCAATAATCCACTTCCCATCGTGTTGAATCGGCGGTAACGCTCGCTTTAAACCGGCTTGCGTTAATTCCGCTAACTTTTGTTCGAATACATTCATAAAACCTCCGTAAAATGTATTACGTTTTATTCGTTATAAGCTATTTTTAATACTTGCAATAATGCGCTAGTGAGTTGGGTTAATTCCGCCTGACTAATAATAAACGGCGGCATAATATAAACCAGTTTGCCGAAAGGGCGAACCCAAATGCCGTGTTCGACAAATAATTTTTGTAGTGGTACCAAATCAACCGGCTGTTGCATTTCTAATACACCGATTGCGCCTAATACTCGTACTTCCGCTACCGATTTAAAGTGTTTTGCCGGTGCGAGTTCCTCAATTAATTGCCGTTCAATACGTTGAATATTGGCTTGCCAATCACTTTCTAATAATAAATTAATCGATTCATAAGCAATCGCACAGGCAAGCGGATTCGCCATAAATGTCGGGCCATGCATAAAACATTTTGCTTCTCCTTCGCAAATGACCGTTGCAACTTTTTCTGTAGTAACGGTTGCAGATAAAGTCAAATAACCGCCGGTGAGTGCTTTGCCCAAACAAATAATATCCGGCACCACCTCAGCGTGTTGCAACGCAAATAATTTGCCAGTCCGCCCGAAGCCGGTTGCAATTTCATCGAAAATTAACAGAATCCCGAAACGATCACATAATTCTCTTGCTTTTTGTAAATAAACCGGCGAATAGAAATACATCCCACCTGCGCCCTGTACAACAGGTTCGAGAATTAATGCGGCAATCTCATCGCCATGTTGTTCAAATAAATCTTGTAGTGGCAAAATCGCTTCATCTCGCCATGCTTCACCAAATTTCACACTCGGTTGCGGCAGAAAATATTGCACCGGTAAACTGGAATTGAATAAACCGTGCATCCCAGTAACGGGATCACAAACTGACATCGCATGCCAAGTATCGCCATGATAACCGGAACGAATAGTGGCAAATTTAGTGCGTTTTTTAGCATTTTTTTGACCGCTTGCTTGCGCATATTGCAATGCCATCTTCATAGCGACTTCAACTGCTACCGAGCCGCTATCAGCAAAGAAAATTTTATTCAGCTCAGGCGGTAAGATTTCCAATAATTTTTGCGAAAGTTTAGCCGCCGGCTCGTGAGTCAAGCCACCAAACATGATATGGCTCATTTTGCTTAATTGTTCGGTTGCCGCCTGATTTAATCGAGGATGGTTATAGCCGTGTAATGCAGCCCACCATGAAGACATTCCATCAATCAATTTTTTACCGTCTTTAAGTGTAATTATTACACCGTCAGCACGTTCTACCGGATAAGTGGGAATAGGATGAGTAATGGAAGAATAAGGATGCCAAATATGCTTTTGGTCTAGTTCGATAAGCTCGGTCGTTCTCATTTTTATTTCCTTTAATTTTGCGGAATTCTAGCGCAAAAAACTATATCGGTATAGAATAAGCCTGCTTTAACTTATATAAAAGGGGCAACTATGTTTGAACATAACTTAGAATTATTAGAAGAAATTACCGAGTCATCCGCAGCGGATGATTTAAAAACGATTCAAGATATGATGCGTTGGGCATATAGCTATTTCAACGCTTCGGATCTTTATTATGGTCACGGATTGGATAATCCTTGGGACGAATCTCATCAATTGGTATTAAGTGCGTTAAATTTACCGATTGACGTGCCGGAAGCGATGTATTCCTCAAATCTGACTCGTATCGAGAAAGAACGTATTATCGAGATGGTGATCCAGCGTTTAGGTATGCGCAAACCGATAGCCTATTTAACCAATTCGGCATGGTTCTGCGGTGCCGAATATTATGTGGACGAACGTGTTATTGTGCCTCGCTCGCCAATCGGCGAATTAATTCAACAAGGTTTTACCGGTATTTTACGTGCCGAGCCGAAACGTATTTTGGATATGTGTACCGGTAGCGGCTGCATTGCGATTGCTTGTGCGGAACGTTTCCCTCATGCAGAAGTTGATGCGGTTGATTTATCGCTTGATGCGTTAGATGTCGCACAAATTAATATCGAGCGTCATCAAGTTGCACATCGTGTATTCCCAATCAGCTCGGATTTATTTACCGTTATTCCGCAAGATAAATATGATTTGATCGTGACTAACCCGCCGTATGTTGATCAAGAAGACTTAGACGATATGCCGCAAGAATTCCACCACGAACCGGAGTTAGCATTAGGTTCAGGCGTTGACGGTTTAGATATTACCAAGCGTATTCTTGCCGAAGCACCGAATTATTTGGCGGATAACGGTGTGTTAGTTTGCGAAGTCGGCAACAGTATGGTGCATTTAATCGAACAATTCCCAAGCGTACCGTTCCACTGGGTCGAACTCAAAAACGGCGGACTCGGTGTGTTTACCCTCACCCGTGAGGAACTAGTAAAACACCATCAGCTATTCCAATAAATAGAAAAGCGTTCATATTTCTTCCATTTTTTGCAAAACTTTGAAGAAATATGACCGCTTAACTTTATATGGAATTCGGATTAAATATATTCTACGTTAATAATATCGAATTCAACTTTACCGCCCGGCGTTACGATGCTAACCGAATCGTCCACTTCTTTACCGACTAAGCCGCGGGCAATCGGAGAATTGACCGAGATTAAGCCTTCTTTAATATTCGCTTCATCGTCACCGACAATACGGTAAGTCACTTCTTCATCGGTATCCGCATTCACTAAACTGACTGTCGCACCGAAAATCACTTTACCATTATTCGCCATTTTAGTTACGTCAATGATTTGCGCATTACCTAGCTTACCTTCGATTTCTTGAATACGACCTTCACAGAAACCTTGCTGTTCACGTGCCGCGTGGTATTCGGCATTCTCTTTTAAATCGCCGTGTTCGCGTGCTTCTGCGATAGCGTCAATAATTTGTGGGCGGCGAACATTTTTTAGAAATTCTAATTCTTCACGAAGCAATTCCGCTCCGCGCACCGTCATAGGAATTTGTTTCATTATTTATCCTTTTCAAGTTTACTAAAATAGTTTAAAGGACTATTATTCAACGTCTTGTTAAAAATATCAACTCCCGAATTTATATGTTGTTAAAATCCGTTCGCTCATACATTCAAAATCTTTTACTGACGAGTATCCTTATTCCGAGTATTTCTTTTGCCGAAATAAACACCTCGGAGCTTCTCACCAATTTACCGGCAGGTGCCTCCGCAAGTTTTATCGCCAAAAACCTTGAAACCAATCAAATTATTACACAATATCAAAGTGATGTTTTTATGTTGCCGGCAAGTACACAAAAAGTATTTACCGCACTTGCTGCCAAATTGGTTTTACCGAATGATTTTCGCTTTCAAACGGCTTTATTAACGAACGGGAAAGTGGAAAACGGAATAATAAAAGGTGATTTAATCGCCAAATTCACAGGTGATCCGGATCTCACTAGCGGTCAGCTTTATCAGCTTATCGGGCAATTAAAAAAACAAGGTATTGAAAAAATAGAAGGCAATCTCATTTTAGATACCTCCGTTTTTGCCAGTCATGATAAAGCGGCGGGTTGGATTTGGAATGATTTAACTATGTGCTTTAACGCTCCGCCTGCCGCCGTCAATGTGGATAACAACTGCTTTTATGTCAATTTAGACGCCAATCAAAAAGTCGGTGATTTTGCAAAAGTTAATGTTCCCGCCGCCTATCCGGTACAAGTATTTAGCTCGGCTTATATCGTCGATAAAGCGGAAGCTCCTTATTGCCAGTTGGATGTCGTAGTTAATGACAACAACCGCTATCAAATCAAAGGCTGTATGGCTCGCCAAGCGGAACCGTTCGGATTGAGTTTTTCCGTACAAGATCCCGCTACTTACGGTGCAAATTTAATTAAAGCGAATTTAAAGCGCCTAGGCATTGCTTTTGAAGGGAAAATTCAAGAACCGCTTAATGCGCAAAAAGGTACTTTGTTGGCGGAACATTGGTCTGCTCCGTTACCGGATCTTTTAAAGAAAATGATGAAAAAATCCGATAACCAAATTGCGGATAGTCTATTCAGAACCATTGCCAATCAGCAGCATAATCGTCCGGCGTCTTTTCCGTTAGCTAGTCACGTATTACGCACTTTATTAAAATCTAAAGCGGGCGTTACCTTTGGAAATAGTATTGTCGCGGACGGTTCAGGTCTTTCTCGTCATAACCAAATCAATGCGGAAACGATGTTGCAAGCCCTTGAATATATTGCAAAAAATGAAGCGCAATTACAGCTGTTTGAAACCTTCCCGATTGCGGGTGTGGACGGTACGATTTCCGGTAGGGGCTCTATCTCCGTCGAACCGCTGGCGAAAAATCTGATTGCCAAAACCGGTTCACTGAAAGGGGTATATAATCTGGCGGGCTTTATGAAAAATGCGCGAGGTGAACGTATCGCCTTTGTACAATTTGTAAACGGCTATTCAACCGGCGAGCTGGAAAGTAAAACCAAACGTGCGCCGTTAGTGAATTTTGAAAATAAATTTTATATGGCGCTCTTTAACGAATAATTTCCCTAAAAGGCACTCCTGACGAGTGCCTTTTACTTATGCAATTAAATCCTGATGACTTCTCCGCATTTTTACTTCAATATAACTACAACTTGGCTTGATTTTTAGCCCTTTTTCTTGAGCGAATGCAATTAATGCGGCATAAAGCTCACCGGCAATCCCCTTTCCTTGAAAAGCTTCGTCCACTTTGGTGGTATAAGCGTCAATCACATTATCTTTAATATAGCGATAACGTAATCTTCCGGCTTTGATTCCCTCTTCGCTTAGATAGCTAAACTCAAAATTATCTAAATCATGTTTAATCATAACGCCTTCTATATTTTCTACATTCTACGCTTCTTTCTGTTTCCTGCAAGCGGTCATTTTTACAAAAAACTTCGGTATTATGTAGCAGTTGCACAAAGCCTAAAATGCAATCTTAGCCGCAGTAAAATTTTTGATGCCCTTAATCGTTAAGGGCATTTATTTTGGCAAATTTTAGCTGATTTCCCCACTTGTTTACCAATATTATTGGCTTGCGATGTAAATTTTCCCATCAATGGGCGTAGCCAATCCGCTCAACCTTGCCAAAGGTAAGCTGATTTCCCTGTACTTACATTTCAATTCGTTTTTTAGTTAAACAAATTAGGCTGCCAGTAACTCTTGTTCGTACTTCATTCTTTCATTGAGATTTTTGAAGTAGGACTGGGAAATTTCTTCGGGGCTAAATGCAGTCATACCGATAAGCTCTTGCGTGCGATGATTTCCTTGCCAGTAACCCACCCATTCCCTTAATGGCAATATCCATAAACAACGTTTGAGAATATCACTAAATAGCTCACCATTAGACTTTTGGCGATTATCTGACATAAATGCCGCTTGGTTGGCATAATGTAGGGCGTATTTGTTATCGCATTTGTGATGTACACCACGATGTAAATCACGGAAACGAGCGTTAAAGGATTCGGCGAGATTATTACTCACACCTTTGGCACTATAACATTCTTTATGATTAACACTCCAACGAGTGTAGTGAAAATCCAGACCTTTGTAGGCTAGGTTTTCATCACACATAATATCGCTACCTGCTTTTACAAAACGATGGTTTAAGGCGAGAACGATGTTAGCGTTTTCGGTGTAATCCATTGCGACAATAGTTCTATTTGAGCCCCACAATGTTTCATCATTAGAAGCACGTTGATTTAGGCTGATAATGAAACGTTTAGTTGGTCTCAATTTAGGATAGTTTGTCTTTTTATCTCGTTGTTTATGTTGATTCTTTTTAAAATTTGCTTTGCGTAGCTTATAGTTAATCAACGTCCCATCTTCGTGAATTTCCCCTTGTAACGGAGTTAAATCACGAGTTTTGAATAGGGCTTCACGCAATTTATGGCAAAGGACGAATGCCGTTTTATAACTGATATTAAGATGACGGCTCATTGTTATTGCCGAAATTCCTTTGACTTCATTCGCAAAGAGAAGAGTTGCTGCCAAAATATCAACAAACGGTAATTTATGAAAAGCAAATGCTGTATTAGTCGTAATATAGAAGTGGCGTTGGCAATGTTTGCAGCACCAACGTTTGCGAGATTGAAGAAAATAAGCGTGATGGCGTATGCCGCAATGCGGACAACAAACATCGTGAAGATTATCAGGATTGCCCCAACGGTTTGCTTTTAAAAGTCGGAAGGCTTCATCTTCACTTAGGCGGAAGATGTGTTTAAGGGATAATGTTTTAGATTTGCTGGAAAGTAAGTAATGAGCCATAAGTATTCCTTGTGTGTACAAGGCACTCAAAGCTAAACGCCAGACATAAAAAATCACCCACCTGAATTTTCAGGTCGGCTCAAAGCGTTTTGCCTTGAATACCGTACTGCCACAAGAAATACGTGGACTTTAATAAATGAGTTGCAAACCGAAATAGAGCCTTAATAAAGGTCTCTACGCCTATATGGTTCGCTTTGCTTCTTTGAAAGAAACTAGGCTAAATATAAATAAATGGTTCATTGGCAAATTGTAGATGTTCATCAACGATGAACGGTATTTAATATAGATCTACGTTGTTTTTCTGTCAAATAAAAAAGCAACTCATTGCTGAGTTGCTGTGAGAAAGCTAATTTTATCGAATTATAAACAATAGGAGTTCATCTAAAAGACGAACTCCATAAATGGGGATAATTATTCCCATTTCACTGGAATGGTATCGACTAAAATCCAGCGTCGTTTTTCATAAGGGATAGTAAAGCCATCCTTATCTTTAATATCATTAGATTTGAAAATATTGATTTCGGCATCGGCTAATTTTGTTGCAATACAAGATGAATCACTTTCTATTCTTGCAAGATTATCCCAATAAGTAAAATAATTACATCCTGCTCTTATAAATGTCTTCATACTATCTAAGTCAATATTCATACGAAGGATATATTTATCACTATCCCTAGCCATGTGATCTTGCGCTTTAGCAATTAAATCCACTTGTTTTCGACTTGGCTGTAGAAGATCAGACTTGATCTGACAAATCATTATAAAAATGAGAGTTTCCCGTTTAGAATATGAGTGTCTAAAATTCAATCTAAACAAAAAAGGAAACTCTCATGTTTTATTCTAACAATCCGCTCATTAAACACAAGACCGGTTTACTCAATTTAGCAGAAGAACTCGGAAACATTTCTCAAGCTTGTAAAGCGATGGGAATGAGCCGAGATACATTCTATCGCTATCAACAAGCCGTAGCGCAAGGCGGTGTTGAAGCATTACTTAAGCAAACTCGTCGGGTACCGAATATCAAAAATCGAGTAGACGAGCACATTGAGCAAGCTGTTGTAAAATTTGCTCTAGATTTTCCAGCTTACGGACAAGTTCGAGTGAGTAACGAACTTCGCAAGCAAGGTGTGTTTGTTTCAGCCGGTGGTGTTCGTTCCATTTGGCTACGTCATAATCTTACTAACTTTAAACAGCGTTTAAATGCACTAGAGAAAGAAGTGGCTGAGAAAGGCATTATTCTAAATGAAAGTCAAGTCCAAGCCCTAGAACGTAAGAAAGAGGATGATATATCGAGTGGAGAAATTGAAACCGCTCATCCGGGCTATTTAGGTTCACAAGATACCTTTTATGTAGGTAATTTAAAAGGTGTTGGACGCATTTATCAGCAAACATTTGTTGATACTTATAGTAAGGTTGCTTTTGCAAAGCTCTACACAATGAAAACCGCAATTGCCGCTGCAGATATGCTCAATGATAAAGTACTGCCGTTCTTTGAAGCCCAAGGATTACCGATGTTGCGTATTCTCACCGACCGTGGCAGTGAATATTGTGGCAAAGTGGAAAATCACGATTATGAGCTTTATTTAGCGATAAATGACATAGAGCATACTAAAACGAAAGTGAAGCATCCACAGACGAATGGTATCTGTGAACGTTTTCATAAGACTATCTTACAAGAATTTTACCAAGTCGCATTTAGGAAGAAAATATATACGGATTTAGCGACATTACAAGCTGATTTAGATGAATGTATTATAATCACCATCGAACACATCAAGGAAAAGTGTGCTGTGGCAGAACACCGATGGCAACATTACTTGATGGAAAACGGATTTGGGCAGAAAAGAATTTAAGCTCAAATTAATCTGACAGACACGGTAATTTTAAACGGGAACTGTCAGATTAGGTTTGATTTTCTACAGCTAAACCAAGATCCTTATTTTTATTGGGTTCCATAACTTCTCCTTTAAAAAAATAACAATCCTATAATTTACACCATAGGATTGCTATGATTTGAATATTAAGCGGCTCTAGCTAATTGAATATTATTCGAGACATCTATTGATGAAGGAACATATGTTCCTAAATTATTCCTAAAGTCTGAGGAAGACGTAAAGCTCCCGACTGAAGAAATCAATTTTGCTAAGCTATTAGATACGTTCTGTCTATCTTTACTCGTATTGTAATCATTCACAACTTTGGATAATGCTTCTGCAGAGATTTGATTGTTACCCTCCTTAATCAGTTTATCAACTTGTTCTGATGTAATACGTTCTCCTCCTTTACCAATAATTTCCTCAATTTTTCGGTCATTCGTAGCTTTATAGTTAGCAACTGTGCTAGCCAAATCATCTTCTAAGAACCAATTCCCAATACGAACTTTTTCTCCTTTTTGATTAATGATTTCGAGAGAAGAATCTACTTTCTTAAAGGTGAGGTCTTTAAGATTTACATCCGAAAATGCCAGTTTATCTTGTCCGCCAGAGTCTGTAATAGAATCATTTCCATCGCCTGTTTTATGGACATAAATATCATTATCTTTACCTCCCGAGATAATATCATTACCGGTTCCTCCAACAAGGAAATTGTTACCGTTTCCTCCATCGATAACATCATCGCCTGCGCCACCAAATAAATGATCGTCACCATCGTTACCATCAATAGTGTCTACACCATTACCACCATGGAACACATCATCAAATTGGCTTCCTTTGAAAATATCATTAAATTGTGAACCAATGATCTCTTCAACTGATTTGAGTGAGTCCGTCACAGTATAACCAGTATGAAAACGATCATCTTCACGACGATATTCAATTTTTTCTTCACGATTACCAACATTTGTTTGGTGGGTGGCAATTGTTTCATGTAATGCTTTACTGTCTCCGACATAGCGTTTTACTGAATATGAGCCTTTTTCTGTCTCGGCTGTAGCATCAATAACTAATGCGCCATATTCTCCTCTACTGTAGTGAACTCGATCATGTCCGTCCCCGCCATCAATAACGGTAGTACTTGACCCAACAAATACATTATCGTTACCAGCACCTAAATTTGCGATAATTTTAGTATCTTTAGATTCTATAATGTTACCTGCATCATCAAATTTCACAGCGATTCGTTGTACTACATTAGTGAAATCTACGCTTGAGCTAGCATCACCATCTGTTACAGTCCAACTGTCAACTCTTTGTATATGTAATTTTGTAATATAAGAATTTTTACCTTCCTGAATACGTTCCCGATTCTCTTCACCTGGAGTTAGTAATGGAGTTCTGAATAAAACACTTTGTGTCTTTCTATTTGTATTACTAATATTAATAATACCGTTTTTGTTATCTAGCTGTACGGATGAATCGTAGGACTGGTGTTGCCCCTCCTCAAAAGCATCCACATAAGCTTTTCCACTGGAAATTTTATCCGTTCTACGGCTAATTGCCGCTAGGTCTCCAATTTGGTTATCCCATCTTTGTTGGGTAATAGCTACTACGCGTTCAGCCTGAAGTTCTTTATTTAAATTGATAAGAAACTTCATATTGTCTTGTAAATCAGCTAAATGACGAGAATCATAACCTTGCTCAAAATAGTTTTTATTATGTTTTTTCTCCCATTCAACTATTCTGTCATGAACCTTATTTGCAACATGTTCAAACATGGCTTGTTTAGAATATTCTAGAATAGTTGTAATAAGTCCCGTAACACCAGCAACGAGTAACGCAACTGGAGCTCCGACTAGAGAACCCGCGCTTGCAGCTCCAACTCCACCGGAGATAGCTGCTAAAGCAGTGTTAATTGTTGTTACAGAAGCATCAATAGTTCCTGTCTCACGGTGAAAATCAGCTAATAAACGATCTCCATCATATCCTAATTTTTGGAAGCGTTCAGAATATGATTTGATTAAATCAGCTTGTTTAAACTTATCAGCTACATTTAAGAATGAAAGAGGGCTAACAGCTAGTGCAACTGTAGATGCGATTAATGCAGCGACAGGACCAGTTGAAGACAAACCTGAAGCGACTCGTTGGGCAAGAATGTAAGATGAGACCGCTTTTGTTACATTACCTATAATTTGGTTAGCAAATTCTACACCTGCGGCAGCTTTCTTTTCTGTTGAAGCCTCTTTATCTGCTAAAATGAGACCTGCAGATGCTCCAGAAAGTAAACCAGAGATAATGTCCAAACCTAAACTTGCTTTTCCTAGATCTGGTAGATTTTGTAATTTATTACTCAATCCTCCTAATCCTTTCACATTCTGTAAATGTGAACCTAGTTTAGATATTTGTTCTGCAAATGCATCTACAGTTTGCACCGAGCTAGCAATATTACCAACTAATTCATTAGTCAGTTCTAGCCCTGCTTTTGCAAGTTCTAATTGATTAGGATCTTTATTTTGAAGTAATTCATTCAGATTTACTCCAGATAAAACAGATCCTAAAATAGATTGAATACCACCTAATACAGTATTGGCTTTACCTATATTTTGTGAGATGCTAGAAGCACTTCCTAATGTATTGCCAATTTTAGGATTCTTCTTTAATAAATTATCTAGCTGAGGTGCAAATAATACAATTCCTCTATCAGTAAAACCTAGAATTTTCTGAGTTGTATCAAAGCTAGTTTTTGCAATGTCCAAATTGCTGCGTTCTTCTCGCCATACTTCAATACCTAAATCATTAGCAGCTTTAACTAAATCTTGAACTCCATTTCCTTGACCCGAATCATAGCCTTGAGGAATATATAAGATTAATTTTTTAGCCCCATTCTGTAGAGAATGACCAGTTTGAGTTAAACCATTCTTCAGTGTTGTACCTGCTTGATTTAACTTGTTTTTCCCATTTTTCAATCCTTGTTGTAAGGACGATTTTAATGATGACAAAGTGATTTTTGACATAAAAGAGTCTCCTTTATATAATTGATCATTTAAAGATATTATTGTAGAGCTGTTATTAACTCTTGCTCATACTGAAGAAATGTCTTTTCAGCTACTTTTTTTGTTATTTTTCCTCCTTTTAAATATATGATTTTTCCAGTATCTTTTTTGCTAGGATAGATTCTAATTGCCCTTCCAATATCGTATGGAAAACGTTGTCTCATATGTTTATACAATAGAGATGAATCCCCGAATGGGGCAATCCAATCAATGATCCATATACGATCTCCTGCATTCCAATCATCTATTTTTAATGAATTGGTGTCCTTTACATAGCGAGCCTCACTCTCTAGAGTTAATTTGGCCCAACTGCAATATGCAATAGGAAAACCATCATCAACTAGTAACAAATATTGGTCATTTTCAATTGCAGGAATAACATTCTTCATTAACAGTGAAACTGACCAATTTCGGTGCATTGGAGAATTTGCCCATAACCAAGCAATTTGTCCCAATACGTTAAAATCATTTTTTAGCATCATCCCTCCCATTCCCTAAAAAATGAATATAGATAATTTATTCTAAATAAAAAACCATAATATTTTTGTGAAGGAAAACAAGGCAAACGTTTGTCATGATCTGTTTGTTCTTTTTTTAATCAAAAATAATACTGGTCGGATGTTTTATAGGAAATAAAACATTAATTTTTGTTAAGGACTATCCATCATTTTCCTGTAAAATTTTTTGTACCAACGTTCTGTAATGGTTAAGCCATTGCTTTTTGTTGTTGGGTAATGGCTCTTCACGTTCAAAAATACCTTTCATCGCAGAAAATTGTTCAGGATATTGCCAATAAAGTCTTTTTAAACTGGCATAACTTACTTGGAAAGAACGTTGTGCATAAGCAAAACCGTATAAGTCATGCCAATCAGTTTTATCTAGCTTGAGATATTTAGTCATTTTTTGATTGCCATTTTGGATATGGGGCAAAAGTGCTTGATTTCGGCTAAATTGCATTTGCGCTTTTTTGACAAATTGTTTGCCTTTCTCCGTTAAAGGATAGAGCATCATTGCGCTGTAATAACCACTACTGGCTTCTTTATTCGGCGTAATTTGGACTAATTCAAAACCGCATTGTTGCCAAAAATAGGTTAATGCTTCGGTTTGTCCAAAACTCACCGAAATAAAATCAACAAGCGGTTGTTTTTGTTTTGAGATTTGCAAAATGAAATCAGAAATTAACCGCTTGCCAATACCTTGATTTTGGAAATGAGGTTCAACGGCAATACGAGAAATTCGGATAGAGTATAACTGCGGAGCTTCGGGTAGATTACCTTGATAGCAAAGATATTGCGCCACTAAATTCCCTTGAGGGCGCCGTTCTCCTCGCCAAATGGCTTGAGAAAGTTCATTATCTAGCCCTCCTTCATTGATCGCCCAAATCCCACCAATAAGTTGCCCGTTTTCTGAATAAGGAAATAAAATCTGATTTTCGCCATCAAATAAACGGCGTAAATCCGTAGGCGTTGTTTTATAGTGCGCTGCGGCAAGAAGACGATAAAAGTCGGTTTTTGTTATATTTTTTTGATGAGTGTGATGAATTTCATCACAATGAGATTCAAGGGATATTTGCTGTTCTTCCACCTCTTTTTCTACCACTTGGCGGCAGATGACTAAATCGCCTAATAGCGGCAATTCAATACCTTCCGGCACTTCAAAAGGAAAAGAGAGTACATTGGTTGGTTTATCTTTACCACGATAGGTCAGGTTTAATTCGTGGCTCTCGGCTTCATCAACAATGCGAATAGTCATTTCCGTTTCAGGAAAATCCTCCGTTTGAGCTTCATAAGCCAGCGCTGTTTGCACCCAAAGAGTTAATTGTTCTAAGCTGGGTAAATTTTCACTATTTTCACAGGCAATCTGTAAATCAATCATTGGTGTTGTCATAAATACTTTTTCCTTAAATCTAAATTGCTGGTTATTTTACCCGAAGAGGGAAGGGGAAAACTATGACTTTTTTAATTTGAAATTCTATTTATTTACCTATTAAATTAAATCGTTAAATCTAAGTAAATATAGGGGAGTAAGACTAGAAATTTCATAAAATATATTCAATAGTAGGGTGCTGTTTAATAAAATTTAAGCAGACATAAGCGGTATTATGTAGCAGTCGCACAAAAGTTGATTTTAGGAAAATTTATGTAGGGGCGGGGTTTATCCCCGCCCCTACGAAATATTTAATGTTTGTGCAAATGCTACATAATACCGAAAAACTTTACAAATTCGACCGCTTGCTAATGAAAAAAGCAAACGTTTGCGTTATACTAGAAAAGTATTTATTTAACATTCATTTTAAGGAACTTAGAAAAATGGCGATTCAACAGGCGTTATTAAGTGTGTCTGACAAAAAAGGTATTGTAGAATTTGCACAAGGGCTGGTAGCTCGCGGTGTGAAATTACTTTCGACAGGCGGTACGGCAAAGCTGTTAGCTGAAGCTGGCTTACCGGTCACGGAAGTATCGGACTACACCGGCTTCCCTGAAATGATGGACGGTCGCGTAAAAACCCTGCATCCGAAAGTACACGGCGGTATTCTTGGTCGTCGCGGCATGGATGATGAAGTGATGAACCAACACGATATCGAACGTATTGATATGGTAGTGGTGAACTTATACCCGTTTGCGGCAACCGTTGCGAATCCAAATTGCACCTTAGCGGATGCAGTTGAAAATATTGATATCGGCGGCCCGACCATGGTGCGTTCTGCAGCGAAAAACCATAAAGATGTGGCGATCGTGGTGAATAATAACGATTTTGATGCAATTCTTGCCGAAATGGATCAAAACCAAAACGAATTAACCCTTGAAACGCGTTTCAACCTGGCAATTAAAGCATTTGAACATACGGCACAATACGATTCAATGATTGCAAACTACTTCGGTAAACTTGTCCCGCCATACCAAGGTGCTGAGGAAGAAGATTTAACTCAAGTCTGCGGTCAATTCCCTCGTACATTAAACTTAAATTTCGTACGCAAACAAACCATGCGTTACGGTGAAAACTCACATCAAAATGCAGCATTCTATGTAGAAAACGAAGTGAAAGAAGCTTCTGTTTCAACCGCAAAACAATTACAAGGTAAAGCACTTTCTTATAACAATATTGCGGATACCGATGCGGCACTTGAGTGCGTAAAAGAATTTGCAGAACCGGCTTGCGTGATTGTGAAACACGCTAACCCTTGCGGTGTGGCATTAGGTAAAGACATTTTAGAAGCTTATAACCGTGCTTACCAAACCGACCCGACATCAGCATTCGGAGGTATTATTGCTTTCAACCGTGAATTAGACGGTGAAACGGCACAAACGATCGCAGAACGCCAATTTGTGGAAGTGATTATTGCTCCAAGCGTTTCAGAAGCGGCAAAAGCAGCGCTTGCGAAGAAGAAAAATGTGCGTGTCTTAGAATGTGGTGAATTTACTCAAGCGCAAAAACGTTTAGATTTCAAACGTGTAAACGGCGGTTTATTAGTGCAAGATGCGGATCAAGGTTCTGTTTCAATTGATGATTTACAAGTGGTATCCGAACGTAAACCAAGCAAAGAAGAGCTTGAGGACTTATTATTCTGCTGGAAAGTGGCAAAATATGTGAAATCAAATGCGATTGTCTATGCGAAAAACGGTCAAACTATCGGTATCGGCGCAGGCCAAATGAGCCGTGTCTATTCAGCGAAAATTGCCGGTATTAAAGCGGAAGACGAAGGCTTACAAGTTGCTGGCTGCGTAATGGCTTCAGATGCGTTCTTCCCATTCCGTGACGGTATTGATGCGGCAGCTAAAGTCGGCATTACTTGCGTAATCCATCCGGGTGGCTCAATGCGAGATCAAGAAGTGATTGATGCTGCTAACGAACACGGTATGGCAATGGTCTTAACCGGTATGCGCCACTTCCGTCACTAATTATTAAGACAAGCGGTCAAATTCCGATAAAAGTTTGCAAATTGCAAACAATTTTAGAAATTTGACCGCTTGGAAATAAAGTTATTTTAGGTATAGTTTAGTTATATCTGATACGGTCTAATTTATAACAGACGATATGCCGATAGCATTAGCATATATTATCTAGAGAACTCTTTGTAAGCATTACAAACATCTTCTAGCCTATAACAATAGGCACTAAATAATTTAGTTTTAAAAATAAAACCTTTCTCATATAAACATTTCCCTTCTTTTTTTTGTATATTTACTAACTCATCAAGATATTCTTTATCCAGACGATCAAGATATGCATACCTTCCAAGTATACTAAATGTAGCATCTCTTGCACATTGAGAGTATAAACTATCAGGAACCTCTTCTCCTGTTACTTTATGAATCCATTTAGCATCACTATTCGGTATTGAATATAAAGGAACAAATGCACATGATGAAATAAAGAAAAAAAATAAAAGAGTTATGTATTTCATAATTACTTCTCTTCTGATGTATTAAATTTTCTATTAAAATCAGCAGGGTAAATACCTTGTATAATTTTTTCTGTTTTTATCCATTTTTCTTCTTTATGTCCATTATTTTTTAATTCATAAATATATTTCAAATTATTAATATTCTGATTAGCCTCTGAATGAGCCTCACTAAATCCTAATCCCTTTACTTGTTTTGCATTAGGATTATTTCCAATAAATAAGCTACCCAATCCGGAATAAACAAAATCCCCTTTTACACCATGGTATTCCGTATTAACACCTTTAAATACGCCTTTCGCTTGTTTATGTATTTCGGATGAAGGATATGATCCGCCTAAATGTGAGAAATTAATATGTGTATTATCATATTTATTACCTACGTATTCCGACCAGTTCAGCATATTTTTATTTCCTGAAACACCTAAGCTATGAGCAACATTATTCGCATCTATTGTTCTTTTACCTTGAGCCATTTGATAAGCGTTGTATTCATCTAATTTTTTATTGATTTGAGCATGATCTCTTGTTGCATTGGATGCGCCAAAGACCGCCGGCATATTTGCCCATGCTCTAAAGCGTTCAAAACCCGTAAATAAAAACTCATTAATCATGCCTGCACTTCCTCGATTTAAAATGACTGGCGTTTCTTCAAGAGAAGAAAGTGTCTTACCATATAAAATGGCACTGGAAACTTTATCCTTCCGCTCTAAATTTAACATTCCGGCAGTAGCGACATTACTTAATAATTTAGCTTGTTCGTCAGTTAAAATTTGATCGCTATAAATAATTCTTTTTAAAGTTTGAGAATTATCTTTAAAACTTCCGTCTTCAAACCCTAAACAGGATATATGGTTACAGTTTTTATTCTTAACTTCATCATGAATAGAAAAAAGAGAATCTTCATTTTTTTCCATTTGATAATACATACGATCACCTCGATTACTTAGATTTTTCACAAAATCCGTTGCGATTGTTAAGTCTCTTCCCAAATCGGATTTCACTTGTTCAACATCAGTTTTAGTAACGGCTTGATGAATATTAGCTTTATTTATTAATTTAACCGTTTCTTCCGTTGTTTTACCGGTAAGTACCTTTTGTGCCTCCGACTCTCGGATTTGAATATTTGCCGTATTAATAAAACTAGTCGTTATTCCACTTTGGCGACTACTATCACGTACTTGCCCTAAAAACGCCGTTGCTAATCCTTTAGTTATTCCCCAGTTACCTTGAGAACCGACTCCGGCGACACCGCCGAATTCTACTTTAGACGAACCGTCCGTATGATTTTGACCGATTTGTTGCAGCTTCATACCTTCGACTTCCTGAGATGTATCTCCACCACCTACACTAAAGCCTCCATTTAAACCAAAGCCTTTTGCCGAATAACTTGATTGATTTTGAATATCCTGATGACTCAATACTCCCGTACTAAATCGGTTATATCCTGCTGCTTCAGCTTTTTCAGTTGAAGTTATTACTGCACCTTTTAAATCGGTGCGTTTACGAATGTTGATGTCATAACCGCTATTACCAGCCAAGATCCCCGACTGTTCATTTACGCTCGCAAAATCCGCATTCACTTTCGATTGATTATAGCTACCGTTTGCAGAAAAACCGTAACCAGCAGTTATGCTACCTTCAGCAGCCATTTGCTTGCTACCGTATCTCATAACATCTTGCGTACTTTCAATATTTAGATTTTCAGCAGATACTTCTACTCGATTACCACGAACTTGCGCCCCTTTAATCTTGGTATCACGACCACTTTCTATCTTAGTCAAACTATCTTTATTGCCGATACGGCTATTTAGCCAAGTCGCTTCATCACGGTTACCATAGCCTTTCCCATAATTTGCACCTGCAGTGATCCCAAATGCAAAGCCTCCATTTCCATAACTTGCCGCGATACCTGTATTAAAACCGCTTGATTTATTTGTACTTCTTTCTTTATGTTCTTGTTTAAACGCCAGTAAATTTACATTGCCATCCGCTTTAAAGAATGTTCCTTTTTTACCGCCAATATTGGCTCCAATTACCGTAATATTTGAGTTATCGCTATCTCCAATAGCTTTAATATTGACCATACCACCAGCATTTACTCGGCTTGATACTCCTTTGCTTCCTTCCGATTGCTGAGTTTGAATCTGTTTTTGATTCGCATAGGTAACGGAAATACTCGCGCCTTCAGAAACACCTTTTGCAAGATTTTGTGCATTTTTAATATTTTTCACTACGTCTATCATTTGCTCGGCTGATCCCATTGCATCCAATGCAACATTTGCCGTCGCCATGGCATTAATGCGGTTATTTTTACTCTCTCCCACTTTTTGAACCATATTTGCAAGATTTAACGCAGATTGAACCGCTTGTACTATCGGAAGATTTATCGCAACCGTCACACCTTTCTGTTCGGCGGTACGTTTATAATGACTTTCATAATCGGAACGCGCCGCTTCTAGTAATGCACTTTTTGCCTGAATCTCAACGTTACCGTCACGTGCAGTCACAATACTGCCCGTTTGTCGGTAATGATTACCGGCAAAAATCTTACTATCTCCGTTTAAACTACCGACTTGGCTACGTACCGTACTTTGTTGAGTATTATCTTGTTCTACTTGTTCTTTCTTTGAACCGATTGTAAAGCCGATACCGCCTGTTCCCATTAAACCTGATTTTTTACGTTCCGTTTTTTCATCTCGGAAGTACGTATTTTTATCCGCTAAAATCGAAATATCCTGTTTTGCCGCTATCGTTAAATCATTCTCGGCAACTGCAGCCGAACCTTTTATACTTATATTTCCTTGTTCTGCAATCAGAGAAACGTTTTTACCGTCAATATTACTTCCTGCGGCTTCGCTGATATTATGTGCATAACGCTGTTTTTCCGTGGTTTTGTTTAAGAAACCTCGTCGAGTGGATTTAACCGCACTAGCAAGCTGTTCTTCCGTTCTGCCGGCTTCCACTTTAATATCGCCTTGTTTAGCCGCTACGATTACTTTTCCATTTTGGCTTGTTACCTCCGCCAGTCTTAATATCGCATCATTTTCCGCAATAAGCGTCACGCCGTTGCTGCCTTTAATTCGGCTACCTATTTCGGACTTTTGATCTAAAAGATAATAGTTATCCGCATCACCGTTGTAATGTTCTTTATTTTTTACATTAGCTGTCGTGATATTTAGTTCTTTAGCTTTCGCAATAACGACACCTTTACTGGTTATACCGGCGGCTTTAGCGGTTAGATCACCGTTACTCTGTAATATTAGTCGCCCGTCTTCTCCCGTTACGCTAACCGTTGCGGTTTTATCCAATGAGGTTCGTTCGGTATTCCCATATTTACTTTGCGTATCCGAAAGCGTACCGGCAATTTCTAGTTTTTTATCGGCGGATAATCGTAAAAAATCGACCGCTTCAATTTTTCCGGCTAAGTTCACTAGGCTTTGTTTTGCAGATAAATCTATCTTATTGCCTGAGATTGTTCCGCTATTTTCAAGTAGCTCGGCATTTAAATGCGTTAGCTCTCTTCCCGCTATCACACCGTTATTTTGTAATGAAGCTATATTTCCGCTAATTTCTTTCGCCGCAATAACTGCGCTGTGAGAAGCAATATCAACGCCTTTTGTCGATAAGTAAACTTGAGGAACAAGGGCGGACACTTTGCGTCCGTCTGCAAGCGTGATGTTTTTATTTACCAGCCAAACCATATCCGTAGTTAATTGCGCCATTTGTTCTGCGGTTAAGCCTATGCCGACTTTTAAATTAAATTTTTTAGCGTATTTCGCACCGTTTTTCATCAATGCTTTATATTGCTCAATATCGTTAACATAACCGTCAAGATAACGTCGTCCGGTTAATTGATTAATCTGTTCATTCACTAAACGTTGCTCGTAAAAACCGTCGCCTAAACGCTTAAGTACACCTTCTCCGTTATGACCTAATTGTTCCAACAGATAGCCGCTACTTAACCATCGTCTTCTTTCGGTAAATCTCGGATCAGTTTCAATAATATAACCTTGCGTAGCATCAGGATTGATTTTATAAAGGCTTGCGTTAGGTAAAGTCATATCTACCAAACGGCTTGTAATCGTTCCCGAATCATTTTTTTCAAGGTTCTGTCCTGAAGTGATAATTTGATACTTATCGTTAATCGATATGAGATGATTCGTCTGTCCGGATTTATCTTCATCATATGAAATATCAGTTTTCTTTAGCTGAATATTTCCCGCTTGAGAATTTCCCGATTGAGATTGTGCGGTAACGTCCGAATGAGGTATCGGTGATAATTTCGTGCCGATAATATTTATTGCCGGATTTAATCTACTCTCATTAGACGTGTATTCATCAATAGGACTTTTAATTTTCTCATCAAAAAAGTTTTTATGATGTTTGCGCTTACCCGATCTACGTCGATCTTGCTGATAACGATAAAATTCGCCTAATTTGCGTTCGGTAAGCATTACGGTGAAATCTTTATTTTCTAAAATGCCGTTTTCGGTTTGGACAGACGCCGTGCCGCCATTAACCGCTTGTTCGTTGAAATACAACTTATCGCCAATCAGTAATTTACTATATTGGTTTAACGTATGTCGGCTGTTAAGAAATAAGCTTCCGCCGACTAAAAACTCTGCCGGCGACTCATCATAACTTTCTGCGATTTCTTTTATTTGAGTGAATTTCTTACGTTGCCAGAGTTCGCCTTTCTGAGCGACAATATCTTGTTTATTAGGATCATAGAAGTCAAAAGTCGCACTCTTATGACGTTGTCCGTTTGCATGATCAATTAAACCATCGACACCGACTCGATACCATCTTTCTACTTTTTTAGTAATAGGATCTTCTTTTCCGTAAAGGTCAAATTCTTCTTTTTCTTCACGTATTCTGGTTTTTACATGGGTATCTCGGTTAATCAATTTTTTAACGCCGACTCTCGCATTACCTAAAAACTCAATTGTCGCGCTATTGTTCTCAATCAAGTCCGCCTTACCGATTGCCTGATTATGTTCATCAAGATGGCTGCCGATATAGGCATCTCCTAAAGAAAGCACTAAGGCTTTATTACTATTTATCAGTTTATTGACGCCTAAATCCAAGCGACTTCTGGCTGCAATCGTGCCGGATTTTTCTTCTCCGTTTAAATTTTCACTAAAATTTTTAAGCGCGTTAGATTTAAAAGCGAGTTGATCGCCATAAATTCGCCCGGTGCCGATATTTGTCACTTCATCACTTTTAATTAAAGTTTTATGACCGTCAATTAAGCCTTTATTCAGTAATGTTTTTGAAACTAATGCGGTTTCTTTCGATGATACTTCTGCTTCTTTATTATTTTGAATCTTTTGTGCAAATATAACCGCTTGGTTATTCACGACCAGTTTTGCATTATTTTCAAAATTGCCTTCCGTTTTAAAAGTTAAACGATTACCGACTTCAAAAGCCTTATTTAACACAAAACTGTCTTTCAAAAAGATAGAAAGATCTCCGGCCGTTTTAATTGCTCCCTCATTTATCAGACTTTTTGCTTGAAGACTGATACGATTCCCCGCTTGAAGCAAACCGTCTTGATTATCTACGACGAAATTTCCGATTTTATCTTTTATATCCACCGATTCGATCGCTAGTAATTCTCCTTGCCGATTATCCAAACGAGCTTTACCGGTCATAGAGATAATCTTACCGCTATACACTCCGCCTTTACGATTATCAAAATGATCTACATTAATCGTTAATTTATTGGTCTGAATACCTTGGGTCGGTTTTTCGTTTTTCGCTTTCGTTGCTTGGTTATTGAGACGTTTACTATTTAATACCAATGACTCCGTCGCTAAAATTAAAGAACCTTTATCGGAAACCTCCTCATTATTAATTTCGGCAATATTCAATGCGGCGGTTTTACTATAAATAACACCGGCTTGGTTATCCAATCGAGTTGCCGATAGCCGCATATCTCCGCTACTTTGCATAATGCCTTGTTGATTACTGATTCTATCCGCATTGATATTTAGTAATTGTGCTGTGAAAAGGATACCTTTGTTATTATTAACTTGTTCCGTCTCAATCCGAAACTTGCCCTGTGTTTTTATCGCACCGCCTTGGTTATTAATCGATTTAGCGTTCAATATAAGGTCTTGTTCTCCGATCTGCTCCCAAACCGAATTTCGGGTATTTAAGTCTGTTTGCGCCGTTTGAATATGTTTCGCGATTAAATGGCTGTCTTCGGTAGATAACGTTTTAGATGTGTTTAAACGCAAACTGTCTTTTGCATTGATTTTAGCTTGGTTAGCTTGAATATCATCTTTTGCGGCATTGATATCTATACGATTTGCACTAATTTGACTTTTATCTAAGTTTGCTTTGTTTGCCTTGATTTGTAGCGTACCGCTTGCAATATTTTTGCCTTTTAACACCGCTTGTTGTCGGACGGTAATATGAATATCTTTGCCGTTATCCGCTTGTGCCGAGAGCCGGCGAGTTTCGCCTTGTTGCGTACTTTGTATATCCGCACCGGCGACAATCAGTGACGACTCACTTGTCTCAATATGCTCCGCATTAAAACTAATTTTTCCTTTCGCAACCGTTTCTCCGCTTTGGCGAATACCTTTTGCCGCACTTTGTCGAATATTCCCCTGATGCACGACAATTGAGCCGTGTTGTCGGATATCCGCTTGGCTGGTTAAGACGATATTACCTTGTTTGGTTGCCAGTTTTCCTTGGTTTTCAATCCCTTGTCTAGCACTTAACTGAGCGTGGGTATAACCGGTAACAATGCCTTGATTGACAATTCGTCCTTGCGAATCAATTTTGACATTTTCACTGCTTGCGCCGATATGCCCTGCATTCCGCACGCCTAAGCCTTGCTCGGTACCGATAAGATGTACTTTTCCGGCATACATACCGCCCAATGCGCTTACATCCAACGCATATTGCGGCGAGTGACTTTCCTCCGCTGCTTGTGTACTGTTCTTCACGGTATTGATAATTTTTAAATCGCTGTCCATATTCGCTGCCGTACGAGCCGTCACCCTGTTTTTACCGGTAACCGCCGTGAGCCTTTTCTTACTCCATACACCGGCATTGATTTCGGTTTCTTTGGCAATAATATCGGTATAGTCCACTCGGCTGTTATCTAAACCTTTGCCGGATACTTTCACTTTACCTTTTTCCACTACAAAACTTTCCAGACTACCGTTTTGAATATGCGGTTTAGCGGTAGTGAAAGTAGCGCGATCGGCATTAATGACGCCGCAGCCTTCGCAATGTAAGCCGCTCGGGTTGGCGATAATTACATCCGCTTTTTTACCCGCGACTTCAATATAACCCTTTAAGATACTCGGATCGCTCGAATTAACTTCATTTAAAATCACTTTCGCTTCGCCACGGGATAAATTAGGATTGCCTTGAACCATACCCGCCAGTTGCGTTTGGGTTTGTGAGCGGCTGTTATTTAAAATCGCTCCTTTGCTATCTACGTCAAATCGGCTGTATTTATTATGCGAAAGTCCTTTGTCATTCAGAGTTTGAATATTCACTTGCGGCAAGCCGTTCGGTGTTTTTAATACGATAGGTTGTTCATGCTTCGGCGCATTTTTATCCGCTTGAATAAGAAGTTCCGCCAACGCATTTTCTGAAAAACCGACAAAGCCTAATGCGCAAAATAAGCTAAAGGTAAGCGGTCTGATTTTGCAAATTTTCTGCGAAATCACACCGCTTGTCATACCCGCTTCATTTGCTTTGCCTGTTGTTCTAGCTAATTCGGATACCACTACAAGACACTGTAATGTTTTACTGAAAATGACACGGAAAGATTTCTTATTCATAATGTAATTCCTTTTACTTAATTAATTCCTTTAATGACAGAAGTACGTTAAAAAGCGTAATTCAGATTAAAACCTAACACATGTTTTGATGCGCTAAATCCTTCGGGATAACGTATCGGTCTGCCGATAAAATAGTCATAATAAAAACCTTTCCAACCGCCTCGTAATCCTATAACCGTTCCCATTAAATGATGACCTAATCTCGCATTACCGCCTAAACCGGAAACTCTCCCGCCGTCCAATCCCCAATAAAACCAGTGTCCTTTATTACCGACATTCCAACTCAATTCATTACGCCAATACCAACCTCTCTCGCCCGAAAGCGAAAGTTCCCCGTTAAAACCTCGTACCGTGTAACGACTGCCGATACTGAGACGATCTTGAGGAATGAGCGGTGTTTTATTCCATTGCGCATTGAAACCGGTTTGAAATTGCCAAACTTGTCCTGCTAATTCAAACGGCTTTTTATAATCGATAGAGAGCGTAATAATTTTTAAGCGGGAAGTACCTTCGTTATAAGCTTCCTCCGGTGCGCCGATTGCGCCTCTTACCCCTGTTCCCCGTTTAAAATTCATATCCAACGCTAACGTGGCATTACCTAAATATTCTTTCAGCAAACGATCTGTTCTATACCAGTTTCACTCATAGCATCAAACGTCATTCCGACGATAAAGGCAAGCGTGCCAGTCGGAATCTTTCCTTCTATTATTCGGTTCCTTTCGGTTATTGGCAATTGACCGCAAACCACACCGTTTATCGTTATTATCAACAAGTGTTCGGCGCCTTTGAAAATTATCTGTATGCCGGAGAGAGTGAAACGGACAAGTTAAATCTATCACGCGTGTTATATCGAGATGCGGTTCGAAAAACTACGCTTTCCGGCGGTTTTTGGTCACGCCATTCTAAAAATTTTGTCGATAATACGGAAGTCGAGGTTCAGCGTCGGCGTATGGCGGGCTGGGAAACCGGTATTGCGCATAATAAATATTATCCCAAGATAAAGTCGCCGAGGCTTGCCATTTACCGGTGGAGGTGGAACCCGAATCTTCTAAACCGACATTCAGCCGAAACGGAATCGCTTGGGCGTAGCTGATTTTTAAATCGCTTTCGCCTATTTGACCGCCTTCTCCCTCGCTCGGAAGGATTTCAATATTGGCATCCGCTGTAGGCACTCGCTTTAAATTCTCAAGTGACTGTTCAATATTGCGCACATTTAAAATATCGCCTTTTTCAAAGGTAAAAGCGGTCAGAGCGTGTAAAGGGGTAAAACGAGGTACTCGACCGTTATCCACCACGACAGTATTACCTATTTTTCCAACAATCACGCTTAGCACTAAATTACCGGAACCTAAATCCTGCTCTTGTGCTACCACTCGTGTAGTCACATAGCCTTTCTCGATAATATTATTTTGTATTTGCTTCATTAAAATGCTCAAACCTTCTCCACCTAAACAATGCGGTAATCTCAGTTGTAAATCTGCAACCGCTTTATCTAAAGCCCATTGGAATTGCTCGGTTTGATTTAATCTTTCGGACGGATAATCGATTAAGGAAAGATGATGAATGAGGTAGCAGGGAGACTCCGCCGACGGAATTTGTAAATTTCTTTCTTGGCGAGTGTCCATTCGGATATCGGTTTGAGGTATAAATTGCGCTTCTTGTTGAACGGTTTGCTGTCGATGGCGTTGTTGAATTTCACTATCAATTTGAATATTACGCTTTAATTGCGTTTCTTTGAAAGGCGGCGGAGCCGTATTTCCCGTATGGGAATATATAAGTAATGCGGAGAATAAATAGAGATGTAAGTAACGCACAAACAATTTAAATTCATCGGTTTAAAACGCTGCTTAAAATAGTAAAGTTTTTAAATTAAGTAAATAAAATTTACACAACATCCTTTTTTATATACTAAGACACATAAAGTAAAAGAGTCGATCACTATCATTCTAGGATCGACTCTTAATACATAAAATAACATCCTTATTGCAAAACTAATTAAAAATTAATTAATTCCATATTGCTCCGTATAAGGAATCATACCTTTTTTCAGCATTTTACGTACGCCGCTACTGTAGTTCGTACCGAAGCGTAATTCAAAATTCACCCCGAATTTATTATCGTAATATAAATCATTGATCGTATCCGGCGATCCGATTGGCGTTGCGGTCAGTTTACGCGCTACATATACGTTAGCACTCCAGCAACAAGTGTTATAGTTTACGGAAAGTTGGCTTTCTACCGGCTTTTTAAGTGCGATATCATGATAATGACTTGCCATAAATGCGACACGATCCGTTAGTTCCCAACCTACAACCGCACCGACTTGTTTAATATCTTGCCCATACGTATTACTGCGTAAGTTCTGGTTAATATAATCTTTACTCGCAAAGCGATAACTCAATTGAACAAGTTTATCTTGGCTCGGCTTGTATTGTAATGACGTATTAGCCAACGAAGTTTGATTTAAACGCGTATCATACTGATAAGCACCGTGCCAGTTCCATTTACGGTGGAATTTCCAGTTGGACTCCAATGCCCATGAAGACGAACGTTTTGTTGTACTATTCTGCGATAAATCATCAATTTTAGATGGAGATAAGTAATAAGTCTGTCCTATACTAAAGTTAAATACTTCCACCCCTGTTTTTTCATTGAAGAAACGATTCGTGCCACCGGCAGTAATTAAATTAGCAGAAGAAATACGGTCTAAACCACTATATCGACGATCATTAAATAGAGAAAAATAATCGCTTTGCAATAATGCCGAATCATAACCGAAACTTACGCTTTGATTTAAGCCTGAGCCGATATTACTTTGATCTTTATACGGACGATAAACGTATTGTACTCTCGGCTCAAAGGTTTGATTAAAACCTTTAAATAATTGCTTATCCGCTTCCAGTACCGTTTGTAAATCCACTTTTACTTGCGGAATAATTCGAGTAACGTTCTTGTCCATATCATCCGCTTGCTTACTACTGCCTTTTTCTTGAAGATAGTGAGTCGCATACAATTTCGTCTCAAAATTCAAGCTGCCGTAGCGATTCGCAAGTGGGAAATTAAGCGTCGGTTCTACGTGAAAACGCCACGCTTTCGGCATTAACTTACTGTCATTCTCAAAACGAGCCGTCTGAGCAAAGAGTTTAAAATCTCCGCCTTTTACCAACTCATCGTTATAGTAGTTAAAATCTATTTGCGGTAATACGCGATACGGACCGACATCCAATTCGTCAAAGGTTTGGAATTTCTTACCGGAAATCGATAAATTATAATTCGGTTGATAGTAACCTAATTTAAATTGTTGAGTGGCATAACCGTCGGTACTGCTACCGTATTCCGAATCGAAATCGGAGAAATAACGCTTGTCGCTGACTTTGGTATAATCCACATACAAACGCCAGCCGGTTAAGAAACTCATATTGTGACGCCAGTGCATTAAGTAACGCTTGCGATCATTATCATCCGGTCTATATTCGTCTAGACGATCTTTTCCGATATATTCACCGGCAACAATGCCTTCTCCCAATTTGGTTAAATAACGGTATTCAGGGCTAATTTGCCAACCTCGGCGCGAATAATAAGTCGGTGTAATTGTCGCATCCATATTCGGTGCGATATTCCAATAAAACGGCTGAGAATAAGCAAAACCGTCCTTACTTGAACGATGAAAATTCGGAATCAATAACCCCGAACGGCGGCGATCGCCAATCGGAAATTGTAAATAAGGCGAATAAAATACCGGCATACCCAATACTTTAAAACGCGCATGCCAAATTTCAGCATACTCTTCATCGATATGCTGAATCATTTCATTTCCTTCAATTGACCACGCATTGTCATTCGGTAAACAGGCGGTAAAGGTCGCATTTTTTAAAATGCGTTTATTGTGATTAAACGAACCGCTTTCCGCCGTACCTCGTCCTTGACGACCGACTAATTGGAATTCGGTATTTTGCAACTCTGCCGTTTCGGAGCCGAGATCCATCGCCGCATCTCGTCCGTGCGCTTGAACCAGATTATCTTGATATCGATAGCTGCCTTTCAAAAACGCTCGGCGTTCTTGCTCACCGTTTTGCTCAACCCTTACTTCATCCGCAAAAAGAGAACGATTACCTTGTTTAATCGCTACATCACCGGTATAGGTCGCATCTTTAGGCTGATTGATAACCGCATTATCCGCTTCAATTTCAATCGGCATCATAGTTTGATCGCCCGTTACCTCTTCGCCCTGAAAATGCGGTACGCCCAATAGGCATTGTTCTCTCAAATCCGCCTGCGCATATTGAGTGTAAAATGCTGCCGTCATTGCAACAGAAAGAACACTATAACGTGTTTTCATAATGATTCCTTGTCAATAGAAAGCTATAAATGGTTCGAAAATATGACCGCTTGCTCTTAAATAATTCTCGAAAATTGTTGTCTTTTCGCCAATTGTCTTGAATATACGTCAAAACATAAACAAATATTACGAATGAGCAGATGACCTCTAGGCGAAACCACAATACCGTTTTCGTTAATTTCTAATAAACCGTCTTTCGCCAACGGCTCAAGTAACGCCAAATCCTCTGCAAAATACTGTTTAAAATCTATTTGATATTCGGCTTGTAAGCGGTCGAATTCCAACTTAAAGTTGCAAATCAACGCTTTGATTACGTCACGACGAATACAATCGTCTTGAGTAAGCGCCAAACCTTTATGTAACGCGATACCGCGTTCTTCGACATTGGCATAATACTGTTGTAATTCTTTATGGTTTTGTGCGTAGGTATCGCCAAGTAGGCTGATTGCCGACACGCCCATACCTAATAAATCGCATTCTTCTTGAGTGGTATAACCTTGGAAGTTGCGATGTAATACGCCCTGTTGCTGAGCAATCGCCAATTCGTCATCCGGTTTGGCAAAGTGATCCATACCAATAAATTTATAGCCGTTACCGCCTAAAAACTCGATAGTCTTCTGCAGAATGGTTAATTTAGTTTCCGGAGCCGGTAACATATCGTCTTTAATTTTAATTTGTGCGGCAAAGCGGCTTGGTAAATGCGCATAGTTAAACACACTCATCCGATCCGGATTCAATTCGATCACTCGTTCAAGCGTGTACATAAAACTTTCGACATTTTGTTTCGGTAAGCCGTAAATCAAATCGATATTGGTTGAAGTGAAACCGAGTTCCTTCGCGCGTTTCATCAAAGCAAAAATAAATTCTTCGTCTTGCTCGCGATTAACTAATTTTTGTACTTCTTTATTGAAGTCCTGAATCCCCATACTGATACGGTTAAAACCGATGGATTTAAGGTGATCCAACATATTTAATTCGATTTCGCGCGGATCCATTTCAATACTGATTTCCGCTTCTGCACTGACGTTAAAATGCTGACGCAACATACTCATTAAGCGTGCCGATTGCGCTTCATCCAAATAAGTCGGCGTACCACCGCCCCAGTGAATTTGAGTAACGACACGATTAGTGAACAGCGGTGCGCGCGTTTTGATTTCTTTTTCAAGATAATCCAAATAAATATCCACTTTATGACGGTGACGGGTAATGATTTTATTACACGCACAGAAATAACATAGTTTATGGCAAAACGGGATATGTACGTAAAGCGATAACGGGCGATTCGGATAACGTGCCGCCGCCGCTTTAAAATCGTCATCGTTGTAATTTTCGTTAAATTCTAATGCGGTAGGATAAGAAGTATAACGAGGACCGGATTGGTTATATTTTTGGATAAGGGCTAAATCCCAAATAATTTCTGACATTGACTTTCCTTCAAAATAGGCATTACTTACTATAATGTAAGTTTTAACTGTGCTATATCAATCAGTAGCTGATGGCACTCCGCTTTAATCTGCTCTTCCAACTCGACTTCTTTCGACTGTCGATGCAGATCCTGCTTCATTCGCTCATTACGTTTCAATGCCTTACGTTCGTCTAAAATCGGCATATCTTCTACAACTTGATACAATTCCCACATTGCCGAATATTGACTTAACGGTTTAGCTAACACATCAAGTAACGGTTTTAAACGAAGTACGCCTTCCGAAAAATCACATTGTTCGGAAAGCATTGCTCTTGTAATGACATCAATACTGTCAATAATACGTTCGAAACGTGCTTTCTTTACCTGTTCAACTTGTTCCAATAATGCTTTATTTTGGGCATTTTGTTTGCGTAATTTCAACATTAAATAGACAGCGTAACCCGCCATCGAAAGCACGACTAAGATCGCAAGGATAAGGAGAAAAAATCGAATCATAGTTTTTTAATCGTCTTATCTAAATTGATTAATGTCCATGGTTTCAAATTGGCGAAGCAACGCATCCCCGTTATCTTCGTCTTCATCTTGAATACCTAATTCGGTCATTAACTCATCGATACGATCCAAACATTCGTCTACGAATTTTTGATCTTTTGCCGATAAGGTTTTACCCGCTTCGATTTCGTCTAATAATTGGTTTAAGATCTCATTATTTTCCAACTGTTCCAGTTCTAATTCCGGCGATAAATGCGGTTTATATTCTTCCATGGCAACCGGTTTAATAATTTGTCCTTTTTCCGGTTTATTGACAAACTCCACCATTAAAGGAATTTTTTTACGGCTACCGATACGCGGATCTTTCACTTCTTTTACCGCCGCTTTTTTCTGCTCCGCCGGATCAACATTACGCGAACCGGTCGGCAAGCCTTTGTGTTTACGTTTTTTCTTTTCTTCACGGGCTTTTGCATCCAGTTCGTAACGGGTAGGCTTACGATTTTTACCGCCGCTTAATTTAGGCTGTTCCGGTTTTTTATCTGCTTTTCGCGCAGGCATAATGTCGGTAATACGACGTGTTTTTTTAGTGCGACTCATACTATCTATTCTTTGCTATAAAAAATTAAACGATTATTCTACAAGGAATCTGATTTGCTGAACAGAGAAGAAATGAAAATAGCGGTCGGATTCATTGAGAATTTTACAAAAATCTCGTTAAATTCGACCGCTATCGATGATGGCGGATTTAGCTTGCCGTCCAAAGCAAAATGGCAAGTAATTGCGGTAAGATGATACGTAAGAACATCACAAGCGGATAGACCGTTGCATAGGAAAGTGCCGCCGCACCGTGTCCGTCTTTAATTTCATTGGCAAAAGCCAATGCCGGCGGATCGGTCATCGCACCGGATAACAAACCGCATAGCGATAAATAATTCATTTTTCCGTAAATACGAGCAACAAATCCGGTCACAATCAATGGAATAAAGGTGATGATCGCACCATATCCCATCCATGCAAGCCCTTCCGGACTGAGTAAAGTATCGAGGAAATTCGCCCCGGCTTTTAAACCGACTACGGAAAGGAATAATACGATACCGATTTCTCGCAATGCCAAGTTGGCACTCGGCGGCATAAACCAATAAAGTTTACCGATACTGCCGATTCTCGCAAGAATTAAAGCTACCACCAACGGACCGCCGGCTAAACCTAATTTTAAGGCGACCGGAAATCCCGGAAGATAAAGCGGTAGAGAACCGAGTAATACACCTAAACCGATACCTAAAAAAATCGGTAACATTTGCACCTGTTGTAATTTTTGGTGAGCATCGCCGATAATCGCTCGTACCGTTTCAATATCTTCCTGACGTCCGACTAAATTCAGTACGTCCCCGAATTGTAATGCCATTTCACCGTTCGGAATTAATTCGACCCCCGCACGGTTTAAACGAGAAATCACAACTTCATATTTCCCTTTCAGCATTAAATGACGAATTTTTTTACCAAATACGTTTTCATTGGTAACTACCGCCCGCTCGGAACGGAAAATCGTACCTCTGGTCGAAACGGATACGTCCGCTTCTTCTCCTAAAATAAGCTGCATTTTACGTAACGTCGCTTTTTCTCCGACTAAGTGAAGCACATCTCCGACATTTAAGACTGTATCGACATTCGGCACAATCAGTTCGTCATTACGTTTTAATCGTGAATAGATAACCGTATGCGATTCAAAATCAGGTACTTCCTTTAATTTTAAACCGCCTAAATTAGGGTTGGTTAAACGTACGTTAAGCGTATCCAATCCTTCTTTCTGCTGATTTTGATTGTTATCGAACTCTTGCGCTTCTTTATCGATATTCACCTTAAAAATGATACGAATCAACCACATAGAAAGTAAAATACCGATAATTCCGAACGGATAAGCTATCGCATAACTCATCCCCATTACGGCAGTAATATTTTCACCGCCAAGCTCGGTTAATACCTGCTGACCGGCACCTAAAGACGGCGTATTGGTTACCGCACCGGAGAAAATCCCTAAAATAACCGGTAAAGGAACGTCGAATAACTTATGAATGAGCGCAACAAGTATTCCGCTTAGCCCGACAATCATCACCGCAAAGCCGTTCAGTTTTAAACCCGATTGACGCAATGACGCAAAAAAGCCCGGACCGACCTGAATACCGATTGAGTAAACAAACAGAATTAATCCGAACTCTTGAATAAAATGTAACGTGTGCGCATCCAATTCGATACCGTACAAATGAGTACAATGAGAAATAATGATCCCACCGAACAATACTCCGCCGATACCGAGACCGACCCCTTTGATTTTTATATGACCAATCCATAAACCTAATACCGCAACTAATGATAATAGGCTTACAATAATGGCTATATCGCTCATTTTCGCCTCCAATAAAAAAATTACTTCTTAAATTTTAACAAATGCATATTTAAAAAAATGAGAACTGATTCAAGAAATTCGCAATTGCGAAGCGGATAATATGATCTCCCTCAAAAAATTTTTAACTTATATGATAAGTTTTTCTAATTCTAATGATAAATTTATTTATACATACCTTTGACAAATGTTTTTTATTGGTCTAGTATCGAACAATCCTTATTTTTAAACATTCATTTAACATTTTTATTTTAGAGGAGCACCTATGGAACCAATAATACTGAACGGTTACCACACATTAATTGCTGCGACACTCGTTCTTTTGATCGGACGCTTTTTTGTAAGCAAAATTAAATTCTTACAGGATTTTAATATTCCCGAAGCGGTTGCCGGCGGTTTAGTGGCTGCAATCGTGATTCTCTGCTTATACCATTGGATGGGACTTTCTTTCCAATTCGAGAAAAGCTTACAAAATGCCTTTATGTTAGCCTTCTTCTCATCCGTCGGTTTATCCGCCGATTTTTCTCGCTTAAAACAGGGCGGTATGCCTTTAGTGATCTTCCTTGCCGTTGTCGGTATATTCATTATTATCCAAAACGGCGTCGGTGTCGGACTTGCCACAGCATTAGGTTTAGATCCTTTAGTCGGTTTAGTAACTGGTTCAATTACCTTAACCGGCGGTCACGGTACCGGTGCGGCATGGGCGAAAATCTTCTCCGAGCAATACGGCATTACCGGTATTATGGAAATGGCAATGGCGTCCGCTACATTCGGTTTAGTTGCCGGCGGTTTAATCGGTGGTCCAGTTGCACGCCGTTTAGTCAATAAAATGAAAAAAGACCGTAAACAATATAGCAAAAAAATGGATACTTCTGCCGAACAGTATGACGACAGCACTTTTGAATCGGCTGACAGCATTCGTTTCATTACGGCGAGTTCCACAATCGAAACGATGGCGTTATTCGCAGCCTGTTTAGCTTTCTCATCGGTAATGGCTAACGCATTCCCGGATTTAGGTTTACCGCAATTCGTATGGGCATTAGGTTTCGGTGTAATTTTACGTAACGTATTAACCAAAGTATTCAAATTCGATATGTTTGACCGCGCGATCGACGTATTCGGTAACGCATCATTAAGCTTATTCTTAGCAATGGCGTTAATGAGCATTAAATTATGGGAATTAGCAGGCTTAGCCGGTCCGATGTTAATTATTTTAGTCGTTCAAACTATCGTTATGATCTTATACGGTTACTTCTTGACTTTCCGTGTAATGGGTAAAGACTATGATGCGGCGATTTTAACCGCCGGTCACTGCGGTTTCGGCTTGGGTGCGACACCGACTGCGGTTGCCAATATGCAATCGGTCACCGAAACGTTCGGTCCGTCACATAAAGCGTTCTTAATCGTACCGTTAGTCGGCGCATTCTTCGTAGATATTTTAAACTTAGGTGTTATCACTTGGTTTGTTGAGTTCTTACGTTAATCGTTTAAACAAACAAAGAAGGGGCAACCGTTACGGTTGCCCCTTCTTTGTTTTATTACTTAAATCATTAGTGATAGGTTTTACTAAATTTCTGATAGGCTTTTAAGAAATTTTCAAAATCCTCTAAGCCGCAAAATGCGATACTTTCTTGATCATAAAACTGAAAACCGTCTTCCATTTGCGATTCGTCAAACGCATCGTCCAGATTATTCGCTTTCACCATCACTTCATCGCAATCAAGAAATAAACTGTATTCTTTTCCCTCGAAGACACATTCATAATGATTAGGATACGCCGCCCGACATTTTTCAATTTCAGCAAAGATATTGATCAACTCTTTAGGATTTTCCGTTATCTCGGTATTTAACCAACGGGCAAAAGCTTCGTGATCCATTGAACATTTAGCGACTACGCCGTGAATTGAATGTGTAAATTGATATTCCATTGCAAACTCCTTGAATGGGTAAATTTGCCTTATTATAGCGGAAAACAAGCGGTTAAATTGACAAAATTTTTTGCAAATTTAACCGCTTCTCTGATCTTAGCCGAAAATTCGTTGCCAAATTTGCGCCACAAAAGCACGTTCTTCAACAAATTCGTCTGCGCTCACCACACTCGGGCTACGCAATAAATTTAAATGGTGAATACGGTTGCGAATCGCCGTATAGCAATGTTTCAACATTTCTCCGTCAGTAAGCGATAAAATACCGCATTCTACCGCCGAATCGAAAATACGAACGTTATCCGACCAAATCGCCATTTGAGGATACTGATGAGCGTACTCCAATACCAAACATTGTGCGATAAATTCTATATCGGTAATACCGCCTTTATCTTTTTTCAAATCAAAATGCGTATGATCGCTTGTGCTTAAATGTTGATACATTTTGTAACGCATTTCACAAATTTCTCGGCGTAATTGACCGCTTGTTCGAGGCATTGCCAAAGTTGCTCGACGAATTTGCTCAAAGGCTTGCGCCAGATCGGGCGAACCATAAACGCAACGAGTACGAACTAACGCTTGTGATTCCCATGTCCACGCCTCATTTTGTTGATAAGTTTCATAAGCACTTACCGTGCTGACTAATAAACCGGCTTCGCCTGACGGTCGCAAGCGCATATCCACTTCGTAAAGCACACCAGCACTGGTATTTAAATTAAAAATCGAATTAATTTTTTGCGCTAATTTTAAATAGAACTGATGGCTTGAAATCGATTTTCTCGCACCGGTCGTTTCACTATCCTGCGGTGCGTTATGCAGAAAAACCAAATCTAAATCCGAGTTATAACCCAGTTCAATACCGCCCAATTTTCCATAAGCAATTACCGCAAAACCTTGTTCCGCATCCGCTAAATGATCCGGCATGCCAAAACGCTGCGACAATGATTTCCATGCCATATTGACCACCGCACCGATAATCGCTTCCGCCAAATAAGTAAGATGATCGCTAATTTTCATCACCGGCAATACGCCTAAAATATCCGCCGCCGCAATATGCAAAATTTGGCTCTGCTTAAATTGGCGCAAGGCATCAATCAATGCCTCCTCATCTTCTTCCGGAATCCGAATTAAATAGTCATTTAATGCCGTTTTATACTGATTTAATTCAATCACTTGCGTAAGACTATTTTGAATAATCAGTTCGTCTAACAACATCGGGTAACGAGCAATCCGCTCGGCAATCATAATCGACTGACTACACAAGGTAATCAGTAGCGGTAGAATTTGCTCTCTTTCTTGCAAAAGCTCCAAATAAGTGGTTCGCAAGGTAATTTTATCTACGATGTTAAGCAAACGAGGCAACACAACTAAATAATCTTCTCTATTGCACACCATATCTAAAATTTTCGGCATTAATCGTTGTAAGACATTTCGCCCCCGCACACCAATCGGACGTTTACTCCAATCCTGTAACGTATTGGAGAGCTGGCGGAAAATCTCATGATAATCGTTGCTATCTATCGGATAATCATTTAAAACCGCCGCTAAATCTTCTTCGCTGATTTGATAATGTAAAATATCCTGCCAAACCGCTAATTTCTCATTAAGCGGCGATGCTTCATCGTCCTCTTCTTCACCGATAATTTGGTTAAATACCGCTCGTACGTTTTGCTGATGTTGTTCCAATACCTGTAAAAAGTCTTGCCAAGTGTGAATGTTATTTTCTATGACAAGCGGTTGATTTTGTGCATTTTTTTGCAAATAAGACTGGCAAGCAAACATTATTCTCACTCGGTCTTGCTCATCGGTCGGCAACGTTTGCGTTTGTTTATCATCAATCGCTTGCAGCACGTTTTCAACCTGACGATGGAAGATATACGCATCATATAATTGCTGAATCTGCTGTTCGGTAAGTAACTTCAATTCGGCAAGGCGAGGCAGAACACGCAATAAGCTGCGTTCTTGTAGGATTTTATCCCGCCCGCCTCGCACCATTTGGAAAGTTTGTACAATAAATTCAATCTCTCGAATACCGCCGGCGCCTAATTTAATATTATCGGTCAAATTACGACGTAGCACTTCTCGGCTGATTTTCTGTTTCATCTCTCGCAACGATTGAATCGCACTGAAATCCAAATAACGGCGATACATAAACGGGCGTAGCATTTGGCGCAAATAACGATGGTTAATATTCTGCGGATTTTCGCCTAAAATTTTGGCTTTGATCATCGCATAGCGTTCCCAATCTCGCCCTTGTTCCTGATAGTAATCTTCCATTGCGGCAAAACTCAGCACTAACGCTCCGCTGTCGCCGAACGGGCGCAAACGCATATCGGTACGATACACAAAACCGTCCAACGTAATTTCATCTAACGCTTTAATTAAACGTTGCCCTAAACGAGTAAAGAATTTGCTGTTTTCAATCGGTTTACGACCGCCTACCGTTTCGCCGGCATCGGGATAAGTAAAAATCAAATCAATATCCGAGGAAAAATTCAGTTCTCGTCCGCCTAATTTCCCCATGCCTAAAATCAGTAATTCTTGTTGTTCGCCTAACGAGTTCATCGGTGTGCCGTACTCTTCACAGCAACGCTGAAACAACCAATCTCTAGCACCGATAATCAGTGTTTCCGCCAAATCGGATAAATGCTCGAACACAAACTCTACGCAGGCAACTTTATTCGATTGTAGAAAATTGAGGGTTGCCATTTCACGGTGACGAAACAAACGTAATTCCCGAGCTAACTGGGCTTCGTCTTTCACCTGTTCTAAAACGGTGGCTAAACGCATTGCGTAATTGCCGGTATTTTCAACAGAAGGATATTCCGCCAACCAACTCTGTAAAAGTTGCGGTTGTTTTTGTAGCGTTTGTTTCACAAAATTCGACATCCCCACCGCAATAGCAAGCGGTCGAATTTTATCGGAGTTTTGCAAATCTGATTCCTTCAGCAGCTCGGAAAGATCGGTTTGAGCGAACATATATGCCTCTTTCAAAAATCGGACGAGAAAAAGGCACAAACGGAATCGCTTGTGCCTGTTTTAACAAAATAAGATTAGAACACCTTTCTAAATGGCTTGATAATCACATCACCGTAAACGCCGGCTTCTACATAAGGATCTTCCGAAGCCCAGATTTGAGCATCGGCTAACGAATCGAATTCGGCAATCACGGTAGAACCGGTGATACTTGTGCCGTCTTCCGTCGGATTAGGACCGGACGTTAATAAGCGACCTTCCGCCTGCAATTTTTCTAAACGAGCCAAATGAGCCGGGCGTACTTCCAAACGCTTCTCAAGCATATTCGAATTATCTTGTGCAAAAATAACGTAATACATTTTTTACCTCTTACGCAGTTTGTTGTTGATTTGCAAGCTCCGCTTCAAATGCTAAAGCCTGCTCCATTAATGATAACGCTTCATCAAGCTCAGGATTATTTTCACGAGGAATTTCTCTCGGCCTACCTTCATTGTTTACTGCAACATAAGTAAACAGTGCTTCTGTTACACGAAAACGCTCTCTTGACCCCTGATAAACTTGTTTAATAAATACTTCCACTTTGACTTGCATTGAAGAGCGGCCGACTCTCACTAAAGTGCCGTAGCAACATACCACATCCCCGACCGAAATCGGCATATGGAAAACCATTTTATCTACGGTAACCGTCACGACTCTGCCTTTTGCCAATTCTTTGGCAAGAATCGCACCGCCTAAATCCATTTGCGACATAATCCAACCACCGAAAATATCACCGTTTGCATTGGTATCCGACGGCATCGCGAGCGTTCTTAATAATAATTTACCGTTAGGATTTCTGTCATAAGGTTTATGCTTGCTCATTGGTATTCTCCACGTTTTTAAGATGCGGATAGAGATAAACGCCGGTTGCAATCGCGGCGATTAAACTCAATCCGGTAAATCCGAAGGTTTTAAATGTTGCCCATACGTCATCCGAAAAATAATAGCTGATCACGATATTGAGTAACATACAGATAATAAAAAAGCCCGCCCAACCTAAATTGAGACGATTCCAGACATTGGTCGGTAATTTTAATTCCTTGCCTAACAACATTTGAATAATCGGCTTTTTGAAAACAAATTGGCTGACTAATAATACGGCGGCGAATAAACCGTTAATGATAGTCACTTTCCATTTTAAGAAATTTAAATCGTTAAAATAAGCGGTCAAAATCCCGAAGAAAACCACAAAAATGCCCATAATCCATTGGGATTTTTCGATCTTCTTATACAACACTTTTAAGACGATTAATTGTATGACGGTAGCGATCACTAAAGTAATTGCCGCTTGCTGTACGCCGTATAATTTATATACCGTAAAAAATAGAATGAGCGGAATAAATTCAAGTAACTGCTTCATACTACCCTCTTATTACGCTATTTTGGCTGTATGCCTGATAAAAACGGAAACTGAATACGGTAATAAACAATGAGAAAAACGAGCTGACTAATACGCTCACGATCAGACCGACAGTATTGCCGCTTAAACCGCTTAAAAAAGACATTAAAATCTGCGGTACAAAATAAGAAATCACGCAGAATAATACTAAAGCGATACCTCGACCGTGGCTTAATTGCCAAGTAAAACGAATCGCATCGTTCACGCTATTCAGCTCTTCGATTAAATAAGCGTAAACGGATAAACATAATTTAATAAACAAAAATGCGCCGCCGATAATCAATGGAAAAGCGATCATCGATAAACCGCCACCGGCTTTCGCGCCGAATACTTGAGAAGCCATCCCGATAGACAGCGGCAGAACCATAATAATGTTAAGTAAAATCACCGGAAACAGTTTCGCCAAAGCGCCAGAAAGGTTTTGAAAAAAATGTTTAAAGCTACCGCGATTAATCTCTTTAATATTCAAAATTAATAAGGTCGTAATAAAAATATTGGCAACCCCCATAATTAATAACGGAAATAAGTCGGATAACGTCATCTCAACATTTTCGGCATCCATATTCGCGATGCGAGGCACTAGAAATAAATTCACGAACTGCAATGCACTTAGCAAAATAACCGCCAATAACGAAAATGTATGTTGATTACGAATAAAGTTCCAACTATCTTGTAACAAATCTGGAAATTTAATTGGCATTAATCTATCCTTCTATATCTAATCGTGTAACAAAATTGTTGCAAAGTATAGCAATTGTTGATCATTACTGCATTAAAATCTGCGCATTTTCGGCGGATAAAACTTATGTTATGCTATTTTTATTATTTTTCTTATAAATCTTATAAAACATTATCGTTATGAATGCGACTCTTCAAGCCGGACAACGTTATCTCGCCACCTACCCGAACCAAAAAAAGTTAGGGCTGTTTATGCCCGATTATCGATTAATTCGCTTAGTAAAATTAGCTTCCCGCTTTATGCCCGCTTTCGCTTGCTTTGCGATTTTATGGCAGTACTTCTTTGCCGACCCGAGCCAATCCATTTTAGCCAATGCGATTATCACTTCATTATTTGCATTAAGTTTGCCGTATCAAGGTTTATATTGGTTAGGTAAACGAGCCGCCTCGCCTTTACCGCTTTCGTTGTTAGGCTGGTATCAAGAATTAAAACAAAAACTGATTAATGAGAATAAAAAAGTAGAAGATCAGGCAATGCCTTCTTATCAGGATTTTGCCAACTTATTGCAACTTGCCGAACAAACTTGGGGTAATGAGTATTTTGATAAACTTTAAAATTGCAAAAAAATGCTAAAATTAGACCGCTTGTTTGCCGATAAACGCTTATCTAGCGACAAAACACCCAATGAAACGCTTGCAAAAAATCCGGAAGTCTTTAGTATGACGGACTTCATTTTTTATCTCATATACCGAACCGAACATTTATTTAAAAATTCACGATTATGAATCAAGATACTCAATCAGCGAATACTCAACAAGAAAAAAAGATTGCCTATAATTTCAACAAATTACAAAAACGTTTACGCCGTAATGTCGGTAATGCGATTGCCGATTTCAATATGATTGAAGACGGTGACAAAGTAATGGTGTGTTTATCCGGCGGTAAAGACAGCTATACATTATTAGATATTCTGCTCAACCTCAAACTGAGTGCACCGATTCACTTCGATATCGTGGCGGTAAATTTAGACCAAAAACAACCGGGCTTTCCGGAACACATTTTGCCTGAATATCTGGAATCTATCGGCGTTGAATACAAAATTGTCGAAGAAAATACCTACGGCATCGTAAAAGAGAAAATTCCGGAAGGGAAAACCACTTGCTCGCTTTGCTCGCGTTTACGTCGCGGCATTTTATACCGCACCGCTACCGAACTCGGTGCAACAAAAATTGCGCTTGGCCACCACCGTGACGATATGTTGGAAACGTTATTCTTAAATATGTTTTACGGCGGTAAATTAAAATCTATGCCGCCTAAATTGATTTCCGATGATGGCAAACAAATCGTGATTCGTCCGTTGGCTTATTGTAAAGAAAAAGATATCGAAAAATATTCGCAGGCAAAACAATTCCCGATTATTCCGTGTAACTTATGCGGTTCTCAGCCGAATCTACAGCGCCAAGTGGTTAAAGAAATGCTCCAGACATGGGATCGCCAATATCCGGGACGAATCGAAACGATGTTTAGCGCAATGCAAAACATTACGCTTTCACATCTTTGTGATCCGAGTCTGTTCGATTTTAAAGGATTAAAACTCGGTCAGGTATTGGACGGCGTGGAAGGCGATATTGCTTTCGATAAAGCGGAAATCCCAAATCAACCGTTAATTCAAGATGAAGACGAACAAACCACCGACTACGGCGAAAACGGTATGATTCAATTTAAACAGGTTCAATAATCCTAAAGAGCAAACTTTTAAGTTTGCTCTTTTTTCTATAACTTGTAGCTGAAACATAAAATCTTCAGTAAAAAAGCTAAAACGACAAGATTTATAGCGATGAGTTCCATTATTTTCTTTATTCTATAAAAAAATGCTCGACAACTCCGTTTTTTACGTTACATTAAACTCTTATTTAATTTGTTATTACAAAAAGGGAAAACACAATGTTATCTAACGAAGTTGTTATCTCAATTATCGTATTACTTGCCCTGAGTTTACTCAGAATTAATGTGGTAATTGCGCTAATTATTGCAGCATTGACCTGTGGCGTAATCGGCTTCTACGGGGTTGATGATATGAGCATGTTCGATGCTCTGACAAAAACGATCGAAAAATTTACCGGCGGTTTAGGCGGTGGTGCGGAAACCGCAATGAACTACGCCGTACTCGGCGCATTTGCCGTAGCCTTATCTAAATCGGGTGTTACCGATTTATTGGCATATAAAGTTATTTCTTCATTCGGGAAACGCCCTTCCGGTCGTTCGGTGTTTTGGTTTAAATATCTTGTACTCTTCGTATTAACCGCATTTGCGATTTCATCACAAAACCTTATTCCGATTCATATCGCCTTTATTCCGATTGTGGTTCCGCCGTTATTAAGCGTGATGAATCAGCTAAAAATCGACCGCCGAGCGGTAGCTTGTGCTTTAACATTCGGTTTAACCGCTACTTATATGTTAATCCCTGCCGGTTTCGGACAAATCTTTATTGAAAGTATCTTAGTTAAAAATATTAACCAAGCGGGACAGCCTTTTAATCTTGTCGCAACCACGGCGGAAATGACTAAAGCGATGGCGGTACCGGTTGCCGGTATGATTTTAGGTTTACTATTCGCTTTCTTCGTTTCCTATCGTAAACCGAGAACTTACGTAGAAAACGTAAAAGAAGCGACCGCCGATGAAATTGCCGCACGTGTCGCAAAAGTTAAACCGTTTCATATCGGTGTAAGCATTATCGCAATCCTTGCGACATGTTCCGTGCAATTGACAACCAATTCCACCGTTATCGGCGGTTTAGCCGGCTTAATTATTTTCGCTTTAGGCGGCGTATTCAAATTAAAACAAACTAACGATTTATTCCAAGACGGCTTACGTTTAATGGCGATGATTGGCTTCGTAATGATTGCCGCATCGGGTTTTGCCAGCGTAGTAAATGCAACCGGCGGCGTGCCGGAATTGGTTGAAGCCTTACGCGATTCGATTCAAACGAAAGAAATGGCTGCGTTATTGATGTTAATTGTCGGCTTATTTATTACAATGGGTATCGGTTCATCATTCTCAACCGTGCCGATTATTACCTCTATTTATGTACCGCTATGTGTATCATTCGGTTTCTCTCCGTTAGCAACGATGGCTATCGTGGGTGTAGCAGCCGCTTTAGGTGACGCGGGTTCTCCGGCATCCGACTCAACATTAGGTCCGACATCCGGTTTAAATGCCGACGGTAAACACGACCATATTTGGGATTCTGTCGTACCGACATTCTTACACTTTAATATTCCGTTATTAGTGTTCGGTTGGATTGCGGCAATGATGCTTTAGTCTTTTTGCTTATACCACGGATAATGCAAATTTTTTCGGAAATATAACCGCTTGTTTGCTTTATCCGTGGTTTCTATTTGGATTTTACGTATGAAATTTATTTCTTTTAATATTAACGGCTTACGCGCTCGCCCTCATCAATTGGAAGCGATTATTGAAAAACATCAACCGGATGTACTCGGCTTACAAGAAATCAAAGTCGCTGATGAAGATTTCCCTTGGGACTTAGTCAATCATTTAGGCTACCACGTGTTTCATCACGGTCAAAAAGGGCATTACGGCGTGGCGCTTTTAACCAAAAAAGAACCGCTTGCCGTGCGTAAGGGCTTTCCGACCGATAATGCCGATGCGCAAAAACGTATGATTATGGCGGATATTGAAACGGAATTCGGCGTGCTGACCGTGTTAAACGGTTATTTCCCACAAGGTGAAAATCGCTCGCACGAAACCAAATTTCCGGCAAAAGAAAAATTTTATGCGGATTTACAACATTACTTAGAAAGCGAACTGTCGCCGGAAAATCCGATTGTGATTATGGGCGATATGAATATCAGTCCGACCGATTTAGATATCGGTATCGGTGAGCCGAATCGCAAACGTTGGCTACGTGACGGTAAATGTTCATTCCTACCGGAAGAACGTGAATGGTTAGATCGTTTATATAGTTACGGTTTAATCGATACATTCCGTGCGATGAACCCGCAAGCTAATGATAAATTCTCGTGGTTTGATTACCGTTCGAAAGGATTTGATGATAATCGAGGACTACGTATTGATTTGGTACTCGCTTCAAAAGGATTAGCGGAACGTTGTGTAGAAACCGGCATTGATCTTGAAATTCGCGCAATGGAAAAACCGTCGGATCATTCTCCGGTTTGGGCGGTATTCAAATAGCAAACAAGCGGTCAAATTTAGCAAAAAATTTACAAAAAATTCTTTAAATTTGACCGCTTGTCTTTAATCTTTCGGCAACAATTCCCAAAATGCCTTAATAATCGGTTCTTGTAGCCTCTTTTCTTGTACACAAATCCCCAATTCAAACGGCGATATAGGATCCGCTAATTTCAAATAAGAAACTTGATTATTCATCGGACTATGCTTAATCACGACATCAGGTAACAATGCTACTCCGAATCCTAAAGCAACCATCGGTACAATCGCTTCGTGTCCGGCAACCGTAGCATAAATTTTAGGTTCTCTAATCTTCAGCTCTTTAAACCAGCGATCAATTCGCTTTCGTACCGGACCGTCCACCGGCAAAATAAAAGGAATATTCTGCCAATCAATCGGTTGTTGCTGTAAATATTGTGTTGCAACACAAGCTACTCGAGGTGCAATAATCGAAAGATGAATATCATCAATATAATGAAACACAATGCTATTCGGCAGATGTTCCGGTTTGCCGGTTAAAGAAATATCCGCTTCGAAAGAATGTACCGTATGCACCGCTTGCGCCGGATCGCCGGTGCTTAGTTTTATCTCCACTTTCGGGTGAGCCTGACGAAACTGTTCCAGAATTTGCGGTAAATGACTATACGCAGCCGTTACCGAACAGAAGACTTTCAATTCGCCTTCCAGCTGACCTTGCACCGGCGACAACTGCTGTTGTAATTGTTGCCAATCAGACCAACTTTGTTTTGCAAAAAGTAAAAATTTTTCGCCAGCTTCCGTTAAGCGAACTTGTCGGTTATCTCGGATAAACAACGGCTGCCCCAGCTCTTGTTCAATTCGCTGAATATGGCGTGTAAGTGTCGAAGCACTCATATAATTATTTTCAGCCGAACGAATAAAGCTGTGCGTTTGAGTAATATCTAAAAACAGTTTAAGGGATTGGAATTCCATTTAGTTTAACCATTCCGGTTGTATCCGATTAAAATCAAGATCATTCACACTCTGCTTAAAGCGTAGAATATGGGTTTCCGCCTTATTATTCGGATGCCAGTGAATAAAATTCTGTTCATCCGAGCTATAAAAACCAATAATTTTCTTAGATAAGCCGGAGGCAATATGCACTGTTGAAGTATCCGGCGAAATTAATACATCCGAATGACGAATAAGCTCAATCGTATCAAATACGGTTTGCGTATTTTCGTATACAAAGACATTCTCAAACCGACTAGCGATTTGCTTTAACTTTGGTGTAACCTCCGGAAATGTGAGTAATAGAATAGGCTTCACACTTATCTTATTTAAATATGTGAGTAACTCCGTTACTTTCTCGTCGCAAAAACGTCGCGCCGATCCTGCTCCAAATAAATTTAGGGCAATAAAGTGTCTAATCCGGTTTTCCGATAAATAGTTTTTTATCGCTCTCGCACTGTTTTCATCTTTCGGCACATCATATTGCGTATCAATATCTGTAAAACCGGCAAGCTCTAGTGCCTGTTTATATATTTGAGCGAAATGTTGTCGTTCATTCTGTACGCTCGCAGTAAAAATCTTATAGTCCAATTTGTCATATCCGATATAAGCTTTCGCATTAATCGTACGTAAGAAAAGTAAATCTCGATTACGTAGCGTTACAGTCGGGTCAATAACGACATCATATTGTTCTTTTGCCAGTTGCTTACCGCAAGCTAAATAATCACCAATATTTTTGGTGCGTACAAAATACAATTGGTCAATATAAGGGCTATGCTCAAATAAATAAGCATTATTACGAGAGCAAACCACCCCGATATGCGTTGTCGGAGATTGTTTTTTTATCTCCCGAAACACAAATGAACTGACGATGTAATCCCCTATTTTCCCATCTTGGCGAAGGAATAAGATTTTTTTGGGTAAACCGTTTAAAGCACTCTCTATTTTCTTTTTATCTAGAAAAAATTTCCCGAAAATTAACCTAAAGTATCTTAATTTATCTTTTAATTTACTCATAACGATTTTCAATTTGATCTATTTCTGATAATTCTCCACCAAAAACGCAAGGAGGTTCAATACCATAAGCATTAATACCTGTTAATTGAAGTAAGCCCGTTAAAAAATCAGAAGGCATTCTAATAGGATATGCGTATTTCAATAATTTTTTCGCTCCTGTTAGAGTAATAAAATATCCTGTAGTGCGAATAATACTACGTTTTGAGTTCTTAGATGGTATACGATATCTAGCCAATCGGTATCGTTCAGGTAAGTTTCGCATAAATGGCCATACTTTAGCTTTACCATGATCAAGAAATATAATTTCTTTTCTGCTAGGTACTTTCTTTAATGCCTCATTTATAATACTTTCAAAATAAAGTGAAACAATAGCATCATCTTCTAAAATAATAGCTTGTTCTATATTATTCTCAACCATGTACTCATAAACTTTAATATGACTTAAAGCGCAACCTATTTCACCTAATGTTAATGGTTTTCTTGCATCAAATTTTTTAGGATAAAATTCAAAGTCAATTTTTTGTAGTTCTTCATCTGTCAAATCTTTTCCATAAAAGGCATCAAAAAACTCAAATGATAAGCCTAAGCTAGTCAATCGTTGAGATATTATCGCTCTCCGACTTGAATTTTTTAAACTTATAATCAATATAGGAGGAAAAATTTTCATATAGGACTATCCATTTTTTATCATAAGACTACTAATTATATATTGCCTAATTTTATGAATGACAACATACATGTTCTAATATTTTCATAATATCTCGATCAAATCGTTCATAATTATGCACTTCTTTAACATATTCAATCGCTTTTTCCGCAAGCATTTGACGACGATTATCATCTTCAATTAAACTTTTTACTGCATCTACGTAAAGATCTACCTTGTCAAACCCATTACCTAAAACTTGACCAACATATATACCAAACTTTTCTGTCACATTTTCTGGATTTTGATTACTTACAAGAAGAGTACCATAAGAAAGAGCTTCCAAAAAAGAAATTGGTAGAGCTTCATGGATAGATGTATTAATTAATATTTTTGCATCTTTTAAATATTCTTCTTTTTCTTTTCCATCAACATGACCAGAAAAATATAAATTTGGAATATTATTATATTTTTCCATGATTTCAGAATTTCTTTCTGCATCAAAAAATGATTGACCTAACATATAAAATTCATATTCTGGACATTTTTTAGCAATCTCACAAAATAACCACCCTCTTTTTACTGATTCAATTCTACCGAGGAATATTATTTTATTTTTCTTAGGATAAGTTTTAATATCATATTTATAATCAATAGTTATTGGATTAGGTAAATACGTAATTTCCACATTATTATCCAAATTATAAAGACTTTTAGCTTTATCATTTAAAAAATAACCTTGACTAATAAATATTACTCTATTCTGTTTATATAAACTATGAATGTGGTCATATAAATTTTGATCATAATAATTAGGTTCAGGAAATAGCTCTACAGTTTCAATTTCTTCCCAATCACTTTTAGGTCTTGGATCTTGAATCCAAAAAATTAGCTTCTTAGAAAGATCGGGCTCATAAATTAAAGGAAGATCAAAGGTTACTTCAATACTTAAATAAACATCATAATTTTGCTGTTTTAACCAATATTTAGCAAAAAATGGTCTTTTCGGAATTTCATAAACATTTACGCCATCTACAATATGCTTTCTAGCTAATAAACCAAAATTTCTAGAAGTTGTTTTTAAAAGCACATCTATTTGAATATTCTCATTTTGCAAATGATTTGCGACTAAACGACGAGCTAGAAATCCATAACCACCATAACCAGTACCTACAGCACCAAAATATTCATTAACTAGTAGTGCAACTTTAATCTTTTTCTTCGACATATTCACTCCTTACTCACTTCAAATAACATATTTATTAATTGTTTTCTAATATTTTCTTCTGAAAATTTTAGTAAATGTTTAGCTATATTATTCTTATATTGTGAAATAACTTGATCGTTATTATGTATGCCAAATACACTATCAATAAATTTTTTATTATCATTTAATGGGATCAATACGCCACATTCTCCATCATTCAAAATTTCTCTTGGTCCTGTCGGACAATCCATAGATACTACGGGAACATTCAAAACCATACTTTCTAACAATACAGTTGGAAGTCCTTCTCTTTTTGAAGTATGTAAGAACAATTTAGCATTTTTCATATATGGATAAGGATTTTTAATCTCTCCTAATAAAAAACAACGTTCTTCAAGATGAAGAATTTCTATTTTTGCTTGTAATTTTTTTAAACATGACCCATTACCTATAATAATTAAATTCTGAGGTATTCCTTTTTTAACTAACTCATAAAATATATCAATCATGACTTCATGATTTTTAATCTCTTCTAATCTAGCAACTTGAATAAAATACTCTCCTTTAACTTTAGGTATTGAATCATTAGCTAATGATAATACATTATCAAAATTAATAGGATTATATAAAACAATAATTTTATTTCTTAATGATTCAATATGAGATATTTCTTCCTTCATATCTTCACATATTGAAATAATCCTATCATATCTTCTAAGGTAGGATATTTCTTTTTTTAGTTCTTTTTTATCCAAACATCTTAGAGACAAATGTTGCCATCTTATTTTTGGTTTATTATCTTTAAAATTAATATAAGGATCGAAATGATTACTAAAATTTATAATTACATCATACTCTTTTATTATACTATTTAGTTTATTTCTACATTCTATTTTCCATTTGAAATTTAATAGCTTATATTTCAATCTATTTAAAATATTGTTTTTTCTGGATAAATACAAACTATTTCTATATTCAGAATGTTTTTTATCAACTAAATAAGTTACCTTTATGCTTTCAGGAATATCTTTTCTGAAAATATTTTCTTCAGTTTCAAATGCTAGAACAACTTCAATTTCTAAATCACTTTCATTTTTTAATAAATTTAAGTAATTAATTAGAATACGTTCAACCCCACCCATTACTAAAGATTTATGTAAAAATACAATTTTCATATTTATAGTCTATAAAAAACCCCGCAAATGCGGGGTTTTAGCAATAATTCGGAAATTATTTTGTGCTTGGGATTGAGAAACGTTTGTTGAAACGTTCTACACGACCACCGGTATCAACAACACGTTGTTTACCAGTATAGAATGGGTGGCAGTTGCCGCACACATCAAGATTTAAGTTTTTACCCACTGTTGAGCGAGTTTTAATTACGTTACCGCATGAACATGTTGCAGTAATTTCTGTATATTCTGGGTGAATACCTTGTTTCATTGGAAAACCTCTAATGAAGCCATATCGCCACTTATCTTGTTATACTTTCGTATATCCGCTGATAAGTACCATATGTGAATAAATAATATGCCGAGCAGTTACTCGACGCCAAAAAAGAGTGCGTATTCTACGGCATTTGGCAACAAAGATCAATAATTAATCTATGCCGTTCATATTATTTTCCACAAAATATCCACACCACTTTTATTTAATCAAAAACAATCATTTAACATCAAAGTTTTCTCATCTTTTTTGTGAAGAAGATCACAATTTTTACTCGAGATTTTTTGAGTATTACTTCAAAAATAGTGTAGAATCCATTTATCAACTAATCTAGTTTATTAGAGTATTTGTCATTTTCTTGTCTAGGAGTAAACACATGGCAGAACGTAAAGTATTAGCGAATGCAATTCGCTTTCTAAGTATGGATGCGGTACAAAAAGCTAATTCCGGTCACCCGGGTGCCCCAATGGGTATGGCGGATATCGCAGAGGTATTATGGCGCGACTTTTTAAAACATAACCCAACCAATCCTAAGTGGGCTGATCGCGACCGTTTCGCACTTTCAAACGGCCATGGTTCAATGTTAATTTATAGCTTATTACACTTAACGGGCTATGATCTTTCAATTGAAGATTTAAAACAATTCCGTCAATTACATTCTAAAACACCGGGTCACCCTGAATACGGTTATGCTCCGGGTGTTGAAACTACGACCGGTCCGTTAGGTCAAGGTATCACTAATGCGGTCGGTATGGCGATTGCGGAAAAAACCTTAGCCGCACAGTTTAACCGTGAAGGTCATAAAATCGTTGATCACTATACCTATGCGTTTTTAGGTGACGGTTGTTTAATGGAAGGTATCTCACATGAAGCATGCTCATTAGCGGGTACTTTAGGCTTAGGCAAATTAATCGCTTTCTATGACGATAATAATATTTCAATCGACGGTCATGTGGACGGCTGGTTCTCTGATGATACCGCACAACGTTTTGAAGCATACGGTTGGCAAGTGATCCGTAATGTGGACGGTCATGATGCGGAACAAATCAAATTTGCGATTGAAAATGCAAAAGCGGAAACCGAACGTCCGACTTTAATTATCTGTAAAACCATCATCGGTTACGGTTCTCCGAACAAATCGGCATCGCACGACTGCCACGGTGCGCCGTTAGGTAACGATGAAATCGCATTAACTCGCCAAGCACTTAACTGGGAATATGCGCCGTTTGAAATTCCGGCTGAAATCTATGCGGATTGGGACGCAAAAGCCAAAGGCGCGGTAGTAGAGAAAGAATGGAACGCTAAATTTGCAGCTTATGAAGCGGCATACCCTGAATTAGCGACGGAATTCAAACGCCGTATGGCAGGCGATTTACCGGCAAACTGGGAAGCGGAAAGCAAAGCGTTTATCGAAAAATTACAAGCAAATCCGGCAGCAATCGCAAGCCGTAAAGCATCACAAAATGCGATTGAAGCCTATGCGCATATCTTACCGGAATTCTTAGGCGGTTCCGCAGACTTAGCAAGTTCTAACTTAACGTTATGGTCCGGTTCAAAACCAATCCGTGCGGATCACAATGTGGACGGTAACTACATCAACTACGGTGTTCGTGAATTCGGTATGTCTGCAATTATGAACGGTATTGCATTACACGGTGGCTTTATTCCTTACGGTGCGACATTCTTAATGTTCTATGAATACGCTCACAATGCGGTGCGCATGGCGGCATTAATGAAACAACGTTCATTATTCGTTTATACGCACGATTCTATCGGTTTAGGCGAAGACGGCCCGACTCACCAACCGGTAGAACAAACTGCCTCATTACGCTTTATTCCGAACTTAGAAACATGGCGTCCGGCAGACCAAGTGGAATCGGCTGTAGCGTGGAAAGCGGCGGTTGAACGTAAAGACGGCCCAAGTGCGTTAATCTTTACTCGCCAAAACCTTGCTCAACAAACTCGTACGCCTGAACAATTAGCGAACGTTGCTCGCGGCGGTTATATCTTACGTGAATGTTGCGAAAAAGGCGGTTGTCCGGATTTAATCCTCATCGCAACCGGTTCAGAAGTGGATTTAGCGATGAAAGCGGCTGAAGTCTTAGATGCGGAAGGTACGAAAGTACGCGTTGTTTCAATGCCAAGCACAAACGTGTTTGATAAACAAGACGAAGCGTATCGTGAATCTGTGTTACCACGTTCAGTAACCAAACGTGTCGCTATCGAAGCGCAATTATCCGATTTCTGGTACAAATACGTCGGCTTTGAAGGACGTATCGTCGGTATGAATAGCTTTGGTGAATCTGCACCTGCGGATCAATTATTCAAACTGTTCGGCTTTACGGTGGAAAACGTCGTAGCGAAAGCGAAAGAAATCTTATAATTTCAATGATTAACTAAAGATAAAGGCGAGAACATTTCTCGCCTTTTTAATCTTTTGCAAAGAAATCCGCAAATTTGACCGCTTAACAAAACAAAAAAGCTATCTTTCGATAGCTTTTTTCTTCTTTTATTTGTTAGCCAAGCAATTTATTCATACGTTTGATAAATGCCGCCGGATTTTCTAGTGAACCGCGTTCTGCAAGTAATGCTTGTTCAAATAATAATTCAATCCAATCATTGAATTCCGTTTCATCGGTAAGATCTGCAATTTTCTTAACCATACGATGATCCGGATTTAGCTCAAACGTATATTTCACTTCCGGTGCTTTTTGACCCATTGCGGCAAACAGTTTTGCCATCTGTGTCGTCATTTCATCATTGTCGGTAGAAACCACTGCCGGCGTGTCGGTTAAGCGATGCGTTAATACCACTTTTTTCACACGCTCACCAAAATAGCTTTGCGCACGCTCAAGGAAAGATCCGAATTCCGCTTGTTGCGCTTTTTGGCTTTCTTCTTGTTCCTTATCGGCAAGATCGCCTAAATCCAAATCCGATTTAGTGATACTTTGCAACGGTTTGCCGTCAAATTCGGTTAAATGCCCTACTACCCATTCGTCAATACGATCAGATAATAACAGCACTTCAATGCCTTTCTTATTGAACAGTTCAAGGTGCGGGCTATTTTTCGCCGCCACATAACTATCAGCGGTTAAGAAATAAATCGCTTTCTGACCTTCTTTCATTCTGCCGATATAATCCGCCAAACTTACCGTTTGTTCGCTAGAATCAGTTTGGGTCGAAGCAAAACGGAATAATGACGCAACTTGTTGTTTATTCGCAAAATCTTCACCAACGCCTTCTTTTAACACTAAACCGAATTCGTTCCAGAAGGTTTGGTATTTAGCTTGATCGTCCTTCGCTAATTTTTCCAATAATTGCAATGCACGTTTAGTTAATGCCGCACGTAGTGAAGCAGTAACTTTATTCTCTTGTAAAATCTCACGTGAAACGTTGAGCGGCAAGTCATTCGTGTCTAATAAACCCCGCATAAAACGTAGGTAATTCGGCATAAACACTTCGGCATCGTCCATAATAAATACACGCTGTACATAAAGTTTTAAGCCGTGTTTTTGATCACGATTGAACAGATCCCATGGTGCTTTCGCCGGTACATAAAGCAAGCTGGTATAGTCTTGTTTACCCTCTACTTTATTATGCGCCCAAATGAGCGAGTCATTATAATCGTGGCTTAAATGTTTATAAAACTCTTGGTATTCCTCGTCTGAAATTTCGGTTTTTGAACGAGTCCAAAGTGCTTGCGCTTTGTTAATTTTTTCCCATTTTTGACCGCTTGCTTTGCCTTCTTCATCATATTCGGTGGTTTGGATTTCAACCGGTAAGCCGATGTGATCCGAATATTTACCGATAATTTCACGTAAACGCCATTCGCTTAAAAATTCTTTTTCTGCTTCACGCAAATGTAAAATGACATCCGTACCGCGTGTCGATTTCTCAATATCCGCTACCGTGTAATCGCCTTCACCGGCAGATTCCCAAAGTACGGCTTGTGTTTCGCCTGCTGCACGAGTTTTCACTGTCACTTTGTCCGCAACAATAAATGCCGAATAAAAACCAACCCCGAATTGACCAATTAATTGACTGTCTTTCGCTTGATCCGTACCTAACGAATTTAGAAACTCTTTAGTGCCTGATTTAGCTATCGTGCCTAAGTGATCGATCACTTGCTCACGATTCATACCGATACCATTATCGCTGATCGTCAATGTGCCTAAAGTTTCATCAAAGCTCACTCGTACTCGTAATTCGCCGTCACCTTCATATAACGCAGGATTGGAAAGCGCTTTAAAACGCAGTTTATCCGCCGCATCAGACGCATTGGAGATTAATTCACGTAAGAAAATTTCTTTATTTGAATAAAGTGAATGGATCATTAACTGAAGTAATTGCTTAACTTCCGATTGAAAGCCTCTTGTTTCTTGATTGGTACTCATTTTATCCCTCTTTAATTTACAAAAAATAAGCGGAATTCCACCGCTTTTAAACGCCTTAGTAAATGGGGAAACCTTATTTACTTTTCAAGCCAAAAAATCAAAGTTATTTCCTATTAAAAAATCTAATTTAATCGCTATATTTTATCAAATTGATAGTTTTACAAAATAAAATCTATCAATAATAATATATCCATACACAAAACCTATTAACATTCCAAGGTAATTATTATGTCTAAATGTCCATTCCATCATACATCATTAACGATGAACAACGGTGCGCCTGTTGTTGATAACCAAAACAGTTTAACTGCCGGCCCTCGCGGTCCGTTGCTTGCACAGGATTTATGGTTAAACGAGAAATTAGCCAACTTCGTGCGTGAAGTTATTCCTGAGCGCCGTATGCATGCTAAAGGTTCCGGCGCATTCGGTAAATTCACCGTGACCCATGATATTACTCAATACACTAAAGCGGCAATCTTTAGCGAAGTGGGTAAAGAAACTGAATTATTCGCACGTTTTACCACTGTAGCCGGTGAACGTGGTGCGGCAGATGCAGAACGTGATATCCGTGGCTTTGCGGTTAAATTCTATACCGAACAAGGTAACTGGGACTTAGTCGGTAACAACACACCGGTATTCTTCTTACGTGATCCACGTAAATTCCCTGACTTAAATAAAGCGGTTAAACGTGACCCACGCACAAATATGCGTAGCGCGACAAACAACTGGGACTTCTGGACGTTATTACCGGAAGCATTCCACCAAGTAACGATCGTAATGTCTGAGCGTGGTATCCCGGCTTCATACCGCCATATGCACGGTTACGGTTCACACACATATAGCTTAATCAATGCAAATAACGAACGCTTCTGGGTGAAATTCCATTTCCGTACCGAACAAGGCATTAAAAACTTAACTAATGAAGAAGCGGCGGCAATTATCGCTAACGATCGTGAATCACACCAACGCGATTTATACGAATCAATCGAAAAAGGCGATTTCCCGAAATGGAAACTTTATATTCAAGTAATGCCCGAAGCAGAAGCGGAACAAGTGGATTTTCATCCGTTCGATTTAACTAAAGTTTGGTCTAAAAAAGACTATCCATTAATCGAAGTCGGCGTAATGGAATTAAACCGCAACCCGGCAAACTTCTTTGCTGATGTTGAACAATCTGCATTTGCTCCGAGTAACTTAGTGCCGGGTATCAGCGTATCACCGGACCGTATGTTACAGGCTCGCTTATTCAACTATGCAGATGCACAACGTTACCGTTTAGGTGTAAACCACCACCAAATTCCGGTAAACGCACCTCGTTGTCCGGTTCACAGTAATGCGCGTGACGGTCAAGGTCGAGTGGACGGTAACTACGGTTCAACCTTACATTATGAGCCGAATAGCTTCGGTCAATGGCAAGAACAAGCACAATTTGCAGAACCGCCACTCAAAATTAACGGTGATGCGGCACACTGGGATTTCCGCCAAGACGATGCGGATTATTTCAGCCAACCACGTGTGTTATTCAACAATATGACTGATTCAGAAAAAGAATCGCTATTCAAGAATACTGCGGCAGGTATGGGTGATGCATTAGACTTTATTAAATATCGCCATATCCGTAACTGCTACTTCTGTGACCCTGCATACGGTGAAGGTGTAGCGAAAGCATTAGGAATGACGGTTGCCGATGCAATGGAAGCCTATAATACTGATCCGGCAATGGGTCAGCCGGGTTTAATCAAACCTAACTTCTAATCGGAAGTCACTGAATTAGCAAATGCGGCTGTTTCAAAAACCAACACGAGAAATCGTAAAATAGTCCTCCTACATAATGGCATTTGCTCTATTAAAGCCCTATCTTACGTGATCTGCCCCCCAAAAGTTGGACTAAACCTCCAACGGATTAAGGTGCAGATTTTTTATGACTAAATATAACTCGCTATTCAAACAACAAGTCATCGAGTTTTATCTTCAAAATGACAAAAACCGTTTATTCACTCAACGACATTTTCAATTATCCAAGAAAACCTTAACTCGATGGATTGCTCAATTTAATCATAACGGAATCAATGGGCTAGCGGTGATGGGTAAGAAGCCCTAACTTTGAGCAAGTGATGCGGATGCTAAAGCAAGCGGTCGCAAAACTGCCTAAGGACGCTAAACCGATTTTACATTCCGACCAAGGCTGGCAATACCAGATGGCAGACTATCAAGAAATGCTGAGAAAACATCATATTAAACAAAGTATGTCGAGAAAAGCGAATTGCTTGGATAATGGGGCAATGGAAAGTTTCTTTGGGCGATTGAAAACGGAATGTTACTTTGGTAAGCGATTTGAAACTTTCGAACAACTTGAGAAAGTGATTCACGAGTACATTTATTATTACAACAATGAGCGTATTCAAGTGAAATTAAAAGGACTGAGCCCTGTACAATACAGAACTCAGTCCTTAAATTAAACAGTCCAACTTTTGGGGTGCAGATCACTTCACGATAGGGCTTTTCTTTTGTCTGAATAACCAATCTAAGCTACAATCACTTTTCATTTTATTGCTCACATAAGGAAAGCCGTTGGAATATCGTTATTACATTACTACAAGTATTGCCGTTCTTGTTTTACAATGCCTTGTTTTCAACTTTTCTCGTACTGTAGGTTGGTTATTCAACTTATCCGCCAAGTCACGCAAGATCGTGACATTTATTAGCTATTTAGCTGCAAACAGCTTAGCGATTCTTACCGTTACTCGCACGTTTAACGGCTTTAGAATCACCGCGCTAATGCTCGCTTTACTGCTGTTTGCATTATTCGTTAGCCTTGCTTGTGCGGCAATTTACCGCCTATTTAAAAGCAAACAAGCGGTCAATTTTGCCTTAAAAGTTGCCTATCCTTTTGCCTTTTTCGGCATTGTAGGGCTTGCCTTATATAACGCTTATACGCCGAAAGTGGTGCATTATTCCGTGCAATTGGATAAACCGCTAGCTCAACCGCTACGTATTGGGGTAGCAAGTGATCTGCACTTAGGACAATGGTTCGGTGCAAAACAATTAGATAGATTAGCGGAGATCTTTAATCAGCAAAACGTCGATCTGATTTTGTTACCCGGCGATATTATGGACGACAATACCGATGCTTATCTAGCCGAAAATATGCAACCGCATTTTGCTAAACTCAAAGCGCCTTTAGGGGTTTACGCCACATTGGGTAATCACGATTTCTTCGGCAAGCAGATGGCAATTGCCGGCGAAATTGAAAAAGCCGGCATTCAAGTATTATGGGATCAAGCGATCGAAATTAACGGAAAATTTACCGTTATCGGACGTAATGACGACTTAGTAAAAAATCGACCGAGCGCCGCCCAATTATTAACGGCGGTCAATTCGGATTTACCGGTGTTTTTACTTGACCATCGTCCGACACAAATCGAACAACATTCGCAATTACCGATTGATTTACAGGTGTCCGGACACACGCATAAAGGGCAAATTTTTCCGGCAAATTTAATGACTAACGTGATTTATCGACTGCACTACGGCTATGAAAAAATCGGCTTAGGACATTATTTTGTTACCTCCGGTTATGGCTTCTGGGGCATACCGATGCGACTTGGTACCCAATCGGAAGTCTTGATTATCGACGTGAAAGGAAAATAATCTTAATTTTTAATCTAACCCTTGAATCTATTTTCAGGGGTTTATTTTTTACATTTCTCGAATCTCCCTATCTTCAATCACTTACCTTTTGTCAATATCCCTTTACAAAACTTTCCGCTTGCACCTATTTCTACAAAACAATATCTTGTATATAAACATTTAAAAACCACAAGATATAGTGGTCAAATAATAAGATAAAAGGAGACATATTTTATGCAAAAAACATTGATGGTAACCAAACGCAATGGTAAGCAAGAGCCGTTTGATTTGGATAAAATTCATCGCGTCATCACTTGGGCGGCCGAAGGTTTACATAATGTATCGGTATCACAAGTGGAACTGAGCGCACATATTCAGTTTTATCAAGGTATTCGTACCGCCGATATTCACGAAACCATTATCAAAGCCGCCGCCGATTTAATCAGTACCGAAACGCCGGATTATCAATATCTTGCCGCACGTTTAGCCGTGTTCCATCTGCGTAAAAAAGCCTATGGAGACTTCACCCCACCTCATTTATTCACTCATATTAAAAAGCTAGTGGCACTCGGTAAATACGATAAAGCGCTTTTAACCGACTATAATGAACAAGAATGGCAACTCATGAATGAATTTCTTGTACACAGCCGAGATATGGATTTCTCTTATGCGGCGGTCAAACAGCTCGAAGGAAAATATTTAGTCCAAAACCGAGTGACCGGAGAGATCTATGAGTCGGCACAATTCTTATATCTTTTAGTATCGGCCTGTTTATTTTCTCAATATCCGAAAGCCACTCGTTTAGATTATGTAAAACGCTTTTACGATGCGACTTCAACCTTCAAAATTTCATTGCCGACCCCGATTATGGCGGGGGTAAGAACACCGACTCGTCAGTTTAGTTCTTGCGTATTGATCGAATGCGGCGATAGTTTGGATTCAATCAATGCCACTTCCGCTGCAATTATTAAATACGTGTCGCAACGAGCGGGAATCGGCATTAACGCCGGTGCAATCCGAGCCTTGGGTAGCCCGATTCGTCAAGGCGAAGCCTTCCACACCGGTTGCATTCCGTTCTATAAACATTTCCAAACGGCAGTGAAATCTTGCTCGCAAGGCGGTGTACGTGGCGGTGCCGCAACGGTTTTCTACCCGCTATGGCACTTGGAAGCGGAAAGTTTATTGGTATTAAAAAACAATCGAGGTGTAGAAGACAACCGCTGCCGTCATATGGACTACGGTGTACAGCTTAATAAGCTGATGTATCAACGCTTAATTAAGGGTGGAGAGATCACTTTATTCAGCCCGTCTGATGTGCCCGGTCTGTATGAAGACTTTTTTGCCGATCAGGAAAAATTTGAACAGCTTTATCTGCAATATGAACAAGACCCGAGCATTCGTAAACGTAGTGTGAAAGCAGTTGAATTGTTTTCATTGCTCATGCAAGAACGTGCCTCAACCGGTCGTATTTATATTCAGAATGTCGATCACTGCAATACGCACTCGCCGTTTAATCCGCAAGTCGCACCGATTAAACAATCCAATTTATGTTTAGAAATCGCATTGCCGACCAAACCGCTAAACGATATTAATGATGAAAACGGAGAAATTGCCCTCTGCACGCTTTCTGCGTTTAACTTAGGCACTTTGCAAAATTTAGATGAATTTGAACCGCTTGCCGACTTAGTCGTACGCGCGCTAGATGCCTTATTAGATTATCAAGATTATCCGGTGAAAGCGGCAAAACACGCCGCATTAGCTCGCCGTTCGCTTGGCATCGGGGTAATCAACTACGCTTATTACTTAGCGAAAAACGGCGTGCGTTATTCGGACGGTTCCGCCAATGCGCTTACGCACAGAACTTTTGAAGCGATGCAATATTATTTACTGAAAGCCTCGCTCAATTTAGCCAAAGAACAAGGTGCGTGTAAGTTATTCGATGAGACGAGCTATGCTCAAGGTATTCTGCCGATTGATAGCTATAAAAAAGAATTGGATAACCTGACAACAGAACCGCTACATTATGATTGGGAAAATTTGCGTGCGGAGATTAAACAATTCGGCTTACGTAACTCAACGTTAAGCTCATTAATGCCGTCAGAAACTTCCTCGCAAATTTCTAATGCAACCAACGGGATTGAGCCGCCTCGTGGCTACGTGAGTATCAAAGCCTCAAAAGACGGTATCTTAAAACAAGTTGTGCCGGAATATGAAAAGCTCCGTTCACAATACGAGTTATTGTGGGATATCCCGGATATGAGCGGTTACTTACAGCTGGTCGGTATTATGCAGAAATTCATTGATCAGGCGATTTCGGCAAATACCAATTATGACCCGCAAAAATTTGAAGACGGAAAAGTACCGATGAAACGCTTACTTGCCGATTTATTGACCGCTTATAAATACGGACTAAAAACGCTCTATTACCAAAATACCAGAGACGGAGCGGAAGACGCCCAAGAGGACTTAAATGACGGTTGTGCCGGCGGTGCTTGCAAAATTTAGTGTCTAGACCGAATGTAAATAACCACGGAATACACTAAAAACACAGAAATAATCGGAGAATTTTAACAGCCACAGCGTGGCTCACTCAATCGAAGGCTGATGATCATAACCACGTACGGCTTGTCGTGCGTGGGCTACAAGCGGTTGAATTTGTGAAAAATTTTGCAAAACTGTAGCAAATTTAGACAATGCAGGCTTTAACATTTTTTCCCCACTCCCTCATTTTTCTTCTGTACGAAGAAAAATCTGTCCCTCTCCCACAAGGGGCGAGGGTAATTATTTAAAAAGGAGATAACATGGCATACACCACTTTCTCACAAAATAAAAATGATCAATTAAAAGAACCGATGTTTTTCGGGCAAAACGTGAATGTTGCTCGTTATGACCAACAAAAATATGAATTATTTGAAAAGTTAATCGAAAAACAGCTTTCATTTTTCTGGCGTCCGGAAGAAGTTGATGTCTCGCAAGATCGCATCGACTACCAATCATTGCCGGAACACGAAAAACATATTTTTATCAGTAACTTAAAATATCAAACACTACTTGATTCCATTCAAGGACGTAGCCCGAACGTGGCATTTTTGCCGTTAGTATCGATTCCGGAGTTGGAAACTTGGATCGAAACTTGGACGTTTTCCGAAACGATCCATTCACGTTCTTATACGCACATTATCCGTAATATCGTGAATGATCCGTCGATTGTGTTTGACGATATCGTGACTAACGAAGAAATTATTAAACGCGCGAAAGATATTTCTTGCTACTACGATGATTTAATTCGAGATTCGCAACTTTATACACTCTACGGAGAAGGTTGCTATACGGTGGACGGCAAGCAATACCAAGTGACGTTACGCAACTTAAAACGCCAACTTTATTTATGCTTAATGAGTGTGAACGTACTGGAGGCGATTCGTTTTTACGTATCGTTCGCTTGTTCTTTTGCGTTTGCCGAGCGTCAGTTAATGGAAGGTAACGCTAAAATTATTAAATTCATTGCACGTGATGAATATCTACATTTAACCGGCACACAAAATATGTTGAACATTATCGCATCCGGACAAGACGATCCGGAAATGGCGGAAATTGCCGAAGAATGTAAGCAAGAAGCTTATGATCTGTTTGTAGCGGCGGCGGAACAAGAAAAAGAATGGGCGGCGTATTTATTTAAAGACGGCTCAATGATTGGTTTGAATGAAGATATTTTGGTGAAATATGTCGAATATATTACCAATATTCGGATGCAAGCGGTCGGATTACCCCGCCCTTTTGCCGCCTCTTCCAATCCGATTCCTTGGATTAACGCTTGGTTGGTGTCTGATAACGTACAAGTTGCACCGCAAGAAGTTGAAGTCAGTTCCTATTTAGTCGGGCAAATTAATGCCAAAGTCGATAGCAACGATTTCGACAGCTTTGAACTTTAAAGAAAAACAAGCGGTCGCTTTTCCATTATCTTTTGCAAAAAAGAGGGAAAATTCGACCGCTTACTTAAATCGAAATCCATAAAAATTCTATTGATTTCTATCACTTATTTTCTTTCTTCTACAAACTGTTTATATCGTTCAATTAGCTAAAATTACAGCAAAACCATCGGACTGCGCTCACTTCTGTGATCATTATCACACACAAAAAAATCAATGTCGGCTATACTCCAATTCTAAAAACTCAAATGGAGAAGTTCTACAATGAGCCAACAATTTATCCTAAACGATCACCCTCATCGTCGTTTTAATCCGTTAAAAAATCAATGGATTTTAGTTTCTCCGCATCGTGCGAAACGTCCGTGGCAAGGCCATCGGGAAGAAACGGTTGCGGATAATAAACCGAGCTATGATCCGACTTGTTATCTCTGTCCGGGAAATAAACGCATTACCGGCGAACAAAATCCCGTTTATAGCAAACCTTTCGTCTTTAAAAACGATTTCTCCGCACTACTGCCGGATACACCGGCGCCGGAAGCCGGTTCCGATCCGCTTTTCCAAATTTCACATACCCAAGGCGAAAGCCGTGTGATTTGTTTCTCGCCCGATCACAGTAAAACCTTACCGCAACTGTCAGTGGCTGAAATAGAGCAAGTCGTACAAGTTTGGCAAGAACAAGCTAACGAATTAAAAACGCGTTATCAATGGGTTCAAATTTTTGAAAACAAAGGCGCCATGATGGGCTGTTCTAATCCACATCCACACGGTCAAATTTGGGCAAGCAATTTCTTACCGAACGAAATTGCGATTGAAGACGAATGTCAGGCAAATTACTTTGCTCAATACGGTCGTCCATTGCTTCTTGATTATGCCGAGCGTGAATTAACTAAAAAAGAACGTATCGTCGTCGAAACCGAAGACTGGATTGCAGTGGTGCCTTACTGGGCCGGCTGGCCGTTTGAAACCTTGCTGTTACCTAAACGTAAACACTTTAAACGCATTACCGATTTAAACGAAGCCGAACGAGCGGATTTAGCACTCGCACTTAAAAAGCTAACCACTCGCTACGATAACTTATTTAATATCAGTTTCCCGTATTCGATGGGCTTCCATTTCGCCCCGTTTAACGAAAGTGACAATCAACATTGGCAGCTACACGCCCATTTCTATCCGCCGTTGTTACGTTCGGCAACCGTGCGTAAATTTATGGTCGGCTACGAGATGATGGCGGAAAGTCAGCGAGATCTGACACCGGAACAAGCGGCGGAAAGACTCAATGCGGTGAGCGACAGCATTCACTATAAAGATCAATAGAAAGAAATAGCGAGAGAGAAAGATAGAATGAAACCACAACAGCTTGCGACACAGAAATTTAGCGAACATTACGGCTACTCGGCAGCTCAAACCGTATTTGCTCCGGGGCGGGTCAATATTATCGGCGAACATACCGATTATAACGACGGCTTCGTAATGCCGTGTGCGATTAACTACGGAATGGCGGTCAGCTTTAGTAAACGTGACGATTCGGTTTGGCGAGTGTATGCGATTGATATTGATGAACAAGATGAGTTTGACCTTAGCCGACCGATTGAACCGTCCGAACACAAATGGGCGAATTACGTACGCGGCGTGGTGAAATATATTCAAGAAAAATGTCCGGAGTTTAAACAAGGTGCGGATTTAGCGATGACCAGCGACGTGCCGATGTCTTCCGGTTTAAGTTCGTCCGCCGCATTAGAAATTTCAATCGGTAAAACTGCGCAAGTGCTAGGCGATTTACCACTCAGTTTGGCGGAAATCGCCTTGATCGGACAACAAGCCGAGAATAAATTCGTCGGCGCAAATTGCGGCAATATGGATCAACTTACCTCGGCGCTCGGACAAAAAGATCAAGTGATTATGATTGATTGCCGTTCGTTAGACATTACCCCGACACCGGTACCGCACGGCTATTCGATTGCGATTATCAACTCTAACGTGAAACACGATTTAGTCACCGGTGAATACAACAGTCGCCGTCAAGAGTGTGAATTTGCCGCACGATTCTTCGGTGTGAAAGCATTACGTGATGTTACATCGGAACGATTTATCGAGCGAGCGGCTGAATTACAAGCCCAAAATGAGTTAGCTTATAAACGTGCAAAACATATCATCAGCGAAAATCAACGCGTATTGGAAGCGGTTGAAGCCTTAAAAGCGAATGATATGGTCAAACTCGGTCAATTAATGGCGGGGTCGCATGATTCTATGCGTGACGATTTTGAAATTACTATTCCGGAAATCGACTACTTGGTCGAACTGGCACAAGTGGCAATCGGTAAAAATGGCGGCGCACGTATGACCGGCGGCGGTTTCGGCGGCTGTATCGTTTGCTTGGTACCGGATGAGAAAGTGGAACATTTACGCCGAATCATTGCGGATAACTATGAAAAACAGACCGGTATCAAAGAAACTTTCCACCTTTGTACCGCTTGTGATGGCGTTCATCTTATTTAATCGTTCATCTGCAGAAATCACGGAAATTTCCGTGATTTCTTGCTTTCGGAGCAAGTTATGAAAACCTTTACCCTAGAAAACTCATTTCTTAAAATTACGTTATCCGACTTCGGTGCCGCTTGGCTTTCTTGTGTGGTGAAACACCCGAAAGGCGAACGTGAAGTGTTAGTTACGACTTCTGCAGAAAATTGGCAAAATCAGACCGCTTACTTTGGAGCAACTTGCGGACGTTATGCCAACCGTATCGCTAATGCCGAATATCAGCTTAACGGCAAAACCTATACTTTGGTTAAAAATGACGGTAAAAACACTTTACACGGCGGTGCTAACGGGGCGGATAAACAAATTTGGCAAGCGGAGCAGCTTGATCCGCAAGCGGTCAAATTCAGCCGAATTTTTGCAGACGGCGAACAAGGTTTCGGCGGTGAAGTTTATGCCGTTGTGACTTATCGTTTGAATGGAAAAGAAGTCGAAATTGCATTTGAAGCAACCGCCAATCAAGATACCCCGCTCTGCTTTACCAATCACGCTTATTTCAATTTACTCGGCGCAGGTGATGTGCTTTCGCATCAATTGATGATTAACGCAGACGAATATTTACCGGTCGGTGCAGACGGTATCCCGATTTTACCGTTTAAAGCGGTTGCTCACACCGGTTTTGATTTTTCAACGCCTAAACTTATCGGGCAAGACTTGCTGAAAGATACCGATCAACAGCTGGTAAAAGGCTACGATCACGCTTTCAAATTGGTAAAAAACTCTGCAAAACCGACCGCTTGTTTAACGGTTGAAGATCTTGCACTTGAACTCAATACCTCAATGCCGGCACTACAATGCTATTCGGGAAATTGGCTTGGCGGGCAACCAAATCTGAGCGGTTCAACTTATCAAGATTACGCCGGTGTTGCTTTAGAACCGGAGTTTTTCCCCGATTCGCCAAACCAAGCCGAACTGGCAAAATTTGGTGGCATTACCAAAGCAGGCGAACGCTATAAACACGATATTCGTTACACCTTTCACTTTTAATTTGTAAACATCGAGGAAATTATCATGATACTGCCGAATTACTTCCAAGATCCCAATACGCTCCACGTAAATACCGTTGAGCATCACGCTTATTTTATTCCGCATCAACAGAATGAAACCGCTTTAAGCGGTAAGCGCGAACAATCCGATTACTTTACTTTGCTTAACGGACAATGGGATTTTAATTACTTCCAAAGCTATCATGACTTGCCGGATAATTTCCTTGATATTGCGTTTGAACATAAAATTCCGGTGCCGGCAAATTGGCAAAATCACGGTTTTGATCATCATCACTATACGAATATTAACTACCCGTTTCCGTTTGAACCACCGTTTGTACCGCATCAAAATCCATGCGGCGTGTATCACCGTACTCTTCAACTTACTCCGAAAAGCAATAAGCGTTATTTGCTCAATTTTGAAGGCGTGGATTCCTGTTTATTTGTTTATGTGAATAAACAGTTTGTCGGTTATAGTCAAATTAGCCACAACACCTCAGAATTTGATGTTAGCGATTATTTACAAGCCGGCACCAACCATTTAACCGTCGTGGTACTGAAATGGTGTGACGGCAGCTATTTAGAAGACCAAGACAAATTCAGAATGTCGGGCATTTTCCGTGATGTCTATTTGCTTGAGCGTGAACAAAATTATCTGCAAGATTTCTTTATTCAATATGAATTGGATGATGAATTACGTCACGCAAATCTGAAAGTGGAAACGCTGTTTAGCCGTCAGCCGCAAGCGATTGAATATCAATTACTCAACCCGAACGGCTTTACCGTTTTCAATCAAACCGATACGCATCTCAATATTGAGGTAGAAGATATTCAGTTATGGAATGCAGAAAAGCCGCAACTTTACACCTTAATTTTGCATACTGCGGAAGAAGTGATTGTGCAAAAAATCGGGTTTAGAAAAGTGGAAATCAAAGACGGCATTTTATTATTTAATCAGCAACCGATTAAATTTAAAGGAGTAAACCGCCACGATAGCGATCCGAAAACCGGTTATGCGATTAGCTACGCACAAGCGCATAAAGATTTACAGCTGATGAAGCAACATAATATCAATGCAATCCGCACCGCCCATTATCCGAATGCGCCTTGGTTTAGCGAGCTATGCGATCAATACGGTTTTTATTTGATTGGCGAAAGCGATGTCGAGTCACACGGTGCGTCAATGCTCACCGTCAAAATGCCTGAGCCGAGTATTCTCTTAAATCACCAAAATGATTTGCAAACTGAGCGTATCCGTCAAGATATGATAGATAATTACTGTTACTTTGCCCGTGATCCGCTGTTCAAAAAAGCGATTTTAGACCGCCAACAAGCCAATGTGGAACGAGATAAAAATCGTACTTCGATTATTATTTGGTCGTTGGGGAATGAAGCCGGCTATGGTGCCAATTTTGAAGCGGCGGCAGCGTGGATTAAGCAACGTGATAAATCTCGTTTAGTGCATTACGAAAGCTCGATTTATCAACATTCCGCCGATAATAATGATCTATCGAATTTGGATTTTTATAGTGAAATGTACGGCTCAACCGAAGATATCGACCGCTATTGTGCCACTGCGCAAGCCAAACCTTTCGTGTTGTGTGAATACAGCCATGCAATGGGTAACTCAAACGGCGATGCGGAAGATTATTGGCAAGCGTTCCATCGTCATCCGCAATCATGCGGCGGTTTTGTGTGGGAATGGTGCGATCACGCCCCTTACCGTGCTAACGGACAATTCGGTTACGGCGGTGATTTCGGCGAAAGTCCGCACGATGGAAATTTCTGTATGGACGGTTTGGTTTCACCGGATCGTATTCCGCACAGTAACTTATTAGAGCTTAAAAATGTGAATCGCCCTGCACGTGCCGAATTAATCGATAACCAAATTGTGATCCACAACTACTTGGATTTCACTGATCTTGCCGATTATTTAACGATTGATTACGAATTTGTCGAAAACGGCGTAGTTACAAGCGGTGGAAATTTATCCGTTTCTTGCAAACCACACAGCAGTGTAATATTGCCGATTGAGTTACCAAAAAATAACGGGCATTTATGGCTATTAAATTTAGATTATCGTTTAAATACTGCGACAGAATTATTGGAAGCAGAACATTCACTTGGCTTCGAGCAGCTCAATTTATTTAGCGAAAATAAATTAGTGTTACCAAAATTTACGATTGAAAAAAGTACATTTGAAGTACAGGAAGATCACTTCCGCATTAACGTACACAACGGTCAATTTAGTTACCAACTAGACAAACAGAAAGGGATTTTCAGCCGTATTGAAAAAGCCGGTAAAGCGATTATTCAGCAACCGTTAGATTTTAATATCTGGCGTGCACCAACCGATAATGATCGTCTCATTCGTGAGGCGTGGCAAAATGCCGGCTACGATAAAGCCTATACCAGAGCGTATGAAATTCAGTGGCAGCAAAGCGAACAAGCGGTCGAATTTTCAGTAAAATCTGCAATTGTGTCAATTTCTCGCGGTCGCATTTTAACACTGGATATTCGTTATCGTATCTTCAATGACGGGCAAATTTCGGTGGAAATCAACGCAATCCGTCCAACCGAATTACCGTATTTACCTCGTTTCGGTTTACGCTTCTGGCTTGCTAAAGCGGAAAATACGGTCGAATATTTCGGTTACGGCGAGCAAGAAAGCTATGTGGATAAGCACCATTTAGCAAATTTAGGCATCTATCATACTACGGCAAAACAAAATCATACCGATTATGTTAAACCGCAGGAGAACGGCAGCCATTACGGTTGCGAATATCTCAAATCGGAAAATCTGTTTGTGAGTGCAAGCCAACCGTTTAGCTTTAATCTCTCGCCCTATACGCAAGAGGAATTAACGGAGAAAAAGCATTATTATGAACTGCAAGAGTCCGATTACAGCGTATTGTGTATTGATTACAAAATGAGTGGTATCGGTTCAAACTCATGCGGCCCAAACTTAAAAGATCAATATCGCTTAATGGAAAGCGAATTTAAAATAAGATTTGATCTCATATTTGATAAAACCATCCGTCAATAACTTATAAAATGGGAAATAGTTATTAGCCAAGAGTAAATTTCTTAAAATCAGGCTATATTCTTACACTAAAATCAAATCGGCACAGTTCAAAAAAACTGTGCCGATTTCTTTCGTATGTTATAAAGCAGCTGTTAAGCTATTGATATATTGTTTTACCTCTTCAAGCGACACAAGAGATATCTCTCCTCCGTGCTTCTGAGCAAAGCCGGCCATCGACTCAACCATCTTCTCCACCTGAGTGCTCACCAACGTTTGCTCATTCGATAAACGAATATTTTCTATTTTATGATCTTGGTGTGAATACCAATTTTGAACCGTGACTTTATCCTCACTTAATAATGATTTAATAATCAAATCGTTATTTTCTCGGCTAAACCAAAGTTCGGATAAATTAATATCAGTAAATTTTAAGGTGTCGATATCTCTTGCGCGGTTATCATTATTGGTATCTTCATAAACGATATCCTGTCCGTGTCCTTTGCTAAAGATATAGGTGTCCGCACCGTAGCCACCTCTTAGAATATCATTACCTTTGCCGCCGATGAGGGTGTCATCGCCATTACCGCCATTAACCGTATCATTACCCGCACCGGCATCAATCACCGAGTTACGTCCCCAGTCGTTGATATTATCATCACCGTCAGTGCCAAATAATGCCATACCTTGTTTACCTAGTTCATCACGAGTTATACTGCGGTCAGCAAATTCCAATTTGTCAAATTGATAATCTACATGGTTGTAGAAGGATTTTATCGTGACCGAATCCGTATCATGATAACCGAATAACATTAAGTCATTATCTACTCGTCGGAATTTCACTTCCGCATAATTCACATCAGTAAATTTTAAGGTGTCGATATCTCTTGCTCGGTTATCATTATTGGTATCTTCATAAACGATATCCTGTCCGTGTCCTTTGCTAAAGATATAGGTGTCCGCACCGTAGCCACCTCTTAGAATATCGTTGCCTTTGCCGCCTTCCAAAATGCTGTCCCAATCCGCATGATCCTTTATATCATCATTGCCATCGGTGCCGTATAGATGAAGCCCTGCTTTAATCAGTTCATCGCGAGTTATACTGCGGTCAGCAAACTCCAATTTGTCAAATTGATAATCTACATGGCTGTAGAAGGATTTTACCGTGACCGAATCCGTATCATGATAACCGAATAACATTAAGTCATTATCTACTCGTCGGAATTTCACTTCCGCATAATTCACATCGGTAAATTTTAAGGTGTCGATATCTCTTGCGCGGTTATCATTATTGGTATCTTCATAAACGATATCCTGTCCGTGTCCTTTGCTAAAGATATAGGTGTCCGCACCGTAGCCACCTCTTAGAATATCATTACCTTTGCCGCCGATGAGGGTGTCATCGCCATTACCGCCATTAACCGTATCATTACCCGCACCGGCATCAATCACCGAGTTACGTCCCCAGTCGTTGATATTATCATCACCGTCAGTGCCAAATAATGCCATACCTTGTTTACCTAGTTCATCACGAGTTATACTGCGGTCAGCAAATTCCAATTTGTCAAATTGATAATCTACATGGTTGTAGAAGGATTTTATCGTGACCGAATCCGTATCATGATAACCGAATAACATTAAGTCATTATCTACTCGTCGGAATTTCACTTCCGCATAATTCACATCAGTAAATTTTAAGGTGTCGATATCTCTTGCGCGGTTATCATTATTGGTATCTTCATAAACGATATCCTGTCCGTGTCCTTTGCTAAAGATATAGGTGTCCGCACCGTAGCCACCTCTTAGAATATCGTTGCCTTTGCCGCCTTCCAAAATGCTGTCCCAATCCGCATGATCCTTTATATCATCATTGCCATCGGTGCCGTATAGATGAAGCCCTGCTTTAATCAGTTCATCGCGAGTTATACTGCGGTCAGCAAACTCCAATTTGTCAAATTGATAATCTACATGGCTGTAGAAGGATTTTACCGTGACCGAATCCGTATCATGATAACCGAATAACATTAAGTCATTATCTACTCGTCGAAACTTCACTTCCGCATAATTCACATCGGTAAATTTTAAGGTGTCGATATCTCTTGCGCGGTTATCATTATTGGTATCTTCATAAACGATATCCTGTCCGTGTCCTTTGCTAAAGATATAGGTGTCTGCACCGTAGCTGCCTTTTAACGTATCATTACCCTCTCCGCCGATAAGTAGATCATCACCTGCACTACCCGATAAGTTATTATCTTTTTGGCTACCTAACAAAATATTATTTTTTTCATCGCCTTTTAAATCCGTCGATTCTGCAAAAATTACTCCAGCCTCTCTTAAACGGGCAATAGTTAAGTTAGAAGTAGCCGCCCAGTTTTCATAAAATCCTTGTGCTTTAGCATAATCTATATAACGGCTTAACAGTAATAGCCCTTCTTTCCATTCCGTAGGATCGTTAAAGAAAGAAAGGTATTCGCTTAAATCATATAATGCATTTTCAGGCGATTGTTTAAAAGTAGAGTTAAATAAGGCTTCAGTACGAGAATAATCGGTTACCCATTTCCCTTCGAATTGTTTCGCATTAACGCTATAAACATATTTCTTCAAACGCGTTTGTAAAAGTAAAGAACGGTAGGCAAGTTCTACGGTTGTTTGATACATATTATTCACTTTATCAGTAATATAGCGAATGTCTTTATCCGTCGTGTAATAAAGTTGATCGATATTTAACCCGTAGAGCGAATTTAAAGTCGCAATTTTTGCCTTACTCTGTTCAAAGTTTTGCATAACGGTAGGATCATGCTTTGCATTGCGTATACTACTTAATTGAGAAGGCGTGACTCTAACGACAGAAGCACTACTATCGGTACTTTCTACCGTTTTAAGTAATGTTTTATCATAATGTTGATACTGTAAATCCGTTGCCGCCCATTTATCTAAAATGGCAGGCAATAATTCTCGTTGTGCCTGAAAATCGGAGGCCTTAGTGTACTGTTGTAATAAAGCAGCCAACTCCTCAGAAAGTGCGGCGGCTTCACGCAAATCCCGAACCCGACCGGTGCCGGTTAGATTAATTGTGCGACGTTGTTGCTCGGTTAAATTTAACGCTTCGGTAAATCGGCTATAAAACGGGTTAAAACTGAAATTTAAATCGCCCATTTGTGCAAAAGTACCGTCCGTTTTTTCATACTTCCCAAGCTGAGCAAGGATATTATTGCCCGCTAGAAAATCATTACGCTCTTCATAGGCGGTATGTAAAGATTTAATATTCAAACTTTCTAAGCTAAACAGCTCATTCGCTTCACTAAAACCGTTTTGATTTAAATCCCGCCAAATTTGGAGTTTAGAAAACAGCTTATCATTTTGGTCGATACGCTGATCTTGGTTTGTATCCAAATCGGCTAATGTCGCAAAACCGTGTGCAGAAATACTGCCGTCGGAAAGTTGATTTTTATTACTAAATAACTCGCTTATATCATTAATAATGCCGTCTTGGTTACGATCTAACACTAAAAAACCGTCATCCGCAGCGAGCCAGCCCGTTGCGGTACGAATACCTTTTCCTTCATGATCGAATAACGCGCCTTGTCGCCCGTTCATCGACACGGTTTCAAGCCCATCTCCATCTAAATCTAAAGCTAAAGGATCGTAAATATCATAGTTACGTCCCGGGTTATTTGGCGCATTCACATCGCTATGATTATCTTGATTGCTTCCGTTATTTTGGTTATTCCCATTATTTCCGTCCGGTTTATTCAGGTCGGAGGCATTATTTCGGTGATTTCCATGCCCGTTCCCGCCCCAATCTTTGCTATTTCCTGCTCCCGACGAGTTATTTTTAGCGCCGCCACCGTTTTTTCGTTCAATATAAAAAGCAGGACCATAAAAACCCGTATCTTGGCCTTCAAGGAAATAATAATAGCTATTAGGATCCAACAACCTTATTCCTAAATCACCATTTTTAAAATTTTTAACCGTAATACTTTTTTCGCTAAGTGCTTTTCCGTTTTCGTCAATAGGCGTAACAGTTAATAAATCAGCTGTAAACTCCACCAACGGACTTTTTAACTTTTTAACGGCGGGCAATTTTAGTCCTTTAACTTCATAACGATAATTAGTATAATCAGTAAAAAGCTCATTAAGCATAGTCGCATGAGCGAAAGTCGCCGTTTTCTCTTCCCAATTATAATTTTCTAAAACTGCGTAAGTTAATAACCCCTTTTCAACCTCTTTTATTTCTTCTTTCGTTATGTACTCGCTAAACTCTACCCGCTTAGGATCCGCCTTAGGTACCCCTTTTTCTCTCACAAAATAGACTTTACCTTTGCCGTCGGCGTCTTCAATTGTATCGCCTACTCTCGCATAATAAGTATCATTCCCCTCACCACCGAGAAACAAATCCTCATGTTCAGTTCCTTTAAGCACATCATTCCCTTTGCCGGTGACATAAACCACGCCATTTTTAGTGTAAGGGGCTAAGGGATTATCAAGTTTAGCCAAGCTATCGGAAAAAGACTGGATAAGTTGTGATAGCAACATTCTATTTAAAGTTGGAGTCAATGCTCCAAACAACAATTTAATGATATCCGAACCACTAACAGACAGCCCCAATTTCTCTAACACGCCTTTTTCAATTTTCTGATTGGCAATATCAAGCGTAACTTCTTTACCCGCAATCCTACGGGTGATTTTAGTGCCTTCAATCTTACTGTCGTTGCCGGCCGTGCCGTAAATAATCGGTTTTAATTTGCCCGTATCTTTATCTTGATATAAATGCTTAATTGAGCCACTGTCCCATAGTTTTTTAATAATTTGGTCTAAACCGCCGTATACTTTCGCCGCATTCACTAAACTCCAATGGCTTTTCTTCGCCGCTTCCGCTTTAAACCTTGTTTCGTCTAACGTGTAGGTTTCCACCTCGCCGGTAAAGTTAAGGTTTACCGTTCCACCGATACCGGATGGGTCGATAATACTTTCCAAACCACGATTCACTAAGTTAGACCAAAAGCCGCCGACAAAATCAAAATCTTCTTGCTTACCAAGAGGTTCAATACCAAAGTTTTCAATATAGCGTTTGCCTGATTCTTCTATAACAAAAAAGGCATTGTCGCTCATTTTAAATCCTGTGGTATTCCAGATATAGGCGCGTTCGAGTAAATCCCCTTTGCCATCGTCATAAAAGCCTAATGTCTGGACTTCACCGGCAAACATGCCATTTACCACTTCTCCGCCTTTCGTATAACCCAGCATTTCCAATATCTGCGCTTTGGAATATTTGCCCGGTTTTAAACCGACCAAGATTTTTTCCTGCTGTGAACGAATAGGCGGGACTTGCGGCGCAATAATGCGTGATTTCCCAGCATTAAAAAAATCTCTTACAACGCTAAAGTTATCAGCGGTCACAAAACGTCCCGGCCCCACCATAAATTCTTTTCTATCAATATCATCATCTCCTTTTCCTATTTCAGAAATAAGTGAATCATCCAATCTATCTTTAGGTAGAGTTTTCGTTTTATATAAATATAAATTGGTCACATCTTGCATAGTTAATTTTGTCATAATAAATTTCTCTCTTTAATTAATATAAGTAGCTTGCTCTTTTAGGATTGCCGCAATTATCAAAAACAATACTAGTTTCCCATCGTTCAGGTTCTCTATTCGCTAAGGTTCTTAAATATTTTACGATTACATACCTATATGCCTTACCTTCCACACGAACATCCCAATCTTGTGGAACTGCATCTGCTGGCCATGAGGTAATTTCACAACAATTTGGATTGAGTTTTTTAAATTCCTCTATTGTTAAATATGGTTTTATTTCTAAAGGTTCATCAGTATAAGCATCGTATGTTTTTTTAGATTGATGCTCCAGCATATAGTTAATTGCCCTATCAATCAGTTCTTGCTTCGTATGCCTATCATCAAAATAACTTCCGTCCTTTTCACAATAACCGCTTAACATCAGCTGTTCCCATTGATAATTTTGATACCAGGCATAGCTGATAACGACACCTAAGACCAACAGCGCAATGTAACGTTTTTTTATTTTCATTTTGTTTCCTTTCAAATTAATAAAAATAATTCACTAACATTTCATTACAATAACATAATATCCTGACAAACCAAATCAAATAGCAGTCCAACAGCGAATCGTACTAATAAAAAAGCGGTAGGATTTGCAAATTTTTCTGCAAATTCTACCGCTTGTGTTCTTTGTGTTTTCGTGGTTATTAAAACTTATTTTACTTCACGAATCATAATTTCAGACGGGATAACCGAACCTTGCCAGTATAATTCCGAAGCGACTTTTGCCGCTAATTCAATATAGGCTCGGCTGGTTTCGTGTTCCGGTGCCGCAACGACGGTCGGTGTGCCGGCATCCAAATCTTGACGTAAGCGAATATGCAACGGCATTTGTCCTAATACTTTAGTACCGTATTTCTTCGCCACTTTCTCCGCACCGCCGGTGCCGAAAATATCTTCGTGGTGACCGCAATTTTGGCAGATATGTACGCTCATATTTTCAATGATACCTAAGACCGGTACCGACACTTTTTGGAACATTGAAATACCTTTCACCGCATCTAATAACGCAATATCTTGCGGAGTGGTTACCACCACCGCACCGGTAACCGGAATTTGTTGCGAAAGAGTAAGTTGGATATCGCCCGTACCCGGCGGCATATCGATTACAAGGTAATCCAATTCCGTCCACCATGTTTCATTCAATAACTGGCTTAATGCCGAACTCGCCATCGGGCCACGCCAAATGGTCGCATTATCATCCGCCATTAAATAGCCGATTGAGTTCGATTGAAGACCATAGACTTCGATCGGTGTGATATGTTTGTTATCCGGAGACGTCGGACGCTGATCTTGCGCACCTAACATATGCGGAATAGACGGACCGTAAATATCCGCATCCAAGATCCCGACTTTTGCGCCTTGCGCTTTTAACGCTAACGCTAAGTTTACCGAAGTGGTCGATTTACCCACTCCGCCTTTACCTGATGTAACCGCAATAATATTTTTTACACCGTTTACTGCCGGATGGTTATTGGCACGTTTTAAGGTTGCAATTTGGTAATTTAAGATCCATTTTACCTCGTTTGCGCCGGTAACTTGTTTGAGTTTTACTTCCGTGTCCGCTTTCAATGCTTCAAAGCCGCTGTTCCAAGCAAACGGCATGGTAAATTCCAAACGCAAAATGCCTGCGCCTAATTCCGCTTTTTTAAACGCATTCAATGCGATTAAGTCTTTTTGCAAGGTAGGGTGAGTGAAATTTTGTAAGATAAATTTAATTTCACTTAATTGCTGTTCGTTAAGTTGATTCATCGATTAATCCTTGGGCTTCATTCGATATAAATGTTTACTATAAATTACTTCGCTATCGTTATTTAAATCAATACCTAAAATGGTGGGATCTAATGCAACACGGCGATAGTATTGGAACATCGGAAGTACGGCGACATCGTCATCAAGGTGTTTAACGACACTCTGAATCAATTGTGTTCTTACTTCTTCCGTTAAATTTTGATTTTGTAACCTTTCCAACTTTTCATCTACTTGCGGATTATGATAATTGCTTTTGTTATCAACGCTTTTAGAATGAAAATGTAATAGAAACGGTAACGGATCGGCATATTCGGCACACCATCCGGCTCTGCTTAACTGATAATTTTTTTGTTCTCTTACCGCTAACAGTTGCGACCAATCGAGTGCTTGAGGGGTAACTTTAATTAAATCCGATTGCCCTAACGTTCTAATCATTTGCTGAGCGATTTCCGCATGTTTGCCCTGTTCGTCATAACTCAGCGTAATCTGTAACGGGTTATTTGAATTGATTCCCGCTTGTGTCAATAAAGTTTCAATAATAATCGGGTTCCACTGATGCTCAGTCGAATTTAACATACTCTTCGGTAACACCGAAAAATTCGCAATACCGTATTGATGCGGAATACGGGCGGACAAAATCATCGTTTTTATTGCCTGGCGAATTTCTTTATGCTTTAACTGAGGATCGGCAAAATTAAACTCATAATAATAATTACATAACCGAGGGAATTCCCAAATATTATGCTGTTGTCCTTCTAACGGATTCTCCACTATATCGAACGGTTTAATCGATTGTAAAACCGAGATACGATGATATTCCACTTTGGCAAAAGAAGGATTATTTTTAACCGCTTGCAGTAATAAACTTTTGTCCGTTTGAGCGGCTAATGCATAATCGCCATTCGTAATCAGCATATTAGGATTCGGTATCTCTCCCTGATAACTCGGCAATAAAGCAACGTGTGCCAACATTTTGGGTAAAACCAAATTCGGTTTTTCCAAGCGAATTTGTAATGTGGTCGCATTCAACGCTTTAACGCCCAATTCACCGACCGCTTTCTCTTCGTTCAGTATTTCTTTAGCGTGTTTTAACTGCATATAAACTAAATACGGCGCTAACGGTGAGGCATTCTTTGGATTAGCTAAACGTTGCCAGCTTAACACGATATCTTGTGCGGTAACCGCTTTACCGTTAGACCATTTTGCATTTTCATCTAAAATAAACAACCAGTCTTTATTATTTTCGGTAAACCATGTTTTCGCCAATGCCGGTTGAGCGATACCTTTTTCATTATAAGCCAATAAGCCGCTAAATAGATCTCGTAACGGAGCCGATTCCGCCGACGAATAAACAAAATGCGGATCCAATTGAAATTTATTCGTGTAAATCGCTCGTTTTAAAATATTATGGTCTATGATCGGAAGTGTTTCGGGTTTAGCCGGCTCAACATGCTTGACCGGCAAATCCCGCTCACAGGCGGATAATATAAGCAAACAAGCTAATAAACCGACAAGATTTTGGAAAAATTTGACCGCTTGTTTCGCAGAGTGCATCTCATTCTATCCTTCTAATGAACGGAAGTTAATCCCGGAAATAAATTACTAAGCCCAGCTACAATAATTTCTATACCTAAAGCCATGAGGATCAGTCCCATAATACGAGTAACCACATTCGATCCCGTTTTACCTAATTTTTTCACTAACGGTGCGGAAAAACGGAATAAGATATAACATACCGCCGCAAATAAAATAATCGCCGCACTGAATCCGATATAATCCGTAACTTGATGATAACGAGTTCCCCATACGATCGTCGAACCGATTGCGCCCGGCCCCGCCATAATCGGCATTGCAAGCGGGACTACGCCGATATTTTCGTATTCGCTGACATCCGCATTCTTTTCTTCTTTATTTTGTTTATGTTCTCCGAGTTTACCGCTAATCATCGTCATGGCGATGCTGACAATCAGAAAACCGCCGGCAACTCGGAAAGAATCCAGCGAAATGCTGAAAGCGTCTAAGATAAACTTACCGAAAAATAAACTAACCAATAGAATCACACCGATAGATACCGAAGTAACTAAGCTCGTATGATTTCTTTCCGCCTCATATTGATGAGCGGTCATACCGAAAAAAATGGGAAGTGAACCGAACGGATTCACAATCGCGAATAATCCAATAAAAAATTGAAGATAAATAGCAAGATTAAGATCGATTTCCACAGCTCACCAGCCTTCTAAGAGGGAATTATGCGTTATTATATAGAGTAAGAAAAATAAGACAAAACAAAAACGCCTAGAACATATCAGTTTTAGGCGTTTTTAAATATCAATCAAAACCGAATTAATGGGCTTGAGATTCCGCTTGTCCCATAAAATCTTGATTCACTTCAATCGAAGCTCTGGCACGTAAGTCTTTGAGTAAATCATTACGTAACAGTGTCTGTTCCGCCTGAGCAAATTGTACCGAAAGCGGTTTAAATTCCTCTAAGCTTCCGTCGATCACTTTATCTAAAGCAACAATAATCACATCGCCTTGTTGGTTACGCGCTACCTGATAAACAGCTTTGTCCGCCGGCTTCGGCATAGAAAAAACCGTTTGAGCTAATAACGGATTCTCACTTTCCGCCTGTGCGAATACTAACGTCTGAGCATTACCGAAAGAAACTTTCTCATCTTTACCTTCGTTAAGCGCTTTAACTTGTTCTTCCGCTTTCGCTAATAGGATTTGTTCCGCTTTTTGCTGTTTTATCGCCTCTGTGACCTCAGCTTTAGCTTCTTCTAAGGTTTTTACACGTTCGGCTTGATAATCGCTTACACGTACAAACATTGTTTTCGGGTTATGTTCGTCTCCGATATCCATCGCATCCGAATTCTGACCGCTTTGGCGTAACTCTCCGTTAAATAATGCTTTTAATACTTTTTCATTATTCAGTTCCGCCGGCACGTTTTGTTGGGTAAATTGTGCGGATTTTTGCACTTTTACACCGCCTGCTTGTGCAACCGATTCCAAACTGCCGCTATTCTCAAATGCTCTATTCGCCATTTCGCGCGCAATATTGGAATATTCGGTTAGAAGCAATTCTTGGCGAATCGTTTTAGTAATTTGATCTTTTACCTGCTCAAGCGGAATAACCGTTTCAGCCTTACGTTCCAACACTTTGATGATGTGATAAGCACCATCTACATTAACTACCGCACTTACTTGACCGTCTTGTAATGACGCAGCGGCAGCTTCAAACGCTTTCGGGAAAGTACCTGCTTTCGCCCAACCTAAATCCCCGCCTTGCGCAGCGGATAATTTATCGGTTGATTTAGTTTTGGCCAATTCGGCAAAATCAGCTCCGTTTTTCACTTGTTCCGCAACAGCCTTAGCATCAGTTTCATTCGCTAACTGAATATGGGCGAAACGAGTTTCGCCTTTAGTCGCGTAATCCGCTTTATTTTTTTCATAATAAGTTTTGACTTGCTCGTCATTAACTTGCACATTATTAGCTACGTCCGTCGGTGTTAATGTTACATATTCCACCGTTAATTTTTCCGGTTCGATTAATTCGGATTTATGCGCATCATAATATTTTTGTAATTCTTCCGCCGAAGCCGCTTGATTCGTCGCTTCCTTAGCAATCGAATAATTCGCTAAACGAACTTGACGTTTTTGAAGTAACAGTTTTGCTAATAACGCTTCTTGTTCCGGTACGTTAAAGTCACTGCCGATAACTCCTTCTTGGATTTGAGAGAAAAGCATACCTTCATTAACGATTGCCGCGTAGCCGTCCGCACTTAATCCGTTACTTCTTAAGGTTTGTTGATACAAATCGTTGCTAAACTTACCGTCTTGCTGGAATACCGGGCTATTTACAATTTCCGATTTAATTTGTTCCGCACTAATACCTAATTTCAATTCTTTAGCGTATTGACGTAATAACTCTTCATCAACTAAGCCGTTTAACACGGACTGATTAAACTGTTTTGCATATTCCGGCGTATCAAGCAAATCCCAAAAACGTTCTCCCATCTGTGCGTTTAACACACTTTGCTGACGGTTTTTAGCCGCATTAAACGCTTGTTGAGTAATTTCCGTACCATTGACTTTTACCGCCGCCGTGTCACCGCCGACTAACCCCGTACCGATACCGGTAATTACGAAAGATAAAGATACCAAGGCAAAAATAATTTTAAAAACGGGACCTTTCGTCCGTTCATGCATATTCTCAATCATGGATAAATTCCTAGAAGTTCATTACAAAAAATTGTCGTGATTATACTGTAAACCAAGTAATTCTCAAATGTGTAATTTTCAGAAAACGTTATCCGGCAACAAATCGCCAGTTTAAGGAAATCCAGTAACTATTCTTTACATTAATTCGGAAACTTGTTTTAATCTATGCTTTAGACCTATATGCAAGCGGTCTGTTTTCACTTTTTATTTACTTCGACAGGATTACCCATGGGAATTTATGCCTATATTTGTTTCCTCTCCGCTCTGTCTATTTTACTCGGCTTCATTACAAGTAAAATTAGTGCCAAAGTACAATCCACTATTGCAATTAGTGCCGCTGCAATGGTCTGTTCCCTACTCGTTTGGATTTTAGGTTCTTTAGGTTTATTTAACATCGATACGATGGCTAAAGAAGTAATGGAACAAATTGATTTCAAAAGTTTCTTACTTAACGGCATTTTAGGGTTCTTACTGTTTGCCGGTTCTTTAGGTGTCAAACTGCCGATTCTTAAAGATCAAAAATGGGAAATCACCGTTTTTGCGCTCTTCTCAACGCTTGCCTCTACTTTCTTTATCGCCGGTTTAATTTATGCCGTCAGCCATCTTATCGGTTTACCGATTGACTTTATTTACTGCATAGTATTCGGTGCGTTAATCTCTCCGACCGACCCTATCGCCGTATTAGCGATTATCAAAAACTTACGTGCGCCAAAACGCTTATCGATGCAGGTGGAAGGCGAGTCTTTATTTAATGACGGCGTCGGTTTGGTTATTTTTATTACGGTATTTACCATTGCGTTCGGTGGTAAAGAAACCGGTTTCTCCGACATTATGGGGCTTTTTCTACATGAAGCAATCGGCGGTATCCTATTCGGTTTCGTACAGGGTTTCATCGCACATATCTTAATTTCCTCCACCGATGACGGTTCGATGGAAATGTTGATTACGCTAACCATTCCGACCGCCGGTTTTATGTTCGCAAGTAATGTATTGCATGTATCCGGCGCACTAGCAATGGTAGTGGCAGGCATTATGATGGGAAACTGGACGCGTCATTCGGGGTTCTCCGAACAGAGCCAACGTTATCTGGACCATTTCTGGGAAATGATCGATCATTTCTTAAATTCTTTATTGTTTTTCCTTATCGGCTTTGCATTATTACTGGTAGATTTCAATATTTATGGGGTCATTTTAATGATTGCCGCTATCCCGATTTGCCTGATCTCTCGCTATTTTAGCTTATGGATTCCGTTTAAATTGATGCAACAATTCCGCACCTATAATCCTTACACGTTAAAAATTATGAGTTGGGGCGGATTACGCGGCGGATTGGCTTTAGCTATGGCTCTTTCTATTCCGAGTAAAGTCGCATTTGTTGAAGATATTGATGTTAAAGATCTTATTTTAGTTATGACCTATGCTGTCGTGATGTTTTCCATCTTAGTACAAGGCTCCACAATTGAACCGATGATTCGTAAAGCGAAAACCGTCGATCCGAATAGAGAGGAATATTTAAAACCGAGCGGTCATTCTTTGCATTAATTTTGCAAATTTTAGTTGAAATTTAACCGCTTTATCTTTAGAATTCGCAGTTCCTGTCCTAGCTGAGTTAGAGATCGGCTACGGATGTATTATCAACCCTTAACGAAAAAAGGATATTAAAATGTCTCTAAGCGTAGAAGCAAAAGCAAAAATCGTTGCTGAATTTGGTCGTGATGCAAAAGACACTGGTTCATCAGAAGTTCAAATCGCATTATTAACAGCTCAAATCAACCACTTACAAGCACACTTTGCCGAGCACAAAAAAGATCACCACGGTCGTCGCGGTTTATTACGTATGGTTTCACGTCGTCGTAAATTATTAGACTACTTAAAACGTACTGATCTTGCTAAATATTCAGAAACTATCGCACGTTTAGGTTTACGTCGCTAATTTCGAATTGAAATCAGAAGAGCCGAGCTATTTAGCTCGGTTTTTTTATAAATTCTATTTTTAAGGAAAGTGTCTCAATGGCATTCAGCTCATTATTTACATTATTAGATGATATTGCATCCGTACTTGACGATGTATCGGTTATGACAAAAGTGGCGGCAAAAAAGACCGCCGGTGTCATCGGTGACGACTTAGCGTTAAATGCGAATCAAGTCAGCGATAAACATATTTCACCGGATCGAGAATTACCTATCGTCTGGAGCGTAGCAAAAGGTTCGCTTATTAATAAAGTCATTTTGATTCCGCTCGCACTGTTGCTTTCAATTTACTTACCGCAGGCAATTCTTCCATTGTTAATGATTGGCGGTGCCTATTTATGTTTTGAAGGCGTAGAGAAATTATTACATAAATTCCTTCACAAAAAAGGCGAATATAATGCGGTTTCTGCGGAGGAACAAGTTTCAGAAAAAGATAAAATTAAAGGTGCGATTCGTACCGATTTTATTTTGTCGGCGGAAATTATTATTATCGCTTTAGGCGTATTACAAGAATCATCCACGATGATCAAAATCCTTTCTCTTTCAAGTATCGGGATCGGGATTACCGTGTTTGTTTACGGCTTGGTCGGATTAATCGTAAAACTGGACGATATCGGTCTATGGTTAATGCAAAAGAAAAGCGGGCTATCGCAATCTATCGGTAAAACGTTGCTGGTAGTAATGCCATGGTTTATGAAATCGCTTTCGGTAATCGGTACAATCGCTATGTTCTTAGTGGGCGGCGGTATTTTCTCGCATAATATTGCCGAAATTCATCACTTTGTCGAACATTTGGCTATTCCTGCACAGTTCGCCAGCCTTGTTGATTTAGTGGTCGGTATTATCGTCGGTTCAACTTGCTGCCTAATTATTTTACCGTTAATGAAACTATTCGGTAAAAAGCACTAATTCATCCCGCAAAAAAGCCGCTTATCTTTCGATAAGTGGCTTTTTTATCGTCCGAATTATACGGATTTTTCAATTAATGCAACATTCGGCTCAGGTTCGCTTTTCTTATCCATACTTACTTGTTTCAAATTAAGCTCGCGGATTTTATTCGCCAACTCCACATCACCGATTTGCTCCGCAACGTGAAGCGCCATAATTCTATCGTTTGCAACACACTCACGGTGTTCAATCAATTGAGCGAAATAATTTTTCGCTTTCTCAAATAATCCTTCTCGGGTATAGATATAACCTAACGCTCTTGCATAATCGTCAGTATATTGCGCATCGGCTTTATCCGCTCGCTTAACCAACAGTTTTACCAATTTACTTTCTTCGGCAACTTGTAAACGAGTAAGTTGTTCAAGTAGCGGTACCAACTGATCATCTTCATATTTTTTCACGGTTTCCAATGCAATCTCTTGAGCGGACTCATGATCATCGGTATCAATTAAGCGTTTGACTAAACCGGTACGAACATAAATGGATTTACGGCGACGGCTCGGTTGATTTTCCCACCATGCCAATAAACCGTCTTGTCCTTCCTCATTCATTTTTTCATCAAGTAAACCGTCATCAACAAAGTGCGTTAATGCATCGTATTCTTCTGCAGAAAGGAAACTACGTTGTCCAATATCTTCTAAAATACCGTCTAAAGCGTTATATGCTTTCGAGTCTTTATAAATGTTAATCGCTAAGCGCAGTACTTCCGTATTACGAGGAGCTAATTCAATTAAACTGTCAATCGCACTACGAGCCGCCGGCAGTTTATTTTGTTGAACTAAAATACGGGTTCGGGCTAATTCCACCGCAACATTATTCGGTCCGGCTAATTCCGCCGCTTCAATTAAATATTTATTCGCATTGAATTCATCACCGCCTTGTTGTGCTGCTTCGGCCGCTTTAATCAGATTTAAAACGGGCTCGTCCGCGTGTTTTGCATTCTTACTAAATAATTTTTCCGCTTTAGAATAATCGCCTTCGCTCATTCGCATTAACCCTTCTAAGGTTTCTTGCTGGGCTTTTTTATGTTTACGGTTAAAGAACCAGTTATACGAGCCTTTGCTTAAGCGACAAAAACGACTAATAATGACTTCAATCGAATAAACCACCGCCATTGCAATCACAAAGAAGACTACTAACATTACCAAGCTCATTTCGATTACCTTCGTATCGGTTTCAATACGAACGTAACCTTGATTACCAGAAAGATAAGGGCCGACAATTAAACTCGCCAGTAATAAAAGCATTAAAAAAAGCACTCTAAACATCGCTATCCTCCTTACTGTGCAACTGAAGACGGTTGTTCAGTTTGGGGCTGAACGGGTTGTTGCGGTACCGGCTCCTCTTTTGTTTCAGTAGCCGGTTGAGCTAATTCTTTTTCCGCTTTAATTTCAATTTTTTCTACCGTTTGAGGCGCTTTATTTAAGAGATGTTCCAATAATTCAATACTTTTAAGACGATCAGGCGCATCAATATAAATAGATTGTTCGCTTAAATCATCCAATTCTTTCAAGAAACTTTTCACACTTTCGTTTTGCGTTTCAAAATAACTTCTAATCCAAGTACCGACCGCATCTAACGATTGCTTATACAATTCATTTTGCTGACGCGGGATAGCAAGAATAGCAATCTGTAAACGTAAACGAATATTCTCACGTAAATAAACTTCCTGATTCGGTGCGACAAACGCTTTTTCATCCGCTTTATTACGATCGCTTACACGAATAAAATGATCTAAGAAAGAACTTGCGCTTTTTTCAATATTTTTTTGCCAATCTTCAATCGAATCGCTTACTTCTCCGCTTTCCATTACGGTATCTTCAATAGCTTCATTAGCGATCATCGGTAAATCATCCAAACGATTTGCCAGTGCGGTTAAACGTTGCATCAAACTATTCTGATCTACGTTATTCACATTTGCCAACTGGCTCAAATCACTTTTGATCGCACTGCGTACATTTGCAACGTCCGTATTGGAAACTTGTGATAATACGCTATCAGCTTCCGATAATAAGCTCTTAGCCGTATCGATATCGTTATCCAAAACCAATTTGCGTAATGCGTTATTGAGTAAAAAATCCGCATCGGATAATTTCCAAACAACCGATTCCGACTGAGGCACGCCGCTTACTTTTTGCAATTGTGTTTTCAAGCCGTTAATTTGACTCAGGTAATTCGATTGCTCTTGTTCTAATTGGCCGATACGTTCCAACGCTTTCTGATATGAAGAACCCAGTTCTGCAATTTGCGCTTTTTCCGCATCAAAATTCGGGATTTCTATTTGAGGAGAAGAAACAGGTTGTTGCCCTGCCAGTTTTGCGATTTGTTGCTCTACATCGGTAAATTTCTGATTTGCCAAATAATGACCCGCACCGCCGACTGCAATCGCAACTAATAATGCCAACAGAGCAATGCCTTTGCCGCCGGATTTTTGAACGACGACCGTTTTTCCTTCAGCCTTTTGTTCCACTTTCGTATCCTCTTTATCTGCTTGAGAAGCGGTCTCTTTTTCTGAATTTTCTACAAATTCCTGTTTAGATGAATTAGTTTCTTGCTCAACGGCTGTAACCGCTTCAACAACATCTTCCGTTTGTTCAATGTTCTGTTTATCTTTTGACATATTTCCACCTTAGTTAGATTTGTCGATAAATTTCAATACGCTTTCCAGCAGACTATTATTATCCGCTTTTTCGGACAGTAGAACCTTATTTCTACCCCAACCCAATTTATACGCCAGTTGAGCGATACGAGAGCTAACGACGATTAAACGACATTCAATCAACCACTGACGATCGAGTTCCGCCGTTTGTTCGTATAAAGCGGTTAAAATATCCGAACTTGTCACGATAATACTATCAATGCCGGCTCGTTTACACAAACTCATTTTTTCAGTAATGTTATCTTCCGCATATTTACGACGATAACACTCTAAATATTGGACATTTGCTCCTCGTAAACTCGCTTGTTCCGCAAAAAAATCCCGCCCTTTCTCCGCTCGTAAAACGAGAATATTTTTTCCTTCTAAGCACTGCATTTCAGGTAATTCCAGTAATCCCTCACTATTCTCGGAAGAGATCGGATAATACGTAGGATACGCTGTTTTTGTCGAAAAATAGGCTGCGGATTGTCTTCCCACCGCAAAATATTTTAAATCGGAACGATACTGAAAACCTGTCTGTACGAGCGTTTCCGAAGCAAAATCAATGGCATGTTTAGAAACGGCAAATACATAATCATCCGTATTCAGACGAGACATAACCGACGGAAGCTGAGGTAATTCCGTCCCGGCTTCAATCGTAAATAACGGCTGATGAATCGCAAAAATCTGATACTGATTCAACATTTCAACTAATTCCTGCCCACGATAATCAGGGCGAGTAATTAACACATTCATTTTATTTCTTATTCGTCTTTATATACTTCCGCAAGGATTTTATCCGCACCTTGTGCAAGAAGTTGTTCGGCCACGGAAATACCTAATTGCTCGGCATTTTCTCTATCCGCTACTCCTGATGCTCGAATAATGTTCGAACCGTCCAGCGCACCGACCAAGGCGTTTAACGTTATTTCATTTCCGTTTAAGGTTGCAAAACCACCAATCGGCACTTGGCATCCGCCTTGCAAACGGGTATTCATCGCACGCTCTGCGATGACACAACAAGCGGTCGGATTATGATTTAATGTTGCAAGATAATTTAACACTCGCTCGTCATCTACTCGAGTTTCAATTCCTACCGCACCTTGCCCTGCCGCCGGCAAAGATTGTTCGACCGAAATAAAGCTACGAATACGCTCAGGCATTCCTAAACGAATTAATCCGGCAGACGCTAAAATAATCGCATCATATTCGCCGTTATCCAATTTTGATAAACGAGTGCCAACGTTACCACGCAAAGATTTCACTTCCAAATGCGGATATTTTGCCATCAATTGACACTGACGACGTAAGCTGGATGTCCCCACAACGGCTCCGGCAGGTAATTCGTCTAAATTTTGATATTTATTTGAAACGAACGCATCACGCGGATCTTCTCGCTCGCAAATTACCGCCAAACCTAAACCTTCCGGAAAGGTCATCGGCACGTCTTTCATTGAATGCACAGCAATATCCGCACGGTTTTCTAAAAGCGCCAATTCCAATTCTTTTACAAACAACCCTTTTCCGCCGATTTTAGCTAACGGGGTATCTAAAATCACATCGCCTTTAGTAACCATCGTCACTAATTCGACAGAAAGTTCCGGAAAACGTTTTTCTAATTCGTCTTTTACAAAATTTGCTTGCCACAATGCAAGAGGACTTTGGCGAGTCGCAATACGTAAGGTATCTTTCATAGGTAAATTCATCATTTTGTTGTACTTATATAAATGTTCTTATCCTACCATTAATTACCTGTAACTGCCAAAATTTCTGTGTAAAGTTAATACATTATGCATTGGATAGCCGCCTACTTATTTATGATAATTATTATACGAAATAAAATTTGACATAAATCAAAAACACCTCTAAAGAGTTATGAATTTAATGCAATCTACAAATATTTAGGTAATAATTTTATCAGTTAAAAAAATTTGAAATTTGAAACTTTAGAGGAACCAAACTATGGCTAACAATGCAAAAAATGCACAACCATATGATGCTCAAACCGAAGTAAATCAGCTAGTTGAAAACGGTTTAAAAGCTCTCGAAGAATTTCGTCAGCTTAACCAAGAACAAGTGGATTACATCGTTGCAAAAGCCTCCGTGGCGGCACTGGATAAACATGGCGTTCTAGCAATGCACGCTTATGAAGAAACGGGGCGGGGCGTATTTGAAGACAAAGCGACTAAAAATCTATTTGCTTGTGAATATGTCGTAAATAATATGCGACATTTAAAAACGGCGGGGATAATTAGTGAAGATAACGTAACCGGTATTACCGAAATCGCCGACCCTGTCGGTGTCGTATGCGGCATAACTCCGACAACCAACCCAACCTCAACCACTATCTTCAAAGCGTTAATCGCCCTCAAAACTCGTAACCCAATCGTTTTTGCTTTCCACCCTTCCGCACAACAATCTTCCGCTCATGCCGCTCAAGTTGTATATGATGCCGCCGTTGCTGCCGGCGCACCGAAAAATTGTGTGCAATGGATTAAAACCCCGTCAATGGAAGGTACTTCCGCATTAATGAAACATCCGGGTATTGCAACCATTCTTGCTACCGGCGGTAATGCCATGGTTGAAGCGGCATATTCTTGCGGTAAACCGGCATTAGGCGTAGGGGCGGGTAACGTACCGGCTTATGTGGAAAAAACTGCTAAACTAGAACAAGCTGTTTACGACATTGTGATGTCAAAATCTTTTGACAACGGTATGATTTGTGCATCCGAACAAGCGGCGATTGTCGATAAAGAAATCTATGCCGATTTCGTGAAAGAAATGCAATCTTACGGCGTATATCTGGTAAATAAAAAAGAAAAAGTACTGTTAGAAAAATTCATTTTCGGTGTGGATAAAGCCAAAGATGAAAACTGTGCCGGAGCAAAATTAAATGCGGCGGTCGTAGGTAAACCGGCGGCATGGATTGCCGAACAAGCGGGTTTTAGCGTGCCACCAAAAACAAACATCCTACTTGCAGAATGTGCGTTTGTCGGTGAAGGCGAACCGCTTACTCGTGAGAAATTATCACCGGTACTTGCATTATTAAAATCGAATTCAACCGAACACGGTTTAGAACTTTCCGAAGCGATGGTAAATTTCTACGGTTTAGGTCACTCGGCGGCAATCCATACGCAAAATGTCGAATTAGCAAAAACATTCGGCGAGCGCGTTAAAGCGATTCGTGTAATTTGGAACTCGCCATCAACATTCGGTGGTATCGGTGACGTGTATAATTCATTCCTTCCGTCCCTCACATTAGGTTGTGGTTCTTACGGTAAAAACTCCGTAAGTAACAACGTAAGTGCGGTGAACTTAATTAATATTAAACGTGTGGGCAGACGGAGAAACAATATGCAATGGTTTAAAGTTCCATCAAAAATCTACTTTGAGCGTGATTCAATTCAATATCTCAAATCAATGAAAGATGCGGAAAAAGTGATGATCGTGACCGACCGCTCAATGGTAGATCTCGGTTTTGTCGATAGAATTACCGACCAATTACGCCAACGTCGTAATAAAGTGATGATTCAGTTATTTACCGATGTTGAACCGAATCCAAGTTTACAAACCGTACAACGCGGGACGGAACTTATGCGTAGCTTCCAACCGGATACCATTATTGCCTTAGGTGGCGGCTCGCCTATGGATGCGGCAAAAGTAATGTGGTTATTCTATGAACAACCGGAAGTGGATTTCCGTGATTTAGTTCAGAAATTTATGGATATTCGTAAACGTGCGTTCAAATTCCCGCAATTAGGTCGTAAAGCGAAATTTGTCGGTATCCCGACCACATCCGGTACCGGTTCCGAAGTCACGCCGTTTGCGGTCATTACTGACGGCGATATTAAATATCCGTTGGCCGACTACTCTCTCACGCCGACAATTGCGATTGTAGATCCTGCATTAGTGATGTCAGTGCCGGCTCATGTTGCAGCGGATACCGGTTTAGACGTATTAACTCACGCAACTGAGGCTTATACTTCAATACTTGCCAACGACTACACCGACGGTTTAGCGTTACAGGCAATTAAACTGGTATTTGAAAATTTAGAAAAATCCGTGAAAGAATTTGATGAAGTCGCTCGCGAGAAAATGCACAATGCTTCAACTATGGCAGGTATAGCGTTTGCAAACGCATTCTTAGGTATTTGTCACTCAATGGCGCATAAAATCGGCGGTAAATTCCATACGATTCACGGTCGTACCAATGCGATTTTATTACCGCACGTAATTCGTTATAACGGTACTCGCCCGACTAAAGTGGCAACTTGGCCGAAATACACAAACTATGTTGCGGATAAACGCTTCCAAGACATCGCACGTATTTTAGGTTTACCGGCGACAACGCCTGAAGAAGCGGTGGAATCTTACGCTAAAGCGGTACATGATTTAGCAGTACGTTGTGGTGTTAAAATGTCTTTACGTGAACAAGGTATTGACGAACAAGAGTTCTTAGACGCACGTCGTGAACTTGCATTAAATGCCTTTGAAGACCAATGTACTCCGGCAAATCCACGTCTTGCAATGGTAGAAGATATGGAAGAGATAATGACAAAAGCTTACTATGGCAAATAATTGACAAATAATCTTTTTCTCCCTTAATATGATTGAATGATGAAATGTACCAAGGGCTAACAAAAGTTAGCCCTTTTTTTCATATTTTGCCTAATATGTGATGCAGATATAATATAAAAAAACCTCCGAGAAATTTCTCGGAGGTCTTAATGAACAAACTAATGGAGGATGAATTACATCATTCCGCCCATACCACCCATGCCGCCCATTGCTGCAGCCGGATCTAATTTTTCCTCTTTCGGTAAATCTGTGATCATACATTCTGTCGTGATCATTAAACCTGCAATTGATGCTGCGAATTGTAATGCCGAACGAGTTACTTTTGTCGGATCTAAGATACCCATCTCAAGCATATCACCGTATTGTTCCGTACCGGCATTATAACCGTAGTTACCGTTACCGTCTTTCACATTACGAGCCACAACGGACGCTTCTTCGCCTGCGTTAGTCACGATTTGGCGAAGCGGTGCTTCCATCGCACGAAGCGCAAGTTTGATACCGACATTTTGCTCTTCATTATCGCCTGTTAAAGTTGTAGCTACTTTAGAAGCCGCACGCACTAACGCAACACCGCCTCCCGGTACAATACCTTCTTCAACTGCCGCACGAGTTGCGTGTAACGCATCATCCACACGGTCTTTTTTCTCTTTCATCGCCACTTCGGTTGCCGCACCTACTTTGATTACCGCAACACCACCGGCTAATTTTGCAACACGCTCTTGAAGTTTTTCTTTATCGTAATCTGATGTCGAATCTTCAATTTGTTGGCGAATTTGCGCTACTCGTGCTTTGATTTGCGCTTCGTCACCGATACCGTCAATAATGGTTGTGTTATCTTTTGTGATCACAACACGTTTTGCTTGACCTAATTCTTCGAGAGTCGCTTTCTCAAGTTCCATACCGATTTCTTCCGAAATCACAGTACCTGCGGTTAAAATTGCAATATCTTGTAACATTGCTTTACGACGATCGCCAAAGCCCGGTGCTTTTACCGCAGCCACTTTCACGATACCGCGCATAGTATTTACCACTAATGTTGCTAACGCTTCGCCTTCGATATCTTCCGCTACGATTAATAACGGTTTACCCGCTTTCGCTACCGCTTCTAATACCGGTAAGATTTCACGAATGTTGCTGATTTTTTTATCGACTAAAATAATGTATGGATTTTCTAATTCAACCGTACCGGCTTCCGGTTTGTTGATGAAGTATGGAGAAAGGTAACCACGGTCAAATTGCATACCTTCTACCACATCTAACGCATCATCTAAACCTGTACCGTCTTCAACGGTGATAACGCCTTCTTTACCGACTTTTTCCATTGCTTGCGCAATTAGTTTACCTACGGTTTCATCAGAGTTTGCTGAAATCGTACCTACTTGCTCAATTTCTTTTGAAGTTTCGCACGGCTTAGAAATCGCTTTTAATTCTTCCACTACAGCAACAACCGCTTTATCGATACCGCGTTTTAAATCCATCGGATTCATACCTGCCGCTACTGCTTTTAAGCCTTCGTTTACGATTGCTTGAGCAAGAACAGTTGCGGTTGTCGTACCGTCACCTGCCGCATCGTTCGCTTTTGACGCCACTTCTTTTACCATTTGTGCGCCCATATTTTCGAATTTATCTTCCAATTCGATTTCACGTGCAACCGACACGCCGTCTTTAGTGATGGTTGGTGCGCCGTATGCTTTATCTAATACGACATTACGACCTTTCGGGCCTAAAGTTACTTTTACCGCATCCGCTAAAACATTCACGCCTTTTAACATTTTTACACGTGCGTCATTACCGAATTTAACGTCTTTTGCTGCCATTTTTTCTTCCTATAAATTATTTATTCAATTTGCAAAAAATTAGTGATGACCGCTTATCACTACTCTACGATAGCTAAAATATCGTTTTCAGAAAGAATTAACACTTCTTCGCCGTCAATTTTTTCTGATTTAACCCCATAACCTTCGTTGAAGATAACGACATCACCAACTTTTACCGCTAATGCTTGTACGGAACCGTTTTCTAATAAACGACCTGTACCAACCGCAATTACTTTACCGCGCGTAGATTTCGTCGCTGCCGAACCGGTTAAAACAATACCGCCTGCAGAACGTGTTTCCACTTCTTCACGTTTTAAAATTACTTTATCGTGTAATGGACGAAGAGTCATTGTCTGTTTCCTTCTATTATTTATTTGTAAAAAAATTTCGCACGCCGAATTGCGTGCAACGATAACCAACATTGGGGCAGATTATCAGCTTTCAAGTGAGTTTTACAAAATTTTGTGCAAAAGCAATCGCTTTCGTCTGATTTTTAGACAAAAAAATCCTCCGAGCTTTTCAGCCCAGAGGATTTGTAAAGTAATACGGAAAATCGACCGCTTATTCCGCTTTATCGCCGATTAACACGGACTCTAATGCAATCGTAATCATATCATTAAAGGTTAATTGGCGTTCTTCCGATGAAGTTTGCTCACCGGTACGGATATGGTCTGAAACGGTACAAATCGCTAACGCTTTTGCACCGTATTCCGCCGCTACCGCATAAATACCCGCCGCTTCCATTTCCACGCCTAAAATGCCGTATTTTTCCATTACGTCAAACATTTCCACATCCGGCGTATAGAATAAGTCCGCAGAGAATAAGTTACCGACACGTGCCGCAATACCTTTTTGTTTTGCCGCTTGTACCGCCGCTAAGGTCATATCAAAGTCGGAAATTGCCGCAAAATCGTTGTCACGGAAACGGATACGGTTTACTTTTGAATCGGTGCAAGCACCCGAACCGATAATTACATCACGCACTTTTACATCTTGACGTACCGCACCGCAAGAACCGACGCGAATGATCTTTTTCACACCGTATTCGGTAATCAATTCTTTTGCATAAATTGAGCAAGAAGGAATCCCCATACCGTGTCCCATGACCGAAATACGGCGACCTTTATAAGTACCGGTGTAGCCGAACATATTACGCACGTCCGTTACTTGTACCGCATCTTCTAAAAATGTTTCCGCAATATATTTTGCACGAAGCGGATCGCCCGGCATTAATACAACGTCAGCAAATGCACCTTCCGGTGCGTTAATGTGTGGAGTAGCCATTTTGTTTTCCTCTATTACGATATAGTTTGTAAAAAATTAATAAATTTAGACCGCTTGCTTAGTAGCCGCTGACTTTTTGGTTTGCTTGTCCGTTTAATGCCGCCAGTAAATTCGTCAGTAAACTTGAAGCGCCGAAACGGAAATGATCCGAATTCACCCAATCATGACCTAAAATTTCTTGCGCAAGCGCTAAATATTGCGCCGCTTCTTCCGCTGTTTTCACGCCGCCCGCCGCTTTAAAGCCGACTCTATCCGCTACGTTTAAATCACGAATGGTTTCTAACATAATACGAGCATATTCAAGCGTTGCATTTACCGGCACTTTACCTGTTGAAGTTTTAATAAAATCCGCGCCGGCTTTAATGGAAATTTCGCTCGCTTTACGAATTAATTCGGCAGTTTTCAGTTCGCCGGTTTCAATAATGACTTTTAGTAATACGTTTGACGCTTGGCAAACCGCCTTACATTGTTGTACCAATTCAAAGCCGATTTGTTCGTTACCCGCCATTAATGCTTTGTAAGGGAAGACCACATCCACTTCATCGGCACCGTAAGCCACCGCCGCTTTGGTTTCTGCGACTGCAATGTCAATATCATCGTTACCATGCGGGAAATTGGTTACCGTGGCAATTTTAACTTGCTCGGTTCCCTGTGCTTTTAACGCTTTACGTGCGATAGGCACAAAACGCGGGTAAACACATACCGCTGCCGGCGTACCGAATTCCGTCTTACCTTGTTGGCAAAGCGCAATAACTTTCTCATCCGTATCGTTGTCATTTAATGTGGTTAAATCCATTAAGGATAAAGCGATTTTCGCCGAATCTTTTAAACTCATACGAGCCCCCTTCTTACTTTTGTAAAAATATAGAAAAATTAGACCGCTTGCACGATATACATACGCGCAAACGTTTACTTAGCTCTAAAACGACAACACCACTGTTTCCAGTGGTGTTTCTATAAATCAATTGCGATTACATTACCGCGCCGCCGATACCGATAAATAAACCGGCAATCGCCGCACTCATTAAGTTGGAGAGCGTACCTGCAGCAACAGCTTTCACCCCCATACGCGCTACGTCGCTACGACGACTTGGCGCCATACCGCCTAAACCGCCGATTAAGATTGCGATTGAGCTTAAGTTTGCAAAACCACATAGTGAGAAAGTGATGATAGCGATTGTTTTCGGACTTAACGCAACCGCCGCTTCCGGTTTTAAGTAATTCACGAAATCGGCATAAGCAACGAATTCATTTAAAATTAATTTCTGACCGATTAACGAACCGGCTACTTGCGATTCGGCTCCCCAAGGCACACCGATTAGCCATGCTAAAGGTTGGAATACATAACCGAATAATGATTGTAACGTTACGTTTTCATAACCAATAAATGAAGATACGCCGCCGATAAAGCCGTTAAGCATTGCGATCAATGCGATAAACGCTAATAACATTGCACCGACGTTCATTGCCAATTGCATACCGGAGAAGGCACCGACTGCCGCCGCTTCAATGACATTCGAAGGTTTTTCTTCAATGTCGTCATCGCTTAATTCGTCTTTAAATTGTTCCGATTGCGGATGAAGAATTTTAGCGAATAACAAACCGCCCGGCGCCGCCATAAACGATGCGGCAATTAAATACGGAAGCGGTACGCCCATACCTGCATAACCAATCATTACCGCACCGGCAACAGAGGCTAAACCGCCGCACATTACCGCGAATAACTCGGAGTTAGTCATTGATTTAATGTAAGGTTTAACTAAAAGAGGCGCTTCTGTTTGACCGACGAAAATATTCGCCGCCGCAGACATCGATTCTGATTTTGACGTGCCTAATACTTTTTGTAACGCACCGCCGAGGATTCGAATCACAATCTGCATGATACCTAAATAGTAAAGAACGGAAATAAGCGCAGAGAAGAAGATAATCGGAGGAAGCACTTTTAATGCGAAAACGAAACCGCCGCCGCCGAACACTTCAAACATTTTGTCGCTGACCAAGCCGCCGAATAAGAAGCTGATACCGTCGTTACCGTAGCTGATAACTTTACTCACACCTTCCGCTGCCGCTAATAAACCTTTACGACCCGTTTCCCAATAAAGGATGATCGCACCGATACCGACTTGTAGAACTAACGCTCCGATTACCGTACGGAAACTGATTGCTTTACGATTATTTGATAATACAAAGGCAATCAGTAGCAGTACGACAATACCTAAGATACTATTTAACGCACTCATTTGAAAAAACCTCAAAAAGAAAAGGAATAATACGTCGTTTTCCTAAAAAAACGCCATCTAAAAAAGTTTCATAACTATACCTTTTTTTACACAAAAAATCTCTAAAATTTTACCTTATGAATATTCGAAATTGAGAAGTTGATCACATTATTACTATTTAAAATCATATAAATAGATATAATGATTACTTGTTTTTTCTTAATTGAGCATTTATGTCAAAAAAATCACCGATTCCGCTCATGCGTTGGTCTGCCCGGCACCAATGGGAACTGCGCTTTGATACCATTTTAATTATTTCATTGACGATGATTTTTATCGGCATCGCAGAAGGATTACTGATCTTAGCGAATTTGGGCGCAACACCTTGGACGGTATTATCGCAAGGCTTAGCCTTACAGCTAGGTATCTCTATCGGCACCTCTATCGCGCTGATCAGTTTTGTCGTGTTATTACTTTGGATTCCGTTTAAATTACGTTTCGGTTTAGGCACATTACTGAATATCGCTTTAATCGCATTATTTACCGATCTTACCGTACGTTTTCTCGAACAGCCCGAAACGCTCTTTCATAGAGTAAGCTATATGTTAGTCGCAATTCTCATATACGGTATCGGTACGGCGGTTTATCTTTCCTGCCGATTGGGGGCTGGTCCTAGGGACGGGTTAATGGTAGGAATCTGTTTACGTTACGGTTGGAAAATCAGTATAGTGAGGACATTAATAGAAGTTTCAGCCTGTGCGGTCGGTATTCTGCTCGGCGGTACTTTCGGGATCAGCACTATTCTTTTTGCGATAAGTATCGGCTGGCTGATTCAAATTACTTTTTCTTTTTTAGTACGCTATTTTCAAGCGGTCTGATTTTGCACGTTTTTTGCAAAAAGCAGAGAAAATCAAACCGCTTGCTTGTAATTAAGCATGGGTTAGTGCTACGGCTTCTCGTACCAATCTACCGATTTCATCCCAATTCTTCGCTTGAATCAAAGATTTCTCGACAAACCAAGATCCGCCGCAAGCCACAATATTCGGAATGGCGAGGTAGTCCTTGATATTGCTCGGGCTGATACCGCCGGTCGGCATAATTTGCAGATTACTATAAGGACCGAGTAAGGCTTTAATCATTTTCACACCGCCGCTGGCTTCCGCCGGGAAAAATTTGACCGCTTCAATGCCTAACGATAATGCCGCTTCAATCGACATCGGATTGTTTACCCCCGGCGTAATCGGAAAATCTAAATCTTGGCACAGTTTCACGATAGTCGGGTTAAAGCCCGGTGTCACGACAAAATCCGCACCGGCATTTTTCGCTTTGACCACTTGCTCGGCGGTTAATACCGTACCGGCGGCAATCAATACGTCCGGATAATGCTGGCATACTAAGCGAATCGCCTCTTCCGCCGCAGCCGAGCGGAAAGTAATCTCCGCCACCGGTAAACCGTTTTCCGCTAACGTCTTAACTAACGGTAAAATATCTTCCGCTTGTTCTACCGCAATTACCGGCACGACTTTTAACTGGCGAAGTTTTTCAATAATTTGTTCTGTTGTATATTTCATCATTTTTTTCCTTACTACATAGCATTAAATTGAGCGAATAAATGTGCGGTCGCCGATTTATCTATAATTGCGCCTTTGTGCTGAATCACTATACCGGCTAATTGATTACCTTGACGGCAACACACCGCTAAAGGCTTGCCTTGTAAATAACCGGCTAAAAATCCGGCATTGAAAGAATCCCCTGCCGAAGTGGTATCCACAACGTGTTCCACCGGAATAGTAGGTACAAAGGTTTGTTGCAGATGCTCACATACGACTGCACCGCGACTGCCTTGTTTAACAATGATTTTAGCGATCCCATAAGCAGATAAACGAGCAATAGTCTGCTGTTCGTCTTCATCTTGCCATAACATCGCCTCATCATCGAATGTGACTAAAGCGACATCGACTAAAGGCAATAACTCACGATAACAGGCTTGCGCTTGCTCAAGACTTTCCCATAATTTCGGACGGAAATTACTGTCAAAGGCAATTTCTACACCGGCTTGTTTTAACTTCGCTAAAGAGGTAATCAACAACTTTCGATCATTTTCAGGCAGGATTGCTAAAGAAATGCCGCTTAAATAAATCATATCCACCGAATCCAGCTCACTTAATACTTGAGGGAAATTCGAATGTTGCAATAAATAACGAGCGGCCGATTGATTGCGCCAATATAAGAAAGTCCGTTCGCCTTGCTTATCCAATTGAATTAAATATAACCCCGGCGAACGCTGCTCGTCTTTTAAAACCCATTGGGTATCAATGCCGTCTGCCTGCCAATAAGCTAACATACCTTGACTCAGCTTATCCGTTCCTAAGGCAGACACGTAGCATACTTGAATCTGCTCGGGAGTGGATACACGAGCTAAATAGGTTGCCGTATTAAGCGTATCGCCGCCATAAGTCTGGCGCATTTGCCCAAACGGCTCTCCGTTCAGCTCTATCATACACTCCCCTAAAAGGGCTAGTTTTTTCATTTTTTCTACCGATTATTTGAAATAACTTTTTGCATTATGGTAACAAATATTTTTTACCATATTACCCAATAACTCGATATCATTCGGTGCTTCACCTTTCACCACCCAGCCACCGATCATTTCACATAAAATACGACGGAAATATTCATGACGAGTATAAGATAAGAAACTTCTTGAATCCGTAAGCATTCCGACAAATTGGCTTAACAAGCCTAATTGAGAAAGCTGCTGTAATTGTCTTTCCATACCGTCTTTTTGGTCGTTAAACCACCAACCTGAACCGAATTGGATTTTTCCTGCAATACCTCCTGTTTGGAAATTTCCAATCATCGAAGCAATCATCTCGTTATCACGAGGATTTAAACAATATAAAATTGTTTTTGGTAGCTGATTGGTTTGATCCATTGCATCAAGTAGCTGAGAAATTTGTGATGCATAGGTCAGATCAGCAATTGAATCAAAACCGGCATCCGTACCAAGTAATTTAAACATTCTCGTATTATTGTTGCGTAAAGCCCCGATATGCATTTGCATTACCCAATTACGTTTGCAATATTCCGAAGCCAGCCATACTAATACCGCTGTAGTAATTAGACAGAACATGGGCGATTACGCCGAATCAGGAAGATATTGATTGGTCAGGAAGAAACCGCTTTTCAACGGATGGATTCTCATTACCCGACTATCAATTAGAAATAAATGACGATGTTATTGAAGTATCTACCAATTTACTGAAACTTCGTGTCCATAAACCATTATATTTAGAATGGCAATATCAAGTTAATAATAGTTGGCAACCTTTAAGTCAGGATAGAAAAACCGGCGCCTATTTATTTGGTACCGACGACAGTAAAAATTCGTAGATCTATGTGCTGAATATGATATTCCATGTGATTCATTCCAATTGTTATTGGGTTATACTTCTATCGGTAATAAGCGATATGTGTTTAATTGGAACTACGATAAAGTTCCTGCTCCTAATGCGATGTCAGCTCATTTTCATCAGGCTGGTATGCATTTAGCTGCCAATATTAAACCTTGTTTATTACAAGATCACCCTCGTTATGAAGAAGTAAAAAACTTAGGTCTATTTATCCAAGATTCTGAATTTAATCAACCGGAACGCTCGGTATTTTGGGATGATGAAGGTTCTCATTTAGATTTTTCCAATCCGAAAACTATCGAATGGTGGAAACAAAATGTAACTAAGCAACTTCTGGAATATGGTATTGATTCAACTTGGAACGATAATAATGAATATGAAGTTTGGGACGGTAATGCAAAATGTGTCGGTTTCGGTAAAGAAATTCCGATAAAACTTATTCGTCCGTTACAACCATTATTAATGATGAAATCTTCCTATGAAGCACAACGTGAATTTGCTCCTAATTTACGTCCTTATCTAATTTCTCGCTCAGGAAGTCCGGGTATGAATCGTTATGTACAAACTTGGTCGGGAGATAATAGAACCAGCTGGAATACCTTACGTTACAACATTCGTATGGGACTTGGTATGAGCTTATCCGGTTTATATAACTTAGGTCATGATGTCGGCGGCTTCTCTGGAAATAAGCCTGAACCGGAATTATTTGTTCGCTGGGTTCAAAATGGTGTCATGCACCCTCGTTTTACCATTCATTCTTGGAATGATGACAAAACCGTTAACGAGCCTTGGATGTATCCTGAAGTGACTCATATCATTAGAGATACGATTAAACTTCGTTATCGTTTAATGCCGTATCTCTATAATACTTTCTGGAAAGCTCATCATGCATTAGAGTCGATGTTACGTCCGACTTTCTTGGATCATGAACACGATATCAATACTTTTGAAGAAAACGACGATTATCTTTTAGGTAAAGATTTACTTGTTGCTTCTGTGGTAGAGCAAGATCAACGTAAACGTGAGGTTTATTTACCGAAAAATAATGCGGGCTGGTATGATTTTTATGATCACACCTATCACCTCGACGGACAAACGATTACGGCGGATGCGCCGCTTGAGAAAATCCCACTCTTTGTAAAAGCAGGTGCAATCATTCCGATGTCTGCAAGAGAAGCTTATGTAGATCCCCAAAAAGATACCTATAGAGAGCTTATGGTTTTCCCATTTATAAAAGCGGGGGGAAGCGATAAATACTATTTACGATGATGACGGAGAAAGCTTCCAATATCAAAATAATGAGTATTTACAATTAATGGTAAAATTACGTTGTTCAGAAACAAATATCTATATTGATATTCATAAACAAGGTAATTGGATACCGGCTTATAAAGAATTGAGAATAACGCTACCTGATAATGAAACAAGACAACTGGTCATAAACGGTAATGTCTTCACAAAAGGAGAGTTATTTTCATTAAATAATCCTAAAGAGAGTTAAAAAATGACAAGCAATGCAGATTTACGTTCATATAAAAAAATTAGTTCGATTTTAAAACAAGAATTAATTGACGGTATTTACCAAGTTGGCGAACGACTGCTACCTGAACGAGATCTTGCAGAAAAATTAAATGTAAGCCGCACGGTCATTCGTGAAGCAATCATTATGTTGGAATTAGAAAATTTAGTGTCTGTTCGAAAAGGATCCGGCGTTTATGTTATTCGCTCCGTTATTCGCTTGGTTATTCTTTAAAGATCCGTCAAAAACTATTTTTTGGTTATCTCTACCAATAGCGACATTAGGTCTTTACTTACTTTCATCCAGCCAAAACGGAATCCGGCTTTCTTTAGGAAATCTGATTTTTCTTTCCTCGTCATTATTAGCCGCTATTTATTTTGTTTTAAATAACCGATTTGCTCTCAGCATCTCGGTCTTATCATTAACGACACTTCAAGTCGGCACTGTCGGAATATGTTGCGGAACTTATTCTCTGCTATTTGAAAATTTTCCTGAAACGATTTCTATAGAAGTGTGGTTATGGTTCACCGCCAGTTTACTCATTGCAACAAATCTTAGAATGCTTATACAAACTATCGGACAAAAATATTGTCACGTCACTAACGCTGCAATTATTATGATTCTTGAGCCAGTATAGACATTATTACTCAGCGTCTTAATCTTAAAAGAACAACTCGACTGGACAAAAGCAATAGGTTGTTTTTGTATTCTATGTGCATTAATTATTTATCGTTTTCCTTTTTCTCAGCTCAAAAATGCTAAAAAAATCTATAAGATTAAGAGAAATTAGTACCTTGTACTCCGTAATAAATCGCTATATGCTATGACCACTTACAACAAGCGGTCTAATTCCGTGAAAATTTTACAAACAGGAGAAAATATGGCGAACATTCGAGAAATTTATTTGGCGGGCGGGTGCTTTTGGGGTACGGAAGCCTTTATGCAACGTATTAACGGAGTGCTTGATGCACAATCGGGATATGCGAACGGCAATACTGAAAACCCGAGTTATCAAGAAGTGTGTGCCGGCAGCGGTCATGCGGAAGTGGTGAAAGTGACTTACGATGCGGATAAAATCAGCCTAGCAAAATTATTAGATTACTATTTTAAAGTGATTGATCCGATAAGTGTAAACCAACAAGGTGCGGATAAAGGCATTCAATATCGTACCGGGATTTATTATGTTGATCCGCAAGACGTACCGGTTATCAATCAAGCGCTTGCCGATTTACAAGCACAATATGCAGAGCCGCTTGCGGTAGAAAATATGATGCTAGAACATTATTTCCCGGCGGAAGAATATCATCAAGATTATTTAGACAAGAATCCGAACGGTTATTGCCATATTGATTTGCAATTAATGAATGAGATTCTACGTAATCAATAAGAAAGTTAAGGCGTACCAAATGATACGCCTTTTTATTATTTACGCATTAAACCGTAAATCGCTTTGAGGGCGGCAAGCGGTAAAATTCTCGGCAAACCTCGCATTAAGAAAATGACGAATCCGGTTAAAGGATCATGAATTTTACATTCGTTTTTCAGCTTCATTAAACGCCATTCGCTTTTGAAATAATTCCAACCGTGACGACGGCTTACCATGCCGTTGCCTACTCGAGCATAGACTAATAAATCGGCTAAATTCGCCACGTTATTGCCGTTAGCTACCATTTTTACCCAAAGATTATAGTCTTCTTGTAAATCTTGATAACCGCCGCATGCTTGCACTGCGGATTTTTTATAAGCAACCGTCATATGGTTAAACGGACAACGCAAGCGGGTAAATTTTACAATATCTTCCGCTTTAGTCGGTACATTTCGATAAGCAACAATATCTTGAATATTCTCTCCGAATTCGGCAATTTGTCCGCCAAAGATTATAGTATCCGGATTTTGCTCGATAAACGCCACTTGTTTTTCAAAACGTTCCGGTAAACAAATATCATCGGTATCCATACGGAACACCCATTCGTGCGAACAATAATTTAAGCCGTCGTTCAGGGTTTTACCTAAACCGCGATTTTGCTCAAAACGCACCGCTTTAATCGGAAGCTGTTGTTCGTATTCCACTACAATCGCATCTAATTCCGGTGTGACTTTACCGTCAAACAACACGACAATTTCATCGGCAGGTCGAGTTTGTGCTTTTAAGCTTTCAAAACATTCTCTTAAAAACTGAGGATTTTCTTTGATATACAAAGACATTAAAACAGAGAATTTCATTAAATAAACCTTTTCATATTAATTGCCAATTTTGGCGAGATAAATGTAACCATTGCGATAATTAAATGTTTTAAGCTATGGCTACGTTTGAACATTTGCAAATAATAACTTGCCGCTTGGCGAGAAAGATTCATCGCATAAGGGTAAGATAAAATATACAGCGAGTTCATTGCAAAATTTGCCGCTTGCGTTTCCGTTTTCACATATTTTTGGCGAATTGCCGCCAATGCCAATTCGGTATTAGTCGTATTGGTCGAAACGCTGGAGCGTTTAGTATGGAAGCCACAAATACTAAGCGGTTGATCCACAAATAACGGTGCAAAATTCGGGCTGGATACTGCTTTCAGTACAAACTCATAATCTTCCAAAGATTTTAAATCGGTCGCTAAACCGCCTAATTCAAAAAAGAACGATTTTTTAATGCCTAACATCGGCATACCACCGATTTTATTAGCAAGTAATATCGCATCTAAATTCAATTTTTCACTTGGAAGCGGCTTCGTCACATAGCTGAATCCTTCGTTTACCATCACACATTCTGCCGGATGATAGATAAAATTTGCCTGTGGATGTTGTGCGATCTCTTGTGCTAAGACTTCACATTTTTGATCGGCAAAACGGTCGTCGTCATCAAGGAATAATAGCCATTCATAACTTGCGTGTTCCGCCCCAACATTACGGCTACCTGCCGCCCCTTTATTCGGATTATTACGGATCACTTTGACTGTAAAAGGATACGCTTGCGTTACCGTAACCGGTTGTTGAGAAAAATCATCGACGACAATCACTTCAAAATTTTGTAGCGTTTGTTTAGTCAAGCTTTCTAATAATGCCGGGATTTCTTGGTTACGATTGTAAGAAGGCACAATAATACTAAACATTCTTTGCCTCGTTATTTTTGTTAAAAAATGTCTTAATTCGACCGCTTGTTCCGAACAGAGATAAGAACATTAACAAGACGAACATAATCCCCGGATAAGCATAAGTATCCGCTTTAATATTTAATACGCTCAATAATGCTAAAGTGGAAAGCGTAAATTTCCAACTGCCGTTTAGCCAGTTATCCGCTACGCGTTTAACAAAATAGGCGGTAAAGATAAAGCACACGAAAATATAACCGATGCCGCCGTATAATGCTTGGCGAATAAAACCGGAATCCGATCCGCCGTAATAACTGCCGCCGTTCACATAATATTGCCCGTCACCCATAATTAACTGCTTCACTTCCGGCATAAATAAATGCTTATTCATCAAGGTATCGGTCGAAGAACTCAAACGATCGCCGCCGTTAATTAAATTAATCACCGGTTCAAGTGCGTGTTCTACATAAGGGTGAGTCGGATAGTTATAGGCTAAAAACAACACCACCGCAGCAAAAGCAATAATTGCCGTTAAATAATGACGGCGGAAATACAATACTAAACTGACGATTGAGAAAGTGAGGAACGTACGTCCGGCAATCAGCCCGATAAATAGCAATAAGAATACGTAAACCGCATTTAATTTTTCCGTTTTATGATGATATGCCAATAAAAAATGCAGTAACAGCATATAGAAAATACTTAATGGGAAAAATGCCGAAGAGGTTAAATTATATAAACGATATTCTTGTTCCGAACCGATAAAACGGCTTAAATGCCCGCGCATCTCGGCATTGGTATTTAATGCCAACTCAATAAATAAGGTTATGCCTAATAATGCCAAGAAACCGATGGTTGCCTGTACACCGATTCCAATTTTCAGATCTCGAATTAAATTGGCTTTGCCTTGTTCGGTTTGATAGAACAGGTTGTAAATCACAATACCGAAAATAAAGGCAATCAATAATTTAACGTACATACTGATTACGCCGAACTCTCGCGTGCCGTTAATTAGCAGAGGAATAACCGATAAACCGATTAATGCGATACATACGATTAAGCTATCGATAGGTAAGACGAAACTTTTTTGGGTTTTGTTATACCATTTATAGCCTAACCATAATAACGCTAAAAAGCCGGTTAATAAGCTCATTCGGACTATATGGAAAAACCACGGATCATAAATATAAAAAAGGTTAATCAATGCCGTCATTTATAAGTTTCTCTTAATCGCTAACAATTTTTTAAGCGGAAATTTTAATACTTTCTTGAACATATTGTTTGACAAAGAACCGCGTAAGTTTTCCAAATTACTGACTAAATTCGGGTTCTCAATCGCCATCAGCGGACGAACGACTAAAGTATTAATCGCAAATTGCTGACCGAATAAAATGTAATCGTCCGCTAACCAAAACGGTAATTCCGTTGCTTTTTGTGCTAAAAACTTACGAGCGGTCGATTTTTTAATTAAATAAGCCACCGTGCCGGCAAAATAGTTTTTATACGGATAGGCATAACGATATTCGGTCTCGCCGATTTTCTTTTGCAGAAAACGGAAAGTAGTCGGATAGTTAATCGCTAATTCCGTATCATTAAAACTGAGAATTTTTGATTGACCGACTAATACGATATCCGCATTGAGCTTTTCATTGAGTAAAGCGGTCAAATTTTGCTGAAAATTTGCCGCAAATAAACAGTCATCTTCACATACCAGTGCATAATCGTCTTCATTAATCGACTCATCATTGACAATTAATTCGTACACACCTAAATGGCTCATCGTACAACCGATTTCACCTTTAGTGACTTTACGCCCGTAACGTTGTTCAAATTTAGCAAAGTCAAAACGCTGTTCAAGTTCGCTTTGCTCGACATTCATCGTATTAATTGCACTAAATACCGTAAAGTCGGCCGTATCCGCTTGGGAAAAGAAAAGCTCTCTGCGTTGTGCGTCTTTATCGAGAGAGATAAGAAATTTTTTCATTTTGGTTCTACCGTAGTTTGTATTACAGGGTATTTAAAGTAGTAAATAATTGAAATTATCAGACGTGTTAAGCTACCGCCGATAAAGGCATACGCCACACCATATAACTGCTCATCACGCAGTAAATAGAATAATCCGACAAAGACCGCAATCGACAGAATTTGGCGGGTAAACAACAAGACCTGTTTGCCTAACAGCAACATATTTTGCGAGAGAATCCAAGAAAGCCCGGCTAAGATAGAATTGATAATAAACCAAATCAATACGTCCGCCACTTCAACATATTTACTACTAAAGAAAAAGCTAATTACCGGCTCGGCAAGTAACGGTACTAACACAATTGCGCCGACACTCATTAAGGCAACAACCGCCAATACCGCTTTAATGCGGTTTAAATTATTCAATAATCCCGAATAATAGTAATCCGCCAACATATTGATAAATTTAGTCATCAGCGAATCGAAAGCGATACATACCGTATAAAGCCCGAGTACGTAATTACCCATAAACGCCATAATCAAAAATTTATCCAAGCTTGAAGTGGTAGCGCCGAAAATTTGTAATAAATTTTGTTTTCCCCAAGTTTTTAGGAAAAACTTACGATCAATTTCACTGACTTCATTCTTATTTTTAAAGGATTTATCGATTTTTGCCAGATAAAACAAACAAGCGATCGCTTGAATGGAACTGAATAAGGTTAAAAGATAAAGTACGACCTTAAATTCCTGCTCGCCGAACAACCAATAAGCCGAGCCGTAAATCGCAACTAATAAAATCGGTTGCTGCAAAGTTAAGATACGATAAACTTTCATCTTCGGATCAATTTTACTTTTCTCCAAGGTCATTGTCAGAATTGCCGTCAGCACGACATTAATGATAAAAAGTCCATCGTAAGCGGTAAAATCAAATAGTAGCATTGCAACATTCGCCACAATCACGGCAAAAGCAAGAAAGGCAATAAAATAACGTTTCCAATGCAAATATTGTTTATTACGCATGGAAAGTGCTAATGCAAACCCAACCCCGCCGGTTGCAATCGTAACGACATAAGAAACGGCGGTAATAAACAACTGATGAGTACCGCGATCTTGTACCGAGAGCATATGCGCCAAAATAAAAGAACTTACCATGGTAAGCCCCATACTCAAGACGGTTACCGCAATCAGTTTAACCAGATTACCGCTAATGTTGATAGGTTTTGGCATAATCAATATCTTTTGTCCATTGGTTGTAATAACCGGTGTTTTTTCCGTAGGAGTTATCGCAAACTTCGTTCGGCAACCCTAATAAGCAGGAAAAAATATGCCCGTGTAAACGACTGGTCACAATGCGATCATAACCGAGGAACACGTCTTGACAGCGACGAATCACATCCAATGCGTGTCGATACCACAAATCGTTAATTTTATTCTTCACAAAACCTAAATTGAATTTAGTTGCCAATTTTGATAAACGACTGCACCATAATTCAAATTTAATATCGCTTGGTAACAGAATATCGTCCCAATCTTTTACGTGATCCAAGTTTGGTAATGTTGCTTGAACTTCCGCTTCAATATGGCTTTTTTCCACATCTTTACGCAAGAAATACAGCGTCTTACCCGAATGAGCGATTTCTTTCTGCGGCAAATGCCCGTAAAGCTGATGTGCCATATCCGGAGAAAGCTGCACTTTATCGGAGAAATGAGACTTCATCATTTCAAAGGTTTTAATATCACGTGCAAATAAATGGCAATCTTTGTGTGCGGCAAAAATCGAAGCCGATTTTTGCATTGCTTCTTGACTTGAAAAATGTGCCGTTTGCGGTAATAAAATAATGCGATTATTCGGAAAAGCTTTAACCAAATCTTCTCGCATTTTTTGAATAGAAGGATAAATATCGCCGAAATTACCGCCGCCGTGGCAAAGAATCGTTGAATTCGGCGTGACGAATTTTTTCGCTTCTTTCACATCAAAGCCTTGTAGGCTACGGCGAAGACGAATATTAAGATTATAGTCCTTAAAAAACTGTTCCGTACCGGCATAGATCAATAAATCCCCTACATTTAAATGCAGAGGATAGTCAAAATACAGTACATCATTTTTATCTAAAATGAGGGTTTCAATTTTTTGTAATTGTTGTTTTAGAGCTAAAAGTGTTTCGTTCATAAATAAAGCCTATTGAGTAAGACCGAGTTACTGGCAAATGTGGCATTTGGACAGAGTAAAATGCGGCAAGTTCCACTCAAAAACTTAAGAAAAATAAAGTGTGCATTCTATCAATAAATCAAGCAAAATACGCAAAAATTTTTAGAGGCTTTCTTATGTTTTATCTCGGCAAAATTCTGACCGCTATCGCACTTCCGCCCTTTAATATTGCGGTTATTTGGCTTTTTTCATTAATTTGCTATTGGTTGAATTTAAAAAAAATCAGCTACAGTTTAGCTTTTTTAGGTATCGGTTCGCTTTATCTGTTCAGTACCCCTTATGTCGCAACCAAATTAACCGATTCGCTTGTCACTGAAGACAATCTGACTTTAGAAGATTATAAAAAAGCGCAAGCGATTGTAGTATTAGGCGGCGGTGTGCGAGATAGCAAAGAAATCTATAACCCAATCGCCGTCGGCAATCAGGCATTAGAGCGAATGCGTTACGCCGCTTATTTGCAAAAAGAAACGCAGCTACCGCTACTGATTACCGGTAGTAGCCCGAACGGTACGTCCGAAGCTAAAACCATGGCGAACGAATTTCAATATTTCTTCAGCGTACCGACCCAATGGCTGGAAGAAAAAGCCAAAACCACCAAAGAAAACGCTCAATTTTCACGTGAGCTATTAGCGAAAGAGGGTATTAATAAGATTATTTTAGTCACCAATCAATGGCATATGAAACGTGCCAAAATGTTATTTGAAAAACAAGGATTTGAAGTGCTTCCGGCGAGTATCGGACACGGCGTAACACCGGCAGAATACATTAATTTCGCCTATTTTATCCCTCAATCCGGTGCAATGGACAGCATTATGCTCTCGCTAAAAGAATGGCTGGGCTATTGGAAAGAAAAATAGCCTAAATAAAGAAAAATAGCCTAAATGAAGCGGTCTGATTTTCGTTATTTTTTGTAAAAAATATGGAAAATCAGACCACTTGTCGTATGAATCCGCTGTTAGCCGATTTCTTGCGGATCAATATCTAAGGTTAAACGAATATTATTTTGTAAGCCTAAATTGGCTTTATCCAAATCAAATTGATCGATCAACTGTTGTAATACGCCTCTTGAGCGATGTTGAATTAATAAAAGCCAGCGGTAATGCCCCGCTTTTTTAGCCATCGGTGCGGAAAAAGGCGGTAGAAGCTGGATATCCTGCAAACCGAGTTCCGTACATTTTTGCTGAAAATAAGCGGTCAAATTTTGCAAAAGATTTACCACTTGCTGATTATCTTTGCCGGTTGCCCGTAACAACACTTGCGCAGCAAACGGCGGCAAGCCCATCACTTTACGCATTTTTAACGCTTCTTGTGCAAACGCCAAATAACCTTGTTCTAACAAAGTCTTGAGCAACGGATGTTCCGGATAATGAGTTTGTAATACCACTTCGCCCTGCTTTTCCGCCCGTCCGGCACGTCCCGCCACTTGCACATAAAGCTGTGCCAAACGTTCTTCCGCACGGAAGTCGGTCGAAAACAGTGCCGAATCTACATTCACAATCGCCACTAAAGTTACATTCGGAAAATGGTGTCCTTTCGCTAGCATTTGCGTGCCAATCAAAATTTGGCTTTTGCCTTCTCGGATATCGTTTAAGTGATTTTCCAATGCCCCTTTACGAGCGGTGGAATCTCGGTCGATACGGCTAATTTGGTAAGTTGGGAATTGCTCACTTAACACTTGCTCCAACTGCTCCGTCCCCACTCCGGTGGTAATCAGATTGGTTGAGCCGCAATGCCCGCACTGGCGAGGGATCACTCGCTGTGAAGCACAATGATGACAACGCAAGATTTTCTGTTTCTGATGATAAGTGTAAGGCTTTTCACAAGCGTCACATTCACACATCCAGCCACACTCGTGACAAAGTAAAACCGGTGCAAAGCCGCGGCGATTTAAAAACAACATTACCTGATTGCCTTGCTCTAAATGCTGCTTCATCATCGCTAATAAGCGGTCGGAAAGTCCGGCGGTAATACGCTGTGTTTTTAAATCAATCAATTGCTGTTTCGCCTGTTGAGCATTACCGGCACGAGCGGTTAAAGATAGCTCAATAAACTTACCGTTTTGAACGTTTTGTACGCTTTCCAAACTTGGCGTTGCAGAACCCAAAATAATCGGGATATGTAAATTTTTTGCCCGTAAAATTGCCAAATCTCTTGCGTGATAACGCCAGCCGTCTTGTTGTTTGAAAGAACTATCGTGTTCTTCATCAATAATGATTAAGCCCAATTTCTCAAACTGGCTGAACAATGCCGAACGCGTGCCGATCACAATCGCACTTTCGCCGTTTTTTGCTCGCAACCAAGCATTTAATCGCTCTGTTTCATTCATATTCGAATGAAGAACATCAATTTCAACATTAAAACGGGCTTTAAAACGTTGCACCGTTTGCGGAGTCAGCCCGATTTCCGGCACTAACACCAATACTTGCTCGCCTCGCTTTAACACCTCTTCGATCACTTGCAAATACACTTCGGTTTTGCCTGAACCGGTTACGCCATTTAATAAAAAAGCTTCGAAACCGTTTTGTACTGCTAAGCGGCTCACCACTAGGGTTTGCTGTTTATTTAATACCAGTCGATTATGCAAGTTTACAAGCGGTCGATTTTGCAATTTTTTTTGCCAATGTTGCAGCTCAAACGGCACATTAACCGGTTCGATATAGTTTTTTTCCAATAGCCCTTTCCAAGCCGATTGACTACAAGCGGTTGGTTTTTCAAAAAAATTTGCAATTTCTGCCAGTTTCGCCAGTAAATCTTGCTGTTTTTTGGCCCGCTTGTTCTCACCCGAGAGCAATGCTGCTCGCCCTGCCTCAGTAACCGCAAAGTAATCCGGTTGCGATCTTTCGGTACTATCGCCGTTACGCAATTTCACCGGCAAGGCATTGATCGCCACTTCGCCGATAGGCGCATGATAATAACGAGCCGCCCAACGAAGCAGTGTCCAAATTTCCTTGTCAAAGATCGGTTCTAAATCTAATACCGCTTTAATCGGTTTGAGCTTATCTTCAGGCACATCGCTCGTTTCGGGAAAATCCACTACAATCCCGATTTTCGTTTGATTACCGAAAGGCACTTCAACACGCACACCTTTGACTGCCGACAAAAACGACGGCAGTAAATAATCAAAATAACGATGTAACGGCACGGGCAATGCCACTCTAACTAGCTTCGACATAATCAATAAAAAACGAAAGGACAATAGCTTATTATCTATTGCCCTTTGGGGTTTTGCAAAAAAATCTTAAAATTTAACCGCTTGTTACAGCTTTACCGGCTCAATAATTTCACTCGGGTAACAGCCTAATACTTTGATATAGCTGGTTACGTTTTCCAATGCTTTTAACGCTTGTTGCGTATTTTCGGAATGAATATTCGCTTGTAATTCTATATAGAACATCTCTTCCCAAGGCTTACCGTAAATCGGACGAGATTCCAATTTAGTCATGCGGATTTGATGCTGTTTAAAGACCATCAACGCATCCGCTAATGCACCGGCTTGTTGAGATGTGGTCATCAGTAATAACGTTTTTGTTTGTAGCTGCGGCGAAACGTTAATCGCTTGTTTTGCTACTACGATAAAGCGCGTGATATTATTCTGTTGGTTGGCAATATCGGTTTTGATATTAGTTAAACCGTAGAGCTTTCCGCCGTCCTCATTGCCTAATGCGACAATATTCGGCTTATTCAAACGAGCGACCATCTGCATGGCGTGCGAGCTGCTTTCACAATATTTGATATGGACTTTATTCAGACTTTGAATAAACTGGCTGCATTGTTGGATGACTTGCGGGTGGCTGTACAAAGTATCAATTTCAGCAAGCTCAATATTACCGTTTGCCAATACGCAATGTTTAATCGGATAAGCCAATTCGCCGACCACCGCCAAATCGGTATGTTGCAGTAAATCATATACGTCATTGATTGAACCAGAAGTGGTGTTTTCAAGCGGAAGTACACCGAATTCGGCTTCACCCCCACTCACCTTATCAAACACTTGTTGGAACGAATCACAGCTCAATTCAATTAAAGAACCTTGATATTTTTTCGCAAATTGACGAGACGCCATATTGGAATAAGAACCGCGCATACCTAGGAAGGCAATCGATACATTTTGTTCTTTTTGCGCATTTAATTTATTTTGCAGATAATTTTGCTGAGTCAGCACCGAATCTTCGATAATACGCTGGAATATTTGTGTGACATATTGCGGATCTAATTGATAATTTTCCGCTTCGGCATGGCTCACCAATGCTTGTAATAACGCTTTTTCCCGTTCGATATCACGTAACGGCTTTTGTGTGATTTCTTTGCTACGCACCACATCAAAAGCGAGACGATGACGCTCGGCAAGTAATTTGAGTAAATGGCGGTCAAGTTGGGTAATTTGTTGGCGGATATCGGATAAATCTAAAGACATTGTGTTTTCTCTTAATTATTTGATTTATCAAGATTATAGCGATTTAGTCGATAAAAAAAAGATAAGCGGTCGAATTTGCAAGATTTTTTGCAAATTTGACCGCTTGTAAGAATAGAAAGGGGTTAGCTCGCAATACCTTTATGGCGTAATAAAGCGTCTAAGGTTGGCTTGCGACCGCGGAAGCGTTCAAACAATACCATCGGTTCTTCCGAACCGCCGCGAGTCAGAATATTATCTAAATAAGATTGACCGGTCGCTCGGTTGAAAATGCCATCTTCTTCAAATTTAGCAAAGGCATCCGCCGATAATACTTCCGCCCATAAGTAGCTGTAATAACCTGCTGCATAACCGCCGGCAAAAATATGGCTAAAGCTATGTGGCGTGCGTACCCATTCAGGTGTGCGTACCACCGCAACATCCGCTTTTACCGCTTTTAACGTATCTAATACCAAACCTTCACGAGGCTGTGCCAAATGCAAACGGAAATCGAATAAACCGAATTCTAATTGTCTTAGTACAAACATGGCGGCTTGGAAGTTTTTCGCCTTGAGTAACTGAGTTAATTTATCCTTCGGTAACGATTCACCGGTTTGATAATGTCCCGAGATAAATTCAAGCGCTTCCGCTTCCCAACACCAGTTTTCTAAGAATTGGCTCGGTAATTCCACTGCATCCCACGGTACACCGTTGATACCCGCAACATCACCGACATCAATTTGAGTGAGCATATGGTGGATACCGTGACCAAACTCATGGAATAAGGTAGTGACTTCGTCATGCGTAAAGAGTGCCGGCTTATCACCAATCGGTTTATTAAAGTTACAAGTTAAGTATGCTACCGGTTTTTGTAACGAACCGTCCGCTAAACGTTTTTGGTTGATACAATCGTCCATCCATGCACCGCCACGTTTATTTTCACGTGCGTATAAATCTAAATAAAATGAACCACGTTCTTCGTTTTGCTCATCGTAAATTTGGAAGAAACGCACGTCTTCGTGCCAAGTATCAATACCGAATTTTTCTTCGATACGTAAGCCGAAAATACGTTTCATTAATTCAAATAAGCCTGAAAGTACACGATCTTCCGGGAAATAAGGGCGAAGTTCTTCATCATTGATCGCATATAACGCTTGTTTTTGCTTTTCGCTATAGAATGCAATATCCCACGGTTGAAGTTCGGTTACGCCGTATTCTTGTTCCACAAAAGCGTGTAATTCCGCTAATTCTTTTTCGCCTTGTGCTTTTGATCGTTTGGCTAAATCTTCTAAGAAATCCACCACTTGCTGCGGGTTTTCCGCCATTTTCGTAGCAAGAGAAAGATCAGCGTAAGTTTCAAACCCTAATAACTGCGCCATTTCTAAGCGTAATTTGAGTTTTTCATCAATATTTGCCGAGTTGTCCCATTTACCCGCATTTGAACCTTGATCGGAAGCACGAGTTGCATATTCTTTATAAATTGCCGAACGTAATTCACGGTTTTCACAGTAAGTGAGTACCGGATAGTAACTTGGGAACTCCAAAGTAAAACGATAGCCTTTTTGACCTTTGCTTTCAGCAGAAAGTTTTGCCGCTTCTAAAGCGGATTCAGGTAAGCCTTTGAGCTGTGCTTCGTCTGTGATAACGATATCCCAACCCATGGTCGCATCCAATACATTGTTACTGAATTGCGAGCTGAGTTCCGATAAACGAGCGGACACTTCGCCATAACGTTTTTGTTTATCCGCCGGTAATGAAATCCCCGAAAGCTCAAAATCACGTAGGCTGTTTTCAATCGCTTTTTTCTGTGCAAGCGAATAGCTCTCGAATTCCGGTGAGTTTTTCAGTTTTACATAACCTTGATACAAACCTTGGTGTTGTCCCGCCCAAGTGCTGTATTCAGAAAGTAGCGGCAAGCAGGCTTGGTATGCTTCACGCAATTCCGGTGAGTTTTTCACGCCGTTTAAATGACCGACAGGCGACCACGCACGCGCAAATTTATCGCCGGCAATCGCTTGCGGCATATAGAAATTTTCCCAAGTCGGGTTTTCAATTCGGGCAACTTGTTCAATGGTATCACGACATTCTTTGATTACTGCTTCTACCGCAGGCTGGATATGTTCCGGCTTAATTTGTGAAAATGCAGGTAAACCGGTGTAATTTAAAAGAGGATTAGACATTGTTTATTAATTCCTTTTGTTTAGTCAAAAAGTTCTCTTATGATTGGGTTAAGGAAGGAAAAGATCAAGTCTTTCAAGTAAAAAGCGGTCGAATTCAGCCTATTTTTTACAAAAAACAGATTAAATTCGACCGCTTGTACGATTAGTATTTTACGGTATGACCGTAACTTTCAATAATCGCTTTTAAACGATCCATTGTTTCTTTCGGCGGCGGTAATACGCCTTCCAATTCATATTTATAACCGAGCGTTTCCCATTTATGCGCGCCTAAACGGTGATATGGCAGTAACTCGACTTTCTCAATATTTTGCATACCTTGGATAAATTGTCCTAAGCGGTGTGCGGAATCATCGTCATCGGTATAGCCCGGCACAACAACATAACGAATCCAAGTGCGTTTATTTAATTTTTGTAGGTAACGAGCAAAATCAAGCGTACGTTTATTGGATACGCCGATTAAATCTTGGTGGATTTCATCATTTAGCTGTTTTAAGTCGAGCATCACTAAATCCGTCACTTCGAGCATTTCATCAACGACCGGGCTATAATGGCGTACGAATCCGTTGGTATCTAAACAAGTATCAATGCCTTCCGCTTTACAGGCTCTAAACCAATCTCTTACAAATTCCATCTGCAATACGGCTTCGCCGCCGGATGCAGTTACACCGCCGCCGGTCGCTTTCATAAAATGCTTGTAGGTTACCACTTCTTTCATCAGATCTTCGACACTGATTTCTTTACCGCCGTCAAGATCCCACGTATCACGGTTATGGCAGTATTTGCAACGCATCAAACAGCCTTGTAAAAACAGAATAAAGCGGATTCCCGGACCATCAACCGTGCCGCAAGATTCGTATGAGTGGTAACGAGCAATAGACATATATGATTCCTTTGATAGTAAGTATAAATTCGTTGTTATTATTTTAGCAGAATATCAATAAAGAAGCGGTCGGATTCCGCAAAATTTTTGCAAAATCCGACCGCTTTAAAAGGTCAATGTGAGGGATTACATTGATTCGGTAAATGTACGAGTAATTACGTCCATTTGTTGCTCTTTAGTTAAAGAGTTGAAACGTACCGCATATCCGGATACACGAATGGTTAATTGCGGATATTTTTCCGGATGCTCAACCGCATCTAATAATGTTTCACGGTTTAATACGTTTACGTTTAAGTGCTGACCGCCTTCAACAGTTGCTTCGTGGTGGAAGTAACCGTCCATTAGACCTGCAAGGTTACGTTTTTGTGCTTCGTAATCTTTACCTAATGCGTTTGGTACGATTGAGAAGGTATATGAAATACCGTCTTTCGCATACGCAAACGGAAGTTTTGCAACAGAAGTTAATGACGCAACCGCACCTTTTTGGTCACGACCGTGCATTGGGTTTGCACCCGGGCCGAACGGCGCACCAGCACGACGACCATCAGGCGTATTACCGGTTTTTTTACCGTAAACCACGTTAGAAGTGATAGTAAGTACTGACTGTGTTGGTGTCGCATTGCGGTAAGTTTTGTGCGTTTGGATTTTTTTCATGAAACGTTCAACTAAGTCACAAGCGATTTCATCTACACGGTTGTCATTGTTACCGAATTGCGGATATTCGCCTTCGATTTCGAAGTCTAACGCGACGTTTGTAGCGACTACGTTACCGTCTTTATCTTTGATGTCACCACGAACAGGTTTCACTTTTGCGTATTTAATTGCAGATAATGAGTCAGCCGCAACGGAAAGACCTGCGATACCGCACGCCATTGTACGGAATACATCACGATCGTGGAATGCCATTAATGCTGCTTCATAGCTGTATTTATCGTGCATGAAGTGGATGATATTTAATGCGGTCACATATTGTGTCGCTAACCAATCCATGAAGTGATCCATACGAGCCATTACATCGTCGAAGTTTAAGTATTCGTCTGTAATCGGTGCTGTTTTCGGACCGACTTGTGCGCCGGATTTTTCATCGATACCGCCGTTGATTGCGTATAACATTGTTTTCGCTAAGTTTGCACGTGCACCGAAGAATTGCATTTGTTTACCGACAACCATCGGAGATACGCAACATGCGATTGCATAGTCATCGTTATCGAAGTCAGGACGCATTAAGTCATCGTTTTCGTATTGTACTGATGAAGTATCGATAGATACTTTCGCACAATAACGTTTGAAGCCGTCCGGTAATTGTTCAGACCAAAGAATAGTTAAGTTCGGTTCCGGTGACGGACCCATTGTGTAAAGGGTATTTAAGATACGGAAGCTGTTTTTGGTTACTAATGTACGACCGTCTAACCCCATACCTGCTAAAGTCTCGGTTGCCCACATTGGGTCGCCTGAGAATAATTGATCGTATTCAGGTGTACGTAAGAAACGAACCATACGTAATTTCATTACTAAATGGTCGATTAACTCTTGTGCTTCTTCTTCTGTGATTTTACCTGCTTTTAAGTCACGTTCGATATAGATATCTAAGAATGAAGATACACGACCGAATGACATTGCCGCACCGTTTTGTGATTTAACCGCAGCAAGGTATGCGAAGTAAGTCCATTGAACCGCTTCTTGTGCGGTTTCCGCCGGACGAGAAACGTCAAAACCGTATGATGCGGCCATTTGTTTGATTTGACCTAATGCACGGTGTTGTTCTGCGATTTCTTCACGTAATTGAATTGTTGCTTGGATATCTTCACCCGCTTCTAAACGAGGTTGTAATGAAGCAAATTGTTTTTGCTTGTCTTTCATTAAGAAATCCGCACCGTAAACGGCTAAACGACGGTAGTCACCGATAATACGACCACGACCGTAAGCATCCGGAAGACCGGTAATTACACCTGATTTACGGCAACGTAAAATATCCGGCGTATAAACATCGAACACACCTTGGTTGTGTGTTTTACGATATTCGGTAAAGATTTTTTCTACTTCAGGGTTTAAGGTACGGCGATAAACATCGCAAGAACCTTTAACCATTTTGATACCGCCAAACGGGATAATCGCACGTTTTAACGGCGCATCAGTTTGAAGACCTACGATTTTCTCTAAAGCTTGATCGATATAACCCGCTTTGTGAGAAGTAATCGTTGATGGAATGTCGCAATCAATATCGTACGGTTCGTGAGTTTTGTTCTCAACTTTGATTTTTTCCATTACTTCTTCCCATAACTTAGTTGTCGCAGCTGTTGCGCCAGCTAAGAAAGACTCGTCGCCTTCATATGGAGTATAGTTTTTTTGGATAAAATCACGTACGTTTACTTCAGTTTGCCAGTCGCCACCAGTAAACCCTGCCCATGCTTTTTGTTGAGCTTCAGTTAATTGAGTCATTTTAAGTCCTCTATTTGTTAGTAAATTAAGCTGTACAAGCGGTCATTTTTGCAAAAAACTCCCCAAATAAAACCGCTTAAATTGAAATTATGTTAGTGCTTACGGATATATAAGAACCACTGCACTAAGCCGATGAAAAATACCCCGCCGACAATATTACCGAATGTCACCGGAATTAAATTTTTCACAATAAAATGATATAAATCTAAATCTGCAAATTGTGCCGAATCAACGTTAATTGCCATCCAAAATTCAGGTGAGGCAAAATGTGCAATCATCATCCCCATCGGGATCATAAACATATTTGCCACGCAGTGTTCGAAACCTGATGAAACGAATAATGCAATCGGCATAATCATAATAAACGCTTTGTCCGTTAGGCTTTTTCCTGCATTTGCCATCCATACCGCAAGACACACCATCATGTTACATAAAATGCCGAGGGTAAAAGCCTCCATCCAAGTATGATGGATTTTATGTTGTGCCGTTTTAAGAATGGTTAAGCCCCATTGACCGTTCGCCGCCATAATTTGACCGGAAAGCCAAATCAAAACCACTACGCTTAAACCGCCGATAAAATTACCGCCGTACACAATGCACCAGTTTTTAAACATTTGAAACCAAGTAATACGATGCGTCGCTTTCGCTACTGCGGTTAAGGTTGATGAGGTAAAAAGTTCGGCACCGAATACCACGCATAGGATAATGCCTAATGAGAAAACCGTACCGCCGACCAATTTCGCCATCCCCCACGGCATATCCGCCGAACCGGTTTGCGTTGTAGTGTAAAATACGAATGCAAGTCCGATAAAACCACCTGCTAAAATTGCGGAGATGAAAGAATATAATTGATGTTTAGTCGCTTTATAAACTGCGCCGTCTTCAGCGATTTTTGCCATTTCAGCAGGAGAAAACATTTATAACCCTTAAATATAAATTTGAAAAATTACAGAAATTGTTGAGAATTATAGACCTGTTACCTCAATCCCTCAAAACAAAATTGTCATTATATTGAGGTAAATCAAAAGCACTTTTTGATACAGATCAAATTGAAACTAAACCTCAAACTTTTGTTAAAATAATTAGTTCGGATATTTAACAAAAAAGTTACAAAAAACCAGTATGACGGATTACATAACTTCTTTATTGAGTTTATTCTTTTCGGAAGAAAATCAACTGTTCACAATGTTTCTAAGCGCATTTTTAAGTGCGACGGTGTTACCGGGTAATTCCGAAATTATTTTTACCACTTTGGCAACGCAAATCAGTCTAACAAACAGCGATTTATTTTCCGCTCAGATGCTTTGGCTACTGAGTGTCGCCACGCTCGGTAACAGCCTTGGCAGTTCCGTTACTTATGCGATGGGCTTACTGATTCCGAAACCGCTGGATTTAAAACATAAAACGGCTCAATGGGCATTACGTTTATGTGAAAAATACGGGGCATTTGCATTATTGTTAAGTAGCTTACCGATTATCGGCGATCTGCTATGCGGTATTGCCGGTTGGTTACGCTTTAACTTATGGCAATCCTTAATTTTTATCTGTTTGGGAAAATTTATACGTTATTTAATTTTACTTTTTGCTCTCTCGCCTTGGTTTTAAGGCCAGTAAAAAAGCGGTCTGTTCTTGCAAGTTTTTTGCAAAATCAGACCGCTTGTCGATTATAAGTTTCTTAACGCTTCGATACGTTTTTCAAGTGGCGGGTGGCTCATAAATAATTCTTTAGAACGTGCGCCGTTAATCATAAATGCCGCAAGAGAACCTTGCATTTCTTGCGGTTCGTGTACGTGCTGTAAACGTTGTAGCGCCGCAATCATTTTCTCTTTACCGACTAATTGTGCCGAACCGGCATCCGCACGGTATTCACGATAACGTGAGAACCACATTGCGATCATAGTTGCGATGACACCGAAGATCATTTGTAACGCAATATCGACGATCCAGAAAACTAAGGTGTTTTGAGTAGCGTTACCGTTTTCGTCTTTACCGCTTGAAGCCGCTGTCGAAATAATACGAGATAAGAAGATAACAAAGGTATTCAATACGCCTTGTAGTAAAGTCATTGTCACCATATCGCCGTTCGCAATATGTGCGATTTCATGCGCAACCACCGCTTCGGCTTCATCTTCGGTCATGTTATCCAATAAACCGGTACTTACCGCCACTAACGAATTATTTTTCGTCGCACCGGTTGCAAACGCATTGACATCGGCAGAATGATAAATCGCAATATCCGGCATCGGAATATTCGCTTGTTGCGATTGACGTTGTACGGTATCGAATAACCATTGTTCCGCATGATTACGCGGTTGTTGAATCACTTCCGCACCGACGGAACGTAACGCCATACTTTTTGACATAAATAAAGAAATTAAAGAACCGGCAAAACCGAATACGAGCGACATCACTAAAATACCGCCGGTACTACCGCCTTGAATACCGGTCACTTGGAAAATGATATTTAATACAATACCGAGTACGAAGGTAATCGCTAAGTTAGTTAATAAAAATAAGACAATTCTTTTTGCCATAGGTAAATAAATCTCCAAAAAAGAGTGAGGAAAAACTAGTCACTAAATAGGGGTAATTCTATAAGAATTCAAGCGTTTGACAATAATTATTCCCACAAATTTAACTGTTTTTTAACTTTTTCCGTCGGGTAATGCACCGAAAGCCCGATTAAACGCACCGAACGCCGATTTGTCCGCTGCCACACCTGTTGAAGCAACTCGATAAAACGCTCTCGCGAAAGCCCGTCGGTAGTTCGTTCCAAGGTGGTTTGCGTGAAATCGCCGAACTTTAGTTTAATCGCTAATTTTTTAAATTCTTGTAATGAACGTTCGCCCCAATTTCGTTGTAGCCGAAAAACCAGTTTTTTAAACAGCTCATCAACGATTTGCTCCGCTTCCGCTAAATGCCAAATATCAGTCGGTAACGTATTTTCGACCGCTAAAGATTTACGAGGTCGATTCGCTTCGATTTTTCGATTATCAATTGCGTGACTGAACTCCCAAAGTCGTTGCCCGAATTTGCCAAACGTCTTGTAAATAAAAGCTTTATCGCTATGCTGAATATCGCCGCAAGTATGTAATCCCAGCTGTGCTAATTTTTCATTGGTTACCTTACCGACTCCCGGGATCTTTTTGAGCGGCAAATCATAAATAAAAGCGGTCATATTTTCCGGCGAAATGACAAATTGCCCGTTAGGCTTATTTTGATCCGAAACGATTTTTGCCAAAAATTTGAGCGGGGCAATGCCGGCGGAAGCGGTTAAATGCAGCTCGTTCCAAATTGCGTCTCGAATTTCTTGGGCAATCCAAGTGGCTGAACCGGAACATTGCCGGCAATCCGTCACATCTAAATAAGCCTCATCTAATGAAAGCGGTTCGACGATATCGGTATAACGGCGGAATATTTGATGAATCTGCTCGGAAACCGCTTTGTATAACGGCATATTTACCGGTACTAGAATCAGATTCGGACAGCGTTTTAACGCCTGCGCAGTCGGCATTGCACTGTGTAAACCGAATTTTCTGGCTTCGTAATTGCAAGTGGTCAGCACGCCTCGACCTTCAACAGAACCGCCGACTGCGACCGGCTTGCCTATTAACGCCGGATTTTCTCGCATTTCAATCGCAGCATAAAAGCAGTCCATATCAATGTGAATTATTTTGCGTTGCGTTGCCATTTTTGATTGCTTATAAATAAAATTAACTGTATATAAAAACAGTTTCATTTTATGTGGTTACCGTTAAAATTTCAACTTAAAAAATAAATAACGATAAGGAAGATGAAATGTTATACGGTTTGGCAATTGTGCTAATCCCCCTGTTTTTGGGTTATTTGTTTAAAGTCGGCAAAGGCAAATTACAGATTGTTAATCAGGTCGTAAATATTTGCTTATATTTGATTTTATTTGTGATGGGGATCTCGCTCGGGCAATTAGACGATATTGGCAGCAAGTTGCCGCAAATCGGTGGGATTGCGCTCGGTTTGAGCTTAATTATTCAATTGTCGAATATTATCGGTTTAGCGATTTACGATAAATGGCAACCGATGGTTCGTGAACAAGTGAATCCGCAAGAAATCCCATCTCGTTGGGCGATGCTATTCGATTCGTTTAAATTAATCGGTACCACTATCACCGGCGGATTAATCGGTTTTATCACAAAAGGTACGTTGGATTTCCCGCTACACGCCAGTACCTATGTGTTGGAAGTAATGATTTTCGGCGTAGGGATTCAGTTGCGTAATAGTGGGATTCCGTTACGAGAAGTCTTTTTTAACAAACGAGGCATTTATACTTCTTTAGTGATGATTGTTAGTAGCCTTGTCGGTGGGGTTATTGCCGCTTTGGCACTGGATTTAAGCATTATACAAGGACTTACTTTTGCTTCGGCATTCGGTTGGTATTCGTTATCCAGCGTATTAGTCAATGACGCTTGGGGGCCGATATACGGTAGTATCGCTTTCTTTAACGATCTTTCTCGTGAAATTTTCTGCTTATTTACCATTCCGTTTTTTATGCGAGCGTTTCCCTCTACCGCAGTCGGACTAGGCGGGGCGACATCATTAGATTGTATGTTGCCGGTAATTCAAAAATCGGGTGGGACGCAAGTTGTGCCGCTGGCAATCAGTTTCGGCTTTATTGTGAATTTGGTTGCACCGTTATTATTAGCATTATTTATCGGCTTAGCCGGATAAAACAAAATGGCAGGGTTATACCTGCCATTTTTTGTTTCTTAATCCACTTTTAGTAATTTGGCTAATGCCAACGACTTCCGTTCAATTTCCTGCCATTCCGATTGCAGTTCCGACTCTTCAACAATACCTGCACCGGCATAGAGCGTAATACGGTTTCGTTCGATTTGCGCGGAACGCAAAGCAACGCAAAATTCCGCTTCATCCGGTTGTAAATAGCCTAATGTACCGGCATACCAACAACGAGTGAACTGCTCATATTCGGCAATAAATTGTTTTGCAGCTTGGCGAGGCAAGCCAGCAACCGCTGCGGTCGGATGCATACGGGCAAGGCAATCCGCATCACTCATCTCCGGTTTTAATACCGCGGAAATTTTACGGCGTAAATGTTGCACGTTATGCAAACGTTTAATTTCCGCTTGGCTGATTTGCAATTCGGTTACGCAATCGGTTAATTGTGCTTGAATATCATCTACAACCAACTGATTTTCATAGATATTTTTCGGATCGGTAAGTAACCACTGCGCATTTAGCTCCGTCTGCACCATACTTTCCGTTACCGGTGCGGTACCCGCTAATGCTTCCGTATGAAATTGATTGCCTTTTCGGTGATATAAACGTTCCGGGCTTGAGCCGACAAATGCCGATTCGACATTTTCCGCCCAAATAAAATGGTAACAACCTAAATTAGTGGTTTGGCTGGCGGCAAGTAAATCATAAGCGGATAGCTCATTTTCAAATTGTAACGTTTTGGCGTTAGCCAGTACCACTTTATTAAAGTCTTTTTGCTGAATATGACTAATCGCTCGCTCAATATTTTGTTGCCAGCCATCAAAATCGTAAACGGAAGTCTGAGCAAGCAGATTATTTTCCGTTAATTCAAGCGGTAGGGTTTGGCAGAAATTTGCAAAAAATCGTTCAAAAATGACCGCTTGTTGGGCTAATTCAGCTTCATTCAAGTAGAAATAAGCGGTTAAATTTTGCTGATTTTTTACCAATAGCAAACGAGGCAGAATGAATTGACAACCGCCCTCAAACCGTACGCCGCCGACTAAGCCGAATTGCGTTTGTTTTACAAATTGCTGCGCTTCATCAACACTGAAAAACGAGCGAACTGCACCGATACTTGCAATGGTCTGATCAGTCTCTCTCGCCTGCCAAAAAAAATGCGGATAATGATTTTGTGCCTTTAACCAACTTAATAACGCAATATTTTCTTCAGACAAAGCAACCTCGGCTTGATACTCCATCAAACCGAAATGAGTTCCAGATTCTATTAATTGCTTGCTAAGTTGTTGTTTTAATTGATTAAAAATAGACATTTGCAAAATTTCTGAAGAATTCGACCGCTAAGTTTTAGCTATTGTGAAAAAAGGTCATTATTTTAGCTCATTTCCTCTTTAAATTCCTACTAAATCAGAGTAAAGTTTAACAATTTTCTCACTCTAATAACGATTTTCTTTCAAACCAAACAGGACAAACATCATGGAACGTTTCCCTAAATCAGACAAGCTCGCAAACGTTCGTTACGATATTCGTGGCGCAATACATAAAGAAGCTCTTCGTTTAGAAGAAGAGGGTAATAAAATTTTAAAATTGAATATCGGTAATCCCGCCCCGTTTGGTTTTGAAGCCCCGGACGAAATAGTTGTCGATGTCATTCGCAATTTACCGAAATCGCAGGGTTATTGCGACTCCAAAGGCTTATATTCGGCACGTAAAGCGGTCGTACAATATTATCAATCGAAAGGTATTCGTAACGTCGATGTCAATGACGTCTATATCGGTAACGGCGTATCGGAATTAATTACAATGTCAATGCAAGCCTTGCTGAATGACGGCGACGAAATGTTAATTCCGATGCCGGATTACCCGCTTTGGACTGCGGCGGCAACCCTTGCCGGCGGTAAGGCGGTGCATTATTTATGTGATGAAAACAATGAATGGATGCCGGATATTGAGGATATTAAAGCGAAAATTACCCCTCGCACCAAAGGGATTTTAGTCATTAACCCGAATAATCCGACCGGTGCGGTTTACAGCCGCTCGATGTTGCTCGAGATTGCGGAAATCGCTCGCCAGCACAATTTAATGATTTTTGCGGACGAAATTTACGAGAAAATTATTTATGACGGAGCGGTACATCATCATATTGCCGCACTTGCACCGGATTTATTATGCGTAACCTATAACGGCTTATCGAAAGCCTACCGTGTCGCCGGTTTCCGTCAAGGTTGGATGGTATTAAGCGGTCCGAAAAACCAAGCGAAAGGTTTTATTGAAGGTTTGGATATGCTCGCTTCCATGCGTTTATGTGCGGCAACCCCGATGCAGCACGCGATTCAAACGGCATTAGGCGGTTATCAAAGTATCAACGAATTCGTATTGCCGGGCGGTCGTTTGCTCGAACAACGTAATAAAATGTATGAGTTGTTGGTACAAATTCCGGGAATTTCTTGCGTGAAAGCGAAAGGTGCGCTGTATATGTTCCCGAAAATTGACACGGAAATGTACGGTATCAAAGACGATGCCAAATTTATTTATGACTTATTACAGGCGGAAAGAGTGCTGTTAGTACAAGGTTCCGGCTTTAACTGGCACAAACCAGATCACTTCCGTGTCGTAACCTTGCCTTATGCGCACCAAATTGAAGAAGCATTAGGGCGTCTTGCCAACTTCTTAAAAACCTATAAACAATCTTAATCTTTTCTCCGCCCCTATTGGGGCGGACTACGTCTTACCTATTATGCAACTCGGTATTATTTATTCGCTTTCCGCTTCCGCACTATTCGGCGGAATGTATTATCTTGCGACATTATTGCGCCCGCTTTCCGGCGAGAGCTTATTCGGCATTCGTATGGTCGTCACTCTGCCCTTCCTATTTTTTGCGATTTTCGTGTTAAAGAAACAACACGAATTTTTTGCGTTTGCCAAACGTTTAAAACAACAGCCGCATTTAATTTTGGTCATATTGATTACTTCCACCATTATCGGTTCGCAAATGTGGCTTTTCCTTTGGGCGCCGAACAGCGGTAAGGCGTTGGAAGTTTCAATGGGTTATTTACTGATGCCGATTGTGATGGTGACGTTCGGGCGTTTAGTTTATAAAGAAAGCTTATCTCGTGTTAAATGGCTAGCAATTATTTTTGCAACATTGGGCGTGTTAAATAGTGTGATTTTTGCCGGCGGAATTTCATGGGAAGGTGTATTTGTTTTTGTCGGTTATCCGGTTTATTTCCATATTCGCAGAACCTTTCAACTAAGCAATATTTATAGTTTTATTTTTGAAATTATTTTTCTGATTCCGATTTCGCTTTATTTTATATGGAATACGGATATGGACTTTATTTATGCGCAAAATCCGAATATTTCTTACTTTATTGCGATTTTAAGCGTAGTAAGCGGCACTGCGCTGCTCTCTTACACATTAGCCAGCACCATATTGCCGTTTAATATGCTTGGCTTATTAGGTTATTTAGAGCCGACATTTATGATGATAATTTCATTTTTAATCGGCGAGCGATTGGATCCTAATTCCTATTTTCTGATGATGTGTCTAGTGATAGCTGTATTTTTCTTAATTCTGGACGGTATTTTTAGTATTCGAAAACAACGTAAAAAGATGATAACGGAGAACTAAATGTTAAAGGGCATAATATGCTGTATGAGTGCGAATTTCTTATTCGGGCTAGGATACTACTTTGCAATTTTATTGCGACCACTAAACGGCGAAAGTATGTTCGGCTATCGTATCGTAGTATTAGCACCGTTTATCCTATTAGCGATTTTACTGTTTAAGCAAACAAATAAATTCCAACAACTTTGGCAAAAAATCAAACAAAATCCACTGCTTGTTTTAGTGTTGTTATTGCTCGCTTTGAATACCGGCATTCAGCTTTGGTTGTTTTTATGGGCGCCGAATAACGGACAAGCGATTGAAGTTTCGATCGGTTATTTGTTACTACCGATTGTTGCGGTAGCGTTAGGTAAAATCGTGTTTAAAGAGCATTTTACTCTATTAAAATGGTTATCCCTCTGCTGTGCGGTAATCGGAGTAGCTTCGAATATTTGGCTGACCGGTTCGTTTTCGTGGGCGACCATTGTCGCCGGTGTCGGTTATCCGCTTTACATTACGCTGCGCCGCTATTTTGAAATTAACACGCTTGCCACCTTTTTTGTTGAGTTACTGTTGGTTATGCCGTTTGCCGGTTATTTTATTGCTCAAACCGATATGCAGCCGATCTTGGCTGACAATCAGTATATCTATTATTTCTTGGCACTGTTCGGCTTAGTAAACGGTGCGGCGTTTATTTTATATATCGCTTCCAGTAATTTATTACCGGTCAATGTGCTTGGTTTACTCGGTTATGTCGAACCACTGGTGATGCTGTGCGTTTCGTTTATGATTGGCGAAGTATTGGATTCCAAATCCTATCTGCTGATGATTTGCTTGGCACTCGCGATCATATTATTAACCGTTGATAATTTTAGGCTAACTCGTAGATGAATGACATTGTAAATTATTGGGGATTTTTGGCCGCTTGTATTTTACTGAACCTAACTCCGGGTTCCGATACGATTTATATTCTTACCCGTACGATTGCGGAGGGGAAAAAAGCCGGTTTAATGTCTTCATTCGGCATTTTAACCGGATTTTTTGTACATATTTTAGCGGTATCGGTCGGCTTAGCACAGATTATCGCCCATTCGCCGACTCTATTTGCCGTACTAAAATATGCCGGCGCCGGATATTTAGGTTGGCTCGGGATTAAAATGTGGAAACAACCGTTTTTAGTCCATCAAGTCAATTTGGATAAATTACCGTTATGGCAAATTTATCACCAAGGTCTAATCACTAATTTATTGAATCCGAAAGTAATTTTATTCTTTTTAGCCTTATTACCTCAGTTTGTTGCGACGAATGTAGAAAATACTTTTTACCTTTTTTCTTACTTGGACTGACTTCACTTTCTACCACAACGATTTGGGTTATCATATTGGTTTTGGCGGCTTATCCGCTTGGTAATCTACTACGAAGCAATCCGAAAATAGGCGCATTGATGAATAAAATCTGCGGAGCGATCTTCATTGCTTTGGCAATTAAAATAGGCTTGGAATAGCGATATATGCAAGCGGTTAAATTTTCCGGTTTTTTTGTAAAAAATCCCCGAGAGTTTGTCCACTTTCGGGGATTTTTTTATTAGAAAGTAACCTCTGCGGTTAACTTAAAGTTTCTTCCCGGAGCAGTGAAACGATTTAAGCCTTTACCTGTTGCTTGGTTAATCAAGTTACTCGTGCCAAACGGACGAATTGAACGAACTGATTCCCAAGTCAGATATTTTCGATTCTGTAAATTATAAACACCTGCTTGCAAGGTGACATTTTTCCACGGTTTAACATAAGCAATCATATCTAACAACGTATAAGCATCGCTACGCCATTTTAAGTAGCTGTCTTTTGCTTTTTCTTCGCTGTGATACATATTGTAAGTATCTTCCGCTTTCTTCGCACTTACACGGGTAACATATACATCTACACCGAATTTATCTTCCGGATGTGCATAACCTAAACCAAACACAGAAGTTCTCGGCTGAATCGCATTAAGCGGTAAATTCCCCTCCATCTTACCTTTTTGATAAGTGTATTTATAACTTGCGTTGAACCCTTCTAAAGCTTGCCATAATTGCCCGAAATTCAATTTAGAACTAATTTCTAAGCCGTTAACTCTAGCCTCTTGACGGTTTACATTTTGATAAATTTGATAAGGTCTTGCCGTTGCACTGCCGCCGAAAGCATTCATTAGATTTTTAGGACCAAGATACTTCAAATCAATAAAATTATCATAATCCGTTTTAAAGTAACTGGTTGTAATAAAGCCTAAATCACCATGTAAAGTTAATGCGGCTTCTTTCGTCTCTGCACGCTCAGATTTAAGATCCACATTAGGCAATACGGTAAAATCTGGGTGCTTAAAGGTAAAATAAAGCTCATCAGAAGTCGGTGCTCTAAATCCATTTGCGTATTTAACTTGTACGCGCAAGAAGCTAAACGGATCCGCAGTTGCCGCTAATGAATAAGAATGTTTTTGATATTTAACATTACGTGATAAATATTTAATATTTTCTTCCGCATTTTGGCGAATTTGCTCTTTTGTTGGTCGATCTGGTAACGGTACAAATAACCCTTGCAGCATATCATCCGGAATCTTCGCCGTTTGTCCCGCAACATATTTAGGCTTATAGCTAATATCATCATAGCGGTAGCCGATATCAAAACTTAAATAGTCATTCGCTTTCAAATTATCCGCAAAATATAATGAACCATTTTTCGCTTCAACCGGAATTAAGAACGAAAACGTATCTTCATTCGGGCAAATTAAGCCATTCCATTGATCGCTACCGGTCGCATTTTTACAAGTAATGACTTCTTCCGTTCCTTTAAAGAAGTTATTCCGCATACCAAGGAAACGCTTTGTCCACCATTGAGTATTACTCGTTGCACCGAAACCGCCACGGTTAACCATTTTTTTCTCTGTACGGCTATAGCTACCACCATATTCCAATGAATGTTCTTGACCGAGTAAAGAGAAGGATTTAGTTAAATCAAGATTCAGTTGCTTTGTATCCGTATCTAAATCTCGTTCAGTATAAATATTTTCCGTATAGCCTTTACTTCCTGGTAATAGGATGCTTTTAAATTTACTCTTTGGATCTAAAGTTGCAAACTTACGTCCTTTTTCGTCCGTATACGTTTTTGTAAGTGCAACCTCTTCCGAGGTTATATTATTTGAATAATCTTTATAATATGCTGTGACAGATTTATTACAATCAAAAACACTACAATCAAACCAATAAGCTCTAACGAGATTTACTCCCTCAGTATAAGTGCCTTTTGAATCGGTAATTGTGGTTAAACCTAATTCATCCACGCCTAAGTTCGGTTGATTACCGTCTCTATCAACCACTTTACCATCTTTTAGCTGTAAACCGGCTAAATTCTCGGTTTCCTTACAATGCGAACCATCACAATAATCATCTGTCCTAGCACGATTTTTAATTTTTTGTGTTGAATAGGTAAGCTTTAATGTATCCCATAATGGATTCGCACTAAAATTCTCATACACAAAAGCATAATTCTGGCGTTTACTTTTATCATTCGTATGACGTAACTCATATTCGTCAACGTTAATATAAGTTGTCGGTTTTAAGTTGTAAGAAAAGTCATGGCCTCTATTTTTCTTCTCATACAAATCCGCAACAACACTAAAACGGTGATTATCCGAAGGTGAATAACCGAATTTAATTAAAGTACTGTCTTTCTTAATTGAATAAGGGTCGGCTTTTTCTCGTTCTTTCCCTTGTACACTACCGTCAGCCGTCTTGTAATCATAGTTTTCCAATTCATGACCGTCACGCCAAGTTTTTAACGCTAAAATATCAAAATTTTTATAACGACCGGCAAAGGTCAGTGAGTTGGCTTTTTGATTATCTGCACTTGAATAACCGGTTTTATAACCAAAGTGGTAATCTTTTTCCGTTAAAAAATCACGAGCATCTTTGGTTTCAAACATTACTGCGCCGCCTAAAGCACCGCTACCGACACGAACGGAATCCGCACCTTTACGAATCGTCGCTTGTTTCAGTGTTTCAATTTCTACCGAGTTACGGGTATTATTAAAATTGCCATACCCTTCAAATAATTCTTTAAAACCCTGAGATGAAAGTGTTTCCGCTTGATGTAAACCATCTACTGTAATTGCAACACGGTTCTCATCTACCCCTCGCACCGCATAACCGCTACTCCCCATACGTCCGGTTTCAACTACCGTCACACCGGTTTCATAACGTACGAGATCTCGTGAGTCTTGTACTTGCTGTTTTGCCAGTTGTTTTGCAGATTTTTTGATTTCAGAAATTTTTTGTTGCTGAATACCGTCCTTTACAATCACGGTGTCGAGTTGCATTTGCTCTTGTGCCAATGCACTGTTGTATTGCAAAACACAAAGTGCTGCAATAGATAGATTAAAACGAAGCTTAATCACAATCATTCTCCTTTAGACAAGATAAAAAAACTGTGCTAGCCAAAACTAGCACAGTAAATGTTTAATTATTCTGTTTTATGACCTTCATCTAGGTGAACGATATTCACTAGATCATCCGAGCTTACTTCGAAAGCTTTACCAAAGCCTTTTACGAAAAGGCCTTGTGTCGGTTTAAAACTGAATAAGTTGAAATCTTTCATTTTTGAAAGCTCATCAATAAGATCACCATGGCGTGCTTTTAATGCTTTTAAACCACTTTCCCACTCTTCACCTTCACGTTCAATTAAACGTGAAGTCGCATCAAACGTTAAACGGCGGCGAGCAAAAATTTGACGGCTTTTCGTTTCATCGTCAATCAGCATTAACGATACTTTCGGTACTTCCGTTAAATTACGGGCGTGACGTGCAATGGTTGAAATAAGTACTTGATATTCGCCGTTATTAATCACAAAGGGGGCGTAGCTTACGTTCGGATTACCGTCTTTATCTACCGTCGAAAGTACAATAGTTTGAATATTTTTTTTTAATTCTTGAATTTCCGGTCCTAAACGATTTTGTAATACTTCTTGGCGATTTTTCGCTGTCATAAGATCTCCTTAATTTTTCATTCAAATTTCTATCAAAATTATTGATAATAAAAACGATTATTAATTATATTAACCCCATTAATTTGCGCAATCCTAAAAATGTAAATTTTGACGTTTATTTAAGAAATCGAGGAGTTACTCGTTATTTGGAGCATAAAAAAGGAGCAATCCGTTAAGATTGCCCCTCTCTCATCACTTGAAAATTATTGATTTATCATTTCTCGTGCCGCTTGCATACTCTGAATAATTGCACGACGGTTTATCGATTCGTTATCACTATCCAATACTTTACGCCATAAATCTATCGCTTGTTGGTAATTCTTTTTCGCATAAGCGTCCGAAGCCAATAACAATAAACTTGAACTTTCTTTCTGATCTAAACGTAATGCTATGTCAATCCATTGCTGTGCTCTCGCCGAAATCTTATTCTGATTGGCGTAGTATTCGGCGGCCGCCATTGCTCCGAGGATTGCCGCCTTTTCACCGAGAACTTTTAACGCATTGTCGTAACAAACCAATGCGGACTCGAATTCGTTACTCAAGGTATAAGCTTGCCCTAATTCATACCAGAGATCGCCGTCATTCGGTGTTGCTCGCAAACGATCCTGCAGATTCGTAATATAACGATAATTTTTCTGCTCTTTGTCTTCCAATTGCGTTTGTACTTGAAAGGCTTGGTGCATTTGATTTCCGGTTTGTACGATTTGATAACGTCCCGTCTGCCAATACGTCACACCGGAAACCGATAAGATAACCAATAATAAAAGAGATAAAACAAGCGGTCGTTTTTGTTTAACATTTTGCAAATGTTCGGAAATTTGTTGCCGCTCGAATTGATAACGTTCTTGCGCTTCGGCGAGATATTCCGCTTTCAGATCCTCGCTAAAATTATCGGCAAATTTAACCGCTTGTTGATAATTCTCTTGGTTAAGTTGTTGTCTTGTTTTCATCTTTATTTACATTGCTATTTACGTTTTTGGTACGCCACACAATTGCGCCGAACAGTATGAGAAATAACCCTACCGGCATTCCCCATAATAACCAGGTTTGCGCATTAAACGGCGGTTTATAATTAACGAAGTGTCCGAAACGCTCGGTCATGATCTTAATAATTTCCTCGTCCGTTTTACCTTGATTCACCATTTCATACACTTCTAAACGCAGTTTATACGCCGTGGTTGCGTTCGATTCGACTAAATTTTGGTTTTGGCACTGCGGACAACGCAAAGATTTTGCCAAAGCGACCGCTCGCACACGATCGGTTTCGTTCTGAAACTGAAAAGTATCCACCATTTCCGCTTTAGCAACCAAACTGAAGACAAGCGGTAAAATAAACGCGATTTTTTGCAATAGTTTCGTCATTATTTTTCCTCTTGTAACGCTTTTAAACGAGGGAGAAAATCCTGCTCGAAATCCGGGTTATATCCTTTTTGTTGGTAACGTACCACACCGTGTTTATCAATTAAATAACTGGAAGGTGCGGACGAAACTTTCAGCGTCTGAATTAGAAACCCTTTTTCATAATCATCAATAACCAAATCGAACGGATTACCCCAACGAGCCAAGGCTTCGCGCGCATCCTTCGGTTGATCGGAATAGGTAAGCCCGACAATCGGCACGCCTTGTTCTTTCAATTTGAGTAAAATCGGAAATTCTTTAATACACCAAGTACACCAACTTGCCCACACGTTTAAAATATAAGGCTCTTTCGGCAAACTGTTATTATTAATATGCGCATTATGATCGAGTAAATTTTTACCGACAAATTCCGGAAAAGGTTTATCTCGCCAATCTTCGGTCGGCGAAAGGGCATCCTTATTCATTAACGGCACGGTTAAAAACGCTACCAGTGCAATCAACAATAATAAAGGTAAAAATAAAAAGGTTTTTTTCATATTATTTATCCGCTGTAAGATCCGATTTTCGACGATAACCGAATAAGGCAAGTATGGAAGCTATCACCATAATAATACCGCCAAGCCATAATGCGCCGACATAAGGCTTATAATGCAAACGGAAAGCATATTCCAAATTGCCGAATTTATCGCCCATCACAATATAAATATCGTCCAAGCCGTGATGATAAAGCCCGACTTCCGACATCGTCATGGTACGAATATCGTAATAGCGGCGCTCCGCCACTACCGTCGCAAGCATTTTTCCCGCTTTGCTTATGCTAAATAACGCATTTTCGGACGTATAGTTCGCACCGATCCCATCCTGATAATCTTCATATTTAAAGGTAAATCCGGCAAGATCCGCCTGTTGCTGCGGTTTTAAACGTACGCCGATTTCATCGCCGTAATAACTGTTCATCATGGCACCGATAACACAAATCGCAAAACCGATATGCGCCAAACGCATAGCAAGCGGTCGGATTTTCAGAAATTTCGCCGAATAAGGCAAATGCGTCAGAATAATCCAAACGGCAAGGCTGACGAATACCGTCGGCAAGACGCCAAATTGATACAACTTTGTTTGCGAAATCGTTTGTTGAATCAATAGGAAACTCAATCCTACCGCTACCGGTAACAGCCATAATTTCATCAGAATTTGTTTTGACGGAATTTGCTTCCAACGCAATACGACGGCAAATCCCATTACCGTCATTAATAATAATGCCAACGGTGCAAAAACATTATTGAAATAAGGTGCGCCGACCGAAATCGAGCCCCAATTCATCGCCGTAAAAATCATCGGGTAAAAAGTCCCGAGTAGGACAACCGAAGTCGCTACGCTCAATAAGCCGTTTACTAATAATAAAGCGGTTTCTTTGGATAGCGGTTGGAAACGCACTTCGCCCTGCCACAAATTCACTCTAAAAGCGAACAAGGCTAACGCAATAAAACTTAAACTGAAAAACAGAATAAGCAGTGCCATTCCTCTATCCGGATCAACTGCAAACGCATGTACCGAAGTGAGTACGCCGGAACGCACGATAAAAGTCCCGAGTAAGCTCAATGCAAAAGCAAAAATCGCCAGTAAAATCGTCCAATAGTTAAAAATACCGCGCTGCTCGCTCACAACCAAGCTATGCACTAATGCGGTTCCCAATAGCCACGGCATTAACGAAGCGTTTTCAACCGGATCCCAGAACCACCAGCCGCCCCAGCCCAGTTCATAATACGCCCACCATGCACCGAGAATAATCCCTGCGGTAAGAAAGCCCCAAGAGATCATTGTCCAAGGTCGAATCCAACGCACTACTGCGGCATCCAGCATACCTTCCATTAATGCCGCCACGACCATTGCAAAGCTTACCGCAAAACCGACATAACCTAAATAAAGTAAAGGCGGATGGAAGATAAGCCCTACGTCTTGCAACATCGGGTTAAGATCTCTGCCCTCCGGCGGAGGCGGAAAACTACGCTCAAACGGATTGGAAACCAATAAAATAAAGAGCATAAATCCAAGGCTGATTAAACCTAATACCGCCAAGGTTCGCTGATTAAACAAGCGGTCAGATTTATCCGAAAAAATGCAAAAAACGCTGGTCCATAGTGTCAGAGCGGTCAGCCAAAACAGCATTGAGCCTTCGTGTCCGCCCCAAGTCGCCGCAAATTTAAAGAAATCCGGTAATTGGCTGTTGGAATGTTGGGCGACATAAATCACCGAAAAATCATCACTCAAAAAAGCGTAAGCCAATATCCCGAACGACGACAAACAACCTACCGTTTGCAGGCTGCTCAACAACGCATTGTATCGAAGAAAATCCGTTTTCTTAGTGATCTCTCCCCACAATGTCAGCCCCACTTGGCAAACAGCGGCAACCGCTGCAAAAATTAACGTAAAATAACCCAACTCAGGAAGCATAAGAACCCACTTCAATAAATAACATCTGATTTTACAAAGAAAATCTTAAAAATAACCGCTTGTTTTACTAAGGCTAATCATAAAGATTTGTTACCTTTATGTAAACGAAAAGGGCGATAACTCGCCCTTTGTTGTTAAGATATTTGATCAAATACGAATTTTTCAGACGTTTATTTCTCTTTGCTTTCCGCATTTGACTCGACCGCTTCTTCCGCTAAGATTTCCGCCGCATCTTCATTTAAGGCTTCCGCTTCTTGTTGCGGCTTAAAAAACGGCTTCGGCGTAAAATATTTACGAATCAATTCCGCCGAAGTGCCGTAAATCAGTTCTTCTTTAAAACGCTCTCTATCCAGCAAACGTACATTCTCCACAATTTCGGTTGCTTCCACTTCGTCCACCCCTAATTTCATCATTGCCGCTTTACTCAATACCAATGCGGATTCCAAGGTTTCACGAATTTGGAAATCTACATGTAATTTCGTTAATTCAATCGCACTATGGCGGTCATAAGTTCGTGCAAAGATCGGCGTGAGCGGATATTCGTTTTTGATTTGTTCTACGATTAATGCGCTACGCGCCGGATTATTGATGCCCAATACGACACAATCGGCTTTTTCCAATCCGCTTGCTCGCAACACGTCAAGTCGAGTACCGTCCCCATAATACACTTTAAACCCGAAAGTAGCCGCTGCTCGAATACGATCGGTACTTGAATCAATCACGGTAACCGTAATACCTCTCGCTAACAATGCCTGACAGACAATCTGACTAAAACGCCCGAATCCGATAACAATTACGCTGTTCTCCAAATCTTCGGCAATCTCAATCCCCATCATATTCGGCGCTTCGACACTCGCTTTACGCGCAACCATACGCTGCATCAGCAACATCACTAACGGCGAGATTAACATCGACACAATCACCGCTGCGGTAAAAGTCGCCTGTTGATCTTGATCCAACAAGCCTGCCGCCGCTGCGGAAAACAGGACGAATGCAAATTCGCCGCCATGGCTCATAATCGAAGTACGCATCAAGGCTTCGCGATGAGGCAATCGTGTAATTAAAGCGATGATATAAACGCCGAACGCTTTCCCTAACACACAGACCGCTACGATACTTAATAACCAAATTAAATCGTTAAATACGAAATTCAGATCAAGCGACATCCCGACGCCCATAAAAAACAGCCCGAGCAATAAGCCCCTGAACGGCTCGATATCCGCTTCCAATTGGTGACGGAAAGAAGATTCGGACAGAACAACTCCGGCAACGAACGCTCCCATTGCCATCGAAAGCCCGCTCATTTCCATCAATAACGCCGCACCGAGAACCACTAATAACGCTGCGGCCGTCATCATTTCACGTACTTTCGCTTTCGAGATCATTCTAAATAGCGGATTCATTACCCATTTACTGCCGACAACTAAAATAATAATGCCGACAATCGCAATACCGATAGAAGTTAAGCTGAATGTTTTTTCTTCATTCGCTTGTTCCGGCGCCAAAAAGGCAATCGTCGCCAACAAAGGCACGATAGCCAAATCTTCAAATAATAAAGTCGAAACGATGCGCTGTCCTTTTTGCGTGCTGGCAATCCCTTTATCTTCAAGCACTTGCATCACAATCGCGGTGGAAGACAGGGTAAAACCCGCACCGGCGATAAACGCCACTTCTTTAGTTAAACCCAGAATATAGATACCGGCTAAAGTCAATAAAACGCCGCAAGTCGCCACTTGTAAGAAGCCTCTTCCGAAAATAGCTTTACGCATACTCCACAATAGCTCCGGGTGCATTTCCAAACCGATAATGAATAGGAACATCACGACACCGAGTTCCGCCAAATGGACGACCGCTTGCGGATCTTGAATCAGCCCCAACACGGACGGACCGATCAGACATCCCGCCACTAAATAACCCAGTACGCTACCCAGCCCGATACGTTTAAATAACGGCACAATCGTAATACTGGTAGCGAGTAACGCTACGATTTTTGCTAATTCCGGATTATCCAAATGAGAGATATCTATCGCCATAAAATTGAGGTTCCAAATATAAAATAACTAAATCCATGCTTGTTTACTTCGATACGCACATCAATTTAGCAGTTGAGTAATAAGCATATTATCCTTGTTGAACTTGCCGCAAATATTGTCGATGTTGTTTGCTTTGGAAAGGAACTATCCGCGTTTTACCATTTAGGCTAATTAATTGATAAAACTGAGGGAAGTTAAAACTTTCCAACGACGCATTTTCTTTACTGTTTTCAGCGGCATGAATCCGATTGATTTCTTTGACTTTTTCTTCTTTAGAACAAAAACAATCGTGACAAACTTCCAAAGTATTTTTCTCATCTAAAATATAAACGTTAAAGCTCTCGTCCGCATTATCCTCAAAGAAAAATTGTAAAAAGCCTTCACTGGCAAATTCATCGATTTCTTTCGGGAAAACACAGTTCGATTTGGCACGCATACCGGCTTCATCTTGCAAATTGGCAATTTCTTGGTTAAATTCGACCGCTTGTTCATTCAGCGGTTGAATCTCTACTTTCTGCTTGCCGAATACGAATTGCCACATTTTGCCGGCGACTTTTAACGTACTTAACGGTTGTTTTTGTGAAATGGTTCCCGTTTGAATCGTAATGCACTTATGAACCAACTCCGCAATAAAATCACGTAGCTCGCTACGCAAATGACGGCTATAACAAAAAACATTAACCGATTGCGGCGAAGCCGAGCTGCGATAAATCTTATTTGAAATCAGCTTCAAGGCTTTTAAAATCGCATCGTCGCCTTCAAAGTGCTGCGTTCTAATTTCATTCCATAAATTACGATAAATAATACTCACGCTACCGACCAAACTTTGTTGAGCGGATCCGAAGTTAAAGAGATCGCTCGGTTGAACCGCCCGTCTGGTCGGCTCTAATTTCTGGGTCGGGTCCTTCACTAAATTTATCGCTAAAATCAAACTACGGATTTCATTCGGGTGTAACAAATCGTCATCGATCATTTCCGGTGCCTTAACCGGAAACGACAAACGCAAATCGGTAATAAATTGACGCAGCCGAGATAAATCCAAACTACGACTAACCAAATGTAATTGGGTATTAGACGTAATCACACCGTTAAAGTATCCCCAAGCAACCAGTTTAGTTAAATTTTTCGCCTGTCTTACATAACGCAATGTCGGATCATAAGGACTTCTCGGTGCTTGATTGATCATATACCAGCCCGCTTGCATCGCAGATCCTTCCCGTACTTCAATAAAAGTCACCGCACTTTCCGCCAAATTCTCGGAAATTTGAGGATTAATTAACGGAACTTTACCCGGCGCCATTTCAAACACCGAATATAATTTTCGCATTAAAATATCAATATCACTGGCTAAAATGCTCGGATCGATATGAAATTTTCGGGCGAATTGAATTAAATTTCGATAACTCTGCAACAGCTGCTCGACAATAATTTGCTGATGAGTGACCGCTTGCTTAATTTTCCAATTCTGACGATTATCCAATAAATTAAGCTCTTGCAGATTCCAATTCCACCCTTCAATGAGTTCTCTCAGAGCTTGAGTGCGCCAAGTTTCGCGAGATTCCCCCTCGCTTGCCTTAACGTAAAAGCACATTCTTAAACGGGATAACCGCAACATTTCTTTACGCTTGCTTAAATAATCCGTGACCTGCTCTAACATCGCCAAATAAGGATCAAAATGATATTCGACCGTTTGCACGGCTAACAATTTTTGCTTGAACTGTTTTGAGATCAAATTCGTATTCGGATAAGTGTCCGCATAACTTTCCAGTAATAAAATCTTAATTGCAGATTTATACGGATATCCGATCCCTTTATACAACTGCCAAAGGCTTGCACCGAAAAATTCACCGGTCGAAAGCGATGAAAAATCACCGAAATCAATCCATTCCGCCGGATTAAATTCGGCTGAAGACAGATATTGTTGATATAGCCCGTCGGGCAAATGCAACCAAAGCAATCGCTTACCGGCTAAACGAATCGCCGAACGATAAAATTCGTCCAATAAGAAATAATGTTGTGCCGAGCCGCTATGCTCTTCGTTTACATCGCTATGATATAAATGCGCCTTAAAATGCGCCGGATTCATTAAATAGAAGCTGACGTCCACCCCGAGACGTTTCGCCCATTGTTTGATTTTGTCCAACTTCTGCTCTACTAATTGATACTCCAAAGCGTTTAAACGGTCGGAATAACAAAGCCATAAATCGATATCGGACAAACTGGTTTGCGTAATCGTACCGGTGCTTCCCATCGAATAAAGCCCGTCAAACGCAACAAGATCGGCGGAATTCCGAATCGCTAAATGCGACAACGATAATTCGGAAAGATAATTTGCCTGATATTCGGAAAGTTCAAAAGCGGCGATACCGCTCGGTGCGTTTTTTATATATGCCGGCAATTCGGGCAAATTGGTATGAATTAAAAGCGGTAATAATGAGAAAACCTGCTCGAATTGCGGACTGTTCGCCGCTAAAGCACGTTGAGTTCTGAAATGATCCAACGCATCAACACGAGAAATTCCCCATGTAATATGCGATGTCCAATCAATATTTTTTGAAAAGGAAGCCTCGGATAAATGATGATTTATCGTATTTGTTGATAACTGTAACGTTTTCACATTTACTCCCTTACAACATAAAAGTGTGATCAATGTAACATTTTGATAAAAAAAGTAAAGACAGCCGCCAAATAACTTTTGACATCTCGCAAAAATTCTAAAAAACAGCTCGGATCAGACTTGAAACAATGACGAAAAGAGTTCAGACCAGTCCTAAAATCATGTAAAATAAACAAGTTTTAGTAGCTTACTTTAGCGAACAAGTGTAAGCTGAATCTAATATCTTACGAAATCAATCTGATGAAGGAAACAAAATGAAAAGAGTCGTTATCACTGGTTTAGGCGTTATTTCTAGTATCGGTAACAATAAAGAAGAAGTTTTAGCTTCATTAAAAGAAGGTAAATCAGGTATTGAATTCGTTCCTGAATTTGCTGAAGTCGGTATGCGCAGCCAAGTTGCCGGCACAATTAAGTTAAATCCGGCGGAATTAATTGACCGTAAAGTCTATCGTTTTATGGGGGATGCCGCCGCTTACGCTTATCTTTCAATGAAAGAAGCTATCGAAGATTCGGGTTTAACCGAAGATCAAGTATCAAACGATCGTACCGGTTTGGTTATCGGTGCGGGTACCGGTTCGGCACACAGCCAATTAGTAGCTTGTGATGCGGTACGCGGCCCGCGCGGCGTGAAAGCGGTCGGCCCTTATGCGGTAACTAAAACGATGGCGTCAAGCGTATCGGCATGTTTAGCGACTCCGTATAAAATCCGCGGCGTAAACTACTCAATCAGCTCGGCATGTGCGACTTCCGCTCACTGTATCGGCCATGCAATGGAATTAATCCAATTAGGTAAACAAGACGTAGTATTTGCCGGCGGTGCGGAAGAACTTTCCTGGGAATGCGCAACCGAATTCGATGCGATGGGTGCGGTTTCAACCAAATATAACGATAACCCGACTAAAGCAAGCCGTGCTTACGACGCAAACCGTGACGGTTTCGTTATCGCAGGCGGCGGTGCGGTGGTTGTCGTTGAAGAATTAGAACACGCTCTTGCGCGCGGTGCGAAAATCTATGCTGAAATCGTAGGTTACGGTGCAACCTCTGACGGTTATGATATGGTTGCGCCAAGCGGTGAAGGTGCGGAACGTTGTATGAAACAAGCGTTAGCAACGGTAAACGGCGAAGTGGAATACATTAACGTACACGGTACTTCTACACCGGTCGGCGATGTAAAAGAATTAGGTGCAATTAAAAACGTATTCGGTGATAAAAAACCTGCGATTTCATCGACCAAATCAATGACAGGTCACTCTTTAGGGGCTGCAGGCGCACACGAAGCAATCTACTCGTTATTAATGTTAGAGAACGGCTTTATCGCTCCAAGCATTAACATCGAGACATTAGACGAACAAGCGGAAGGCTTAAATATCGTGACCGAGCGTCAAGACAAAGCACTTACAACTGTAATGTCAAACAGCTTCGGCTTCGGCGGTACGAACGCTTGCTTAGTATTCCAAAAATACAACGGCTAATAGACAACCATATAAAGTAAAAAAAGTGCGTTTAATACGCACTTTTTTAATATCCTAAGCGGTCGGATTTTTCTCCTTTTTTGCAAGAAATATAAAAAATTAAACCGCTTGTGTTATAAAAAAGCTCATCTTGATTGATCTGCCCCCCAAAAGTTGGACTAAACCTCCAACGGATTAAGGTGCAGATTTTTATGACTAAATATAACTCGCTATTCAAACAACAAGTCATCGAGTTTTATCTTCAAAATGACAAAAACCGTTTATTCACTCAACGACATTTTCAATTATCCAAGAAAACCTTAATTCGATGGATTGCTCAATTTAATCATAACGGAATCAATGGGCTAGCGGTGATAGGTAAGAAGCAAAAATATTCCCCCGAATTCAAATTAACCGTCATACAAGCGGTCAAAAAGGGGCAATTTTCTGCGGAAAGCGCCTCCCTTCATTTTGGCATTGCTAATTCAGGTTCGATTAGCCAATGGTTGCACATCTTTGAAGAACAAGGTATAAACGGCTTATTACCCAAGCCCAAAGGTCGCCCGACAATGAAACCGAAATACCCGAAAATGCCTCCTCCACCTAAAACTGAAGAAGAACGCCTACGTTATCGTATTTTAGAGCTGGAAGCGGAGGTAGCTTACCTAAAAAAGTTGCGGGAGCTCAGCCAACAAAAAATGCGGCAAAAGCAGCCATCGTAAAAACGTTGCGAGTGGATTTTCCCTTAGAAATCCTCCTCCCTTTGACTGGTTTAAAACGTAGTACGTTCTTTTATCACTTACCGCCTAAAATCGATAAAAATGCAGTGATTAGGCAGAAAGTGATTGAGATTTATCAAGATAATGATGGCAATTACGGCTATCGTCGTATTACGTTAAAGTTACGTGATTTTTTGGGTGCGATTAACCATAAGCGTATTCAAAGGATAATGCAACAGCTTGATTTAAAAGGGAAATGTAAGCAGAGGAAATATCGTTCTTATCAAGGTGAAGTGGGTAAAATTGCCGAGAATGTATTGCAACAGGATTTTCACGCAACGGCGCCAAATGAAAAGCTCGTAACGGATATCACCGAGTTTAAATGTGCGGAAGGCAAGCTCTATTTATCGCCTATTAAGGACTTGTTTAATAGTGAAATTCTTGCTTATGATTTAGCAAGAAGCCCTAACTTTGAGCAAGTGATGCGGATGCTAAAGCAAGCAGTCGCAAAACTGCCTAAGGGCGCTAAACCGATTTTACATTCCGACCAAGGCTGGCAATACCAGATGGCAGACTATCAAGAAATGCTGAGAAAACATCATATTAAACAAAGTATGTCGAGAAAAGCGAATTGCTTGGATAATGGGGCAATGGAAAGTTTTTTTGGGCGATTGAAAACGGAATGTTACTTTGGTAAGCGATTTGAAACTTTCGAACAACTTGAGAAAGTGATTCACGAGTACATTCATTATTACAACAATGAGCGTATTCAAGTGAAATTAAAAGGACTGAGCCCTGTACAATACAGAACTCAGTCCTTAAATTAAACAGTCTAACTTTTTGGGGTCAGATCATAATCGGGGCTTTTTTATAAAAAAATTCGGGATAGTGGACAAAATTGAGCCTACAAAATGGGTTAAAACCTTGTACTATAAGGCTTTAACCCACTTTTTATAAAAATGACTAAAAAATTGTATTTTCTGCTCATCTTTTAACCTCAAAAAATATGGCAAAATTAATGGTGTTCAACGCTATAAATGTCTCGATTGCCATCGTAATTTTGTTGCATCCAAACGACTTAATTCACAAGAAATTTGGTTTAAGTATACCTCGCTAAAACAAACCATTCGGCAGCTTACTATTGAATATCAATGTTCTGAAAGAACCATCAGAAGACATCTTCAAAAATCCATCAAAGCTGAGCAACAACCTTTACCCGAAACCATTAACATCGTGATGGATACCACACATTTTAAACAGCGTTTTGCCGTATTGGTTTTAGTGGATTCACTCTCTTCCAAACCGGTCTACTTTCGTTTTATTCCCGCTGAGAAAAATCAGTATTATTTCGAAGCTATATCAGAATTAATGGAAAAAGGCATTAAGATTCAATCGATTACCTGCGATGGTAGGAGAGGATTACTCAATGCATATCCTGATATTCCAACTCAGATGTGTCATTTTCATCAAGTTGGGAGAGGGATATTTTATTTAACGAAATCCCCCAAATCTCCGGCTGGGAAAGCGTTATTGGAGCTATACTATTCACTTAAATCTTATACAAAAGAGACACTTAATCAAGCATTACTGCAATGGCTGAATGAGTATAAAACTTACTTTAACGAACGCTCGGAGCATAATGCAAAACGGTTTAAACACAAACGATTAAGAAGTGCCTATTGGAGTCTAAAACGTAGCATAAATTATTTATTTACCTATCAAGATTATCCTGAACTGCATATTGCACATACGACGAATTTAGTCGAGTCATTTTTTAAGCTGATGAAAGCAAAATTAGCTCCTCACCAAGGATTGACTGATGAACATAAGATGTTGTTTATAAAGGATTTTATTTGCCAGCGAAGTTAAAAATAAAGCCATAACAGACTCAAAAATGTTCATTATGGCTATATCATGGGGAAATTAGACTCAATTTTGTCCACTATCCTAAAAATTCTTTTCTTAAGATTTCTTTAAGATTTGTTTGTTTTAATGCACACGTCAATAAAGCAACGCACTTTTTATTTCATATTTATTCGGAGCAAACTATGAAGAAATTTTTAACTTTAACCACTCTATTAGCAATCTCAACTTCAGCTTTAGCAGGTTTTAACGGCGGTAACAATGAACCGGCAAAAGCGGTGAATACCATCGCTCAAGCGAAAAAAGCGGCTGAAAATACGCCGGTTACGCTTACGGGCAATATTACTCGTCAAATAGACAGTGATGAATTCTTGTTTAAAGACGCAACCGACGAAATTAAAATTGATGTTGAAGATCACGCTTGGCAGAATCAAAACATTACACCGAAAGATAAAATCACGATTTACGGTAAAGTTGATCAGGATTCGCAAGGTCCGGCAAGCATTGATGTAGATCGCATTCAAAAACGTTAAGTTTTATCGCGCCGATATAAGGCAAACAATCACTCATTTAATTCGGGAGCTTAATATGAAAAAATTTATGACAATGACTTCTATTCTTGCACTTTCTTCTATGGCTTTAACTTCCTTCGCTAATGCGGAAGAAACGACCGCACAAGCGCAAAATAACGTACAAACCGAAATGCCGGCACCTGCGGAAAAAGCGGCACCGGTTATCGGGCAACAAGAGGTTGAATTTACGCGTAAAGCGGCGGATCAAATGATGCAAGGACAAGGTCGCGGACAGAACTTCCATTCGTTTCATCACAACGGCAAACATCCGTACGATATGATGAGAATGATGGCGTATCATCACCCGCATCAGTTCGGCGGCTATAAACCGCAAGGTTTTATTGATCAAAATGCGGTGGCGAAAGATGCGAAAGCAGCGTTAGAAGCGAAAGATCGTTCGTTCGTTCAATTAGAAGGTTCGATTTCAAAACAAGTAAACGATACCGAATACACTTTTGTCGATAGTACCGGTCAAATCAAAATTGAAGTGCCGCCAAGCTTATGGCGCGGTTTATCGATAGGTCCACAGGATAAAGTTCGTATTGACGGTATTTTAGATAAACAATGGGAACAACCTGAAATTAAAGTGAAAAACATCACGAGATTGAAATAGTTAAATCATATTATCTCTTTTAAAATCAGCATATTAAGGAATGCAATTTATGAAAAAAATCTTAGTATTAACCACCCTTGCTACGGCAACTTTATTAGCGGCTTGCTCAACGAAAAACGAAACGGTTCAGAATCAAACTTTCGGCGCGAACACGGCTAATACGGTTACTATCGCACAAGCGAAATCATTGCACGATGACAGCCGTGCGGTATTACAAGGTAAAATCCAACGCCAAGTGGACGGTGACGAATACATTTTTGCCGATAGCACCGGCAATATTAAAATCGAAATCGACGACCACGTATGGAAAGGTTTGGACGTCACGCCAAACGATACTATTCGTATCCAAGGTAAATTGGATAAAGAAACTTTCGACTCGTCTATTGATGTTTATAGCGTAGAAAAAGTACAATAATTCTTATTTATTAATCATTTATACAAGCGGTCGATTTTTGCAAAATTTCAGCAAATTTAGACCGCTTGTCGCTTTATCGGACAATAATATGCGTATTCTACTGATTGAAGACGACAAACTAATCGGTGACGGCTTAAAGCTGGGACTAACCAAACAAAATTTTGTCGTTGATTGGTTCCAAGACGGTAAATTAGGCTTTGAAGCGTTATTCTCTACCGAATATGATGCGGTCGTTTTGGATTTAACGTTACCTAAAATGGACGGTTTAGCCATTCTGAAAAATTGGCGTAAAGAAAATCTGGATATTCCGGTTTTAATCTTAACCGCAAGGGATACGTTAGACGAAAGAATATTGGGATTTAATTCCGGTGCGGACGATTATCTCTGTAAGCCGTTTGCATTAATGGAAGTGGTCGTCCGTTTACAAGCTCTAATTCGCCGCCGTTATAAACAGAGTTCCACCGAAATTACTCTCGGTGATCTGACGATTGACAGCAGTACCCACAAAGTAACCCTTGCCGATAAAGAGATCAATTTAACCTCGAAAGAATTTCAATTGCTGTTACTGTTTGCCAGTAATAAAGATCGTGTTTTGACGCGTTCCGCTATCGAAGAAAAATTATACAGTTGGGATAACGACGTCAGCAGTAACGCTATGGAAGTTTATATCCATAATTTACGTAAAAAACTCGGTAAAGAATGGATCAAAACCGTACACGGCATAGGTTATAAAATAGGAAATTCAGATGCTTAAACGCTTTGCTAACAATAGTTTACGTTTTAGATTGATCGTTATTTTATCCGGTATCAGCCTACTCATTTGGTTTACCGCCACAGCGATAGAATGGTTTAAATTTCGTGAAGAAATGGATAAACAATTCGATACGCAACAAGTTTTATTTGCGGAACGACTCGCCTCTTCGAATATTATGCAAGGCTTTCATGAAATTCGCCCTCGCCATCGCCGTCACTTCTATCAAAAACACGTGGATGACGACGCTTTGGCGTTTGCCGTGTTTACCGAACAAGGCGATCCTATTTTCAATGACGGGCGGGACGGACAATTTATCGAGTTCGCTCCCCACAGAGGCTTTAAAAACGTCCGCTTAATCGAACACGACGATGAAGAAGACGAAGTGGATACATGGCGTATTTTTTGGTTAAAACATCGAGATTTGTATATTGCCGTCGGGCAGGAAATCGACTATCGCAATAAGATCATCAATAAAGTGATGGCTTCAAAATTTTGGGGAGGTTTTATCGCTCTACCGCTATTGATTTTGGCGATTTGGTTTATCGTTACTCGAGAATTAACTTCGTTACGTTCATTACAAAAACAAGTGTTAAAACGTAAACCGGATGAAACCACACCAATTCAAACGGCGCATTTACCCCAAGAAATTCAACCGCTTGTACAAAGTTTAAATCGTTATTTCAACCGTACTCAAACGATGTTAAGCCGAGAACGACGATTTACTTCCGATGCGGCGCATGAATTACGCAGCCCGTTAGCCGGCTTACGTATTCAAACGGAAATTGCCCAAATGACGCTGGACGATCCCGATACGCATTTAAGTGCTTTAAATAACCTAACTCACGGTATTGACCGGATTGCGCAATTAATCGAGCAATTACTCACACTCTCTCGTTTAGAGAATTTAGAACAGCTTGATGAGCTTGAAACGATCAATTGGCAGGCATTAATCGAACAAAATGTCAGCCAGCTTTACCCGCAAGCGGAAAGCAAGCGGTTGGAAATCTGCGTGGATTTGCAAAGCATACCGCAAAATCAGCAAGGAAAGCCGCTACTGATCAATTTAATCTTGCGGAATTTAATTGATAATGCGATTAACTATACGCCGGAAGGCAGTAAAATTAAGCTGACGCTGACCTCAAACGGTTTAACGATTGAAGACGACGGTTACGGAGTAAGTGATGAAGATTTGAATAAACTCGGACAACCGTTTTATCGTCCGGTCGATCGCCCGGTTCAATCCGATAAAGATGAGAAAGGCAGCGGCTTAGGCATTTCGATCATTAAACGTATCGTTGAGCTGCACGGTTTCTCGATGAAACTTAGCCGTAGCGAGATGGGCGGTTTAAAAGCGGAAATTATTTTCTAATTAAGCCGAAGAGAAAAAGACGAAGTTTTCCGCTTCGTCTTTTTTATTTATTGTACGATAAGGCGATTAACCAGCGTAATTACTTGCTGAATCTGCGCTGCCGATAGCTTGCCTTCTGCGACAAATTGTACTTTGCCGCTTTTATCCAATACCGCTATAAAACTGTCTTTCGGTTTGAGTCCCCAAGCATTTTTCACGCTGCCGTTTTGATCCAATACCACTTGGCTATGCGGATTTTCCAATTTTCCGTCTTCGGCGCTGCTCTTTACAAAAGCACCCGTGGCTACAATCGCATCATCGGCATTAATAATTGAAGTCGTTTGGTATTTGCTGCGATCAAAATTTGCCGCCTTAATCGCATTAATTAACGCTTCATTCTTCTCTTTAGCCGAGCTTCTACCGGCAAAATGATGAACGACGCGAACTTTTCCGGCAAGGCTACTACTTGCCCACGCTTTATAAGTCACCGTTTTACCTTGTGCCACAAGTTCACCGTCTTTACTTACATTCGCCTTGGGCAAAACGGCATTAAGTTGCACTTGATGAGCAAAAGCGGAATTTACAAAAAACAAACCGAAAACGACCGCTAGTCGAGTGATTTTTCTCACGATTTCTCCTTGAAATTAATTGAATTATGAAAAATAGGCGCAATATTGTGATCTTACTTTAAAAGTAACCCGATGGCATTAAATTTTCTTCTCGTTAAATAAGCGATTTTATGCTATTTTAAACACCAATTTTCCCATTCATACGGGAATTTTGTCTTTTCAACACTAACTTATTGATTTTTAAGGAGCTTTTATGCAACAAGGCGGCGGATTAGAAATGATCGTAATTTTAGCGGTTTTCGGTCTTATTTTTTACTTTATGATTTATCGCCCACAAGCGAAACGCCAAAAACAACAACGCGATTTACTTTCTAACCTTGCGAAAGGCGATGAAGTATTAACAAACGGCGGCTTAATCGGTCGTATTACAAAAGTCAGTGCTGAAAACGAAAACATCGTGATCGCATTAAACGATACGACTGAAGTTGTAATTTCTCGTAACTATGTCGTTGCGGTATTACCAAAAGGTCAAATGAAAGCCCTTTCTTAATTTTCCTATCATTTAGGGGACTAATTGTGTTAAATCGTTTCCCATTATGGAAGAACCTGATGATTATTATTATCGTACTCATCGGGGGCTTATATGCTCTTCCTAACCTATACGGAGAAGATCCGTCGGTTCAAATTTCCGGAACCCGCGGTCAGCAAGCGACGAGCGAAACGCTCGTTCAAGTACAGGGAACGTTGTCGTCAATGAATATCACCCCGAAATCAGCCGTTCTCGAGAACGGCTCGATTTTAGTGCGTTTAGAAAAAGATGAACAACAATTACCTGCCAAAGAAAAAATTTCCGAAGTCTTAGGCGATAAATTTTCCGTAGCGTTAAACCTTGCGCCGGCAACGCCGACTTGGCTAACCGACATCGGCGGTAACCCGATGAAACGAGGCTTGGACTTACGCGGCGGCGTTCGCTTCCTGATGGAAGTGGATATGAACACCGCATTGGCTAAACAACAAGAAAATCTACAAGACAGTTTACGTACGGAACTTCGTAAAGAAAAACTGCAATATAAAGCGGTTAAAAAAGGCGAAAATTTTGCCACGGTAATTGAATTTGCCGATGAGGAAACCGCCAATAAAGCCATTCGTTATATTCGTCGCGTTCACACTGCTCTTGAAGCCGCTTCTATTAGCCCGACAGAGATTTCATTCAGTCCGTCGGAAACGGGACTGGTGACATCACGCGATACGGCGATTGAACAAAACTTATCCATTTTACGTAAACGTGTAGAAGAACTCGGTGTTTCCGAGCCGACCATTCAACGTCAAGGTGCGGACCGTATCGTGGTTGAATTACCGGGCGTACAAGATACCGCACGTGCCAAAGAGCTTCTCGGTGCAACGGCAACCCTTGAATTCCGTTTAGTGAATGCGGAAGCCAGCCCTGAATCCGCCGCCAGAGGTATCGTACCGGCGGATTCCGAAATTCAATATACGCGTGACGGCAATCCCGTCGTGTTACGTCGTAAACCGTCTTTAGGCGGCGAACATATTATTGATGCGACCTCGGGCAAAGACGAACGCGGTTTACCGCAAGTAAGTATCAATCTTGATGCCGAAGGCGGTACGATGATGGCGGATATTACCAAAAGCGCGGTAGGCAAACCGATGGCGACCCTTTACAGCGAGTTTAAAGACTCCGGTCGTAAAGACGCTAACGGTAAAGTGATTTTAGAAAAACACGAAGAAGTGATTAACGTCGCAACCATCAACTCACGCCTTGGCAGCCAATTCCAAATTACCGGTATCGATTCGCCGGCAGAAGCGCAAAATCTTGCGGTACTGTTACGCTCGGGTGCATTGATTGCACCGATTGTGATTGTGGAAGAACGTACTATCGGCGCTTCTTTAGGTGCGGATAACGTTGCGAAAGGGATGGAAGCCGGTATGTACGGTTTAATCTTAACCATCGCATTCTGTTTAATTTACTACAAAATGTTCGGAGTGTTTGCGGCAACGGCTCTGACGGCAAATATGGTGCTGACTATCGGTTTAATGTCATTAATCGGTGCAACACTGACTATGCCGGGAATTGCCGGTATCGTACTGGCGGTAGGTATGTCGGTCGATGCAAACGTATTGATTTACGAACGTATTAAAGAAGAACTGCGTAACGGACGATCAATCCAACAAGCGATTCACGAAGGTTATAACGGTGCGTTCACCTCGATTTTCGACTCGAACTTAACCACGATTTTAACCTCGTTAGTGCTGTATGCGGTCGGTACCGGTCCGGTAAAAGGCTTTGCAATTACGCTTGCACTTGGGGTAATGATTTCGATGTTTACCGCAATTACCGGTACTCGTATGCTCGTAAACTGGGTGTACGGCGGCAATAAACGTGTGAAAAAACTTTGGATTTAAGGTGGAATAAATGGCAACTATGCAAAAAGAAAAAGATGCGTCGGAAATCAAGCTGCCGTATAAGCTTATTCCATTTATGAAATATCGTTATGTCGGTTTCGTCTTTTCACTCATCGTTACCGCATTATGTATTTTCTCTATCGTTACCAAAGGTTTTAACTGGGGATTGGACTTTACCGGCGGTACGGTCATTGAAACGACCTTTTCCCAACCAGCCGATTTAAGCAAAGTACGCGGTTTATTGGAACAAAACGGTTACGGTAATGCGTTAGTACAAACCACCGGTAGCCAAAAAGAACTGATGATTCGTTTACCGGCATCCGCCGGCGATATGTCGTTGGGTAATAAAATTATGGATCTTGTCCATCAAGATTTAGATCCTGCGGCAACGATTAAAAGTGTTGAGTTCGTCGGACCGAATGTCGGGGAAGAGCTGACTCAAGGGGCGATTTGGGCAACACTTGCCACACTGGGGATGTTATTGCTTTACGTCGGTACGCGTTTTGAAATCCGTTTAGCAATCGGCGGTATTTTGGCATTATTCCATGACGTATTGGTAACTATCGGTATTTTCTCATTCTTACAGATTGAGATTGATCTGACTTTCGTGGCGGCAATTCTTTCCGTGGTAGGTTATTCATTAAATGACTCTATCGTGGTATTCGACCGTGTACGTGAGAACTTTAGTAAAATCCGTCGTATAAATTCACAAGAAGTCATCGATATTTCATTAAGCCAAACGCTTTCAAGAACCTTAATGACTTCCGTTACGACCTTATTCGTTGTTTCGGCGTTATATTGGTTTGGCGGTCCGACAATCCATAGCTTCTCGCTTGCCTTATTAATCGGTATCGGTTTCGGTACTTATTCATCGATTTATATTGCAATCGGTGTGGCATTACAACTCGGTTTAAATCGTGAACATATGGTTAAACCGGTAGTGGAAAAAGAAGGTGCGGATCAACAAGCGTTTATTGATCATTAACAGATAGTTTTTTATCAAAATATCGTATATAATTCGCAAAATATATCAAAGGGGTGGAATTTTTCCGCCCCTTTGTCGTATCCGGATTTCGTAATGAAATTAGCTCTCATTATTTAAAATCTTTTAATATTAGATTGGAGGTAAAAATGTTACAACAAAAAATCATTGATCAACTCAATGAACAAATTAACCTAGAGTTCTACTCTTCAAACGTTTATCTGCAAATGTCGTCATGGTGTTCAAAAAACAGTTTTGCCGGTGCGGCAAAATTCTTACTTCGTCATGCCGACGAAGAATTGGAGCATATGCAAAAATTGTTCGACTATGTAAGCGAAACCGGCGGTTTACCGTTGCTCGGTAAAATCGATGCGCCTTGCAAAGAATACGCTTCGTTAAAAGAATTATTTGACGAAGTGCTAGCGCATGAAAAACACGTCACGGCAAAAATTAATGAATTAGTGGAAGTAACATTTGCCGCAAAAGATTATTCAACCTTTAACTTCTTACAATGGTATGTTGCTGAACAGCACGAAGAAGAGAAATTATTCGGTGAGATTTTAGATAAATTCGCAGTCGCGGGCGAAGGCAATAAATCACTCTACTTCATCGATAAAGACTTAGAAACTTTAGATCACGAACAAGGAGCTGCATAATGTTATCACCGGCAATCATCAAACAATTAAACGACCAATTAAACTTAGAATTTTATTCTTCAAACGTTTATCTACAAATGTCGGCATGGGCGGATAACAACGGCTTCCCAGGCGCAGCGAAATTCTTAAAAGCGCACGCCACCGAAGAAATGGAACATATGCGCCGCTTATTCACCTATTTAAACGAAACCGGTTCGTTAGCGGAGATTTATGCAATTGAAGCACCGCAAGCAGAATATGCTTCGTTAAAATCTTTGTTTGAAATCGTATTAGAACACGAAAAACACGTGACGGATTCAATCAATAAATTAGTGGAAGTCACTTTTGAAGCAAAAGATTACTCATCGTTTAATTTCTTACAATGGTATGTGGCTGAACAGCACGAAGAAGAATTCCTATTTAATTCGATTTTAAATAAATTTAAACTGTTAGGCGAAGACGGCAAAGCGTTATACTACATTGATAAAGATTTAGAACAACTTGCATCAGTGCACTAATTAATTCGTTTACAAGCGGTCAAATTTCCCTAAAATTTTGCAACTTGTGACCACAGAATACACGGGCTTCACAAAAATTATTTTAGTGAAGTCCGTTCTTTTTAAGAAAGATTTGCAAATCTTAAAGAAAATCGGACCGCTTATTTATTAGATGTTATGCAAACGTTTGCTTATCAGGTCTGACTTCTGTAGAATTCGTTCCTTAAAATTTTATTTCATTTATTTGAGGTTTTCATTTTATGTCTTTGTTCAAATTTGAAGAACGTGGCACCAATACCCGCCAAGAAATTATTGCGGGCTTAACCACATTCTTAGCTATGGTGTACTCGGTAATTGTTGTGCCGGGTATGTTAAGCCAAGCAGGTTTTCCGGCTGAATCGGTATTTATCGCAACCTGTTTAGTGTCGGGTTTAGGTTCAATTTTAATCGGCTTATGGGCAAATGCACCAATGGCGATCGGCTGTGCGATTTCTTTAACCGCATTTACCGCATTCAGTTTAGTGCTTAGTCAAGGTATCTCGATTCCGGTGGCACTTGGTGCAATTTTCTTAATGGGGGTATTATTCACACTCATTTCGGTAACCGGCATTCGTGCGTGGATTTTACGTAACCTGCCGGCAAGCATTGCACACGGTGCGGGCATCGGTATCGGTTTATTTTTACTGTTAATCGCAGCGAACGGCGTGGGCTTAGTGGTTGGCAATCAAGCCGGTTTACCGGTAAAAATGGGCGATTTCACCTCATTCCCGGTCATTATGGCGTTACTTGGCTTAGCGGCGATTATCGGCTTAGAGCGTTTAAAAGTGAAAGGCAGCATTTTATGGGTAATTATTGCGATCACCATCATCGGTTTAGTGTTTGACCCGAACGTAAAATATGCAGGCTTCTTCAAAATGCCGAGCTTCGGAGAAAATTCTCAATTCTTAAATCTTGATGTAATGGGTGCGTTAAATACGGCTATTTTACCTGTCGTATTTGCATTAGTGATGACGGCTATCTTTGACGCAACCGGTACGATTCGTGCGGTAGCGGGTCAAGCGAATTTATTAGATAAAGACGGTCAAATTATTAACGGTGATAAAGCCTTAACCTCTGACTCATTAGGCTCCGTGCTTTCAGGTTTATTCGGTACGGCACCGGCAGCGGTTTATATTGAATCGGCGGCAGGTACGGCGGTTGGCGGTAAAACCGGTTTAACCGCAGTCGTTGTCGGTATCGGTTTCTTATTAATGTTATTTTTCCAACCGCTTGCGTTCTTAGTACCGGGTTATGCAACGGCTCCGGCATTAATGTACGTCGGTTTATTAATGTTAAGTAACGTTTCAAAATTAGATTTCGATGATTTCGTCGGCGCAATGTCAGGCTTAGTGTGTGCGGTATTTATCGTATTAACCGCTAATATCGTCACCGGTATTATGCTTGGTTTTGCCGCATTAGTGATCGGTCATATCATTTCGGGTGAATTCAAAAAACTCAACGTCGGTACGGTAATCATTGCGATTGCGTTAGTAGCTTTCTACGCATTTGAATTAGCAATCTAATCTCAAAAAAAGACCGCTTGTAAGCCGATAACAGAGCAAACAAGCGGTCTAATCTTTTAAAAAAGTTGCAAATCAAATTGCTTTAATAATTCGGCAGTTTCAAATACCGGTAGCCCCATCACACCGGTAAAGCTTCCCGATAACCGCTCGACAAATACCCCGCCAAACTGCTGAATACCGTAAGCACCGGCTTTATCCATCGGCTCACCCGTCGCAATATAAGCGCAAATTTCAGCATCGGTTAATATTCTAAAACTCACTTCACTGGTATGCAGACATTCCACTTGCTTGCCTCGATAACTAATACAAACGGCAGTAAATACTTGGTGCGTCCTACCCGATAACATTTTTAGCATTGCAAAAGCGTCTTGCTCGTCCTTCGGTTTGCCTAGGATTTTGCCGTCAATAGAAACCGTGGTATCCGCCGTCAAAATCGGGTGTTCTGCAAGATTTTCTGCAATTCTGACCGCTTGTGCCGCTTGGTTCTTCTGCTTAGCAATTCGTAGGCAATACTCATCTGCTTTTTCATTTACTTGCGGCGATTCATCAATTTCACTTGATAAACGAAGTAAATCCAAGCCTAAATTTTTTAACAATTCCCATCGGCGCGGGCTGTTTGAAGCAAGGTAAATTTGTTTATTACTCATTCGCGTCTATTCTCTTTTCTCATTTCTTACAGAACTTTTAGTTATATAAAATAGGTATTTATAGCGATAAAACGGTTAAAAATACTTTGCAGATCTATTAAATCAACCGTTATCATTAACTTAAATAGATTACTCTTTATAAGGAAAGCATATATATGTCAAAATTTCAAATTCATACGATTGAAACCGCACCGGAAGCGTCACAAGAAGCATTAAAAGCGGTAAAACAAGCAAACGGCTTTATTCCTAACTTAATCGGCGTATTGGCTAATGCACCGACTGCGTTAGAAACTTATCGTACCGTCAGCGGTATTAACGGTCGTAACAGCTTAACACCGCTTGAGCGTGAAGTGGTACAAATTACGGCGGCAGTAGTTAACGGTTGCGGATTCTGTGTTGCCGGTCATACCAAAATTTCTTTAAAAGCGTTAAATGCGCCAAAAGAAATCGTTGATCAAATTCGTGCAACCGCACGTATTTCAGATCCGAAATTAGATACGTTAGCACGCTTCACACTTGCGGTAATGCTACAAAAAGCAAAATTAACCGAAGCACAACTAAATGAATTCTTTGCTGCCGGTTATAACCAACAAAATGCGATTGATGTGATTTTAGGTGTGAGTTTAGCGACATTATGTAACTATGTGAACAATATCGCTGAAACACCAATTAATCCTGAATTACAAGACTTTGCATAGTATTCATAAGGTGCGTAATGTCGCACCTTTTTCTTTTCTATTTCTAACCAAACGCCTCAACTGAAAAGCAAAGCAATAATCTGCTCAATTATTAGTTTGAGCGGCAGATTATTCATTCCACGCTAATGTCATTAGCCATTCAATAAACACCGCCAAACGCTTTGGAATAAATTGGCGTTGAGGGTAAATAATCCAAAGAGGGAGAGTTGGGGTTTGTAACTCCGTCAAAATCGGTACAAGCTCGCCTAAGCGAAGAGTGCAATCTAAACCGTCATTAACTAAGTTACTCAACTGATCGCTTACCGTGATCACTAGCTAGATTTCTGGATACAGGCGTTGAAAATCGGGCAATTTAGCAATCACAAAAGGGGCGATAACAGTCGGCATTTCAATATGTAATTTTCCTTTGGCTTGTTGGCTCACGCCTGATAAATCCTGAAATGTTTCTTCCAACTCAGATAATAAAAATTGCGTTTTTTCATAAAAGGCATCGCCTTCTGCGGTCAATTTTAGGCTACGAGTGGTACGGTTAAGCAGGCGTAAACCAAGCTGATTTTCCAAATACTTCACCGCTTTGGAAACCGCTGAAACGTGTAAATTTAACTGATCTGCCGCTTTAGAAAAACTACCTGTTTCCACCACGTGGGTAAAAACTTGTAAGGTTTGGATTCTGTCCATTTTTTGTTGTCTTTTGCAAAATTTAGCAAGAATTTTACCGTTTATTGTTGCAATATTAAATGGTTAAATTAGTGCAAATAAAAGCAGGATTATCCATCCACGCTACTTCACCGCTTGCCAAAAACTCCGCTAACATTAACCGTACCTCGGCTTCACTCGTGTTGAAAGCACATTGCAACTCAATCAGCGAAATCACAGGGTGTTTGGCAAGTAATATAGAGAGCATTTCTCGGGTGAATTTGGGGGCTTGAGGTTGCAATTTTCCGTCTGAAATTTGGCGGATAATCTGCGTAAATTGAGCGAAATTCAGCACGCCATTTACCAATAGCTTTTTCCCTTTAAATTCAAACAGATAGGCAAGTAAGCCACGCACGCCTAAGCGATCTTTCAAGGCAAAATCCTGTTCTAATTGTGCTTGGGCTGAACCGTCTTAAAAATGGCGTAAAAACAGCGATTCATCAATGCCCACCGCTCGCACAACCTCTAAAATCTCGTTTAAATCATTGGTTGGGCGAACTTCCACAATGGTGGCGTATCGCAAGCGGTATCCGCCGTGGCAGGCAACCAACCAAATAGCTCAAAAGGCAGCAATTTTTGCCCTTGACCCTTTTCGACCATTTGGCGAATGTAGGTACGCTCAGGCTCACCGACAAAATTGGTTAAATGGGTAACATTAGCGGGGCTGAGTAACAGAAATTTGCTCACTCGTGGATCTTACGTTTCGCTCAAATAATAGATGACTTTGTTCGCCCCAAGCGAATGTCCTGCCAACACGATATTTTCATAGCCTTGCTGTTCGGCAAAATCAAGGTAAGCGGTCAAATCTTCAATGGTTTTTGCAAAATCTTCATTGAACGAGCCGACGACTTCAAACTCATTGGTTAAGGCATTCACTTCTTGCATTTTGCCGAACGCATTGCGAGTTTGTGCATAAAGAAAATCCACCCCTGCCTTGCTCAACGTTTCCCCAATGTTGTAATAAAACGGATTGGAATAAAAGTTACCGTGAATACCTGTAATCGCCATAACCACCGTTTTCGCTGGGATTTCAGTGGGGAACAGTACACCGTGCAATACCGTACCTGATTGAGTGGCGATGTTGAGTTCTTTCATTTTTTGCTCCCTAAAATCATTAAAGTGCGGTTAATTATAGGGATTTATTTTTGATGAAAAAGCAATGGATAGTTAAATAAGTTTTGCTGATTTAGAAAATATATGAACAAAAAATACCGCCTGAAAAACCAAATAATCAAAACTTTTTATGGTTATAACCAAAATAAAATAGTAAAATTTGCAGTAATTTAGAGTATAACCAAAAAGATTTTGCTATGATTAACCGTCCAAATTATCTCCAACAGCTCAAACCTTTTATCAATACGCCTTTAATCAAAGTGATTACAGGCATTCGCCGTTCAGGTAAATCAACGGTAATGAAATTGCTACAAGCCGAACTGATTTCCCAAGGTGTTAATGCACAACAAATCATTCATATCAACTTTGAGAGCTTTGCATTTAGCGAGTACAAAACCGCCGATAAGCTCTATGCCTTTGTGAAGGAAAAAATTCAAACTGCTGAGAAATACTATCTGTTGCTTGATGAAATTCAGGAAGTGGCTGATTGGGAAAAGGCGGTCAATGCGTTTATGGTGGATTTCCATTTGGATTTGTACATCACTGGTTCTAATTCGCACTTGCTGTCGTCCGAGCTTTCTACTTATCTTGCGGGGCGTTATGTAGAAATCCCGATTTTCACGCTTTCCTACAAGGAATTTTTGGATTTTAAAGCGGGCTATTCACACCAAAATCTTGCAAATTCGACCGCACTTTTCAATGAATATTTGCAAAAAGGCGGCTTTCCAATGGTACATACAGCGGACTATCCGCAAGAAGTTGCCTATAAAATCGTGCAAGATATTTATGCGTCCGTAATTTTACGCGATACCGTACAACGTCATAAAATCCGTGATGTTGAGCTATTGGAGCGGATTGTGAAATATGCGTTTGATAATATCGGGAATACCTTTTCGGGCAAAAATGTCGCCGATTATTTCAAAAGCCAACAACGTAAAGTGGACTTAAACACCGTTTATAACTATTTGAAAGCCTTAGAAAGTGCGTTTATTTTGCACCGAGTAGAACGCTTTGATGTGAAAGGTAAAGAAATTCTGAAAACCCAAGAAAAATTCTATTTGGGCGATGTCTCTTTGCTCTACGCCACTATGGGCTTTCGTACCAGTCTGATAGCAGGCATTTTAGAAAATTTGGTTTATCTTGAACTCAAACGCCGTGGCTATCAGGTTTACATCGGCAAACTCGGCACAAAAGAAATTGATTTTGTCGCCCAAAAGCAGAACGAAAAGCTCTACATTCAAGTTGCTTATAAACTAGAAAGCGAACAAACCGTCCAACGAGAATTTTCACCCCTGCAAGCCATTACTGATAACCACCCGAAACATGTGATTACGATGGACGATTTTTGGCAGGAAAATATTGATGGGATTGTACATCAGCATATAGGGGTGTTTTTGTTGGGAGAAATATAATAAATAAGGCTTTATGTAGGATGATGCCGTCTGAAATTTCAGACGGCATCAATTTTTATTGGTTTACAGGTAGTTGCTTTTTCCAAGCCTTAGAAAAAGAAGCGCTTTTAGATTCGGGTTTAAAATCAGGCGTTTTAATTTTTACTTTCATTGGGAAAGGAAAATCGACACCTAACAATAAACCTTCGCCTTGTCCCAAAACGGGTAGAAACGAAGCAGAACGGTAATCAATAGATCCAACTGCTTTTTTCACAATATCTTGATCTTTTTCGTTAGTTAGCCGATGAACAATTAGCGTACCTATTTGACTTAAAACATCTTCAGGAATATCTCTCGGTCGCTGTGTTGCAATCGTAACATTTAAACCATATTTTCTACCTTCTTTCGCAATATCTCCAAATGCAGTTAAATTCATTTTACTGATTTCATCGCCAATAGATTTATTCAAAAATTGATGAGCTTCATCAATAAATACAATCAAAGGATTTTCGTAAGAAATTTTTCCTTCTCTAGCACAAGAAAGTAATTTACGCCCTATTGCATTAACTAATAATTCCCTAGCATTAGCTTCAAATGGAACAGCAGATAAATCTAATCGAATAATTTTATTTTCTGATGAACATAAATCATCAATAATTTTAGGGATGGTTGTTAAAGTACGCTCACAATCTAACATCCATTTTAGGTGAAGATTATTTTGCATTGCTTTAATTCTTGATATTAGGCTTAAGCAATACCCAATGTCATTATCGGATCGTTTTCCCCATTTGGTAGGATCTGGAATATTAGCTGTCCCTGCTGTTGGATATACACACTCTGCAATTATCTGTTCAGCTAAAGCAGAGAAACTCCATGGAATATTCATCATATTGCTAGTAATATTTTTTACAGCATTTTCAAACGGTTGTTTCAATTTTTCTGCTTTTTCTAAATTATATGTTTGAGTAATAGGTAATCCATGATTTGGGGCCTGCCAATAACTTGTAACAACTTTTAGACTCCGAATTGCTTCTTCTAATTTGGGTGCTTGGCTTTGAGCCGATGGACGAAGCAATGCCCTTATATCCGAATCTGTAAACATCCAATGTGGGTAAGTTACTTTATTATGATTCTCTGCATTAGGATGTTCGCCAACATAGTAATGCTCACAAGGTAATTTTGCGTATTCTCCTGTAGCATCCAGTAATAAAACTTTACCGCCTTTTTGGTAAATATTATTGATTAAGTTTGCCATCGTATAACTTTTACCGCCACCGGTTGAGCCTAAAATGGCACAATGGCGAGAAAATAATTTTTCAGGGGTAAGGTTAATGGTAACCGATGAATCGCCAGTGATTTCTGCGATAGGTAACTCAATTTCATCACTATTATTGATTTTTCCTTCAGCTAATAATGAAACTAACTTTGGATGAGCTGAATAAATTTGAGCACCTAGCTTAGGGTATTGTCTTATCCCTTTGTGATTAAAACCAGTTTCGGTATCAACACTAACCAGCAACTGAACTAACCCAATTGGATTATTATTTGCATAACTATCATCTAAACTATCAACACTTAAACGTTCACCGTTTTCAAGCCAAACTTTAATCACTCTTCCTAGAATACAGTCCTGTCCACAATCAATAAATACAAATTCATTCACTTCTCCAATCGGGATACGGTTGCCAAGTAACCACACCTGTTCGCCTGTTCCAGCTTTGGTTAGATTTATTTTTGCTTCTGTTGCTGATATTTCAGTAAGGCTGCCGATTCTGCGTTTAATGTCGCACGGAGAAAACCAATTATTCATGATTTACTCCCATTGTAAGCCCTTGAAAGATTTTAAAGATATTTTCTTCAGGCGTTGGTTTACTTCTGTCAGGTAGTTGATCAACAAATTTAGAAAAATCACTATCGACTAAAGAAATTCTTGAATCTCCAGCTTTTACGGCATTCATAAGTAGTGAGCGAATTTCGTCATTGAAAGATCCTTCTTTATCAAATAAAGAACGAGTTCCCACCATTAGCAATAGTTCAGGGTTTGTTCTTAATGCCATAGTTATAGCATTATTGATATGTTTATCATTAAATCCAAATCCTAAACATAGAATAGCTGTTTTAGGTTGCTGTATCGCATTTAAGAAATGGGACACCATATCCAAATAAGGAGATTCGTAAGAAGTCTGATATTTATTGCTACTTGGGTAAATAATAACAGGTTCCCCATGTTGTTTTTCATTTCTTCTTTTCTGAATACCTTGTTCTGTTCTTATCCAATCAACTGAACCGTGAATTTTATAGAGATGAAATACATTGGATAAATAGCTAGTGGATTTATCGTTGGATTGGCTTCTATGCACAATGTCATAATGAAACCAAGACGGATTAAATCGGTATGGGATAGAATATTCAAAACCATCAATTACCGTCATACCTATATTTGAAGCGGCTGTTTCAAAAGCAAGATCATAATTAGTTGTAAATATTTTTAATCTTTTTTGCTTAGCTTGTCTTTTACCCAGCACTCGAAGTAACTTATTGTGGCACTCCCAACTTTGTGGACACGTTATTTTTTCTGTAAAATCAGTAGCTTCTAAGATTTTTTCTTTAGCGTCTTTGATAAATTTAGCTAATTGTTCTAGTTTTCCATCAGATAGGTTTTGCAAGGTCAAAAAAGTATCACAGCGAGATAGAAATAATTCTATATCTTGATTGACCTGCTCATTACCATCATTATCTTGCCGTGTGCCAGCAACTTTATCATACTCAATGTATGATCGAATATCATAAAATATCTTTTCATCCATTTGACGGCAGGCGTGCCATAAGTCAGTCATACTTGGAGCAACATGTTCAGATTCAGAATTAAAGGTCAATGATGTGCCAGAGCCTGCCAGTACAATAATATTTTCTGCATCCAAAATCTGATTTAGACATTTTTGTAACAATGCCTTGTATTCTTTCTGCTTATCATCTTGGCTTGCAAGCTCTATAGAGATAGGTTCTTTTTCTGTAATATCTGAAGATAAAAATTTAATGTCCATATAAGCCACCTTAGGTAAAAAATTCTAAGATTTGATTATAACTCTTATGGAATAATAAGCTACTAGCCCGCTAGATTTCAGACGGCATTTTTCCCAAAGCGCAGTCAAAAATCTGCAAATTTTTCCCAAAATTCCACCGCTTGTAATCCTTAACTCTCTTTCTCAAACCAAACAAAAACAGCCTGAGAACATCATTTCTCAGGCTGTTTGCTATTTTACGATTTCGTTGTTTAATAATACCCACACAACAGGGTACCTCTTATGCCGATAAGATCAGCGACGACATTCCTTCATTTAAAAATAATTAGTTCTATATCTCACGCCATTTTGTTTTGACGGTGGGAAGAAATCCGTGCCAGCCATTGTGTCTTGTAACATTGCTGGAGTATAGCGGTAGTAATCTGCTTTTTCCCAGTCGAAGGTGCTTTCAATTTCTGCTTCTCGTCCAGTCTGGATCAGCTCCACTAGATTCGGGTTGAGCATAATGCTTTTACCGATTGAAACGCTTTCCACCCAGCCTGTTTGGTAGGCGTTAAGCATATCGTCTGCGGTGTACAAATTGCCTGAGGCAAAGAACGGCATTCGTCCATTGATACGGCCATGTACCACTTGCACTCGGGTAAGGTTGGTATCCGCCCCACGGCGAACTTTTTTGTAGAAATCCCATAATGAAATGTGCAGATATTGCAACGGTTTTTCCAACAATGCGTCCACTAATGCGAGCGTTTCTTTCATCGTAATGCCGTCTTCACCCGGTTCTTCAGGCGAGAAACGGTAGCCAATGATGAAATCAGGGCGGCTATATTTTTTACGCATTTCATTAATTTTATCCACAATCGCTAACGGAAAACGCATTCGTTTTTCTAAACTGCCACCCCAGTAATCCGTGCGAAGATTGGTTGCTGCCGACATAAATTGTTGAATAAGCCAGCCATTTGCACCATGGATTTCCACACCGTCAAAGCCTGCTTTCATCGCTAATTCTGCGGCATAAGCGAAACTGTCCACCATTTCCCACACTTCCTGTTCTGTCATCGTGCGGAATCGTCCGTACAGATCGCCAGTTGGGGCGAGCACATCGTGTCCTTGGGTCATCGAACGTTCGGCACGACTGCCTGAATGAGCAATCTGTACCACCGCTTTTGCCCCTTGTGTGTGGGCGATTTCCGCATATTCACGCAAGGTAGGTAAGTGGCGTTCATCAAAAGCATTTGGGCTTTCAAAGCCAATACCACTTGGGTGAACGTTGGTAAAAGGCATAATAAACAAGCCAAAACCTTTAAAACGATTTTGCCAAAAACGGCGACCTGCTTCTGTCATCTCGCCGTCTTCGCCAGAATCGTAAATGGTTAAAGGGGCAACCGTTAGGCGGTTTTTGATTTCTACGCCGTTGTTAAGCGTATAAGGGGTAAATAATGGGCTGTATTTAGGATTCATTTTAGTTCTCCATATATGATTGCTTTGTTGAGAATTATTTTATGGATTTATTTTTGATGAAAAAAGCAACGATAAATTAAATGAGTTTTGCCAAATTGGAAAATATAGCGTAACAAAAAAGCGGTCAAATTCTGCAAAACTTTTGCAAAAAATGACCGCTTTTAACGTACTAAATAATTAGTGTCGGAATACTTTTACATTACTAAAGCCATTCTCTTTGAGATAAAGTGCTTGTAATTTGCTCATTACCCCACGTTGGCAATAAAGTAAATAGTTTTTCGATTGATCCAACGAAGCGAACTGGCTTGAAAGTTTATAGAACGGCATTAATTTTACTTCTACACCGTCCAAACTAAACGGTGCTTCATCGGTTTCTTCCGGGCTACGAATATCTAAAATAATATCGTTTTCGGTTAATTCGGAAGTCGTTTCAACCGACACAACTTCTTGTTCCGTTTGTTGAGCAATTTCACGAATATCGAGGAACTGTGCGTTTGCAACTGCTTGTTCCAACACTTCAAAATTGAAATTCCCCTCTTCTTCCACAATTTTGCTTTCAATCGCTTTCACCGTCGGATTTTTCGAGATAACGCCACAAAATTCCGGCATGGATTTAGCAATATCATCGGTGCCGATTTCTTTTGCCATGGCAATAATTTGCTCTTTATCGTGCGTGATTAACGGACGTAATACCAATGTATCGGACGCTTTGTCGATTAAACGTAAATTGGTTAAGGTTTGGCTTGAAACCTGACCTAACGCTTCGCCGGTTACGATCGCTTGAATATCAAAACGCTCGGCAATTTTGCTCGCGGCACGCACCATCATACGTTTTAACACCACGCCCATTTGACCATTATCGACTTTCTCTAAAATTTCGCCGACCACATTTTCAAAATTAATCGCCACAAAACGGACTTTGTGTGAAGTGCTGTAACGGCTCCAAATATGGTATGCCATTTGTTTTACACCGATTTCGTGCGCCGCACCGCCTAAATTAAAGAAGCAGTAATGTACACGTGAACCACGGCGAATCAGCATATAGCTTGATACACCCGAATCGAATCCGCCCGAAATAAGCGATAATACATCTTCTTGCGTACCGATCGGATAACCGCCTAAACCTTCGTGACGAGCATTGATCAGCAACATTTTATCGCCGTCAATATCAATACGAACGGTTACATCCGGCTTGGTTAATTTCACCCGAGCCGATTCAATATGTTGATTTAAACCGCCACCCACATATTTTTCTACATCTAACGAACGGAATTCGTGCTTACCTTTACGGCGTACACGCACGCAGAACGTTTTACCTTCTAACTCATCACGTACTTTTGCCAATGTATTTTCAAAGATATCGTGCATCGTAGTAAACGGCATTTCTTCCACTTCTAAAATGTGGTGAATACCCGGCGTACGTTTTAACAAATCCAATACCATCGGCGCTTCTTCCGCCACTTTGGCACGCACTTCAATAAAGTCCCAGTTACGAATCACCGCCACATTTTCAGTTTCACGTAATAGCACATTACGGATATTTGAGGTCAGAATTTTGATAAAGCGTTTACGAACCGAATCGCTTTTAATCATAATCTCAGGGAAAAGTTTAATAATAAATTTCATTTTTCGGTTTCACTACGGAAAATAAGTTGCCCAAACAAACGGTTAAATTTCGCTAAAAATTTGCAAATTTAACTGCTTTTCAGACAAGTATCAAAAAACAATTACCACGGAAAGCACGGAATACACAGAAAATTCCGTGAACTCCGTGTTTTCCGTGGTAAGAAAACAACTTAAAATTTAAACGAAATTACGCCGCAAACGGGTCACGTAAGATCATTGTTTCTACACGATCCGGACCTGTTGAAAGAATATCAACCGGCACACCGACAAGCTCTTCAATACGTTTGATGTAATCTAACGCCGCTTGCGGTAATTCTTCACGTTTAGTTACACGGAAGGTATTTTCAGACCAGCCCGGCATGGTTTCGTAAATCGGCTCGACCCCTTTCCAATCTTTCGCCGCCATTGGTGCGTATTCTACGATTTCACCGTTTGGCATTTTGTATGCGGTACAAATTTTTAACTCTTCAAAGCCGTCTAATACGTCTAATTTTGTCATACAGAAGCCTGAAATCGAGTTAATTTGTACTGCACGGCGTACAGCTACCGCATCAAACCAACCGCAACGGCGCGGACGACCGGTTACCGCACCGAACTCGTTACCTTTACGAGCGATTTCCGCCCCCACTTCATCAAATAATTCAGTGGTGAACGGACCGCTACCGACACGAGTACAGTATGCTTTGATAATACCCAATACATAGTCAAGATTACGAGGACCGAAACCCGAACCGGTTGCAACACCACCCGCCGTAGTATTTGAGCTGGTTACAAACGGATATGTACCGTGGTCGATATCTAACATTGTGCCTTGCGCACCTTCGAATAAGATATTCACGCCTTCTTTACGTGCTTGGTGAAGTAAGGTTGTTACGTCCGCCACCATACCTTTAATTACATCGGCAATCGCAAATACGTCATCTAATGTTTTTTGGAAATCTACCGGTTCAACTTTATAGTAATTAACTAATTGGAAGTTGTAGTAATCCAAAATATCTTTTAATTTTTCAGCAAACGCTTCTTTGTCAAACAAATCGCTGACACGCAAACCGCGGCGAGCCACTTTATCTTCGTATGCCGGGCCGATACCACGACCGGTCGTACCGATTTTATTTTTACCTAATGCCGCTTCACGCGCGTGATCCATTGCCACATGGTAAGGAAGAATTAATGGGCAAGCTTCTGAAATTTTTAAACGCTCACGAACGTTAATTCCACGAGCTTCCAATTCGCCCATTTCTTTCATTAACGCATCCGGAGAAAGTACCACACCGTTACCGATTAAGCAGGTTACATTATCACGTAAAATACCGCTCGGAATAAGACGAAGAACGGTTTTTTCACCATTGATAATTAAGGTATGGCCCGCATTGTGACCGCCTTGATAACGAACCACATATTTTACACGATCCGTTAATAAATCTACGATTTTACCTTTCCCTTCATCGCCCCACTGAGCGCCGAGAATAGCAACACTTTTACCCATAGGAATTGCCTCTTTAGTTAGTTTTGAATTGAATTGGTATGCTCACTCCAAACATACAAACAACAAGCGGTTAAATTTTCTGAGAAATTTACTAAAAAACGGATAAATCCGACCTCTTGTTATGCTCTGTTTTCAGAGAGAAATAAAAAAGTTAAAGACCCGATATCGATCGGGTCTTATAGATACAATTATTTTGTCGGTGCTTTCATAAAGCGGAAGAACTCGCTGTCCGATCTAAGTAACATCATATTGCTTTGATCTTTCGCAAAGCTGTTTTCGTATGCCTTTAAGCTACGTACGAAGCTATAAAACTCCGGCTCTTGGCTGAATGCGTCCGCATAAATTTTTGCAGCTAACGCATCGCCTTCACCGCGTAAAGTTTCAGAAGTTTTCTTCGCTTGCGCTTCAATCAGCACCACTTTCTTATCGACTTCGGCACGGATAATTTCCGCCTTTTCTTCACCTTGTGAACGATGTTCGCTTGCAACTGCGGCACGTTCCGCGCGCATACGCTGATAAATTGAAGATGAAACTTCATTCGGTAAGTTGATCTGTTTTACACGAACATCGACCACTTCGATACCGAGTTTCTCGGCACCGTCATCTCCATCATTTAATGCTTTTTGCGCACCCGCCATTAATTCGCCGCGAGAACCGGATACGATATCTTTAATCGTACGAGAACCGATCTCAGAACGTAAACGGTCACCGACTTTACGTTTTAACAGATCCGAAGCACGCTGCGCATCACCACCGGTTGCCGTATAAAACTTACCGAAATCGCTGATACGCCATTTTACGTAAGAATCAACTAATAAGTCTTTTTTCTCAACCGTTACAAAGCGATCTTCTTGACCGTCTAAAATCTGAATACGCGCATCCAATACTTTTAAGTTATCAATAAACGGGGCTTTAAAGTGTAAGCCCGGCGCATAAACCACTACTTTTTGGTCTGCGTCACGATGCACTTTATTAAAGCGCAACATAATGCCGCGATAGCCTTCCGGTACGATCGTAATACAAGAGATCACTAAAAAAGCAACCAGAGATAAAATAGGTAATAATAATTTACGCATTATTAAAATCTCCCCTTACGTACCGGTTGTTCGTTTTGTGTAGTCGGCACGGTTTGCGCCGGTTGATGGATCACTTGCGGTTGCTGAACAACAATCGGCGCCGCTGTTTTTGCCGGTTCGGCAGCAGCCGGTTTCGCCAATAATTTATCCATTGGCAATACGTTTAAGTTATTGCCGTTGCCGTCCATAATCACTTTCGGCGTGTTTTTCATCACTTTTTCCATGGTTTCGATATATAAACGTTCACGCATCACTTGCGGTGCCGCTTTATATTCCGGTAAAAGTTTAGAAAAACGCTCAACTTCACCTTTTGCTTCTAATACAATTTGATCTTTATAGGCAGTTGCCTGCTCAACGATACGCTGTGCCTGACCGCGCGCAATCGGTTCACGACCGCGTGCATAAGCCTCCGCCTCACGGATCAAACGCTGTTCGTCTTCTTGCGCTTTAATCGCATCATCGAATGCGTCTTTCACCTCTTCCGGCGGGCGAGCCGATTGGAAGTTTACATCGGTAACCAATAAACCCATATCATAGGTTTTGATAATATCACGCAAGGTTTGCCACGTTTTTTCACGCACCGTCGCACGACCTGTCGTTAAAATATCGTCCATCGACATATGACCGATGACATAACGTAGCGCACTGTCGGTCGCTTGTTTTAAACTGTCGTCCGCATCACGCACGCTAAACAGATATCTAGCCGGATCTTCGACACGATATTGAACGGTCATTTCCACCTGAACCATATTCTCGTCTTGGGTCAGCATTGATCCGCTGGTTTTTAACTCGGAAACACGTTCGATATTGACCGGAATCACTTCATCGACAATAGTCGGTTTCCAGTTTAAACCCGGCATCACAATATCGTTTAACTTACCGAAACGAGTGACTACGCCGCGTTCCGCTTCTTTAATCGTATAAAAACCGGATGCACCCCATACAATGGCGGCAAAAATTGCGGCAAGCGGGAATAATTTTCCGAAATTTTGCGGGTGACGAGAGTTATTGCCCTTATTGCCTCCACCCATTTTTTTCAATAGCGAGCTAAAAGCCTCCTCTAAATCCGGCGGCTCTTGGCGATTATTCTGTTTTTCAGGTTCCTGTTGAGACCCTTGCCCTTGTTGCTCAGGCTTTTTTTGACCCGGTTTACCCCACGGATCCTGCTGATTGCCTGACTCATTCCACGACATAAATTTCTCCAAAATAAAAAATTTCTGTACGCCCATTTAAAATAACGTAACTTGGGGATTGTACCTATTTGTACCTCATTTTGCTAGGCTTTATAGAACAAATAGCGGTCTTTTTTAACAATTTTTTTGCAAATAAAAAGGGCGAGAAATTACCCGCCCCGATTTATAAATTAAAGATTAAAGCGCTTGTTCGACAAATGCGCTTAATTGTGATTTCGGTAATGCGCCGACTTGAGTTGCAACCACTTCACCGTTTTTGAAAAGGATTAACGTCGGGATTGAACGAATACCGAATTGTGCCGGAATTTGTTGGTTCTCGTCCACGTTCACTTTAGCAATTTTCGCACGACCCGCGAACTCTTCCGATAATTCGTCTAAGATTGGAGCCACCATACGGCAAGGACCGCACCACGGCGCCCAAAAGTCTAATAATACCGGTACGTCCGATTTTAATACTTCTTGTTCAAAAGTTGCGTCAGTAACTTGTAAAGTCATAATTTGTTTTCCTTATTAATAATCCGAAAAGAAAACGCCACTTGACCGTGGCGTTAAGTTACACCGTAAGATAAGGGTTCGTTTACTCAATTTCAAGTAAGTTTTCCCGATTACTTCGATTATTTATTTTAATCTCTATTCTTTATCTTCAGGCAAAATTAAATTGAGGATTAATGCCAGTAAAGAGCCGACCGTAATACCCGAACCGAACACTTCTTTAAAGAAGCCCGGTAATTTATCCAATAATTCGGGACGAGTGGTTACCGCTAAACCGCAACCGATTGAAATCGCAATAATTAAACCGTTACGTTTTGAACGCTCCACTTTATCCAACATTTGAATACCTGCGGCAATAATCATCGCAAACATCATTAAACCCGCACCGCCTAACACAGGACTAGGAATCGAAACGATTAACGCACCGAACCACGGGAATACGCCGGCTAATACCAATAATACGCCCATAATCGTTACTACATAGCGACTTGCTACGCCGGTTAGGGAAATCACTCCGATATTTTGCGCAAATGACGAGAACGGTGTAGTGGACATAATTGCCGCAAACGCCGAACCTAAACCGTCACATAACACGCCGCCACGTAAATGCTTACCGGTAATTTCCGTTTGCGTTGCATTACCTAATGCTAAGAAGTTACCGCTTGATTCGACAATCGTCACCAAATAAGCAATCGACATCCCGATAATCCCTGAAATCGGGAAAGCTAAACCGAAATGCAACGGCTGCGGAATCGCAAACGCATCTGCATTTTTCACCGCATCAAAGTTAATCCAACCTAGAGCTAACGCCACTACATAGCCGACCATCATACCGATTACAATCGCAGCCGCAGAAAAAATACCTTTGCCCCATTGCACTAAGATCACAACCAGCACAAGTACAAAAGTCGCCATCGCAAGATTTGCCGGATCCGCATAATGCGGGTCACCTTTTTGACCGCCGGCGAACCAGTCCACCGCAACCGGAATTAAGCTTAAACCGATCATCATCACCACTACACCGGTCACGACAGGCGGGAATAATTTACGCACATACGGCATAAAGAAACTGCCGATAATCATCACTAACGAACCGACTAATGAGGCTCCCATAATACCGGCAACACCGTGTTCGCTAAAACCGATCGCAAGTGCTGCCGCCACGAAAGTAAAGCTGGTTCCCATTACACTCGGTAAGCGCAAACCGATAGGACCGATACCTTGGCATTGAATAATCGTCACAATACCGGACACCAATAACGCCGCATTAACCAATACAATCGTATCGGGAGTCGGAAGTTTTAATACATTACCGATAACCAACGGAACGGCGATAATGCCGCCGAGCGCAGCCAATAGATGTTGTGCCGCTAAAAGAAGAGTTAAGCCGAAAGGCGGTTTGGAATCAACGGGATAACGTAAATTTTGCATAAATGCCTCAAACTAAAAAAATTGGGGCGCATTATACGCTTTTACATTCTATCGCGCAAACGTTTGCGCCATGATAAACAGTTAAAAAATAAGCGGTTGAATTTACAAATTTCTCTGTAAATTCAACCGCTTTATATTAATTAAACTATATCAACTTAACATTATAAACCTGCACCGGCACGTAATGCTTCCGCTTTATCCGTTTGTTCCCATGGGAAGTGTTCACGACCAAAGTGACCGTAAGCCGCCGTTTCACGATAAATAGGTTGAATTAAATCTAACATTTTGATTAAGCCGTACGGACGTAAATCAAAGTTTTGGTAGATTAATTTCACTAATGTTTCGTTTGAAACTTTACCCGTGCCGAAAGTTTCTACCATGATGGATGTCGGATCCGCCACACCGATTGCATAAGAAAGCTGGATTTCACAACGATCCGCTAAACCTGCCGCTACGATATTTTTCGCCACATAACGTGCTGCGTATGCTGCCGAACGGTCCACTTTTGACGGGTCTTTACCGGAGAATGCACCGCCACCGTGACGAGCCGCACCACCGTAAGTATCTACGATAATTTTACGACCGGTTAAACCGCAGTCACCCATTGGGCCGCCAATCACAAAACGACCGGTCGGGTTAATAAAATATTTGGTATTTTGGCTCAACCACTCGCTTGGTAATACCGGCTTGATGATTTCTTCCATCACACCTTCCACTAAGTCTTTTTGTGAAATGTGTTCAGCGTGTTGGGTTGAAAGCACCACCGCATCAATCCCTACGATTTTGTTATTTTCGTAAGCGAAAGTTAATTGGCTTTTCGCATCCGGACGTAACCAGTCTAATTTGCCCGATTTACGTATTTTTGCTTGTTGCTCCATTAAACGGTGAGCATAAGTAATCGGCGCCGGCATTAATACCTCGGTTTCATTGGTTGCATAACCGAACATAATACCTTGGTCGCCCGCACCTTGCTCTAACGGATCCGCTCTATCAACACCTTGGTTAATATCCGGAGATTGTTTACCAATCGCATTTAATACCGCACAAGAATGCGCATCAAAGCCCATATCCGAATGGGTATAACCAATATCGCAAATCACTTGACGGGTTAAGTTTTCGATATCCACCCATGCAGAAGTGGTGATTTCACCGCCGACTAACGCCATACCGGTTTTTACATACGTTTCGCACGCTACACGTGCTTTCGGGTCTTGTTTTAAAATTTCATCTAACACCGCATCCGAGATTTGGTCCGCAATTTTATCCGGATGCCCTTCCGACACCGATTCCGAAGTAAATAAATTAATCGCCATTGTTATTATCCTTTGGTTATACCTTTATCATAGTTGAAGCTTTTGCTCCCTCAATCAAATTTACAAGCGGTCAAAAATCACAAACTATTTGCAAAATTAGACCGCTTATATTAAATTCTTTTGGAAGTTTTTCCATCTAGACGTCTATAATATATTTTTTGAGCATCTAAAGCAAACTATTTTTCAACTTCACTTCTGAATGATTTTATAGGACAAAATATGACAATCACAATCCTAGACGGCGGTATGAGTCGTGAGTTAATGCGTTTAAACGCACCTTTCAAACAGCCGGAATGGTCGGCGTTATCGCTTTATGAAAAACCGTCTGCGGTACAACAAGTGCATGAAGATTTTATCGCTAACGGGGCGGAAGTGATTACGACCAACAGCTATGCGGTTGTGCCGTTTCATATCGGCGAACAACGTTTTAGTGCCGATGGCAAAATGCTTGCCGATTTAGCCGGGCGTTTAGCCAAACAAGCGGTTAAAAATAGCGGAAAATCTGCAAAAATTGCGGGTTCATTACCGCCGATGTTTGGCTCTTACCGTGCGGATTTAATTCAAGCAGATCGTTTTGCCGAAATCGCTCAACCAATTATTGATGGGCTTGCGCCTTACGTTGATATTTGGTTATGTGAAACACAAAGTGCGATTATCGAACCGACTTCGATTAAACCGTTATTGCCAAAAGATGATCGCCCGCTTTGGGTTTCGTTTACCTTAACCGATGATGAACCGACACCCGAGCCACAATTACGCTCTGGTGAACCAGTAGCCCTTGCGATTGAAAAAATGGTGGAATTAGGCGTTGATGCGATTTTATTTAACTGCTGCCAGCCGGAAGTGATTGAGCAAGCACTAGCAATAACCCAATCTATTCTAAAAGAAAAAAATGTGACACATATCCAAACCGGTGCATATGCAAATGCGTTTGCTCCGCAACCGAAAGATGCAACCGCCAATGACGGTTTAGACGAAGTGCGTAAAGATTTAGACCCTGAAGCCTATCTTGCGTGGGCGCAAAAATGGACGGCACAAGGTGCAACGATTATCGGCGGCTGTTGCGGTATCGGGATCGAATACATCAACACACTGGCTAAAAATTTAAAATAACCGAATAAGCGGTCAAAATTGGCAATTTTTTTGCAAAAAATCCGCAAAATTCGACCGCTTGTATCAAACACAACATCAAAATAAGGACAACTATGTCAAATAAAAAAATTGGATTACTTTCTTTAACCGCTCTAGTGCTCAGTTCCATGATTGGTTCCGGGATTTTCAGCCTACCGCAAAATATGGCAGCGGTCGCCGGCGGTGAAGCGTTAATTCTCGGCTGGATCATTACCGGCATCGGAATTATTTTCCTCGGGCTTTCTTTCTTCTTTATTTCTCGTTTGCGTCCGGATTTAGACGGCGGTATTTATACTTATGCACGAGAGGGATTTGGTGATCTTGTCGGTTTCTTATCTGCTTGGGGTTACTGGCTGTGTGCAACCATCGGAATTGTCGGCTATTTAGTGGTAGCGTTTGAGGGAATCGGTTCATTTACCGATACGGAATCGAATATTATTTTCGGACAAGGCAATACGCTTGCTTCATTTATCGGCGCTTCAATTATCGTGTGGTTAGTTCACGCTTTAGTAGCTAGCGGTGTAAAAGAAGCGGCAACGGTAAACTTGATTGCAACTTTTGTGAAAGTATTTCCGCTCGTGTTATTTATCGGTTTAGCAATTTGGTATTTCAAAGGCGAAACGTTTAACCAAGATTTGCAAGGCACGGCATTAAATAACAGTGTGTCGGAACAGGTGAAAAACACGATGTTGATTACCCTTTGGGTATTTACCGGTGTGGAAGGCGCTTCTGTATTATCCGCTCACGCTAAAAAGAAAAGTGATGTCGGTTTAGCGACCGTTCTCGGGATTCTGATTGCATTAGTTTTATATATTGCAATTACCGTGCTTTCACTCGGCATTTTACCGCGTGAAACCATTGCGGAGATGTCAAACCCGTCAATGGCAGGTTTATTAGAAACAATGATCGGTTCAAGCGGTAAGATTTTAATTACTTTTTGCTTAATTGTATCGGTGTTGGCTTCTTATGTGAGCTGGACAATGTATTCGGCGGAAGTACCTTATCGTGGTGCGAAAAACGGTGCATTCCCTAAAATTTTAGATAAGCTTAACGCAAATGAAGTGCCGATTAATTCGCTTTGGTTTACCGGTTTTGTGGTGCAATTCTGTTTATTCCTTGTGTTATTAACCGGTAAAAGCTACAACGCCTTATTATTAATTTCGACTTCAATGATCCTTGTGCCTTATTTCTTAATCGGTGCATATTTATTGAAGTTATCATTCCAACAAAATTCAGCGTGGTATATCAAACTGACCGGTTTTATCGCATCAATTTACGGTTTATGGATTGTCTATGCGGCGGGTTTAGATTACTTATTATTGTCGGTATTACTTTATGCGCCTGGCATTGGCTTATTCCTTTACTCACGCTATCAACATCAAGGAAAAGCATTAAACCTTTCGACTTTTGAGAAAACTTTATTAGTGCTTATCGGTTTCTTGTTTATTTGGGCGGTTTATAATAGTTTTACCAACGTTGATTGGAGCTAAAAAGATAATATCCTCTCGTGCTTCGGCATTAGAGGATTTTTTATTTTTATGCTAAATTATGCAGTTTGTATGAATAACAATTATAAGGGCATTGCATGTCAAAAGGTAAAATCGGGCTTTTCTCTTTAACCGCATTAGTACTTAGCTCCATGATCGGTTCCGGTATTTTTAGCCTTCCGCAAAATATGGCGGAGGTTGCCGGTGCCGAAGCATTACTTAGCGGTTGGCTTATTACCGGTATCGGAATTATTTTCTTAGGTCTATCTTTCTTTTTTCTCTCTCGTATCAAACCGGAATTGGAAGGCGGCGTCTATACTTACGCTCGCGAAGGCTTCGGCGATTTGGTCGGCGGATTATCCGCTTGGGGCTATTGGCTCTGTACCGCTATCGGCAGTGTCGGCTATTTAGTGGTTGCCTTCGAAGGATTGGGGGCTTTTGTCGATAGCGAAAATCAAACTATTTTCGGGCAAGGTAATACGTTAGCCGCTATTTTGGGGGCTTCAGTTATTGTTTGGGCAGTACATTATCTGATTGCACGAGGTATTCGTGAAGCGGCGTATGTAAACCTGATCGCAACTATCGTAAAAACCTTACCGCTATTTTTATTTATCGGCTTAGCCGTTTGGTTTTTCTCACCGGAGCAATTCGTACAGGATTTTAGCGGCGTTAAACTCGGCACAACCCAATTAGAACAAGTAAAAGGCACAATGTTGATTACCCTTTGGGTGTTTGTCGGAGTGGAAGGGGCTTCCGTACTCTCCGCTCATGCCAAAAAGAAAAGTGATGTCGGCTTAGCCACCATTTTAGGTATTCTGATTACCCTGGTGCTATATGTGGCGATTACCGTGCTTTCACTCGGTATTTTGCCTCGTGAAGTGATTGCCGAAATGCCGAATCCCTCTATGGCAGGGTTAATGGAACAGATGATTGGTACAAGCGGTAAGATTATTATTACTTTCTGCTTGATTGTATCGGTATTGGCTTCTTATATGAGTTGGACGATGTTTTCATCGGAAATCCCTTACCAAGCGGCGAAAACTAAAGTTTTCCCGAAAGTACTAAATCGCACCAATATTAACGGCACACCGATTGCCGGTTTATGGCTAACCAATATCACGATTCAAATTAGTCTGTTGCTCGTATTATTTACCGGCAAAGGTTACAGTATGCTGATTCAGCTTTCGACTACAATGATTCTGGTACCTTATTTCTTAGTCGGCGCTTATTTATTCAAAGTCGCAATGAAACAAAACGAAGCGTGGTATATCAAACTGACCGGTGCGATGGCGTCCGTTTACGGTTTATGGATTGTTTATGCGGCAGGACTAGATTATTTGTTGCTCTCCGTTGTACTCTACGTACCGGGGCTTGCTCTGTTTTTCTATTCTCGTAAACAGAGCGGTGAAAACCTTAATTTAACTCGCTTTGAAAAAAGTTTATTAGCGGTGATTAGTGTGCTTTTTATCGGAGCGGTTTATACTCTGTTCACTAATTCATTCTAGGGCTAAAAATGAAAATAACATTGTTCAAGCAAGTGGTCGCTTTTCTACGGATTTTTGCCAATAAAGTGCTTGAAGTTTCTCACCAATTACAGCATTTTTTTGCGAACGGTTCTTTCGGAATCGCCGTTTATCCGTTGCTGATGCATCCGATTATTCGGGGAAGTACGCGCTTTATTGTGATTCTATTAGCCGTTTTGCTGTCATTTATCGGCGTGTTTTATACACTCGCCGAGTTTGTTTCGGCGTTATTTAGCGAATCTTCGTTGATAACCTATGCCAGACATACCGTTTTAGAATTACTAATCCCGCTTGGTTCGGTAATTGACGGCAAAACCAATAATTTTTCGCCGTTATATCAAGTCATGAATGCGGTATTCAGTCTGCAAGGGTTATGTTTTGCGGTTGCTTATCTTGCAGTAATCTTACAGCTCTCTCGCCGTAAATATTGGTTGTTGGCGTTAATTTTTGCCGCGTTATTTACTATCGGTATGAGCTTGATTCCGTCATCTCAAGCGAAAATAACCGCTGGCGGATTACAAAATTTAGGTGCAAGTCTTACTTATTTATTCGGTAATTTGGCAATTGTTATGGCGGGAATTGATATTGTTAAACCGCAACTTGTTTGGCTACGCCGCTTTAGTATTCAAGCCGGTCTAATCGGCGTACTTTGCGTATTGATCACGATCTTTTTTCCAAATATGCTGACCCCGATACTTGAACGAGTAGCCATCTATGCGGTTATGATTTGGGAAATCCTAGCCGGTCTTGCAATGTTAAAACGTAAATAAAAAGAGAAAATATTATGGCAAACACAAAGTTTATCGAACGTTACCGCAATTTAATTGCACTACCGACTATTTCTAGCTTGGAAGCGGCGGAAGATCAATCTAATAAGCAACTTATCGAATTATTGGCAACTTGGTTGGCGGATTTCGGCTTTAAAACCGAGATTATCCGAGTGGAAGGCAGTCGTGATAAGTACAATTTATTAGCCACTTACGGCGAAGGTGAAGGCGGTTTATTATTAGCCGGTCATACCGATACCGTACCGTTTGACGAAGGAAAATGGACATTTAATCCGTTTACCTTAACCGAACAAGACGGTAAATTCTACGGTTTAGGTACAGCGGATATGAAAGGCTTTTTTGCATTTATTGTCGATGTAGTCAGCCAAATTGATTTAAACAAATTAACTAAACCGTTACGTATCCTCGCAACAGCCGATGAAGAAACCACTATGCTTGGCGCCAGAACCTTCGCTCAACATACGCATATTCGCCCTGATTGTGCGATTATCGGCGAGCCGACTTCTTTAAAACCGATTCGTGCGCATAAAGGGCACGTCGGCGAAGCGGTCAGAATTACCGGCAAAAGCGGTCACTCAAGCAATCCGGATCGCGGCATTAATGCGATTGAATTAATGCACCAAGCAACCGGCTATCTGATGAATATGCGTAATCAATTACGTGAAAAATATCATAATGATCTGTTTAAAGTGCCGTATCCGACGATGAATTTCGGCAATATCCACGGAGGTGATGCGATTAACCGTATTTGTGCCTGTTGTGAATTGCAATTTGATATGCGCCCATTGCCAAATCTGCCGGTCGAAGATTTATATGCGATGGTCAATGAAAATCTAAAACCGATGTTGGAACAATACAGCGATCTGATTGAGATTCGTCATTTACATGACGGAATTCCCGGCTATGAGTGTGAACATTCTGCACAAGTAGTACAAGTGGTTGAAAAACTGTTAGGCGAAAAATGCGATGCGGTAAACTATTGTACCGAAGCACCGTTTATTCAACAGCTCTGCCCGACACTTGTTTTAGGTCCGGGTTCTATCGAACAAGCACACCAGCCGGATGAATTTTTAGAAACAAAATTTATTGAGCCGACTCGTGAATTGCTCACTAAAATGATCCTACATTTTTGTGCTTAACAAGCGGTCGTTTTTCAAGGATTTTTTACAACAAAAAGGGAGCGATTAACGCTCCCTTTCTCATAACAGTTTCAAAATACTTAGAATTTGTAGCTAATACCTGAGAATAATACAACAGGATCTAAAGTAATCGGTGTACTTACATGACCTAATCCCGGAACATCATAATCGGCAGTAGTTTTAATACGTGTGTACCAAGCTGCCGCATTGAATGATAGATTATCCGTTAATTTCACATCAACACCTAAATTCGCAATCGGTGCGACGGAATGCTTTTTAACACGTAAGTTTTGTACCAATTGCGGTTTTAAACTTTCAGCACTGAAAAAACGAGTATAGTTTAAACCGGCACCAACGTATGGACGAACTGTCGCATTAGAATCAAAGAAATAATATTGTAAGTAAAGGCTCGGCGGAAGATGTTTTACTTTTGCCACTTCGCCTAAATCTGTTGCACCTAACTTACCGGTGATTTTGTGAGAAAACGGTGTTGCCGCTAATAATTCAAGACCTAAATTATCACTTAACATATAGGTACCGGTTAAACCAAGCTGAATATTATTATTTACATCTAAGTTTACGTCCGCCCCGGTTTGATAATCCGAACTTGAATTTGCAATCACACCGATCGCACCGGCACGGAAAATCACATCGCCCGCTTGATGTGCCATTGCCGAATCCGCTAATAACGCACCGCCTAATACTGCCGCTAATACTGCTTTTTTCATTTTGACCTCTTAATATTTTCTTAAAAATAAAAAAGTAACCAATTCGTTACGTTAATAACATTCTAAGAACAATTCGGCTAACTTTTATTGACAAGAATCAAATATACGCCATTTTTATACCTAAAATGGGGTATCAACTTATTTTTTGTGATCTTTTTCACATTTTTACTTGAAATAATCTTGACTAGCTCCATTTATTAAAACGTTGAAGCGGTATAAATTCTGCTCGATACAAATTAATGAAATTTAGGAGTAAAAATATGAATTTCGAAAAATTTACTACCAAATTGCAAGAAGCCCTTGCAGAAGCACAATCGTTAGCTATCGGAAAAGATAATAACTATATTGAACCGGCACATTTACTTTATGCGTTAGTCAAACAACCGGACGGCTCTATCGCCCCGCTATTTACTGCACTTAATGTACAACCGCAACGTATTTTGAGTGAATTAGAGACGATTTTAAACCGCTTACCGACCGTATCCGGCGGTACAACCCAACCGTCACAACAATTAATTCGCCTGTTAAATCAATGCGATAAACTAGCGCAGCAATTCGGTGACAGCTTTATTTCATCGGAATTATTCGTGCTTGCCGCACTGGACGATAACGGCGATTTAGGCAAATTATTAAAACAATTTGGCTTGACTAAAGAAAAAGTAAACGCAGCCATCAGCCAAATTCGAGGAGGAGAAAACGTGAATAATCAAAACGCAGAAGAAACCAGACAGGCCCTTCAAAAATATACTATCGATCTCACAGAAAGAGCCAAAGCCGGTAAATTAGATCCGGTCATCGGGCGTGATGAAGAAATCCGCCGTGCAGTACAAGTTTTACAACGCCGTACTAAAAATAACCCGGTATTAATCGGTGAACCTGGGGTCGGTAAAACTGCGATCGTAGAAGGCTTGGCACAACGTATCGTCAACGGCGAAGTGCCGGAAGGTTTAAAAAATAAACGTGTACTTTCTCTCGATATGGGCGCATTAATTGCTGGTGCAAAATATCGCGGCGAATTTGAAGAACGTCTAAAAGCGGTACTTAACGAATTAGCCAAAGAAGAAGGTCAGGTTATCTTATTTATTGATGAAATTCACACCATGGTCGGTGCGGGTAAAACAGACGGCGCAATGGATGCCGGTAACTTACTCAAGCCGTCACTTGCTCGCGGCGAATTACATTGCGTTGGGGCAACTACGTTAGACGAATACCGCCAATATATCGAAAAAGATGCGGCACTTGAACGTCGTTTCCAAAAAGTATTAGTGGACGAACCGACCGTTGAGGATACGATTGCAATTTTACGCGGCTTGAAAGAACGTTATGAAATTCATCACCACGTACAAATTATCGACCCGGCAATTGTCGCGGCGGCAACGCTTTCGCACCGTTATATTTCCGACCGCCAATTACCGGATAAAGCGATCGATTTAATTGATGAAGCCGCATCCAGTTTACGTATGGAAATCGATTCTAAACCTGAGCCGTTGGATAAACTTGAACGCCGTATTATTCAACTTAAATTGGAACGCCAAGCGTTACAAAAAGAGGAAGATGAAGCAAGCCGCCAACGTCTTGCAAAATTAGATGAAGAATTGACCGCTCGCGAGCGTGAATATTCCGAATTGGAAGAAGTTTGGAAAGCGGAGAAATCAGCATTACTCGGTACGCAACATATCAAAACTGAGTTAGAAAATGCCCGTATCGAAATGGATCAGGCTCGCCGTGAAAATAATTTCGAGAAAATGTCCGAATTGCAATACGGTAAAATTCCGGCATTGGAAAAACAATTACACGAAGCGGTAAAACGCGAGGAAGAAGGCAGTGAAAATCAACTGCTTCGTGCCAAAGTCACCGAGGAGGAAATCGCAGAAGTGCTTTCAAAAGCGACCGGTATTCCGGTTTCCAAAATGATGGAAGGCGAAAAAGAAAAACTATTGCGTATGGAAGAAGTGTTACACAGCCGTGTCATCGGACAAAATGAAGCGGTAGAAGCGGTGGCAAATGCAATTCGCCGTAGCCGTGCCGGATTGTCGGATCCGAATCGTCCGATCGGTTCGTTCTTATTCCTTGGCCCGACCGGGGTCGGTAAGACCGAACTTTGCAAAACCTTGGCGAATTTCCTATTCGATGATCCTGATGCGATGGTACGTATCGATATGTCGGAATTTATGGAAAAACACAGCGTTTCTCGTTTAGTCGGCGCACCTCCGGGCTATGTCGGTTATGAAGAAGGCGGTTATTTAACCGAAGCGGTTCGCCGCCGTCCATATTCGGTAGTATTACTCGATGAAGTGGAAAAAGCGCACCCTGACGTGTTTAATATCTTGCTTCAAGTGTTGGATGACGGTCGTTTAACCGATGGTCAAGGTCGTACGGTGGATTTTCGTAATACGGTAGTAATTATGACCTCAAACTTAGGTTCACATTTAATCCAAGAAAATCCGGAATTAGATTATGCTGGAATGAAAGAAGTAGTGATGTCAGTGGTAGGACAACATTTCCGTCCTGAATTTATCAACCGTATTGATGAAACTGTGGTGTTCCACCCACTTGGTCAAGCACATATCCGTGCGATTGCTCGCATTCAGTTACAACGTTTAATCGCTCGCCTTGCGGAACGCGGTTACGAAGTAACAGTTACCGATGCGGCATTAGACCATATCGGCAAAGCCGGCTTTGACCCGTTATTCGGTGCAAGACCGCTCAAACGTGCGATTCAGCAAGAGCTTGAAAATCCGCTTTCACAACAGATCTTAAGCGGCAAATTATTACCGAACAGCCCAGTTGTGGTGGACTATCAAAATGACCGATTAAGCATTAGCAACAGCTAATTCCATAAACAAGCGGTCGAGTTTGCAGAAATTTTGCAAATTCGACCGCTTTTCTTTTAGGCGTTATGGCGATTAATCCACCAAACTAACGACAGCATAACCGGCACTTCAACCAACACGCCGACTACCGTTGCTAAAGCGGCACCGGAATGTAAGCCAAACAATGAAATCGCAACAGCCACCGCTAATTCAAAGAAATTACTGGTACCGATTAAACAAGCCGGCGCAGCAATTTCTTTTGGTAAATTTAACCATTTCGAAACTAAATGGCTAAGAAAGAAAATACCGTATGTCTGAACCAATAACGGAATTGCAATCAGTACAATAATCAGCGGATTGGCTAAGATTGTTTCCGCTTGGAATGCAAATAATAACACTACGGTTAAGATCAGCCCCATCATTGAAAACGGCTTTAATTTGTTACCAAATTGGGAAATAGAGCGGTTAGATTTCAGCAAAATTTTGCGAGTAGCACTGCCTGCTATTAACGGCAATACCACATAAAGTAACGTGCTATATAACAATGTTTCCCAAGGAATCGTAATATCACTCACCCCTAACAGAAAACCTGCGATCGGTGCAAAAGCGAAAATCATAATAATGTCATTCACCGATACTTGCACCAACGTATAATTCGGGTCTCCTTTTACTAATTGAGACCAAACAAAAACCATTGCGGTACAAGGTGCAACGCCAAGTAAGATCATACCTGCGATATATTCCTGAGCCGTTTGCGGTTCAACCCATGCAGCAAATAAAAAGCGGAAAAATAACCAACCGATTAATGCCATCGTAAACGGCTTAATTAACCAATTTACTACGATTGTCATTGCTAAACCTTTCGGCTTTTTACCCACATCTTTGATTGCAGACCAGTCAATTTGAATCATCATCGGGTAAATCATCAACCAAATTAATACCGCTACCGGCAAATTGATATGTGCGATTTCCAATAACGCTACTTTTTCGACCACTTGCGGAAATGCTATACCTAATGCAACTCCAGCTGTAATAGCTAAAGCAACCCAAATTGTTAAAAATCGTTCAAAAATTCCCATATATTTCTTCCTTATAACTCAATCACTCCACCATCTTCTTTAATAAAAGGTTTATCCAATGAAACCGGTGAAATTTCTAAAAACTTTTCAGATGGGCGACAAAGTCGAACACCTTTGCTTGTGATAACAATAGGACGATTAATCAAAATCGGTTCGGCAAGCATTGCAGCAATCAACTCGTCATCACTCAATTCCATGCGACTTAAATTTAATGTTTCGTAGGGAGGTACATTCGTCCGAAGCAGATCTCGCACACGAATCCCTATTTCTGAAATTAGGTTTCGTAGTGTAACCTCATCGGGAGGCGTTTCGAGGTAGTGTATGATCGTTGGTTCAATCCCTAAGTGGCGAATAAGAGCTAGTGTATTACGTGAAGTTCCACATTTTGGATTATGATAAATCGTAACTTTTTCCATATTTTCTCCAATATTTCAATATTTATTGAAATGTTAAGGTAAAAAATTTTGTGGGCATTTCACCCACAAAATTTGCAATTCGGATCATCGCTTTCTTTACAACAATTCGTGGTTAAAAAAGCCACCAGTTCCACCATGAGTGCTAAATTTGCATAATAATGCACAAATCTACCCGCTTGTCGGCTATGAATTAGTCCGGCAAGCGTAAGTGTTTTTAAATGAAATGAAAGATTGTTCGGTGCAATATTAAGCTGTTTCGCTAAATCGCCTGCAATCATTCCCTTGCTCCCTTGTGCCGAGAGAGCCTGAAAAATTTGCAATCGTACCGGAGAGCTAAGTGTGCCAAATAATTGGCTTACGTATTCTGTTTTCATAACAATATTATAACAAGCTTATTGAATATTTCAATAACCATTGAAATATTCAATAAAAAAATAGCGGTCGTCTTTGCAAAAAATAACAAAATACGACCGCTTGTCAGTTTATAAAACTAAGCTGAAACTACTCTTCTTCAGTAAATTTCGCCGCTTTATAAGTCGGGTTCATTAAGTTTTCAACTGAAAGAATATCGTCTAATTGCACTTCTGTGAGTAAGCCGCGTTCTAATACCACTTCACGTACGCCTCTGCCGGTTGTTGCACAGATTTTACCAACAATATCACCGTTATGGTGACCGATAAACGGATTGAGGTAAGTGACGATACCGATTGAATTAAATACGAAGTTTTCACAGATTTCTTTATTGACCGTGATGCCGTCGATACATTTATCACGTAAATTCACACAAGCGTTGGCAAGAATGTCGATAGATTCAAACATCGCTTGACCGATTACCGGTTCCATTACGTTTAATTGTAACTGACCTGCTTCCGCTGCAAAGGTTACGGTCGTGTCATTACCAATTACTTTAAAACAAACTTGGTTCACAACTTCCGGCACAACCGGGTTTACTTTTGCCGGCATAATTGAAGAACCTGCTTGTAATTCCGGTAAATTGATTTCATTTAAACCGGCACGTGGGCCTGATGAAAGTAAACGTAAGTCGTTACATACTTTTGAAAGTTTAACCGCCGTACGTTTTAACGCACCGTGAACCATTACATAAGCACCACAGTCTGAAGTCGCTTCAATTAAGTTCTCTGATAAAACACAAGGTAAACCGGTTACTTCCGATAAATGTTTAACCACTAATTCCGAATAACCTTCCGGTGTATTTAAACCTGTACCGATTGCGGTTGCGCCTAAATTCACTTCTAACAATAATTTAGCGGTACGTTTTAAATTACGTACTTCTTCTTCCAATAACACAGCGAAAGCTTTAAATTCCTGACCGACTGTCATTGGTACCGCATCTTGTAACTGAGTACGGCCCATTTTTAACACGTCTTTAAATTCTTCCGCTTTTGCTTCGAAGCCTTTTTGTAAATAACGGACTTTTTTAATTAAATGCAAGATACTGTTATAGACCGCAATACGGAAACCGGTCGGATAAGCATCATTGGTTGATTGGCTTGCATTCACATGATCCATCGGGTTAATCACGCTATATTCGCCTTTTTTATGACCTAATAACTCTAAAGCTAAATTTGCTACTACTTCATTAGTATTCATATTAACCGATGTACCGGCACCACCTTGATATACATCTGATGGGAACTGATCCATACAGCGGCCTTTCACTAAAATTTCGTCACAAGCCTCGACAATCGCTTTCGCAATTTTTTTCGGAATCGCACCTAATTCACCGTTCGCTAATGCGGTCGCTTTTTTTACCATTACCATACCGCGAACAAATTCCGGTACATCCGAAATAGTATTTTTTGAAATATTAAAATTCTCAACCGCTCTTAGTGTGTGGATACCCCAATAAGCTTCTGCAGGTACTTCTCTTTCGCCTAATAAATCCACTTCAACACGTACATTACTCATAAATTCACCTCAATAAATTAAAATAACAGGTACTAAATTTGGTGGAGATCATAATGATTTTGTATAAAAAGAAATGTGATTTAGATCACATTTTATAGACTGCGATATAGGATATAAATTGGGGTTTCGGATTAGAAATTCTAATGATTAAAAATGAGGAAATAGTAAATCAACGGCAGTCCGAACAGCCAAAATAAGCAAGAAGTTATCACTGCCGCATGAAACTGCCAATGCTTAGTTTTATGACGAATATATTTCATCGCCAAAAAAGTCCCGATAAAACCGCCGGCAAAACATAGGAAAAATAAATTAGATTCCGGAACCCGCCATGTTTTATTGACCGATTTTTGCTTATCGATATACACCAGATAGAAACTGATGAGATTGATCATAAGAAAGTAAATTGAAAGAAAAATCGCCATTACAAAAAACTCCTAGAAAAAAACCGCTTGTAGTATAGCTACAAGCGGCTCGATTTCTGAATGTTTTTACAAACTAGATGATTTCAACTTGTTCCGAACCTTCACCTAGGTTTTCAATTTTACCGATTACCCAAGCGTTTTCGCCCGCTTGTTTTAATACGGCTAATGCGGTTTCAATGTCTTTTTCCGGTAATGCGATAACCATACCGACACCGCAGTTAAAGGTACGATACATTTCATAACGACTGATGTTACCTTTTTCTTGTAACCATTTGAATGCCGCCGGCCATTCCCATGATTTTTCATCGATGACCGCTTTTGCAGTCGCTGGAAGTACGCGTGGAATATTTTCCCAGAAACCGCCGCCGGTTAAGTGAGCGATAGCGTGCACATCCGCTTGTTTAATCAGTTGAAGTACCGATTTTACATAGATTTTGGTCGGTGCGAGTAAATGCTCGCTTAACGGTTTACCTTCTAATGTATCGGTTGCCGGATTCGCACCGCTTACTTCAATCACTTTACGAATTAATGAGTAACCGTTTGAGTGAGGGCCGCTTGAAGCCAATGCAAGTAATACGTCCCCCGCTTTTACTGCGGAACCGTCGATAATTTCGGATTTTTCTACTACGCCTACGCAGAAGCCGGCTAAGTCGTAGTCACCTTCGTGATACATACCCGGCATTTCCGCCGTTTCTCCGCCGACTAACGCACAGCCTGAAATTTCGCAACCGTCCGCAATACCTTTGATTACATCCGCCGCAACGTCCACTTCTAATTTACCGGTCGCATAGTAATCTAAGAAGAATAGCGGCTCCGCACCTTGAACCACTAAATCGTTTACGCACATCGCCACTAAATCTTGACCGATAGTGTCGTGTTTGTTGAGGTCAATCGCTAAACGTAATTTCGTACCGACACCGTCAGTACCCGATACTAAAATAGGTTCTTTATATTTAGTCGGTAGTGCGCATAACGCTCCGAAACCGCCTAAACCGCCCATAACTTCCGGACGGCGAGTACGTTTCACATCGCCTTTAATACGTTCTACTAATTCGTTACCGGCATGAATATCTACGCCGGCGTCTTTATAACTAAGTTGTGTATTGCTCACAGATAACCTCAACAAAAATAAGAAAATGCAACTTATTATAACACAATGCAATCGTTTGCGTGAATAAGGTAACATAAAATTATACGGATAAAAAATTCATTCCGCCTATTTCGGCGAATTCTCAACGCTTCGGCTCATTAGACAAGTAAAAAAATTGAGAATTATTTTCCGCAAAACGAGTCTATACTCTACCTCTAAATTTTTAAACCTCATTATGAAAAAAGCAATTACTTTATTTACATTATTATGCGCGGTACTTCTCTCATTCAGTACCGCAACTTATGCAAACGCTATGGACTTACCTAAAAAAGAAAGCGGTCTGACGTTAGATATCGCACGTCGTTTCTATACCGTTGATACGATAAAACAATTTATTGATACGATTCATCAGGCGGGTGGCACTTTTCTGCATTTACATTTTTCCGATCACGAGAATTATGCATTGGAAAGTTCTTATTTGGAACAACGAGAAGAAAATGCGACCGAGAAAAACGGAACCTATTTCAATCCGAAAACAAATAAGCCGTTTCTCACTTATAAACAGCTCAATGAAATTATCTATTATGCCAAAGAACGAAATATTGAAATTGTGCCTGAAGTCGATAGCCCGAATCATATGACGGCGATTTTTGATCTTTTAACCCTTAAGCACGGAAAGGAATACGTAAAAGGGCTAAAATCGCCTTATATCGCCGAGGAAATCGATATTAATAACCCCGAAGCGGTTGAAGTTATTAAAACCTTAATCGGTGAAGTGATTTATATTTTCGGACATTCAAGCCGACATTTCCATATCGGCGGAGATGAATTTAGCTATGCGGTCGAAAATAATCATGAATTTATTCGGTATGTGAATACCTTAAATGATTTTATCAATTCCAAAGGGCTAATTACCCGTGTTTGGAATGACGGTTTGATCAAAAACAACTTAAGCGAACTCAATAAAAACATTGAAATCACTTACTGGAGCTACGACGGTGACGCTCAAGCCAAAGAAGATATTCAATATCGACGTGAAATAAGAGCCGATTTGCCCGAACTGCTGGCAAACGGTTTTAAGGTTTTAAACTATAATTCTTATTATTTATACTTTGTGCCTAAATCCGGTTCTAATATTCACAATGACGGTAAATATGCGGCTGAAGACGTATTAAATAACTGGACATTAGGTAAATGGGACGGAAAAAACAGCTCAAATCACGTACAAAATACGCAGAATATTATCGGTTCTTCTTTGTCGATTTGGGGGGAACGTTCCAGCGCATTAAATGAACAAACTATTCAGCAAGCCTCTAAAAATTTATTAAAAGCGGTGATCCAAAAAACTAATGATCCGAAATCGCATTAGAAAATCATTGGAAATTCTGCTACTATAGCCTCTCGACAAGCGGTCTCTTTTTGCAAAAAAATTGCAAATTCAGACCGCTTATTCTTTCGTGGTTCGCAAACCTCCCACGCCAAAGATTCTCTTTGAAATCAAAACTAAGGATACAAAATGAATTCAACCCCAAAAGCCGTCGTGATCTTTTCCGGCGGACAAGACTCTACGACTTGTCTTTTCCAGGCCATTCAAGAATTTGGTGTGGAAAATGTCGAAGTGGTAACCTTTCAATATGGTCAGCGTCATGCGATTGAGCTGGAAAAAGCGGCATGGATAGCGAAAGATCTCGGTGTGAAACAAACGCTGATTGATACTTCCGTGATCAAAGCCATCACATCTAATGCGATGATGGAAGAACGCGAAATTAAACAAGAAGGCAATACGCCGAATACCTTTGTTGATGGTCGTAATGCACTGTTTTTACTTTACACCGCTATTTACGCCAAAGGACAAGGCATCCGAACCATTTTTACCGGTGTATGCGAAACCGACTTTAGCGGTTATCCGGACTGCCGAGATGTGTTTGTGAAGTCGATGAATGTAACCCTCAATCTTGCGATGGACTATAATTTCAATATTCGCACACCGCTGATGTACCTGACTAAAAAACAAACTTGGGCATTAGCCGATAAGCTTGGTGCGTTCGATTATATCAGACAACACACCCACACCTGCTATTTAGGCGTAGAAGGCGGTTGTCACACTTGCCCAAGCTGCGTGTTACGTGAAAAAGGGCTTAACGAATATCTATCAGAAAAAACAAGCGGTCAAAAAAATGTTTAAAATTGCAAAAGAATTTAGTTTCGATATGGCACATATGCTCGACGGGCACGACGGCAAATGCCAAAACTTACACGGACACACTTATAAACTTCAGGTGGAAGTTAGCGGCGACTTAGTTGCCGAGGGCGCAAAACGAAGCATGGTAATGGATTATGCCGATTTAAAATCGGTGGTAAAACGTGAAATCTTAGACCCGATGGATCACGCCTATATCTACAATTTAAACAGCGAGAGAGAAAGCCAAGTCGCTAAACTGTTAGTCGATTTAAACTCTAAAGTTTACGGTATTCCAAGTCGCACGACGGCAGAAGAAATGGCAAAATATATGTTTGAAAAACTGGAAAAAGCCGGTTTACCGGTCAGTTTAATTCGCCTTTGGGAAACGCCGACTTCATATTGCGAATATTCTCGTTAAGCATTCCCATCTCAATAAATATAGAGCATAAATCTTAGCCTAGATATTTCCCCTCTTTAGTAAAGAGGGGTGATGGGAGATTTGTAAAAATTATGACAAATACTATTTTTACGACAACGGCTTTTCCGATTGTCGAAATCTTTGAAAGCCTGCAAGGCGAGGGCTTTAACACCGGCTTACCCTGCATTTTCGTGCGTTTAGGCAAATGTAATCTTGCTTGCCCATGGTGCGATACCAACTATAACGAATACGAAAAATGGAGCGTGGCGAAAATTCTTGAACGAGTAAAATCTTATTCCGCCAAGAATATTATCATTACCGGTGGCGAGCCGACAATGTATGCCAATTTAAGCGTATTGCTTGATGTATTTAAAGCGGAAGGTTATTGGTTAGCGATTGAAACGAACGGCTTAAAAGCCGTACCGAAACAGATTGATTATATCGCTACCAGCCCGAAACTGATGTATCAAGAAAAATATTTGAGAGAATGTATTTCATTTGCTAACGAAGTCCGTATCGTGGTGGATAAAGGCGATGTACAAAGTTTTTGCGAACAAATCGAAACACAAATTACCGCTGAACATTACTACCTTTCTCCTTGCGAAGTGGACGGCAAAATGAATTTATTGGAAACCATTACCCAACTCGGTATTTTGAATCAACGAGCCTATAAACCGAAATGGCAACTGAGTTTACAAACACATAAACTGGTCGGTATTGAATAATATTCATATGGTAAAGGCATCGAAGATTTCTTCCGATGCCTTTTTTGTTTTTAGGATGTAAAAATATCAATCATTATTTAGAATAAGTTAATCACTTAATATTCTTATTTTTTACCAAAAATAAGAATATATAAATAGAACTAAAAATTTTCTCCTTTAAAGTCTTGCACATTAAACAATACTTTTAACTTTTTATGTATAGTAGGAATCTCTACTTCTATTTGCGACGATTTTTTTAACAACTCGATAAAAATATTTGCCTCCTCTTTAATACTAATGTATTTATCAGTTAGTTTATGTATCTTAAAATGATATAGGTTTTCTTTATCAAAAATAACTTTCAACTTATCTCCTTTTCTCATTGAAAAAACATTAGAGCCAACTTCTGAAAATGAAATCATTTTATAGCTATCAAAACTATCAATATACAGTACGATACTCTTACTTTCATCAGTATAACCATTAGAAAACTTTGTAGCTTCGTAAGAATAATGCTGATCTGAAAGATTTAACCATCTTTTATATAACCATATATGTTCAATATTAGCATAAGTATCTTCAGCACACTTATCTTTATCCGCTTGATTCTTACATAAAGAATAGCTATATATCACTTTATCAATAAATTCTTTTGTTAGCGGTTCGCTCATTACTTTCGAATTAAATAATATTAACAAAGACAATAAAAATAATCGCATAATTTCTCCTTTAAACAATAACGTAGTTTAGTATATTAAACCATGCAAAGTTTCATTACATCAAAACATGGCGTTCAAGCGTTAATCCACTAACATTATCAGCTATAATGACGTCATAAAACGAAATATTAACTCTTATAGAACTAATAAATTTAGGGTACTTACTCCTGTTAATAATAATATGATTCTGCCACTTATCGATATGTCTTTGATGGTCAGATAGCCGATCATCTATAAAAAAATGAATGGTATGTAGTACCTTTCTATCATTATTAAGCTCATCATACTGAAAATGACTAGATACATCTGTAGTGTAATATGCCATAAAAAGTCTCCTTAAAATATAACTAAATAAAAATCACTATGCTGTTAATAAAATCAGATAATTTTATTAACGGTATTACTCTTTTATATTAAAATTGTCAATATTTCAATAAAATAAATTTATTGGAAACCATTATCCAACCGCACTTGCAGAATCTACTAATAGATAACTGAATAAACCTGTTGTGATACCTACTGCAACACGAGGAACTAAATCCGTCAATCGTACATCTAAACCGACTCAAACTTTTTACATAAAAACACACATCCTACTATCTATTGAACAAAAAGCCCTCAAATATCACTACCTGAGGGCTTGTAAATTTTTATGAAAAGTCAACCGCTTATTGATTATTAGCTTTATTAATCAAGAATTGGCTTAGCAGTGAAACCGGTCTACCCGTGGCACCTTTTGCTACACCTGATTTCCAAGCGGTACCGGCAATATCTAAATGCGCCCAAACATATTTTTTGGTGAAGTTTGATAGGAGCTGTCCGGCAGTAATTGCCCCGCCTAAACGTCCACCGATATTTGCTAGATCGGCAAAATTCGATTTAAGCTGTTCTTGATACTCTTCACCTAACGGTAAACGCCATGCTTTATCGTCCGCTTGTTCCGCCGCATTTAATAAATCATTTGCTAGAACATTACTGGTGGACATTAATCCGCTGTTGTGTGCGCCAAGCGCAATCATACAAGCGCCGGTTAGCGTTGCCATATCAATGACTAATTCAGGCTCGAAGCGTTCTACATAAGTCAGCGTATCACACAGCACTAAACGACCTTCCGCATCGGTATTCAACACTTCTACGGTTAAACCGTTCATCGTAGTCAGAATATCTCCCGGGCGATAGGCATTGCCGTCCGGCATATTCTCACAGCCTGCCAGCACGCCGATAACGTTCAGCGGTAATTTCATTTCCGCTAACGCTTTCATCGTACCGTAAACCGAAGCGGCACCGCCCATATCATATTTCATTTCATCCATTGAATCGGACGGTTTAATCGAAATACCGCCCGAGTCGAAAGTCAGTCCTTTACCCACTAAGACGATTGGTTTGGCATCGGGATTCGGATGATTTTTATATTCGATTACCGATAAATACGCCGGATTCTGCGAACCGCGCGAAACCGCCAAATAAGCATTCATCCCTAATGCCGCCATTTCCGCTTCATCAATTACCGTGGTACGAATATTGTCATATTCTGCGGCTAAGCCTTTTGCCAATTCGGCAAGATACGCCGGATTACAAACGTTCGGCGGGCAGTTTGCGACGTTTTTCGCAAAGGCAACACCGGTTGAGATCGCTTTACCGTGTTCTAACGCACGTTCCGCATCGGCTAAATCCTTACGGTTCGCGACGTTAAAAATCACACGACGGAATTCTCGGCGCACTTCCGGCTTAATGCTTTTGAAATCGTTATAGCTGTATAAACTTTCTTGAATCGCTTCAATCGCAAAACGAACATTCCAATAACTTGTACGACCTTTTACGTGTAATTCGGTCAGAAAACAAACTACTTCCATCGAACCCGTTTCACTGACGGCTTGTACCATTTTTTGGATAATTTGTTTATATTGGCGTTCGGTTAATTCTCTTTCTTTTCCGCAACCGACCAATAACACGCGATCAGCAGGTACGTTAGGTACATTATGCAGTAAAAGCGTTTGCCCCGCCTTGCCTTCCAAATCGCCACGACGTAATAACGTGCTGATATAGCCTTCACTTAACTTGTCTAATTGTTCTGCCGCCGCAGATAAACGGCGAGGCTCGTACACGCCGACCACTAAACAGGCAGTACGTTGTTTTTCGACACTACCGTTTTTTACGCTAAATTCCATTCGTAACTCCTTTATTGTAAAAACCAAGGCTAAAGTAACTTTCTCGCTACTCATATTACGAATAAGCTACCGATTTATCTAAAAAATTACAAGCAGAAAATCATAGAAATGAGAAGTTTCTTCTAAAATATGCGAAAACTTTAATAAAGTACTTATTTCCCTATAAATAACCTAAAAGATTCATAGAGTTACTCTTATTAAACCCGCATAAAACCTCTCCTTACGTCATAAATGATTCGGAGCGGTATTTGTCTTTTAAATCACTTATTCTATACTTTATAATATCTGCGCCTTACCGAATGAATTTTATCGGTAAAACATTTATCTTACCCCATCATGACATTATTACCATTAACGGGAAATTGATATGAAAAAATTACTCCGTAACGTTCTTCTCTCCGGTATGTTATTTATTTTTTTACCGACTCAAGTTATTGCCGACGACAATTCCGTTTTCAGCCGCTATGAACAGGCCAAGTTAAAAATCACCTATCAAGGAGAAGTCGGTAACTTATTGCAACAGCTGGCACAACGTTTAAAAATCGGCTTTATTGTTTATGAATTGGATACGGCGCATAAAGTTTCCATATCCAATAAAGAAGACACCGCAATTAAGACGCTTATTCAACAACTTAGCGCACAAATGCCCGATGCCGATATTCGTTTTGAGAAAATTGAAGATCGTCTGTTTCTAGTCGCATCAAAAAAACAAACGGCACCGTTAATTACCCATAAACCGGTTCCGGAGCAATTTATCGGAGAAGCGACGTTTTCTTCCGATAACGAAAGCGGCTCAAACGATGCGAATACGCAAGTAACGCATAACACGCCCGATTTAACCAGCGAGAGTGCCCGTAAACTAAAAAGCATTATCGATACGGTAACCAATCAAGACGTTATCGCTCAATATAAATCTAAAAAAGCACCGCAATATCAAGTTACCAGCAAAGAAAAACTCGGTTTACAAAATATCCGTGTAACGCCGTTAGGTACTTTCTTAGTGTTTAATGACGATATCGATATCAATACGCTGACTTTAAAGGGTACGTTTGAAAACAGTGCTCAACACGATAACTTGATCGCGATTTCTCACAAAGACCAAGTCGCTCCGAATCGAATCGAGGTGGTTAATCGTGAGGGAAAAAAATTAGTGTTAAAAAAATCTACGACTAAAAACCGATAATCTAAACTAACGGATACGCCGGTTCGATAAATCTGAGATTGTTCTCGTGATTTTTATCACTAAAAAAGGTATGATTACTCCCTTTACAGCGGTCTTTTTCGGTAAAAATTTTGCAAATTTTCGTTGCAATGTAACCGCTTGCAACCGGTTTTGTTTGATAGTCGCCGCTGAATCGGCGGCTAATATGAGAGATATAATGTGATATTAAGTCGATACTTAACGAAAGAAATTTTTAAAAGCCAACTGGCTATTCTGTTTATTCTGCTACTAATGTTTTTTAGCCAGCAGTTGATCACCGTGCTGAATTCCGCCGTCAGCGGAAAAGTACCGACCGACTTAGTGCTGAGTTTATTAGGGCTGGGGATGCCGGCTTTAGCTCAATTTATGTTACCGCTTTCCTTATTTGTCGCATTATTGCTGACCTTAGGGCGTTTTTATGCCGAAAGTGAAATTACCGTGATGCGAGCCTGCGGTATCGGGAAAAGTTTATTAACCAAAGTAGCGTTTTTTCTGTCTATTTTCACCACGGCATTAGCGGTGTATAACGTGTTTTGGCTGACACCTTGGGCAATCAACAAGCAAAGTGAAATGTTAGCGGAAGCGAAATCCAACCCTCGTTTTTCAGCATTGTCGGCCGGGCAATTTATGACCGCCGGCGGTTATGTGCTATTTATTGAAAATATTAATAACGAGCAAAATAAATTAAATGATATTTATGTATTCCAGCCGGATCAACAGAAGAAAAATCGTCCTTCCGTTGTGGTGGCGGAATCCGGTCAGCTACAAGGTTTGCCGAACGGCGATCAAATTCTTACGCTTGAAAACAGTACGCGCTATGAGGGGACGGCTAACGTAGCGGACTTTAGAATTTCTCATTTCGACAGTTATCAAGCCTATCTCGGCTATCAAGATGTCGATTCTAATGAAAAATTAGTACAACGTGCGGATTTCAATAAATTAATGGCCGACCAATCAAATGAAGCAAAAGCGGAACTACAATGGCGCTTTGCACTGATTTTAGCCGTACCCCTCATGGCATTATTAGCCGTGCCGATGAGTAGCGTGAACCCTCGTCAAGGTCGTTTCGCTAAAGTCATTCCGGCGGTATTGCTGTATTTAATCTATTTCTTATTACAAAGCTCGCTCAAATCTTCCGGCGCGTCAGGCAAATTAGATGCGACCTTATTAATGCCGTTAGTGTCGATTGCATTCTTTATACTGGCAATGGTGATGAACTTCTGGGATACAAAATGGATGTCTGCGATTCGTTATTCTTTCAGTCGTAATAAGGCGGTGGCGTAAATGAATTTATTTGGTATGAATATTCTCGAACGCTATATCGGCAAGACCATTATTGCGATGATTTTTGCCGTATTGTTAATGTCGAGCGGCTTGGTGTTTATCATCAAATTAGTCGAGGAATTTAAAGACGTCGGTAAAGGATCTTATGATGCTTTAACCGCTACTTACTACTCGCTTTTAATGCTACCGAGCGATATTAAAGAGTTTATTCCGGTTGTGGCCTTAATCGGCGGTTTATTAGGCTTGGGAAACCTTGCCAGCCGTAGCGAATTGGTTGTAATGCAATCTTCCGGGTTTTCTCGCTTTAGAATCGGCTTGGCGGTAATGAAAACCGCGATTCCGCTCATCGTTTTTACAATGTTAGTCAGCGAATGGGGAATCCCACAAACTGAGCAATATGCTCGAAATATGCGTTCTATCGCACAAAGCGGCGGTTCAATGTTATCGACTAAAGGCGGCTTTTGGGCAAAAGACGGCAACGACTTTATTTATATTCGTCATATCGAAAACGAGCGCAAATTGAATAATGTGTCGATTTATCATTTTGAAGACAAAGCCTTAAAATCGGTTACTCAAGCGGATAATGCCGTTTTTAACGGTGAAAATTGGACGCTTCAACGCGTACAAACATCTTCGCTTGCCGATAACAGTATTCAACAAGCGAAAGAAGTCAACAAAGATTGGCAAACCACAATTACACCAAGCAAATTAGGCATTGTATCGCTCAAGCCGGAATCGCTTTCTATTTCGGGTTTATCTGATTATGTCGGCTTTTTGAAAGAAACCGGTCAAGATTCCAAACGCTTCCAAATTGCGTTTTGGCGTAAAGTGTATCAGCCGATTTCAATGGCGGTGATGATGTTACTTGCAATCTCGTTTGTCTTTGGACCGCTGCGTAGTAGTGCAATGGGAACCAAATTGTTTATCGGTATCATCGCCGGCTTTGTGTTCTATGTATCCAACATCGTATTTGGTAATATGACACTCGTCTTCTCGTGGATACCGGTTGCTATCGGTGCATTAATCCCAAGCTTAATTTGCTTAAGTATCGTTTGGTGGCTACTGACCAAAAAACGTGATTAATACATAACAAGCGGTTAAATTTCTGCAAAATTTTGCAAAAAATTAACCGCTTTACCACGCACGAGCCGTACGTGGTTATGAGGCTCTTCGAGCCAGCTGAGCCACTCTGTAGCTCTCTTTACATATATCTTTCAGTTTCCAAAAAGCTGAGTTGTATAACCTGGCATAGGTTAAGTTTCTATTTCTATATCAATCGTAATATCATAATGACTCAACAACGTTTCGTTCATCTTAAAGTTCATAGTGATTTCTCTATGATTAACGGTTTGGCTAAAGTAAAACCGTTAGTCAAAGCGGCAGTTGCCAACAATATGGTGGCAATGGCATTAACCGATTTCAGCAACTTTTGCGGATTGGTGAAATTTTATGGCGAAGCGTTAGGTTCCGGATTAAAACCGATTATCGGTGCGGATATTTTCGTGCGTCCCGAACCGGACAGCGAAGATTTCTTTGAGCTGACTTTACTAGCCAAAAACAACACCGGTTATCACAATATTACTCTTTTACTTTCAAAAGCTTATCAACAAGGTTATGTTGAATTTCCGTTAGTCGAAAAAGCGTGGCTTGCCGAGTTAAATGAAGGCATTATTGTGCTTTCCGGCGGACGCAACGGCGATGTTGGAAAAGCTCTACTCAAAGAAAATGAAGCGGAAGCGGACGAGTTAGTCGGCTTTTATCAGCAATATTTCCCAAATCATTATTATCTTGCCCTCTGCCGCACCGGTCGTGCGGATGAAGAACGCTATATTCAGCAAGCGGTGCCTTTTTCACAAAAACATCAATTACCGTTAGTGGCGGTTAATGACGTGGTGTTCTTGAAAGAGGACGATTTTGATGCGCACGAAATTCGTGTAGCAATCCACGACAGTTACACCTTGGATGATCCGAAACGTCCGAAAAAATATTCACCGCAACAATATTTCCGTAGCGAACAAGAAATGTGCGCCTTGTTTGCCGATTTACCGCAAGCGGTCGAAAATACGGTACAAATTGCAATGCGTTGCAATGTGACCGTACGTTTAGGCGAATATTTCTTACCGAATTTCCCAACCGGCGATCTTTCTACCGAAGATTTTTTAGTGAAAAAATCACGTGAAGGCTTGGAAGAACGTTTGGAATTTCTGTTCCCTGATCCGGAAGAACGCAAAAACAAGCGGTCCGTTTATGATGAACGTTTGCAAGTCGAACTGGATGTAATTAACCAAATGGGCTTCCCCGGCTACTTCCTAATCGTAATGGAATTTATTCAGTGGTCGAAAGATAACGATATTCCGGTTGGTCCGGGGCGTGGTTCCGGTGCGGGTTCTTTAGTGGCGTATGCGTTAAAAATTACCGATTTAGACCCGCTTGCCTTCGACCTGCTCTTTGAGCGTTTCCTAAATCCGGAACGTGTTTCAATGCCCGATTTCGATGTCGATTTCTGTATGGACGGACGAGATCGTGTGATTGAACATGTTGCCGACACTTACGGTCGCCAAGCAGTTTCGCAGATCATTACCTTCGGTACGATGGCGGCAAAAGCGGTAATCCGGGATGTAGGCCGTGTGCTTGGTCATCCGTATAATTTTGTCGATCGAATCTCAAAACTGATTCCGCCGGATCCGGGTATGACCTTGGCTAAAGCGTTTGATGCCGAGCCGAAACTGCCAGAACTTTACGAAGCCGATGAAGAAGTGAAAGACTTGATTGATATGGCACGTAAACTGGAAGGTGTGACCCGAAATGCCGGCAAACACGCCGGTGGCGTGGTTATCGCTCCAACGGCAATTACCGATTTCTCTCCGCTTTATTGTGATTCGGAAGGGCTTCATCCGGTGACTCACTTCGATAAAAACGATGTGGAATACGCCGGTTTAGTAAAATTCGACTTCTTAGGCTTACGTACGCTCACCATTATTAAATGGGCGTTGGAAATGATCAATCAACGCTTAGCCCGAGAAGGCAAAGAACCGGTGCGTATCGAAAGTATTCCGTTAGACGATAAGAAATCCTTTGATCTATTACTCGCTTCGAAAACAACAGCGGTATTCCAGCTAGAGTCACGAGGAATGAAAGATCTGATTTCTCGTCTGAAACCCGATTGTTTTGAGGATATTATCGCATTAGTGGCATTATTCCGCCCCGGTCCGCTTGAATCCGGCATGGTACAAAACTTTATCGACCGTAAACATGGTCATGAGGAAGTTTCTTATCCTGATGCACAATATCAGCACGAATCGCTTAAGCCGATTTTAGATCCGACTTACGGCGTTATTGTTTATCAAGAACAGGTAATGCAAATCGCACAGGTGCTTGCCGGTTATACCTTAGGCGGCGCGGACTTATTACGCCGTGCAATGGGTAAGAAAAAACCGGAAGAAATGGCGGCGCAGCGTGAAATCTTCGAAAAAGGGGCGATTAAGCAAGGTGTTGATGGCGATCTTGCGATGAAAATCTTTGACTTGGTGGAAAAATTCGCCGGTTATGGTTTTAACAAGTCGCACTCTGCCGCTTATGCCTTGGTTTCTTACCAAACACTATGGCTGAAAGCACACTACCCTGCTGAATTTATGGCGGCGGTAATGACTTCGGAGATGGATAATACCGACAAAATCGTTGGCTTCTATGACGAATGTATCAATATGGGCTTAACCGTTGTTCCGCCTGATGTAAACAGTGGTAAACACCGTTTTTCAGTGAACGAAAAAGGCGAGATTGTTTATGGCTTAGGCGCAATTAAAGGCGTGGGTGAAGGTCCGGTTGAAGCAATTTTAGAAGCCCGTGAAAAAGACGGTATCTTCAAAGATTTATTTGATTTGACCGCACGTGTCGATTTGAAAAAAATCAATCGCCGTACCTTTGAAGGCTTAATTATGTCGGGTGCTTTCGATAAATTAGGTCCGCATCGTGCCGCACTGATGAAAAATTTAGAAGATGCGTTGAAAGCTTCTGACCAACACAGCAAAATGGAAGCGCTCGGACAAAGCGATATGTTCGGCGTACTCACTGAAACGCCGGAAGAAGTGCAAAATGCCTATGCAAATACGCCGAAATGGTCGGAACAAACCATTTTGGAAGGTGAACGCACCACACTCGGTTTATATTTAAGCGGTCACCCAATCGGACGATTCTTAAAAGAGTTATCGCACTATGCACCGGTACGTCTAAATGAACTGCAACCAACACGCCGTGGACAAGTGGTCACCGTTGCCGGCATTATTATGGGTTCACGTATTGCTGTAACCAAACGAGGTAGCCGTCTTGGGATTGCGACCATTGAAGATCGTTCCGGTAAATTAGATATGACACTATTTTCGGAAGCACTAGAAACTTACGGTCATCTTTTAGAGAAAGATCGTATTGTGATCGCAACCGGTTCAGTGCAGTTTGATGATTTTAGCGGCGGGTTAAAAATGTCAGTGCGAGAAATCGCCACGTTAGATGAAGCTCGTAGCCGCTATGCGAAAAGCCTTGCTTTAGCGGTTAGCCAAGAACAGCTCACACCGCAATTTGTAAAAGAATTACGAGAAATCATCGAACCGAATAAAGAAGGGACGTTACCGTTACATTTCTATTACCAAAGTCCTGAAGGCAGAGCCTTATTGCGTAGCGGCATAGAATGGCGAGTAACCCCGAAAGATGAAATGCTCGACCAACTCAAAGCTCTACTCGGTGAAAACGCCGTAGAACTGGAGTTCGAATAACAAAACAAGCGGTTGAATTTGCAGATTTTTTTGCAAATACTGATCTAGTAGCTAAAGCAAAATCTATTATATTTTATACTAAAAAGGGTATTGATTTTATATCATCAATACCCTTTTCTATATACTCACCTATATTGCTGTCTAAAATCTTCGCTTAGTATTATGTAGCAAATATATAAATCAGTTTGTACAATAGCTACATAATATTAGAGCAACCATTCCTACAATAAGCTTTAGAACTTTTTTGTCGTCTTTACTAATAAATCACTTATTTTTTAGTTTAGTCCTAAGATAAATAACAATAAAGAAAATACTACCGAAACATATATCTAAAGCAATTTCATGTATATTAAATGAAATATATGGATATACAAACTCTTTCAAGAAGATAAAGAAAAAGAAAGATGTAAAAAACATTTTCATATACTTACCTATAATATTTATCGAACTTATAAATTTAACCTTTCTTTCTAAAAAGAAAATACAATAATATTACCATTAGAAAACATAAAATATCAAAGATGTATTCATTAATATAAGAAGATATATTCGGATAAATAATTTTAGATGAGAACAAAAAGAAAATAACAGCAGCTATAAATTTCATATGCATACCACTTTAATATAAACACTTATAAAACAGATTCATTCTTTATCATAGAAAAATTATAATATATTCAAAATATAATAATGAACTTAAAGAAAAACTTTGCGATCTAAATCACAAAAAAATCAAAAATATATTTATAACTAAACATTTAAAATCAATAATAGGAAATAGGAAGAATAAGTGAATTAATAAGAAGAATTGAATAAAAAATACTAGCGGTTTATCCACTAGTATTTTCATAAAAAAGAAGGGATTAAAGCTGTACCGCTAATTTCGCATAGGCACGTTCGGCTTTCGCTAAGGCTTTTTCGGTATTTTCATCACGAGCTAAGATAACTCCTAAACGACGGTGACCGTTTACTTCGCCTTTGCCGAATAAACGAATATTCGTACCGATTTCTTCCAACACTTTATCAAGATTACCGAAAGTCATATTGTTTGATTTACCTTCTACTACAATCGCTTTTGAAGCCGCCGGGCTAATTTGATAAATTTCCGGAATCGGTAAACCTAAAATCGCACGAGCGTGTAAGGCAAACTGAGAAAGCTCTTGCGAAGCCATGGTGACCATTCCCGTATCATGCGGGCGAGGCGAAACTTCATTAAAGATAATTTCATCACCACACACAAATAATTCCACACCGAAAATACCACGTCCGCCTAATGCGGTTGTAATTCGCTCTGCGGTTTCTTGCGCACGTTTTAACGCTAGGTCGGACATCGCTTGCGGCTGCCAAGATTCACGATAATCGCCGTCTTCTTGGCGATGCCCGATTGGTGCTAAGAAAGAAGTACCGTTTACGTGACGCACGGTTAATTGCGTGATTTCATAATCGAATTTGATAAAGCCCTCCACAATTACTCGTCCGCCGCCGGCACGTCCGCCTTCTTGTGAATAATCCCACGCTTGTTGAATTTGATCTTCCGATTTAATCACCGATTGCCCGTGACCGGATGACGACATAATCGGTTTAACCACACACGGAATACCAATCTCGGCAACCGCTTGTTTAAAATCTTCCAGATTATCTACAAAACGGTAAGGCGATGTTTTTAAACCGAGTTCTTCCGCCGCTAAACGACGAATTCCTTCGCGGTTCATCGTCAATTGGGTTGCTTTGGCGGTCGGTACCACGTTATAACCTTCTTGCTCTAACTCTACCAAGGTTGCCGTTGCAATCGCTTCAACTTCCGGCACAATAAAATCCGGCTTTTCTTTTTCCACTAATGCTCGTAATGCTGCGCCATCTAACATAGAGATCGTATAAGCTCGATGTGCCACTTGCTGCGCCGGTGCATTTTCATAGCGATCGACCGCGATCACTTCTACTCCTAAGCGTTGTAATTCGATAACAACTTCTTTACCTAACTCACCGGAGCCAAGCATCATTACTTTCGTCGCATTCGGTCTTAATGGTGTGCCAATTGTGGTCATTTTTTCTTCCTCTAAAGTTAAAGCAAACGTTTGCGCAGATTATATAATAAAGCGGTAAGATTTTGTAAAAATTTTGCAAAATCTTACCGCTTGTTCTTTTTAAGTATCGGATATTTAAAAGTTTACTCGTTCTTTTCCGTTACGGCTTCCGCTGTTTTGACTACCGTTTCAGTATTTTCAACTTCTTCCACTTTTTCCATTGCCCCTTGAATGGTCAGTTGAACTTCAACCGAAATCAGTGAACGTAATATTTCCTCCGCTTCTTTCGCTTTTTCAAGTATGCAATTTCCTTCGCTATCAAAATAACCTTGCGCTTTTAAACTGGCGCTAAAGGTTGAAAACAGCGCTTTATCAAAAAACTCCGGCGCATTAATACCGTGTAAGATAGATAATCGTTGTGCGATAGAACGGCTCTCTTTTTCCAATGCGGCACGGCTAATTTCCGGATGTTCAAGCAAAATACTCAAGCTGATATAGTAACGTTGCAGAATCTCACGTACTCCCGCCGCATGCAGTTGTAACGCTCGAACGCGTACGCGATTAATTTGTAATACGTCGCTCTCATATTTGACGATACGTTGTGCGGAGAATTCCGTTAAAATCGCTTCCACTTGGTTTCGCACATCGTTCTCTTCAAAATGAAGAAACAGCTCCGCTTTTAAGAACGGATAAATACGATTAACCGTTTTAATAATCAGATCTTTCGAGACCGATTCATGATGTAAAATAATGCTTGCGACCAGTGAAGGCAGTACGAATAGATGCTGAATATTATTACGATAATACGTCATCAAGACTGCCGATTCTCGATCCAGACGAATCATTTCACCGAAACTGTCTTTCTCACTAATTACACCGGAACGAGGTAAAGTCAGCACATGATTAAGCATTTCTTCGGCGTTATCGTTCGGTACGATAGCATCGTCGGAATAACTGACGTTTTTAAACAGCTGTAAATAGCTATCGACTTGTTCGATCAATTGTTCGCGAGCCAATGCACGTTGGCGAGAGGCAAGCAATACAGAACCGATTAAGTTTTTCGCATTAATCGCCGCAGCTTTATTAATGTTGATCATGACTTGATGTGCAACCGAATCCACCGCTTCATTCAACCATTTCGGACGACTGTCTTCAGCTTGAGATTCTTTCCATTCCGGAAAATGCTGATTTAAATAATTATTAACCTGAATAGGCTCGGCAAAGTTCACATAGCATTGTCCTAAGTTTTTCAGTTTCTTGATCACGCGTAAAACTAAGCCGGCGTTTTCTTTCTCTTTTTCCGCACCGCGCAACTCTTTCGCATAAGTATCCACTTCCAACACGTGTTCATAACCGATATACACCGGCACGATGCTAATCGGACGGGTTAAGCCGCGCTGCAGAGCTTGTAAAGTCATCGACATCATACCGGTTTTCGGCTCAAGTAAACGTCCGGTACGGGAACGACCGCCTTCGATAAAATACTCCACCGAATAGCCACGATAGAAAAGCTCCGCCAAATATTCGCGGAAAATCGTCGAATATAAGCGGTTTCCTTTAAAAGTACGGCGAATAAAAAATGCGCCCCAGCTACGGAAAATCGGTCCTGCCGGAAAGAAATTCAGGTTAATCCCCGCTGCGATATGCGGCGGTACCAATCCTTGATGATAAAGCAAATACGAAAGCAATAAATAGTCCATATGGCTACGGTGACAAGGTACATAAACGATTTCATGTCCTTCTAACGCCAATTTACGTACGCGATCCCCGTTTTGAACGTTGATCCCCTGGTACAACTTATTCCATAACCAGCTCAATACGCGATCGGCAATGCGTAAACTCTCATGGCTAACGTCCGCCGCAATCTCATTCACGATCTTTTCCGCTTCTTGGCGCGCTTTTTCAATTGAAATTTTCTTCGTTTTCGCTTCTTCTTCTATTGCCGCTTTAATCGCCGGCGATTGAATAATTTTATTAAACATCGCTTGACGATCAGGCAATCTAGGCCCCATTGCGGAATAACGTTGCTTCGCAAAATGGATTTTTGCCACTCGTGCGAGTTTTTGAGCGATGCCTTCATCGGCACCGTGTTCCGCTACCATATATTTCAACGACAACGCCTGAGAAAAGCGCACAAAATTATCACGCCCGAACCAAATCATCGAAATAATGCGTTGGAAACTGCTCATTAAGCGTAAATGCGGTTCGGATTCTTTCCCCGGAGAACGTCCCCACAATACCGAAGCCGGTATCAATTGCACGTCCAACGATTCATTATTGCGATGTAAATCCAAATAACGATAAAAGATGGACTCCGTTTCGCTCTTTGCACCTTTAGACTTAAAAAAGCGGCGTCCCTCGTCTAAGAAAACATAACGAGGTAAAGATTGACCGTTTAATTCGTTATTCTGTAACGGATCGGGTAAATTAAGCGACAAGCAGTTTTTTTGGAGAATCAATAAATCGGTTTGAGAAGTGTAAGGTAGAACATAAATAATGGGCTGTTCCAAATTTAAGTTAAGCTCTTTGACCGGATCGGTCGGGATAGCACGAGATTTAACTAACAGTGAAAGCGGAACATTTAATACTTTACGATAAAAATTTAAGAGGCTAGACATTTTAATATCCTTAATTGTTATGGTTTATGCCGTCTAATGTATTTCGTCCGCAGTTTACCATAAATTTGTGAGGATTTTCTGAATTTATCTAGTTACAAATAAAAAATTACTGTATATAATAACAAAAAATCTGTATATAAAGACAGCGAGGAAAAAATGTCACGTAAACACTTAACGGCTCGTCAGCAAGAAATTTTTGATTTTGTTAAACATCACATAGAAACCACCGGTATGCCGCCGACTCGTGTTGAAATTGCAAGAGAAATCGGTTTTAAATCGCCGAATGCGGCAGAAGAACACTTAAAAGCATTGGCGCGTAAAGGTTATATCGAAATGCTTTCCGGTACATCGCGCGGAATTCGTATTTTAGTCGATAACGAAGAAACTGCGGCAAATGACGATGGTTTACCGTTAATCGGCAAAGTGGCTGCCGGTACGCCGATTATAGCGATTGAACATGTGGAAAGTCATTATCCGGTAAACGGCGCGATGTTTAATCCGAATGCCGACTATTTGCTCAAAGTAAACGGTAACTCCATGGAAAAAATCGGTATTTTAGACGGTGACTTACTTGCGGTGCATAAAACCAATTTTGCCCGTAACGGCCAAGTCGTCGTCGCTCGCGTTGATGACGAAGTGACCGTAAAACGCTTGGAGAAAAAAGGCGATCTTATTTATCTTCATCCTGAAAATGACGAGTTACAACCGATTATTGTCGATCCTCGTATCGAATATATCGAAATTGAAGGAATCGCCGTCGGTGTAATTCGCAATAACGCTTGGATGTAAATTCTCTACTGCGGGGAAAATGCGTGATAAGCGTTCCCCTAAATCGTTATCATACGCTTATGCAACTTTCCACCTTTTCACATTCCGAAGACGAATTACTTAAAAAAGCGAACTGGCTTGCCGGTTTTACGCTGGGTGAAATCGCACATCAATTAAATATTGGTGTGCCTTTGGATTTGCGTCGTGATAAAGGTTGGGTCGGGCAATTAATCGAAACGGCTTTAGGTGCAAAAGCCGGCAGCAAGCCCGAACAAGACTTTGCTCATCTAGGCATTGAACTGAAAACCATCCCTATCAATCATAAAGGTTTTCCGCTTGAAACCACTTTTGTCAGTTTAGCGCCGCTGACCCAAAATACCGGCATTACTTGGCAAACCTCTCATGTTCGCCATAAATTACAAAAAGTGCTATGGATTCCGGTACAAGGAGAAAGACATATTCCGGTTGCCGAACGCCACATCGGTCAGCCGATTTTATGGGAGCCTTCATGTGAGCAAGAACAGCAGTTAAAAAATGACTGGGAAGAATTGATGGAATACATTATTTTCGGACGTTTAAACGAAATTAATGCTACGCTCGGCGAAGTGCTGCAATTACGCCCTAAAGGCAGGAATAGTCGATCACTCACTGCAGCTGTTAATCAACAGGGTGAAAGGGTTCAATCGTTACCGTTAGGTTTTTATTTACGTAAACAATTTACCGCTGAAATTTTACAGAATTTTTTACGTTCTCCTCTTTAATTTTTACATGACTCTCGCTATATTAGCGCCTTTTAAATTATAGGTAGTAACCTATTAAATTTTTCTCTGTTTAAAAGGACATTTTATGTTTGATTGGATTGCCAATCCCGAGGCGTGGGTCGCGCTCTTAACCCTTACCGGGCTTGAAATCGTATTAGGTATCGATAACATTATCGTTATCAGTATTTTAGTTTCACGTCTTCCGATTCACCAACGTCAATCAGCCCGTATTATCGGTTTGGCACTTGCAATGGGTACTCGTATTCTGTTATTGCTTTCCCTTGCTTGGATGATGAAATTGGTCGATCCGCTTTTCTCCATCGCGGGGATGCCGATTTCCGGTCGCGATTTAATTCTTTTACTCGGCGGTATTTTCCTGATAGTGAAAAGTGCCATGGAGTTAAAAGAATCGATTGCAGGTGAATCTCATGAAGAAAAAGAGGACTCGGCGAAAAAAGCCAGCTTTTTAATGATTTTAGTTCAAATCGCGATTTTTGACGTAGTATTCTCTCTCGACTCGGTAATCACAGCGGTTGCAATGGCGGACGATATTCCGGTAATGGTAATTGCAATTATTATTGCGGTTGCAGTAATGATGCTGGCGGCAAAAGCTATCGGTGATTTCGTGGATAACAACCCGACCATCAAAAACCTTGCATTGGCTTTCTTAATTTTAATCGGTGTGGTGTTAGTCGGCGAAGGCTTCAATATCCATATTCCGAAATCCGCCGTTTACACGGCAATGGGCTTCTCCGTTGTGGTAGAGCTGTTAAATATTAAGATGCGTAAAAATCAAGCAAAACACGCTAAAGCGTAATAAATCGGCCTTTGATGAAAATCAGGGGCTTTTTTAATGTAAAATAGTCCATCCTTATTTTATGACAAGCGGTCGATTTTGCGCCGAACTTTGCAATTACACTCGCAACAAATTATGTTATTGATTGATATAAAAGATAAAGAACTCAGCCAAGAAGAAGTTGAAATTCTTGAACATCCGCTCGTATCCGGCTTAATTTTATTTAGCCGTAATTTTCACGATAAAGTCCAATTGGAAGCCTTAGTGAAATCGATTCGCCAACGGGTAAAAAAACCGTTATTGATTACCGTCGATCAAGAAGGCGGTCGAGTACAACGCTTCCGTGAAGGCTTTACTAAGTTGCCGGCAATGCAAGCGTTTCATACCCTTGCAAAAAACCCGCAAGAATCGACCGCTTTAGCCCGACAAACCGGTTGGTTAATGGCGGCTGAAATGTTTGCCTTAGACATCGACTTGAGTTTTGCACCGGTCTTAGATTTAGGGCATCAGTGCAAAGCGATTGGCGATCGTTCGTTCGGTGAAAATCCGGATTCGATGCTACCGATAGCCGAAGCCTTTATCGACGGTATGAGAGAAATGGGTATGGCGACCACCGGTAAACATTTCCCCGGTCATGGACATGTATTAGCCGACTCTCATTTAGAAACGCCTTTTGATGATCGTCCGAAAGAGGCGATTTTCAACCGTGATATTCTGCCGTTTAAACAACTTATTTCAAAAGGTAAACTGTCCGCGATTATGCCGGCTCACGTAATTTATACGCAATGTGACAGCCAACCGGCAAGCGGATCGGAATATTGGTTAAAACAAGTTTTACGTAACCAACTTAACTTTAACGGCGTGATTTTTTCCGATGATTTAGGTATGAAAGGCGCCGGTTTTATGGGTAATTTTGTAGAACGTTCTGAGAAAGCGATTCACGCCGGTTGTGATTTACTGCTGCTCTGTAATGAACCGGAGGGAGTTATCCAAGTATTAGACGGTTTAAAATATCAACCGACTAAAACGCAAACCGAACGCCATATCTCCTTGATGAAACGTAAAACGGTACGTTGGAACGAGCTTGAAGCGAGTCCTCGTTATCAGCAAGCGCAGCAACGTTTAACCGCATTACAAAACGACTGGCTTGAATATAAAGCGCAGCACTGCTAATCAGCCATTTATCTTTTTAGGGTATAAATTATATTTATGCCCTAACAAACCACTAAAAATACCTCGATTCTTTTAACAAAATGATATTAAACTGCCCGCATTTTCAACAACAAAATTGCGTTTCGTGCCAATGGTTAGAAAAGCCGTATGCTACGCAACTTACCGATAAAGAAATCGATCTTAAGCGGTTAATTTCGCCTTTTATTTTGCAAAATTTCACCGAAATCTTACCGCCTGTCCAATCGTCACAAAAACAGTTTCGTAATAAAGCGAAAATGGTGGTATCCGGCAGTGTCGAGCGTCCGATTTTAGGCATTTTAAAAGATCAAACCGATCCGCAAAGTGGCATTGACCTGTGTGATTGTCCGATCTATCCGACTGAATTCGAAGCGATTTTCCCGATTCTAAAAGACTTTATCGCTCGAGCGGGACTCGTGCCTTATAACATTTCGAAAAAGAAAGGCGAATTGAAGTATATTTTGCTTACGCAAAGCCGATATAACCAATCGGTTATGTTGCGTTTTGTGCTAAAAAGCGAGCAAAAACGACCGCTTGTTGAACGCGAATTACCGAATCTGTTAGCCAAACTGCCGAAAGATTCGGTGGTAAGCCTGAATATTCAGCCGCAACACGCGGCAATTTTAGAGGGCGAAACCGAAATCTTCCTCACCGAAAAAACTACGATTGAAGAAAATTTCAACGATATCCCGTTATTTATTCGCCCGCAAGGCTTTTTTCAAACCAATCCGAATGTGGCAAGTCGGCTTTATGCCACAGCGCAAAACTGGATCAAAGATTTACCGATTCAGCAATTTTGGGATCTGTTCTGTGGTGTGGGTGGCTTTGGTTTACATTGTGCCAAAGCATTACAAGAGAAGAATGAGAATGTTCAATTAACCGGTATTGAGATTTCCGCCTCGGCGATTGCCAGTGCCACGAAATCCGCCGAGCAATTACAACTTAAAAATATTACATTCGCTTCGCTTGACTCGGCACAATTTGCGCTAAACGAGAAAAGTGCAACACCGGATCTTGTGATAGTGAACCCGCCTCGCCGTGGTATTGGAAAACCGCTTGCGGAGTTTTTAAACCAATTGGGTACACCTTATTTAATTTATTCAAGCTGTAATGCCCGAACAATGGCGCAAGATTTTGAAGCCTTAAGCAATTATTCACTCCAAAAGGTGCAATTATTCGATATGTTTCCGCATACTTCACATTATGAAGTGCTGACGTTTTTAGTGAAAAAATCGTAACTTTTTATAGCCCGATATGGGTAGAAGTTTATATTTTTAGTAAAATCTCGGTATAATTAAACCGCTTTAGTTTCATTTATCCGTATTCGATCAAAGAAGTGCTAGATTTTGTGAGCTAAATCACTTTTCTACAAGACAAAAGCGTAAAATATCTTTACTATATCACTATTCTTTTTTTTATTAACTCTCAATTAGAGGATATTAACAATGGCTAAAATCGTTAAAGTAATCGGTCGTGAAATCATCGACTCACGTGGTAACCCAACTGTTGAAGCGGAAGTTCACTTAGAAGGTGGTTTCGTCGGTTTAGCGGCCGCTCCATCTGGCGCATCTACCGGTTCACGTGAAGCATTAGAATTACGTGACGGTGATAAATCACGTTTCTTAGGTAAAGGCGTATTAAAAGCTGTTTCAGCGGTAAACAACGAAATCGCACAAGCTATCTTAGGCAAAGACGGTTCCGCTCAAGCTGAAATCGACCAAATCATGATCGATTTAGACGGCACGGACAATAAATCTAAATTCGGTGCAAACGCAATCTTAGCGGTTTCTTTAGCAACCGCTAAAGCGGCGGCGGCATCTAAAGGCTTACCGTTATATGCTTATATCGCTGAATTAAACGGTACGCCGGGCGTATATTCAATGCCGTTACCGATGATGAACATCATCAACGGTGGTGAACACGCTGACAATAACGTTGATATCCAAGAATTTATGATTCAACCGGTTGGCGCATCAACATTAAAAGAAGCGCTTCGTATCGGTGCGGAAGTATTCCACAACTTAGCGAAAGTATTAAAATCTAAAGGTTTAAATACTGCTGTGGGTGACGAAGGTGGTTTTGCACCTAACTTAGCATCAAACGCAGATGCGTTAGCATGTATCAAAGAAGCGGTTGAAAAAGCGGGTTATGTTTTAGGTAAAGACGTAACTTTAGCGATGGACTGCGCATCTTCTGAGTTCTATAACAAAGAAAACGGTTTATACGAAATGAAAGGTGAAGGTAAATCTTTCACTTCTCAAGAATTTACTCACTACTTAGAAGGTTTATGCAACGAATACCCAATCAAATCGATTGAAGACGGTCAAGACGAATCCGACTGGGAAGGTTTTGCATATCAAACTAAAGTTTTAGGCGGTAAAATCCAATTAGTTGGTGACGACTTATTCGTAACTAACACCAAAATCTTAAAAGAAGGTATCGAAAAAGGTATCGCAAACTCAATCTTAATCAAATTCAACCAAATCGGTTCATTAACCGAAACTTTAGCGGCAATCAAAATGGCTAAAGATGCCGGTTATACCGCAGTTATCTCACACCGTTCTGGTGAAACTGAAGATGCGACTATCGCGGATTTAGCGGTTGGTACGGCTGCAGGTCAAATCAAAACAGGTTCTATGAGCCGTTCAGACCGTGTTGCTAAATACAACCAATTAATTCGTATCGAAGAAGCATTAGCGGCAGCTGGTACGCCTGCACCGTTTAACGGTTTAAAAGAAGTTAAAGGTCAAGCGTAATCTTATTTGATTCGTAAGTAATAAATGCCACAGAAATTTCTGTGGCGTTTTTGTAATTTTTACTTGGTATTCCTTATGCAAGAAGTTCTCCTTTCCGAGCCTTGGCTAAAATGGGCGATTGAAATTCAAAGCATTGCACAAAACGGGCTGACTTATACCACAGGCATTTATGATCGTGAACGTTACGAGCGTTTACGTGACATTTCCGCCGAGATGCTAAGCTGCAAAACAGATATTCCCGTTGAGAAAATCAAATTGCTTTTTTGCAATGAAGAAGGTTATCAAACACCCAAAATTGACACGAGAGCCGCGATTTTTAAAAGCGGGCAAATTCTACTGGTACAAGAAAATGACGGTCGTTGGGCATTACCCGGAGGCTGGGTTGATGTGTTGGAAACCATTCAGTCCAATACGATAAAAGAAGTAAAAGAAGAAGCCGGTTTAACTGTAAAAACACATTTTATCATCGCAATTCATAATCAACATCGCCGTAATGATCCTAATTATCCTTATAGCGTTCTAAAAACCTTTGTGATGTGTGAATTACTTGGCGGCGAATTTGTAGAAAATAGCGAAACGATTGCTTCACAATACTTTTCTCTGAAAGATCTTCCGTTTCTTGCTCAAGAAAAAAATACTCGCGAGCAAATCGCTTTATGCTTTGAAGCATACCAAAGTAAACACTGGCAAACTCAATTCGATTAAATAAGGAAAACTAATGTTATATTCTGTTTTAACCGATCAATTACTTATCGGTCAAGGTTATCGTAACGGCGCACATTCGACACAACACGAGCAATTAGTCGTGATGTTTGAAGATGACGGCGAAACCGGTTATTTTTATGCCATGGACTTACATCAGGCAGAAAATCCGGTAGTGGACAGCCTATTTGTGTACAGTAAAGCCGATATTGACGAGAAGACGTTAGCGGAACCGCGCCGTTTAGAGATCTGTTGGTCGGAAAACGGCTATCAAGCCTTTTTATTGTTAAACGGTTATCCGCACGCCGCTTTCGATTTTAGCCAATTTGTCGGCTATAACCACACCAAATTCCCGCAACCGGAATTAGGCAGTATGTGGGTTCATAAAGAAACCAATACCGAATTAGTGGAAAAATGGCTAGGCTAATCACCAAACAAGCGGTTAAATTTCGCTAATTTTTAACAAAATTTAACCGCTTGTCCGTTTATTGGCGATTATTACAATGCTCTCGAATCAGGCTTAAAAACGCACCGCCGAAACGTTCCAGTTTACGTTCTCCGACCCCATTAATATCCAACATTTCCACTTCGCTAAGCGGTAAAAATTCCGCCATTTCCTGCAAAGTCGCATCGTTGAATACCACATAAGGCGGGATATTTTCTTTATCGGCAATTTGTTTACGTAGAAAACGCAGGCGAGCAAATAAGTCTTTATCGTAACGAACCGAACTCTGTTTCTGTACATAAGCCGTTGCCGAGAAGGTTAAGCGAGGCATTGCCAATTCAAGTTTTTTCTCCGAACGCAGCACCGGACGAGCTTCTTCCGTCAGCTGTAATGCCGAATGGTTCACGATATTTTGACGAATTAAACCCAAATGAATTAATTGACGAATAATACTTAACCAATAATCTTGGCTCTGCTCTTTACCGATACCGTACACCGAAAGCTGATCATGATTAAACTGGCGAATTTTTTGGTTATTTAACCCTCGTAATACGCCAATCACATGGTGTGCGCCAAAAGTTTGACCGGTACGGTAAATAACCGACATCACTTTTTGCGCATCTAACGTACCGTCATATTTACGAGGCGGATCTAAGCAAATATCACAGTTTTTACAGGGTTCTTGGCGTGATTCGCCGAAATAATTCAATAGCACTAAACGGCGGCAGGTTTGCGATTCGGCAAAAGCACCGATGGCTTGTAATTTATGTTGCTTTATATCGCGCTGTTCGCTTTCCGGCTCTTCCAATAATACTTTCTGTAACCACGCATAATCGGCGGGATCATAAAATAACACCGCTTCAGATGGTAAATCATCACGTCCGGCACGCCCGGTTTCTTGATAGTAGGATTCGATACTGCGTGGCAAATCGAAATGCACCACAAAACGCACGTTTGATTTATTAATCCCCATCCCGAAAGCAATAGTAGCCACCACAACTTGAATATTATCTCGCTGAAACGCATTTTGAACCGTTTCACGTTGCTGAACCGACATACCGGCGTGGTAACCCATTACTGAAATTTTACGTGACGCCAATTTTTCGGTAATTTCTTCCACTTTTTTACGGCTATTGCAATAAACGATACCGCTCTTGCCCTGCTGTTTACTGATGAATTTTGCCAACTGTTCCACTGGCTTAAATTTTTCTTGTACCGTATAGCGAATATTCGGGCGATCAAAACTGCCTAAATAGGTATGCGGATCGGTTAAGCGCAGGTGCTGCAGAATATCGTGGCGAGTCGTAGGATCTGCCGTTGCCGTTAATGCCATCAGCGGCACATTCGGAAAGGTATCACGCAAATTGCCTAATAAAGTGTATTCCGGACGGAAATCATGCCCCCATTGCGAAACGCAATGCGCTTCATCGACTGCAATCAGGCTAATTTTGCATAACGAAATAAAATGGAAAAAGCCTTGAGTCATTACTTTTTCCGGCGAGAGATAAAGTAATTTCAACTGACCGGAAAGTGCTTTCTGTTCGACAAGCTGTTGTTCTTCAAAAGTTTGCGTGGAATTTAAAAAGCCGGCTTCGATACCATTGGTAAGCAACTGATCAACCTGATCTTTCATCAAAGAAATCAGCGGAGAAATCACTAGCGTAATGCCGTCTAAGCAAAGCGCCGGTACTTGGTAACAAAGCGACTTACCGCCGCCGGTGGTCATAATGACTAAACAATCTCTACCCGCCAGAACCGAATCGATCACTTCTTGTTGTCCGTGACGAAAAGATTGATAACCGAAGACATTATTCAATACGTCTTTGGCGGCGGTTTGAGATAATTGCATTATAGTTCCGATAAGATAAGCTAAAAAAAGACTAGACAAGCGATCAAATTTGCAAAATATTTTGCAAAAGCGACCGCTTATTGATTAAAAACTGATTTGTTCGCCGTGACGTGCAAAAGCTTCTTCCAGATGCGTCCAGAACGAACGCCCTTCTGCGGTAACCCATTTGCCGTCACGGAAAGCGAAATGGAAGCCGCCTAATTTGCTGGCAAGCCATAACTCTAACATCGCTTCTTGTTTATTGATGATAATCTGCGATTCGTCATCAAAAGTCAAAGTACATACCGCACCTTGAATCTCGGTATCGATACTTAAACCTTCGTCATCAATTTTTTCTTCGATTTGTTGCCACACTTGTTCAACTTTTTGATGGAATTCCGCTACGTTCATAAGGTCCTCTATTTAAAATAAATTTTCTTTCTCTTAAGTTGTAAAAAAGGTCTTTTTAATTCTTTAATCAGTTTTTTCAAAGGAGTGAGTTTTTGCTTGCCAATTTTCTTTGTACAGCGAATATCTCGTTCGTCTTTTAAAGCACTCTTAAAATTCGTATCTTTATTTAAAATGAAATCTTGAATACAAACCGCCGGATTCATCTGTAACACAAGATAGTCTTCATTTTTTAATAACGCTTCAAAAATCAGATCATCAATCAGTATCGATAAATGATACGTATTAAGTTGCTCTAAAATATAATCGATACCTTTTCGGGAAACGATATAACCGGCCGCACCGACATGTTTCGATTTCAATTTATAAAATTTTCTGCCTAAATAAGTCAATCTGGGAAAAATCGACATATCGGCGCGATAAAAATGCTGCTCCAGCTTCAATATGTCCATATCTTTCGGCAAATAATACGGTTGAAGCAATGCTTACGCATTTTCGCCCAAGTAAATGTCGCCTTCAAAAATGGCGATATAATCTAAGCCTTGCTCTTGCGCCAAACGCCACAACGCAATATGACTTAACGCGCAAGCGATTTCCCCTTTGGTCAAAGGGCTTGTCGTAATATCAATACCGAATTCTTTTGCTTTTCGCTCAATTAAATCGGGCGTAATTGCATCGAAAAACACAAAAGGAATATGCTGTTTAGCAAATTCCGACATCATATGATTTCGACGTTGTGAATTATTTTTTAGACTAATAACATAGTTGCGCAATTCCATACTTTGCATAAGATTCCATCCTTAGAAAATAAAGCAAAATTTTTTACATCTAACCGCCTGTCGTTGAAATATCAGGAAGTTCGGTCATATTCCACCGAGGTTTTACGCTGATGCTTAAATCGCTGGTTTCACCGTTTTTTAAGCGTAAAAACCCGGTATAAGCAATCATTGCACCGTTATCGGTACAAAATTGCGGACGAGGGTAATAAACCTCGCCTTTTAAATTTTTCATCATCTCCGCCAAATCGGTACGTAATTGCTTGTTAGCACTTACACCGCCCGCCATCACAAGACGTTTATAGCCGGTTTGCTGTAAAGCTCGCTTACATTTGATGATAATCGTGTCCACCACCGCTTGTTGGAAAGCGTGAGCAATATCACAGCGAGTTTGTTCGTCCAGCCGCCCGTTCTCGTCTAAATTGGCATTAATCGTATTAGCGGCAAAGGTCTTTAAGCCGGAAAAGCTGAAATCCAGCCCCGGTCTGTCCGTCATCGGACGAGGAAATACAAAACGATTCGGCGTACCTTTCTCAGCCAACTGCGAAACCGCCACGCCCGCCGGATAATCCAATCCGAGTAATTTGCCGGTTTTATCAAAGGCTTCGCCGGCGGCATCGTCAATCGATTCGCCTAAAATTTCATACTGCCCTACGCCCTCCACTTTAACAAGCTGGGTATGTCCGCCCGAAATCAATAACGCCACAAACGGAAACGCCGGCGGGTTATCTTCCAACATCGGCGCCATTAAATGTCCTTCCATATGGTGTACGCCGAGTGCGGGCACGTTCCACGCATAGGCGAGCGAACGGGCGATTGTCGAGCCGACTAATAACGCTCCGACTAAGCCCGGACCTGCGGTATAAACCACACCGTCAATATCGGCTGCAGTTAAATTCGCTTCTTTTAACGCTTCTTGAATCAGCGGTAACGTTTTACGGATATGATCACGTGAAGCCAACTCCGGCACGACGCCGCCGTAATCCGCATGCATTTCGATTTGGCTATAAAGTTGGTTTGCCACCAAGCCTTTCTCTTCATCATAAATTGCCACTCCCGTTTCGTCACAGGAAGTTTCAATACCTAAAATTCGCATATTTTCGTCTTATTTATGAAATGGGAAAGGGGCATTATTCAAAAATAACGCCCCTAAAATTGCAAAACTTTTATAAAAATCAACCGCTTGCTTAGAATTGTTCGCTATATTCAGGCTTAATCGCTTCAGGGAAGTTTTTATCTTTATTCGCTTCGATTAATGCCGCGACTTTCTCCGCCGAATCTTTCACGCCCATTTGTTCATAGGCTTTTTGCATATAAGAAAGCGCTTGATAGGTCGGTTTACTTTCCGGATAAAAACGCATCATTTCTTCTACTCGGTTTACCACCGCTACATAAGCCTCTCGCTCATCGTAGAATTTTACGATGGACAATTCATGCTCCGCCATACGATTAATTAAATACGCCATCCAATTTTGCGCATCACGTGCATATTGGCTTTGCGGATAATGTTGCACGATAGTTTGGAAGCTACCGTATGCGTTACGCACACTGTCTAATGCGCGAGAAGCACGATTAACGCCGAAGAAATCTTGAATAAAATTATCGCCTAAACGCGCATTGCTTAAACCCGCCAAATAATAAACATAATCCATACTTGCACTGTTCGGATAGGCGCGTACGAAACGTTCCGCCGCATCCAACGCCTTATAATACTCGCCGATTTTATAATTTGCGAAAATTAAACTTAATTGCGTTTGTTCACCGAACGTACCTTGTCCGCCTTTAGCCCCAATTGCATCCAAATAACGAATTGCAGAATTATAATCGCCGTCTTGCAAATAGGTTTGACCTTTGGTGTAGAGATCTTGTGCCGACGTTTCTTCTAATTCTTTATTCGCACTTGAACAACCTACAACTAAAAGTCCTGCCAATACGAGAGAAGCAAGAGAAGTAAATTTACGCATATGATTTTACCTATAAAAAAGTGTGTGCAATGAAAAGTTAATGTACAATAGTTTCGTTTGACCGATGGCACTTTGCTAAGTTCATACAGATATGCCTTATTTTATAGAACCTCGCTAAATAAGCAACAAACAAATTTTGGAATTTATATTTAATGACTCAACAAATGACATTAACGGCGGAAGTCACCGCCGACTTATTAGGCTGTCGTCTTGACCAAGCCCTCGCTCAGCTTTTTCCCGACTATTCTCGTTCTAGAATAAAAGTGTGGATTGAGAGCGATTTAGTAAAAGTAAACGGTATAGTTGTAAATAAAGCGCGTGAAAAAGTTTTCGGCGGCGAGCAAGTCGAAATTCAAGCGGAAATCGAAGAAGAAATTCGTTTCGAGCCGCAAGACATTCCGCTAAATATCGTGTATGAAGACGATGATATTATCGTAATTAATAAACCGAAAGATCTGGTTGTCCACCCCGGGGCAGGGAATCCGGACGGTACGGTGCTGAATGCGTTATTGCATTACTACCCGCCGATTGCCGAAGTACCTCGTGCCGGTATCGTACACCGTTTGGATAAAGACACGACCGGTTTAATGGTGGTAGCAAAAAATATTCCGGCGCAAACCCATTTAGTCACCGCACTCCAAAAACGTCGTATTACCCGTGAATATGAAGCGGTGGCAAGCGGGGTAATGACGCAAGGCGGTAAAGTGGACGAGCCGATGGCACGCCATCCGACCAAACGCACCGCAATGGCGGTACACCCGATGGGTAAGCCGGCGGTAACTCATTATCGTATAATGGAGCGTTTCCGTAACTATACTCGCCTACGCTTACGCTTGGAAACCGGACGTACTCACCAAATTCGCGTACATATGGCGCATATTGCTCACCCGTTATTAGGTGATCAACTGTATGGCGGTCGTCCTCGTCCGCCAAAGGGGGCGAGCGAAGAATTTTTAGCGGTGTTACGCGGTTTCCAACGCCAAGCGTTACACGCAACCATGCTGCGCTTAGAACACCCGATTACCGGCGAATTGATGGAATGGCACGCACCGCTACCGGACGATTTCGTCGAATTAATCGAAGCCTTAAAAGCCGATTATCAGCTTTATAAAGACGATTTGGATTATTAATGAGAAAAGTCCGTAGCCTTAAACGGTTACGGACTTTTTATTTTTACGGCGAGTAAATCAAACAAATAAAGAAAATAAATACGGTAACAAATTCTAACATACCGATTTGCTTTACATTTAAGCCGAAACTTGGCACTAATGCGGCTCGTATAAATCCGATCAGATAAGCAAAATAAAGCCATTTATCACCTAAAAACCAATAAATCACCGCCAGCAATAAATGTAAGCCGAGGCTTAGCTCCATAAATAACGGATTTCTTCTCTCTCGCACCATACTTTTTACATAAAAAGTAGTGGCAATAAAGAAAAGCGTCGGATGAATCAAAATCGCCCAGTCATATTCCGAGCTAACTAAATAACCGCTTGCCATACCGATCACACCGAAAGTAACAATGCCGGCAATATCATTATTCAAATGGCGTTCGTTTTTTTTCTTCGCATAATAAGTTTGTACTAATCCAAGCGGTAAAATAATCGGTAAAAATTGCAAAATATCCGGTTTATTGATAATCACCGGCAGTGCGAAACCAAGACTGAGGACAAAATAAACGATTGCCCATTTTTTATTACGTGCGGTCGGTTTTTTACTAAATAAGGAAAGGAAAGGATAAGAGAATAAATAGAGGAACAGCCAAGAAAACGCCAACCAAAAATGAAGCGGACTAAATCCGCTTTTAAAACCGGCATATAAAAACGGAACGAATGCCATCACTAATGCGCCGTGTTGATTTGAAATGACCGGTTTATCTTTCAGCATAAAGTATCCTTACATAAAAAAGGCGACTATATTAGTCGCCTTGGTATTCTAAGGAAAATTAGAATAATTTTCTAGCCGCCTCAAACAGTTCTTCTTTGAACGGACGGCGCATATTGTTAATCGCATCAATAATATCGTGATGTACCAAATTCTCATTTTTGATACCGATACAACGACCGCCGTGACCTTGTAATAACAGATCCACCGCATATACGCCCATACGGGAAGCTAAAATACGGTCGAACGGGCAAGGCGCACCGCCGCGTTGAATGTGACCTAATACGGTTGCGCGCGTTTCATGACCGAAACGGTCTTCGATTTCTTTTGCCAATGCCTGAACGTCCGTCATTAATTCGGTAATCGCAATAATCGCATGACGTTTACCTTTATTAAAACCGTCTTCGATATTACGCATTAGCGACTCTTTATCCAAACCTTTTTCCGGCACGATAATATATTCGCAACCGCTGGCAAGCGCCGCACTAATGGTTAAATCGCCGCAGTGGCGTCCCATAATTTCAACGATTGAAATACGCTGATGCGAGGTAGAAGTATCGCGTAAACGGTCAATCGCTTCCACCGCCGTTTCCAATGCGGTTTGGTAACCGATAGTATAATCCGTACCGACGATATCATTATCGATCGTACCCGGAATACCGATACACGGATAACCGAATTCTTCGGTTATAAGTTTCGCTCCCATATACGAGCCGTCTCCGCCGATAACGACCAGCGCATCAATATCGTATTTTTTTAAGGTTTCTACCGATTTTTTACGTACGTCAGGATCTTTAAACTGCGGGAAGCGCGCCGAACCTAAAAAAGTACCGCCGCGGTTGATCGTTTCCGATACGGAACGACGATCAAGCGGAATTACTCTATCGGTATATAAACCGTAATAACCGTCTTGTACGCCATATACTTCTAAGCCTTCGTTTAATGCGGCGCGGACTACGCCACGAATTGCGGCATTCATACCCGGTGCATCACCTCCACTGGTTAGCACGGCAATTTTTTTGATTTGTTTAGCCATTTTTTGACACCTTTTGCTATAAATTTAAATTTTAAAATAAATCGAAAATTGGCGGCAAGATTACCTTATTTAGGGTATTCATTCTAGTGCTATTTCATCTTTTTTTGATCTAATCAAGCAAAATATCCAAGGCTAAATCCAACGCCTTGAAGAATTTCTCCAATTCGTCGGGCGAAGTATAATGCGCCAACGAAATTCTTAGTGTGCCGCTTTGTTGCAAATAATGCAGATACGGCTTCGCACAATGCTCTCCGCTACGTAACGCGATTTTACTTTCGGTCATAATCGCCGCAATATCGGCATGATGAATCCCGTCAAATGCAAAACTAATGGTAGAACAATTCGGCTGAGAAAAAATTCGAATATTTTTATACTTTTTTAACCGCTTGTAGGCTTCTTCCGCCAGATTATCCACAACATGATTCAATGCTTCGAAATCCCATTGTTCGAGCCATTCCAATGTTTTGCCGAAACCAATAATTCCGGCGATATTCGGCGTACCGGCTTCCAAGCGATAAGGTAAAGCGGCAACGGAAAGTGCGGATTCCGAAATATCTTCCAACATTTTACCGCCGAAAAACAGCGGTCGAATTTGCTCTAAACTTTGCAATTTTCCGGTTAAAACACCGACACCGGTCGGGCCATACATTTTATGCGCCGAAAAGGCATAAAAATCCGCATCCAGTTTTTGTACGTCCACTTTTTCGCAACATACCGCTTGCGCGCAATCTAATAAAATTTTTGCATTGGAACGGCGGCGAATAATCGGGATCAGCCGTTCGACCGGCTGACGTACGCCGGTTACGTTTGAAACTAAATTCAAGGCAACGATTTTAGTTCTTTCGGAAACGGCTTGCGTTAAAGCGGTCGGATTTAACTGAAAATTTGCATCTAACGGCAACACAATTAATTTCGCTTGCTTACGCTGTGCTAACTGCTGCCACGGAATAAAATTCGCATGATGTTCGGCAACCGAAATCACAATTTCATCTCCCGCTTCCAGTAAATGTTCCAAACCGTACGCCACTAAATTAATCGCATGGGTGGTACCGCTTGTCCAAATCACCGCATTGCGAGATTCCGTATTAAAACGAGAAGCGACTAAATCTCTCGCTCGCTCATAAGCTCGGCTTTGTATCAGATCGTATTGGCTGCGATGTACCGACCCAGCCGAAGCATAAAATTCGACCGTACTATCAATGAGAATCTGTGGTTTTAAAGTCGTGGCGGCGGAGTCCAGATAACTCCATTCCGCTTGTTGTCGAAAAAAAGGAAATTGAGATCTAAACGCTTCCGTTTGCTGCATATTCATTAACGCACCGCCTCCCGATACAATTTATTACAAGGAATACCGTCACGATTACCGTCCATCGTTTTAGAACCGCATAGATCGAAATAACGCTTCGCACTTTGGTAATCGCTAAAATCACGACAATGTAACACTTTATGACAATCTACCGCTTTCTCTTTAGCAAGCGGTCGTGTTTTAGCCCTATTTTGCAAATGCCAATCGAAATCCGACCGCTTGTCCGCCTGATGAATTTGCCGCCATTGTGCGGGATTTATCGGCGATTTATCTTGCCATAATCCTTGCTTTTCTCGCTTCGCTTTTTGCATGGCATTTTCATAAATCGGCAAGGTTTCACGGTATGCCCACGCCATGCCTCTTTTTACTAATAATAAATTGATATTGCGTTCTTGCTCGTCATATACCACCGCTAATAAACGTTGGTAACGATCATAGCCGTTATACCGTAATATCACTTGTTTTTTAAACACGAGATTTGCCAATGTTTGTTTCGCTTTATTACCGTAGGGCTGAGCGGATTCCGGTGCGTCAATATGTAGCAAACGTACTTTAAGCGGTTTGCGTTTGTGTAAACAGGTCAGCGTGTCGCCGTCGCTGATTCCTACCACTTTACAACTGATTTCATTGTCTGAAGCGGCATAGAGCGAAGGAGAGATTAAATTAAAAAAGACGAATAAAATTAAAGAATAAATAACTTTCATACAAAATAAAAAAGTGTAGGTATTACCCTACACTTTAACAGATTTTCCATAACTCGGCGTGAATCTTATTCGAGTTCACCGTTTTTTAAACGAGCAAAATAACTTTTAGTTTCTTCGATAATGACTTTACGCAACGCAATTAATGCGATGAGATTCGGGAACGCCATCAAACCGTTTACGATATCCGCAATCGTCCAAATCGTATTTAATTGTAAGAACGGTGCGGAAGCAATTAATAAGATAAACAGTAAACGATAGAATTTAATTCCTTTGGTTCTGCCGTTCGTGAGGTACACGAAACAACGCTCACCGTAATAGCACCAGCCCAAAATAGTGGTAAAGGCGAAGAAAATCAATCCGACGGTAACGATGACCGCCCCGAACGAGCTGTCTAAACCTTGGTTAAAGGCAAGATTGGTTAATTCAGCCCCTTCGGCTTTACCGGTCCAAGCGCCGGTTAATACGATAACTAAACCGGTCATAGTACACACAATAATCGTATCCAAGAAAGTACCGGTCATGGAAATTAAACCTTGGCGTACCGGCTCTTTAGTTTGTGCCGCCGCTGCCGCAATCGGCGCCGAACCTAAACCCGATTCATTCGAGAAAATACCGCGTGCCACCCCTAATTGAATTGCTTGCATTACGGTAAAACCGAAGGCTCCGCCCAATGCGGCTTCCGGATTAAACGCCGCATGCACGATTAACACGATTGCATCCGGTACTTTTTCCGCATTCATAATTAATACGCTGACAGATGCAATCACATAAGCGACCGCCATAAAAGGTACGATAATCGATGCGATTTTAGAAATACGTTTCACACCGCCTAAAATGATCGAAGTCACGACTAAGGTTAAAACAATCGAGCTAAATACGACCGGTATATCGAAAGTCGATTCTAACGAATGAGTAATACCGTTTACTTGCGGGAAGGTACCAATCCCTAATAAGGCAACCAATACACCAAAAAATGCAAATGCTTTTGCCAGCCATTTCCAGTTTTTACCCATTCCCATTTCGATATAATACATCGGGCCGCCGGCGACAAAACCGTCTTTATCACGACCACGGAATTTAATCGCCAATAAACCTTCCGCATATTTGGTCGCCATACCGAATAAAGCGATCAACCACATCCAGAATAATGCGCCCGGTCCGCCCGAATGAATAGCGGTCGCTACGCCGACAATATTACCGGTACCGATGGTTGCGGCAAGTGCGGTCGAAAGTGCGGCGAAAGCGGGAATATCGCCGGATTGTCCTTTCCCTTTTTCCGGTTTGAACATATAGACGAATGCACGCGGAAGCTGCGAGATTTGAATACCTTTCAAAGCGCAAGTCAGATAAATACCGACACCGGAAAGTAAAATTAAAAGCGGAGCGCCCCAAATAAGGCTATTAATTTGATTAAGAATTGCGTCAAATGACATGATGGTTCCTCGTAAACATAACTTACAAGGAAAGAAAAGCAGGCTATAAGCGGTCGAATTTCGCCAAAAATTTGCAAAATCCTAAACACAAATAGAAAATAGGTTGTACTTTTCTCCCCTGTCCTTTTGCCTGAGCGTTTCATGCTTACGCACTTGCGCCTTCGGCGTCCATTTTCCATTAACTACATGGATTGGATCTCTCCAAGGGTTCGTCCAGTAACTGTCCTCGCTATTGCTAGCACCTGAAAGATTTTACCTCGTCGGTAGAGCTTATCGCTCTTCTCCAGCTACCTTCATCCGAACGTATCTTTTAAAAAAAGAATGTGCGGAATTCTACCGATTCTTTAAAAATCGTCAATAGCCTAAAAACATATTTTTAAGCAAACGTTTGCTTTTTGCTTATAGTTTACACAATCCAATAAAAAAGCGACCGCTGTTATGATATTGGCGATCGCTTTTTCACCTTTAACGACGAGTCGGTACTTCTTCTATATCGCCCAGTAATACCGCATAACGACGGGTCGAACGGCTTGACTCTAAAGCGATTTTTAACGCCATCGTAAGCGGTACGGACAACAACATACCAACCGTACCTAATAACCAACCCCAGAATAATAAAGACAAGAACACGACAAGGGTTGAAAGCCCGAGACGTTTGCCCATCATTTTCGGCTCCAAGACATTACCGAATAACATATTGATGCCAACTACCCCAATCAATACGCCGATACCGACGGAAAATCCGTTTAATAAAAGCGCTTGTAATACAATCGGAATACCGGCTAAAAACGAACCGATATTCGGAATATAATTCAGTAAAAAAGCAAGTGTCGCCCAAAGCACTGCATATTGCACATCAAGCACGATCAATAAAATCCAAATCGAGATACCGGTTAATGCACTCACAACCGTTTTTACCCCTAAATAGCCGATAACTCCGTCTAATACTTGGTTAAGATAATATTCCTCATTCGACAAATCATCATCCGGACTTAATGCCAAAGCCAGTTTATATTTAGCCATCGGTGATTCGAACAACATAAAAATCACCACTAAAAATAACACGAAAATATTCGATACCACACCGGAAAAGCTAAGCAGCAAACGGCTGACAAAATTCATAACTACGCTTGGGTCGAATTTATTCAGCACATCTTCTTGGGTAATACTAATCGGTAAATTATAAGCTTTAATCAAGGCAAAAACCGTGTCCAAACGCTCCGTTAATAGCACCTTATATTGCGGAATCGAAGCGGTAAATTCCTGAATCGCCCCATTAAACATTCCGGCCAGAAAGAAGAAAATTAAAACGATTAAACCGAGTAATAAACCGATTGCCAGCCCTAACGGAATATGACGCTTGGTCATAAACTTAATAATCGGCGAGCAAATAATCGCAATAAATAATGACAACAAGAAAGGAATAATAATCTCCCCTGCCATTTTTATACCGGCGAGAATCACGATAATTGAAGCCGTAGCGACTAATACTTTGGTTAATGATGACGAATGTTCCATAGTTCTCCGAAAACAAGCGGTTAAATTTGAATAAATTTTTGCAATTTACATTGCATAAACAAAGAGGCGATTATTCAATCGCCTCTCCCATGATTACTTATACTCGGAATGATATTTTTTCTTAAGACCGTTTAAACGTGATACCGCCATTTTGGCTTCTTTCAATTTATCTTGTTTAGCCAGTTCTTCCGCCTTCTTCACTTCGTCAATCACTTCTTGCATACCTGCTTGATAGCCTTTGAATAGTTCTTGATCACCGCCTAAACTTGCCGGCATTGTATTTTTAGCTTTTTCCGCTTGTACTAAGAACTGTTTTGCCGATTCCTGAAATTCCTCAGCCGTCTGCGCGCGATTAAAAGCTCCCATGTGCTTATTCATTTGGAACATTTCCATCATCACGCCGTTCGCTAATGCAACGGATGAAAAAGCAAACATCGCTACAGCTAACGTTTGTTTAAATTTATTCATAATTTCCCCACATGTTAAGTAATAGATTAAAAAATCGTATTCTAATCTATCTACATCTTGCTAGAAAGTAATATTTGTTAGAAAATAGACAATTTTATGCGCCCTACTTGTAGAGCGTACTGACTTGTTATCAGAAGAGAATAGACCTATGTCCGAATTAAAATACCCGAAACCCGAATTACTTTCACCGGCCGGTACCTTAAAAAATATGCGCTATGCGTTCGCTTACGGTGCCGATGCCGTTTATGCCGGTCAGCCTCGTTATAGCTTACGTGTGCGTAACAATGAATTTAACCACGCCAATTTGCAAATTGCGATTGATGAAGCGCATAGCTTAGGCAAGAAATTCTATGTGGTGGTGAATATCGCACCGCACAACTCAAAACTCAAAACCTTTATCAAAGATCTAAAAGTTGTGGTGGATATGAAACCGGATGCGTTAATTATGTCCGATCCCGGTTTAATTATGTTAGTGCGTGAAAACTTCCCGGAAATCGATATTCACCTTTCAGTACAAGCGAATGCGGTAAACTGGGCGACGGTAAAATTCTGGAAACAGATGGGGCTTACCCGTGTCATTCTTTCACGTGAATTATCATTGGAAGAAATCGAAGAAATCCGCCAGCAAGTGCCGGATATCGAGCTTGAAATTTTCGTACACGGCGCACTTTGTATGGCATATTCAGGTCGTTGCCTATTGTCCGGTTATATCAATAAACGTGACCCGAACCAAGGTACTTGTACCAACGCTTGCCGTTGGGAATACAAAATGGAAGAAGGCACAACAGATGAAGTCGGTAACATCGTGCCGCAATCCGCCGTTCAACGCTATGAACCGGAAATCGAAGTGAAAAATATTGCGCCGACATTAGGTGAAGGCTTACATACCGATAAAGTATTCTTATACACTGAGCCAAATCGCCCAGACGAACAAATGACTGCATTTGAAGATGAACACGGCACTTACTTTATGAACTCAAAAGACTTACGTGCCGTACAACACGTAGAAAGATTAACCCACATGGGCGTTCACTCACTCAAAATTGAGGGACGTACTAAGTCGTTCTACTATTGTGCGCGTACCGCTCAAGTTTATCGTAAAGCGATTGATGATGCGGCGACAGGTAAACCATTTGATGAGTCATTAATGGACACCTTAGAATCACTTGCACACCGTGGTTATACCGAGGGTTTCTTACGTCGCCATACTCATGACGAATATCAAAACTACGAATACGGCTACTCGATTTCGGACCGCCAACAATTTGTCGGCGAATTTACCGGTAAACGTAACGCCGAAGGTATGGCGGAAGTCGCGGTTAAAAATAAATTCCTCGTGGGGGATTCGGTAGAAATGATGACCCCGAAAGGTAATATCGTGTTCAAAATCGAACGTATGTTAAACCGCAAAAATGAACAAGTGGAAGCAGGACTTGGTGACGGACATTTTGTCTTTTTAGACGTACCAGCGGATATTGAGCTGGATTATGCACTATTAATGCGTAATCTTGTAGATTCTAATACAAGAAATCCGCATAAAGCGTGATCCGCTTCACAAAATAAGCAATGTATGAAAAATGTTGCAAATTTGTTATTGAATTTAAACACAAGATACATATAATTTTGCACAGTACTCATAGAAGTATGACTCCATAATAAATTTCACCCCTCAGGAACGAGGGGTTTTTTTATGTTTATTCAAAAAATTTATATAACTAAATCGCCTTTTCTTTCCTCTCCTCTACAATTTTTAAGTATAATAACTCGTCATTCTTTTTATATGGAACATGCTATGTTAGCGCGAGTTAAATCTTATAATAACCAACTCTATTCAATCCTAATCGGTCTGTTTTTTATTTTGGCGCTTCCTTTAAAAATCAGTTATAGCCTAATTCCGATTCTATTGGCTGTTTCAGGTATTGCGTTACTTGTTCCCCATATTAAATCCCGTACTTTTAACTTAGATAAAGCGGATAAATGGCTGATTGCTTCGTTTGTCTTTTACTTTACGCTTTGTGTAATTTCATTCATGACGCATAAAGGCAAATTCAGCGAGCTTGATCTACCGAGTCGAGCCGTTCTCACTCTGCCGATTCTAGCCGTATTGTATAAAAAGCACATTCAACAAGTATGGATCCTATATGCTATTCTAGCCGGCGGTATTGTGGCGGGAGTCGTCAGTATCATTCAAGTTTTCGGTTTTGATCTTGATAAGCCCTTTCCGAAAACGATGCATATTCAAGCCGGTGATATGGCGATGTCTTTAGCTATGTTCTCATTTTGCGCATTATTTTATTTCCATGCGCAGAAACAACGTCTATTGACTGTTACTTGTTTAATCTCCGGATTACTTGCGATGATTGCCAGTTTCCTAACGACCGCACGCGGTGCTTGGATCGGTGTTCCGGCTGTGCTTGCGGCCATTTTCTTGTTAAACCGTAAGAACTTATCCAAATGGGTCGTTACCAGCGTACTTTTAATCACACTTTCCGGCGGATTCTTTGCTAAAGAGACGATTTACCAGCGTTATCTTGAAGCGAAAAGCGATATTTCCGCTTATGTAGATCGTTCAAATACCAGCACCTCCGTCGGCGCTCGTTTTGATATGTGGAAAAGTTCGCTACTGGGCATTCAAGAAAAACCGCTATTCGGTTGGGGGTTAGAAGGCGTGAAAGAGATGCGTAAACAACATTTTGAGCAAGGAAAGATTTCCCAGTACGCATCCGGATTTGCACATGCGCATAACCAATATTTACACGATACCGCAACCAGAGGCGTATTAGGATTAATTGCTTTATTAGCTATTTTATTTGTACCGCTTAGCTCGTTTTGGCGCAATGTGCGACGAGCCGCACCGAACTCGTTAGCTCACTTATGGGGCGTTCTAGGGATTACGCATATTTTATTAATGATGAGCTACTTTTTAACTCAAGCGTTTTTATCGCATAATTCCGGCGTAATGTTTTATTTTACCGTTACGCTTATTTTCCTAGGATTACAAAAAACCGCACAAAATCAACCGCTTGTAGGAACTCAATAATGTTACGTATTTTCTATACCGTTATCAGTTACATTATCCAACCGTTTATTTTACTGATGATGTGGAAACGCGGTTATAAACAACCGGCTTATCGTCATCGTTTATTTGAACGTTACGGTTGTTATCATGAATTGGCAAAGCCCGTAGCGGGTGGTATTATCGTGCATGCCGCCTCAGTGGGAGAGGTTATCGCCGCAACACCGTTAATTAGGGAAATTCAAACCGCCTATCCCGAGTTGCCGATTACGGTTACAACTGTTACGCCGACGGGATCCGCGCGAGTCAAATCCGCTTTCGGCAATAGCGTGTCACATTTTTATTTGCCTTATGATTTACCCGATGCCATTTTACGTTTTCTAAACTTTATCAATCCTAAATTGATGATTGTAATTGAAACCGAATTATGGCCGAATCTTATTCATCAGGTTCATAAGAAAGGCATAGCCTTTATCATTGCTAATGCTCGACTTTCGCCTCGTTCCGCCAAACGCTACGGTTGGATTAAGCCTAGCGTCGAACATATGTTAAATAAAATCTCATTAATTATGGCGCAAGATGCGGTCAGTGCCGAACGCTATTTAGCATTAGGTTTTTCTCCCGAAAAATTGGTCAATACCGGTAACCTGAAATTTGATTTGGAAATTACCGATACGTTACGTCATAAAGTGGATAATACGAAACAAGAGTTGAATTTGGCTAACCGCCCGGTTTGGATCGCCGGCAGTACGCATGAAGGCGAAGAAAAGCTGATCCTAGACGCACATAGACAACTTCTCTCTCAATGGTCGGATTTAGTACTGATTCTAGTGCCTCGCCACCCCGAGCGATTCGGAACGGTGGAGGAATTATTAGTCAAATCCAATCTCAATTATATAAAACGTACCGATAAACATCCGTTAAAACCCAATACTCAGGTTCTACTCGGCGATACCATGGGAGAAATGATGCAATTATACGGGTTAGCTAAAATTGCTTTTGTCGGCGGAAGTTTAGTCAAACACGGCGGACATAACCCGTTAGAACCGATTGCTTTTGAACTTCCGGTTATTTCCGGTGTACATACATTTAATTTTCCGGAAATTTTTGAAAAATTGCGTTATGTGAAAGGGGTGGTGGAAGTGAAATCCGATGCGCAAGACATCGCACAAGCGGTACACTTTTTACTCAGCAATGCGGATGTTTGTCAAAAAATCAGCCAAGCAGGGTTCGATGTTTTACAAGAAAATCAAGGCGCTCTCAAACGCCATATGGCACTTATCGCCCCTTACTTAGAGAAATAAAATGAGCTATACCGTTATTTATGCAGGGACTTTTGATCCCATGACCAACGGACATTTAGATATTATCGAACGAGCGTCCGAGCTGTTCGGACAAGTGATTGTCGCCGTTGCGAAAAACCCGAGTAAACAACCGTTATTCTCACTTGAAGAGCGAACCGCTTTGGTGCGACAAAGTTGCGCTCATTTAGCTAACGTACAAGCGGTCGGATTTAGCGGATTACTTGCGGATTTTGCCAAACAACACCAAGCGAAAGCATTAGTCCGAGGAATCCGTGGCAGTGATGATATTGAGTATGAAATTCAGCTTGCTCAACTGAACGATAAATTATCCGGACGACTGGACACCGTGTTTTTACCGCCGTCCGTCACCTGGCGTTATTTATCTTCGACAATGGTACGTGAAATTTATCGCCATCAAGGCGATGTGGCGCAATTTGTGCCTAATGCGGTACTTTGCGCCTTAAAAGAAAAGGAATAAATATGAGTAAATTAGATAACCAAAATCTTATATGGATTGATTTGGAAATGACCGGACTTGATCCGGAAAAAGAGCGTATTATCGAAGTTGCGACGATTGTAACGGATAAAGATTTAAATATTTTAGCCGAAGGTCCGGTATTAACCGTTCATCAATCGAACGATTTGCTTAATAAAATGAGTGATTGGTGCATTAAAACGCATACGGAAAACGGCTTAATCGAACGCGTAAAACAAAGCAAATTAACCGAACGTGCGGTCGAATTACAAACCATCGATTTTTTAAAACAGTGGGTGCCGAAAGGTGCTTCGCCGATTTGCGGTAACAGCGTAGCGCAAGATAAGCGTTTCTTGTATAAATATATGCCGGATCTTGCCGATTATTTTCATTATCGCCATTTGGATGTGAGTACTTTAAAAGAACTTGCGCGCCGTTGGAAACCGGATATGCTGAATGCCTTCAACAAAAAAAATACGCATTTGGCTTTAGATGATATTCGAGAATCGATCGAAGAATTAAAATTTTACCGTACCCATTTTATTAATTTAGAGAAATAACCGTCCGATGTCCGATTTAGTTACTTTTTATTTTCCCGATGAAAACCGAATGTTGCAATTCGGGCAACAATTTGCCAACGCAATAAGAACATACCTTGAACAAGATTCCGCGCATTGTTGCGTTATTTATTTAAACGGTGAACTTGGTGCCGGAAAAACCACTTTAACTCGTAGTATCGTGCGAGCCTTCGGCCATCAAGGAAATGTGAAAAGTCCGACTTATACGTTAGTGGAAGAATACCAATTAACGCCTTTTTGTTTATATCACTTTGATCTCTATCGCCTAGCCGATCCCGAAGAATTGGAGTTTATGGGGATTCGAGATTATTTCCGCCCTCAAACGCTTTGTTTACTCGAATGGGCGACTAAAGGTAAAGGCGTTATTCCGCCGGCGGACATTATCATTCAAATCGATTATGCCGAGCTTGGACGTAATCTCACCTTGCAACCTCAAAATGAAATCGGTGATCAAATTATTGCAAAATTTCTGAATAACTAGACCGCTTAACCAAAAGGAAAAAAATGAACAAGTTAATAAATTATATTGCAGTTAGTTTATTTGGCTTAATGATTAGCTTAACCAGTTATGCAAAAGTCGTCGTCGTTATCGATGCGGGACACGGCGGTAAAGACCCGGGTGCAATCGGTAAAACCTTAGGAATTAAGGAAAAAGAAGTGACGCTCGGTATTTCGAAAGAATTAAAAGCATTACTTGATGCGGATCCTAATTTTAAAGCGGTCATGACACGTAAGAGCGACTACTTTATTCAGTTACCGAATCGTACGGAAATCGCCAGAAGAAATAAGGCGAATTACCTTATTTCCATCCATGCGGATTCATCACCTAATTCGAGTAGCCAGAAAGGCGCTTCCGTATGGGTGCTTTCCAATCGCCGAGCCAGTGACGAAATGGGGAAATGGCTTGAGGATCACGAAAAACAATCCGAATTGTTAGGCGGTGCGGGATCGGTATTATCCAATAATAACGAACGCTATCTGAATCAAACCGTGTTGGATTTACAATTTTCTCATTCTCAACGTTCCGGTTATGAATTAGGAAAAAGTATTCTCTCGCATATGGGAAATATCACGACATTAGCCAAAAGCGCTCCTCAGCATGCCAGTTTAAGCGTATTACGTTCGCCGGATATTACATCCGTATTAGTTGAAACGGGATTCCTATCCAATTCGACGGAAGAGCAACAGCTGGCAAATCCGGCTTATCGTCGTAAAATCGCTCGAGCGATTTATAACGGCTTAGTCGCTTATCGTGCTCGTTATACCAATGGTTCGCCTAAAGCAACAGCTAGTACCGAAACGAAGAAAGAACAATCCGTCGCTAAAAAACAAAATAGCGAAAAAGCAGATAAATCGGTAAAAAAAGATAATAAATCCGATAAAGCAAATAACGCTATTAAAGATAAAAAATCAGAGGGGAAAGAGAAACAAAACAAAACACAAACTAAACAGGGCGAAAAGTTAAAAGAAGAATCTTCGTCTAAACGCCCGGAAATTCAAAAATCAACCACCGGTTACCATATTGTTCAGCAAGACGAAACGCTTTACTCTATTGCTAGAACATATAAAACGACACCGGAAAAATTAAGTAAACTCAACAATATCAAGAACAACAATATTACCGTCGGCAAAAAATTAAAAGTATGGTAAAAATAAATAGCGGTCATTTTTACAAAATAAATTGCAAAAATGACCGCTATTGCTTGGTATTAAATACTTACGGACGGATTAACGCCATGCTTTAAATTGATTAATTAAACCGTTAGTCGAACTGTCGTGACTGCTAATTTTCTCCGCATTTTGTAACTCAGGTAAGATACGATTTGCGAGTTGTTTACCTAATTCTACGCCCCATTGGTCAAAGCTGTAGATATTGAAAATTACCCCTTGTACGAAGATCTTATGTTCATACATTGCAATCAACGCCCCTAAAGTGAACGGTGTAATTTTTTGCACTAAAATTGAGTTTGTCGGTTTATTACCGGTAAATACTTTAAACGGCACAATTTCCGCAACATCCGCTAAATTCTTACCTGCCGCCACAAATTCCGCTTCAACGGTTTCTTTCGATTTCCCAAAAGCAAGCGCTTCTGTTTGTGCAAAGAAGTTAGATAATAGTTTTGCATGGTGATCGCCGACCGGATTATGTGTTTGTGCCGGAGCGATAAAATCACAAGGAATCAGCTTCGTGCCTTGGTGAATTAATTGATAGAAAGCGTGCTGACCGTTAGTGCCCGGCTCGCCCCATACAATCGGGCCGGTTTGATGCGTTACCGGACTACCGTCACGACCGACGAATTTACCGTTTGATTCCATATTGCCTTGTTGGAAATAAGCAGCAAAGCGATGTAAATATTGATCATAAGGTAATAACGCTTCGGTTTCCGCACCAAGGAAATTACTGTTCCAGATACCGATTAACGCCAATGTTGTCGGGATATTTTTCTCAATCGGTGCAGTACGGAAATGGTTATCCATTGCATGTGCGCCAGAAAGCAATGCTTCAAAGTTTTCAAAACCTAATGACAACGCAATAGAAAGACCGATTGCCGACCATAACGAATAACGACCGCCTACCCAATCCCAGAATTCGAACATATTTGCCGTATCAATCCCGAATTTTGCGACTTCTGTCGCATTAGTCGATAATGCGGCAAAGTGTTTCGCCACTGCCGATTCGTCTTTTGCCGCCGCTAATAACCACTCGCGTGCGGTTAAAGCATTGGTCATCGTTTCTTGAGTAGTAAAGGTTTTTGAAGCAACTAATACTAATGTCGTTTCAGGGTTCACTTTTTTCAGTACTTCCGCAATATGCGTACCATCTACATTTGACACAAAGTGCATATTCAAATGATTTTTATATGGACGTAACGCTTCGGTTACCATATAAGGGCCTAAATCCGAACCGCCGATCCCGATATTAATCACATCGGTAATTGCTTTTCCCGTATAGCCTTTCCAGCCACCTGAAATAACACGCTCACAGAAATCTTTCATTTTAGCCAGTACAGCATTCACTTCCGGCATCACATCTTTGCCATCCACAAGTACAGGCGTATTAGAACGATTACGTAATGCGGTGTGTAATACCGCACGATTTTCGGTACGATTGATTTTTTGACCGGAGAACATCGCTTCGGTTGCAGAAGCTAAACCGCATTCATTCGCTAACTGACGTAATAAAGCTAAGGTTTTTTGGTTAATTGCATTTTTAGAAAAATCGACGAGAATTTGCTGTTCAAAATTTAAGTGATATTTGTCAAAACGATTAGCATCTTCGGCAAATAGCTGAGGAATATTTAAATTATCCGCTTTATGCTGCTCTAAAGCGGACCAAGCTGCAGTTTTGGTTGGGTTAATATTTTGCATTTGGACTATCCTTTTGCTGATTAAAATTAAAATAAATTACTCTTGAGATTGACGAGATTCGAGATCATTCAACCGTTTTTCTAATTCATTAAGTTTTTCGCGGGTACGGAGTAATACTTGAGATTGCACATCAAATTCTTCACGGGTAACAACATCAAGTTTAGCTAATTGGGCTTGGAGGATTTGTTTAAACTTTTCTTCGAGATCATTGCCGACATTTTTTAAAGGTTGAGGCAATGCATTATGGAGCTGTTGAGCTAACTGCTCAAAATTCTTAGGATTTAACATTTACTTTCTCCTTATGGGATAGCTTTTAATTCTAATTAATTTTATGCGAAAGCTAAAGAAAATAATAAGGATTATTATGTATAAATCAAAAAACGGATAAGAATAATATTGAATAGTAAGATGGCTGGGGTACTAGGATTCGAACCTAGGGATGCCGAGATCAAAACCCGGTGCCTTACCGCTTGGCGATACCCCAACACTAATTGTTATAAATCGATAAATGGTGCGGGAAGAGGGACTTGAACCCACACACCTCGCGGCGCCAGAACCTAAATCTGGTGCGTCTACCAATTTCGCCATTCCCGCAAATGGTGGCTACAGCGAGATTCGAACTTGCGACCCCAACATTATGAGTGTTGTGCTCTAACCAGCTGAGCTATGTAGCCATTTTAAATTTGCGTTCACCATATCGGTTTACGGGGTGTATTATGCTGATTTTATTTTGCCTCGTCAAACACTTTTTTAAAAAAAAGTCAGAAATTTGATTATTTGGCTATACATTGCTCATTTTGTCATAAAAATAACTAAATTTTGCTTATTTTATAATAGGTTATGAAATCTTATTTTGCATTTTCCATTTCATTTTTCAATTGTTTAAGCACTTTTTCAACGTTCGGAAATTCATTTTCCCAAAGTTTAAATGCAAAGCCTGCCTGACCGACCAACATGCCCAAACCGTCTTGATAACGCACTGCACCGCACTCACGCGCATAATTTAAAAACGGTGTCTGCATATCAGGTGCATATTGCATATCATAAACCGCAGCACTTTTTAAAAGATGAGCCGCAACAGGCACATATTTACCTTGTAAGCCTAAAGATGTCGCATTAATAATCAAATCAAATTGTTGCTCTGCGATTTGCGCTAATGAAGCGGTTTGAATTTTGCCGTATTTTGCAAATTTTTCTGCTAAACGAACCGCTTTCTCTAAGGTTCGATTATAGATAGTAATCTGCTGTTTCGCTTTTAGCAGCGGAAAAAGTACCCCCTTAGTCGCTCCGCCTGCGCCTAAAATAAGTACCCGCTGATGAGGTTTCAGCCAACCTAGACGTTCTAAATCAGAACAAAGTCCAAAACCATCAGTATTATCCGCATATAAACGTCCGTCATCTAAACGTTTTAATGTATTACAGGCTTCCGCTAACAAACAGCTCTCACTATATTCATCCGCAAGTGAGAACGCGCGTTCTTTAAACGGTGCGGTAATATTTGCCCCTTTTGCCCCCTCTGCAAAAAACTGCATAAGCTCGTTCTCAAAATTCAGCTCATTCCCTAACTTAGCAACATAACTAATAGACTTACCGGTTTGCTCGCCAAAAAGTTGATGAATACGAGGTGACTTACTTTGCGCAATCGGATTTCCCCATACTGCATACTGATTCATGTTTATTTATCCTTGTCTAAAAATATGTTGTGTAAAAATATCTCGAATTTCAGAAGGATTGGTTTTGCCAGCAGTTTCCGCTTCCAATACAGGAAAATCCGCACCGAATTGCAATTTGACTTCATCTGCCGTTCGGCACGGTTCTTGTCCGGTTAAATTGCAACTGGTTGAAGTTAGAGCAAATCCGGTACGTTCACAAAGATCAATGACTGCAGGAATACAGCATAAACGTACAGCAATCGTATCAAATTGCCCAGTCAAATATTGAGGAACCGCCTTTTTAGCGGGCATTACCCAAGTAATCGCTCGTTCCGAAGGCGTTTCAAAAATTTGCCAATGCGCTGCGGTTAATTTATTCTCATCAATATAAGGAAGTAATAGCTCTTTGGTTGGAGCTATCAGAATAAGCCCTTTTTCTTCCGGCCGTTTTTTTAATTTTAATAAAGCTCGCACGGCTGACTCATTATTAGGATTACAACCTAAACCGAAGACCGCTTCGGTAGGATAAGCAACCACACGATTCCGTTTTAATTGCTCAACAATATTTTCTAAGTTATTCATTTTCTTCACTAAATAGATATTGGCATGACTTATTCGCACATAGATACATCGATTTTCCACGCTGCTTCTTAAGCGTCACGATTGAACATTGGCATTGAGGACAAGTTTTTGCTATAGGTTTAGATGCCAACGTAAACTTACAGTTAGGAAATCCGCTACAACCATAAAACGTTTTACCCGAACGCCCCTTTCGCGCCACTAATTTATGCGTTTTACACTCCGGACAATCAAATTCTTCTTGTTCTTCCGCCTCATTATGTACAGTAAAATGACACTCCGGATAATGACTACAGCCAATAAAAATCCCAAAATTACCCTGTTTTAACTGTAAAAAGTGTCCACATTCAGGACAAATTTCCGTTAAATCTTTAATTACGCGGTTAGTCTGATGTAGCGATTTTATATAGTCACATTGCGGATAACTACTACAACCTAAAAATAAGCCTTGTTTCCCTCGTTTAATTTGTAATGCAGAACCACACTCTGGACAAAGTTCTACTTGTTTCGTTGATTTAAAAAGACTCATTCAATTAATTCAAACTCAATCACAAAAAAGTCATTATCATTCGGATAAATCTCTCTGATGACTTGCTTCAGCTCTGCTAACGACATATTTTCTTGTTTAGCGTGTTGCTCGTTTAATTGCTCGAAACGGATAGGCGTAACGGAAATTACTCGAATGTCAGCAAAGAAAAGATTAGTTTCATTAGTAAAAACCTTTAGTTCTTGCTTAGGTTGAAAATAAGCTTCGGATTTATCTCGAATGGTAATGTTTTTCTTACCGGCTAAAATATCTGCCTCGAAACGGCTAAAAAAAGTAATATTATTCATATTCTGTGTCATTGTAATCTATGTCCATTAGATGGCTAAAGTGATCATTATAAAAGCCTCGGCTAAGCATAAAACGCCACATTTTTTGTTTGGCTTTAATATCCCATACCTGCGGTCGTTTTTTCTCAAAAACTTGTTCGGCAAGTATAAACCAATCAATCTCGGCATTCTCCAATTCTTGGTTTATCAGCCAATCTTTAATCCCTTTGAGTTTCAATTCTTGTTTTAAGCGGCGAGGACCAATTCCTTGTTGTGAACGGTAACGAATAAAACCGGCACAATAACGCTCATCACTTTGCCAATTATTCGCTTGCGCGCGTTCGATAGCCTGCTCTATTTCTTCTTGGCTATATTCTTTTTGAACTAATTTTCGTCGTAAATCTTGTTCACTATAATCTCGCTTAGAGAGTAAATATAACAGATAATTTATTGCCGTGTAGCTAGCCATACGTAAAATAATAAATAATTAAATATATAAAAAACAAATGCGGTTTCTACCTTCGCAGAAACCGCATTTTTATTATAGTTCTTCTTCGTTAAACGCTTCGTCTTCAAAGTCATTCACATCATCGGCATCTAGCACATTTTGTTCACCTGCCGATGTTTTTTCCGGTGTTGAAATAAGTTGCTCACGAATATCTTGTTCAATTTTCTCTGCAATCTCCGGATTTTCTTTTAACCATTTAATTGCATTATTTTTACCTTGACCGATTTTCGTACCTTCGTATGAGAACCATGCACCCGCTTTTTGGATAAAACCGTTTGCTTCGGCAAGAATTAATAGTTCATTCATACGTGAAATACCTTCACCATACATAATGTCGAATTGAACTTCACGGAACGGCGGCGCAACTTTATTTTTCACAATTTTCACTTTCGTTTCGCTACCGACCACTTCATCTCCGTCTTTTACTACACCTGAACGACGAATATCTAAACGAACCGAAGCGTAGAATTTAAGTGCGTTACCGCCGGTTGTTGTTTCAGGGTTACCGAACATCACACCGATCTTCATACGAATTTGGTTGATAAACACCACTAAGCAGTTAGTCGCCTTAATGTTTGCCGTTAATTTACGTAACGCTTGTGACATTAAACGTGCTTGTAAGCCCATATGAGAATCGCCCATATCGCCTTCAATTTCCGCTTTCGGCGTTAATGCAGCAACCGAGTCCACAATAATTACATCAACCGCACCGGAACGAACCAACGCATCACAAATCTCGAGCGCTTGTTCACCGTTATCCGGTTGTGAAATTAACAATGCATCGGTATCCACGCCTAATTTACGTGCATAAACCGGATCAAGCGCGTGTTCCGCATCAATAAACGCACAAGTTTTACCTGATTTTTGTGCTTGCGCAATGACCGATAAAGTCAGCGTCGTTTTACCTGAAGATTCCGGCCCATAGATCTCAACGATACGTCCCATCGGTAAGCCACCGATACCTAATGCGGCGTCTAAACCGATTGAACCGGTTGAAACCGCTTCAATATCAAGCGCTTGCGTGTCGCCTAAGCGCATAATAGAACCTTTACCAAATTGTTTTTCAATTTGGGCAAGAGCAGCAGCTAATGCTTTTTCTTTTTGTTCCGGATCGATTTGTTTTGTTACTGTGTTCTTTTGCGCTTTTTTGTTATCCGCTGCCATAGTATTGTCCTTTGCAAACTTTTCTGAAAAAACGACCGCTTGTCGTCAATTAACTGTGTATTATTATAGTGTTTACTTATACAGTTTCAAGCATTTTTTTACTGTTTTTCGATCTATCCGGCAAAATTGATCGCCGAAATCGGTAAAGCCCTTTGTAAATCAAAAGGATTAAGCGCATTTACCATCATAATTTGTTCATACTGAAGCAAATCTTGCGCTGTAATTTGCACCAAATCAACCACACCGGTTTCAACCAGTTTAGTCAGCTGCGTACCTTTTAATAAATAATCTTGCGAGCTAAACCACAGTCCTTGTTTTAAAAACAGTAAATTTCCAATCGTACAATCGCTCACCTTGCCATTATTGATAATAATCACTTCATCGGCTTGCAAAGTTTTGAGCGAATCCAACCGCTTGCGATCGCTATATTTAAAGCGGTAATCCAAATTCTCGGTATAAACACATTGGAAAACGTTGATCTTACGTTGCGAATAAAAGAAAAATTGCTGCTGAAACTCGCTCGCATTGTAATCAATACGGCAGCGCACACTGCCCTGCTGAAATTCGTCCGGTACACAAATCACTTCTGCTAATTGCCATTTTGGTTGCGCATTAAAATATTGCTTCATCGCACTTTCAAAACGTTGCTGATGATAAGCTAAATTTTGCGGTTCACCATCAATAATTGCAATCGTTTCAAACAATGGAAATCGGCACATAAACTTTCTCCAACAGTTCATTATATTCATCGTTCAGTACGCTTTTTGCAGTAATACCACCACCGCTACGGAAAAGCAGTCGCTCATTATTCTGTTCAATAAAACGAATCGCCACCGCACTCTCTAAATTTTCACCGTCAAAATAGCCGAAAATACCGGTGTAATAACCTCGCTGTTCGATTTCCGCTTGTTGAATAATCTCTACGGTTTTCTCCTTCGGCGCACCGCTAATTGAGCCTGCCGGTAGGAGTTTCGCTAACAGTGAGCCAATACTCGCTTGCCAATTTTTGTTTAGTTCGCCGCAGATTTCGGAACTGGTTTGGTAAATCGCGCCACGGTAGGTATTCACTTTCTCTAAATAGCGATATTTCGTCACCTGAATATTTTGTGAAACTAACGCTAAATCATTACGAATCAAATCTACAATCGTATTGTGTTCGGTAAATTCTTTATCCGATTGCATCAGCTTCTCCGCCGCATTCGGCTCATTCGCATTGATTGTGCCTTTCATCGGGTAAGAGTAGATTTTATTTTGTTGGATCCGCACAAAAGTTTCCGGCGAAAAACAAACAAACCGCCCTTTCAGCCACAATTTATATTTTGCCGAACTGGCGAAAAACAGTTCTTCTAAACTGTAATTGGTTTGAATTTCAGTCGGATAAGTCAAATTCAATAAATAGCTGTTACCGGCTTGGATTTCCTTTTGAACAAGCTCAAAACCTTGCTGATAAGTTTCAAACGAGATGGGATTGATTTGAAATTCAAATGGTTTGCGAACGTTTTGCGACTGAACATTCGACTTGCAAAAAAAATCGAAAAATAGACCGCTTGCCGCCGCTTGTTCCAGTGGACAAATGATTGGCTTTTGCTGTTCAAAATCAATTAAAAAGAAAAACGGGCTTTTCTGTTGCCCGAGTTGATTGGCGGTTTGAATAAAATGTTGCATAAACTCAAAATGTGACGAATATTGCCGTTATTCTAGGGGAATTTCCGCCAATTTAGCAATGTTCTTTCACTTTTCATTTTTCGCCGGATTGCTATAATACTGTATATTTTTCTATTAGATTCAGGTTTACCTTTATGATTATTGATGAAATATGGTTTTATGTAGCGATTGCCGTGTTATTGGTTATCGCTGTGTTTCTATTTTTTCTCCAATCACGCTATCAACGTGATGCATTTGAGCTTTCACAAGATTTGACCAAAGCACAAGCCGAACTCACCCAAATTAACCAAAAATTTGAGCAACTTGCCGTTGAAAAAAATCAGATCGAACAATGGGCAATTCAATATAAAACCCAAGCCCAAGCGGGTATTGAGCGAATTAGCGAAAAAGAAGCGCAAATTAACCGCTTGCACAGCAAAATTGAAGAAGCGGAACAGCAAGAACAACAATTAGAACGCTATATCAATGAGCTTAAAGAGCGTATCGGTGCATTCCAAGCCAAGTCGGAAAGTTTAGAAGAACAATTACAATTTAATCAAAATGTACTTTCGCATAAAGAACGTGAAAGCCAATCGCTTTCGGCTCAACTTAGCCAAACGCAAAATGAATTAACCGAATTGCGTACCTCACTCTCAGAAAAACAAGCGAATTTTGAAGCGCAACAACGCAATTTTATCGAGGTAAAACAACAGCTAAATGTTGAGTTTCAACATTTGGCACAGCAAATTTTGGAAGAAAAAACCAAAAGTTTTACCGCGAGCAATCAATCTTCGTTAGATGCCCTGTTAAAACCGTTTAAAGAACAAATCGAAGGTTTCCAAAAACGAGTAAATGAAGTGCATAGCGAATCGCTAAAAGGCACGGCAAGTTTAGAAGCCGAACTGAAAAGGGTGCTACAAATCGGTGTGTCGATGTCGGAAGAGGCACAAAACCTCACCAACGCGCTTAAAGGCAACAATAAAATCGCCGGTAATTGGGGCGAAGTACAGCTTGAATCGGCACTACAAGCGGCTGGATTATTAGCCGGCGAGCACTATGTGGCTCAAGAAAGTTTCCGAGACCAAGAAGGCAAACGCTTCGCACCTGACTTTGTGGTGCATTTACCCGATCAAAAACACTTAATTATTGATAGTAAAGTATCGTTGCTGGCTTACGATCAAGCGGTCAGATCCGAAGAAAATTTTGCTATTACTCAGGCGTTGGATGAACATTGCAGATCACTCCGCACGCATATCGACGGCTTGTCGAAAAAAAATTACAGCAGTTTGCAAGGAGTAAAAAGTCCGGATTTCGTGTTGATGTTCGTACCGATTGAGCCGGCTTATATTGAAGCGATGAAGCACGATCCGCAGCTGTTTAATTACGGTTATGAACGTAATGTCATTTTGGTTTCTTACACTACTTTAATGCCGATTTTGCGTACCGTTGCAAATTTATGGCGAATTGAGCGAGGTAATGCCGAAGCACGTGAAATCAGCGAAAAAGCGGGCGAAATTTATAATCAAGTATGTACTGTTGCAGATCGTTTGGCGAAATTGGGCAATACGCTGAATACGGTCAATAACCAATATAATCAAACGGTAACCTCATTAGTCGGACGCCAAGGCTTGGTCGGCAAAGTAGAACGCTTCCAGCAACTTTCCGCCAAAGCGAGCCAAACGATGCCGGCGGTTGAGATGCTCACCAATGATTTTGATACCAATAAACTCACACTAATTGCAGAAAAGATTGAAGATAGCAATGCAGCAAACAATGAAGAACGCCACTAATTTATTAATTATCGATAACCACGATTCCTTTACTTTCAATCTGGTTGATCTACTACGTAAAATCGGCGTGCCGATGAAAGTGGTTTTAGTAGAACAATTAGTGCTTGATGAGGTGGAAAACTTTAGCCATATTTTGATTTCACCCGGCCCGGATGTACCAAAAGCTTATCCGCAAACCTTTGAAATGTTGGAACGTTTTCAACAAACCAAATCGATTTTAGGCGTCTGTTTAGGTCATCAGACGCTGTGTGAATTTTTTGGCGGCGAGCTATACAACTTGAATGAAGTCAGACATGGGCAGCAACGCCCTTTAATCCAAATTGGCGATAACCCGATTTTTGACGGTTTACCCGAGCGTTTTAATATCGGTTTATATCATTCGTGGGCAATCTCGCAAAAATCCTTGCAAAATACACCGCTTGTTGCCACGGCAGTTTGTGATCAAAATGTCTTAATGGCATTTAAACATCAGCATTTACCGATTTACGGCGTGCAATTCCACCCTGAATCCTTTATTACCGAACACGGTGAACAAATGCTACGCAATTGGCTTAACATTGACGATAAAAGCAAATTAGCTTAAAGAAACCTTATTGTAAGAATACAAACGATTAACAGTCTAACCGTCATCTGTTTTTATTGAGGATGAAAAGAATGAAGCTAAAAATATTTGCACTTGTCTCTTTATTAGCGAGCGCTTTAGCGAATGCCGAAACCAATTTAAAACCGACGATTTTTGAAAGTAAATTCGACTTTCAGCAAACCGTTGAAACATTAGAAACCGGTTTTAAAGATAAAGGTATGGCGATTTTTACCAAGATCGATCACCAAGCCGCTGCGAAAGCCGCCGGTCTTGAAATGCAACCGGCAACCGTGATTATTTACGGTACGCCGAAAGCCGGTACGCCGTTAATGGTAAAAGATCCGACACTTGCGTTACAATTACCGTTAAAAGTATTAGTTACCGAACCGACCAAAGGCAAAGTAGAAGTCATGTTACACAAAGCGGAACAAGTTGTCGCCCATTCAAATACGCCGTATTCAGCGGTAGAAAACAGTTTAGCGAAAGCTGAAAAATTAATTGAAGCAACTGTTGCCAAATAACTTTTCCAATTAATAAATAAGCGGTCATTTTTTAGTAAATTTTGTTACAAAATCGACCGCTTTATTTGTTTTTATCTCCAATTCCTGCCAATTTTCCGCTATAATTTCAAAGATTTTGTCTCCGCATTTCTCACAGCGGAAAACCTATTTTTAAATCTTAAGGATATTTTTATGATGCGTTCTCATTACTGCGGTGCTTTAAACCGCTCGCACGTTGGTCAAACCGTAACATTAAGCGGTTGGGTTCACCGTGTGCGTAACCTCGGTCGTTTTATTTTTATGCAAATCCGTGACCGTGAAGGTATCGTGCAAGTTTTCTTTGACGAGAAAGACGAAGCGATTTTCAAAATCGCTTCAAGCCTACGTTCGGAAGCCTGTGTGCAAATTCAAGGTGAAGTGATTGCCCGTGACGAATCGCAAATCAACAAAGAGATGGCGACCGGTGAAATCGAAGTATTAGTGAAAAACGTCGTTGTGTACAACAATGCCGACGTTTTACCGCTTGATTTCAACCAAAACAATACTGAAGAACAACGTTTAAAATATCGCTATCTTGACTTACGCCGTCCGGAAATGGCGGAAAAACTCAAAACACGTGCGAAAATCACCAGCTTCGTACGCCGCTATATGGACGACAACGGTTTCCTTGATATCGAAACGCCAATGCTAACCAAAGCGACACCGGAAGGCGCACGTGACTATTTAGTACCAAGCCGTGTACACAACGGTAAATTCTATGCCTTACCGCAATCACCGCAGCTTTTCAAACAGTTGCTAATGATGTCGGGTTTTGACCGTTACTACCAAATCGTAAAATGTTTCCGTGATGAAGATTTACGTGCCGATCGTCAGCCGGAATTTACCCAAATCGATGTGGAAACCTCATTCTTAACCGCTGAAGAAGTGCGTGAATTAATGGAAAATATGATTCACGGCTTATGGTTGGATCGCTTAAACGTAGATTTAGGCAAATTCCCAATCATGACGTGGCAGGAAGCGATGCAACGTTTCGGTTCTGATAAGCCGGATTTACGTAACCCGTTAGAATTAGTGGACGTGGCGGATATTTTAAAAGACGTTGAGTTTAAAGTATTTAACGAGCCGGCAAATTCGGCGGACGGTCGTGTAACCGTGCTTCGTGTGCCGAACGGTGCAAGCCTTACCCGCAAACAAATTGACGAATATACCCAATTTGTCGGTATTTACGGTGCAAAAGGCTTAGCATGGGCAAAAATCAATAATGTGAATGCTGGTATGGAAGGCATCCAAAGCCCGGTCGCAAAATTCTTAAACGAAGAGGTTTTCAAAGCGTTAATCGAGCGTACTAACGCAACCAGCGGCGACATCCTATTCTTCGGTGCGGATAAATGGCAAGTCGTTACCGACTCAATGGGTGCTTTACGTCTGAAAGTCGGTCGTGATTTAGCATTAACCGATCTTTCAGCTTGGAAACCGCTTTGGGTAATTGACTTCCCAATGTTTGAAAAAGACGATGAAGGCAATCTTTCTGCAATGCACCACCCGTTCACTTCACCGAAAAATTTAACGCCGGAAGAACTGGCGGCAAATCCGGTGAATGCGGTTGCGAACGCTTACGATATGGTTATTAACGGTTATGAAGTGGGCGGCGGTTCAGTACGTATTTACGATCCGAAAATGCAACAAACCGTATTCGGTATCCTCGGCATTAACGAACAAGATCAACAAGAAAAATTCGGCTTCTTATTAGACGCATTAAAATTCGGTACGCCTCCGCACGCCGGTCTTGCATTCGGTTTAGACCGTTTAACTATGCTTATTACCGGCACGGAAAATATTCGTGATGTCATCGCATTCCCGAAAACTACCGCAGCGGCGTGTTTAATGACCGAAGCACCAAGTTTCGCAAACCCGCAAGCGTTGGAAGAGCTTGGTATTGCAGTATTGAAAAAAGAAAAAGCGGAATAAAGCAAGCGGTTAAAAATTGCTGATTTTTTGCAAATGAAATACAAAAATCCTAACTCCGTTTTAGTTGTGATTTATGCGAAAAATTCGGGAAGAGTCTTAATGCTACAACGCCAAGACGATCCCGAATTTTGGCAATCGGTAACAGGTTCGCTTGAGCCGAATGAACGGCCGTTTGAAACGGCAATTCGTGAAGTGAAAGAAGAAACCGGCATCGATATTTTGGCGGAAAAATTTACGCTAACGGATTGCAACGAATCGGTAGAATTTGAGATTTTTCCGCATTTTCGGTATAAATACGCGCCTGACGTTACTCATTGCTCGGAACATTGGTTTTTACTTGCCTTAACGCAAGAAAGACAACCGATATTAAGTGAACATTTAGCGTTTAAATGGGTGAGCGTCGAAGAAGCCGTCCGGCTAACAAAATCACCGAATAATGCGGCGGCGATTGCAAAATATTTAACTCCCCTCTTTAGAAAAGAGGGGAACTTTTTCAAAACATAAATTTAAAAGAAGGAAACAACAGAATGGCAGGTCATAGTAAGTGGGCTAACATTAAACACCGTAAAGCGGCACAAGATGCACAACGCGGTAAAATTTTTACTAAATTAATTCGTGAATTAGTTACTGCGGCAAAAATTGGCGGAGGCGACGTTTCTGCGAACCCTCGTTTACGTTCTGCAGTAGATAAAGCGTTATCAAACAATATGACACGTGATACGATCAACCGTGCGATCGAGCGTGGCGTAGGCGGCGGCGATGACACCAATATGGAAACGAAAATCTACGAAGGCTACGGTCCGGGCGGTACGGCGGTAATGGTTGAATGTTTAAGCGATAACGCGAACCGTACCATTTCACAAGTTCGTCCAAGTTTCACTAAATGCGGCGGTAACTTAGGTACCGAAGGTTCTGTCGGTTACTTATTCAGCAAAAAAGGCTTAATTTTAATTGCTTCAGGCGATGAAGACGCACTAACCGAAGCAGCGATTGAAGCGGGTGCAGACGATATTCAACCGCAAGAAGACGGTTCGTTTGAAGTCTATACCGCTTGGGAAGATTTAGGTAGCGTACGTGACGGTATTGAAGCGGCGGGCTTTAAAATCCAAGAAGCGGAAGTCACTATGATCCCATCAACTACGGTTGAACTTGATGCGGAAACCGCACCGAAATTACTTGATTTAATTAACCGCCTTGAAGATTGTGACGACGTACAAAACGTTTATCACAACGGCGAAATCAGCGACGAAGTTGCAGCCCTTCTCTAATTTCTTGCCCTTAAGCCAACCTTTCGGTTGGCTTATTTTTTAGTAACTTATTGAACTAATGTTGGCTTTTGTTTCTCTAATGAAAGCGTTGAAAAACGTGTGTGTTTGTTTTTTTAATTGTAAGGAATAAAAAATGAAAGGAATTAAACTTATCTCTTCATTATCTTTCGCCGCACTTTTAGCCGCTTGTTCAACCGCTAATGATGTAGCTTCAACGGTCGGCGAAGGCGTATCAAATGCCGCCTCAGCGACAACCAATGCCGTAAAAGAAGGTGCGACCGCCGTATCTAACGGTGTTTCAAACACAGTAAATACCGTAAAAAATAAATTAACCGCCTCTTCTAAAACCGTGGTTTATCAATGCCAAAACAATAAAACCGTGGTTGCCACCTATGACTTTGAAGGTGAGAAAGCAACCGGCTTAACTTTAACCGTGAATGATGTGGCGGTAAAAGAGTTAATGCGTGATGAGAAAAATAAAGACTTTGCGTCATTCGCTTCAAAAACGCACGTATGGAACCTAGATGAAACCTTCTCACTTTCAACCTTTAATAAAACCGAAGCGGGAATGTTATTCAAAAAAGGTAAAAATGCGGATGAAATCCTTGCAAAAAACTGCGAAGTTAATCAAACTGCAACTGCAAAGTTAAATAAATAACAGATTGATTCGTTTAGATAAGCGGGCGGATTTGTAAAATTTTTTGCAAATCTGCCCGCTTGTTTTCATTCATTGGACAAACTATGCCGATTATTTTAGGAATTGACCCCGGTTCACGGGTTACCGGTTATGGTGTAATTCGTCAAACCGGACGCCATTTAGAATATTTGGGAAGCGGCGCAATTCGCACTTCCGTTGATGATTTACCGACTCGTTTAAAACGCATCTATGCAGGCGTGACCGAAATCATCACTCAATTCCAACCTGATATGTTTGCGATTGAACAAGTGTTTATGGCGAAAAATGCCGATTCCGCACTCAAACTCGGACAAGCTCGCGGTACAGCGATTGTCGCAGCGGTAAATCACGATTTACCGGTATTTGAATATGCCGCCCGTTTAGTCAAACAAACCGTGACCGGCATCGGCTCGGCGGATAAAATCCAAGTGCAGGATATGGTCACTCGAATGCTTCAACTTTCTTCCAAACCGCAAGCCGATGCCGCCGATGCGCTTGCGATTGCGATTACGCACGCTCACTCGATCCAACATTCCTTAATCGTTGCGAAGCAGAGCGACCAAAAAGTCGGTAGCGACAAAGAACAAATCCTTGCTTTGATGAAAACTCGTTACAGTCGGGGACGATTCCGTTTAAAAGGGTAAAAATAAAGAGTAATCAATCGCTTGATTACTCTTTCCGCTCTAAGGATTTTTTTCGGTAGCCGGCTGAGTCGCTTCCGTTTTTTCTACTTCTGCTTTTTCCACTTCCGTTTTCTCCGCTTCTGTCTTTGCTAGCTCTGTTTGTTCCGCTTCCGCTTGCAACTTATTTACCGTTTCTAATGTAATTGGTTTTATCTGCACCTTTCTTGGCGGTTGGTAATTGATTAAACGATCTTTGCTGCCAATCCATTGTTGGATTCTTTCATTTACTTCTTTAGCCGAGACTTTTTTCAGCATCGGTTCCAATAATTCCGCCAATTTCTTCTGCGTTAAATACGGCTTATCCGCTAATACGCTTTCCGACATGATTTGTAACCACTGTTGGAAATCTCGATCGTTTTCATCTTTTTTAGCATTTTCTATCTGAATTTGAACCGCTTCTTTTTGTTTGGTCAGTTCCTCTTCGGTAATAGGCGAACCTTTGAGATGCTCTATTTCGCTAAAAATTTGTTTTAAGCCTAACTCATGTTGCGTTGATGCAACCGTCGCAAACCAACCTAATGCGGCGGTATTTCTACCGATATCGGATTTACGTACCGTTATAGCGGACACGCCTTTAGGCAAAGCGGCGGATTGATCCTGTAACCGTTGCGACAATAACGCTAGTGCCAAACGATCAATTAAACGCTCGTAGCGCGCTTCATTAGTACGCACTCGATGTTTCATTTCGTCAAAACGGAAAATATATGCGACTTGGCTGACACTACTACGCGCATCTTGGAGTTTATTAATCGCTAATCCTTCGGATAATTTCGGCTCTAAATAATCTCTTTTCGGCATTTCTTTAGCTGTAAAACTCGAGAAGCGTTGCTGAATTTGTTGTTGCGCCGCTTCCGGCTCGATATCGCCGACCACTAATAGCTGCATATTATTCGGCGTGTACCACGTTTGATAAAACTGCTGCAACTGGGTCGCCGGTAAATTTTGGATATTCTCCGCTGTGCCGATAATCGCTCTGTCGGCATAACGAGAATCCGTACGTACCGCCGCAATACGTTTCTGATTCATTAATCTACCGACACTCTGCGCTTGTCGCCACTCTTCCAAGATATGCTTACGCTCGTCATCCAAATCTTCTTGGGTTAGCTTCGCTTGGAATAGCATTTGCTCCAACAAATAGAGACTTTTATCCAGATTGGAGGTTGAAGGCGGAATCATATGGTAAGTGGTATGATCATAACCGCTCTCGATACGATAATTATTTTCCGGCTTCCACTTTTGTTCGTTTAGATACGGCGTTAAACCGTTGGGGTGAGCTTTAGTGCCGCGTAACACCAAATGCTTAAGTACATTGGTTGCGCCTAACTGCGTATCGGTTTCGTCAATCGCTCCGGCATTGACTTTCATTCGGATTTCAATCCGTCCTTTTTCCGCATGTAACGGCAGCAAGGTATATCGTAAACCGTTTTCAAGTTGCCCTTGAACCGGCTCGCTTTTTTCCGCATAACTTGCCGTTGAAGCGGCAAATAGCACTAAAGAAGTTAAAATAATGCGCATTTTTATTTTCCTAAATAGAAAATCCTCTTGCTTGAAACAAGAAAGATATAAGTGGCGATATTCTAACAAATAATTTAAACAAGCGGTCTAATTTGCCTATTTTTTTGCAAATTAAACCGCTTGCTTTTATGAAAAATTAAATGCGATTTTGTCGAGTTATTCGGCTAATTCCGCACGTAATTTTTTCGTTACTTCAACCATCACTTGTAATTGTTCAATAGTTTCTTTCCAACCGCGCGTTTTTAAGCCGCAATCCGGATTCACCCATAAACGTTCTTTCGGTATTACCTTCAATGCCTTACGTAATAAATGCTCGATTTCGCCGGCGGTCGGTACACGAGGGCTATGAATATCATAAACGCCCGGGCCGATATCATTCGGATATTTGAAATCTGCAAACGCCGTGAGTAATTCCATATCCGAACGTGAGGTTTCAATCGTGATCACATCCGCATCAAGCCCTGCAATCGCCGGTAAAATATCGTTAAATTCCGAATAACACATATGGGTGTGGATTTGGGTATCGTCTTTTACCCCCATATAACTTAAACGGAACGCTTCACCCGCCCATTGTAAATAGGCATCCCAATCCGCACGTTTAAGCGGTAAGCCCTCTCGAATCGCCGGCTCATCAATCTGAATCACTTTAATACCGGCTTTTTCCAGATCTAATACCTCATCGGAAAGTGCCACACCAATTTGCTTACATACCGTGGAACGCGGAATATCGTTACGCACAAACGACCATTGTAAAATCGTCACCGGACCGGTTAGCATACCCTTCATCACTTTATCGGTCAGGCTTTGAGCATATTGCGACCAACGTACCGTCATCGGTTCAGGACGAGTGACGTCACCATAAATCACCGGCGGTTTTACACAACGAGAACCGTAGCTTTGTACCCAACCGAATTTGGTGAAAGCAAAACCGTCCAGCAACTCACCGAAATATTCCACCATATCGTTACGTTCCGCTTCACCGTGCACCAGTACGTCTAAATCCAGTTCTTCCTGCTTACGTACCACAAATTCAATTTCCTTTTTCATTGCCGCTTCATAATCGGCAAGCGAGAGTTCACCTTTTTTAAATGCGGCACGGGCGTGACGAATTTCCAATGTTTGCGGGAAAGAACCGATATTGGTAGTCGGAAGAAGCGGTAAATTTAGCCATTTATTTTGCAATTTAATTCGCTCGGCAAAAGGTGACTGGCGCTTATCCGCATTTGCCGGTAAGTTAGCTAAACGTTGCGCGACTTCCGCTTTATGAATCACGTTGCTGTTTGCTCGAGCATCTGCCGCGGTTTGGCTGTCATTTAATTGCTCTGCGACCGCTGACCGCCCTGCATTTAACGCCTGTTTTAAAACTTGCAACTCTGCCACTTTTTGTAAGGTAAAAGCTAACCAGCGATATAATTCAGGATTATTTTGCTGTAATTGCGTTTCTACCGCTAAATCATAAGGTGTATGCAATAGCGAACAGCTCGGTGCAATCCATAAACGCTGATTAAATTTCGCTTTTAACGGTTCCAACACATCCAATACACGATTTAAATTCGCTCGCCAAATATTACGCCCATCAATCACACCGGCAGAAAGCACTTTCGGATAATCTTCAAATGCACTGAGTTGTTCCGGCGCACGCACGAGATCAAGGTGTAAACCATCTACCGGCAACGCTTTTAATAAAGCAGCGTGTTCCGCCACCGAGCCGAAATAAGTTGCCAATAATAGCTTCGCATTCACTTTAGCTAATTGAGCGTAAACATCTTGATAAGCCGCAAGCCATTCTTGAGGTAAATCTAATGCCAATGCCGGTTCATCAATTTGAATCCATTCCACACCTTCAGCGGCGAGTGCGGTTAAAATCTCAAAATAAATCGGCACAAGTTGCTTGAGTAAATCAAAGCGGTTAAAGGCTTCGCCTTTTTCTTTACCTAGCCATAAAAATGTGAGCAGACCGACGATCACCGGTTTAACCTGATGTCCGGCAGCTTTCGCTTCACGAATTTGATTCACATAATGCGTAGGATTCGCCTTAAACGTGGTATTTTTCTGAAATTCCGGTACAAGATAGTGATAGTTAGTATCAAACCATTTGGTCATTTCAATCGCAAACTGCTCTTTATTACCACGTGCTAATTGGAAATATTGATCAAGGCTCAGCGTTTGGCTGTCAAAACCAAAACGAGCCGGTATCGCGCCGGTTGCTACTTGTAGATCTAAAATGTGATCGTAAAACGTAAAATCGCCGACCGTGACAAAATCCGCATCGGCTTGCGCTTGATGCAGCCAATTTTTTTCACGTAACGCTTTTGCCAGATCTAATAAATCTTGTTCGGCTAATTCTTTACGCCAGTAGCGTTCCTGCGCAAATTTTAATTCACGTTTTGCCCCTACACGTGGGAAACCTAAGATATGTAATGTTGTCATACTGCACTCCTGCAATGTTCTGATTCGGATGACTTAACTATGCAATGAGCTAAGTCGATATCAAAATAATGCAAGAACCGTTAATATTATGCAACTTCATAATTTTCAATTTAATTATGAAACATATTAATAAATAAATTCTTATCTATATAAAAAACAAGCGGTCAAATTTGCATTTTTTTATACAAATTTGACCGCTTAAATCATTTATCACATCTTAAAATATCGATTACCACCAACCGAGTAACTTCATCCAAGCGCCACCAACGGTAAACCAAATCACTAACGAAGCGACCGAAATAATGAAGCTGACGCCCCACCATTGTCCCGTCGTGTTATAACCGGATCCGAATAATGCAGGTCCCGGACCGCCGGCATATTGGGTTAAGCTCATTGATAAAGTCGAAGTATAGCCTAAGCCGATTGCCGCTAACATCGGCGGTGTTCCGACCGCAATTGCCGCCGCAAGGAAAGCAAGATACATAGCGGAAATATGCGCCATTGCCGAAGCGAAGAAATAGCGCGTATAGAAGTAAACCAGTACCAAAATACCAAATGCAAGATCACCGACAGTCCAGAGGAAGAGTAATAACACAAAATCTAATGCTAAAATCCATTCCGCTTTACTCATTTTGCCCATATTTTGTAATTCTTGACGAGCCATTTCCGCCATTTTAGGCGTATCTTTTAATTCGGGCGGATAAATCAAATAGAGTAAATACGGCAGCACGATTAAACAAACGACACCCGGCACCAATGTGCCGATAAACCAAGTAATCCATGAAATCTCTACCCCTTGACCGCGAGCAAGTTCGGCAATCAGAGGGTTACCCGCCATAGCGGTTAAAAACATCGTACAAACAATCGTATCGATTTGCGATACGGCTAAAGCTAAAAACGCACCGGCACGTTTTGCTGTCGGACCGGGCTTAGAATCGTATGCTTCGGCAATCGATTTCATAATCGGATACATAATACCGCCGCCGCGTGCAGAAGCGGACGGAATTCCCGGACCGATAACCAAATCGGCAAGCGCAATACCGTAAGCAACACCCATCATTCTCTTACCGAAACGAGAAACGAAATAAAGTGCGATACGTTTACCCAATCCCGTTTTAATTACCGCTTGCGATAAAAACATTGCAATCCCGATTAACCAAATCGTTGCATTGGAAAAACCGGATAACATCGCCACTTCGTCTTTACCCGCTTTAATCGGAGTTAATTCGGTAACACCGCTAATCACTAATGCGACTAAAGTAGCCGCACCCATAGGCATTGCTTTTGCAATAATCGCCACAATCGTTGCAACGAATAAAGCCAACATTCCCCATGCTCTTTCACTCAACCCTTCCGGAGTCGGAATTAAGACGATACCAACGCCAACCACAACGGAAATCAGTAATCCTTGCCAATTAAAGCCTAATTTAACCTCGACCGGAGGTGCTTTTTGATCTGCCTACATAATTTTTCTCCTAACTAAAACGGATTATAATCTAACGATAATTTCCATTAGATATTGCAAAAAAAACACATCATATTTTGATATTAATTAAACATTATTTTTTTATAACGTAAAAAAAGTATCAAAAACGCCGAACCCATGATTATTTTCATTTTTAGTCTTGGCATACCAAGCATTTATCTATAGTATCTTTCATCATCTTTCTTTTTATAATGAATTATTTACATGAAACCGATTTTTCTTGAACTACGCCACTTAAAAACACTGGTCGCTTTAAAAGAAAGCGGCAGCGTTTCTCTTGCGGCAAAACGCGTACATCTCACGCAATCCGCGCTCTCTCATCAGCTTAAATTATTGGAAGATCAATATGAACTGACCTTATTTGAGCGTAAAACCCAGCCGCTACGCTTTACGCCCGCCGGAGATCGGCTGGTGAAGCTGGCGCATGATATCTTGCCTAAGATTGTAGAAGCCGAACTCGATCTTGCCCGTGTTAAACAAGGGGAAGCGGGAGAATTACGTATTGCGGTCGAATGTCATACTTGCTTTGACTGGCTGATGCCGGCAATGGATACTTTCCGCCAAAGTTGGCCTTTAGTGGAATTGGATATTGTATCCGGTTTCCATACCGATACTATCGGGTTACTCTTAACGCATCGTGCGGATTGGGCGGTTGTTGCCGAAGCGGAAGAAACGGAAAGCATTATTTATCGTCCGTTATTTTCTTATGAAATGGTTGGCATTTGTGCTAAGGATCATCCTTTAGCCGATAAAGATATTTGGCAAGCGGAAGATTTTATTGACGAAACTTGGATTACTTATCCGGTACCGGACGATATGTTGGATTTACTGCGTAAAGTGTTGCGACCTGCGGGGATTATGCCTACACGCAGAACCAGCGAATTAACCATTGCGATTATTCAGTTAGTTGCGAGTAAAAGAGGGATTGCAACCTTACCGTATTGGGCGGTGAAACCTTATTTGGATCGAGGCTATGTGGTTGCCAAGAAAATTACTCAACAAGGGCTATACAGTAATCTTTACGGAGCATTCAGAGAATCGGATCAACATTACGCTTATCTTAATGATTTCCATAATACGGTTAAATCGCAAAGTTTTGAAACGCTACCGGGACTGATGGTATTGGATAAATAACTTTGAATAAAATTAAAAGCGGTAGAATTTGTTAAAATTTATACAAAATCTACCGCTTTGCGTATTAAATCAAGATGTTACTTTTGTTGTTTTGCGCCAAATACGCCGCCCCAGCTTTTATCGCCAAGTTTGGCACCTTTTTCCTTAGCACTGTCGAATGCTCCTGCCAGTTCCTTAGCATTTTCACCATAGAACTTACCTTCGACGATAGCATCTGTACCTTTAAAACTATCAAAGGTAGCTTTACCGGTAAAACTATTTCCAGAAATCTTACTATCTATATCAACATTTTTACTGTCTTTTAATTTATCGAAAGTTAAAGTTCCTGTTAATTTTTTCGTACCGAAATCAGCCTCAAACTTTGAAGTACCAATAGATTCGGCACCATTACCGACTACGCTTGCTAACAAGTAAGCATCACCTGTGTAAGTAAATTTACCGGATGTTGGCATTTCTGCTGTTGCATTACCGTTATAGAATGAATAACTTTTACCTTTTGATTCATACACACCAAATCGAACCGAACTATATTTATCACAGCAAACTACGAGTGAATTATCCGGTGAAACTTTCCAATTACCTTCGGCTTTTGTCGCATCTGCAAACTTAATTTCAATACCATCTACCTTAATAGAATTCAAATTAGCATCTGTCAATTTCTCTTTAGTTAATTGAGGAAGATTCTTTGAAACTCCTTCAACAATAAATACTCCGCCACTTGTTTTATCTTTAGGTTGATCTTGCTTTGGTTGCTCCTGCTTAGGTTGGTCTTGCTTTGGTTGGTCTTTCTTTGGTTGCTCCTGCTTAGGCTGCTCCTGTTTCGGCTGATCTTGTTTCGGTTGAGGCTGCTTAGGCTATTCCTGCTTAGGTTTGTCTGATTTAGGTTTAATATCAATAGAATGGTTCTTACTGCCACAAGCGGTAATAACCAATCCGGCTAATAAAGTTACTGCAAATTTTGTGATGTTTTTCATATAAAACTCCTCATAGATATTATAGGCGAGCGAATTATACACAAACAACTTTAAATAAAAAAACAAAATTTACAATTATTATGTAAAGATAAAAAAGCCAATATTTCTCATATTGGCTTACCTAGGTTTGTTTTACGCTTTCGTTCTGTATTTAGAATGCTGTTTTACCGCTTTACGAATTTGGCGAATATTGGTACGACGGCGATTTTTCGTCACATCGACTTTGGTTTCGGTTTCCGCCGGTAGGCCGACAAGCTCACGCAAATAGTTTACTTGCTCTAAGCCCATTTCTTCCCAACCGCCGCGCGGTAAACCTTTTTCCAATTTGATATTACCGTAACGAATACGAATCAAACGACTAACCTCAACACCTTGCGATTCCCATAAACGACGAACTTCACGGTTACGTCCTTCGGTTAAAGTGACATCAAACCATTGGTTTAAACCTGTGCCGCCGACCGTTTTAATCTGTTTAAAGTTTGCCGGACCGTCTTCTAACTGAACACCCTTACGTAAACGTTGTAACATTGCTTCATCAATATTACCGAACACACGCACGGAATATTCACGCTCTACTTCACGACTCGGGTGCATTAAACGATTCGCTAACTCACCGTCCGTAGTAAACAGTAATAAACCCGAAGTATTAATATCTAAACGACCTACCGCAATCCAACGCGCTCCGGTTAAACGAGGTAAGCGATCAAATACCGTTGCACGCCCTTCCGGATCTGAACGAGTACACAATTCGCCTTCCGGTTTGTAATACATCAATACGCGACAAATTTCTTTTTGTACCGGAATTAGGCTGATTAAATTACCGTCAATACGAATTTTAGTTGCACTGCTTACTTGCACACGATCGCCTAAGCTTGCGATTTTCCCATCAACACTTACACGCCCTGCCGCAATAATCTCTTCCAACTCACGGCGAGATCCCTGACCGGCACGCGCTAGAATTTTCTGTAGTTTTTCACCGACTACTTTCTCTTTCTTCTCTGAGGTTTCAGTGATGGAAGCGGTCGGTTTTGCTGATTTTTTTGCAAAAGATTGCTCACTTTTTGCTTTTAACGGTTTTGAGGTCGGGCGTTCGGCACGCTTTTCATTACGCTCGGCTAAACGTGGATTTTTAGAAAATTTTGCCGATTTCGAATCGGCATTTTTTGTTTGAAATGTTTTCATTAAGATTCCTTTGTCGCTCTCACGAGCGTCTTTAAAAATATATATATCCTCCTTTAAGAAGGAGAAAATCATTAATTAAACGGCGTAATATCGCCCGATCCTTCACGAATAATTCGAGGACTCTCTTCGGTTAAATCAATCACGGTTGTCGGCTCTTGACCTAAATAACCGCCGTGAATAATTAAATCCACACGATGTTCCAAATGTTCTCGAATTTCATCCGGATCCGATTCGGTAATTTCCGTATCAGGTAACATTAGCGAACACGATAAAATCGGCTCGCCTAACGCTGCAATTAATGCCAAAGCGATCGCATTATCCGGTACACGAATCCCTATCGTCTTACGTTTGGTCATTAATCTACGCGGTACGTCTTTGGTTGCCGGTAAAATAAAGGTGTAAGGATTTGGGGTGTTATTTTTGATTAAGCGATAAGATTGATTAGTGACTAATGCGTAAGTGGAAAGCTCTGACAAATCACTACATACCAAGGTAAAATTGTGATTTTCAGGTAATTTACGAATCGCAACAATGCGATCCATTGCGTGTTTTTCACCGATTGCACAGCCTAAAGCATAACCTGAATCTGTCGGATAAATAATAACGCCACCATTTTTAATAATTTCTACCGCTTGATTAATCAAACGTGCCTGAGGGTTATCAGGATGAATATAAAAAAATTGGCTCATAGCGTAATATCCTTCGAAAAAAATGTTGGTGCATTATACACCAACATTCTTATATTCTCTAAAGTAATTGTGCGTTATAGAAATCATCTCGTAAAAGAACACTATAGATGAGATTTTTTAACACTACGTACAATAAAAAAAGCAAATGTAGATAAAAGCACGGCAACGATAACAAGTCCGATTGATAATCCCATTGTTTATTCCTCCATCAAATTCTCTTTATTTTTACGTATAAAATCTGCCATAAATAAACATATATACATTGAAAATAAAAGCACAGTGCTATTAAATAATTTATAAAACAAACCATTCAGGCTATATAGTACAACAGGAATTGCTAAAAGCTCAATTTTACTAATATCATCCAAAATCTTACACCAAGAATCTAAGCTTTCTCTATTAAAAGGTTTCTTAAATATATTAAACATTTATATCTCCATTTATCAGAATAATATAACCTTAAAAGAAAAAGCACTTCTAAGCAGTAAACTATGCTTATTTTTACGATTCAGATCGCAAAATAATCTACTTTTGTATCTATTATTACACCATAGCCAATTGTTCTAACGACGGCGCAAAATAGTAACTACCGGAAACCGGTTTAGTAAACCCTAACAAGCGGTCTGTTTTACCGTCTAATTCGCCAAACATACTTTTAAGCTGTTGGTCGATATTATGTAAACGTTTTGCAAAAGCAATAAAATATAAACCATGCTCACCACTCGCTAAACCGTACGGCAAACTGTGGCGTAGAATTTTTAGACCTTCGCCGTTTTCTTTTAAATCCACGCGCCCTACATGAGAATTTTCCGGCACATCATCAAGCTCAATGCTATCCGCTTTTGTTCTGCCGATAACTTGTTCCTGACGCTCCGTGTTCATCTTATGCCATTTTGATAATTGATGAACATAGCGTTGGCTCAATACATAACTGCCGCCGGCATCTTCACCCTCATCAATTAAAGCGACTTCACGCAATTTTTCATCGGTTTGCGGATTCTCCGTACCATCAATAAAACCGGTTAAATCACGCTCTTCCACCCAACGAAAACCATGGGTTTCCTCTACAATTTCCGCCACCGCTTTTAATTGTTCCACCACCATTAAAGCGATAGAAAAATTAATATCCGGACGATTAGATTGGATATGCACTAAAAAATCACGTTGGGTTGCCGGCGCATACTCTCGTTCCGCTTTTCCTAGTGAGACAAAATCCTTTAATTCGGTAGCGGAATTAGCCTTTAACTGGCTCCAAAGTGCCTTACCAAAAGCCAGGGTAAGCCCTAATGCCTCTGTAGCAAACTGCTGCTGAATTTCTTGAAATTGATGCTGAATGTTATGAATTCTAGGACGGAACATTTCAATATTTAGCACATTCGCTTCAATAAAAATGCCTGATTTACGATGGGTTAATGTAATGCCTGATTGTGGAGTTGCCATAATATATCCCGTAAGTAAAAAATAATGGTTATTGTACAAAAGCAAATAAATAAAATCTGTAGTTTTAGTCAAATCTTGCACATTTAAAAAATATACTTGACTTATTACATTTATACTAGTTTAATAGTACATAAATAATTTTAAACAAGGAATCGTGAAATGAATCTCCATACTCAGCAAACACAGCTCCCCTATTATGAAGATACGACCGTCGCGTTTTATCATCTCTGTGATCATAAACCGCATACGCTATTATTGGATTCGGCGGAAATCCACAGTAAAAACAGCTTAAAAAGTTTATTGTTCGCTCAATCCGCATTACATATTTATTGCGACGCACAAACCGTAACTTTTGAGGCATTGACCGAAAACGGTAAAGCAATCTTACCTCATCTTCAAACTGCCCTTGCGCAATTATCTCCGGCACCAACTTGCAAAGTCTCAGCGGAATTTAACCGCTTGTCAGCAGCCTTCCCGCCCATTGCCCAAAATTTGGATGAAGACAGCAAACTTAAAACTAGCACCGTGTTTGACGGTTTACGTTGTGTGAGCCGACTTTTTGCCGATAAAGCGGAGCCGATCTATTTAGGCGGTTTATTTAGCTACGATTTGGTCGCTCATTTCATTCCGATGGACGGCATTCAATTACAAGATGACGGCTTAGGTTGCCACGATTACAGCTTCTATCTTGCCGAACAATTAGCAGTTATTGATCACCAAAAACAAGAATCGGTACTGCATACTTTCTGTTTTGATGAAACCCAGCAAAACCGTTTACAGCAACAAGCGGTCGAATTTAGCCAAATTCTTGCAAAATATCAGCCTTGCGAATTGCGTTTACCGATTCAAGCGGCAAGCAGTGAAGTGAAAACCAATATTGAAGACGAAGCCTTTAAACAAATCGTTCAAAAGCTAAAACATCATATTCATATCGGTGATGTATTCCAAATTGTACCTTCACGCCGTTTTAGTTTGCCTTGTCCGAATATTTTAGCGGCTTATCGCCAGCTTAAAATGAATAATCCAAGCCCGTATATGTTCTTTATGCAAGGCGAAAACTTCACTTTATTCGGTGCATCACCCGAAAGTGCGCTGAAATATTCACAAGCTAATCGTCAATTAGAAATCTATCCGATTGCCGGCTCTCGTCCGCGTGGCTTTGATGCTAATGGCAATATTGATCCGGAATTAGATTCTCGCTTGGAATTGGAATTGCGTTTAGATCAAAAAGAATTGGCTGAACATCTAATGCTAGTGGATCTCGCTCGTAATGATGTCGCACGAGTCTGCCAAGCCGGTACACGTAAAGTGGTGGATCTGATGCAAATCGATCGCTACTCACAAATTATGCACCTTGTTTCTCGTGTGGTCGGCACATTGCATAGCGATTTAGATGCGTTACACGCTTACCAAGCGTGTATGAATATGGGTACATTAACCGGTGCGCCAAAAATTAAGGCGATGCAATTAATCTACCAAGTAGAGCAACAAAAACGCCACAGTTACGGCGGTGCTGTCGGTTACTTAACTTCGCACGGCGATTTAGATACCTGCATTGTGATTCGTTCTGCATTCGTACAAAACGGCATCGCTTACGTACAGGCAGGTTGCGGTGAAGTATTGGATTCGGATCCGCAATCGGAAGCGGATGAAACGCGTCACAAAGCGAAAGCCGTATTAAAAGCAATCGCACAAGTTAATACCAAATAAGGACGGATAAGCTATGGCACATATTCTTTTTGTTGATAATTTTGATTCGTTTACCTACAACCTTGTCGATCAATTTCGTGAATTAGGTCATCAAGTGACGATTTTTCGTAACGATTACCCATTAGAAGACTTTCTAAACAAAGCACAAACTACCGAAAATTGTATTGTGGCACTTTCGCCCGGCCCCGGTACACCGGCAGAAGCCGGCAATATGTTAGCAATCATTAAACGACTCAAAGGTGTTGTACCGATGATTGGCATTTGTTTGGGGCATCAAGCAATTATCGAAGCGTTAGGCGGACGTATCGCGCATACCGGTACCGTTTTACACGGCAAGGTGTCAAAAATTGAACACGATAACCAAGCAATGTTCCACGGTATTAATAACCCGATGCCGGTTGCCCGTTACCATTCACTAATGGGTGATAATCTGCCAGAGGAGTTAGAAATTAATGCTCGCTTCGATAATATCGTGATGGCGATTCGCCACAAACAATTACCGATTTGCGGCTTTCAATTTCACCCAGAATCAATCCTAACCGTAGAAGGCACTAAATTATTAAAACAATCGGTCGAATGGCTGCTTTCCACACAACATTAAGCAAAAAAATTTAGAAAAATAACCGCTTATCAGTATAACGAAAACAGGATAACACTATGCAACTCGACAACATTCTTAGCCAATTATTTGAAAATCAAGCGCTCACGAAAGCAGAATCGCAATACTTTTTTGAACAAGTAATTCAAGGTAATGTTTCTAACGAACAACTCGCCGGCGCATTAATTGCGTTAAAAGTACGGGGCGAGACAATTGAGGAAATTGCCGGAGCGGTTGAAGCGGCATTTGCAAATGCAACCGCATTCCCAGCTCCCGATTACGCTTTTGCCGATATTGTCGGAACCGGTGGTGATGGACAAAACACAATCAATATCTCTACCGCCAGTGCGATTGTAGCGGCGACCTTAGGCTATAAAGTAGCAAAACACGGTAGCCGTAGCGTTTCCAGTAAAACCGGCGCAAGCGATGTGCTATCCGCATTAGGGATTAATGTTACGATTTCACCCCAAACCGCACGCCAAGCGTTAGATGAAAATAATCTCTGTTTCTTATTTGCTCCGCTTTATCACGCCGGTTTTAAACACGCCGTACCGGTGCGACAAACGTTGAAAACTCGCACGCTATTTAACATTTTAGGGCCGTTGGTCAATCCGGCACACGCTAAACGCCAATTACTCGGCGTTTATTCACCGGAAGTTTTGAAAATTTATGCAGAAACGGTACGCACCTTAAATTATCAACATTCGATTGTGGTGTACGGTTCCGGTTTAGATGAAGTGGCTGTACACGGCGAAACTTTAGTCGCCGAAATTGAAGATGACAAAATTCACTATTTCAGCCTCATACCGGAGGATTTTGGGGTTCAACGCCATTCGATTGAAGCTTTAAGAGGTGGAGAACCTACAGAAAATGCGGAAAAAATTACCGCTTTATTACAAGGCAAAGGCGAAGCGGCACATATTGATGCGGTAGCTGTAAATACCGCTATGCTCATGCGTACTTTCGGCGAACGAGATTTAAAAGCTAACGTACAACGTGTCAAAGACTTGCTGAGAACAGATAAAGCCTATCAGACCTTGCAAAATCTCGCCCAATACCAGTAACATATCGCCCACATTTGTGGGCTTTTTTATAGGAATAAACAGTTGAAAAAAAGTATTTACGATACCCCGATTTTCTTTGAACGTTATCAACAATTACGTGAAAACCCAATCAGTATGAATGAAGTGGTGGAAAAGCCTACGATGTTTTCACTTTTACCGGATCTTACCAATAAAAAAGTGTTAGATTTAGGCTGCGGTACCGGAGTGCATTTGGCGCATTATTTGGAATTAGGTGCGAATAAAGTTGTCGGGCTGGATTTATCGGAGCTAATGCTAAAACAGGCGGAAAGTGATTTAGCAAAAAATTGGCAAAAATCGACCGCTTTCTCACTGCACTGCTTGCCAATGGAACAATTAGATAAAATTCCGGAAGATAATTTTGATGTGGTCACCAGTTCATTTGCGTTTCACTATATTGAGGATTTTGCCGATTTACTTGCAAAAATTTCTGCAAAAATGACCGCTTGCGGCACACTGATTTTTTCCCAAGAACATCCTATTGTCACTTGCTATAAAGACGGCTATCGTTGGGAGAAAAATGAGCAAAAACAACAAGTTGCTTATCGTTTAAATTTCTATCGAGATGAGGGGGAGCGAGATAGAAGTTGGTTTCAACAAGCATTCAAAACCTATCATCGCACGATGGCAACGATTTGCAATCAGCTGATTCAAGCCGAGTTTGAAATCGTGCAAGTGGAAGAGCCGATGCTGGCGGAACAACCGCAATGGCATAATGAGTTTAAAGATCTACAACATCGCCCGCCACTTTTATTTATTAAGGCAGTTAAAAAAAATTAAGCAGCCAATCAACTGCTTAATACTCCTTATGAAAGAGGAAGTTTATAGTCCGGTGTCGGATCCATTTCCGGCATAATTTCTTTTTCCGGGTTTTCTACTTCTTCTTTAGATTGTTTCTCCGGCGAAGTGGTTTCTTTTGCTTTAGCCGGTTCTACCGGCGTTTCCGATTCTAACGGTTTCTCGGCTTGCGTTTCTTTAACCTCTTCCGCTTTTTTCTCTATTGCAACCGCTTCTTTATTAGGCTCTACGCTTTCTTTAGCTTGAGAGTTTTTTTCCGCTACCGCTGTTTGCGAATCAGTCGTCTTATGCTCAGTTACGGCTTCTTTTTTCGTTTCTACCGTTTTTTCAGCTTCTAACGGCTTTTGCTCAACCTGTTCTTTCACACCCGCTTTGTTCTGCGCCGAAGATTTATTCATAATCGGAGAAAGTAAGCTCGGTACTCCGATAGATTTTATCGCTTTAGTCGATTCTAATTTTGTCGATAATTGTTCGGAATCCACCGCTTGTTCCGTATGCGCCGTATCATCGCTCAATTCGGAAACCGCTGAAATATTTTCTTTGCTTGGCTCAAGCGACACTTCCTCTAAACTTTGCGTATATTCCAATGAACGATGAACCACTTGCTCGGCACCTTCCACTTTTTTAGTGATGAGCTTTTGGCTAAACTCAACTTTAGGATCGAGCCAAATCGCTAACATTGCATTATTAAACGCTCGATCAAATTCTTGCTCAATTACCTGATCGTTTAATACAAAATAGCCTTTATCCTCTAAGGCAATATAACTTAGCTCATCATCAGCTTTGATGTCCGGTAAAATCTTACGTAAGCGATCAATCACTTCATCTTGTTTCGGTAACGTAATACCTAAATCCGTCCACGATTTGGCAACGGAAATCGCAAAATCCCGACCGTCCACCGGCTTACTGTATTTTAAAGTCAGCATAATCGGGCGAGATTCTTGTTTGTATTCGCCTGTTTCGGTAAAAAGGGAGATATTATAAATTTTGAAAGGACCCCAAGTGTAATCAATATCATTAATTTTTTCCCACTTAGCGTAAGCCGTACCGCTTACTAAAGCGAAGAAAAAGGATAAGAGAGCTTTGTAACGCATTATTATTGTCCCTGTAAAACAAGCTGAGGCAGTATTATACCTGAGCTAATATTAGAGTAAATTCATCAATCTATTCCAATACAAATATTTTGTGATCAGCTTCAAAAAATCAAAAGAAAATCAATGCCGAATAAATAAAAAGGAGTAGTATCAAACTAAACCAATTGATTAACTAAGACATAATAGGAGTTGTATATGTTCCCTGAATTTCGTGAATTAATTACTCAATTAAAAAATAGCGATACGCATTTTTCTCGTTTATTCGACAAACATAACGAGTTGGATCAACGGATTAAAAATATGGAATCAAATATCGAGCTTGCTACAAATGATGAAATAGAAGTTCTTAAAAGAGAAAAATTACATATTAAAGATGAATTATATGCAATTCTTAAGAAAAAATCCGCATAGTTTCATCAAGTTCAGTATAAACGCTTAGATAATATATAAAAAAATACCCAGCTAAAAAGCTGGGTATTTCAGTTAATCATTACGATTATTATTCAGCAACTACGTTTATGGTAACTGCCGCATTCACTTCAGGGTGTAAGTGAACTTTAACTTCGTGTTCGCCGGTTGTGCGAAGCGGACCTTCACCTAAACGAACTTCTGATTTAGCTACTGCAACGCCTGCCGCTGTTAATGCATCAGCGATATCTTTTGCAGAGATTGAACCGAATAAACGACCGTCATCACCTGCTGTTGCAGATACTGATACTGCTGCGATTTCAGCAATTTTAGCTGCACGAGCTTGTGCTGCCGCTAACGCTTCAGCCGCTTTCGCTTCTAACTCGGCACGACGTGCTTCGAAGTGAGCGATGTTTGCTGCTGTTGCCATAACCGCTTTACCTTGTGGGATTAAGAAGTTACGTGCAAAACCTGATTTAACAGTTACTTGGTCGCCCACAGAACCTAAGTGAGCAACTTTATCTAATAAAATAACTTGCATTGTACTCGACCTCTCTATTACTGATGGTTGTCAGTGTATGGAAGTAACGCTAAGTAACGAGCGCGTTTGATTGCGCGAGCTAATTGACGTTGATACTTCGCACGAGTACCAGTGATACGGCTAGGAACAATCTTGCCGCTTTCAGAAATGTAGTTCTTTAATGTAGCGATATCTTTGTAATCGATCTCAACAACATTTTCCGCTGTGAAACGGCAGAACTTACGACGACGGAAATAACGTGCCATTTGGCTTCTCCTGATCTATAAATTCAATATGTTCGGCATGAACGACTAATTGGCTTAAACCGTTATAGTCTTTGTGAGTGTGGATAAATCCGTAAACTCTAATTTTATCGCCGAGCTTTATTTGTTGGGTTATTAAACTAAATTGATTGCCATTTAAAATCACTTGGATTTTACACCACGCTTGACGCTCTAAATTTACTTCGGTTTGAATTGAACGATGTTCAAGCCAAAAACGGTAATTCGGAACCCCTAACGGGTTTTGGCTTTGCTTAACCGTTGAAGCGACCGAGCCGCTCAGAATTAAGCAATTATCAATCGGCGAATTACTCGCCAGCTTCCTCTGATTCAACTTCAGCTACCGCTTCAGCAACTTTGCTTTCTTTCGCTTTCACCATTGGTGACGCTTCAGTTACTGCCGCTTTAGTGTGAACGATTAAGTTACGAAGAACTGCATCGTTATAACGGAAGTTAGTTTCTAACTCGTCGATTACACTTTGAGGTGCTTCTACATTCATTAACACGTAGTGTGCTTTGTGAAGTTTGTTGATTGGGTATGCTAATTGACGACGACCCCAATCTTCTAAGCGATGAACTTGACCGCCAGCTTCTTTAACAGACGCTGTGTAACGCTCAATCATTGCCGGTACTTGTTCGCTTTGGTCCGGGTGAACCATAAAAACGATTTCGTAGTGACGCATTGACTATCCTTACGGGTTAGCAGCCTCCAACTTTAGCCAGTCACCAACTTGTGGAAGCAAGGATTAAAAAAACAAATGTGACTGAACGGTGGAATTATACATGAATCTGTTGCTTTTGCAAGCGAATTTTATGGTTATGACGGTATTTTAAACGGAGTTTAACGGCAAAATTGACCATTTAAAAACGAAAGTCGGGTTTATTGATAAAAATACGAATAATAGTTCAGTATTTTGCAATCTTCTAGTACAATTACGCAAACGTTTGCTTTTGTTAATTTATAAGGAATCCAAATGAATGTATTAATTATCGGTAACGGTGGTCGTGAACACGCTTTAGCTTGGAAAGTTCGTCAATCGCCTTTAGTAAAAAAAGTGTTTGTCGCACCGGGCAATGCCGGCACCGCATTGGAAGAAGGTATCGAAAATTTGGCGATAGTCGCAACCGATGTTCCCGCATTAGTTGCTTTTGCGAAGGAAAACCAAATCGGCTTAACCATTGTCGGACCTGAAGCACCGCTTGTTATCGGTGTAGTTGATGCATTCCGTGCGAACGGCTTAAAAATCTTTGGCCCGACTCAAGCGGCAGCACAGTTAGAAGGTTCAAAAGCCTTTACTAAAGATTTCTTAGCTCGCCATCAGATTCCGACTGCCGAATATCAAAACTTTACCGAAATTGAACCGGCACTTGCTTACTTAAAACAAAAAGGTGCGCCGATTGTAATTAAAGCGGACGGTTTAGCTGCAGGTAAAGGTGTGATTGTTGCGATGACGCTTGAAGAAGCGGAAGAAGCGGTAAAAGATATGTTATCGGGCAATGCGTTCGGCGAAGCCGGTAGCCGCGTAGTTATCGAAGAATTTTTAGACGGTGAAGAAGCCAGTTTTATCGTGATGGTGGACGGTAAAAACGTTGAGCCGATGGCGACTAGCCAAGATCACAAACGTGTCGGCGAAGGCGATCAAGGTTTAAATACCGGCGGAATGGGGGCATACTCACCGGCTCCGGTCGTTACGCCGGAAATCCATAATCGTGTTATGCAAGAAGTCATTTACCCGACCGTGAAAGGTATGGCGGCGGAAGGCAATCCATATACCGGTTTCCTCTATGCCGGTTTAATGATTATGCCGAACGGACAGCCGAAAGTAATCGAATTCAACTGCCGTTTCGGCGATCCGGAAACCCAGCCGATTATGATGCGTTTAGAGTCGGATCTTGTACAACTTTGTTTAGCGGCTTGCGATGAAAAACTTGATACGATTAAATCAAAATGGTGTGAACAAGCGGCGTTAGGCATCGTGCTTGCAGCGGAAGGTTATCCGGGCGATTACCGTAAAGGCGACGAAATCAGCGGTATTCCAACTCAAGCACAAAAATCACAGAAAGTATTCCTTGCCGGTGTGGAGCAAAAAGACGGAAAATTAGTCACTAACGGCGGGCGTGTTTTATGTGCAACCGCATTAGGTAATTCGGTGTTTGATGCACAGCAACAAGCGTTAAAACTTGCCGAACAAATTCAATGGCAAGGACGTTTCTATCGCCGTGATATCGGCTACCGTGCGGTGGCAAGAGAAAAAGCGTAATTTGCTTTTTAAGCTAACAGCAAAAAATCAAGCGGTCTAATTGGTAAAATATTTTGCAAATTAGACCGCTTGTTATTTGTTGATAAAACGATTAACGCTGTGCGCTTTTCTCTAACTGTGTCCAGTTATAGAAACCGTAGAGCGAGTTAAGCAGATAAGCTCCGTACATTAAATACATCGCCGGTGTTTCCGCCCATAAGGCGATTGATAACACATTAAGTACAATCCACAATAACCATTGCTCACGATAGCGTAAAATCATCAGTAATTGTGCCGCTACGGTTGTGATAGTGGTAACGCCGTCTAAACCGGTCGAGCTACCGCCCGCCGCTTTGAGTGCTTGAATAAATAGAAAAGTCCCGATACCGATTGCCGCTAACAAAATAATCCAGCCTTTGACACTTAACGACTTGGCAATCACCGCCCCGCCGCCTTGACTGTCTTTTTGCATATTCGCTTGCCACACGAAGTAACCGATAAATTGCGCCGGCAAATACACATAAAGCACACTGTTCATTTCCCCGATAAAATTATTACCCCACGCCACATAAAAGTAGGTATAAGCAAAAATTAAACCGAATAAATAGTTACTGACTTTCCCCTTACTGACCAATACAACACAGATAATGCCGGCAATGCCAGAAATCATTGCCAAAATAGAATCCGGTGCTTGCACATAAGCCCAAACTTGCGCCGCAATAAAGGCAACTAACCAAATCACCTCAAAAGGTTTCCAGCCGGAAAGTTCTTGTTTAACAAAATTTGAAATTGTTTGCGTATTCATAACACGACCTCCAAATATAATAAAACCTGTACTATTCTAAGTGAAAACAAATATTAATGTAAAATATAAATCACATAATTTCCGATAAATATAAAAAAATAGGGCTGCACAAACAGCCCTATTTCGATTATAGATTATTTAAACGTACGTCAATCAATACTTTATCTTGATTGGTTGCGGTCGCTTTCGCTTTTTCATAAACGCCTTTCGCCGAAGCCTTATCGCCTTTCGCCACCAGAATATCACCGGTTAAGACTAATTTACGTTGCTCCCATACTTGATCCGTAATTTGACCTAAAGTCGCCAACGCATCGTCATAATTTTTTAGTTGATAATCCAACGTTGCCAAACGGAAGCGAATGATCGTTTGTAAGCTGGCATCGCTTGTTGAAGTAAGTGCGCTTTGCAATACGGTTTTCGCCGCTGCAAAATCCGCTTTTTCAACCGCTTGTTTTGCCGATTCCAATTGTGAGAACACCGCATAACTCGAATCTTTATTCTCACTGATAAACTTCTCGATGAGCGGTTGATTTTTCTCGGGATCTTGCAAATAGCTTTCCATAACATTTTGGTAGGTCGCCGAGGTTTGTTGCGCCGCCTGAACTTGGTGATTCTGCCAAAAGTTCCAGCCCAAAGTCGCCGCACAAGCAATGATGACGGCAACTAAAATCGGCGTACCGTTCTCTTTAAACCAATTCTTCGCCTCTTCGAACTGTTGTTCTTCCGTTTTATTTAAATATTCGTTACTCATTCATTTTTCCTAATGTTAAAAACGTTTTGTAAGTTCCGCGATTAAATCCGCTTGCGCGATTATGACTTGTTCCGCACCGCTTTGTAAATCTTTTAGCACCACGGTTTGTTGTTCAACTTCGCTTTCGCCGATAACCAATGCGATTTGCGCTTCCACTTTATCCGCACGTTTAAATTGTTTTTTGAAGTTACCGCCCGAGCAGTGAGTCATCACACCTAATTGCGGTAATTCGCTACGGATACGTTCCGCCATTTGGAACGCATTTAAAGTCGCGCCTTCACCCGAATAAACCACATAGACATCAACCGCTTTCGGTAAGTTGATCTCTTTATTCACTTCTTGAACAAGCAGAACCAAACGCTCTAAGCCCATCGCAAAACCGACGCCTTGCGTTGCATGACCGCCGAGTTGTTCGACCAAGCCGTCATAACGGCCGCCACCGCATACCGTGCCTTGAGAACCTAATGCCGAAGTTACCCACTCGAATACGGTTTTATTGTAGTAATCCAAACCGCGTACCAGTTTCGGATTCACTTCATAAGTGATACCCATCGCATCTAGTAAATGACAAAGGTGCGCAAAATGCTCACGGCTGTCATCATCTAAGTAATCCAATAATTTCGGCGCATCATTAAGTACTTCTTGTAACGCCTGGTTTTTGGTATCAAGAATACGTAACGGATTTTTAACTAAACGTTCTTTTTCTTCATCGCTCATTAAAGCAGTGTGATTTTCTAAGAATTTTACCAATGCCGAACGATAATTCGCACGAGCTTCAAGCGAACCGATAGAGTTTAATTGTAAAGACACGTGTTGATCGATGCCCAGTTCTTTCCATAAACGTGCGGTTAAAATAATTAATTCCGCATCAATTTCCGGATTAGGAATACCGAAAACCTCTACACCGGCTTGGTGAAATTGGCGGTAACGACCTTTTTGCGGACGCTCGTGACGGAACATTGGACCCATATACCATAAACGTTGTTCGTTATTGTAAATCCACCCGCGTTCGATCGCCGCACGCACGCAACCTGCCGTCCCTTCCGGACGAAGGGTTAATTGTTCGTCATTATCCCAGAAGGTGTACATTTCTTTTGAAACCACATCGGTCACTTCGCCGATTGCACGTGCGAAAAGCGGGGTGCTTTCGACAATCGGCATACGCACTTCGGAATAACCGTAACCGGCTAATACGTTACGTACTTTATTTTCAATCCACTGCCATAACGGCGATTCTGTCGGTGAGCAATCGTTCATCCCACGAATTGCTTGAATATTTTTAGCCACTTTATTTTCCTTTTATTACGCTAAAACCACGGACAACACAAAATAGTACGGCTGGTAAATTTTTGAAGAAAATTGACCGCTTGTTTTGCACAATATCCGTAAATCGGTGTCACCGTGGTTACTAAAATTAAATTTGTTCGATTTGAATTCGATTGTGTTGTTCGGCAACTCTTGCTCGAATTTTTGCTTCCAGTTGGTCAATTAATTTTTCATTATCGAAACGCTCTTTTTGGCGAACGCCGTCAAGATAGAAACCGCTCATTTTATTGGAACCGGTTACCCCTAAATCGGAAATCAGCGCTTCACCCGGCCCGTTTACCACACAACCGATAATGGAAACGTCCATCGGAGTTAAAATATCTTCCAAACGTTGTTCCAACGCATTTACCGTAGCAATAACGTCGATTTCTTGACGTGAACAAGTCGGGCAAGCGATGAAATTGATACCGCGAGAACGAATACGCAACGATTTTAAAATATCGAAACCGACTTTCACTTCTTCAACCGGATCCGCTGCAAGCGAAATACGCAACGTATCACCGATACCTTCCGACAGTAATAGTCCTAAACCGACTGCGGATTTGACCGAACCGGCTCTCGCACCGCCCGCTTCGGTAATGCCTAAATGCAACGGCTGTACGATTTGTTTGGCTAAAAGACGATAAGATTCGACCGCTAGAAAAACATCGGATGCCTTTACGCTCACTTTAAAGTTCTCAAAATTAAAGCGATCTAAAATATCTACATGACGTAATGCCGATTCCAATAATGCCTGCGGAGTCGGCTCGCCGTATTTCTCTTGTAAATCACGTTCAAGTGAACCGGCATTCACACCGATTCGAATCGGAATATTTTTATCTTTCGCACAGTCCACAACGGCGCGAATACGCTCTTCGTTACCGATATTACCCGGATTGATACGTAAACAATCCACACCGTATTCCGCCACTTTTAATGCGATACGATAATCGAAATGAATATCCGCCACGAGCGGTACGTTCACTTGCTGTTTAATCACTTTAAACGCTTCCGCCGCATCCATAGTCGGTACCGAAACGCGTACGATATCCGCACCGACACGCTCAAGCGATTTGATTTGTGCAACGGTAGCTTCCACATCGGTGGTACGCGTATTGGTCATCGACTGCACCGAAATCGGCGCATCGCCGCCGACTGCGACATTCCCCACCCAAATCTTTTTAGATTCGCGACGTTTAATTGGCGATTGATGAATTGACATTTCCAATCCTTATTGTGCTAAAGGTAATCTAATACGAGCAACACGCCCGTCAATTTTTAACGGTACTTCTTGGCCTTTATAATAAAGTTTTACATTCGCCGGCGCACCAATGGTTAAACGATACTGTTCATCGCCGTTAAATGTCAGCACTTCACCGTTACTATATAATTTTTCCGCTAAACTTTTCTTACTCTTACTGCCTTTTACCGTGATCCAGCTTTCTTTACCGGTAATTTCGATACGTAACTCATCATTACCGACGGCAGCCGCTTGAGATTGTTCCGCTGCCGGTTCGATAGCCGGTTGTTGTAACACATTAACCGCTTCGGTTGTCGCTTCCGGCGTAACGCTAACTTGCGGTTGTTCTGTCGCCGCAGCCGTATTTAGCGCATTATTTTCCGTCGGCATCGGTGAGGTAGTTTCCGCTTTAGGCGTTTCCATAACAGGTGCAACGGCTACAGGTGCGGACGGTGTTTCTACCACAGGGGCGGTAATTGGCGCAGTAGCCTGCGTCGCCATCGGCTCTACAACGGAACTGCTCACAATATGTTCTCGGCTTTCTTGTTCTTTTTGGTAATCTTGCCACCACCAAAGTAACGTCATCCCCACCGCACCTAATAAGACAAGAATAGTAAGATATTTCACCCATTTCGTTTGAGATTTTTGCACGACTTTAGGCGAAGGCGTTTTAATCGCGTCTTTAGGAATAATCACTTCGCCGTAATTTACGGTCGAAACCAAGGCCTCCGGCAGACGTAAGAAGCGTAAATAGTTGCGTACATAACCGCGTACGAAGGTCGGCGCTACATTTTGTAAAATAAAAATATCGTTTTCTAAAGACTCGATGTGAGATTTTTTTAAATTCGTTTTTTTGGCGACATCCTCAATGCTTAAATGCAACGCTTCACGCGCTTGTTTCAGCTTTTGTCCTAAAGGAATATCTTGATTTTCTTGCATTGGATGAGTTGATTCGGTCATAACGAGGCTCTTGATTAAAAAATTACAAAAAATTATTCGGAAGTTTAAAGATGTCACGCTTGTTTTGCAATCTTAACTCGCAATTTTGCACGAAAAATTTTCTTACCATGAATATTTTCGGCAAATTTATTCCATAGAATAAAAGAATTATCAAAATCTCTGATATAAACCAAAGATTATGCCGGTAAAAGGCGTAGAATATATTTCGCACTTTAGTCATTGTGCTAAAGCATGCTCGAAATATAGAAATAAAAAATATAGAAATAAGTGGTACCCATAATGATTTCCGAAAAAGATAAAACCCGTTTATTTAAACAAAATTTTGCCTCCGGTTTAGTCGTATTTTTAGTCGCCTTACCTCTATGCCTCGGTATCGCATTGGCGTCTGGCGCACCGCCGCTTTCGGGAGTCGTATCAGGTATTATCGGCGGTATTGTTATCGGCGCATTGAGTTCGTCACATATCAGCGTGGCAGGGCCTGCCGCCGGGTTGGTTGCGATTGTGCTTGCGGCGATTACTCAATTAGGCTCATTCGAATTATTTCTTTGCGCGGGTATCATCGCCGGCGTTATTCAACTCTCGCTCGGTTTTTTACGTGCCGGCAGTATTACCAACTATATTCCGATTGCAGTGATTGAAGGGATGTTAGCCGGTATCGGTATTTTAATTATTTTCTCGCAACTGCCGTACGCATTGGGGAATAAACAATTCTTCCAAGAACTGAGCCAATCCTTTATTAATATTCATCTAGGCTCGTTCAGCATTGCTCTGCTTTCGCTGTTTCTTATGTTGGGTTGGGACTCTTCCCCTACTCTTAAAAAAATTAAAATGCTTCCTTCGGCATTAATTGCAGTCATTATCAGTATTTGTCTGAATCGCTTATTTATCGGTATGGACAGCTCACTAGCCATTCCTGCAACACAGCTCGTCCAGTTACCGATTCCTAATTCTTGGGCGGAAATGAGCGATTTAATTCGTTTTCCGGATTTTGCCGGTTTCAGTTCGTCAATTGTCTGGGTAACCGGTGCAACCATGGCGATTGTCGCCTCAATCGAAACGTTATTATCAATTGAAGCCGCCGACCGTTTAGACAGTAAACGCCGCATTACCGATACCAACCAAGAATTACGCGCGCAAGGGGTGGGCAATATTGTTTCTTCCGTATTAGGCGGCTTACCGATTACTGCCGTGATCGTACGTTCTTCCGCTAACGCCAATGCCGGTGCAACCCACAAATTATCCAGTATCATTCACGGTGTTTTATTGTTGGTCTGTGTTTTAGCGATTCCGAGCATTTTAAATCAAATTCCGCTAGCCACTTTATCTGCCGTCTTAATTTTGGTCGGTTATAAATTGGCTCGTCCAACGGTTTTCAAACACTTCTGGCATAAAGGGATTTATCAATTTATTCCGTTTGTGGCAACGGCAGCAGCAGTGGTAGCGTTTGATTTACTCAAAGGGGTCGGATTGGGCTTAGTGATTAGTATTATCTTTTTATTACAAGGTAATATGAAGCGAGCTTACTATTTAAGCCGTGAAGAATTGGAAGACGCAAGTTACATCAAAATGCAGCTTTCCGAAGAAGTTTCTTTCTTAAATAAAGCGGCGATTAAAAAGACCTTAAAAAATATTCGCCCGAATTCTAAAGTGATTATTGACGCCTCTCGCACCTCTTACATTGCTTCAGACGTATTAGAATTAATTGAAGATTTCGCCAATATTACCGCACGAGAAAATCATATTCGTGTTTATTTGAAAGGCTTTAAATCCGATTACAATAACCAAGAAATCGACCACGCCAGCCACGTCAAAGTGGAACACGGCAGCCGAATTTAGATATTATTCTGAACCACGGAAAATACCGAATACACAGAATAAAAGAGAATTTGTCGTGCGTAGGCTACAAATAAACAAGCGGTCTGATTTTGCAAATTTCTTACAAAATCAGACCGCTTGATCTTATCCAAATCTCCAAAGATAGTACTCAACTCCTGTCGAGTGCTACTCGTTAATTGATATATAAGTAAAAAAATTAAAGGCACTCGTCAAAGGCTAGTACCATCACAAAGTGTTCTAGAGCCACAGAGTGGCTCACTCAGCCGTAGGCTGATCGTAACCACGTACGGCTTTGCCGTGCGTGGTAAAACTAAGCCCCTAAATTTACTTTAGCCGCTTCAATCGCTTCACGTACACGTTCCGGATTCACCCCGCCTTTCGCACTACGTTTTTCTAAACAAGATTCTAACGAAAGAATCAGGTAAACGTCTTCATCAATCACCGGGTGGAACTGTTTAAATTCCGCTACGCTTAACGCTTCCAACGGTTCACGTTTGCTGATCGCATAAACCACCGCTTCACCCACGATATGATGAGCTTCACGGAACGGAATACCTTTCGCTACTAAATAATCGGCAAGTTCGGTCGCATTGGAATAACCTTGCTGTGCCGCTTCACGGGTACGTTCTACGTTCACATTGATATCTTCCAACACTAACGCCCCAATCTCTAAGCAAGCCTGCCAGGTTTCCATCGCATCAAAGATGCCCTCTTTGTCCTCTTGCATATCTTTGTTATAAGCGAGCGGTAAACCTTTTAAGGTAGTGAGTAAACCTGATAATGCCCCGAAAACACGGCCTGATTTACCACGAATTAGCTCGCACGCATCCGGATTTTTCTTTTGCGGCATTAATGAAGAACCGGAAGTAACACGATCCGATAATTCTAAGAATGCCGACTCACCGCTATTGAAGAAAATCAAATCTTCGGCAAAACGCGATAAATGCACCATACTGATCGAAGCGGTTGAGAGCAGTTCTAACACGTGATCACGATCCGAAACCGAATCCAAACTGTTACGTGTACCGATTGCAAAACCAAGATCCTGTGCCAGTGCATCACGATCGATTGAATAAGCCGTACCGGCTAATGCGCCTGAACCTAACGGGCAAGTGTGCATACGTTTATAAGCATCGGTTAAACGGCTGAAATCACGCTCTAACATTTCGTAATACGCCATACACCAGTGTGCAAAAGTAATCGGCTGCGCACGTTGCAAATGGGTATAACCCGGCATCACCGCATTTTGATTTGCTTCGGCAGTTTCAACCAGTTTGTGCTGTAAGTTACGGATACGCTCTTGCAATACGACCGCTTGCACTTTACACCACATTTTCATATCCACCGCAACTTGGTCGTTACGGCTACGACCGGTGTGGAGTTTTTTACCTAAATCGCCGACTTTTTCGATCAGTTTTGATTCTACCCAGCTATGAATATCTTCCGCATCATCACGTAAAATAATCGCAATATTCGGCTCGATTTCCGCACGTAATTCTTTTAACGCCACCACTAATTGTTGGTGTTCCTGCTCGGTTAAAATACCGACCGAAGTAATCGCTTTCGCCCAACCGATTGAACCGTCAATATCTTGTAATGCTAAACGATAGTCAAAACGTAACGAGTCATTGAAAAATTTAAATTTTGCATCAGCTTCTTGTTTAAAACGTCCACCCCAAAGTGCCATATTGTGTTCCTTTTCGCTTCTTTAATCTTATTAAAAGATGTCCTGTACATCTGAATAGTGATATTTTGCATAAATATGCAAAATTATTCAATAATTATTTATTGCAAGCGGTGAAATTTCCTCGTTTTTTTGCAATTTGTATGATTTACATACAGAAAGTTGTAAATGTAGGCGAGTTAGATAGAGAGATCAAGAGATTTAAAGGCTATTTAGCAAAACAAAAAGCGGTGAAATTTGCAAAATATTTTACAAATTCCACCGCTTGTCATCTCAAATTTTTCTTACAACTTGATTTTCTGCCCATTACTTGCACTTTCAAATGCCGCTTCGATAATCTGTAAAACCAATATCACTTCCGCTAATTTAACGATAGGTTCAATACCTGCGGTAATCGTTTGATACAAATCATCTAGCAAATTTTGATAACTGGCTTGCGCATTCGGATAAGGCTTACGAATGACTGCGCCGTCAATTTCCGTATGCAATACGCCCCATTCGCTTTCCGGCTCAACGTTCCAATCGCCAATCGGCATTACTCCGCTGTTTAAATGCGCTTCTTGGCTGTCGAGCGATTTTTTCACATAAGAACCGTTTTTACCGTGTAATACGAAGGTCGGACTTGGCTCTCGTGCGTATTTAGATGCTTGTAAGGCAACCTTTAAGCCGTTTGCATAATAAAGATGTATATCAAAGTTATCATCCACCAATGCGCCGTCGTGTTGATAACGAATATCGGCAAACACCGCTTGCGGTTTACCGAACAGATAAATGGATTGATCGATTAAATGTACACCCAAATCATAAACTAAACCGGTACCGCGATCGCCGGCTTCTTTCCATGCTTTAGCATTTTTGCCTTTCGCATAACGATCGAAGCGGATTTCGCAATCCACGACCTCACCCACTAAATTTTTAGCCAAAACTTCTTTTGCGGTGGCAATATGGCTGTCCCAACGGCGGTTTTGATAAACGTACAGCACGACATTTTGCTGTTTGGCTAACCGTTCCAGTTCTAATGCCTCCGCCGAGCTTGCGACTAACGGTTTTTCAACCAACACGTGTTTACCGGCTAATAAGGCGCTTTTTACCATCTCATAATGCGTTTGGTTCGGCGTAGTAATAATAACCAAATCGATTTCCGGCGTAAGTAACGCTTGATATTCATGCACAATATTCACATCCGGCAGCCATTCTTTTGCTCGCTCGGTAGTACGCTCGTACACTTTCTGAATATGAAAGCGTTTGTCATTTTTAAGAAAAGGAATATGGAACAAGCGACTGGAATAACCGCTACCGGCAATCGCAACATTAAGAATTTTCATCATTTATGCTCCTGATTAAAGAAAATTAAATCCAGTATAGAAGAAAAAGAAAAAAATGCCCCGCTTTTTCTAGTTGTGGTTATTGTTTATAGTAATCCGAATCATTATGACAAGCGGTCTTTTCCTTACGAAAATTTGTTAAAACTCAACCGCTTGCCTGATCTTTTTCTAACTTTTCAATTCTTATCAAAGCTTTAGCTATTTTATGCTATTTTTATAATAAGATTTTTATTTTGAATTCGGAGGTTTTATGGCGGCAGAAGGTGCAAGCCAACTTACCAGTGTGGTAGCTTTATTAGGGGCGGCAATTATTGCCGTACCGATTTTTAAACGTATCGGTTTAGGATCAGTGCTGGGCTATTTAGCCGGCGGTTTAGCCATCGGGCCTTTCGGCTTCGGTTTATTTTCCGATCCGCATACCATTTTACACGTTGCCGAACTCGGCGTGGTGATGTTTCTGTTTTTAGTCGGGTTGGAAATGCAGCCGGCGCATTTATGGGGCTTACGCAAATATATCTTCGGCTTGGGCAGTTTTCAGGTGATTGGCGCGGCGATTGCGCTCACCGGTTTAGTGATGGCATTCGGTTATTCATGGCAAGTGGCATTTGTCAGTGCAGCAGGTTTCGTATTGACCTCCACGGCGATTGTGATGCAAGTATTAAGCGAACGAGGCGAAATGACTTCTGATCGCGGTCGCAAAATGGTATCGATTTTGCTATTTGAAGATATGTTAATCGTACCGCTATTGGCAGTAGTCGCTTTTCTGTCGCCTATCCATTCCTCGGAAACAGCCAGCACGCCGATTTGGCAAAAAATTGCGATTGCCGTGTTTGCGATGGTTTTCTTATTTATTATCGGCACCAAAGTACTGAATCCGTTCTTTAAAATGCTGGCACGCACCAAAATCCGAGAAATGATGACCGCCGTAGCACTTTTCGTAGTGCTTGGCTCGGCGTTATTAATGGAAGTGAGCGGACTTTCAGCGGCAATGGGAGCGTTTGCCGCCGGCGTATTGCTTTCCACCTCCAGCTTCCGCCACCAATTAGAGGTGGATATCGACCCGTTTAAAGGCTTATTACTCGGCTTATTTTTCCTTGCGGTCGGGATGTCACTGGATTTGAATGTGGTATGGGATAACTTAGGGTTAATTCTATCCGGCGTTATCTTAATGATGTTGGTTAAAGGCGGGGTAATTTTCCTAGTGGCTCGTCTTTCCGGCAGTAACAAATTAGATGCGCACGACCGTGCGATTGTGATGGCGCAGGGTGGTGAATTTGCGTTTGTATTATTTGCTGCAGCGCACGCTCAAAAAGTAATTGATGACACGGTACACGCCAATATGACGGCAATTGTGGTGCTATCGATGGTCTTCACGCCGTTAATGATTATTGCGAGCCAGAAATTTATCGTGCCTCGTTTGCAAAAAATTGACGAAATCAAACCGCATGATCATATTGAAGAACAGAACCCGATTATCTTGGTCGGCTTAGGTCGTTTCGGGCAAGTGGTCAATCATTTATTGCAAATGACAGGTTATCATCCGACCATTATCGAGCTGAATCCGAAACTTATTGCCGCCATGAAAAAGCGTGGCGTAAAAAGTTATTATGGTAACGGCGCTCACCCTGATTTACTTAAAGCGGCGGGTATTCAAACCGCACAAATGCTGATTGTGGCGATTGATAATCCGAAACAAACGTTAGAAATCGTGAAATACGCACGTAGTGTGAATCCACATATTAAAATCATCGCTCGTGCTTATGACCGTTACCACGTTTACGACTTGGTACAATCCGGTGCGGATATTGAAGTACGAGAAACCTTTGACAGTGCATTGCGTACCGGTAAACAAGCATTACGCGAACTCGGTTTGGATGCAGACAAAGTACATGAAATCGGTAATATGTACTTCGGCAAAGATCGCCATAGCGTGAAACTTATGTCAGAAGTGTACGACCCGAAAATCGAGCGTTTCAAAAACGAAGAAATGTATCGTATCGCTCTCGAACAAGACCAAGAAATTATGGCGGAAATCCAAAAGATTTTGGCGAGAGAGTAATCTTAGGAATACTCTACAAGCGGTCGTAAATCGTCAAAAATTTACGACCGCTTGTTTCGATGAGGGAATGTTATGCAAATTACCCCAAAACAAAAATATTAGCCTATTCACCATAAAACGGAAGATTCAAGTCAAGTTTGATTGAGTGATAAAACGGATAAAACCCACCGAACTTTTGGATTCATTTATAAATGAAGCTTTTTGAGATTCTAAAATCTATCACATTTAATGTGATCACTAAGGGCGAATCTATACCCTTATGATAGAGATTATCATTTTAAAAGTTTTAAAAAAGTTCCATTAAGCACTTGAAATATAAACTGGTCGAACCAATATATATTTTAATCTATTTTACATAAGGAGAATAACTTGTATCCAAAGGAACAGTATTGTTGGGCTATAGGCATAATTACTTATTTATTTCTATTACTAGGTTTATACATTTGGTTTGGAGGATTAACAATAAACCTTTTCTGTATTATCGAAGAAGGTTCTTCATGGAATCTATTTTTTAAAGCTATTAGAGAATATAGCTCTTTTCTTAATAGCTGCCTTATTGGTGGTGTTGGTGGAATTGTTTATTGCCTTAGAGCTGTTTACATAAATTTTTCAGTCTTAAAAAGATGGGATGAATCTTACCTAGTATGGTATTTAATCAGGCCTATTATTAGCTTAATTATTGGAGGAGTTAGTTATTTATTTATAAAAGCAGGGTTAGTTCTATTTAGTTCTTCTGAACAATATGAATTAAATCAATTAAGTATTCTTTCACTAGCTTTTCTTAGTGGATTAAATGTAGATAAATTCTTAAAAAAACTTGAAAGCATTGGTGAAACGGTATGGGGAATATCCCCATCAAATTTAGGGAAGACCGAAGGAGATAAAAATGCCTGATTTTTTTGAAATTGATTTTTTAGCTGTAGAAACTAAAAAAAGTGGGGATGCAATTACTATTCGATATTCTATTGATGGTAAGGAAACAATTCATGTTGTTGATGGGGGATTCGAAGCTACAGGAAAAGCAATAATTAAGCATTTACAGGAATATTATGGACAAAGCGGGACCGTAAATATTAGTAGAGTAATTGTTACTCACCAAGATCACGATCATACAAGAGGTCTAAGAACTGTTTTAGAAGAATGTAATGTCGGTGAACTCTGGATGTTAAGACCTTGGATATATAGCAATGAATTAGTTGATAAATTTAAACGATGGACAAATCCTGATAATTTATCTAAGCGATTAAAAGACATTTACCCAAACATACTGGCTCTTGAAGAAATTGCCAATAGAAAAGGAATTCCAATCTATGAGCCATTTCAAGGGAAAAAAATTGGAGAGTTTTTAGTTTTAGCACCATCAAAAAATCGATATTTAGATCTTGTTGCAGAATCATTAAGCTCTATATGGAATAGCGTTATACATTTTATTAATGCTAATTGGGGAGATGAAAACTTATCCAAAGAGCCAACAAGTGCTGAAAATAATATGAGCGTTGTACAATATGCCTCATTGAATGAACAAAATATTTTACTTACAGGAGATGCTGGTATAGAAACATTATCAGAAGCTATTGAATATCTAGAAAATCGAAATAATGGAATTATGCCTAAAATTCATCGATTCCAAGTTCCACACCATGGTTCAAGAAGAAATTTATCTTCTGAGCTATTAGATAAATTATTCGGAGAGAAATTACCTTTTCCACCAACGGTGGATAAATTTACTGCTTTAATTTCTTCAGCGAAAGAAGATAAAGATCACCCAAGAAAAGCTGTTATTAGAGCATTAAAACATCGAGGTGTTAGAGTTATTGCAACAGAAGGAATAACCATCTGTAGTAGTTCTTCTAATGCTCCTCACAGATCTGGTTGGGGACCAGTTACTCCATTAGAGTATCCGAACGATCAAGAAGAGTAAATTTTGAAGTAATATTACAGTTATTCTCTTTATTTATAATTATTTAACCAACAAACGGTCGATTTCCTGTAAAACCTTGCAAATCGACCGCACTTTCCCTTTTCCCTACCAATCCCTCTTCCCCTCAAACTCTTCCACTAAAAAATCTACAAAACTTCGTACCGCTTGGGAGAGTTGGCGGCGGGAGGGATAGACGGCGTACACTTGATAAGTCGGCATTTGCCAGTCGGGTAGAACAATTTGTAGTTGGTTGTTTTTGAGCTGTTGTTCAATAAAATACTTCGGCAACATGGCAATGCCACCGTCTGCTAAGGTGAAATTAAGTAATGCCCCTGTGTCGTTGATGGTAAGTTGGCTGGTCAGTTCCAACACGGTTTCTTGCCCGCCTTTGATAAATGTCCACTCTTTTCGGTTTACATTTGCGTGTGCTAAATAACGATGATTAGCTAATTCTTGCGGTGAGTGAATTGTGCCGTGCTGAGTCAAATAAGCAGGCGTTGCCACTAATAAAGAATGGCAAGTGAATAATGGGCGAGCCACAGCATTTGGATCGGGATTGTTCGTAAAACGGACGGCAAGATCGATTCCCTCTTCAACTAAATTTACCGTGTTATCCGCCAAAATCAGCTGAATATTCAGCTTCGGATGTTTGGCTAAAAAAGTGCGAATCGCATTGAGCAAATGGGTGCTACCAAATGCTGCATTCGAGGCAATTCGTAACGAACCTCGCAATTCCCCTCGCTGAGTTAAAAAATCCTGTTCAATAGCCGAGGTTAATTCCGTCATTTTTTTGCAATATTCGACCGCTTGTTCGCCTGCATCGGTCAGTGAAACGTGGCGGGTGGTACGTTGCAAAAGCCGAGCATTAAACCATTCTTCCATAAGAGCGACTGCGCGGGTAACTTTCGGGCGTGAAAGATCCAATCGTTCTGCCGTTGCAGTAAAACTGCCTGTTTCCGCCACCATTAAAAACACTTGAATTGCGGTAATTCTATCCATTTTCCACCCTTATTATTTCAATTTTTAAAACAATTATATTCAAAAAACCGCCTTTTTCCCATTTTTTATTTCAATATAATGGCAACAGATTATTTGAAACTCTTCAAGCAAAGGAAAATCAATATGAAAAAATTACTTAAAATTGCAGTAATTTCAACCGCACTTTTAGCCACAACAGCGGCAATGGCACACACCACACCGGAGCAAAATAAGAAAAATGCTCTTGAGTTTTACGAGTTAGTGTTCAACCAACACAAAGTACAAGAAGGTACAGACAAATACATCGGCAAAGAATATTTACAGCACAATCCGACCGTAGCGGACGGTGGCAAAGCCTTTGTGGACGCATTTGCGCCGTTCTTAAAAGAACATCCGCAATCACGTGCTGAAATCAAACGTGTGGTGGCGGAAGGTGACTTAGTGATGTTGCACGTTCATAGCACGTTAAATCCGCAGGATAAAGGCGAAGCGGTGGTGGATATTTTCCGCTTTGATGAAAACGGCAAAATCGTAGAACACTGGGACGTAATTCAAGCCGTACCAGAAAAAACGGCAAGCGGTCGTTCAATGTTCTAACGCAAATTTCAATTCACAAGCGGTCGAAAAACGAGAAAGTTTTGCGACCGTTTTTTATTGTAAAATATGCAGATAATACGACAGTGCCTTAGACACGAACAAAATTCACCGTTTGATGAAATGTTTCGCTTCGAAAAAGAGATGAAAACACCGTGAAAACCGTCGCTCTTATCCTTTACCCACATTTCAGCTTATTTCATTTTGCCGTGCCGCAAATGGTATTTTCCGCAACAGGATTGGCAAATGAGCCGTTATTTGATTTGAAAGTTGTGATGGGAAACTTTTGGGAGATTATTGTAATTTATAAATAAAACTTTCCCAATAATTATAAAGTTTAAGTTATAATACGAACCTTACCTTAGGAGCATATTATGATCACCTTTATTGAAAATTATTTAAAAAGCCTTCCTGCAGAAAGTATTACTAACTACTTTTTCTATCTAATGCTTGGTATTACTACTTTTAATCTTTTTTTATTCTTTGCATTACCTAATATTCGAGAAAGTTTCCGTTCTAGAATTCTTGATTACGCCCCAACACTTTTAACTTCATTGGGGATATTAGGAACATTCACAGGGATTGTGTCAGGGTTACTAAATTTTGATATTGAGAATATCGATAACAGTATTACTGAATTACTATCAGGAATGAAAACAGCTTTTTTAACCAGTGTAATCGGGGTTACGCTCTCTATTTCCCTCAAAGTAATCTTTACTCTATTTAAGAAAAAGAATAAGAAAAGTGATGAAAATAATTCAATGGATATTAAGAGTATTGTTAATACGCTATTCAAGCAAACAGAATACTTAAAATTGCAAACAGAAAAATCAGATGTATTAGCCGATAATTTGCAAGCAATGGTAAAAATGTTAGGCAGTGAGTCAGATGGTAGCCTACTTGGACAAGTCAAATTATTAAGAAGTGATTTATCCGACCAACAAAAATCATTGCAAAAAACGTTTACTCCAATGGCAGAAAATTTAGAAAAAATTCTAAATTCATTTAACGATCAAAAACAAATATTCTCAAATTTTGAAAATAAGTTATGGATTAAATTACAAGACTTTGCGGATATGATGTCTAAATCTGCTACGGAAGCAGTTATTGATGCTCTAAAAAAAGTAATCCAAGACTTCAATAATAATTTAACTGAACAATTTGGTGAGAATTTTAAACAATTAAATTTGGCTGTTATTAATTTGGTTGAATGGCAAGAGAATTACAAAAATCAATTAAATGAAATGATCTCTTTGTATAATTCAGGAATACAATCTTTAACAACCACAGAAACTGCAATTTCAAATATTGAAAATTCAACTCAGTCTATTCCAACTACGATGGAAAAATTAGATATGATAATTCGTTCTAATCAACAACAAATTGATCAGCTCGATGGGCATTTAAAGAGCTTTGCACAGTTGCGTGACAAAGCTGTCGAAGCAATTCCAGAAGTTCAGAAACAAATTTCAGCAATGTTGGAGAATGTAAACAAAGCAAATTCAGATTTAACTCAAGGTTTAAAAGAGAGTGGGGAAAAATTACAACAACATATTGCAAATACGTCGGATAAATTAGGACAATCAATAACAGAAACTTCGCAGAAACTAGGCGAAACAGCTAATTTAATTTCAACACAAAATAAAGAATTAACAGCATATCAAAAACAATTATTTGAGCAAATTACGCAATTTGCGAGTCGTTGGAATCATGAATTCAACGATAATGTAAAGCGTATTCATGAAGCATTTAACCATTCTGTTGAAGAAATGATTAAGTCGCAAGTTTCAGAAAACCGTAAGCTAATGCTTTCACTCGAAAAAGAAAGTGAAAATGCCTTGAAATCTACTGCTGAAAGTGTACAGAAACAATTAGATTTAATTGATAAGTCAATGCAAGAAGAAATAAATCGAGTAATGAAAGAAATGGGAGGAGCCCTTGCCGCAATTGCTAATAAGTTTACTGATGACTATGTCCGTTTAACAGAACAAATGGCAAAAGTAGTTCAGCAAAATAATCGAGGTAGATTCTAATGCAGATTGATTTTTCTAAATTGAAATTACAGCAACAAGAATCTGAAGATTCTCAATGGTTACCTGTTTCCGATTTAATGTCTGGTTTAATGATTTTATTTCTCTTTATTGCGGTGAGTTTTATCTTAAACGCCAAGCGTGTTGCCGATAATTACCAAGATAATCAAGAAAAAATCTATCAGGCATTGCAAACAGAATTCTCTCCTAAACTGAAAGACTGGAAGGCAAAAATTGATAAAGATACACTAACTTTTATTTTTACTGATCCAGAAGTTCTATTTGAAACAGGGCGTTCTGATCTCAATGCACCATTTAAGAAAATTTTAGATGATTTTTTCCCTCGGTATATGAAAGTGGTTGATAATTATAAAACATCAATTAGCGAAATTCGGATTGAAGGGCATACCAGCACTGAATGGGATCATAAATCAAGTGATGATATGGCTTATTTCTTAAATATGCAACTTTCCCAAGATAGAACTCGCTCAGTGTTAATTTATTTATATCAACTAGAAAACATTGCTCAATACCGCGATTGGATAAAAAGCAATTTATCTGCCGTAGGATTATCATCATCTAAAACCATTAAAAATACCCAAGGTATAGAAGATAAAGAGGCTTCTAAGCGAGTAACTTTTAGAATTATCACTAACGCTGAAGAACAATTAAGAAAACTTTCTGAGATAAAATAATGAAATTGTCAGTAGATTTTAGAGCCTTATTTACAGCAGTAAAGAAAATGGGGGTGGAGAAAATCACACCTATTTCCTTATTACCAACCAACCAAGCGATAAAAACAGATTTTGAAGTTCAAATCAATTCTCGATCTGGTTTTGAAGTATCAAACATTGAAGATGTTGAGGTAAAATTTGGTGTATTTACTTATAACGGCTGGCACGTTCTGCTATTTATACCTGACCATAGCTATGGCTCTACTTTTGATAGAACAATAGAAGATTCAAGCCAAGGAAATAAATATCATTTAACAGATTGTAGTACTTTGGAAAATATGCGACAAAGAGGGAGATTCCAACGCTACCACGCAACGAATAATACTGAAGGAATATTTACTATTTTTGATGCTTATGGGCGAGAAGCTGAAGTTGCGTTGCATGCTTGTAAGAATTGCTTACGCCAATTAGGATATTATCCATACAACACATTTAATTTAGTTGGTTTTTTTGAAAAATATGACTCCCATTTTTGCAATTTACCCAAAGCAATTAATCAGGATAAAGCAGGCTATCATCAAGACTGGGAAAATATTTCTCGACAATATCGTGAAAGCCACCAGTATTGTTGTGAGCAATGTGGAGTAAATTTAACATCTCATAAGCATCTATTAGATGTACATCATAAAAATGGTGTAAAGCAAGACAACCGAAAAGATAATTTAATTGCACTATGTAAAATTTGCCATAGCGAGCAGGATAGCCATGGTCATTATTATGTTAGTTTAATGGATAGACAAATCATTGAATCATTACGTTCTCCATTTTAATTCCTAAAAGACCGTAAACTCCTAACAATTTACGACCGCTTGTATTTTAGAATCGACTCAAATCCAACCCACCATCTGTTTTCTCATTCGCTTTGAGATAAGCTGGGTGGGTTTCGATTTGTTCGAGGTAACGAGTGATATTTGGATAATCCGCTTTATTCACATAGTTTAAGCCCCATTGCAGTGGGAAGCTTAATGCAAAATCTGCACCGGTAAGTTGTTCACCCACGATCCAAGTTTTGCCTTCTAACGATTTTTCTACGTGGCTGAAATATAAGCCCACTTGTGCATTGGTGTATTGGGCGAAGTCGCCTAAATCACCTTTCTTCGACACTAACGCCAGTAAGTTTGCGGAGAACATTGAGGCTGAAATCGCTAGCCAATAAACGTAATTAGAATAAGCATCGGTTTTGTGTGCTGGGGTGAAGCGGTTTTCAGTATCATAACGATCAAGCAAGTGTTGGATAATCGCATTGCCTTCCGCTAACACTAAATCGCCGTCTTGTAACACAGGTGCTTTGCCGAGTGGGTGTTGCGCTTTTAGTTCTTCTGGTGCGAATCCAGTGCCTTCTAAGCGGTCATAAATTTTGAGTTCGTAATCCAAACCGAGGGCTTCAAGTAGCCATACAATGCGGTGTGAGCAAGACTGCTTAAGATAATGTAGTGTAATCATATTTACTCCTAATAAGCGGTTGAATTTACAAGATTTTTTGCAAATTTGACCGCTTATTCTTAACCTAAATCGTCCCTACATTTGGTAGGTTTTACGGTGAACATTTTTCAAAAAAAAGACGCCTGAAATCAGACGGCAAAGGGGGATTATAAATCGAATGATTGGATTACATTCACATGTAGACGTACGTCCACGTTACCGCGCGTTGCGTTTGAATATGGGCAAACTTCGTGCGCTTTGTTGATTAAGGTTTTTGCTTCTTCAAGGCTTAAGCCTTCAACAGTGATCGTGATATCTAAATCTAGCGCAAATGCACCGTCTGGTTTTTGACCGATTCCCACGCCTACAGTGGTGCTAGATTTGGTTGGTTTTAAACCTAAAGCTGGAGCAACGTGGTTCATTGCACTGTCAAAGCATGCTGCATAGCCCATTGCGAAAAGTTGTTCTGGGTTTGTGCCGACTTTGCCACTTTCATTTTGGAAGCTAACTAAATCTAAACCAAGTGAACCGTCATCTACTCGAGTATGACCATCACGACCGCCAACTGCTGTTGCTGATGTTTTGTAAAAAATTTTCATAATATTGTCCTTGTTGAAGTGTTGTCTGAATGATGCTTATTTTATGGTTTTCATTCACCAATGCGGTAGCACATTTCTTTAAAATTCTTGCCTATTTCTACAAATATTTATATCACAGGGAAGTTTTACATCCATTTCAAATATTATCTGTAATATCAACAAGGGCTGTTTATAATTCATCCTAATATTCATCAAGCAAATGTTGCCAAATATCTAAAGTTCCCTCTTTTAAAACACCTTTTTCTTGTATCAATGCTATCGCTAATTTTTGCAAATTTTGAGCTAATTCTAAATGTCCACACCAAGCCAAAGAACGAATAATTCGGCTAATTTTCTTTTCTTCGTGTCCAATATTTCGTAGCCAATAATTGCGAACCTTTAATTCATCTGTAAGAAAAAGTGCAGTTCCTTTTCGATAAATTCCAAAATAATTAATAATATTATCAAATGAAATCAAATACTTTTCTTGAATCCCGATATTTTCCTTAAAGAAAACAAGATCTTCTCCTAATAACATTGGTGTGCTTCGATTCCATTTGGACGCTTGATTGACAGGAAATAGCCATTCAATCCAAAAATAACCGTCCCCAATCGCTCTTGGTTTAAGTTCCCAAAGACTCTGTAAATCAAAACCGAATTCTGTTTTGCGTAAACCTAAATAAAATTCATTAATCGGATGCATATTATTTCCCCAAAATCCGACTTTTTACTAACGCCACCAACAACTCAAATTCTCGATATTCTTTTTCTGCATAATGCTGTTTTGCAAAGGTAAGAAAATCATCAATGCCACTACAATGCTCAATTTTTTCTTCATCAAATTCATTCACATAACTGACCCAAATGCCATCATTCAGCGTATTGTAAAAACTAATTTCGTAATTATTCTTACCCATTACACAGCAAAAGCAGTCTTCTTCTCGTTTTAAATATGCATTATTTCCAATATTTGCAGAACCTCGTACCACAGCTTTTTCATCAATAATGGCGTTCCCCAAAATTTTAGATGAACCATAAATTTGTCCATTTCGTACCTTCGCATTTCCTATAACACCAGCACTATCCGTGATATATCCTCCTGAAATTTCAGCATTCCCCGCAATTTTAAAATAGCCAAATATGTTCATAATATGTGCATTGCCAAAAATTTTCGTATTATCCCAAATTCTACCAGCCCCACAAATGTGGGCATTGCCATAAATTTGCGCATTATTAAAAATATGAATCCCTCCATCAATTCGAGCATTATCAAAAACTTTAACGTTATCTGTTAAAGATAATTTTTGTGAAATATCACAGCCTGAAATAGATAAATAGGCATAGCCAAAAATTTCGACATTATCATTGATAAAAGCATAACTGCCACCATAAGCATCAACTTTGGCGTATCCATAAATTTGAGCATGATCGCAGATTTCTACATTACCACTAACGATAGCGTTATCTAATACTTTTGCATTGCCATAAATCAACACTCCACAAGCAACCCAACAATGATCAGCTTGTGATAAGTTGTCCTCACTTTCAATAAATCCCCCTAACTCTCCCGCTTTAACATAACTAAAGTCTTGTAATGCTTGAATTTGGTATAAAATTCGACCGTACTTTTCAATGTAGTTTTCTGTTAAACAGTATTTTTTGCGTTCCATCATTACTCCTTGGTTGAATTGTAGGAAATGATATGGAAGTCAACGACATTTTCTGTCGTACAAAGAAAAGCGGTGAAATTTGCAAATTCCTTTGCGAATTTCACCGCTTGTTAGATTATTTATCTACTATTTTTTAGAAACAGCTAAAAATTGTTGCCATAAATTGTGGACTAATGTCCAAAGGTATGTAGCTAATTCTTGATTTTCAGTATCAATTGCAAGCCAAGTTTCTTTTTCCCAATACCTTAAATTTAATGGCTGCATAGGGCAATGTAGCAATTTTCCCCACCATTCAGTCGTTTTTCCTCTTGCAATACGTTGAATTAAGGGTAAATATTGCTCGTTTTCGATAACATTCTTTGTATCCTTCCATTTAAACCCATAATACATTCCACTTGAATCTCGTTCAAAATGAATAACAAAAGGGAAAGATTTAGGAACCAACTTAATTAATTCATATTTATAGTTATTTTCTTCTGTAACCAAATCCCATTCAGATTTATCAAAAAGTTTATCTTCGTTAAATTTAACTTCTAATTGATAAATTAACTTAGATTTCAATGCGTTATAAAAATTATCTTTTAACACTAACATATCAAGCATTAATTCAATATTATCACGACTTGCAAATACAGTTTCTAGTAATTGATCATTTAATTTAGTCATATTCATGATTTCCATTTCTAAGAATTTTTTGAAATCTTCAATCCATATATTAAGTTTTTCAGACTGAATAGGGACATCATCTAGCCAATCTATTAAATCTAATGGTGTCCATACTTGCCCTTTTTTCTGCTCTACCATTTCATTCCAATTTTGAATAGAGGATTTTGAAGGCTCACATTTATAATTCGGCAGATATAGAACAAAATAATTTTCAGTATGGTAATACTTTAGATCTTCATAATAATCCTTTAATTGTTCGTATTGATCTACTGCACCACGCAATTTATTTTCAATGGATATAACCCACGTTATTACACCATTTTTTGTACCTTGAACAAAAATATCGTGACGTCGACCACATTCCGTTGGATGTTCCAACCAAACTGAAACATCATCGGCATTTTCGATAAATTGATCTAAAGATAATTTTCGCAAAAATGTTGTTAGAAATGATTTCCCCTGCCCATGACTCTCTTTAGGATCTAAAAGAAAGCCTAATATGCTAGATAACCCTATCTCATCTGTTCTTACAAATCTGAATAAATTAAGCTCTTGAAAATCCTTTTTCTCTAAAACCTTATTTTTATCTTTTAATATAAGATATTCAGATAATAGTATTTCTAATTTTTCTTTTATTGTCATATAAACATCCTATAGATAACTATTTAAAATAAAATAGAGTAATTTCAATGATATTTTTCTAACAGGTTTTAACTCTTGCTAAGCCCCAAGTTCTTTTTCTCAGAAATATTAAAGAAAAAAGTCATTAGCTATCAAGCTAATGACCTTTAATTAGTATGAAGGTAACTATTTCTCTAATTCTGCTTTAAAACTGGTAACTGTACTATCTGCAGCACTCGCAAGGAAAGCCGTATCTGCACCGAGAGCGAAGAATGATACGCCAAGATCAGCGTAGTGTTTTGCTTGTTCAGGTGTTGCAGCGATTGTGCCCACTGGTACGCCGAATTCACGAATACGCTTGATCGCATATTCCATTTTTGCCACTACGTCTGGATGCAGAATATTCGGACCTAATCCCATATCCACCGCTAAATCCGCAGGGCCTAGGAAAATCGCGCCTACGCCTTTTGTGCTTGCAATAGCATCTAAATTTTCCATACCTTTTAGGCTTTCGATTTGCAACATAATCATTGATTCATCATCAATGCGTTGTTGGTAATCAGGAATACGCCCAAAGCGAGATGCTCGCACTACGCCAGCCCCCATACCACGTTTGCCTTCAGCCGGATATTTCGCCCAACGAATGATTTGTGCCGCTTCTTCGCCACTTTCCACCATTGGTACGATGATATTTTGAATCCCTGAATCCATTAACTGCTTGAATGTGCCTGCCGCTGCCTCGCCCACACGCACCACTGGGGTCATTTCGTAAGGGGCAATCGCACGAGCCACGTTTAAAATGGTTTGAATGTTGTGCGGGCCGTGTTCCGCATCAATGAAAAGCCAGTCATAATCCGTGGTCGCAAGCACTTCCGCCACCTCAGCTGAGGTGGTTTCTAACGCCACGCCATACTGCATTTTACCCGCTTCAATATTATGTTTTAGGTTGTTATATAAAAAATCTTTTACGATTGCCATGATGAATTCCTTATAGCATTTTTGCTAAATAAACTTGTTTTCCGACCGCTTGGATTAAGTCGATTTGCGACTTCGTCCAGTTCAAATCTTCTTCCTCATCTTTATAATATTCTTTGATAAGGTCGTAAGAGGTAATATCTAAATAACCTGCATTTAATACTTCTTCAATAATTGGTAAGCCGTCTAGTGAGGCTTTTAAATCGTATGCTAAGAAGTCTTCAATATCGCTGAATATTTGACGAGCCGGAACTTCGTCTTGGCGAATTTCACCGTCTAAATCTAAAATTCGGTTATGGAATTGTGCAATAAAATCCAATTCGGATGTACCGTGTTCCGCATATTTTTCTGCAAGTTTAGTAAAGCCTTGGCTAGCAAATACACGAGCCATGATTTGGTGGTTTAGCGCATTTGCCGTAAGTTGTGTAGAGATATGTTGTAAAATTTCAATTGTTTTTTGTACGTCTTTCATTTTGTTTCTCCTTGATCACATCGATAAATTCATTGCGTTTGAAACTGTGATTATCTTATGATAGCTTTTGTTTTACAGGTATATTATTTCTCCAAACAACTTGCCTAATTCTACAAATATGCAAATTATTGATAAATTATTACCGCTTATACCGAAAAACCAAATTTGGCAAACGCCGATTGATGGACTTGTGATTCAGCACGCCGATCGCCCTACACCGGTGGCGAACACAATTCTAGAACCTCGCATTTGTATTGTGTTACAAGGCGAACGAAAAATTTGTATCGGTGATCAATGTACGCTATTTAGCAATCAACATTTTATGTTCTGTCCGGTAAACGTGCCATTGTCGGTAGAAGTGGTGGAAGCAAGCCCTGAAAAGCCCTACTTGATGATGACGATGAAAATCGACCTAAAAATGGTGGCAAGTATCGTGCCGCATATTCCAAAAACAATTGCAAAAAATCAACCAAAATCGACCGCTTTCTTACAATGGCAATTAGAAGAAAATTTGCTGGCTCAGTTTGAACACTTGATTGACTTGCTCAAAACACCGGAAGACATAGATTTTCTTGCGCCGCTTATTCAACAACAAATTTACTATGTTCTGCTAAAAAGTGATCAAGGGCAGAAATTACGAGAATTGGTACAAGTAGGCAGCCACACAAATCGAATCGCTCAAACCGCACTTTGGATCGAGCAACATTTGTCTGAGCCGTTACGAGTGGACGATTTAGCAAAACAGGCGGGAATGTCGGTTTCAGGTTTTCATTCGCATTTTAAAAAAATGACCAATATGTCACCGTTACAATATCAAAAATCACACCGCTTACTGGCTGCACAACGTTTGATCCAAGCCAAACAGAGCAATATCGCAAGCGTTGCTTTCCAAGTCGGTTACGAAAGTCCAAGTCAGTTTAGCCGAGAATATAAAAGACATTTTGGGGTAAGCCCAAAAGGAGATGCGAGCTAGTGTATTAGTGATAACAAGCGATCTAATTTCCCTAATTTTTTGCAAATACGTTCGTCAATTATTGTTTCGTCAAACTCTCCACCAACAAATTTCTGATCCATTGATATGCTGGGTCTTGGTGGGTGCGTTCGTGCCACGCCATTTGGATTGCAAAGCCCTGTACTTCAAGCGGAAGCTCTTTGCAAATCAATCCGCTAAAGTTATGAGATAAACGTGATGGCACCAATGCCACTACGTCTGTGCTACGTAAGATATTCGGTAGCAAAGAAAAGTGATTGACTGAGACTGACACACGACGAGCTTTACCGAGTTTAGCCAATGCCTCATCGCACACACCGTAAAATTGTCCGCCGTCATAAGACATCATTGCAAAATCCAATTCACAAAAGTTGTCTAAATTTAACAGTTGGTTTGCCATTGGGTGATCTGCTCGCATCACACAAACATAATGTTCTGTCAGCAACGGTTTGCTGTGTAAATCCGCCGGAATATGTTGGGTGGAAACCAAGGCAATATCAATTCTTGCCTGTTCAAATTGGGCTAACAAATCCACGTCTTGTGCCGGTAAAAAAGCGACACGAATTTTCGGTGCAAGTTGCTTTAAATGGGATAAAAAAGGTGTACCGATCGCTTCCAAGCCATAATCGGTAGAAGCAATCTTAATCGTCATTTCAGCCGTTTGCGGATCAAACTCCACCGGACGCAGCATACGATTCACTTCCGCCAAAACGGTCTTGACCGAAGGCATTAATGCCAAGGCTCTGGCAGTTGGCTCAATCCCGTGTTGTACACGTACAAATAACGGGTCACCAAAACTGTCACGCAGGCGATTAAGCATCGCACTCATTGCCGGCTGAGTCACCGACAAACGTTGTGCCGCTTTGGTCACGTTTCGCTCTTGCAAGAGTGCATCAAACGCTTTCAATAAGTTTAAATCCACCGTTCTAATATCACGCATCTTTATAACTTCCATAAACAAATATGATTAGTTTTTATATTATAACAAGCGGTAAAATTTATACAATTTTTTGCAAGTAAGGATTTAGACATGGCGAAATTTAGATATTTACAAACACCTTTCAAGCTCAAAAATCTTGAACTTAAAAACCGTATCGTGATGCCGCCGATGTGCCAATATTCGGCAACAGACGGTATGCCGAACGACTGGCATTTTGTGCATTACACCGCTCGTGCGATTGGTGGTGTCGGTTTAATCATTGTGGAAATGACCAACGTTGCGCCAAACGGTCGTATTACACCTAAGTGTTTAGGGCTATGGAATGATGAACAACGTGATGCGTTTAAACCGATTGTGGATTCAGTGCATAAATACGGCAGTAAAATTGTGGTGCAAATCGGTCACGCCGGTCGTAAAGCACAAGATTGTGATGATGTGGTTGCCCCTTCTGCAATTCATTACGGTGAATTAGATTATACAGGTCAGAATTTAAAAACTCCTCGTGAATTAAGCAAAGCGGAAATTCAGGAAGTGATTCAATCTTACCAAGATGCGGTAAAACGTGCAGTGGAAGCCGGCTTTGATGCGATTGAGATTCACGGCGCACACGGTTATTTAATTCACCAATTCTCATCACCGAAATCAAACCAACGTAGCGATGAATACGGTCAAGATCGCTTCTTATTCGGTGAGCAAGTAATTAAAGCCGCTAAAGCGGTAATGCCGGCGGATATGCCGTTGATCGTGCGTATTTCGGCACAAGAATTCGGTGCGGACGGCTTTGATGCGGATTACGGTGTGGAAATGGCAAAACGCTTTACGGCAGCCGGTGCGGATTGTATGCACGTAAGTGCCGGCGGTGACGGTGTGTTAGCGGAAAGTAAACATCCGCCATTTAATGCAGGCTATCAAGTGTATCTAGCTCGTGCGGTAAAACAAGCGACCGGTTTACCTACTATTGCTGTCGGTATGTTAGACGATGCGAATGTGGTTGATCATGTGTTATCAATCGGCGATGCGGATTTAGTAGCGGTTGGACGTGCGTTATTACGTGACCCGCAATGGGTATTAAATGTACAATATGCACAAAATGCGACAAATAGCAGTGGTGTTGAGTTTGTGCCGGCACAATATCAACGTGGTTATTTCTAATTAACGTCTATACAAGCGGTGTAAAAAGAAGCATTTTTTACACCGCTTTTTCTTATTTATCACACTCGGATGTATCACACTATGCAACTTTCTATTTTAAATCTCGTCCCAGTGCGTGAAGGACAAGACTACGCACAAGCAATGCAATCTATGGTAAAACTGGCACAACTGGCGGAAGAGCTGGATTTGGCTCGCTATTGGATTGCCGAACACCATAATATGAAAAACTTAGCCAGCTCGGCGACCACTCTGCTGATTCAACACACCTTAGCCAATACTAAGAAAATTGCGGTCGGCTCAGGCGGTGTGATGTTACCGAACCACAGCCCTTATATTGTGGCGGAACAATACGGCACGCTTGCGACTCTTTATCCGAATCGAATTCAGCTCGGTTTAGGCAGAGCGCCCGGTACTGATATGCGTACTGCGAATGCGTTACGCCGAGGAGCAAAACACTTCGAATTTCCGGATGAAATCGCAGAACTGCGTGGTTATTTCCAAAATACCAATCCGGTTTCCGCTTACCCTGCCGCCGGTTTAGATATCCCATTCTATATTTTAGGCTCCAGCACCGAAAGTGCGTATTTAGCCGCAGAATTAGGCTTACCTTATGCATTTGCTGCACATTTTGCACCACGAATGATGATAGAAGCGGTCGAAATTTATCGCCGTTATTTCAAACCGTCCGACTATTTGGCAAAACCTTATGTGATTATGGGCGTGAATGCGATTGTGGCGGACAGCGATGCGGAAGCACAAAGTCTGGCAACGACACAAACGCAATTCTTTATCAATGTCGTCACCAACGCACAGCAGAATTTACAACCGCCGATGGCAAATGATGCGGAAGTGTGGCAAAACTTTAATCGTACGGAAAACGAGCTACACTTCGGACCGGTCGATTTAAATGAAATTCCGATTTATCATCAAGAAAAAGCGGTGGTAAAACAAATGACCGCTTGCACGCTAGTCGGCTCGCCGACAACAGTTAAAGCTCAATTAACCCAATTAACTAAACAAGTGGAAATTGATGAAATTATGGCGGTGACTTATATCTACGATGAACAAAAACAAGCGAAATCTTACCGCTTGTTAAAGGATATTGTAGCGAGTATGTAATAGAAAAGCGGTCGTAAATTTTTAAAGATTTACGACCGCTTGTTTATGCAAATTGAATTATTCTTTCGCTAATTGTAAGTAAATACCTGAAACGTCTTGGCTACCTAAATCCGCTTTTACCGCTTCACGATATTGTGCGGCAACCGTTTCAACCGCCGGTAGCGTTAAGCCGGCTTTTTCCAATTCTCCGCAAGCTAAATTCAGATCTTTACTGGCGTGTTTGAGCATAAATGCTGCAGGGAATTCTTTCGCAAGCAATAATGGTTTTTTAGTTTGGAACATCGGTGAGTTCATTGCCGATCCGCCAATTGCTTCGGCAAGATCATTTAAATTAATGCCGAATTGTTCGCCCATTAACATCGCTTCCGCATAGGCTTCGCCAAATACGCCTAATAACGAATTAAGTACTAATTTCGCACCGGAGCCTTTACCCACATCACCGAAATGGAAAGTACGCTGACCGAGTACGTCAAATACCGGTTGTAACGGTTTTAACACCGCTTCTTGTCCGCCGAATAAAATCAGTAATGTCCCGTTTGTTGCAGGCACAACCGAACCGGAAACCGGTGCTTCGGCAAACAAGCCGCCGTGTTCTTCCACCAATACTTTTAGTTTTAAGTTTTCAGTCGGGGAAACCGTACTCATATTAACGATAACTTTACCTTGCAGTTTTGCACAAACGTCCGGATTTAAAATATCCGCTGCCGCCGCATAGTCCGAAACCATCAAAATAACCGCTTGGTTTTCAGATACTAATTGTTCTACCGAACTCGCAACTTTTGCACCTTTTGCTGCAAATTCAGCACTTTTCGCCGTATTTCGGTTATAAACACTGACATCGATATTATTCGCCAGTAAACGATTAACCATAGGTACGCCCATTTGACCTAAGCCGATCCAACCAATTTGTGTAAATGCTGTTGTCATAGTATTTTCCTTCTGATGTGGGACAAATTTAATTGATTGTAGCTTATTTTTTAAGGTTGTAAACGCTTAAAAAGCGACTTTCTAACATAAATTTCAATTATATTCCCTATAATAAAATATGATTAGATTTTATATCTTGGCATAGATTAAACTTCAGAATCATTCTTATATTATTTTTTACTCGGAAAGCAAATGTGAAATTGTGCAGAGTTATCGCATCTTTAACGATTGCACTAACTAAGCCATACAAATAATACGGATAAACTTGTTACAGCAAGTTGTTCAAACCTATAAAGAAAAGGAAAAAAACAATGTTTAATATTGAAAAAGAAAACGTTTTAGCGGCATTTAAATATCGTCGTGCAACACGTAACTATGATGCGTCTAAAAAAATCAGCGATGAAGATTTCGCTTATATTTTAGAGTTAGCGCGTCTTTCACCAAGCTCGGTCGGTTCAGAGCCGTGGAAATTTGTGGTGATTCAAAACCAAGAATTACGTAACAAATTAAAACCGGTTGCGTGGGGTATGGCGGCACAAATGGACGCTGCAAGCCATTTAGTGGTTTTACTTGCCAAGAAAAATGCAAGCCACGATAGCGAATACTTCAAAAAAGCGTTGGAACAGCGTGGTTTAACTGCTGAAGAAATGGAAAAAACTTTAGCGTTATACAAACAATTCCACGTGGAAGACATTAAGATTGCCGGTAACGAGCGTGCATTATTCGACTGGTGCTCAAAACAAACCTATATCGCTTTAGGCAATATGATGAGCGGTGCAGCGATGATCGGTATCGATAGCTGCCCAATCGAAGGTTTCAACTACGATGCAGTGAATAAAATCCTTGCAGAAGCCGGTGCATTCGATCCGAATGAATACGGCGTTTCCGTAATGGCGACTTTCGGTTATCGTGCCGGTGCAATCGCACCGAAATCACGTAAACCGATCGAAGAAATCGTAAGTTGGATTAAATAATCTTTAATACATTAAACGGTATGAGATCCTCTGATTTCATACCGTTTTTACTTATTACCTTCCCCACCCAAAAACACTGCTTTTATCGCCTTGACGAAATCGAAAATTCTGTTACTTTAACGAATAACTAAGTGATTTATTTGGAGTTTTACTGTGTTTGATTCATTAATTGTACAGTTTGTGGTGCTATGGGCGGTGATTGATCCGATAGGTTCTATTCCGGTCTATTTAGCCAAAACCAGTCATCTTTCCGCAGCAGAACGAAATAAAGTCGCTTTAAAAGCGGTCGGAATTGCCACTATCATCTTGCTCTTCTTCTTAGTTGCCGTGCAATCCTTATTTGAAATGATGCAAATTCCGCTTTCCGCCTTCCAAATTGCCGGCGGTTTAGTACTTTTGATCTTCGCTTTAACTATGATTTTTGGCGAAGGTAAGCCGGAAAACGAGATCAAAATGCAAACCAGCTTAAGCGAATTAGCGGTTTATCCGCTTGCCGTTCCGTCTATCGCCTCTCCCGGTGCAATGATGGCGATCGTATTATTAACCGATAATCACCGCTTTAGCCTAACGGATCAATTTATTACCACGCTGATTATGTTAGCGGTGTTGCTCATTACCTATTTCCTACTTCTTGTAGCAAGTAAAATTCAAAACGTCATCGGCAGTGTCGGTGCTTCGGTTATCAGCCGCGTAATGGGATTAATTCTCGCCGCCGTTGCAGTAAATAACTTGTTGGTTGGGATTCAGCAATTCTTCGGTTTAGCAAGTTAATTTGCTAGTAAAAACAAATAAAAAGAGACGATGAACTTTCTTGCCCACAGTATGATTTCCTTTGAATTGGATACAATAATGCCGAATAGCCGTACCTTATTCGGTAATTTTGCCGGCGATTTTTATAAAGGACGAATCGAGAATTTAGCGGTGGCAAGCCATATTCAAAACGGGGTTAGGTTACACCGTTTGATCGACAGCACGACAGATCGGCGAGAAAACTTCCTCAACCCGTTACTTGCCGAAGAATTGGGGCGATTTAAAGGGATTGTGTCGGATATTGTGATTGACCACTTTATCGCAAAAAATTTTAACCGCTTGTTTGGGCAAGAACTGGCACAAGTTGAAACAGACATTTTGAATAACATTGTCCAATATCAATCAATTTTTCCACAAGGCTTCTCTTCACTATTTAATTGGTTGGCACAGAATCGAGCGTTATCTCACTACGCTGACTTTGATTTTTTAGTTGAGCGAGTATTTACAGGAATGGCACAACGTATCACACGAGGCGAGATACTGCGCTCCGCAGGAAATGTGTTGAAAAAGCACTATATAGAATTGGAAATATTGGCGATACAAGAATTTAGCTACACCAAACAGGAAAGCCTACGTAAATACTTAACAGAATTTAATAACTAAAATCACAAACAAGCGGTCAAAATTTGCAAATTTTTTGTAAAATTTAACCGCTTACTTGTAATCAGTATTCTTCTTAGCGATCTTCCTGTGATTCCATTAACGCTTTTGCATGAAATGCAATATGCTTTTCAATAAAACTCGCGATAAAGAAATAGCTGTGATCATAGCCTTCGTGCAAATTGAGCGTGACATCAAAGCCCAGTTTTTGTGCTTTTTCGGCAAACATTTCCGGCTGCAATTGTGTTGGATAGAAGCTATCGGCAAGCCCTTGCTCAATCAAAATAGGGCGAGCCGGCGATACGTTATCTAATAACGCAAAGCTGTCATATTCAGCCCAAGCGGTCTGATCTTCGCCTAAATAAGCGGTAAAGGCTTTTTGTCCCCACGGCACTTGGCTTGGGGTAACGATCGGCGAGAAAGCCGAGATCGCACAGTAACGATCAGGATTCTTTAGACCGATTTGGATTGCACCGTGTCCGCCCATACTGTGACCTGAAATTGAACGTTTATCGCTAACTGGGAAGCTTACCTCAATAAGCGCCGGCAGTTCTTGCACGATGTAGTCATACATTTTGAAATATTTATCCCACGGTTGTTGGGTGGCATTGAGGTAGAAACCGGCACCTTGGCCTAAGTCGTAACCTTCATCATTTGCAACGGCTTCACCACGTGGCGAGGTATCCGGCATCACAATTGCAATACCGTGCTGGGCAGCAAATTGTTGTGCGCCGGCTTTAGTGGCAAAGTTCTCATCGGTACAAGTCAGCCCTGAAAGCCAATAAAGCACTGGTACTTTTTGCCCTTGTTCCACTTGCGGCGGCAAGTAGATGGCAAAAGTCATTTCACAGTGGGTGCTGTTTGAATAATGCGTATAACGTTCGTGATAGCCGCCAAACATTTTATAGCGGGCAAGTTGAGTAAGCGCGGTCATTTTTCTCCCTTTTTTTACGATTTAATCGGACGATATTCTTTGGCTAAGGCACGAATCACAGCCGAACGGTTAGCAATCTGTTCCGCCCAACTCATCAGGTGCGGATATTCGTGTACCGCTAAAAATTCAGCAGCATCATACACGCGATTTAACACGATTTGTCCATACCAGCCCCAAATTGCAATATCGGCAATGCTGTAATGTTCACCGCAAATATAGGTTTTGTCGGCAAGCTGTTTATTTAACAAATCCAATTGACGTTTCGTTTCCAGAGTAAAACGGTTAATCGGATACTCTTGCTTGGTTGGTGCATATTTGTAGAAATGCCCGAAACCGCCGCCAACGTAAGGCGCACTTGCCATTTGCCAAAATAACCAAGACAAACATTCGGTACGTTCGCTGAAATCGCTCGGTAAGAACGCATTAAATTTTTCTGCTAAATAAAGCAAAATCGTACCGCTTTCAAATACCGGCTGCGGTTTTTCACGGCTGTAATCGAGTAATGCCGGAATTTTTGAATTTGGGTTAATCGCCACAAAATCCGAACCGAATTGATCGCCCTGTCTAATATCGATCAGAAACAGATCATAAGCGGCTTTTTCGATGCCAAGTTCTAACAATTCCTCAAGCATAACGGTAACTTTTACGCCGTTTGGCGTACCCATAGAATACAGCTGTAAATCGTGTTCGCCTTTCGGTAAATGCTGTTCAAATAACGCACCTGAAGTCGGGCGATTGATATTAGCAAATTGTCCGCCGTTTGGCGCTTCCCACCGCCATACTTTTGGCGGTTGATATTCGGTTGTCATTGCTTTTCTCCATTGAATTTGCAAAAAATTGTATAAATTTTACCGCTTGTTAAGTTATAAAGGCTAATCACTTTTTCTGATATTTAATATAAAACGGGTTGATGTCTGGTTGTATAGGACGGAGATAAAAATAAGCAGAGTTTCATTCTGCCTATTTTGTTGGTGGAAAATGTGGCTACTCTTGGAACGGATTAAACACTCGCACGCCGTTTTTTGTAAAATCCGCCACATTGCGAGTGACTAAAATCAGATTGTGTTGAATCGCAGTCGCTGCAATCCACGCATCATTTTCAGGGGCATGATCGGGAATATGTAATTTGGCACAAATGCGGGCAGTTTCTTCATCAATGGTAAGAATTTTGCCTCTAAAAGTCGTTTTAATATCATTTTCAAACCACTTTCTTAGTATTGTTCCTTGTATGGGATCTTTACGTTCCATCGCTAAGATCCCTCGTTCAAGTTCCATTAAGACAACCGCATTAGTATAAATTTGAAATGCTGGAATAGTCGCAAGCCACACAACAACACCTTGATTAGCCTTTCCTTTTTCAATCTTACGAGTTTCACTAATTAAATTTGTATCCAGTAAATACATTAGCTCCTCCTAAAACTCTACCGGACGGCGTTGTCCGCGACTACGAGGTTGCAATTCAAGTTCTATATCCGCCACATTTGGATCGCTTGGTGTTAAGGCTTCTAATGCACTTCTGAATACAGGAGCCGTTTGGCGTTCATATTCAGTATAGTTCATCAACACAAACGCCGGTTCGCCTCGGTTGGTGATAATTACAGGGGCGGTAAGTGCCGCCTTTTGAGCTTTGCCAAGGTTTTGATTAAATTCACGGCTGGTTATAATTTTCATATTATTTCTCCTTTTGTAGCTAAGTTGCTACAAAAATAATAGTCTATTTTATGAACATTCGCAAGCCTATTGAAAAATGGTAGGGAAATTTTGAGAGAAGAAATTCGGTAGGAAAAACAAAAGGGGCTTACGCCCCTTATTTAATGAAATTAAAAGTGAATCACCGTGCGGATTGATTTACCTTCGTGCATTAAATCGAAGGCTTTATTGATGTCTTCCAACGGCATTGTGTGAGTGATGAAATCACGCAATTTAAATTCGCCTTTCATAAATTGGTCGATAATACCCGGTAATTCGGTACGACCTTTCACGCCGCCGAATGCCGAACCACGCCACACACGGCCGGTAACTAATTGGAACGGACGAGTACGGATTTCCGCACCTGCCGGTGCGACACCGATAATGATGCTTTCACCCCAACCTTTGTGGCAACATTCTAATGCCGAACGCATTAAATCCACGTTACCCACACATTCAAATGAGAAATCCACACCACCGTCAGTCATCTCGATAATCACATTTTGGATTGGCTGCTCGTAATCTTTCGGGTTGATACAATCCGTTGCACCAAGCTCTTTAGCTTTCTCAAACTTAGCCGGATTAATGTCGATCGCAATAATACGACCTGCACCCGCCATTCTTGCCCCGATAATTGCAGCAAGACCGATACCGCCTAAGCCGAAAATTGCGACTGTATCGCCTTTTTTCACTTTTGCCGTACGAGTGACTGCGCCGATACCGGTGGTTACGCCGCAACCAAGTAAACACACTTCATCAAGCGGTGCATTTTCTTGAATTTTTGCCAATGAATATTCGGAAACCACGGTATATTCAGAGAAAGTTGAAGTCCCCATATAGTGGAAAATCGGCTGACCGTCTTTAAAGAAACGTACCGTACCGTCCGGCATTAAGCCTTTACCTTGGGTTTCACGTACTGCCGAACAAAGGTTAGTTTTGCCCGATAAACAGAATTTACATTTACGACATTCTGCAGTGTAAAGCGGGATAACGTGATCACCCACTTTAAAATCGGTGACACCTTCGCCGACTGCTTCTACAATCCCTGCACCTTCGTGACCAAGTACGCACGGGAACACGCCTTCGCTATCTTGACCGGAAAGAGTATAAGCATCGGTATGACACACACCGGTTGCCACTAAACGGACTAACACTTCGCCTTTTTGCGGCGGCATTAAATCCAATTCTTCAATTTTTAGCGGTTCATTCGGCGCCCAAGCGACCGCCGCACGAGTTTTGATAAATTCCATGATTGCTTTCCTATTATCATAAAAAGTCTATTTTGCTATTTTATCCTATACTGAGATATAAAATATAATCATCTTTTCTTATAAGGATTATAACTGTAAATGATGTCTAAACTTGCTAAAAAATCAGTAAATTTGACCGCTTACGTTTACCGCTCTACTCCGCCAATTCGGTCGGTTCATGTGACATTAACTCTTGACCGACATCGCGTAACAAGCTGAGATAACGCTCATAATGTTTCAGAATATCGGCAATGATTTCATTATGCGTCATATATTGCACATCATAGCCGTTACGACCGTCAAAGAAATAGCTTAGCGGCTCGTAAGTCGTTTCATTCTGAATATGCGGTAAATGTTCGTCATTGATTAATTGCTCGGAAACTTGATGGCCGACCGAACGAATCCCATACATAAAATTTTGTAGCGACTCGGTATGAATCACAAACTCGACCGCCGGTTCGACTTCATCGAATTTAGTGATCACGTCCACATTCAGATCATATTCCGAAATGAGCTCTCGGCGTAATTCTCTCATCGCCGGTAAAGCGGTATGTTTTAAGAATTTTAAAATATCTTTGTCTTCGGTCTGGTTCAGCATTTGATTGAGACGAGTTTTCCAGTTTTCGCCTGACCATAAAACCGTAGTCGGATTAAATTTCGCCTCAAAATATTTTTTATCCACCGCTAAGGCTTTCATTAAACTGACACAAATAACGACCATCAACATCGCAAAAGGTAATGCGGTAATTAATGTCATTGTTTGTAAGGTCGCTAATCCGCCCGAGCCAAGTAAAGTAATAGCAACGATTGACATTAATATGCCCCACATCATCGCTTGCCAACGTGGCGAAGCTAAACTTTTATCACGAGAGGCAATATTGTTCAGCACATAAATCCCCGAATCCGCTGATGTGATAAAAAATAACGCAATACTAACCAACGCAATAAAACTGGTTAAACCTGAAAACGGTAAATACTCAAGGAATTTAAACAGTAAGGTTTCCGGCGTTGAAATCAAACCGGATAACATACCCTGTGCAACATTGTTATCCAGCCAAATCGCACTGTTACCAAATACGGTAAACCATAAAATGCCGAATAAGCTCGGAATGGCTAACACGCCGAATACAAATTCACGAATGGTTCTACCGCGCGAAATTCGAGCGATAAACAGTCCGACAAACGGCGCCCATGAACACCACCAAGCCCAATAAAGAATTGTCCAAGCATTAAACCATCCCGTTTGCTTACTCTCATAGGCATAAGTTTTAAAACTCAGTTGAACTAACTGGCTAAAATAAGTACCGATGTTCTCGCTAAACGCCGATAATAAATACAGTGTCGGACCGCTAATTAACACAAATAACAATAAGAATCCGGCTAATCCTAAATTAGTTTCGCTTAAAATTTTTACACCTTTTCCTACGCCCGAAATCGCTGACAAAATCGCAAGAGTCATCACGGTGATAATTACACCGATTTTCAGCCCAAAACCGCTTTCGTTTAACCAACCCAGCGCAACCAAACCTGATCCTAACTGTGCCGCACCAAAACCAAGTGTAGTAATGATACCGAATAGCGTAGCAACCAATGCCATAATATCGATCACATCACCTAAACGTCCGTTAATACGATCTTTTAACAGCGGATAAAAACAAGAACGTAATGCAAGTGGCAATTTATAACGAAAGCCAAAATAAGCGAGAGCCAGTGCAATCACACCGTAAATCGCCCAAGCGTGCATTCCCCAGTGAAATACCGTGTGTAATAAGGCTTGTTGCGCCTGCTGCTCGGTACTACCGGTACTAATACCGGACACATAATGCGAAAGCGGTTCGGCAACCCCGAAAAACATTAATCCCACCCCCATTCCGGCGGCAAATAACATTGCCATCCAAGACATAAAGTGAAATTCCGGTTCTTCTTCATTCGTACCTAACTTGATATTGCCGAAACTGCTCAACGACACAAAAATCAAGAAAAATAAAAATAACGATCCGACTAAAATATAAAACCAACTGAAATGTTGGAAAATTGTCGCTTTTAACCAATCCAATACCGTTTGGGTTTGGCCGGGTAAGAGCAAAGTAAAGGCAACAAGTAAAATAACAATGAATAAAGTGATACTCGTTACAAACGGATTAAATGATGATTTATCACGTAAAAATGCCGTGAGTTTCATAAATACTCCTTTGTCGATTTAAGATTAAAATAGTGTTCTATAACAGATGAAGAAGGTTCGAACGGAACCGAAAGAAAAGGCACAGACACCCTTAATTGACGAACAAGGATTGTTCAGATTGATTAAAACTGATATACCTTAGCATAAGATATCAATTTTATGCAAATTTTTAGCATTTTAATTTATTTTTATAGTTATTATAACCGTTTAAATAGCGGTTAAATTCCTAAAACTTTTTGTAAAGCAAGTTATTTAGTTTTAGAATCATCTTACTTTAGTTTTACGAGGAACAAGCGATGAGATATAACAGATTTAAACAGCCGATTGGCGAAGCGATGGAAAGTTTTTCTGAAGGAACACATCCACAAATTAAACAATTAATAGGACAATATACCGTTGTCAAAAAATTGGATACGGAAATACTGAAAAATCCTCAATATCTTGAAGATCTCTGGCAACTTTATGGTAGCGAAAGCCCTCTACAATACTGGACTTATCTTCCGATTGAACCCTTCTCAAATAAACAAACGTTATACTCATACCTCACCGATATGATTCAATCGCAAGATCCTTATTATTTAGCCATTTTCGATAAACAAACGGATAAATTGCTCGGCACTTTCGCTTTAATGCGTATTGATAGACAAAATCGAGTCATTGAAATGGGTTGGGTAATCTATTCCGAACAGCTACAACGTAGCCGAATTGCAACGGAAGCTCAATTTTTAGTCATGCAATATGTATTTGAAACACTGCAATATCGCCGTTATGAATGGAAATGCGATTCGCTTAATCAACCGTCTTATCGCTGTGCCGAACGTTTGGGCTTTCATTACGAAGGTACATTCCGCCAATTAGTCGTCTATAAACAACGTAGTCGTGATACCGCTTGGTTTTCATTACTTGATTGCGAATGGCAAGCGAATAAACAAAGATTAGAAAAATGGTTAAATCCGAATAATTTCGATGAAAACGGACAACAAATTTTAGCTTTAGGAAAATGTTAATGCCGAAAATTTATCTCGGTACGGGCGGATATAGCGATACCGATCTGATCGGCACGCTTTATCCGCACGGCACATCAAAAACCGACTTTCTAAATATTTATAGTCGCCATTATGACACGATTGAGATCAATAGTACTTTTCATGCGCCTATCGGCGGAAAAGCATTACAAGGTATGGTTGAAAAAGCGGAAGATAGGCTAAAATTCTCGGTAAAATTGCATCAAGATTTCAGTCATCAACGCACGGCAAACGAAGCACAAGCAAAGCTGTTTTTAAATGCGTTACAGCCTTTAATAGAACGAAATTGCTTGGCGAATCTGTTCATTCAATTTCCGCATACTTTTGAACGTACCACCGCCAATCGCCTATATTTGGCACAGCTGACCAAATGGTTTAGCGGTTTTCCGCTTGCCGTCGAGTTTCGCCACAGCAGTTGGCACATCGAACCGGTACGACAAACCTTTGCCAAACAACAAAACTTGATTTGGTGTAATGTCGATTATCCGACAAATATCGGACTACCCGCCTTTCATTTTTACAGCAATCAAAGAATCGCGTACCTGCGTTTACACGGACGCAATCCGCATTGGTGGAAAGCGGAAACCGCTCAACAACGACACGACTACCGCTATTCCGATCCGGAACTGCAACAATTGGCAAACTTACTTCATCAGCATCGTTCATCATTTGAACAGCTGTATATCTATTTTCAAAACACGACGAACAGCCACTCGTTTTACAATATCGCCACCTTAAAAGGCTATTTAGCCGAACTGAATTTTGAAGTAAAAACTGAAATTGATAAAACGGCGGGAGAACAGGGCGTACTATTTTGACGTAACAAAATAAACAAGCGGTTAAATTCGCAAATTTCTTTGTAAATCCGACCGCTTGTAAGCCAACTAGACACAATCTTATTTCAGCAAAAATCTGTTTGTGGCAATGAGGCGTAACGTCATTAAAGCTAACGTTAAAATTACTGTCGAGCCGATAATAAACATTAGCATTCCTAGAATTGCAATCGGTTCAGCCGATAATTCGTGATAGAAATGTAGTCCTACGCCCGCCATTGAGGCGGCGCCGAACGAGAAAGACCAAAGCCCCATAGACAGACCGTTTTGCATAATCCACGGCAGTAACTTAGCTAATAATAAGAATTGTAAAAGCCCATAGCCGATAAGCAAATAAACGAAATTATCTATTTTACCGCCATTTAAGCTAAAGTACGCCGAGCAGCAGACGAAAGCCGGTGCGAACTGAATACCGAACACCGGACGGACTGCCGGCGGAACGGGTTCTAAATTACGTAAACGTTGTTGTACCGCCGGTTCTAAACAGAACCAAGAAAATACGCCGGCACCGAGGAAAATCATCCCGAATTCATTTTGCCCCGCCATACCTAACGCATTGGCACTAACAAAATTCGCCGCCACCAACGGCAAATAAAGTACCGGTGTGGTAGCTTCGGTCGGGTGATTACCTTGCCACAGCTTACCGATACGCAACATCGCAAAACCTACCTGCCCGATAATGCCGCCGACTAATAAAATACGACTGATTAACAAACTATAGGGCTGAATTGCTATCGCTATGAGTAATGAAGTAATCATCGTCAGACTGACAAAACAACCCATAATCGAGTGAGCCAGTTCCGCTTTAGCTAACTCGGGATACTTCAGCCATTTATAGAGATAAACGCTAATCAAACTTGCCCAAACTAAGCTTGCAACCGCTAAAATCGATTCGCCGATAAATGTTGGAATTGCCAAAATTGTCGCCGCATAACGCCACGCTAAACCGAGTCCGGCAAGCCCGAGCACCATTCCTAAGTAATTGACCGGAATGGGAAACGTTTTTGTCATCATTATTCCTTTTTAATCTCTCTGTTTTTCAAACCGAATAAATGCGCAAACGGTCGTAAATTTTGCCAGATTTACGACCGCTTGCGACAAAATGTAAATTAAAGTTGCGCTAAAAATTGCTGATTGATTTCATTCATTTTCGCTAATTTAAAATCGGCTAACGCCCAATAATTTTCGTGAAAATCTAATTCATTAGGGATCACAATACAGCTCATCGAAGCGGCTTTCACCGAAATCATACCCGGTTTAGAATCTTCAATCCCGACACATTCTGCAGGCTCGATACCTAAACCTTTCGCCGCCTGTAAATAGACCGCCGGATGCGGTTTGCTATACGGCAGTTCCGCACCGGATGCGATATAGCTAAAATAATCGGCAATACCGCAGCTTTTCACGATATTATCCAACATATAACGGGGCGAAGCGGAGGCAATCGCAATTTTTATATCATGTCGTGCAAGTAATTCTAACGTTTCCGTTACACCGTTGATGAGCGGTTTCGCCTTTAAAATATTACTAATTGCCGCATCTAACAGCTCTTGAGCCACTTTTTCAATATCTAGCGGCTTTTGATACAGCTCGCTTGCATAACGCAACACCGGTACGGACGGCATGCCTCGTGTTCGAGCCAATTCCTGTTCGGTAATCGGAATACCGTAACCGTGTAAAAGCTCCAATTCCGTTTGTTGCCATAACGGCTCGGAATCAATTAATACCCCGTCCATATCAAAAATAAATGCCTTTTTCATCTCTTTCCCCTCACTGTAAATATCGCAAATGAAATATTGTACGAGATCCGACTCTTAAGGTTATATCAATTATTTCGTATCTCTTGGCTACGATCAAAAAGCGGTCTGATTTATCGGATTTTTTACAAAAAAATACCTTGCGATATACAAGGTATAAAATAAACAGAATCCGGCAGATTATTGCTTCATACAGCATTTTTTGTATTTTTTACCACTGCCGCACGGATAATATAAATATTACTTAACATCTAAACTTTCACCAATCAGATAAAACTGTCCGCCGGCAACATAATGTAACGTGCGTAAGTCATTTGTCGCTTGATCAAAAATCCAATGATTATCTTTAAACACGCGATCATCAGCATAAGCCGCTAATACTTTTCCGATAAAAAGATCGTGATCTTGTTGGTTCTCCGGATTACGGATCAATTCGCATAAAATCCAACCGGCGCAACCTTTTACTAACGGAATATCAAAACCGTCTTGATAAAAGATTTCTACATTATCCAATTTATGCATCAGTACGGCGTGAAGTCGAACCGAGTTTCAATACTAATTCCGCCTGATTTGCCACCGGAATTTGAATTGCAAATAAACCGCTTTTCTCGACTAATCCACGAGTAAATGCCTGCTTATCTAACACGGTCGTTACCTTAGAAAGCGGACCGTAATCCAAGGCACAAGACCAAGCTACCGCCATAACGTTTTCAATATTATCCGCTTTTGCCGACACCAAAGTTGTCGGTCCGATATTAAGTAAACGATATGATTTTTCAACCGGAACAGAAACAATCGCCATTTTTTCCTCGTGAATAAGCTTAAATCTAAGTGAATAAAACAAGCGGTCAGATTTACAAAATTTTCTACAAATCCGACCGCTTTCGATTAATGAATATCTTCAGCTAAAAAGCCACCGCTTTGATGCGCCCAAAGTTTAGCGTAAACGCCGTTTTGTGCCAATAATTCTTCATGGCTGCCTTGTTCCACAATTTCACCTTTATCCAACACAATCAGTCTATCCATCGCCATAATGGTTGAAAGACGGTGAGCTATCGCTACTACGGTTTTACCGTCCATTAACTCGGTTAAGTTTTCTTGAATAGCCGCTTCCACTTCCGAATCCAACGCACTGGTTGCTTCGTCTAGTAACAGAATCGGCGCATCTTTTAACATCACTCGTGCAATCGCAATACGTTGGCGCTGACCGCCGGAAAGTTTTACGCCTCGCTCACCCACATGCGCATCAAAACCGGTTCTACCTTTCGCATCTTGTAGATTCGGGATAAATTCCGCCGCTGCCGCTTTTTCTACCGCTTTCAGCATTTCTTCCTCGGTCGCATTCGGACGACCGTAAAGTAAGTTTTCACGTACCGAGCGATGTAATAACGAAGTATCTTGTGTCACTAAACCGATTTGTGAGCGAAGGCTTTCTTGGGTAATATCTCGTACGTTTTGCCCGTCAATCGTAATTGAACCGTTTTGAATATCGTAAAAACGTAGCAATAAGTTCGTGAGCGTGGATTTACCTGCACCGCTACGTCCGACTAAACCGACTTTTTCACCGGCTTTAATGGTTAATTCAAAATCTTTAAGTAACGGTTTTTTCGGATCATACGCAAAATTGACGTGTTCAAATTTAATTTCGCCTTTGCTAACTTCAAGCGGTTTTGCATCCGCTTTATCCACCACCGTATGCGGTTTTGATAAGGTTTGCATACCGTCTTGCACCGTGCCTAAGTTTTCGAATAAACGGGCAAACTCCCACATAATCCACTGCGATAAGCCTTTGATACGTAACGCTAATGCGGTTGAAGTGGCAATCGCACCGGCAGTAACTAATTCTGCTCCCCAAAGCCATAAACCGATACCGGCGGTTGCAACGATTAAACCGATACTCATCGCATTGGTAAGGGTTTCTATGACCGTTACCAAACGCATTTGTTTATGCACGGTAACCATAAATTCCTGCATTGATTCTTTCGCATAAGCCGACTCACGATTACCATGCGAGAACAGTTTTACCGTGGCGATATTTGAATACGCATCGGTAATGCGACCGGTCATTAAGCTGCGTGCATCAGATTGTTCTTGTGCAGCTTCCGCCAATTTCGGTACGAAAATGCGGATCGTCACCGCCAATGCAATCACCCATAGAATAAACGGTAAAAATAACCAACCGTCAAACTGTAAAAGGATAACACTGGAAGTCGTTAGATAAACCGCAACATAGACCAACATATCGGCACAGGTCATAATCACATCACGTACGGCTAAAGCGGTTTGCATCACTTTTGCTGAAACTCGTCCGGCAAATTCGTCTTGATAAAAGCCCATACTCTGACCGAGCATTAAGCGGTGGAAATTCCAGCGCAAACGCATTGGGAACACACCTTGTAACGACTGGAAACGGATGCTACTCGCTAAAAAGACGAATAAAATCCCTAACAAGGCGGTGCAAAACATCGCAATAATACTACCGCTTTTCTCCGCCCAAAGTTGCGCCGGAGAATATTGAGCGACCCAATCAACCAATTCGCCCATAAATTGAAACAGTACCGCTTCGATAATCCCGACTGCAGCGACTAATACGGTCAGCATAACTAAATAGCCTCGCATGCCTTTAGTCGCTTCAAAAATAAACGGGATTATTCCCGATTTGGGCGTTTTCGGCGGTGCTTCGGGGTAAGTTTCCACTCTTGCTTCAAACCAACTAAAAATTTTGTTGAACATCTTACTTTCCTGAAAAAACTAAAAGACGCCATAAGCGTCTGTCAAAGATTAAAATATATTTTTAAGAAGAAAAAGACGTAATAAACATTACGCCTTTTTGAAGGATTATGGATTTAATAATTTCTCATCAAGCGCTAAATCTTCGTTACGGTTTACGCCGATACCCTTGGCTAACACATCACGAGCGATTTGATGCGCTTCTTCAAGCGAATGCTCTTTATAAGAGCCGCATTGATATTCGTTTAATTCCGGAATTTTTGACACGTCCGGTACTTTATTTAAAGCATCTTCCATCGATTTTGTCCACGCCGAAACCACATCCGCTTCGCTTGGCGCACCGATTAACGACATATAGAAACCGGTACGGCAACCCATCGGCGAAATATCAATAATTTCTACACTTTCACTATTTAAATGATCACGCATAAAGCCGGCAAATAAGTGTTCCATCGTGTGGATACCACGCACCGGTAAAATATCAATATTCGGACGGCAAAAACGTAAATCGAATACGGTAATCGTATCGCCCTTCGGCGTCGTCATCGTTTTTGCAACACGCACTGCCGGTGCGTTCATACGAGTGTGATCCACTTTAAAGCTATCTAATAAAGGCATTTTTTACTCCAATTTAAAACTTAAAGGGGTAAGGTGATTACCCCATATCTGAAATTATTCTGCGATTCCTTGATCCCATTCAGGCGCTTCTTGCGGAATCTTACGTTGTAATAAGAAGTGGCGATTCGGTTTTGCTTGCGGCTGCACCACTCTGCCCGATGGCGTCGAGAATTCAATACCACCTTTTAATAACTGCGACATCGTTCCCGAATTCATACTCACCCCTTGTAGGCTGATATCCATGGTATAGCCGGAAGCCGCCCAGAATTCGGTATTATTACGCACCAAATGTTGGTATTTACTTTCGATACTCAAGTGAATCATCACTCTGTCGCCTAATTCACTTAGATTTAGACGTTTCACAATCCCCACTTGCATCCCTCGGTAAAGCACCGGCGCATCTACTTCAATCCCACGCGCATCACTGGTTTCCACAATCACCGGGAAGCCGTTCGCATAAATGGTTTTGTTGGTATCGGTATCGCTTAAACTAAATTGCGTTTTACGATTGCCGCTACCCGCATCGACATTAATGTAATTTTGTAACGCCGCATCAATATTTTTAACGCCGCTGGTGGTAATTTCCGGCGAGATTGCACTAAATCGGCTGCCTTCTTTCGCCACCAAAGCATAATATTGGCTATCAATGTAAGCGGTCGCTTTTATCTGTTTTTTTGCATTTTGCAACTCAAGCGATTCAATCTGACCGATAGTTAATCCCATATATTTGATGTCCATACCTTTTGAGAGTTTGGAGGCGTCTTTCGCAATTAAAGTAATACGGGTATTACCTGAAGTTGCTTTTGCTTGGCTGGCATATAAGGTTTTATCGCCTTTTGTACCACCGTTATCAAAGCTGATCGCACCTTTCAGAGTACGCATAAGCGGTGCGGCTTGCACGTTTAAACCTTTCATTGAAAGCTCGGCAGACACCGCCGGTTCAATCCAGAAACGGCTTTTATCACTGAGTAAATGGCGATATGCCGGCTCAACAAATAAATCGACATCAAATTTGTTTTTTTGCGGGCGCACTTTCAGCACTTCGCCGATTTGGAAGTTGCGATAAAGTACCACAGAACCTTTATCAATGCCGGACAAATCATTAGCCGATAAGGTTAATGTCGTTTTTTTCTCATCATCAATAATACCGGCTTCGGCACTTTCAACATCTTTATAAAGCGGATACTGCTTTTTCGCTTCGCCCTGCGCTTTGTTCGTCAGTAAACGAATACCGCCTTTTAACCAGTCGCTTGGCGAACCGGCTTGCACCCGCATCCCATCTAACCCGACCGATACGTCTAAATTTGAAATTGCCACAAATTTACTGTTAGCGGCAACTAAATGGCGATATGGCGGATAAATAATGCCTTGGAAAGTAACTCCGTCCAAAGTTAACTTACGTTTCAGCAATTCGCCGATTTGTACGTCGTTATAGTAAATCCCCTGTCCTTGATCCACACTATACGATTGCGGTGCGCTAAAAGTTAGTGCCAGTAAATTCGGGCGAGAAAGTAAATAATCCGCTTCCTTCTGCACTTCAAATTCGAGTTTAGGCTCGCCTTTGCCCGCACTAATATCAAAGTAAATCCCTCGTAGCAACTCTCCGACTTTACTGATTTGTTCTTTATTTAATGCAAACTTAGGTTCTTTTAGCAAAATTTGAGTACCGCTTTTAAATAAATCCACATGATTCGGATCAATTAACAGCGTACCTCGCGCCATTCCTTTCGCTAAAGGCTTACTTTCCGTTTTTGCATCTTTTTCATCACTCGGCGCCGATAAAGCTAAACCGGAAAGCACGCCGACTTGGATATTCTGATAGAAAACCGGCGTTTCATTCACTTTTAAATTCGGCATTATCGGCATAACGACATGGATTTCTTTACCTCGTTGCGCCGATTTTAAACTTTCGTATAGCGTAAACTTTTGTCCCTGCTCGGCAATCTTTGATTCATCCGGAGAATCAAAAGCTACCGCTCCCTGAACTACCGAAGCAATACTATCGACATTTACCGATACTCCGGATAAACCGATATTCGCATTAATTCCGCTAATGTTCCAAAAATGACTGTCTTGTTTTACTAAATTGGCATATTTTTTATCAATAACAACGTCAATTTCCACTTTCTTTTGATCAGCGGTAAAACGATAATCCGCAATACTGCCCACCGGTACTTTACGGAAGTAAACGCTTGCCCCGACCGTAATCGAGCCGAGATCATCCGAAATCAAACGGATCAATAAATCGCCGTCGGTTACCGCCACTGTCGGCGGTTCTTCTTCCGCAATAAATTCGTTGCTGCTTTTTCCTTCACCCGGTAACAGCGTAATATAGTTACCGGAAACCAACGCGTCTAAGCCCGATACGCCGGCAATCGAGGCACTCGGTTTTACCAACCAGAATTTGGTTTGTTCTCGTAACACGGATTTGGCTTCGGGATTCACTTCCGCTTGCACTTCGACTTTTTTAAGATCTTCTACAAAATAGACTTTTTTCACTTGCCCTATCTGCAAACCTTGGTAGCGAATGACGGTTTTTCCTGCGGTGATCCCGTCGCCTTCGTTGAAACGAATCGTGATCATTTCGCCCTGCTCTTTAAGGATCTGGAAAAATAACAATCCGCCAATCACGAAAGCAACGATTGGTAGTAACCAAAAAGGTGAGATTTTACGAGGCTGTCGAACCTTGGCCTCTACAGGCTGTGAAATATTATCCGTCATTAAATCGAGGTCTCTTTCAGATAGCGGTCGTTTTTACTAAAAATTTTACAAAACAACCGCTTAATTTCATATCCTTTAGATAACACAAAACCGAAGGCCTGCAAAACCTTCGGTATATGTCTGCTTTATACTGAACGATAAGATAAATTATTTTTTATCTTTTGAAGAATCACAATGTGAAATATCGCTACATTTCGCATAGAGATATAAACTGTGCGTCGCTAATTTCATACCGTGCTGTTCGCTGATTTCACGCTGACGGCGTTCGATATCCGGATCTTTAAACTCGAATACCTTACCGCAATCCATACAGATAATATGATCGTGTTCTTGCTCTACGTTAAGCTCGAATACCGCTTTATTCGCATCAAAGTTATGGCGAAGTAAAATACCGACCTCTTCAAATTGGTTTAATACGCGGTAAACCGTTGCCAAACCGATATCGGAACCCTGCTCTAATAAAATTTTATAAATATCCTCGGCAGAAAAATGTTGCATTTGTTCGCGATGTTGCTGCATTAACGCAAGGATGGTCAAACGAGGCTCAGTAACTTTCAAACCTACACTTTTAAGAAGTTTTGCATTTTCTTCAGACATAACTTGTTACCCTTCTCTCTCTTATATTCATTATGCTAACTGATCTAAGCACATCTCATCAAAGATCTGTTTACACCAACGGTTTACACGTTCACCGGTTAATTCCGGTTGGCGATCTTCATCAATACATAAACCGACAAATGTATTTTCGTCCACTAACGCTTGCGATACTTCAAAGCTATAACCTTCCGTCGGCCAATGTCCGACAATCACACCGCCGTTTTGCTCAACGACATCGCGAATGGTTCCCATCGCATCACAGAAATATTCCGCATAATCTTCTTGGTCACCGCAACCGAAGATACCGATGACTTTACCGCTAAAATCGATTTCTTTTAGCGTCGGCATAAAATCATCCCAATCCGCTTGAGATTCGCCGTAATACCATGTCGGAATACCTAAAAGTAAGAAATCGTACGCTTCAATATCTTCTTTAGCACTTTTTGCGATATCGCGTACATCGATTAAATTCGCACCGATTTCTTTTTGAATCATTTTTGCAATGTTTTCTGTATTACCAGTATCGCTACCGTAGAATAAACCTACTACTGCCATTTGAATTTACCTATTTTCTCTCTAATCAGTCTGATGACTATGAATATAGTCATTTAAAATAATTTCGATTAACTGTCCGCGTGTTACTCCGCGTTGCGACGCTTCATCCTCTAGAGTCTGGACTAAATCCGCATGTAATTTTAACTCTACACGTTTTAAGCCGGACGAACGATCTCGTTTCAGCTGATTACGTTTATTAATACGAACTTGTTGTTCTCTACTTAACGGATTAGTACGGGGTCGCCCGACTTTTGGCACGGTTGCGAACAGATCTAAGGTTATACAATCTGCATCCTGTTTTGCCATTTGTTCCACACGAAAAGATATTTGCCTATCATTCTAATAGACAAGTCTAATTGAGAATGAGAAGCTACTTACTAATAAGGCGACACTATATCACACTAATTTAATCTTGAAAATTGTACGTCCTAAATTTAATCCGGATTTTCAAAACTTTCCGTAACGATTATTATTCTTTATTTAAAATTACAAAAAACGGTAAAAATTCGACCGCTTATTCCTCCTTAATATCGGCAAAAGTTGCATTGAGCAAACTTGCCAAATCTTGCGGTGCAAGCTCTACGTCCAACCCTCGTTTACCGCCGGAAACAAACATCGTGGAAAATTGTTGTGCGGAGCTGTCAATCACGGTGGTTAAACGTTTTTTCTGTCCGAGCGGGCTGATTCCCCCTAATAAATAGCCGGTTGTTTTTTGGGCGATATCTTTATCCGCCATTTCCACTTTTTTCACGCCGAGCGCACTTGCCGCTCGTTTTAAATTCAAGGTATGCGAAACCGACACCACCATCACGGCTAATTTTTTCTGATCGCCGTTTTCCGCCACCAATAAGGTCTTAAATGTCTGATTGGCATCAATACCTAATTTTTCTACCGCTTCTTGCCCGAAATTGGTGTTATTCGGATCGTGTTCGTAAGGATGAAGCCTATGTGCAATTTTTTGCTTTTTCAATAAATTTATTGCCGGGGTCATTAGTTTTTCCTCTTAAAAATATGTACAATTACTCCCTTTGTGTGCGTTACGCCAAATCAAGCGTATAAAAAGGAGCAACTACTTATGTCTGGTTCAATGACATCAAATATCCGTTTAGCGATTGCCGCTGATTTTACCCTGTCATCAAAATTACTTGAAGCATTAGCTGAGAGTGATTTGCGCTTAGACAATATTTCTGCAATCGAAATCGAGCCGTTCGGTGAAGAACAATCCCTTTATATGGGCGGCAAAGCGATCGAGCAAATTGCGCTTGATGAAGTAAATTGGACGGATTTCAGCCACGTTTTCTTTGCCGGCAAAATGGCACAAGCCGAAGTCTTAGCCCAAGCGGTGCAAGCCGGTTGTATCGTACTCGATCTTTACGGTATTACCGCTCTAATTGCTAATGTGCCGGTTGTCGTACCGAGCGTTAATGATGAAGCGATCGCTAACTTACGCGAACGCAATATCGTGGCACTGGCAAATCCGCAAATCTCACAATTAGCTTTAACCCTCAAACCGTTTTTAGCTCAGCCGTTAAGTCATATTTTTGTGACTTCATTGTTACCGGCAGCATATTTCGGCGATGAAAAAGTGAAGGAACTTGCCGGACAAACCGCACGTTTGTTAAACGGTATTCCGTTTGACGAAAATGCGGAACGTATCGCATTCGATACCGTGCCGGCAAACGTGCAAGGCGAAGAGAAAAACTTACCGTTCTCTCGTGTTTTCGAATTACAACTTGCGAAAGTTTTACCGAATTTAACCGCTTCCACCACCTTCCATTCGGTGCAAACGCCGGTCTTCTACGGTATTTCGCAAATGGTCACCTTACATTCGGAATATCAATTAGATGTTGAGAGCGTTAGTGCAGAATGGCAACAACAAAATTGGCTACGTTTCCACGAAGAAAGCGTGATGACAGCGGTTAAAAACGGTGAAAACGAAGAAGAAAACTTACTTCAAATCAGCCAACTACTCGCAAAATCGGAAAACGAAGTGCAATTCTGGTCGGTTGCAGACGAGCAAAAATTCAGCTTGGCGTTTTTAGCGGTTCAACTGCTCAACTTAGTGTTGGAATATTAACTTTATCCGCTGCGGAACGTAAAATCGTTCCGTAGTTTCTTTCTTTGACCTGAGGTTTTTATGTTAGAACGTTTGTTCCAATTATCCGAAAAAGGCTCGAATGCCAAAACGGAAATCGTGGCGGGGGTTACCACCTTCTTCACCATGGTTTATATCGTATTCGTCAATCCGTCTATTCTCGGTGTTGCCGGTATGGATACCCAAGTGGTTTTCGTCACCACCTGTTTAATCGCCGCATTCGGGACGATTGCGATGGGCTTATTCAGTAACCTTCCTATCGCGCTTGCACCGGCAATGGGTTTAAATGCGTTTTTCGCCTTTGTGGTAGTACAAAAATTAGGTTACTCATGGCAAGTAGGGATGGGTGCAATTTTCTTAGGCTCGGTCGGCTTATTCTTATTAACCGTTTTCCAAATTCGTTATTGGTTTATGTCGGCGATTCCGCTCGGTTTACGTGTCGGTATCGGTGCGGGTATCGGCTTATTTATCGCCCTGATCGGCTTTAAAAATATGGGCTTAGTGGTAGCGAACCCGGCAACCTTAGTCGCATTGGGCGATCTACACGATCCGAAAGTATTAATGGGTATCTTAGGCTTCTTTATTATTGTCGTTTTAGCGGCTAAGAGCTTCCATTCGGGTGTATTAATCTCTATTGCGGTTATCACTACCTTAGCCTTAATCTTCGATCCGGCGGTAAGTTTTAACGGTGTAATGTCGATGCCGCCGAGTTTAGATGCGGTCGTCGGTCAAGTAGATATCGCCGGTGCGCTAGACGTTGGCTTACTCGGTATTATTTTCTCCTTTATGCTAGTAAACTTATTTGACTCTTCAGGCACATTAATTGCGGTAACCACCAAAGCCGGTTTTGCCGATAAACAAGGTCGTTTCCCACGTATGAAACAAGCTTTATTAGTGGACAGTACCGCAGGAATAGCGGGTTCGTTTATGGGAACTTCGGCAATCAGTACTTATATTGAAAGCGGCTCGGGCGTATCGGTCGGCGGTCGTACCGGTTTGACCGCAGTTACCGTAGGTATCTTATTCCTATTGACTATTTTCTTCTCGCCGCTTGCAGGCGTAGTTCCGGCTTATGCAACCGCCGGTGCATTAGTCTTCGTCGGGATTTTAATGGCTTCAAGTTTAATTGAAGTGAAATGGGACGACTTAACCGAAGCGACTCCGGCGTTTATCACCACCGCAATGATGCCGTTTACTTATTCGATTACCGAAGGTATCGCATTCGGCTTTATTTCATATTGCGTGATGAAGACCTGTACCGGTCGCTGGAAAGAAATCAATCCGTCGGTAGCGGTAGTTTCTTTACTGTTTATCGCAAAATTCGTTTGGGTTGGCTAATCTCATCTCACTTAATTCGGAATAGACGAACAGCACGGCATTTTGTAAAAATTTAACAAAATCAAACCGCTTGTCTAGTTCGTGTATTCCGTATTTTTAAGGAAATCTTATGCAAAAACTTCTCTTTATTTTTAATTCGGCGCCGTACGGCAACGAATCTTTCTTTAGCGGTTTACGTTTAGCATTACAGATTCAAGAACAGCATAAAGCGCAACTTAAACTGTTCTTAATGTCCGATTCCGTTACTGCGGCATTAAGAAAGCATAATCCGTCGGAAGGATATAATTTACAGCAAATGTTGGAAATTCTGACCGCACAAGGGGCAACGATTAAACTTTGCAAAACTTGTATCAATGCACGAGGTATGAGCGCGTTACCGCTTGCGGACGGTGTGGAAATCGGTACGTTAATCGAGCTTGCCGATTGGACGATGGAAGCGGATAAGGTCTTAAACTTCTAATGCAACATTTTGATGTCGTGATCATCGGTGCCGGCGCATCCGGTTTATTTTGCGCCGCACAGCTCGGGCAAGCCGGCAAACGGGTCGCTGTGTTAGACTCAGGCAAGAAAATCGGGCGTAAAATTTTAATGTCCGGCGGCGGTTTTTGTAACTTCACTAATCTGGAAGTTACGGCAAATCACTATCTCAGCCAAAATAAACACTTTGTCAAATCGGCGTTAGCTCGTTATACCAACTGGGACTTTATCGCTTTAGTTGCGCAATACGGTATCAGCTACCACGAAAAAGAGTTAGGGCAATTATTTTGTGACGAAAGCTCGCAGCAAATTGTCGATTTATTGCAAGCGGAATGCGACAAAGGCAAGGTCGAGATCTTTTTGCGACAAGCGGTCATTTTCGTCGAAAAATTTGCAAAAAATTTCCAAATTCAGACCGCTAGCGAAACCTTTGAAACCGAGCATTTAATCATCGCTACCGGCGGCTTATCTATGCCGGCGTTAGGCGCAAGCCCGTTCGGTTATAAAATTGCCGAGCAATTCAATATTCCGGTGATTCCGCCGCGAGCAAGCCTTGTACCTTTTACTTGGAAAGACTCGGACAAACATTTTGCGACACTTTCCGGCATTGCGTTACCGATTCGCGCTACTTGCGGGCAGCAAAGTTTTAGTAACCAAATGCTGTTTACTCATCGAGGTTTGTCCGGCCCGGCAATTTTGCAAATTTCTAATTATTGGGACTTAGGCGAAACGGTGGAAATTGATTTGTTACCTGCTGATGACATTTCAACAATCTTAACCGAATTGCGTCAATCTTCGCCGAAATTGCAGCTAAAAACCGTATTAAACCGTTATTTACCGAAAAAATTAGTCGAACTTTGGTTGGAACAAGGTGTTTTTAAAGATAATGTGATTGTTCAGTTAAGCAAAGCGGAATTAGCTCGATTAGATCAACTGATTCATCATTGGCAATTTTTACCCAACGGCACGGAAGGCTATCGTACCGCAGAGGTAACGATGGGCGGCGTTGATACCGATTTTATTTCGTCCAAAACCATGCAAGCGAAACACACCGAAGGGCTTTATTTTATCGGTGAAGTGTTAGATGTGACCGGCTGGCTCGGCGGCTATAATTTCCAGTGGGCGTGGTCGTCCGCTTTTGCTTGTGCGGAAGCGATTATTGAAAAATAACATTGATGATTGCTGCTACCCAAAACAAAAAACGGAAGCTGATTTCTCAACTTCCGTTTTTTGTTTTAAGCTTTTAATTAACGTGCGCGGAAAATAATACGTGCTTTGCTTAAATCGTATGGCGTCATTTCTACCGTGACTTTATCACCGGTTAAAATACGGATGTAGTTTTTACGCATTTTACCTGAAATATGTGCGGTAACAACGTGACCGTTTTCTAATTCCACACGAAACATTGTATTTGGTAAGGTTTCTAAAATCGTACCTTGCATCTCAATGCAATCTTCTTTAGCCATTGATTCCTCTTTAAATTAGGGTTTGGATATAAATAAAAAAACGGGGCTTATTATACTCTCATCAGCCTAAATTACAATCACTTCCAAGTGATTACTTGTGCCTAAACACTCGACGTTTCGAATGAAAACGCTGGGTTTGCGTTTTGCTCGAAATCAACGGTAATTTTACCGGAGTATGCACGATACTGATTCTACGGCGGAAGAAATAATGGTAACTGCTCGCAAGTAAACCGCCGGCTAATACCAAAATAATTAACTGCCCGTATAATTGATGAAAAATGCGCTCCACTTTACTTTTAGTGGTTTGTCCGTATTGCGCATCAAAAGTAACGCGTAAGAAACCGACGAGATCTTGCTGAGAAAAAATCGGCTCGACGATTTGTTGAGTAGCCGGTTGCGCTTTATCTTGCTGAAGCAGAGATTTAAATTCTAACGCATTACGACTTTGTGCGATCAGTACGCCGGCAGGCGAATATAAATTGGCATCAATCACAAAATCTTCTTTGGAAAAAGCATCCAACGCCTCGACCAAATCCTCGCTCTTCACGTTACGAACCAACATCATAGAAAATAAGTTCGCCTGTTGTCTGACTAACAAATGTGAAAGATTAGACACGTGGTTTACGCTTGCCAACTGCGAACCCAATTTAAACTGGTTAATCCCGCTTAAAATGACACTTACAATCATTACGCATAACACGCTAATTCCGGCGAGCAAGCCGAATTTTATTAATTTTTCACGAGTTACATACATAGATTAATTGCTAATAGCTAATTGATAATAGATAATTCCGAAAGCACATTATCTATGCACCATTGAAAAAAGTCTATTAAAAAGAGAACATTATGCCAAACACGATTTTTATCTTCGCTAAATCTCTGACAACACAACAAATCGAGCGATTTACCGCGGAAACGCAATCGGTATTACGCAAACAAACGGTTTATTTAGGCTATCATCTTGCATTTTTCGATACAAATTCGACCGCTTGCGATTTACGAGCCAAGGCGGCAAAAATCGAAGCGGATATCGCCGACCTAGCGATTACGCCGAATATAAACGAAGCCGGTTTATTAGTAATGGATATGGACTCCACCGCTATCAAAACTGAATGTATAGACGAGATTGCCAAACTGGCGGGTTCCGGTGAAATTGTATCGGCAATTACCGCCAGCGCAATGCGCGGCGAATTGGATTTCGAGCAAAGCTTGCGTAAACGAGTCGGTACATTGGAAAATGCACCGGAAAGCATTTTGCAAACCGTACGAGAAAAACTACCGCTGATGGACGGTTTTGAATTGATGGTCGGCGAGCTAAAATCACACGGTTGGAAACTGGCGATTGCTTCGGGCGGTTTCGATTATTTTGCCGACTATTTAAAAGAAAAATATCAGTTGGATTATGCGGTTGCCAATCAATTGGAAATTATCGACGGAGAATTAACCGGTGTCGTATTAGGAAAAGTGGTTGATGCACAATACAAAGCGCAAACCTTAACCAAACTGGGCGAGCAATTTCATATTCCACAAACTCAATGGGTTGCAATTGGTGACGGGGCAAACGATTTACCGATGATCAAAACCGCTGCCCTCGGGGTTGCGCTGCACGCTAAACCAAAAGTTCAAGAACAGGCGAAATTTGTGATAAACTTTGGCGACTTGAGCGCATTGTGCGTGCTGCTTAATGCGAAAAATCTCTATGTATCATCCAACTAGGTTAATGCAAACTGTGTTAGCCGTAGTTTTCAATAATGAGGAATAAAAAATGCCATCTTTTGATATCGTTTCTGAAATTACCATGCACGAAGTGCGTAACGCCGTTGAAAATGCTAACCGTGTTTTAAGCACACGTTATGACTTCCGTGGTGTTGAAGCCGTTATTGAGCTTAACGAAAAAAACGAAAGCATTAAATTAACCACCGAATCTGATTTCCAATTAGAGCAATTAATCGAGATTTTAATCGGTTCTTGTGTAAAACGTGGTATCGAACACAACTCGCTTGATATTCCAAGTGATGCGGAACATCACGGTAAACTCTACTCAAAAGAGATCAAACTTAAACAGGGTATCGAAACCGAAATGGCGAAGAAGATCACAAAGCTGATCAAAGATTCAAAAATTAAAGTTCAGACCCAAATTCAAGGCGAACAAGTACGTGTAACTGGTAAATCTCGTGATGATTTACAAGCGGCAATCCAGCTGGTAAAAGGCGCAGAACTTGGTCAGCCGTTCCAATTTAATAACTTCCGTGACTAACAAGCGGTTAAATTTTGCAATTTTTTTGCAAATTTGATGAGGTGAACTATGTCTGGTAAATCGTCAGATACATCACAAAGCTGGTTCAAAAAAATGCTGGCGAAATATGATAAATTTTGTGAAGAACTCGGTGTAAACCAAGGTGCTTGCCGTGGCTGCGTGCCGGTGGTGAAATTCGATCCGGAAAAAGAACCGAAATCAACAAAATCACAAGATAAAAACGCGGCAGAACAGCACTCAAGCTAGTCCTACTAATAAATCCTCCCTGACTAATTTTAGCGGGGAGGATTTTTTTATTCAGTGGCTTTTTGATAATAGCGAAAAATTTCTTACTTTCATTCTGGAGAAAATGTATGGCGCTCACGGCACAATTTTCAGCATTATTCGAACGTGGTTTACAAGCTTACTGCGAGGAACGTTCTTTAAATCCAACTCAATTATCCGATCAACAATGGTATCAGCTGGTGGCACAAGTCGCGCACCAAGCCGCTTTGCAATTTTTTCCGAAAAACGCACCGCTTGTTGATACTCGCAAAGTCAATTATCTTTCAATGGAATTCTTAGTCGGGCGCTTACTCGGTAATAACTTACAGAACCTCGGCGTATATCAATATGTGGTAGATGAAGTGGCGAAATACGGCAAAACATTGGTCGATATTTTAGAACAAGAAACTGATCCTGCTTTCGGTAACGGCGGTTTAGGACGCTTAGCCGCCTGCTATTTAGACTCAATGGCAAGCCTTGCTCAACCGGCAGTAGGCTACGGTTTACATTATCAATACGGCTTATTCAAACAAAGCTTTGATTGGGCGGGCAGACAACATGAAGAAGGCGATGCGTGGGGACGTGATTTCTTCCCTTTACAGTCACATCGTGCGGATTTCCGCCAACCAGTCGGCTTTGCCGGTGAAGTTCGTCATATTGCCGGCGATAAATACGAATGGCAACCGGCATGGACAATTTACGGTGAAGCGTTTGATTTACCGGTAGTCGGTTATAAAGGCGTACAACAACCGTTACGCTTATGGCAAGGCTATAGTGAAACCGCTTTTGATTTAGCCAAATTCAATGACGGCGATTATTTAGATTCGGAATCAATGGTAATTGATGCGTCAAAAATTACCAAAGTGCTTTACCCGAACGATAACCATCAAAACGGTAAAGAATTACGCTTAATGCAACAATATTTCCATTGTGCTTGTTCGGTAGCGGATATTATCAAAAATCACTTAGCTAAAGGCAGAACTCTCGACCAATTAGCGGAATTTGAAGTGATCCAATTAAATGACACCCACCCCGCAATCGCGATTCCTGAATTAATGCGCTTATTACTCGACCAATACGGTTACAGCTGGGAAAAAGCGTGGTCAATCTGTTCAAAAGTATTCGCTTATACCAACCACACCCTGTTACCGGAAGCGCTAGAACAATGGGATCAAAACCTTGTTGCTAAATTATTGCCTCGTCATTTAATCATCATTGAACGCATCAATCTTGAGCTTTACCAACAAGTCAAAGCCTGCTTTGATGAAGACGAATTAGCTAATGTGTGGGACGAAACAGCAATTATCGCCAATAATCGTGTACGAATGGCGAACCTTTGCGTGGTGGGGTCATTTGCAGTGAACGGCGTGGCACAAATTCACTCTGATTTAGTGGTTAGTGATTTATTCCCTGCTTATGCGAAATTATTTAACGGTAGATTCCACAATGTGACGAACGGTATTACCCCACGCCGTTGGATCCGTCAAGCTAACCCGTTATTAAGCGCATTACTCGATCAACATATTGAAGGCGACTGGACACAAAATTTAGAGCTGTTACGTCAAATCGAACCGCTTGCAGAAAATTCGGCATTTCAGACCGCTTACGCTGAGATTAAGCAACAAAATAAACAAGCATTGGCAAAAGTGATTGAAGAAACACTGGGTATTCAAGTGAATCAAAATGCGATCTTTGACGTACAAATTAAACGTTTCCATGAATATAAACGTCAACACCTCAATTTATTGAATATTATTGCTACTTATCAAGAGCTGAAAGCCAATCCGGATATGCCATTCGTGCCACGCGTCTTTATTTTTGCAGGTAAAGCCGCACCAGGTTATTTTATGGCGAAGCAAATTATTCAAGCGATTAATAATGTGGCGCACGTCATCAATCACGATCCGGATATGCAAGGTAAATTACAAGTAGCATTTTTACCGAACTACAGTGTAAGTCTAGCGGAAAAAATCATTCCGGCGGCAGATGTTTCCGAACAAATTTCCCTTGCAGGTAAAGAAGCTTCCGGTACCGGTAATATGAAATTAGCTCTAAACGGTGCTATTACCTTAGGCACACTTGACGGTGCGAATGTGGAAATTGCCGAATTTGCCGGCGAGGAAAATGTCGTGATTTTCGGTCATACGGTGGAATCTGTACGTGAATTACGTGAAAAAGGCTATGTTTCTCGTGAGTATTACGAACAAGATGAAGTTTTACGTAAAGCGATTGACGCGTTAGCGGACGGTTCATTTGCCGGCGGTAATAAAGAAATCTTCGAACCATTAGTTTATGATTTGCTAAACAAAGACTATTTCTGCGTATTAGCCGATTTTGCCAGCTACCGTGAAGCACAGCAAGAAGTTGCAAAACGTTACCAAAATCAGACCGCTTGGTTAAAATCTACGATTCTGAATACCGCTCGTCTCGGTAGCTTTAGCTCAGACCGCTCAATTCGTGATTACCAAACCAGAATTTGGAAAAGATAGCAAAACAAACGTGGGCAATGCCCACGTTTTTTCTTTCTTCTCCCTCGGTCACAAGCGATTAGTATTTTGCGTACAAATTAACTATATCCCATCATTCTCAATAAACTGCGTGTATATTCAATCGCTTCGCTACGATTCGCCACACCGATTTTTTGATACAAATTACGAATATGCGTTTTAATCGTAGTTATCGCTACCACCAATTCCTGTGAAATTTGCTCATTACTGTAACCTGAATAAATTAAACCGAGCACCTGCCACTCTCTCGCGGTAAGCGGGCTAATTTTAAGTAACTCCGGTACTTGTGGATTCTTCAACAAGTTAGCGACAAATTCCTCATCAAAATGCGCAAATTTATGGCGATTGTGCTGATTAATACTCCGCAAAATAAATTGTGCCTTACGGGTTGAAAGCTCATCAAGGACATTGATTTGTAGCAATTGGCGAATTTGCTGTGCCATCAAATCACCTTCAATCACAAAAGCACTGATAAAATTGGTTTGTTGGGTTAGATTTAACGCTCGAATCAAATCTTTTTGTGCAAGATCCATTCTACCTTGGCGATAAAATACTCGATTACGCAAAATCAGCGCTCGTTGCGTATCGCTGATTAAATTAAAGGTTGCAGAAGTTTGTAACAGGCGATTCAAAATATTCAACGCTTGTTCAAAATTATCCTGTAACAAATAACAACGAGCAATATTTCGCCATTGGCGTTGTAAAAAGTGATTATTGTCTTGTTCCGGAAAACTGACTTGCGTCAACCAACTTTCCAAATGCGACTTATCATCACTGATTTGCCAATACAGCATTTGTACTTCGTCAAAAGTTGAACGCCAATCCCAATGCACCGCCTGAGCAATAATTAAATTACGACATTGTTCTATCAAACGTCCGGCATTATTTAAATCGCCTTTAGTCAGCGAAACCTTTGCCAACAATGCCAAACAATGCGCTTGTTCGCCCTCTTTTTCTAAGACTTCAATACCGGCATTCGCCATCGCTTCCGCTTGATCTAAATGATGCCATTCCCACAAGATTTGCCCTTTTAAACGCAATAGAAATTCATGCATCGGAATTTGGTGTAAATGCTGCGCTTGTAAAGTGGTATCTTTTAGCAAATCATAGGCAGACTGCCAAAAGCCCTGTGCCGATAAAATTTCCGCTTGTTGCAGCTTCGACCATAACCATTGATGATAGGCCCTTTGCTCTAATGCCATTTTCTCCACTTTCTGCATTTGAACTAAGCCTTCTTTCAGATAGCCTCGACAATGTTGTGCTTCTCCAATAATGGAATTTGCAACAATTTGTGCATAACCGAAATCGGACGACAGATGAACAAGCGCCTGTTTTGCTAAATTATAGGCCTGCTCATCATTACCTTCATTAATTGCTACCTGAGCTTTTAGTGCATCAAAACGTGCTTGTAAATCGGCAACAAGCGGTTGATTTGGCTGAAATTTTTGCAAAATACCCGATACTTCTTGATGGCGGTGCTGGCTCTGTGCAAGCCACGCTTTTAACAGCACTAAGTTTGAGTCTTGCCAAAGTTGCTGCGCTGAAAGTAATGCCAAACAGTCTTCCAATAACTTAAGCTGACCTTGATGAAATAACGACCAACCATGTTCTTGTAAAATGGTATAAAGCGTTTGAGAATCTTCCAACATCTGCGCATGATAAAGCGCCTCGGATCCATAGCCTAATTTCAGCCACATCATCGCTGCAATTTTATGTAGCTCTTGCCATTCACAAGGCAGTTCTAAACGACAACTTTGCGCAAGATAAGATGCTAAAATCGGATGAAATTTCCACCAAATTTCACCATCGTCGTGCAATATCCTTTGAATAAAAAGCCCCATTTTTTCTAATTCATCGAGCTTTTTCACACCGTTTTCATCTTTGGTTAAAGCGAGTATCAATTTTTCATTCATCGAACGTAAAATCGCACAGCGTTGCATAAATAACTTAATTTCCGGCTCAACGTAATGGAATACTTCTTCATTCAGATAATCGGCAATATGTTGTTGATTGAGCTTGGCAAATAATTTTTCCGGAGAACGTAACAATTCAGGATTTTGCTTCACAGCAAAACTAACTAATTGCAATGCTGTTGCCCAGCCTTCAACCCGATCGCAAAGTGAGAAAACTTCATCATCTGTCAGCGACTCGTTAAATTTTAACGCTAAAAATTGGCGAGTTTCGGTCGGTGTGAATGCCAACTGATGCACATCAATTTCCAATAATTGCTCATGAATACGTAAATTGGTAATACTTAGTGGAGGAGTTAAACGTGATAAGACAATCAGGCTCATCGTCTGTGGTTGATGCTTTAACCAAAAACGAAGTGCATCGTGAATTTCGCTATTTTCAATATGGTGATAATCGTCTATCACTAAGTAAAAATGGCTACGCACTTGAGAAAGCTGAATCAATAACTGAGAGAAATAATCTACCAAATTATTTTGGTAAACAATTCCGGAAAAAGAGAGGTCGGTCGCTTGCGAAAGTGCAGCGGTAAAATATGCGGAGAATTGTTCTGTTTTGTTGTCACTTTCATCAAGTGAGTACCAACCGATACGCTGGTTTTTCGCTAATTGTTTTTCCTTCCATTGGCAAACCAGCGTTGTTTTGCCATAACCTGCCGGTGCAATAACCAGCGTCATCGGGTAAAATTCCGCCCGATTTAATTCATTTAAGAGTAATGTTCGTTCAACGGTTTCTGTCTCTTTGACGGTTCGATTGACTTTACTAGAAATTAGCTTAGTTGGAATCAATCTTGAAAATGTTGCTTGCATTTTTCCTCCATTACATACGATATGGAGATTCTAACAATTTTCTCCTTATTTAGTTAGTGGAAATAAAAAAACCACTGAAAATTCAGTGGCAAAAGGATAAAGATAAAAAACATCTATTTTTTAGCAGAAACTTGTTTTAAGAAGATTTGACGCGGTGAAGAAAGCCCTAGTTGCTCCGCTTCGTTTACTAAATTCATTGCTTTACTAATATCATTATTTTTTAATGCTTGTGTAACCGCTTCATTAAAGTATTGTTCTGTAGTTTTCTCTACAGCTTTCGGTTTTGCATTTTTTTGCGGATTTTTAACCGCTTGTACTTCCGTCCCTACCCTTTGAGCTGTCGGTTTCGTTTCAAATAATGCCCCACCATTAACCACATTGCCTAAACCGACAAATTGAGTACTCTGAATGCCATCTACATTAATTTGAATTTGTCCTGAATTAGTGTGTTTTACCAGTAAATCTGCAATTGCAGGCGGTTGGTTACCTTTTGCTTTTTCATATAATTTCACCGGGTGGGTAAATGTCGTTTGCCCTGCGAGATCTTTTTCAGTGGTGTAGATCAGTAAATAAATAAAATCTTGCCCGGTTGCCGGCGTTAAGTTTAATTCCGCTTGAATTTGCCCGCCTTCAAAGCCTCGTTCTTCCACAACTTTAAATTGTGAAGCGGGGTATGTTAGCGACTCATTAAAATTCGCATCTAGAACTAAAACATTCGGTACAAAAATATGGTCATTATCCACCACCAAACTACTCACTTTGATCTTGAGTGTACCTTGATTTGCCGGAATTTTATAACCGATTACCGCACTATTTGTACCTGCCAACGTTTGGCTAAATGTGCGGATTTGTTTTTCTGAAAGTTCATTAACAATCTTTTGTGAGAAAGTCACATCTTGCCAACCAAAACGGCTTAGTTCTGTCTTTGACGGTGTCGCTGCCATAGCAACCGATGTAAATAAAACACTTGATAAAAATGCTGCAATTTTGGTTTTCATAAATGCCTCTCTAAAAAACTATCTGTTACATCGTATAAAGGGGCGTAATACATACGCCCCAAATGGCTCAATTACCACCATGCTTCAAATTGAACACCGCCGATAAACTCGCCGTCTTTTGCTTTATAACCAGCGTCTGTGCGATTTGCCGTGTTAAATTTGTCATTCCAGTGTGCGTAAGTACCGAATACACGGATTGCAGGGCGAGCCCAAATGCTTGAGCCTGCTTGCCATTGTTGTGCAAGGGTGTATTTCACTAGGTTGTTTTTCTTACCTGTTGCTTGATCTTTGATCACATCATAGCCAACCTCAGCGATAGTACTCATTGTATCAGTCCATTTATACATTGGACGGATACCTGCTGAGTACCAAGTTTTGCCTTGTTTGTTGTCTAAGTCTGTTTTTTCATAGATTAACGCATACATTACTTCAACTTTGTCGCTGGCTTGAACAACGCCTTGGTTGATTAAGCGGAGCATATGACCACGGTTATCAGCTTTTGAACCTTGTGCGTGACCATTATTCCAAGATGTCATAGAGTCTTTTGCATATTGTGCAGTAAATTTATTGAAACCACCGAAGAAGTTACCTTGGGTATATTCTGCTGTTACCATATAACCATTTTTGGTTGCATCACTGTTTACATAAGCTGAATCGTCTTTTTTATGTGCGTTTGCGTAGTCAAAACCAAGTTCTAACGAGCCATCTTTCCAAAGTTCAATGCCGGCTAAACGTACATCGAAAATGTCGTTGTAAACATCTTTCTTAGAAATAGTCCCATCTTTTTCTCTATTGCTTTTATATGATTTTGTTACAGGATCATAATAGTAAGAGAATGCACCACCAGCTTCTGTATCACGAGTAACTGCTAAAGAGAGTTTACCGATGCCAACATCAATATTTTCAACCCCTGCACCCGGACCTGAAATATCCCAGTAGTAGAAGTCGTTCATATGAACATCGTGACGTTGATAGAAGCGTTTACCTGCCCATAATGTTGCACCCGGTAAGCTGTCTGCAAAGTTTTTGAATTGTACGTTTAATTCACGTAATGCAGGGCTTGTTTCTGTCCAGTCATTATTGTGTAACGTACCGCCATAAGCCACATTAGTATCGAAATAAATTGATTTTTCGCCCGATTTAAATAGCTCTTGACCAAGTTTTAACTCTGCGTAAGTATCTGATTCATTACCTAAACGGTATTTAAAACCGCCACCATTCACAGTAAATGCCGATTGCTCGCCACCACCTGAAGTCCAGCCGATACCGGAACGTGCATAACCGTGGAAATCAACCGCTAATGCACTGGTTGAAAGTAAAGCACTTGAAACTAAAGTTGCTAACATCGTTTTATTGAGGTTCATAGGAAACTCCTTTCTCTTTTCAGACAGTTTTTTTCATTATTAAAATTTAAGGGAAACCCTTAAGAACATTTATACGCCTTGCTCGACAAATAAACGTTTGCATGCCGTGCCATCTTCTCGGAAAAGATGACAACGATTCGGATTAATACCAATCGACATTGAATCGCCTTCTTTCACTAATACAATGTCATTTTGGCGATAGACCAAACTCTGTTTAATCGGTGGCATTTCAATATGAACTTGCGTTTCATTACCCAATTGTTCTACCACTTTTACCGTGCCGGAAATACAAACTTCACTTTGTTCACACGGTAATAAATGTTCCGGACGAATACCTAATGAAAGGTTATCTCCTACTTTTACGCCACCACTTTCAACCGGTACCCAGAAATTCAAATGGGTTGAGTCCGGTAATTCAATTTTCACTCCACCTTCACGTACATCTATCACTCGCACCGGTAAGAAATTCATCTTAGGTGATCCGATAAAACCTGCCACAAAACGATTTGCCGGATAATGATAAAGCTCTAATGGCTTACCCACTTGAGCAACGTTCGTTGTAAGATTGCTGCCTGCAGAAAGCGCTTGTAAAACAACAATTTTATCGGCGAGCGTCATGGCTTCGATTTGGTCATGCGTTACATAAATCATTGTTCTGCCAAGTTTTTTATGTAATTTTGAAATTTCTACACGCATTTGCACACGTAATGCCGCATCTAAATTTGAAAGCGGTTCATCCAATAAAAACACTTCAGGTTGTGAGACTAAGGTACGTCCAATTGCAACACGCTGACGTTGACCGCCCGATAATTCTTTCGGCTTGCGATTTAGTAAATGAGCGAGTTGCAGAATTTCCGCGACTTGGTTAACTCGCTGGTCAATTTCTTCTTTTTTTGCTCCGGCGAGTTTCAAACCAAATGACATATTTTCTGCAACAGAAAGATGGGGATAGAGGGCATAAGATTGGAATACCATACCGATATTTCGATTTGCCGGCGGTACATCATTCATTCGTTTATCCCCGATAAATAAATCACCGGAGGTAATTTCTTCCAAGCCAGCAATCATTCGTAATACGGTTGATTTACCACAGCCTGACGGGCCGACAAAAACAACAAATTCGCCGTCTTTAATTTCTAAATTAACATCTTTAGAAATATGTACATTGCCATACGATTTGCATACGTTTACTAATCGAACATCTGTCATTTTTTTATCCCTCTCGCTTTAAATTTGTTACGTAGTTTACGTATTTCTCTTTTTTCCACATCATACTTTCAGTAAATTTTTTCTTTCCACAACTCAATGTTTTTATTCTATTTTTTCTTATTTTTTTGTGAAACGGATCACAAAAAACATCCTCTATTTTGTGATCCGTTTCACAAAAACATCAAACTTTTACAAATCTGTGAACTACATCAATAAATTCTCATCTGGGGAGGAGAACGGGGGATGATGAAATGATGAGTAAATTTTTTATTATGCTCTACGTAAAAGACTGGAAATCGGTCTATCTCCAAAATCAAATGAGGAAAATCCTATGAAAAAACTTACTAAAACTGCATTAGCTGTATTAACAGGACTTTGTATTGCTCAAGGTGCAAATGCAAAAATTGTAGAAGGTCAACTCAATATCTGGATTAGTGCTGATAAAGGCTATAACGGTTTAGCTGAAGTAGGTAAAAAATTTGAAGCAGAAACTGGGGTAAAAGTCATTGTAGAACATCCGGGAAAATTAGAAGAACTTTTCCCTCAAGTCGCCTCAACCGGTGATGGTCCTGATGTGATTATCTTCGCCCATGACCGTTTCGGTGGCTACGCTCAAGCCGGTTTATTAGCCGAAGTAAAACCAAGTGCTGAATTTAAAGCAAAATTATCTGACATCGGTTGGGATGCGAATAAATATAACGGTAAACAAATTGCTTACCCAATTGCGATTGAAGCGATTTCATTAATCTATAATAAAGATTTAGTTGCGACACCACCAAAAACATGGGAAGAAGTAGAGAAACTTGATAAAGAATTAAAAGCTAAAGGTAAAAGTGCCATTATGTGGAACTTACAAGAACCCTATTTCACATGGCCGGTTATTTCGTCTCAAGGCGCTTATGCATTCAAATTTACACCAAATGGTTATGACGTAAAAAATATTGGTGTCAACAATGAAGGTGCACAAAAAGGCTTACAATTTGTTGTGGATTTAGTGAATAAAAAAGTGATTAATGCCGACATGGACTATGCAGTTTCAGAAGCGGCTTTCAATAAAGGCAATACGGCTTTAACCATTAACGGACCATGGTCTTGGGCAAATATTGAGAAAAGTGGTATCAACTATGGTGTCGCAGTACTTCCGACATTAAATGGTAAAGCATCAAAACCATTCGTTGGTGTATTAAGTGCAGCGGTAAATGCTTCTAGTCCGAACCAAGACTTAGCCAAAGAGTTCTTAGAAAATCACTTATTAACCGATGAAGGACTCACAACCGTCAACAAAGACGCGCCATTAGGTGCCGTTGCATTAAAATCTTTCCAAGAAAAACTTGCCAAAGATCCTCGTATCGCAGCAACTATGGCGAATGCGGAAAACGGCGAAATTATGCCAAATATTCCACAAATGAGCCGTTTCTGGTATTCAGAAAAAGCAGCTATTGGCAATGCGACAAGCGGTCGTCAATCTGTAAAAGCAGCACTTGATGAAGCACAGGCCAAAATTGAAAAAGAATAACTTTTGCTAACCTCACTGTTAGGACGCCTATTAGAGGCGTCCTATACCTCCAGCTTATCAATTTACAGGGGAAACACTATGCCAACATCAAATACAATGCCCCCTTCTCAACTTTGGGCTAAACGTCTATTTATCGGATTACTCTATCTGCTTTCTTTCTACCTCGTGTTCACCATTTATCTACAAGGCGAAATTCTCTTTGCCTTACTTGTTTTAGTTGTTGTGACCACAGGGATCTATATTTTTTCAAATCAATCAACTTATCGTTGGCGCTATGTTTACCCTGGCGTTTCTGCTATGGGGATTTTTGTGTTATTCCCGTTAATCTGTACTGTCGTTATCGCCTTTACAAATTATAGCGGATCCAATCAACTTAACTTTAAACAAGTCGTCCGCCAATTACAAAATCAGACTTACGCAGCAGGCGATCATCTGAATTTTAAATTGCTGCAAACTAATGAAAATCAGTATCAACTTGCATTAAGTAACCCTAATTCGCAAAAAAATTATCTTTCTGAACCGCTTGTATTGGATGCCCTCCCTGCTGAATTAGCTGTAACTGAAGTAGAGCAGCTCCCTAACATCTCGGTTGCCCCTTTAAAAACAATTACGCAAAACCGAACTAAATTACAAGCAATAAAAGTATTATTACCAAGCGAACAAATCGTTACGATGAGTTCTCTCCGCCAATTTGCTGAACAAAAAACACGCTATACATTTGATGAACAAAATCAGATCTTAACGAATAATGAGAGTGGTGAACGCTATAAACCGAATGATGATATCGGCTTTTTCCAACCTATTGACGAACAAGGTAATTTTACAGGCAATCGACTAGAACCAGGTTATACCGTTTCAGTAGGTTGGCAAAATTTCGTCAAAATCTTAACTGATGATGGTGTTCAAGAACCATTCATTAAAATCTTTATTTGGACTGTCGTATTTGCCCTTTTAACTGTGATTTTTACAACTTTACTCGGTATGATTTTTGCTTCGCTCGTACAATGGGAAGCATTAAAAGGTAAAGCGGTCTATCGTCTGTTATTAATTTTACCTTACGCCGTACCCGGCTTTATTTCGATTTTAGTCTTCAAAGGTTTATTTAACCAAAGTTTCGGTGAAATCAACCTCATTCTGAACCAATTATTCGGTATCCGTCCGGAATGGTTTAATGATCCGTTCTTAGCCAAAGCAATGTTACTGATTGTGAATACTTGGTTAGGCTACCCGTATATGATGATTGTTTGCATGGGCTTGCTAAAAGCGATTCCACACGATTTATATGAAGCTTCTGCGATTGATGGCGCAAGCGTATGGCAAAATTTCACGAAAATTACCATGCCATTGCTAGTTAAACCACTTATGCCGTTAATGATTGCCAGCTTCGCTTTTAACTTTAATAACTTTGTATTAATTCAGTTATTAACTAACGGCGGCCCAAATATGGTAGGCACAACAACACCGGCTGGTCATACCGATTTACTGGTCAGTTACACTTATCGTATTGCCTTTGAAGGTAGCGGTACACAAGACTTTGGTTTAGCGGCTGCAATCGCCGTCATCATCTTCTTGCTAGTAAGCGGATTAGCATTATTCCAAATCAGAATGACGAAATTATCACAAGATTAATTGACATTGTTCCTTCTACATACGAAGAAGGAGCAAAGAGGATATCAACTATGGCTATTGTTCAACCTAAATCAATGAAATTGCGTTTATTTTCCACGCATCTTTTTCTAATCTGTTTTTGTGCGATTATCTTATTCCCGATGCTGATGATTATCGGTATTTCATTACGTCCCGGAAACCTAGCAATCGGTGAATTGATCCCAAGTGAAATTTCACTTGAACACTGGAAACTCGCCTTAGGCATTAGTGTTACTCATGCGGACGGAAGTATAACCCCACCGCCATTCCCTGTTTTACTTTGGCTATGGAATTCCGTCAAAGTCGCGGGTATTACCGCTCTAATTACCCTCGCACTTTCAACCACTGCTGCGTATGCTTTTGCTCGTTTGCGTTTTGCCGGTAAAAGTTTATTACTGAAATCGATGTTAATTTTCCAAATGTTTCCGGCGGTACTTTCATTAGTCGCGTTATATGCCTTATTTGATCGTCTAAGCGATTACATTCCGTTCTTAGGTTTAAATACGCACGGCGGAGTAATCTTTGCTTACTTAGGCGGTATCGCAATGCATGTTTGGACAATCAAAGGTTATTTTGAAACTATTGATAAATCGCTTGAAGAAGCCGCTGCCCTCGACGGAGCAAGCCCGTGGCAAACTTTCCGCTTAATTTTACTACCGCTTTCTGTACCAATTTTAGCAGTTGTATTTATCCTCTCGTTTATCTCAAGCATTATCGAAGTACCGGTTGCTTCCCTATTGTTACGAGATGTTGATAACTACACCCTTGCAGTAGGAATGCAACAGTATTTACACCCGCAAAACTACCTCTGGGGCGACTTTGCCGCAGCAGCCATCTTGTCTGCTATCCCAATCACACTTGTATTCTTATTAGCACAACGCTGGTTAGTCGGTGGTTTAACTGCCGGTGGCGTAAAAGGATAACATTGGAGGAGCCTCCTCCGATTTGCAAAAAATAAATAAAAAATAACCGCTTATGAGGCTATGCTCACTAAGCAAAAAAGGAAAATCACAATGAAATCGCTTCACCCATACCTTAATCCTTATTTCTTTGATGAATATGGCAGACGCCGTTATGCTAGCCAAGCGGTCTGTCACAAAATTGCAAAACGCTTAGGTTCTCCTAAAAGCAAACCAATTATTCCTCCTGTAAAGGTAGCAACAGAAGGACAAGCGGTCTATATTCGACTAAATCTTGCAAATAGCAATAAAGCATTACAAGCTCGCTGGCAACTTCACTTAGAAAGCGGTGAAATACGTTGCGGTAAAGTAAAACGTAATGCGATCAATTTACCGAAAGATCTGCCTCTCGGCTATCATCATTTACAGCTTAAAAGTGAGCATTATTCACTGAACTGCCGCCTGATTATTACGCCGAAAACTGCTTTCCAGCCAAAAGAATTACAACAAAAACAAAAATTATGGGGCGCAATTTTACAACTCTATACGCTTCGTTCCGAACATAATTGGGGCATCGGCGATTTTAGCGATTTGAAAACCTTCTTAAGTCGACTTGCTGAAAAAGGTGGTGATTTTGTTGGGCTAAATCCAATTCATGCGATTTTCCCAGCCAATCCGGAAAGTGCCAGCCCTTATAGCCCCTCATCTCGTTTATGGCAAAACATTATTTATATCGATGTAGCAGCGATTGATGCCTTCCAACAATCTAGCGAAGCGCAAGCCTGGTTTCATTCCGCAGAAGTTCAACAACAGCTTATTGAGGCAAGAGCAAAAGACTACGTAGATTATTCGCAAGTGATGGGCTTAAAACTCGAAGGATTACGTTTAGCCTATGCCACTTTCGTTCAGCAAGATCAACAAGCTTTCGAACAATTTATCAATGAATACGGCGAAAGCCTAAAAGTGCAAGGTACATTCGACGCACTACATTATTGGTTATCCAGCCAATTTAGCGAGCAATGGGGTTGGAATTTCTGGGCGCAAGAATATCAAGACTACGCATCAAATGCAGTACAGACATTCCAAACGGAACATAGCCAATTAGTTCGTTTCTATATGTGGTTGCAATTTGTGGCTCAACAGCAATTAAGAGCGTGTAATCAATTGGCAAAAGCACTTAATATGCCTATCGGCTTTTACCGTGATTTAGCGGTAGGCGTTGCCGATAACGGTGCGGAAACTTGGGCGGATAAAGAGTTATTTGTGCTAGATGCCTCTGTCGGTGCACCACCGGATATTATGGCACCAAACGGACAAAACTGGGGCTTATCACCGATGCATCCGGAAGTGCTACAAGCTAGAGGATATCAGCCATTTATTGATTTATTGCGTGCCAATATGAAAGATTGCGGTGCATTACGTATCGACCACATTCTTGGTTTTGCACGTATGTGGTGGGTGGCAAAAGGCGATTCGGCTAAAAACGGCGCTTATGTACGTTATCCGCTAGAAGATTTGTTAGCAATTCTTGCGTTAGAAAGTCAGCGAAATCAGTGTTTAATCATTGCTGAAGCACTTGGTACAGTACCGAAAGGTATGCTACAGAAATTAGAAGACAAAGGTATTCTCGCTTATAACATTTTCTATTTTGAATGGGATCAACACGGCAGTAAGCCATTAGCTAATTATCCATATCAAGCGATGACGACACTCAGTACGCATGATTTACCAACCCTACAAGGCTACTGGAAAGGCTACGACTTTGATTTAGGCAAGAAATTTGGTGTTTACCCAAGTGAGAAAGTGCTTAATATTCTGAAACAAAGTCGCCATTTCAATAAAGAAGCGATTAGACAAGCGGTCGAAAAAGTCCAAGATCTTGCAAAAGATAGCGAAGGCGTAAACTTAAAATTTGTACATCAATTACAAATGTATGTAGCGGATACCAATTCTGCTTTATTTGGCACTCAGCCGGAAGATTGGCTAAATATGCTCGAGCCGGTAAATATTCCCGGAACAAGTAATGAATATCCGAATTGGCGTAGAAAATTAAGCCATACAATTAATGAGATTTTCAACCACGAGCAAATCAATCAACTACTTGATGCTTTCGAACAAAAACGAAATAAATAAGGATATAGCCACAAAGATTGTGGCTATTCTTATAAATTATAAGTTATCAAAATGAGGAGGATTTGAATAAAACTTTGAAGTTATTCACATTTATTACATAAACACCTATTTATAGTAACGAACTTAATTTACTTTATTCACGTATATTACTAAAATACAACGCCTTTTGGCGATTTGTGATTTCCAAACTATTCAAACTTTATAAGGTTACCTTACTATGTTGTGGTTCTTCTTTTGTGTAGCAGTCCTTGTACTCGGCTACTTCGTTTACGGTAAAATCATTGAAAAGATTTTCGTGATTAACCCCAAAAAAGCAACACCTGCTTATACAATGAATGACGGTGTGGACTATATGCCAATGTCTAAAACTAAGATTTGGCTTATTCAGTTATTAAACATTGCGGGTACCGGCCCAATCTTCGGTCCGATTCTCGGTGCGTTATACGGCCCTGTTGCAATGCTTTGGATCGTTATCGGTTGTATTTTTGCCGGTGCGGTACATGACTACTTCTGTGGTATGTTAAGTATTCGTAACGGTGGCGCGACAATGCCGGCGTTAGCGGGTAAATTCTTAGGTCGCCCGGTTAAAGTATTTATCAACGTTATGGCGTTAATCCTTCTATTATTAGTAGGTGTGGTATTCGTTGCAAGTCCGGCGCAATTAATGGCAACCATTACAATGGATGTATTCGGTGCAGCTGGAGGAACGTTACAATTAAACGATGCGGAAGCCGTTCACCAAGCGGTTGAAGCCGGTGGTATTACAGTTTGGGGTATGGATAAAGCAACCGTTATTTCTGTTTGGACATTAATTATCTTCGGTTACTATATCTTAGCAACTTTACTTCCAATTGATAAAATTATCGGTCGAATCTACCCATTCTTCGGTGCATTATTACTCTTTATGTCTGTAGGTATGGTGTACGGTTTAATTACCGCTCACTTCAGTGCAACCGATCCAATCGAATTCTTCCGTACCGTTAATGCGGACGGTCAAGGCTTAACGTGGGAAAAATTCACTCAAAACTTCCAAGTGAAGGGCGATGTTCCGATTTGGCCTTTATTATTCTTAACTATTTCTTGTGGTGCGTTATCAGGCTTCCACGCAACCCAAACCCCATTAATGGCGCGTTGTGCGGAAAATGAAAGCGAAGGTCGTTTCATTTTCTACGGTGCAATGATTACCGAGGGTGTAATCGCATTAGTATGGTGTATGGTCGGTCTTGCATTCTATGAAAATCCACAAGCGTTACAAGATGCAATTTCGGCAGGTTCACCGTCTAAAGTGGTTTATGACAGTTCATTACACTTCTTAGGCTTTATCGGCGGTATTTTCGCAGTACTCGGCGTAGTAGTATTACCGATTACTTCAGGCGATACGGCATTCCGTGCGGCACGTTTACAATTGGCTGAACTCTTTAAAATTGATCAACGTTCATTAGCTAAACGTTTAATGATTGCAGTACCGTTATTCGCATTAGGTTTCGTGGTATCAAAAATTGACTTCAGTATCTTATGGCGTTACTTCACTTGGGCAAACCAAATGACAGCAATGGTAATGCTTTGGACTGCGGCGGCATACTTATATCGCTACAAAAAATTCCACTGGGTATGTTCAATCCCTGCGTGGTTTATTACAACCGTATGTGCAACCTACTTGTTCTATAACAAAATCGGCTTCGGTTTAGATTATGAACTTTCGGTTTACTTAGGTTTAGCTTCAACCGTTGTTTGTATCGTGCTATTCTTCACAATGCTTAAACCGTTAGGCGAGCGTGACGAAGATGCTTATGCAGCAAACTAATCTTGATTAAAACGTTAAAAGCGAGGAAAATTTCCTCGCTTTTTTATTTTTAACCATTCTATTATATGCAATTCTTTGATACCCATACTCATTTGGATTATGTTTCGGAAAGCCTCAATCTTTCCATTCCCCAACTTGTTGAAAATGCCGAACATTCGAATGTAAAACGTATTTTGATTGTGTCCGTATTTGCAGAAAATTTCGCAAAAGTGACCGCTTGCGCCAAGCAAATGCCTAATAACTTAGTGTACGGTTTAGGGCTTCACCCGCTTTATATTCAACAGCACCAAACCGAGCATTTAGATAATTTGGAAAGGTTATTAGCCCGACAAGATCCGCAATGTACTGCGCTTGCGGAAATCGGTTTGGAAAGAGCGGTGGAATCGCTATGTACTCCTGATCTTTGGCAAAAACAATGTGAGTTTTTAGAAGCGCAACTTGCCTTCGCTAAGCGGTTTAATTTACCGGTAAATCTACATTCTCGCCGAAGTCATGATCAGCTTTCCGTCTTTCTAAAAAAAGCGAAATTAACCAATACCGGCGTTATTCACGGTTTTGCGGGAAGCTACGAGCAAGCGAAACGCTTTGTCGATTTAGGTTATAAGATTGGGGTTGGCGGCACTATTACTTATGCAAGAGCGAATAAAACCAGAGAAGCGATTCGTAAGCTACCTTTAGAAAGTTTATTGTTGGAAACCGATTCGCCCGATATGCCGGTATTCGGCTTTCAAGGAGAACCTAATCGTCCGGAATGCTTGGCAGTCAGTTTTCAAACGCTTTGCGAATTACGGAATGAATCGCCAGCGGTGATTGCGGAAACAATTTGGAACACCGGCGAACAATTATTTTGGTATAAATAAAAAACGGATACCTTAGTATCCGCTTTTCAAATGATATAGCCTACAGACTAGCGCACACTTAGCGCATTGTTACAAACTCTTCCGAACCGGTCGGATGAATGGCTACGGTGTTATCAAAATCGGCTTTGGTTGCACCCATTTTGATCGCTACCGCAAAGCCTTGAATCATTTCGTCCACACCGAAACCGATACCGTGTAAACCGACTACTTTTTCGTCTTTACCGACACACACTAATTTCATACGGCATGGCTGGCGATGTTGAGTCACAGCGGTGTACATCGCGGTAAACGAAGATTTATAGACTTTTACATTCTCCGCACCGTATTGTTCAATCGCTTGCGGTTCGGTTAAACCGACCGTACCGATCGGCGGATGGCTAAAGATAACGGTCGGTACTAAATTGTAATCCAAATGTTCGTTCGGTTTATTGTTAAACAAACGTTCGGATAAACGACGACCTGCAGCTACCGCAACCGGTGTTAATTCAATCCCGCCTTCGATAATATCGCCGACCGCATAAACATTCGGTACATTAGTATTTTGGAATTTATCGACAATAATCTGACCTTTCGCGTTAGTTTTTACGCCTACCGCATCAAGATTGATTTTATCGCACGCCGGTTCACGACCGATTGCCCAAATTAAGCAATCAACCGTAGCTTCACGTCCGTCCGCTAAGGTTAATACTAACGAACCGTCGGCATTTTTACGTACTTCTTGCGGAATCGCTTGAGTATGTAGCGTGATACCGTCTTGCGCCAAGACTTCTAACAACGTATCGACAATTAACGGGTCTTGCATACGTAACGGTGCGTGTTGGCGTACAAATAAATGCGTTTCGGAACCTAAGCTGTTCAATACGCCGGCAATTTCAACCGCAATATAACCGGCACCGACTACCGCAACACGTTTCGGCACTTCGCGCAATGCGAAGAAACCGTCCGAATCAATCCCGTATTCCGCACCTTTAATTGCCGGAATAGACGGACGACCGCCGGTCGCAATTAAAATATGATCCGCCGTCACTTGCTCGGAGCTACCGTCCGCATAAGTCACTTCAACCGTTTTCGCGGCCACAAATTTTGCGAAACCGTTTAATACATCGACGTTATTTTTTGCTAATACGTTGTTATATGAAGTGTGAATACGAGAAATATAGGCTTCACGACTCTCAATTAATTTTACGAAATCAAAATTATTCACCGTTACGTCGAAACCGTAATCCGGCGCATAGCTATTAATCGCTTCGGCGATATGCGCACCGTAGAACATTACTTTCTTCGGTACACAACCGACATTTACGCAAGTCCCGCCTAAATGCTTCGCTTCAACAATCGCACATTTTTTGCCGTAGCTTGCCGCTCGATTAATAGAGGCGATACCGCCGCTACCGCCGCCAATCGCTAGATAATCATAGTGTTTAGTCATAATCCTTTTCCTACATAAATAAAGAATAAAAGCGGTTCAATTCTAACCGCTTTTGGTAAAAATGCATTAAATTATTGTGATAGATTTAATGATGTTTTGTCGTAACCGAATGAGAGATTTTATCGGTATAAGCCATTGCCACCGCCGAAATTAAGAAAGTTACGTGGATAATCACCTGCCATTGCATGGTTTTTTCATCCAAATTACCGGCATTAATAAAGGTTTGTAGCAAATGAATCGATGAAATACTGATGATTGACATCCCCAATTTCACTTTTAGTACCGAAGCGTTTACATGGTTAAGCCATTCGGGTTGATCCGGATGATCATCCACTCTTAATCTCGAAACAAACGTTTCGTAACCGCCGACGATCACCATAATTAAGAGGTTAGCAATCATTACTACGTCAATTAAGTTTAACACCGTTAGCATAATGGTGTTTTCATCCATTACGCCGAGATTAACGATTAAGTTATAGAGCGATTTCATAAACTTATAAGCATAGATGCCTTGCACTACGATTAAGCCTAAATAAATCGGTAATTGTAACCAACGGCTGGCAAAAATAATCTTACTTAAAATCGAATTATTAACAGGTTGCATACTTCCTCAAATATAAAATAGCACTAAAAAAGCGGTCTAATTTTAGCAACTTTTTGCAAAAGTTTTAAGAAATCAGACCGCTTGTTTAACAAATATTACAATTACTTTTTAAAGCCCTGCCCGCTATTCCAAGCAGCGGTATATTCGAGAGGTAAACGACTGCTCGGCAGTGCCGCCGTTGCCGCCTTACCAATCGCTAATAGCATCACCGGTAAATAACGCTCCGCATCCACCTCAAGTACGGCTAATACCGCCGGACGGTCAAATACACCGATAGCATGGGTATCATAACCTTTATCTTTGGCAATTAACATTAATTGCATGGCGGCTAAACTGGTATCGGTAACCACTTGGTCGCGAATATCCTGTTCGGTTGCCGCATTATGTACGCTAAGGAGAAAATCCAATGAACGTTGTTTAAATTGTTGATGTAAGCAACCGGTCTCAATCGAGCGATCCAAAATATCATCCAGTAGCAGATGATATTGTAAATCCGCTAATACGAGAATCACCGCAGAAGCCGTTTCACAAGGCGGTACGTTGAAGGCAACCGAGCCGAGTAATTTACTTTTCTGTTCTACATCGTCCACCACGACAAAACGCCACGGTTGCAAATTTGCTTTAGACGGCGCAAGCTGCGCCAAGCCTAACATTTCCTCTAATTCTTGGCGTTCTATTTTTACATTCGGATTAAAAACTTTGACGGTTTTTCGTTGCTGAATCACATTTTTCAGTTCCATTTTTCATTCCTTCTATAGATTATTATTTATACCAGTGTACGTTTAGCCAATCTAAAGAGAAATAGTCTAAATGAGGTATTTAACACTTTTTATGCACTAGATCAAAAATACAACAAGCGGTTAAATTCGCTAAAAAATTTGCAAATTTAACCGCTTGCTCAACTAAAAGATTGCTCGCAATATGCCGGTTGAAACGATAGAAATCACGACGGTCGGAAATAACGAAAATTTCATCATCACTAAACAGGTGATAATCACCGCTAACGTATTGGCAAGATCGCCGGACATTATGATCGGAGCAATTACAGAAATTAATACGCAACCGGGTACCGCTTCCATCACTTTTTCGGTCGTTCGGCTTAATTTTCGGTTACGTAGCACCAGAAAACCGAGAACTCGCGTCAGATAGGTAGAAAAAGACATTAACACTATCGTAAGAAAAACACTCCATTCCATTATAATGTTTCTCCCTTATTCTCTCCCCTATGCCAAAAATAAGCGGATAAAATACCGGATAATGCGCCTGCAAGCACATACCAAGCACCGTCTATCGTGTGATAAACCAAGCCTGCAACCAATAAGCTGACAAACCACGGATGCGCCAATTTAAACGATTTCCACATACCTTTTAGCATCACTAAAAAGATGGCGGTAAACGACATATCGAAACCGTATTTTTCCAAATCGCCGACAAAAGGCCCGATATAAGCGCCGATCATACTGGAGCTAATCCACATCACATACAGGCTGAGCGCCGTCCCCATATAATAAGGAATGCTGATTGTCTTTTCAGAACGTTTTTGCGCATCCGCCAAGTTCATCGCCCAAACTTCATCCGTCATAAAGAACAGTAAGCCCAGCGATTTTAACCGACCGATATTTTTCATATACAGTGACAACGCTGCCCCCATAATTATATGGCGGCTGTTAATTAACATTGAAACTGCGACAATAACGCCGATAGCAAGCGGATGAGTCCAAAGATTCACGGCGGCAAATTCGGAACCGCCGGCAAAGTTCAGTCCGGTTAATAAGCCGATTTCATAAAACGGCATACCTTTCTGCGAGGCTTGTGCGCCTAACACTAAGCCTAAAGGAATAAAACCGAACATCATCGGGGATACTTCTTTGATTCCCCGTATAAATTCGTTGTGTTGCATATTTTTATCAGATTATTTTTTATTGATTTTAATAAGAGTCGCCCCATGCTTCCGGGGTCAATTTTTTGCCGAAATGACTTTCGATTAAACGTGCTGTAATCGGGCTTTGCGGATCTAACAAGACGTCTTTAGTTAAACCGTATTCGATAACTTCTCCCTCATGCATTACCATCAGTTTATCCGCAATATGTTTAATAATGCCGAGATGCTGCCCGACATAGATAAACGAAATGCCTAACCGCTCTTGCAAATTAAGCATTAGATTGGTGAGCTGCGTTTTAACCGAAAAATCCAAGGTACTTAGCGTATCGTCGGCAATAATAATTTCCGGAGAAAGAATCAAGGCTCGCGCTAAAGCGATACGTTGCTTTTGGCTGCTCGAAGTTTCGCGAATAGGAATTAAAGCGTGTTCGGGATACATACCGACTAAACGTAGCGTACTGAAAATTCGATCATTACGTTCGCTTTCATTCAGGTTTGTCGCTAAACGCAGAGGAGAATCTAAAATTTGACCGACATTATAATTCGGATCGAAAGCATCGTTCGGATCTTGGAACATCATCCGAATATGCTTCGCTCGAAAACGGTAATCGCCGAAATGAAGCGCCTGACCTTTAAAAACCATTTCACCGGAGGTAGGCTTGGTAATGCCGGCAATCATCTTGGATAAGGTCGATTTACCCGCACCGTTTTCACCGATAATTGCGATCGTTTCGCCCCGTTCCAGCGTAAAAGAAACATCTTTTACCGCATAAAAATCATGCTTACGAAACAGACCGATCCGGTCGGTAAAATGTTTATTCAGACGTTTAATATCAAGTAAAGGCATTTGATCATTGAATATGAATATTTGGAAAAACCATTATCAGTTATCCCTATACAATTATCAACGAAAAAGACCGCTAACAAGCGGTCTTTTTTACTAAAGTTTTTACAATCTGAAATTATAAAACGTTCACGCAGTTTAAGTCTTCGAAAGATTGTTCTAAGCGTTTAGACATAGATTCTTCCATTTTACGTAACCAAACACGCGGATCGTAGTATTTTTTATTTGGAGCGTCAGGACCTTCAGGGTTACCTAATTGACCTTGTAAGTATGCTTCGTTCGCTTTGTAGAATTGAAGAATACCGTCCCAAGAAGCCCATTGCGTATCGGTATCGATGTTCATTTTGATCGCACCGTAGCCGATTGCTTCACGGATTTCTTCACGGCTTGAGCCTGAACCGCCGTGGAATACGAAGTCGATTGATTTCGCAGGAAGATTACGTTCTTTCGAAACGAACTCTTGTGACGCACCTAAAATAGAAGGTTTTAATTTTACGTTACCCGGTTTATAAACGCCGTGTACGTTACCGAATGCCGCCGCAACGGTGAAACGCGGGCTTACCGGATTTAATTGATCGTAAACGTATAATACGTCTTCAGGTTGAGTATATAATTTCGCTTCTTCAACATCAGAGTTATCCACACCGTCTTCTTCGCCGCCGGTAATACCGATTTCGATTTCAAGCGTCATACCCATTTTGTCCATACGCGCTAAATACTCACGACAAATCGCCATATTTTCTTCAATCGGTTCTTCCGAAAGATCGATCATATGTGAAGAGAATAACGGTTTACCCGTTTCCGCAAAATGTTTTTCACCCGCATCTAACAAACCGTCAATCCACGGCAGTAATTTTTTCGCAGCATGGTCGGTATGAAGGATTACCGGCACACCGTATTCTTCCGCTAATGAATGAACGTGTTTCGCACCGGCAATCGCACCTAAAACATCCGCACGCGTACCGCTTGTCGGTTTAATACCTTTACCGGCGTAGAATTGCGCACCGCCGTTAGAGAACTGAATAATCACAGGTGATTTTACGCGTGCCGCCGTTTCCAATACCGCATTTACAGAGTCAGAACCTACGCAGTTTACCGCAGGGATAGCGAAGTTGTTTGCTTTAGCGTAAGCGAATACTTTTTGAACGTCATCGCCTGTTACTACACCCGGTTTTACGATGTCTAATAATGCCATTTTTGAGTTTCCTTTAAATAAATGATTCAGTAGGGGCGTATTACATACGCCCTTAATGGAGAGTTTTAGGACGTATGCAATACGCCCCTACACAAGATCAATTAGCCGTTTGCACGTTTTTCTAAAATTTCGACCGCCGGTAATACTTTACCTTCTACGAATTCTAAGAAGGCGCCGCCGCCGGTTGAGATATAAGAAATTTTATCCGCAATACCGAATAAATCGATTGCCGCTAAGGTATCACCGCCACCTGCGATCGAGAATGCGCCGTTTGCGGTCGCTTCTGCGATAGCGTTTGAAATCACTTCGGTACCTTTACGGAAGTTAGGGAATTCAAATACACCGACCGGACCGTTCCAAAGAATGGTTTTTGCCGATTTGATTATATTTGCCAATTCTTCTGCAGATTTGTCACCGATATCGAAAATTGATTCGTCCGCTTGAACTTCAGATACCGCTTTTTCCGTTGCCGGTGCGATTTCAGAGAATTCGGTACCGACGCGTACATCAACCGGAACAGGAATATTGGTTGCCGCCGCTAAACGTTTCGCTTCAGGAATTAAATCCGCTTCGTATAACGATTTGCCTACCGGGTGACCTTCCGCAGCAATGAAAGTATTTGCGATACCGCCGCCAACGATTAATTGGTCTGCAATTTTTGAAAGGCTGTCTAATACGGTTAATTTAGTAGAAACTTTTGAGCCGCCTACGATCGCTAACATCGGACGTTGCGGTTCTTTTAAGGCTTTACCTAGCGCATCCAATTCCGCCGCTAATAGAGGACCCGCACAAGCAACCGGCGCGTATTCCGCAACACCGTAAGTCGAACCTTCCGCACGGTGTGCCGTACCGAATGCATCCATCACGAATACGTCACAAAGCGCCGCATATTTTTTCGCAAGTTCAGGATCGTTTTTCTTTTCGCCTTTGTTGATACGAACGTTTTCAAGTACTACGATTTCGTTTTCCGCAACTTCAACGCCGTCTAGGTAATCGCGTACTAAACGTACAGGTACGCCTAAATCCGATGCGTTTAAGTAATCAACCACAGGTTGTAAAGAGTTTGCTTCTTCGAATACACCTTCAGTAGGACGACCTAAGTGAGAAGTCACCATTACTTTAGCACCTTTTTGTAAAGCTAATTTTAAGGTAGGAATGGTTGCACGAATACGTGCGTCAGATGTCACTTTGCCATCTTTTACCGGTACGTTTAAATCGGCACGGATAAATAAACGTTTACCGGCAAGATCAAGGTCTGCCATTTTAATCACTGACATAGTAAGTTCCTCTTTTTTAAGTTTCAAAAATAAAACAGGGCAATTATATCATTTTCTACCTATTTTGGGCGAATATAGATCAAATTCTTGCTTAATTTTGCAAAAAACCATCGATTTTGAACCGCTTAAACCGCCCAAAACGCTCCAAATGGAGTTTTTACCACCACGTCGTCCAGAAGAAATATGACATACAGCCTAAAATCGCAACACATAATAAATTCAGAATAAGCCCGACTTTAACCATTTCGCTTTGCTTAATATAACCTGTTGCAAACACAATCGCATTCGGCGGCGTAGCAATCGGCAACATAAAAGCGGCAGACGCACCGCAAGCGATAATCGCCGCCAATGAAATCGGCGGCAAGCCAAGTGAATTGGCGACGGAAATAAAAATCGGCATCATCAACGCCGCACTAGCCGTATTAGAGGTAAATTCGGTTAAGAAAACAATAAATGCCGCCATTGATAATGTCATAATTAACCAGTGTTTGTTACCAATATAATTCACAATACCGTCAGCTAAAATTTTGCTTGCTCCGGTATCTTTCAAGACGATGCCTAGCGTTAAACCACCGCCGAATAGCATTAATACGCCCCATTCGGCACGTTCTTGAATTTGCGACCATGTCGCGGTATTGGTAATACAAAGCACCACGACAGCAACCATAGCAATCACCGCATCGAAACTTTTAATCGATTCTTTTAGTTCTAAGACTTGGCGCACAATCGGTTCAATCGCACTACTGAAAGTCAGTAAAACCGCCGTAACACAAAATACAATTAGCGTGGTTAAACGTTTAGGCGTTAATGGGATATTTTCCACCTTCGCTTCAAACGGTACGTTAAAATTCGGGCGAAGTACCGCAAGTAATGCAATGACCATTGAAATCATTAATAGAATTGCAACCGGCATCCCATAAGCGAGCCATTCTGAGAAAGATACTTTAATATATGAAGCCAAAATCGCATTCGGTGCCGAGCCGACGACCGTTCCCATCCCGCCGATACTGGAACTGAACGCAATACCAAGCAATACGAAAACGTAGATTTTACGATGTTCCTTAAAATCCAATTGATGCAGGATTCCTAACGAAAGCGGCAACATCAAAGCGGCAACTGCGGTGTTATTAATAAAAAGAGAAAGCCCGGCGGTTACCGCAAATAAGTAAATGATGGTGCGTTTTAAATTGCCTTTCGCTAACCGTATTACGTGGTTAGCAATCCAAAGATCGATTTGATGGATATTTAATACGGCCGCAATAACAAAGCCGCCAAAAAACATAAAGATGATAGGTTCGGAAAAAGGTGCGAAAGCCGCTTTAGTGGACAAGACGTTCAGGAAGATGGCGAAGATAGGTACCATAAGAGAGGTAACCGTAATATTAAATGCTTCCGTCAGCCAAAGTATGCCGACAAAAATTAACAATGCCAATCCTCTATTTTCTTGCGGAGAAAAAGGTAACCATTTCAACAAGAGAAAAAACAAAATTAAATCGAGCGTCAAGATAATAACGCCTCGCATAGGGCTCTTTGTAGTTTTTGACATAATAACACCTCTAATTGTTTGCATATCGGTCTTTTTAGACTCTAAATTCGACAATAACCGATTTTCTGCAAAAGTAAATAGGGTATATATCAGAAACAATGAAATTTATCAATTTATTAACATTTTTTTTACAACTTTATATAGTGAAAGAAAAAGCGGTTAAATTTCCGAAAAACCTTGCAAGTTCTTATGAAAATTCAACCGCTTATTTAATCTGTTAGAGTTACCGCACTAAGAGAAGAACGGGAACAATATCGGTAATAACACCATACTTACGGCGATAGTAATCGCAATTAACGGTACGCCCGCTCTTGCATAATGAGCGAATCGGTAATGACCGACGGAAAGAATCATCGTATTCGCCGGCGTACCGATTGGCGTTGCAAACGCACAAGAAGAACCGACTACAATCGCCATTAATACCGCTCTCGGATCAGCCCCTAACGAATTAGCAATCGAAAGTCCTATCGGAGCGAGCAATGCGGCGGTCGCCGTATTAGACATAAAGTTAGTCAATAAGCAACTCAATAACAAAATGGTAAACAGAAGCGCGTTGGCACTCGGATGATCACCCAATAACCCTAAAATGGAATGCGCGATATCCGCACCGGCACCGGTACGTTGTAAAGCGTCAGCCAATGCCAAAGTTCCGGCAAAAAGGAATACTACTTGGCTATCAATCGCCTGATACGCCTGCTTCTCGGTAATCACGCGCATAATGACCAGAATTAATGCGCCGACGCAAGCGGAAATATACAGTTTGATCCCGATAGCGTCTTCAAATACCATCGCAAGTAACGTCGCTAATAAGACGACAAGGGAAACCCATTGCTTCCATCTCGGAATATGATTGTGGTGGTTATGGAATGCATTGTATTCCTCTTGTTCCACATGCGTATTCAATTGTTTAGGTAAAAAACGATAACCGATAAACACAAAATAAAGAACACCGACGATTAAAAGAGGTAAACCGATTTTCGCATATTCAAAAAAACCGAATTTCAGACCGGTTTGCGCTAACACGCCTTGAACGACAAGATTATTCGGCGAACCGATTAACGACAAATTTCCGCCTAATGTCGAAGCGAATGCCATCGGCATTAATAATCTCGAACGAGCAAAACCCGATTTGGTTGCAATACCTAAAATGACCGGAATTAAAATCGCCGCCGTTCCCGTATTTGATAGAACGCCCGACATTAAGCCGGTGATCACCATCAATACCACCATAAGTTGGCGCTCGCTTTTAGCAAACTTGCTGACCACTCCGCCGATTTTATTCGCCATACCGGTTTCAAATAATGCTCCACCGATGACAAACATCGCAACAAACAAAATAACATTAGTATCGACAAAACCTAAAAAGGCGTCTTTGGCAGGTAATACGCCGGTAATCGCTAAACCGACAGTGACAATCATTGCGGTCACCGCGAGAGGCAATTTCTCTAAGGCAAACATCACGATCGCAAATACTAAAAAGCAGAGTGTAATTGCACTCGGGGTCATAAAGGCTCCTATCATAAGTTTTGAATATAGCGAATTAGAATACGATACATATTTCTTATTCCAAAGTAAGCTATAATCTACCCGAAAAGGTTATCCCCGTGCAAAACAAATGTCACTTATATGAATTAGATCAAACAAATTTCAATCGTTTTTCACATAAATAATACAAAACATAGCAAAAAATGCTCAATAATTTCCATTACAAACAAAAAAAGTGCATTTTGTTAGTTCTAACAAACGCACCTTTTTTATTCTATTTAGTTATTTTAAATTCATTTAAGTTCTGAATCCTATCCTTTAGGATTAACGCCAGAAGAAATATCCTACGGTCGCAATCACGAACACGCATAGAATGTTTAACCAGAAACCGGCTCTAACCATTTCACTCTGTTTAACTTGCCCCGTACCGAATACAATAGCATTCGGCGGTGTCGCCACTGGTAACATAAAGGCACAAGACGCCCCTAAACCGATAATTAACGCTAACCCGAGCGGCTCTACATTTAACGCCTGAGCGATAGAGATAAAGATTGGCACTAATAACGCCGCACTTGCCGTATTGGAGGTAAATTCGGTTAAGAAAATAATGAACGCCGCAACGATTAAACCGATAACATAATAGTGACCGCCTTCAATTAAGCTAACGATGCCGTCCGCCATAATCTTACTTGCACCGGTTTGACCTAATACGCTACTTAAGGTTAAACCGCCGCCGAATAGGAATAATACGCCCCATTCCGTACCTTCTTGAATTTGTTGCCAACTTGCAATACCGGTAATACAAATCAGTGCAGCCGCTACCATTGCCACCATACTGTCAAAGCTGCCGATCTTACCTTTTAAACCAAGTAATTCGGATAAGAGCGGATTTAAGTAGGAGCTGAATACCCAACTTAATGCGATTAATACGAAAATCACTAAAGTAAGAATACGTTTTTTATCCAATTCAATGACTTCGAACGATTGTTCGAATTGCACGTTAAATCTCGGTTTAAATACTATATAAAGCGTACCAAGCATTAACGGCATTAAAACAATCATTATCGGTAAACCGTAGCTCATCCAATCGGCAAAAGTTAAATGGAGTTGCGACGCTACAATCGCATTCGGCGGACTACCGACCAAGGTTCCCATACCGCCGATACTTGCGCTATAAGCGATACCGAGTAATACGAACACATAAGTATTATGGTCTTCTTTCGGATCCAGTTTACTTAAAATCCCCATCGCTAACGGTAACATCATTGCCGCTGTTGCGGTATTACTCATCCACATCGAAAGGAATGCGGTCACTAAGAATAAATACAGTACCGCAACGGAAAGTTTACCTCTTGAAAGTGCCATAATCTTATTGGCAATCAAGCGGTCGAGTTTCTGAATATGTAATGCGGTCGCTAGGGCAAAACCACCGAAGAAAAGGAAAATGGTCGGATCGGCAAAAGCGACCAACGCTTCTTTTGATTTAACCAAACCTAACGCTACCGAAAGAATCGGAATCAGTAATGCGGTTACCGTGACGTGTAACGCTTCCGTTAGCCATAAAATCGCTACAAAAACTAATAAAGCCAAGCCTTTATTCGCTTCGGGCGCAAAAGGTAAGGTACTTAATAAAATAAAAAAGAGCACAACATCGGCGAGAAAAATTATGCCGTTACGCATACTCGCTTTGTTTGACGGAGTTGAATTGCTTCCCATAAGAACACCATTATCGTTAGGTTAAAGAATAGCTTGCACTATACCTAAAATTATTTAGAAAAAAATAAAAATGTTATAAAAATGTGAACTTCTTCAAAAAATTTTTAACGAAATTCACATAAACACAAGCGGTCGATTTTTACTCGCTTTTTACAAAAAAACTAAAAAAATCGACCGCTTGAATATCCGGCGAATTAAACGCTTAATTCCGCCTCGTCACCACGATTTTGTAACCATTGCTTACGATCTTCCGCGCGCTTTTTCGCCAACAACATATCCATAATTTCAAAGGTATTCGGCTCGTTTTCTTCGGCTACGTCCAATTCATCAAGGGTAAGCTGAACCAAACGGCGCGTACTCGGATCCATGGTAGTTTCACGTAATTGGCTCGGGTTCATCTCCCCCAAACCTTTAAAACGCTGTACGTTCGGTTTACCTTTTTTCTTGGCAAGACGAGCTAAAATCGCTTCTTTTTCCGCTTCGTCAAGGGCGTAATGTACTTCGTCTTTACCGATATCAATCCGATAAAGCGGCGGCATTGCCACATAAACGTGGCCGTTTTTGACTAAATTTGGGAAATGGCGCAAGAACAAGGCACATAATAAGGTTGCAATATGTAAACCGTCCGAATCCGCATCGGCGAGAATACATACCTTACCGTAACGTAATTCCTCTAAACTATCGCTGTCGGGATCAATCCCAAGTGCTACCGCAATATCGTGAACTTCTTGAGAGGCAAGCACTTGATCGGAAGACACTTCCCAAGTATTCAGAATTTTACCTCGTAACGGCAAAATCGCTTGATAATCTTTATCACGCGCCTGTTTCGCCGAACCGCCCGCAGAATCGCCTTCCACTAAGAACAACTCGGTACGGCTTAAATCTTGTGAGGTACAATCGGCCAATTTGCCCGGTAATGCGGGGCCGCTCACTAACTTTTTACGCACTACTTTTTTCGCCGCACGTAAACGACTTTGTGCCGATGAGATCGCCATTTCGGCAATCAATTTACCGGTTTGTACGTTTTGGTTTAACCATAAACTGAACGCATCTTTGATTGTGCTATCCACATAACTTGACGCTTGACGGGAAGAAAGACGCTCTTTGGTTTGCCCTGCAAATTGCGGTTCTTGAATTTTTAACGAAAGCACGTAAGCACAACGATTCCACACGTCATCAGCGGTTAATTTGACACTCTTCGGCAATAAATTATGAATTTCACAAAATTCCACCATTGCTTTTAATAAGCCGTTACGTAAACCGTTTACGTGCGTACCGCCTTGTGCGGTCGGAATCAAGTTTACATAACTCTCAGCCAATAGCTCGCCACCTTCCGGTAGCCAAGTTAATGCCCAAGTTACCGCTTCGGTTTCGGAAGTAACATCGCCGATAAACGGTGGATTCGGTAAACATTCGAATTCTTTTAACGTTTCGCTTAAATAGTCGGATAAACCGTCCTCGTAATACCAAGTTTCGCTGCTGTTATTGATATGATCAACGAAGTTGAGGGTTAATTTCGGACAAAGTACCGCTTTGGCACGTAATAAGTGGCGTAAACGGCTGGCCGAAAATCTCGGCGAATCGAAATATTTTGGATTCGGATAGAAACGAACGGTCGTACCGGTTTGTTTTTTCGGACAGCTGCCAATCACGGTTAATTCTTCAACTTTTACCCCGTTTTCAAAGGCAATCGTATAAATTTCGCCGTTACGCTTGATTTTGATTTCCACACGTTGCGAAAGAGCGTTTACCACCGAGATCCCTACCCCGTGTAAACCACCTGAAAACGTGTAGTTTTTATTGGAAAACTTACCGCCTGCATGCAGTTTGGTCATAATCAATTCCACACCGGAAATTTTTTCGGTAGAGTGGATATCAACCGGCATTCCTCGGCCGTTATCAATGACTTCCAACGAATTATCCGTATGCAGGATCACATCGATTTGAGAGGCATAGCCCGATAACGCTTCATCGACACTATTATCAATAACTTCTTGCCCTAAATGGTTCGGACGAGTGGTATCGGTGTACATTCCGGGGCGAAGTTGGACGGGTTCAAGATCTTTTAAAACGGTAATTTCATCGGCACCGTAGCGTTTATCAGACATGACTAAGCTCTCTTTGTGGACAGAAAAGCAGGCATTTTACTGGCAAATTCCCCATTTGTTGAGTAAAAAATACTGTTTTAATGATTTTTTGTTTCACCAAGCAGCGATTTTTTGATGATAAAGCTAAACCGGCTGCCTTTGCCGAATTCACTTTTAATTTGTAACTGCGAGCCGTGTTGTTCCAACGCATATTTAACAATCGCCAAACCTAAGCCGCTGCCGCCGGTTTGATTGCTGCGCGACTCGTCCACTCGATAGAAACGCTCGGTTAAATGCGGTAAATGCTCGTCTTCGATACCGATACCGTTGTCTTTAACGCTAAATTCCGCACCTTCTTCGCACCAATGCCAATCCACCTCAATGGTTGCACCGTCACCGGCATGTTTAACCGCATTGTAAATCAAGTTGGAAACCGCACTTTGCAACTGGGTTTCATCGCCTAATACAGTAATATTCGGCGTGATATTAAAAATAATTTGTTGCTTGCTCTGATTTAAAAAATCCGCATTTTTTTGTAAAGCGGAAATCATCGCCGACATTTCAACCACATAATGTTCTTTACTGGAAGACGTCTCAATTTTTGCCAATAAATTAAGCTGATCCAATAAATTTCCCATCCGTTTCGCTTGGGATTGCATCGCATGAATACTTTTTTGCTGCAATTCGGTTTCCGCCTGCCCTTCCAATAATTCCAAATAACCTCGCAATACGGTCAGCGGCGTGCGCAATTCGTGATTCATATTGGTTAGGAACATTTGTCTGGAATGCAATAAACGAATCATTTGCGTCACGTCACGCGCAATAATTAAATAACTTTCGCTGTCATAATCGTTTAAATGAAATTCGATATATCGCCCGTCACTGTCCATTAAGACAAGCGGTCTGTTTTTCTTATTTTGATGAAAATATTTTTTAAACTCTTCATAAAAAATCACGTTAAATACGCTTTTTTCTAACTTTTTGTCCCAATAAAACTTTAAGATTTCTTGTGAAGCGTTGTTACACCATAGAATAGTACCGGCATGGTTACAAATAATGATACCGTCCGGCAAATATTGAATATTTCGATTTAATTTCGAGAGTAAGCGTAAGGTTTTGATTTTCTCGCGACGATTACGTTTTTGATAAAACGCGACGGTTTGCGAGATATGTTCCCATGTCGTCAGCACTTTACGGCTGCTGTCGCGATTCGGATCAATCAGATGCAATAAACGTTGCTCGTTATAATGATGCCAAACCAGTAACAGCACCAAAATTAGCCCCAACCAAGTCAGGAAGTCCCAAGCAAATAAGCCGAATAAAAATGCCGTCGCAACGGCAAGCATCGCTTCGATAAAAAAATGCTTGAAAGAAAGGCTGAATTTTTTCATTAATTATCCTGAAAGTGGTTGGAAAAACGATAACCGGATCCGCGTACCGTTTGCACATAGCGCTCGAAACCGCAGGGTTCCAAACTTTTTCTTAACCGACGAATATACGAATCGACCGTTCTGTCTTCCACATAAATATCATTGCCCCAAACAAAATCCAGTAATTGTTCTCGGCTATAGACTTTTTCCGGATGAGTCATAAAAAAGTGTAATAATTTATATTCGGTACTGCTTAAGCTAATTTCTTTTTTTTGGAAGGTAACGCGTTTGGCATTTTGATCCAAGATCAGATCATCTATATTGATAATATCGTTATTTTGATAGGTTCGTCTAAGTAAGGATTCGATTCGGGCAATTAACACTTTTGGCGAGAACGGTTTAGTCACATAATCGTCCGCACCGGTATTAAGACAAACAATGCAATCGTCTTCCGAACTGCGAGCGGTGAGCATTAAGATAGGAATTTGTGCGGTTTCTTCCGATTTTTTTAAATATTGAATAAACTGAATGCCCGAACGCCCCGGTAACATCCAATCCAGTAGAATTAACTTCGGTTTCTCGCTCAGCTTTTTGACCGCACTTTGATAATCCTCGGCTTCGAGCACTTGATAATTCTGCTGTAATAAAAACAGAGAGATCATTTCTCGGATAGCTCTTTCATCTTCGACAATCAGAATTTTTTCATTTATCTTATGCTTCTAATCCTTTGCGCCCCATCGTCTGCTTCTAACTTTCTGCTCTGATAAGCGGTCGAATTTCACCAAAAATTTGCAAAATTTTAGCAAAATCCGACCGCTTGCGTCGATTCATTTTAGTGAAATTAACCCATTCTACCTCGAATGTAATCTTCGGTACGTTGGAATTTCGGTTTATCGAAAATTTGTTTGGTTTCACCAAATTCGACTAATTCGCCTAAATACATATAAGCGGTGTAATCCGAGCAACGAGCCGCCTGTTGCATATTATGGGTCACAATCGCCACCGTATAATCGTGTTTCAACTCTCTGATCAATTCTTCTATTTTCATGGTTGAAATCGGGTCGAGCGCCGAACAGGGTTCGTCTAACAATAACACTTCCGGTTTTACCGCAATACCGCGTGCAATACATAAACGCTGTTGCTGACCGCCGGATAAACTGTCGCCGCTTTGATTTAATTTATCTTTCACTTCGTTCCACAATGCGGCTTTGGTTAATGCCCATTCGACACGATCATTTAATTCCGATTTCGGTAACTTTTCAAATAAACGGATACCAAACGCTACATTATCATAAATTGACATCGGGAACGGAGTCGGTTTTTGGAAAACCATACCGATTTTGGCTCGAATTAATGCAATATCAGTTTCGGTCGTTAATAAGTTTTCACCTTCAAACAGAATTTCCCCTTGCGCACTTTGGTTTGGATATTGTTCATACATTCGGTTTAAGGTACGTAATAAAGTTGATTTACCGCAACCGGAAGGGCCGACAAATGCGGTAACTTTATTTTTCGCAATGCGCAAATTGATATTTTTTAAGGCATGAAAATCACCGTAAAAAAAGTCTAAGTTATTGATGGCGATTTTAGTGTCTTGTAGTGAAATTAATTCGTTACTCATTGCATTTCCTATTGTTGTTTCGGTTTGAAAAAGATACGGGTGAGAATATTTATACATAACACAAACCCGGTAATTAATGTTGCGCCCGCCCAAGCAAGGCTATTCCAATCTTGGAACGGACTTGCCGCATATTGATAAATGACCACCGGTAAGTTTGCCATCGGGGCGTTCATATCCAGCGAGCTGAATTGGTTTGAAAGTGCAGTAAACAATAACGGTGCGGTTTCCCCCGAAATACGCGCCACCGCCAATAACACCCCGGTAATAATCCCTGAGCGAGCCGCTTTATAACAAACCATCGTAATCATACGCCATTGCGGACAACCTAATGCCACAGCAGCTTCACGTAAGTTATTCGGAATCAGATTCAGCATACTGTCGGTGGTACGTATGACCACCGGAATCACTAAAATAGCGAGCGCAAAAGAACCCGCCCAACCTGAATAATGCTTCACATGCGAAACGTAAATCGCATAGATAAATAAACCGATAATAATCGACGGCGCCGAAAGTAAAATGTCGTTAAGGAAGCGGGTAACTTTTGCCAACTTACTGTAACGTCCGTATTCGGCTAAGTAAGTACCGGCTAAAATACCTACCGGCGTACCGATTAAAGTGGCGAAAACCAACATCATAAAGGAACCCATAATCGCATTACTTAAACCGCCCGTTTCATTCGGTGCCGGCGTCGGTAAGGTAAACAGGCTTAAAGAGAGTTCCGGAATCCCTTTATGAATTAGGGTAAATAAAATTCAACCTAGCCAAAACAGCCCGAACCCGACCGCAAAGAAAGAACCCGAGAGCATAACTTTGTTTACACATTTACGGCGGTAAAAACGCCCGTTTTTATTACGATACATTATTTCTTTCCTTCTTTTTGGGTCATTTTTAAAATCATTAAGCGAGAAATACTGAGTACGGCCGTAGTAATTAAGAATAAGATTAAACCTAATTCCATCAACGCCGATTTTTGTAATCCGGTCGCCTCATTAAATTCATTCGCAATTGATGAAGCGATTGAAGCGGACGGCGAGAAGAGCGATTCAGGTAAGTTAAATGCATTACCGATTACGAAAGTGACCGCCATCGTTTCACCCAATGCACGTCCGAGTCCTAACATCATACTGCCGACCACACCGGCTTTGGTATAAGGTAATACGATTTTCCAAACTACTTCCCAAGTGGTTGAACCTAAGCCGTAAGCACTTTCTTTCAACATCGGCGGTACCACACCGAACACTTCTCGCATCATCGAGGTGATATAAGGAATGATCATAATCGCTAACACCAACCCGGCGGTAAATAAACCGATACCGAAAGGTGCGCCGGAAAATAACACGCCGATAAGCGGTAGGTCGCCAAGTACCTCAATTAAAGTCGGTTGAATATATTCTTGGAACAGCGGTACGAAAACAAATAAACCCCACATACCGTAGATAATCGAAGGAATCGCAGCCAACATTTCTACCGCTACGCCAATCGGACGTTTCAACCATTCCGGTGCAAGTTCCGTTAAAAAAACCGCAATTCCGAAAGAAATCGGTACCGCAATCAATAACGCGATTAACGCAGAAATCAAAGTACCGATAACCGGTACCAGCGCACCGAAATTCTCATTAATCGGATCCCAATCGTTGGTCCATAAGAAACTTAGACCAAAGCGTGTTAATGAATCCCAGCTGCCAATAACTAATGAAATCAAAATGGCTGCCAACATCGCAAAGACAAGCCAAGCAAAAAATTGTGTCGTATGCTTAAATATACCTTCCGCTAAAGGATGATTTAAACAGCCCGGTTTATGAATATTCGACATAAAAAACTCCAATGTTTTATCTTGGTACTTATTTTAAAAAAAGAATATGACAGTTTTATGACATCGCCGTCACACAAAAACAAAAGCGGCTGAATCTAAAGTTTACAAAAAACACTTCAAATTCAACCGCTTATTTCTTATTTAACGATTAGCGAACCGCTTTACCGTCTTTATCTTTTACTTCGTTTTGCCATTTTTGTTTGATTTTCGTTACGACTTCATCCGGTAACGGCACATAATCTAACTCCGACGCCGCATTTTTACCTTTCTCAAATGCCCAATCAAAGAAATCAAACACCGCTTTGGTTGCGGTCGGATTATCCGCTTGTTGATGGACAAGGATGAAACTTGCCGCCGTAACAGGCCATGAGTTATCGCCGCTTTCATTGGTTAGCACAATACCCATACCTTTCGCTTTATCCCACTGCGCATTTGCAGCCGCCGCCATAAAACTTTCGCGTGACGGTTGTACAAATTTACCCGCTTGGTTTTGTAACGAAGCCCAAGCTAAGTTATTTTGTTTCGCATAAGCATATTCGACATAACCGATGGAATATTTAAGTTGTTTCACATAAGCGGCTACGCCTTCATTACCTTTACCGCCTTGACCGGTAGGCCATTTAACCGATTTACCTTCACCGACTTTTTCTTTCCATTCCGGTGACACTTTTGATAAATAGTTAGTCCAACCGAATGTTGTACCCGAACCGTCCGAACGACGTACTACAACAATACTTTTATCCGGTAAATTTAATGAACCGTTTAACGCTTTAATCGCCGGGTCATTCCATTTAGTAATTTTACCGAGGAAAATATCCGCCAATACCGTACCGGATAATTTTAATTCGCCGGCTTTAAATTCCGGTAAGTTCACCACCGGTACCGTACCGCCGATAATCGCCGGGAATTGTAATAATTTGTGTTGATCCAATAATTCCGCTTTCATCGGATCGTCCGACGCACCGAAATCAATCGTTTTTGCGATAATTTGTTGCTGACCTCCGCCGGAACCGATAGATTGATAATTTACTTTATTACCCGTTTCTTTTTCATAAAGTGAAGCCCATTTCGCATAAATCGGATAGGGGAATGAAGCGCCTGCACCGGTAATCGTTTCAGCATAGCTTGATGCCATTACGCCTAATGAAAGCCCGATTACAACGAATTTTTTAGCTGCTTTTACCAATAACATATTGTTCTCCTCATTGATGTTTGAACTAGCTGTTTGGAATAGATTATTTGGTCTGTGCGCATTCTAAAAAAACAATATGACGATTTGATGACAATTTAAAAAATAATAATTTACAAAAAAGTTAGCGTTTTAAACCGCTTAATATCGAGCATTCGGGGCTATCATTACCGCAACAAGAGTTACTCCAACTTTTTAATAATGTCAGCATTTGCTGTAAATCGGTAATTTTCTGCTGAAGTTCTTCAATATGTTGTTCGGTAAGTTTCTTTACTTCGCGACTGGTGCGATGCGGATCATCATTTAGTTTTAATAATTCGCTGATCTGCACTAAAGAAAATCCGACCTTACGTGCATTACTGATGAAATGTAAACGCTCTAAATCCGCCGCCGAATAAACTCGGTATCCGCTACTTGAACGAGTTGCTTGCGGCAATAAACCGGCTTTTTCATAATCCCGAATTTGTTTTGCCGATAATTCGGTATGTTTTGCTGCTTGACTAATATTCATTCTGTTACCTCTTGACCTTAACCTAGGGTTAAGGATTAGCATATAAAAAAATTCAGTATTCGTCATTCTTTTTTATGAGGTAACTATGAAATTTCGTCTGTTAAAAACCGTTTCGCTTTGTGCAATGTTTGCGACTTCTTCTTTTGCTTATGCAGTCAATAATATTGAAGTATGGAAAAGTCCGACTTGCGGCTGTTGTAACTTTTGGATTGATCACTTAAAACAACACGGTTTTAACGTAACGGCAAATGACACCGGCAATGCTCATATACACAATACATTACAATTAAAACCCAAGTTGCAAGCCTGCCATAGTGCGGTAGTGGACGGTTATTTGATTGAAGGTCACGTGCCGGCACAGGACATCGAACGTTTACTCAAAGAAAAACCGGCTGATGCGGTAGGTCTAATCGTACCGGAAATGCCTCTTGGCTCGCCGGGTATGGATCAGCCGAAACATATGGGGCATAAAGATAAATATGATGTGCTGTTACTTAAAAAAGACGGCACAACCACCATTTTCAATTCATACAACTAATCATTGGGAGAAACAAAATGTCAATTACACTCAAACTTGACGGCTTACATTGCGGTAACTGCGTAAAAAGCGTTGAAAAAGCCTTAAATGCTGTAGAAGGCGTGACTAAAGCGACCGTAACTTTAGATCCGCAACAAGCGATTGTGGAAGGCTCTGTTAATGCAGAAACACTTATCGCCGCCGTTGATGATATTGGCTTTGAAGCGGAAGTTATTTAATCCTTATAATTATTGATATTCAAAGAAAATCCCCCTCTTTAGCAAAGAGGGGTGGGGGAGATTTGGCAGTAGTGATAACAGAGAAAATAGTATAAAAATGTATAAATTTATATCTATTTTCTAGTATTCGGTTTGCTATTCTTGTTTAGACAAATCTCCCCTAGCCCCTCTTTACTAAAGAGGGGAACAAAAATATAAAACCACCATTCCGTGGTTAAACTTACCGGAAAGAAAAGATATGGCTAAAGAACAACAACTTTTAATTGACGGTATGCACTGTGCCGCTTGCGTGCGTCGGGTTGAAAAAATTTTGATGAAAGTGGAAGGAGTGACTTTTGCTTCGGTCAATCTTGCCGATCAAACCGCATTTGTACAGGGCGAAGCGGATCCGCAAGCGATGGTACAAGCGGTCGAAAAAATCGGTTTCGGCGCAGAAATTTTAGAAAGCGAACAAGAACGCCGAGCCAAACAACAAGCCCAAACCCAGCGCACTTTAAGCCATAAAAAATGGCAATTTATTATGGCGTTAATTGTCGGTTTCGGCTTAGTCGTATTGGGACTGGTTATCGGTATGATCCCAAACTCAACCAATTTAATGTATTGGTTTATCGCCGCAGCCGTCAGCTTATTTACAATGTATTTTGCCGGTAAAGATTTCTTTATCGGTGCATGGGTCAGCCTTAAAAATAAAGCCTCCACTATGGACACCTTAGTCGCTCTCAGTACCGGTGTCGCTTGGCTCTACTCCTTCTGGCTAACGCTTTTTCCCCAACCGCAGGCACACGTTTACTATGAAGCCAGCGTGATGATTATCGGCTTTATCAATCTCGGTAAATTTCTTGAACTAAAAGCGAAACAACATTCCTCACTTGCCTTAGAAAAATTACTTGATCTCGCTCCGCAACAAGCGGTCGTTTTTGATCAAAATAATGCGACTCAAACGATTCCGGTCAAAGGCATCAAGCCGGAAATGCGTGTGCAAGCACTCACCGGCGACCGCCTTGCGGTGGACGGCAGATTGGAAAGCGGTTCTATTTGGGTCGATGAATCAATGCTCACCGGCGAAGCGTTACCGATTGAGAAAAAAGTCGGCGATAAAGTACGTGCCGGAACGCTGATTCAAGACGGAGCGGGTATCTATATTGCCGAACAAGTCGGTAGCCAAACCGCCCTTGCTCGTGTGATTAATGCCGTGCGTCACGCACAATCAAGTAAACCGCCACTCGCCCAGTTTGTCGATAAAGTGGCAAGTGTTTTCGTACCGGTTGTGGTTTCAATTGCGTTGATAAGCGGTCTAGTTTGGCTATTCTTAGGCAAAGACTTTTCATTTGCCCTCTCGATTTTTACCACCGTATTAATTATCGCTTGCCCCTGTGCGCTCGGTTTGGCAATTCCGCTTTCCACCATTGCTGGCGTGGCTCGTGCCGCTGAATTCGGCGTATTAGTACGGAATATCGAGGCTTTGCAAGCCAGTTCTGAAATTGACACACTGGTGTTCGATAAAACCGGCACACTCACCACCGGCGAAATGACGGTTTCGGATATCCAAACCTTTAACGGTTTCGAGCCGAATCGAGTGTTGCAACTGGCAAAAAGTTTAGAAGTCCACGCTTCTCACCCGATTGCCAAAGCGATTGTAAAATTTGCCGAAAATCAGACCGCTTGTGAAGTGACTAATGTACAAGTGGTCAAAGGAGCGGGGATTGTTGCCAACTTAGGCGAAGATCAAATCAAGGTCGGTAATGCGAAGTTTGTCAATTTTTCCGGGAATTTAACCGCTTCTCGAGCCACGCAAATTTTTGTGGCGGTAAATGATCAATTAGCCGGTATTCTGTCGGTGGAAGATCAGCTGTGTGACGAATCTAAAGCGGTGATTGAAAAATTTAAAGCACAAGGTTATCAATGCTTAATGCTGACCGGTGACCGCCAAGCAACCGCTGAATATTTTGCACAACAACTCGGTTTAGACGGAGTGATCGCCGAAGTTTCACCGGAGCAAAAAGCGGATAAAATTCGTGAATTACAAGCTCAAGGTAAAAAGGTGGCGATGATTGGCGATGGGATTAATGACGCACCGGCTCTCGCTCAAGCAAATGTGGGCATTGCGATGCACAACGGCTCGGATATTGCGGTCGAAACTGCTGATCTCTCGCTGATGCAACACGGCTTGGCACCGGTACTACAAATCCTACCGTTTGCTAAACGGGTATTACGCAATATGAAGCAAAGTTTGCTCGGTGCATTTATGTATAACGTGATTGCCATTCCGCTTGCCGCCGGCGTGCTTTACCCTTTTACCGGCTGGCTGCTCAACCCGATGATCGCCGCCATTGCAATGACAATGTCTTCCATCACCGTGGTGCTGAACAGTCAGAGATTGTTGAAGTAGCTTATAAACAAGCGGTCAAATTCTGCAAAAACTAACCACGGAATACACGGAAATATTATTCGGTGTAATCCGTGTATTCCATGGTTTTATAATGCTATTAGCCACCGGACTTACGGCACACAAAATCGAACCATGTAGTCGGTAAAATACGTCTTAGCCACCAAAACAGTTTAGTTGGGAATGTGACTTGATAACGGGCTTTCGGTTTGCTATCGCTTAAGGCTTTTAGACAAGCTTCCGCCACCGCTGATGCCGGTTTAGCAAACGGGTTATCATTCTTTTTAGTTGCCAAACGCTGATATTGTTTTTGGTTAAATGCCGTTTTAGCGGTATGTTCCACATTAATATATTTATTAAGTTTATCCAAAGAATTAGAACGGAAATCGCTTAAAATCGGGCCCGGTTCAATCAAACTAACATAAATATTCGAGCCGTGTAATTCGTGACGCAGCGTATCCGCCATGCCTTCCACCGCAAATTTAGTCGCATTATAAGCCCCTCGAAAGTGCATTGCGGCAAAGCCTAGAATACTGCTGGTGAGTAAAATACGTCCGTGATTTTGGGCGCGGAAAATTTTAAGTGCATGATTCATCACTTCCCACACACCGAATACATTGATTTCGAATAATTCACGTAACGCTTCTCGCGGTAAATCTTCCACGCAACCCGGCTGTCCTTGCCCTGCATTGCAAAATACTGCATCCAAGCCACCGCTTGCTTTTATATATTCAAAGGCTTGGGCAATTTGTGCCGAATCTTGCACGTCAAGCCGAATGCATTCGAAGCCTTCCGATTGCAAGCGGTCGATATCCGCCGATTTTCTGCAACTGGCAATCACTCGCCAGCCATTTTCTTTCAATAATTTGGCGGTCGCATAACCGATACCGGAAGAACAACCGGTAATTAGAATCGTCTTCATACTTTCCTCTAATACGCCCTGCAATCGTTAGCGAATCACGCTCACAAAGCCTTCCGTTTCTTCCGCTTCTCGTGCCAACGAAATACCGTCGTCTTCTTTCGGCGATCCGACTAACAATAAACCGATTACTTTATCACCGGCACGGCAACCGAACATTTCACGCAATAGTGAGCCTTCCACCCATTTTTTGCTGATCCAAACCGTTTCAAAGCCTTGCGCATTTGCGGCTAATTGCATCGCATAAGTTGCACAGCCTGCACTAACAATCTGTTCCCATGCCGGTACTTTCGGTGATTCGTGATTAATTTTTGCCACAATGCCGATCACCATCGGCGCTTGGCCGGAAAGTTTTTCCGCCTTAGCCGCATTTTTTTCGTCCATATTAAACTCAATAGCTGCGGCAGCTAAACACTCATGTAATTTCGCCATTCCGCTTTTTTCGATCACCACAAAATGATAAGGCTTCATCTTGCCGTGATCCGGCGCACGTAACGCCGCTTTAATCATATTTTCAACTTGCTCCGCAGAAGGGGCGATTTCACCGAATTTTTTATTTGAACGACGGTGTTGTAATAAATCTAAAATATCCATAGTCAGTAACATTTTCGTGTAAAAATTAGCATAAGAATAACATATTTTGTTAATTCCACGTCTTTTTTATGGTATTTTATTGCGCAAATTTCTTACGTTTTAATTAGGATAATTATGTTAAAAATATTAAAAGGGATTTATCAAATTTTCCGTTGTATTCGTGAATTTGTAATGAGCCTGTTTTTTATTATCTTTGTATTGGTTTGCTTTGCTTTTCTGGCTTTAATCAATCAAGAAAGCGGCTCGACGAAGCATACGAATTTTATAGAAAAAGGCGCATTAACGCTTAATTTAGACGGCTATTTAGCCGATAACCACGACAAATACGGCGATCTCCATCGTTTAGTACAGGCTGAATTAGGCAATCACGAGCCGATAAAAATTTCCACTTTTGATGTGGTACGTGCGATTGCCAAAGCGGCTAAAGATGAACGTATTACCGGATTGGTGCTGGATTTAGCCTATTTCCAAGGCGGCGACAGCGCCTCGTTACATTTTATCGGAAATGAAATTAGCGAATTTAAAAAATCGGGTAAACCCGTCATTGCCGTCGGCGAACAATATAGCCAGCCGCAATACTATTTAGCCAGTTTCGCCGATAAAATTTACCTGAATAAAGCCGGTTTTGTCGATATTCATGCGCTCAGTCACAGCAATGTTTATTTCAAAACGTTGCTCGATAAAATTGAAGCCGAACCGCATATTTTCCGTGTCGGTGCTTATAAGTCGGCGGTAGAGCCGTTTATCCGCGACGATATGTCCGCCGAAGCGAAGCAGAACGCCCAAACTTGGCTGACTTCCATTTGGCATAATATCCGCCAAGATATTGCGCAAAATCGTAAGATTCCTGCCGAACAGGTGCTATTGGACAGCCAAACTTATATTGAAAAATACAGACAACTAAAAGGCGACGACGCGCAATATGCGTTAAGCCAACAATTAGTTACCGATATTGCAACAAACGCACAAATTCAGACCGCTTTAGTCGAACGATTCGGCAAAGATAAAGACGGACATTACAACAGTATCGATTATTTCGATTACGCAATGGAACTCAATGATCGTTTTAACGTACAAGCCGAACATAAAATTGCCGTGGTAAACGTCGAAGGGCAAATTATTTCGGGCGAAAGCGATGCTAGTTCCGCCGGAAGCGATACGATCGTCAAATTATTACGTAAAGCCCGTGAAGACGATAACGTACGAGGCGTGATTTTAAGAGTAAACAGCCCGGGCGGTAGCGCACTTGCTTCGGAAATTATCCGCCAAGAGGTGGAAGAAATTCAAAAAGCCGGTAAACCTGTGGTCGCATCAATGGGCGGTATGGCGGCTTCCGGCGGTTATTGGATTTCGGCGACCAGCGATAAAATTATCGCCAGTCCGACCACCATTACCGGTTCGATCGGGATTTTCGGCTTGGCAACCAGCTTTGAAAAAACCGCTAAAAATTTAGGCGTCACAGAAGACGGTATTTCGCTTTCGCCGTTTGCTTCGTCCAGCCCGTTAAAAACGTTGCCGAAAGAACAAGCGGAAGTAATCCAAATCAGTATTGAAAGCGGCTACGACCGATTCCTAGAATTAGTCAGTCGCGGACGTAATATGTCTAAACAAGCGGTCGATAAAATCGCACAAGGTCAAGTATGGTCGGGCGAAGACGCGTTAAAACACGGCTTAGTCGATGAATTAGGCGATTTTACCGCTGCTTACAGTGCGGTTATCGAGTTGGTAAACCAACGACGTAAAGCGAATAACGAAGCGGAAATCGAACACTTTAGAAGCCAATGGATGATTGATAGCGACGATAGTCTGTTCGGTTCATTGCTAAAAGGCTCTAAACTCAAATTCCAGTTGAGTTCATGGTTAGGGCTTCCGGTTGCAGCTCAGGCGCAGCAATCGCTCGAATTACTGCAAAAATTCAACGACCCTAAATATACTTATTTATATTGTCTTACCTGCGGTACGATAAAATAGCATGTTACAAGCGGTCGGATTTGCAAATTTTTTCGCAAATCCGACCGCTTATTTTTTCTTCCCTCACCTCTCTTTTTTGTTTATAGTAACGCCCTTTCCAACTACTCGAATCCGTCTTTTCAAACTCATTAAATATGAACCAAAAGCAGCTTATCAAATTGGCCGCCTTACTGATTCTTGCGGCGATCTCTTATTTTTTTGGCAGTCAAACGAACACGTCGAAACCGGTTAAACAAGCACAAAAACAGCAACAAAACGACTATGCAGCGGAAAACGATACGCCGATTGCCAAAGCACCGCAGCCACAATCCGCTTCGGCGACTCAAGCGGCGCTTTCGATGAATTACGATTCCAAAATGTATGAAGATAAAATCGGGCAAAATAAACACGCACCGGTTGATTACTATATGCTAGCGCTTTCTTGGTCGCCGGCTTTTTGCGATTCGCAACGCCATAAAAACCAAGGCGATGTACCGCAACGTTTAGCTTATCAGTGCGCCGGCAGTCAAAACTTCGGCTGGGTTATCCACGGTTTATGGCCGCAAAACGCCAAAGCCCGTTCGGTGGATGATCACCCTCGCTATTGCCAAGGCGATCTACCGGAAGTTTCGGCGAAAATTATTGAGCAATATCTACCGGAATCACCGGGGGCCGCATTATTACAAGGCGAATGGGAGAAACACGGCAGCTGCGCTTTCGATAGCGCGGAAAGCTATTTTGCCAAACAAAAAGAGTTGTTTTACAGCCTAAAACTACCGGCAAAAAATCTCCGCAAAAACGATTTATTCCAATGGATGCGTAAACATAACCCTCAGCTGCGCGGCGTTTATTTAGGTGCAAGCAAAACCGAACTCTATGTTTGCTACGATAAAAAATGGCAACCGATGGACTGTCCGAAATAAATGACGGAATTAACAGAAAACAGCGCGCTAATGCGTCGGCTGAAAATGCAGGTTCAACGTCAGCTTAAACGTAATTTGGAGCAAGCCGACCGTTATTTCAATAAAACTTTTACACCGCCGACGGTCAGTTATGCCGTACGCGGCGTAAAAGCCGGTGTCGCTTATCTGCAACGTAATGAAATTCGCTTTAATCCCGTTTTATTGGCGGAAAACGGACAATCTTTTATTCAACAAGTGGTACCGCACGAACTTGCTCACGCTTTGGTTTATCAACAGTTCGGGCGAGTTCAACCGCACGGCAAAGAATGGAAAATGATGATGGAGCAAGTTTTCGGCGTACCGGCGGAAACCTATCATTGTTTCGATACGCAAAATGTGGTCGGTAAACAATTCGCTTATCAATGCGGCTGCCAAACGCATCTGCTTTCCGTTCGTCGTCATAACGCTATCGTGCGAGACGGTCGCCGTTATCTCTGTAAACGCTGTAAACAAATCCTCACTTCCAAAGACAATTTAGCATAAGAGCCAAAATAACCTTAAAAGATACTGGACTTTATTGTTCAAGCGCCTAAAATTAACCCAAATTTTTTGACTTTTATCAATTTATTATCTTTTGGAGTATTGCAATGACAATCGAAACAATCGTTGTAGTCGGCGGCGGTGCAGGCGGTTTAGAGCTTGCGACTTACCTCGGCGACAAATTAGGTCGTAAGAAAAAATCGAAAGTGATTCTTATCGACCGTAATACGACCCACCTTTGGAAACCTTTGTTACACGAAGTGGCAACCGGTTCTTTGGATGAAGGCATCGATGCGCTTAGCTACCGTGCGCATGCCAAAAATCATGCTTTCGAGTTTCAACAAGGGACTTTAACGTCGGTTAATCGTGATAAAAAAGAAATCACGCTTGCGCCGATTTATAACGAACAGAATCAGTTATTGGTTAAAGAACGTCATATCGCTTACGATAAATTAGTGATTGCGATCGGCAGTAAATCGAACGATTTCAATACTAAAGGCGCAGCGGAACACTGCATTTTCTTAGATGGCTCGGAGCAAGCGAAGCAATTCCAAAAACGTATGATGGAATTGTTCTTACATTTCTCACATAGTGAAGATCAAGATGTAAAAATCGCAATCGTCGGCGGCGGTGCAACCGGTATCGAACTTTCCGCCGAGCTTTATAATACGGTTAAACATTTAAACGAATACGGCTTCGGTAAATTACACCGAGCCAGTTTGAAAGTGACGTTAATCGAAGCGGGTCCTCGTTTAATTCCGGCATTAACCGAAAAAGTATCCGCTTCGGCTTTAGCGGAATTGCGCAAAGCCGGCGTGGACGTTCGTTTAAATACGATGATTACCGAAGCGGTGGAAGACGGCTTAATCACTAAAGACGGCGAAAAAATTGAAGCCAATCTGATGGTTTGGGCGGCAGGGATTAAAGCGCCCGAGTTTGTCAAGGAATTCGGTTTTGAAACTAATCGTCTCAACCAAATTGAAATCAAAGAAACCTTACAAACCACGGTAGATGATTCGGTATATGTTATCGGCGATTGCGCCTCATTAATCCAAGACGGCAAAGCAATTCCGCCACGTGCGCAAGCGGCACACCAAATGGCTACCCAATGCGGTAAAAACATTGTTGCCTTACTTGAAGGCAAAGAGCAAAAACCGTTTAAATTCAATGATAAAGGCTCTCTGCTTTCGTTCTCTCATTTCGGCACGGTCGGTAACTTGATGGGTAACTTAATGAGCGGCGATATGTTTATCGAAGGTAAAATCGCACGCCTTGCATACCTCTCTCTATATCGTATGCACCAAGTCGCTTTACACGGCTGGGTAAAAACCGCTCTGATTTTATTCGTCGGTCAAATTAACCGCTTCCTCAGACCGTCAATGAAGTTACACTAAGCAAAACAAGCGGTTATATTTCCGCAAGATTTTGCAAAAAATTAACCACGGAATACACAGATTACTCGGAAATTTTATTCGGTGTAATTAGTGTGTTCCGTGGTTTTATTTAAGCTATATTCTACTCTCTCCCCTTGCGGGAGAGAGACAGCTTATTGAAGCGTTTAGCGAAAACAAGCAGAGAGGGAATTACTTCTTCCAACCTTTCAACGCATCGGCAAACGCATTGTTGGCGAACTGATTATGTTGCGATTTATTGCCAGAGAAGCGGTCGGATTTTTCGCTATTTTTGCGATTTTCTTGCGGATTTCGACCGCTTGCCGGTTTGTCGGTCGGCTTATCTTCTAAACGCATAGTGAGCGCAATACGTTTACGCTGTACGTCCACTTCTAAGACCTTCACTTTCACCAAATCACCGACTTTCACCACTTTATGCGGATCTTCCACAAAGCTGTTCGATAGCATTGAAATATGCACTAAACCGTCTTGATGCACACCGATATCCACAAAAGCACCGAAATTTGCCACATTTGTTACCGTCCCTTCTAAGATCATACCGACTTTCAGATCCTTAATATCTTCTACGCCGTCCATAAAGGTTGCGGTTTTAAATTCACCGCGTGGATCGCGTCCCGGTTTTTCCAACTCTTTGAAAATATCGTTTACAGTCGGTAAACCGAATTGTTCGTCCACAAAGTCTTTTGCATTCAGTTGGTGAATACGAGTCGCATTACCCATTAATTCCGCAAGGGTTGAATCGGTTGCTTGGAGAATTTTTTCCACCACCGGATAAGCCTCCGGATGCACGCTAGAAGCATCTAACGCATTTTTACCGCCGATAATTCGCATAAAACCGGCACACTGTTCAAAGGCTTTCGGCCCTAAACGAGGCACTTTTTTCAGGTCGGAACGTGCGTTAAAACGTCCGTTTTCATCGCGAAACGCCACGATATTTTGTGCTAATGTTTTGCTCATACCGGCAACACGAGCCAATAACGCTGCAGAAGCGGTATTAAGATCCACCCCAACCGCATTTACACAGTCTTCAACTACTGCATCCAGTTTGCGAGCCAGTTGTGACTGGTTAACATCGTGCTGATACTGCCCCACGCCAATCGCTTTCGGTTCGATTTTTACCAATTCCGCTAGAGGATCTTGTAAACGGCGAGCAATCGATACCGCACCACGTAATGAAACATCCAATTCAGGGAATTCATTTGCCGCTAATTCGGAAGCCGAATAAACCGAAGCGCCCGCCTCACTTACCACTACAGTTTGAGGAATCAACATATCCGGTTTGTTTTCTTTGATCTGTTTTAACACATCCTTGGCAAAACGCTCCGTTTCACGAGAAGCCGTACCGTTCCCAATCGCAATCAGCTCAACATTATGCTGCTTAATTAATTTATACAGCGAAACTTCCGCTGCCGCTTTGCCTGTCGTGTGCGGATAAATGGTATCGGTCGCCAATAATTTACCGGTATTGTCCACCACAGCTACTTTCACACCGGTACGTAAGCCCGGGTCTAAGCCCATGGTATTTTTTGCACCTGCCGGTGCTGCCATTAATAGCGCAGACAGATTGCGAGCAAATACGTCAATCGCTTCTTCTTCCGCTTTCTCACGCAATGCGCCCATTAATTCGGTTTCCAAATGAAGTGCCGCTTTAATTTTCCATGTCCAAGCAATCACTTGCTCACGCCATTTGTCTGCCGGTTGTTGATTGAATATCACACCTAAATGCTGGCGAATAATTTCTTCGCAATGGCTTGTTCGAGCGCCTTCTTCCGCTTCAGGATCCGCATTTAACGAAAGTGATAATACGCCTTCGTTTCTGCCTCGGAACATTGCTAACGCACGGTGCGAAGGTACAGATTTAAACTGTTCGCTATGCGCAAAATAATCGCGGAATTTTTCGCCTTCTTCTTCCTTACCTTCAATCACTTTTGATTCTAGCGTTGCGTAAGCGGTCAAATATTGGCGTAATTTTGCAAGTAATTCGGCATCTTCTGAAAAACGCTCCATCAGAATATAACGCGCACCGTCTAACGCAGATTTAACATCCGCTACACCTTTTTCCGCATCAATAAAAGATTCCGCTAACATTTCCGGTGATTGGTTCGGATCATTCCATAAGCTATCTGCCAACGGCTCAAGCCCCGCCTCAATAGCAATTTGCCCACGAGTACGGCGTTTCGGTTTATAAGGCAGATAAAGATCTTCTAATTCGGTTTTACTTTCAGTCGTTTCGATTTTGGTACGTAATTCATCCGTCAATTTACCTTGATCTTCAATTGACTTAAGGATCGTTTGACGGCGATCATCCAACTCACGCAAATAAATTAAACGTGTTTCAAAGTGACGTAATTGAGTATCGTCTAAACCGCCGGTGACTTCTTTACGATAACGTGCGATAAATGGAATAGTATTACCCTCATCGAGTAATTTGATTGCGGCGAGAATTTGATGTGAGCCAACAGAAAGTTCTGTGGCAATAATCTGGCTAATTTGTGTATTGAGCTCTGACATTACGTTTTCCTAACAAATAAAATTCGCTTTATTTTATCAGTAAAAAAGACAATGCCCAAAAATAAAAGTTCGAGCTAGCGTAGTGCCGCCGCTCTTGCTTTATCCAGCTTTTCTAATTGGCTTAACGCTTCGTTTACTTTAGCTAAATTCGGCTCTTGTTTGGCACATAACACAATATTTTCGAGGCTATCGGCTTGATGATAATAAGGTTGTTCGCTTTTCACCGCTTGCTCAAACTGCTGATATGCCTGATCAAATTTGGCTTGTTTACACAGAAAAGTTCCGTAATTATTTAAGACATCCGGACGATTATCACTTGATTTCAATGCTTGCTGATAAGCCTGTTCCGCATGAACTTGATCACCGATTTGCTGATAGTAATAAGCTAAAACAGAGTGAGGCAAATAATCGTTTTGATCGTGGCTTAGCGCTTTATCAATATTCTCTTTCGCTTTGGGTAAATCATGTTGATCGAGATACGCTAAGGCTAAATTAATCCGGGCTTTAACCGCTTCCGAACGATTAAAGGTAATTTGGGAGGTTGGAAGCTGAGAAGAACAACCGAATAACACGGATAACAGCATACAAGCGGTCAAATTTCGCAAAAATTTTGCAAGGTTCATATTGTTCTCCTCAAGATATACTCCCCTCACTTAGTTGCGAAGGGAGAAATTAGTTAATGGTTTTGTACCGCAATACCTTTGCCAAACTTACGTTTTTCCATGGTACGTTTGGTTCGGTCGATGACATCACCGGCAAGCTGACCGCAAGCGGCATCAATATCATCACCGCGAGTTTTGCGTACAATAACCGTAAAACCGTATTCCATTAACGTTTTTTGGAAACGATCCACTCGGCTATTTGAGCTCTTACCGTAAGGTGCTTCCGGGAAAGGGTTCCATGGAATAAGGTTGATCTTACATGGGGTATTTTTTAATACTTCGGCTAACTGATGCGCGTGTTCCGTGCCGTCATTAACGTGATCTAATAACACGTATTCAATCGTCACTTTACCGTGGTTCGCATTCGATACTTCAAGGTATTTATGCACCGAATCCATCAGCATTTTGATATTATACTTTTTGTTAATCGGCATAATTTCATCACGCAATTCATCATTCGGTGCATGCAATGAAATCGCTAATGCTACGTCAATTTTTTCACGCATAATATCAAGCGCCGGCACAACACCTGCCGTTGAAAGTGTTACACGGCGTTTTGATAACCCGTATGCAAAGTCATCTAACATAATTTCCATTGCCGGAATTACGTTATTTAAGTTGAGTAACGGTTCGCCCATTCCCATCATCACCACGTTGGTAATCGGACGCACACCGGTTACCCCGAAGTTACCAATGATTTTCGAAGCTCGCCATACTTGACCGATAATCTCGGAAACGGTTAAGTTACGGTTAAAACCTTGTTGAGCGGTTGAACAGAATTTACAGGCTAACGCACAACCAACTTGAGAAGAAACGCATAAAGTCGCACGGTCATCTTCCGGGATATATACGGTTTCGATTTGCTGATCACCCACCTGCATCGCCCATTTGATTGTGCCGTCGCTTGAACGCTGTTCGACAGAGACTTCCGGCGCTTTGATTTCTGCAATTTGTTTTAATTTTTCACGCAATACTTTATTGATATTGCTCATATTATCGAAATTATCTTCACCGAAATGGTAAATCCATTTCATTAATTGGTCGGCACGAAACGGTTTTTCGCCCATTTCGGCAAATAACTCACGCATTTCCTTGCGAGTTAAGTTCATAAGATTAATTTTTTCTGATTTAGGGTGCTGTACTGCGACATTCGTTGCTTGAATTTCGCTCGCACAAGTTTGGGTTTGTTCTGACATGAGAGTAAAAGCCTCGTTGTTACACGGTTTACGGCAAAAGGATTAGTTTTGCAGGTTGATAAAATAAAAAAGACCGCAAATTTTACTCGTCAATCAGTATTAAGGCTAGTGATTTTTAAACGAAATAGGAAGTTTTTAATTTGATGTTTGCGATCAAGATCGCAAAAAAGCGACAAAATATAAGAATAAAAAGCAAAACAGCCAATTTTAAATACTATTTGATGGTGAATTATAAAGATAAGGAAATAGTGGTGGGCGATACCGGTCTCGAACCAGTGACCCCCTCCTTGTAAGGGAGGTGCTCTCCCAACTGAGCTAATCGCCCTCATGATATAGCCTTTGCTATAGCTTGAAGTTTATGATGAAAACCTAAAGTGGTGGGCGATACCGGTCTCGAACCAGTGACCCCCTCCTTGTAAGGGAGGTGCTCTCCCAACTGAGCTAATCGCCCACTTGAGATTTCATCAAAGGGAATTGAAAAACGGAACACTTGTTGAAAAGTGGTGGGCGATACCGGTCTCGAACCAGTGACCCCCTCCTTGTAAGGGAGGTGCTCTCCCAACTGAGCTAATCGCCCGTTTTCAATTATTAGATTGTAATCAACACGAGACACTTATTGGAAAGTGGTGGGCGATACCGGTCTCGAACCAGTGACCCCCTCCTTGTAAGGGAGGTGCTCTCCCAACTGAGCTAATCGCCCGTGTTGTGGAGTGGCATTATAGAGATTTTTCATTTATCGTCAAACGCTTTTTTAACATTTCGGCGTGTTTGTTGAATTTTTCGTCCAAAACCTCCATTTTTTACGTTTTTTAACCTTCAACCACCGGATTAACCGTAGTAGAATAGAAAAATCTTTTGTTTAAAAAAGCCAATCACGGCAAATCATTTAATAGGCTCACAATAATGAATATCGAAACTCTTTTCCCCTTAGATCCGAATGTAAAAGTGCGTACCCGTTTTGCGCCTAGCCCGACCGGCTATTTACACGTTGGCGGCGCACGTACCGCTTTATATTCTTGGTTATATGCAAAACATTTTAACGGTGAATTCGTATTACGTATTGAAGATACCGACTTAGAGCGTTCAACACCGGAAGCTACCGCTGCTATTCTTGAAGGTATGGAATGGTTAAATCTTGCTTGGGAACACGGTCCATATTATCAAACCAAACGTTTTGGCCGTTATAACCAAGTTATCGATCAAATGATCGAACAAGGTTTGGCGTACCGTTGCTACTGCTCAAAAGAACGTTTGGAAAACTTACGTCACGAACAAGAAGCGAATAAAGAAAAACCTCGCTACGACCGTCATTGTTTAGCTCATCACGATCAACCTACGGATGCGCCGCACGTTGTGCGTTTTAAAAATCCGCAAGAAGGTTCGGTAGTGTTTGACGATGCGGTACGCGGTCGTATCGAAATCAGTAATAGCGAATTAGACGATTTAATTATTCGCCGTACGGACGGTTCGCCGACTTATAACTTCTGTGTGGTGGTAGATGACTGGGATATGGGGATTACTCACGTTGTTCGCGGTGAAGATCATATCAACAATACGCCTCGTCAAATCAATATCTTAAAAGCGTTAGGCGCACCGATTCCGACTTACGCTCACGTGTCAATGATTAACGGTGATGACGGTCAAAAATTATCGAAACGCCACGGGGCGGTAAGCGTAATGCAATATCGTGACGACGGTTATTTACCGGAAGCGTTAATTAACTATTTAGTCCGTTTAGGTTGGGGGCACGGCGACCAAGAAATTTTCAGCCGTGAAGAAATGATCGAATTATTCGACATTCACTCGGTAAGCAAATCGGCAAGTGCGTTCAACACCGATAAATTACAATGGTTAAACCAACACTATATGCGTAGTTTACCGGTCGAACACGTGGCGAAATATTTAGCGTGGCATATGAATGATCAAGCTATCGATACCTCAAACGGCCCTGCGTTAGAAGAAATCATTCCGGTATTAAGCGAACGTGCGAAAACATTAAAAGAATTAGCTGCCGCGAGCCGTTATTTCTATCAAGAATTTGATGGATATGATGAAAAAGCCGCTGCGAAAAACTTTAAAGCGGAAGCGGTTGCACCACTTGCAAAATTATTGGAAAAATTAACCGCTTTAACCGATTGGAGCGTAGAAGCGATTCACGATGCGATGAACGCGACTGCTGCCGATTTAGAAATCGGTATGGGTAAAGTAGGTATGCCGTTCCGTTTAGCGGTAACCGGCTCAGGCCAATCACCGTCAATGGATATTACTGCAAAATTAGTCGGACGTGAACGTACTTTAGCCCGTATCCAAAAAGCGATCGAGTTTATTCAAGCGCAAGCATAATTTCCTATTGACAGTTACAGTGGCTGCATTTATTATGTCGCCACTTTTCGGGGATATAGCTCAGTTGGGAGAGCGCTTGAATGGCATTCAAGAGGTCGTCGGTTCGATCCCGATTATCTCCACCAATTCAAAATAAACTGATGTAAATAAACGTCTACACAAGCCTTATAGCACAACGCTTTAAGGCTTTTTATTATCTCTACATGCCTTGCGTATCCTGAAATCATTATTAATGATAGGAACATAACTAACCGGCTCTATTTTGTTGTTTACCGTTGTCTTTTATTGTTTCTGTATGTACAATATATTGTACATATGAATCAAAAGGAGTAATAAATGCAAGCAATAACCTACACAGAAGCACGCCAAAATCTAGCCGGTACGATGTCAAAAGTAGCAGAAGATTTTGAGCCTATTTTAATTACAAGAAGCAAGGGCGGAAATTGCGTACTTATGTCGTATGAGCAGTATTGTTCACTTGAAGAAACCGCCTATTTGATGCGTTCACCCACCAATGCAAAACGGCTATTGGATAGTGTGGCGGAATTAAGACAGGGACAAGGCATTGAAAGAGAGCTAATCGAATGAAGCTAACTTTCTCGTCTAATGCGTGGGAAGATTATTTATACTGGCAAAAAACCGATAAAATAATTTTGAAACGTATAAACAGCCTGATCAAAGATATTCAACGCCAACCATTCGAAGGCATAGGAAAACTGGAGCCGCTAAAATTCAATCTTTCGGGATTTTGGTCAAGGCGAATCAATGAAGAACACCGCTTAATTTACAGCGTGGAAGATGAAGCAATTTTAATAGTAGCGTGTAGATACCATTATGATCAGTAATTTAAAACGCCTTATTCAGAAATGGATAGGGCTTTTTTATTACCGATAAACTATGGCTATGATGGCCATAGTTCGCAATCGCAAGCGGTGAAATTTCAACGATTTTTTGCAAAAAGTCCGTAAAAATTGACCGCTTGTGCTTTAAATTTTTAAGACATTTAGTCTTCGAGCTTTTCGCCTGCTTCCGGTAATAAAACCGGAATACTGTTTTCAATTGGATAAGCTAATTTTGCTTCACGGCTAATCAAGCGATTATTGGCTTTATCCCATTCCAGTCCGGTATTGGTTACCGGACAAGCAAGATGATTAATTAGTTTTTCGTTCATATTATTTTCCTAATCGTTTTAAAATCGGTTCGAGTAAACAAGCAGTCGATTCCGGAGAAAATTTTGCAGAAACCGGTACATACCACCAATTTTGCTGAGCAAAAGTTCGGCATTTTACCGCATCTTTTTCCGTCATAAGTAATGGAATTTGTTCGGCTGCAAGCGCTTTAAGTTGAGCTGGTTCAAATGCTTGGTGATCGGCAAAGCCTTGTGTTTTAAGTAATTTAACGCCTAAATTTTCAAGCATATTAAAAAATCGGGGAGGATGCCCGATTCCGGCAATCGCCACACATTCTTGCCCGATAAAATCAGTTATCGGCTTTTGCTCGCCCGTTCTTAGATTAACGGCAAATTCAGGCTCGAGTGTCATTAAATGTTCATTCTGATGAGCAATACCACCGTTACAGATAATCGCTTGTACCGTTTGTAAACGGCTTGGCAGCTCACGCAAGCCGCCGGCAGGCAAAACAAAACCGTTACCAAAACGACGTATGCCATCAACCACAACCCATTCGATATCTCGCTGTAAGGCGTAATGTTGCAAGCCGTCATCGGTAACAATTAAATCCAGCTTAAATTGATTCAGTAATAATTCGATACTTTGCTGACGATTAGCTGAAATTGCCAGCGGCACACCGGTTCGTTGCACAATCAACACAGGTTCATCGCCCACCATTTCCGCTGAACTCTGGTTGGTGACTAATTGAGGAAAATCCTTACTTTTGCCGCCATATCCGCGCGAAATCACACCGACTTTCACACCACGTTGTTGTAGCTGTTCCACAAGCCACACAACCACAGGCGTTTTTCCGTTACCACCCACTGAAATATTACCGACCACTAACACCGGCACCGGAGAGCGGTAAGATTTTAAGATTTTTTTGCGAAACAAAAACAAGCGGATTTGACTAACCAGCCAAAACAACAATGAAAACGGCGCAAGCAGCCAAGTGATAATTGAGGTAGATTGCCAAATATTCATATAATTTCTTTAAAGATACTATCGTTTGCGTAACGGCGATGCCTACAGATAAAACAAATGGACAATGAAGAACATTGTCCATTTTAGCGATGCTTACTCTACTTTCGGCTTATCGCCGTTTTCAACACAACCTTTGCCAACCGTCACTTTTTTCACATTTTTCTCTGCTTTAAGTGTCGGCAAGTTATACATCGTATCTAACAGTAGATTCTCAACAATCGAGCGTAAACCGCGTGCACCGGTTTTGCGTGAAATAGATTTCTGCGCGATTGCAATTAACGCCTCTTTGGTAAATTTCAGCTCAACACCTTCCATTTGGAATAATGCTTGATATTGCTTGATAATCGCATTTTTCGGTTCGGTTAAAATTTGAATTAACGCTTCTTCATCCAGTTCTTGTAACGGAGTCACAACCGGTAATCGACCGATAAGCTCCGGAATTAAACCGAATTTAACCAAGTCTTCCGGCTCAACTTGTTTGAATAACTCGGTGAGATCTTCACGTTCTTTATCTTTTTTCAATTCTGCGCCAAAACCGATTCCGCCTTGCTTGTTACTACGAGCCTCGACAATCTTATCTAAACCGGCAAACGCTCCGCCGCAAATAAAGAGGATTTTAGAGGTATCGACCGGAATCGTTTCGCCTTTCGGGTGCTTACGGCTGCCTTGCGGGTTGATATTCGCTACCGTGCCTTCGATTAATTTTAATAACGCCTGTTGCACGCCTTCACCGGATACGTCGCGGGTAATCGACGGGCTTTCCGACTTACGGGTGATTTTGTCAATCTCATCAATAAAGACGATACCGCGTTCCGCTTGTTCCGCATCAAAATCACATTTCATCAGTAATTTTTGAATCACGTTTTCTACGTCTTCACCGACATAACCGGCTTGCGTCAGCGTGGTTGCATCCGCAACCGCAAAGGGTACGTTTAAACGGCGCGCTAACGTTTCCGCCAATAAGGTTTTACCGCTACCGGTCGGGCCGATTAATAAAATGTTACTTTTACCCAACTCTACGCCGTTGGTTTCTTTATGACCGGAAAGCGCGTTACGTAAACGTTTATAGTGGTTATAAACCGCTACGGACAACACTTTTTTCGCATGCTCTTGACCGATAACATACTCATCTAAATGCGCATTGATCTCGTGTGGCGTCGGCACATTTTCAAAAAACTTCTGTTCATCCTGTTTTTCATCGATTAACGGTTCTTCTTCGCCGTTTAACAATGCGTAAGACTCTTCAATACAGTGATTACAGATATAACCTTCCGTACCTTCTACCAGTTGATCAACTTCGGTACGTCTTTTACCACAAAAACTACAATGCGGTTCTTTCTCGAAATTTGCCATTATTTCATATCTCTGTGCGTTAAAACTTTATCAATTAGACCGTATTCCATCGCTTCAACCGCCGACATAAAATTATCTCGCTCGGTATCCGCCGCCACTTTCTCAAACGGCTGTCCGCTATGCTCCGCCATTTTTCGAGTCAGCATTTCTTTTAATTTTAAAATTTCTTGCGCCTGAATTTGAATATCGGTCGCTTGTCCTCTCGCACCGCCTAGAGGTTGGTGGATCATCACACGAGCATTCGGTAAAGCGAAACGCTTACCCTTCGCGCCGCCAGATAACAAGAACGCCCCCATTGAGCAAGCCTGTCCGGTACAAAGTGTCGCCACATCCGGTTTAATAAAGTTCATGGTGTCGTAAATCGCCAAGCCGGCGGTAACTACGCCGCCCGGTGAGTTAATATATAAATAAATATCTTTTTCCGGATCTTCCGCTTCTAAGAAAAGCATTTGAGCGACGATTAAATTCGCCATATGATCTTCCACTTGCCCTGTTAAAAAAATAATACGTTCTTTCAACAAGCGCGAATAAATATCATACGATCTTTCGCCTTTGGAGGTTTGCTCAACCACTATTGGTACTAATGCCATTTTTGTATTCCTATATAAAATCAAAAAACGAGTAATTCTATCAAACTTTAAGAAAATCATTAACAATAAGCGGTCAGATTGTTAAAATCTTTTGCAAAATTTAGAGGTAATCAATAAAAATATGACTTTAACTGACATTCATCAAAAATTCGAGCTTTGCAAATCTTGGGAGGAAAGATACCGCTTGCTGATTCAATTAAGCCGTCAGTTAGCTAAACCGACTGAAGAAGAGTTAGCGCAATTGCCTGAAATTCACGGCTGCGAAAGTCGTTTATGGTTTGAGTTTCAAGCGACACCACGTAAGGTTCGCGCCTATAGCGACGCCCGTTTAATGCAAGGGATTTTATTTATTGTCACTATTGCGTTGTCGGAAAAATCCATCAGCGAATTACAAACATTCTCAATTCCAAAACTTTTTGAAACATTAAAAATTTCCCAAAATTTGACCAGTACTCGTCTTAACGGCTTGCAACAAATCCAAGCGGTTATTTCACGTTTATGTCAAAGCGAATAAATGATTGATTCTATAAAACGAAAAAAGCCTCTGATTTCTCAGAGGCTTTTTCTTGAAAAAGTGGCGGAACGGACGGGACTCGAACCCGCGACCCCCTGCGTGACAGGCAGGTATTCTAACCAGCTGAACTACCGCTCCACACGGTATTATCGAATTAAATTCAATAACTAAAAATTAATTGGCGGAATGGACGGGACTCGAACCCGCGACCCCCTGCGTGACAGGCAGGTATTCTAACCAGCTGAACTACCACTCCGCAACTGGTAAGCCGAATCATACGGATTTATACCGCAACCGTCAAACAATTTTTCACGAAACGAATTTATTTGCTTATTTTAAAATCAAATAAATCAAGCAATTAGTGAATTTGCTCCGATTCCATTTCATTCGAGCGCATCCAAATACAATTCCCCTTAGATTTTTTATCAATCAGTTTGAGATATTCTTCGTGTGCCGTTTGCTCTTCTTCACTCAGAGATAACACAATTAAACCGCTTGTTTCAAACTTCGTTATTGTGCCTAAACCGAGATCCGCAACATTTTCGTGATTCGAAGTGGCATCTTCTTCACCTAATAAAGCCAGCTGCCCGCCGGTCATCATTAGGAAAACGTCCGCCAGAATCTCCGCATCCAGTAACGCCCCGTGAAGCACACGTTTACTGTTATCAATGCCTAAACGATCGCACAATGCATCTAAGTTATTACGCTTGCCCGGGTACATTTTTCGAGCGACCGCAAGACTATCGGTCACACTGCACATTTCAGCCGTCTTCGGCGGTGGGTTTTCCAAATAAGAAAACTCTTGATCCATAAATGCCACGTCGAAGGGGGCATTATGAATGATTAGCTCTGCACCTTTAATAAATTCAATAAATTCGTCCGCAACTTCGGCAAACACAGGCTTATCTTGCAAAAACTCATTGGTAATGCCATGAACTTTAATCGCCTCTTCTTCCACTTCACGTGGCGGTTTAATATAGACGTGAAAAGTACGGCCGGTTAAGCGACGATTAATCACTTCGACCGCACCGATTTCAATAATATTATGTCCAATTTGCGGTGGTCCGCTAAAACTCATACCGGTTGTTTCGGTATCCAGCACCACCTGTCTTACTATCGGTTGTTCACTCATTTTATTGCCTAATCAAAAGATGCAAGCGGTCGAATTTCAAGGAAAATTTGCAAATTTTCACTAAAATCCGACCGCTTATTCACGTATTACTTCGCAATACGTTTATATTTGATACGGTGAGGTTGCGTTGCCGCATCACCTAAAGTTTTCTTCTTCCACTCTTCATAATCAGAGAAGTTACCTTCGTAGAAGGTCACTTTACCTTCATCGCCGTAATCTAAAATATGGGTTGCGATACGGTCTAAGAACCAACGGTCGTGCGAGATCACCATGGCACAGCCCGGGAATTCTAAGATCGCATTTTCTAACGCACGTAAAGTTTCAACGTCCAAGTCATTGGTCGGTTCGTCCAATAACAATACGTTACCGCCACGTTGCAGAAGTTTCGCTAAGTGTAAACGACCGCGCTCACCACCGGATAACTCGCCTACACGTTTTTGCTGATCTACACCTTTAAAGTTAAAACGACCGACATACGCACGACTTGGAATTTCAAAGTTACCGATAGTCAGAATATCTTGACCGTTCGACACTTCTTCCCATACGGTTTTCTTATCGTCCATCGAATCACGGAACTGATCTACAGAGGCTAACACTACCGTTTCACCCATTACGATTGAGCCTGAATCCGGTTGTTCTTGCCCTGAAAGCATACGGAATAAAGTCGATTTACCCGCACCGTTGGCACCGATAATCCCTACGATCGCCCCTTTTGGAATCGAGAAGGATAAATTATCAATTAAAGTACGGTCACCGTAAGATTTGCTTAAGTTACTCACTTCGATAACTTTATCACCTAAACGCGGACCAGGCGGAATAAAGAGTTCGTTGGTTTCGTTACGTTTTTGATATTCACCCGAATTAAGCTCATCAAAACGAGCCATACGGGCTTTACTTTTCGCTTGGCGACCTTTCGGGTTTTGCCGTACCCATTCCAACTCTTTCGCAATCGATTTTTGGCGTGCAGATTCCGCTGCCGCTTCTTGTTCTAAACGTTTTTCTTTTTGCTCTAACCAAGAAGAATAGTTACCTTCCCAAGGAATACCTTCACCACGGTCAAGCTCTAAGATCCAGCCTGCTACGTTATCTAAGAAGTAACGGTCGTGGGTAATCGCTACTACCGTACCTTCATAGTCATGTAAGAAGCGCTCTAACCACGCTACCGATTCCGCATCCAAGTGGTTGGTCGGTTCATCTAACAATAACATATCCGGTTTTTCGAGTAATAAACGGCAAAGCGCCACACGACGGCGTTCACCACCCGATAAATGTTCGATTTTCGCATCCCATTCCGGTAAACGTAACGCATCCGCCGCACGTTCTAATTGGTTATCCAGATTATGACCGTCATGCGCTTGAATAATCGCTTCTAAATTCGCTTGCTCCGCAGCTAATTTATCGAAATCCGCATCCGGATCGGCATATAACGCATACACTTCGTCTAAACGCGTTAGCGCATTTTTTACTTCCGAAACCGCTTCTTCAATCGCTTCACGCACGGTTTGTTGCGGATCTAATTTGGGCTCTTGCGGTAAATAACCGATTTTAATCCCCGGTTGCGGACGAGCTTCACCTTCGAACTCTTTATCCACGCCCGCCATGATACGTAATAAAGTTGATTTACCCGCACCGTTTAAACCAAGCACACCGATTTTTGCACCCGGAAAAAAGCTTAAAGAAATATCTTTAAGGATATGACGCTTCGGCGGCACGACTTTGCCGACACGATGCATTGTATAAACAAATTGTTGGGACATTTTTATTCCTCATTTCTCTTATGAAAATCGCTAGTTATTCTACTTGAATTTCCGGCGGAAATATAGGTTTGCAAAATTTCTTAAAAATTTCACCGCTTATTGTAATATTCTTTAAAATCTATCGTCCAAAACAGCGTATCCACATTCAATAAGAGGAAAATTTTATGTTTCAAGACTGGAAAGCTCATACGGCGCACGTGAAAAAATCATTCGGCGCATTGGGTGCGAAGCATCCTAAAATGTTTGAAGCTTATCAAGCTTTAGGTGCAGCGGCGGCAGCGGAAGCGCTTGATCACAAGACGCGTGAACTAATTGCGCTTGCCGTAGCGGTAACCACTCGTTGTGACAGCTGTATTAGCGTACATGCGGAAGAAGCGGCAAAAGCCGGTGCAACGGAAAGCGAGATTGCGGGCGCATTAGCAACCGCTATTGCGTTAAATGCAGGTGCGGCTTATACCTATTCTTTAAGAGCTTTAGAAGCAGTGGCGGTTCAAGATGAATAAATTAACTTACCTTTTAGGCGCTTTAGTGTTAGCTACTCCCGTCCTAACGCAAGCGGCGGAAATGAAAGAGACGGAGCAAACAATGCAAAATGCACCGCTAAAAGCTAAAGGTATTTGGATTGACGTCCGTACTGCGGACGAATTTCAACAAGGGCATTTAGACGGTTCGATTAATATTCCGTTCGAACAAATTGCGGATCATATTAGCAAAGTAAGCCCGAATAAAGACGAACCGGTACATCTGTATTGCCGTTCCGGACGTAGAGCGGAAACCGCATTACAAACGTTAAAACAACTCGGCTATAACAATGTAACTAACCACGGAGGCTATCAGGAACTGATCGAAAAAGGTTATAAATAAATAGAAACTAGATTTCTTATTAATGATTATTACACACTTTTAAGTACAAAAATTAACCCAACAGATTTCTTTAATTTTTACTTTCTAAAATTCTAAAAGGAGAACTTCATGAAAAAATTAACTCTACTTTCTTTATTATTCGCATCAGTTTCAATGCCTGCATTAGCGAATGCGGCGGATATGAAACATGACGACATGATGAAAGCCGATTCGATGAAACACGACGGTATGATGAAAGATGACGGTATGAAACACGACGGCATGATGAAAGATGATGGTATGAAACACGACGGCATGATGAAAGATGATGGTATGAAACATGACGGAATGATGAAAGATCACGCCATGAAACACGATGGCATGATGAAAGATGACAAAATGATGCACGATAAATCAATGTCGAATAAAAAAATGAAAGACGGCAAGAAATCACATAAACAGAAAAAAGATTCCGGTATGTAATTTTGCCTATAAAAATGACCGCTTGATGCGGTCATTTTTATTTAAAACAGCAGAAAATTACTCTTCAAACTTAGTTGAAAATCTCTCGATTTTTGCCCCGATTCCACGTAATTTATCTTCAATATGTTCATAACCGCGGTCAATGTGATAAATACGATCCACGATAGTTTCACCTGAAGCGATACAACCGGCTAATACTAAGCTAATTGATGCGCGTAAATCCGTCGCCATCACTTCCGCCGATTTTAATTTTTCGACACCGTGGCAAATTGCGGTATTACCCTCAATTTCACCTTTTGCCCCCATACGATTTAGTTCGGGAATATGCATAAAACGATTTTCAAAAATCGTTTCGGTAATACGGCTTGTTCCTTCCGCTACAACGTTAAGCAAAGTAAATTGCGCTTGCATATCGGTTGGGAACCCCGGATGCGGCATAGTACGAATGTTTACCGCTTTCGGACGCTGACCCTTTGAGTCTAACGTAATCGTATCTTCGGTTACGGTGACTTCCATACCCGCTTCACGTAATTTTTCAATTACCGCTTCTAAAGTATCCGCTTTGGTTCCGCGACAAGTAATTTTACCGCCGGATATCGCTGCGGCGACTAAGAATGTGCCGGTTTCAATGCGGTCGGCAACGATACGATGCTGGCAACCGGTTAAACGTTCCACACCTTCGATAGTAATCGTATCAGTACCCGCACCAGAGATTTTTGCTCCCATTGCGTTTAAGAATAATGCGGTATCTACGATTTCAGGTTCACGCGCCGCATTTTCAATTGTCGTTGTACCTTCCGCTAAGGTCGCCGCCATCATTACCGATAATGTCGCACCTACGCTGACTTTATCCATATAAATACGCGCACCGTGTAAACGACCGTTTGAAGTCGCCTTCACATAACCTTCATCCAATTCGATAAGCGCACCCATTTTTTCTAAACCGGAAATATGCATATCGACGGGACGAGCACCAATCGTACAACCGCCCGGCAATGAAACTTGCCCTTCGTGGAAGCGAGCGACGAGCGGCGCTAACGCCCAGATCGAAGCACGCATGGTTTTGACTAATTCGTAAGGCGCAACGTAGTGATCGATTTTACTTGCGTCAATTTGTACTGCGCCGCTTTCGTCACGTTCAACCACTACACCTAATTTACGTAAGATTTTAAATGTCGTGTCCACATCTTTAAGATCAGGAACATTAGTTAAAGTCACAGGTTCTGTTGCCAAAACGGCAGCAAAAAGAATCGGGAGTGCCGCATTTTTAGCACCTGAAATATCAACGGTTCCGCTTAATGTAAAAGGACCGTGAACACGAAATTTTTCCATTATAAAATCCTTCGAAAATAAATAATTGACGATTGATAACCGAATAACTCAAAATACAAGCGGTCATTTTTGCAAAAGCGACCGCTTAATCATTCATTATCTTTCACTTATTGCAATCTTTAGCCGGCAATATTGAGTAGGCGATCTTTTTTCCACTGCTCTGTTGAAAATACTTTAATGGTTAAAGCATGGATAGCATTCGTTGTGAAATATTCGCCTAACGGCGCATAAACGGCTTGTTGCTGTTTTACTTTTGATAATTGCGCAAGCTCATCACTCACCACAATCACACCATAATGCGAATTCTCACCTTGTGCATGAATTTCACTTGCATGAGGCAATGCGTTTTTCAGAATTTCTTCAAGTTGTTTTGGTTCCATTTAGGTATATCCTCAATACTGACAACATTTTTTATTGTCACAAACTAAAAAAGTATTTAACCAATCCGTTAAATCAAAAAGATCCGCTAAAGTTTTTACGACTTCGGGAACATGAATCAAGCAATTTGGCGTTTGTTTTTGATAATAATTCAGTAATTCGGCAAGTAATGTAAAACCGGCGGAATCAACACGCTCAAGATCTTTTAAATCCCAGTAAATATGCTGATTACCTTTCGGCGATAAAAAAGAAGCACGCTGCCTCCAAAGCGGAAGCAACGTGTCTCGAGTTAATTCACCGGATAATTTTACAAATAAGCTTTCATTATTTTGCTGAACGCCCCATTGTAATATTTTTTGTGGTTTCATAAAACTATATTATTTGCTTAATGTAATAGGTTGTTTAGCCGATTTAGCCACTTGAGCGGTAAGCGCATCAATACCTTTTTGGCGTAATACGCCGCTCCATTCGTTTTGTTTAGTCGCAACCATACTTACCCCTTCGGCAGCCATGTCATAAGTCTGCCATTCACCGGATTTACTGTTTTTACGCCATTTAAAATCTAATTTCACCGGTTGTGCGCCGTTTGATTGGATTAAGTTTACACGAATACTTACGATCGTTTTTCCGCCCGTCGGTTTCTCATTTTCAACTTGTACTTGTTGATCCGTATATTGCGTTAATACTTGCGCATAAGATTGCTCGACAAATTGACCGAAAGCGGTAAAAAACGCTTCGCGTTGTGCATCGGTTGCCGATGATAAATTTTTACCTAACACTAATTGACCGGCATATTTTACATGCACGTGAGGCATTAAATCGTTACGTACAATCGTACGTAGATATTCTGGATTTGCTTTAATTTTACCTTGATTCGCTTTAATATCACCGAATAATTTATCCGCTGCTTGTTGTGTTAAAACATACGGGCTTGTTTCAGCAAATGCTTGAGCTGAGAATAACGTTACTACTGCAACAAAACCGGTTACGATTACTTTTTTGATATTTTTTAACATTTAAAATCTCCAAATGTAAGGCGGTCGTCCCACCCGAAATAAAATCTTACTTACCGTATAACATTAAGTAATTATTGTGCTTTAGGCTCTTCTTCCTTACCTTCCGCATTTTCTCCGTCAGCTTTATCCGATTTTTTATCACCGTATAAGAACTGACCGATCAAATCTTCCAATACCATTGCCGAATTGGTATCGACAAAACTACTGCCTTCTTTCATATATTCCGTTTCGCCTTCCAACATAAAACCGACGTTTAACGCAATATATTGTTCACCCAATAAACCTGACGTTTTAATCGAAAGCGAACTGGTATCCGGAATTTTATTAAAATCTTCATTTACCGCTAACGATACTTTAGGCGTATAAGTTTGGGCGTCCAAACTAATATCCGAAACTCGCCCTACGACTACCCCGCCGACCTTAATCGGCGCACGCACTTTTAGTCCGCCGATATTGTCAAAAGTTGCATAGAGCGTATAAGTTTTTTCCGAAGTAAACCCTTGTACGTTCGCTACTCGTAAACCTAAAAATACTAATGCGGCTAAGCCGAATAATACAAATAGACCTACCCAAAATTCATATTTAATTGATTGACGCATTATCTTTTCCTTTGTGAATTAACCGCCGAACATAATCGCGGTTAAAATAAAATCCAATCCGAGTACGACTAATGAAGCGTGTACTACCGTTCTGGTCGTTGCTTGGCTAATTCCCTCTGAAGTCGCTACGGAATCATAACCGTTAAATAACGCTATCCAGACGACCGCAAACGCAAAAATAATACTTTTGATAAAACCGTTAATCAGATCGCTCCAATCTACGGAATTTTGCATTACCGACCAAAAACTGCCGCCATCAACACCTTTCCAATCAACCCCGACTAACGAACCGCCCCAAATACCAATAGCGGTAAAAATTGCGGCTAAAATCGGCATGGAAATCACGCCCGCCCAAAAACGCGGCGCAATAATGCGTCTTAACGGATCAACCGCCATCATTTCAAGGCTGGAAAGCTGTTCAGTCGCCTTCATTAAACCGATTTCGGCAGTTAATGCGGAACCGGCTCGACCGGCAAATAATAACGCGGTTACAACCGGACCAAGTTCTCTTAAAAGCGAAAGAGAAACCAAAGTACCTAAGCTCGTTTCCGCTGCGAAATCTACTAGTACTACATACCCCTGCAAGCCGAGTACCATCCCGATAAACAACCCGGAAAGCATAATAATCAGTAAGGATTGTACACCTAAAACATATAATTGTTTAATTAATAGCGGCGTATGTTTACGAAATTGCGGTTTACCGATAAGTGCGCCAAGCAACATAAAAGTCGCTCGCCCAAAAGCTCGGATAAAGTCGATAACAGTGGAACCGATGCCACTAATAAAATTAATCACTAAATAGCTCCTCGGTATAATCCTTAGCAGGATAATGGAAACGTACCGGCCCATCCGCTTTTCCTGCTAGGAATTGAATGACTTGCGGGTCCTGACTCGCCGTTAAGGCTTCCGGCGTTCCTTCCGCAATCACACGTTTATCCGCAACAATATAAGCATAGTCTGCAATACTTAGGACTTCCGTCACATCATGCGAAACGACAATAGAAGTTAAATTAAGTACCTGATTTAATTTTTTAATCAACTCGACTATCACGCCCATACTAATCGGATCTTGTCCGGTAAAAGGCTCGTCATACATAATTAATTCCGGATCAAGTGCAATCGCACGCGCCAAAGCGGCACGTCTTGCCATCCCGCCCGACAATTCCGCCGGCATGAGATCCGCCGCACCTCGCAAGCCGACCGACTCTAGTTTCATTAGAACTAATTTACGAATGAGCTGTTCGGGTAATTTCGTATGTTCACGAATAGGAAAGGCGACATTATCGAAAGTGGATAAATCCGTGAACAAGGCCCCCGACTGAAATAACATTCCCATTCGTTGGCGAATCGCGTATAACTGGCTATTTGAAGCTTTGCACACATCTTCGCCGTCAAATAGTATCTCACCAGACTCGGGGACAATTTGTCCGCCAATTAAACGAAGCAAGGTTGTTTTACCAATACCTGACGGCCCCATAATTGCGGTAATTTTCCCTTTCTGCACTTTCAAATTTAAGTTGTTATAAATGACACGCTCACCTCGTTTAAAGGTAAGGTTCTTTACTTCAACTAAGTATTCATGAGCAAGCATTGGAATTTTCTTTATTTATATAAAACATCATAAAATGGTTGGCAATACTCTATTAACTGCCCCATAAAGTCAAAGGATTTTTAAATTTTGACAGAAAATGAACAATTTAATGACAAATTTTTTGTCTTAACAGAGGATGATTTTTTATAAATACACTTGCTTTTTAAAGGAACTGCCACCAAATTAAGTGGTCTGAGGAAACGCGAGTAACAATGCGAACTCGTTTTATTGTTGCACACAACTTAAAAGGATAAATATAAATGAATAGAGTAATGAAAAAATCAATTTTAGCTTCATTATTAGGTCTAGGTTTATTTTCAACGCCGGCGACGACTTTTGCCACTTTACCGATTGCCATTGACGGGCAAACAATGCCCAGCCTTGCGCCGATGATAGAAAAAGTACGTCCTGCGGTAGTAAGTATTGCGGTTGAAGGGAAAACACAAGCGGGAAAAACCCAATATCGCCGTGATATTCCGGAAGAATTCGAATTTTTCTTTGGACCGGATATGTTCGGTGAACGCAGTGCGCCACGTAATTTCCGAGGGCAAGGATCCGGCGCGATCATCAATGCCGAAAAAGGTTATGTGATTACCAATAACCACGTAATCAAGGATGCGGATAAAATTACTATTAAACTTGAAGACGGTCGTGAATTTAAAGCAAAATTAGTCGGTGCGGATCCGTTATCCGACGTGGCATTAGTACAAATGGAAAACCCGAAAGATTTAATCGAATTAAAATTTGCCGACTCGGATAAATTGCGCGTCGGTGATTTTAGTGTAGCAATCGGCAATCCGTTCGGTTTAGGTCAAACCGTAACATCCGGTATTATCTCCGCATTAGGACGTTCGACCGGTAGTATCGACGAAGGTTATGAAAGCTATATTCAAACGGATGCTGCGGTAAACCAAGGTAACTCTGGCGGTCCGTTAATCAATTTAAACGGTGAATTAATCGGTATTAATACGGCGATTATCTCTCCGAGCGGTGGGAATGCGGGCATTGCTTTCGCAATTCCGAGTAATATGGCGAATAGCCTTGTACAACAAATTATCGAATTCGGTGAAGTGAAACGCGGTATGTTGGGTATTAAAGGCGGTGAATTAAATGCCGATCTTGCAAAAGAGTTTAATATCAGCGCACAACAAGGTGCATTTATCAGCGAAGTGTTTGCTGATTCGGCTGCAGCTAAAGCCGGCTTAAAAGCAGGCGATGTTATTACTGAAATTAACGGTCAAAAAATCCGTAGTTTCAGTGAATTACGTGCAAAAGTTGCAACGTCCGGCGTAGGTAAAGAAATCGAGCTAACTTATTTACGTGACGGTAAAACGGAAAAAGCGAAAGTGACTTTACAAGCGGAACAAGGTAAAAGCGTAAGCGCAACCACGAAGGACATTCTCCCCGGACTTAAAGGGGCGGAATTAACTAACTTCGATAAAGATCGCGTTAAAGGCGTCGCGATTGCGAAAGTAGAAAAAGGCTCGTTAGCGGAACAACGCGGTTTGGCGGAAGGCGATGTGATTGTCGGGGTAAACCGCATTGCTGTAGAAAATCTTACGCAATTACGTCAAGTCTTAGATTCAAAACCGTCTGTCGTTGCCCTTAATATTTTACGTAACGGCGCAAACTTTTACTTAATTCTTCAATAAAAACGAAGCATAAAAAATCCCACCGTTGGTGGGATTTTTTTATTTAAGCATTTGTACAAAGTCTAATATTTCATATTTAAATTTAAAACCCGCATCCTGTAATTTCTTAGGAATAAGCGGTTGATTATCCAATAATAATTGCGCACGTTCTCCCAATACCAGTTTTAAGATGAAGCCCGGTACGGGGAAAATCGCATATTTTCTTAAAGCGTCTGCTAAACGGCGATTAAATTCGGTATTCGTAACCGGTTGCGGTGCAACAAGATTAAAAGCTCCTCGACATTTTGTATTTTTCAGCAGAAATAACACCGCTTGTATATGATCTTCCAAACTAATCCACGCCCAATATTGCTTACCGGAACCTAATCTACCGGCTAAATTAAGACGATATAGCGGTAACATCTTTGCTAAAGCACCGCCGTGCTTAGCCAGCACTATTCCGGTTCGAATCAAGCAAACTCTCGTCACACCATTCGCTTCCAACGCCGCTTCTTCCCATTGTCGGCAAATTTGTGCCGTAAAGTTTGTACCGCTGCTTGCCGATTCGGTATAAAAATTATCCGATACGGCTAAATCACCGTAAAATCCGCTTGCCGATCCGGAAATAAAGGTATGAGGAGGATTCGAACTCGCTTTTATTAAGCGCACTAATTCGGCGGTAATATTTACCCTGCTATCAACTAAAACTTTTTTCTGCTCGGCTGTCCAAGCCTTATTAAAAATAGGCTCGCCGGCAAGGTTGATCACCGCATCAAATTGATTAAAATCTTTAAAACTTGTTAAATCTCGGCAAAATTCGACCGCTTGCGGCAATGTTGCGGGCATCGCTTGACGAGTTAAAATCGTCAAATTATGCCCTTCCGCAACTAATGCTTTCACTAAAGCCTGTCCGATAAAGCCGGTACCGCCGGTAAGAAAAATGTTCATTAGAAAGAAGACTCGAATAATTCGGTGACATTCTGCATCAGAACTTCCACCGGAGTAACCTTAGTCGGTGTGATAAAAATCGTATCGTCACCGGCAATCGTGCCTAAAATACCTTCGCTTTTTCCCATCGAATCAAGCAAACGCGCGATAAGCTGTGCCGCACCCGGGCTGGTTTTTACCACAATCAACACATCATTATGATCAATATCCACCACTAAATTTTTTAGCGGACTGGACGTTGTCGGCACGCCTAATTCCGCAGGCAACTGATAAACCATTTCCATCTTGGTATTACGCGTTCTGACCGCGCCGAATTTTGACAACATACGAGAAACTTTGGACTGATTAATATTCTCAAAGCCCAGCTCTTGTAGTGCGGTGACGATCTCACTCTGTGAACCGAATTTTTCTTGCTTTAATAATGCTTTAAACGCTTCGGATAACTTATCAAGCTTTTCCATTTTCGCCCTTTTTTATTTAATGATAAATACTAATTTATGACCGATTCTTGCTTACTTATACCAAAAAATCAATCTAAATCAAACATTAGAAAAATTTTTTATAAATATTAGTTTATTAAGCATCAATCCGAATAAATGTTTGGTAAACTTACCCTAGTTCTATTTTTTAACTATTATTGATTAGGAGTTATTTATGAAAGTTGCACTTTTAGGCGCAGCGGGCGGGATTGGTCAAACCTTAGCCCTATTATTAAAACTTCGTTTACCTGTCGGCACCGACTTAGCGTTATATGATATTTCCCCCGTAACGCCGGGGATTGCGGTCGATATCAGCCACATACCGACTTCGGTTAGTGCGGTAGGTTACTCCGGTGAAGATCCGAGTGAGGCGTTAAAAGGCGCAAATCTTGTAATTATTACCGCCGGCGTAGCGCGTAAACCGGGTATGACGCGTGCGGATTTATTCAATATCAATGCGGATATCGTTAAAAATCTAGTCGAAAAAGTAGCGGAAGTTTGCCCGAAAGCTTGTATCGGTATCGTAACCAATCCGGTCAATACCCTTGTGCCGATTGCGGCGGAAGTACTACGTAAAGCCGGTGTTTATGATAAACGTAAATTATTCGGTGTAACGACGCTTGACGTGGTTCGCGCCAAAACATTTACTTCCGAATTAAAAGAGAAACATGTCGAAACGGTTAAAGTTCCGGTAATCGGCGGTCACTCAGGTCCGACTATCCTTCCTCTTCTTTCTCAAGCATTGTCCGAAGGTCTTCCGCTTTCATTTACTCAAGAAGAAATCGAGGCTTTAACTTATCGTATCCAAAATGCCGGTACTGAAGTAGTAGAAGCTAAAGCCGGCGGCGGGTCGGCAACGCTTTCTATGGCGGAATCCGGCGCACGTTTTGCCGTTGCGGTATTTAAAGCGTTATTAGGTGAAGATTGCGTACGTTACGCCTATGTAGAAAGTAAAGAGGGTTCTGGTTATCCCGAATTCTTTGCTCATCCGGTACGTTTCGGATTAACCGGTGTGGAAGAACTGTTACCTATCGGCAAATTAAGCGAATATGAACAAGCAAAACTGGACGAGTTAAAACCTGTGCTTGAAGCGGATATTGCTCTCGGTAAAAATTTTGTAAATCCATAATGAAATATAAATAAAGGGTTGAGTTATTCAACCCTTTTTTATATGCTCAAAGCGGTTGCTTATTTTTTAACTCTATAAGGATTTTAATTATGCGTAATCGTCACGTATTTTCTCTATTGGTTCTATTAACTACCGTTACCGCTTGTTCCTCTCATCAAAAGGTTCAAGTAGTTAAAGTTCCGGCAACAAAGACCGAATATACACAAGTGCAAAATATGCCGAATATTGATAGCAGTAAAATTCCTGCAAATGTAACCGCAATTTGTGTCGATGGCAGTTATTCCACTTCTCCTATTGCCGAAGCTTGCTTAGGCAACGGAGGTGCAAAACAAATTATTTCTCGCCATCATTCCTACTAAGATATAAAAAAACAAGCGGTTGATTTTAATAAAAAATCAACCGCTTTTTCATATTTATTTAGGAAGATTAACCTAAAATTTTCGCTAATTCCGCACTCACTTCTTCAACCGGTTTTGTACCGTCTAAACGCTCGTAACGCGTATTACCCGCTTCCGCTTCCGCCGTATAGTAAGCAATTAACGGCTTGGTTTGTTTGTGATAAATCGCTAAGCGCTCTAATACCGTTTCAGGTTTATCGTCTTGACGAATAATTAAGTCTTCGCCGGTTACGTCATCTTTACCTTCCACTTTCGGCGGGTTGTAAACCACGTGATAAGTACGACCGGAAGGCTGGTGTACACGACGACCGCTCATACGTTCAACAATCACTTCGTCCGCAACATCAAACTCTAAGACTAAATCAATTTTCACACCCGAATCTTTTAATGCGTCCGCTTGCGGAATCGTGCGAGGGAAACCGTCTAATAAGAAGCCGTTTGCGCAATCCGGTTGTGCGATACGATCTTTAACTAATGCAACGGTTAATTCATCCGGTACTAATTTACCTTCGTCCATTAACGCTTTTGCTTGTTTACCAAGCTCCGTGCCTTCTTTAATTGCCGCACGGAACATATCGCCGGTTGAGATTTGCGGAATACCGAATTTGTTCATCATAAATTGTGCTTGCGTGCCTTTACCTGCACCCGGCGCACCTAAAAGAATAATTTTCATAGGGAAAACCTCTAAAAAATGAAAATATAACGAATAAAAAAGCTAAGGCAGTAACCTTACCGATTACTGCCTGAAATTGCAAATTTTTTATGAAAAATAACCGCTTGCAAGAAGCCCTCACAAGCGGTTATTTATACACTTATTTTAGCAATTAGAAAGTGTAATTTACATTTACACGGAAGTCACGACCTGCAGACGGTAGGCTAGTAGCACCTGCACGTTGGCTATGGCTCTTATAATTTTTATTAAATGCGTTATTTACCGCAAAGTTAAGTGTTAAGTTTTTATTTGCATCCCAACTTGCGTAGAAATCATTTACACCATAGCCTGACTGTTTAACCGGAGCTGTTGTCGCATTTGAACCACGGCTTGGCGTACCGGTTTCACCTTCAACAAAACGACCTTTCCAACCGATTTCTAAACTTGGATTTTCAAACTTATAAGAAAGACCTGTAGTCCACGTACGTCCGGTTGCTACCGCATATACTGTACTATCTAAACTTGCATCATTGAAAACCCAAGTTTCAGGCTTACTGTCCGCCACACCTAAGCGGAAAGTGAAGCCGCTATATTTATAAGCTGCACCTAATTCATAACCTTTATTACGTAATAAGGCTGAATTAACTAAAGTATTATTTAATACTGCATGAGCATCTTTCACTTTTTGCCAGAAGTAGCTACCATTAAGTGAAATTTGATCATTAAAATCATAGTTAAAACCAATCTCCGTATTACGTGCTTTTTCCGCTTTTAAGTCATCAGCAACACTACGAGCGGAACTACCGCTTAATGCTACTTCGTAGAAACGTGGGCTACGTGTCGCATAGTTTAAGTTTGTATTTAAGCTTAAACCTTGAACGACTTCCCAAATTAAACCGACGCTTGGACTAAATGCACCGTCACTGACTTTTTTACCGTCATTGGCTTTAAAGTCAAAATGGTCATAACGTAAACCGGTTGTCATGGTCACCGGACCAAAGCCCCAAATACCTTCTACATAAGCACCAATATCTTCTTTTTCTTGGTTATTCGTTACACCTGTCGCTTCTAATCTTCTCGTTCTACGGTTTTCAGCAAAAGCTTCTAATGAATTTGGTTTACCTTCTTGGTGGCGATAATTCACACCATATTTTACAAAATGATCACTACCGATTTCAGAGTCAAAATTGATATTCGCCCCTTTGATTACCACTTTCGTTTTTGAATTAGTATCGGTTTCTTCACGTGAGTTTTCTAATAAGTAAGCGTTTGCTTTTACTTCATTAATAAGACCTAAATTTTTACCGATATATTCAAGGTTAGTGGTATTTTGAGTCGTAATACGGTAACGAGGATCGTTATTTGCATCATTTGCAACTAAAGCACCATTTTTATCAAGTAAGTAACGAGTTGGACGACCATTACGATCCACTCCAGCAGCAGCCCCTAATTGATATCCGGCAGCACGTTGTTCAGACGTTAAACTTGCTGTTGTTGTCCAGTCCTGAGAGAAATCAAATTCTTCACGTAATGCACGCTCACCGTGATAACGCTCTTGGCGATGGCTTAATACCACACGATGATCTTCGTTAATATCTACACCGAATTTAGCTAATAAACTACGCTGACCTAATGCACTGTTTTTAACCGTGTCGCTACCCTCTTTATTGGAATAACCTTTACCGCCTTTGTAATTTTCAGCTGTTTCCCAATTACCGCTTAATAACGCATCAAATGCACCGGATTTACCATAAACGCTCGCACCTTGCGAATGACCTTTATTGCTACTTACACCGGCATTTAATTTAAAACCAAAATCTTGTCCTTCTCTTAATAGATCTTTTGCATCCACAGTTGTCGCTTCGATCGATCCGCTAGTTGCACCAATACCTGCACTTGCAGAACCTGCGCCCTTACGCACGTCAATACGTTTAATTAATGACGGATCTAACATAAAACGGCTTTGATGGTGGAAAATCTGAGCATCAGAGTAAGTATTATCCACTTTAATATCAATTTGATCTTGCCCCATTCCACGAATAGTTGTCCATTGTGAAGTACCTCCCGTACCACCACCGAAATTGATAGCAGGTTCAGCACTTAAAACACCACGTAAATCTTCTTTTGTACCTTTATTTAAATCTTTTAAAGTTACAACATTCGTTCTACTTTTTGCACCGGCATTTTCCGAAACAACAGAAACAACATCTAAATTTACTGTATTTTCTTGGGCATAAGCCAAAGATGTTGTTGCAAGAAATACTGCCATAGAGAGTTTTGATGGAGAGAATCGCATTTGACCGCCTTATTAATTTTGAGAATTAATCGTATTTGCAATAAAGTTCTGTAAATATACTTAAATCTATAATACGAGTCAATCTCATTTTTGAATAAAGTTATAACTAAAACATATAAAAATGCCCTCTTATAAAAAATATAAGAGGGCATTTTATAAGTAACTAGTTAATTACATTATTTATTTTGCCACGGCGCAACCTTAATCAACATCAACATTCCCGGAATAGCTACAAAGAAGCAAATCCAGAAAAACTTATAATAGCCGAAGGATTCGACCAAATGTCCGGTATAAGCGCCTAAGAATTTACTTGGCAGTGCAGCGAGGCTGGTAAAAATCGCTAATTGCATTGCGGTGTACATCGGGTTGGTTTCGCGAGCCATAAAAGCGACAAATGCCGCCGTACCTAAACCAACACCAAGATACTCTCCCGCCATCACAATACCCAATTTAAATAGCTCGGCAGAACCGATGGAAGCGGTCGGAAAATATTCAAAACTTGCAAGATAAGCAAAACCTAGAATGGTCACTAACTGTACCGAACCAAAAATCCATAATGCTCGGTTTACGCCCAATTTCAGCATTGCCACCCCACCGATAATACCGCCGCCGATACTGCACCAAAACGAGGTGGTTTTTACCACCGCCGCGATATGCGACTTGGTAAAGCCCATATCCAAGATAAATTTGGTTTGTAATGAAGTCGCCAACGAATCACCGAGTTTATAGAAGAAAATAAACAGAATAAGCCCCACTGCACCCCATACACCTTTGCGGCTAAAAAATTCTTTAAACGGATCGACAAATGCCATATAAAACGGTTTGCTTTTATCAATCGGTGTACTTTTAGGCTCTTGAGCAAATAGCGTAACAAATAGGCATGGCAACATAAATGCGGCAGTAATAAGGAATACCGTTTGCCATGGGTAATGATCGGCTAAGAAAAGCGATAAACCGCCCGGTATTAGCCCGGCGATACGATAAGCATTCACATGAATGGAATTACCTAAGCCTAATTCATTGTCCGATAAAATTTCTCGTCGGTAAGCGTCCACCACAATATCTTGCGTAGCAGATAAAAAAGCTAAAATTACCGAAAGCACAGTAATAATACCGATATCCACTACCGGATCAAAAAAGCCGAATCCGGCTAAAATTACCAATAAACCTACTTGAGCAAGAAAAATCCAGCTACGGCGGCGTCCTAAAAACGGTGGAAAATAGCGATCTAACAACGCAGCCCATAAGAATTTCCACGTATAAGGAAGTGACGTTAAAGTAAAGGCGGCAATGGTTTTAATATCAAGATTTGCCGAGGTAAACCAAGCCGGCATTAATTGGATCAGCACAAATAAAGGTAAGCCGGAACAAAAGCCGGTATAAATACAAAGCAACATATTTTTGGTAAAAATTTGTCGCCAAATTGAGGGTTGAGGTGAAGAATGAGAAGCGGTCATTTTTTCCTTTTCTTTTGCAAATGAAATGATAATACGCCAACTTTGTATTAGCTTAATTATCAAACATCATAACAGAAATTTTCAGAGATAAAAAAGGCACAAACCTAAACGCTTGTGCCTTCGTTTAATTAATGCTTGTTAGCCTTTATAACCGTTCGGGTTATTTTTTTGCCAATTCCAAGTATCTTTCATCATTTGCTCTAAACCGCGTTCAGTTTTCCAATCTAGCTCTTTTAACGCCTTAGACGGTTCAGAATAGCAAACGGCAATATCCCCCGGGCGGCGATCAACCAATTTATAAGGTACTTTAATTTCGTTTGCCGTTTCAAACGCTTTTACCATATCAAGCACCGAGTAACCTGTTCCCGTACCTAAATTATACACGTGGAAACCGGCATCATTTTGGTGCTTATCCAACGCTTTTAAGTGTCCAAGCGCTAAATCTACCACATGGATATAGTCACGCACACCGGTACCGTCGTGTGTTTCGTAATCACTACCGAATACTGAAAGCTCTTTTAATTTGCCCACTGCAACTTGGCTGATATAAGGCAATAAGTTATTTGGAATACCGTTCGGATCTTCGCCGATTAAACCGCTTTCATGCGCTCCGGCCGGATTAAAATAACGTAACACGACCGCACTTAATTGTGGGAACGCTTTTACCGTATCTTCCAATATGCGCTCAACCATATATTTTGATGTGCCGTATGGATTTGTCGTACCGCCAACCGGGCAAGATTCTACAATTGGGATAATTTGCGGGTCGCCGTAAACTGTTGCAGATGAACTGAATACAATCGTATTCACACCCGCCGCTAACATTTCTTCGACTAAAACGATAGAACCGGTTACATTATTTTGATAGTAACGGAGTGGCTCACGCACGCTCTCACCTACCGCTTTTAAACCGGCAAAGTGGATAACAGATTCAATTTTATTTTCTGCAAAAATTTTACGCAGAATATTACGGTCTAAAATATCACCTTGATAAAAAGTTACCGATTTACCTGTAATCTGTTTTACTCGCTCTAATGAAACTTCACTGGAATTAGATAAATTATCTAATACGACAATTTCACGATTTGCATTTAATAATTCGACAAGCGTATGCGAACCGATATAACCCGCACCGCCAGTTACTAAAATAGCCATTTGTAAATCCTCTTAGAAATTCGACCGCTTGTATTTTACGCTTTTTTGCGTACAAACGATAATTTAATTTTCACCGGTTAAAGCAATAAATTCTTGTTCGGTCAATACCTTAACCCCCAATTCTTGCGCTTTTGCCAACTTTGAACCGGCTTTTTCTCCGGCAATCAAGTAATCGGTTTTACTTGAAACCGAGCCGGATACTTTACAACCGAAACTCTGTAACAATGCTTTTGCTTGATCTCGAGTTAATTGAGTCAGCGTACCGGTTAAAACCACGCTTTTACCTTTTAGCGGGTTATCCGCAATTTCAACTTGCACCACATCTTGCCAATGTATGCCTTGTGAAATCAGATCTTCGACCACCGTAACATTGTGAGGTTCTTGCCAGAAACGTACAATACGATTTGCCACCACTTCGCCGACATCTTGTACTTCTTGCAATTGCTCGAAAGTTGCCGCACGGATCGCATCTAAATTATGGAAGTGATTCGCTAAGTTTTGTGCGGTGGCTTCGCCGACATCACGAATGCCTAATGCAAATAGGAAACGTGCCAAAGTGGTATTTTTCGCTTTTTCGATGCTGTTCAACGCATTTTGTGCTGACTTCCCGCCCATTCGCTCCAAACGCATTAAAGTGGTGTGTTCGAGTTTAAATAGATCCGCCGGTGTATGCACCAGCTCACGCTCCATTAATTGTTCGATCAATTTCTCGCCGACACCATCAATATCCATCGCCTTACGGGAAACGAAATGCTTCAATGCCTCTTTACGCTGTGCGCCACAGAATAAACCGCCGGTACAGCGAGCAACCGCTTCACCTTCCACACGCACCACTGCCGATTCACAGACCGGGCAAGCGGTCGGAAATTCGATTTTTTTTGCATTTTCCGGGCGGCGTTCCATCACTACTCCGACAATTTGCGGAATCACATCACCGGCACGACGAATAATCACCGTATCGCCGATGACAATGCCTAAACGCTCAATTTCATCGCCGTTATGCAAAGTGGCATTACTCACCGTCACACCGGCAACAAATACCGGCTCTAATTTTGCGACCGGGGTAATCGCCCCGGTTCTGCCCACCTGAAATTCCACATCATTCAGCACCGTCATTTCTTCTTGTGCCGGGAATTTATAAGCAATCGCCCAACGCGGCGAACGAGAAATAAAGCCGAGCTGTTCTTGTAAGCCAATGTCATTCACTTTTAGCACCGCGCCGTCAATGTCATAGCCGAGTGTCGGACGCTTCGCTTGAATATCCGCGTAAAAGGCAAGTAACTGCTCACGTCCTGTTGCCAAGCGAATTTCATTATTGACCGGAATACCGATAGACTTCAGCCATTGCAAACGTTCAAAATGGGTTACCGGTAATTCGTCATCCGATTCATACACCCCAATCCCGTAAGCATTTAACACAAGCGGGCGCTGACGAGTGATTTTCGGATCTAACTGACGTAATGAGCCTGCCGCCGCATTACGCGGATTGGCAAAGGTTTTCTCGCCTTTTTCCAACGCACGTTCGTTCAGTGCTTCAAAGCCTTTTTGCGGCATAAACACTTCGCCGCGCACTTCTAAGCGTGCCGGCGGATTGTCCATATTCAGTTTTAACGGAATATTGCGAACGGTTCGAATATTTGAGGTAATATCCTCACCGGTGGTACCGTCACCACGAGTTGCCGCTTGGCTTAACACACCGTCCACATACAAAATACTGACCGCCAAACCGTCTAATTTAGGTTCGCAACAAAAAGCAAGCGTATGCGGATCTTCAGTAATATAACTTTCCATACGACGTAAAAAACCGTCTAATTCTTCATCGGAAAAAGCATTATCCAACGATAACATCGGAATTTCGTGTGTGACTTGCGCAAAACCGTCCAGCGGTTTCGCCCCGACACGTTGGGTCGGTGAATCGGCGGTAATCCACTCCGGATGTTGCCATTCCAGATTTTTTAATTCGTTCATTAAACGGTCGTATTCCGCATCCGGCACTAACGGATTATCCAATACGTGATAATAGTATTCGTATTCTCGTAATTTTTGGCGCAACGCTTCTAATTGTGCGAAAGTCGTGCCCGATTGATCTTGCATTTGTGATAATAAAGGCATTAGGAAATTCTCGATAAAAAAGACCGCTTAACAAGCGGTCGTTTATGCTAAAAGTTTTACAAATTAGCTGACACGAGCTAAATAGGATTGGCGTGAGTTCTCATCAAAGATTTCTCGATGTTCGTTTAACACGAAACCGCCGAGTGCTTGTGCGAGATTTTCCGTCGTTTTTAATAATAATTTGAGATTTACAACATCATTACCTTCTGACGGTAAATGCATAAATAATACTAAACCGACCGTTGAAAAATGCTCGATTTTCGTTAAATCGAAGATACCCGGTTGCATCATATTCGCTACGCTGAAAATTACCGGCGAAGCGCTGTTGCCCATATGTTGGTGACGGTGGAAAATTTGGTATTCACCATATTGAAAACCTAACGCTTCGAGGCTTTGCACGACATAATCGCCGCGGAACTGCTGACCTTCCGGCGCAACCACATAAAGAGTAAGCATATTATTTTCGGCAACCGGTTTTTGTTCCGCTACCGAATCCGCCTGCATGGAATTTTTCGCCAATTCGACTCGTACCGAAGCATCGGAATAAATATCCACATCTCCTTGCGCCGCTTGACGTTCCAATTCTTCTACCGATTGTTCTAACACGGAAGTAGCTTCCGCAATCGGTGATTGCGGCGCTTGAGTAAATGCCGGCTCAATATGCTGCGGTTGCGTTTGATATTGCACTTGTGTCTGATATTGAGGCTGCACGGGTAGCACCGGCTGACCGCTATAAATCGGAGTTTCTTCTACTTTACTTTGATAAGCGGCGGAATCTTGTCCCGGTAAATTAATTTTAATTTCACGCAATGAGCTTTCTACTTCCTGCTGAATTTGCACCGGATTATCCGCTTCCGTTTCGCCGTGTTGTCCTGTTGTCTGCGCGTAAGACTGTGGATTAAGCGAAGGCGGCACGTCCGAAACAATGTTATTAATCGGCGTTGAAGGCGGTCGGGTCGAGAAAGTATTCGAGAAAATACGTGATTTTTCACGACGAGCCGACCATAAACTGAAACCGATTAATACGGCGATTAATAAGCCCGCTAAAATAAAGAAAAGAATATGAAGCTCCATTTGGGGTCCTCTTTCATTTGAAATAATCTACAAAATTTAAATTTCACTATTTGCGAAAATAATGTGTCTAGCTTACCATATTTCTGATAAAAATTTGAGTTATTAAGGATAGATTAATTATGTCATCTGCATTCAACGAACCGCAAAGTGAATTAGGCTTAGGTTTCCACTATTTTATTTACGGCTGGCGATTAATGTTACAACGCCGGTTAATGCCGTTTGTCCTGATACCGGTAGCGATTAATGCGGTGTTAATGATCGCATTACTTTGGTTCTTTATCAGCCATATTGCCGGCTGGGCGGACTGGATCGTCAGCTTTATGCCTTCTTGGCTGGATTGGCTGACTATGATTTTAGTACCGCTTGCCGTGCTTTCATTAATTATGCTGTTTTATTTTACCTTTACTACCATTACCAACTTTATTGCCGCCCCGTTTAATGCGTTGCTGGCGGAAAAGGTCGAATTACAACTGACCGGAGAACAGCTTAATAATATGACGGTAGCGGAAATGTTAAAAGACGTACCGCGTATGCTAAAACGTGAATGGCAAAAAATGGCGTACAGTATTCCTCGTTTTATTGCACTGTTTTTATTAAGTTTCGTACCGGTTGTCGGGCAAACCGTGGTACCTGTTCTAACCTTTGTGTTCGGCGCTTGGTTATTAGCGATTCAATATTGCGACTACCCGTTCGATAACCATAAAATCAGTTTTAAACGTATGCGCAACGCTCTCGGGCAACGCAAAATTTTAAATTTCACCTTCGGTACATTCGTCAGTATTTTTACCGCTTTACCTTTTGTGAATTTAGTGGTGATGCCGGTTGCCGTCTGCGGCGCAACCGCAATGTGGGTGGAAGAATATCGCAACTTTATGTTAGGTAAAACGTCCGATTTTGACGGCGCGGACTATACCACTAAAACCGGCAGAGAAGTCAGCACGGAAACTCGCTCCGGTGCGGTAAATCCTAACGTACGTAACGGTAACGTTAAGCCTCATTAAGCGGTCCGATTTCTCCTGTTTTTTGCAAAAAGAAGCCTCTCTTTCGAGAGGCATTTTAGTTATTTAGTTTTAGTGCTTTTCACTTTTTTAACTGCTTTTTTAGCTTCCGATTTTACCGCCGTAGCGTTTTCCTTTACCGTCTCTTGCGCTTGCTGTACAACCTGTTCCTGCTGCGCCTGTCTTTCAAAACCTTTTTCTTTCATACAAGCGTCAAATTTAATTTGATCTTTGCTTTCACCGACAGATTCTTGGCAAGCTTTTAACGCCTCTTCTACTTTAGTAAGCGAACTCGCTTCCGTAACTTGAGAGACCTGAGCAGGATCATTTGGTGACGAACATGCTGCTAATAATACCGCCAAAGTAGAAATACCGAGTGATTTTTTCATAGTGAAGTCCTAATTTGAGTTAAAAAAAGCGGGTAATTCATTTATTACCCGCTTTTTAGAAGCTTCTCTAAGCAATTAGTTCAGCAATATCTTACACATCATAAGTGGTTGAAGCTGTGTTACCGCCGCGACCTGTCCAGTTGGTGTGGAAGAACTCGCCGCGCGGTTTGTCGGTACGCTCATAAGTGTGCGCCCCGAAGTAGTCACGCTGTGCTTGCAACAAGTTTGCCGGCACACGCTCTGAAGTATAACCGTCTAAGAACGTGATCGCAGATGCCATACACGGCATAGGAATACCTACTTCGATAGACTTCGCTACCACTTTACGCCAGTCTGCCATCGCATTTTCTAAAATGCCTTTGAAGTAATCGTCCGAGCCTAAGAATACTAAGTCCGGATTCGCTTCATACGCATCACGAATATTGCCTAAGAAACGGCTACGGATGATACAACCTTCACGCCATAAAAGTGCGGTTGCACCGTAGTTGATATCCCAACCGAAGTTTTCTGACGCTTCACGAATAAGCATAAAGCCTTGTGCGTAAGAAATGATTTTTGAAGCAAGTAATGCTTTGCGAACCGCTTCAATCCACTCTTTTTTATCGCCTTCAACCGGCGTAATAGTTTTGTTGAATAATTTTGACGCAGCAACACGTTGATCTTTAAATGAAGATACGCAACGAGCAAATACCGATTCAGTGATTAAGGTTAATGGAATACCGAAATCAAGTGCGTTGATCCCTGTCCATTTACCTGTGCCTTTTTGACCTGCAGTATCTAAGATTTTCTCAACTAATGGCGTACCGTCTTCGTCTTTATAGCCTAAAATATCGGTGGTGATGTCGATTAAGTAGCTGTCTAATTCGGTTTTCTTCCACTCTTGGAAAATCGCTTGCATTTCATCGTAGCTTAAACCTAAACCGTCTTTTAAAAATTGGTAAGCTTCGCAAATTAACTGCATATCGCCATATTCGATACCGTTGTGAACCATTTTCACGAAATGACCGGAACCTTCTTTGCCCACCCAGTCACAGCAAGGCTCGCCTTTGTCGGTTTTCGCTGAAATCGCTTGTAAAATCGGTTTAACGTGTTCCCACGCTTCAATGTTACCGCCCGGCATAATTGAAGGCCCGTGACGCGCACCTTCTTCACCGCCCGAAACGCCGGTACCGATAAAACGAATACCTTTCGCCGCTAAATCTTTAACACGACGGTTTGAGTCAGGGTAATTTGAGTTACCGCCGTCAATAATGATATCGCCTTCTTCTAAATGCGGAAGAAGCGCTTCAATAAATTGATCCACCACTTCACCGGCACGCACCATTAACATCACTTTACGCGGTTTTTCTAATTTCGCCGCTAAATCTTCTAACGAATAAGCACCGATAATATTGGTACCTTTCGCCGCCCCTTCCAAGAACTCATCCACTTTTGAAGTAGTGCGGTTATACGCCACCACTTTAAAGCCGTTGTCGTTCATATTTAAAATAAGGTTCTGACCCATTACCGCTAAACCGATAACGCCGATGTCGCCTTTTACTGACATTGTTTTCTCCTGTTGGTTTTGATTCGTTACAAGCGGTCGAATTTGTAACATTTTTTGCAAAATTGACCGCTTATTTAATTAATTTTTCCATAGCTGAAAATAATGTTTTTGTTACTTTCATATTATCTTCATCTGTTGCACGTTCTTTGGCAAACCATTCAATAACGTCATTTTCTTCTGAATGTCCATAAAAAAGAGTTGCAAATTTCTCTAACATTTCGCAACCAGCACCTCTAGTTCTTGATGTACCAAAGATAAAATCACATTGTTTATGATGTAATTCATACAAATTATGGCTAATTTCCCATTCACTATCACCTGAAGAGTAGAAACCAATACGCATATTTTCGTATTGGAATACTGCTATAAAATCAATATTGTTGCTGTGACGAGAAAAATACACTAGTTTATCCAAGTACTTTGCATTTATTTTTTCCAGTAGTTTATTAAATGTGGTTGTTTTTCCTTTATTGCCTGCACCGTATAAAATAAAAAGTTTTTTCATAATCGCCCCTAGTTTTTACATTTACTCAATCTGTTAAAAATGCGGTAAATCTTACAGCACTTCAACTAAAATTCTGCTCAAAAATCATTTTCTGCTGTTCAAGCTCCCGTACCAGTTCTTCTTCGCTTGGTAAATATGCCATATATTTGCTGGCGAAAAGTTGGGCGTTGTCATTTAGCACCGAGTATTTCGCCACAACGCTATCCGCTTCGGTACAAAGTAATAAACCGATTGTCGGATTATCGTCCGCTCGTTTTTGCAAATCGTCATACATTCGCACATACATATCCAGCTGCCCGATATTTTGGTGCGTGAGCTTTTCGGTTTTGAGTTCCACTATCACAAAACATTTTAGAATGTAATTATAGAACACTAAATCAATAAAGAAATCGGAAGTTTCCGTACGAATATGTTGCTGACGTGCAACAAAGGCAAAACCTTTACCAAGCTCCAACATAAATTGTTGCAAATTATCAATCAGTGCTTTTTCCAGCTCCGCTTCGCTATAAGCCAAATGAGTCGGCAGATTCAGAAATTCTAATACGGTCGGCGATTTAATAAAATCGCTCGCTTGTAATTTTTGTGTTTTTTGTTGCATTTCCGCCTGCACAAGTTCTTTGTCTTGGCTTGCAAGTAAACGTTCATAATAGAGAGTGGAAATATTTCGATCTAAAGTTCGTACCGACCAATGATTTTCCGCCGCTTCGGTTAAATAATAAAGACGAGCTTTATCATTTGATACCTTTAAGCAACGCTGAAAATGCGACCAACTCAATTTGGCGAACAGTGTTCGCCATTTTGGTAAGTCGCTGAATAACAAATAAAACTGACGAATTTCTCGTAATGAACGATAGCTAAAACCTTTACCAAATTCTTGAGTTAATTAGGTCGAAAGCAATTGTAAAACTTGCTTACCATACTCCGCTCGATCTGAGCCATTCTGTTCTTCCAATACAATTCGCTCACCGATTTTCCAGTAGGCTTCCACCATAGCGGAATTTACCGCCGCATAGGCTTGCTGACGAGCGGAATGTAAAATCTGTTTAATTTCGTTAAGATAAGATGTTGTCAGCTTATTTTTCATATATTCTCCTTTATTAAAAAATAAAACATACTTATACACGTAAGCGGTCGAATTTGCAGAAAAGTTTGCAAATTCGACCGCTTATGATTTATAGGAAAAGTGCTTGCGTCCGTGAAACACTATGAATACTTAATATATTCCTACAATCAAATTTTACTTTCACGTTTGAAGGCTAATGCTAGGGTTGATAGTAACATCACGCCCGCCACGGCGATATATAAATCTTGTTTCGCCAAGCCACCGTCAAGCAACATTCCTGCGACTGTCGGCGCAAGAATTGAACCTGCACGCCCTGCACCAATCGCCCAGCCCACACCGGTATTACGGATATCCGCATCGTAAGTCGCCGGATTGATAGTGTATAAACCGCTGATACAGCCGTTTACTAACGCCCCGACAACCACCCCCATTGCCATCGCCACGCCGAGCGCCGAAGATGAAAGAATAAATACCACAATCGCAATTGCTGATAACACGGTAAACAGCATTAATACCGCTCTTGCCTGCCAACGGCTGGCGATTAAACCGTAGATTAACGAACCGCCCGCACCGCCAATCGAAATCGCCATGCCTACATTGATACTGTCTTCCACCGTCATTCCCGCTTCTTTGAGCAATGCCGGAGTCCATGAGCTGATAAAATAGAAGCTGAACATAATGGCAAAGAACGAAAGCCATAATAATAAGGTTGAACGGCGATATTTATCATTAAACAGCTGAGAAATCGGCAGCTTGGTTTTCACCGCTTCAACTTTTTTCGGTAGCTCCCAATCGCCGTTAAAACCAATTTTTTTCGCAATGTGATTTAAGCGTGCTTTGGCGTTTACCGGTTGCTTCATGGTTAAAAAGTCGATCGACTCCGGTAACCAAATAAATAACACAACCCACACGACCGCCGTCATTGCCGCACCGGCAAAATACACCGCATGCCAGCTATAAGTCGCTTGCAACTCTTTCGCCATTATACCGCCGATCATCGCACCGATACCGAAGCCTGCCGCATAAACGCTGATCGCAAAGCTACGCCATTTTTTTGACGAATATTCGCTAGTGATCACATTAGTGCCGACTAAAATACCGCCCACTCCCAAACCGGTAATTACACGTGAAAAACCAAGTACAAACGGTGTGGTCGCTAATCCCGAAAGTAACAAACCAATCGCCGATAACGCTACGGAAAGTAATAATAACGGACGACGACCGAATTTATCCGCCAATGGCGCAAGGAAAAGCGAACCGATCGTCATACCGGCTAAACCGGCACTGATTAACACACCGAACTCAGTTTTAGATAAACCAAACTCTTTAGAAATATTGGTGGCGGTAAAGGCAATCGCCAATACGTCGAAACCGTCTAAAAAGTTCATCACGGCAGCCATAATTACGATTGCCCATTGATATACGCCCATACGTCCGTGATCAATCGCGAACCTTAAATTATTCGTATATTGTGGCGTTTGAATTGTCATAGGTATTCCTCATTAAAGATTTTCATTTAATAGGAATCCTAAATGAAACAATTGCAAAGAACAACGCAAATCTGCAATAACAGCATTGAAAAATATTAAGCTAAATTATGAATTTCATTCATAATCTACAAACTATAACAATTTTGCCGCTTCTTGGTCTAAGTACCACTCGGTTACACCGTTTTTCGCTTTGATACGAGCCGCCGGATACGGCAGTTTTTCCGCTTCGGTTTCGTTAATTTCTTTTAAAACTTCCGCTTTTGCCGCACCTGTTACCAAGTAAGTGATACGTTTCGCCTGTTCAAGCAATTTAGCGGTTTTTGAGATACGAATTTGACCGCTTTCAGGATGTTTGGCAATAACCGCCACATTCTGGTCATTAAAATCGGTTTGATGAGGGAAAAGCGAAGCGGTATGACCGTCATTGCCCATACCGAGAATGATCCAATCAAAGGCTAAATCAGGTATGCAAGCGGTCAATTCTTGTGAAAATCTTGCAAGCTCTTGTTCTACCGGCTCTTCACCGCGAATACGGTGAATATTTTGTTGAGGAATTTGAATATGCTCGAAGAGTAACTTTTGCACTTCGCCGTAATTACTTTCCGGATCAGTCGGCAGTACCATACGATCATCCCCCCACCAAAAGTGCAGATTTTGCCATTGAATTTCGCTATTGAACGGTGCTTGCGCTAACGTTTTAAACAGTAATTTAGGGGTTGAACCGCCGGATAAGGAAATATGTACCGGACGGTTTAATTGACTGTATAACACAAATTCTTGTGCGATTTTTTCCACCGCTTGTTGAGCGGATTGGAAGGTAATGTAATTCATTAACATTTCCTTTTAATTCATACTCAAATCTCCCCCCAAGCTCTCTTTTCTAAAGAGGGGGAAGGAGGGAGATTTATTTGCTAAATTTATACTTTTTTCTTCATCACGCCTGACGGTTTACGCCAGACTTTACCGTGTTTGGCGATAAGTTTATCCGCTTCGGTCGGACCCCAAGTGCCGGCTTCGTATTCATAAACTCTGCCTCTTTCCGCTTTATAATCTAAAATCGGCTGAACGAATTTCCAACAAGCGTGTACCGCATCGGTACGCGCGAATAAAGTCGCATCGCCTTTCAACGCATCTAATAATAAACGCTCATAAGCGGTTAATAGGCTGGAAGCCGAACTTAAATCGGAATAACGGAAGTCCATGGAAACTTCTTTCGCCTCAAAGCCTGCACCCGGTTTTTTCAAGCCGAAACGCATTGAAATCCCCTCGTCCGGCTGCACTCGGATAATTAATTTATTTTCCGGCGCATTTTGGCTGAAGACCGGATGCGGCGTGGTTTTAAAATGAATCACAACTTCGGTTACACGGGTCGGTAAACGTTTACCGGTACGCACATAAAACGGCACGCCCGCCCAACGCCAGTTATCAATCTCACACTTAATCGCCATATAGGTTTCGGTATTCGAATCCGCCGGTACGCCTTTTTCTTCTAAGTAACCGGCAGCCGCTTGATCATCCACTTCGCCTTTGGTGTATTGCCCGAGTACCACATTATTTTTTACGTCTTCGGTAGTAAGTGGATGTAAACAATGCAGCACTTTAGCCACTTCGTCACGCATTGAATCGGCATTAATAATTGCCGGTGGTTCCATCGCCACCATCGCCAACACTTGTAATAAATGGTTCTGGAACATATCACGCATTGCACCCGAACCGTCATAATAACCGCCGCGCTCCTCTACGCCGATCGCTTCCGCACCAGTAATTTCTACGTAATTAATGAAATTACGGTTCCATAAAGGTTCGAATAAACCGTTTGAGAAACGTAATACTAATAAATTTTGTACCGTTTCTTTCCCTAAATAGTGATCGATACGGTAGATTTGATGTTCTTCAAAGTAATGATGAATTTTCTCGTCTAATTCTTTAGCGGTTTTAATATCGTAACCGAACGGTTTTTCGACGATGATACGTTTCCAGCCGTATTCTTCGGTGGTTAAACCGTGTGCGGCTAAACATTCCGGAATTACGCCGTATAAACTCGGCGGCGTAGAAAGGTAATAAAGCGTATTACCGCAACTGCCGTATTTGTCGTGCAATTCGTCTAAGCGAGGTAATAATTTAGCATAGTCCAAGGCATCGGACGTATTTACCGCTTGATAATACAAATGGGTACAGAAGTCTTCTAACTCCTGTCCTTGTGCTTTCTCAAATTTAACTAACGCATCACGCATTTTGGTACGGAAAGAATCGTCCGTTAATTCGGAACGCGCTACGCCCAATACCGAGAAATGCTGCCCTAAGCGACCAACTCTAAACAAGTTATAAAGTGCCGGAATTAACTTACGAAAAGTTAAATCGCCCGATGCACCAAAAATAACAATACAACTATTTTCAATATTCATTTTTTTCTTTTTATCCTAAGTGTATGAATTATTTAACCAATATGTAACATTTTAAAAAGGATTACAAATAACTATTGTGCATTAAATCTAAAAATTTGTTCCCAAGCCAAATGCTTATCCGCCACCATCACGAAATAGGGGTTGATAAAAGTTGAACGCCGATTATAAGTAAGCGGCTCAAACTTCAAATTAAAAATTTTGCCGCCTACTTCCGAAAGTAATACTTCGGCAACCGCCGTATCCCATTCTCCGGTATCGCCGAAACGTACGTAACAATCCGCTTTACCTTCGGCAAGTAAACCCGCTTTTAAACTGCTTGAACCGTATTGGAAGATTTCCGCTTGATAAGATTTATCTACCGAATTTAATACCGCCTGCTGCGCAGATGCACCCATCGTAATCTTCAAGCGATTATCCTGAAGTAAGCCCTGATGTCCGACAAGCGGTCGAATTTCGCCGTTTTCTTGCAAAAATGCGCCGTTTCCCGCCATAGCAAAATAAGTCTTCGCTAAAATCGGAGAATGGATCACACCTAACACTGGGCGATGATCTTGCACTAAACCGATTACCACAGAAAATTGATCGGTACGATCAATAAATTGTTGCGTCCCGTCTAACGGATCAATGATCCAATATTCTTGCCAAGTTTGTCGATCCGCTAATGCGATATTGCAATTTTCTTCGGATAAAATCGGCACGTCCGGCGTTAATTGACGAAGTTTTTCCGTTACGAATTGGCTGATAAACAGATCCGCCTCCGTAACCGGCGTATGATCCGCTTTGATTTTGACCTGTACCGAACACTGATAAAAACGTTTAAGGTGTTCTCCCGCTTCTATCGCAATCCGTTTAACCGCTTCCAACAGCGTTGAATTTAATGGTTGCATACTAAAATTCCCTTATTTCCGACCGCTTGCCAGATAATCTCTTAGCATAAACAGGGCGGATAAATTTCTTGATTCCGCAAAATTCGGATCAGCCAGTAATTCGTCTATATCGGCTAACGGTATGCGTACGATTTCTAACGGCTCTGGCTCATCACCCGCTAATTTGGACGGATAAAGATCTTGAGCAATAAATAAGTGCATTAAACCGAACATATGGCTCGGGCCGCTATAAAGCGAACGTAAAAATTCGATCCGTTTTGCGCCGAAGCCGATTTCTTCTTGTAATTCTCGATTGACACTGACTATCGGCTCTTCGCCCGAATCAACGATCCCTTTCGGAAAACCTAACTCATAACGTTCGGAACCTACCGCATATTCTTTGACAAAAATAAGATGCTGATCTTGAATCGGTATGACCATCACGGAAGAACGACGTTGCGGCGTTAAACGCTCAAATCGACGTTCTTCACCGTTTGAAAAACGCAAATCGACCGCTTGTACTTCAAAGATACGTGTTTTAGCGATCGTTTCTACTGAAAGAATTTCCGGGAGCTGACGTGCTGTGGTCATAAGATATTCTCATTACTACTATTTAATTTTCTAAAGATACCATATTTTATGATAAAATTTATTTAAATTTATGCAGTAAATTCCGTATAAATAAAATCATTTACGTTCAAATTGATCTAAGTATCTTAATTAGGTGTTTTTCATGAAAAATACAGCGGAACGAGATAATGAAGTTCGCCTTGATAAATGGCTGTGGGCGGCTCGTTTTTACAAAACGCGTTCGATCGCCAAAGCAATGATTGAAGGCGGTAAAGTGCATTATAACGGGCAAAGAGCGAAAACCAGCAAAACGGTCGAAATCGGCGCAACTATCAAGCTACGCCAAGGTAACGATGAAAAAGAGATCATCGTCACGGCACTCAGCGACCAACGTCGAGGCGCACCGGAAGCGCAATTGCTTTACCAAGAAACCGAAAAAAGCATTAAACAACGTGAAGCGATTGCCTTTGCTCGTAAAGCGAATGCGCTTTCGATGCCGCATCCGGATCGCCGCCCGAATAAAAAGGAACGCCGTGATTTGGTAAAATTTAGAGATCAAATATTGTAATTTATCAATTCGCCCCTATATTGAACTCGATTTGACGGCACACAGTTTACGGTGTGCCTTCTTTTATTTTAACAAGCGGTCAAATTTGTACATTTTTTTGCAAATCACACCGCTTTCATTAGGAAAAACCATGAGTTATACAAAAGACAACGACAAGCTTTATCGCTATTTATTTCAAAACCGTGCCGTGCGCGGCGAATGGGTTCGTTTAAACGATACCTTTACCGAAACGCTGAATACCCACCAATATCCGAAAGCGGTACAAAATTTATTAGGCGAAATGTTGGTCGCAACCAGCCTACTTACTGCGATTATGAAATTTGAAGGAACGATTACCGTCCAAATTCAAGGTGACGGCCCACTCAAATTAGCGGTGGTAAACGGTAATGAAAAACAACAGTTACGTGCATTAGCGCGTACTCAAGCGGAAATTGCCGATAATGCGAGCTTAAGCGAAATGATCGGCAACGGCGTATTGGTCATTTCGATTATGCCGAATGACGGCGAACGTTACCAAGGGGTGATCGCGTTAGATAAACCGACTATTCGTGAATGTTTGGAAGATTATTTTATTCGTTCCGAACAGCTTCAAACGCATTTAGTGATTCGTACCGGCGAATATGAAGGTAAAGCGGTTGCCGGCGGTTTATTATTACAAATTATGCCGGACGGTACGGGTATGCCGGAAGATTTCGAGCATTTAATGACGCTTGCCGAAACGGTGAAAGACGAAGAATTATTCGGCTTAGAAGCGGAAGAACTTTTATTCCGTCTATATCACGAAGAACAGGTTGAAGTCTATCCGCCGCAAGAGACCGAATTCTATTGCGGCTGTTCCCGCGAACGTTCGGGTAATGCGATTTTATTGTTACCGATGGAAGAAATCGATGAAATGCTTGCTGAGAAAAACGGTGTCATCGATATGCAATGCGAATGCTGCGGCACGCAATATTTCTTTGATAAAAACGCCATTATGGAATTTAAACAAGAAGCGGATAAACTCAATCAATTAGGTTTATAACGCAAAAAATAAGCGGTTCGATTTTGTATAAATTTTACTAAATCGAACCGCTTACTTTATTGAGTCATTAAATCAGAATATTTGCTAATGCAATACCCACACAACATGCGGTAATTACCCCGACTAAACCCGGTGCCATAAAGCTGTGGTTGAAGTAGTATTTACCGATTTTGGTTGTACCTGTCACGTCAAAGTTTACCGTTGCGATATCTGACGGATAGTTAGGAATAAAGAAGTACGCATAGGTTGCAGGCATTAAACCGACTAATAACGGTGCCGGTAAACCGATGGCAATACCGACTGGTAATAACATTTTCGCCGTTACCGCTTGGCTGTTTACCACTACGGATACTGCAAATAATGCGAAGGCGAACGTCCAAGGCTGCGCTTTAATCATTTCGGTTACACCCGCTTTAAATGAAGGCATCGCATAACTGAAATAAGTATCGCTCATCCACGCAATACCGAAGATTGCGATAGTCGCCACCATACCGGATTTAAATACTACGCCGTTCGGTACTTTTTTCACATCGGTTTTGGTTAATACTAAGATTAAACCGCCGAAAGTCAGCATCACGATTTGAATGATTTTATCCATACCGGCCGTTTTGCCCGTATCCGCCATCACCGGTTTAATTGCCGGCACCATTGCGATAATAACGATCGTTGCGATTGCCGCTAAGAATAGATAAACGGAATTTTTCGCACTTGCCGGTAATTGCTCGTCTAATGAAGTAGAACTGGTTTCTTCAATTTGTTTACGCAATACGGGGTCTTGCATACGACGTTGATATTCCGGATCATCCTCAAGCTCTTTACCGCGACGTAAACTATATAAACACATTGCAAGTACACCAACAAATGTTGCAGACATGGTTACCGCTACGATATTTAAAAGTGTAACGCCTTCAAAGCCCGGTAATTTGGTAATTTCGGTTAAGTAATACGCCACTGCAGCTGAAAGCGGGCTACCGGTAATCCCTAATTGCGAAGCAACCGATGCCGCCGCCATCGGGCGTTCAGGACGAATTTTATTTTTTAACGCAATGTCACCGATAATCGGCATAATTGAATATACCGAGTGGCCGGTACCTAACATTAAAGTCATTACATAAGTTACGATAGGACCAAGTAGCGTGATGCGTTTCGGATTACTACGTAAGATACGTTCCGCGATTTGTAACATAAATTTCAAACCGCCCGCCGCTTCAAGTACGGACGCACAAGTCACCACGGCTAAAATGACCAACATTACGTCAATCGGTGCTTTTGAAAGCGGCATACCGAGGAAAAATACTTCCACAAATAAACCGATACCGGAAACAACCCCTAAACCGATACCGCCGTAACGGCTACCCGCATAGAGGAATGCTAATAAAAGCAAAAATTCTGCATAAAGCATATAAACTCCAAAAAATTAAAAATAACTAATCACTGTGCGCAAGTGTACTTGAGCGAGTGCCGTGATTCTTTGCATTTGATCAAAAACAAATTAACACTTTAGTAGTATTTTTTCAAAAATTAAAATATTCCGTTATACCTATCAAAATATCGCTATAAATTGAGCAATGCTTACTTGACGAGTTCGAAAATGTTATTATTTAAACGATATATTTTTGCTCGGAGGAACTATGCTCGAAATTTATCTGCTTGCCATCCCGTTTTGTTTTCTGATCGTCTTCTTTTCACAATTCTTTCGTCTTGGTTTGCTTAAAGCCGTATTGTTCAGCTTATTGATTGCCGTCACTTGGCCTGTTTCATTCGTCGTTCTTGGGTTTAACCGACTTTTTCGTTCTCGTTAAAGACCGCAATCAATACGTTTAGTCCGTCATCACTATACTCCTATAAATTTTTATTCAATTATCAACAAAAATCCTTGCATTTAATGAATAAAAATGCAAAATAAAAGAATTATTATTCATACATAAATTTAGATTGAATTAACGACTTGATAGCAAACGTTTGCTTTGTTAGAATTATGCGCCTACTTCTACGAGAAAGGTTAATGGCGACTCTCAAGTACCAACCTCATAAATTTTTAGGAGTAAAAATGTTAAACCCTACCCTTTTTATGCCCGTAAAAGGCATAACGGATAAAATAGCGAATCCTTTCGTCGTATTTGTCCATTTCATTTCAAAGCATTCTCGTCTTGCAATTCCACATTTTATATATCCACGATCTCGAATAAGTTGTTTCACTTATACAAGCGGTCAAATTTTTAAATCTTTTTACTTATAAAACAGGAGCAATATCATGGCATTTAACCTTAAAAATAGACATTTACTCAGCCTTGTAAACCACACTGAACGTGAAATCAAATTCTTATTAGACTTATCCCGCGATCTAAAACGAGCGAAATATGCAGGAACCGAACAACAACGATTAAAAGGTAAAAACATTGCGTTAATTTTTGAGAAAACTTCAACCCGTACCCGTTGCGCTTTTGAAGTGGCGGCCTACGATCAAGGCGCACACGTAACTTATATTGACCCGACTTCATCGCAAATCGGTCATAAAGAATCGATGAAAGACACCGCTCGCGTGTTGGGCAGAATGTACGATGCGATTGAATACCGCGGCTTTAAACAATCGGTGGTAAACGAATTGGCGGAATATGCGGGCGTGCCGGTATTCAACGGTTTAACCGATGAATTCCACCCGACCCAAATGTTAGCCGACGTTCTCACTATGATCGAAAATTGTGAAAAACCGTTAAGCCAAATCAGCTATGTTTATATCGGTGACGCACGTAACAACGTAGGTAACTCATTACTGTTAATCGGTGCGAAATTAGGAATGGACGTTCGTATTTGTGCGCCGAAAGCACTATTACCGGAAGACAGCCTTGTTGAAATGTGCCAAAAATTCGCAGCGGAAAGCGGTGCAAGAATTACCGTAACCGACGATATCGATACCGCAGTAAAAGGGGTGGATTTCGTACATACCGACGTTTGGGTATCTATGGGCGAGCCGCTTGAAACTTGGGGCGAACGTATCGATATGCTAATGCCGTATCAAGTTACGCCGGAACTCATGAAACGTACCGGTAATCCGAAAGTGAAATTTATGCACTGCTTACCGGCATTCCATAACAGCGAAACCAAAATCGGCAAACAAGTTGCGGAAAAATATCCGGCTTTAGCAAACGGTATCGAAGTAACCGAAGACGTATTCGAATCGCCGGCAAACGTCGCTTTCGAACAAGCGGAAAACCGTATGCACACTATCAAAGCGGTCATGGTTGCAAGCTTAGCGTAAGAAGTAGAAAAAGGAACAAACATGAAAATCGTAGTAGCTTTAGGCGGTAACGCTTTATTAAAACGCGGTGAGCCGATGACCGCCCAAAACCAGTCGGCAAATATCAAAATCGCCGCAGAACAGTTAGCAAAAATCAAACCAAATAATGAATTAGTCATTTCACACGGTAACGGTCCTCAAGTCGGATTAAGCGCATTACAACACGCCGCTTACCACGCGATTGATAACAAAATCGAGCCTTATCCGCTTGACGTGTTAGTTTCGCAAACCGTCGGTATGATTGGTTATATGTTACAACAAGAACTGACCAATCTCGCACCGGAACATCCGACGCAAACCTTAGTCACTCAAGTGATTGTTGATGCGAAAGATCCGGCTTTTGCCAAACCGAGCAAACCGATCGGACAGGTTTACTCAAAAGAAGAAGCGGAAAAACTCGCCGCTGAAAAAGGTTGGACGGTAATGGCGGACGGTCAATATTACCGCCGAGCGGTGCCAAGCCCGAAACCGCAATCGGTTACCGGTATTGAAGCGGTCAAAGCGTTATTGGCACAAGATCAAATCGTGATTTGCGGCGGCGGCGGCGGCGTGCCGAGTATTCGTGACGAACAAGGTAAATTACAAGGTGTGGAAGCAGTTGTGGATAAAGATCTTGCCACTGCGGTGATTTCACAACAACTTGATGCGGATTTATTTATTATCGCAACCGATGTCAAAGCGGCGTGCGTAAACTTCAACAAACCGGATCAATTACAAATTGCCAAAGCAAACCCGGCGGAGTTGGAAAAACTGGCGGACGAATTTGCACCGGGTTCAATGGGACCAAAAGTACAAGCTGTGATTAACTTTGTTAAAGCAACCGGTAAAGATGCTGCAATCGGCTCACTTTCCGATATTCAAGATATTGTAGCCGGTAAAGCGGGAACCCGTGTCACCAACAGCATTTCCGGTATTGAGTTTTATAAGTAAGCAAAAACAAGCGGTTAGATTTTGCTAAAAATCTGTAATATCAAGTAAGGGCGTACCGAGTACGCCCTTTTTTAATACAATTGATTGGTTACGGTAATATTTATACTATCGTTTTCTGTGAAGTTCCGTGTATTCCGCGGTTAAACTCCCATTTGCAAAAAATCGAACAAATTTAACCGCTTGTAGCATAAACGAAAGCCCATAAACCTTACGCTTTAGGGGCTTTCTCTATTGTTTTATCGCTAAATTATTTTTTAGCTTGTGCTTTTTTCACCCATACCGCTGAGATTGAGAACGCAACGATAAATGAAATTGCCATACCTACAGAGTACATTGCAAGGCTGTCCGGTTTGATTGACGGCACACCTAAGAAACCCGCCGCACCTAATGCAATCGCTTTCACGTTAAAGAATGCGATAAACGCAGACGCTAAACCTGAACCAACCATTGCCGCAACGAATGCTTGACGGTAACGTAAGTTCACACCGAACATTGCCGGTTCCGTAATACCTAATAATGCAGAGATACCGGACGGCACGGCTAAACCGCGTACTTTCGCATCTTTCATTGCGAACGCTACCCCTAAACACGCCGCACCTTGTGCGATGTTAGACATTGCTGCAATTGGGAAGATAAATGTACCGCCGGTATTCGCCATTTCCGCTAATAATTGCGTTTCTACCGCAATAAAGGTTTGGTGCATACCGGTGATGACGATTGGTGCATAGAATGTACCGAAGATTGCGCCGCCGATAAAACCTAAGCTGTCATATAACCAAGTTAAACCTGCTGAAATAGCGGAACCCGCTTCACGGCCGAACGGACCGATTACCGTGAAAGCTAACACACCTGCGATAAATAAAGACATCATCGGTGTCACAAGGTTATCTAAATAAGAAGGTACAAATTTACGGAAACCTTTTTCAAGGGTTGCTAACACCCACGCAGAAACGATGGTTGGGATTACCGTACCTTGATAACCGACTTTTTCAATTTCAAAACCAAGTACGTTCCAGTATTTGATGTTACCTTCCATTAAGGTTTTAGCATAATTCCAGCCGTCTGCTAATGCAGGGTGAACTAATAACATACCGAGTGCCGCACCTAAGAACGGGTTACCACCGAATTTACGCGTTGCGGAGAAACCGAGTAACACCGGTAAGAAGACAAACGGTGCGTTTGCAATCGTATTGATAAAATCAATCAGATCCGCAAATTGCGGATATTTACTTGCAACCGACTCGCCTTCCCAGAAGAAACCGACCGAAGTCAGCATTGAGTGGATACCCATCAGCAAACCGCCTGCCACGATTGCAGGAATGATCGGTACAAAAATATCCGCTAACCCTTTTACTAAGCGTTGTAACAACGGTTGATTAGCCGCACCTGCCGCCGCCACTTCAGACGTACTCATATCGCCGATGCCCATTTGTTTTTGCATCTCAGCGTGTACTTTGTTTACTGTGCCTGAACCAAAAATAATTTGGTATTGACCGCTGGTTGAGAATTGACCTTTAACGCCTTCGATATTCTCAATCGCTTGTTTATCTACTTTTGACTCGTCTGCAAGGGTTAAACGTAAGCGTGTTGCACAGTGTGCAAGCGTTGTGATGTTGCTTTTACCACCGAGTTTCTCGATCGTTTGCTCCGCAATTTTCGGAAAGTTCATAGTTTGCCACCTATTTTTTTATATCAAAAATTTAATGATTATATTTTAACTAAAACGTTTTAGCTAAAACAGAAAATTCTGCTAAAACGTTTTAGTTTTGTCGATTAGATCACAATTTTAGCAAGTCTAGTTATGATTAAGTACAAAATTCAACCAAAAATCATTTACTAAACGCAAAATACAGCTTAACTAGACAATTAATTTATCCGTTAAAATTTTTCCGTTTTCGATCATTAAAATACGATCAAATAACGATTTACTTTCTTCAAATTGGTGAGTAACCATCAATAAGGTTAAATTTTGTTGTCGGCAAATTTCCGCCACTAATGCTTGAAGTTCGTTTCTACGTTTAGGATCAAGTGCTGAAAACGGCTCATCGAGCAGTAAAATCGGCTGTTTACGTAATAAAGTTCTCGCCAAGGCTACTCGTTGCTTTTGCCCGCCGGAAAGTTGATCCGCTCGTCTATTCAGTAAATCGGCGATTCCCATTTGCTCGGCGATCTGTTGTACTTGAGCTTTCTGATCGCTATTGAGTTTTAAACTAGGAATCAGAGCTAACCCGATATTTTGTTCAACCGTAAGGTGTGGAAAAACATTATTATCTTGAAATAACATCGAAACGGGACGTTCAGCCACTTGTGTTGCGGTATGATTGAAATTATTCAGCCAAATTTGACCGCTTGTCGGCTGCTCAAAACCGGCAATCAAATTTAATAAGGTGCTTTTGCCTGCGCCGCTTTCCCCAACAATCGCAACACGTTGTCCCTTTGGTACTTCCAGCACAAAATGCATTGGGATTTGTTCATAATCAAAACGGACATTCAAGCGAATCATTTGATTTTCTCTTTCTGTGCTATAAATAAAAACGGCAATAATGTGAATAGCATCAATACTAAAGCAGTCACCGCCGCATCTTCGGTTCGATAACTGCCAAGTTGTTGATATAACAAATAAGGTAACGAGCTAAAATCCGGGCTTCCGAAAAAAGCAATAACCGCAAAACTCCCTAAGCTGGAAGACATTGCCAGAGCAAACGCACCGATAAGCGGTCTAATTAAATAATTTTTTTCCACAATCCACCAACGGCGAAACCCGCTTAGCCCTAAACTGCGCGCTAATTTATCTTGTGCGGTAAGTGAATGCCACATTGCGGCAAAAATAAGACGATAAATATAAGGTAATAAAATTAAGCCGTTACAAATACCGACTAGCCATAATAAGTGGGATGTACTTAATTCAATCTCCATTAGCAATAGAAATAAACCGACCGCTAAAAGAAATACCGGTAAAATCAAAGGGTAAGTCGCAACACCACTCAAAATACTATATTGCAATTTTTTATGTTTAAATGCCAGCTGTCTGGTTTCCAACGCTAATAAATAAGCAAGACATAATACCGAACCGGATGCGATTAAACTCAGCAATAACGAAAACCAAGCGGCTTCCCATAACGCCGAATTTAACAATCGCTCACTTAAATTGGAAACGGAAATACCGGACCATACAACGCTGGTAAGCGGTAAAATAATCAATAAACTTTGCAGCAGCAGTACGATTTGCAACCCTTTCTTTTGCCATCCCATCGGCTTAGGTTTCCAAATCATATCCACCACCGGCGTATATTGTTTGGCGTTGTTAAAGGCATACTTAGTGGTAAAGTCCATTAGCAGTTGCAACAAGATACCTACCGCTAATTGAACCATAATCAATATAACCGCTTTTGCAAAATCAAACTCAAAAGTCACCGCTTGATAGATAGCGACTTCCAATGTGCTGTATTTCGGACTGCCGCCTAACATTAGTACGATAGGGAAACTGGTAAAACAAATTAAAAAGACGTTTGCAAAAGCATAGGGTAAAATCCCGCTTAACATCGGTAATTCGACGATCTTAAAATAAGACCAGCCTTTCAGATTCATTTGTGCGGCTAAACGATGTTGGCTGCTTGGAATAAGAGTTAAACTCTCCACACAATATTTTGTCACTAACGGCACATTAAAAAAAACATGGGCGAGCAAAATGCCTTGTAAACCATATAGTTGAAATTGCCACTCAATACCCAACCATTGTAGAAATGCCGCTATCCATCCCGAATTTCCCCAAAATCCGATTAATGCGAAAATAACCACAAGCGAAGGTAACGCCCAAACAAAGGAAAGAATTTTATACAGATAAGATTTTCCGATAAAGTCCAAATAAAAAAACGCTCTGGCTAATAAAACACCTAACATACAGGTAAGAACCGCCGATAATCCGGCCTGTAAAAAACTATATTTTAAAATCGGTAATACATCGGAAACACTCCACATACTGTCGTCTTGTCGATGTGCCATTAATGCAAACAGACTCATGGCATAAATCGCCACAATAATGCCATATACCGACCAAGCGGAGTATCTTGCGAGGAAACGAGAGAAATTTTCTTTGATCGTAAAAGAATGAATAAATTTTAACATATGCTCAACTATTTTTTACGCAATCGTTTAATTAGCGCTTATTTCCCGAAATTGACGTGAGGCAAAATTCACTCCTTTTGATTAATTAATACGCGTATATTTAATATTTATCAAAAGATTTTCAGGTTTTAAGCGTGTTTTTAGATCTTTTTTGTAGTAAAGTTAGCACAAATAGTAATGGGTTTTAATTACTTAAACCGATTTTTTTCACTTTAAAAATTTAAGAGGAATCTTATATGTACTCAAAAGACGTTGTTATTACTGCACCTAACGGTTTACATACTCGCCCTGCAGCAGAGTTCGTTAAAGCGGCTAAAGGTTTTGCATCGGATATTACGGTAACTTCCGGCGGTAAAAGCTCAAGTGCGAAAAGTCTGTTTAAACTCCAAACATTAGGTTTAACGCAAGGTACGACAATCACTATTTCCGCTGAAGGTGAAGACGAGCAAAAAGCGGTTGATTTCTTAGTAGATTTAATTCCTACTTTAGAATAATTTCTTTCCGTTTCTTATTATGTTGTAAAGCAGCCCTATTGCCATTCCTATTAAAAAATAGGGATGGAATAGGGTTGTATTGTGCTATATGAGCATTTAATCACTTTTAGACAAGGACATATTATGATTACAGGTATTGCAGCTTCTCCGGGTGTTGTGTTTGGTAAAGCGCTCGTATTAAAAGAAGAACCTATTGTACTTAATACCCAAAAAATCACAGCGGATCAAATTGAAGCTGAAAAAGCCAAATTCTTTGCCGGCCGTGAAAAAGCGGCGGCACAATTGACTGCAATTAAAGAGAAAGCAAGAGGTACTCTCGGTGAAGAAAAAGAAGCTATCTTTGAAGGTCATTTAATGATCTTGGAAGATGAAGAGCTGGAAGAAGAAATTCTGGGCTATATTGCGGATAATCTTGTAACGGCGGATGTTGCGGCAAGTAAAGTTATTGATATGCAGGCATCTATGTTGGCAGAAATTGATGACGAATACCTAAAAGAACGTGCCGGCGATATTCGTGATATCGGTAACCGTTTACTACGCAATATTTTAAATATGCACATCATCGATTTAGGTGATATTCAAGAGGAAGTTATTTTAGTTGCTTACGACTTAACGCCTTCCGAAACCGCACAATTAAACTTAGATAAAGTATTAGGTTTCATTACCGATATCGGCGGTCGTACTTCGCATACTTCAATTATGGCTCGTTCATTAGAACTTCCTGCAATTGTCGGTACAAACGATATTACCGCTCGTGTTAAAACCGGCGATACATTAATTTTGGATGCGGTAAATAACCAAATTCATATTAATCCTTCCGATGAGGCACTTGCCGAATTTAAAGCGATTCAAGAACGCGTTGCAGCGGAAAAAGCCGAACTTGCGAAATTAAAAGATTTACCGGCGGAAACTTTAGACGGTCATCGTATTGAAGTGGCGGGTAACATCGGCACCATTCGTGATGTGGACGGCGTCTTACGTAACGGCGGCGAATCGGTCGGTTTATACCGTACCGAATTCTTATTTATGGATCGTAGCGAATTACCGAGCGAAGAAGAGCAATTCCAAGCGTATAAAGAAATTGTTGAAGCGATGGACGGTAAACAAGTTGTATTACGTACCATGGATATCGGCGGCGACAAAGAATTACCGTACTTAAACCTACCGAAAGAAATGAATCCGTTCTTAGGTTGGCGTGCGGTGCGTATCGGTTTAACACGTCGTGAAATCTTAGATACGCAATTACGTGCGGTATTACGTGCTTCGGCATTCGGTAAATTAGCGGTAATGTTCCCAATGATTATCTCGGTTGAAGAGATTCGTGAATTAAAAGCAATCGTTGCGGAATTAAAAGAACAGCTCCGTGCGGAAGGCAAAGCATTTGATGAGAACCTACAATTAGGTATCATGGTTGAAACGCCGTCTGCAGCGGTAAATGCTCGCCACCTAGCGAAAGAAGCGGACTTTTTCAGTATCGGTACGAACGACTTAACCCAATATACCCTAGCGGTTGATCGCGGTAACGAAATTATTGCGCATTTATATAATCCGTTAAGTCCATCGGTATTGAACTTAATCAAACAAGTGATTGACGCTTCACATGCCGAAGGTAAATGGACCGGTATGTGCGGTGAGTTGGCCGGTGACGTTCGTGCAACCGCATTATTACTCGGTATGGGCTTAGACGAGTTCAGTATGAGTGCGATTTCCGTCCCTCACGTGAAAAAACTTGCTCGCTCGATTAATTATGCCGATGCAAAAGCATTAGCGGATGAAGCGTTAGCGCAACCGACGGCTACGGATATTGAAAAGCTGGTCAATGATTTTTACGCTAAACTGAACTAATTTTCAATAAATGGCATACAAAGACAAGATTCTCGTATAGAATGTACGGGTATTTTGTCTATTATTAAAATAACGGAGATTTCTATGGGCTTTTTCGACAAATTATTCGGCTCAAAACAAGCAGCCGCAAAAGAGGTTAAAGTATATTCTCCTCTTTCAGGTGAAATCGTAAACATCGAAGACGTACCGGACGTGGTATTCTCAGAAAAAATCGTAGGTGACGGCGTTGCTATTCGCCCGAATTCAGATACCATCGTTGCACCGGTAAACGGCACAATCGGTAAAATCTTTGAAACCAATCACGCATTTTCAATCGAATCGGAAGAAGGTGTTGAATTATTCGTTCACTTCGGGATTGATACGGTTGAATTAAAAGGTGAAGGCTTCACACGTGTGGCGCAAGAAGGTCAATCGGTAAAAGTCGGCGATCCGATTATTAAATTTGACTTGGAATTACTTGAAGGCAAAGCTAAATCGGTACTGACACCGGTCGTAATTTCCAATATGGATGAAATCAGCAATTTAGATAAAAAAGTCGGTCAAGTTGTTGCCGGTGAAAGTGTTGTATTAACCTTAACCAAATAATTTCATTCAACAAAGAAAAGCATATGCCACGGTACTATATCGTGGCATTTTTGTTTGCTAATTTTATTTAGTTATAGCGAAAAAATAAGCAAACGGGTACAATAAACCGAATTTGTGCGTAAAGGGATTCCTCTTTACGCTTTTATTTTTAACTTATTGATATATTTATTATTTTCTAAAAATTATGGCGAAATTGCATATTACGACTTGGGGCTGCCAAATGAATGAGTACGACTCATCCAAAATGGCGGATCTTTTAAATTCCACACACGGTCTAGAACTGACCGATAAACCGGAAGAAGCGGACGTTTTATTACTTAATACCTGCTCAATCCGCGAAAAAGCGCAAGAAAAAGTCTTCTCGCAGCTTGGTCGTTGGAAAAATTGGAAAAAAGATAAACCGGATCTGATTATCGGTGTCGGCGGTTGCGTAGCGTCGCAAGAAGGCGAACATATTCGTGATCGTGCGCCGTTTGTTGATATCGTATTCGGTCCGCAAACATTGCACCGTTTACCGGAAATGATCAACAAAATCCGTGGCGGTGACCGTGCGATCGTCGATATTTCTTTCCCGGAAATTGAAAAATTCGACCGCTTGCCGGAACCGCGTGCCGAAGGCCCGACCGCTTTCGTTTCCATTATGGAAGGTTGTAATAAATACTGCTCGTTCTGCGTAGTGCCTTACACTCGTGGTGAAGAAGTTTCTCGTCCGGTGGATGACGTATTATTTGAAATCGCACAATTAGCGGAACAAGGCGTACGTGAAGTGAACTTACTCGGTCAAAACGTGAATGCTTATCGCGGTGAAACTTTTGACGGTGGAATTTGCACATTTGCAGAGTTACTGCGTTTAGTGGCGGCGATTGACGGTATCGACCGTGTACGTTACACCACCAGCCACCCGATTGAATTTACCGACGACATTATTGAAGTTTATCGTGACACGCCCGAATTAGTGAGCTTCTTACACTTACCGATTCAAAGCGGTGCGGATCGCGTATTAACTATGATGAAACGTAACCATACGGCATTAGAGTATAAAGCGATTATTCGTAAGTTACGTGAAGTTCGTCCGAATATTCAAATCAGCTCAGACTTTATCGTCGGCTTCCCGGGTGAAACGGCGGAAGACTTCGAACAAACCATGAAAGTGATCGAGCAAGTAAACTTCGATATGAGCTTCAGCTTTATCTACTCCGCTCGTCCGGGTACACCGGCGGCGGATTTACCGGATGATATTTCGGAAGAAGAGAAAAAAGCGCGTTTAGCTCGTTTACAACAACGTATTAACCACCAAGCAATGCAATTCAGCCGCGCAATGTTAGGTACGGAACAACGTGTATTGGTGGAAGGCCCGTCTAAAAAAGACATTATGGAATTAACCGGTCGTACCGAAAACAACCGTATCGTGAATTTCCAAGGCACACCGGATATGATTGGTAAATTTGTCGATATTAAAATCACCGATGTTTATACCAACTCATTACGCGGCGATGTGGTTCGTACCGAAGACGAAATGGGTTTACGTGTGGTCGAATCGGCGGCAAGCGTGATTGCTCGTACTCGTAAAGAAGACGATCTCGGCGTCGGCAAATATGTTGTAAATCTATAATAGTAAATTAAGCAGATCTTATTAAACTAAGATCTGCTTATTTTTTATTCTGGCTTTACCTCTTTCAATATAATTCAATCCTTTCGTATTTTATTCTCATATAGCTTCCCAACCTTCCTTTTCGAATAAGAATATTTATATACTTTGCAAATATTTTATAAAATTCAACCGCTTTGATCTATAATAAGATTAACTGTATAAACGAACATTAATTAAATACGAGGCGGTAATGGATTTTTCTTTATTATTAGACGGGTTAAATGATAAACAGCGAGAGGCTGTCGTTGCGCCGTTGGGCAATTATTTAGTGTTGGCGGGAGCCGGCTCTGGTAAAACACGAGTGCTTACCCATCGTATTGCGTGGTTAATCGGCGTAGAAAATGTACCGGAATCAAATATTCTGGCAGTAACCTTTACCAATAAAGCAGCGGCGGAAATGCGCCACCGTATCGAACATACCCTTTCTTCCAGCAGTCATCACCGCCTGTTCGGTATGTGGGTCGGAACGTTCCACAGCATTGCCAACCGTTTGTTACGCTCGCATTATCTTGATGCTAATCTACCGCAAGATTTCCAAATTATGGATAGCGAAGATCAGCAGCGTTTACTTAAACGTTTGTTAAAGCTGCACAATATTGATGAAAAGCATTTCCCGCCGAAACACGTGGCGTGGTATATCAGTGCGCAAAAAGATAAAGGTAAACGTCCGAAAGATATTGATCATCATAACGATCCGAACGAGAAGAAATTAGTTCAAATCTACCAAATCTATCAAGATGCCTGCGATCGTGCCGGTTTGTTAGATTTTGCCGAATTATTGATTCGAGCTTATGAACTTTTCCGAGACAAACCGCCGATTTTGCAACGCTACCAACAACGTTTTCAGCAGATTTTGATCGATGAGTTTCAAGACACCAACAATATTCAATATGACTTAATCCGTCTGCTTGCCGGTAAAACCGGTAACGTGATGATTGTCGGCGATGACGACCAATCGATTTACGGCTGGCGTGGTGCGCAGGTTGAAAATATTCAGCGTTTCTTAAATGACTACCAAAAAGCGGAAACCATTCGTCTTGAGCAAAATTACCGCTCGACCGGACATATTTTGGCGACCGCCAATGAGTTAATTTCCAATAACGAAGACCGCTTGGGTAAGAATTTATGGACCGATCAAGGCGATGGCGATCCGGTTGAAATTTATTGTGCCTTTAACGAATTGGACGAAGCCCGCTTTGTTGCCTCACAAATCAAACAATGGAAAGAAGACGAAGGCAGTCTGAACGAATGTGCGGTGCTATATCGTAGTAACAGCCAATCTCGTGTGATTGAAGAAGCATTGATTCAAGCGAATATTCCTTACCGTATTTACGGCGGTATGCGCTTCTTCGAACGCCAAGAAATCAAAGATGCGCTGGCGTATTTACGTTTGATCGCTAATCGCCAAGACGATGCGGCATTTGAACGAGTGATTAACACACCGCCAAGAGGAATTGGCGAACGCACCTTAGATACGATTCGTCAAATTACTCGTGATCGCCAAATAACCTTGTGGCAAGCGATTCAAGTGGCTGTGCAAGAAGAACAGCTTTCCGGCAGAGCCGCTTCCGCCTTACTACGTTTTGTCGAATTGATTAATGCGCTCGAGCAAGAAACCGAGCAAATGCCACTGTTTGAACAAACCGATTTTGTGATTAAAAAATCCGGTTTGTACGAAATGTATAAACAAGAAAAAGGGGAAAAAGGCGAAGTTCGTATCGAGAACTTAGAAGAGCTGGTTACCGCCACTAAACAATTCAGCAAGCCTGACGAAGCGGAAGAAATGTCGGATCTCACCGCATTTTTAACTCACGCTTCATTAGAAGCCGGCGAAACGCAAGCCTCTCCGCATCAAGATTATGTCGAATTAATGACGTTACATTCGGCAAAAGGCTTAGAATTCCCCCGTGTATTTATAGTGGGTGTGGAAGAAGGCATTTTCCCAAGCGGAATGAGCTTTGACGAAGGCAGACTGCAAGAAGAGCGCCGTTTGGCTTATGTCGGTATTACCCGTGCGAAGAAAAAATTGACGATCAGTTATGCCGAACTCAGACGTTTATACGGCAAAGAAGAGCGTCATATCGCTTCTCGTTTTATTGCCGAATTGCCCGAGCAGCATATTCGCGAAGTACGTTTGAGAGGCTCTATCAATCGTGCGGCAAGTTTTGCCCCAAGCACGCCTTTTGCAAAAAATTCGGCAAAAACGACCGCTTCTTGTTTAGAAGACAATAGCTGGAAAATGGGGCAAAAGGTGCAACACGCTAAATTCGGACAAGGCACGATTGTTAATGTGGAAGGCAGCGGCGAAGCGACCCGTTTGCAAATCGCCTTTGCAGGTAACGGTATTAAGTGGTTGATTGCTAAGATGGCAAATTTAGAGAAAATTTAAACCGCTTGATATAGGGTGAATATCGGCATATATGATTTATTCATATATGCTTTTTTTCTATTTAATAAAAATATCTCCGCTATCTCTTATATACCTAATTTAGGCTATTTTATGGGTATTGTGATCCTGATCAACTTAGCCGAATTGAAAGTATAGTCTAATCTCTATAATGATCATCATACTTTGTAGTTAGGGAGATAAATATGTGTTCGACTTGCGGATGCGGTAGTGCTCAAGTAAGAATCGGAGAATTGCCGCACACTCATTCTAATGATGGAGAAATTCCCTCAAAACCTCAACATTCCAACCCTTTCGTTATCAACGGCATTGCCGAAATACAAAAACCGGATACGGCAAACGTTCAAACTCGCTTACTTAAAATCGAACAGGACGTATTAGGCGAAAACAATCAATATGCACGTTTAAATCGTGATTTCTTTAAACAGAACAATATCTTGGCGTTAAATTTAGTTTCCAGCCCCGGTTCCGGTAAAACGACATTACTCGCTTCTACACTCACTTCTTTGAAAGAACGTAAGCAATGTTATGTGATTGAAGGCGATCAGCAAACCGAAAACGATGCGAATCGAATCAGAGCGACGGGAGTGCCGGCATTACAAATTAATACCGGCAAAGGCTGTCACTTGGATGCCAAAATGGTGTTAGAAGCGTTAGCAAAACTGCAACCGAATCCGAACAGTACCGTATTTATCGAAAATGTCGGCAACTTGGTATGTCCTGCCGAATTTGATTTAGGCGAGTTTGCGAAAGTAGCGATTCTCTCGGTAACGGAAGGCGAAGATAAGCCGCTGAAATATCCGCATATGTTTATGGCGGCTAAATTAATGATTATTAATAAAATAGATCTCCTGCCTTATCTCAATTTCGATTTGGAAAAATGTATTGCCTATGCAAAACAAGTGAATCCGAATATTCAAATCTTTTGTCTTTCCGCCACTTCCGGTGAAGGTATGGAAACGTGGTTGGACTGGTTGGAAAGTCAGACGGCTTAAGGAATTATAGAATGCAATTTGTCGATGAATTTAGAGATCCCGTTCTGGCTCGTAAATTAATTACGCATTTACAGCAATTAATGCAAAAGTTGCCGCAATTCAGTAAAAAACGACCGCTTTATTTGATGGAAGTATGCGGCGGTCATACCCATACGATTTTTAAATTCGGTTTAGATCGTATTTTGCCGGAAAGTATCGAATTTATTCACGGTCCCGGTTGTCCGGTATGCGTATTACCGATGGGGCGAATTGACGTATGTATTGAAATTGCTCGCCGCCCCGATGTTATTTTTTGTACTTTCGGCGATGCAATGAGAGTAAAAGGCAGACTAGGTTCTTTATTGGATGCCAAAGGACAGGGTGCAGATATTCGTATCGTCTATTCGCCCTTGGATGCACTCAATATTGCCCAACAAAATCCGGATAAAAAAGTGGTTTTCTTTTCTCTCGGATTTGAAACGACAATGCCGAGTACGGCGATCACATTACAACAAGCCAAAAAGCAACAGGTAAATAACTTCTTTATTGTTTGCCAAAACATTACGATTATTCCTACATTACGAGAATTATTACGACAAGAGCAAGTATTAATTGACGGCTTTATCGCACCGGGTCACGTCAGTATGATTATCGGCACCGCTCCCTATCAACCGCTTGCCGAGCAATATCATAAACCGTTTGTGGTTACCGGCTTTGAGCCTTTAGATTTATTACAAGCGATTGTGATGCTAGTCGAACAATTCGTCGAGAATCGTTGTGAAGTTGAAAATCAATACAAGCGGATTGTTCAATCCAACGGTAATCTAATCGCACAGCAGGCAATGCAAGAAGTCTTTCAATTGAAAAAAAGTAGCGAATGGCGAGGATTAGGCGAAATTGCAGAATCAGGGGTTGAGCTTACCGAGCAGTATGCGCAATTCGATGCCGAAAAACATTTTAATACGCATGTACATGCCGTGGCGGATGATCCGTTAGCTCGTTGCGGAGATGTGCTTACCGGGAAATGTAAACCGAGCGATTGCCCTTTATTCGGTCAAAAATGTAACCCGAATAGTGCCTATGGTGCATTAATGGTTTCTTCTGAGGGGGCTTGTTCGGCTTACTATCAATATCGGAGAGAAATGTAATATGAGCGATATTATTACGATGTCCCATGGAAACGGCGGACTATTAATGCAAAAATTAATTCAAGAATATTTTATGGACGCATTTAATAATCCTCTGCTTTCACAGGCTGAAGATCAAGCTCGCTTACCTTTAACCGCTTTAACATCACAAGGCGACCAACTCGCTTTTAGTACCGATAGCTTTGTCATAGATCCTATTTTTTTCCCCGGTGGGAATATCGGTAAATTAGCGGTATGCGGTACGGTAAACGATGTTGTGGTAAGCGGTGCCGTTCCCCTTTATCTTTCATGCGGCTTTATTTTAGAAGAAGGCTTCCCGCTTGAACAGCTAAAGCAAGTGATTAGCGAAATGGCAAATTGCGCTAAAAAAGCAGGTATTCAAATTGTTACCGGAGATACTAAAGTAGTACCGAAAGGAGCGGCGGATAAAATTTTCATTAATACCAGCGGTATCGGTGTCATTCCTGCTCAAATCCAATGGGGAATGCATCAAATTAAAACGGGCGATAAAATTATTGTAAGCGGCACATTAGGCGATCACGGCGCAACTATTCTGAATTTACGAGAGAAACTCGGTATCCAGACGGATCTGATTAGCGATTGTAATGTCCTAACGCCGTTAGTCGATTTACTACGCCCGATAGAAGGAATTAAAACCCTTAGAGATGCAACCAGAGGCGGCGTAAATGCGGTATTACACGAATTTTCACAAAGCAGCGGACTCGGTATGCAAATTTACCAAGATGCGTTACCTATTCGTACTGAGGTAAGGGGGATATGTGAACTGTTAGGCTTGGAAGCGATAAACTTTGCTAATGAAGGAAAACTCGTCGTTATTACAAGTGCCGAGACGGCACAAGCTGCGTTATCCGCTCTCCAGACTCATCCTCTCGGAAAAGATGCTGCAATCATAGGCGAAGTTATTTCCGATAAAAAAGTTCGCTTAATCGGATCTTTCGGACAAAGTCGTTTATTAGATCTACCGACTATCGAACCTCTACCGCGTATTTGCTAAGCAGAAACATCCGAAATATTATACCGTAAATATAACACTGTAATTTATAAGGGCGAATTTATTCGCCCTTACATTAATATTAATCATAGCTTGCGATCACCGCTTGACCGAGAGCTATACCGCCGTCTCCCATGGGAAATTCATGTCCAGTCAATAGCTTAAAATCGGATAACATTGATTTAATTAAATAACGCAGTAATCGGTTATGCCACACACCTCCGGACAATACGATAGTTTTAATATGATATTTATCCGCTTGTAAACGTGCTAGGTTCGCTAATCCTTGTGCTAACGAATAATGAAAAATCCAAGCTTTTTCTGCCGAAGAAGCCTCCAAAGCCAACCAATCCGACCAAAAATCCGCTAAATTTAATTGATTATGTTCATTTAAAGAGATTGTGATACCGTTACGTAAAGTTTCTCCCGTTTGAGCATACTGCCAAGCTATATTTTCCAGTTTACAAGCCGCCTCTCCTTCCCAAGTTATCCGATCGGTTACAATACCTAAAGCATAAGCTACCGCATCGAATAAACGCCCTGCGGAAGAAATCAACGGCGCGTTAATGTTAGCTTCAACCGCTCTCACTAAAGGCTGCCAATTTTTATCTCGTATCAGTTCTATGATTTTTTCATTATTTTGCCAATTTGGTACAAAGGCTAAACAATGTGCAAGAAAACTGCGCCATGGTTGTTTAGCGGCAATATCTCCGCCAATCAACGCCACTTGAGGCAATCCGCCTAAATATTGACTACCGTTTTGAGAAACCAATAAACATTCCCCGCCCCATAATTGGGAATCCTCTCCCATTCCGATACCGTCTAATGCCAAACCGATAACTTGTTCTTGCAAATAATTATGTTCCGCCAATACGCTAACGATATGCGCGTGGTGATGTAACACCTCGATCAACGGAATATGATATTTTTCGGATAAAGTCTTTCCCAGTTGATGCGTAAAATAACCGGGGTGTGCATCAACGGCGATCAAATCGGGAGTAAATTGATAAATTTGTTCGAATAATGCGATATTATCAATTAATTGCTGTTGTATTTGCTCATTTTGCATATCTCCTAAGTGTTGGGTAATCACGGCATTTTTCTTACGTAATAAACAGAACGTATTTTTTAAATCGGCACCTAATGCCAAAATATTCTTATCGTTATCAATAGATAAAGCGGTTTCGTTAGGCACATAACCGCGTGCTCTACGTAACGTTTCTTTACCGTCAAACGATACTCTAACCAGCGAATCGTCCGCTCGTTGCACAATATCTCGATTATGCAGCAACCAGTAATCGGCTAAATCCGCTAACGAATCAAGAGCATCTTGATTATTAAGCGCAGGGGGTAATCCGCTACGGTTTGCACTAGTCATAACCAATGGCATATTCACTTCATGCATAAGCAAATGCTGTAACGGATTGCTAGGTAACATAACGCCGATTTCGGCTAAATCGGGAGCGACTAAATCGTGTACTCCGCGCACTTTATGCTTTGCTAATAACACTATCGGTGCCGCACTACTTTGCAATAATAAACGTTCTTCTTCAGCTAATTCCGTTAGCCAATCAAGATTAGGTACCATTACCGCAAAAGGTTTGCTAGGTCTGACTTTTCTATGACGTAATAAATCTATCGTTTTCGCTTGAGTAGCATCACAAGCCAGATGAAATCCGCCTAATCCTTTAACGGCAACAATGTAGCCTTGGCGTAATTTTTCGACCGCTTCTAAAATTGCGGAATAGTGTTGCGTAATCCACTGTGTTCTATCGCAGAAAATGATATGCGGTCCGCATTCGGGACAAGCGTTAGGCTGCGCGTGAAATCGTCTGTCCGCCGGATCTTTATATTCCTGCTTACAGACAGGGCAAAAAGCAAAATCACGCATGGAGGTGTTATGGCGATCATAAGGTATCGAACGAATAATCGTAAAACGAGGACCGCAGTGAGTACAATTGGTAAACGGGTAATGAAAGCGGCGGTTATTTATATCAAAGATCTCATTAAGACAAGCGGGACAAGTCGCAGCATCCGGAATCACTTGGGTATCCATTTGACTGTTTTCGCTTTCACGAATTAGGAATGCATTCGGATCAAGTATCGAATCCCACTCGGTAGGTTGAATTTGTAATGAAGTAATCTGTGCCAATGGCGGAAGTTTATTTTGTAGATCATATAAAAAGGCATCGAGTTTTTTCGTTTCGCTCTCGGTTAATATTCTAATCAAAACACCTTGCCCGTCATTATTTACATCGCCGTATAAATGGTGTTCATTTGCCAATTGCCAAACGAACGGACGAAAACCGACACCTTGTACCTTTCCTTTTACTCGAATTTCAATACCGTTATACGCCGTATTCCCCATGATGATTTCCCCACTTCAAACAACTTTACTTTTGTTAAACTAACCGACGGTAAATTAATACTCCCCGTCCAAGAAAACAATGATTCTTATCAATAAATACCCCCTTCTACAGCAATCTACCCATTTAGATGTAATTTCTTAAAAACCTTAATTTTTATGAGATAAATCAAATTTATTGCATATTAAAGAGCCTATGATTAGCCCATATATAAAGTGTGTATTTAGGAGTGAAATATGCAACGATATGATGACCTGTTTTCTGTCCTTACCGATGTTTCTCGTCGGGATTTTATGAAATTATGTACCGCCTTAGCCGCAACGATGGGGTTAAATGCTAAAGCAAGCGCAGAAATGACTAATGCCTTAACCAGCCCGCAACGCCCTCCGGTAATTTGGATTGGCGCGCAAGAATGTACCGGTTGTACGGAATCTTTATTACGTGCGACGCACCCTACGGTAGAAAACCTTGTATTGGATTTGATTTCTCTTGAATATCACGAAGTGCTATCGGCGGCTTTCGGTGACCAAGCGGAAGATAATAAACATAATGCAATGCATAAATATAAAGGTCAGTATATTTTAGTCGTGGACGGTTCTATTCCGGTTAAAGACGACGGTATATATTGTATGATTGCGGGTAAACCCGTTTTAGAACATATCAAAGAAGCCGCTAAAGATGCGATGGCAATCATTGCTATCGGTTCGTGCGCTGCGTGGGGCGGCGTTCCTTCAAGCGGTAATAATCCGACCGGTGCAAGCAGTTTATCCGATATTTTACCGGGTATGCCGATTATTAATATCCCGGGTTGTCCTCCTAATCCTCATAATTTCTTGGCGACCATCGCCTATATTATTACCTATAAAAAATTACCGAATATGGACAAACTTAATCGTCCGTTATTCGCTTACGACAGACTTATTCACGAAAACTGTTATAGAAGACCGCACTTTGATGCGGGAAGATTTGCACGCGAATACGGCGATGAAGGACACCGACAAGGTTGGTGTTTATACCATTTAGGCTGTAAAGGTCCGGAAACTTACGGTAACTGTTCAACCCTTGAATTCTGCGATGTCGGCGGTAATAACTGGCCGGTCGGTATCGGTCATCCTTGCTACGGCTGCAATGAACAAGGCGTCGGATTTACCAAAGGCATTTTCCAATTGGCTACGGTGGAGAACCCGACACCAAGAGTGGATAAGCCGAGTGTAAATATCACGGAAGGAAATCCCGCCTCAAAAACCGTTATCGGTTTACTCGGCGGAGCCGCCGGGGTACTGACCGGGGTGAGTGTGATGACGTTACGCAGTTTGAGTATTCAACATAAAGCTCAACAACAAGCTTCAAATAATTCTCGGGAACAATATCATGAATAGACGTAAGTTTCTAAAAGTAGGCATCGGCGGCGGATTAGCTTCCGGTCTTACACCGAGCGTTGCTAACGCTCAAGCGGAAAATCGTCCTCGGATACCGACTGCCGTCGGTATGTTGTACGATTCTACGCTTTGTGTAGGTTGCCAAGCTTGTGTCGCCGAATGTCAGAATTTAAATAAAACGGCGATTAATCCTGTCGGAGAGCAAACTTGGTCGAATAACGATAAACTATCGCCTTTCACACGAAACATTATTCAAGTTTGGTCAAACGGGGAAGGTAAATATAAGGATCAAGTCGATAACGGTTACGCTTACATTAAAAAACAATGTATGCACTGTGTTGAACCCAATTGCGTAACAGCCTGTCCGGTGCAAGCGCTGACTAAAGACGAAAAAACCGGTATCGTTAATTATGATCCCGATATTTGTACCGGTTGTCGTTATTGTATGGTTGCCTGTCCGTTTAACGTACCTAAATACGACTATAACAACCCGTTCGGCGAAATCAGCAAATGCGAACTTTGTAACCAAAAAGGATTGGAACGTATTGATAAGGGCGAGAATCCGGGCTGCTGTCAGGTTTGTCCGACCGGCGCAATTATTTTCGGTAGCTATAACGACTTATTAGCCGAAGCTAAACGCCGTCTGACGTTACTGAGAGGAACGGAGTATGACTACCCTCGTCAAACGGTAGATAGTAAAGATACTTATAAGGCTAAAGTACCTCTATATCAACAACATATTTACGGAGAAACCGAAGGCGGCGGTACGCAAGTATTGGTACTTAGCGGCGTTCCGCATGAAAATTTAGATTTACCTCAGTTGGACGAACTGGCGACAGGTACGCGAGCGGCACATTTACAACATACCTTATATAAAGGCATGATCTTACCGCTAGTCGCTTTGGCGGGTTTAACCGCAATGACTTATAGAAGTCTGCATGCGGATAAAATCGAAGCTAAAAAACAGGAATGGAAATTAGCTCGCGAACAGATGAAAGTAGAAGAAGAGAAGGAGGATCACCATGGCTAAAGCTCGTCCTCTCGGCGGTCGTTTAATATCAATCCCCGTATTGGTATTCGCACCGCTTGCCGCTATTTGCGCTTTATTAATATTACGTCGTCTGATTTTCGGTATCGGTTCCGTGACCGAACTGAACGGCGGTTATCCTTGGGGGTTATGGATCGGTTTCGACTTATTGGTCGGAACGGGATTGGCCTGCGGGGGCTGGGCGTTAGCATGGACGGTATATGTCTTTAATAAAGGTAAATACCACCCTTTAGTACGTCCCGCATTATTAGCCAGCTTATTCGGATATACCTTAGGCGGCTTATCCATCACTATCGATATGGGGCGTTATTGGCATTTGCCTTATTTTTTCATGCCGGGACAATTCAATACCTCTTCCGTATTATTTGAAACGGCGGCATGTATGACCGTTTATATTTGTGTTGTGACCTTAGAGTTCGCACCGGTCATTTTAGGTTACTTCGGTTTGAAAAAATGGTTCGATAAGCTGAATAAAATCATGTTTTTCTTAGTTGCGTTAGGCGCTTTATTACCGATGATGCACCAATCCTCAATGGGTTCTTTAATGATTGTTGCAGGTCATAAAGTACACCCTGTATGGCAAAGTTACGAAATGCTGCCTATCTTTTCGTTATTTACCGCATTTATTATGGGCTTCTCCATTATTATTTTCGAAGGATCATTAGTCAAAGCGGGATTAGCGGGAAAAGCACCGGACGAAAGACATTTATTCACACGTTTAGCCAGAGTAGCGGCAATTCTAATCGGATTATTTATCGTCGTTCGTTTCGGAGAGTTAATTTATAACGATAAGTTACATTACGTCTTACAAGGCGATTTCTATTCATTAATGTTTTGGTTAGAAGTAAGCTTAATGTCCCTACCTATTTTCACATTATTCTTAGGCGACAAATTTTCCGATAGCCGTTGGTTGTTTATCTCGGCACTTTGTATGATCGGCGGCTCGGCATTATGGCGTATGAATTATTCCATCATTATGTTTGATCCGGGCATGGGGTACGATTACTTCCCGTCGACGCCGGAACTATTAATTTCAATCGGTTTTATTTCTATTGAAATTTGCGCCTATATATTAATTGTTAGATTATTCCCTGTATTACCAGTTATCCAAGAAGCACATCAAGAAAATAATATTCAATCCGGAGTGAGAGCATGACAACTAAACAACGTATTACTATCGACCCTGTTACGCGAATCGAAGGTCATTTACGTATCGATTGTGAAATCGAAGACGGAAAAGTCACCAATGCTTGGTCATCAGGTACCATGTGGCGAGGCATGGAAAATATTATTCAGGGCAAAGATCCTCGCGATGCTTGGATGATTATGCAACGAATTTGCGGCGTTTGTACGACGGTACACGCTATTGTCAGTGTGAGAGCGGTGGAAGACGCAATCGGTGCGAAAGTACCGCTAAATGCGCAATATATTCGCAATATGATTTTAGCCGCACATACGATGCATGACCATATCGTACATTTTTATCAACTTTCCGCAATGGACTGGGTGGATATTACTTCTGCGCTCGAAGCCGATCCTGAAAAAGCGGAAGCGATGTTGAAAGGTGTTTCCACATGGTCGCTGAATAGTGCAAACGAATTCCGTAACGTGCAAAATAAATTAAAAGCGTTGGTTGCAAGCGGGCAATTAGGTATTTTTGCCAACGGATATTTCGGTCATCCGGCGATGAAGTTACCGCCGGAAGTAAATTTAATTGCGGTCGCTCACTATTTACAAGCGTTGGAATGTCAGCGTGATGCCAACCGTATCGTGGCGTTATTAGGTAGTAAAACCCCTCATATTCAAAACTTAGCGATAGGCGGCGTTGCGAACCCAATTAACTTAGACGCCCAATCCGTACTCAATTTAGAACGGCTAATGTTCGTGAAAAGTTGTATAGACAAATTGAACGATTTTGTGAACCAAGTTTATAAAATCGATACCGCCGTTATTGCCGCACATTATCCTGAATGGTTACAACTAGGAAAAACATCACGTAACTATTTATCCGTACCGGAATATCCTTTAAATGAAGATAATACGAAATTCGTACTTTCCGGCGGTTACATTGAAAACGGAGATCTATCTACTTTCCGCAATATTGCCGACTATAAAGACGAATTTCTCTTAAAAGGGATTAAAGAAAGCGGCAAACATGCTTGGTATGAAGATGATGAAGCTTTAGAACCGTGGGCGGGATTAACCCGTCCTAAATATACCGGATGGCAAGAAGACGGAAAATATTCTTGGGTAAAAGCCCCTTCTTTCTATAATAAAGTCGTTGAAGTCGGTCCTTTAGCTTATCTTATGTGCGGATTGGCAACCGAAAACAAATTAACCGTAAAACACTTCAATGAAGTGAAAAACTTATATAAAACTCTCACGCAAAACGAATTATCCGTTGATGATTTGCATTCTACCTTAGGACGAATCATCGGACGTACCGTACATTGTTGTACACTTAACGATTTACTTGTTCAACAATGGCAATTGCTGATAGAGAATATCGGTAGAGGCGATACCGATGCTTACTTAAAAGCGGAAATTCCGCCGACAGGCGAATTTAAAGGTGTTGGTTTTAGCGAAGTACCGAGAGGTATGCTATCTCATTGGATTGTAATCAAAGACGGTAAAATCGCGAATTATCAAGCCGTAGTACCGTCCACTTGGAACTCCGGTCCGCGCAACCAAAACGATGAAATGGGACCTTATGAGCTATCTTTAATCGGTACGCCTGTTGCTGATCCGAAGAAACCGTTAGAAATCGTTCGTACGATTCACTCGTTCGACCCTTGTATGTCTTGTGCCGTACATGTCGTTAATACCGAAACGGACGAAGTAACCGAGGTTAAGGTACTATAATGAAACCGTTAATCTTAGGAATCGGAAACATTTTATTAAGCGATGAGGGTGTCGGTGTCAGAGCAGTTCAGGAACTGGAACAAAAACCGGAACTTACGGCGTTCTTAGATATTGTTGATGGCGGAACATGCGGAATGGAACTCCTCGATTGTATCGCCAATCGCAACCATCTGATTATTATAGATGCGGTACTTGCCAATAAAAATGCGGGAGAAATTATCGTATTGCACAATGAAAAAATCCCGACATTTTTTTCACGTAAAATGTCGCCGCATCAGCTTGGCATTTGCGATGTATTATCGGCATTGACCTTAACGGAAGAATTGCCTGAACATCTATGCCTAATCGGCATCCAACCGGAATCGTTGGAATCCGGAATCGGATTAACTAAAACAATAGAAAATGCGTTTCCGTCTATTTTTCATTGTTTAGCGCAACAACTGGCGGCTTACGGATTTAATGATCCGTTATTACTTCGAGAGTTGGAAAATGTATAGACACCAAAATACATCAATCGATGGCCCATTATCCGAAGTAATGGGGTTTAACGACAATCCGGGAGTATTATTTCGAAAGGAGATGGAAAAAATATCCGCTAATATGCAGGATTTACCGTTTTATCGGTACGATATTCCTTGTTTCGCACCTAATTTCATTTTGTATGAAGGGCAATGGATAGGTTCCGTTTTAACACCTTGGATGATAAGTATCGTCATTATCCCAGGACCGGAACAATTATGGGAAGGAAGAACGGTTGGAGATAAGCTCAGCTTACAATTGCCCTATAAAGCAATGACGTTTACCGTAAGTAGTATCGACTCAATACCGCAGTATTTAAGTTGTTCGTTACTCTCTCCGATTGATCCGAATTTAACCGCCGAACAAGCGGTTCAATTAACGAAAGATTGCTTAACAATGTTACTGTCGTTACCTATAAAACAGCAGGTGCCTGATATAAGTAAACGTAATATTTTTAGTGCCATGTTAAAATAACCCATCTAAAAGAATAGGAAAATTATTATGTGTTTAGGCGTACCGGGAAAAATCGTCAAAATCGGGCAAAGTGCGTTCGAACTTGCTACCGTAGATGTTTGCGGCGTGCAAAGAGAGGTTAATATCACTTTAATCTGTGATAGAGATCCTAAAGAGTTATTAGGTAAATGGGTATTAATTCATGTCGGTTTTGCTATGAGCATCATGGATGAACAAGAAGCTAAAAATACTTTAGACGCTCTACTGTCCATAAATCAGCTGGAACATGAATTAACTGATTTTGAAGGATTAAGACCTGCATCTTAGTGAGATAGCTAAAAATAAATAGAAAAAAAGCCGAATAAAAAGTGTTTATAACACAACGTTATTCGGCTTTCTTATACCAATCAAGAAAATACTCTTATTTTACCGCCAGTTCTTTTATTTTTAATTCGCTGCCTTGTTGAATATGCAAATCCTGAGAACCGCAATGAGGACATATCGTTTGGGCTACGGCTAACTCGACCGATAGACTACAGCCCCAGCACCACGCTTTTGCAGGTATATCGATAAAGTGTAATTGACAGCCTTCTGCTATCGTATCTCGACAAACGGTATTAAAACAAAATTCCAATGACGATTTTTCCACACAAGATAAAGCGCCGATTTCCAGCCATAAATCGGTTACCTGTTTAACGTTTTGAGGCTGACATTCTTTCTCTATGATTTGAAGAATACTTTGGCATAAAGACATCTCGTGCATAACCATTCCTTATTTTATTAAATTACAAATGTCGTTAGAAAAAACGATATAAATTTTGCTTAATTATAATATAAATAAGTTAATACGAAGATACTTAAGATAGGTAATATAGCGGATTTAAATATAGAATGGAGCGGGAAACGAGGTTCGAACTCGCGACCCCGACCTTGGCAAGGTCGTGCTCTACCAACTGAGCTATTCCCGCATTGAGATTATTTTAATTTAAAATAATTTGGAAGTTTATTATCGAATGGTGCCCGAGGCCAGACTTGAACTGGCACGCCCCGAAAGGCGAGGGATTTTAAATCCCTTGCGTCTACCGATTCCGCCACTCGGGCTTCGATAATCAATTTTATTTTAAGCTTTAAAATGGTGCCCGAGGCCAGACTTGAACTGGCACGCCCCGAAAGGCGAGGGATTTTAAATCCCTTGCGTCTACCGATTCCGCCACTCGGGCACAACCTTTTTAAATCTTAAAATGGAGCGGGAAACGAGGCTCGAACTCGCGACCCCGACCTTGGCAAGGTCGTGCTCTACCAACTGAGCTATTCCCGCGTAATTTAAATTTTATCATTCTAAAATGGTGCCCGAGGCCAGACTTGAACTGGCACGCCCCGAAAGGCGAGGGATTTTAAATCCCTTGCGTCTACCGATTCCGCCACTCGGGCTCATCTTAAAATGGAGCGGGAAACGAGGCTCGAACTCGCGACCCCGACCTTGGCAAGGTCGTGCTCTACCAACTGAGCTATTCCCGCAATAAAAACGCTACGTTATTTCGTAGCGATTTATGTGCCGTATTTTAGGGATTTTTGAAACGTTGTCAAACACAAATTTCAAAAAAAGTTTCATTAGGCGAAAATTCAATCCATTTGTTGAAATTTTGCAAAAAACCGGTAAAAGTTCACCGCTTGTTTTTTATAAATCAAACCAATTTTTCAATCAGTTCCGAGACAAATTCCAATCGTTCCGCATTATCGGCAAGCGGTAAATTAAAACGGAATTTTTGCGCCCCTTCAAATTTATAAACGCTCTTATCTGATTGAATCAATTGTAAGAACTTCATCGGATCAGGTTGAGCGCTTGGTTTAAATTCCAAATAGCCGCCGTTAATCCCCGCATCAACTTTCTTCAAGCCGAGCGGTTTTGCCAAATGACGAAGCTGAGTGATCTGGAATAGGTTTTTCGTTGCTTCCGGTAATAATCCGAAACGGTCAATCAATTCGACCTTCAGATCTTTCAATGCTTCAACACTTTCTGCCGAGGCGATACGTTTATAGAACGATAAACGCATATTCACATCTGGTACATAATCGTCCGGTAGCAATGCCGGTATGCGTAACTCGATATCCACTTGATTTTGGGTGATTTCTTCTAAAGTCGGTTCACGCCCTTCTTGTAAGGCTTTTACCGCATTTTCGAGCAGATCCATATAGAGCGAGAAGCCGATGCTTTCGATTTGCCCGCTTTGTTCCGCACCGAGTAATTCGCCCGCACCACGAATCTCTAAATCGTGAGTGGCTAATACAAAGCCCGCACCGAGGTTATCAATCGAACTTATTGCTTCCAAACGCTGTTGAGCGTCTTTAGTTAGTGCTTTCGGCGGCGGCGTTAATAAATATGCGTAAGCCTGATGATGAGAACGTCCGACACGTCCACGCAATTGATGTAACTGCGCCAAACCGAATTTATCCGCACGCTCGATAATAATCGTGTTAGCGGTCGGCACGTCAATCCCGGTTTCGATAATGGTTGAACACACCAATAAATTAAAACGTTGATGATAGAAATCGCTCATCACGCGTTCCAATTCACGTTCACGCATTTGCCCGTGTCCGATCACAATCCGAGCTTCCGGCACAAGTTCCGCTAATTTTGTAGCACAGTTTTCGATAGTCGCCACATCATTGTGTAGGTAATATACCTGTCCGCCACGCAGAATTTCACGCAGAATCGCTTCTTTAACGATTAAATCATCATGTTGGCGCACAAAGGTTTTAATCGTCAATCGGCGTGCCGGCGGGCTGGCAATAACGGAAAGATCTCGCATGCCGTTTAACGCCATATTCAGCGTACGAGGAATCGGCGTTGCGGTTAGCGTGAGAATATCGACATTAGCTCGTAATTGTTTAATCTTCTCTTTTTGACGCACACCGAAGCGGTGTTCTTCATCAATAATGAGTAAACCAAGATCTCGGAATTGCACGTCTTCTTGTAGCAGTTTATGCGTGCCGACTAGAATATCCACTTTGCCTTCCGCCACCTTTTCCAAAATTGCTTTTTGCTCTTTGGCAGTTTTAAAACGAGAAAGCACCTCAACATTAATCGGATAGTTGGCAAAACGGTCTTTGAAATTCTCGAAATGCTGTTGTGCCAACAACGTTGTCGGCACAAGCACGGCAACTTGTTTATGGTTTTCAACTGCTAAGAAGGTCGCTCGCATCGCCACTTCGGTTTTACCGAAGCCGACATCACCACAAACTAGCCGATCCATTGCTTTTGGCAAGCACATATCACTAATGACCGCATTGATTGCAGTTTTCTGATCTTCGGTTTCTTCAAACGGGAAAGTGTGGCTAAACTGCATAAAGCTGTCTCGATCGTAGGCAAACGCAAAGCCTTTTTGCGATTCTCGTTTTGCATACACATCAAGTAATTCCGCCGCAACATCTCGGATTTTCTCCGCCGCTTTTTGGCGTGTTTTCGCCCACGCTTCCGAACCGAGTTTGTGCAACGGAGCCGTTTCATCCGCACCGCCGATATAACGGGAAATCAGATGTAGCGATGCCACCGGCACATAGAGCTTCGCCTCGTTTGCATATTGCAACACAAGGTATTCCGCTTTAATTCCGCCTGCATCCAGTACGGTTAGCCCTGCATAACGCCCAACACCGTTTTCCAAATGCACCACCGCTTGCCCGATTTTCAGTTCCGCAAGGTTACGGATTAGCGTATCCGGATTGACTGTTTTTCGGTTTTTCTCCGCTCGCTTGGTTTGGACTTTTTCACCAAGAAAATCCGTTTCGCAAATAATTGCTAAATTTTGACCGCTTGTATTTTCAATGATAAAGCCCTGATCAAGCGGTGAAATAATCAGGGAAATTTGCGAATCAATTTCTGCGAACGATTTAACTTGTTTCGGCTTGAGTTTTAACGGCGCAAGTAATTCGAGCAAAGTTTCTCGGCGACCTTCACTTTCTACTGAAAATAAAATCCGCCCGTCAAATTTTCCACGAAATTTATTAAATGTCTCAAACGGATCTTTTAACTGCGAGTTAATCGCTAATTCCGGCAATTTCTCAATATTCGCATTTTGTTTAGCCGCCGATTTTCTGACTTTTTCCGCACTTAATGTCAGGCGTGGATAACCTTTCAGATGACGATTGACTTCATCAACCGAGAACCATAATTTGTCCGGCGGCAGTAGCGGACGCATCGGATCGACTCGGCGGCTTTCATAGCGCTGAGCGGTATCTTTATGAAACTGCTCCGCTTTTTCCGAAATACCGTCAAAAGTAATAAATAAGGTATTTTCCGCTAAATAATCAAATAGGCTCGCCATTTCATCAAAGAACAGAGGTTGCCAATATTCAATCCCTGCATTCAAGATACCTTTACTGACTTGCTGATAAATATGCTCCGGTTCACGACGAATCTCACCGAATTGTTCACGAAATTTGCTTCTAAAATGCTCGATTCCATTACTATCAGTCGGGAACTCGTGTGCCGGTAGTAAATTAATTTCGTTGATCTCGGCTATCGTACGCTGACTGTCCGCATCGAAAGTGCGGATCGAATCGATTTCATCGTCAAAAAAATCCAAACGGAACGGGCTTTCCGCTCCCATCGGATAGAGGTCTAGCAACGCGCCACGTACGGCATATTCGCCGTATTCCAACACTTGTTCCACTGCACGATAACCGGCATTTTCCAGCTGTAAACGTAACGATTGAATTGAAAAACGATCGCCTTTTTTAATCAGTAGTACATTATTGGCGAGATAACTCGGCGGACAAACTTTTTGTAAAAGGGTGCTGATTGGCAACAGAAAAATTTGTTTATTGCCTTGCTGTAAGTGAAACAGTGCCGAAAGGCGCGCGGAAATAATATCTTGATGCGGTGAAAAATTATCGTACGGTAGTGTTTCCCAATCCGGAAAGACGGAAACCGGTAATTTACTGAATTGCATTAAGGCTTTTTCAAGACGTAATGCGGTACGGGTATCCGGCGTGACTACCACGCTTAAACCGTTAAATTGTTCCGTAGCTTGCGCAATAACAAGCGTATCGGCGTGCCCGATTAGATTGCCGAGCGTTTGGTGATCTTGATATTTGCCGCCGATTTCCGGCAGATTTAAATTGAAATGGAATGTCATAAGCGGTCAGATTCTTTGGAAAATTTGCGACTATTTTAGTACAATTACGTTCGCTTCTCTATGGCGAGTTTCTTCTTGCCGAATCATTCAAGGAAAATAGTATGCAACCTAAAGCAAAATATAGAAAAGATTATCGCGCGCCGGATTTTACTATCACAAATATTTATCTCGATTTCCAACTTGACCCGAACCGTACTTTCGTCACCTCAACCTTAACCGTAGAACGTAAAAATAATGAGGCGACGCATCTCCGTTTAGACGGACATAGTTTTGATTTCCTCTCGTTAAAGTTAAACGGCGAAACCTTTGAACGTTTTGAAAAAGATAACGATTCTTTAACCGTTGATGTTACAGGTATTGACTCTCCGTTTGAATTACAAATTGAAACCGGTTTAAATCCGGCACAAAATACTTCTCTACAGGGCTTATATCAATCGGGCGACGGCATTTGTACCCAATGTGAAGCGGAAGGTTTCCGTCAAATTACTTATATGTTGGATCGCCCCGACGTACTTGCAAAATATCGTACAAAAATCACCGCTTCCAAAGCGAAGTATCCGTTCTTGCTTTCTAACGGTAACCGTGTTGCACAAGGCGATTTAGAAGACGGTCGCCATTGGGTCGAATGGGAAGATCCGTTCTTTAAACCAAGCTATTTATTCGCATTAGTTGCCGGTGATTTCGATTTGTTACAAGATAAATTTATTACCAAAAGCGGTCGTGAAGTAGCATTGGAGATCTATGTTGATCGCGGTAATTTGGATCGTGCCGGTTGGGCGATGGAAAGTTTAAAACGTGCAATGAAATGGGATGAAGATCGCTTCGGTTTAGAATACGATTTAGATATCTATATGATTGTCGCAGTCGATTTCTTTAATATGGGCGCAATGGAAAACAAAGGCTTAAATGTTTTCAACTCTAAATTTGTGCTGGCAAAACCGGAAACTGCCACCGATACCGACTATTTAGATATTGAGAGCGTAATTGCGCACGAATATTTCCATAACTGGACCGGTAACCGTATTACCTGTCGAGATTGGTTCCAATTAAGCCTTAAAGAAGGCTTGACCGTGTTCCGCGATCAGGAATTTACTTCGGATTTATGGTCACGTCCGGCAAAACGTATTGAAGACGTACGCTTATTACGTGCCGTGCAATTTGCCGAAGACGCCAGTCCGATGGCGCACCCGATTCGTCCGGAAAAAGTGATTGAAATGAATAATTTCTACACCGTGACCGTCTATGAAAAAGGCGCGGAAGTGATTCGTATGATTCATACTTTATTAGGCGAAGAAAAATTTCAAAAAGGGATGCAATTATATGTTGCGGAAAATGACGGATCTGCGGCGACTTGTGAAGATTTCGTTTCGGCAATGGAGCGTGCTTCAGGTATTGATTTAACCCAATTCCGCCGTTGGTACAACCAATCCGGTACGCCTGAACTGAGCGTAAGTGACGAATATGATGAAATGCACCATATCTACCGTTTGCACGTTTCACAACATACAGCGCCGACCGCGGATCAATTGGAAAAAGTAAACCTACATATTCCGTTCAAAATCGAGTTATATAGCGAACAAGACGGCGCGCCGATTAGTTTACAATTTGAAGGTACTACATTAAACAATGTGCTGGATGTCGTACAAGAGCAACAAACCTTCGAATTTCATAATGTAATGCACAAGCCCGTACCTGCGCTGTTATGCGATTTTTCTGCACCGGTGCGTTTAGATTATGCCTATACCAATGCGCAATTAATTGCCTTACTCAAATTCGCACGGAATGATTTTGTACGCTGGGATGCGGCGCAAACTTTATTTAATAACGAGTTACGTCTGAATTTGGCACTCCATCAATCGGGAGAGGCCTTTACTTTCTCCGCCGAATTAACTGAAGCGTTGGTTTATTTATTGGATAACTATGAATCGAATCCGGAATTAACCGCTTTAATGCTAACGTTACCGAAAGAAACCGAATTCGCCGAATTATTCAAAACAATTGATCCAATCGGTATCGCAATTACCCGTGAATTTATGTTACGCACCATCGCCGAAACCTTACGCGATCGTTTACTGAACGTATATAATCGTAATCGTTGCGACGCTTATCGTGTTGCGACGGAAGATATGTCAAAACGTGCGTTGCGCAATTTATGTTTATCTTATTTAGCCTTTACCGATTTAGGTAACGGTTTAACTTATAAACATTATCAACAAGCGGATAATATGACCGATACTTTAGCGGCACTTTCCGCCGCTACTAAAGCGCAATTAGCTTGTCGTGATCAATTGTTAGCGAACTTCGAACAGAAATGGCATCATGACGGCTTAGTGATGGATAAATGGTTTATGCTCCAAGCGACAAGACCGGACGACAACGTGCTGGAAATCGTTCAAGAGCTACTTAACCATCGTAGTTTTAATTTTAACAATCCGAACAGATTACGTGCGCTAGTCGGTGCGTTCTGTAACCAGAATCCGAAAGCCTTCCATGCGATTGACGGCTCCGGCTATCGATTCTTAGTGGATATTCTAATCAAATTAAACGATAGTAACCCACAAGTCGCATCACGTTTAATCGAACCGTTGATTAAACTTTCTCGTTATGATAACCAACGTCAAACGTTAATGAAGCGCGGTTTGGAACGTCTTCGCGGCTTGGATAATTTAGCGCGCGATTTATATGAGAAAGTCGAAAAAGCGTTGCAATAAGACGAGAATGAGACAGATAAAAAAGCCTAATTCGTAAGAATTAGGCTTTTTACCATATTGCTTAAACAAGCGGTTGGATTAAATGGAATTTTTGTAAACTTCTCATTAAATTCAACCGCTTATTCAATCGGAATCTTTTATTTTCTAGCCCACATCGGTTGTTCTTGTCCTCGCCATAGACGCTGGATATTATCGTGATGACGATAGACTAATAAACAGCATACCAAAGCCACCGGAAAGGTAAATTCGGGTAAAAACCACCAAATATAAAACGGCATAATCAATGCGGTGATTACTGCGCTCAGCGAAGAATAGCCGAACAATAAAAATACAATTAACCAAGTACATAGTCCGGCTGCCGAAGCAGCAAAACTGATTGATAACAACGCACCGAACGCTGTCGCAACTCCTTTCCCGCCTCTAAAGCGAAAGAACAGCGGGAAAATATGTCCCAAACATGCCGCCAATGCAATCAGTCCGATTTCCGAAGGCTCCAGCTTAAAGTTAAACGCCAATAAAACCGGTAAACCGCCTTTCAAAATATCAAACAACAACACACCGAGCGCCGAGAATTTTCCGCCTATACGTAAAACATTCGTCGCGCCCGGGTTATGCGAACCGTTCTCTCTGGGATCCGGTAAGCCTGCCAAACGACAGAAAATAATTGCGCTTGAAACCGAACCTAACAAATAGGCAAATACTATTAACAAATAGACGGTAATACTCATAAATTGTCCTTCAATTGGCGTTCTATGCTATATTCTCGGCAATGTTATCACAAACTGATTAAGGAACTAAAATGGCGGATAAAGTTTTTATTCACGAATTGACAGCTTTTGCTTCCATCGGTGCTTATGATTGGGAACATACGATCAAGCAACGCTTAGTGTTTAATATTGAAATGGAATGGGATTTTACCAAAGCGGTAGCAACGGATGACGTGCAATATTGCTTAAATTATGCGGAAGTATCGGAAAAAATATTAGCCTTTGTCGAATCCAAACCTTTTAAGTTGGTTGAAACCGTCGCCCATCAAGTCGCGGATTTCTTACAGAACACTTATGCTATTCGCGCCTTACGTATCGAATTACATAAACCGAAAGCGGTCGCGCAAGCAAGTAGCGTCGGTGTGATTGTAGAACGAGGTATTTAACAAATATTCTTTTTAAACCTTTTATCCGATAAGTAAGATCTTCATCACTATAGGAGTGCTTATTTGCGGTTATAATAAGCCCCCGTCAAACAGAGGAGCAAAAGCATAATGCCAACTTTATTTGCACTTAAAGAACGTATCGCTCAAGTTGTTCAAGAAAAAAATGATCCTATAGTAACCGCAGTGGCTACAACCTTAGCGGAACAACAGTACAACGCATGCTTTTCTGCGGAACAAGTAAAATTATGGAAGCGACAATTTAAATGCTCGTCGGTTGAATTGGCGCTTGCCTGTTTACCAATTGCCGCCTGTTACGCACTTGTACCGATTTCTAACTTTTATGTGGGAGCGGTTGCAATCGGGGAATCCGGTCGCTTTTATTTCGGGGCGAATCAAGAGTTTAACGCGCAAGCGATTCAACAAACCGTACATGCCGAGCAAAGTGCGATTTCCCATGCATGGCTTGCCGGTGAAACGGCGATTACCGATATGGTGGTAAACTATACGCCTTGCGGTCATTGCCGCCAGTTTATGAACGAATTAAACAGTGCGAAAACCTTAAAAATTCATTTGCCACACAGCCAAAATAATTTGTTACGGCAATATTTACCGGACTCTTTCGGCCCTAAAGATCTAAATATTGAAAAGGTATTATTTGATCAACAAACGCATTCGCTACCGCTTCGGGGCGACTTATTAACGCAAGCGGCGATTCAAACGGCGGCACAATCTTATGCACCATATAGCAAATCGTTAAGCGGGATTGCCTTACAAGTCGGCGAACAAATTATTTGCGGACGTTATGCGGAAAATGCGGCGTTTAACCCGAGCTTTTTACCGTTACAAAGCGCGTTAAATTATCGCCGTTTAAGCGGTAAATCAGATGAACGGATTAGCCGTATTGTAATGGCGGAAAGTAAAGGCACAACCAGCCATCGCCAAATGAGCGAAGCGTTAGCGGAAAGTTTTTTAGGACTAAACCTAGAATATATCGAAGTATAATCGCAAAAATGAAAAAAGCACCTTAGGGTGCTTTTTTATATATTGATTAGTATTTGGAACCGATTCGGAATATATGTCGATTAGTCGCAATTTTTGCTGATAACCAACCGATAAAGATACAAGCGACAATCAGGAAGAACATTTCACTGAACGCTAAACCGTTCAACTCAAATTTCACTGTAAACATATCGGTCACGTATTTCACCACACCGGTAAAGTAACTGATTAACACCGCACTAAACAGAATGGCAAGCAAGCTACCGAAAAAGCCGTAAATCATACCGGTATAAAGGAACGGACGAGCAATAAAGTGATCGGTTGCGCCTAATAATTGCTGCACTTCAATCGACGCTTTACTATTCGCCACATCGGTACGCACCGCATTACCCACCACTAAAAATACCGCAATTAACATTAGCAAAGTGCAAACCATCGCAATGCGAGCGATTAACCAAGTTAAAGCGGTTAATTTTTCCAACCAGCCGTTATCTAAACGAACTTCTTGCACGCCTTTGATCGCTTGTAAACCGTTACGAAACTCCAACATCGTATCGTTGTCGGTAAACTGTTTTTTCGGTTTGAGCGTAACTACCGCCGGTAACGGATTATCGTCAATAATATCTAACGCTTCGCCGAAGCCGGACCAAGAACGAAACTCTTCCAAACTCTGCTGGCGAGAAATATAGTTGAGCGATTCGATTTTATCCGCATCAAAGTGGCGAATACGTTCCACCACCGCATTCACATCGTGTTCGGCAAGGTTTTTATGCAGATAAACCGTTAATTCCGGTTCCGGATAAAATTCGGTTGCCGCTTGATGGGTATTTTTCCAAAGTAAGTAACTGACGGTCGGAATGGTAAGCGAAACCGCAATCACCAATACGGTTAAAAAAGTACCGAACTTGCGCTTTTTAAGATCTTGCCAAACCGAACGTAAGGTATAACGTGTTTGCGCACCGAAAGTCGTATTAAATGAACGAGCCATATTGTTTCCTTAATTTCTGAGATGACCTTGCTCTAATACTAAGCACGGTTTCGGACGTTTTGAAATAATATTGGTATCATGCGTTGCCACTAAAACCGTAGTACCCGCCTGATTAAATTCCTCAAACAAACGGAAAATTTCAAACGAGAGTTTTTCGTCTAAGTTACCGGTCGGTTCGTCGGCTAATAATAAAATCGGACGATGTACGATCGCACGGGCAATATCGACACGTTGTTGCTCACCGCCGGAAAGGTGTAACGGCAAATAATTGGCTTTATTCGCCAAGCCGACACGCTCTAAGGCAATACGCGCTTCACGCTCGACCACTTGCTGATGCATACCTTGAATAATTAACGGTAGTGCGACATTATCTAAAATGGTACGATCGGTAAGTAAGCGGTAATCTTGGTGAACCATACCGATTTGGCGACGTAAAAACGGCAACTCGTGCGGCTCAAGACGGGTAATGTCGTGTCCGTTAAACATCACTTGTCCGCCGTTTGCGCGCTCAATGCCCATAATTAACTTAAGTAAGGTACTTTTACCGGCGCCGGAATGACCGGTTAAATACGCCATACCGCCGGCAGGCAAATGGAAATTAATCCCCTGCAAGGCAGGCTTACCGCCTTTATAAGCTTTACTTACATTTGTGAATTTAATCATTATGTTTACCTTTTCTACTATTAGAAAATAGCGGTCCGATTTCGCTGATTTTTTGCAAAAATTGTCTTTTCAGCCTATTTGTAATCATTGCTATTCTTCGTGTTCGAATAATGCTTCGATAAATTCTTCCGCATTGAACGGACGGAGATCTTCAATTTTTTCTCCGACCCCGATAAAACGAATCGGAATGTTAAATTGGTCGGCTATCGCAAAGATCACGCCGCCTTTTGCCGTACCGTCCAGTTTCGTTAATGTAATACCGGTTAAGCCGACTGCTTCGTTAAATAACTTCGCTTGGCTGATCGCATTTTGTCCCGTGCCGGCATCTAAAGTGAGCATAATTTCGTGCGGTGCGCTTTCATCGTATTTTTTCGTCACGCGCACGATTTTTTTCAGCTCGTCCATTAAGTTGTTTTTATTCTGCAAACGACCTGCGGTATCTGCGATAAGAATATCAATCCCTTTTGAAGCCGCCGATTGCATCGCATCGAAAATTACCGAAGCGGAATCCGAACCGGTAGATTGTGCGACAACAGGAATATTGTTCCGTTCCCCCCAAACTTGTAACTGCTCCACTGCTGCGGCACGGAAAGTATCGCCGGCGGCAAGCATTACCGATTTGCCTTCCGCTTGGAATTTACGCGCCAATTTACCGATAGTGGTAGTTTTACCGACCCCGTTTACCCCGACCATTAAAATCACATAAGGCTTTTTACTCGTGTCGATTTCAAGCGGCTGGCTAACAGGTTTTAACACCTCGCCAAGTTCAAGTTTTAATTGTTGATAGAGTAAATCGGCATCTTTAAGCTGTTTCTTAGAGGCGTGTTGAGTTAAGTTATTGATAACTTTCGTCGTCGTCGGCATACCTAAATCGGCGACCAATAACTGCTCTTCCAATTCTTCAAATAAATCGTCGTCGATTTTTTTACCGCTAAAGAAATTACGGAAACCGGAACCGATACTTTGTTTCGTTTTAACTAAGCCTTTTAATAGACGGCTGAAAAAACCGCCTTCACTCGGTTTTTCTTGGTATTCGTCCGTTTTTGGTTCGGCTTGTTCGTGTTCCGCTTTTTCCGTTTCAAGCTCGACCAACTCTTCCAGTTCTTCAAAGTTTTCTTCCGCATCAGACTTGGTTTTCACTTCACCGGCAAGCTCGGCATCAACCACTTTCTCAACACGTTTTTCGATTTGCTGATGGCGGTTAATTTCGCTTTCGGTTGCAGATTTTTCGCTAAATTCGACCGCTTGTGGAATTTCTTGAGGCGATTCAACATTCGGAGTAGATACTACCGATACAATTTCTTCCGTTGGCGTAAGCGGTTGCTCAATCTTCGCCGTATCAATAATAGAAACCGACTCTTCTTTTTCTTGCTCGAAAGATTGTTCTATTTTATCCGCCGCTTCATGCAAAAAGTCTTTAGCATCTTCAACTTTATCTTCAACAAACTGCTCGAGTCGTTCCGATTTTTGTTCAGCGAATGCTTCGATCTGCTCAAGTTTTTGCTCGATCGTATCCTCAATACGTTCAACAAAATCTTCAGCTTGTTCCGCTTTTTGCTCGACCGCATCAATCAATTCTTTCACTTCCGGCTGAGAGGCGATTTGCTCAAACTTATCTTCAATTTTATCTTCGAGAGCTTCTAATTTTTGTTCTACCGTTTCTTGTAACTGCTCAACCTTTTGTCCCGCTTGTTCTACTTTTTGCTCTACAGTTTCTTCTGCAGCCGATTCGGTATGTTGTTCGGTTTGGATTTCCGCTTGTTTCGGTTCATCTTTTTTACCGAAACCTAACCAAGACCAAAAACCTTTTTTCTTTTCTGCCATATTTTTCTCACTTTTCCTTCAAAATGGACTAAACTTGTATAGTTTATCAAATAATCCTTATTTTTCCTTTAGTTAGTATGAAAAAAAATCGTAATTCCACTTTACAAAACAAGCCGACCGGCGAAGTGCGCGTGATTGCCGGACTGTGGCGAGGGCGAAAGCTGCCGGTGTTAAATACGGAAGGTTTACGCCCGACCACCGACCGAGTAAAAGAAACGCTGTTTAATTGGCTAATGAATGATGTAGCAGGCAGTCGATGTTTAGATTGTTTTGCGGGCAGTGGTTCTCTTGGGATTGAAGCGCTCTCTCGCCAAGCACAAGCGGCTGTTTTTCTTGAGAAATTTGCAAATGCGGCAAATCTGCTGAAAAATAATTTAACCTCGCTTAAAACTACAAATGGCACCGTAATTAATACCGATACGCTGCAATATTTAGCCCAAAAGAACTCGCAGCCAGGATTTGAAGTGGTATTCGTCGATCCGCCTTTTAATCACGGCTTTGTGCCGAAAGTGCTAACATTATTGGCTGAAAATCATTGGCTTGCCGACAATGCGTTGATTTATGTGGAAACGGAAAAGAACCATCCGCCGCTTGAATTACCGAGCAATTGGCAAATTCTTAAAGAAAAAACCGCCGGACAAGTAATAAGTCGCTTGATCCAATGTCTATAAATTTGACTTTCTAAACCTTTATTGGCAAATTAAGTCGCTATTTTTTTATATAAAAGAAACAAATTATGAACAAATTAACTCCGGATGAAGCGATTGATCTCGCTTATGATATTTTCCTTGAAATGGCAGGTGAGAACTTGGATCCTGCGGATATTTTATTATTCAATTTACAATTTGAAGAGCGCGGCGCGGTAGAAATGGTCGAAACCTCGGAGAATTGGGATCAAGAAATCGGTACGTTAATCGATCCCGACGCTTTTGCCGAAGTATGGGTCGGTTTAGTAAACGATAAAGATGAAATGGATGACGTATTCGCTCGTTTCTTGATTTCTCACGATGCGGATAACCGAGAATATCACGTGATCTGGAAGGAATAATTTAAAAGGAGCTTTATGTCTTGTATTCCGAAACCTCAAGAGGTACCTGAATTTTCACAACAATTTCGTAATGCGATGGCGCATTTATCCGCTGCGGTAAGTATTGTGACCACAAACGGGTCTGCCGGCAAAATCGGTATTACCGTATCATCGGTTTGCTCGGTGACCGATACGCCGCCGACCTTGCTTTTCTGTATCAATCAAAGCAGTTCCGTTCACGATATCATTAAGCAAAACGGTAAAGTGTGCATCAACGTATTAAGCCACGAACAAGAAGAAATGGCGAAGCATTTTGCTTGTATGATGTGCAGCAGTATGGAAGAACGTTTCGCTTGGGATATTTGGGACGAAGGCTTTGACAGACAACCGGTATTACGCGGTTCGATTTCAGCCTTACAAGGCGATATTGTCGATACCCATTCGGTGGGTACACATACTATTTTTATGGTTGAGCTGAAACATATTGATGTCACCCCAAATACCGGTTTAGTCTATTTCGGCCGCCAATTTAAAGGCATCGAAATTTAAAAAGCGATCTAATAAATCTTAGGTATTTTTGATATAACCGACTATTTTAGTCGGTTTTTTTATTGCCTAGAAAAATCAGAGGAGTAAAATTTGCCATTATTTTATTCGTTAGAGAGGACTCATCATGCAAAATTTAATTTGCTATAAACAAATGCCGGTTTGGAGCAAAGACAGCCTGCCACAAATGTTTCAAGAAAAGCACAATACGAAGGAAGGAACTTGGGCAAAACTGACCATTCTTAAAGGCGAACTAAAATTTTATGAATTGACTGAACAAGGAGAAGAAGTCAATAGCGTGATTTTTACCCCTGAAAATCAGCCGCCGTTTGTAGAACCGCAAATTTGGCATAAAGTTGAAGCACTTTCCGATGATTTGGAATGTCAGCTCGCATTCTATTGCGAAGCGAAAGATTACTATGCGAAAAAATATAATCTAACCACAACTCATTCTGAAGTGTTAAATTCAGTGAATTATGTGAAAGCCGGTAAAGCGTTGGATTTAGGTTGTGGGCGCGGACGTAATTCTCTCTATCTGAATTTATTAGGTTTTGATGTAACGGCGGTGGATCATAATTCCGAGAGTATCGAATTCTTAAATTATATGATTGAGAAAGAGAATCTGAGCAAGATTGAAACTGGTATTTATGATATTAACCAAGCAACGATTGGCAATCAAAATGGCGAATATGATCTGATTGTTTCGACAGTTGTAATGATGTTCTTAAACCGTGAACGCATTCCGGCAATTATTGAAAATATGCAAAAAAACACCAAAGTCGGTGGCTATAATCTGATTGTGTGTGCGATGAGCACCGAAGAATATCCATGCCCGATGCCGTTCTCATTTACCTTTGGCGAGGGAGAGTTAGCAAACTATTATCAAGACTGGGAATTAGTAAAATACAACGAAGATTTGGGCGAATTGCATAAAACCGATGCGAACGGCAACCGTATTAAAATGCGCTTTGCAACGATGTTAGCCAAGAAAGTCGCCTAATTCCTCTTAATTAGCGAGCTTTCCCAGAAAAACAAGCGGTCTGATTTATCGGGAAATTTGCAAATTTCTCTCAAAATCAGACCGCTTGTTCGTATATAAAAAAGGTACTCGTCAGAGACGAGCACCATCGCTAAAATTTACGCTTTCTCGGCTTCCGGACGCTCAAACGCCAACACCTTCGCCTCTACTCTGCGCAACAGAATCGTCATAATACCGGTAATTACTAAGTAAATCGCTCCGGCAATACCGTAAATGGTAATCGCATCGTATTCCGTACCGTATAACTGGCGGGCATAGCCCATAATATCCAATAAGGTGATGGTTGAAGCTAACGATGTGCCTTTGAACACTAAGATAATCTCATTGCTATACGACGGTAACGCACGGCGCAATGCGTATGAAATTAAAATTTTCAGAGTGTCTAAACGGCTTAAACCAAGTGCCGCACAGGTTTCCCATTGTCCTTTCGGAATCGCTTTTACCGCGCCGTGGAATAATTGAGTCGAATACGCCGCACTATTTAACGCTAACGCTAATGCGGCACAAAACCACGCATCGGATAGGAATTGCCAAGCAAAGCTATCGACAATCCATTGGAATTGTCCGGGCCCATGATAAATCAAAAAGAACTGTACCAATAACGGTGTTCCGGTAAATAGCATCAAATAACCGTTTACGATTGCCTTAATCAGTTTGCTTTCCATTGAAAGTAAGAAGGTCAAAATCACCGCTAATACAAACGCAATCAGCAATGAAACGGCGGTTAAGCTCAAACTGGTCGGAATCCCTTGCGCGATAACGGCTAAATAATCTTGAAACATTATTTACCCCCTCTTTCAAAGCGAGTGAAACGTTTTTCAAGTCCGGCAATAATTACTTGGCTAATTAAAGTAATCGCTAAATAAATTAATGCCGCCAAACCGTACCATGTGAAAGGCTGATGTTCATTGGTATTAATTAAATCCGTCTGACGCATTAAATCGTCCACGCCAATCAAAGAGATCAACGCCGTATCTTTTAACAACACTAACCATTGATTACTTAAACCCGGTAAAGCATGACGCCAAACCTGCGGCATAATAATTCTTAAAAACGTATGCGCACGACTTAGCCCTAATGCCGCACCGCTTTCCCATTGTCCGTTCGGTACGGCTTGAATCGCGCCACGCAATGATTGCGAAGCATAGGCGGAAAAAATTAAGGAAAGCGCTAATACCCCGCAACTAAACGCACTAAACTCAACATATTCGCCGGTAATTTTTTCTACCAATTCGGTTGAACCGAAGAAAATCAGTAAAACGACTAAAATCTCCGGCAAACCACGCAATAAGGCTAAAAAAATAGAAGTCGGTTTACTCACACAAGGTTGTTTACTGGTTTCAAGTACCACAAACAACATTGAAAGTAATAAGCCGACTATCAAGGAAGTCAGTGCCAACCCTAAGGTCATTAGGGTGGCACTATAAATAAGCGGAAGATATTCTGAGAACATAAAAATTATTTAGTCATCCATTTATCGTAGATTTTTTGATATTCGCCGTTCGCTTTAATGGTCGCTAAACCTTTATTTAATTCCGCGACTAATTCGCTATTCGATTTATTTACCGCAATACCTAAACCGTTACCGAAATATTTTTTATTGGTTACTTTGTCACCTACGAATGAAAGCTCCGCTTCTTTCGATAACATATCCGCTAATACCGCAGTATCGCCGAAGATAATATCAATACGACCGTTTTTTAAATCCAATACCGCATCTTGTAACGAAGCGTATGCTTTAGGTGCGTATTGTTTTGCTTCTGCTAACACATATTGCTGGAAGGTCGTACCGTTTTGTACGCCGACATTTTTAGCCGTATTTAAATCCGCTTTACCTTTTACCGCAATAAAACTTGCCGAACTATCATAATAAGCATCGGTAAATGCCACTTGTTTTGCACGGGCTTCAGTAATATCGATTGCTGAAATTGCGCCATCAATACGTTTTTGTTTTACCGCTTGAATTAAACCGTCAAACGCTTGGCTTTTGAATGAGCAATTTGCTTGGATTTCTTTACAGATTGCATTGGCGATATCAACGTCAAAACCAATGATTTCGCCTTTCTCATTGGTCAATTCAAACGGAGGATAGCTTGGCTCCATTGCAAAAGTTAAATCTTTTGCTTGTGCTGAAAATGCGCTAAGTGCGAGAGCTGATACTAATAATAATTTTTTCATAATGTGTCCTTGCATAAGTTTATTCTGAGTGAGAGAGATAATTTTCAAATTGAGCGGTTTTCGGATGTTCAAAACAGTCCGCTCCGCCTTGTTCGATAATTTTGCCTTTTTCCATATATACCACTTTGGTTGCCACTTTACGTGCGACACCGACTTCGTGAGTAACGATAACCTGAGTAATACCAGTTCCTTGTAATTCTTTAATAATATCAACCACTTGTGCAGTAATTTCCGGATCTAATGCTGCTGTCGGTTCATCAAACAGTAAGACTTGTGGCTGCATCATTAACGCACGGGCAATTGCCACACGTTGTTGCTGACCACCGGATAACTGTAATGGAAAGCGATCAGCAAATTCGCCTAAACGTAAACGATCCAAATGTGCTTTAGCACGTTGAATTGCTTCTTCCTTAGCTAAACCAAGCACCTTCATTGGCGCTTCAATCAGGTTTTGTAAAACGCTTAGATGCGGCCATAAATGATATTGTTGAAACACCATACCGACTTCACGGCGTAATAATGCGATTTCTTTCGCATCGGTTTTAACAGAAAGGTTGAATTTATGTTGTGCAATTTCAAGCGTACCGGATTGTGGGATTTCCATTAGGTTTAGCGTGCGGATTAATGTACTTTTACCCGCACCGCTCGGACCTAACAGCACCACCGTATCGCCTTTTTCAATATCTAAATTAATATCGAATAATGCTTGGCTTGAACCGTAAAAAAAGTTGACATTGTGAATACGAATTGCCATTCGTGTAAAATCCTGTGTATTTCAAATAACTGAATGAATAGTAAAATTTATTGCATAATTATGCAAGTTGTTTTTATTATGATTTTGTAAAATTTTTATAAAGAACGACCGCTTGTCATTCAATATAACAAGCAGTCGTTTTTCTCCGAAGTTTTACCGTTGCCGGCGCGAGCATCCTCACTCCTACCGTCTAGCTAATTCTCTCTTAAGTATGAACTTAAACCTTAAACATCATAAGTTCCCATCACGGTTGCCGTAGCTAAAATATGGTCTTGCATTGCGAAATGCAGATCGTTAAAACGGAAACCGGAAATTAAATTCAGCTTGGTATCCAACGCATACACGATAAGTTCGTAACGATGTTTACAATTCGGCGGTGCCATACCGCCGTAATTTGAAGCTTCTTCGATAGAAAAGTTGCCTAATTTACTTGCCCAGGAATTTGCACCTTGTACAAAATCGGTTGCGGTTAGACTTTCGTTTTCAGCAATTTTAGTGCGCTCTAAATCGGCAATTAACCAATGAATCCACACAAAACCGCTGGCGGTAATCGCATCTTTATCTTCCAGTACTACTGCAAAGGATTTCGTCCCTTCAGGTACCTCACTAATTTCAAACGGAATCGAATAACTCGGCGTACCGTTCGGGCTGAATTGGCTGCCGCGTTTGCCGTATTTATCTTCAAACGCTCCGTTTTTAATCGCTGAACTCGTTACTTTCATAGCACCTTCCTTATAGTTAATTATCAAAAATTAACCTATACTATACGCCCATTTAATTTATTAGGAAATATGATGTTATACGCTTCACTTGCCATTGTAATCGGCTTAATTTTACTCGTCTGGAGCGCGGATAAATTTGTAGAGGGTGCGGCTTCTTCCGCCCGTCATTTCGGCATGTCTCCGCTTTTAATCGGTATCGTGATTGTCGGTTTCGGCACCTCGGCGCCGGAAATGTTGGTATCCGCCTCTTCGGCACTAAAAGGCGCTTCGGGGATTGCGCTCGGTAACGCTTACGGATCCAATATCACTAATATTGCGCTTATCTTAGGGGTTACCGCCTTAATCAAACCGATTATTGTCGCTTCCGAAGTGATTAAGAAAGAACTGCCTATGTTAATTTTAATTACGTTAGTGTCAGCGTATATGCTGTTCGATGCGCAAGTCACCCAAATAGAAGCGGTCATTTTATTGATTATTTTTGCCGTTTATATGGGATGGACAATATGGGTCGCATTGCGCAGCAAAAATGATACGCTTGCTCAAACGGAATCTTTAAATGAAGAGAGATTGCCGATTGGCAAAGCACTCTTCTGGGTCGTTATAGGTTTACTATTTTTAATGGCAAGTTCCCAATTGCTTGTTTGGGGAGCGGTCGAAATCGCCAAATATTTCGGCGTGAGCGATTTAGTTATCGGTTTAACCATTGTAGCGGTCGGCACGTCATTACCTGAACTGGCCTCTTCAATTATTGCCGCCCGTAAAGGCGAGTCCGATCTTGCTTTAGGAAATATTGTCGGATCAAATTTATTTAATACGTTAGCAGTGGTCGGGATTGCCGGCGCTATCGAACCGATGCAAGTGGAAGCGGAGGTGTTCTCCCGTGATATGCTCGTGATGTTGGCGGTAACCGTTCTGCTATTTTTCTTTGCGTTTAGCTTCCGTAAAAGAGCGGGCAGAATTAATCGGGCGGAAGGTGCGATTCTCTTTATATGCTATGTCGCCTACACCTTATATCTGTTGGTTTAAAGAGCCGAATAAAATAAATCAAGCGGTCGTTTTTCTTGGAGACTTTGCAAAAATCTTCGGAAAAACGACCGCTTGTTTTAACGTACCGTTTTGTTTTTATCTAACGGTACGATTTGTAAAGTTTTCCCCAACGGCACAAGCAACTTTAATACCGTCGCCAACGACGGATTAACCGAGCCTTTTTCTACCCGAGCAATCATAGATTGTTTTACGCCGCTTAATTTCTCCAATTTTCGTTGAGAGATACCGAGCTGCTGACGGGTTTCAATGATTTCTAAAATAAGCCGTATGCGAAACTGAGTTTCCGCTATTTCCGACTCGTCAAAAATTTCTTGTTCAAACGATGTCCAACTAGAACCAATAGGGCTCATCTTTTATTCTCTCCTGTAAATCCGCCAACCGAACTTTTGCACGTTCTATTTCTCGTTTCGGAATTCGATAATTCTGTTTGGCAAAATAATGCAACAACACAAATTTTCCCCGAATAATACTTGCAAATAACAGGCAATCGCCCACCGGACGTAACTGCCAAATACGATCTTCCAAATGCTTAATATAATTCTCACCGGCTCGAGTACCGTGCAAATGTAAAATACTCAAATGATGGCTGATTTTGTGTAATCGTTCTCGACTGCCTTCCTGCCGTTCTTTTAGTAGCCTTAACAGAAATTCTTTTACGGGTTCTCTCCCCCGCTTATCTCGATAAAAGACTATTTCATACATCGTTTTTTTCTCCTTTTGAATGAAAACGCGTAAATTAATTATGGCTTTATCGAGTAACTTTCTCAACACAAAATGTCATTTTATGTCAATTTTTTTAAGAAATATTCACGATTTTTGTTGTAAGAAGCAGGCATTTTGCCTGACCTTACTTATTTATATTACAATACGCCACCTTTTATCTTTCTATATCGATATGCTAAAACGTTTTATTTTTCTCTTGGTCGGCATAACGCTAACCCTTTCCGCACACGCCGGTTTATTCGGTAACGACCAACCCAAATATTTGAGCGGAGCCGAAGCATTCGCTTTTTCCGCCACACCGAAATCCGATAAACAAATTGAGCTGAACTGGCAAATTGCCGACGGTTATTATCTGTATAAAAAAGAAATACAGGTCACGCCGCAAAATGCCGAAATCCAACCGTTAGCGTTCCCTGCTGCGGAAAATTATCACGATGAGTTTTTCGGTGAGGTGGAAATTTTCCGTAATCAGCTGACGTTGCCGATAACGTTCTCTGCAGAACAAGCGAACGCTAGTCTTTCGGTTCATTATCAAGGCTGTACCAAAGGTTTCTGCTATCCGCCCGAAACGGTCACCGTTAGTTTAGACGGGCAACAAGCGGTCGATTCCGCTCAAAATGTTGCAAAAAATAGAGAAAATTCAACCGCTTCTCAGCCTTTGGCTAATGCACCGAAAGCGGAACAGGATCAGCTTGCCGAGAATTTAGCGAACAATCGCTTATCGATTTTTTGGTTCTTTTTACTGGGTATCGGTTTAGCCTTTACCCCGTGCGTATTACCAATGCTGCCGTTATTATCTGCAATTGTGATTGGCAATAAGCAACGCCCTAATACGTTCAAAGCTTTATTACTCAGCTTTGCTTACGTACAAGGTATGGCGCTTACTTATACGCTATTAGGCTTAGTGGTGGCGGCGATCGGCTTACCGTTCCAAGTGGCGTTGCAAAGCCCGCCGGTGCTGATTTCGCTTGCGATTTTATTCACTATTTTAGCCGCTTCGATGTTCGGCTTATTTGAAATCCGTTTGCCGAATTCATGGCAGCAAAAACTGAATGCAATGAGCCAAAAACAGCAAGGCGGTGCATTTGGTAGCGTATTTGTAATGGGGATGATTGCCGGCTTAGTGGCTTCGCCTTGTACTTCGGCGCCGTTATCCGGCGCATTGCTGTATGTTGCCCAAAGTGGGGACTTGCTCACCGGCGGATTAGCACTCTATTTATTAGCCTTAGGAATGGGGATTCCGTTAATTCTGATTACCTTATTCGGCAACCGTATTTTACCGAAATCGGGCGATTGGTTATTAAAAGTCAAAACCGCCTTCGGTTTCGTGATGTTAGCCTTACCGGTCTTTTTACTTAGCCGTATTTTACCGAGCCATTATGAGCCGTTGATGTGGTCGGCGCTGGCAATGGTGTTTGTCGGCTGGTTGATTAGCGTGATTCCGACACAAGGCGTCATCAAACAAGCGGTTAGAATTGTACTGTTTCTTACCTTTGCGGTTGCTTCTTACCCTTGGGCGAATTTAGTATGGAATCAAGGCAACAGTAGCCATTCGGCACAAGTAAGCAACCACTTAGCGTTTGAACGCGTACAATCCCTTGCAGAATTACAGGAAAAATTGACCGCTTCACAGGGCAAAAAAGTGATGTTGGATCTGTATGCCGACTGGTGTGTCGCCTGTAAGGAGTTTGAGAAATACACCTTTACCGACCAAGCTGTACAGCAAAAATTAGCTGAGATGGTGGTATTACAAGTGGATATGACCAATAATTCGGCACAAAACGATGAGCTGATGAAACACTTCAACGTACTAGGTTTACCGACCATTTTATTCTTTGATGAGAACGGTAAGGAACTGACACAATCAAGAGTTACCGGCTTCTTAGAAGCAAATCAATTTTTAAATTGGCTAAATCAGTTATAATCTCACGGCACAAGTTGATCGCTTGTGCCATTTTTTATTAATCACAATAAGTTTGCTATGAACCAAGACAATCATAAAATTGAAGACATTATTCGTATTTTCGATGAATGTTTCGCCGAAGAATACAATACTCGCTTAGAAAAGGGCGAAGACTACCCGATTTACTTACCCGCATTTTTAGATGAAGACGGCGTGAAATCCGATCGTCCGTACAATGTAATTTTATTTGCACACGGCTATTACAGCAGTGCATTACACGAAATCGCTCATTGGCTAGTGGCAGGAACTGAACGCCGTAAATTAGAAGATTTCGGTTATTGGTACGAACCGGACGGACGCTCGGCGGAACGTCAGCGTGAATTTGAATCGGTGGAAGTTAAACCGCAAGCGATTGAATGGGTGTTAGCAACTGCCGCCGGATTCCGCTATTTTGCCAGTGCGGATAATCTTTCCGGCAATCCGGGCGATAATTCCGTGTTTAAACAAGCGGTTTTTGATCAGGTAAAAATTTATGCGGAGCGTGGTTATTTACCGAAACGAGCCGAAACGCTACGTAAAGCGTTAGCCGAATTCTACGGCACAGAGGATAAAATTGATTTAGCAAATTTTGATTTGGCGAGAATCTAACAAATAAGCGGTTAAATTTTTAGGAAATTTAACCGCTTGTATTTTAGTTATCGGAAAGATATTCTAAACCGTACTGATAAAGTGCATTCTTTTTATAGCCGAAAGTCTCCGCTACGATTGCCGCCGCTTTTTTCAGCGGTAATTCTTGGCAAAGTAAACCGAGTAATTTGACCGCTTGAGCAGAAAACGCTTCATCTGCCTGTTCCGGTTTTCCTTCCACCACTAACACAATCTCACCTTTAATGCGATTGCTGTCTTCATTTAACCATGCAATTAAATTTGCCAACGTATCGCCATGAATAGTTTCCCACGTTTTGGTAATTTCACGAGCCATCACCACATAACGATCTGCGCCCAACATTTTCTGCATATCTTCAAGCGTATCTAAAATGCGATGGGTTGATTCATAAAAAATCAGGGTACGCGGTTCATCAGCCACTTCTGCTAATTTATCGCAACGTGATTTTGTCTTAGCCGGTAAGAACCCTTCAAAACAAAAGCGGTCTGAGGCAATACCGGACGCACAAAGTGCAGTAATTGCGGCACAAGCGCCGGGTAACGGCACAACTTTGACTCCGGCTTGGCGGCAATGGCGCACCAAGTGGAAACCCGGATCACTAATTAATGGCGTACCGGCATCGGAGATCAGCGCAATATTCAGCCCTTGTTGTAATTTTTCAACTAATACCGCTGCTTTTTGTTGTTCATTATGATCGTGTAAGGCAAAAAACGGTTTTTTGATACCGTAATGGCTAAGTAATAAACCGCTATGACGAGTATCTTCGGCGGCAATTAAATCGACTTGAGCAAAAGTATCCAGTGCGCGTTGCGTAATATCGCCAAGGTTACCGATTGGTGTCGCCACAATATACAAAGTACCGTTTTGTTCGTTTTTCATTTGATTTTCACTCGTTTGATAAGTAAGATTTCAATATTATTCCGCCCATTATAGTCTATTAGGAGCAATACAATGGCGACTATTTTAAAACAGAAAATAAAAACTGTCTTTGTCCCAACCGCAATGGCGCTTTTTCTTTCTGCTTGTACCGGTACAAGTTTTTTTGAAAACCCATTAACCAAAACGGTCAAAGACGAAGCATACGCAACGTCGGAGTTTTATATCAATAAAGCGGATCGAGCCACAGATAAAGAAGATAAAATTACTTATCGCCTATTAGCCGTTCGTAAACTGATTGATGAAAATAAAGCGGCAGAAGCACAAAATACCTTCGACGATCTCACTCTATCGCTCGCCGATATCCAGAAAAATGAAATTCAAAAAGTAGAATATAACTTGGTTGCGGCGCAACTTGCGGCATTACAGGGTAATGAAGCACAAGCCGTTTCACTTTTAAGACTGGTGCCGACGACCCAATTAAGCCGTACGCAAAGTATGCGTTACTATCAAACACAAGCGCGTATTGCGGAAAATCGTAAAGACGTGCTTGAAGCGGTGAGAGTGCGTTCTTTAATGACTTCTCAATTAATCGATAATAAGTTACGTCAAGAAAATAACAATCAAATTTGGTCATTATTACGTAATGCGAATAAAGGTGCGTTGTCTATTGCCAATCCGGGACCGGGCGAAACCGAGTTTGCCGGTTGGTTAGCTTTAATTGCGGTTTACAACCAAAACGTTTCGACACCGGCGCAAATGCCGCAGGGTATTAATAACTGGAAACAACTCTATCCGAATCATAGTGCGGTAACGGTCATGCCGGCGGAGTTACAAAACGTATCGAATTTCCAACAAACCCAATTAAACGGCATCGCTTTACTTTTACCGTTAAGCGGTGACGCTAAAATTTTAGGCGATATTATCAAAAAAGGCTTTAATGACGCTAAAGGCGCGGACTCCATTCCGGTGCAAACATACGATACGGATAGCGGTTCGGTCGAAAGTATTTTGGCACAGGCTAAGCAACAAGGCGCACAAACGATTATCGGTCCGTTACTAAAATCTCGTGTCGATGAAATGTTGTTAAGTCCTGAAATCCGAAATGTGAATGTATTGGCTTTAAATTCGACACCAAATGTAAAAGCGATTCCGGGCGTATGTTATTACGGTTTATCGCCGGAAGCGGAAGCGAGAGCCGGAGCGGATCGCTTATATCGCGACGGTTATTCGCGTGCTATCGTTGCCGCATCACAAGATGATTTCGGACAACGTTCCGCAGATGCATTCTCACAACGTTGGCGACAATTAACCAATACGGATGCGGACGTACGCTATTACAATATTCCTCAAGATGCGGTTGTCGCAATTCAGAATTCGGGCGGTGTGCAAGGTGCGGCATTATATGCGTTAGGTACCGCCGAGCAGTTACTTGAATTAAAACAAGGTATCGACGGTTCATCGCTTGCCGGACAATTGAATATTTATACCTCTTCACGCAGTAATTCGCCGAATAACGGTATCGAATTCCGTACCGCAATGGAAGGAGTGAAATTCAGTGAAATTCCTCTGCTTGCGGACCCGAATTCGGACGAATATAAAAAAGCGGAAACTTTAGCGGAAAGCGATTTCTCGATGATGCGTTTATATGCAATGGGTTCCGATGCTTGGGCGTTAGCAAATAAATTCAATGAATTCCGCCAAATTCCGGGTTATAGCGTTTCAGGTTTAACCGGTAATTTAACCGCCAGCCCTAACTGTAATATCGAACGCGGAATGTCTTGGTTGCAATATCGTAATGGTGCAGTGGAAAACGCTAACTAAACGTTCGCAAGGTGCGAATTTTGAACAAAAAGCCCGTGAATTTTTAGAACGAAACGGGCTTAAGTTTATTGCGGCAAATCAGCAATTCAAATGCGGCGAATTGGATTTGATTATGCGCCAAGGCGATACCTTCGTTTTTGTAGAAGTTCGCCAACGTAAAAGTAATCGATTCGGTTCCGCAGTCGAAAGTATAGATTATCGGAAGCAACAAAAATGGCTGGATGCCGCCAATATGTGGCTGTTTACGCGACATAAGCAAAGTTTGGATACCGCAAATTGCCGCTTTGATGTTGTCGCCTTTGAAGGAAATGATCCGCCTCTTTGGATCCCAAATTTTTTAGGATAGTTCTTTTCATGCTCGAAAAAATTCAAGATCGTTTTACCGAAAGTATCCAGATCCAAATAGCGGCGGCCGAATTACTCCCCAAAACCTTGAGTGAAGCGGCTAATCGTGTAGTCGCCTGTTTATTAAGGGGAAATAAAATCATCGTATGCGGACACGGTCGCTCTTATGCCAATGCACAACTACTTGTCAGCCATTTATTACATAAATACGATTTAAATCGCCCCAGTTTCTCGGCATTATTATTGCAATTCGACGGCGTACTTGCCGGCGTACTCGCACAAGATAGCGAATTGGTAAATATCTACCGCAAACAGTTACAAGCCGTAGCAAAAGACGGCGATATTTTTATTACCTTTTCGCCTACCGGTAATGAAGAAGCGGTTTTAAATGCGATTCATTCGGCAAAAAATGAAGGGCTGGAAATCATTACTTTTACCAGTAGCCGTAATGACCATACGCAAGGCTTATTGGATGAGCACGATCTCGAAATTTCTATGCCGTCCAGTAGCGAACTGAGAGTGATTGAAGGTCATCAATTTTGTGTAAACGTGCTATGCGAATTAGTTGATCACTTACTTTTTTCTTAACTTTATAAAAAGGATATTGTTATGCTTACGTTAAAAAAAATCGGTTTAACCAGTTTATTTGCCGTCAGTCTTCTATCTCTGCAAGGATGTATCGCTACTGCGGTTGTCACTTCCGCTGCGGTTGCCGGCAAAGTGGCGATGGATCCTCGTAGCGCGGGTACTCAAGTTGATGATGAAGTGCTTGAAGAGCGTGTGGCGTATAACTTAAGCAAAGATGCTCAGCTTAAAGAAGAAGCCCGTATCAATGTGGTGGCTTACAACGGCAAAGTATTATTAATCGGTCAAGCGCCTACTATGTCAGCTTCGGAAAGTGCTAAAAATCTTGCAGCCGGTGCGGAGGGTGTGACAGAAATTTATAATGAAATTCGCACAGGTGAAAAAATCGGTGTCGGACAAATCTCTATTGACAGTTGGATTACTACTGCGATTAAATCAAAACTGTTAGCCAACTCGGAAGTAAAAGCCACAGAAGTTAAAGTCATTACCGAAAACGGTGAAGTCTTCTTAATCGGAAAACTCTCACCGGCACAAGCGGATGCCGCAGCCGAAGTAGCTCGTAATGTGCGCGGGGTAAATAAAGTAATTAAAGTGATTAATTACGTACAATAACCGATATGAAAAACCGCCTTTAACAAAAGGCGGTTTTTTTACAAAAAACAAATGAAATTCGACCGCTTACTATTCCTCATTTTGCATCGCAATAAAAGCTAATCTTCGTCGTTCCGCAATACGGTGCTTCGTTTTCCAGATATGAAAAAGACGACGCGCTTTATGATTACACACGAGTTTTTTCTTGGTTTTAAGTTTACGTTTCATTGCTCTATTCCTTCAAAGTTGAATCCGATTCTTTGCTTATCCCTTGCGGAACACTCGGTTGCTCTTCATTATTCTGGATTTGTTGTTCCTCTACCCTTTGATGGTTAATGATACTACTATAATATCGACGAATATTTTCGACATACTGAAATGCCTCAAACCCTCGAGCATAGCCGTATTTTAAACCGCTATAATGACGCTTCTCCGCTAAAAGCGGTAGGTTCTTCTTCACATCCAACCAATTATCCGGATTACCGCCCAACTGCCTCGTTAAACGGCGAACATCCAATAAATGCCCGAATCCCATATTATAAGCGGCTAATCCGTACCAAATACGATCTTCTTTCGGTACCGTTTCGGGAATTTGTCTCATCAGCATATGAAGATATTCGGAACCGGCACGAATACTTTGTTCCGCACTAGTTCGATCCGTAATTTTCATACGCTCTGCCGTATCTCTGGTCAGCATCATCATACCGCGTACACCGGTCGGAGAAGTCGCATTCGGATCCCAATGCGATTCCTGATAAGCGATAGCCGCCAGCATCTGCCATTCCAAATCGCCGCGATACTTTTCAAACAGGGACTGATATTTAGGTAAGACCAATTTAATTGCTTTTAAATAACTTTGTATATCGACGTAATCAAAATGCGCCAAATGATTAAAATATTTTTCTTCGATCCGTGAGATCAATCCGGTTTCGTTCGCATGATTCATAAAATCCAATACCGCAGCTTGCAGCTCACTATAAGAACTGTTCGGTAAATACCACAATACCGGCGCCTCATCGGTTAAATCGAAACCGACCGCAATATTCGGGCGGATATGTTGTGCGGCGGAAATATCAACGGATATGCCGACCGTATAAGGAATTTTTCCCTCGGCGACTTGGAGCAATAACTCTTCCTGCGTAAACTGATTAGTAGTTTGCCAACTTAGTTTCGGATTATCTTCTTTTAAGCGTTGTAAAATCGGCAATACCGCCGAACCGGCAGGTATGATCAAATCACCTTCTAATTCCGACAGTTTATAAGGGCGGTTACTGCCTTTTTTATATACGACTTGCCAAGAAGCGGAATAATAAGCCGAACCGATTTGAAACTGCTTACTCAATTCCGGCTGGTATAACAAGCCTGCCGCCGCAATATCCACTTTATTGTCTTTTAATGCGCTAAAGAGCTGCTCACTGTTATCAAAAGTTTTAATATCCAATCTTACATCAAGATAATTAGCAAACGATTTGGCCAATTCGTATTCTATCCCGGCTGTACCTTCCGCCCCGATAAAATAGGAAAGAGGATGATTAACCATTCCGACTCTTAATATTTTACGTTGTTGAATTTGGTTATAGCGGTTTTCTTCCGCCTGCATTAATTGTTGCCACGGAAATACCATATCCCAAGCCCAAAGCAAAAGCGCAAAGCCTGCAATGAATCTGGCAATTAATCCTTTCAATATAAAATCCTCTATATTTCAATTACCATATAAGTCTAGCCGAATTTTCCCGATTACGGAATAACCCTATATGATTTATTCTAAACAACAATAATCGTTAATATGATTAAAAGGAATAAAATTAGGTATTTATAGGAAATAAAAAGAAATGATTTATGAAATGGCGCACCCGAGAGGATTCGAACCTCTGACCGCTCGGTTCGTAGCCGAGTACTCTATCCAGCTGAGCTACGGGTGCGTTATATTTTGAATGGTGAGTTATTTAGTTTTATCAGCGACCGTTTTAATTTGAATAGAGTAAAAATCAAAATGGCGCACCCGAGAGGATTCGAACCTCTGACCGCTCGGTTCGTAGCCGAGTACTCTATCCAGCTGAGCTACGGGTGCGTGATAAAGTAAATGGCGGTGAGAGAGGGATTCGAACCCTCGATAGAGCTTTTGAACCCTATACTCCCTTAGCAGGGGAGCGCCTTCAGCCTGCTCGGCCATCTCACCACTCACTGTGTCTGTGGCGCACATATTACTAGAATAAAAAAATATGTCAAACGCTTTTTCTGAAAAATCCTAAAAAATTGGACGTTTGTCTATGTAATAAGCAAAAAGAATGATTTTTACAACTATTATGAATAAATCTCAAGCATATCATAGAGTTAGCGAACAACAACGGAAATTATTTCAAGTGTTTTTCAGCTCTGTCCGAATGGTTTAAAAAAGTAAAAAGCAGTCATTTTCGGATCACTATTTTGCAATAGTTTCTCTAAAAATGACCGCTTGTCTATTAAAGCATTATGCAGCTTTTTTAACTACGTTTAATCTGTAACGTTTGTCAAACATACAGAGCAAACCGCCGAACACCATAAATAAGCCGCCAATCCAGATCCAGCGAACAAACGGTTTATAATATAAACGTACGCCCCATGAACCGTCTTCCAACTTTTCACCTAAAGCGGCATATAAGTCTCTTCTAAAGCCCCAGTCGATTGCCGCTTCGGTCATCCCCATTTTACTGACGTTATAGAAGCGTTTCTCCGCATTCAGAGTCGATTCATATTGCCCTTGACGCGAAATCTCAATTTCAGCCGTGCCGCCCTGATAGTTCGCACCGTCGGTAATTTTGATTCCTTTGAAAGTAAAGTCGTAACCTTGAAGCGATACCGTATCGCCGACATTCATACGTACGTTTTTCTCTACGCTATAGTTTTGGCTGAATGCGATTCCGAATACTGTCATTGCGACACCTACGTGCGCCAATACCATCCCCCAATGAGAACGGGATAATTTAAACACACCGGCTAAAAATGAATGTCTATGCGTCGCTCTTTGATGTAATTCATATAGGCTCAAAATGACAATAATCGATGCCATCATCACGCCTAATACCGAAGTGGCAGTAATACGGTCGTGCAGTAAATACGGTAAGCCGAAACCGAGTACCACCATCATAATTAAGGCAATAATTACCGGTGTTCGAATCGCAGATACTTGATCTCTACGCCATTTTACTAATGGCCCGATACCTAAAATAAACGAGAACGGTACCATTAAAATTAAAAACATTTGATCAAAGAACGGCGCACCGATCGAAATCGTGCCTAAACCGATTTGTTTATGTACTAACGGTAATAATGTACCCAGCAGCACTACGGATAAGAATGCCATCAGCATTACGTTATTAATTAACAACATCGATTCTCTCGAATAACGTTCATAATTATCCAAACTTTTAATTTTCGAGCCTTGTAAAGCGTAAAGTAATAATGAACCGCCAATTACTAAAACTAAATAGGCAAGAATATACAAACCGCGAGTCGGATCGGAAGCAAACGCATGTACCGAAACCAAAATACCGGAACGTACTAAGAAGGTGCCTAATAAACACAGCGAGAACGCCAATATCGCCAGTAAAACCGTCCAAGCTTTAAAAGTACCGCGTTTTTCCGTAACGGCTAACGAGTGAATCAGTGCCGTTCCGGCAATCCACGGCATTAACGAAGCATTTTCAACCGGATCCCAGAACCACCAGCCTCCCCAGCCTAATTCGTAATAAGCCCACCACGAACCGAGTACGATACCAAGTGTTAAAAATACCCAAGCCGCCATTGTCCAAGGACGAGACCAACGAGCCCAAGCGGTATCCAATCTTCCGGTCATTAGTGAAGCAATCGCGAACGCAAATGCCACCGAGAAACCGACATATCCCATATATAATAACGGCGGATGGAAAATCAGTCCGACATCTTGCAACATCGGATTTAATTCTCGACCGTCCGCAGGAAAATCGGGGAAAGTACGTTTAAACGGATTTGAACTAAAGATTAAGAAAACCAAAAATCCGATACTGATTAATCCCATTACACTCAATACGCGCGAAACGGCTTCTTCCGGCATCTGGCGAGAAAATGCCGCCACAGCGATAGACCAAAGCGAAAGCAACCAAACCCATAACAGCATTGATCCTTCGTGCGATCCCCAAACCGCAGAAAGACGATATTGGATAGGTAATGTTGAGTTGGAGTTATTCACTACGTATTGCACGCTGAAGTCATTTACCGCAAACAGATAAAAAAGCGAACCGAATGAAATCGTTAATGCTAAAAACATTGCCCATGTTATCGGACGAGCTAACGCCATAAGAGTACTATTCTGTTTTTGTGCACCAACAAGCGGTAAAATTGCCAAAAAAATTGACAATCCGAACGCAAGTGCCAATGCGTAATTACCTAATTCCGCAACCATTAGTTAGCTTCCCCTTGTAAGGTCTTTAATGTTCTTTCGATTTCAGCTTTATCACGTGCCGAAGTACCTTTTAAATCCGCTTCGGAAATACCTGCAGCACCATGCTGTTCTTTTAATTTATCGCCTAACTCCGGCGGCATATAGTTTTCATCGTGTTTAGCCAATACTTCCGTAGCTTTTAAACGAGTCGGTTCGATTAAAACCCCTTGCGCTACAATACCTTGCCCTTCACGGAATAAATCCGGCAAAATCCCTTCATATTCAACCGTGATAGACGGCCCGATATCATTCGCCTCAAATTCTACTTTCAGCGTTTTATCATCACGCTTTACCGATCCTTCCACAACCATTCCGCCCACACGGATACGTTGCCCTACTTCAGGTTTTTGGTCTGGATCATCGTTTTTACCATTTACAATCTCTGATGGCGTATAGAATAAGTCAATATTTTGACTTAGTGCATAAAGCGTTAAGCCTGCGGCTACCGCAACACCGAAAATGATTGAAACCACCACTTTCAATCGAGATTTACGTCTTGGATTCATAGTAATCACCTTCTAAAAGTATGCCGACGGCACACAATATTAAATAATCGAATATAACTTAATATAACAGGAATTTGCTTGATACCCGCCGTCAGTTCTTTGTTCATCCGGATTTATACACTGATATATTGATCAAGAACTAAGCAGTCAAACACTTACAAAATATAGCTGAAATCTAACCGCTTACCGTGCTTGTTTATTCAACTGAGTTTCGCGAGCTTGCTCTTTCTTAATATTTTGCAAAATTTGTTTATGTTCACGCTGAGTTTGCCAAATAAGGATTCCCATTGCGAGTAACGATACGGCATAGGAAAGCCATACGTAAAAACCGTAATTGCCCATTGAGAAGAACTCACTAATAGATTCAAATTGAAATTGCATAAGTTTTTCTCCTTATTTACTTAATGTTTTCGCCCAAGGACGCTTACGTTCATCATTTAATAACGCGATACGATAACGCCAAATGCTGAACCATGCGGTAAAAATTAAACTACCGAAAATCGCTAACAATAACGGAATTAACATTTCCACCGCCATAGACGGCTTATCTAATTTAGTAATAGTCGCACCTTGGTGTAACGTATTCCACCATTCTACCGAGAAATGGATAATAGGGAGATTTATTACCCCGACGACGGCTAATACGCCTGCCGCTTTCGCACCGGTTTGTTTATCTTGGAAAGCCGAATACAACGCCATTACCCCGATATAGAGGAAAAACAACACCAAAGCCGAAGTTAAGCGAGCATCCCATACCCACCAAGTTCCCCACATCGGTTTACCCCAAATCGCACCGGTCGCAAGCGAGATAAATGCGAAAACTAAACCGATCGGTGCCATTGAAATCATCGCAAGATTGGCTTGGCGAATCTGCCATACTAATGCCACTAATGCGGCAACCGCCATAGAACCGTATACACCCATCGACCAAATTGCCGCAGGCACGTGAATGAAGATAATACGATAACTATCGCCTTGCTGATAATCTTTAGGCGCAAACCCAAGCCCCCAAACAAAAGCAACCGCTAACATAATAAAACTTAACCAACCTAATACCGGTTGAATTTTCCCTAATAATCGATATTGTGTTTCCGATTTAGCATAGGGATGAAGCCATTTCCACATAACATCTCCAAATTACAAAAAAGATTAAAAATCTCACCGCTTTTCATTACTTACTGAAGGCTTATTCTTAATGCGCCTGCTATTGCAAAAGGTGAGAAAGTCAGCGTCAAAGCCAATATCGCCCCGATAATCGCAAGCTGCCCACTATATCCCATATTCAATGTCGCCGCTTCTAATACGGCTGCGGCAAAAATCAGCACCGGTAAAAATAACGGTAGAATAAGTAAGCTTAGTAAAGTTCCGCCTTTACGCAAACCGACCGTTAAAGCGACGCCAATCGCACCTAAACAACTTAAAATCGGCGTACCAAGTAATAAGGTTAGCACCAATGCACACCATACATTTGTTTCTAACGAAAGTAAGATTGCCGCAACCGGCGAAAGCAGAATTAGCGGAAGTCCCGTTAGTAACCAATGCGCAATCACTTTCGCTAATGCGACCTGCGGTAAACCGATAGGCAATAACATTAATTGCTCAAGCGAGCCGTCTAAATAGTCGTCACGAAAAAGTCTTTCAAACGATAATAAAGCGGAAAGTAATGCCGCTACCCAAGCGACGCCCGGTGCGATTTTCCCTAATAATTCGGGATTTGGTCCCATAAGAAGCGGGAACAAAGTAATCACAATCAGAAAGAACCAAAGCGGGTTCAATATTTCCGCCGGCTTACGCAAAGCGATGGTTAATTCGCGTTGAATAATAGTAAATAAAATCATAGTTTAAACTGATCCAAAGATAAGATTTTAACTTTATGACTTTCCGCCGCTTGATGACTGGTAAAAATAACCATTCCGCCATTTTCGCAATGCTTTTCAATATGGACGATTAAATCGGAAACTCCTTTCTTATCAATAGCGGTAAAAGGCTCGTCTAAAATCCAAAGCTTTTGCTTTATCAGCCATAATTTCGCTAAAGCGACCCGGCGTTGCTGACCGGCGGAGAGGTACGAACAAGCAAGTTCTTCTCTGCCGATTAAACCGACCTTATCTAAGGCATACCATAACGCTTCATCATCAAGCGCCAGCCCTTGGATTTTTTGATAAAAACGTAAATTTTCCCAAGGAGAAAGCTCCGGTTTAACCCCTGCATGATGCGCCAAATAAAATAATTCCGAATAATATTCATCACGTTGTTTTTGAATAGGAATATCATTCCATAAAACATATCCTTCGGCAGGCATCGCAAGCCCCGCAAGAATACGTAATAAGCTGGTTTTGCCTATACCGTTATGACCTTCAATTTGTACCCATTCACCGGATGTAACAGAAAAGTTACAATTTTCAAATAAACGATTTTCACCTCGCTCGCAAGCAAGATTAGTAATGGTTAATTGATTAGTATGTGTCATAACAATGAATAATAAGAAACAGATAGGCAAAGTTTAACATAAGAGGGAGATTTAACGTAGCCATATCATTACCTCTTTAGAGGTAATAAGCGGTTAAATTTAACAAATTTTTTGCAAATTTTGACAGGAATCAAACCGCTTTACAAACCGAGAATTTCTTTCACAAAAGGAACCGTCAATTTGCGTTGAGCTTGCAAAGAGGCACGGTCTAAACGGTCCAACTCTGTTGATAATGTTTGTAAATCCCGATCCAAACGTTTTAGCAAGAAATTGGCAACTTCATCGGAAAGTTCCATTCCCTTTTGATAAGCATTTCGTTGCAAAATGATACGCTTTTGATCATCACTTAAATCGTTTAGCTGGTAAACCTCGCCCCAAGTCAGACGAGAACGAAGATCCGGTAAATTGATCTGCAATTGATGAGGAGGACAGTCCGCACTAATCAATAACAACGTTTTATGCCCATTACCAAATAAACTTTGCTGCTCACGAATCAAATTAAAAAGATTAAAGATAGCCAGTTCCCATTCTTCATTACCTGCGACAATCTGAATATCATCCAAACAAATCACATCTAATTGTTCGGCGTTATCCAAAACCATAGGCGAAAAGTATTGTGATTTTTCTAAAGGAATATAGCTGGAAGTTTGTTGATTCAGTAAATAATGATTACTTACCGCTTTTAAGAGATGACTTTTACCACTACTTTTTCCGCCCCAAATATAAAAGAACGGCTGTTGTACATCGATAAAATTTTGACGTAACGAATCTAGCAGTACAAGACTGTTTTCCGCATAAAAATTATCGAAAGTTTCATCATCAACTTGATGAATGGGTAATGGTAATTGCAAAGAAATATTTTCAGTCCTATAAAAATTCAATAACTTTAAAAGGATAACGGAAAAGAATGATTTTGAGAAGTAGAAAAAGAAAATATATTGTTTTAACTTTCAAATACCTTCCAACTAAAAAAGCAGTTAAAAGCAAATTTCTTTTGTCTTTAAAAGCTAAAAAGCCAAAAGCAAAAACCCCGTAGTTATCGCTAACCACAGGGTTTCTTGCTTCGTTTTCGCTTTCGCGCTAAATTCAATCTGGCGATGCCCTACTCTCACATGGGGAAACCCCACACTACCATCGGCGTTACTGCGTTTTACTTCTGAGTTCGGAATGGAGTCAGGTAGAGCCACAGCACTCTGGTCGCCAGAATATTCTGTTGATGTCTTTCGTCTTCTTTATCTGTCTTTCCCTTTGTTCTTTTCTTCTTAAATTCGAAACAAGCCGTCACTGATTTTTTCGTTTTTTGTCTTCTTTAGTTCTTGTTAGCATTTAACTTCGCTTCACGCCCAAAAACACTTGAGCGTTGTATAGTTAAGCCTCTCGGGCAATTAGTATGTGTTAGCTCAACGTATCACTACGCTTACACACCACACCTATCTACGTCGTAGTCTCCAACAACCCTTACAGTCTTATAGACTGGGAGAACTCATCTTAAGGCAAGTTTCGTGCTTAGATGCTTTCAGCACTTATCTCTTCCGCATGTAGCTACCCAGCAGTGCCTCTGGCGAGACAACTGGTACACCAGTGATGCGTCCACTCCGGTCCTCTCGTACTAGGAGCAGCCCCTCTCAATTCTCCAACGCCCACGGCAGATAGGGACCGAACTGTCTCACGACGTTCTAAACCCAGCTCGCGTACCACTTTAAATGGCGAACAGCCATACCCTTGGGACCTACTTCAGCCCCAGGATGTGATGAGCCGACATCGAGGTGCCAAACACCGCCGTCGATATGAACTCTTGGGCGGTATCAGCCTGTTATCCCCGGAGTACCTTTTATCCGTTGAGCGATGGCCCTTCCATTCAGAACCACCGGATCACTATGACCTGCTTTCGCACCTGCTCGACTTGTCCGTCTCGCAGTTAAGCTTGCTTATACCATTGCACTAACCTCACGATGTCCGACCGTGATTAGCAAACCTTCGTGCTCCTCCGTTACGCTTTGGGAGGAGACCGCCCCAGTCAAACTACCCACCAGACACTGTCCGAGACCGCGTTCCGCAATCTTCGTTAGAACATCAAACGTTAAAGGGTGGTATTTCAAGGACGCCTCCAACAACACTGGCGTGTCATCTTCAAAGGCTCCCACCTATCCTACACATCAAAATTCAATGTTCAGTGTCAAGCTATAGTAAAGGTTCACGGGGTCTTTCCGTCTAGCCGCGGGTACACCGCATCTTCACGGCGATTTCAATTTCACTGAGTCTCGGGTGGAGACAGCCTGGCCATCATTATGCCATTCGTGCAGGTCGGAACTTACCCGACAAGGAATTTCGCTACCTTAGGACCGTTATAGTTACGGCCGCCGTTTACTGGGGCTTCGATCAGGAGCTTCTCTTTCGATAACACCATCAATTAACCTTCCAGCACCGGGCAGGCATCACACCCTATACGTCCACTTTCGTGTTTGCAGAGTGCTGTGTTTTTAATAAACAGTTGCAGCCAGCTGGTATCTTCGACCGGTTCAACCTTCGTGAGTAAATCACTACAATCTACGCCGGCGCACCTTCTCCCGAAGTTACGGTGCTATTTTGCCTAGTTCCTTCACCCGAGTTCTCTCAAGCGCCTGAGTATTCTCTACCTGACCACCTGTGTCGGTTTATAGTACGGTTTAGTATAACCTGAAGCTTAGTGGCTTTTCCTGGAAGCGTGGTATCGGTTACTTCAGTTCCGTAGAACCTCGTCATCACTTCTCGGTGTTGAATGGTGTTCCGGATTTGCCTAAAACACCCACCTACCGGCTTAAACGCACATCCAACAGTGCGATAACCTAACCTTCTCCGTCCCCACATCGCAGTTATACCAAGTACGGGAATATTAACCCGTTTCCCATCGACTACGCTTTTCAGCCTCGCCTTAGGGGCCGACTCACCCTGCCCCGATTAACGTTGGACAGGAACCCTTGGTCTTCCGGCGAACGAGTTTTTCACTCGTTTTATCGTTACTTATGTCAGCATTCGCACTTCTGATACGTCCAGCAAACCTCTCGATTCACCTTCGTCCGCTTACAGAACGCTCCCCTACCCAACAATGTTTCCATTGATGCCGCAGCTTCGGTGACTAGTTTTAGCCCCGTTACATCTTCCGCGCAGGCCGACTCGACTAGTGAGCTATTACGCTTTCTTTAAATGATGGCTGCTTCTAAGCCAACATCCTAGCTGTCTAAGCCTTCCCACTTCGTTTCCCACTTAACTAGTACTTTGGGACCTTAGCTGGCGGTCTGGGTTGTTTCCCTCTCCACGACGGACGTTAGCACCCGCCGTGTGTCTCCTGAGTATCACTCTTCGGTATTCGCAGTTTGCATCGGGTTGGTAATCCGGGATGGACCCCTAGCCGAAACAGTGCTCTACCCCCGAAGGTGTCCGCTCAAGGCTCTACCTAAATAGATTTCGGGGAGAACCAGCTATCTCCCGGTTTGATTGGCCTTTCACCCCCAGCCACAAGTCATCCGCTAATTTTTCAACATTAGTCGGTTCGGTCCTCCAATTAGTGTTACCCAATCTTCAACCTGCCCATGGCTAGATCACCGGGTTTCGGGTCTATACCTTGCAACTCAATCGCCCAGTTAAGACTCGGTTTCCCTTCGGCTCCCTTATTCAGTTAACCTCGCTACAAAATATAAGTCGCTGACCCATTATACAAAAGGTACGCAGTCACAAGATTTCTCTTGCTCCCACTGCTTGTACGTACACGGTTTCAGGTTCTATTTCACTCCCCTCACTGGGGTTCTTTTCGCCTTTCCTTCACAGTACTGGTTCACTATCGGTCAATCAGGAGTATTTAGCCTTGGAGGATGGTCCCCCCATCTTCAAACAGGATTTCTCGTGTCCCGCCCTACTTGTCGTTAGCTTAGTACCATAATAATGTTTTCGGATACGGGATTATCACCCTCTACGATTGAGCTTCCCAGCTCATTCTCCTAACAAAACCATTATCACTAACAGGCTCTTCCGCTTTCGCTCGCCGCTACTTACAGAATCTCGGTTGATTTCTTTTCCTCGGGGTACTTAGATGTTTCAGTTCTCCCGGTTTGCCTTATTAAGCTATGTATTCACTTAATAATAGTAGATTCTTCATCTACTGGGTTTCCCCATTCGGATATCTTGGATTAAACGCTTCTTATCAACTCATCCAAGCTTTTCGCAGATTAGCACGTCCTTCTTCGCCTCTGATTGCCAAGGCATCCACCGTGTACGCTTAGTCACTTAACTATACAACCTCAAATGTTTTCAAATATTTTCAAATTTTATTTGAACGCATTCAACGCGATACTTTATTCAACTAAACACTTAGCTGCTTTTGTTCAGCTAAGATTTTCAAGATAATTACTTATCTTTTACTACTCAGACTTTCTTTCGAAAATCTCTCAGTTTTCAGCTTGTTTCCAATTTTTTAAAGAACAATTTAAGACAATAATTTGACTTATCATCATGACTAAATAAACAAATCTTTCACTTATTCACTTAGTCATGATGATTGGTGGAGATAAGCGGGATCGAACCGCTGACCTCCTGCGTGCAAGGCAGGCGCTCTCCCAGCTGAGCTATATCCCCATACATCATAACTCAATATAATCACACCTTTCAGCTTTCACTCGTTTTGAGTGGTGGGTCTGAGTGGACTTGAACCACCGACCTCACCCTTATCAGGGGTGCGCTCTAACCACCTGAGCTACAGACCCAAAAGGATGCCGGATTATATCCGTTTTCGTCTTCTTTCTATCAAACAATCTGTGTGAACACTCGCTGTCGCTCAATTTCTGGTAAGGAGGTGATCCAACCGCAGGTTCCCCTACGGTTACCTTGTTACGACTTCACCCCAGTCATGAATCATACCGTGGTAAACGCCCCCCTTTCGGTTAAGCTATCTACTTCTGGTACAACCCACTCCCATGGTGTGACGGGCGGTGTGTACAAGGCCCGGGAACGTATTCACCGCAACATTCTGATTTGCGATTACTAGCGATTCCGACTTCATGGAGTCGAGTTGCAGACTCCAATCCGGACTTAGACGTACTTTGTGAGATTTGCTCCATGTCGCCATCTTGCTTCCCTCTGTATACGCCATTGTAGCACGTGTGTAGCCCTACTCGTAAGGGCCATGATGACTTGACGTCATCCCCACCTTCCTCCGGTTTATCACCGGCAGTCTCCTTTGAGTTCCCGACCTAATCGCTGGCAACAAAGGATAAGGGTTGCGCTCGTTGCGGGACTTAACCCAACATTTCACAACACGAGCTGACGACAGCCATGCAGCACCTGTCTCATGGTTCCCGAAGGCACTCTCGTATCTCTATAAGATTCCATGGATGTCAAGAGTAGGTAAGGTTCTTCGCGTTGCATCGAATTAAACCACATGCTCCACCGCTTGTGCGGGCCCCCGTCAATTCATTTGAGTTTTAACCTTGCGGCCGTACTCCCCAGGCGGTCGATTTATCACGTTAGCTTCGGGCACCAGACTTAAAGCCCAATCCCCAAATCGACAGCGTTTACAGCGTGGACTACCAGGGTATCTAATCCTGTTTGCTCCCCACGCTTTCGCACATGAGCGTCAGTACATTCCCAAGGGGCTGCCTTCGCCTTCGGTATTCCTCCACATCTCTACGCATTTCACCGCTACACGTGGAATTCTACCCCTCCCTAAAGTACTCTAGTTGACCAGTATGAAATGCAATTCCCAGGTTAAGCCCGGGGCTTTCACATCTCACTTAATCAACCGCCTGCGTGCCCTTTACGCCCAGTTATTCCGATTAACGCTCGCACCCTCCGTATTACCGCGGCTGCTGGCACGGAGTTAGCCGGTGCTTCTTCTGTAGTTAACGTCAATTACCAAATCTATTAAATTTGATACCTTCCTCGCTACCGAAAGAACTTTACAACCCGAAGGCCTTCTTCATTCACGCGGCATGGCTGCATCAGGGTTCCCCCCATTGTGCAATATTCCCCACTGCTGCCTCCCGTAGGAGTCTGGACCGTGTCTCAGTTCCAGTGTGGCTGGTCATCCTCTCAGACCAGCTAGAGATCGTCGGCTTGGTCAGCCTTTACCTAACCAACTACCTAATCCCACTTGGGCTCATCTTATGGCAGGTGGCCCGAAAGTCCCACCCTTTAATCCATAGATATTACGCGGTATTAGCTACAGTTTCCCGTAGTTATCCCCCTCCATAAGCCAGATTCCCAAGCATTACTCACCCGTCCGCCACTCGTCGGCAAAGAAAGCAAGCTCCCTTCCCGTTACCGTTCGACTTGCATGTGTTAAGCCTGCCGCCAGCGTTCAATCTGAGCCATGATCAAACTCTTCAATTCAAAAAGTTTAATCGCTCAATATTCTGCTTAGCTAAGTTCACTTCGCTTTCCTAACTCAACGTTAAGAAAACTGAAAAATATGAATTTCTAGTTTAAGCACTTATTAAGACTTCAAAATTAAAAATATTTTTTAAATCAAGTCAATCAACAAGTGCCCACACAGATTGTCTGATAAGTTGTTAAAGAACAAAAAAGAACGACGCACTGCATTTACTTCTCGTTCACAACAGTGCGTCGTTGTGTGGGATGCATTATAGAGAAATCTAAATTCCTTGCAAGTTCTTTTTGCAAAAAAATCTTGAAAAAGTGATTGAAAGAACAGATTTAATACAATTCGAGTGTTTTTTATTACTTTTCTGATAAAAAAGTAATAAATCTTATAAGTTAGCTAAAATAATTCTAGCTTACTTCGCATAAAATTCCCTTTCTTTTTCTTCTATTAATCGCTACATTTGTAGTACTTAATCATATAGAGGTAGATATTATGCAAAAAGAACATTTTATTGGTTTAGGTGTTGCTGGCAATTTTGCCGGTCATTTAGAGCAAGCGGGTGAAGCGGCGGATTTCTTACAGGTAAAAACAGAAGAAGCGATTCAGCCAAAAGCGATTTTTCCTTTCTATGTCCCAAGCCAAACCTTAACCCCAACGGAACAATTCCTTGCAACTTATCCCCTATCCCACGATACCATTACCTTTCCAGATGATGCTGACAATCTACAAATTGAACCGGAAGTTGCATTGATTTGCGAAATTGAATATCAAAACAATCAAGTCATCGCCCTCAAGCCGACTCATTTTGCCGCTTATAATGACTGCTCTATTCGCCGTCCGAATGCACGTAAAATTTGTGAAAAGAAAAATTGGGGCAATGCCTCAAAAGGGATCTCTGAGACATTGATTCCGTTAGATCATTTTGTACAAGGTGGTATTTTAGATAATTACAATATTGCTTGTTTCCATAAACGTGACGGTAAACTCAATGTATATGGCGAAGATAGCCCGGCGGTAAGCTATAGTTACTTTCATCAAAAACTGTTGAACTGGATTGTAGATAAGATGAATAACCAACCGGATCAAGGACCGATGAACCATATTGCCGAATTACTTAAACAAGCGGATTACCCGACAAAAGCAGTAATCAGCATCGGTGCTACTCGCTATACTGAATTTGGCGAGCAAAACTTCTTACAAATTGGTGATACAAGTATTGTGGTGGTTTACAATGCTAAAAAGTATTCATTCGAACAAATTATGGAAATGGCTGAAACCAAAATATTTGCCGAAGACATTTCCGCCTTAATTCAACACGTCTGTTAATAGATACAAGCGGTCATATTTGGAGTGAAATTTGCAAAAAATTGTTAAATTTGACTATTTATTTTTCATCATGAGATAAAAAATGTGAGCCGCTTGGCATTTCTCGGCTAAATTATTTGCGCGACGATCATAATTTAGCTATCTTGAATAAGTTAATACAATAGACTTAAAGGTATGTTTATGACAAATGCAGAACTTTTTGGTGAAGGCATAAATTTGATGATTTCGGGAATGGGCTTCGTGCTACTTTTCCTTATCGTATTAATTTATGCGATTAGCTTCATTTCTACGCTAATTAATAAATACTTCCCCGAACCTATCCCCGCTCCCGTAGCAAAACCAGTGCCAAGCGCTGTTCCAACTGATAATTTAGACCATTTACGCCCCGTGATTGCGGCTGCTATTGCCCATCATCGTCGTCAACAAGGATTAAAATAATAGAGGATTTTTATCATGACTATTCAAAATAAAAAAATTGCAATTACTGATGTTGTTTTACGTGATGCACACCAATCTTTGTTTGCGACACGACTACGTTTAGACGATATGTTACCGATTGCAGCTGAATTGGATAAAATCGGTTATTGGTCTTTAGAGGCATGGGGCGGAGCAACATTTGATAGCTGTATCCGTTTTTTAGGTGAAGATCCTTGGGTTCGTTTACGTGAGTTGAAAAAAGCGATTCCAAATACCCCGTTACAAATGTTATTACGCGGACAGAATTTATTAGGTTACCGCCATTATGCGGATGATGTGGTTGATCGTTTTGTAGAACGTTGCGTCACAAACGGGATGGATGTGTTCCGTGTATTTGATGCGTTAAATGACCCTCGTAATATGCAAGCGGCATTACAAGCGGTCAAAAAACACGGAGGTCATGCACAAGGTACGTTAAGTTATACCACCAGTCCGGTACACACGTTACAAACGTGGTTAGACGTAACCGAACAATTATTGGAAATCGGGGTAGATTCTCTCGTTATCAAAGATATGTCAGGTATCTTAACCCCAATGGCTGCGTACGAGTTAGTCAGTGAAATTAAAAAACGTTATGACGTAGAACTTCACTTACACTGCCACTCAACCACCGGTATGGCGGAAATGGCATTATTAAAAGCGATTGAAGCGGGTATTGACGGTGTAGATACCTCTATTTCTTCAATGTCCGGCACTTATGGTCATCCGGCAACCGAATCCATCGTGGCAACGCTTCAAGGTACGCCTTACGACACCGGTTTGAACATTCCTCAACTTGAAAAAATCTCAGCTTATTTCCGTGACGTTCGTAAAAAATATGCGAAGTTTGAAGGGCAATTACGTGGTGTAGACAGCCGTATTTTAGTTGCACAAGTGCCGGGCGGTATGTTAACCAACCTTGAAAGCCAGTTAAAACAACAAAATGCAAGTGACAAACTTGATCTTGTATTACAAGAAATCCCTCGCGTACGTGAAGATCTCGGTAATATTCCGCTTGTTACGCCAACATCTCAAATCGTCGGTACCCAAGCAGTAATGAACGTGTTAATGGGCGAGCGCTACAAAACCATCGCCAAAGAAACCGCCGGTATTTTAAAAGGCGAATACGGTCGCACACCTGCACCAGTCAATAAAGCGTTACAAGAACGTGTGCTTGAAGGTGCTGCGCCGATTACCGATCGTCCGGCAAACCATATCACACCGGAAATCGATAAATTAGTGGCGGAAGTGACCGCACAGGCTAAAGAGAAAGGCATTACGCTTTCAGAAAATACGATTGATGACGTGTTAATCGTGGCGTTATTCCAACAAGTCGGTTGGAAATTCTTAGAAAATCGTAATAATCCGGCTGCCTTCGAACCGGCTCCGACCGCAGAAGTTGCAAAAGAAGCGGCAAAACCGACCGCTTCTCACACAGCAAAAGCAGGCGAACCAGCCGTTTATACGGTTGAACTTGAAGGCAAAGCCTTTGTAGTGAAAGTCAGTGAAGGTGGTGATATTACTAATATTGCACCAACAGCGCCAGCTGCCGCACCACAAGTTGTAGTACCAGCTGCAGCAACCAGTGCAAATGCTGAACCGGTCAAAGCACCGATGGCAGGTAACATTCTTAAAGTTGAAGTAACCGAAGGTCAACAAGTTGCGGAAGGCGATGTGTTATTAATTCTTGAAGCAATGAAAATGGAAACACAAATTTGCGCACCAAAAGCCGGTAAAGTTCAAGGCGTTGCGGTAAAACAAGGTGATGTCGTTGCCGTTGATCAAGTCTTAATGAATCTTGCTTAAACGATAGGGAGTTAATATGGAAGGTATTATCGCTCTGTTTCAGGGTATGGGTATTATGCATATGGAGCTAGGGCAAGCGATTATGATTGCGGTCAGCCTGTTATTGCTCTGGCTTGCAATTGCCCGCGGCTTTGAACCACTCCTTTTATTACCAATCGGCTTTGGCGGTTTATTATCCAATATTCCGGAAGCCGGCTTGGCTATGACCGCTTTAGATAATCTGCTACATCACGGCACAACCGAACAGTTTGCGATTATTGCGGCAAAAGTTAATAGCACAAGCTTAGATCTTGAGAATATTAAAGCTGCGATTGCCTTAGCGGCACCTTCGGTACAAAACGAATTGGAAGTGATTGCCGGAGATATGGGTTATACTGCCGGTGTGTTAGCACTCTTCTATAAAGTGGCGATTGGCTACGGTGTTGCACCGTTAATCATCTTTATGGGAGTCGGTGCAATGACGGATTTTGGTCCGTTACTCGCAAACCCTCGTACACTCTTATTAGGTGCTGCGGCACAATTCGGTATTTTTGCAACCGTACTTGGCGCTTTAGGTTTGAACTGGTTAGGTATTATTGACTTTACCTTACCACAAGCGGCGGCGATCGGTATTATCGGCGGTGCGGACGGCCCGACCGCTATCTATCTAGCAAGTAAACTTGCGCCGGAGTTACTCGGTGCGATTGCAGTGGCAGCTTACTCTTATATGGCGTTAGTACCGTTAATTCAGCCGCCGATTATGAAAGCGTTAACCACAGATGCCGAACGTAAAATCCGTATGGTGCAATTACGCACGGTAAGTAACCGAGAAAAAATTCTATTCCCGATTCTCTTGCTCTTACTCGTGGCATTATTGTTGCCGGATGCGGCACCGTTACTCGGTATGTTCTGTTTTGGTAACTTAATGCGTGTCAGCGGTGTGGTGGAACGTTTAAATGATACGGCTCAAAACGCGCTAATCAATATCGTGACGATTTTCCTTGGCTTATCGGTCGGTGCGAAATTAGTTGCGGATAAATTCCTCCAACCGCAAACCCTCGGTATTTTAGTGTTAGGCGTAATCGCATTCTGTATCGGTACGGCAAGCGGTGTATTAATGGCGAAATTGATGAACAAGTTCAGCAAAAATAAAATCAACCCGCTTATCGGTTCTGCCGGTGTTTCTGCCGTGCCAATGGCAGCGCGTGTATCAAATAAAGTCGGTTTGGAATATGACAAACAAAACTTCTTATTAATGCACGCAATGGGACCGAACGTAGCCGGTGTAATCGGCTCCGCTATCGCAGCCGGCGTTATGTTGAAATATATTGCGGCAATGTAATCGCTATATTTACATTATTAAGCGGTCGTTTTTGAGGAAATTTTTGCAAATTTATCTTCAAAACCGACCGCTTACTTTTTATGGCGTTTCATTATAAAATAACGACCTTTTATAACCTTGAGGATTTATTTTATGACATACCCTGTTTGCCCTAAATGCAAGAGCGAAAATACTTATCACGATTCCATCCAATTCGTTTGTCCAGATTGTGCGTACGAATGGAACGGCGAAGAAATTGAAGAACAAGATGAAGACCAATTAATCGTTAAAGACAGCAACGGCAATTTATTAGCTGACGGTGACGATGTACTTTTAATTAAAGATTTGAAATTAAAAGGCTCGTCCGAAGTATTAAAAAAAGGCACTAAATTCAAAGGTATCCGCTTAGTAAACGGTGATCATAACGTAGATTGCGGTAAAATTATGCTTAAATCGGAATTCCTGAAAAAAGCCTGATTTACTCGTTATTTCGACTCATTTTAAACGCTCACTTCGGTGGGCGTTTTTCTTTCATTGCTTATACTTATCATTGAGATAGTTATTATAGATTAAAACTATTGACCAAGCTCAAAAAATATATCGCTCTTTTTAGGGATAATGTAATCTCGATTTCAAGGAGATTTATTTATGAAAAAATATTTACTTTCGGCAATTGCCGCCGCCGGCATCGGCTATTTTTCACTTGTGGGCTACGCCTATTGGTTTGATAAAGAGCAAGCGCCAAAATTATTAGCGTCCGCAGACTTACCCGAATCGCATAAAGCGGTCGCAGGAGTCATGTTTGAAAACGGCTGCCAATATTGCCACTCGGCTAATGCGGAATTACCGGCTTATGCCAAGTTACCAATCGCAGACCAAGTGATGGCTGAAGATATTGAAAAAGGTCTTAAGTTCTTCCGTCTTGATCATCTGATTGAAGGAATGAAAGATCCGAGCAAACTTTCAGAAGCCGATCTTGCTAAATTAGAACAAGTAATTCGCAATGACGAAATGCCGGTTGCTAAATATATTCATATCCACTGGGGTTCTCGTCCTGACGAAGCTCAGAAAAAAATTATCTTAGATTGGATTACCGCACAACGCCAAGCACACTTCTTACCAAAAGCGGAAGGTGCGGACGCTACTCGCTTGGTTCAGCCGATTCCTGATCAATTACCGACCGATCCGCATAAAGTAGCTTTAGGTGAAGGGCTTTATTTTGACGGACGTTTATCTGATGACGGTACGATTCAATGCCATACTTGCCACCAATTAGCGCAAGCCGGGGTCGATAACTTACCGGTATCGGAAGGGATTAACGGCTTAAAAGGCGGTATCAACGCGCCTACGGTGTTTAATGCGGCATTTAATAAATGGCAATTCTGGGACGGTCGTGAGAAAACCTTAGCGGATCAAGCGGGCGGCCCACCGGTAAACCCGGTTGAAATGGGTTCAAAAAACTGGGATGAAATTCTCGCCAGACTAAGCAAGGACGAAGAATTTATGAAACGTTTCCACGAGATTTACCCGACTCTTACGCAAGCGAACGTCACCGATGCAATCGGTGAATATGAAAAAACGCTTATTACGCCGAACAGTGCATTCGACCGCTTCTTAAAAGGCGAGCAAAATGCGCTAACCGATGTACAAAAACGCGGTTACGAGCATTTCAAAAATGCGAAATGCGATACTTGCCATACCGGTACGGCAATGGGCGGACAATCATTTGAATATATGGGCTTATATGCCGATTACTTCAAAGATCGCGGTACGGAATTAACCGAAGCGGATCACGGTCGTTATGCGGTAACTAAGGATCCAAGCGATATGCACCGTTTCAAAGTGCCGACTTTACGTAACGTGGCGTTAACTGCACCATATATGCACGATGCAAGTGCGAAAGACTTAAAAGAAGCGGTTCGTATTATGGGTATTTACCAAAGCAATAAACAATTCTCTGAGACAGAGCTTAATGAGCTAGTTGCTTTCTTAGAATCACTGACCGGTGAATATAAAGGCAAATTACTAACTAATGAAAAAGTGAAATAATTTCACATAAACAAGCGGTGGGATTTCTGCAAAATTTTGCAAACATCCCACCGCTTTCTATTTATTCACAGCAATGCTTCAATTTCCTTCGGAATTAATTTTGGCTCTGGCACAAACAATTGTTTATGTCGTTGTAATTCGCCTTTTTCTAACACAATACTGCTTTTGGGCACTTTAAATAGCTTACTCAAATATTTCAGCAAATGCGCATTTGCTGCACCGTCAACTGGCAGGGCAGTGATGGCAATTTTGAGCTCGTTATCGTGTAAGCCGACAATTTGATCGCGACTTGCCTTTGGTTGTAAAAAAATCCGCAGGCGGATGCCACACGGATTTTCAATACGTTCTACCGCTTCCATATTAAGCAATCGCCCAAAGCACGCCAAATACGCGATAGAAAAGGTTATTGAGCAGAATTAAGCCGAAACCGAGTACCATCACCGAAAAATCTAACATACCGGTACGCGGTAATAATTTACGGATAAAGCCTAATACCGGCTCGGTAATTTGTGCCACCATATAATCTAACGGGTGATCACCACGTGTGACCCAACTCATTAAGGCACGAATTAAAGTGGTGAAAAATAGGATCTTACCGAAGGTTTTCACGACACCTAGTAAGCCGGCTAATACAGCCATTGCAACGGGTACGCCTAGCACAAATTTCTCGAATGCAAGCAATAGTAACGCAATCAGTAATGCAGCAAAATTGATGTTTTTTACGGTCGGGATCACTTTACTTACCGGATTCACTAAGGGTGAAGTAAGGCGTAAAAGTGATTGTGATAACGGCATATAAGGATCGACTCGGCAGAATTGCAGCCAAGTACGCAAAATTAATACGAAGCTGAAAAAGCCGATAATGATTGAAAGAACAGGGGCTAGAAATTCCATCTATCTTCCTCTTATAAATATCTCTATAAACTATTCGGGCGGGAATACACCCGCCCTCATGATAGAAAGCGGTCGGATTCTGCAATTTTTTTGCAAAATTTAACCGCTTGTCGCTAAAGCATTAGCCTTGAACCGGGTAGTCCCACCAAATGTCGAATAAATCGCTGACTTCAACTTGAGTTAAGCCATTGTTTTCTAACCAAGTTTTTACTAATTGCTGGTGAGATTCATCACATTTGCCTAATTTTTCTAAGCAAACTAAACCTTCCCAATGTAAGTAACCGCTACCTTCATAAGCTAAACCGTTTGGTTTAATCACTTCTGCGATGAAACGATCTACGGTTAAATCAATTTGATCAATACCTGTGTTTTCCGCAAATTGGAATTTTACTAAGAAGCCTAATTCTTGGAATTCTGCTAAGTGCATTTTTTTACGCTGACGCGCGTTACGTTGAATAGCCATTTGTATCTCCCCTTATTTAATGAGAATGGATAGTTAAAATCAATCGTTAAACCAATTATGCTTGTTTAACGAAATATAAGTCCCACACACCGTGTCCAAGGCGATGACCACGTTCTTCAAACTTGGTTAAAGGACGGAAATCCGGGCGTGGAATAAAATCGTTAGTTTCTGAAGTATTGCGTAGTTCTTTATCGAATTGACGTAACACTTCCAACATATGTTCTGCGTAGTTTTCCCAGTCTGTTGCAAAATGAATAAAACCATTATCGCCTAATTTAGTCAGCACTCGAGTGATAAATTCCGGCTGTACGATCCGGCGTTTATGGTGTTTCGCTTTTTGCCACGGATCCGGGAAATAAAGTTGTAAACCGCCAAGTGAACCGTCAGCAATCGCATCACGTAAGATTTCCGTTGCATCATGGCAAATCACACGCAAGTTTTTCACGCCTTTTTCTAATGCATAAGCGATGCAAGCGCCGACACCCGGCGTATGTACTTCAATACCGATATAGTTACGATCCGGATTTTGTTCCGCCATTTCAACCAATGAACGTCCCATACCGAAGCCGATTTCTAACACGACCGGATTGTTGTTACCGAAGATCTGCTCAAAATTAAACGGCGTATTTTGATAATCCAAACCGAGATTCGCCCAGTTATTATTCATCATATCACGTTGGTAATCGCTCAAACGTCCGGTACGTAATACGAAACTACGTACTTTACGAAGATAGCGACCGTCTTCGGTGAATTCGGCTTGTTCTACCGTTTTACGTTTTTTATCTGCAAAAGTTTGTTTTTCTGACATTTGTAAAAATTCTATCTTTTTTGACCGCTTGTTAGAAACGAGATTGGTTAAAAACGAACAAGAGCGGAACCCCAAGTCCAGCCGCCGCCAAAGGCTTCAAGCAACAATAATTGACCGCGTTGAATACGTCCGTCACGCACCGCTTCATCTAATGCAACAGGCACGGTTGCAGCACTGTTATTACCGTATTTCTCAACGGTCAATACCACTTGCGACATATCCATTTCGAGTTTCTTCGCTGTTGCGGCAATAATACGAATATTCGCTTGGTGAGGAACTAGCCAATCTAAATCCGATTTTTGTAAGTTATTGGCTTCAAGGGTTTCTTCCACCACACTTGAAAGCTGACCTACCGCCAATTTAAAGGTGGCGTTTCCTTGCATTTGAATAAAGCCGGATTTTTCATCACCACGCTTTTGTGCCGGTAAAGCAAGCATATATTCAGTATCGGAAGACGAATGTAAATGAGTCGAAATAATACCCTGCTCTTCACTTGCTTCAAGAATAACCGCACCGGCTCCATCACCGAATAACACCACGGTACTGCGATCGGTTTCATCTAATGCGCGAGAATTTAAATCCGAACCGATGACCAACGCTTTTTTTACTTTGCCGCTACGTATAAACTGATCGGCAACACTCAACGCATACACAAAACCGGTACAAGCGGCGGCAACGTCAAACGCAATCGCATCTTGGATATCTAACATACCTTGAATTTGGCAAGCCGCACTCGGATAGGCGTGAGAGTTGGTTGTAGTTCCCACAACAATCAGATCAATTTCATTGTGATCGATATTCGCTATTTCCAGTGCATTTTTAGCCGCTTGCGCGCCCATTGTCGCAACCGTTTCATCTGTGGCGGCAATACGACGCTCTTTCATACCGGAACGAGTAAAAATCCACTCATCGCTAGTATCGACCATTTTTTCTAAATCAGCATTAGTACGAATTTGAGCGGGTAAATAACTACCCGTTGCTAGAATTTTGCTGTACATATTTCGATTCTCTATAAATTTTGATGTAATCTGTTTAAACCTTGTGAAATTTTATCAGGAATTCCGCTCCGAATCTGCCCGATTGCGTGATCTATCGCATAAAAATATGCATTTACCCCTGCTCCGCCATGGCTTTTTACCACAACCGAAGATAATCCGAGTAAAGTTGCGCCGTTATGACGATCCGGATTGATTTGCTGTAATTTTCGGTAATAACGATAGAAAATCGCACGCAATAAATAACGTTTGGCCGTTTGGCAAAGATGAGAATCGGGCGTCGGCTTTTTTAATAACGAAAGAATATTTTTAGCCGCACCTTCCAAAGCTTTTAAGGCGATATTACCGCTAAAACCGTCACAAATAATCACATCCGCAAAATGATTCATCAACTTATCGCTTTCAATAAAGCCGATATAGTTTAAATCATACCGTTGCTTAAGCAGCTGATGCGTATCACGAATAATTTGATTACCTTTATTCTCTTCGGTACCGATATTTAATAATGCCAAGCGAGGATGAACCAAATCCAACATCACTTCGGCAAAAATATTGCCCATTTCCGCAAATTGACATAATAATTGACTGTCAGCTTCCACATTGGCACCGAGATCCAACATCACGCTCGATTTGCCGTTCATACTGGGAATTAAGGTCGTTAATGCGGGGCGTTCAATATTCGGCAAAGGCTTTATCAATAGTTTTGCCAGCCCCATCAATGCTCCGGTGTTTCCGCCGCTTACGCAACCTTGCGCCTCCCCTCTCGCTACGGCTTCCAACGCCAGTCTCATCGAACTGCCTTTACTCTGACGTAACGCTTGCGTAAAAGGAATATCCGCCTCGATAATACGAGAAGTATGCACAAAAGTAATTCGTTGTTGCTGTGTTGTCGGAAGAGAATTAAATAATGGGGAACATTGGCTCTGATCGCCGAATAGAACAAAAGATAACATTGGATTCTTTTCCAATGCTAAAGATAATGCCGGGATAGTAATACGGGGACCAAAGTCCCCGCCCATCACATCTAACGCAAGGGTTAGACGATTCAACTGATACCTCGAAACTAACCGAGATTATTTGTTGATTACTTTACGACCACGGTAGTAACCGTCAGCAGTTACATGGTGACGTAAGTGAGTTTCACCAGTTGTTTTATCTACTGAAACTGCTGCTGTTGTTAATGCATCATGTGAACGACGCATATCACGACGTGAACGAGATTTTTTATTTTGTTGAACAGCCATTGGCTATACTCCTAGATCTAGTTTTTCTTTAAATTAGCTAATACAGCGAACGGGTTAGGTTTTTTCGCCAATTCTTCAGGCAATTCGCCAAACACCTGTTCACTCACGGACACTTCACAGTGTTCTTCACTATGCATCGGGACTAGAGGCAATTCGATGATAAATCCATCTTCGATCATATCTAGTAAATTTACTTCACCGAACTCGTTTACTTCGATTGGTTCATAAATTTCGGGCAAATTGTCCGCCTGATCCATATTGGACACCGGACTGAAACAAAACGAACAGTCAAGCGTTTGTGTAAACGGGTTACCGCATCGTTGGCAATCGAATTCCACTTCCACTGTCGCCGTACCTTTAATAACGGTTAAGCGTTGCGGATCGATATATAACGAGAGAGTAACTTGTGCATCGCTTAGCACATTGCTCACAGATTCACCCAAACGATTAAGCAGACTACGTGAGATGTAGCCTTCGTAATCCATTCGACGCTGAGCGTCTTTATATGGGTCAATGGTGAGGGGTAGTTTTACCTTTTGCATAGGGTGTGCATATTACAGATAGAAAGCAAAATAGTCAAAGAGAAAATCGGATTTTTAAAAAATATCTCATAAGCTAAACTAAATAAACCGAACCGGTTTGATATAAGGTAAACTTATAGAAATTTTTCACGTCTAACCATAGCAAAAAAGCGATAAAACTGGTAATTTGACTATTCGTATCTGAAAACTATTCTTATTTTTAATTTAAACGGGATGACAATGTTATTTGCGATTTTAGCAATGCTGGCTTATGCTGCCGCATTATTATGGGTTACCCCCACACTCGTCAATTTAGAAAACCAAACCGGTGATAAAAAACCGAATCTTAAAGCGGTTTTTGGATTCGGCTTACTTGCCGTATTCTTTCACGCAATCAATTTATCGCAAGAATTGGTGCTGAGCGAGGGCGGTCAGAATTTCTCACTTTCTAACGTAAACTCAATGATGAGCTTATTGCTGACGGCTGTCGCAACACTTGCCTTACCGCGTTGGAAAACCATTTGGTTTCCGTTAATGGTGGTTTATACCTTCGGCATTTGTAGCGTAGCGGCATCCGCATTTGCCAGCGGTAACTTTATTAAAAATATTGCGCAAAATACCGGTCTGATTTTCCATTTAGGTATTGCGATTTTTTCCTACGCACTCTTTTTCTTAGCGTTAATTTATGCGTTCCAATTAAAATGGTTGGATAATAAACTGAAAAGCAAAAAAGCCGTGTTTTGCAGTATGTTACCGCCGTTAATGACGGTAGAACGCCACTTTTTTACGCTGACGTTAGCCGCTCAAGCGTTATTAACGATAACCCTGATTTCGGGAATGATTTATTTACATAACTTTTTCGCACCGGAACAAATCCATAAGGCAATATTTTCTTTCCTTGCTTGGATTGTTTACAACATCCAACTTTTAGGGCAATGGAAATTCCGTTGGCGTGGAAATCGGGTGCTAATTTATTCGATTTTAGGTACAATGTTATTGACCATCGGTTATTTCGGTAGTCATGTGATCTAAATATCACCTTAGGAAGCGGTTGGATTTTCAGCGTTTTTTGCAAATTTTTATTCAAATCCGACCGCTTAATTATCCACTTACATAGGACATTTATTTTGGACAGTATTCCCCTGAGTACTCTTTTTATTTCACTCGCAATTCTCTTATTCCTTTCTGCGTTTTTCTCAAGTTCCGAAACGGGACTAATGTCGCTCAACCGCTATAAAATGCGCCACCTTGCCGAAAGCGGTCATAAAGGGGCGAAACTTGCGGAGAAACTCCTTAACAAAACGGATGTTTTACTTAGTCTTATCCTTATTTGTAATAACTTAGTCAATATCGCCGCCTCCGCGATTGCTACCATGATCGGTATGCGTTTAGCCGGCGATGCCGGTGTGGCGATTGCCACCGGTGCGCTGACTTTTGTGATGCTGGTTTTCTCGGAAATTCTGCCTAAAACCATTGCGGCGATTTATCCGGAAAAAATCGGCTTTTTCGCCAGTTATATCTTAACGCCGTTAAAAAAATTATTAATGCCGCTTGTGTTCTTGATGAATTTAATCATCAGCGGCTTAATGAAATTATTACACGTTAAAAAAGATGAAAATACCGGATTAAGTGCGGAAGAATTACGGGGCGTAGTATTGGAAGCGGGCAAATTTATTCCGACCGAACACCAAGAAATGCTAATTTCCATTTTAGATATGGAGAAAGTGACGGTTGAAGATATTATGGTGCCGCGTAACGATATCGGTAGCATTGATATTGATGACGATTGGAAATCGATTATGCGCCAACTTAACCACGCCGCTCACGCCCGAGTCGTGCTTTATAAAGGTAATATGGATAAAAACATCATCGGTATGCTGCGCGTACGAGAGGCGTTCCGTTTACTTTTAGAAAAAGACGAGCCGAGTAAAGAAACGCTGATTCGAGCGGTTGATGAAGTTTATTTCATTCCCGAAGGGACACCTTTAACCACCCAATTAATGAATTTCAAAAGTAATAAAGAACGTATCGGTTTAGTGGTGGACGAATACGGGGATATTAAAGGCTTAGTCACTTTGGAAGACATTCTTGAAGAAATCGTCGGCGAATTTACTACCTCGACCGCACCGACGATAGAAGAAGAAGTCAAACCGCAGTCCGACGGCTCGGTGATTATTGAAGGTTCGGCAAATTTACGTGATCTGAATAAGCTATTTGATTGGAATCTGCCTGTTGATGAAGCCAGAACCTTTAACGGATTGATCCTGGAACATTTAGAGAAAATTCCGGACGAAGATACTCAGTTTAGCTTATATAACCTGAAAATAACGATTCTTGAAGTGAGCGATAATATGGTTAAACAAGCGAAAGTCGAGCCTATACAAAATTAATCCTCGTCTTATACAAGCGGTGGAATTTGCAAAAAATGTTGTAAATTCCACCGCTTTTTTATTAACCAGAAACGATTAAAGCATATTTTTTAATCAAACAAGTTTAACGCGATTATGCTAATTTAATTAAACGGCATTGATACAAGAAACTACCTAACAGATAAAAATAGTTTTTTAAACTAAATTATCAACATAAACATAGAATAAAATTCTATTAACACCTCTATAAAAGCCTCCTTAATTTTATTTTTCTCTATTTACTTCCCAATAAATCTTAGGCATATTCACACCGTATTAACCTATTCTTGATGACATATTTTCATTGCGAATAACTCTTACAAATTTAGATAAAATAAAATTATATTTGAGGTATATCTCATGTCTTCCAACACTACATCTACCGTAAAACGCGCTACATTTTCCGGTCGAAACGCCTTTATCATTGCCGCAATCGGATCTGCGGTCGGCTTAGGTAATATTTGGCGATTCCCCTACACAACTTATGAAAACGGCGGCGGTGCATTTATTATTCCTTATATCGTTGCGCTTTTAACCGCCGGTATTCCGTTATTATTTTTAGATTTTGCAATTGGGCATCGTCACCGTGCGGCGGCTCCGCTTTCTTTCCGCCGCTTAAATCAACATTTTGAAGTTTTCGGCTGGTGGCAAGTTTTAGTCAATGTCATTATCGGCATTTATTATGCCGTCGTACTCGGCTGGGCAGCCGTTTATACCTACTTCTCTCTGACGAAAGCTTGGGGGGATAAACCGGTTGATTTCTTTGTCGGAGAATTTCTTAAAATGGGGGATATTGCTAACGGTATCAGCTTTGATTTTGTCGGTATGGTTGTCGGTCCGCTTATCGCCGTATGGATTATCGCCTTAATCGTATTGGCATTAGGAGTAGAAAAAGGGATTGCGAAAACATCAAGTATTTTAATGCCGGTTTTAGTCGTGATGTTTATTATCTTGGTGATTTCGTCGCTATTCTTACCGGGAGCGACCAAAGGTTTAGATGCGCTATTTACTCCGAATTGGGAAAAATTGGCGGATCCGAGCGTATGGATTGCCGCATACGGGCAGATCTTCTTCTCGCTCTCTATTTGTTTCGGAATTATGATCACTTATTCGTCTTACTTGAAAAAGGATTCCGATCTTACCGGCACCGGTATGGTGGTAGGGTTTGCCAACTCCAGTTTCGAGGTATTGGCAGGAATCGGCGTATTCGCCGCTTTAGGCTTTATGGCGTCCGCATCCGGTCAAGAAGTCAGTGAAGTCGCAAAAGGCGGTATCGGCTTGGCCTTCTTCGCCTTCCCGACTATCATCAACGAAGCACCGATGGGAACCTTACTCGGCGTATTATTCTTCGGTTCATTAACTTTTGCCGCTTTAACCTCATTTATCTCGGTAATTGAAGTGATTATTGCAGCGGTTCAAGATAAATTAAAATTAGGGCGTATTGCTTCAACCTTTACGGTCGGTTTACCGATGATGTTGGTGTCCGTTATCTTATTCGGTACCACAACGGGGTTACCGATGTTGGATGTAATGGATAAATTTGTGAACAACTTCGGGATCGTAGCGGTTGCATTCGTTTCGTTAGTGGCAATTATTGCCAAAGGTAAACTAAGTACGCTCGGACATCATATTAATAAAACCTCTTCGCTCAAAGTCGGCACACTATGGCGTTTATGCGTCATTATCACTACCGGTGTCTTGGCATTTATGTTATTCAGCGAAATTATTAAAGTCGTTCATGAGGGCTATGAAGGCTATCCGAGCTGGTTTATTAATATTTTCGGCTGGGGAATGGCAGTCAGCTTAATCTTAGTCGCCTTCTTACTCTCTCGGTTGAAATGGCAGAATGAAACCGAATTTAAAGTAGAACAATAGGAGAAAGCAAATGAGTACTTCAGCAGTTATTATGATGTGTGTTGCGTTAATCATTATCTGGGGCGGATTAGCCCTTGCCGTAAAACGATTACCGAAAGAATAACTTTCTCATATCTATATCTTCAAACGAATACCGTTATTCCTTATAAGAATAGCGGTATTTTTTTGTGTTTTACTCACTTCACTGCAGATAATTATTTTTATAAGTAAAGTTAATGAATTGTATAGATTTGGTTATATAACATACAAAAACATCTTTTAAATGAGATACTGATCACAATTTAGAAAATTCACAATTGTTTTGTGTAAATTTTTATCTAGAATTTACTCCGATTTTCACTCTATTTGAAAAAACAGTTTCTAAAAAATCCCATTAAGGAGTAAAAAATGAGTATTGCTATTATCATAGCAACCCACGGTGTCGCCGCTGAACAGCTGCTCAAAACGACCGAGATGCTGATTGGTGAACAGTCCGATGTTGCTTATATAGATTTCGTACCCGGTGAGAATGCTGAAACCATTATGGGGAAATACCAAGCTAAACTCGCTAACGAATTGGCACACTGTGATGAAGTATTATTTTTAGTCGATACATGGGGCGGCAGTCCGTTTAATGCGGCAAATCGAACTATCGACGGTAAACAAAATATGAATATCGTTACCGGTGTTAATGTGCCGATGTTAGTCGAAACCTTTATGGCGCGTGATGACGGTCCGTCTTTAGATGAGTTAGTAGAAATCGCTTTAGAAGCCGGTCGTTTAGGCGTTCGAGCATTAAAAGAGCAAGAACAAACGGCGGTAGAACCGGAAGTTAAACCCGCTCCGGTCGCTCAACCGACAACGGTACAAAATAACGGAGTCGGGCATTTAACAATCGGCTTGGCTCGTATTGACGACCGATTAATTCACGGACAAGTTGCAACACGTTGGACAAAGGAAAGCAGAGTCACTCGCATCGTTGTCGTTAATGATGATGTGGCTAAAGATACGGTACGTTCAACCATGCTGAAAAGCGTTGCGCCTCCCGGGGTAACCGCACACGTAGTACCGGTCGATAAAATGATTCGAGTGTATAACAATCCCGAATATGCCGGCGAACGTATGATGTTACTTTTCACTAATCCGACCGATGTCGTACGTTTGTCGGATGCCGGCGTTACGTTCGAATCGATCAATATCGGCGGTATGGCGTATAAAGACGGTAAAAAAATGATAACTTCCGCAGTAGCGGTGGATGATCAAGACATTGATGCCTTCAAAACATTAGACGCTAAAGGCATTGAGCTGGATGTGCGTAAAGTGTCAAATGACGCTCGTCAGTATATGATGGATTTATTAAAGAAAAACAGCTTAATCTAAAAGGAAACTAAAATGGAAATTTCAACTTTACAAGTCATTCTTGTCTTCCTCGTGTCCTGTATTTGCGGTGCGGGCTCTATTCTTGACGAATTCCAAACGCATCGCCCGTTAATCGCTTGTACCTTAATCGGTTTGGTATTGGGTGATGTAAAAACCGGCGTTATCGTCGGCGGTTCTCTGGAATTATTAGCCTTAGGCTGGATGAATATCGGTGCGGCATTAGCACCGGATGCGGCACTCGCGTCGGTTATCTCAACCATCTTAGTCATTGTCGGCGGACAAGATATTGCAACCGGTATCGCCGTCGCCATTCCGTTAGCGGCAGCCGGTCAAGTTTTAACGTATGTGGTTCGCGCCATTACCGTCGGTTTCCAACACGCCGCCGATAAGTCGGTATTAGACGGTAATCTTAATCGCTTAGACTGGATTCACTTCGGTGCATTAATGTTACAAGCGATGCGTATCGCTATCCCTGCGTTAATCGTTGCATTAACCGCTGGTACCGATGTCGTACAAACCATGTTAAATGCCATTCCGGAAGTCGTGACCACCGGTCTGAAAATTGCAGGCGGATTTATTGCGGTCGTCGGTTACGCCATGGTCATCAATATGATGCGCGCCGGTCATTTAATGCCGTTCTTCTATGCGGGATTCGTCATTGCAGCATTTACAGACTTCAACCTAGTTGCGCTCGGCGTACTCGGTACGATTATGGCCGTGCTTTATATTCAAATTCACCCTAAATATAACAAAAGCCAACAAGTCGTCGTTGCGGCAAACCAAGATAACGACCTTGATAACAGATTAGATTAATGGAGAAAATAAAATGACAAACGAAATTAAAAAAGTAACGCAAAGCGATTTAAATGCAGTTGTTCTCCGTTCTAACCTGTTCCAAGGTTCATGGAACTTTGAACGTATGCAGGCACTTGGTTTTATGTATTCCATCTCACCGGTGATCAAACGTTTATATCCGGATCCGAATTCGCAAGAGCGTAAAGATGCGATTAAACGCCATCTCGAATTCTTTAATACTCAGCCTTTCGTTGCCGCGCCGGTATTAGGGGTGACCATTGCAATGGAAGAAGAACGAGCTAACGGTAAAGCGATTGATGATGCAGCGATTAACGGTATCAAAGTCGGTCTTATGGGACCGTTAGCCGGTGTAGGCGATCCGATTTATTGGGGAACCGCCCGTCCGGTATTCGCCGCACTCGGTGCGGGTATTGCCTTAACCGGTAGTATTTTAGGTCCGATTCTATTCTTCGTACTCTTTAACCTTGTCCGTTTGGCAACCCGTTATTACGGCGTGACTTACGGCTATAAAAAAGGTTTGGATGTCGTACAAGATATGAGCGGCGGCTTATTACAGAAATTAACCGAAGGGGCTTCTATACTAGGTTTATTTATTATGGGTGCGCTTGTTCAGAAATGGACCAGTATAAATGTTCCGCTTGTCGTATCCACGATTAAAATGCAAGACGGTGTCGAACAAACCACGACAATCCAGCAAATCCTAGATAGCTTAATGCCGGGATTATTACCGTTACTTCTAACGTTCGCTTGTATGTGGTTATTACGTAACCGTGTAAACGCACTTTGGATTATCCTTGGTTTCTTTGTCATCGGTATCTTAGGCGCAGCGACAGGCGCATTAGCTTAATAAATATCTAAACCACTAAGCGGTCATATTTTTATCAAATTTTGCAAATTTTTGACGAAAAATGACCGCTTGTTTCTTTTTATTTTCGGATCGCACAAATGACAAATTTTATTCTTTTGGTGGGTATTATTGCCGTGATACTGTTCGCTATCTACGATCAAAGTATTATGCCTAAGTTAAAAGGTGAAACCAAACTTGCCGTACGCTTACAAAAACAAGTTAAAGCCGATGCATGGATCCTAATCGGTTTGATTATCTTGCCGATCATTTACGGTATTCAAAACGGGATTGAAGCATTAACCATTTACTTGTTAGCCTTTTCGGTTATACTCTGTATCTATACTGCCTTTTTACGTTCGCCTTATTTGCTATTAAAAGAGAGCGGCTTCTTCTTCGGCAATATCTTTTTCGAGTATAAAAATATCGTACAAATTAATCTGGCTGACAATAATATCTTAGTCATCGATTTAAAAAGCGGTAGACGTTTACTCGCGCGTATTCAAGAGAAAGAAGATATTGAAAAAGTCGTGAACTTCTTTGGAGGATATAAACAATGATTTTTAAACTAAAAGGGAAATTTCAGCATTATGTTTGGGGAGGTATGAACTTTATCCCGAATTTCCTTAAGTTATCCGATCCCGATGACAAACCTTATGCCGAATATTGGCTGGGTGCGCATCCCGTTGCCCCTTCCGAAATCCTGTTTGAACAAAATTGGCTTCCTCTGGATAAAGTGATTGAAACGACACCCGAATTACTCGGGGAAAAAATTCGCACCCAATTCGGCGACACATTGCCTTATCTATTGAAAATTTTAGATATAAAACAACCGCTTTCCATTCAAGTTCATCCGACTAAAAATGAAGCCGAGTACGGATTCGAACAAGAAAATCTGCGTAATATTCCGCTTAACGCACCAAATCGAATTTATAAAGACGTCAATCATAAACCTGAAATGATGATCGCATTATCGGATGTCTGGGCGTTGCACGGCTTCAAACCGATTATCGATATTCAAGCCGCGCTTCAAGTACACGACTCGCTCAAACCGATTGCTCAAGCCTTGGAAGAAAAAGGGCTGCCGCTTGTGTATGCGGATATTATGCAAGCCGATAAACAGCAACTTGCCCAATGGATTTTACCGGTCGTCGAAGCCAAACGCGAAGAATATCAAGCGGATAAACTGAAGTTGGATAATCCCGATTATTGGGTGTGTTACATTGTAGAAAATATGCAATCGCCGCTTGAAGAAATCGACGGCGGTTTAATTTGTTTCTATTTCTTCAATATCGTGCATATGAAAAAAGGCGAAGGTTTATATCAAGGAGCCGGTTTACCGCACGCTTATTTGCGCGGGCAAAATATTGAATTAATGGCAAATTCGGATAACGTTATCCGCGGCGGCTTAACTCCGAAATATATTGATGTGCCGGCGTTATTACATTCGATAGATTATCGCCCGATTACCCCGAAGATTATTCCGCCTTATCAAGAAAACGACGGTTTCATTCATCTTTATCCGACGCCTGAAGCGAAAGATTTTGCATTGCAACATATGCAATTCAACGCATTTGACGAAGAAAACTTTACGGCCGACTGTGCAAGTATCTTATTGGTGATGAAAGGCAGTATCTATATCGACCTCGGTGAAGAGTCCATTTATCTCCAACAAGGCGAAGCGATTTTCATTGCGGCGGAAAGCCAAGTCGAGATTATTGCCGAATCGGACGGTTATGCGGTCATTGCAACTGTGCCGTAAATCTGACAATATATAGCGTAATATATCAAGTCGGCTTTTAGCTCTCATTACGAGGTGAATTATGAAACACATTAAATTACTTAGCACGGCGGTAGCATCATTCTTTTTAGCGTTTAATGCTCAAGCTGAAGGCAATAAAATTCAACCGACGGTTGAACATAAATCAGTAACGAAAAATGCACCTCTTTCGGCTAAAGAAAAACGCCTTAAACAATTTAATGACAGTATCGGGTTACGTTTTTTCGGTTATGAATTGGCTAAAAATAAAGAAGGGCAGCCGATGGTTAGCTTTAAATACAGTATTGAAAATAAAACCAAACGCAATATTCGTATCGTTCAATGGGCGGTAAACTATGTTTACAATGATAAAGTTATCCTCACGCAAGATGCGCCCGTTACCTTTAAAGATAACTTAAAACGCCAAACCACGGCGGAACTTGCCTTTGCCGTACCGGTTTCAGACTTACCGCAAGAAGCACAAGCCGTATTTCTAAACCCGCAAGCACAGCTCTCCGCTCAATTTGAAGCTCGTCAGATCGTATTTTCTAACGGTGCTAAAATTATTGTAAATAAATAGTCTTTTACAAACGACAAGCGGTCATATTTCATACGTTTTTTGCAAAAAAGTAAGAAAATATGGCCGCTTGTTTTATCTGCTTTAGCGTTCTCTTAAACTCTCCGAAACGGATTCTTCCAACGGACTGAGTAAATAACTAATAACGCTACGTTCTCCAGTTTTAATTTCCGCCGTCACACTCATACCTGATCCAAGTTCAATTTCTTTGCCGTCTTTGCCGGATAAAGTTTTTCTATCAATAGAAATAATCGAGTTAAAAACTAGACCGAGTTGCGGATGTTCGATGGCTTCCAGCGTGATATTTTTTACTTTACCCATTAAATAGCCGTAACGAGTATAAGGAAAAGTTTCTACTTTAATCACCGCATCCTGACCGACCTCGATAAAACCGATATCCTTATTTTGAATTAACGCCGTTACCTCTAAAACATCATCTTCCGGAGCAATTACCATCAAGGTTTCGGCAGTCGTCACGACGCCGCCTACCGTATGGGTTTTAAGTTGCTGAACCGTACCGGAAACCGGCGCACGAATCACCGAAGCAATTTGACGCTGCTCATTTTTTTCTAATTCGAGCGAAAGCTGTTTCTCCGCTTCAACATTTTGTTTCAACTTCTCCAGAATATCGGCTCTAAACAACTGAGTTATTAAATGTATTTCCTCTTTGGCTTGACGTAAGTCACTTTCCACTTCATTCAACCGAGATTTATACACCGCCAACTCATTTACCGCTTCGATATGACGATTTTCTTGAGTCAAGACATCATGTTTAGAAGTCGATTTCGAATTAAATAATTTTTTAAGATCTTTTAATCTTTCATTTTCAACTCGACTGATTCCCTCATATTTACGAATATTAGCTAGAACCGTTTGTTTTTCTGCTTCTCTACGTTGCAAAGCTAATTCTTTTTGATACTTTTGCTTTTGCCAAGCTTCAAATTGCTCGGTGATCAAATAGCGAATTCTGGTTTTATCTTCTTCCGTAGCATGTTTAAATTCATCCTTTGTCAGTTCAATGAGCGGCAACCTATCCGCCGCAACCGCCTCTAATAAAATTTCATAACGATAACGTTCCAATTTAGTCAGCGATAACGAACTTTTGGTTTTTTGTTGATCCGCATCGGCTCCCAATGCGGTCAAGTGTAACAGCAACTGATCTTTCTCAACAAATTGTCCGTCTTGCACAAAGATTTCTTTAACCAAGGCGTTTTCAATCGGCTTAATTTCTTTGCTACGTCCGCTAAACGCTAATTTACCCGTTGCGGTCGCCACAATTTCTACGTGACTGACAATTGAAATAACTAATGCCAAAAATAGGAACAGCATAATTAAATAAGCGATCAATCTCGGTTTTTTTGACACCGGTGTTTCAATCAGCTCTAAGTGTGCAGGTAAAAATTCATTTTCATCCTTTTCTCGATCCGGCGTATCCAATTGATGACGAATTTTCCAGATCTCCGTCCAAACCGTTTTATAGCGTTGGAAAAACTCATATAAACCCATTAGCCATGTTTTCATAAGTCCTCCTATTCCGATTGTAATTGGTGTAAGTAGTGATATAAGCCGTTTGGATCAGCAAGCAGCTCTTTATGCTTACCTTGTTCCACAATCTGACCTTTTTCCATCACAATAATACGGTCGGCATTTTTTACCGTAGATAAACGGTGTGCAATGATAATTACCGTTCTCCCTTTACAAATCTGGTGCATATTGCGCATGATAATATGCTCGGATTCATAATCTAATGCGCTGGTCGCTTCATCAAAAATTAAGATTTTCGGGTTATTCACCAAAGCGCGTGCAATCGCAATACGTTGGCGTTGCCCGCCAGATAGCCCCGCACCTTGCTCACCAACAATCGTGTTATATCCCTCACGCAATTCAGAAATAAATTCATGTGCGCCGGCTAATTTTGCCGCATGGACAATTTTTTCCATTGGCATACCCGGATCCGCTAAGGCAATATTATCTCGAATACTACGATTTAATAGTACGTTATCTTGTAATACCACCCCGACTTGACGACGTAGCCAGTTCGGATCCGCCAATGCTAAATCATGCCCATCTATTAATACCTGACCGTTTTCCGGAATATAAAAACGTTGAATTAATTTCGTTAAGGTGCTCTTCCCTGAGCCTGAACGTCCTACGATACCGATCACTTCACCTTGCTGAATCGATAAATTCACATCATTTAAAATCACCGGCGCATCCGGTTTGTAGCGGAAGCGTATATTACGGAAGGTAATATCGCCTTTAATTTCCGGTAACGCCAATTTTCCTTGATAGCTCTCGGTCGGAGAGTTTAAAACATCACCTAAACGCGTTACCGAAATTCCCACTTGTTGGAAATCTTGCCAAAGTTGCGCTAAACGAATCACCGGTGCAATCACTTGACCGGATAACATATTAAATGCGATTAATTGTCCGATACTTAAATCGCCTGAAATCACTAAATGTGCGCCTAGCCATAAGGTAATAACCATCACGACTTTTTGAATAAATTGTACACCTTGCTGTCCGATAGTAGCTAATGTGGTTACACGGAATCCCGCCGATACATAGCTGGCTAATTGCTTATCCCAGGTATTAGTCATTTGAGGGGTAACCGCCAACGCTTTAATCGTATTGATTGCAGTCACCGATTCCACTAAGAATGACTGATTGTCCGCACCACGTGCGAATTTTTCATCTAAACGGCGACGTAAAATAGGGCTGATAAAAATCGACCACCCCATATAAAACGGTAACGAGCCTAAAATCACAAGAGTAAGTTTAGGGCTGTAATACCACATCACTGCAAAGAAGATAAAGGAAAACATTAAATCCAACACGGAAGTAAGTGCCTGCCCGGTTAAGAAGTTACGAATTTGATCGAGTTCTCGTACACGAGCCACCGTATCGCCGACTCGACGATTTTCAAAATAAGAGATTGGGAGTGCTAATAAATGTCTGAATAATCTTGCTCCCAACTCCACATCAATACGGCTGGTACTATGCGCAAAAATATAGGTACGTAAACCGTTTAGCACAATTTCAAACAGCACGACGATCGCTAATGCCACCGTAATCACATTTAAGGTTGAAAAACCTCGGTGTACCAAGACTTTATCCATCACGACTTGGAAAAAAAGCGGTGTAATTAGTGCGAAAATTTGCAAAAAAATTGAAACAATTAACGTTTCAATAAAAATCTTACGATACTTAATTACCGCCGGTATAAACCAAGTGAAGTCAAACTTTGCCAGCTTACCTACGATGGAAGCTCTTGATGCAACTAAAATCAGTTTTCCTTGGTATAAGCTCTCGAATTCCGCTTGTTCCAAAATGCGAGGATTATGCGTTTCCAAATCAAAAATTAAATATTTTTTTGCTTCATTATCAATTTTAGTCAAAATAAAATGTTTACCGTCTTCTCGCCATACAAGTGCCGGTAGTGCGATAAACGCCAAACGATCAATCGCTTTTTTTACTTGTTTTGCTTTAAGTTCTAATGATTTTGCGGCTAATAGCCAAGCGGTTAGATCTAAGCCTTTTCCTTCAAGGTCGAATTTATGTTTTAGTTCTTCCGGATTTACAGCAATATTATGGTACTGGGCTAAAATCGTCAGTGCGTATAATCCGTAGTCTTCTTCCCGATAAAAATCCATTTGCTCCTCCATAAATAAAATAGCAATCCTACACACCTAATATATATAGGATTGCTATTTATCATCTAAAAATAACTATCTTAAGCTGCTTGTGCTAAAGAATAACTCAAAGAATTTGCTACATTGTTAGCTGAGTTATTATAGACTAACGGTCCGCCTGAGCCTACAGATACTTTTCCGTGATCACCGGTAAATGCACCCGTAGATGAAATGATTTGTTCAATATCTTTTCTGAGTTGAGGAAGTGCATTATATCCTTCTCCATAATACAATTTTTCTTCTAACCCATTAAAGTAATTGATACCTCTTCCAGGAGCTGTCAGTTCAGTCAGATATTGGCTTAAAACATAAGCTCCATCTTTATCAACGATTTTTTCAATTTTATTATTTTGTCCTTCTTTACCTTCCTTGAACCAATCTTTAATCGTGAGCGCATTCCCATTGTAATCTTCATGGTAATACAGTGTTCCTCCGATTCTTTTATTCACAAGAAGATCATCACCGATTCTGATAAATCCTACATCTTTAAAACTAAGATCCGATAACAATAACGTATCATCATCACCGCCTTTCTCAATAATGATATGACGACCGTACTCCTTACTGTAGCGATAAATATCCTTACCTAAACCACCGTAGATTTTGTCATTGCCTACACCACCGTCAAATAAGTTAGTACCATCGCTGCCATACAGAATGTCATTACCCGCACCACCTAATAATACGTTGTATTGACCCTCAAAGACCTGCAACTCATCGTCACCATCACCGCCATTAAGGAAATTATTACCTTTTCCGCCGATTAATCGGTCGTTTCCGTTACCACCAACAAGATGGTCGTTACCGTCACCGCCATGGATTACATCATTACCGTCGTCTCCGTATAAGATATCGTGGCCGTCATTACCGTAGATTTCATCATCGCCTTTCGCACCATGGAAAATATCGGTAAAGCGACTACCAAAGAATTTGTCTTTACGATTACTACCGATAATTTCTTCAACAGAATGTAATTCATCTTTAGCTCTGATACCGTTCCCAAGTTCGAATGGGCTTAACTCATAATCACGATATTCTAATTTTTCACTGCGTTTTCCAACTGAAATATCCTGAGTTTTAACCACTTCTTTTAAAACTTTTACATCAGCTTTAAGTTCTTTAGTGACAATATATTCACCGGCTTTCTGTGCACTTTGTCCGTCAAATGTTAAGTAACCTGTATCGGTTTTATCGTAATATGCTACATCATGTCCGTTACCCGCATATACGATAGATGAACCGGATGAAAGATATATACGATCATTTTTCTCACCCAAATGAGATTCAATGGTCACTTGACGTTTTTCACCTTTTTTATCTATCGCTAATTGGATAAGATTCGTATAGTCATAAATCGCATTATGTGACTGCACACCGGTTACCACCCATTTTTCTTTACCTTTAACGAATAATTCGGTCATATATTCGTATTTACCGGTTTGCTTACGCTCACGAATCTCTTCACCTGCGGTAAAGACCGGCGTAACAAATTTCAATAAAGTGGTTTTGTTAATTGAAGAAAGGTCGATTTTACCTTCAAGCGGATCAAACACTTTTTTATCAAAACGATCCGGTTCTTTCTCTAAAAGTTTTCCTTCTTCAAAGAAATCAACGTAAGCTTTACCGCTTTTCGTATCAGAACCTTTGCGAGTAATGCCGGCAAGTTCACCGATATTGACATCCCAACGCTGTTGCGTAATAGCAACGACACGCTCTACCGAATACTCTTTATTGTATTGTGATAACAATTCAAAGGTATCTTCTAAGAATGCGGAATGGCGGGCGTCATAACCGTTTTCAAAATAGTTTTTACCGTGTTTTTTCTCCCATTCGTCAATCTTATTCGCTAATTTCGTTGCAACTCGTTCGAAGATTGCCTGTTTAGAAGCATCTAAAATACCTGAAATAATACCGGTGATTGCACTAACTAAAGCTGCTACCGGCGCACCGACTAATGAGCCGGTTGCAGCAGCCCCAACACCTGCGGAAGCCGCACTTAACACACTGTTAATCGTGGTTAATGCCGCTTCAATCGCACCGGTTTCACGGTAGAATGAAGCTAATAAACTATCACCTTCATAACCGAACTTTTTAAAGCGCTCCGAATATTGTTCAAGCTGTTTCGCACGTTCAAACTTATCCGCAACATTTAAGAACGAAAGCGGGCTAATCGCTAATGCTACGACCGAACCGATTAAACCACCGGTTGCCGCAGTTGTGGATAAGCCTGCCGCCACACGTTGCGCAATAATATATTGAGAAACCGCTTTACCGATATTGCCTAAGATTTTAGTTGAGATTTCAATACCTGCCGCCGCTTTTGTACCTGCATCGGCATCTTTATTACTTAAAATGAATGAAGCCGAAACAACAGATAAGATACCTGATACGGCATCAAACCCAGGTCCTGCAAGGCTTAAATCTGGAAGGTTATTTAACTTACTTGCTAAACCGCTTAAGCGAGTGTTAGATAAGGCATTGCCCAATTTACCTAATTGTTCGGCAAACGCATCCACCGTACCCGTTGCACTTGCAATGTTATCCACTAACTGAGCGGCTAGATCCACACCTGCTTTAGCTAATTCCGAACCACTGACGTCCTCACCGTTTCTACGGCGACGAAGCAGGCTATCAAGATCCATACCCGCAATAGCCGTACCTAAGAAACTTTGTAAGGCTGAAAGTGCCGTTTGCGTTTTATTTAAACGTTGTCCTAATGCTTCCGATGAACCGCCGAGCGATTTACTTAATTTTTGGTTCTTATTCAGTAACTTATCAAACTGAGGTGCAAATAATGCGATGCCTCGTTCCGAGAAACCTAATAGTTTTTCCGTTGTACCGAATAATTCTTTCGCTAGTGCGGTACCGTTTTTTTCCGAGCGATGTACTTCGATCCCTAAAGCCTCCGCCGCTTTCACTAAATCATTAAGACTTGAGCCGGTACTAGCTTGATAATCTTTCGGAATATATAAAATTAATTTCTGCCCTGCTTGCTTCACCTGTCCCAAACCATTTTTTAATGCGCCGGCACCTGATTTAGCTGCACTTTTTGTATGTTGATTAAGTGAATCAATCAATCCTTTGACTCTATCGAGCTGAGAGTTAGCCATGTTGTCTCCTTAGCTATTTACTAATGAAAATTTAAAATTTTGTTTATTTTTTAGCTCACTCATTAATTCAAAGTGATATTGTTGAAAAATTTTACTTGCCAGTTTCTTATCAATTTTTCCTCCATGAAATTCTGAAATTTTCCCTACTCGAGAGTCCGGATCAACTCGAATAGCCCTAAACAGCTCATTCGGGAAGTTATCTCGCATATGTTTGTATAATGCGGCACTGTCTCCGAACGGTGCTATCCAATCTATAAACCATCGACGATCGCCGGAAGTCCAATCATCCGCAACTAGCGAGGCAACATCATCAAGGTATTTAATTTCATTTTCCAAATTCAAATTTGCCCAGCTACAAAATGCAATAGGAAAACCGTCACGCTTTAACAAAACATATTGATTACTCTCAATCGCAGGTAGCACATTAATTGCTAACAAAGAAAGCGGCCACTTTCGATGTAAAGGAGAACTTGCCCATAACCATGCCACCTCTCCTAAAACCTCAAATCCATTAATTTTTTTACTCATTCATCCCCCCAGATTTATAACAATATTGCCGTTTGTCTGACTTGATTGTAAATACTTACCGATAAAAATAAAAAAAAGTAAGTTTTTTGATTATTTATATAATTTACCAATTCATTACAAATGAGGTTTACATTATGATTTTATAACAATATCGCTCATTAATCTCGTATTTTGTGAACTGCTTCACGGTATTTTTTATTCAATTACGGTAAATTAGTTCCAATAAGAAAAATGCTTTCGATTATATTCGCGGCATTTTGTTGATTTATGCTCAATATGAGGCTTTGATTATGAAATTTGGAAAACTTTCTTTAGCGGTTTCAACCGCATTACTTGGTGCGGGCTTAATGTTCAGTTCGGCGGCTCAGGCAAAAGGACGTTTAGTGATTTACTGTAGTGCGACCAATGTGATGTGTGAGAATGCGGCAAAAACATTCGAACAAAAATATGATGTGAAAACCTCTTTTATCCGAAACGGTTCCGGCAGTACCTTTGCAAAAATCGAAGCGGAAAAAAATAATCCGCAAGCGGACGTTTGGTACGGCGGTACTTTAGACCCGCAATCGCAAGCGGGTGAATTAGGCTTATTAGAAGCGTATCGTTCGCCGAATATCGATCAAATTATGCCGAAATTCCAAGATCCGGCAAAAGTAAAAGGCAATTTAAGTTCTGCAGTATATATCGGTATTTTAGGCTTTGCGGTAAATACAGAACGTTTGAAAAAATTAGGCATTGAAAAGATTCCGCAATGCTGGAACGATTTAACCGATCCGAAATTAAAAGGTGAAATTCAAATTGCCGACCCGCAAAGTTCAGGTACAGCCTATACCGCTATCGCAACTTTCGCTCAACTTTGGGGCGAAGATAAAGCGTTCGATTACTTCAAACATCTCCATCCGAATATTTCTCAATATACCAAATCAGGTATCACACCGGCACGTAATGCTGCTCGTGGCGAAACAACAGTCGGTATCGGCTTCTTACACGACTATGCATTAGAAAAAGAACAAGGTGCACCACTTGAAATGGTTGTGCCGTGTGAAGGTACTGGTTATGAATTAGGCGGTGTAAGTATCTTAAAAGGTGCGAGAAACTTAGATAACGCTAAATTATTCGTTGATTTCGCGCTTTCTAAAGAAGGTCAGGAAACCGCATGGAAAAAAGGTCAAGCGTTACAAACGCTAACCAATACCACGGCTGAACAATCTCCGCTTGCTTTTGATCTGACTAAACTAAAATTAATTGATTACGATTTTGAAAAATACGGTGCAAGTGACGAACGTAAACGCTTAATAAATAAATGGGTTGATGAAATAAAATTAGCGAAATAATTATTCGCCTTTGATAAGCGGTCGTTTTTCGCAAAAAATTTGCAAAAAATCAGCGAAAACGACCGCTTGCTTTTCAATATTTTTATTAGTTGTTGTGAGGCTATATGGATTCTATTACAAATAAAAGATCGCTGTTTGAATCTAGCCACTTTTGGATTCTGCTCTCACTTATTGCATTTATTGCTCTCCCGTCCAAAGCTCTAGATTACGGCTTATTGGAGAGTACCGCAGATGAATTTCTCGATGCGATGGGTTGGTCTTCCGTCAATCTGACGATACTTTGGTTTTTACCTTTGATCGGTTTTTGGCTACTGCCTTCTTTAAAACTTTCGACCGAAACGCAAGCAAAAGTCGAATTAGGTTTAATTTCTTTCATACTATTATTCGCCTTTATTTCGGCAACGATTTATAAGGTCAGTATGGGCTATTCGGTTATCGTATTAATTGCCACCTTAACCGCACTTGCCACCTTTGCTTTTGCTAAACTCAAAATGATGCAAGGCGATAAATTTATTATTGCCGCATTGCTCAGTATCATCTTGCTGATTTTCTTTTTTATCGTTTATCCGACCGTTGCGATTTTTATTTCGATGTTTTATGACGGAGAAACGTTCGCACCGGAACAAGTGGTCAGAATTTTAGGGCAGGGTTATATTGTTCGAGTAATCAGTAACTCTTTATTCCTTTCCGGCTTTGTCGGCATTGTTTCAACCGTTTTCGGTTTAGCGTTTGCGCTTTATACTACTCGTATCGCTCACCGTACCGCCTTTATCGGGAAAATTTTCTCAATCCTACCGATTGTGACACCGCCGTTTGTGGTGGGTCTTGGCGTAACTTTAATGCTTGGTCGTTCGGGCTACGTGACCGAATTTTTAGATACCTATTTCGGCTTTAAAGATCATAACTGGCTGTATGGTTTTAACGGGATTGCGATTGCTCAGATTCTTGCTTTCGCCCCGATTTCATTTATGATTTTAGACGGTGCGTTAAAATCAATTCACCCTTCGATTGAAGAAGCGTCTTATACGTTACGAGCAAACCGCTATCAAACTTTCTACAACATTATTTTCCCGTTATTACGTCCGGCATTGGCAAATTCATTTTTAATCGTGTTTATCCAATCGCTCGCCGACTTCAGTAACCCATTGGTTTTAGGCGGTAGCTTTGACGTAATCGCTACTCAAATTTATTTCTATATTGCCGGCTCACAATTAGATTATGCTTCGGCAAGTACCTTAGGTTCGATGTTGCTGATTTTCTCATTACTGATCTTTATCGTTCAGTATATGTGGATTGGTAATCGCTCTTATGTGACCGTTTCCGGTAAATCTTATCGTGGCGATGTGCAAGATTTACCAAGCGGTTTGAAATATACCATTATTGTAATGTTGGGCTTCTGGGTCGTCTTTAACTTTGCGTTATACGGCAGCATTTTCTACGGTAGCTTCACGGTAAACTGGGGGGTAGATTACACCCTAACCTTAAATAACTATGCGATGTTATTCGGGCAAGGTTTAAGTGACGGGGCGTGGCCGTCTTTAATCAATACCATGATTTACGCCGGTATTGCCGCACCGCTCACTGCGTTATTCGGTTTATTAATCGCTTATATTGTGGTGCGTAAAGATTTCCAAGGTAAGAAAACTCTTGAGTTCTTAACTATGCTGTGCTTTGCCGTACCGGGTACGGTTGCCGGTGTGTCTTATATTCTCGCCTTTAATGATGCGCCAATGTATATTACCGGCACCGGTATCATCATTATTATTTCAATGGTAATGCGAGATTTACCGATCGGTATGCGTGCGGCAATTGCGGGACTTGGGCAGTTGGATAAATCATTGGATGAAGCCTCATTATCATTAAAAGGCAGTTCGTTAAAAACCATTTGGTTTATCGTCTTCCCATTATTGAAACCGGCATTGTTATCCGCATTAGTGACCAGTTTCGTACGTGCGATGACAACCGTGAGTGCGATTGTGTTCCTTGTGACCGCAGATACTCGTGTTGCAACCGCTTATATTTTAAACCGTGTGGAAGACGGTGAGTACGGGGTGGCTATCGCATACGGTTCAATCTTAATTGTTGTGATGATGGCGATCATTTTATTCTTCGACTGGATTGTCGGGGACACTCGTATCGCAAAATCAAAAGCGAAAAAAGCAGATTAATTCGTCCCGGGCGGTATTGTCGCTCGTGTATAAAAGGCAAAATATTATGAACAACGATTTCTTAGTACTGAAAAATATTACCAAATCTTTCGGTAAAGCAACGGTAATTGATAATTTAGATTTAGTGATTAAACGTGGCACGATGGTCACTTTATTAGGGCCATCCGGCTGCGGTAAAACCACCGTATTACGCTTAGTGGCAGGGCTTGAGAACCCGACAAGCGGTCAAATTTTTATTGATGGCGAAGATGTAACCAAATCTTCGATTCAAAATCGAGATATTTGTATTGTGTTCCAATCTTATGCACTATTCCCGCATATGTCGATTGGCGATAACGTCGGTTATGGTTTACGTATGCAGGGCGTAAGTAACGAAGAGCGTAAACAGCGTGTGAAAGAGGCATTGGAGCTGGTGGATTTAGCCGGTTTTGAAGATCGATTCGTTGATCAAATTTCCGGTGGTCAGCAACAACGTGTTGCATTGGCTCGTGCCTTAGTGCTAAAACCGAAAGTGTTATTATTTGACGAGCCGTTAAGTAACTTGGATGCCAACTTACGCCGTTCGATGCGTGAAAAAATTCGTGAATTGCAACAACGTTTAGGCATTACCTCGCTTTATGTTACGCACGACCAAACCGAAGCGTTTGCGGTTTCGGATGAAGTTATCGTGATGAACAAAGGCAAAATTATGCAAAAAGCACCGGCAAAAGATCTTTATTTACGACCGAATTCTTTATTCCTTGCGAATTTTATGGGCGAATCAACCATTTTTGACGGTAACTTAAATCAAGGTACGGTATCTATCGGCGATTATCGCTTCCCGTTACATAACGCCGCTGATTTTAGTGTTGCGGACGGTGCATGTTTAGTCGGCGTACGTCCGGAAGCAATCCGACTCACCGCCACAGGCGAGACCAGCCAACGTTGCCAAATTAAGAGTGCGGTTTATATGGGTAATCACTGGGAAATCGTAGCGAATTGGAACGGTAAAGACGTATTAATTAATGCGAACCCGGATCAATTTGATCCCGATGCCACAAAAGCATTTATCCACTTTACCGAGCAAGGCATTTTCTTACTGAACAAAGAGTAAGTAACAGGAAAACAAGCGGTCATTTTTGCGAAAATTTTTGCAATGACACCACTTTAAGATATTGTAGGGCGGGAATATCCGCCCTACTCGTTAAGCTTTCAATGCTTGTAGCAATTTCTGATGAATTCCACCAAACGCACCGTTACTCATCACTAAAATATGGTCCGTCGGTTTCGCTTCTTCCACAATCATTTTGACCAATTCATCTAAATCCGCCGACCATTTGGCAGGTTGGGTTAAATTATCGGTAATCACTGAAACCGCCCACGGAATCGTGTCCGGTTGGTAAACGAATACCGCATTCGCATCAACTAAACTCGGTGCAATTTCTTCTTTATGCAAGCCCATTTTCATCGTATTGGAACGGGGTTCAAGCACCGCCAAAATACGTTGTTCTTTGCCGACTTTGCCACGTAAAGCGTTAATTGTTGCGGCAATTGCGGTCGGATGGTGAGCAAAGTCGTCATAGACGGTAATGCCGTTCACTTCGCCTTTTACTTCTAAACGGCGGTTTGCATTAATGAATGAACCGAGCGCATCGCAAGCACCTGCTACCGATACGCCGGCGTGATGTGCCGCGGCAATCGCCATTAGTGCATTATGCATATTATGCGCCCCGATAATATTCCATTTGACTTCGCCGGCTTTTTCACCTTTGTGGAATACTTCAAAATGCGAACAATCGGCAGAAATCGGTTTGGCAAACCATTGTTTATCTTCGCCGATAAATTGCAGCTCGCTGTAACTACCCATTTTTAGCGTATTTTGTACATTCTCATCCGCTGCCGCCGAAAGAATACAACCGCTACTCGGCATGGTACGTACTAAATGATGGAATTGGCGTTGGATTGCTTTTAAGTCGTCAAAAATATCGGCGTGGTCAAACTCAATATTATTGATAATTAACGTTTTCGGCGTGTAATGCACAAATTTAGACCGCTTGTCAAAGAATGCCGAATCATACTCGTCCGCTTCAATTACAAAGAATTTGCTTGAGCCGGCACGCGCCGAAATACCGAAATTACCGGCAACCCCGCCGATTAAGAAACCGGCATCAAGATTATTTTGATCTAAAATCCAAGCCAGCATACCAGTGGTGGTGGTTTTACCGTGCGTACCGGATACGGCTAACACCCAGCGATCTTTTAACAGATGATCATGTAACCATTGCGGACCCGAAGTGTAATTTAGCTGATTATCCAATACATATTCTACGCAAGGATTGCCCCGGCTCATTGCATTCCCAATTACCACTAAATCCGGTGCAGGTTGCAACTGTGCGACATCGTAATTCGGGATAATATCAATACCGTGGCTTTCTAAAAATGTACTCATCGGCGGATAAACGTTAGTGTCCGAACCCGTTACTTTATAGCCGAGTTCTCGAGCAATCATTGCGACACCACCCATAAATGTTCCGCAGATTCCCAAGATATGAATATGTTTTTGTCTCATAAATTCACCTTCATGTAAAAAATATGTGATCAATGTCACAAAATTGTTGTACCTTATTAGAGGTAACATCGGTTTATCTCTATAATATTACTTACTATTCTAGCATAGCCCAAGGAGAAATTATGAAAACACTCGGCGAATTTATTATTGAAAAACAAGCGGAGTACCCGGAAGCGAAAGGCGAATTAAGCGGTATTTTATCGTCTATTCGACTTGCCGCTAAAATTATTCACCGAGAAATTAACCGCGCCGGTTTAAGCCAAGATATTTTAGGCGTAGCCGGTTCGGAGAATATTCAAGGCGAAGCGCAAATGAAATTAGACGTATTCGCTAACGAAACGATGAAAAAGGCGTTACTGGCTCGTGAAGAAGTTGCCGGTTTTGCATCCGAAGAAGACGATAATTTTGTCGCATTTGAAAATGATCGCGCTAAAAACGCTAAATATATTCTGATGACCGATCCGTTGGACGGTTCTTCCAATATTGACGTAAACGTTTCGGTCGGTACGATTTTCTCTATTTATAAACGCGTCTCGCCGATCGGCTCGCCGGTGACGATGGAAGACTTCTTACAAGAAGGACGTAAACAAGTAGCGTCGGGGTATGTGACTTACGGTTCATCAACGATGTTGGTATATACCACCGGTAACGGGGTAAACGGTTTCACTTACGATCCGTCGCTCGGTTTATTTATCCTTTCACATCCGGATATGAAAATGCCGACGGAAGGTAAATACTATTCGATTAATGAAGGACAATATGTGACATTCCCGATGGGCGTGAAAAAATTCATTAAATATTGCCAAGAAAGTGACGAAGCGACTAAACGTCCGTATTCATCACGTTATATCGGTTCGTTAGTATCGGATTTCCACCGCAACCTTTTAAAAGGCGGTATCTATATTTATCCGACTTCAACCGTTTATCCGAAAGGTAAATTACGTTTATTGTATGAAGGTAATCCGATGGCATTCTTAGCCGAACAAGCCGGCGGTATGGCAACAGACGGTTTTAATCCGATTTTGGATATTAAACCGAGCGAACTGCATCAGCGCGTGCCGTTCTTTGTCGGTTCGACCTCAATGGTTAAGCAAGCGGACAAATTTATGCAGGAATGTGCAGAATAATACCGAGATAAAACAAAAAACCGAACGCTTTAAAACGTTCGGTTTTTTTATATTAAGCGGTTAATTTTGCCGCATAGTAGACAAAAAGGTTGGTATTTTGTCGAACTATGCCTCTATTGGACAAAAGGGTTGGTAATGATTATGTTTAGAAATTTTTACCGACTCTTTTTATTTAAAAAGTCCTGTATAAACAATATCTTATGCTTTCTCGTTAATCCGCTATGTGGGCGTAATTTGTCTTTTAATTCTTTAAATAATCCTTCTATTCGATTTGTCGTCTTTTCAATATTTAACTCAGGATACTTTTCATACGTAAAAATATAATCCATATAACGTTTTATACTTGTATAAGCACTTCTCACATTACGATGTTTATAAGGATATTTTCCTTTTTCATTCGGTTTATCTGACCGTTCCTCTAAAAAGGCTTTATGTTTTATTTTCCAGTGATGTATTTTTAAATAAAATTCATTTTTTGAACTGACTTTTAACGTCTTTATTATCGTTTTTAATTCTCTTCCTGCGTGCGATTGATGCTTTTTTCTTAATGCTCTCATCACGATTGCTACTAAATGAAATTGGCACATTTGCGTGCGCGTATTCATTAAATCTTTCAATAAGCCACGCCTGCCATCACAGGTAATTGATTGAATGATATAGCCTTTTTCTCTTAAATGATTGGTGGCTTTCTTGTAATAAATATCTTTTTCCGTTTTCACAATTTGGTGATAAACCACTTTGGTTGAAAGGCTATCAATAAAAACCATCACGCCAAAATCACGATGAAAGAAAGTAGTATCAATAATTAAGTTTAAATATTTATTTTGAGGGGCTTTTAAGAAGGCTTTAGGAGCCTTTTCTAAATATCGTTGAATCGTTCTTACTGAACACTGATATTTATTAGCGAGTTGTTGATATGTTTGTTTTCCAACAGAATAATCCAACCAAATTTGGGTCGAATTTAATTTAGATGTTAAGGTAAATATTTTATTGCAAGCTGAACATTTATAACGTTGAAGCTTATTTTTAAAGCCATACTTTTGTGTTTTGGAAGATTGACAAAAAGGGCAAGTTTTTATTCATATTTCAAAAAGGTAGGTTAAAGCCTTGTACTATAAGGCTTTAACCCACTTTTTACCAACCTTTTGGTCTACTATGCCAATTTTGCCGATTATTTTGTAAAATATGCGGCTAAATCGTCGCTACCGCCGATGTATTTACCGCCGATGAATACTTGCGGAACCGATGTTTTACCGGTAATCGCACGTACGGAAATTGTTGAAGCGTCGCGACCTAATACGATTTCTTCAAAAGTATAACCTTTCTCTTTTAATAACGCTTTGGCTTTCGCGCAGAAAGGACAGCCCGGTTTAGTGATGATTGATACCGATTCTTTCGGCGCCCAACCTTGGACTAAATATTTCATCATGGTATCCGCATCGGATACTTTGAACGGATCGCCCGGTTCTTGCGGCTCGATGAACATTTTTTCAACTACGCCGTTTTTCACGAGCATAGAATAACGCCATGAACGTTTACCGAAACCTAAGTCTTCTTTACCGACCAACATACCCATGCCTTCGGTAAATTCACCGTTACCGTCCGGAATTACCGTAACGTTTTCAGATTCTTGGTCCGCTTTCCATGCGTTCATTACGAATGTATCATTAACAGACATACAGATAATGTCATCGACACCCGCCGCTTTAAATTCGCACGCTAATTCGTTATAACGCGGTAAGTGAGTTGATGAACAAGTCGGGGTAAATGCGCCCGGAAGTGAGAAAACGATAACGGTTTTATTATCGAATAATTCCGCTGTGGTTACATCGACCCAAGCATCGCCTTGACGTGTGTGGAAGGTTACGTTAGGTACTTTTTGACCCGTCATATCTTTTAAAGACATAAAAATTCTCCTATTTTACATAATGTTTTTCAAAAACCGCACGCATTCTACACCTAAATATGCCATAATTCATCCTATTTAATTAATAGGAAAACAGTCATCCTTTGATCTCATGAGGAGTAGTTGTGAATATTAGAGATTTAGAATATTTAATCGCTTTAGCAGACTATAAACATTTCCGCCGAGCGGCGGACGCCTGTAACGTCAGCCAGCCGACACTAAGCGGTCAAATTCGCAAACTAGAGGACGAATTAGGTACGGTATTACTTGAACGTACCAGCCGTAAGGTATTATTTACCCAAGCCGGTTTAACTCTTGTCGAACAAGCGAAAGCCGTCTTACGTGAAGTAAAAGTGCTAAAAGAGATGGCAAGTAACCAAGGGAAAGAAATGTCCGGACCGCTGCATGTCGGCATTATTCCGACCCTTGGTCCGTACCTTTTACCACTTGTATTGCCGGCATTGAAATCGACATTCCCCGAGTTGGAACTCTATATTTATGAGCTGCAAACCACGCAACTGGTTGATCAACTTGAATCCGGACAACTGGATTGCGGAATTTTAGCTTTTGTCAAAGAAAGCGAACCCTTTATCGAAGTGCCTATTTTTAACGAACAAATGCTTTTAGCGGTTTCAGATAAACATGAGTGGTCGCATAAAAGTAAGATGGATATTTCATACTTAAAAGATAAAGAATTACTCTTTTTAGACGACGGGCATTGCCTACGTACGCAAACGCTTGATTATTGCTTATCCGTCGGTGCCAAAGAAAGCACGCACTTTAAAGCGACCAATCTTGAAACGTTACGTAATATGGTGGCGGCGAACGTCGGGATGTCACTTATTCCGGAATTAGCGGCGAAGCCTTGCGAGGGGCTGAATTACCTCACATTTGATGAACCTAAACCTTATCGCACCGTCGGCTTAATTTATCGTCCGGGTTCACCGCTACGTATTCGTTACGAACGTCTTGCAAAAGAAGTTTCCAAGATTATGAAACAAGAGAAAATTCATGAGTAATATCGGTATCCGCGCCCAACAAAAAGAGAAAACGCGTCGTGCATTGGTGGATGCGGCTTTTAACCAATTAAGTGCGGAAAAAAGTTTTTCTAACTTGAGTTTACGCGAAGTGTCCAGAGAAGCCGGTATTGCGCCGACTTCATTCTATCGCTATTTTAAAGATATGGACGAATTAGGATTGGCGATGGTGGACGAATCGGGATTACTCTTACGTCAATTAATGCGCCAAGCGCGCAAGCGTATTGCGACCGGCGGAAGCGTAGTCGCCGTTTCGACCGATACTTTCTTCGAGTTAATTGCCGATCGCCCGAATGTGTTCCGCTTACTGCTACGAGAAAGTTCCGGTACTTCGCAAGCGTTTCGTACCGCGGCATCGCGCGAGATTCAACATTTTATTGCCGAGCTGACCGATTATATTATGGCGAAAGATCCGAACAGCAGCCGTGAAATCGCCTATATCCAAGCCGAAGGCTTAGTGACTATCGTATTTACCGCCGGCTCTTATGCGCTTGATATGAATACGCAAGAGCGAGAAAAATTAAAAAAACGCGTGATTATGCAATTAAGAATGTTAGCCAGAGGAGCGGCTTCTTATACTTATAGCCACGACAAGGAACACCAATAATGCAGAACAAATACGCTATGCTTTCACGTTTCGGTAAAAACATTTTTTTCTACGGATTAATGTTTATCGTGCTAAGTACCGTGATTGATTGGTATCGTAAACCGAGTGCGCCGAACCAATTTGCGCAACAAGTTTTATATGATTTACAGCACCAGCCGAAAATGATCGCCCAACTTAGTCACGACCGACCAATGTTACTGTACTTTTGGGGCAGTTGGTGTACCTATTGCAAATTCACTTCGCCGGCAATTCAACAATTTGCCGATGAGAATGTTCCCGTTTTAAGCGTTGCACTTAAATCCGGTACGCCGCAAGATGTCGTCGATTACCTCAAACAAGAAGATTACCGCTTCCCCGTTATCAATGATCCTGACGGCGTAATCTCCAAAAGCTGGGATATTCAAGCGACTCCGACGGTTCTCATCATTAAAGACGGCGAAATCGTTCAACATACAACAGGGCTTACGAGTTATTGGGGACTTAAAGTCCGCCTTTGGCTCAGTAACTTAACTTAATTCGAGCGGTCTGATTTGTAAATTTTTCTGCAAATCAGACCGCTTTAACATATATAAAGAGTACATTATGATAATTGATCCGAATTACCAACAAGAAAGCGAAAAGTACGAAAATCCCGTACCGAGCAGAGAATTTATTTTACAAACCATTCGAGCATTCGATGCGCCGATGAGTCGTGAAGAATTACTCGAAGCTTTCCATATTTATGATGAAGAACGTATCGAAGGCGTTCGCCGTCGCTTACGAGCGATGGAAAACGACGGGCAATTAATTTTTACCAAAGGTAAACGTTATGCGTTACCGGAAAAAATGGATTTGCTGAAAGGTACGGTTATCGGTCATCGTGACGGCTACGGTTTTCTGCAAGTGGAAGGCGGCGAAAAAAGTGACGATTGGTTTATTCCGAATAGCCAAATGACACGCGTGATGCACGGTGACTTCGTGCTTGCCCAACCGAACGGCACCGATCGCCGAGGTCGCCGTGAAGTACGAATCGTTCGCGTATTGGAAGCACGTAAAAAACAAATTGTCGGTCGTTTCTTCCTTGAAAGCGGTATCGGCTTCGTAGTACCGGACGATAGCCGTATCAGCCAAGATATTTTAATTCCCGACGAACACCGTATGGGTGCAAGAATGGGACAAGTGGTTGTGGTCGAACTGCAAGAACGTAAAGCCGGTTTTACTCGTCCGGTCGGCTTTATTACCGAAATCTTAGGCGATAATCTTGCACCGGGGATGGAAATCGAAATCGCTCTACGTAACCACGACATTCCGCACGTTTGGCCGGAAGGCGTAGAAAAACAAATTCGCCAATTCAGCGAAGAAGTGCCGGAAGAAGCGAAAGCTGGCCGTGTAGATCTGCGTGATTTACCGTTAATAACGATTGACGGGGAAGACGCACGAGATTTTGACGACGCCGTCTTTGCCAGAAAAGAAGGCGACGGTTGGCGTTTATGGGTAGCGATTGCCGATGTGAGTTATTACGTTCGTCCGAAAACCGCACTGGATTTGGAAGCGGCGAATCGCGGCAATTCGGTTTACTTCCCGAATCGAGTGATCCCGATGTTACCGGAAATTCTGTCAAACGGTTTATGTTCATTAAATCCGCAAGTGGACAGATTATGTTTGGTGGCGGAAATGACCGTATCGAAAAAAGGCGAACTGACCGGCTATCAATTCTATCAAGCGGTAATGAACTCGCACGCCCGCTTAACTTATACTAAAGTTTGGAAAATATTAGAAGGTGACGAAGCGTTACGTGAGCGTTATGCAACACTGGTACCGCATTTGGAAACTTTAAATGAGATGTTTAAAGTGTTGCAAAACACTCGTCGTCATCGAGGTGCGATTGAATTTGAAACGATTGAAAACCAATTTATTTTCAATCCGCAAGGCAGAATCGAACGTATCGAGCCGCTAATTCGTAACGATGCGCACAAAATCATCGAAGAATGTATGATTTTAGCGAATATTGCCGCCGCTCGTCTTGTCGAAAAAGCCAATGAACCGGCGTTATTCCGTATTCACGATAAACCGAGCGAAGAAAAGCTCACTAGTTTTAAATCCTTTATCAAAGAATGCGGACTCACTTGGGACGTCGTGCTTGATCCGACACCAAAAGATTATGCCGTATTACTCGAACAACTCGCCGAACGTCCGGATCGCGAATTGATTCAAACTATGTTACTGCGCTCGCTCAAACAAGCTGTCTATTCAGCGGATAACGTCGGACATTTCGGTTTGGCTTTAACCGAATACGCTCACTTTACTTCACCTATTCGCCGTTATCCGGATTTGCTGTTACACCGTGCAATTAAATACTTGATTGAAAAGGGAAAAGGCAATACCAGACATTATACCGATTGTGGCGGTTATCACTATAAATTGGACGATATCGACCAATTCGGCGAGAAATGTTCGGCGGCCGAACGTCGGGCGGACGAAGCGACCCGTGAAGTGGCGGATTGGTTGAAATGCGAATTTATGCAAGATCATCTCGGCGAAGAGTTTGAAGGTGTGATTTCAAGCGTAACCGGTTTCGGTTTATTCGTTAAAATCAACGAGTTATTGATCGACGGCTTGGTGCATATTTCAACATTAGACAATGATTACTATCATTATGATGCGGACAGACAACGTTTAGTCGGCGGCAGCGGTGTGATTTACCGCTTAGGTGATCCGGTTAAAGTGAAAGTAATCAATGTGAATTTAGACGATAAGAAAATTGACTTTGCTTTAATCGATAATCTGCGTAAAGGCATTGCCGTCGGTAAAACCGCCAAACAAAAAGCAAAGAAAAATGCCGGCGATAAACCGATTTTTAAAGAGCCTAAAACAATCAAATCGGCAAAAGGTAAATCTAAAGCTAAGGGAAAAGCGACCAAAACAGCCAAGAAATCGTCCGGTCGCCAACGTAAAAAATAGCGAATAAGCGGTCAAATTTGCAAAACTTCTTACAAATTCTACCGCTTCCCAAATTCTCCGTTTAAACTAATATAGCCTATTCTTTTAGGCTATTTTTATCGGGATTTCATCATATGACTAAATTTAAATTGATTTTATTAACATCAACACTAACGTTTTTATTTGCCTGTACTTCTTCCGTGCCGAAGAAAAAAGCAAGAGCCGATTACTTAAAAGACAATATCAGCCAGGCGGAATTATCTAACGGTACTCACTATAAACGTTATTTCTACACTTGCAGTAACCTTGAAACCGGTGCAAATTCTCATTTATCCACGTATTTTCCGCTTTCAAAAGAAAGTCGTATGAAAGATAACTTCGGTTTCTACTTTCAATTGGACGGCGGCAAAGTCGAACCGTTTGATCACCTTGAAAATAAAACACTTAACGCCCGCGGCACTCGTTTTGAAGTCACTTATAATTCATATTATCCGATTCAAGGAAATTATGTGGATTTAGTCGCTCGCGAACAAGGTTCGACTTATTATAAAAATATCAACGGCATACGTGTTCCATGGTTAGCTTGTCGAGAAAGTTAAAATTACAAAATATGTGCTCAAAGCTATCGTATGTAACTTTTTCATCTATCTTAGACTTTTTAGTGCTTGCCTGAACTTTTCAAAAGGCTTATTATTTTAACTATTCAAATGATAAAGATTCTCATTTGTAAGAAATTGTAAAGACCATTGCTTAACTAGATGAGAATTATTATCATTAACTCACTTCAAAAATAATAGGTAATCACTCCAACTCTTACGCCTCATTCCCCCACAAAATGAGGCGTTTTTTTTCGTCTATTGCCGATTAAACCTTATCAATTCCAATGTATCCCGTTATAATAGAAGTTATTTTCATATTTAAGACAAGATATAAGGAATCATAAATGGCTCAATCTATTGAAACGACATTAGCCGAATTGAAACGCGGTGTTGAAAATATTTATTCTGAAGAAGATTTAATTGAAAAGTTAAAGGAAAATCGTCCGTTACGCATTAAATTAGGCGCAGACCCTACAGCACCCGATATTCATTTAGGTCATACCGTTGTTTTAAATAAGCTCCGCCAATTCCAACAACTTGGTCATGAAGTGATTTTCTTAATCGGCGACTTTACCGGTATGGTCGGTGATCCGTCAGGCAAAAACTCAACTCGCCCGCCGCTCACTCGTGAAGACGTGTTACGCAATGCGGAAACCTATAAACAACAATTATTCAAAATCTTAGACCCGAATAAAACGCGTGTGGTCTTCAACTCCGAATGGTTGGGTAAATTAGGGACGGAAGGTATGATTCGCCTTGCCTCTAATTATACGGTTGCCCGTATGCTTGAGCGTGACGATTTCAAAAAACGTTTTACCAATAATCAATCTATCGCAATCCACGAATTTATTTATCCGTTACTTCAAGGTCATGATTCTGTTGCGTTAGAAGCGGATGTTGAGTTAGGCGGTACAGACCAAACCTTTAACTTATTAGTCGGTCGTGAGTTACAAAAATCAGCAGGTCAAAAACCGCAGGTAGCAATGACATTACCATTACTTGTCGGCTTAGACGGCGAGAAAAAAATGTCGAAATCACTTGGTAACTATATTGGTGTAACCGATGCGCCGAGCGATATGTTCGGTAAAGTGATGTCGATTTCAGACGAGTTAATGTGGGATTGGTACAATCTACTTTCATTCCGTCCGTTAGATGAAATCGCTCAATTGAAAGCGAACGTTGCGGAAGGTAAAAATCCGCGTGATGTGAAGATTCTTTTAGCGAAAGAGTTAATTGCTCGTTTCCACGATCAAGCGGCGGCGGATTCGGCGGAACAAGAGTTTATCAACCGTTTCCAAAAAGGCGCAATCCCGGATGAAATGCCGGAATTTACGTTTGAAGGCGAAATCGGTTTAGCGACTTTATTAAAAGAAGCCGGTTTAGTCGCATCAACTTCCGAGGCGATTCGTTCCGCACAACAAGGCGGGGTAAAAATCGACGGCGAAAAAATAGAAGACGTTCGTCAAAATGCACAACAGGGTACGTTCGTTTACCAAGTCGGTAAACGTAAATTTGCCCGTGTAACGGTTAAATAAGTCTTAGATATAAACGAAAAGGAAGCTTAGGCTTCCTTTTTTATGCTTTGGACAAGCGGTTAAATTTGTTAATTTTTTTGCAAATTCGACCGCTTGTCATAGAAATAAAAATGCCCAAGTTTAACTCGCTTGGGCATTTTTATTTCTCTATTCTAGTCGTCTAAGAAACTACGTAAAGTTTCCGAACGGCTTGGGTGACGAAGTTTGCGTAACGCTTTCGCTTCAATCTGACGAATACGTTCACGCGTTACGTCAAACTGTTTACCGACTTCCTCAAGCGTGTGGTCTGTGTTCATATCAATACCGAAACGCATACGCAATACTTTCGCCTCACGCAGCGTTAAGCCTTCCAACACTTCATTCGTTGCTAAACGTAAACTTTCCGCAGTTGCCGAATCTAACGGTAATTCAAGGCTTTCGTCTTGAATGAAATCACCTAAATGCGAATCGTCGTCATCGCCAATCGGCGTTTCCATTGAAATCGGCTCTTTGGCAATCTTCAACACTTTACGAATCTTATCTTCCGGCATTCCCATACGTTCCGCTAACTCTTCCGGCGTCGCTTCACGTCCCATTTCTTGTAAACATTGACGAGAAATACGGTTCAGTTTATTGATGGTTTCGATCATATGTACCGGAATACGGATGGTACGTGCTTGGTCGGCGATTGAACGGGTAATCGCCTGACGAATCCACCAAGTCGCATAAGTAGAGAACTTATAACCGCGACGATATTCGAATTTATCGACCGCTTTCATCAAACCGATGTTACCTTCCTGAATTAAATCTAGGAATTGCAAACCGCGGTTGGTATATTTTTTCGCAATTGAGATTACTAAACGTAAGTTCGCTTCCACCATCTCTTTTTTCGCACGGCGAGCTTTTAATTCACCGTTTGCGATACGCCCGCCGATTTCACGAATTTGTGCGATAGTCAGACCGGTCGTTTGCTCCATACGTTGTAAATTATCGATATTTACGCGAATTTGGTCGATATAGTTCGCCAATTTAGGCGCGGCGCCTTTTTTCGCATTAATTGCTTTTTCAATCCATTCTTCCGACGTTTCATTACCTTGGAACAATTTTAAGAAGTCAGCCTTTTTCATTTGTGCATATTCAACCGCATAACGTTGAATTTGGCGCTCTTCCGAACGTACTTGTTTCATCATTTTTTGCATCGATTCGACAAGTAAATCAAATTGTTTCGGTACTAAACGGAACTCACGGAAAATATCCGAAAGTGCTTGGATCTGCTCTCTTGATTTTTTATGGCTACGACCGTGTTTTTGAATCGCTTGTAAGGCTTTTTCGTGTTGCTCGCGTAACGCATAGAATTTTTCGCGAGCAAGTTCAGGATCGATTGAATTGTCATCACCGGTATCCGCATTGCCGTCGCTTTCTTCCTCTTCGCTCTCGTCATCTACATCCGCAACATCTTCCGCTTCTTCTTCGTCATCAAGATCTACGTCCAAATCTTCCAACGCTTCGTCCGCTTGGATATTCGGATCAACGAAAGCGGTAACAAGATCCGATAAACGCATCGTACCTTCTTCAACTTGCGCATAGAAACCGATTAATTCGGTTAAGGCTTCCGGATATTCTGCAACCGCACATTGCACTTCATTGATACCTTCTTCAATACGTTTCGCAATATCAATTTCGCCTTCACGGGTAAGCAATTCCACCGTACCCATTTCACGCATATACATACGTACCGGATCGGTTGTTCTACCTAATTCAGATTCTACCGTCGAAAGCACTTTAGTCGCTTCTTCCACGACATCTTCATCAGCGATATTTTCCGCGAGCATTAACTCGTCGGTATCCGGGGCGGTTTCTAAAACTTTAATCCCCATATCGTTGATCATTTGAATAATATCTTCGATCTGCTCCGCATCAACCAACTCTTCCGGTAAGTGGTCGTGCACTTCCGAAATGGTTAAATAACCTTGTTCACGCCCTTGGGCAATCAGAAGTTCTAATTGAGATTGCTGTTCTAATTGTTGTTCCATAATTGTATCCGTTTTGTGTGCGCGCAAAAATAGTATTGGATTATACCATTAATTAAAATTTTCTTGATAGTTTTGCAAAAAATTTCTCAAAAATGACCGCTTAATCATTGTACAATCAACATGACCAACTCTTGCTTTTCTTCCGCGCTTAGTCCTAGGCTGCGATCTTTGGCAATTAATACTTCGATTCGCTTTTCCACCAATTTCGCATAAAGAAAATCAAGCGTTTCAATAAAAGTCGTTTCGATGTTTTCCGATGTGACCAAATGTTCCCAATCGGCTAACAGTTCAAGAGTGCGGTAATTCGGTTTATCTCGCCAATGTTCGAGTAATGCGCCCATTGAGACACCGACTTTTTGCCGGCAAACCTCAACCAGCTCAAGTAATAATTCAAAGCCCGGTTCTTCCAGCGTTTTAAGCGCGGAAATATCCGGCACGAATTTAACCAATTCGGGGTTTTGCAATAATAAGGCGATTAATAAACGCATCGGCGTTCGCTTAATTTGCGGCGTTCGCACCGCCTTTTTTTGTACGGCTTGCGAACGACTCGGCAACATTGCTTCCAATTGCGCCGGATCTAAAATACCGAGCTTTTGTCCGAGAATATTGCGTAAATAAACTCGCAGCATTTCACCCGGAATACGATTAATCAACGGTATTGCTAATGCCGCCAGTTTCGATTTACCTTCTTTGCTTGAAAGATCAACCTGTGCAATAAGCGAATCGAATAGAAAATCACTGAGTGACATCGCATTTTGCAAGTAGGCTTCAAAGCCTTGCTTGCCCTGTGCGCGTACAAAACTGTCCGGATCTTCGCCGTCCGGCAAGAAAATAAATTTCAGTTGTCGTCCGTCATGCAAATACGGTAATGCGTTCTCAAACGCCCGCCATGCCGCCTCTCGCCCCGCTCTATCGCCGTCATAGCAACAAATCACTTGTTCGGTGACACGGAACATCTGCTGGATTTGCTCGCCGGTAGTTGCCGTACCGAGTGACGCCACCACGTTATCCACCCCGAATTGCGCCAGTGCGACCACATCCATATACCCTTCGACCACAACGAGTGAGGTAGGATTTTCATTCTGTTGTAACGCTTGAAATAAACCATACAGTTCATTACCTTTATGATAAGTCGCTGATTCCGGTGAATTCAGATATTTAGGTCGTTCATCCCCCATGACTCGCCCACCAAAGGCAATTACCCGCCCGCGTTTATCACGAATCGGAAACATTACTCTATTGCGAAATTTATCGTAAATTCGACCGCTATCATTTTGCGTAATCATACCCGTATCGAACAATTTCTGTACTTCATCACGATTCGTGCCGAATTTACGTAGCACGGAATCCATCGAATTATATGCAAAACCAATTTCAAAACGTGCAATGATTTCCGGTGACAGCCCACGGCTTTGTAAATAGCTTTGACTCGGAATATCTTGAGTTAAATTTTGTTGATAAAACCGACTAATCGCTTCTAACAGCTCATATAAATTACGCTTAGTTTTGTAGCTCGCCTGAGGCTTACCGTCACGAGCCATCACATTCTCACGCGGTACTTCCAAACCTTGCATCGCGGCAAGTTCTTCAATCGCCTCGGGAAATTCCAGTTTATCGTAATCCATCAAGAAGCTAATCGCATTACCGTGCGCACCGCAACCAAAGCAGTGATAAAACTGTTTAGATTGACTGACGGTAAACGAAGGACTTTTTTCGTGATGAAACGGACAACAGGCTTGATAATCTCGTCCTGCTTTTTTGAGTTTGACTCGACTATTGATGAGTTCAACAATGTCGGTACGAGCAACAAGATCATCAATAAACGAACGAGGAATTGTGCCTTTCATTGATTCTCCTTGTCATAGCGGCAAGCGGTTAGATTTACGCTAAATTTTGCAAAATTTATTGAAATTTGACCGCTTATTTACTAATAGGTTACATAGGGGTTCACTAGAAACACTAAAACCGTGATTCCAAAAGGTTTCACGGTTTTAGTTAATTTAAGCCTAAATAGCAAGACTGCTAATTAGTATAAACGAGTGTTACGTGCATTTTCACGAGCATTACGTTTAGCGTGACGTTTAGCTAAAGATGCTTTTTCACGTTTACGAATTGTAGTTGGTTTTTCATAGAATTCACGAGCGCGAACTTCTGCTAATAAACCTGCTTTTTCGCAAGAGCGTTTGAAACGACGTAATGCAACGTCAAATGATTCATTTTCACGAACTTTAATTACTGGCATATGCCATCACCTCAGGAAATATATGTTTAAATAAAGTCGCACACAATTTTGGCGACATAGAACTAAAAAAGGTAGTACATTTTACCCCAGCCGGCTTATAAAGTAAAGGGCAAATTGCATAGTAAGTTACTCTAGCCCTATAGGATTAATAAGCTCCTTCTCGGCTCCTTAATACATTGATAGTTTTAAATAAAATAGCAATATCGTTCCAAAGAGACCAGTTTTTTACATACCAAGCATCGAAATATACTCGAGTCTTATAATCAACATTATTTCTTCCACTAACCTGCCAAAGCCCCGTCATTCCTGGTTTTGCCATTAAATAATAATCAACATCTTCCTGATAATATTCCAATTCATCGGAAATAATTGGACGAGGACCAACAAGACTCATTTGTCCAGCTAATACGTTAAAAAGCTGAGGAAGCTCATCCAAACTTGTACGACGTAACCACTTACCAATAGAGGTAATTCGAGGATCATTTCTCAGCTTAAAATCCTTTTCCCATTCTACTTTTGCTATCGGATCACTTTCTAAAAGCTTTTCTAATACTTCATCAGCATTAACCACCATTGAACGAAATTTTAAACAGTTAAACTTTTTACCATTTTGTCCAATCCGAGGGTGTCCATAAATTGCATACCCTCCATCTTTTCTAACTAACCAATATATTAAGATTAATAATGGTAATAATAAAATTATCAATAATAATGAACCTAAAATATCCATTATTCTCTTTAATATACGAGATGATCTTTTCGCTAAGTTATTATTTACCCGTAATAAAATCATTTCATAACTAAATAGAAAAGACATATCCGTACTATATAGTGGTAAGCCTCTTAATGTAGGAATAACGGATATTGAACGATAATAATTTTTTGAAAAGAATCTCAACCATTTATCTCTTTCTTCTATCTCATCTTCTTCTAAAGCAATAATAAATTGATCAGATTTATTTGTAACTAATTGCCAGATACCTTTCCGCTCTTCATTTATTATAGGGATACTCAATTCCTTTAATTTTTCTGAAGGATTTAATGCAATAAAATATTTTACTTTTAACCCTAAATAAGACTCACTAGTTAAGGCTTTATAGGCATCAATCGCATTATTCCCTCCACCAATAATAACTGTATTCTTAATATATAGTCCCGTATCAATTAAGATTTTTTTAGTTAAAATACGAACAATAGGAACAAAGAAGAATGTAACACCCCAAGTTAAACCCCATAAATAGCGAGAAAAATAAAGCTTTGAAAAGGCTATAGTAGCTAGCTCAATAATAGCAAGAATAATAAGTGTTCTGATCACTTCTTTTAGTTCAAACCAAAAGGGTTTACGATAAGTATAGTGGCGAAGCCTAATCCAAAACCATATAACACCTATAAAACCTAACGATAAGTGGATAATCATTCTTTCTCTAACTTGATCAAGTGGGAGATAAGCATCAAACCTCTCAATTGAATAATTTAATAATACTAAAGATAGAATAAATGATAGAGAAAAACTAATAAAATCACTTATAGCTAACGTATATTTAGATAATATCTGCCTTTTCATGATTTATTTCCAATAGTTCTTATGCATACTAAATTTTATACATAACCATCTAGGTAATTTCTCATAATTCAAACCTAATTTAAACCCTAAAAACTTAAACATAGTGTGAAATATAGCTTTCGACAATAGTAAAAAATTATTCTTCAATAAATACTTAATCTCAGAACATACAAACTTTTTACCCTCATTATTTGCTTCACCAAATTCTTTTCTAATCCAAGATTGCTCTTTTTGGAATACTCCAGTATCAAAATATCTCTGAAACTCTTGAATCAAAGAATAGTTATGGGAATGATAGACTTTTGCCTCCGCATTATAAACAATTTTATAACCATTCAAGATTATCTTAGCAGCCAAGTACATATCTTCCGCTAAAATCGTTTTCTCAGGAAAACCTCCGAGTTCTTCAAAAATAGAACAGCGGTATGCGGCAAAAGAATTAGAGATAAATGCTGTTTTTAATCCTAACTCCGAAATACTCTCTTTCGACTTAATTATACTTTTAGGAGGATAATTAAATAACCTGGCATGGGCAGCTAATAGAGTCGCATCTTTGTGAGGTAACTGCCTACCATAAACAGCCCCTACTTCAGGATCTTGGAAAGGTTTTATTAATTCTTCTAGAGAATCTGAACTTGCAAATAAAGCATCTTGAGTTAAAAAAACTAAAATTTCCGTATCATCGGAAGTAAATTCTACTGTTAAGTTGCGTGTTCCACCATGATCAAACTTTGATTTTTCAATTTTATATACAAAAAAATCCGCTTGCTCAGCTAAAGCCGCTGTTTGATCCGTTGAAGACGAATCAATAACAATTACCTTTTCAGCTTTTATAGCTTGATTTTGATAAGCCTCAATCCATTCCTGCCAAGATAATCCTGCATTATAAGTTGGAACAACAAGCGAATATTTCATTTAGAAATTTTTCCCTTTTTATTATATATACCATCTTTTATAGCTTTGAAAAAATATTTGAGATACTCCATCCGATTCTTACAATAAAGTAAAATAATAAATTGATGCAAGAAAGAAAAAATAATTTCTCTTATTGCTAATATCTTAGGGAAATGCTTATATCGTAATAAAAGAAAATTATTTCTTACTCGATAATAGCGTCTTAAAGGAGAATGTACTGGTATTTTTATTGATTTCAAGTTAATAAATTGATCTCCAATTGTATGCTCCATTACTGCCTGCGTAACAACTAATGTTACAAATCCTTTATCATTAGCTCTTAAAAACCACTCAGTATCAACATGATCGATAAATAATGAACCATCCATTTTTCCTACAATATTAAATACCTTACTATTAACCATACTTCCTGAGGAAATTGCGATATTAGTAGTAAAATTACCCATCTCCATATGAGGTATAATTCTTGTTCGAAATCCTATCTTATTACATTTAATAATCTGATAAAAAAAGTTACCGCTTATATTTTTATAAATTGGTACAGAAATGCTTGTATACCCAGATTCAATTGGTCGATAAAGGAACTGAATAAGATTATCTGGAATAATTGAATCTTGATCGAAAAACACAATAGCCTTGGCATTTAAAGCTAAGGCTAAATCAATACCTATATTTTGTGCATCTGCAATACCAACATTCTTTCCTAATTTTTTATATACATATCCACTACCGGTAAAATCCAGAAAGATCCTTTCTGAATTATCGATAATAATAGGATATACATTCTGCTTAATTAGAGAGTTGATTAAAAAAAATATTTTCTTAGTTGGTTCATAACAAACAATAACAGAACAAATGGGATTATTCATCTAAATTTTTACTAATTGATTCCGTTGGATAATTATTTACATCATAAGATATAAAAGAGAGTAATAAATGAATTCCTACTAAAATAAACAATGCAGAAATCATAATGGTTCCTGTTGGTGTTTCTATATTATTAATTGCATTAGCAATCCAATTATATAGTCCAAATAATATTCCGAATAATGACATTACTGTACCAAATACTAATTCAACAGAAGCAACATTAAAATCTTGCAAGAAATATTTATAGAAAATTCTCTTTGAAAAATTAGATAAATTTCCTTTTAGAAATGGAAAGAATATTTTGCTAATTTTTAAATTGGATACTTCATCTCCATATACTGCAACCATTGGCACATCTAATACTTTAGCTGAGATCATATTCAATCGGAATAATATATCACTTTCAAAAAAGTAACGCTTTTGAATCTTGTCTAAAGCCAACATTTTTAGTACTTTAACACTAATTGCCGTATAACCATTTGTCGGATCAAAAATTTTCCAATAACCAGATGATGCTTTGGTTAAAAAAGAAAGAGCAATATTACCAAAAAACCTCACTTTCGGCATATCCGCTACGTCTGAAAGGTTAAAGAATCGATTTCCTTTTGTATAATCTGCATCTCCATTAACAATTGGTAAAATAAATTTTTCAGCCAAATAAGGATCCATTTGGTTATCACCATCAATTTTAACCACTACATCCATCTGATCGATAATTGCTTGTTTATAACCAGTAATAACAGCTCCTCCAACACCTTGATTCACTTCATGAAAAAGCACTTTTACTCGAGAATCCATAATATGTTCTTGAACAAATTTACCACTACCTTGATCACATTTATCATCCACGACATAAATCATATCAAAATACTCGGGTATTCTTTTCAAAACGGTTTCAATCTGAGCAAGCACTCTAAAAGTTGGAATAACTGCTGCAATTTTCTTATTCTGTAACATATCTATCCTTAGTTATTTATAAACCCATTTATTTGATAAAATGAAAGTAACTACTGCAATGATAGGCAAGGTAATAATCTTTGCTATTACAATATCTATACCGAATTGTATTTGCAATTTTATTAAACCTAATGTAAGTAGATAATTAATCAATACTACTATTAAATATTTTATAACATTTGATTTTGTTGCTGACTTTTCAAAAGTAACATATGTATGGCAAAGATAATTAAAAATTAGCCCCAAAATAAAAGCAATAGAAACAGATAAACTTTCATTAGTTAGAATAATCTTGCTCAATACATAAAGACTACCTACATCAATAATAGCTGAACACCCGCCTACTATTAAAAATATCAATATTTTCTTCATTTTTTAATATCTAGCTAAGTAAATATCTATAATTTATTGCTGAAATAGTGAGAATACCAGAATAAATAAGTGATATTAGTACAAGTATATTGGCTATTTGATACTTTTTGCCAACTATAGTTAACATAGAAGTAAATCCTAAAACTAGAGGTATAAAATACCTTCCTTGCACACCATGGATTATCTGTTCTGTAACTGGAGTCCATGTCAAAAGTAATAGAAAATATGTTAATAAAATACCTGAAATCAAAATAAATATATTAAAAAAAAGATTTTTATTATCAATAACTTTTCTTAATGATAAAAGCAAAATCATGCTTCCAAAAAATAGTAATACGAGATACTTTTCATAAGAAAATGAAGTATCTAACCATCCCAGTACTCCGATAAATTGTTTAATATGAGAACCTATCAATTCTGATGAACTAAATGTATTTATAAAAATTTGTAAAAATTCATTTTTATGCTCTAAATAATACTTTAGTTTTCCTCCTACACCTAATCCTCCTTGAGAAAAATTTTCACCTGAAAGAAAGCTAGAGTATGCAAATAATAACCAACCTAAAATAAATGTTAATGTTATCAAAAAAAATCTATAACCACATCTTAATTTCCGATAATTGCATATTAATAATAATAATAATATCATAGGAAATAAATTAATTTTCATTGTACTAATGATGAAGAATACAAAACAAATCAACATAAAGTAATATATTGAAAATGAATTTTCTGCATTCAATCCCCTTGCAACAATGCACCCAAATAATAGAGATAGACTAAAAACCATACCATCAGGTGTTGTAGATGAAATCTGAAAAATTACCATAGGAAGTGATAATATGAAATATCCTATAGGAGTAATTGGATATATTTTATTTGCAGTAAATAGTAAAATTAAACAATTTAGAATCCCCATTAATTTAGCTAATCTATATGAATCATATATAGGAAAATCTAAGTATCGACCAATACTAATTCCTATAGCCTGTGGAATATAAGGAATAGGAAAATATACAGCAGTATTAACTAATGATATATTATGCTCCTCATTAGCCCAATGTATATTCCTAGCTTCATGCTCTAATTGTATAGTATTTTTCTTCTCGTATTTAAAAGGGAATGCTTTATAAAAATGCTCAAAATTAGTTAAATTTTTATCTATATTTCCATTTCCTTTATCATCCAAGAAAAACTGCCCATTAGAAATAGTATATGCACGTTCAAAATGAGCAAATTCATCAGGTGACTGAAAAGGAGGTGTCAGTATCGACACCACTAATACTATAATCGCAAAACCAAACATAAATAGTCGATTAAAACTATTATTTTCTAGATTAAGATTTTTAAACATATTCTTACAATTTAAATAATTGAATCAATTCATTCTTTTGTTCTTCAAAAGTTGCAATATGCATTTTTTCTAGCAAAATTTCTTCTTTCGGATCTCTTGCTTCATACGTATTGATAACATTTTGAATCGCAACTGCCAGTTGTTTATAATCACTATCAAAAGGAATAATATTACCATTTACTCCTTCAATAATACCTTCAACAGGTCCGCCTGCATCTGTAGTAATTACCCATACATTACGTATAATAGCTTCTCTTACCGTTAAACCAAAACTCTCCTTCCACTGCGTTGGAAATAAGAGAACATCAATGCTATTAAAAAATTCATCAATATTATCCTGCGTATAAGCTGGTAAAATTTCATATTTAAGAATACCATCAAAATCACTTTCAGGATAAGATTTCTGACCTAAATTAAGTAAGTTATCTACTACCACTAACTCCGCATTCTTAAATTTATATTTTTTAAATGCTTCAAGAATAAGATGAATTCCTTTGATATTTGTTCGTCCTCCAACATAGCCAAATCTAATGATTTTATTCTTAAATTTTGGTAATACTCTAATAGGTTTTTTAATCCCATTTTTATTTACCATCACTTTTTTATTTAAGTTTACTTGGTATAGATCCGTGAAATATTGGCTCGGAGCTAATAACAAATCAGCTTTATTTAAACTATTTAATAATTTATTACTACGATATAAATATTCTGATGTACTACCAATACATTTTATACATTCATTTTTATCAATTTTATATTGATGACAGAACTTACCATCAGCTTTAATCATAAATTGGCGAGGGCAAATCCACCAAGCATCATGTAAGGTTACAGCAGTCTTTATATTTCGTTGTGTGCATGCATCAACAACACCAACGCCTAAGCCTTGAATACAATGAATATGGGCTAAATCAGGATTTACTAACTCAAGGATATCGGAAACAATATTGTAAATATTCTTATTTTCATAATTCTCCATTTCTTCATTTGGCACACAAATACCAAAAATAGTTGTATTATTCAACTCATATCGCATAACGCTATATGCTGTCATAAAACTACTTGGAGGCATTGTGGTTACGACAAATACTTCATATTCATTTGAATCAGCAATTAAATCGTTAATTTGCTCAGCAACAATCGTGGCACCACCAAAAGAACGTGGTCGATAGAATACATTGAATGAAATTAATCGTTTTTTCTTTCTTTTTTCTAGTGTAGTAGGTAAAAACTCATTTAATTGAGTCGCAATAAATTTAGGTGCGTAACGTTCTAATACAAAATTATAAGCCGTATTAGCTAATTGATTACGATAATCTACATTATTTATTAGTTTCGTAAATAATTCATACCATTCAGAACTATTATTTGCAATTAAACCGTTTTTACCTGATTCAATAACAGAAACAAATGCACTTAATGGCGAAGAAATAGATGCAGCTTTAACAATTGATGCCTCTAAATATTTAATATTACTTTTTGATTCATTAAAAATATAATCTTCTAATGGAGCAATACTAATGTCACATTCAGATAAATAACGTAAATACTCTGGATATTTACAAAACTCTATACGTTCAATTTGTTTTTCTAATCCATTAAAATAATCCGGCAAATCAAGCATACCAATAATGCGGAAAATGACATTTGAATTTTCTTTTAAAACTTTGGCAATCGCAGGAGCAGCTTCTTCAAAATCAATATTATGGGTAGATGTTCCTGAACCATAGACAATTCTAATTTTATTATCATTAGTTTTTGATGGTTTAGATAAAATTTCTTTTGCAGTTTCTAATGTTTGTAAATCTAATGCATTCTCTACAATATAAGCATTTTTTAGTCCAGCTTTAAGCATTTCTTTGGCTAAACCCGGAGTTGAAGCAACACCTTCCCCACAAGCTAACATTGCTTCTCGATACAATCTTGCTCCTTCTAAAAGTGAATTAACCGTGGCAGTATCAAGAGAATTAATTGTCCGGCTTTCTTTTAAAACCTTTTCATCAAAAATTAAATCATCAACTTCCCAAAAAGTTCTAATATTCAGGCGTTTACACTCACCAATTAATGATAAAACTGAATCATACGCAGGCACACGATAGAAAATGACTAAACTGCTTAACGAAATAAGGTGTTTAGAACGTATATAATCGGTCCAAGAGACAATCTCACTCTTAATACCTAATGACTCAAACAATTCTTGCTTTTGCTTCACTCGATATTTTGTGCACTGCGGAATACTCATCTCCGCAATGATAAGTATTCTTTTCTCAAAAAGTTCATTTGGATTCTTAGTGATATGAAATAAAAAATCAATGTCTTCAGGTTGAACATTCTGAGATGAATGAAAAGCATTTTCTGACTGTTGATGTGCTGTAAATGTCCGAATTGCATATTGAAGGTTTTTTAACCCTCCTTGACGTAATTTTGAATAAAATAATTTAGCAAAATTAACTAAGCCACCTTTTTTCTTAATTGCAATAGGAAGAAGCGTTAGTAAATTATGTACCCTTCTTAAGAGAATACCCGTAATACGTGCGTATTTTGTCATTTTCCAAGAACGACTATTTTCCATTAAGAAAATTATACGCTCTAACTCTTGAACCCTATTCTCAGAATGTAACTTGATTTCTTTTAATTCTATAATCTCTTTACTTAAACTATCTTGAGTTTCTTTAAACTCCTTTGATAAATTAAATAATTCATAATTTAATAACTTATTCTTTTCGATAAGTTCTTCATATTCTTTTTTCATATAATTCATAGTAATAGTAAATAATTAAATATTAGTAAGGTAATTTTCAGAAACCTCTTGGATATTGCCTTTGGCTTTAATTTCCCCCTTATCTAGCCAAATTGCCTTTTGACAGAGCTCCCTTACTTGCTCAATTGAATGAGAAACAAATAAAAGTGTTGTTCCCCCATTCAAAAGTTCTTCCATTCTAGCTTTACATTTCATTTGGAAACCGATATCACCTACGGCTAAAACTTCATCAACAATTAGAATATCTGGTTTTGTTACAGTTGCTATTGCAAATCCTAAACGAGCAGCCATACCTGATGAAAAATTCTTAATTGGTACATCTAAAAAATCTTGTAGTTCTGCAAATAAAACTATTTGTTCGAAATGCTCATCTAAAAATTTTTTACTATAACCAAGTAAAGCACCATTTAGATAAATATTTTCTCTTGCCGTAAGCTCAGGATCAAATCCAGCTCCTAATTCAATTAACGGAGAAATACTCCCACTTACTGTTATGCTACCTTGATATGGTTTTAAAATTCCACTAATCAATTTTAATAATGTAGATTTACCTGAGCCATTATTCCCAATTAATCCCCAAGACTCTCCTCGTTTAACCTGAAAATTAATATTTCTCAAAGCAAAAAACTCTTGAAACATAAGCTCATCTTTAACTAACTTTATAATATATTCCTTTAATCCAGTAATATTTTCAGAAGCTTTGTTAAAGCGGACTGTTACATTATTTACATCAATAATATAATCACTCATAATATAACTATTAAATAAACAAAATAAATTGATCTTGTTTCTTTTTAAAAACAGCAATACCAATAAAGAACATAACTATAGCCCAAATACTACCTTGCATCAGTAAATCTAATGGCAGTATATGTCCATTCAACACTACCTCTCTAAATTGTTGAATATAACTATACATAGGATTAAAATTTTCATATGCCCAACGATATTCATCAGGAATAATAGATTCAGGATAAATAATTGGAGTTAGATACATCCAAATAGAAATAAACACCCCCCAAAGATATTGTATATCTCTAAAAAACACTGCCATTGAAGCTAATAGTAGACTTAACCCTAAGCTGAATAAATACACCTGTAAGATCACAATTGGAAATAGTAATATATTCCAGGTAACAGTAACTTGTGTGACGATCATCACTAAAACAAGAGCGATCATAGAAAATAATAGATTAACTAAAGAACTAGTGACTTTTGATAATGTGAAAATATACTGAGGAACATATGCCTTTTTCAATAATGCTGCATTTCCTGTAATTGAACTTACGGACATAGATGTAGCTTCTGCTAGAAAGCCAAAAATTACTTGCCCCGTCAATAAATACACTGCAAAATTCGGAATATCAAATTTGAATAAATTTGAAAATACTACAACAAGAACTATCATCATCAACAAAGGATTTAGAATGCTCCAAATATAACCTAAATAACTTCTACGATATTTAAGCTTAATATCTTTCATTACAAGTTGATGAATTAACTCTCGATATACCAATAATTCAGAAATACCTTTTTTCTTATTCATAATTTATCATTCTTATTCAAAGATAACTGCATCCGCCAATGCCCTACCAGCTAAATCCTTTGCTGATAAGCTCGGCTCACCATTAAGATTCCAATCAATCGCTATTGTTGGATCATTCCAAATCAATGAATGTTCTGCTTTCGGATTATAGTAGTCTGTACATTTATAAGTAAATTCAGCAGTGTCCGTTAATACATAAAAGCCGTGGGCAAAACCTTCAGGCACCCAAAGTTGACGTTTATTTTCGGCAGATAAAACTTCTCCAACCCATTGCCCAAAAGTCGGTGAACTTTTACGTAAATCTACCGCTACATCAAACACTGCACCCTGTACTACACGCACTAACTTACCTTGTGTATTTTCCGTTTGATAATGTAAACCTCTCAAAACACCCTTAATAGATTTTGAATGATTTTCTTGCACAAAAGTACGATCAGCAACATTTTGTTTAAACCATTCATCTCGAAAAGTTTCCATAAAGAAACCACGCTCATCACCAAACACTTGAGGTTCTAAGAGTTTTACATCCGGAATATTTGTTTCAATAATTTTCATTATACATATGCCTTAATATTTTTTAATGCTCGTTGCCAATCACTTGGTTTAATACCAAAAACCGCATCAATTTTAGTTAAATCTAAACGGGAATTTGCTGGTCGTTTTGCTGGTGTTGGATAATCACTCGTAGAAATAAAATTAACAAGCGGTGCTTTTTCTAATACTTTTTGTGAAACAGCTTCATTAAAAATAGTATTAGCGAAGTCTGCCCAACTCACATAAGGCTTTCCAGTAAAATGGTAAATACCAAATGCATCTTGCTTACCATTAAGAATAGTATTCGCTATCTGAATCAGTGCGTTAGCAATGTCTCCTGCGTAAGTCGGTCCACCGAATTGATCGCTTACGATCCCTAAAGATTCCCTTTCTTTTCCTAAACGGAGCATTGTTTTAACAAAGTTATTACCATGTTCGCCAAATACCCAAGCTGTACGCAAAATGATATGCTTTTTATTCGCCTGTTGAACTACCCTTTCACCTGCCAATTTTGTTTTACCGTATACACCTTGTGGATTTGGCTTATCATCTTCTTTATATTCACCGGAACCTGTACCTTCAAAGACATAATCCGTTGAAATATGTAAAATGACTGCATCAATCTCATTGGCTGCTTCTGCAAGATATTGTGGGCCTTTCACGTTAATCGCTTCAGATAGTTCGATTTCACTCTCAGCCCGATCTACAGCAGTATGTGCTGCAGCATTAATAATAACATTGGGATTAAACTCTCTAACGATTTTAAATACTGCATCTCGATTTGTTATATCAAGCTCATCACGATCTACTGCTAAGACATCTGCTTTGCTTTGTAATTGCTTAGTAAGGCAATATCCAACTTGGCCCTTCGCTCCCGTAATTAAAAAACGTGCCATTATTTTGTTCCTTTTGCTAAACGTAACAAATATTGACCATATTCATTTTTCGCCATCGGTTTTGCTAATGCTTCAAGTTGTTCAAGTGATAACCAGCCATTGTGATAAGCAATTTCTTCTAAGCATGCTACCTGTAAATTCTGTAGATTTTGTACTGTTTTCACAAATGCCGCCGCATCATGTAAACTATCATGCGTACCGGTATCCAGCCAAGCAAAGCCTCGCCCTAATAATTGTACATTGAGCGAACCATCATTCAGGTACATTTCATTTAGTGTAGTAATCTCTAACTCGCCACGTGCAGATGGTTTAACCTGTTTAGCAAATTCTACTACTCGGTTATCATAGAAATATAAGCCGGTTACCGCCCAATTTGATTTAGGTTTAGCCGGTTTTTCCTCGATAGATAATGCCCGGAAATGCTCATCAAATTCCACAACACCAAAACGTTCCGGATCTTTTACTTGATAGCCAAATACGGTTGCACCTTTCGTTTCTACCGATTTTGCCGCCTCTTGGAGAGATTGAGTAAAATGCTGTCCGTAGAAAATATTATCGCCAAGTACTAAACACACACTATCGTTGCCAATAAATTTCTCACCGATTAAAAAGGCTTGTGCTAAACCATCTGGGCTAGGCTGAACGGCATAAGAAAGCTGGATACCAAAATCCGAACCATCGCCTAATAAACGTTTAAAACTCTCATTATCCTCAGGCGTTGTGATAATTAATACCTCTCGGATACCAGCAAGCATCAGCACTGATAGCGGATAATAAATCATCGGCTTATCGTATACTGGTAAGAGCTGTTTTGATACACCTCGAGTAATAGGATAAAGGCGAGTACCTGAACCGCCCGCAAGAATAATACCTTTCATTTTGTAAACCTTTTAAAAAATTGACCCGCTTATAATAATATTAATTTGAACCTAAACGTTCACGATTGTAAGAACCATCTAATACTCGACTCCACCATTCTGTATTATTCAAATACCATTCAACTGTTTTACGAATACCGGTTTCAAATGTTTCCTGTGGCTGCCAGCCTAATTCACGTCCGATTTTTGTAGCATCAATTGCATAACGAACATCATGTCCTGGGCGATCCGTCACATAGGTAATTAAATCTTCATATTTTTTCACGCCAGCCGGTTTATTTGGTACAAGTTCTTCTAATAGACTACAAATAGTACGAACAACATCAATATTCGCTTTTTCATTATGTCCGCCTATATTATAAGTTTCTCCAACTTTACCTTCCGTTACAACTTTGTACAACGCTCTAGCATGATCTTCTACAAATAACCAGTCACGGATTTGTTGCCCATTACCATAAACCGGTAATGGTTTGCCCTCTAAAGCATTTAAAATCATCAAAGGAATTAATTTTTCAGGAAAATGGAACGGACCATAGTTATTTGAACAATTGGTCACAATCGTAGGCAAACCATAAGTACGAAGCCAAGCACGGACTAAGTGATCACTTGACGCTTTAGAGGCTGAATATGGGCTAGAAGGAGAATATGGTGTAGTCTCTGTAAATAAATCATCTGTACCTTCCAAATCACCATATACCTCATCCGTAGAAATATGATGAAAACGGAATAATGATTTTTTATCAGTATCTAAACTATTCCAATAAGCACGAGCAGCTTCTAGTAAGGTATAAGTACCTACAATATTAGTTTCGATAAAGGCAGCTGGTCCATCAATGGAGCGGTCAACATGACTTTCTGCAGCTAAGTGCATAACTGCATCAGGTTGGTACTGTGCAAATACACGCTCAAGTTCTGCTCGGTTACAAATATCCACATGTTCAAAAATATAGCGAGAATGATTTTCTACCATTTGCAAAGACTCTAAATTACCTGCATAAGTCAATTTATCTACGTTTATTACACTATCTTGTGTATTATTTATAATATGACGCACTATTGCAGAACCAATAAAACCTGCACCACCAGTTACTAAAATTTTCATATTTTAAGAGGCCTTCTTAAGTTAAACTAAATTAAAAAATTCTTGTTTATTATATACATTTAGACATACTATTCATATAACTTTTAAAGCCATTATCTCCCTAATTGATCTTGCCCTCTCCCCTAGATTGGTAGATAATGCACAATTATTTTGGTTTTTGTAGGAAATAAAATGAGCGATATTCAAATTCCTCTTATCTTTACCGACGCAGCGGCGAAGAAAGTTAAGAGTTTAATTGAGGGCGAGGATAACCCGAATCTTCGTTTACGAGTGTATATTACGGGTGGCGGTTGTAGCGGTTTCCAATACGGTTTTACCTTCGACGACCAAATCAATGAAGGCGATTTAACCATTGAAAACCAAAACGTCGGTTTAGTGGTTGATCCTATGAGCCTGCAATATTTAATCGGTGGTACGGTAGATTATACCGAAGGTTTGGACGGCTCTCGTTTTGTGGTGCAAAACCCGAATGCGAGCTCAACCTGCGGTTGCGGTTCATCCTTTAGTATTTGAAAATATTCTTACAAAAAAGACCGCTTGTTTGCGATTATCACCCAAACAAGCGGTCTTTTTTTACCCTAAATTTGCCCTAACCTAAAAAAATTCCTAAGCTAAATAAAAGGTTAGTAATTAGTGCTAATCCTGCCATTTGTCCTAAAATCGGGCGTAATTCAATCGGATCTTGGTGGCGATAAACAAATAAGCCGTGTTTCATCAGTAATGGGACAGAAAGTAAGAATAAGTAGCTATACCAATGCTGAAATTCACTGATTGCAAAAATCAAATAAGAAACGACCGCTAGTATTAATAACGTAACATGATAAATTCGCCCGTTACGGCTGCCGATACGGACAATTAGGGTATTTTTACCCGCTTGTTTGTCTTGGTTAATATCACGTAAGTTATTGATATTTAATACCGCTACCGATAATAAGCCACAACCGAACGCCGGAATACAAATCATCGCCGGAATACTATGCGCTTGTAAGTAGAACGTACCGATTACCGCCACAAATCCAAAGAAAATCAGTACGAATAAATCTCCCAGCCCTAAATAGCCATAGGCTTTTTTGCCGACCGTATAGGTAATTGCCGCCACAATCGAAATAACGCCCAAACTGATAAACACTACGACATCTTGAATAGATTGATAAGTGTAAACCGTCAGTCCTACGCCGGCAATAAAGGATAAAATACTGAGCAGAACGACGGCATTTCTTAATTGCCCGCCGGTAATTGCCCCGTGCTGAATCGCTCGTAACGGCCCGATACGCTCTTTCGTGTCGGAGCCTTTGACGTGATCGCCATAATCGTTAGCGAAATTAGACAGCACTTGTAATAAAATAGTGGTAATAAAAGCAAGTAACGTAGTGATTATATCGAAATGCCCTGCCCAATATGCCAATGCCGAGCCGACGATAATAGAGGCTAACGCTAAAGGCAATGTTCTTGGGCGAGCGGTAGTAAACCAAATTGAAAAAGTTGAATGCTGATTCATAAATAGACTGAATTAAGATAATAAGGACTAAAATAGCTTATATTAATATAAAACGTCCATGTAGGTTTTGATTTTTAACAGAAAAAGTACAATTTTATGACGACTTTACAACCTTTAACCCTAAATCCTATCGGGATTATCCATAGCCCTTATGATGAAAAGTTCTCTGTGCCGCGCCAGCCGAATTTGGTGAAAGAAGGCAAAGGCATATTAAAACTGCTTCCGCCTTATAATTCGCCGGATGCGGTACGAGGTATCGAGCAATTCGGTCATTTATGGCTGATTTTCCAATTTCATCAGATTCCCGAACGTGAATGGCATGCTACGGTGCGCCCACCTCGTTTAGGCGGAAATGAACGTATCGGCGTTTTTGCCAGCCGAGCGACCCATCGTCCGAATCCGATCGGTTTATCCAAAGTAGCATTGGAAAGTGTTGAGGTAAGAAACGGAGAAGTATTGCTAAAACTCGGTAGTGTGGATTTGGTGAACGGTACGCCGATTTTAGATATCAAGCCTTATATTGCGTATGCAGACAGCGAACCTGATGCGGATTCCGGCTTCGCACAAACTAAACCACAAGCAAAACTCAAAGTGGAATTTTCCGAACGAGCGTTACAAGCGGTCGGATTTTGCCGGAATTTTGCAAAATTCGGTATTGAGCAGCCACTCACTTTTATCCGTCATGTGATTGAACAAGACCCTCGCCCCGCTTATCAGCAAGGTAAGGCGACAGAACGTATCTACGGTATGAATCTGGCCGGATACAACATTCGTTGGCAAATTTGCACGAATAACGTCAATAAAGCTATCGTACTGGATATTGAAAATGAACTTAATCGGGAAATATCGTTCTAAGCAAACACTTTGAGCCATGCTCGTCATATCAAGGACATATCATGAAACTATCAAAAGCCTTTATTATCTTACCGCTGTTCATCGCAAACTTAGCGAGCGCTTCAGAAACTATAGCCGATAAGAATACCTCGGTAGAATCTTCTTTTGAATTTTCAACCGAAGTTCGTCGAGAAGTTGAAAAAGATTTAATGCAAGCAACCGTATTCAGCCGTAAAACCGGTAAATCTTTAGCCGACTTAAGAAAATCCGTTTCAAAAAATCTAAATCAAACCATAGAAAGCGTAAAGCAATACTCTACAATTCAATTGGAATCTGACGGTATAAGAAACGTCGTGAATTACTCGAATAACGGAAAAATTGACGGTTGGATTACCGAAGGGAGGATTCACTTAAAAAGTAAAGATTTTGAAGCTATGGCGAAAGTATTGGAAAATTTAAGCTCGGAAATGGCGATAGACGATATTTATTTTAGCGTTTCACCTGAAAAAATCGCTTCTTTGGAAGATGAGATGACCTTAGAAATTATCAAACAATTCCAGCATAAAGCGGACGTAATTCAAAAAGGGTTAAAGCTGGACAAATACCGCTTAACTAACGTACGACTTGAAACGCCAAACGGTGAAGAAAGCTATTTTAACGCCAGACCGTTAGCCGCAATGGCAAAATCAGCCGATTCGTTTGAAAAAGAACGACTCCCTTTGGAAGCGGGTAAAGCAACTATTTCGGCGCGGGCAACCGGTCAAATCGTATTTGAGTAAATGCTATTTTACTCTCAGGTTCAAAAAGAATGTTTAATTTCCTCAAACTATTAAACATTCTTGGAGATAAACTATCTTAACGGATAGTGATTGGAAAGCACTGGCACTTAAGTGCCATTTAATCTTTAATATTAAGGAAAAAAGAATGAAAAAATATTTTGCCGAATTTTTCGGTACGTTTTGGTTAGTTTTCGGCGGTTGCGGTAGTGCGGTTTTAGCGGCGGGTATTCCTGAGTTAGGCATCGGCTATGCCGGCGTATCATTGGCATTCGGTTTAACCGTATTAACGATGGCTTATGCAGTAGGTCATATTTCCGGCGGCCACTTTAATCCGGCGGTATCTATCGGTTTATTGGTCGGCGGTCGTTTTAACGCCAAAGACTTAGTGCCTTATATCGTTGCACAAGTTATCGGTGCAATTGCAGCGGCGGCGGTGTTATACACGATTGCTTCGGGCGCAGCAGGCTTTGATGTTACGGCAGGTTTTGCAAGTAACGGTTTTGCGGAACATTCGCCGCACGGTTATTCAATGGCTGCGGCATTAGTAATTGAAGTCGTATTAACCGCATTTTTCTTAATTATCATTATGGGTGCGACCGATAAACGTGCACCGGCAGGTTTTGCTCCGATTGCGATCGGCTTAGCCTTAACGTTAATTCACTTAATTTCCATTCCGGTAACCAATACTTCGGTCAATCCGGCTCGTTCAACCGGTGTCGCCTTATTCCAAGGATCTTGGGCGATTGAGCAATTATGGTTGTTCTGGGTCGCGCCGATTTTAGGTGCGATTATCGGCGCATTAGCCTATCGTTTTATTGCCGAAGAAAAATAAGCTCTAATCTCTTATAATACAGTGCCGTTTCGGCACTGTATATCGAACATCGGACAAATAGGATAAAAATGAAATCGCTATTCAAAATCTTTATCATAGCTACGTGTTGTAGTGTATTAAGCGGTTGTTTAGTGACTTCCGTAGTAGGCGGCGTAGTCGGTACCGCCGTTGATGTAGTAGATACGGTTACGCCGGATATTACCGATTAATTTTGCAAACCTTTTGCAAATCTACGATAAACCGCTACAATGAAGCGTATTTTTACCTAAATAGAAAAAGGAATCTTTAATGAAAATCGCAAAAAATGTTGTTCCGAGCATTGCTTATCAAGTTCGTACTCAAGACGGCGTGTTAGTTGATGAAGCGCCGGTAAATCAACCGTTAGAATATTTACACGGTCATAATAATCTTGTTGAAGGTTTAGAAAAAGCGCTTGAAGGCAAAGCGGTAGGCGATGTGTTTGAAGTTCGCGTTAAACCGGAAGAAGGTTACGGCGAATATAACGAAAACATGGTTCAACGCGTACCGAAAGACGTATTTATGGGCGTGGATGAATTAGAAGTGGGTATGCGTTTTATCGCTGATACCGATTTAGGCCCGTTACCGGTTGTGATCACCGAAGTGGACGGTGACGAAGTGGTGGTGGACGGTAACCATATGTTAGCCGGTCAAGAATTACTTTTCTCTGTGGAAGTGGTTGCAACCCGTGAAGCGACATTAGAAGAAATCGCACACGGTCATATCCACTCAGGTCACGATCACGAAGGCTGTTGCGGCGGTCACGGTGAAGAAGGCGGTTGCGGATGCGGCGGTCACGGACACGACCATCATCACGACCACGATCATCACCACGGGCATGGCGGTTGCGGTTGTGGCGGTCACCACCACTAATTCTTTTTTATTTCATCATTGGCGCAAGCGTTATCGCTTGTGCCTTTTTAGTTTTTCTTTAAATAATAACCTGACGTATCCTTCAATACGCCGATATAAAAGCATAATAAAATACAGAGCAGTGTTATGAGCAATCCGACAATTCAATCCGGCACCGATTATCTGCGTGCTATCCTCAGTTCAAATATCTACGACCTAGCGCAAGTGACCCCGCTACAAAAAATGGAAAAACTCTCCGAGCGTTTAGGCAACCAAATTCTTATCAAACGTGAAGATCGCCAACCGGTACACAGTTTTAAACTGCGCGGTGCCTTTGCGATGATTTCAAACCTTTCGGCAAGCCAAAAAGCCGCCGGTGTGATTACCGCTTCGGCAGGTAACCATGCGCAAGGCGTGGCGCTTTCATCCAAACATTTAGGATTACGCGCCTTAATCGTAATGCCGCAAAATACGCCGGCAATTAAAGTCGATGCGGTAAGAGGATTCGGCGGCGAAGTTTTACTGTTCGGCGCAAACTTTGACGAAGCCAAAGCCAAAGCCTTAGAACTTTCCGCCGAATTAGGCATGACCTTCGTACCGCCTTTCGATCATCCGATGGTAATCGCCGGTCAAGGCACGATCGGTATGGAATTGGTACAACAAAGATCCGATTTAGATTATGTGTTCGTGCCGGTCGGCGGCGGCGGTTTAGCCGCAGGTATAGCGGTATTAATTAAACAAATTTTACCGAATGTCAAAGTGATTGCGGTCGAATCCAAAGATTCCGCTTGTTTGCAATATGCGTTAAAAGTCGGTAAACCGGATAACTTGGAGCGAGTCGGTTTATTCGCAGACGGTATTGCGGTAAAAAGAATCGGTGACGAAACTTTCCGTTTATGCCAGAAATATATCGATGAAGTGGTACTGGTCGATAACGATCAGATTTGTGCGGCAATGAAAGATATTTTTGAAAACGTACGTGCGATTGCAGAACCTTCCGGTGCGACTTCATTAGCCGGCTTAAAAAAATATGTGAAAGAACACCAACTTGAAGGCAAAAACTTAGCTTGTGTGCTTTCCGGTGCGAACTTGAATTTCCATACGTTACGTTATGTTTCGGAACGTTGTGAAATCGGCGAAAAACATGAAGCCTTATTAGCGGTAACCATTCCGGAACAAAAAGGCAGTTTTTTAAAATTCTGTGAGATTTTAGGCAATAGAGCGGTCACCGAATTTAACTATCGACACGCAGATGACAATAAAGCGTGTATTTTCGTTGGGGTTCGTATTACCGGCAATGCGGAAAAAGCGGATATCATTCGCGATCTACAACAGCACAATTATAACGTAGTGGATCTTTCGGATGATGACATTGCTAAAACGCATATTCGTTATATGGTCGGCGGTCGTCCTAACAGCATTAGCAGCGAGCAACTTTATAGCTTCGAATTCCCTGAGCAAAAAGGCGCATTATTAAAATTCCTCCAAACACTGACCGATTGGGATATTTCATTATTCCATTATCGTGCGCACGGGGCGGATTACGGCGATATTCTCGCTGCGTTTACTTTAGATGAAAGCGATAAGCATCGCCTTAATCAGCATTTGGATCAACTTGGTTATCGTTATCAAAACGTAACGGATAGCCTTGCATATCAATACTTTTTAAAATAAATCGCAGGAATTATTGGTTAAATCGGCTGTCTAATCGGCAGTTTTCACTCTTCTTTTTTAAGGATCTAACAATGGCAGAACGTAAATATTTCGGTACGGACGGTGTGCGAGGCAAAGTAGGACAATTCCCTATCACTCCGGATTTTGCATTAAAACTCGGTTGGGCGGCAGGTAAAATTTTGGCAACCCAAGGTACTAAACAAGTGCTAATCGGTAAAGATACCCGTATTTCCGGTTATATGTTGGAATCGGCATTAGAAGCCGGTCTCGCGGCGGCAGGACTTTCCGCTGCATTTGTCGGTCCAATGCCGACTCCCGCAATCGCATATCTTACGCGTACTTTCCGTGCCGAAGCGGGTATTGTGATTTCCGCATCACATAACCCATATTACGATAATGGCATTAAATTCTTCTCAAGTGTCGGGGAAAAATTACCGGACGAAGTGGAAGAAGCAATCGAAGCGTTATTAGATCAACCGATGGATTGCGTTGAATCCGCGCAATTAGGTAAAGCCATGCGCATTAATGACGCAGCTGGCCGTTATATCGAATTCTGCAAAGGAACATTCCCGGCAAATGCCAGCCTGAAAGGTTATAAAATCGTGGTGGACTGTGCAAACGGCGCAACTTACCACATCGCACCGAATGTAATGCGTGAACTTGGTGCGGAAGTGATTGAAATCGGTACCAAGCCGGACGGTTTAAATATCAATGAAAAATGCGGCGCAACCGATATTAAAGCGTTACAAAAAGTGGTGGTTGAATCAGGTGCGGACGTTGGTCTTGCTTATGACGGTGACGGCGACCGCATTATGATGGTGGATCATTTAGGTAATAAAGTGGACGGCGACCAGATCCTATTTATTATTGCGCGTGAAGCATTACGTTCGGGCAAATTACACGGTGGTGTAGTCGGTACGTTAATGAGTAATATGGGCTTAGAAGTGGCGTTGAAACACTTAGCGATTCCATTTACTCGTGCGAATGTCGGCGACCGTTACGTACTCGAACAATTAAAAGAAAAAGGCTGGAAATTGGGCGGTGAAAACTCAGGTCACATTATCGTGTTAGATAAAAATACGACCGGTGACGGTATTATCGCCTCACTTGAAGTGTTGGCCGCAATGGAAGCGCATAAAATGAGCTTAAATGACTTAGCGCGCGCCGTACCATTATTCCCACAAGTGTTAATTAATGTACGTTTTGAAGGCGGTAAAAATCCGTTAGAAAGCGATGCGGTAAAAGCAGTTGCGGCAGATGTAGAAAAACGTTTGGCAGGCAAAGGACGTATTCTTTTACGTAAGTCCGGTACCGAGCCGTTAATTCGTGTGATGGTGGAATGCGAAGACGGTGCGTTGGCACAAAGCTGTGCGGAAGAAATCGTCGAAGCGGTTAAAAGCAACTAACTGATGACAAGCGGTCGAATTTTTGCAAAAATTTGCGGAAATTCGACCGCTTTGCTTATCACTAACGACTGATGTTTGTACGATAACGAATAAAAGTATCGTGTTTACCTATATCTTAAAATAATACTAATTAAAAAGGATGGATTATGACCCAACAAGAAATGAAAAAAATTGCCGCTCAAGCTGCGCTTCAATTCGTCAAACCGGATACTATCGTGGGGGTGGGTAGCGGTTCTACCGTAAACTGTTTTATCGATGCGTTAGCCTCTATGAAAGATCAAATTAAAGGTGCGGTTGCCGCCTCTAAAGCGTCCGAAGAACGTTTACGTGCGATCGGCATCGAAGTATTCAATGCAAATGAAGTCAGCGAATTGGACGTTTATATCGATGGTGCGGATGAAATTACCCCTCAAGGCGCAATGATTAAAGGCGGCGGTGCGGCATTAACCCGAGAAAAAATCGTTAGCTCGTTGGCGAAAAAATTCGTTTGTATCGTGGACGGTTCAAAACAAGTGGACGTATTAGGCACAACCTTCCCGTTACCGGTCGAAGTGATCCCGATGGCACGTTCGTATGTCGCCCGTCAATTAGTGGCATTAGGCGGTTCGCCGGAATACCGTGAAGGCGTGGTCACCGATAACGGTAATGTAATTTTAGACGTGCATAATTTCCACATTATCGAACCGCTTAAAATGGAACATACCATCAATAACATCGCCGGTGTGGTTACCAACGGTATCTTTGCGCAACGCTATGCGAACGTAACCATTGTCGGTACGCCGGAAGGTGCGAAAATTATTGAATAAATTCGCTATTCACCATCTTAAAACACACGAAAATTTTTCTTGATTTGTTATGACGATAACTTCTATCAAATTCAAAAATTTTTCGTGTGTTTATCTTTATAAAATGGTAACACAATAAAAGACAAGCACAACAGGAATCTAGTATGACAGTTCAAATTGATAAATCAAAAATTAAATTTCTCTTACTTGAAGGTGTACACCAAAATGCGTTAGATGTGTTACAAGCGGCAGGTTATACCAATATCGAATATCATAAAAAAGCGTTGGACGGCGAAGAATTAATTAATGCGATTAAAGATGCGCATTTTGTCGGCTTACGTTCTCGTACTTACCTAACCAAAGAAGTTCTCTCACACGCCAAAAATCTCGTGTCGATCGGTTGTTTCTGTATCGGTACCAACCAAGTCGATTTAAAAGAAGCGAAACGTCTCGGTATTCCGGTATTTAATGCACCGTTTTCAAATACACGTTCGGTAGCGGAATTAGTGTTAGCGGAAATTATTCTTTTGATGCGTCAAGTGCCGAAAGCGAATGCCGAAGTACATCGCGGTGTGTGGAACAAATCGGCTGCCGGCTCAAACGAAGTACGTGGTAAAAAATTAGGGATTGTCGGTTACGGTCATATCGGCTCGCAATTAAGCGTAATGGCGGAATCTATCGGTATGCAGGTTTATTTTTACGATATTGAGAACAAACTGCCGTTAGGTAACGCACAACAAATTGCAAGCTTAAACGAGCTACTTGCCGGCTGCGATGCGATTTCGCTACACGTACCGGAAAACGCCTCAACCAAAAATTTAATGAATGCGGATCGTATTGCGCAATTAAAAGAAGATTCGGTATTAATTAATGCCGCTCGCGGTACGGTGGTGGATATTGACGCGTTAGCGGCACGCTTAGCGCAAGGTACGTTACGTGGTGCGGCGATTGACGTATTCCCGGAAGAGCCGGCTTCAATCAATGATCCGTTTGAATCACCGCTACGCCAATTCGATAATGTGATTTTGACACCCCATATCGGCGGTTCAACCGCAGAAGCGCAAGCGAATATCGGTACGGAAGTGGCAAACAAATTCGTGAAATATGCGGATAACGGTTCAACCCTTTCAGCGGTTAATTTCCCGGAAGTATCGTTACCGATTCTGCATAGCGATGCGAAACGCTTGTTACATATTCACGAAAACCGTCCGGGTATTTTAAATAAGATCAACCAAGTATTCGTCGATGGCAACGTGAATATCGCCGGTCAGTATCTACAAACCGATCCGAATATCGGTTATGTGGTTATTGATGTGGAATTGGACGATGCAAGCGAAGCGTTAGAACGCTTACAACAAATTGACGGCACAATCAAAGCCCGTGTGATTTCATAATATTTATACAAAATGACAAGCGGTGAAATTTGCAAAGTTTTATGCAAATTTCACCGCTTATCTCTATATCTAACCTTCAGGCATAGTAGACAAAAAGGTTGGTAAAAAGTGGGTTAAAGCCTTATAGTACAAGGCTTTAACCTACCTTTTTGAAATATGAATAAAAACTTGCCCTTTTTGTCAATCTTCCAAAACACAAAAGTATGGCTTTAAAAATAAGCTTCAACGTTATAAATGTTCAGCTTGCAATAAAATATTTACCTTAACATCTAAATTAAATTCGACCCAAATTTGGTTGGATTATTCTGTTGGAAAACAAACATATCAACAACTCGCTAATAAATATCAGTGTTCAGTAAGAACGATTCAACGATATTTAGAAAAGGCTCCTAAAGCCTTCTTAAAAGCCCCTCAAAATAAATATTTAAACTTAATTATTGATACTACTTTCTTTCATCGTGATTTTGGCGTGATGGTTTTTATTGATAGCCTTTCAACCAAAGTGGTTTATCACCAAATTGTGAAAACGGAAAAAGATATTTATTACAAGAAAGCCATCAATCATTTAAGAGAAAAAGGCTATATCATTCAATCAATTACCTGTGATGGCAGGCGTGGCTTATTGAAAGATTTAATGAATACGCCCACGCAAATATGCCAATTTCATTTAGTAGCAATCGTGATGAGAGCATTAAGAAAAAAGCATCAATCGCACGCAGGAAGAGAATTAAAAACGATAATAAAGACGTTAAAAGCCAGTTCAAAAAATGAATTTTATTTAAAAATACATCACTGGAAAATAAAACATAAAGCCTTTTTAGAGGAACGGTCAGATAAACCGAATGAAAAAGGAAAATATCCTTATAAACATCGTAATGTGAGAAGTGCTTATACAAGTATAAAACGTTATATGGATTATATTTTTACGTATGAAAAGTATCCTGAGTTAAATATTGAAAAGACGACAAATCGAATAGAAGGATTATTTAAAGAATTAAAAGACAAATTACGCCCACATAGCGGATTAACGAGAAAGCATAAGATATTGTTTATACAGGACTTTTTAAATAAAAAGAGTCGGTAAAAATTTCTAAACATAATCATTACCAACCCTTTTGTCCAATAGAGGCATAGTTCGACAAAATACTAACCTTTTTGTCTACTATGCCTTTTATCTGCCGATTATTTCAAGCACTGACTGAATTCATCGGCAATCGCTTGTAAGAATTGCGGGTAAGCCGTTTGGCTTAATTCGATTTTCGCACCAAGCGGATCTAATTGTCCGACTTTAACTTGCGTACCTTTGCTGAGACTTTCAATCACTTTCGGGGTAAATTGAGGTTCGGCAAATAAACATTGCGCTTTATGAGCCGCAACATTTTTCTTAATTACGCTTAACGTTTTCGCCCCCGGCGCTACGCTCGGGTTAATCGTAAACGACCCTAATGAGGTTAATCCGTAAGCACGTTCGAAATAGCCGTAAGCATCATGGAAAGTATAATAACCTTTACCTTTTACTGCTGCTAATTGATTGCGAATTTGTTCGTTTTTAGCGGTTAAATTTGCTTTAAATGTTGCAAGGTTTTCCGCAATTTTCGCTTTTTGTTCCGGTAATTGTGCGCTTAGACGTGCTGCGATTTGTTCCGCCGCGGCAAGGCTTGCTTCCGGTGAGAACCAAATATGCCAATCTTTATCATGGCTATGCCCTTCGTGATCATGGTGATGATCATGCCCTGCATGGTCGTGTTTATGATCGTCGTGGTCATGTTTATGATCGTCCTTATGGTCGTGATCATGCTCGTGCTTTTCATCGTTATCATGTTTTTCCGTTGCATCGACAATCGCTTTAATTGCCGGTACACCGTCTAAACTAAGCACTTTCTCTTTCGGTAATTTGTCGATACTTTTTTCTAAAAACGTTTCTAAATCTTCACCCACCCAAACTACGAGTTGCGCTGATTTTAACTGTTCTACGTCAGACGGTTTTAAACTGTAATCGTGCGGAGAAGCGGTCACCGGTAATAAAACCTTACTTTCCGTTACGCCTTCCGTAATTGCGCTTGCAATAAAGCCTAACGGTTTTATCGTTGTGAGTACGTCTGCATTCGATACCGCAGTTGCTCCTAACATGGCTAACGCCAACGTAGTTTTTTTAAACATAGTATTCTCCTCTTAGAATAAAGTTGAGCGATTCTATCAAACTTTTATGAAATTATCATACACTTTCTCATAATTTTTTTATGGGTATTTTTCATTGATTGTTTTCTATATACTAGCGGTCGAATTTTTCTGATTTTTTACCTATATGAAATACAAAGATTTACGTGAATTTTTAACATTACTGGAAGGCCAAGGCGAACTGGTTCGTATAAAACAAGAGATCGATCCTTATCTTGAAATGGCGGAAATTTCCGACCGCACTTTACGTAAGGGCGGGTCGGCGATTTTATTTGAAAACCCGAAAGGCTACCGAATGCCGGTGCTGTGTAATTTATTCGGCACGCCGAAACGTGTCGCATTAGGTATGGGGCAAGAAGATACGCACGCCTTGCGAGAGCTAGGGAAATTATTGGCGTTTCTTAAAGAGCCTGAGCCGCCGAAAGGTTTTAAAGAGCTGATCGGACAATTACCGCAATGGAAACAAGTGCTGAATATGCCGAGCAAAGTCTTGGGTAAAGCGGATTGCCAACAAGTGGTATTAAGCGGCGATGAGGTGGATCTGTATAAATTACCGATTATGCATTGTCACGAAGGCGATGTTGCACCGCTTGTCACTTGGGGGTTAACCGTTACTCAAGGACCTTATAAAAAACGCCAAAATCTTGGGATTTATCGCCAACAGCTGATCGGCAAGAACAAGCTGATTATGCGTTGGTTATCGCATCGTGGCGGGGCGTTGGATTTCCATGAATGGAAGGAAGCCAATCCGGATAAACCGTTTCCGGTTTCGGTGGCTATCGGTGCCGATCCGGCAACCATTTTAGCGGCGGTTACACCGATTCCCGATACCTTATCGGAATATGCGTTCGCCGGTTTATTACGCGGTCAGAAAACCGAGGTAACCAAGTCAATTAGTAATGATTTGGAAATACCGGCAAGTGCGGAAATTGTATTGGAGGGTTATATCGACCCGAATGAAACGGCACTGGAAGGCCCATATGGCGATCATACCGGCTATTACAATGAACAAGAGTATTTTCCGGTATTTACCGTAACGCATATCACCATGCGCCGTGATGCGATTTATCACTCGACTTACACCGGTCGTCCGCCGGATGAGCCGGCAGTTCTCGGCGAAGCGTTAAATGAAGTGTTTATTCCGATTTTGCAAAAGCAATTTCCGGAAATCGTGGACTTCTATTTGCCGCCGGAAGGTTGTTCTTATCGCCTTGCGGTGGTAACGATTAAAAAACAATATGCCGGTCATGCAAAACGGGTAATGATGGGAGTGTGGTCGTTCCTCCGTCAATTTATGTACACCAAATTTGTGATTGTCTGTGATGACGATGTAAACGCAAGGGATTGGAAAGACGTAATTTGGGCGATTACCACACGTTGTGACCCGATCCGAGATACCACCTTGATTGACCATACACCGATTGATTATTTGGATTTTGCTTCACCGATTGCGGGCTTAGGCTCAAAAATGGGGATTGATGCCACCAATAAATGGCCGGGTGAAACCAGTCGTGAATGGGGTACACCGATTAAAAAAGATCCGAATGTCGTTAAACTTGTTGATGAAATTTGGGATCAATTAGGGCTATAACTTTAATAATACGGTGAAAAGTTCGCTAAAAATCACAAGAGCAAGCGGTTAAATTTCCTTAAAAATTTACCGAATAAAAACAGCTTATTTCGGCAGCTTTCACCGTGTTTGATTTTTATTTTCTATTACTATTTATAAAAGGAGAACTTATGTTACTGGTAAATCTTACCTTTATTAGCTTTTTTATTGTTCGTTTGTATAGTTTGAGTATTTCGATTAGCAATGAGAAAGCGCTTATCCAAAAAGGTGCTACGCAACACGGCAGTAAAAATTCAAAACTATTATCTATTGTGCATGTGCTATTCTATTCTTCCGCCTTGTTTGAAGCGAATTATTTTGCGCATCATTGGGACTATCTCAGCACGATCGGCACAGTTACCTTGTTTTTCGCTTATATTGCGCTCTTTTGGGTGATCAACGAGTTAAAAGAAATTTGGACGGTAAAACTCTATATTTTACCAAACCATAAAATTAATACTTCAACGTTATTCAGAACGATTAAACACCCTAACTATTTTCTCAATATCATTCCGGAATTAATCGGCGTGATACTACTTTGCCATGCGTGGAACACATTGATGTACTTATTCCCCGTTTACCTCGTTGTGTTAGGCGTTCGCATTTATCAAGAAGAAAAAGTGATGAAGCCGTTATTTGAGCAAGTTAAATAAACACCAAATAACAAGCGGTTAAATTTGCAAAATTTTCTGCAAATTTGACCGCTTGCTTTTATGGTTTAATTACTCATTCTCGGCTTGGATATGATCCGGGGCTAAATCGTAGCCGTCTTTCGGTTTACGTTGATATTCCGGATTGAGTAACTGATTAATTTCGTACCAAGGCACTGTAAGACTGATTTCACCTTCAGCGAATGGACCTAACGCATACGGCGGATAAATAAATTTCACCCCATCATCGGTAAATAAGAAATCTTCCGAAACATAAAAGTCTTGTTTCGGGGTAAAGGTGCTGTATTTGCCGTTTGCATCCGGTTCGTTACGCTGTTCGTAATGGCTCCACAAAATCGCAGAGAGTTCCACTTGTTTTGCCGGAGAGAGTAAGTCATCCAGTAAAATAATACGTTTTTTATTTACATCGATATTAAAATATTTGGTGTGGTAGTTATTATGCGCACCGCCACTATATTCGTCGTAGTTTTGGAAAAAGATCACGATATTATGACGTTGTCCTAAATAAATCGTTTCCGCTGTGCGAGAAATGCCGAGTGTCATTCCTTCTTTTAAAGTTTCTAAACTTTCCTGATAATCTTTTTCTAATACCGTTTTCAACTGATTTAACTCATCGCCGTTTATCGCATTACGATCGATTTTACTGCCGGCATCCGCCGGAACAGGCTGATAGCTGATTAAAATCTGTTTCGCCAATAAATTATCCAACCATTCAAAACCGGTTTTAGCAAGACTGACAAAATAATATTGTTCGGCGGAAAGAATCGCTTGTTCTTGCTTGGCTTGCGGCTTGAATTTTACTCGTTCGGTTTTGGCAAAAAACGGATAGATTTCAACATTCAACGCAGGAAAAGAGGCTAATGCGGAATCCGATTTTCCCGTAATCGATTGCTGAAAAGCGGTCAATTCTTGCTGAGATTTTGCAAGTTGTTCATCTAATTGAGCAATTTTTTGTTCGGCTTGTTGTAATTTCTCGATTAATACCTGCGTATTTTTATCATCACAAGCGGACAGTACGAATATCCCTGAAAACAGTAGCGCAAGTGCCGTTTTGTTCATCATAAACTCCTTAATTAAAGCGGTTAAATTACCGACAAAAATAACAAAAACACCATAAATTGCAATCATTTTCCTATTTTTTACGCAGGCGAACCTACGATATTTACCTTGCTTATTACAGGGTTAAAATGCGATAATAAAACGCTTTTTTATCCGGCGAAATTGTCGGACTATTTGCAAAAAACAATGAAAAAAGCACCGCTTGCCAATCATTGAATCCGCAAGCCTAAGTGATTGATTTTGCAGTTCGTTCGAGACAAGAAGAATGAAACGTAAGACAAAAGCGTCACCTTGAGCCGCTTAATTAACACCTACTTTCGACAGTCGGGAGACTGCCCCTCAAATCCGAGAAGAATACACAGGTATTCTATGTAACAAAATGGATTTAACTTTGCGCATTACTGCCATATAAAAGGACGTTTAATTCTGTCGGCAATGTAAAAACAAAAATGAAAAATGAGAAAACACAATGAAAAGAATGTTAATCAATGCGACTCAAAAAGAAGAGTTGCGCGTTGCGCTCGTTGACGGGCAACGTTTATTCGATTTAGATATCGAAAGCCCGGGACACGAACAAAAAAAATCCAATATCTACAAAGGGAAAATTACCCGTGTCGAGCCAAGTCTTGAAGCCGCATTCGTAGATTACGGTGCGGAACGTCACGGTTTCCTTCCGTTAAAAGAAATCTCTCGCGAATACTTCCCTGCGGATTACGTATTCAACGGTCGCCCGAATATCAAAGATATTATCAAAGAAGGGCAAGAAGTGATCGTGCAAGTGAGTAAAGAAGAACGTGGCAATAAAGGCGCTGCGCTCACCACATTTATCTCGCTTGCCGGTAGTTATTTAGTGTTAATGCCGAATAACCCGCGTGCGGGCGGTATTTCTCGCCGCATCGAAGGCGACGAACGCTTGGAATTAAAAGAAGCGTTAGATTGCTTGGACGTGCCGGAAGACGTCGGTTTAATCGTACGTACTGCCGGTGTGGGTAAATCGCCGGAAGAACTTCAATGGGACTTAAAAGTTCTGTTACATCATTGGGAAGCGATCAAAAAAGCGGCGGAATCTCGTCCTGCACCATTCCTTATCCATCAAGAAAGTGATGTGATTGTACGTGCAATTCGTGATTACCTCCGCCGTGATATCGGTGAAATCTTAATTGATAATAAAAAGATCTTCGAAAAAGCAAAAAATCATATTCGTTTAGTACGTCCAGATTTTATTAATCGTGTGCGTTTATACGAAGGCGAAGTACCGCTATTCAGTCATTATCAAATCGAATCGCAAATCGAATCGGCGTTCCAACGTGAAGTGCGTTTACCGTCCGGCGGTTCAATCGTTATCGACGTGACCGAAGCATTAACGGCGATTGACATTAACTCGTCACGCTCAACCCGCGGCGGCGATATCGAAGAAACTGCGTTAAATACCAACTTAGAAGCGGCGGACGAAATTGCACGTCAATTACGTTTACGCGACTTAGGCGGTTTGATTGTCATCGATTTTATCGATATGACTCCGGTGCGTCACCAACGCGAAGTGGAAAACCGTATCCGTGAAGCGACACGCCAAGATCGTGCACGTATTCAGTTCAGTCGTATTTCACGTTTCGGCTTATTAGAAATGAGCCGTCAGCGTTTAAGCCCGTCACTCAGCGAAGCGTCAAGTCACGTATGTCCTCGTTGCCAAGGTACGGGTAAAGTACGTGATAACGAATCTATCGCACTTTCAATTTTACGTTTATTGGAAGAAGAAGCGATCAAAGAAAATACCGCACAAGTTCACACCATCGTGCCGGTACAAATTGCCTCTTACTTACTCAACGAAAAACGTAAAGCGATTTCAAGTATTGAGAAACGCCACGATGTACAAGTGGTGGTTGTACCGACAGAAAGCATGGAAACACCGCATTTCAGCGTCTATCGTTTACGTGAAAACGAAGTGCTACCGACACTGAGTTATGATTTAGCGAAGCATTATCATGATCGTGAAGAAGATACTCAACTAAATACACATACAGTTTCAGAAGAAGTATTAGTAACACGTAATGAGCCGGTTATTACGGTGGAATCCGTATTACAAAGTTCCGAGTTAAATCTTCAACCGGCACCGACACCGGTAGAGCCAGCAAAACCTTCGCTCCTAAGTCGCTTAATTGCAAAAGTGAAAAGTTTCTTCGCACCTGAAGAAAAAGCGGAAGAAAAACCGAAGCCGAAAGCACGTAACCAGCGTGATCGTCGTAATCGTCGCGAACGTCCGAATCGTGTTGATCGTCAAGAGCGCAAACAAACGCAAGCGCAAGACGAGCAAAAAGCGCAACGTCAGGAACGTAATCAAGAACGTAATGAGGCGAAAAAAGCGCGCCGCCAAGTAGTTGAAGAAGTTGCCGGTGTTCAAGAAACACAAACGGAACAACGTTCGAACAAAGACAACGCGACGACAGAACGCCGCCAACGTCGTGATTTACGTAAAAAAGTACGCGTAGAAAACGTTGAAGCATCGGTTGCCACCACTGAGCCGAGTACGCAACCGATTGAAGAAAAAGTGCAAAATATCGCGCAAATTCAACCGCTAGTCGCACAAGAAACTCAACCTGAAACGGTTAATGAAGAGCGTCAAGATGTTCGTGAAAACGGTCGTCAGCGTCGTCTTCCTCGTCATCTTCGTGTGGGTAACCAACGCCGTCGAGACAACAATAACCGTAAAGAAAATGTTGTGGCGGCAATGCCTTTAGCGGCGGCGGTTGCATCGCCGGAAATGGCAAGCGGTAAGATTTGGGTGAAATTCAGCGAACCGGTTTCTACAAATAAACCGAATAGCAAAGCGGAAGAAAAAGCGCGTTTCTTATCGGTAGATGAAATGCTTGAGCAACAAACTACGGAAGTAAATGAGCCGATTGTAGAAAGCAATATCGAGAACAATAGCGCAAGTTCCGTTGCGCCGGTTGTCGGCTTTATTAAACAGCAATCGGATCGTGATTTGGTTAAAGAAAACAAAGCGCGTTTACACCATCAGGTTGAAGAAAGCGAACAAGCGGACGAACAACTGGTTGAAAAAGCAATGGCAAAACACGTTGCGCCGTTAGGCGGTTTTGTTTCTCAACATTCTGATCGTGATCTTGTCAAAGAGAAGAACGAACGAGTACAAAAATTCCAAGCGCAAGCGACACAAGCCCCGGCAATTGGAAATGCTACGGCGGAAGCTATTAGCGTGCCGGTTTCCAATTACCAAAGTGACTATAGCTTTAACGGTCGTTTAGGTACATTCTCTCGAGTAATGCACACTAAAGCCGAAATGACGGTTGCTTCTGCGCCGGAAAAAGCGTTGGAAACAGTTACGGTAAACGAATGGACTCAATCAAAATACTATTTCTACGGAAAAGGTTTTGGCGGACATTCAAGTGCGGTGAGCCATGTTCACTCCGCCCCTCGTGTTGCCAATACGGATCATGAATAACAGATAATCTTTTGGATCGAAAGCCGATTGAAACTTCAATCGGCTTTTTTCATCAAAAAGCAATATTTTCGGAAACTTATTTTATAAACTGTGTTCTAAGTACTATGAGCGTGCTTGATTTAAAGTAGGCATTATTAATTTTTTACATAAGGAAACAAAAATGAAAAAATCTCTATTAGCATTAGTATTAGGTGCAACATTAACATTAGCGGCTTGTGATCAAGCTAACCAAGCGAAAGATGCGGCTGCAGCTAAAATGGAAGACGCTAAAGCTGCAACTCAAGACGCTGCTAAAGCAATGGCTGATAAAGCAACCGAAATGAAAGATGCGGCTGCAACTAAAATGGAAGACGCTAAAGCTATGACGCAAGACGCTGCTAAAGCAATGGCTGATAAAGCAACCGAAATGAAAGATGCGGCTGCAACTAAAATGGAAGACGCTAAAGCTGCAACTCAAGACGCTGCTAAAGCAATGGCTGATAAAGCAACCGAAATGAAAGATGCGGCTGCAACTAAAATGGAAGACGCTAAAGCTATGACGCAAGATGCTGCTAAAGCAATGGCTGATAAAGCAACTGAAATGAAAGATGCTGCTGCAACTAAAATGGAAGCAGGTGCTGAAGCGGTAAAAGAAAAAGCGGCTGAAGTAAAACAAGCAGTTGAAACTAAATAATTCTTGCTAAGGTATCTCCAAACCAAAGCAGAAAAAGCCCACTTCTTGATCTGCCCCCCAAAAGTTGGACTAAACCTCCAACGGATTAAGGTGCAGATTTTTTATGACTAAATATAACTCGCTATTCAAACAACAAGTCATCGAGTTTTATCTTCAAAATGACAAAAACCGTTTATTCACTCAACGACATTTTCAATTATCCAAGAAAACCTTAACTCGATGGATTGCTCAATTTAATCATAACGGAATCAATGGGCTAGCGGTGATAGGTAAGAAGCAAAAATATTCCCCCGAATTCAAATTAACCGTCATACAAGCGGTCAAAAAGGGGCAATTTTCTGCGGAAAGCGCCTCCCTTCATTTTGGCATTGCTAATTCAGGTTCGATTAGCCAATGGTTGCACATCTTTGAAGAACAAGGTATAAACGGCTTATTACCCAAGCCCAAAGGTCGCCCGACAATGAAACCGAAATACCCGAAAATGCCTCCTCCACCTAAAACTGAAGAAGAACGCCTACGTTATCGTATTTTAGAGCTGGAAGCGGAGGTAGCTTACCTAAAAAAGTTGCGGGAGCTCAGCCAACAAAAAATGCGGCAAAAGCAGCCATCGTAAAAACGTTGCGAGTGGATTTTCCCTTAGAAATCCTCCTCCCTTTGACTGGTTTAAAACGTAGTACGTTCTTTTATCACTTACCGCCTAAAATCGATAAAAATGCAGTGATTAGGCAGAAAGTGATTGAGATTTATCAAGATAATGATGGCAATTACGGCTATCGTCGTATTACGTTAAAGTTACGTGATTTTTTGGGTGCGATTAACCATAAGCGTATTCAAAGGATAATGCAACAGCTTGATTTAAAAGGGAAATGTAAGCAGAGGAAATATCGTTCTTATCAAGGTGAAGTGGGTAAAATTGCCGAGAATGTATTGCAACAGGATTTTCACGCAACGGCGCCAAATGAAAAGCTCGTAACGGATATCACCGAGTTTAAATGTGCGGAAGGCAAGCTCTATTTATCGCCTATTAAGGACTTGTTTAATAGTGAAATTCTTGCTTATGATTTAGCAAGAAGCCCTAACTTTGAGCAAGTGATGCGGATGCTAAAGCAAGCAGTCGCAAAACTGCCTAAGGGCGCTAAACCGATTTTACATTCCGACCAAGGCTGGCAATACCAGATGGCAGACTATCAAGAAATGCTGAGAAAACATCATATTAAACAAAGTATGTCGAGAAAAGCGAATTGCTTGGATAATGGGGCAATGGAAAGTTTTTTTGGGCGATTGAAAACGGAATGTTACTTTGGTAAGCGATTTGAAACTTTCGAACAACTTGAGAAAGTGATTCACGAGTACATTCATTATTACAACAATGAGCGTATTCAAGTGAAATTAAAAGGACTCAGCCCTGTACAATACAGAACTCAGTCCTTAAATTAAACAGTCTAACTTTTGGGGGTCAGATCAGAGATGAGTGCCATCAGATTTCCCCTCTTTAGCAAAGAGGGGTTAGGGGAGATTTGTTAGTTTAAAACTTGCAAATTTTCTATCAAAATCAACCGCTTTTATTTTGTATTATTTCAATATTTCTCTACAACTTTGCTCAACTTGCTGCAAAAGCGCCGCATAATCGGTTTCTTTTAAACCGACGTCACCTAAATAGTGCATTTTTACATTTTCAATACCGCAGAAGCTAAACAAACCGTTGCCGAGCGTATCGTCAAGCGATTTTAAGAAACCTTTGCCCGCATATTTCTGATTGCTGTTGCCCATGGTGACAAACTGTTGCATTTTCTTGCCTTTTAATAAACCGACACTTTCGGTTTCGCCATTGGTGTAGGCGAAGCCGTAGGTCAGCACTCGGTCTAAATAGCCTTTTAAAATTGCCGGAAAACCCATCCACCAAAGCGGATAAATAAAAGTGATGACATCGGCTTGTTGCCAATATTGATGTTCGGTTTGGATTTTTGCCGCATATTTACCGGTGAGGCTGTCTTGGAATTCTTGCCAAGCCAAATTCGGATGAATATTTAAACTGTATAAATCACGTACAATAACTTGATGTTCGGAACTTGCCTGAACGGCTTGTTGAAGTATCGCACGGTTAAAACTTTGCGGGTTAGGATGGGCGTAAATAATCAGATGATTCATAACATTTCTCAGCTAAATAATAACGGTTCTTAATTATCCTCGAAATCCGTCTTTACATACAAAACTTCCCTTAATTATTCTTTGATAATAATCAATCTTTCCTTCGGTTCTTAGGCAAATACCTCGTTGGAGTGATGAAAGCGGATCAGTAAAAACCGATAATATTCATTATTTAGTTTTCTTTGCCGTAGGTGTGTTTTGTCCGAGTTCAGCCAACAATCTTTACCTCGACGTAGTTTCTTACGCGGTCATTTTTTAAATGTGTTACAAACCGAGCAGGTAAGGCAGCAAGGACATCATGCGATTCGCCCGCCTTGGACAAATCTTGCAGATTTTTATGAAAAATGCACCGCTTGCGATAATTGCATATCCGCCTGTGAAACACAAATTATTGTGAAAGGGGCGGGCGGTTATCCCGAGATTGATTTTAGTCGCGGCGAATGTACTTTTTGTGAAGCTTGTGTGAAAAGTTGTGAGTCGGATGTGTTTTTGGCTACAACGGAAGAAGCATGGCGGCATAAGGTCGAAATTAAAGAAAACTGCTTATTAAAACAGCGGGTTGAATGTAGAAGTTGCGGAGACGGTTGTGAAAGCAGAGCCATTCGTTTTCGCCCCGCATTGGGCGGCATTGCAACTTTGCAACTGGATTTAACCGCTTGTAACGGTTGTGGCGCTTGCCTATCGGTTTGTCCTACTTCCGCAATATCAATTTTAAGGAATGAACTTTAGCAATGAGTACGGAAAACTTAAACGAAGCGAAAAACTGGTATGTATGTAGCTTAGTCGTTCAAGCAAAACCAGCAAAATTAGCGCAAGTGAAAGCGGACATTCTTACCATTCCGTTTGCAGAAATTCATGGTGAGAAAGCCGAGGAAGGCAAACTGGTAGTGACACTTGAGAGTGACAGACAGCTTGCTTTAGCCGATTTAATCGATCAGGTAAAGGATATTGACGGTGTGATTGTCGTATTGTTAATTTCCAATTATCTGGATGAACAATAGTTTTAATTTTTTTATAAAAGTGGGAAACATTATGGAACTCAATCGTAGAGATTTTATGAAAGCAAATGCGGCGATGGCTGCGGCTGCTGCGGCAGGAATGACGATTCCTGTAAAAAATGTTTATGCTGCTGATGACGGTATTAGATGGGATAAAGCACCATGCCGTTTCTGCGGTACGGGTTGTAGCGTACTGGTCGGTACCAAAGACGGTCGTGTGGTTGCGACCCAAGGTGACCCGGATGCGGAAGTAAACCGTGGTTTAAACTGTATTAAAGGTTACTTCTTATCAAAAATTATGTACGGCGCAGACCGTGTACAAACGCCTTTATTACGTATGAAAGACGGTAAATTCCATAAAGAAGGTGACTTTACCCCGGTTTCTTGGGATCAGGCTTTCACCATTATGGCGGAGAAAGTAAAAGACATTCTGAAGAAAAAAGAACCGAATTCGGTCGGTATGTTCTCATCAGGTCAAACTACTATTTTTGAAGGCTATGCGAAAGTTAAACTTTGGAAAGGCGGTTTACGTTCTAACACTATCGACCCGAATGCGCGTCACTGTATGGCGTCTGCGGCGGTAGCCTTTATGCGTACTTTCGGTATGGACGAACCGATGGGCTGCTATAACGATATTGAGAAAACCGACGCGTTCGTGCTTTGGGGTTCGAATATGGCGGAAATGCACCCGATTTTATGGAGCCGTATTTCCGACCGCCGCTTATCGGACGATAAAGTGAAAGTGGTGGTAATGTCCACATTTGAACACCGTTCATTTGAATTGGCGGATACCCCGATTATCTTTAAACCGCATTCAGATTTAGCAATTCTTAACTATATCGCCAACTACATTATCCAAAACGATAAAGTAAACTGGGATTTCGTTAATAAACATACTAAATTTAAACGCGGCGAAACGGATATCGGTTACGGTTTACGTCCGGATCATCCTCGCCAAAAAGCGGCGAAAAATGCGAAAACCGCCGGCAAAATGTATGATTCCGATTTCGAAGAATTTAAGAAAATCGTTGAGCCTTATACATTAGAAAAAGCGCACGAGATTTCCGGCGTACCGAAAGATCAGTTGGAAACGCTGGCGAAAATGTATGCGGATCCGAAACAAACGTTAGTATCTTTTTGGACAATGGGCTTTAACCAGCACGTACGCGGCGTATGGGTAAACCACATGGTTTATAACGTACACTTGCTTACCGGTAAAATCTCAACGCCGGGTTGCGGTCCGTTCTCATTAACCGGTCAGCCGTCAGCTTGCGGTACGGCGCGCGAAGTCGGTACTTTCGTACACCGTTTACCGGCGGACATGGTGGTAACCAATCCGAAACACGTTGAAATTGTAGAAAAAGCGTGGAAATTACCGAAAGGTACGATTCCGACCGTGCCGGGGTATCCTGCGGTTATGCAAAGCCGTATGTTAAAAGACGGTAAACTTAATTTCTTATGGCAGCTTTGTACCAACAATATGCAAGGCGGTCCGAATATTAATGAAGAGATCTTCCCGGGTTGGCGTAATCCTGAAAACTTTATTGTGGTTTCCGATCCGTATCCTTCTGTTTCTGCGGTAGCTGCGGACTTAATTCTTCCGACTTGTATGTGGGTGGAAAAAGAAGGGGCTTACGGTAATGCGGAACGTCGTACCCAATTCTGGCGTCAGCAAGTGAAAGGTCCGGGCGAGTCAAAATCAGACTTATGGCAAATCGTTGAATTCTCTAAATACTTCAAAACCGACGAAGTATGGGATGAAGCGTTACTTGCACAAATGCCGGAATATCGCGGTAAAACTCTCTACGAAGTGCTGTATAAAAACGGTCAAGTGGATAAATTCGATACGCCGACTAACATACCGGGTTATATCAATGATGAAGCGGAACACTTCGGTTACTACTTACAAAAAGGTTTATTTGAAGAATATGCGGCATTCGGTCGCGGTCACGGACATGACTTAGCCGACTTTGATACTTACCATCAAGTGCGCGGTTTACGTTGGCCGGTAGTGGACGGTAAAGAAACCTTATGGCGTTACCGTGAAGGCTTCGACCCGTACGTCAAAGCGGGTGAAGGCGTATCGTTCTACGGCTATCCGGATAAGAAAGCGATTATCTTAGGCGTACCTTACGAAGAGCCAGCGGAAAGTCCGGACGAAGAGTACGATTTATGGTTATGTACCGGTCGTGTTCTTGAACATTGGCATACAGGTACGATGACACGTCGTGTACCGGAATTACACCGTTCGTTCCCGAATAATCTTTGCTGGATGCATCCGGACGATGCTAAGGCTCGCGGGTTACGTCACGGTGATAAAGTGAAATTAATTACTCGTCGCGGTGAAATTATTACTCACTTAGATACGCGCGGTCGTAATAAATGTCCGAAAGGCTTAATTTATACCACCTTCTTCGATGCGGGACAGTTAGCCAATAAATTAACTTTAGATGCAACCGACCCGATTTCAGGTGAAACCGACTATAAAAAATGTGCGGTTAAAGTGGTTAAGGCGTAATGAAACATACGGTCGGAATTTACAAAGTTTTTTGAAAATCCGACCGCTTGTAGGGTGAGTATGCTTGCTCGCCAATATAATTTACGTCGTTAAAGAAGCGGGCGGAAATGCCTGCTCTACGAAAGGAAACCACTATGAAACTTGACCCGAATCGTCGCCAATTTTTGAAAAATGCGACTAGAACCGCAGCCGGTATTTGTGGTGTCGGAGTGATCTTAGGATTGCAACAACACCAAGCAAACGCCAAAGAAGGTGTTGCTTTACGACCGCCGGGTGCATTACCGGAAAAGGATTTCTTAGCCTCTTGTACGCGTTGCGGACAATGCGTACAAGCCTGTCCGTACGATATGCTGCATTTGGCAAGTTTACTTTCGCCGATGGAAGCGGGGACTCCGTATTTTATTGCGCGAGACAAACCTTGTGAAATGTGCGTGGATATTCCTTGTATGAATGCTTGCCCTAGCGGAGCGTTAAGCGAGGAATTAACCGATATTAACGATGCTCGTATGGGATTGGCGGTATTACTTGACCATGAAACTTGTTTGAACTGGCAAGGTTTACGTTGTGACGTATGTTATCGAGTATGTCCGCTGATCGATAAAGCGATTACGCTGGAAGAAGTACCGAATACGCGTACGCATATTCATGCGAAGTTAATTCCGACCGTTCATTCCGATGCTTGTACCGGTTGCGGTAAATGCGAACAATCGTGCGTATTGGAAGAAGCGGCGATTAAAGTATTACCGATGGATTTAGCTAAAGGCTTATTGGGACGTCACTATCGTTTAGGCTGGCAAGAGAAACAAAATGCCGGTAAAGCGTTGTTGGAAGAACAGCATCCGGACGGCTTACGCCCGGCAATGGATGCGCGTGTACCGGAAGGTATGAACGAGCCGACTTATCAATTTATGAAAGTACAGCCGAACCAAAAAGTTGCGACGCCGAATCGTGCGACTTATGACTACGTACCGAGTTCGACTACTGTACCTGAAGCGGAACATTTCCCTAATTTAGATTTAAATATCAAGGGGGTTAAATAATGGCTGAAGTAAAATTTACCCCGAATAAACCGCAACACGCCGGTTTAGAGGCTCGACAAAAATTAGGTTGGTGGAGAGCGTATCGATTTTTAATCTTACGTCGTATCAGCCAACTAAGCATTATTTTGATGTTTTTGAGCGGGCCGTTTTTGAATGTTTGGATTCTAAAAGGTAATTACAGCGGCAGTATGTTGTTCGACGTGATTCCGATGAGCGATCCGCTGATTACGGCGGAAAGTCTGGCGACCGGTTATTTACCGGAATGGACGACGATTTTAGGTGCGTTAATCGTTGTAGCGTTTTATGCCGTTGTGGCAAGTAAAGCGTTCTGCGGTTGGGTTTGTCCGATGAATATGGTCACGGATACCGCAGCTTGGTTACGTAGAAAACTCGGTATTCGCCAAAGTGCTAAAATCCCGCGTAATTTACGTTATGCGATTTTAGCGATGATTTTGGTCGGTAGTGCGATTTCCGGCACATTATTGTGGGAATGGATCAATCCGGTAGCCGCGCTCGGTCGAGTTTTTGTATTCGGATTAGGCGCAACGCTTTGGTTGGTCGCAGTGGTCTTCTTGTTCGATTTACTGATTGTGGAACACGGTTGGTGCGGACATCTTTGTCCGATTGGTGCGACTTATGCGCTGATTGGAGCAAAAAGCGTGATCAAAGTAAATGTGGTGGATCGCGCTCGTTGCGACCGTTGTATGGACTGCTATAACGTTTGCCCTGAACCGCAAGTACTAAGAGTGCCGTTACACGGTAAACCGGAAGACAGTACGATAGTTCTTTCAAAAGATTGCATTAGCTGCGGACGTTGTATTGACGTTTGTCCGGAAAATGTTTTTGCCTTCGGAACACGTTTTCAAGGCAGTATTGAAGTAAAAAATGTATAAATCATGGAGTGAATCAAAATGAGAAAATATCTCGCTCTTATCCTTACTGCAATTACAGGCTTTGCAGTAGCGGAAACGCAAAATTTATCGTTGGATAAATTACCGGAAAATGTGGCGCCGGCTTATACCAACCCGCATAAAGATATCGGTAACATTCCGGTGACTTTCCCTCATCAACCGCCGCTTGTTCCGCATAGTATTCGTGGTTTACAAGTAACTAAAAATACCAACCAATGTTTAGGTTGCCATGCGCCGGAAGTATCAAGCACGACGGGTGCTCCGCGTGTGCCTAAAACGCATTTTATGGATCGAGACGGTAAATTGACGGAAGGAACCTCTCCGCGTCGTTACTTCTGTTTACAATGCCACGTACAACAAACGGATGTAAATCCGATTATTCAAAATAAATTTGAAACGATTCGTCAAATGCAAGGTAAATAAGGAGCGACATAATGATTAAGAAATTTTGGAACTGGTTCCGTACACCGAGTAAAATGGCGGCAGGTACGCTTATTCTCATTTCTGCGATTGGCGGTATTTTAGCGTGGGGCGGTTTTAATAAAGGTTTAGAACATACCAATACCGAACAATTCTGTTCGGACTGTCATATGAATGACGTTGTACCCGAATATCGTGCTTCGGCTCACTATTCAAACCGTAGCGGGGTGAAAGCGATTTGTTCGGACTGTCACGTACCTCATGAGTTCATTGATAAATGGAAACGTAAAATTATCGCTTCAAAAGAAGTTTACGCACACTTTACCGGTAAAGTGGATACGAAAGAAAAATTTGAAGCGCATCGTTTAGAAATGGCGGAACGCGAGTGGGCGCGTATGAAAGCTAACGATTCTCAAGAGTGCCGTAACTGTCATAACTTTGAAGATATGGATTTCACTCAACAGAAAACCGTAGCACAACAAATGCACGCAATGGCGCAAGATCAGGGTAAAACTTGTATCGATTGTCACAAAGGTATCGCACACAATCTTCCTCATATGGAAAAAGTACAAAAAACCTTTATTCCTGAAGATATGATTCAGAAAGAACAAAAAGCCGAAGCTAAATAGTTTAAAAACTAAGTCGGAATAACAAGTTAAGGATCGAGTTTAAGATATATAAAACTCGGTCCTTTTTTATTGGCGATTAAAAGATAATTTTACTCGAAGCAGTGATAGACTCGCTCTTTAATTAATCCGTTACGGATAGTATATTTGCTTATCTTCTTTATCTTTATAAGAGCTTATAGGGCGGTCTTATAGACTATTTGCTACCGACTTAAAGGCATAAAAAATCCGCATGCTAAAAGGAATAATTCCGATTCGGCGTGCGGATATTTTAAATATTATCTCGTTTATTTTTTACGAGAATGTAAGCCTTTCTTCTCAAGATTACGATAGATTAACCATTGTTGAACAATCGTAATGATGTTTGAAGTCAGCCAGTAAAGTACTAAGCCTGACGGGAACCATAAGAAGAATACGGTAAACATTACCGGCATAAAGGTCATTACTTTTTGTTGTACCGGATCGGTTACCGGACTAGGCGACATTTTCTGTAACAAGAACATCGACGCACCCATTAATAACGGAAGAATGTAGTACGGGTCTTGTGCGGATAAGTCTTGAATCCAACCGAAGAACGGTGCGTGACGAAGTTCCACCGCTTCCATAAAGGTCCAATATAATGCGATGAAAATCGGCATTTGGATAAGAATCGGTAAACAGCCGCCCATCGGGTTTACTTTTTCTTCTTTATAGAGCTTCATCATCTCTTGGCTCATACGCTGACGATCATCGCCGAAACGCTCGCGCATTTCTTGGATTTTCGGTTGTAGCATACGCATTCTTGCCATTGAGGTATATTGCGCTTTGGTTAATGGGTAAAGAATGGTTTTAACCACAATGGTAACCCCGATAATCGCTAAACCCCAGTTTGTCACGATGCTTTGGATGAAAGTCAGTAACGCAAATAACGGTTTCGCAATAAACCACACCCAACCGTAATCTACGGTTAAATCAAGGTTTGCTGCGGTCGCTTCCATTTCTTTTTGGTCTTTCGGACCGGTCCATAATTGGCTGGTAATCGTCGCTTCGCTATTCGGTGCGATAGTTGTTACCGGACCACGATAACCGATGGTCGCAATGCCGTTGTTGGTACGAGAGTAAATCGTATTTTCCGCATCTTGATTCGGTACCCAAGCGGAAACGAAATAGTGTTGTAATAACGCAACCCAACCCGCTTTCGTATTAATATCGAGGTTAGCTTTCTCCATATCTTGGAAACTATATTTTTTATAGTTTGTTTCGGCTGAAGAATACGCACCGCCGGTATAAGTCGGCATAGTTAAGCTGCCTGAACTTTCCAATAAGGTATGTTTGATTTGACCGTAAGGCTGAACTTCGACGGTTGCCGCCGTTTGGTTTTTCACATTGAAGTTCACCGCAACATCATAGCTACCGCGTTTTAACACAAAGGTTTTGGTATAAAGCACACCGTCTTTTTCAAACGTCATCGGTACGCTCATTTCATTTTGACCTTCCGCCAAAACGAACGTATCTTGTGCAACTTGGTATTGCGGACGACCTGCATTGGTATCGATCCCGTTTTTGCCGACTAAACCGCTTTGCGCAACATAAGTCGTCGCTCCGGTTTGTAATAATTTGAATGGCGTTTGGGAATTTAATTCCGCATTATGCGCTAATAAATCCGAAGCAATTACATCGCCACCTAAAGTGTCGATGGTTAAACGTAATACATCACTTTGAAGCGTGACGGTTTTACCTTGGGTTGCATTCTCCGCAATAACGGTATTTGCGTTAGATGCCGCAGGCACATCGCCTGATTGTGATGCAACTTGAGCTTGTTGTTGTGCTTGTTTTTGCGCCTGAATTTCAGGATTAAAATCCTGTTGCCATTGCGTAAAAATCAAGAAAGACACTAATAACAAACCCATTACCAGTAAACTACGATTTGAATTCATATTGAGTTTCTCTTGGGTTAAGGACAGATAAAAAGAAAGGCATTTTATAATAGGTTGGCACTAGATCCAACCGCCTTTTGCGAATAGCGGTCGGATTTAGCAAGAATTTTGCAAAAACTTGACCAAATTCGACCGCTTGCAGGATAGGATATTAACGTTTATCTAAGGTTTTGGTTGAAAGACGAGCCACGGCACAAAGGTTGCCTTGTTCGTCTTTAATATCAATATTCCACACTTGAACTTCTCGCCCTAATTTCAGCGGATTGGCACAGGCAATCGCTTTTGTGCCGGCCGGCACCGATTTTAAATGGCTGATATTCAGTTCCATTCCGACCGCAATTTGATGCGCTTCACATACCATTAACGCACCGGCATTGGCTGTGGTTTCCGCTAAAGCAGCTGATACACCGCCGTGCAATACGCCGAATGGCTGCTGGGTACGCTCGTCCACCATAAGTTGTGCTTCAATCCAATCTTCCCCGATTGCGGTAAATTCGATACCTAAGTGTGCTACCGCCGATTTTTGGCTAAGTGCGTTTAATTGTTCACAAGTTGCTGTTTGCTTCCAAATCGTCATTATGTTTCCTTTTGTTATAAATTCCTCTCAATCTTTCTTCGTAAAAGAATGAAAGGTCGTACTCTCTTTGCCCTTCAATATTAATCCCCCTCTTTAGTAAAGAGGGGTTAGGGGAGATTTGTTTAAAATTTACTAAACCACCTCAAGCAATGCCTGAATCGGGTGTTTAACCGAATAATACTCAAAACGTTTTACTTGCGAACGGCAGGAATAGCCGGTCGCAAGGCAACGCTCAAGCGGTTTATTTTTCAATTTAATTTGCCACGATTGCTGATAAATCGCTTTTGACATTTCAAGGTGTTTGGTTTCGTGTCCAAATGTACCCGCCATACCGCAACAACCGACATTTTCATTCACCAACTGTTCACCGAAATGGGCAAAAATCGCTTGCCACTCTTTCGGCGCATTCGGCAATTCGGTCGCTTCGGTACAGTGTGCAAATAAATGCCAGCTCAAGCGGTCGGAATTTACTGATTTTTTGCAATGCTCCAACTCACCGGCTTGAATCATATCTCGGAGCCATTCGTGAGCCAGTTGCACTTTGAAATCACCGCGCGCTGCTTTTAAGATATCACGATATTCGTCACGGTAAACTAAGGTCAGAGCAGGATCAACCGCCACCATCGGTAAGCCGAGTTGGGCGACACGATTGAGAAATTCCGCCTGATTGCGTGCAGTTTTAGCAAACTTGCTTAAAAACCCCTTGATATGTTGCGCCTTACCGCTCGGTTTAAACGGTAACACAACCGGATGAAAACCGAGTTTTTGTAGCAATCGAACAAAATCCGCCACTACTTTCGCATCATAGAACGAAGTGAACGGGTCTTGCACCACTAGCACGGTTTTGCAAAATTCCGCTGATTTTTGACCGCTTGCTTGTGCTTCCAAAGTCTCTAAGGTCACGCCCTGATAACCAATCTCAACTAACTGTTGCTGCAAGTTCGGTACGGAAAGCACCGGTAAATAAGTCATTCCGATCGTTTTATTCGCCACCGTTTCCGCTAATTTGGTGCTACTGAAAAAGTTAAAAAATTTCGGCGCTTTCGCCATCATAGGTGCGACAAATTCAAGATTGGAAACCAGATAATCTTTTGCCGGACGCAAATAACGGCTATGGTACAGCTCATTAAACTGCGATCTGAAAGTCGGTACGTCAATTTTGATCGGACATTGGCTGGCACAAGCTTTACACGCAAGGCAAGTATCCATTGCCGTTTTTACTTCATGCGAAAAATCGTATTCTTTCTGTTTATTCAGCGTATTGCGAATTTTTGCAACAAAATCGGTTAATTTGACCGCTTGTTTACGCGGTTTGAAGATCAAATCGTCCGGCGATACGTTTTGTTCGGCAAGTAATCTGAGCCATTCTCGAATCAAAGTCGCACGCCCTTTCGGCGAATAAAGGCGGTTACCCGATACTTTCATTGACGGACACATCGTACTATGTACATCAAAGTTAAAGCACAGCCCGTTGCCGTTACAGTTCATCGCGCCTTTAAATTCTTCACGCACTTGAATTGGAATTTGGCGATCAAAATCGGCACGCATTGATGAGTCGATCGGGTAAAGTGCCGCACTGCTCTCCAACGGTGTGCAAATTTTGCCCGGGTTCAAACGGTTTTGCGGGTCAAACAACTGTTTGATATAACGTAACTCTCGCCATAATTTTTCGCCAAAGAATTTCTCGCCATACACCGAACGCATACCTTTGCCGTGTTCTCCCCAAATCAAACCGCCATATTTTGCGGTAAGTTCAACCACTTGATCGGAAATCGCTTTAAATTTTTGTACTTGCGCACGGTCGGTTAAATCTAATGCGGGGCGAACATGTAGCACGCCGGCATCCACGTGGCCGAACATGCCGTATTCCAAACCGTGATCATCTAATAATTGGCGGAACTCGGCGATGTAATCGGCAAGATTTTCAGGGGGAACACAAGTGTCTTCCACAAACGCAATCGGCTTCTCCCAGCCTTTAGCATTACCCAATAAACCGACTGCTTTTTTACGCATCGCATAAATTTTTTCGATCGAGGCAATATCGTTGCAAATTTGATAGCTGATAATACCGCTGGTTGAATCCGTCAGTTTTTCGTCTAACGCTTTTATTAAATCCGCAACTTGTTGTTCGATTAACGTCTGATCGCTGCCGGCATATTCCACAATATTAATGCCGAGAATCGGGTTATTCGCATCTTCGGTTAATAAATCGGACACCGAATGCCAAATAATGTCCTGTTTCGCCAAATTCAGCACTTTAGAATCGACCGTTTCAACCGACAACGCATTGGCTTTCAGCATAAACGGGGCGGAACGCAATGCCGCATCAAACGAATTATATTTAATATTAATTAAGGTACGGAATTTCGGCAGTGGCAATAAATTGAGCTTCGCCTCACAAATAAAAGCAAGCGAGCCTTCCGAACCGGTTAGAATACGAGTGAGATTAAACTCGCTTTCATCCGCATTAAACACATTTTTTAAATCGTAGCCGGTTAAAAAGCGGTTAAGTTGCGGCAACTCGGCAAGTACGGTCGGACGTAACTCACGACAACGGCTAAAAATTTCACGGTGGAGCTGTTTACCGGTAGCAGTTAAGCCCAAGCGGTCGATTTCTGCAAAAAAATCGCAAGATTTAACCGCTTGTGTTTCCAACACTTCGCCGTTCATCAATACCGATTTAATCGCTAAAACATGATCGGAGGTTTTGCCGTATTGCAGTGAGCCCTGCCCGGAAGCGTCGGTGTTAATCATACCGCCTAAGGTCGCGCGGTTACTGGTGGAGAGCTCCGGTGAGAAAAATAAACCATGTGGTTTTAAGAATTGATTAAGCTGATCTTTAACCACACCGGCTTGCACTCGCACCCAACGTTCTTCTACGTTTAATTCAAGGATTTGATTTAGATGGCGAGAGAGATCGACAATAATATTATTATTTAGCGATTGCCCGTTCGTACCGGTACCGCCGCCACGAGGGGTAAAAGTCAGATGTTGAAAATGCGGACGTTGTGCTAATTTCGTTAAAATCACCACATCCGAAACCGATTTAGGAAATAAAATCGCTTGCGGTAACTGTTGATAAACGCTGTTATCGGTGGCTAAAGAAAGACGCTCCGCATAACTGGAAGCAATATCGCCGCTAAAATGTTGTTGTTTGAGTTCCCCAAGAAAATGGGTTACCGTCGGATTCAAAGCCGGGATTTTTGAGAGTTGTGGTAGCATATTTTTTTATTCTTATAGGACAGAAAGTAAATTCGAGTAATGCGGATATTAACAAGATTTATCAATATTGAAAATGAAAGAGGAAAAAGAATATTTGAATTATAATTTGATTAAAAAATAGACTTTTCTATACACTTTATTACATTTTTACATTGTTATAGTTCTTGATTTTATAAATTCGAACTCGGATAATAATAAGAATTCTTGCTCGTTTGAATTAGAAGAACAAGAATGTAATATTAGGACTGGAAAGTTCGAAATTACAAATTGATTGTAGTTTTGCTTTTTATCCTTGATAATTAACTCTCTTTTTTCTCTAGTGAGACGAGAGCATTAAATCAAAACTTTGGTGCCACAAGCGGTGCTGAAGTGATTTTGTTTTATTAATCGATGACAATTTAGAGGATCATCAAAATGAAAAAATCATTAGTTGCTTTAGCAGTATTATCGGCTGCAGCAGTAGCTCAAGCAGCTCCACAACAAAATACTTTCTACGCAGGTGCGAAAGTTGGTCAATCATCATTTCACCACGGTGTTAACCAATTAAAATCTGGTCACGATGATCGTTATAATGATAAAACACGTAAGTATGGTATCAACCGTAACTCTGTAACTTACGGTGTATTCGGCGGTTACCAAATCTTAAACCAAAATAACTTCGGTTTAGCAGCTGAATTAGGCTATGACTACTACGGTCGCGTACGTGGTAACGTAGATGAATTCCGTACAGTTAAACACTCTGCTCACGGTTTAAACTTAGCGTTAAAACCAAGCTACGAAGTATTACCTGACTTAGACGTTTACGGTAAAGTAGGTATTGCGGTTGTTCGTAATGACTATAAAAAATATGGTGCGGAAAACACTAACGAATCAACAACAAAATTCCACAAATTAAAAGCATCAACTATTTTAGGTGCAGGTGTTGAGTACGCAATTCTTCCTGAATTAGCGGCACGTGTTGAATACCAATACTTAAACAAAGCGGGTAACTTAAATAAAGCATTAGTTCGTTCAGGCACACAAGATGTGGACTTCCAATATGCTCCTGATATCCACTCTGTAACAGCAGGTTTATCATACCGTTTCGGTCAAGGCGCTGTAGCACCAGTTGTTGAGCCAGAAGTTGTAACTAAAAACTTCGCATTCAGCTCAGACGTTTTATTTGATTTCGGTAAATCAAGCTTAAAACCAGCAGCAGCAACAGCTTTAGACGCAGCTAACACTGAAATCGCTAACTTAGGTTTAGCAACTCCAGCTATCCAAGTTAACGGTTATACAGACCGTATCGGTAAAGAAGCTTCAAACTTAAAACTTTCACAACGCCGTGCAGAAACTGTAGCTAACTACTTAGTTTCTAAAGGTCAAAACCCTGCAAACGTAACTGCAGTAGGTTACGGTGAAGCAAACCCAGTAACCGGCGCAACATGTGATGCAGTTAAAGGTCGTAAAGCATTAATCGCTTGCTTAGCACCGGATCGTCGTGTTGAAGTTCAAGTACAAGGTGCTAAAAACGTAGCTATGTAATATAGTGGGTTTTAGTAACTTAAATCAATAAAAGAGCCGAATTCCGTTTATACGGAGTTCGGTTTTTTATTGATAATATCCCTCCATACGAAGCAAAATTCCATAATTACTTTGTGACTTTTGATTTATTCACTTCATTTTTTTAGATTTGTGAAAATGATCACAGTATTTTATTCATAAATTTAGTATCCTTATTATGTAATCACTTATATTAAGTGAATCTCTAAATCATTTGGATCTTGAGGATAACTCTATGAAAAAAACAGTATTAAGTACATTGGCATTATCAATTGCATTAGGTGCGGGTATTAGCACAGCACAAGCCGAAACACGTATCGGTGTGACAATCTATAAATACGACGATAACTTTATGGCGCTAATGCGTAAAGAAATCGACAAAGAAGCAAGTCAATTTAAAGATGTGAAGTTATTAATGAATGACTCGCAAAACACTCAATCCATTCAAAACGACCAAGTGGACGTCTTGCTTTCTAAAGGCGTAAAAGCGTTAGCAATCAACCTAGTGGACCCTTCAGCGTCAAAAACTATTATCGATAAAGCGAAAGGCGAAGATTTACCAATCGTATTCTTCAATAAAGATCCGGGTGAGAAAGCGATTGCCAGCTATGACAAGGCTTACTATGTAGGTACCGACCCGAAAGAATCCGGTTTAATCCAAGGCGACTTAATCGCTAAACAATGGAAAGCGAATCCGGCGTTAGACTTAAATAAAGACGGTAAAGTGCAATATGCGTTATTAAAAGGCGAACCGGGTCACCCTGATGCGGAAGCGCGTACTAAATACGTAGTGGAAGGCTTAGCGGCACAAGGTATCCAAAGCGAACAAATCTTTATGGATGCGGCATTGTGGGATGCGGCACAAGCGAAAGATAAAGTGGACGCTTGGTTATCAAGCGGTAAAGCGAAAGATATTGAAGTGATTATCTCGAATAACGACGGTATGGCGTTAGGTGCGTTAGAAGCAACTAAAGCGCACGGTCGTAAATTACCGATTTTTGGTGTGGACGCATTACCTGAAGCATTACAATTAGTTAAAAAAGGCGAATTAGCCGGTACGGTATTAAATGACGGTGCGGGTCAAGGTAAAGCGGTAGTACAATTAGCGGCTAACCTTGCTGAAGGTAAAGCGGCAGGCGAAGGCACTAATTGGAAAATTGAGAACCGTGTGGTACGTATTCCTTACGTTGGCGTAGATAAAGATAATTTAGAAAAATTCTTAAAATAATTGACTCGATAAGGCACGAGTAGGCTACTCGTGCCTTTTTTATCGGTATTATGGAGTGAGATATGACAAGTGAAGTACTGCTCACAATGACAAATGTTAGTAAGTCTTTCCCCGGCGTAAAAGCATTGGATAAAGCTAACTTAACCGTAAAATCCCATAGCGTACACGCCTTAATGGGCGAAAACGGCGCGGGTAAATCCACCCTGCTCAAATGCTTATTCGGGATTTATGCCAAAGATGAAGGCGAAATTTTATTTTTAGGCAAACCGGTAAATTTTAAAACTTCAAAAGAAGCGCTCGAAAACGGGATTTCGATGGTTCACCAAGAATTGAACCTGGTAAAACAAGTAAGCGTCATGGATAACCTTTGGCTTGGACGTTATCCGTTAAAAGGTTCGTTTGTCGATCACGATAAAATGTATCGTGACACCAAAGCGATTTTTGATGAATTGGATATTGATGTCGATCCGCGTGAAAAAGTCGCGAAATTATCCGTATCGCAAATGCAGATGATTGAAATCGCTAAAGCGTTCTCCTACAACGCTAAAATTGTGATTATGGATGAGCCGACTTCTTCGCTTTCCGAAAAAGAAGTCGAACATTTATTTAAAATCATTCAGAAATTAAAAGATCGTGGTTGCGGTATTATTTATATTTCGCACAAAATGGATGAAATCTTCAAAATTTGTGACGAAATTACAATCTTACGTGACGGTAAATGGGTCAATACGGTTGCGATTAAAGACACCTCAATGGAACAAATCGTTTCGATGATGGTAGGTCGTGAACTGACCCAACGTTTCCCGGAAAAAACCAATAAGCCGAAAGAAACCGTACTCGTGGTCGAACATTTAACCGCTAAAAATCAGCCGTCTATTCAAGATGTTAGCTTTGAATTGCGTAAAGGCGAAGTGTTGGGTATCGCCGGCTTGGTCGGTGCAAAACGTACCGATATTGTCGAAACGATTTTCGGTGTGCGTGAAAAAGCCGGCGGAACTATTACCTTAAACGGCAAAGCGGTAAACAATCGTAATGCGTTTGAAGCAATCAATAACGGTTTTGCGCTGGTTACTGAAGAACGCCGCTCAACCGGTATTTATGCGAATCTCAGCATCGAATTTAACTCGTTGATTTCAAATATGAAATCTTATTTAGGTAAGTTCGGCTTACTCAGCAATAAAAAAATGAAAAGCGATACCCAGTGGGTAATTGATGCGATGAATGTAAAAACGCCGTCTCATCAAACCAGTATCGGTTCGCTTTCCGGCGGTAACCAACAAAAAGTGATTATCGGGCGTTGGTTATTAACTCAACCGGAAATCTTAATGTTGGACGAACCGACCCGAGGTATTGATATCGGTGCCAAATTCGAGATTTACCAATTAATTCTCGATTTAGCTAATAAAGATAAAGCTATCATTATGATTTCGTCCGAAATGCCGGAATTATTAGGGGTTACCGACCGAATTTTAGTGATGAGTAACGGGAAAGTGGCGGGCATTGTTGAAACCGCTAAAACTTCTCAAGAAGAAATCTTGCAGCTCGCTGCAAAATATTTATAAAAGCAAGGAGTGAAGTATGTCCGCTTTAAAGCAAAATCGCACGATGGATTTTTTTAAGCAAAATGCGATTTATTTTGTATTATTAATTTTATTAATCATTATTATCGTACAAGACCCGAGTTTCTTAAGTTTACGTAACTTCAGTAACATCTTATCGCAATCTTCCGTGCGTTTAATTATCGCACTAGGGGTTGCCGGTTTAATCGTCACGCAAGGTACCGACTTATCCGCCGGTCGTCAGGTGGGACTGGCAGCGGTAATTACCGCAACCTTAATGCAATCTATGGAAAATATGAACCGCGTGTTCCCGAATTTAGCTGAAATTCCGATTCCGGTTGTGATTCTTGCCGTATGTGCCATTGGTGCGGTTATCGGCTTATTAAACGGTTTTGTGATTGCTTACCTAAACGTTACACCGTTTATCGCCACGATGGGTACGATGATTATCGTTTACGGTATTAACTCGCTTTATTATGATGCGGTGGGCGGTTCACCGATTGCCGGTTTTAGCGATAGTTTCTCAACTTTCGCTCAAGGTTTCTTCCGCTTCGGCGATTTTAAACTGTCTTACATCACCATTTATGCCATTATCGCCACCTTAATTATGTGGGTGCTTTGGAATAAAACCCGTTTCGGTAAAAACATTTTTGCGATCGGCGGCAACCCGGAAGCGGCGCGTGTTTCAGGGGTAAACGTACCGCTTAATTTAATGGGTATTTATATGTTATCCGGCGTGTTTTATGCATTCGGCGGTATGTTAGAAGCAGGTCGTATCGGCTCGGCAACCAATAACCTCGGTTTTATGTATGAAATGGATGCGATCGCAGCTTGTGTCGTGGGGGGCGTTTCATTTGCCGGTGGTGTCGGTACCATTATCGGTGTGGTGACCGGGGTAATTATCTTTACCGTAATTAACTACGGTTTAACCTATATCGGTGTAAACCCGTACTGGCAATACATTATTAAAGGCGGCATTATCGTGCTTGCGGTAGCGATTGACTCACTCAAATACGCGAAGAAAAAATAAAAGATTGTCCTTGTCCAAGCGGTGCTTTTTGCAAGATTCTTTGCAAATCGTACCGCTTTTTTATTGCCGTTTAAGCTGTTTTACGTGCAATCAGCCAAGCTCGGACATGATCATAAAGCAGATTAAAGAAGAAAGTATAAACCACAACAAACAGCGTCATACCGATGTCCGTCACAAATGCCGTCCACCAGTTTACATTTAACATATAAGCGACTAAAGGAATGGTGAAAATCAGTAAACCGCCTTCAAAAGCCAACGTATGAAAAATACGTAATGCCGTACTTCTTGTTTCTCGAGGAGCGGTGAAAAAACGGTCGAATATCGCATTAAAAAGCATATTCCAAAATACGGCTACTAAGGATATCGAAACGATAGTGCCGGTCAGTAGTCCCGTTTGGTGTGATGTCAGTAAACTCATACCGATGAGAGTAAAAAGAATTGCGAAGGTTTCAAATAATAACGCATGTAAAAGGCGTTCTAAACGACTCATCGGCATAGTGATTTCTTAGATATATCGGACAAAGAGTCCCATTTTACCTAATGGCGATGTTTATGGCGACCTTTGTGCCATCCGTTATCATAATATCGGTGTAAATTTCGTCCTTTTTTGTGATATTTACGTCGGTCGTCGCGATGTATTTTTCTATATTTGTGATGACGGTTATCGTTTTCCAGTTTGCCGGCATTCCATTGACTGCCTACCACTCCGCCTAATGCCGCACCTGCAACCGTAGAGGGAATATCGTTACCCATTACCGCGCCCGCAACACCGCCGATAACCGCTCCGACGGCGGTATCATGCTGAGAACGGGTTAAGGCATGTCCGGAAAGGGATACGGATAATGAGGCGACAGCTAAAATCTTTGTAATTAATTTCATATATACTCCAAATGATTCGTGATCAATAGATAGGATTATCTTGTGTGACAAGTTGTCTATCGCCAAGTTCGATAGTTCATACCGAAACAATTGCGTTTATTCGTTACTTGTCGAGATTTTGAATCGAAAGAAGAGCTTGTTATAAAATATTTTTATATTAAGATTCACGCTTAAAATAGCGTTTAGAAGAATCATCACGAATACAACTAAGGAGTATGTATGCTAAGCCGCCAATCCGCTATTCAAGGATTTATATTAGCCGGAATTTATAATTTAGTCGGTATTTTAGGTTTTACTCAATTCTTTACCGATCGAACCTTGATGGAAAACGACCCTATTGTGTTTTCATGGTTAGGGCAAATTGCGATTATTTTATGGGGATTAGCTTACCTATCGGTTGCTCGCTCGTTTTGGAAAGTACCTTATTTGGTCGTGGTCTTTTGTTTGGAAAAAATGCTATATGCCGGCGCATGGTTATATTGGTTGGCGACGACCCCGGAGAAATTGGACGTATTAGCGGGTCAATCGATATTGATGTTTTGCTTTTTCGCCAGTTACGGTTTCGGCGATTTTCTTTTCGGTTTATTTTTTCTGATTGCAGCGGTTAATTCTTTTAAAGGGCGTTATCATTAATCAAGCGAATTTAGTGAATTGTGCTAAAAATGTGATCTTGTTCACACTTATGTTAATCTATTCACGATATAATTTCACAAAAAATTAACACAATAAAAGGGAACATTATGCAAGATTCTAGCTCTGCTTTAGAAAGTTATTCTGATGTAACGCTGATTGGTGCAGGGATTATGAGTGGAACGCTCGGCGCATTTTTAACCGAATTGGCACCGGAAAAAAGTCTTGCGATTTTCGAGAAACTTTCGGCGGTCGGTTTGGAAAGTTCGAACGAATGGAATAATGCCGGCACGGGGCATTCCGCATTATGCGAATTAAACTATACCGAGCAAAAAGCCGACGGAGAAGTTTCGGTCGAGCGTGCCGTTAAAATCTGTGAAGATTTCCAGCTTTCGTTGCAACTTTGGAGCTATTTGGTTGAAACGGGAAGAATCCAAGCTCCGAGAGAGTTTATTCACCGTATTCCGCATATCAGTTTCGTACAAGGCGAGCAAAATGCGCAGTTTTTACAAAAGCGTTATCAAAGTTTAGCCCAAAGTCATTTGTTCGAAGGTATGCAGTTTAGCCGAGATCATCAACAGCTTGCGCAGTGGATGCCGTTGATGATGCAAAATCGAGATTCGAACGAAACATTAGCCGCAAGTTATATTCAGTACGGTACGGACGTAAACTTCGGCGAGCTGACTCGAAAATTGTTCGATTATTTAGTGAAGCAAAAAGCGGAGTTAAATTTAAATCATAGGGTTAAAAATATACAACGTTTAGCGAACGGCGAGTGGAAATTAACCGTTGTGGATCAGCAAGGTCAAAAGCGAGTGCATCGTAGTAAATTCGTGTTTATCGGCGGTGGCGGCGGTGCATTACCTTTATTATGGTGTGTAATAATCCTGAGGTGATTGCCAAACATAATGCCAAGGTTTATGGCAAAGCGAAATTGGGTGCGCCGCCGATGTCGGTACCTCATTTGGATACTCGCTTTATCGAAGGTAAACAATCGCTGTTATTCGGGCCTTTTGCCGGCTTTACGCTGAAATTTTTAAAACAGGGAAGCGTTTTAGATCTGCCGACTTCGGTTACACCGACTAATTTCTGTTCCGTAACCAAAGCCGGTATCAAAAACCTACCGCTTGCCCATTATTTAATGAAGCAAGCGATGCTGACCAAAGCACAGCGTATGGCGGATTTACGTGAGTTTGTACCGGATGCGAAAGACGAAGATTGGGACGTCGTGGTGGCAGGACAACGCGTGCAAGTGATTAAAGGCGGTGAAATGCGCTTCGGTACTGAAGTAATTCGTGCGGAAGACGGTTCTTTAGCCGCATTGTTGGGGGCTTCGCCAGGCGCTTCAACTTCGGTAAAAGCAATGTTGGACGTATTGGTTTCATGCTTTGCTGCGGAGCTACCGCAATGGCAAGCCAAATTAACCCAAATGTTGCCTTCTTACGGAAAAGTGTTACGTAGCGAACCGCAATTATATGCACAAATTAAGCAACGTGTAGATCAGGTGTTAGCGTTAGCAAATTAGAAAATACAAGCGGTCGAATTTTTCGGAAATTTTGCAAATTTATCCGAAAATTCGACCGCTTGCTTTTTGAGCAAACTCGCCGTTTCAGCGCACAGTTGTACACAAATTACTAGCATTTTAAGACGTTACATTTTATATTAGCGAACAGTTGTAAGCTGAAATAATAACGAATAACTTAATATGACTAACCAACCGAATTATCATCTTATCGACCAAGTACGCCGACGTGCCGAACAGTTCGCTTCCAAAACCGCTTTACGTTATAAATCCCAACAAATCTGGCAAGATATTTCATGGCAATCTTTCCAACAGTCCGTTGATCTATTCTCCCTTGCACTTTTAGCTCACGGTATTGAAGTACAGCAAAAAATTGCGATTTTTGCGCACAATATGCCGCAATGGACGATTGCAGATTTCGGCGCATTACAAATCCGTGTGGTAACCGTGCCGATTTATGCGACCAATACGGCTAAACAGGCGGAATTTATCCTTAATCATGCGGATATTCGTATTCTGTTTGTCGGTGATCACGAGCAGCTCGAAGCGGCTTTAGAAGTAGCGGATAACTGCCCGTTACTGGAAAAAATTGTTTGTATGAAATCGCAAGAAATTAGCCTAATCCGACCGCTTGCCCATACTAAAGTGGAAAATTGGAATGATTTTATTGCTTATGCTTCTCAAGATAAGCAAACAGAATTAAACCAACGTCTTGCCGATAAAAATCTTTCGGATCTATTCACTCTAATTTATACCTCCGGTACGACAGGCGAACCGAAAGGGGTCATGTTGGACTATGCGAATATTGCACATCAGTTGCACGCTCACGATTTAGCTTTGCCGAAGATTGATGAAAATGACGTTTCGCTTTCTTTCCTGCCGTTTTCACATATTTTTGAACGGGCGTGGGTGGCTTATGTACTTTATCGCGGAGCAACGGTGTGTTATTTAGAAGATACCAATGAAGTGCGCAATGCGTTAAATGAAGTGAAACCGACTTTAATGTGCGCCGTTCCTCGTTTATATGAAAAAATGTATAGTGCGATTTGGGATAAAGTCAATAAAGCCCCGATTCACCGCAGAGCGTTATTTAAGTGGGCGATTTCAGTCGGCAAGAAAAAACGGAAAAATACCTTATCTTATAAATTAGCGGATAAATTGGTATTAAATAAATTACGTGCTTTATTGGGCGGGCGTATTCGTATGATGCCGTGCGGCGGTGCAAAATTAGAACCGACAATCGGAAAATTTTTCCAAGCTATCGGTGTGAATATCAAATTGGGTTACGGTATGACCGAAACCACAGCGACCGTTTCTTGTTGGGCGGACGAGCAGTTCGAACCGAATTCAATCGGGCGTTTAATGCCGAATGCCGAAGTGAAAATCGGCGAAAATAACGAGATTTTAGTACGTGGCGGTATGGTCATGCGAGGCTATTACAAACGTCCGGAGGAAACCGCGCTTGCCTTTACCGAAGACGGTTTCTTAAAAACCGGTGATGCCGGCGAATTTGATGCGCAAAGCAATTTATATATTACCGACCGCATCAAAGAGCTAATGAAAACCTCGAACGGTAAATATATCGCGCCGCAATATATCGAGGGTAAAATCGGTAAAGATAAATTTATCGAGCAGATTGCGATTATTGCCGATGCGAAGAAATATGTGTCAGCTTTAATCGTACCCTGCTTTGAAAGCCTCGAAGAGTACGCGAAACAATTGAATATCAAATATCAAGACCGTATGGAATTAGTTAAACATTCGGAAATTGTGCAGTTATTTGAAAAGCGTATCAACGAGTTGCAAAAAGAGCTGGCACACTTTGAGCAAATCAAGAAATTTACCCTGTTACCGCAAGCGTTTAGCGTAAAAATGGAAGAAATCACACCAACCTTAAAATTACGTCGTAAAGTGATTTTAGAACGCTATCGTAAGCAGATTGAATCGATGTATAAATAATTTCAAGCGGTCGGATTTTGCTAAAAATTTACAAAATTCGACCGCTTGCTTATCTTAGTTATCTACGGAATATCGAAGCCTTGAGCAGCAACATAAACCTTAATCCATTCTTCTTCGCTAAACGATACCTGTAGCGCTTCGGTTGCGGTACGCACTCGTTCAATTTTGCCCGAACCTAAAATCGGCATAATTTTTGCCGGATGGGCTAATAACCACGCTAATGCCAATACTTCTAAACGGCTCTCGCCTTTTTGTTCACCAATTTCCAGTAAGGCTTGAGAAACTCTTGCACCTCGTTCGTCCAACGGATCAAATAAACGCCCGCCGGCAAACGGCGACCATGCCATCGGTTTAATCCGTTTTTCCAGCAAGAAATCTAAACTGCCGTCATCGAACGGTTTTAAATGTAACGGCGAAATTTCAATTTGGTTGGTCACTAACGGCTGCTTCACATAAGATTGCAACATTGAGAATTTAGCCGGTGTGTAATTGGATACGCCGAAATTCTTGACTTTACCTTCTTGATAAAGCTGATCAAAGGCTTTCGCGATTTGTTCCGGGTCGGCACAAGGCGACAAGCGATGAATCAATAATAAATCAAGTTGTTCCGTGTGTAATTTTTGTAGAGAGCGTTCCGCCGACCAAATAATATGACGATAGCTGTTATCGTAATGGTGACTTTTCATCTCCGGTAGGGCTTTATTCGGATATAAAATGCCGCATTTGGTCACAAGGGTCATTTTATCGCGTAACGATTTATTTAACGCTAATGCTTTTCCGAAGGATTCTTCTGTCGTAAAACCGCCGTAACAAGCCGCATGGTCAAAGGTATTAATACCGAGTGCTAATAATTGTTCAATAAAAGCCAATGTTTGTTGCGGCGTCTGTTGCCATTTGTCCAAACGCCAAAAACCTTGGATAAGACGACTGAAGTTGAGTGTCGGGCTGAGATTGATATGTTGCATATTCACTCCTATGAGTAAGTCGGATGAGTTATTTGGATTTTACTCCTAATTAGACTATGATCTATTTATTACACAAACTTTATTAATTAGGAGCACAAACCTCGGTTTGTATTAAAGGTAGAGAGGAAAATTTTATGCACAAAACCATGCAACAGAAAGCGGCGGAAGCACATAATATGTGTAAGCTGAAAGGCGATTCAATGTTGGATAATAGCGATCGCCAAATCGCCTTTGAAGCGGTGTATGATAGTGAAGAACAAGCGCAGCAAGCGGTCGAATTTTTCACTGAAAAAGCAAAATCGGTGGAAACCGAGGCTTGTGTTATTCAGCATAGCATTAGCCCGATTGAAGATGGGTTTTTAATGCAAATGCGGATTGAATTTAGTTGTCAGGCGGAAGTGGTATTATTCCAAATGGCGGTCAGATAAAAAGACAAAGGGGCAATATTGGTTGCCCCTTATTTTTTGTTTTCTGTGGTTAGAAATAAAGGGTTAGCCTTTAAACATTGGTAACATTTCGTACATTGAAAGGAAATGGAACACCGCAGTACAAACACCGAATAAGAATACCAATCCAATCATAAAGAGGTTACCTTTTTTCGCTTTATAGGCTAATAACGCTGGAATCATACAAGTCCAAAGGGTTGCCACCGCACCTGCATAACCAATCGCTTTTAAGAAACCGAGCGGCGAAAGCAATGAGAATACTAGCGGAGGTAAGAAAGTCACCGCCCATGCTTTGCTTCTGCCTGATTTGCTGTTGTCAAATTTGAAGAAATCCGCCAAGAAATCAAATGTACCTAGCCCCACCCCGATAAAAGAAGACAGAATTGCCGCCATAGAAAATGCGTTGATCGCTTGTTTCACATACGGTGATTGCACTACTTCACCAATCGTATTTAATAATACGTCTAAATCACCGTTACTTGCGATAACCGGTGCGAATTGCGCGCGTGGTAAATTGCCGAAAATGCTGATTACCCAAAGTAAATAAAGTACTAAAGCAATAAGTGTACCACCGGCAATCGCATATTTCGCTTTCTTCACCTCACCGTAATAAGCACGCATTGAAGAGACGGAATGATGGTAACCGAAAGAGGTTAACGCAACCGGCAACATCGCTAATGCATATTTGGCGTATTCTCCGTTCTCATTTTGCTGATCGAACAAAATATTGCTATCAATATTGCTGACTAAGCCCGAGATACTGAACGTAAAAGAAAGTGCCATAAAAATAATTAATAACACAGAAATGCGATCAACTAATCGAGTAGAGTGCCATACAAAGAACGAGAAAACCAGCACGAATAGCACAGACCAGATACGAGATCCGAATTCACCGAAATCAATCGCTGACTTGGTTAGGTTCTCTAAAATTCCACCGGAAGCGGTCGTGTAAGCGTAAAGTAAAATCCCGCCGACAAAATAGACCGCAAGGTTATTTAACGCATTAATTTTATTACCTAATAAGTCTTTGGTAACGGTATTGAATGAAGCTCGTAGATCGTAGTTTTTATAGACATCAAGTAATAACCAGCCGGAAAATGTCATCACAATCATGGTGAAAGCCAGTGCAAGAATAGACCACATTGTCCAAGCCCCCGCACCGGAAGTCGGGAGTCCAAGCATACCTGCTCCTACGCAAACACCTGCGATGATACAAGCGCCACCAAAAAGTGTTGGCTGTTTTTTCATAAAATATCCTATTGAAGTAGTACATTAAAGTAATAGTATTCTGCCATAAACTAACTTATTAAAAAATAGTCTTATAGAGAAAAAGAGTATTTTTATCATCGTAAAACGCTATTTTTATCTAAATAGTGAATACTAAAACTTTACGCTTTTGAATAGATTGTCTAAAATAGATCCGAAATTGGATCCAAAGGAACTTATTATGCTGAAGATGAACGATCTTTCCAAATTAACTAACACACCTAAATCAACCATTCTTTATTACATTAAAGAGGGGTTATTACCGGAGCCGTTGAAAGACAAGCCGAACTTTCATTTATATGATGAAAGCAATATCCAATTAATTGAATTTATTAAATATCTTCAAACGAATTTCAACGCAACGATTTCACAGATCAAAACCGTATTTGCCCAGCCGGATTTTGAGTTGAATAATCCCTATAAAAGCTTAATGGGATCATTAGATATTCTAAATGGTATGGAAGATGCACATTTATTAGCGAGTGAAATTTGTTCAGAATTCGGTATTACTGAAGTTGAGCTAGATGAATTTGTAGAAATGGGCTTAATGAATCCGACGAATGGGAAGTTTAGTGAAAAAGATCGTGATATGTTGGCTATTCTTAGCCAATGTGATGTGCAGGAATTCCAATTATTAGAAAGTTATGCGGAAGCGGCGAAAAATTTAGCGCGTCAAGAAATGTCAATCGGCGGAGAAATTCTGATGCAAGAAGAAGGGCAAGAAGAACGTTTGAAACACTTTTTCAATATTTTATTGTTATTAAAGCCGTATATCTTAAATTCGCAATTAGTAAAGTATTAACCCTTACTTTTCACTATTTTAGCGATATCTATCATGTTACAAGCGGTCGAATTTGCAAAATTTTCTGCAAATTTGACCGCTTGATTTTTGATTAAGGCAGTTCTGGGAACAGCATTTTTAACACGGCTTTGGTTAAGCGGCGAGATTTTCCTTGGTAAGGGAAAATATGCATCATCATCATCGGATTAAAGTTTGCTTCAATCACACCCCATGAACGCAGAGACGGCTCGGCGGCTTTGGTTAAATCCGGAATGATTAAATCCACACCGCAGACTTTTGCCCCCATCTCTTTGGCAATACCGACCGCTAATTGTTTATAACTGTCATGCATTTGATCGGTCATATCGATTGAATCGCCGCCGGTACTAATATTAGAGTTGGCACGTAATTGTACGATTTGCCCGTCAGCCGGAATCGAATCAGGCGTTAAACCTTGCTCTTTAAGCTGAAGCAATTCAATGTCACCGAGGGCGATTTTCTTCAATGGTGAACGAGAGCCGTCACCTCGTAGCGGATCACTGTTTTTCGCTTCCACCAATTCACGCACTGTATGTATGCAGTCACCTTTCACATTTGCCGGCACACGTAACAATACCGCCAGTGTTTCATCGCCTAACACAAAGAAACGGTATTCGGTGCCGACTAAATAGTCTTCCACCATCACTTCTTTATCTTCACGGAACGCAATTTCAATCGCTTTGGCAAAGTCGGCTTTATCCGTCACGCCTTGCTGGAAAATTGTAATACCTAAGCCGTAATTAGTTGATTTCGGCTTAATTACCACCGCTTTACCTTCAAATAACGGATAGTGTGCCACCGCTTGTTCTACAGAGGTAAATTCAACACTTTTCGGCACATTAAAACCGGCTTTCGCCAACACTTTTTTGGTTACGACTTTGTTTTCCATAATTAATGGCGAAATATACTGATCGTGGCTGGTCATATTGCCGTTTTTCACATATTCGAGATGATCGCCGAATTTGAGTGCGAGGAACTGATCGTTTTCATCAAGCAATTCGATCTGTAAGCCTTGTTGGATCGCATCAAATAACAAAGCCTGTGTAGAAAGCTCCATATTATCGAAAGCGGAAATCGCATAAAAACGCTCGAATGCTTGCGCTTTATATTGTTGAGCAAGTTGTGCACCGAGAGCTTTATAGCTGCCGGCTTGTTCAACTGCGGCTAATAAACGACCGTTTACCGTTTGACTAGGATCGGCAAATTGTGCCAGTTTTTGTTGTAATAAATCTTTCTCGTTTTGTGGTACAGAAAGATCGTCCAGCATTGCCAGCATCAGGTTAAGGATCGCCTCACCCTCTGCTTGGAACGCAGTGTGCGAACGAGGATCTTCAAGGGCAACTTGGTATAGTTTTTGTGTGCCGATTTCGACTTCTCTTTGACCGCTTGTTTCATCCATCCACAACATCGCAAGTAAGAACAGATGAATAAATTTCGCGTCTGCAAGCTCGATACCGTAAGGCGAGAACGGATTAAGATCAAATAAACGGAATTCCGCATATTTAACCCCTTTCTCAAGCAATTCGCGTGCTTTTTTCGCACCACGTAAACGAACGTTTGAATAGAATTCTTTTTCTGCCAACAAATCGCCGGTTGCTACAAAATGTTCTAGCGACTCGACATATTGTTGCAAGCTGTCGTGGTTGATCACAATATGTGGCGCATTTACATAACCATAAGGGCCGGAACGTAAACTACGTACTAATTGCCCTTCTGCAAGCGGTGAGTTTTTACCGAAATATTGCGCTTCTACAGTTGGGGTTGCGGCAAGCAAATAAACTAAAATCCATTGATAACGTAAAAAGTTATTGGCTAATTTCATATATAGCGCATTGCGGAACGCAATTTTATCGCGGTATTCCGTTTGTAATGCAAATGTGCTTTCGACAAATTCTTCGGAAATTTGGAAATTATAGTGAATACCGCTCACCATTTGCTTGTATTTGCCATAAATGGCAGAAAGGTGTTCACGATATTTCACGTCCCATTCGTTATCTAATTGTGCTTCTTTGATTTCGAATTCCGGCGGTAAACCGGCAGGCATGCTGAATGGGAAAATATATTCATCATCGGGCAACGAACGTAACGTTACCTCGTGAATAGCCGATAGCCAACGATATGTGTCTTCCAATGTATCGTTTGGTGGTGTGATAAGTTCTAACTGACTTTCTGCAAAATCGGTTTGAATATACGGATGATAACTGCGGTTACCAAAAACGCTAGGATGGGCGGTAGTAACAATATTCCCTTTATTATCAATGCGTTGGCTTTCTTTTTCGATGCCAAATTTACCTTGTTGAAATAGTAAACCAAGGTGATGAGTTTTAATCAGTTGTTGTAATTTCATAGCTTTCCCTTTCGCGACAAATGCGTTAGACGTAGTCCCGTCCCTAAAATAACATACTTTTTTGATTGGTTTTATAGCCGATTGATAAGGTGGTAGATGATTTGGTTATAAAAAATACAATGATCTTCCGATAAAACCCCTTCTACCACGGAACAAGATTTCCCCTTTGAAATTCCTGAGAGTTGGGTGTGGGTGAGGTTAGAAGATATTTTTCATTTACAAGCTGGAAGGTTTATTTCTGCTTCAGAAATTTATGGAGAATATAAGGAAAGTTTATATCCCTGTTATGGTGGAAATGGTTTAAGGGGATTTGTTAAAACTTATAATCGAGAAGGTAAATTCCCAATAATTGGTCGTCAAGGTGCATTATGTGGAAATATCAATTTTGCAGAAGGTAAGTTTTATTCTACAGAACACGCTGTTGTTGTAGAAACATTTTCAAATACCGATACTCTATGGGCAAATTATTTTCTTATTCAATTAAATTTAAATCAATATGCTACTGCTACGGCACAGCCAGGATTAGCAGTAAATAAAATTAATGATGTTTTAATCCCACTCCCCCCACTAAACGAACAAAAACGTATCGTGGCGAAAATTGAAGAGTTACTGCCTTATATTGAGCAATACGCAGAAAAAGAAGAAAAATTGACCGCACTTCATCAGCAGTTTCCTGAGCAGTTGAAAAAGTCGATTTTACAGGCGGCAATTCAAGGCAAATTGACGGAACAAAATCCAAATGATGAACCTGCTTCTGCATTGATTGAGCGGATAAAAGCAGAGAAATTACGCCTAATCGCTGAGAAAAAACTGAAAAAGCCGAAAGTGATTTCAGAAATCATTATGCGTGATAATTTGCCTTATGAGATTGTTAATGGCAAAGAGCGTTGTATCGCTGATGAAGTGCCGTTTGAGATTCCTGAAAGTTGGGTTTGGGTGAGATTATCTGAAATATCTAAAATCACTATGGGGCAGTCTCCGGATAATAAATATCTTGGAAAAGAAGGTATTGAATTTCATCAAGGAAAAAGTTTTTTTTCAGAATATATAATTGAAAGTTCTGATATATATTGTTCACTACCAAATAAGCTAGCTACTCCAAATAGTATTTTATTATGTGTGAGAGCACCTGTTGGAATAGTTAATATAACAAATCGAGAGTTGTGTATAGGAAGAGGATTGGCATCTATAGAGTCTATATATGTAAATACTATATTTTTATATTACGCTCTTTTTTGCTATAAAAATTATTACGAAAGAAAATCGACTGGTAGCACATTCAAAGCTATTAGTAAAGATATTATAGATAATACAATCATTCCTATTCCACCGTTAAATGAGCAAATCCGCATTGTCGAAAAAATAGAAACGTTATTTTCTACTTTGCAAAATTTATCGCAAAAATAACCGCTTAAATATCCCCTTTTAAAAGGGGATATTTCTTTTTTACCAATCAATGATTTTATTGATAATTGCCTGTTGTTCTGTGGCTGTTTTTCTTAAATAAATCCTTGTGGTTTCAATACTTTCGTGTCCCATAAGATCGGCTAAAAAAGCAATATCGTTAAACCTTTCCAGAAAACTTTTTGCAAAACGATGGCGAAAAGAGTGTGGATAAACTACTTTTGGTTCAAGTTTATATCGTTTGGCAAGAATTTTTAATTGGCTGGCAATACCACGAGTTGTAATTCTTTCTCCATATTTATTTAAGAAAATAAATCCTGATAATTTATTAGTTTTATCTAACCATTCTCGGCTTTCTTGCTGTAAAGCTAACGGAATATAAATTCGTCTTAATTTTCCGCCTTTGGAATAAAGATCTAAATAACCTATATTGATATGTTCTACTTTGATTTGGATTAGCTCACTAACCCTTGCTCCAGTTGCTGCCATAAAACGAATAACAAAATACCAGTATAATTCATTATCTTCTTTTAGCCTTTGCTTAAAATAATGATAATCAGCTTCACTAATTACATTTTCTAAAAACGGCTTTTGCTGAACTTTGACAAAAGTTAATTTCCATTTTTCTTTTTTAAGAAATTCTAAATAACAATTTATTGCTCTTAACCTTAAATTCACCGTTTGCGGTTTATAATGTTCAATCAGAAATACTTTATATTCCTTTAAATGAGATTTGGTAATATCAGGGAAAAGTTTATAAAACTGTTTTACGGCAAATAAATACGCAGACACGGTATTTTTTGCTAAATTTTGATTAGAAAGGTATTTTTGAAAAGAAATAATCATACTGATTCTCCTGTTTTGGTTGAAAACCAGTATGATAAAAAGAACAAGCGGTTATTTTTGAGATAAATTTTGCAAAGTGGAAAATAGAGTTTCTATTTTTTCGACAATGCGGAGTTGTTCATTAAGTGAAGGCAAAGGAATCAATCTATTATTTAAATTACTTTGGGTGATTTGATTAATTGTTGTAGTATTAACCCCATCAAAATCATTTCTAAATAATGGAGAGGATAAGTAATAGTATATATATTTATTAAATGGGCTTCTAAATATTGCCATAAATGCTCCAAATGAATATCCATCTTTATCTATAATTGCTGCTTTCCCCACCAATTTTTTGCTTCCATTTCTAGCACAAATTAACAAGTCATTCTTATAGCATCTTTTATTTTCTGGAATATCTAAATTGACTTTTACTATGTCTGATGAAACATCAATTTTTCCATCTTGAATATTACCAGAACGCAAAACAATAGTTCCGTCCGATGCAACATCACTAGGATTATAAGTAAGTCCTATATTAGTTTCTCCAATTTCCCCCAACCTAACCCAAACCCAACTTTCAGGAATCTCAAACGGCACTTCATCAGCGATACAACGCTCTTTGCCATTAACAATCTCATAAGGCAAATTATCACGCATAATGATTTCTGAAATCACTTTCGGCTTTTTCAGTTTTTTCTCAGCGATTAGGCGTAATTTCTCTGCTTTTATCCGCTCAATCAATGCAGAAGCAGGTTCATCATTTGGATTTTGTTCCGTCAATTTACCTTGAATTGCCGCCTGTAAAATCGACTTTTTCAACTGCTCAGGAAACTGCTGATGAAGTGCGGTCAATTTTTCTTCTTTTTCTGCATATTGCTCAATATAAGGCAGTAACTCTTCAATTTTCGCCACGATACGTTTTTGTTCGTTTAGTGGGGGGAGTGGAATTATAAATTTTTTAATTGATTTTAGTCCTACATTAGGTTGTGTAGTTTTATTTGTATATTTTTTTATTTCCAATTTAGCTAATTCTGAATTCAAATAAGCAACAACATATTGCATATTGATATACTCAACCCTAATGCACGCACAGGAATACGAAACCAATAATTTAATATTTTCTTCAATAATTCTTACTACACCTATGGTTCCATATCTTGGGAAAATAATATCATTTTTTTGAGGAGCAAATTTTTTCGATAATAAGAAATAGTCTTCTTCACTAACTTTTTTAGCATTAGCAAAATCAATACCGTTTTTATCATAAAAATCTTTTGGGGAAATATAAGGTATACCATTTTTACCTTTATATTCTTGTGGCATTTTGTGATCAATATCACTAATTTCTTGACAAACATCTTCTAACCTCACCCACACCCAACTCTCAGGAATTTCAAAGGGGAAATCTTGTTCCGTGGTAGAAGGGGTTTTATCGGAAGTTTTTTTGCTTTTTTTGATTTTGCCTTCCGCAATCAAGCGATCTTTTTTTTGCTTAATTTTTTCAAGCAAGACCGAAGCAGGTTCATCAGTTGGATCTTGTGGCACGAGCTTGCCTTGAATAGCGAGCTGTAAAATCGCATTTTTGAGTTGTTGAGCTTTCATCGTGTTTGTTTAACCTTTTTTCCGATTGCTTCAAGGGTATTTAAGTCATCTTGTTCGGCATTTAATGCGAGTATTTCACGTCTCTTTTGTTTAAAAAGGGCATACTGTTCATCAGTAAATTCTTTCATTTGTTGGCGGCTTTTATTGCCTTTATCCGCCAGCACAGGAAAACCATTATCTTCAATAATGCTATCAATACGGTTTTGCCAAAAGCGTAGGGTTAAATCTTGGCGATTTTTAGCTCTTAGCTCCGCACTTTCTAGGAAGATGACCGTTAGGCGGTTGAGCGTATCAATTTCGTCTTCATTGAGATAATTTTTTGAAACGATAATGTCTGCTTTCAACACTCTCTCGCCACTCCAAGTGGTTAGCCCCATATTTGGTAATTCCGCATTTGCACGGTTACAGATGAGTTCTGCTGCGGTTTGTTGGGTAACAGCGTAAATCAGTTTATTTTGTGCTTCAGCAAAGAACATTTCGGTGGCTTTGTCGGTGACATCATAATCACTAGATAATTTGAATAACTCTCGCACTTTTTGATAAAAACGCATTTCGCTGGCTCGAATATCTCGGATTCGTTCCAGTAATTCATCAAAGTGATCAACTCGTCCGTTCGGATTTTTCAGACGTTCATCGTCCATTAAAAATCCTTTTTCTAAATAAGTGCGTAAACTACTGTTTGCCCAACGTCTAAATTGCACACCTCGTGGGCTACGCACACGAAAACCAATAGCTAAAATCATTGCTAAAGCATAGTGCTTTACACTGTAATTTTTGCCATCAGTAGCAGTTATGAAAAAATCCTTCATAACTGAAGCGTCATCTAACTCATTGTCATTAAATATATTTTTGATATGTTCGGATATATTTCGTACAGAGGTGTCAAAAAGTTCAGCAAGCTGATTTTGGGTTATCCAAACTTCATTTTCTGCAACAAAAAGTGAGACTTTACTTTTGCCGTCTTCAGTGTTGTAAATGATTAAATCAGACATTTTTCCACCTATAATTTAATCCCCAAAATTTGAGTGATTTCGCCTAAAATGCGATCAATATCGGCATTTAAAGCGGTACGTTTTTGCTGATAATTTGCAATGAGTTCATCAGGCGGTAAAATTTCCTCTTCCTCGTGTGGGAAACCACATAGATCAATGTTAAATTGGCGATCCGCAATTTCTTGATAGCTGTAACATCTCGCTTTATCAAAGCCATCAATTTCAATCGCTTGGCGGTTGTGCCACCATTCCATTACTTCGTTGAAATGCTCCAATTTCATTGGTTTAGTTTTGGAGAAATTTTTGTAGCCTTGTGGCATATCTAAGCGGTAAAACCACGTTTCTTTAGTCGGCTCGGTATTATCAAAAAACAGAATGTTGGTGGTAATCGATGTATAAGGAGCAAACACGCTATGCGGTAAGCGGATTACCGTATGCAAATTCATTTCACTCATCAATTTTTGCTTAATCGCCATTTTGGCATTATCCGTACCAAATAAGAAACCGTCAGGCAACACGATTGCTACACGCCCATTTTTCTTTAAGCGATACATAATCACCGACATAAACAGGTCGGCGGTTTCGCTACTGCGGAGAGCGGACGGGAAATTGGTTTTGATTTGCTCAATTTCGCTACCACCATAAGGCGGGTTCATCAAAATAACATCAAATTTATCATTCTCAGTGTAGTCTTTGACGGGCTTTTCAAGGGCATTGTCGTGATGCACGTTGGGGTTATCAATGTCGTGCAATAGCAAGTTAGTAATGCAAAGTAAATGCGGTAAAGCCTTTTTCTCAATGCCATAAACAGAATTGCTAAGTAGGTTTTTATCATTAATAGAATCGTTTTGTTTATCTAATTCTTTTAATGCCGACGTGAGAAATCCACCTGTACCACAAGCAAAATCAGCAATTTTTTCTCCTAATCTAGGCTTAATCATTTTTGCCATAAAATCGGTTACTGCTCTTGGTGTATAAAACTCTCCTGCATTGCCCGCACTTTGTAGGCTTTTCAGGATATTTTCATAAATATCGCCGAAAGCGTGGCGTTCTTGATATTGCTCGAAGTTAATTTCATCAATGATATTAATCACTTGGCGAAGCAAAATACCATTTTTCATATAGTTGTTATTATCTTCAAAAGCGGCACGAATGATCTTTTGATTCATTGGTGTTTCAGCTGAAATCGGTAAGTTTTTTAATGCTGGAAAGAGCTCGTTATTGACGAAGTTGAGCAATTCATCGCCTGTCATTGCTTTACCGTCTTTGTTATCTTTCGCCCAATTTTGCCAACGTAAAAAGTCGGGCAAAATAGAATGGTAATTATCGTCGATTTGCTCCCACTCCTGTTCTTTGGCATCGTAGATTTTTAAAAATAGAATCCATACGATTTGTTCGATACGTTGGGCATCACCGTTAATGCCAGCATCATTTCTCATCACATCTTGCAGACGTTTTACTAAATTGTTTAAACTCATTTTGTGTCCTATATAAACGAGAAAGAGCGGTCAGATTTTAGAAAATTTTACAAATTTCTTATAAAATCTAACCGCTTATAAAATTAATCAGAATAAATAATTTTTTCTAAGCCTTTTACCGCTTTTCGATAAAGTTCTTTGCCCCCAAACTTATTCAGAATAGGGAGTAAACCTCCAAATGTTCTAAACTTTGGTGTTTGTAGTAATTCAGTTTTACTAAGATCTTTAGTGCCTGATTTCACATATTCATCAAGCAACAGCCCCAACACTTGGCGATTTTCTTCGGAGTATTGGGCTAAATAGTCGCTCTTTTTCGCTTTCTCGATTCGCTCTTGCTTCGTCATCGGCATTTTGCCGTAAGCAACTTTGCGAATAATGTCATAATCATCAAATTGGCTACCAAATTGATTTTTCTTCCGCAGAGAATTAAGCCATTTTTCATCGGTGTAAAATTTCAAGAAAATCTCACCGCTTGTAGTCCAGCTTTGCTGGAATTGCTCATAAGATGAGAAATCTTTGCGAATTTCACGTTGCGAGAAAATATCAATATCTTCTAAAACCAGTTCGCCTTGTTCATTAAGATACTGTACTTTTTCATCCAGAATTCGCAATTTTAAGCTGCCAGCCTCTACGACAATAGCGGGCTTATATTCACCACCATCTTCTTTTACTTGATCAGTTGGTTTGGAAGTGCGGTTATTTTTTTCGTTATTTTCTTTGTCATCAAATGGTTTATTTTCAGGCAGTTCAAGAATAGCTACTGGATCACCATCAAAAGCAGGATCAGCAAAAAGGCGAGTTACACCACGAAAATCCAAAATAGTAAAAAATTCTTTGCCTGCATCGGTGCGTAAACGTGTGCCACGCCCAATGATTTGCTTAAATTCGGTCATTGACTGAATGTTGGCATCAAGCACCACTAATTTGCAGGTTTTGCTGTCTACACCCGTAGTCATTAATTTTGATGTTACTGCGATGACAGGGTAAGCATTCCCTTCATTTTGTACATCACAAAAGGCTTCTAAATCGTCATTTTTACCTGTTTGGTCGCCTGTAATTTGGCGAATATATTTGGGATTTTTTGCCAACATATCGGCATTTAAGCGAGAAAGCTCCGCCACCATTCGCTGTGCGTGATTGATATTGGCACAGAACACAATGGTTTTATCCAAGCGGTTGGTTTTCTTGAGAAATTCTGTAATGCGTTCTGCGACAAGGCAAGTGCGGTCGTTTAAGATAATGTTGTAGTCAAAATCTTTAATGGTATAAAGACGATCCTCTACCAATTCTCCATTTTTGTCGGTTAAACCTTTGGTTGGTCGCCAACCTTTTAAGTCGCAATCTAAATCCACTCGAATAACCCGATAAGGGGCTAAAAAGCCATCTTCGATACCTTGTTTTAGGCTGTAGGTGTAAATCGGATCGCCAAAATAGCTGATATTGCTTGCATCAGCAGTTTCTTTTGGCGTTGCGGTCATACCAATGTGCGTTGCTTCGTTAAAATAGTTCAAAATTGCACGCCAATTAGAATCTTCTTTGGCACTGCCACGGTGACATTCGTCAATGATGATTAAGTCAAAAAATGACGGTTGGAATTGCTTAAATAATTCGTTATCCGTTTCGCCATCTAATTGCTGGTAGAGTGCAAGATAGACTTCAAACGAGCTATCTAATTTTTTATTGCTCACTTTAACCATTTTGTCTTTAAATGGCTTGAAGTCTTGAGTCATCGGCTGATCGACTAACACATTTCTGTCTGCTAAAAATAAGACTTTACGTTTTGCCCCACTGGCTTTTAGACGATGAATAATTTGGAAAGCGGTGTAAGTTTTCCCTGTTCCCGTTGCCATTACCAATAAGATGCGATTTCGTCCTTTTGCCACCGCTTCAATGGTAAGATTGATTGCATTCTCTTGGTAATAGCGTGGCTCTTTAAAATTATCACTTGCACTGGTGTAATAAGGCTGTTGGATAATTTTCAATTCTTCGGGTGTATATTGTTTGCTCCAACGTTCAGAAAGTTCTTGTGGAGTCGGGAATTGCGACATTGGCAAAGTACGTTGAACACCCGTAATAAAATCATGCTCAACAAACTCATCACCATTTGAGCTATAGGCAAAAGAGGCTCCCAAGTCTCTTGCATAATCCATTGCTTGCTGTAAACCATCTCTTGGCGAATGTTTATAATCCTTCGCTTCTACTACCGCAATCTTATGATTTTTTGATTGATATAAAATATAGTCCGCTCGTTTTGCGTCTTTGCGGCTGGCTAGTTTAGTTTTAGGATCAACAATCATCTGTCCATCGGTAAATGGTTTATCAACTTTAAAAGAATATTCCTCGCTAATATGTCGATCACTCCAACCTGCATTTTTAATTGCAGGTGTAATGAATTTTGAACGAATATCTGCTTCGGACATCTGACGTTTTTCTGCTGGACTAAACATGGCTTTCCTTCCGATAAGTTTCTCTTATCGGAATAATATCAGAAAGATTTATTTAGAAAAACAAAAGGCGTAAGTTACCTTACGCCTTTTATAAATACATTTTACGTTTGAATCGCTTATTTTATTTTCGCCAAACGTTCACCCATTCGAGTTTCTACGCCGGCTTGTAGGTGAGCTTCCAATTCAACACTATCTTTCGGGAAGAGGTTAATTACGGTTGAACCTAAGCGGAACGCCCCCATTTCCTGACCTTTTTTCAGGTGTACGGCCGTTTCACCGCTGGTTTCGTAGTGATATTCTACTACCTCTTTCGTACGAGGAGGGTTAATGATACCTGCCCAAACCGTACTCATACTTGCGGTAATTGTTGCGCCGACCAGAATTTGTACCATCGGTCCGAATTCGGTTTCAAACTCACAAATCACACGTTCGTTACGTGCAAATAAATTCGGCACGTGTTCGGCTAAGAACGGATTGACCGAGAACAATTCGCCCGGTACGTAAATCATTTTACGTAATGTCGCATCGCACGGCATATGTACGCGGTGGTAATCGCGCGGCGATAAATAAGTGGTAATAAAATGACCGTCTTTAAATTTATTTGCCATTTCTTGATCGTTCGCTAATAAAGTCTCAAGCGTGAAAAAATGACCTTTAGCTTGCAGTAAACGATCGTCTTCAATTTTGCCCGATTCGCTTACTTTACCGTCTGCCGGTAAGCAAAGTGCTTGTGCGTCTTGATTGATCGGACGAGCGTTTTCTTTTAGCGGACGAATAAAGAATTCATTAAAAGTTGCGTAGTCCGAAGCGTTGCTTTTTTGCGCCTCCGATAAGTTCACTTTATATTGTTTAGCAAATGTACGAATAATAAAGTGAGTTACTGCACCCCATTTTTGTTCTGCCAGCCAGCCGGCTAAGCGCGTAACGGGTAATTGCGGGAAGATATATTGAAATGCGACTTTCACTCGTTGCCAATAAGTCGGAGTAGCGTATGGCTTTAAAGACATTAGGTTGTATCCTTTTTATTCAATTACAGAAATAGGCGCGAAGTATAACAGAAAGAAAAGTGAATTACCTAATAGTTATAGAAGGGACTGAGCCGAACGATAAAATTAATAAGAGAGTGTGAGTATTGACGGTCGGCTCAGCGGATTTTTTTATTCTAGCGTGATGCGTTCGCGATTTTTCTCTAGTGTCGCTTTACCGATTCCGGAGACTTCCGTTAGTTGTTCTATCGTAATAAAAGCACCGTTTTTAGTGCGGTAATCGACAATCGCTTGTGCTTTTTTCTCACCGATTCCCACCAGTTTGGATTTAATTTCCGCTGCATCCGCCGTATTGATATTCACTTGATTTTGTTTATCGGCAGTTTTGTTCGTTGTTGTCATTTGTTGAACTACGGGAGTCGGTTCGGAAACGGGCGGATTATTAGGCTTTGCGATTGAATCGGCGGATAACAATGCAATGATGAAGCTAATACTAAATCGGGCAAATTTTTTCATAAAAGTTCTCCTTTAAGTAATCATATTTTTAGCTCAATTTACAGGCGAGAACCGTCTTGATCAATTTAAGCGGCATATTTTTGCGATCAGGATCGAGAAAGTAATAAAATTTGTTGTCATAAAATAAACGGAGAAATTGAGCTTTTATTTGCGATTCGGATAGAACGGGTAAGTAATTTCGCTATTATTCTTATTTATTAAGAGAAATTTTCTAAAAAGCGTGTGCTGATTGAGCGGAAATACTTTAAAATATAAAAAATTTATTTAGTTTTATTTTTACTCTAATATTTGGATATCTAAATGTCACATAATCATTTCCGTAAAGAGCCGACATTCGGCGAGCCGTCCGCAAATACTGTAAATTCGGCGGAACAAGTTGCAGAACAAATTAATTCGGACATTACTGAAAAAAGTGCCGTAAATGCTAAAGTATCGTTACATTCGACCAAAGTGCCTAGTTATACTTTTACGCCTACGATGACACGTCCGGTTGATGAAACGACCACATTAAAATCAATCGAGGAAACTCAACTAGTGAAAAATGAATCAAAACTATCGACTAATGTAGATAACGGTACTACAGATACGATTAAAGATGCGGAACCGGTAAATAAAGTGATCGCTTCGGAAGCTAACGAATTAAAATCGACCGCTAAAAATGCCGGTTTTACATTCTCTCCTGTCGAAGACGAAGCGGAAAGATACAAAGCGGAAGCTGTGAAAGTTGAGAAAACGGTAACGGAGGAAAAACCGACTATGAATACGAATAATATGGAACGTGTGATTCCCGTATCGAATACGGAAAAACCGGAAACGCCAATGGCAAAAGTACCGTCCAAATTCCGTCGTTTAGGGCTTGTTGCCGGACTGGCGGCCGTTTTAGCCGGTATCTTCTTTTGGTTAAAACCGAGCGCACCGGAAACCGTAGAAGAATTACAAGCTCAGCAAGGCGGTTCATTACCGATTGAGTTCCGACCGGTTGATGAAGAAGAAGCGAAACGTGCCGAAGCGCAAGCAAAAGCCGAACAGGAAGCAGCATTAGCACAGCAACAAGCGGCACAGCAAACACAACAAGCGGCGACAGAACCGACGGGAACGGCAGCGACAAATATGCCGGCAGAAACAGCGCCTACGACTGAAACTACTATGCCTGCGGCAAATAATTCCGCGCCTACCGAAACGGCGCCGGTTGTAAATAAGCCTGTCGTTCAAGCGGAAGTTGCTAAGCCGAAAACTCAAGGTAGTGTGATTCATCAATCGGAAAATAAGGCGGATAATAAAAAAGTTGAGCCTAAACAACCGAAAGTGAAGGCAATGACCGCCGATGAGTTTAATGCGAAGAAAGCTAAAAACGCTCAGTTAGATCAATTAGTGAAGAATGTGGAGCAAGGAAAACCGGTAGAAAAAGCGACCGCTAAAGTAGCGAAACCTACTACGACAAGCGCCGGCGTCGTTTCAAGCAAAACCTTAACGGTACCGAAAAGCACTTCATTAATGCAAGTATTCCGTGATAATAAGTTAAATATTTCGGATGTAAACGCAATGAGTAAGGTAAACAATGTAGTAAGTAACCTCAAAGTCGGTGAACGTATTACGGTTCGTTTGGATAAGAACAACCGCGTAGTCGAAATGAATATCGGTTCCGGCGGTAAGTTTACTCGTCAAGCGGATGGTAGCTATAGCTTTAAATAAGAAATATCACAGAGCAACGCTATAGCCGTTGCTCTTTTTCTTTTAATATTAGGAGAAAGAGAGGTCTATTGAGGTGCCTTTTTTAATTAAAAAGAAAATTGCGGTTATATGCTCAATAAGTATGTTGGCTGTGGTAGGCTGTAAGCCGTTGGAAGCGCCGGTCGAACAGGTGCAACGAGTACAATTTGTAAATAAACTTGTGCCTACCGCAATAAAACCGACGGAAAAAATTAGTGTGGTAAAAAGCCAAACGGCAACCGAGTTTCTTTGCAAAGACGATGTGGTTATTAAAGTTCAACGTTACCAACCGAAAAAAGATACGAAAAGTAAGCGCAGAACAAATGCCAATCAAGCTATTGCTTTAACGTACGGTAATGCTAAACATACTCTGTCGCCGGTCGTAGCTAAAGTCGGTGGCAAAAAATATAGCAATATTCGTTGGACGTGGTTTGAAGGGCTGGACGGAATCGCCGTACTTTCTGATAACAGCGGCAATATATTGGCAAGCGACTGTAAAGCCAAATAACGATAAGCGGTTAAATTTACTTAGATTTTTGCAAGTTTCTAGGTAAAAATGACCGCTTGTTATTTTAGGGAAAAGGATTTAATGAATATCTTAATTATTGGCCCGTCTTGGGTCGGCGATATGATGATGTCGCACGCACTGTACCAACAACTCAAAATTCAATATCCGAATTGTCACATTGACGTGATGGCACCGGATTGGTGTCGCCCGCTGCTTGCTCGAATGCCTGAAGTACGCAAAGCGATTTCGATGCCGATTGGGCATGGTTCGTTCCGCTTATGTGAGCGTTATCAGTTAGGAAAATCGTTAAAAAATCAATATGATATGGCGATTGTGTTACCTAATTCGCTTAAATCTGCATTTATTCCGCTATTTGCTAAAATTGCGGTGCGCCGCGGCTGGAAAGGCGAAAGTCGCTATTTCTTGTTAAACGATTTGCGTAATAACAAGCAAGGTTACCCGATGATGGTGCAACGTTATGTTGCGCTGGCTTTTGAGAAAAATGCCGTGCCGGATGCCAAAGCATTGCCGATGCCTGTACCTTATCTACAAACGCAAGTGGCTGAGATCAGTGCGACCAAAGCGAAATTTGCCAAACAGTTTGAATATGCCGAACAGCGTCCGGCAATCGGCTTCTGCCCGGGAGCGGAATTCGGGCCGGCAAAACGTTGGCCGCATTATCATTATGCCAAGTTAGCGGAAATGCTAATTGAAAAAGGTTATGCGGTACATCTGTTCGGTTCTAATAAAGATAAAGAGGTCGGCGAACAAATTCGTGCAAGTTTAGCGGACAATTTACAGCGTTATTGTGTCAATTTAGCGGGGCAAACCGACTTGAATCAAGCGGTTGATTTAATTGCCGATTGTCATGCAGTGGTAAGTAATGATTCCGGATTAATGCATATTGCCGCGGCACTTGGCAAACCGTTGGTTGCGCTTTACGGACCGACCAGTCCGCAATATACGCCACCGCTTTCCGATAAGGCGGTGATTATTCGCTTAATTGAAGGCGGTTTGATTAAGATTCGCAAAGGTGAAGCTGCCGAAGGCTATCATCAGAGTCTGATTGATATTCAGCCGGAAATGGTGATTAAAAAATTAGAGGCGTTATTAGGCTAATTGCAAGCGGTCATTTTTTGTAAAAACTTTGCAGATTTAGACCGCTTGTTTATCTCAATTTAAAAGATAAATAAATGAAAGTTTTAATTGTAAAAACATCCTCAATGGGGGATGTGATTCATACTTTGCCGGCCTTAACCGATGCTCAACAAGCAATTCCGGATATTCAATTCGATTGGGTAATAGAAGAAAATTTTAGTGAAATTCCGCATTGGCATTCGGCGGTTGATAAGGTCGTGCCGTTAGCGATTCGTCGTTGGCGTAAGAACTTATGTAAACGCCAGACCTGGCTGGAATGGCAAAATTATCTGAAGCAACTCCGCTCGACGGAATATGATGCGGTAATTGATGCGCAGGGGTTGATTAAAAGTGCGGTATTTGCCACCAAGCAGGCGAAAGGAACGAAATACGGTTACGATAAACATTCGGCACGAGAAGGTTTAAGTAGCCTGTTTTATGATCACTCGTTTAATATCGCTTATCAACAACATGCGGTGGAACGGATTCGTCAGTTATTTGCGATGTCACTGAATTACACGCTCCCCGATAGATTGGGCGATTATGGCATTGCCACGCATTTTGCTAAAAAAAATGAAAATTCAACCGCTTATGTGTTAGCTATTCATGCTACGACTCGAGCGGATAAACATTGGAAAGAAGAATATTGGCGAGAAGTGATTCAAGAATTAAGCGTACAAGGCGTTGAAGTCCGCTTACCATGGGGAAATGCACAAGAGAAAGCACGCGCGATACGTTTGGCGCAAGCGAATACCAATGTGACGGTATTACCGAAATTATCACTGACCGAATTAGCCGAGCAAATTTCCGGTGCGAAAGTGGTGTTATCGGTGGATACCGGATTGAGTCACTTAGCGGCGGCATTGGATAAACCAAACGTAATTTTATACGGTACAACCGATCCGAAATTAATCGGTGCTTACGGCAAAAATCAGCATTATTTAACCGGACACGGTATGGCGAATATTTTACCTTATCGCGTCTTGCAAACCTTAGAAACATTGATCACGGAATAATCAATTTATCCCTTGTCGGATGCTTGACTTTTACTCCGTATAACACTAGAATTTACTGTCCTTTCGTCTTTGAAAGGATATTTTTTAATTTTATTTTTATAATTTTAACTGGAGCTTTTAAATGGCAACTATCAACCAATTAGTACGCAAACCGCGTGTGAAAAAGGTTGTAAAAAGCAACGTTCCTGCATTAGAGGCTTGCCCGCAGAAACGTGGCGTGTGTACTCGTGTATACACTACTACACCTAAAAAACCGAACTCAGCATTACGTAAAGTGTGCCGTATTCGTTTAACAAATGGCTTTGAAGTAACTTCATACATCGGTGGTGAAGGTCATAACTTACAAGAACACAGTGTTGTATTAATCCGTGGCGGTCGTGTTAAAGACTTACCGGGTGTGCGTTATCACACTGTACGTGGTGCACTTGACTGTGCAGGCGTTAAAGACCGTAAACAAGGTCGTTCTAAATACGGCGTTAAACGTCCTAAAGCTTAATGGATCTCCGTTAAGTAAGGCCAAACGTCTAAATTAATCAAAAATTTAAACCATAAACTCCAGTCAATCGTGATGTGCAGTCACACACAATAGATGAGTTTTGGATTATCCTGAATATATAAACGGAGTATTTGCAATGCCACGTCGTCGTAGTGTTGAACCTCGCAAAATCCTTCCAGATCCGAAATTCGGTTCAGAATTACTTGCGAAATTTATTAATGTTTTAATGGTAGATGGTAAAAAATCTACAGCAGAATCAATTATTTACGGTGCTTTAGAAACTTTAGCACAACGTACCGGTAAAGAAGCTTTAGAAGCATTCGAAGCAGCGTTAGAAAACGTACGTCCGACAGTAGAGGTTAAATCTCGTCGTGTTGGCGGTTCTACTTACCAAGTACCGGTTGAAGTTCGTCCTTCTCGTCGTAACGCATTAGCTATGCGTTGGATTGTTGAAGCGGCTCGTAAACGTGGTGACAAATCAATGGCATTACGTTTAGCAAACGAACTTTCAGATGCAGCGGATAACAAAGGTACGGCTGTTAAGAAACGTGAAGACGTTCACCGTATGGCTGAAGCTAACAAAGCGTTTGCTCACTTCCGTTGGTAATCGTTTAGCAATATGCTTGCAGGGCTTCATCACAAAATTTGCGATGAAGCCTTACCCTTATTTAAACTCATATTAAATTCCAAACAAGGTAATAATATAATGGCTCGTACAACCCCTATTTCACGCTACCGTAATATTGGTATCAGTGCGCACATCGATGCAGGTAAAACAACTACCTCTGAGCGTATCTTATTCTATACGGGCGTGAGTCATAAACTTGGTGAGGTGCACGATGGTGCAGCTACTATGGACTGGATGGAACAAGAGCAAGAGCGTGGTATTACCATCACCTCTGCTGCAACAACAGCGTTCTGGTCCGGTATGTCTAAACAATTTGAACAACACCGTATCAACGTTATTGATACTCCGGGACACGTGGACTTTACAATCGAAGTAGAACGTTCAATGCGTGTTCTTGACGGTGCGGTAATGGTTTACTGTGCGGTAGGTGGTGTTCAGCCTCAATCAGAAACCGTATGGCGCCAAGCAAATAAATATCAAGTACCACGTATTGCGTTCGTAAACAAAATGGACCGTACCGGTGCTAACTTCCTACGTGTTGTTGATCAAATCAAAACTCGTTTAGGCGGTAACTCTGTTGCTTTACAACTTCCTATCGGTTCGGAAGATAACTTCAAAGGCGTAGTTGATTTAATCAAAATGAAAGCGATCAACTGGAATGAAGCTGACCAAGGTATGACTTTTACCTACGAAGATATCCCTGCGGATATGTTAGAAGCATGTGAAGAACGTCGTGCAATGTTAGTGGAAGCGGCGGCAGAAGCGTCAGAAGAATTAATGGAAAAATTCTTCAGTGGTGAAGAATTAACCGAAGAAGAAATCAAAACGGCTTTACGCCAACGTGTGTTAGCGAATGAAATTATCCCTGTTTGCTGTGGTTCTGCATTCAAAAACAAAGGTGTTCAAGCAATGCTTGACGCAGTTATTGAATATTTACCTGCACCGACCGATATCCCGGCAATCAAAGGTATCAATGAAGATGAAACCGAAGGTGAACGTCACGCAAGCGATGACGAACCGTTCGCAGCTTTAGCATTCAAAATTGCAACAGACCCGTTCGTTGGTAACTTAACCTTCTTCCGTGTGTACTCAGGCGTAATCAACTCTGGTGATACCGTTTACAACTCAGTTAAACAAAAACGCGAGCGTTTCGGTCGTATCGTACAGATGCACGCAAACAAACGTGAAGAAATCAAAGAAGTTCGCGCGGGCGATATCGCTGCGGCAATCGGCTTAAAAGACGTTGGTACGGGTGACACATTATGTGCACAAGACGCACCAATCATCCTTGAGCGTATGGAATTCCCAGAACCAGTAATCTCTGTAGCGGTAGAACCAAAAACTAAAGCTGACCAAGAGAAAATGGGCTTAGCGTTAGGTCGTCTTGCTCAAGAAGACCCTTCATTCCGTGTTCACACAGATGAAGAATCGGGCGAAACTATCATCTCAGGTATGGGTGAGTTACACTTAGATATCATCGTTGACCGTATGCGTCGTGAATTTAAAGTTGAAGCGAACATCGGTAAACCACAAGTATCTTATCGTGAAACTATCCGTACAACGGTTAAAGATGTTGAAGGTAAACACGCAAAACAATCCGGTGGTCGCGGCCAATACGGTCACGTTGTAATCGACTTATACCCATTAGAGCCGGAAGGTCCTGGTTACGAATTCGTGAACGAGATCAAAGGTGGTGTAATTCCTGGCGAATTCATCCCTGCGGTTGATAAAGGTATCCAAGAACAACTTAAATCAGGTCCGTTAGCGGGTTATCCGGTAGTTGATGTCGGTGTACGTTTACACTTCGGTTCATACCATGATGTTGACTCGTCAGAATTAGCGTTTAAACTTGCTGCATCATTAGCGTTTAAATCAGCGTTCGGTCGTGCAAACCCTGTATTACTTGAGCCAATCATGAAAGTTGAAGTGGAAACTCCGCCGGATTACGTGGGTGATGTAATCGGTGACTTAAGCCGTCGTCGTGCGATGGTGAACGGTCAAGAAGCGAATGAGTTCGTTGTTAAGATCAATGCGGAAGTGCCGTTATCAGAAATGTTCGGTTATGCAACAGACTTACGTTCACAAACTCAAGGTCGTGCATCTTACTCAATGGAACCATTAAAATACGCTGAAGCACCGACAAGCGTTGCTAATGCAATTATTGAAGCTCGTAAAGCTAAATAATTTATCTTTTAACTAAAGCCTCGGCAATAGGGCGGAGGCTTATTTCTAGGAAGCTATCAAAGTGTCTAAAGAAAAATTTGAACGTACAAAACCCCATGTAAACGTGGGTACAATCGGTCACGTTGACCATGGTAAAACAACTTTAACAGCAGCAATCACTACCGTATTATCAAAACACTTCGGTGGTGCGGCTCGTGCATTCGACCAAATCGATAATGCACCGGAAGAGAAAGCACGTGGTATCACCATCAACACCTCACACGTTGAATACGATACGGAAACACGTCACTACGCACACGTAGACTGCCCGGGACACGCGGACTATGTTAAAAACATGATTACCGGTGCGGCGCAAATGGACGGTGCAATCTTAGTAGTAGCAGCGACAGACGGTCCGATGCCACAAACTCGTGAGCACATCTTATTAGGTCGCCAAGTAGGCGTACCATACATCATCGTATTCTTAAACAAATGCGACATGGTAGATGACGAAGAGTTATTAGAATTAGTAGAAATGGAAGTGCGTGAACTTCTTTCTCAATACGATTTCCCGGGTGACGATACACCAATCGTACGTGGTTCAGCGTTACAAGCGTTAAACGGCGTGCCGGAGTGGGAAGAAAAAATTCTTGAGTTAGCACACCACTTAGATACATACATTCCAGAGCCGGAGCGTGCAATTGATAAACCGTTCTTATTACCAATCGAAGACGTATTCTCAATTTCTGGTCGTGGTACGGTAGTAACAGGCCGTGTTGAACGTGGTATCATCAAATCAGGTGAAGAAGTTGAAATCGTAGGTATCAAAGAAACTACGAAAACAACCGTAACCGGTGTTGAGATGTTCCGTAAATTATTAGACGAAGGTCGTGCGGGGGAAAACGTTGGTGCATTATTACGTGGTACAAAACGTGAAGAAATCGAACGTGGTCAAGTATTAGCGAAACCGGGTACAATCACTCCGCACACAGACTTCGAATCAGAAGTTTACGTATTATCAAAAGAAGAAGGTGGTCGTCATACTCCATTCTTCAAAGGTTACCGTCCACAGTTCTACTTCCGTACAACGGACGTAACAGGTACAATCGAGTTACCGGAAGGTGTTGAGATGGTAATGCCGGGCGACAACATCAAAATGACTGTGAGCTTAATTCACCCAATCGCGATGGACGAAGGTTTACGTTTTGCGATTCGTGAAGGTGGTCGTACAGTAGGTGCGGGCGTGGTAGCGAAAATCATCAAATAATTAGGTATTAGACTTAATATTTGAAGCGAAATGCTAAAAGAGAAGGCGTGTTGAAAGACACGCTTTTTTGTTTTGGCATAGTAGACAAAAAGGTTGGTAAAAAGTGGGTTAAAGCCTTATAGTACAAGGCTTTAACCTACCTTTTTGAAATATGAATAAAAACTTGCCCTTTTTGTCAATCTTCCAAAACACAAAAGTATGGCTTTAAAAATAAGCTTCAACGTTATAAATGTTCAGCTTGCAATAAAATATTTACCTTAACATCTAAATTAAATTCGACCCAAATTTGGTTGGATTATTCTGTTGGAAAACAAACATATCAACAACTCGCTAATAAATATCAGTGTTCAGTAAGAACGATTCAACGATATTTAGAAAAGGCTCCTAAAGCCTTCTTAAAAGCCCCTCAAAATAAATATTTAAACTTAATTATTGATACTACTTTCTTTCATCGTGATTTTGGCGTGATGGTTTTTATTGATAGCCTTTCAACCAAAGTGGTTTATCACCAAATTGTGAAAACGGAAAAAGATATTTATTACAAGAAAGCCATCAATCATTTAAGAGAAAAAGGCTATATCATTCAATCAATTACCTGTGATGGCAGGCGTGGCTTATTGAAAGATTTAATGAATACGCCCACGCAAATGTGCCAATTTCATTTAGTAGCAATCGTGATGAGAGCATTAAGAAAAAAGCATCAATCGCACGCAGGAAGAGAATTAAAAACGATAATAAAGACGTTAAAAGTCAGTTCAAAAATGAATTTTATTTAAAAATACATCACTGGAAAATAAAACATAAAGCCTTTTTAGAGGAACGGTCAGATAAACCGAATGAAAAAGGAAAATATCCTTATAAACATCGTAATGTGAGAAGTGCTTATACAAGTATAAAACGTTATATGGATTATATTTTTACGTATGAAAAGTATCCTGAGTTAAATATTGAAAAGACGACAAATCGAATAGAAGGATTATTTAAAGAATTAAAAGACAAATTACGCCCACATAGCGGATTAACGAGAAAGCATAAGATATTGTTTATACAGGACTTTTTAAATAAAAAGAGTCGGTAAAAATTTCTAAACATAATCATTACCAACCCTTTTGTCCAATAGAGGCATAGTTCGACAAAATACTAACCTTTTTGTCTACTATGCCTTTTTGATGATTAGGGAAAGATACGAACGATTTTCCCATACTCACTAAAATAAACGAATAAAAAATGCGGGATAGTGGACAAAATTGAGTCTAATTTCCCCATGATATAGCCATAATGGACATTTTTGAGTCTGTTATGGCTTTATTTTTAACTTCGCTGGCAAATAAAATCCTTTATAAACACCATCTTATGTTCATCAGTCAATCCTTGGTGAGGGGCTAATTTTGCTTTCATCAGCTTAAAAAATGACTCGACTAAATTCGTCGTATGTGCAATATGCAGTTCAGGATAATCTTGATAGGTAAATAAATAATTTATGCTACGTTTTAGACTCCAATAGGCACTTCTTAATCGTTTGTGTTTAAACCGTTTTGCATTATGCTCCGAGCGTTCGTTAAAGTAAGTTTTATACTCATTCCGCCATTGCAGTAATGCTTGATTAAGCGTCTCTTTTGTATAAGATTTAAGTGAATAGTATAGCTCCAATAACGCTTTCCCAGCCGGAGATTTGGGGGATTTCGTTAAATAAAATATCCCTCTCCCAACTTGATGAAAATGACACATCTGAGTTGGAATATCAGGATATGCATTGAGTAATCCCCTCCTACCATCGCAGGTAATCGATTGAATCTTAATGCCTTTTTCCATTAATTCTGATATAGCTTCGAAATAATACTGATTTTTCTCAGCGGGAATAAAACGAAAGTAGACCGGTTTGGAAGAGAGTGAATCCACTAAAACCAATACGGCAAAACGCTGTTTAAAATGTGTGGTATCCATCACGATGTTAATGGTTTCGGGTAAAGGTTTTTGCTCAGCTTTGATGGATTTTTGAAGATGTCTTCTGATGGTTCTTTCAGAACATTGATATTCAATAGTAAGCTGCCGAACGGTTTGTTTTAGCGAGGTATACTTAAACCAAATTTCTTGTGAATTAAGTCGTTTGGATGCAACAAAATTACGATGGCAATCGAGACATTTATAGCGTTGAACACCATTAATTTTGCCATATTTTTTTGAGGTTAAAAGATGAGCAGAAAATACAATTTTTTAGTCATTTTTATAAAAAGTGGGTTAAAGCCTTATAGTACAAGGTTTTAACCCATTTTGTAGACTCAATTTTGTCCACTATCCCAAAAACCGCTTATTTCACAACAAGCGGCATGATTTTTAGGCTATTTCGATTAAACAATCTTTATCGCTTTATATTGGCTGCGAGGTGTAAGGATAAATTCTCGAGCGGCAATAATTTGCAGTTCGTAAACGCCGGAATTTGCGGTAACTTCCATCACATCATTTACGGCATTTGCGGTATGTTCAAAGGCTTCGATATCCGATTTACCGTTCAGTAAATTGGCTAAGAATAAACCTGCGGTTAAATCGCCTACACCTACCGGCTCTTTGTCAAATTGATAGAGCGGACGACTGATATGCCAAATACCTTCCTCGGTTGCAAAAAACATTTCAAATTTATCCGCTTGTTTACCGACTTTACTTAAATGCTTCACTAAAACTTTTTTCGGTCCTTTGGTGAGAATGACTTTTACCGCTTCAATCGCTTGTTCAAAATTTTCTACGCTTAAACCGCTTAATTCTCTTAATTCGACTAAGTTCGGCGTAATAATATCGGCATGCGCCATTGCCTGTTTTATTAAGCCTTCTTTTACGCCGTCGGCGACGATACAGCCTTTATCCGGATGCCCCATGACCGGATCACACAGATAAATCGCATTCGGATTACGACTTTTCACCGTATGAAATGCGTTTACGATTTCCGTGACTTGTTCGGCCGAACCGATATAACCGGAAAGTACCGCATCGCATTTTGCCAATTCGCCAATCTCATCAATACCTTGGATAATTTCACCGATTTGTTCTTTCGGCATTACTATTCCTTTCCATTTACCGTATTGGGTATGATTCGAAAATTGTACCGTATTCAACGCCCAAACATCGACACCTAACAATTGCATGGGAAAGGTAGCGGATTTATTGCCCGCATAACCGTAAACCACATGAGATTGAATAGACAGAATGTTTTTCATTCAATTAACTCCCTTTTTATTTTTGAATGTATAAAAATCTAACAAAATAGACTTGTAACTTTAAACGAAAAAACTATAATAACGCCTCTTTTCAAGATACGCCGACTTAGCTCAGTAGGTAGAGCAACTGACTTGTAATCAGTAGGTCACCAGTTCGATTCCGGTAGTCGGCACCATTCTTCTTTACTTCCGAATAACTTGTTATCCATTCAAAAATAGTCGATTTAAGATTTTTGTGTATAAAAAAGCGATCAAATTTTCGCAAAAAATCACAAAAATTTGACCGCGTGTTTTCTCTTTCGTTTATACGTAACCGTAGCTCATTAAACGTTGATAACGACGATCTAATAGGTCTTCCGTACTGAGCGGAGCTAAGTCTTGTAAATCGGCTAAAATTTGTTGTTTAAGATTTTCCGCCATTTGCGCCACATCACGGTGCGCACCGCCGAGCGGCTCTGCCACGATGCTGTCGATTAAGTTTAATTCTTTTAAACGTTGCGCGGTTAAACCCATAACTTCCGCCGCGGTTGAGGCTTTTTCGGCGCTTTTCCAAAGAATGGAAGCACAGCCTTCCGGAGAAATGACCGAATAGGTTGAATATTGCAACATATTTACTTTATCGCCGACACCAATCGCTAAAGCACCGCCTGAGCCGCCTTCACCGATAACCGTACAGATAACCGGCACTTTTAATTGCGCCATTTCACGTAAGTTGCGTGCAATCGCTTCCGCTTGGCCGCGTTCTTCCGCACCGATACCCGGATAAGCGCCCGGCGTGTCGATAAAGGTAATAATCGGCATATTAAAGCGATCCGCCATTTCCATTAAACGTAACGCTTTGCGATAGCCTTCCGGTGCCGGCATACCGAAATTACGTCTCACTTTTTCTTTGGTGGTACGACCTTTTTGGTGGCCGATGACCATCACCGGACGTCCGTCAAGGCGTGCAATACCGCCGACGATTGCTTTATCATCCGCAAACGCACGATCACCGGCAAGTTCGTCAAACTCGGTGAAAATATGCTCGATATAATCTAAAGTGTACGGGCGATTCGGATGGCGCGCCATACGAGAAACTTGCCACGCATCTAAGTTGGCAAAGGTTTTCTTGGTCAGTTCTTCGCTTTTTTTCTGTAAGCGTTTGATTTCGTCATCAAGGTCGATCTTACCGTCTTGCTCGCTAACTGCACGGAGCGATTCGATTTTCGCTTCCAATTCGGCAATCGGTAATTCAAAATCTAAATATTCTTGGCTCATTGTCTAAGTCCTATTTTCAGAAAATTCTATCTATTTTACCAGTGATACGGGCTAAATAGGTATTTAAGCGGTTATTTTTTTCAATTTTTTGCAAATTTTGCGACAGATCCGACCGCTTATTCGGTGACGATAAACTGTCCCATCGCACCTCGGTCACGTAGCATAAAATCGGATACGCCGAAAGTGAACGGTAATTGCGCGCTTGCTTGGTGGTCAAAGCGAACTAACAGGGTCACTTCTTGGTTTTTTTCCAACCAAACCGTATCATGCCAAGCAAGTTGTTTATGCGGCAGACGTTGGCGATTACGGGTTTCAATCAGGAATTTCGCGCCTTGCAGAGTAAATCCGACCGCTTCATCACTGGTAATATACCAACGTTCGACGTTGCCTTGTTTCACATTAAAATCAATCCGTTTCGGATCAAAGCGTTTTTGATTAATCAAACGATCGAACGGACGAATAATCAAACGACGTTCTTCCGCAATTTTTAATTGAAAATCTTCGGTTGCAAACGGCGGTAAACTCGGTTTATTACTGAACACCGCCGCCATACCTTCCGGACGCAGTTCCAAAATCACGTTGTCGGTTAATTCGTTATCGTCACTGAACAGGTTTTTCGCTTGGTAAAAAATGTCTCGCTTTTGACCGCTTATCAGTGAAACGGTTTTACCTTCATTGAGATCGACCAAGACTTCCACTCGTTCGGAAGGAGCAAGAGTAATGCTTTCTAACGGCACGGGTTCGGCTAACATACCGACACCGGTTGCAATTAAATGTAACGGTTGATCATTGTCTAAGCGTAATTGATAAGGACGCGATAGCGAGGCGTTTACGATACGTAAACGTACCCAACCTCGCGCCACTTGGTGATAGGCGGATTCTTGCCCATTAACGAACAGACGTTTCCCGAAAAACTGTTTTTGATTGGCATCTAAAACTTGTACGCCCTGTTTGTTGAGCTGCTGATCTTGTAAAATCAGCGGAATATCGTTTACGCCGTACTTATTCGGTAAATTCGCTTTTTTACTTTGCTCGTCTTCGATAATCCACATCCCTGCCAAACCTCGGTAAATTTGGAACGCCGAATTGAGCATTGTATCGGCGTGATACCAACAGGTACAAGCCGGTTGATGTATCGAGATAATCGGAGACCAACTGCTTTTAGCCTCCAGTTTGCGATGAATGGAACCGATCATGTCGGTCGGAGCTAACAGCCCCTGAATATTCATCGTTACCGTTTGCGGCAAGTTATTCACATAGGTCAGTTTCACAAAATCATCGGATTTAACCCGCACCGTAGGCGCAAGATATTGACCGTTTACGCCCCAAACATCAACCAGTTTGCCTTTGTCGAATTGAGTTTGTGCCGGACGTAAATCCAAACGAACGGGACGACCGCGACCGACGTCGATAATCGGTGGGATTTTTAGCGGTTGGCGTTCCGCCGCCCATAAGGTTTTCGGTGCGGAAAACATCGTTGCGGCAACCGCCGAACGAGTAAGTAATTGTCTTCTGGTCAGATTCATCATCTTTAATTACTTTGTTTCTTTATTGGATTCCAATGCGGCAACCTCCGCATCCAACGCTTCGATTTTCGCCGACATCACGGCATAACTTTTTTCGATTAATTCTTTGATGTTATCACGGTTGTAACCGCTGGTATCGATCGGTTCTAACGTTTCACAAATGACCACGCCGTTATTCCAACGGTTTAAATCGACTTTATTATGTAGCGAAGAACAGACGATAGGTACAATCGGCACGCCGGCGGCAATTGCCGTGTGGAATGCACCGGTTTTAAACGGTAATAAACCTCTGCCGCGGCTGCGGGTACCTTCCGGGAACATCCAAATCGAAATTTGACGTTCGCGAATAATTTCCCCGACTTTATTCATTGTGCTGATCGCACTACTGCGCTTTTCGCGGTTGATAAAAATATTACCGGTCGCCCAATAAACCAAGCCGAAAAACGGAATCCAAATCAGACTCTTTTTACCGATGGTTACCGTACGAGGCGGCACCATACCGGCAATGGTAAGCATATCGTAATTGTTTTGATGATTAGCGATGTAAATCGCCGACTGATTAAATGCCGGACGAGGGCGGTAAATGACTTTTAAGCCGACTAAACGATGCATCGCCGCATACATTTTAGCGACGACGCCGACCGAACTCGGATGGCGAAAACGCACAAACGCATAGAGTGTTCCGATAAGGGAAATCATAATCGCAAGGACGGCGATTAAAAAGATACGAAGAATTTTTAACATAAATAACCTTGAGTTTAAATGAAGACGACGCTTCTTAAAAATTTACCGAAGTATAGCAAATTTTACTTATTTTATTAAAAGGTTTAAATGCGGAATAAAAGCCGCTATATTAATTTTACTTTTCAACCAGAGGATGTTTAAGATGAGTAATGTAACTTTAATGGGTAATCCGATTACCGTTGCCGGTATTTTTCCACAAGTGGGCGATACGGTTGCCGATTTTAGCCTAGTGAATAACGGTTTGGAAAATGTGGCGTTAGCAAGTTTTGCCGGAAAACGTAAAGTATTAAATATTTTCCCAAGTATCGATACCGGCGTATGTGCGACTTCAGTACGTGTGTTTAACCAAAAAGCGGCTGATTTAAGCAATACGGTTGTGCTTTGTATTTCCGCCGATTTACCTTTTGCACAGGCGCGTTTCTGTGGTGCGGAAGGGATCGAAAACGTACAAACCCTTTCAACATTCCGTAATAAAGCGGCACATAACGCATTAGGTGTGGATATTCAAAGCGGCCCGCTTGCCGGTTTAACTTCACGTTCCGTTATCGTATTAGACGAAAATAATCGCGTGTTACACAGCGAATTGGTTTCCGAAATTAAAAACGAACCGAATTACGAAGCGGCATTAGCGGTTTTAGCTTAAGCGAAACTTAAATCATAAAATGTAGTACCTTCCGTTTTATGCTATAATAGAACGATTACAAGCGGTCCGATTTGCAAATTTTTTTGCAAAAACGACCGCTTCTTTAATAAGAAGGGATCCAAATGAAAGATACGATTGTCGCTCAGGCAACCCCGATTGGTCGTGGGGGCGTGGGCATTTTACGCATCTCGGGGCCATTGGCTCAAGAGGTGGCAAAAGAAGTGCTGGGCAAAGAGCTAAAACCTCGTCTTGCCAATTACTTACCGTTTAAAGAGCAAGACGGCACGGTGTTAGACCAAGGTATTGCGTTGTTCTTTAAAGCGCCGAACTCGTTTACCGGAGAAGACGTGTTAGAACTGCAAGGGCATGGCGGTCAAGTCATCTTAGATATTTTACTGAAACGTATTTTAACAATTAAAGGCATACGTATTGCCCGTGCCGGCGAGTTTTCCGAGCAAGCCTTTTTAAACGATAAACTCGACCTCGCACAAGCGGAAGCGATTGCCGATTTAATTGATGCGACCAGCGAGCAAGCGGCACGTTCGGCGTTAAAATCGCTACAAGGCGAGTTCTCTAATAAGATTAATCAGCTAGTCGATTCGGTCATTTATCTGCGCACCTATGTGGAAGCGGCGATTGATTTCCCTGATGAAGAAATCGATTTTTTAGCGGACGGCAAAATCGAAGGGCATTTAAACGATATTATTCGCCAACTGAACGGCGTACGCAAAGAAGCGAAACAAGGTGCGATTTTGCGTGAAGGGATGAAAGTGGTGATTGCCGGTCGCCCGAATGCCGGTAAATCGAGCCTGTTAAACGCTTTAGCGGGCAGAGAAGCGGCGATTGTAACCAATATTGCCGGTACTACCCGTGACGTATTGCGTGAGCATATTCACATTGACGGTATGCCGCTGCATATTATTGATACCGCCGGTTTACGTGAAGCGAACGATGAGGTGGAGAAAATCGGGATCCAACGTGCGTGGGATGAGATCGAACAGGCGGATCACGTATTATTGATGATCGACAGCACCGAACAAACGGCGGAAGCATTTAAGACCGAATGGGCGGACTTTTTAGCCAAATTACCGCAAAACATTCCGGTTACCGTGATTCGTAACAAAGTGGATTTATCCGGCGAGGCTGAAGGCTTACAAGAGTTGGACGGTTTTACTTTGATTCGTTTATCGGCACAAACCAAAGTGGGCGTGGACTTACTGCGTGAGCACCTTAAAAAATCAATGGGTTATCAAAGCTCGACCGAGGGCGGCTTCTTAGCTCGCCGCCGTCATTTACAGGCATTGGAAACCGCCGCAGAGCATTTAGAACGCGGTCATATCCAATTAACCCAATTCTTCGCCGGCGAATTACTCGCAGAAGAATTGCGTATGGTACAAAATGCGTTAAGCGAAATTACCGGTCAATTTACCTCGGATGATCTGCTAGGCAATATTTTCAGCTCGTTCTGTATCGGTAAATAAGCCTAAGAAAGTGAAGATATAAAAAAACAAGCGGTCAATTTCTCAGGATTTTTGCAAAATTCCTATTGAAATTGACCGCTTTTTATAAGTTTTAAAGCTAAATAGCGATTAGTTTTTCATTGATTGAACCGGTGCCGGAATACGTCCGCCGCGATTCACAAACACTTCGCACGACCCTTCTTTAACCGGCATAATCGGCGCATAACCGAGTAAACCACCAAATTCGACGCTTTCGCCGACATCTTTGCCGGTGACCGGAATAATACGTACCGCCGTAGTTTTGCTGTTGATCATACCGATTGCCGCTTCATCGGCGATAATACCGGAAATAGTGTGCGCCGGCGTTTTACCCGGTACGGCGATCATATCTAAACCGACCGAACAAACGGCTGTCATCGCTTCCAATTTATCTAGCGTTAAGATACCGCTTTCCGCAGCAGCTATCATCCCTTCATCTTCCGATACCGGAATAAACGCACCGCTTAAACCGCCGACAGAGCTGGACGCCATCATACCGCCTTTTTTCACTGCATCGTTTAATAATGCTAAGGCTGCAGTAGTACCGTGCGTACCACATACACTTAACCCCATCGCTTCTAAAATACGCGCAACGGAATCACCGATTGCCGGTGTCGGTGCAAGCGATAAGTCTAAGATACCGAACGGAATATTCAGCATTTTTGCCGCTTCTTGACCGATTAATTCACCGACACGGGTAATTTTAAACGCGGTTTTCTTCACAACTTCAGCCACTTCGGTTAAGGTTGTCGCATTGGAATTTTCTAACGCTTCTTTCACCACGCCCGGGCCTGAAACCCCCACGTTAATAATCGCATCCGCTTCGCCTGAACCGTGGAATGCACCCGCCATAAACGGATTATCTTCCACCGCATTACAGAACACCACAATTTTGGCACAGCCGAAACCTTCCGGAGTAATGTCAGCGGTACGTTTAATCGTTTCGCCGGCAAGTTTTACCGCATCCATATTAATACCGGCACGGGTTGAGCCGATATTAATCGAGCTACACACGATATCGGTGGTTTGCATTGCTTCCGGAATCGATCGAATTAATACTTCATCGGAAGGTGACATGCCTTTTTGTACTAATGCAGAAAAACCGCCGATAAAAGACACACCGATTGCTTTTGCCGCACGATCAAGTGTTTGTGCGATAGAAACATAAGAATCCGCTTTGGTTGCTGCGGCAATTTGTGCGATAGGAGTCACGGAAATACGCTGATTAACAATAGGTATGCCGTATTTAGCGGAAAGGATTTTGGCGGTTTCGACTAAGTCTTTGCCGACAGTGGTAATTTTTTGATAAATATTTTGGTTTAACTGGTCGATATCGGCACTGATACAGTCGTGTAAATCGATACCGATGGTAATGGTTCGCACGTCAAAGTTTTGGTCGGCGACCATTTTTATCGTTTCAATAATTTCGCTGGATTGAATACTCATTTCTCCACTCCCTTAAATACGGTGCATCGCTTTGAAAATTTCTTCGTTTTGGATACGAATATCTAACGCTAATTTTTTGCTTTCTTGCGTGAAAAACTCGGCTAATTCCGGAAAGGATTTAGCACATTTTGTCGTATCCACCAAAATCACCATCGTGAAAAAGTCATCCATTAATTGTTGGCTGATATTTACGATATTAATTTGATTTTCCGCTAAAATTTTCGATACGTCGTACACGATACCGACACGGTCTTTACCGATAACGGTGATAACTGAATTGCTCATTGTCGCTTCCCCGAGTTTGCATATTATTAGATGGGAGCGATGAGTATAACGCCGTTTCGATTGTTTGACCAGACATTGCGCAAACGTTTGCGCAAATTAAAATAAAAAAACCACGGCGTAAATTCCGTGGTTAATGTTTAAACTAAATCGAATAATAAAAATTCAACGTCGCTATCGGTTTCAATCGTTAATAGTTGTTCGGCACGAATGCCTAACGCATCGCTGGTTTCAAGTTTTGTACCGTTTACGCTTAATTGACCTTTTACCACTTGTAGCCAGTATGAACGGTTGCTATCCAATTCGATTTGCGCATTTTTATTTGCCGCATATTGATAACGCCACAATTTCATATCCTGATAAATTTTAAACGAACCTTGTTCGGCGGTCGGCGATAAAATTAACGTACCGCCTTCACGATCGGCAAACTTATCTTGGCTGTAACGAGGCGTTACGTCTTTTTGATTCGGGATAATCCAAATTTGATAAAGATGTAAGGTTTCTTCCAGATCCGGATTGATTTCCGAATGGAAAACGCCCGTCCCTGCCGACATAATTTGGAATTCGCCCGCTTTTACTTCGGTTTGGTTACCCATACTGTCTTTATGAGCGACACGCCCGTTAAGTACATAAGTGAGGATTTCCATATTGTCGTGCGGATGCATACCGAAACCGCGTGCCGGTGCGATAAAATCTTCATTAATCACTCGTAAATGTGAAAAATGGATATGCTTCGGATCATAATAATTGGCAAAAGAGAACGTATGATAACTTTCCAACCAATCGAATGAACCGTCGCCTCGTTCATTCGCTTTTCTGACTTGTAACATTTTAAATTCCTTAAACTTTGTGATTTGATACGGTATTTGACCGCTGTTGTGATTAGGAGTATTGTAAATGGAAGATATGAGTGGATAAATATCACATTTGTGGAATAACTATTTACTTATGGTGGATAATAAACTTATTGCAAATGAATTTCAGAATCATTAATAGAAATAACCTATTTATATAACCTTATTTAATTAGTTTTATCTATTAATGCCTATCGTACTTATCAGTAATAACAATTAGACAGTATTGTGAATTTTACTCATAATTTGCCCAGTTAAATGATGAAAAAGAAATCAATAGGAGTATAAATTATGACAACTAATACTATTACTTTCCCAGTATTAACTTTAAGTACCCAAGCACAAGCACTCAGCGCAGACGTAAATAAAAATGCTACTCACACCGTTCCGGGTTTAACCGTTTCTACCGGTCATTTAATTGCCGATGCGTTACAAATGCGCTTACAAGGTTTAAACGAATTGGCGATGATTTTAAAACACGTACACTGGAATGTCGTTGGTAAAGGTTTTATCGGGATACACGAAATGCTGGATAGCCAAGTTGATGAAGTACGTGAATTTGTAGATGAAATTGCCGAACGTATGGCGACATTAGGCGTAGCGCCGAACGGTTTATCCGGTAATTTAGTTGCGACTCGTCAAACGCCTGAATATCCGTTAGGTCGTGCGACGGTACAGGATCATTTAAAAATGATCGATTCGTATTACTCGCATAATATTGAAGCGCATCGAGTGGTGCTTGAGCATAACGGTCATTTAGATCCGGTTAGCGAAGATTTATTAGTAGGCCAAATTAGTGCGTTAGAAAAATTACAATGGTTTATCCGTGCGCATTTAGATGACGGTAGCGGTAATATCTAGTTAGAATTTTGATTGTATCCTTCTAAAATAAGCGGTTGATTTCAATGCAAATCTTGCAAAGAAATTGACTGCTTAATTTTTTGGCAAAATGCAAGTTATTTTTTTTGATTTTGCGATCCAGATCGCAAAATTAATATTTTTCTCGTGCATTTTACCCGTTTATCCTATAGGGTTCGAGGCTGGCTTTAAATTGATTATAATTTATTTGTCGCACTAAATTGTCGCACTAAAAAGAGGTTATTAAAATGAAAGAAAAAAAGCTAAGAGAAATCTTAAAGCATAATAAACTCAATCGTCTGAAAACATTCGCTGAAGAAACGACGATGTGTTTAGATTTAAAATTAAGCCATTTACGTGAAGAACTGCAAATTACGCAACAAGAGATCGCTAATAAATTACAAATTAGCCAGCCTTCCGTTGTGGCGTTGGAAAAACGGGGAACGGATATAAAATTATCTTCCATTCAACGTTATATCGACGCTATCGGCGGACAGTTACAGATTGCGGTTGCCTTACCTTCCGGTAAGTCGGTGATTTACAAACTCTAGCTTTAATAAAATAAGCAATCCATTTTGAGAAGTTTTAAAGGAGATTAAAATGGATTGCTTGTTTTCTTGTTTATCATCGTTATTCTTATCTATAAATTATTATTTACGTTTCCATTATCTTAACCGTGTTGATGAGATAGCTGCGTATGAAGCCGATAACATTATTAGAAAAATCTATAGGGCTAATCGCTGTACTGGGCATATCCGCCTGTAGCTTGGTTTCTTATCAACCGGTTCAATCCATTACGCAAGTTAACCCTGATCAAGGCTATCGTTTACAATCCACCATCAATAAAAATACCGAAGACGGTAATCTCGTTATCCTGATGTTTTCCGGCGGCGGTACGCGAGCGGCAGCACTCGGCTACGGCGTATTAGAACAACTTAAATTGGAACATATTCGTCCGACGGAGAAAGGTTCGAGCCTAATTGATAATATCGATTTGGTGTACGGCGTATCCGGCGGTTCGGTGTTAGCCGGTTATTTCGCTTTGGAAGGACGAGATGTCATTCCTAAATTCGAGGAAAAATTTCTGAAAAGAAATTTTCAGCGAGAAGTCATCGGTCAAGTCTTTTCGCTTTCCAATATTCCGCGTTTAACTTCTCCGCAATTCGGCAGAGGCGATTTGCTTCAAGAACAGCTCAATATTGCGCTGTATAAGGGAAAAACGTTCGAGGATTTAGAGAAAAACCGCAAAGGACCTTTTGCCGTGATCAGCGCAACTGATATGAATATGGGGCAGAAGTTCAGCTTTACGCAAGAAACGTTCGACGGGCTTTGTCTAAATCTCAATGATCTGGAAATTGCGCGTGCGGTGGCGGCATCCAGTGCCGTACCGCTGATTTTTGCACCTTTAACGCTCAATAATAACGGCGGAAATTGTCGGTTTAAGATGCCGAAAGAGTTCGTAGTACGTGAGCAGACGGTAAACGGTTTAACCACCAAAAATATTCAAGAAACCAAGCATATGCTGACGCTTTACCAAAATAGTCGAGAACGACCGTTTATCCACTTGGTTGATGGCGGTTTAACCGATAATTTGGGTTTAGCCGGTTTGTTGGATATTTCCGAAGCGTTCGGTATGGAACAGCTTTATCAAATCATTCGACAGAGCCGAATTAAGAATATTATCGTGATTAATGTGAATGCGCAAAACGAAGTCACCAATGAAATAGATACGACTGCAAACGTGCCGAGCGTAACCGATGTGATTAATACGATTATCAACGTGCCGATTGATAAAACGACTCAAAATACCTTACGTCGTTTTCGTACCTTTACCGATGCGTGGAATAAATACGCCGTAACTCAGAAAGGGCAGAAAATTCGATTGCATTTTGTGGGTTTGAGTTTGAAAGACCTGCCGGAAGGCGAATTGAAAAAAGACGTGCTGAACATCAGTACTTCGTTTTATTTGCCTGAAGACGATGTCGATAAGCTGCGCCAAGCCGCTTATATTTTATTACAACAATCTGATGAATATCGCGCCGCTCTTTCTTCGTTGAGATAAAAGGAAGCGGTCGAATTTAACGAATATTTTGTCATTTTTTCGCTGAATTCGACCGCTTGTTTGAGTGTTATTCCCGGTAAAGTTGTTCTTTATTCACCAAGCGTTGTAATTGCGGTAACAACTGAGTAATCATACGTAGTTGTTGAACCAATACCAGAGCGAGCTTATCGCCGCCGTCTTGATAGGTCTGTTCAAAGTGATTGAGAGCCGTATCGATTTCACTGAGTTGCAGAGGAACGGATTCGCTATCTTTCATCTGTGTGATCGCATCTAATATATCGACCACCTGTTTTCCCTTACTGAAAAATATCGCCGAAAAATCAATATTATGACTTAATTCCGAACTTTCCACTCGATATGCGCCTAATGCCGAAATATAACCGAGCAACGTATAGGTTACGCCTAATAGTTTCGGCGCAAAGTCCAGCACTTCTCGATATTTTTTCGGTTCGCCGTGCATATTAGAAATCACCGCACTTAATGCCGAAATATTATTATGTACGTCACGGCGGGCGACACGATAGGCTAATTGGTCGTTATAACCGAATTGCAATTGCGCCAAAATATGGCGTAAATATTGTCCGCTGGCGACAAGTGTGCTTTGTAAATTGCGATGCAGATTGAGGTATTTCCAGTCCGGATAAATAAACGAAACCGCAAACCACGCTAATGCCGTGCCGATGAGAGTATCGAATAAACGCGGTAATAGAGCGTTTTCCGCCCCTAAACCGGAAACGTCTAAACTTACAAACACCAGTAATGTAATAAAGAAGGTTGAGAAACCGTAATTACTGATGCGGAAGAAGTAATATAAGCTGCCGGTAATGCTGATAAGTCCGAGCTGCGCTTCTAAACTCGGCGCAAAATATTGGAACAGGAAGCCGACAAATACGCCTAATACCGTACCGATAATTCGCTGAACCAACCGTTTTTTGGTTGCGGCATAATTCGGTTGGCAGACAAATACGGCGGTCAGTAAAATCCAATAGCCTTTGCCGTCCAAATTTAATAATTGCACGACTAAACTGCAGGCGAACACCACGATAGATAAGCGAATCGCATGGCGGAATAGTTGTGAAGACAGCGTACATTGGCTACGAATCGCGTTAAGCATATTTCTGAGACCGGATACATTCTCCGCAATCAGGCGGGCGGATTTCACCACGTCTTTACGTAAGTCGTCCACACCGTTTTCTTGTTCGATTTGGTTTAATTGCCCTTCGATATTCCGTAGGTTTTCCGCAATAGATTGCCAACGATGAGCGGATTTTAAGCCCCGTTCGCTATGGAAATGCAGCGAGTTAAGTAACCCTTGTAAGGCTTTTTCTCCTCTTGCGCTATGCTGATAGCTTTCGCCGTGACGTAATGCCGAAGCAACTCGCTGGCAGGCAATCGCCTGTAATTCCATTACACGTTGGAAACGGAACATCAAATCGCTGTTATTTAATTGTTGAAACAATTCGTGATATTGATAATGGCTGGAACTTGCCCGCTCCCAAATATCCTGTGCGGTAAAATAATAACGAAGCAAATGATGGGTACGGCTATGGCGGTTACGCCCTTGCAAGCGATAAAACAACGAAATCCGCGTTTGGTCGAAAGTTTGGATAATTTGCTGGTTCGCTTTGGCTAAAGCAAGCTGTTTGGCGGCGAGATCATCGTCATCGGGGTCGAAATATTCCGATTTGGCTTGTAAATAGGCGCCTAACGCATCGTAGGCTTTGGCTAAGTTTTCCTGAACGATACGATTTGGGAAACATAAATGCACGATTAACGCCACCACCCCGTAAATTAATGCGCCGGACAAGATCATCAACATATTGCCGTACCAAATACTTTCGGGGGTATAGACCAAACTGGTGTAAACCGCAACGATTAACGAACCGAACGCAATCGTACTGTAGCGTTGTCCGATTGCACCGAGCATCACTAAAATAAAGGTACTTAACATTGCCGCCGGTAAAAACAGCCAACCGAAACTGAGTGAAAATTGTGCGCCTAACGATGAAACGGCAAAGGCAAGTAAACTTAATACCAGATTTTTAACTCTGCCGGTCGGGCTATTATCCAAATCCACCAAACCGCCGGCGATAACCCCTAATATCAGCGACATCGCCAAATGTGACATTTGCAGTTGCCACACGACGAGCGAAACCAGATTAATTGAAATAAAGATCGGTAGCGTTTTAATCATATTTTCCGATAACCAATCGAATCGGAATGTTTTTAGGAAGTTTTTCATGATAGGAAGCGGTCGAATTCGGCTAAATTTTTACAAATTTTAAAGCAAATCCGACCGCTTGAACAAGAGCAAAACGAACGTTTAAGCTAAACGTTCGGCGAGATAGCTGTCATAATCCGGTACGTTAATTCCGATTTCCTGATCGAATAGTGCGGCACTGAGCAGGAAATTGGCACTGGTTTCGTTGATCGCCACCGGAATGTTCCAAACCGTCGCAATACGCATTAACGCTTTGACATCCGGATCGTGCGGTGCGGCGTTCATCGGATCCCAAAAGAAAATCAGTATATCGATTTTTTTCTCTGCAATCAGCCCGCCTAACTGTTGATCGCCGCCCATCGGGCCGCTTAATAACGCTTGGATGTTTAAACCGCTTTCACGAGCTAACAGATGTCCGGTCGTACCGGTTGCATATAAGGTATGCGGCGTTAAACTCGCTTTGTGTTGTAGCGTCCATTGAATCAGACTTTGTTTACAACTGTCGTGCGCCACTAAAGCAATACTTTTTCGGGCGGATATTTTTCGAATTGTTGTTTTCATAGCAGGTTTCCTTTTTGTAAAAATTTGCGCAAATAATACCGCTTATTTACGCCTTTTGCATTGACTAACGAACGATAATAGCTAGAATCTGACAAATCACTCTTAATACTTAATAATAAAGGACTTTTCCTAATGAACTTATACAACATCAAACACCCAGAAGAACAAGTTAATTTCGCACAAGGCGTGCGCCAAGGTTTAGGTAAGGATCAGGGGTTATTTTTCCCTGAAGTGTTACCGAAATTTGACGATATTGATGCGTTACTGGATTTACCTTTGGTTGAACGCAGCCAAAAAATTTTGGCGGCACTTATCGGTAACGAACTTCCGCAAGAAACGGTAAATGCCATGGTAAAAAATGCGTTTACTTTCCCTGCTCCATTAGCAAAAGTGAATGACTATATTTATGCACTTGAGCTGTTCCACGGCCCGACATTGGCATTTAAAGACTTCGGCGGTCGTTTTATGGCGCAAGCACTGGCAAGCGTGCGTGGTGACGGCAAAATCACCATTTTAACCGCAACCTCAGGCGACACCGGTGCGGCGGTAGCGCACGCATTTTATGGCTTAGAAAATATCAATGTAGTGATCCTTTACCCGAAAGGCAAAATCAGCCCGTTACAAGAAAAATTATTCTGTACCTTAGGCGGTAATATTCGTACCGTATCGATCGAATCGGACTTTGACGCTTGCCAAGCGTTAGTAAAACAAGCGTTTGACGATGCTGAATTACGTCAAACGATCGGCTTAAACTCCGCAAACTCAATCAATATCAGCCGTTTATTAGCGCAAGTTTGTTATTACTTTGAAGCGGTAGCACAATTACCGAAAGCAAAACGTTCTGATGTAGTGGTTTCAGTACCAAGCGGTAACTTCGGTAACTTAACCGCTGGTTTAATCGCAAAAACCTTAGGTTTACCAATTAAACGTTTTATCGCATCAACCAATGCGAATGACACAGTGCCGCGTTATTTAAAATCAGGTAAATGGGAACCGAACGCAACGGTAGCAACGCTTTCAAACGCAATGGACGTAAGCCGCCCGAACAACTGGCCTCGTGTGGAAGAATTATTTAAACGCAACGGTTGGGCGTTAAGCGATTTAGGTTCGGCGGCATTAAACGATGCGGAAACCGAAGCAGCATTAAAAGCACAATATGCGGAAGGTTACTTATGCGAACCGCACGGTGCAATCGCTTACCAAGCGTTAAAAGATCAGCTTCAAGCGGGCGAAACCGGTATTTTCCTCTGCACCGCTCACCCGGCAAAATTCAAAGAAAGCGTAGAACGTATTCTTAACATCGAATTACCACTACCGGAAGCATTGGATAAACATAACAAAATGGAATTATTATCCGACACTATGCCGGCGGATTTCGCCAAATTACGTGAGTATTTGTTAGCGGGTAACTAATTAGCTATTAAAAGAAAAGCACTCGGAGTGATCTGCCCCCCAAAAGTTGGACTAAACCTCCAACGGATTAAGGTGCAGATTTTTTATGACTAAATATAACTCGCTATTCAAACAACAAGTCATCGAGTTTTATCTTCAAAATGACAAAAACCGTTTATTCACTCAACGATATTTTCAATTATCCAAGAAAACCTTAACTCGATGGATTGCTCAATTTAATCATAACGGAATCAATGGGCTAGCGGTGATAGGTAAGAAGCAAAAATATTCCCCCGAATTCAAATTAACCGTCATACAAGCGGTCAAAAAGGGGCAATTTTCTGCGGAAAGCGCCTCCCTTCATTTTGGCATTGCTAATTCAGGTTCGATTAGCCAATGGTTGCACATCTTTGAAGAACAAGGTATAAACGGCTTATTACCCAAGCCCAAAGGTCGTCCGACAATGAAACCGAAATACCCGAAAATGCCTCCTCCACCTAAAACCGAGGAAGAACGCTTACGTTATCGTATTTTAGAGCTGGAAGCGGAGAATGCTTACCTAAAAAAGTTGCGGGAGTTCAACCAACAAAAAATGCGGCAAAAGCAGCCATCGTAAAAACGTTGCGAGTGGATTTTCCCTTAGAAATCCTCCTCCCTTTGACTGGTTTAAAACGTAGTACGTTCTTTTATCACTTACCGCCTAAAATCGATAAAAATGCAGTGATTAGGCAGAAAGTGATTGAGATTTATCAGGATAATGATGGCAATTACGGCTATCGTCGTATTACGTTAAAGTTACGTGATTTTTTGGGTGCGATTAACCATAAGCGTATTCAAAGGATAATGCAACAGCTTGATTTAAAAGGGAAATGTAAGCAGAGGAAATATCGTTCTTATCAAGGTGAAGTGGGTAAAATTGCCGAGAATGTATTGCAACGGGATTTTCACGCAACGGCGCCAAATGAAAAGCTCGTCACGGATATCACCGAGTTTAAATGTGCGGAAGGCAAGCTCTATTTATCGCCTATTAAGGACTTGTTTAATAGTGAAATTCTTGCTTATGATTTAGCAAGAAGCCCTAACTTTGAGCAAGTGATGCGGATGCTAAAGCAAGCGGTCGCAAAACTGCCTAAGGACGCTAAACCGATTTTACATTCCGACCAAGGCTGGCAATACCGGATGGCAGACTATCAAGACATGCTGAGAAAACATCATATTAAACAAAGTATGTCGAGAAAAGCGAATTGCTTGGATAATGGGGCGATGGAAAGTTTTTTTGGGCGATTGAAAACGGAATGTTACTTTGGTAAGCGATTTGAAACTTTCGAACAACTTGAGAAAGTGATTCACGAGTACATTCATTATTACAACAATGAGCGTATTCAAGTGAAATTAAAAGGACTGAGCCCTGTACAATACAGAACTCAGTCCTTAAATTAAACAGTCTAACTTTTTGGGGTCAGATCAAATTTGACCGCTTTTTTACTACTTACTTCGATTAAAGATTTTCAATCGCTTGGTATTGCGTTTGAAGTTTCTCTAAACCGTTTTGGTACTCTTGCATTTTTTCACGCTCTTTAGCGATCACCGCTTCCGGTGCTTTTGCCACAAAGGCTTCATTGCCGAGTTTGTTTTCAATACGAGTGATTTCACCACGCATTTTCTCGATTTCTTTAGTTAATCGAGCAAGCTCTGCTTCTTTATTAATAAAGCCAGCCATTGGGATTAGCACTTCCACATTACCGACTAATTTCGCGACTGAAAGCGGTGCATTTTCGTCCGCACTTAGCACTTGTACGCTATCTAATTTCGCCATTGCTTTTAACAAGCGGTCGTTTTCCGCAAGAATTTTGCGTTGCTCGTCAGATACGTTGCGAACAAGGAATTCTAAGCCTTTACTTGGTGCAATGTTGCTTTCCGCACGGATATTACGCACAGCGATGATTAACTCTTTAATCCAACCGATTTGCATTTCTGCAGATTCGTCTAACTCGCTTTTCACCACTTTCGGGAACGGTTGTAACATAATGGTATCAGCGTCAATGCCCGCAAAACCTTTCACTTTCTGCCAAATTTCTTCGGTGATGAACGGCATAATCGGGTGTGCTAAACGTAATAATTTTTCAAGTACGCGTACGAGCGTTTGGCTTGCACCACGTTTTTGAGCCTCTGTACCGTTGGCGAAGACTGGTTTGGTTAGCTCTAAGTACCAGTCACAGAACTCATTCCATGTGAAGTCGTAAATTGCGTTTGCCGCTAAGTCGAAACGATATTGGCTTAATGCGTCACGGAATGTACCAACCGTGCGGTTAAACGCAGATTCAATCCAGCGATCCGCTAAGCTGTATTCCACTTCGCCTGCTGATAAATCAAGTTTATCGTTGGTTAATACGAAACGGCTTGCATTCCATAATTTGTTACAGAAGTTACGGTAGCCTTCTAAACGTTTCATATCCCAGTTAATATCACGACCGTTACTCGCTAATGCGGCAAGCGTGAAACGCAATGCGTCCGTACCGTGTGCAGCGATACCGTTTTCGAACTCTTTGCGAGTCGCTTTAGCAATTTTTTCCGCAAGTTGCGGTTGCATCATATTGCCGGTACGTTTTTCGAGTAAATCTTCAAGGGAAATACCGTCAATCATATCGATTGGGTCAAGCACGTTACCCTTAGATTTCGACATTTTTTGACCATTTTCATCACGAATTAAACCGGTTACATATACGGTTTTGAACGGAACTTGCGGTTTGCCGTTTTCATCTTTCACAAAGTGCATCGTGAACATAATCATACGCGCAACCCAGAAGAAGATGATGTCGAAACCTGTGATTAACACGTCCGTTGGGTGGAACATTTTCAGTTCTTTGGTTTGCTCTGGCCAACCTAAAGTTGAGAACGTCCACAAGCCTGATGAGAACCAAGTATCTAACACGTCTTCATCTTGTTTTAATGGTAAATCCGCTGGTAAGTTGTGTTTTGAACGCACTTCTTCTTCATTGCGTGCTACATACACATTGCCCGCTTCGTCATACCACGCAGGGATACGGTGCCCCCACCATAATTGGCGAGAGATACACCAATCTTGAATATCACGCATCCAAGAGAAATAAAGGTTTTCGTATTGTTTCGGTACGAATTGGATTTCGCCGTCTTCCACCGCTTTGGTCGCTACTTCGGCAAGCGGTTTCACACTCACATACCATTGGTCGGTCAGCATTGGCTCAATTGGCACGCCACCACGGTCGCCGTAAGGCACTTTCAAATCGTGCGGTTTGATTTCGTCTAATAAACCTAACGCTTCAAAATCCGCCACCACTTTTTTACGTGCAGCGAAACGCTCTAAACCTTGATAATCCGCAGGGATTTTCGCTTCGTAAGTGGTTAGCGGTTTACCGTCCGTACCGATAATTTCCGCTTCCGCACGAATATCCGCATTCATCGTCATCACGTTTACCATTGGTAAGCTATGACGTTTACCTACTTCGTAGTCGTTGAAATCGTGTGCCGGGGTAATTTTCACTACACCTGTACCAAACTCACGATCAACGTATTCGTCTGCTACGATTGGAATTTCACGGTTTGCAAGCGGTAATACCACGGTTTTACCGATTAATGATTGATAACGTTCGTCTTCCGGGTGAACCGCTACCGCCGTATCGCCTAATACGGTTTCAGGACGAGTGGTTGCCACTACTAAATAATCTTTACCGTCCGCGGTTTTCGCACCGTTTGCCAACGGATAGCGGAAATGCCAAAGTGAACCTTTGCTCTCTTTGTTTTCCACTTCTAAATCTGAAATTGCGGTGTGAAGTTTCGGATCCCAGTTTACGAGGCGTTTACCACGGTAAATCAAGCCTTCTTCGTGTAAGCGAACGAACACTTCTTTTACCGCATTCGATAAGCCTTCGTCCATGGTGAAACGTTCACGATCCCAGTCGATTGAGTTGCCTAAACGGCGCATTTGTTGGCTGATTGTGCCGCCTGAATAAGCTTTCCAATCCCAGATTTTGTTGATGAAAGCCTCACGCCCATAATCGTGGCGAGTTTTGCCTTCTTCCGCTGCGATTTTACGCTCCACCACCATTTGGGTTGCGATACCCGCATGGTCTGTACCGGTTTGCCAAAGGGTGTTATTACCTTCCATACGGTTGAAACGGATTAACGTATCCATCAAAGTTTGTTGGAAAGCGTGCCCCATATGCAATGAACCGGTTACATTCGGCGGTGGAATTGCGATACAGTAACTTGGCAGTGAAGGATTCTCAGTCGGCTTAAAATAGCCCTGTTCTTCCCAGTGTTTATAAAGTGCTTGTTCAACCGCTGATGAGTCAAAGCGGTCTGCCATTTGGAGGTTTTGGGTCATTGTTTTACTCTTATTTAATATGATAGTTTTTGTTGTACATTACTAATTCTGTTCCTTAACTCTATACACAAATTAGAATTAACCTGATAACTAGAGTTACAGCTATTATTGTCGTATTTATTTTGCCAATACTTAATTTCCCTTGATATGTTAGTTTGTCCCTGCATTGCTCTTATCGACTGCTGATTTTCTTTAATTACATTTTTGATATCTAATATATTTGTATCTAACTTTGATTGTAAATTATTAGTTACACTAGTGAGCTCTGATTTTAAAGCATATTTAGAAGTATTGTTTTGCAAATTTTCCAAGTCTTTTTTATATAACTCTAAAGTGTTTTTAACTTCTTGTATTGGCGTTATAATCTTTACTCCTGATGATTGTGAGAAATTATATAGCCAATTTTTAGGTTCGATTAAACCAAAGTGAGAACATAATAAAAAAATTAATGCTGCAGAATTAAAGTAAGATAAAAGAGATGGTTTATTCATATAATTCTCCGATAGACTCTATGTTACCTCTTATTTATTGAAACTCCGATAGTACCCATCAGGAGGCGAGCGTTAGCATTTGGAATTGCAAATTTTTGCAGAAATTTAACCGCTCGTAATCCACGTACGGCAAACAGTACGTGGTTAGGCTCAGCCTTCGGCTGAGTGAGACACTCTGTGGCTCTGTATTTTGTCTAACTTACAGCCCCAGCGGGGCTGAACTATACTTAACCTAGTACGGCTTTGCCGTGCTAGGATTTATCGGCATATTTTATGACCTCTTCACGTCCGTCAGGATAATGTCGAACAATATTTCCATTCGGTCGCTGAAACGTTAGCATTTCACGCTTTTTCTTATCGTCCATCCACGCCTTAAATTGAATTTGCAGTTGGCGTTGTTGTTCTCTAATTTGTTCAATTTTGGTCATTTTCTTTCTCCAAAATTTGTAGATTTTTGCGGAAATTTGACCGCTCTTTTTCCACGCACGGCAAGCCGTACGTTGCTAGGATCAGCCTTCGGCTGAGTGAGCCACGCTGTGGCTCTGTATTTTATCTAGCTTCCAGCCCTAGTGGGGCTGAATTATGCTTAATTAAAAACCATATCAAGATGAGGAATATTATCTTCTAAATAAATTCCGGAAGTCGCTGTGAACCCAAGACTTTTATAAAATCCTTGTAAATAACTTTGCGCTTGGATTTTGATTGGTTTTGCGGATTTCTCGGCAAATTCGACCGCTTGTAACATTAATTCACGAGCTAAACCTGTTCCACGATATTCTATTGCCACCAATACTCGCCCGATTTTTATATAATCTTCGCAAGGGATTATGCGACAGTAAGCGGTTAAATTCTCATTATTCTTTGCAAATAAATGCGTGGCAATAAGATCTAACTCATCCACTTCCTGATAAGGACAATTTTGTTCCACTACAAACACGGCGGTACGTAACTTGTAAATTTCAAACAATTCTCTTGTAGATAATTGTGAAAAGGCTTTGCAATACCACATTTACGCTTGTTCCGTTTCCAATTGCCAACCCAATTGTCGGTACTGTTTGTAACGCTCGCGTGCCTGTACTTTTTCCGTTTCATTTGCCGGTACGAAGTCAATAATCTGATTAAAACTGTTGATAAAATCCGGTACGGCTGTTTGTAACGAAATCAATAAATCTCGGCGTTGTGCATTACGCTTGCCTTTCCATGAAATTTCTATCGGTGTAGCGTATTGCGTGACTTCGCCGGAAAGATTATGCGGCACAAACGAATCGGGATCTCTTGCCCATAACGCTTCGTCAATATTCAAGGCTTGTTGTTCGGTTTCACAGGCAATCAATACCCGTTTACCTAAACGCCACGCATCCGCCGCTAAATCACACGCCATCGCTTCAACTGCAGAAAGCTCTTGCCCGCCGGCTTGATTCAACAGGTAAAATTTAACTTGTTTCACGATTCGCCCTTGCCTGAATAAAATGAATGAAGAAAAATACAAAAGAATGAGATTTTAGCCGAAAATGAAGAAAATTTGAAACGTAAGCGGTCATTTTTACTCAATTTTTTGTAAAACATTTACTGAAAACAACCGCTTATCAAAGATAAGCCGTCAATTTTCTCACTTAACGATTAAAAACTTGATAAGCGGTATTATCCGTAGCAGATTGAACTTATTTTTTTATCATCAATCTAACGCAACGATTCGGCTATTTCAATCACCCTATAATGATGTAGAATATAGTCTCCCTTAAACCTAACTTTAGAGGAATTTACCATGGGTTTATTTGATTTTGCAGCCAATATCGGCAAAAAACTTTTCAATAAAGAAGAAGAAGCTTCACAAGCGGTAACCGAACACTTAAACGAAGATAATCCGGGTGTCGAGAACGTTCAAGTTACCGTTGAAAACGGTGTGGCGAATTTGACCGGTATTGCGGCGACTGCGGCAGCGGTAGAAAAAGCGGTATTAATGGCGGGTAACATCGAAGGTATTTCAGAAGTGAAAATCGACGGAGTTCAAATTGCTAACGGCGAAGCGCTTGCCGGTGACGATGAATTTTATGTGATCCAAAAAGGCGATACTTTATGGGAAATCGCAACTAAAGCATACGGTAACGGTGCGAAATATAAAGCGATCGTTGAAGCGAATAAAGAAGTAATCAAAGACGAAAACAAAATCTTCCCGGGTCAAAAAATCCGTATTCCTAAAGGTTTATAGTCTTTAAATCGGAAAGATAAGGTAAACCGTATTGATGATAAAAAATCAGTAAAATTTAACCGCTTAACGGATAAATTTTGCTGATTTTTTTTGATTATTTCTTATCAATTGTCCATTATCCGCGCAATATCCCTCGACAGTTCATTGACATAACGTTACAATGAACGTCTATTTCTGTATCTTTTATATACCCCCAACTTGAGGTTTAAGAATGTCAATTTCTATTGAAACTTTAGAAGGCTTACAACGCCGCGTAACTATTACCGTAGCTGCTGATAAAATCGAAGCGGCTTACAAAGAGCAATTAAAAGGCTATGCGAAAAACGCTCGTGTAGACGGTTTCCGTAAAGGTAAAGTACCGCACGCAATTATCGAACAACGTTTCGGTTTAGCGGCTCGCCAAGACGTATTATCCGATGAAATGCAACGTGCGTTCTTTGATGCGGTAATCGCTGAGAAAATTAACCTTGCCGGTCGTCCTACCTTCACACCGAACAACTACCAACCGAGTCAAGAATTCAGCTTCACTGCAACTTTTGAAGTATTCCCGGAAGTTGAATTAAAAGGCTTAGAAAATATCGAAGTTGAAAAACCGGTTGTAGAAATCACAGAAGCTGATTTAGACAAAATGATCGATGTGTTACGTAAACAACAAGCGACTTGGGCTGAATCTCAAGCAGCGGCACAAGCGGAAGACCGTGTTGTAATCGACTTCGTAGGTTCTGTAGACGGTGAAGAGTTTGAAGGCGGTAAAGCGACAGACTTCACTTTAGCAATGGGTCAAAGTCGTATGATCCCTGGTTTTGAAGAAGGTATCGTTGGTCACAAAGCCGGCGAACAATTCGATATCGATGTTACTTTCCCTGAAGAATACCACGCTGAAAACTTAAAAGGTAAAGCGGCGAAATTCGCAATTACACTTAAGAAAGTAGAAAATATCGTATTACCTGAATTAACCGAAGAATTCGTGAAAAAATTCGGTTCAGCAAAAACTGTAGAAGATTTACGTGCGGAAATTAAGAAAAATATGCAACGTGAACTTAAAAACGCAGTAACCGCACGCGTTAAAAACCAAGTAATCAACGGTTTAATCGCACAAAATGAAATTGAAGTGCCGGCTGCAGCGGTAGCGGAAGAAGTGGACGTATTACGTCGTCAAGCGGTTCAACGTTTCGGTGGTAAACCGGAAATGGCTGCACAATTACCGGCGGAATTATTCGAAGCGGATGCAAAACGTCGTGTTCAAGTAGGTTTATTACTTTCAACCGTAATCGGTACTAACGAATTAAAAGTTGATGAAAAACGTGTTGAAGAAACGATTGCAGAAATCGCTTCAGCTTACGAACAACCGGCGGAAGTTGTTGCTCATTATGCGAAAAACCGTCAATTAACCGAAAATATCCGTAACGTAGTGTTAGAAGAGCAAGCGGTTGAAGTTGTACTTGCGAAAGCAAAAGTAACTGAAAAAGCGACTTCTTTTGATGAAGTAATGGCTCAACAAGCTCAAGGCTAATTCTCAAACATAAAGCTCTCCGGTTTGGAGGGCTTTTAATTAGCATTTTATAAGCGGTTGATTTTAGGAAAAAATTTGCAAAAATTTCTCTAAAAATGACCGCTTTCTTTTTAACAAGAAGAGAATTTAGTCATGGATTTAACATTTACTCAACAGCTCCAACAATTTATTGCGGCCCATCCTATTTTAATTTTTGCTTGGATTGCCTTAGTGGTTGCGGTTTTATTCAATTTTTATAAAGGCGTAACCAGCAAATATAAAATCGTTGAAAATGCTCAAGCAACACAATTAGTTAATAAAGAAGAAGGTATTTTCCTCGATCTACGTTCGGAAGATGAATTCCGTGCGGGGCATATCGTTGAAAGTCATCATATTCTGCCGAGTGAAATCAAAGCCAATAATGTTCATCCGATCGAGAAATACAAAGATCGCCCGGTTATCTTAGTTGATAGCAATGGTTTCTCTGCCGGTTCAAGTGCGGATTTACTTGCCAAACAAGGTTTCGCTAAAGTGTATGTATTAAAAGAAGGTATTTTAGGCTGGAAAGCTGCGAATCTTCCGACAGTTAAAAAACATAAATAATTTAAATAGATTAAAGGAAATATTATGGCTGAAGAAAACCAAGTGGCCGCTCAAGAAGAAGCGCAAACTCCGTTCGAACTTCAAATTCAACGTATCTATATCAAAGACGTTTCATTCGAAGCTCCGAATCTACCGACTATTTTCCATCAAGAATGGAAACCTCAATTAGGTTTTGAACTTGATACGGAAACCAAACAGTTAGATGAAGATCTCTATGAAGTGGTATTACACATTAATGTTTCAACTACATTAGAAGATAGCGGCGATACCGCATTTATCTGTGAAGTGAAACAGGCGGGCGTATTCACAATTAAAGGTATAGAAGGCATTCAATTGGCACATTGCCTCGCATCACAATGCCCGAACGTACTTTACCCTTATGCTCGCGAATTAATTTCCAGCTTAGTAAACCGTGGTACCTTCCCTGCATTAAATTTATCTCCGGTAAACTTCGATGCGTTGTTTATGGATTACTTACAACGTCAAGAAGCGGAACAAAACGCGGAAGCACCTGCAGTAAACTAATCTCTTTTAAGGTATGCAAATTGCATACCTTTTCTTTTCTCCACCCAATTCATAACTCAAAACTTTGCATAGGTTTAAATAAGCATAATTGACGGATTTATCTCAAATGATATATTGAGCGTTATTGTTTAACAGCCTATACGAATGCTAATTTCAACATATTTCATCAGATAAGGACAATATAATGAGTGAAATGTATTCGGCACCCGTTACGGTTTTAGGTGCCGGTTCTTACGGTACCGCTTTGGCAATCGCACTTGCACGTAACGGACATAAAACCTACCTATGGGGACATCAACCGGAAAAAATGGCGGTGTTGGCAACCGAGCGAATGAATAACGCTTTTTTACCGGATATTGCTTTTCCCGATGCCTTAGAGATTGAAAGTGACTTAGTTCAAGCCATTGCTAAAGCCAAAGACATTTTAATCGTTGTACCAAGCCATGTATTTGCCGATGTGCTAAAACAAATAAAGCCTCTGTTAAGTGCCCATCATCGTATTATGTGGGCAACGAAAGGACTGGAACGTAATACCGGACGACTATTACAAACCGTAGCACAAGAAATTCTTGGTAATCAATACCCGTTAGCGGTACTATCCGGGCCGACATTTGCCAAAGAACTCGCTCAAGGTTTACCGACAGCTATCGCACTATCCTCAACAGACAGCCAATTTGCCGATGAAATGCAGCAACGTATTCACTGTGCTAAAGCGTTTCGAGTCTATTTGAACAACGATATGATAGGTGTGCAATTAGGCGGTGCGATTAAGAATGTCATTGCAATCGGGGCTGGTATTTCCGATGGAATGGGCTTTGGTGCTAATGCAAGAACGGCACTTATTACGCGCGGTTTAGCTGAGATCAGCCGTTTAGGCGCATCACTCGGTGCAAATGCCAATACTTTTATGGGTATGGCGGGACTTGGCGATTTGGTACTAACTTGTACCGATAACCAATCGCGTAACCGTCGTTTCGGTTTAATGCTCGGACAAGGAAAATCCGCTGAGGAAGCTATGGCGGAAATCGGGCAAGTGGTGGAAGGTTTCTACAATACCAAAGAAGCGTATTTATTGGCTCAGACCCAAGGTGTCGAAATGCCGATTGTCGAACAAATCTATCAAATGCTATTCTGCGGTAAGAATGCGCATGATGTTGCTACGAGCCTATTAGGGCGTGAACGCAAAGGCGAATAAAGAGGTTTTAGATGAACGAAAGTGAACTTAATCAAATTTGGAAAAATATTAGAGAAGAAGCTGAAGAACTTGTCGATAATGAACCGATGCTTGCCAGCTTTTTCCATGCGACTATTTTAAAACATAGCAATTTAGGCGGCTCGTTAAGCTATATTTTAGCGAATAAACTCGCTAACCCGATCATGCCGGCAATCGCATTAAAAGAAATTATCGAAGAGGCCTATCAAACTAACCCTCAAATTATTGCCAGTGCCGCTTGTGATATTGATGCGGTTCGTACCCGAGATCCGGCGGTAGATAAATGGACAACACCGTTGTTATATTTAAAAGGTTATCATGCAATCCAAAGCTATCGTGTTACTCATTACCTTTGGCAGCAAGGACGTAAAGCATTAGCTATTTATCTACAAAATGAAATTTCCGTGGCATTTGACGTAGATATTCATCCCGCTGCCAAATTAGGTTGCGGCATTATGTTTGACCACGCAACAGGTATTGTAGTGGGTGAAACGGCGGTAATTGAAAATGATGTATCTATTTTACAAGGCGTAACTCTTGGTGGTACCGGTAAAGAGCACGGCGATCGTCACCCTAAAATTCGTGAGGGCGTAATGATTGGTGCCGGTGCGAAAATCTTGGGTAATATTGAGATCGGACGTTATTCAAAAATCGGTGCCAATTCAGTTGTATTACAGCCTGTTCCTGATCACGCTACCGCAGCGGGTGTACCGGCTCGTATTATTGGGCAATCGTCCGTACAAAAACCGGCTTTTGATATGAACCAATATTTTGAAGATATCGAAGGGACTTATGGAGACGGAATTTAGCCGTTAGCAAAATCTCCTAAAAATCATGCCGCTTGTTGTGAAATAAGCGGCATTTTTTATTCGTTTATTTTAGTGAGTATGGGAAAATCGTTCGTATCTTTCCCTAATCATCAAAAATCAAAAACAAAAAAGCGTGTCTTTCAACACGCCTTCTCTTTTAGCATTTCGCTTCAAATATTAAGTCTAATACCTAATTATTTGATGATTTTCGCTACCACGCCCGCACCTACTGTACGACCACCTTCACGAATCGCAAAACGTAAACCTTCGTCCATCGCGATTGGGTGAATTAAGCTCACAGTCATTTTGATGTTGTCGCCCGGCATTACCATCTCAACACCTTCCGGTAACTCGATTGTACCTGTTACGTCCGTTGTACGGAAGTAGAACTGTGGACGGTAACCTTTGAAGAATGGAGTATGACGACCACCTTCTTCTTTTGATAATACGTAAACTTCTGATTCGAAGTCTGTGTGCGGAGTGATTGTACCCGGTTTCGCTAATACTTGACCACGTTCGATTTCTTCACGTTTTGTACCACGTAATAATGCACCAACGTTTTCCCCCGCACGACCTTCGTCTAATAATTTACGGAACATCTCAACACCGGTTACGGTTGTTTTCGTAGTTTCTTTGATACCTACGATTTCAACTTCTTCACCTGATTTGATGATACCACGTTCAACACGGCCTGTTACTACCGTACCACGACCAGAAATTGAGAATACGTCTTCGATTGGTAATAAGAACGGTTTATCAATTGCACGCTCCGGCTCTGGAATGTATGTATCTAAGTGGTGTGCTAACTCAAGAATTTTTTCTTCCCACTCCGGTACGCCGTTTAACGCTTGTAACGCTGAACCACGTACGATTGGTGTATCGTCACCTGGGAAGTCATATTGAGAAAGAAGTTCACGTACTTCCATTTCTACTAATTCTAATAACTCTTCGTCATCTACCATGTCGCATTTGTTTAAGAATACGATGATGTATGGTACGCCTACTTGGCGACCTAATAAGATGTGCTCACGAGTTTGTGGCATCGGACCGTCTGTCGCTGCTACTACTAAGATTGCACCGTCCATTTGCGCAGCACCGGTAATCATGTTTTTAACATAGTCCGCGTGTCCCGGGCAGTCTACGTGTGCGTAGTGACGTGTTTCCGTATCGTACTCAACGTGTGATGTGTTGATGGTGATACCACGCGCTTTCTCTTCCGGCGCATTATCGATTTGGTCGAATGCACGAGCCGCACCACCGAAGTGTTTTGATAATACGGTAGTGATTGCTGCTGTTAAAGTTGTTTTACCATGGTCAACGTGGCCGATTGTACCCACGTTAACGTGCGGTTTTGTACGTTCAAATTTTTCTTTAGACATTTTAAAAAGCCTCTTAAACAAACACGGTTACAAATGGTACATAACCACATTAACCAAATGTAGAAATTGTTAATAAATTCAAGACATTGAAAAGATGAAAATAGAAGAAATGCTGGTGCTGATAGGCGGATTTGAACCGCCGACCTCACCCTTACCAAGGGTGCGCTCTACCAACTGAGCTATATCAGCGCTTGGAGCGGGCAGCGGGAATCGAACCCGCATCATTAGCTTGGAAGGCTAAGGTAATAGCCATTATACGATGCCCGCTGTTCTAAATTCGTCTGTCCGATGTGCGATTCAATTATAAGGAATGGTGGAGGGAGAAGGATTCGAACCTTCGAAGGCTGAGCCAACAGATTTACAGTCTGCCCCCTTTGGCCGCTCGGGAATCCCTCCACGATTAATTGAATACTTATTTACAACATGCGATAATGGTGCCGACTACCGGAATCGAACTGGTGACCTACTGATTACAAGTCAGTTGCTCTACCTACTGAGCTAAGTCGGCGTTGCATTGTCGTAAGCAAGTGAGGTGCATTATAGGGAAATTTTAAAAGCGCGCAAGCATTTTTTTCAAAAAAATTAAAAAATCTGTTTTTTCGATTGCTTAGTAAACAAAATGATTGTTTTTTAGATATTTTACCTGTTTTTCTTAAGATAAAACGTCCTATTTTTAGATTTATATTGTATATTTGTACCCCAGCTTTTCTAAGAAAAGCATACTATTGCATCGGAAAACTAGAGAATTTGGCTATGAGCCTGCAAAAATCAAACAAAATCACACCTTTTTTAACTTTTGATCGTCAAAAATGGGCCGAATTACGTAAATCCGTCCCGCTAAAATTGACCGAACAAGATCTCAAACCGCTACTCGGTTTTAATGAAGACCTTTCTTTAGATGAAGTAAGCACTATTTATTTACCGCTTGCCCGTTTAATTAACTACTATATTGAAGAAAACTTAAAACGTCAGACCGTATTACACCGCTTTCTTGACGTTGCGTCACCGAAAGTACCTTATATTATCAGTATCGCCGGCAGCGTATCGGTCGGCAAAAGCACTTCGGCACGTATTTTACAGGCCTTACTGTCGCAATGGCCGAGCGAACGAAAAGTCGATTTGATTACGACGGACGGTTTTTTATATCCGCTGACAACATTACAAGAAAAAGATTTGCTTAAACGCAAAGGCTTTCCCGAATCATACGATATTCATCGCTTAATTCAGTTCGTCTCCGATATTAAATCGGGTAAACGTCATATCCAAGCGCCGATTTACTCACACTTAACTTATGACATTATTCCCGATCAATATAATGTGGTTGATCAGCCGGATATTGTGATTTTAGAAGGTTTAAACGTACTACAAAGCGGTATGAATTACCCGTCAAGTCCGCATAACGTATTCGTTTCGGATTTTGTCGATTTTTCTATTTATGTCGATGCCGATGAAGATTTGCTTAAAGAATGGTATGTCGCTCGTTTTTTAAAATTCCGCCGCAGTGCGTTTTCCGATCCGAACGCTTATTTCCATCATTATTCCAAACTTTCGGAACAGGAAGCCATTCGAACCGCTTCGAGCATTTGGGATGAAATTAACGGTTTGAATTTAAAACAAAATATTCTGCCGAGCCGCGAACGCGCAAACTTAATATTAATAAAAGGCGAGGACCATGCGATTCAGACGGTGAAGCTTCGTAAATAACGAAAAATATGATGATAGCAACGTATCGCATAATTAATCTAAAATACCGACAATTAATAGGCGATCAATAGCTAAATTTTTGTTAAGCTAACCGCCTGTTTTTGTAAAATTTCATTTAAAAAAGACCGCTGATTATGAACAAAAAACTTTTACTTCCTCTAATTATCTTCTTAGGGCTCACCGTCACTTTTATGGTGCAACTTTCACGTAATGCGCAAGGGGATGATCCTAAAAAATTGGAATCCGCTTTAGTCGGCAAAACGATTCCGGATTTTCGCTTGGAATCCTTGTTAGACGAAAAACAAATGCTGGATCAAAACGTGTTAAAAACAGGTACGCCTCGTTTATTAACCGTTTGGGCGACATGGTGTCCGACTTGCTATGCCGAACATGAATATTTAACGCTACTGGCGAAACAAGGCGTGGAAATTGTCGGTGTGGATTATAAAGACGAACGCTCAAAAGCGATGAGATTCCTCGCCAGTTACGGCAATCCGTACAAAGCGAATATTTACGATCCTAAAGGCTCTTTAGGTTTAGATCTCGGTGTTTACGGTGCGCCCGAAACCTTTATCATTGACGGCAACGGCGTCATTCATTACCGCCACGCCGGCGATGTAAACGATCAAGTATGGAATCAAGTATTAAAACCGATTTATGAAAAACTTAAACAGTAACAGTATGAAAAAATTTCTCTCTCTTTTTATATTTGCAACAACCGTGGTAAACGCCGCACCTATTGAGGTTAATCAATTCGATTCGGCACAACAAGAATCGGATTATCATGCGTTAATCCAAGAGCTGCGTTGTCCGCAATGTCAGAATAATAATATCGCCGATTCTAACGCTACCATCGCGACAGATATGCGCTTCAAAACCTTGGAACTGCTTAAACAGGGTAAAAGTAAAAATGAAGTGGTGGATTATATGATTGAGCGTTACGGTAACTTCGTGACGTATGATCCGCCGCTGACACCGGCAACCGTGTTACTTTGGGCATTACCGGTAGCGTTGTTATTGCTCGGCTTCGGTTTAATTTGGGGACGAAAATCCAAAGCGAAACAAGCGGTTAAATCCGAACAAAATTCTGCAAAGGCAGAGATTGATCAAGCACGTTTAAATCAAATTCTTAACAATAAGGACGACTAATGAATTTTTGGATCATTATTGCGCTGATTACCATCGTCATCTGCTTTATTGCTTTCTATCCGTTATTAAAAAAGACCGCCAAAAGCGACTCGACCAAACGCGACAGTTTAAATAAAGCCTTCTATTTGGATCGTTTAAAAGAAGTCGAACGTGAAGCGAATGAAGGGGTGATTGACGACCCTGAAAAAACCAAATTGGAACTTCAACAAAGTTTATTAGACGATATTCCCGAGCAAGCACAGACGCAACAAGCGCAACAAACTAAATCGGGTAAAGTTTTGTTTGTCGGTCTATTGTTAGCAGTGGGCGCTATCGGTACCGCCGCTTATGTTAGCGTCGGTTCGTGGCAAGCCGGTAATATGATTGATATGACTCATAAGAAATTAGAATATTTTTATGAGCGTATTAAAGATGAAGACACCAATCCGCTATCCGAACAAGAGCTAAATCAATTTGCGATGGCATTACGCGTCGAATTACAAAATAAACCGAATGATGCCAAAGGCTGGTTTATGTTAGGTCAAATCGGCATGGCGAAAGATGACGGGCAATTAGCACTGGAAAGCTACGAAAAAGCCAGCAAACTGGACCCGAAAAATCTGCAATATAAAGGCAGCTACGCTCAAGTGCTGATGTTCTCGCAAGATCAAGCGGATAAGGACAGAGGTAAAGCGGTGCTAAAAGAAATTTTACGTGAAGATCATACCAATTTAGATGCGCTCAGCTTACTGGCTTTCAGTTCTTTTGAAGAACAAGACTATAAAATGGCGGCAATGACTTGGGGCATGATGCTAAAACTGATTCCTGAAGGCGAACCGCGCCGCGCTACAGTAGAAAAAAGTATCAATATGGCAATGTCGATGTTGCAAGAGCAAGAAAGCAAACAACCGGCTAAAGCGGAAGAGAAAAAATAATAACATTTTAGCGAACTAAAAACTGATTCGGGCGGGTTTATACCCGCCCTAAAATTGCAAAAGGATAAATAATGTTAAGTAAAGAGACATTAAAAATCGGTTTGGTTTCCGTTTCGGACCGTGCCTCCGGCGGCGTTTACCAAGACCAAGGTATTCCCGAATTACAAGCGTGGTTGGAATCCGTATTAACCGCCCCGTTTGAAGTGGAAACACGTTTAATTCCGGACGAGCAAGCTATCATTGAGCAAACATTAATTGAATTGGTGGATACGCACCACTGCCATTTAGTCTTAACCACCGGCGGTACCGGACCGGCAAAACGAGACGTCACGCCGGATGCGACCCTTGCGGTGGCACATCGTGAAATGCCGGGCTTCGGCGAGCAAATGCGCCAAGTCAGCCTGCACTTCGTACCGACCGCGATTCTTTCTCGCCAAGTCGGTGTTATTCGTCACGATTCGCTAATTTTAAATTTACCGGGGCAGCCGAAAGCAATTAAAGAAACTCTTGAAGGGGTAAAAGACGCACAAGGTAATACGCTGGTACGAGGCATTTTCAGCGCTGTGCCGTATTGCTTACAACTATTAAGTGATATTTATATCGACACTCGCTCTGAAATCTGCGAAAGTTTCCGTCCGAAATCAGCAAGAAGATAATCTTTAAAACCACGGAGCACCTGATAACTCGGAAAACTAAACAAGCGGTCAAATTTACTGAAAATTTTACATTCCGAGTAATCTGCGTTATCTGCGGTGATTAAAAATAGGAACTTATTATGAAAAAAATCGAAGCGATTATTAAGCCGTTCAAACTGGATGATGTGCGTGAAGCATTAACCGACGCCGGCATTACCGGTATGACCGTCACCGAAGCGAAAGGATTCGGTCGTCAAAAAGGTCATACCGAGCTTTATCGCGGTGCGGAATATGCGATTGATTTTTTACCGAAAATTAAACTGGAAATCGTAGTAGCGGATGACCAAGTGGACGCCTGTATCGAAGCAATTATCGATACCGCACAGACCGGTAAAATCGGCGACGGCAAAATCTTTATCTATGATGTCGAACGAGTGATTCGTATCCGTACCGGCGAAGAAAACGAAGACGCACTTTAACCGTTTTTAGCGATGTTACCCTCTCAGAGAGAGGCGGCATACAACCAGACACACGATTAACATTCAAATAGGAAAACTATGAAACAAACCGGAATCAAATGGTTGTGGCTAAGTTTAGCGACAATTATTATTGATCTATGGACCAAATACCTTGTAGTACAACGCTTTGAGTTATATGAAAGCGTAAACGTATTGCCCGTTTTTAATTTAACTTATGTACGCAACTACGGCGCGGCGTTCAGCTTTTTAGCCGACTACGGCGGCTGGCAGAAATATTTCTTCTTAGGGCTGGCGATTGTTATTTCACTCGGTTTAATCGTGATGCTGTGGCGTAATCAAGCGGTCAAAAAATTAGAAAATTCTGCATATGCCCTGATTATCGGCGGTGCTATCGGTAATGCGATTGACCGAGCTTATAACGGTTATGTGGTTGATTTCTTTGATTTTTATTGGGATATCTATCATTATCCCGTGTTTAATGTGGCGGATATTGCCATTGTAGTGGGTGCGGGATTGCTCATCTTGGAAGCATTCCTCGACAAAAAGAAAAAGAGTGATTAAATGAATATTTTATTAGCAAACCCAAGAGGTTTCTGTGCCGGCGTTGATCGAGCGATTTCGATTGTGGAACTTGCCCTTGAAATTCACGGCGCACCGATTTATGTACGTCACGAAGTGGTACATAACCGCTTTGTGGTGGACGGTTTAAAAGCCAAAGGTGCGGTGTTTGTCGAAGAGTTGGACGAAGTGCCGGACGGTGCGATTGTGATTTTCTCGGCACACGGTGTCTCGCAAGAGGTTCGCCAAGAAGCTAAACGCCGCGGCTTAAAAGTATTTGACGCAACTTGCCCGTTAGTAACAAAAGTACATATGCAAGTGGCTCGTGCCAGCAAAAAAGGCACTAAAGCGATTTTAATCGGACATGAAGGTCATCCGGAAGTGATCGGCACGATGGGGCAATACGATAACCAAAACGCCGGTATATTCTTGGTGGAATCGGTCGAAGATATTGCCAAACTGCCAGTCAGCAGCCAAGACGATTTAACTTTTATGACGCAAACCACACTTTCGATTGACGACACCAGCGATGTGATTGAAGTGTTAAAAGAGAAATATCCGGCAATTCAAGGCCCGCGCAAAAACGATATTTGTTATGCGACAACCAACCGCCAACAAGCGGTACGAGAATTGGCAAAACAGTCTCAGCTTGTATTAGTGGTCGGTTCCAAAAATTCGTCAAATTCTAACCGCTTGGCAGAACTGGCTTCACGTATGGGTGTGCCGTCTAAATTGATTGACGGTCCTCAAGATATTGATCCGAGTTGGTTGGACGGTGTGGAAACTATCGGCATTACCGCCGGTGCATCGGCACCGGAAGTTTTAGTACAATCGGTGGTTGAACACTTAAAAACTTTAGGTGTAACCGGTGTGAGCAACTTAGAAGGTTGTGAAGAAAATATGGTATTTGAAGTGCCGAAAGAACTACGTATTCATGAGGTGAAATAATGGCTGAATTAAATCGTTTTAGAATTGAGTGGGAATGTCGCCGTGGTATGCGCGAATTAGACAAAATGATTATGCCTTTTTACAAGGAATATTTTGATGAGTTAAGCGAAGCACAGCAGCAAACCCTTGTGGCAATGCTCAAATATACCGATCCGGAATTATTCCGCTGGTTTATGCATCAAGCCCCGGCACCAACACAAGAAATGACCGATTTAATCGAATTGATTCGTTCTAAAATCGAGCGTTAATTTACCCTCTTACAAGCGGTTGTTTTTGGAAAAATTTTGCTAAAAACAACCGCTTGCTTTTCTACACTTATTGCATCACAGATAAAATTTTATGATTGAGATCTTGACGTTCGAGTACACATAGCACCGCTTTTGCCAATGCATTACGGCTCATATAGCACTTAGGTATTTCCGTCGCATTTTCAATTAAACGAAAGGTTTCGCCTTCGTCCGTATTCAGTCCGCACGGGCGGAGAATCGTCCAATTTAGTGCGCTTTCACACAGTAAGTTTTCCGCCTGTGTTTTTTCTCGTAACGCTTCTCCCAGTACTTGTTTCCCTCGTTCGGATACAAATTCCCATTGCTCTCCGCAACCCATACTGGTAATAAAAATAAAACGAGCGGTAGGCGCATATTTCAGCATAGCACGAATAATATTGATATTGCCGGCAGCATCGCTACGTACACCGTCTTTTTTGCCACCGATATAGCTAATCACCACTTTTGGCGAATATTGCTGCATCACCGCTTCACAGGCTTCCGGTGACATTACATCGGCAACCGCCGTTTGGCGATCTGCAAAAAACGGATCGTCCGAAGGTCGGCGCAATACAGAGACGATCGGTTGTTCGGCCGCTTCCAGTAATGCACGTCCGGCTAAGCCGTTGGCTCCAAATAATAAAATCATTACTCACCCTTAATTAATTGACGCATAAAGTCGATTTGATTTTGGCGTAAATTGCGATCTTCATCACGTCCGACAAAGATTTTAAACATTGCACCGCCTTGATGGTTAATAAAGTTAAGCGATACGGTATGTTTGCCCATAAACGGACGCTCAAGTAAATAAATCGCCGCACAGTTTTCATAACGTAGGTGACCGTGTACGCCGCCTTCCTGAGCGTGATCGAAATTGTAAAAACCTCTGCCGATTTGACCGCTTGGTAGCTTGCCGGTGACCTCAACCACCGCATCCGGCGTGTGTGCAATAAAGGTCACCGCATCTTCTAGCGTTGCTAACGCTTGCATAATTTCCACAAAACGTGCGCCGTCCGTTTTGGTGACCATTTCCGCCGGTAAGCAGCTAATCACTTCTTCTAAGCTGCATTGTTTCATACCGGCAACCATTTCTAAAATTTGCCCCGGATTTTCGGCAAGCGATTGACGTAATTCGCTTAATTGTTCTTCACTTAATTTAACCATACTGTTCTCCTTTTTATCTTCTGTGGGTAGCGTGAGCATTAATTTACGGATCAAAGTCGGTGACCAGTATCGACCGCTGATATTCAAGCGAGCGATACCGTCTTGATCAATGTTTAATAAAGATAATTGCTGCCATTGCATCAGCAATTTCATTGCTTTCGGGTTATGTTTAAATAATTTAATATCCAGATAACCCAGTTCTAAATCGTGTTGCACGACACCAAGTAACGGCTTATTCGCACCGTGTTTACTTAAAAACGACAGCGCTTTTTTATCTGCCGGTGTGTCTAAATAAGTTTGTAGTGTGGAATGTACTTGGAAACTATAACCGCCGAAATTACCACCTGCGCCGGAGCCGAAGGCAAGACACGGCATATTGGATTTGACTAACGTGTTATAACGGTTACGTTCCCCGCGATTCGGGAAAGCAAAGTGGTTATTACTCACTTGTTGCCAACCGGTGTTTTGTAAATGTTCTACCGCATAAGCATAATGCTGCGCTTGAACTTCAAAACTTGCAGCGGCAGGCAGAGAACCGTGTTCGATCATCTTGTTAATCGGTAAAAACGGATAATTATTAAACGCATAAATATCTAAACCGGATAACGGTAGAGTGCTTGCCACTTGAATATCGTTCGCCCAAACTTCATCCGTTTGATTCGGTAAGCCGAAAATTAAATCGGCAACGACAACCGCATCCAATTCGCACAAGGCTTTGAGATATGCGTAAGCTTCTTCGCCGCTATGTTTACGCCCTAAACGCTTACGAATGTTTGAGTTAAAGGTTTGAATACCGATTGAAATACGATTCGCACCGGCGGCTACGCAAGCACGCGCCTTTTCAATATCAAAATGACTGATACGCCCTTCAATCGTAAATTCGCAATCGTCCGCTAACGGTAAATATTGATAGCAGGCTTTGATTAAGCGGACTAAATCTTCGGTATCCAAGGCGGTTGGCGTTCCGCCGCCAAAATAAACCGCTTTGATTTTACCGCTACCTTGGCGGATACTTGCTTCGTACGCCAATTCTTTAATTAATTTATCGGTATAGATTTTACTGTATTCTTGTTTCCACGCATTACGGTAAAAACCACAGAAAATACAGTGACCGGCACAAAAAGGGATATGGACATATGCTAAACCGTCTTGTTTGAGGGCGTGAATAGCGGCTTGTCCCCATACGCTCTGCCATTCTTGTTGCGGTACGACTTCACCGCCCCAGATCGGCATTAACGCCTGACGTTCGGGAAATGCTTTCGGAGCGGCTTGGCTTGCCTGCCAATTTGTTGTTGTAATCATCATCACTTTCTCAATTCTTTCAAAACGAAGAAAGGATTTATACAAAATCTAATTGTAAATGATATTGATTCTTATCAATATTTGTCAAGTTAATAAGCATTATCCTTATAAAAAAGCAGAGCGATTCGCTCTGCTTTTTCGTTTACTGATGAAAGATTAGCCTTTTAAACCCTCGGCAACACGTATCGCATCCACACCGGCATTCGCTTCAACGCGTTGCATAAACGGAGAAAGCTGCTCAAGATGTGAGAAATCCAAGCCCAACATACGGCACCAATTCAACATAATATAAAGATAAACATCCGCCACCGAAATATTTTCACCGAAGAAAATATGACTTTCCAAATGCTCGTTTGCAGTCGCCAATTGGCTTAAAACCTGTTCTGCCGCTTGCTGGCGAATCACTCGAGTTAATTCTTCATTCCCTTCCGCATAGCTCGGTAAACGGAATAACGGTACAAACGATTTATGCACATCACTATTGAAAAACGCTAACCAACGCGCCGCTTTCGCTTTATCACGCAAAGTTTTGCTACCGAATAATTTTGCATCCGGATATTTCTCATCTAAATAGTGCAAAATCGCTTGGTTTTGTGAAAGCGCTAAATCGCCGTCCACTAATAACGGCACTGCGCCGCGCGGATTCAAGGCTAAAAATTCCGCCGATTTAATAAAATCACGGCTGACTAGTTCCGCTTGATATTCCGCACCGGTCCATTCTAACGCCACGTGCGGTACGAATGAGCAAGCGCCTTTTAAACAATAAAGTTTCATATCTTTTCTCCAATTTAAAATATTTCTATTTGCCTCATCTCGTAAGGAAGCAAATGATTTAAAAATTACGGTAGTAATTTCTCTAGACGCCACAAGTCCGCAAAACTTGCACGTGCTTTAATTAAATAAGCCTGATCACCGTCCACCATAATTTCGACCGCTTGCGGACGCGAATTATAGGTTGAAGACATCGCCGCTCCGTACGCACCTGCCGAACGCATTGCAATTAAGTCACCTTGTTCAATCGCCAGTTCTCTATCTTTACCTAAAAAGTCTGAAGTTTCACAAATCGGACCGACTACGTCATAGACTGCTTTTTCACGCGAAAGCGATTGATCCACCTCGGTAATCTGCATATAAGCTTCATAAAGCGCCGGACGAATCATATCGTTCATACCGGTATCGACAATCGCAAAATTACGATCTTCATTCGCTTTAAGGTATTCCACTTTAGTGACTAAAATCCCCGCATTCGCCGTGATCGCTCGACCCGGCTCTAAAATGATCTCAAGATCCGCATAGCCTTTTAATTTTTCGAGTAACGCTTTGGCATATTCGGTCGGATGCGGCGGCTCTTCGCCGTTATACGGTACGCCTAAACCACCACCTAAATCCAAGTGATGTAATTCGATACCGTCTTCTTTTAATTGTTCCATTAATACAATCAAGCGATCGGTCGCATCTAAAAACGGTTGTAATTCGGTTAATTGCGAACCGATATGGCAATCCATACCGGTAATTTTTACGTTCGGTAAGGTTTTGGCTAAACGGTACACTTCACGTGCTTGGGTTACGCTTACCCCGAATTTATTTTCTTTTAAACCGGTGGAAATATAAGGGTGAGTGTGCGCATCCACATCCGGATTTACACGCAATGAAATCGGTGCGATTTTACCTAATTGACCGGCGACTTCATTAATGCGGTGTAACTCGGCGATGGATTCGATATTAAAGCAACGAATGCCGACTTCCAATGCACGCTGAATTTCGCTATGTGATTTTGCCACACCGGAAAATACCACTTTGCTCGGCTCGCCGCCGGCGGCAAGTACACGTTCAAGTTCGCCTTGCGACACAATATCAAAGCCCGAACCGAGGCGTGCCATTACATTTAATAGCGCGATATTGGAATTGGATTTTACCGCAAAGCAAATCAAGTGCGGGTGTGCGCCGAATGCTTTATCAAAAGCGTGCCAATGACGCTCAAGCGTAGCACGAGAATAGATATAAGCGGGCGTACCGTGTTGATTGATGATATCTGAAACGGAAACGTCTTCCGCAAAAAGTTGTTGGTTTTTATAATTGAAATGATTCATTAATTTGTCCGTTGTGTTTGAAAAAATAAAACCACGGCAAACTCACTACACTCGCATTTACAAAAAATCGAATAAATTCGACCGCTTGTTATACGTAGATTTTGAATTACCGTGGTTAGCAATTATTTTGTTTGTTGTTGAGCCGGTTGCTGCTCGGGAAAATAAAGCGGACCTTTTACACCGCAGGCAGCCAACCCGAACGATGCGATTAACGCCGCTAAAAATAATTTTTTCATCATAAATCCTTGAGAGTAAATCGTCCGTTGATTCTAAAACAAATTGCAGTAATGAAAAAGTAAAAAAGCCGTTTCTACCGTTTTGGAGAAAACGCTTTGCAAAATTTGCCAAAAATTCAACCGCTTACGATACAAAAAAAGCCACCCGGACGGATGGCTTTATTCACGTTATATTGATTACAGTGCGATTACTGCAAAGAACACAATCACTGAGTAGAGAGCGGATAATCCGTAGAATACCCAGCCACCCGCAGGAAAGTGAATTTTGAGGTCATGTAAACCGTGATGTACACGGTGCATACCCGCCCACATTGGGAAAATAGTTACCGCTAAAATCACTAATTTACCGAACCAAGTGTGAGCAAACGCCACAATATTCTCCACCGGCACTAAACCGAGCGGTAATAACACACCTAAAATAAGAAGTAATACCGGGAAGCAAATTGCGCTGATTGTACCGCCCGCACTAAACATTAACCATACAGGCGGTTCGTTAGAACGTTTTGGATCTTGTTTATTCATTGCCATTCTCCCCTAGATATAAGTACATACTAATGCAACAAGGCTTACTAAACCTGTTACCGCCCAAAGTGCATTTTTTAAAATATTCGGATTTACGCGCTCGTTTTTAACGATAAAAGTTAAAACTTGCGGTGTCATCACATACAATGTTGCAGCATGGTAAAGTAATGCGGCAATACTGATAACGTTTAAAATAAATACGATAGGGTTTTGTAAGAAGCTGATAAAACCGTCTAAACTTCCCCCGCCTAAACTGATTACTCCGTGAAGCAATACTAAGCAGAACCATACTGTCGCTAAACAGGTCGCTTCACGAACCATGTACATTTTATAGAAGCTTGATTTTGTCCACCAATTCGCTTTCATTTCGCGTACATACGCTTTACGTTTAGTTGCTGTTGTCATATTGCCCCCTAGCCTTTTGGTTTAAGCATTGAAATTACGTAATCTTTCGCACTTTCCAATTTACCTTGGTTAATTGCGGAAGCCGGACCGACGTGTTTCGGACACACTTCCGAGCAATAACCGACGAAAGTACAACTCCACACCCCGTTTTTCGAGCTTAAGAGTTTCATACGTTGCTCACGACCGTTGTCACGGTTATCCAAGTTATAACGGTGGGCAAGGGTAATCGCCGCCGGGCCGATAAACTCAGGGTTTAAACCAAATTGCGGACAAGCCGCATAGCATAAGCCACAGTTAATACACATTGAGAATTGACGATATTTCTCTAATTGTGCCGGTGTTTGTTTAGTGCGCTGACCTTCCGGTGCTTTATTATCGATAACATAAGGTTTGATTGCTTCGATGCTATCGATAAAGTGGCTTAAATCCACCACTAAGTCACGCTCAATCGGGAAGTTGGCAAGCGGTTCGATTCGCATAAAGCCGCTGTAATCACGTAAGAACGTTTTACACGCTAATTTCGGTTTACCGTTTACCATCATACCGCACGAGCCGCAGATCGCCATACGGCAAGACCAACGATAAGAGAGTTCCGGCTCAAGTTCGTCTTTAATATAACCGAGTGCGTCTAATAATGAAGTTTGGCTGTCGAACGGCACTTCATATTTATCTAAATGTGGTTCGCTATCTGTTTCCGGGTTGTAGCGAAGCACTTCGATGGTCATTTTGCTTAAATTTGCCATATTATCGCTCTCCTATTTTTGTGCCTGTTCTGCGGCTTTTTTCGCTTTTTCTTGCGCTTCGGCTTCCGCACCATATACACGTTTCGCCGGTTGTGATTTAGTAATTTTCACATCCGAATATTTAATGGTCGGTGTGCCGTCCGCGTTATAGAACGCTTGAGTGTGTTTTAAATAATTCACATCGTCACGTTCGGTATAGTCTAAACGTTGATGCGCACCGCGAGATTCTTTACGTTCAACAGCCGAGCAAGCGATTGATTGCGCCACATCTAAAATGAAGCCTAATTCGATTTTGTAGAGTAAATCGGTATTAAATACGCTTGATTTATCTTTCACGCTGATATTTTTGTAACGCTCTCTTAACTCATGGATTTTGTTTACCGCACCTTCCATACTTTCTTGCGTACGATAGATACCGCAACCTTCTTCCATTGCATCACCCATTTGGTTACGAATGTCAGACCAAGATTCATTACCCTCTTGACGAGCTAAAGCGTGTAAGCGTGCCACCACATCTTGTGCTTGCGCATCAATTTGCGCTTGATTACGAGGACCGGCTTCTTGAGCACGACGAGCGGCATTTTCACCGGCAACTTTACCGAATACCACTAATTCCGCTAATGAGTTAGAACCTAAGCGGTTTGCACCGTGTAAGCCTGAAGAAGCACATTCACCGACTGCAAATAAACCTTTAATTGAAGTTTCTGCGTGCATATCCACTTCAATACCACCCATGGTGTAGTGTACAACCGGACGAACTGGGATTGGCGAAGTTACCGGATCAACACCTTCATAAGCACGTGCTAATTCGCAGATAAACGGTAAACGCTCGGTTAAGTGTTTTTCTCCTAAGTGACGTAAGTCTAAATGCACCACATCTACGCCTTTTGCGGTTTTTAAGGTGTTACCTTTTTTCCATTCTTGCCAGAATGCTTGTGAAACTTTGTCACGCGGACCTAATTCCATATATTTGTTTTCAGGTTTGCCGATTGGCGTTTCAGGGCCTAGACCATAATCTTGTAAGTAACGGTAACCGTCTTTATTGACTAAGATACCGCCTTCACCGCGACAACCTTCAGTCATTAAGATACCGGTATTCGGTAAACCGGTCGGGTGATATTGCACGAATTCCATATCACGTAATGCTACGCCGTGACGATACGCCATTGATAAACCGTCACCGGTTACGATACCGCCGTTGGTATTGAAACGATAAGTACGGCAGCCGCCGCCCGTTGCGATAACCACCGCATTCGCATTGATTTGAACAAGCGTGCCTTCCATCATATTCATCGCCACACAACCTCGCGCTTCGCCGTTGTCGGTCAGAATATCTAACACGAAATGTTCGTCAAAACGGACAATGTTAGGATATTTGATAGAAGTTTGGAAAAGGGTGTGTAATAAGTGGAAACCGGTTTTATCCGCCGCAAACCACGTACGTTCGATTTTCATCCCGCCGAAACGACGCACGTTTACTTCACCGTCTTCGCGACGTGACCAAGGACAACCCCAACGTTCTAATTGGGTCATTTCAATCGGTGAATGTTCCACGAAATATTCTACGATATCTTGTTCGCATAACCAGTCGCCGCCGCCAACGGTATCGTTAAAGTGGTTATCGAAAGAGTCTGTATCTTTAATGACTGCCGCTGAACCGCCTTCTGCCGCCACGGTATGGCTACGCATCGGGTAAACTTTTGAAATTAAAGCAATTTTAAGATTTGGATTTGCTTCCGCTGCTGCGATAGCTGCACGTAAACCGCCGCCGCCAGCACCGATAATCGCGACATCAAAATTAACACTTTGCATAATGCACTCCAAAAATAATAGATATTAATCAATATAACTCACTTTTATTGTGCCACTATTTTTTATGCAAGATAAGCATATTTTGTATTTTTAAGGGGACAAAAATTTCGTTTTGTGATCTACCTCAAAAAAGGTAAACCGGCTTACCGTCGTATTGATAATTACTCGTAATTATAGATAAGAATATATCTCATTTAGCGGTTAAATTTGCTTAAAAATTAACAAACTATGCAACAAAAATTTTATGGAAAACGATATGAAATTTCTTGTAGCGAAAATTAGCTTTCGCAAAATAAAGCAAATCTCGTTAAAATAAATTTTTTATGTCTAAAAAGCATTTTTATGAACGAATTAACTTTGGAAAATATCGAGTGGAAACCGACCGCTTCCATTCAGAACCTGATCAAACGCAGCAAAATTATGGCGGAAATTCGCCAGTTTTTTAAAGATCGCGGCGTATTAGAAGTGGAAACCCCGGCATTAAGCGAGTTTTCCGTAACGGACGTGCATCTTTCTACCTTCAGCACCCAATTTCTCTCGCCATTTTCCAGCGAAGCGAAAACATTGCATCTGATGACTAGCCCCGAATACCATATGAAACGCTTATTGGCGGCGGGTAGCGGTGCAATTTTCCAATTATGTCGCGTATTTCGTAATGAAGAAGCCGGTAAACGTCATAATCCGGAATTTACTATGCTGGAATGGTATCGCCCGCACTTTGATATGTATCGTTTAATCAATGAAGTGGATGACTTATTACAGCAAATTTTGGATTGCGAACCGGCGGAATCTTATAGCTATCAGTTCGTGTTCCAAACTTACGTCGGTTTAGATCCGCTTTCGGCAACTCGAGCGCAATTGGTTGAAAAAGCCCGTAAACACGGCTTCCCGTGTGAAGATGACGAGAATCGAGATACTTTGTTGCAATTCCTGTTCAGTGAAATTGTGGAAGCGAATATCGGTAAAGAGCGCCCGACTGCGGTCTATCATTTCCCGTCGTCGCAAGCGGCACTGGCGCAAATCAGCTCGGAAGATCACCGTGTTGCGGAACGCTTCGAGGTTTATTACCAAGGCTTAGAGTTGGCAAACGGTTTTCATGAACTTAGTGATACGAAAGAGCAAATGCGCCGTTTTGAGCAAGACAACGTACAGCGTGCGCAAATGGGCTTACCGGCGCAACAGTTGGACTCTCGTTTTCTTGCCGCATTAAAAGCGGGCATTCCGAATTGTTCCGGCGTGGCGTTAGGTGTAGATCGCTTAATGATGATTGCGATGAATGCCGAGAAAATCGATGAAGTAATGGCATTCGGTGTGGAAAACGCTTAGGGGCGATTAGCCATAAATAACAAGCGGTCAAATTCTTGCAAAATTTTGCAGAAATTTGACCGCTTACTTTTAGCTAAAAACTTAAAGTTTAATAAACCCGTCATAAATATGAGTCGCATCGCCGGTCATATATAACGGATGCCCAACACCCTCCCACTCAATTTGGAGCGAACCGCCGGGCAAATCTACCTGTACATTGTTGTCTAATACGCCTTGCATAATGCCTACCGCCACCGCACCGCACGCACCGCTACCGCATGCCTGCGTTTCACCGGCACCGCGCTCAAATACGCGTAATTTGATATGGTTGCGATTCACCACTTGCATAAAACCGATATTTGCGCGCTCGGGGAATCGTTCGTGATTCTCTAATAAAGGCCCGAGTTCATTTACCGGTGTAAGATTAATATCTTCAACTTGCAACACGCAATGCGGATTACCCATGGAAACCACGCCGCATAACACCGTTTGCAAATCGGTTCTTAAAATATAGTTTTTTTCAAATTTATTTGCCGTAAACGGAACCTGTGCCGGCTCCCAAATCGGCTCGCCCATATTCACGCGAACTTTTTCTTCATCTTTTAAAGTTAATACCATTTTACCTTTAGCGGTACTCACGTGAATATCTTGCTTATTGGTTAAACCTTTAAGCGTAACAAAGCGAGCAAAACAGCGTGCGCCGTTACCGCATTGCGCCACTTCACTACCGTCCGCATTAAAGATACGATAATGGAAATCAAGCTCCGGATCATAAGGCGGCTCAACCAATAACAGCTGATCAAAGCCGACGCCACGATGACGATCAGCGAGTTTACGAATCACCTCTTCGGTTAAATAGACGTTCTGAGTAACACCGTCAATCACCATAAAATCATTGCCAAGTCCGTGCATTTTTGAAAATTGCATATTATTTCCTATCATAAAAAAATTTAATTCTGAAATCTTATAGAGATTAGTTTTATTTATTGCTATATTACAGTTCCTTTTCAAAGCATTCGTTCCGCTTGAGAAGGTTTCTAATTTCTGAAAAGGTTTTGCCTCAAGTATGATGGCTTTTTTGATGAATTACAATGGAGTAATTAAATTATGTCCGCAATGTTTCTTTTGCAATTTGCCATAGTTTTACTATGTATTTTAATCGGTGCCCGGGTGGGTGGTATCGGTTTGGGTGTATTCGGTGGTTTAGGTCTTGCAATTCTTTCTTTCGGCTTCGGTTTAAAACCGGCGGGTCTGCCGATCGACGTAATGTTTATGATTATGGCGGTCGTATCTGCAGCGGCGGCAATGCAAGCTGCCGGCGGTTTAGACTATATGATTAAAATCGCTACTAACATTTTACGTCGTAATCCGAAATATATTACTTTTATCGCTCCGCTCGTTACTTGGACATTCACCGTGTTAGCCGGTACCGGTCACGTAGCATACTCGGTATTACCGGTTATCGCTGAAGTAAGCCGTCACAACGGCATTCGTCCTGAACGTCCGCTTTCAATGGCGGTAATCGCTTCACAATTCGCTATCGTTGCCAGCCCTATCGCCGCAGCGGTGGTTGCAGTAGTAGCCTTCTTAGAACCGCAAGGCATTACATTAGGTAACGTACTTTCGGTCACCATGCCTGCGACATTACTCGGTTTAATGCTTGCCTGCGTATTCGTTAATAAAATGGGTAAAGAATTAAAAGACGATCCGCATTACCAAAAATTATTACAAGATCCGGAATATGTAAAAGCAAATAACACAAATACCAATCTTGCGGATATCGTAATCAAACCGACGGCAAAACTTTCCGTTAGCTTATTCTTATTCGGTGCATTGTTAGTCGTATTAATGGGTGCGGTGCCTTCATTACGCCCGGTATTCGACGGAAAACCGATGGGTATGGCGCATACGATTGAAATCGTTATGCTTACAATCGGTGCGTTAATCATCTTCTTCTGTAAACCGGACGGTAACGAGATTACAAAAGGTTCGGTATTCCATGCCGGTATGCGTGCGGTAATCGCCATCTTCGGTATCGCATGGTTAGGCGATACCTTAATGCAAGGTCATATGACAGAAGTGAAAGGTATGGTATCAGGTTTAGTAGAAACTGCGCCATGGGCATTTGCTTTCGCACTGTTTATTCTATCCGTATTAGTAAACAGCCAAGGGGCAACCGTAGCGACACTTTTCCCATTAGCTATCGCATTACAAATCGATCCGACAGTACTTATTGCGGTATTCGTAGCAGTAAACGGTTATTTCTTTATTCCTAACTATGGTCCGATTATCGCTTCAATCGACTTCGATACGACCGGTACCACTCGAATCGGTAAATATATCTTTAACCACAGCTTTATGTTACCGGGCTTATTAAGCATGGCGTTTAGTATTGCCTTCGGTTTATTATTAGCCAATATTCTACTTTAATTCGCTGATGATTTAAGAAAATACAAATGCCCTCCAACGTTAAGTTGCGAGGGCATTTTTTTGCAAAAAATTTAGGAAATCCGACCGCTTGTAAAAAGGCGTACTAACAAGATTCCCATCACCGTACATAAGATTCCGCCGATTAAATGCAAGCCGATTACGCTCAATGCTTGCCAATACTTCTCCGCCAATAACTTTTCACTTACTTCTAACGAAAAACTCGAAAAAGTGGTAAAACTGCCTAAAAAACCGGTAATAAACAGCAACTTCTGCCCGTCATTCAAATGCAATCCGATGGCAATCCCAATTAAGAAGCAGCCGAGCAAATTGGCTAATAATGTACCAAAGGCAAACTGGCTGAGAAAACCGTTAAACCATACGCCTAATTGCCAGCGAGAAATTGCGCCTAACACCGCACCGAGAGAAATCCAAAGAATAGTCATAGCTACACCAAAAACAAATGAGGAATTAAATTCATCACCACTACCGTCGCAATCGAAAGCAACAGACGTGATGCACCGAAAATAAAGCCTCGATTGGCACCGTTATCAAATTTCACTAACAAATTCGCCATTGCCGTCAGCGCATACACTTCAATCACAGTAAAAATCACTAAATAGGCATAAGCACTAAACAGCGAAATATAATGCAAGGTAATAAACCACGGCACAATGATACCAATCGCTAACAGCGGTGCGACCCACAAGGTTTGCTTCGCAGTGAGATTAATTTTGCGCGAGAAGTAACTTTGTAGCGATACCGTCATCAAGCCGTTCACAAATAATGCAATCGGACTATGTTCCGGTGCGGCTAATTTGTTATCAAATAAAAACGGAAAAATCACAAAAAACGAAGTGGCAAGTGAGAGCGGAATAAACAGCATCAGATGCACAAATAAAAATTCTTTGGTAATAATTTTTCGAATTTGCCCGAAGCGGAATTTCACCAAACTTTGTAACGTTTGAATCTGATAAAACGGCTTGACCATCAGCGCAAATAGCACCGCCTCCATCGCAAAACAAACCCAAATTAATAACTCAATTTGCTCAAATTTAATAAACGGAATCACCAATAACGGCGCAAACATTGAAGACATACTGGTCACTTTCAGATACTTGCCCTGCAAACGGGTTTTCTCGCTATATTCATCGCCCGCCAATGCTAATAAACACGCCTTCGCATTGGTACCAAACAAACAACTCCCCAACCCGAAGCAAGTGGTGGCTAACAATAATAGTCCGTAATTATCTGCTGAGAGGAAAAAAATATAAGCCAAAACATCTAGCAGACAGCCCAACAACATCATCTTTGCCAAACCGTAACGATCGCCCCAAATACCGGCTAAAATCGCTAACGCTTGGTTACAAAAGAATAATAAGGACAACGAAAAAGCGATTTCGCTATTGCTTAAACCTTTTTTCTGTAAATAAATAAAAAACACGGTTTGCATTGAGAAAAATGCAAGAGTGGAGAAAAATCGTCGAATCAATAAAAGTTTTTGAAGGTTCATAAAGCGATAAATTTGTAAAAATCAGCCGAGATCTTACCGCTTTTATGCCGGATATTCGATATAATTCAACAAATTTTCCTTTTATCTCACTTTTATGACTAAAAACCTCTACCTCGGCGTGATGTCCGGCACCAGCCTTGACGGCGTGGATTTATGTGTGATGGATTTTGCAAAAAATCCGCCAAAATTGACCGCTTGCGGCTTTACCCCAATGCCGGAAGATTTACGCACCGATTTATCGCACTTACTCAAAAGCAGAGAAACTTCCTTACAAAAGTTAGGTGAAATCGATCACCGTTTAGGCCTGCTGTATGCCGAAAGTATCAAGCGCTTTTTAGCCGAACATCATCTCACTGCAAGTGATATTCAAGCTATCGGTTGTCACGGACAAACTGTATGGCATTCTCCAAACGGCAACTTCCCGTTTACTATGCAAATCGGCGATATGAATTTGGTTGCCGCTCATACCGGCATTACTACTATTGCGGATTTCCGTCGCAAAGATATGGCGGTCGGCGGACAAGGCGCACCATTAGTGCCTGCTTTTCACGAAGGGATTTTTGCCTCGCAGGAACGCTTAACCGTAGTGCTGAACATCGGCGGTATTTCCAATATTTCGGTACTTGCGCCACAGCAGCCGACAATCGGCTACGATGTCAGTGTCGGTAATGCACTGATGGATTCGTGGATAGAGCTGCACCAAGCTAAACGCTATGACAAAAATGCCGAATGGGCAAAAACCGGAACACTGATTCCGGCATTGCTCGACAGTCTGCTTGACGAGCCTTTTTTCAAATTACCTGCCCCGAAAAGCACCGGACGAGAATTATTTAATCTCGAATGGCTTGCAAAAAAATCGGCAAATTTAACCGCTTATCGTCCTGAAGACGTACAGCGTACATTGGCGGAATTTACCGTACAAAGTGTAGTAAACGAACTAAAAACCTTAGAAAGTGAAAAGCAATGCTTGTTACTTGCTTGTGGTGGTGGCGCACGCAACCCATTGTTAATGCAGAGATTTTCAGAATTACTGCCAAAATGGCAGGTGGCTACCACCGATGAGTACGGATTGGATATTGATTATGTCGAAGCAGCTGCTTTTGCCTGGCTGGCTTATCAACGAGTGCATAATTTAACGAACAACTTACCAAGCGTAACCGGAGCAAAAGAGCCGGTGAGTTTAGGGGTAATTTATCCTAAGTAATCACTTCCTCACTTGTATAACACACCGAAAGTAAAAGGTGGTTGGAGATAAAAATGTCAGAAAAAAATTTATTAACCGCGTTGTCAAAAATGATTACCGAACAACGCAATCCTAACTCAATGAATATCGATCAACTCTCTGCACTTGAGCTAGTGAAAGTGATCAATCAAGAGGATAAACAAGTCCCGCTTGCGGTGGAAAAATGTTTAGCGCGAATCGCTCAAGCGGTCGAAAAAATCGTGCAAGCGTTCCAAAACGGCGGACGTTTAGTCTATATCGGTGCCGGTACGAGTGGGCGCTTAGGCGTATTAGATGCTTCGGAATGTCCACCGACTTATGGCGTTCCGCCGGAGATAGTGGTCGGCATTATTGCCGGCGGTGAACGGGCGTTACGCCACCCGATTGAAGGAGCGGAAGATAATACGGAACGAGGCAAAGCCGATTTACAAGCGGTCAATTTTTCACAAAAAGACGTATTGGTCGGCATTGCAGCAAGCGGACGTACCCCTTATGTCATCGGTGCGTTAGAATATGCTAAATCTTTAGGGGCAACCACCGTTTCAATTGCCAGCAACCCAAATTCGGCGATGGCACAAATTGCAGAGATTGCAATTGATACGGTTGTAGGGCCGGAAGTACTAACTGGCTCAAGCCGTATGAAATCCGGCACGGCACAAAAGCTGGTGTTGAATATGCTGACCACCGCTTCCATGGTGATGATCGGCAAATGTTATTCCAATTTAATGGTTGATGTACAAGCGAGCAACGAAAAACTTAAAGCTCGTGCGATAAAAATCGTGATGGAAGCCACCGAATGTGATCGAACGGTTGCCGAGAATACGCTAAAAATTGCCGAAAACAACGCCAAATTAGCGATTATGATGATATTAAGCGATTCGGATAAAACCACTGCCGAACAGTTACTTTCCAAACATCATGGAAAACTACGTCAAGCTCTCGTAAACTAGGGCATAAAAAAGCGGTCGGATTTTGCAAATTTTCTACAAAATCCGACCGCTTTTTATTACGTTAAACTATTTCTTCACGCCGGTAATACGACACCACTCTTCTTTTTCTACCACCGGATCAAGATTGAAGTCCGGTGCATAGGCTTCGCAAACCGATTCCGCTTGCGTTGCTAAAATACCGGATAAACCTAAATCGCCTTGCGGTTTCACCAACGTAATAATATTTGGTGCAAGCTCTTTCAGTGGACCGGCAAGAATATTCGCCACCACTACATCGGCTTGTAGATCTTGCGGTTGATCTTTCGCTAAGAATAACTGTAAACGATCCGCCACACCGTTAGCTTCCGCATTATTACCCGAAGCTAAAATCGCCTGTGGGTCGATATCAATCCCGATCGCTTGTTTTGCACCGAGTTTAAGTGCTGCAATCGCCAAAATACCGGAGCCGCAACCGAAATCGATTACCGTTTTACCGGTTAAATCTAAGCTATCCAACCATTGCAAACAAAGTGCGGTCGTCGGGTGCGTACCGGTACCGAAAGCAAGACCAGGGTCAAGCATCACGTTCACCGCATTCGAATCCGGCACTTCACGCCAGCTTGGGCAAATCCATAAGCGTTTACCGAATTGCATCGGGTGGAAGTTATCCATCCATTCACGTTCCCAGTCTTTATCTTCAATTTGCTCAATCTTATGTGCAAAATCCGCTTCGACTAAACGGCTGGCAATTAATGCTTCAACAATCGTTTTCATATCGGTTTCCGCATCAAATAAACCCACTACGTCCGTATTACCCCATAAACGGGTTTCTCCCGGTAACGGCTCAAAAATCGGCGTATCCTGACTGTCCATAAAAGTTACCGACACCGCCCCAATTTCTTCTAAAAAATCACTGATTTGCTCAGCCTGTTTATCCGTACTATTTAAACGAATTTGTACCCATGCCATATTATTTTTTCCTTGTTTTTATCCGCTTTCCTCAAACGAAAACCGATAATTTGTAAAATATCAGTCAAAAACGACCGCTTGTTTAGAGTTTTAACATTAATACCATCTCATCAATGGGTGAACATGAAAAACCATACTTTAAATAAAATTGTTTTGCTTGCGGGTTTAACGCATGAACAAGCAATGCTTTTATCCCGATTTGGTTCGCCACCGTCTTCGATTTTAAGACCGCATCTTTTAACATTGATACGCCTAACTGCTTACCCTGTGCCGAACAATCGACCGCTAATCTACCTAAAATAATCACGGGAATCGGATCGGGCATATTACGTCTTAAGGCACCTGCAACAAACTGATGGCTCACCGAACCGGCAGATAAACAATAAAATCCCATCACCTGTTTATTTTCATCACACACAACAAAGGTTTTACTGGCATTATTTTGCTGATTTTTCAATGCAGTACGTTGTAGCCATTGGTCTAGCACGACCTCACCACATTGAAAATATCGCACAATATGTTGCTCGGAAAGCAGTTCCGGTGCGTGCATTTTCTACTCCCACACCGCTTTGGTATTTAACAGTTTATCTAACCCCGGATTATCTGCTGTTGGCTGTTCTAGCAATCGGTTAAATTGCTCGAAAGCCTGCTCATTTAATTGGAAAACGGTACGATCTAAAATCACATTTTGGGCAGCTTGGCAGGCGGTTTCTAACATAAAGTCAGAACGTGTTTTACCTAAAATGCTTGCCGCATAATCAATTAAATCACGCTGATCAGGCATCGCTCGTAAATTAATTGGCGCAGTTCTCATGCTTCCTCCTCTTCTACAGATACACAATAGATATACATCTTAAAAGATTTAACGAAGTAAGGCAATCACAATCGCTTTAGTATAAAAAACAGCAAGATTGTTGAATCTTACCGCCTTTATTTACCCTCGTCCGCCAACCGTAATCTTATCTAACTTCACGGTAGGCTGACCTACACCGACTGGGACGGATTGTCCTTCTTTACCGCAAGTGCCGATACCTGGGTCGAGTTCCATTTTCTTACCGACCATTGAAACCTGCTGCATAGCGTCAATACCGCTGCCGATTAAGGTTGCGCCGGTAACCGGTTTGGTGATTTTACCTTTTTCGATTAAATAAGCTTCTGCAGTTGAGAACACAAATTTACCCGAAGTAATATCCACCTGACCGCCGCTGAAATGCGGTGCGTAAATACCGTAATCAACTGATTCAATCATTTCCTCAAAACTGTGCGAGCCTTCTGTTAAATAGGTATTGGTCATACGAGGCATTGGTAGATGTGCATAAGACTCACGGCGACCGTTGCCAGTTGGAGCAACTCCCATTAAACGGGCGTTAAGTTTATCTTGCATATAGCCTTTTAAAATCCCGTTTTCGATCAATACGTTACGTTGCGAAGGTACCCCCTCGTCATCTACCGTAATCGAGCCTCGAACATTTGGCACCGTGCCATCATCAACAATAGTACAAAGCGGCGAAGTGACTAACTCCCCAATTTTGCCGGTAAATAGCGAAGATTCTTTACGATTAAAGTCGCCCTCTAACCCGTGCCCAACCGCTTCATGAAGTAAAATACCCGGCCAACCCGCACCCAATACAATCGGCATTGTGCCGGCTGGTGCAGGCATTGCACTTAGATTGACTAATGCCATACGTACCGCTTCTTTCGCCAGATAAACCGCTCGAGTATCGCCGGTCATTTCCCCATTAACCACCTGCGGCTCAAAGAACCAGTTTAAGCCGAAACGTCCACCGGCACCGGCAGAACCACACTCACGTTTACTATTTTCTTCTACCAATACCGAAACTGATAAACGCACCAACGGGCGAATATCCGCCGCAAGCGTGCCATCCGTCGCTGCTACTAACATTTCTTCATAAACTGCTGAAAGCCCTGCATTAACTTGAATCACTCGAGGATCTTCCGCACGTGCAACTTTATCGACTAAATGGAGTAGCTCAACTTTTTGCTCACGGCTTAACGTATCCAACGGATTGACCGACGCATAACGTTTGATTGCATTCGTTTGTTTGAAACTTTTTACCGATAATTGACCGCTTGCATTAGTAATCGAACGGGCTGCGGTTGCACATTGTTCAAGCTGGCTCAAGCCGATTTGGTCTGCATACGCAAAACCGGTTTTCTCGCCTGATACCGCACGCACACCGAAACCACGGTCAATATAAAAACCGCCCTCTTTGATAATCGAATCTTCTAACGACCAACTCTCGTCTTGGCTTAACTGAAAATAGAGATCCGCATAATCAATTTGGCGATTCGCAAAATGATTAAGCACTTTACTCAAGTGCGATAACTCAAGCCCACTTGGCGCAAGCAAGCTTTCTGAAACTTGATTTAACATTGTTTTTCTCTTCTTAATAAAATTCTTTAAATTTTAACATATTAAATCCGGCTCTCACTGCTCTTTTTCAAAAAGGGGCGCGGAATAATGATAGAATGAAGAAAATGACCGACACAGATAAGGCGCAATATGTTACTGGATACACTTCAAACACAGTTTAGGCACTATTTCCCGACTCAGCGAAATTTTGTGCTTGGCTTAAGCGGTGGGATTGATTCGATTGTGTTATTGCACCTGTTAGCCGAATTACAGCTCAACCTAAGAGCGGTACATATTCACCATGGGCTTAGTCCTAATGCCGACAGTTGGGCAGCTTTTTGTGAACAAGTTTGCAAGCGGTTAAAAATTCCGTTTATTTTGCAAAAAGTTACCGTGGATCGCAGTGAAGGTATCGAAGCCGGCGCCAGAGCGGCACGTTATCAAGCAATCGGTGAAATTATTCAGCCTAACGAAGTGTTAGTGACCGCTCATCATCTTGATGATCAAACAGAAACTTTCTTGCTTGCCTTGAAACGTGGCAGTGGAATCAAAGGGTTGTCAGCGATGCAAGCTGTCGGATTTTGGCAAAATTTTACCATTTTTAGACCGCTTCTTAACGTGAGCAAAGCGCAAATCGAACAATATGCGCTGCAACAACAATTCACTTGGATTGAAGACGAAAGTAATCACGACAGCCATTACGACCGTAATTTTTTACGCAATGAGGTGTTACCGATCGTGAATCAACGCTGGCAGCATTTCAGTCAAATGGTAGCCCGTTCTGCGCAACATTGTGCCGAACAACAAATGCTATTGGAAGAATTGCTTGCTCAAGAATTGCAACGCTATGCGGATTTTTCGGAAAAGCGTTTAAATATCGAAGCTTTTCCTCAATTTTCTTTGGCGAAACAACAACAATTGATCCGTTTATGGCTGGAAAAATGCGGCGCACAAATGCCAAGTACGGCACAGCTAATGCAAATAATTCAACAAACAATTTATACGGACGTCGATAAAAATCCGCAGCTTAAATTAGCCGATTTTTGGTTGCGCCGTTATCAACATCATCTCTATTTAACCGGTGAATTGCTTGAACCGGATGATTTTTGCCAGCCGCTCTTTGCCCAACAATCGCTAACGCTACCGGACGGAATCGGTGAGCTACAACATTTAGGCGACAGCATTATTTACCAAAAATCTGGCAAAATTGACCGCTTGTTATTACCGAAAGCGTTAGTAAATGCTCCGTTGCAAGTAAAGTTGACGCATCAAGGTAAAGTCAAACAGTATGGCAAACCGATGCGAGAAGAAATGAAGAAACGCTACCAACAAGCGCAAGTTCCGGTTTGGCTACGCAAACGCACACCGCTTATTTTTTTCCACGATCAGTTAGTTTTTATATGCCATTAAAAAACCTGCTTTCGCAGGTTTATAAATTATAAAGATTGGATGATATACCCCAGTAAAGCATAAAATCCGATAAAAGAAAGCATCAATAAGCCTCTGGCTAATACTTTTTGTGATTGATGTAACTTATATAGCACTAACGCAATCACAAATAAGACAAGCGGATAAATCCAAAAAGTTATCGAGAACCAATTAACTTGCGCTGGGCTTAACCCTAAATCGGAGAATTTCGGTGAAACCAGTAGCGCAAGCGGCCATAATGCACAAGGTAAGCAAAGTAATGCTAATGCCCAATTAAATTTAGATGATGATTTCTGCATATTATCCCCGCGGATGAAATTGTTGATGTAGTGATTTTAAACGTGCTTTCGCGACATGCGTATAAATTTGCGTCGTAGAGAGATCACTATGCCCTAATAACATTTGAACTACCCTTAAATCGGCACCGTGATTAACCAAATGCGTGGCAAAAGCATGACGCAATACATGTGGAGATAGTTTCTCACTATCAATACCGGCCAAAACGGCGTAATGTTTTATTCTATGCCAAAATGTTTGGCGAGTCATTTGCTGTCCTCGGCGACTTGGAAAAACAACATCTGATTGTAGATTATTTAATAATATTGCACGCCCATACCGAAAGAATTCTTGAATCCAATAACCGGCTTCTTCACCTATCGGTACTAATCTCTCTTTATCGCCTTTCCCCACAACACGTACCACACCTTGGCGTAAGCTTAGATTATCTATGCTAAGCGATACCAATTCGCTAACACGTAACCCCGTTGCATACAGTAATTCTAACATTGCTTTATCGCGTAATTCGATAGGATCTAACGTATTCGGACTATCCAATAAATCCATTACTTGCTCTTCACTTAAAGATTTAGGCAAATGCGCCGGCTTACGCGGAGAAGTTAAAGTGAGAGTAGGATCGTCTTGACGATAATTTTCCGTATATAAAAAACGGAAAAATTTACGCAAGCAACTAAGCATTCTAGCTGAACTGGTTGCCTTATAGCCCAGTTCCAATCTTCCTCCCAAGAATGCTTGCAGGTCAAAATGATCTAAAGTAAGAAATGCTTTAGGCGTAGGTAACCATTCGGAGAAGGATTCCAAGTCTAAACGGTATGCAGCCGACGTATTTTCAGATAATCCGTGTTCTTGCCATAACGTATCTAAAAACTGTTCGATAATAGGATCTAAATTTTTCATGAAGCTACTTTTATTCCTAGATATTCTATTATTCTAACAGAATAACTTCACTTTAGAGAAAAGTACAAATATGCAAAAAGCCGACTAGCATAAACTAATCGGCTTCTTAAATATGGCAGGGGCGGAGAGGCTCGAACTCCCAACACCCGGTTTTGGAGACCGGTGCTCTACCAATTGAACTACGCCCCTATTGGTATCATATATAGATAAAGCGAGTAATAACTCGCTTTCAGATAAGTGGCGGAACGGACGGGACTCGAACCCGCGACCCCCTGCGTGACAGGCAGGTATTCTAACCAGCTGAACTACCGCTCCGCAAATTTAGTAGATTAACAGTGCCCTACTCTCACATGGGGAAACCCCACACTACCATCGGCGTTACCGCGTTTTACTTCTGAGTTCGGAATGGAGTCAGGTAGAGCCACGGCACTATGGCTGTTAATCAAATTCTGTGCTTATTAACTTAACTCACTTAGTTAAAATAAGCTAAGGTAATAAAACCCGACGATGCTCTACTCTCACATGGGGAAGCCCCACACTACCATCGACGTAACGGCTTTTCACTTCTGAGTTCGGGATGGATTCAGGTGGGACAACCGCACTATTGTCGTCGGGAAATTCGGTTTAAATTCGAAACAAGCCGTCACTGATTTTTTCGTTTTTTGTCTTCTTTAGTTCTTGTTAGCATTTAACTTCGCTTCACGCCCAAAAACACTTGAGCGTTGTATAGTTAAGCCTCTCGGGCAATTAGTATGTGTTAGCTCAACGTATCACTACGCTTACACACCACACCTATCTACGTCGTAGTCTCCAACAACCCTTACAGTCTTATAGACTGGGAGAACTCATCTTAAGGCAAGTTTCGTGCTTAGATGCTTTCAGCACTTATCTCTTCCGCATGTAGCTACCCAGCAGTGCCTCTGGCGAGACAACTGGTACACCAGTGATGCGTCCACTCCGGTCCTCTCGTACTAGGAGCAGCCCCTCTCAATTCTCCAACGCCCACGGCAGATAGGGACCGAACTGTCTCACGACGTTCTAAACCCAGCTCGCGTACCACTTTAAATGGCGAACAGCCATACCCTTGGGACCTACTTCAGCCCCAGGATGTGATGAGCCGACATCGAGGTGCCAAACACCGCCGTCGATATGAACTCTTGGGCGGTATCAGCCTGTTATCCCCGGAGTACCTTTTATCCGTTGAGCGATGGCCCTTCCATTCAGAACCACCGGATCACTATGACCTGCTTTCGCACCTGCTCGACTTGTCCGTCTCGCAGTTAAGCTTGCTTATACCATTGCACTAACCTCACGATGTCCGACCGTGATTAGCAAACCTTCGTGCTCCTCCGTTACGCTTTGGGAGGAGACCGCCCCAGTCAAACTACCCACCAGACACTGTCCGAGACCGCGTTCCGCAATCTTCGTTAGAACATCAAACGTTAAAGGGTGGTATTTCAAGGACGCCTCCAACAACACTGGCGTGTCATCTTCAAAGGCTCCCACCTATCCTACACATCAAAATTCAATGTTCAGTGTCAAGCTATAGTAAAGGTTCACGGGGTCTTTCCGTCTAGCCGCGGGTACACCGCATCTTCACGGCGATTTCAATTTCACTGAGTCTCGGGTGGAGACAGCCTGGCCATCATTATGCCATTCGTGCAGGTCGGAACTTACCCGACAAGGAATTTCGCTACCTTAGGACCGTTATAGTTACGGCCGCCGTTTACTGGGGCTTCGATCAGGAGCTTCTCTTTCGATAACACCATCAATTAACCTTCCAGCACCGGGCAGGCATCACACCCTATACGTCCACTTTCGTGTTTGCAGAGTGCTGTGTTTTTAATAAACAGTTGCAGCCAGCTGGTATCTTCGACCGGTTCAACCTTCGTGAGTAAATCACTACAATCTACGCCGGCGCACCTTCTCCCGAAGTTACGGTGCTATTTTGCCTAGTTCCTTCACCCGAGTTCTCTCAAGCGCCTGAGTATTCTCTACCTGACCACCTGTGTCGGTTTATAGTACGGTTTAGTATAACCTGAAGCTTAGTGGCTTTTCCTGGAAGCGTGGTATCGGTTACTTCAGTTCCGTAGAACCTCGTCATCACTTCTCGGTGTTGAATGGTGTTCCGGATTTGCCTAAAACACCCACCTACCGGCTTAAACGCACATCCAACAGTGCGATAACCTAACCTTCTCCGTCCCCACATCGCAGTTATACCAAGTACGGGAATATTAACCCGTTTCCCATCGACTACGCTTTTCAGCCTCGCCTTAGGGGCCGACTCACCCTGCCCCGATTAACGTTGGACAGGAACCCTTGGTCTTCCGGCGAACGAGTTTTTCACTCGTTTTATCGTTACTTATGTCAGCATTCGCACTTCTGATACGTCCAGCAAACCTCTCGATTCACCTTCGTCCGCTTACAGAACGCTCCCCTACCCAACAATGTTTCCATTGATGCCGCAGCTTCGGTGACTAGTTTTAGCCCCGTTACATCTTCCGCGCAGGCCGACTCGACTAGTGAGCTATTACGCTTTCTTTAAATGATGGCTGCTTCTAAGCCAACATCCTAGCTGTCTAAGCCTTCCCACTTCGTTTCCCACTTAACTAGTACTTTGGGACCTTAGCTGGCGGTCTGGGTTGTTTCCCTCTCCACGACGGACGTTAGCACCCGCCGTGTGTCTCCTGAGTATCACTCTTCGGTATTCGCAGTTTGCATCGGGTTGGTAATCCGGGATGGACCCCTAGCCGAAACAGTGCTCTACCCCCGAAGGTGTCCGCTCAAGGCTCTACCTAAATAGATTTCGGGGAGAACCAGCTATCTCCCGGTTTGATTGGCCTTTCACCCCCAGCCACAAGTCATCCGCTAATTTTTCAACATTAGTCGGTTCGGTCCTCCAATTAGTGTTACCCAATCTTCAACCTGCCCATGGCTAGATCACCGGGTTTCGGGTCTATACCTTGCAACTCAATCGCCCAGTTAAGACTCGGTTTCCCTTCGGCTCCCTTATTCAGTTAACCTCGCTACAAAATATAAGTCGCTGACCCATTATACAAAAGGTACGCAGTCACAAGATTTCTCTTGCTCCCACTGCTTGTACGTACACGGTTTCAGGTTCTATTTCACTCCCCTCACTGGGGTTCTTTTCGCCTTTCCTTCACAGTACTGGTTCACTATCGGTCAATCAGGAGTATTTAGCCTTGGAGGATGGTCCCCCCATCTTCAAACAGGATTTCTCGTGTCCCGCCCTACTTGTCGTTAGCTTAGTACCATAATAATGTTTTCGGATACGGGATTATCACCCTCTACGATTGAGCTTCCCAGCTCATTCTCCTAACAAAACCATTATCACTAACAGGCTCTTCCGCTTTCGCTCGCCGCTACTTACAGAATCTCGGTTGATTTCTTTTCCTCGGGGTACTTAGATGTTTCAGTTCTCCCGGTTTGCCTTATTAAGCTATGTATTCACTTAATAATAGTAGATTCTTCATCTACTGGGTTTCCCCATTCGGATATCTTGGATTAAACGCTTCTTATCAACTCATCCAAGCTTTTCGCAGATTAGCACGTCCTTCTTCGCCTCTGATTGCCAAGGCATCCACCGTGTACGCTTAGTCACTTAACTATACAACCTCAAATGTTTTCAAATATTTTCAAATTTTATTTGAACGCATTCAACGCGATACTTTATTCAACTAAACACTTAGCTGCTTTTGTTCAGCTAAGATTTTCAAGATAATTACTTATCTTTTACTACTCAGACTTTCTTTCGAAAATCTCTCAGTTTTCAGCTTGTTTCCAATTTTTTAAAGAACAATTTAAGACAATAATTTGACTTATCATCATGACTAAATAAACAAATCTTTCACTTATTCACTTAGTCATGATGATTGGTGGAGATAAGCGGGATCGAACCGCTGACCTCCTGCGTGCAAGGCAGGCGCTCTCCCAGCTGAGCTATATCCCCATACATCATAACTCAATATAATCACACCTTTCAGCTTTCACTCGTTTTGAGTGGTGGGTCTGAGTGGACTTGAACCACCGACCTCACCCTTATCAGGGGTGCGCTCTAACCACCTGAGCTACAGACCCAAAAGGATGCCGGATTATATCCGTTTTCGTCTTCTTTCTATCAAACAATCTGTGTGAACACTCGCTGTCGCTCAATTTCTGGTAAGGAGGTGATCCAACCGCAGGTTCCCCTACGGTTACCTTGTTACGACTTCACCCCAGTCATGAATCATACCGTGGTAAACGCCCCCCTTTCGGTTAAGCTATCTACTTCTGGTACAACCCACTCCCATGGTGTGACGGGCGGTGTGTACAAGGCCCGGGAACGTATTCACCGCAACATTCTGATTTGCGATTACTAGCGATTCCGACTTCATGGAGTCGAGTTGCAGACTCCAATCCGGACTTAGACGTACTTTGTGAGATTTGCTCCATGTCGCCATCTTGCTTCCCTCTGTATACGCCATTGTAGCACGTGTGTAGCCCTACTCGTAAGGGCCATGATGACTTGACGTCATCCCCACCTTCCTCCGGTTTATCACCGGCAGTCTCCTTTGAGTTCCCGACCTAATCGCTGGCAACAAAGGATAAGGGTTGCGCTCGTTGCGGGACTTAACCCAACATTTCACAACACGAGCTGACGACAGCCATGCAGCACCTGTCTCATGGTTCCCGAAGGCACTCTCGTATCTCTATAAGATTCCATGGATGTCAAGAGTAGGTAAGGTTCTTCGCGTTGCATCGAATTAAACCACATGCTCCACCGCTTGTGCGGGCCCCCGTCAATTCATTTGAGTTTTAACCTTGCGGCCGTACTCCCCAGGCGGTCGATTTATCACGTTAGCTTCGGGCACCAGACTTAAAGCCCAATCCCCAAATCGACAGCGTTTACAGCGTGGACTACCAGGGTATCTAATCCTGTTTGCTCCCCACGCTTTCGCACATGAGCGTCAGTACATTCCCAAGGGGCTGCCTTCGCCTTCGGTATTCCTCCACATCTCTACGCATTTCACCGCTACACGTGGAATTCTACCCCTCCCTAAAGTACTCTAGTTGACCAGTATGAAATGCAATTCCCAGGTTAAGCCCGGGGCTTTCACATCTCACTTAATCAACCGCCTGCGTGCCCTTTACGCCCAGTTATTCCGATTAACGCTCGCACCCTCCGTATTACCGCGGCTGCTGGCACGGAGTTAGCCGGTGCTTCTTCTGTAGTTAACGTCAATTACCAAATCTATTAAATTTGATACCTTCCTCGCTACCGAAAGAACTTTACAACCCGAAGGCCTTCTTCATTCACGCGGCATGGCTGCATCAGGGTTCCCCCCATTGTGCAATATTCCCCACTGCTGCCTCCCGTAGGAGTCTGGACCGTGTCTCAGTTCCAGTGTGGCTGGTCATCCTCTCAGACCAGCTAGAGATCGTCGGCTTGGTCAGCCTTTACCTAACCAACTACCTAATCCCACTTGGGCTCATCTTATGGCAGGTGGCCCGAAAGTCCCACCCTTTAATCCATAGATATTACGCGGTATTAGCTACAGTTTCCCGTAGTTATCCCCCTCCATAAGCCAGATTCCCAAGCATTACTCACCCGTCCGCCACTCGTCGGCAAAGAAAGCAAGCTCCCTTCCCGTTACCGTTCGACTTGCATGTGTTAAGCCTGCCGCCAGCGTTCAATCTGAGCCATGATCAAACTCTTCAATTCAAAAAGTTTAATCGCTCAATATTCTGCTTAGCTAAGTTCACTTCGCTTTCCTAACTCAACGTTAAGAAAACTGAAAAATATGAATTTCTAGTTTAAGCACTTATTAAGACTTCAAAATTAAAAATATTTTTTAAATCAAGTCAATCAACAAGTGCCCACACAGATTGTCTGATAAGTTGTTAAAGAACAAAAATAAAGTGGTCGGCGAGATAGGATTTGAACCTACGACCCACTGGTCCCAAACCAGTTGCGCTACCAAGCTGCGCTACTCGCCGTCAGTTACTCATAAGAGTATATTTTAAATGGGGTGGCTAATGAGACTCGAACTCACGACAACCGGAATCACAATCCGGGGCTCTACCAACTGAGCTATAGCCACCATTGCCGATTGAATATTGCTTTTGACCACTGGCGCGCTCGACAAGATTCGAACTTGCGACCTTTGGCTCCGGAGGCCAACGCTCTATCCAACTGAGCTACGAACGCTTATGATTTTCATCATTTTGTTTAGTGCGTCGCAACGAGGGCGTATATTATAGATTTCCCTTTTTGTTGTCTAGCACTTTTTGCAAAAAAGTTTAAAAAAATCATTCATTTGTTTTTAATTTATTCAAAATGAATAATAATTGTCATAATCGTTGATTTTTAAAGCTGTTTTGTGCAGTAGTAATATAGAAAACGTAGCAAATTAACTTGTCGTCGCCAACGGGTCGGCTGACTTAATAAGCGATATAACCATTCCAAACCGAGATCCTGCCAAATTTTCGGCGCGCGTTTCACTTTACCGATAAATACGTCATAAGTTCCGCCGACTCCCATATATAAGCAGTCGGGGTATTCTCGTGCGGCATCCGCAATAAACTTTTCTTGTTTCGGCGATCCCATTGCAACCGTCACAAGCTTTGCACCGCTTCGTTTTATACGTTCTATAACGGCTCGTTGTTCCTTATTATCAAAATATCCACCCTGCAGACCGACAATATCCACATTCCAAGCGGTCAATTTTTGCTGAGTTTTTGCAAGGGTATCCGCCGTACTGCCGATTAAAAATACCGGAATGCCGAGTTCTCCCGATTTTTGCATTAACGCTTCCCATAAATCCGCACCGGCAATCCGTTCCATTTGTTTAATATGCGGATATTTGCGTTTTACCGAACGAACGATACTAATACCGTCCGCATAGTTATATTCCGCTTGCTTAAGTAATTGTCGAATTTCAGGATCTTTCTCGCTCATCACCAGTTTTTCGGCATTCATTGCAATTAATTTGCCTGTTTTGAGTTGCCCTTTATCCGTTAAGAAATCGACAAACTCGGTCTTAGTTTTTGCCGTCAGGATATTAATCCCTCGAATTTCAACCGTTTCTATCATTTTTATCTACCTTTTCCATCGATAATAGCGGCTCAAAATTAAGCGCGATCAATTTGGCAACGCACCAACACAATAAGAAAATCACGCTAAAGAAAATCCACCGAGAAACAAAGGCGTCCATCCCCTCTCGTACCAATACGACTAAGTTAAACAGATTCGCCAGACAATACGCTTGAATAATAGCGGAATGACTTTTGTCCTGATGATATGTTGCATAACTAAATAAACGATCGAAACTTTGAATAATCCCGCCGACAAATGCCATACCGAGAGTTATCATCGGCAATCCGCCCATAATATAGAAAGAGCCGAGTAGCGTCGGTGAAATCGCTAATCCCGAGAAATTGCCTAACATCTCCCGTGTGAAATAATTTGCCGTATTGACGATATAAGGAGGTTTTACCTGCCACAACCAATCCGGAATATAAACATAGAAATCTCGAACAATCGGCATTAAGCCTTGAAATTCAACCGGATAGTCTAAAATTTTGGCGAAGTTTTCCCATGGGGAAAACGTATCTCGTGTCAGATATAAAAAAGTAAACCATGCTTCCGAGCCGCTTACCTTTAATCCGTAACGCGCTAACGCCAATAAAAACATGGCGCCGACCATTGCACAACCGGCGATCAATAGCACCTTAAACGATAGATAATCTTTATAAAGCCCTAATAGGAAAAACAATAGCACCGCCATCGCTAAATTCGCTCGTGTACCGCCCACCGCAATATAGTGCAAACCGCCGAGCAAAACGCCTAATATAAGAAAAAGCCCCCATACTCTTTTATTTTGATATAGGAAAAATAAAATTAATAATGCCGGCAGAAAGAAATAGAAGAAGCGTTTCAACCAGACGTGTTGAATCGTCGTCGAGAAAATTTGACTGTATTTTTCCAATTCAAACAATAACCAGCCGTTAAGAGAAACAAACCAAACCAAACTACCAGCCGCAATTAATAATAAGAAACAAGCGGTCAAATTCGCTTCTGTTTTTGCAAAATTTTTTATATTTTCAACCGCTTGAGGTTTCTGAAAACTGACTGTTCCTGCAAAAAAACGGTAACTCAGCCAATAAATCAAATAACCCGCCAACATCACAAAAAGGGTTAGAAAGAGCGTTTCGGGTTCGGCTAACGGACTATCAAAGCCTAATGCCATTGCCATTGAAAACGGAAAGCCCAGATAAAAAATCACCAGATACATCAGGCTAAACAATAAATGGAATGAAAACCTCTGCTTTTGGTAATCGTTATAAACGTAAATCGCTATCAGCCATACCGAGAGCAGATAAAAACCGGTTAATAAAGTATATTCAATCATCATGATTTACTGAGTTCCGTTAATAAGGTCAGCCATTGTTCGTTATAATGGGGAGCAAAAAATCCTATATTATTTTTATCGCAATTTTGCAGCTGTTGTTTTACTTGCCGAACTTTCGCTATGGTTAATTCATCACTATATAAAAACGGTACGTTTTCCGCTTGCATATCTATACAAAACGGATTTTCTTTAGTTAATGCCAGTGAAACATTTTGTTGAATCAATAGGCAGATCGTACCGATAGCTTGTTGCCGATTGAAATAAAAATAGCCTAAATCACACTGTGCCAATAATTGTTGATATTGGGTAAAATCCAATTTTTCCGTCAGCACCTCAACGGTATGTTTAGGGAATAATTCGACCGCTTGCCGTTTAACCTGCTCGATATAAGTCTGATTGTTTGACGGATAACCCATCGGGATAATAATCCGCACGTCTTCAGCAAGGCTTTGTTTCAGCTGCGCTAATGCCGCTAAATGACGATTGGACGGATCTCCGGAATTACCGAGCAAAATCGTAAATTGCTTATTTTCTCTTGTATCTTGCATAACCGCTCGGCTCCCCATTTTAGTTGGGAAATACAGCACACGATCTTGAGTATCAGTGCGATTTAAGTGCCTTTTTGCAAATGTAAGATCGCCGCGAGTCGCCCATAATACCGGTAACTTTTGCTGCGCTAAACGGCGGATAAAGTAAAATAATTTGAATTTCCAACCGCTTGCTTCTTCATACAGATCCGCACCCCAAATATGCCAGATACAGCGACAAGCGGGCAAATAACCGAACAAAACGGCAATCCATAACCAAACGTTATACTGACCGTGTAGAACAAACTTTGCTGTTTTCACTTGCTTAGCTGTCCGTACCACCGCTCGTGTAATCGCCTGACGAGAACAAAAAACCTGTAAATTCAATTCCGGATATTGTGTAAGCAAAGTTTGCTGTCCGACAACATAAAAATAATGCTGTTGCTCGGTTAATTTAGGCAATAATTGATCACGGAAAAAATTCAATACCGTTCGGTTATGATGCGGAATATCCGAACCTAAAATATGATAAATAGGGCGCATAACTTCTTTTAAAATTTGTTTAGCTTGTTTTATTATAAGCGGGAAACATCAAACAAGCGGTCAAAAACCGCTAAAATCCTACCAATAAAATTAACAATAATTCTCACTAAAATCCACATATACCCTATTCTAAGTAGAGAACTACGACTAGATCAAATTTCTTGCATTTTTCAAAATTTTCTTCTTTTTATCCGTTTTTGTTCTCGCTATGATTTAGCACATTAATTCCTACTATTTTAGTAGGTTATTCATTTTTTTATTAGTTTGGAGTGATTTTATGTACTGCGTTCAATGTGAACAAACCATGGTAACCCCGATGGGGAACGGTTGTAGTTTCGGTCAAGGTATGTGTGGTAAAACGGCGGAAACCTCAGATTTACAAGACTTATTAATCGCCTGCTTACACAGCCTTTCCGCGTGGGCGTTAAAAGCACGTGAACACGGCATTATCAACCACGATGCGGACAACTTTGCCCCTCGTGCCTTCTTTGCCACCTTAACCAACGTAAACTTTGATTCAAACCGTATCGTTGGCTATGCGCAACAAGCGATTATTTACCGTAACGAATTAATTAAAGCAATTAGCGAAGTTGAGCCGAACCCAGAACTTAACCACCCATTAGCCCATATTGAGCTTAAAGGCATTTCGATTGATCAACTTGCCGAGCAAGCCAAAGAATTTGCGTTAGATACCGACCGTGCGGAAATCGGTGAAGAAGTTCACGGTGTACGTTTATTAGCGCTTTACGGCTTAAAAGGTGCGGCGGCTTATTTAGAACACGCTTACGTATTAGGTAAATTCGATAACGATTTGTATGTGGAATACCACGGTTTTATGGCTTGGTTAGGCACAAAACCAAGCGATTTAAACGAATTACTCGAAAAATCACTCGCTATCGGCTCAATGAACTTTAAAGTGATGGCGATGTTAGATGCCGGCGAAACCGAAACCTTCGGTAATCCTGTGCCGGCTACGGTAAATATCCGTCCGGTGAAAGGTAAATGTATCCTGATTTCAGGCCACGACTTAAAAGACCTAAAAGAATTATTAGAACAAACCGAAGGCAAAGGTATTAATGTTTATACTCACGGCGAAATGTTGCCTGCGCACGGTTATCCGGAACTGAAAAAATACAAACATTTAGTCGGTAACTACGGTTCAGGCTGGCAAAACCAACAAAAAGAATTTGCACGCTTCCCGGGAGCGATCGTGATGACCTCAAACTGTTTAATCGATCCGAATGTAGGCGATTATGCTGACCGTATCTTCACTTGTAACATCGTAGGCTGGCCGGGCGTGGTGCATTTAGAAAAACACAATTTTGCACCGGTTATCGAAAAAGCGTTGGAATGTGACGGCTTCCCGTACACCGAATTAGAACACTACATTACTGTCGGTTTCGGTCGTAAAACCTTAATTGACGCATCTGATGCGGTAATTGATTTAGTCAAAGCGGGCAAATTAAGCCACGTATTCGTGATCGGCGGTTGTGACGGCGATAAAGAAGAACGCCACTATTACACTGATCTAGCTTACGCATTACCGAAAGATACCGCAGTGCTTACGCTCGGTTGCGGTAAATATCGTTTCAATAAATTGGATTTCGGTACGATTGACGGCGGCTTACCTCGCTTATTAGACGCAGGTCAATGTAACGACACCTATTCGGCTATTATGTTAGCGGTAACGCTTTCTCAAAAATTAGGGATCGGCTTAAACGAATTGCCACTTTCGATTGTACTTTCTTGGTTCGAACAAAAAGCGATTATCGTGTTATTAACGCTATTAGCACTTGGCGTGAAAAATGTTTATTCAGGCCCTAGCAAGCCAGCGTTCTTAAATGACAATGTGATGAATTTATTACACGAAAAATTCGGTTTAAGCGGTTTAACCACTCCTGAACAAGATTTCGGTCATATCATTAATAAATAATCGGCTAACTAAAAAAGAGCGGTCAAATTTCGCAAAATTTTTGCAAATTTCTCAGCAATTTTGACCGCTTGTTGAATGTAGGGACACATTGCATCCCTACACATATCGAAAGGAACAACAAAATGGCAAATACCAATAAAAACCCTTTATGTATTAACGAATTACAGGTTTATTCAATCGTACAAGAAGCACCTCATGTAAAAACGATTAACTTTATCGCACAGGATTTCTACCCATATCAAGCGGGGCAATATGCGTTAGTTAGCATTAAAAATACGCCGCATATTACTCGTGCTTACTCACTGTCTTCTACCCCGGGCGAAAGCCGTTTCGTATCGATTACCGTGCGTGAAATTGAAGGCGGCGTCGGTTCGACTTGGCTGAACAATGACGTAAAAGTCGGTGACCAAGTGTGGTTCTCCAACCCAATGGGCGAGTTCTCTTGCCAACACGTATTGGCGGATAATTACTTATTAGTCGGTGCGGGAAGCGGCGTTACCCCGATTATGTCAATGGCTCGTTGGTTATTAGCAAACCGCCCTAAAGTGAACTTAACCGTTATCCATTCGGTGCATTCGCCGGAAGATGTGATTTTCAAATCGGAATGGCAAGAATTAAAAGCCAAATATCCGCAACTCAACTTAGTAATGAACGCTTCGGTCGGGGCAACCGAAGGCTTTGCAAGCGGTCGAATTTCAGCGGAAATTATCAAAAATGCCGTGCCGAATGTGAGCGATTACACCGTGATGACCTGCGGCCCTGAAGCCTATATGGCGGCATTAAAAAATATCGTGCTTGAATTAGGTGTTAGCGAAGATCGTTTCTTTACCGAAGCCTTCTTTAATACCTCCTTAGCCGGAGAAATCAGTTCGGATAAGAAAACCACCCTAACTATTAACGCTGCAAAACAAATTAAAGCGGAAGTGCCGGTCGGTATGACCTTATTAGCCGCTTTAGAAGCGCAAGAACAACCGGTGGTTTCCGGCTGCCGCACCGGTTTATGCGGTTTATGCAAAACCAAAGTAACGGGTGGGGAATATGAAGTAGTCGGTACCGGCGATTTAACCGAAGAGGAAATCGCACAAGGCTATGTACTGGCGTGTAGCTGCCGTGTAAAAGAAAACGTATCGGTTTCTTTATAAATTTTATAAACAAAAAAACCTCAAAGGAAATCTTTGAGGTTTTAATTTTTTAGGTAGCGACGAAACGCAAATAAGCAGATAAAGAAATAACAAAAATAAGTCAATAAATAGGTTTGTACCGCACCTTCCGCACCATTTAACGGAATCAACCAATGCCCGATAGTAATCAATAACGTTAATTGACAAACTTCCGCCAACACATACAGCTTTAACGAGGCTTTCGCCACGACTAAATAGCCGAATACGTAAGCAACCACTTTAAAAACATCTCCGATTAATTGCCAAATAAACAATGATTCCATCGGTAAAAATTGTTCGGAATATAAGGTCAGAATGATTTCACGCTTTAAAACAAATACCGATAAACCGGTAGCGATTGCAAGAATTCCGACAAATTTAACCGCTTTAATCAACTCGCGTTTAATTTCAGATTTTTGGGTTAATTTGGCAAACGTCGGTAATAAATATACCGAGAAAACCGCCGTAATCAGTTGCAAATACGCATCGGAAATTTTACTTACCCCTTGCCATAAGCCGACCTGCTCAAGCGAATGAGATTCCATCAGTAAATCGCGCAACAAAATATAAGCGAGCGGTAACGTGATTGCCGTTGCGAATACCATACCGCTGAACTTAAATAAATTTCGCGCATATTGCCAATCAAACTCGCCTTTCTCCCTAAAACGAAATACGGAACCTTTCGGTTTTAGAAAATAACCGGCGGGTAACCAAGCTAACGCCGATATAGCCGCCAGCCCGATTAACGCCCCCGAATAATCGCACACATATAATCCGATTATAAAAACGCTAACCGCAAGAAATATACCGATACTCTGACTTATCGCATTGGCTTTCGCTTGTCGGTACCCCCTTAAAATAGCCAATAGATAGTTACTGCTCGCAATGCCGAATTGGATAATCCCCGTCGCAATAATTACCGTTTGATAATCTACGGAATAGAAAATCCATTCGCTGATTTTTGCGGAAAAGAAGATAAAAACGACCGCCAGTACGGCGGAAAAGCTCAGTACAATCCGACTCGCCGTGACAAATAATCTGTGTAATTTTTGCGGTTCGTGCTCAAATTCCGCTACGTATTTCGTTACTCCATTAAAAATGCCGCCGCCGGCAAATGCGCCCAGCACGGTAATCAGCGTCATAAAATTCGCCGCTTGCCCTAAGCCTTCCAACCCGAATTGCAAGGCAAACAGCTTTACCAGTATTAAACTAATAGCGATTTTAAATGCGGTGGCGCTTGCCGTCCAAACGGCCGTTTTGCTCAATGATTGCATTGATGTAGAAATTCCAATATAACCCGAATAATTTTATCCGATTCTTGCGGTTGTAAATTATAAAATAGCGGTAAACGCACCAAGCGTTCGCTTTCCGAAGTAGTAAAACGGTCTTCGCCGATAAACGAGCCGAACCGCTGACCGGCAGGGCTGCTATGTAACGGCACATAATGAAAGACCGCTAAAATTCCGTGTTGTTTTAGCCGTTCGATAAAGTCATTACGTTCATCCGAATTGCGCCATTTCAGATAAAACAGATGGCCGTTTTGTTCACATTCGGGCGGGCAAGTCGGTAACTCAAGACGACCTTGTTCGGCAAACGGACGTAAGACTTCAAAATAACGTTGCCAAACGGCTAAACGAGTCTGCTTGATGTGTTGTGCGACTTCCAATTGCGCATATAAATAGGCCGCTTGTAATTCCGACATTAAAAAACTGGATCCGAGATCTCGCCAAGTATATTTATCCGTTTCTCCACGAAAGAATTGGCTACGATTTGTGCCTTTTTCTCGGATCACTTCCGCTCGGGCAATAAATCGATCATCATTAATCAGTAATGCGCCGCCTTCTCCGCCGGCACTATAATTCTTAGTTTCGTGAAAACTATAACAGCCGAAATGCCCGATCGTGCCTAATGCTTTGCCTTTATAAAAAGACATTACCGCTTGCGCCGCATCTTCGATCACATACAACCGATATTTTTCGGCTATTGCCATAATCGTATCCATTTCACAGGCGATACCGGCGTAATGTACCGGCACAATCGCTTTGGTTTTCGGTGTAATCGCCGCTTCAATTTTCGTTTCATCAATATTCATCGTATCGGGACGAATATCGACAAACACAATCTTTGCTCCACGCAACACAAATGCGTTAGCGGTCGAAACAAAGGTATAACTCGGCATAATCACTTCATCGCCGGCTTGAATATCGATTAATATCGCCGCCATTTCCAATGCAGCGGTACAAGACGGCGTAAGCAATGCTTTTGCCGTACCGAATTGATTTTCCAGCCACCGCTCGCAACGCCGGCTATAAAAGCCGTCGCCGGATAATTTCCCGCTTGCCATCGCTTGTTGCATATAACCGAGTTCCGTACCGACAATCGGCGGTTTATTAAAAGGAATTTGCATACATTATTATTTCCGATAAAACCAATAAGCCGTCGCTAATATGCTCGCACCCTGCGTTAAATAGAGATTCATCGCAGGCAAGTTACCGATTTGAGTCGAAACTAAAAGCGAATTGGCTCCCTGTCTTTTCGCCCAATTTTGCGCCGCTTGTAACAATATGCTTGCAACACCTTGTCGTTGGAATGCAGGCGAGACCGCTAATAAACCGACCTTCGCTTGTTCGCCGGCTAAACGCAAGCTGATTCCGCCCTGAATTTGACCGCTTGTTGTTTTTAAAACCAAACAAAGCTGATCAAATTCGCCTCGTACCGCACGGGCAATCCAAGTTCGGTACAAACGTTGATTTTCCGCTGCTGAAAACCAAGGTTCTCGAAAGCGACTTGTCGGAAAGGCTTGCCCGAATAACGTTTCCAATTGCTTAATATCTTCAACCGTTGCCGCTTCGCAAGCGGTTATTTTTTCTTGATAGTTTACAAGGTCAAAACCGAACTCGATTTCGCCTTCAACAAATTGAAAGCCTTGTGCCTGTAGCTGCTGAATTTTTGGATAATCTTGAGCAGTGACCTTCGCTTGTATAATCGGACGGGCGAAGAAATCCGACAGCCACGGATCCGGGGTAAAACATTGCATTATAATTGACTCCATATCCCTTTCGTATCAATTAACCACGGTACGCTCATCGTGTCGGGCGATAGGTTTTTAAATGCGGTATGATCAACTAATAACAGTAAAATATCCGCTTTCTTAATCGCCTGTTCAAAACCGACCAGCTCGACTTTACCTCTCAACGATGGTGGCAATGCACTAATATGCGGTTCCACCGCTAACACCACCCCTCTATGCCAATCGGCAAGATATTGGGTAATTGCCAATGCCGGACTGCCTCTTAAATCATCAATATCCGCTTTAAAGCTTAGCCCTAAACAAGCGATTGTCACATCACCGGCTAAACAATTTCGGCGATTCACACAATCGGCTAATGCCTGTTTCACTTTCTCTATCACCCATTGCGGCTTACTGTCGTTTACTTCTCGTGCGGTACGAATTAAACGGGATTGGTCTGGCGTTTGTGCCGCAATAAACCACGGATCGACCGCAATACAATGTCCACCGACACCGGCTCCCGGTTGCAGAATATTTACACGCGGATGACGATTCGCCAATCGGATCAGCTCCCATACATTTATGTTGAGTTTATCGCAAATCATTGATAATTCGTTGGCAAACGCCAGATTCACGTCACGGAAGCTATTCTCGGTTAATTTGCACATTTCCGCCGTACGTGCATCGGTGGCGATACACTCGCCTTTGACAAAAATTCGGTATAAATCGACCGCTTGTCGGGTTGATTCGGCAGTCAGTCCGCCGATAACCCGATCATTTTCAAACAATTCAATCATCACTCTGCCCGGTAGCACGCGTTCCGGACAATAAGCAATATAAATATCAGCATTGTCGTTACCTTGAGTCGGAAAACTCAGATCAGGACGAAGTTTTTGCAACCATTTTGCCAATTTTTCTGTTGTCCCAACCGGAGAAGTCGATTCCAATACAATCAAATTTCCTTTGACTAAATAGGGAGAGATTGCTTTCACCGCTTGCTTAATATACTGAAGATCAGGCTGGTGGTTATATGTGAGAGGCGTTGGCACGGCGATCACAAATACATCGGCAGGATCGGGAATCTGCGTTGCAAAAAGTAAGCCGTTTTCGACCGCTTGTTTAACCGCCTCTTCAAGCTGCGGCTCAACAAAATGAATCCGACCTTGATTAATTTTTGTAACGACATCGGGATTAATATCCACACCCAAAACGGACTTACCGCATCTGGCGAAAGCAACCGCTGCCGGCAGCCCGATATAACCCAGTCCGATAATCGCAATTCGATTAAACGTATTCATATGATATTTCTCGTTTGGCTTTAAGTTCGTCCGTAACAAAAAACAGGCTTTGTCTTTTCCAAGAACAAAGCCTGCCGACTAATTCAATATTTGTTTAAGTACGTCAATAATATATCGGCAAGCATTCTCCTTTGCATAAGGATTCTTTGCTTGTGCCATCGTTCGATAAATCCGCTTATCGGTTAAAAGCAAGCTCACCTCTTGCACAATGCTTTTAGCTTCGGTTCCAACCAGACGAACCGTTCCCGCCGCAACCGCTTCCGGACGTTCGGTTGCGTTACGCATTACCAACACCGGTTTATTTAATGCGGGAGCTTCTTCTTGAATACCGCCGGAATCGGTCAAAATCAAATAAGCACGTTCCATTAAATAGACGAAGGACAAATACTCTTGCGGCTCGATTAAGAAGATATTTTCCACTCCGCTAAGTAAACGGCTGACCGGTTCGCGTACGCAAGGATTAAGATGTACCGGATAAACAATCTGCACATCGGTATGCCGTTTGGCAAGCGTGACCAACGCTTCGCAAATATGTTCTAAGCCTGCGCCGAAACTTTCTCGGCGGTGTCCGGTAACCAAAATGAGTTTTTTCCGCTCGTCTAAAAATTGATAATGTCGATTCAAGTTTTTAACCAAACTTTTATCTCGTCGGATTCGGGAGGATACGCAATGTAACGCATCAAGCACCGTATTGCCGGTTACCCAAATCTTATCGGGCGCTTTATGTTCTTGTAATAAATTTAGACGTGCTTGCTCGGTCGGTGCGAAGTGATAGTCGGCTAATACGCCGGTCAGGCAACGATTACCTTCTTCCGGAAACGGCGCATAACGATCGCCGCTGCGTAAGCCCGCTTCGATATGTCCGACCGGAATTTGATGATAATAGCAGGCGAGTGCGGCGGCAAAAGTAGTAGTGGTATCGCCGTGTACCAATACCATATCAGGACGATAGCGTGCAAACAGATCTTTCAGCGATTGCAAAATTCGTACGCTGATGTCGGTTAGATCTTGCCCGACTTGCATAATATTTAAATCAAAATCGGGCCGAATTTCGAAAAGGTTCAAAACTTGATCCAGCATCTCGCGATGCTGACCGGTTACGCAGACCTTTGCCTCAAAACTCGCATCCTCCGCCAACATTTTTGCCAGCGGAGCCATCTTGATCGCTTCCGGTCGCGTACCGAATACGCTGAGGATTTTAATTTTGTTCGGCATCTGCTGGTTTTTTTCGTAATAATCCCATTGTTGAAACAATGACCATACCGAGTAATAAGCCGGCTAAAGCACCGATCATCATCCATAACGTTGGATTCGGCGTGTCGGGGGTTAAAGGCACGCTTGGCGTTTTTACAAATCTGAATGCGGTTAATTGATCGTCTAACGGCTGCACGGAACGCATTAAATTTAACTTACCGTTCCAATCTTGGGGCGCAATCTGGTTACCTTGTTGTATTGCGCCAAGTTTAATATCCGCCGCACTTTTTATTTGTTGAAACAGATTTTTCCACTTCGCAACCAGTTCGGCATTTAAAGTTTGCTTGGTTTGCTGATTGGCAAACGCAATAAAATCGTTTAATAACTTATACGCTTCTTCCGGATTAGCGGAACGTACGCTTAAGCTGTCAAAAGGTTGCGTTTTGGTCGCCGCTTGAAATACGAATTGTTCCGCAAGACTTTGTGCCGTCATAACGATAGGTTGATGAGTCAATTGCGCTTTTAACTTAACCGTTTCGGTCTGAGTAAGAAATTCGACTAATACGTCCGTAGAAATTAAATTACGTTTAAACTCGTTATAACTACCGAGCGTTGCCGAATCCTCCGCTTTACGACCGATTTCCGGCGCAAGAGAAAGAGAACCTTTATCGTCCGCGATAACATTGTAACTCACCCCATCACCGCCGTTTAAAAAAGTATAGGTAGAGAATAAAGTATAATAATTACCCAGTGTAGATACTTTCGGCGGCTCAAATTCTGCCGTCGCCTTCCAAGTTTGCGTGTCAAGCGAACTTAATCCGAATCCGCCCGCCACACCGACGGCAGTACTTATAATTAACGTGAACAAATAACGTAATAGCATAAATAATCCTAAAAATTCGACTGTTTACTCTCAGTTACTCACTACCGATTTTGAGCTTTCTTTTCGCTCTGCGTTTCATACGACGAATAAAGCGTGTCACTCGCCACGCATGCGTAATCGAATAGGCATAGATAAAGAATAAACCGATAAAGCCGATCGTCATCAACCATTGATTCCAATAGTAGTATTCGCCTAATACGCCGATGGTAGAGCAAATCGCCGCCCCGAAGGTAATGACTGCCAGTGCTTGGCGAGAAGTTAAACCGGCGCGCATCATTAAATGGTGTAAGTGTAAACGGTCCGGTCTGAACGGACTTTTGCCCTTTTTCAAACGGCGAATAATGACCGCCACCATATCGATTAGCGGCACGGCAATCAGCCATAAACCGGTAATCGGACTAATCGTATGCCCTTGACCTTGGGTGCTAAGCAACAGAATCCAAATAATCGTAAACCCAATCAGGGTACTGCCCGAATCGCCCATAAAAACTTTCCAGTTGGCGCCGAATACGCTGAGGTTAAACATCGCATACGGAATCAAGACGACAATAATCGCAAAACACCAATAGGCTAACGTGTATTGCTCGTCCAGCCACATCAGCACGCCGATACCGGCAAAACTGGCGCTGGAAAGGCCGGCTAATAAGCCGTCGATACCGTCCACCATATTAAACGCATTAATCACGCCGATCGTGACAAACACGGTAAAAATAATGCCGAGAATCCCAAGCTCGATACTAAACGGCGCAATCACTTGCCCTAAGCTATCTAAAGACAGTCCGTTATAAATCATGAGACCGGCTAACCCGGCTTGAATGCCGGCGCGTAAAAACGGGCTTACGTCAAAACGGTCGTCCAACACCCCGATAACCAATAGAATAGTCACCGCCGCAAGATACAACCAAGGTAAACGCATATCTTGCCATTCCATAAAATAGAAGGTCAGATTACCTAAAAATAGGGCTATCCCGCCGATTAACGGAATTAAGCCTTGGTGACGTTTACGAAAGTTCGGTTTATCGACCAAACCGATTTTTTCCGCAACCGGTCTCATAAAAATCAGACTGGCGAACGACACCACAAAAACAGCAAGAAAAGTAAGCCACATAAGGGGTTAGCTCCCTCAAAATCAATATAAAAAAGTGTGTAAAGAATATCACAAAGGCGAGGACTCTCAAATTTTTTTAGGTTATTTGGGCTTTTTTTTATAAAATGGATAAATATAAAGTTTGCTTTATTTCGTTTAAGAATAACTTTAGAAAATCCATGACATACTTTCTCTATTACTGTTCTTTGCTTCGCCAAAGAAAAGTAACCAAAACAAGCGGTTATTTTTAAACTATTTTTTGTAAAGCGAAACCTTGTCGATCAACGCTATTCAGAATTTCAATTTAAGGAATCATTTATGTCTAAATCAGAACAACTGTTTGAAAAAGCTCAAAAAGTTATCCCGGGCGGGGTCAATTCACCGGTGCGTGCGTTTAAAGGGGTAGGCGGTACGCCGGTATTTATCCAAAAAGCGGAAGGTGCGTATATTACCGATTCGGACGGTAAAAAATATATCGATTACGTCGGTTCTTGGGGACCGATGGTATTAGGTCATAATCATCCGGCAATTATTGATGCGGTATTGAAAGCGGTACCGAACGGTTTAAGTTTCGGTGCGCCGACCGAAAGCGAAATCACTCTCGCTGAATTGGTCACCAAATTAGTCCCTTCTATCGAATTAGTCCGTATGGTCAGCTCGGGTACCGAAGCGACCATGTCGGCAATTCGTTTAGCACGTGGTTATACCGGTCGTGACAAAATTATCAAATTTGAAGGCTGTTACCACGGACATTCCGATTCGCTATTAGTAAAAGCCGGTTCTGGTGCATTAACCCTAGGTCAGCCGAGCGGTCCGGGTGTACCGGCTGATTTTGCGAAGCACACGCTCACTTGTACTTACAACGATTTAGATTCGGTAAAAACCGCTTTCGAACAATATCCGAATGAAATTGCGTGTTTAATCGTTGAGCCGGTTGCCGGCAATATGAACTGTATTCCGCCGAAAAATGATTTCTTAAAAGGTTTACGTGCTTTATGTGATCAATACGGTGCGGTGTTTATTATCGATGAAGTGATGACCGGTTTCCGTGTCGCATTAGGCGGTGCGCAAGCCTATTACGATGTTAAACCGGATTTAACCACACTCGGTAAAATTATCGGCGGCGGTATGCCGGTTGGTGCGTTTGGCGGTAAAAAAGAGATTATGGAATACATTGCACCGACAGGGCCGGTATATCAGGCGGGTACGCTTTCAGGTAACCCGATTGCGATGGCGGCCGGTTTAGCTTGTTTAACCGAACTCTCCAAAGCGGGCAATGAAGAGAAACTTGCCGCACAAACCAAAACATTGGCGGAAGGTTTTAAAGCATTAGCGGATAAACATAACGTACCCTTTACCGCACAATATGTCGGCGGTATGTTCGGTTTATTCTTTACCGAGCAGGCGGAAATCACGAATTTCCAAGAGGTAATGAAATGCGATGCGGCGAAATTCAACCGCTTCTTCCATTTAATGTTGGAACAAGGCGTGTATCTTGCGCCAAGCGCATTTGAAGCGGGCTTTATGTCGCTTGCCCATAGCGATGAAGATATTCAAGCGACTCTAGCAGCGGCGGACAAAGCCTTTGCTCAATTATAATTAACACCTTTATCCGCCCTCAAGCGACGATTCGTGTTGAGGGCGGATTGCCATTTAAACTAAAAAGATATACGGCAAAATATTCATAATAGCGGCGGTAGTTATCGCTAGAATCAATTTGGATAAACCGAACATCAGCCCCTGATTCTCGCCTCTATCCAGTTTCACTAACATATTGGCGAGTGCCGTATTTGCAAATAACCCGACCAACGCAAAAATAACCAAATATAAAAACGCCGTCGCCTCGGACAAATATTCCAGTGTGTAAAACCACGGCACAATCAATAATGCAATCAAAATCGGCGCAATATAATTCAGTTTTACCACCCCGAAATTAATATGACGTGAAAAACCGGTTTGTAGCAGTACCGCAATTAAATTATTGATAAAAAACGCAATCGGTACCAATTCTTGTCTATCCAACAATTCGGTAAAAATATACGGAAAAATCACATAAAACGCCGAGCCCATTCCTAACGGAATAAATAGCAATAAATGGACGAAAATAAACCGCTTGTTAATTACCTCTTTAAACTGCGCAAAGCGGAAAGGCGCAAAACGAAAATCGCATTTCCTTCTCGGCATCATTCGCCACATAAAAAGTAACATAACGACTTCAATCGCACAGCAACACCAAATAAGCCATTCCGCTTTTTGATAATGAATAAACGGAATGGAAATTAACGGAGCGACCATAGACGCCATACTGGAGATTTTAAGGAATTTACCTTGCGCCTTGGTCTTAGACGCATAACCGTCGTCGGCATTGGAAAGCAGAAAGGCGCGCGCATTCGTACTAAATAGCGTACTGCCTAACCCGAAACAAAATGTTGCCAGCAGTAATAAACCGTAGTGGTTTGTGGTAAGCAATAAAATATAGCCCAACGCATCCAGTAAACAACCTAACATCATCACCGGCGTTCGTCCGTAACGATCTCCCCACGAGCCGGCAAACAGAGAAAAAGCCTGACTGGCAAACACCAATAAAGAAAATGCGCTGGCGATTTGTGCCGTATCAAAGCCTTTGTGTTTCATTAAATAAATAAAAAACACACTTTGCATCGCCGTATAAGCGAGTCCGGAAAAAAAGCGTCTCCATAAAATAATATTCTGCACGTTCATACGTTATATCCTTTTTCTTTTATGCAGATCGAAAATCTCTCTTACGAATACCCAATACAAATAGCGAACTAAAATACACGATCGCCGCCAGTACGATTAACCAACCTAACCAATATACTTTTAACCAAATATTCATCGCATACCAGCTTTCGATATTTGGCGAAAAATAAGCGACCGATGCGCCCATTAAACAAGCGGAAATCGCGACTTTTAAGACGAATATGCCCGTTTTCGCCGTTACTTTATACACTCCGGATTGAGCAAGCCCGCGATAAAGTAGCGACGCATTAACCGCCGCCGAAAGCGCCGATGCCATTGCCAAGCCCAAATAGCCGAACGGGATTGCCAATACGCCGAAACAGATATTACAAACGGTAGCGATCATACCGATCTTGACCGGTGTTTTGGTATTTTGGCGGGCATAGAAGCCGTTTGCTAAAATATTGATAAGCATATAACTGTTTAATCCCAAGCACATAATCCATAAGGCATGGGAAGTAGCAATCACATCGGATAAACCGAATTTGCCGCGCATAAAGATGGTCATCATTAACGGCTGGGCTAATACCGCGATACCAATCATTGCCGGAATACCGAGTAATAACACCATTCTTACGCCCCAGTCCATCGTGCCTTGGAACTCTACCGCACGTTGTACTTCGTCAATCTCTTTCTTTTTCGCAATACGAGATAAACTCGGTAATACCACTGTAGAAATGGCAATGCCGAATAACCCGAGCGGAAACTCGATTAAGCGATCGGAATAATATAACCAAGTAATCGAACCGGTGACTAAAAAGCTGGCAATCACTTGGTTAATTAACAAATTAAGCTGGGTTACCGAAACCCCGAATAATGCCGGAATCATTAAATTTCGGACTTTAGTCACCCCTTCGTCTTTCCACGCCCATTTCGGTTTAACCAGTAAACCTTCTTTTTTCATAAACGGGATTTGGAATAAGAATTGCAACAATCCGCCGAGGAAAATACCCCAAGCTAAGGCGACATCAGGTTGTTCAAAATAATCCGCACCGAATAACGCCATACCGATCATCGCAATATTTAGCAATACCGGCGAAAACGCCATCACGCCAAACTTACCAATGGTATTTAAAACCGCTCCGGACAACGCAACGAAAGTAATAAACCACAAGTAAGGAAAAGTGATTTTCAGCAGTAATGAGGCTTGAGTGAATTTTTGTGCGTCAGGGCCGTCGTTTACCCAATCCATAAACCAACCGGTACCGAATAAAGCGGCAACCACCGGCGAACCAATCATTGCCACTAAAGTGACAACCGTGACTAAACCGCCTAAGGTTCCCGACACTTTGGCGACAAACTCACGGGTTTTATCCAAATCGTTGTCGGCGTTATATTCGGCAAGCACCGGTACGAACGCCTTTGAAAAAGCGCCTTCCGCAAAGAGGCGGCGTAGAAAATTCGGAATACGGTTGGCAAACAGAAAGACGTCCGACATTGCGCCGGCACCGAGTAAGCCGGCGATCACCACATCACGCACGAGTCCGAGAACTCGAGAAATCAAGGTCATTGAACTGACAATCATGCCCGACTTTAAAAGTTTTTTGCTCATAAGCGTTATAAATTCATATCAAAATTAAAGGATAGCAGTTTAACAAAAGGGCTTTGAATACGTTATCGGAAACGCCGCATAAGTTAAACTTTTCTTGATCTTAATCGCGGTTTGTTACAAGCGGTTCGTTTTTATCCATTTTTTACAAAAATCTCTCAAGATCCGACCGCTTATCCTAAGAACCCCATAGAAATTGCACGGAATTTTATCAGTTTGTTGTAGGAAAATCAGAAAAAAACTGATAAAATCTCCGCCTATCGTTTTCTATCAGTAAAACGGTGTTATTTTCAAGCACGTGTCTCGTTGAAAATGAATTTAAACTATCGATAGCTAAACATAAACCAACGTTTATGTTTTTTAATTTTTACACAGATATTTTAGGAGTTTGACCTTGGCTAATATCAAGTCAGCAAAAAAACGTGCGGTTCAATCTGAAAAACGCCGCCAACACAACGCAAGCCAACGCTCAATGATGCGTACATTCATCAAGAAAGTATACGCGGCAGTAGCGGCAGGCGATAAAGCAGCTTCACAAGCGGCTTTCGTTGAAATGCAAAAAGTAGTGGACCGTATGGCATCTAAAGGCTTAATCCACGCTAACAAAGCAGCTAACCACAAAGCGAAATTAGCAGCTCAAATCAAAAAATTAGCGTAATTGCTTTTTGTATAAAAGAACCGACCGAAGGGTCGGTTTTTTTACGTCTGTTTGCTCTATAAGAAAAATGTGCCTAATTGGAATAATTTCTCAATTTCACCCACTTGTTTTTTATCGTTTACAAAGATAATCACGCTGTCGTTTTCTTCAATTTCCGTCGATTTATGCGCAATTAACACTTCATCGCGACGCACTATCGCACCGACAACCGCTCCCTGCGGCAATTTTAATTCTCGTATCGTTCTGCCGACTACCTTGGACGATTCCTGATCGCCGTGCGCAATCACTTCGATACATTCCGCCTGCCCCTGTTTTAGCGAAGCCACTTGCACGATATCGCCTTTACGTACGTGACTGGATAAGGCGGAAATGGTCGCTTGTTTCGGTGAAAGCGCAATATCGATCGTACCGCCTTGAATCAGATGCAAATATGCCGTACGCTGTACTAATACAATCGCTTTCTGCGCACCTAAACGTTTTGCCAGTAATGCCGACATAATATTAGCTTCATCATCACCGCTTAACGCAAGGAATAAATCAATATTTTCAATATGCTCTTCAAACAATAATTCTTGATCCGACGCATCGCCACACAATACCAACGTTTTTTCTAATTTCTCCGCCAGCTTTTCCGCACGCTTCGGATCTCGTTCGATCATTTTCACACTATATTGTTCTTCAAGATCTTTTGCCAGTCCCATACCGATACTACCGCCGCCGACGATCATGACTCGCTTATGCGGCTTATCCAAGCGTTGCATTTCGCTCATCACTGCTTTTATATTATGAGTCACGCAGATAAAGAACACTTCATCGCCCGCTTCAATAATGGTCGAGCCTTGCGGCAAAATCGCTCGTTCTTGACGGAAAATCGCAACGACACGCGCTTCGATATAAGGCAAATGATCACGTAAAGCGGAAATCGGATAACCGACTAACGGACCGCCGTAATAGGCTTTTACGCTGACCAAACTCACCAATTCATTGGCGAAATGCGCCACTTGTAACGCACCGGGGTAATTAATCAGACGTAAGATTTCTTTTTTTACCAACACTTCCGGTGCGATAATATGGTCGATCGGCAACGCCGCGTCATTAAACAGCTGATCTTTTTCTCGTACGTAATCGGAATTACGAATACGGGCGATTTTGGTCGGAATATGGAACAAGGTATGCGCAATTTGGCAGGCTATCATATTGGTTTCGTCGCTTTCGGTAACCGCCACCAATAAATCCGCATCACCCGCTCCCGCATCACGTAAAATGCGCGGTGATGCGCCGTTGCCTTTTAATACTTGCAAATCGTGCTTATCTTGCAACGTGTTCAAACGACTTTGGTCGTCATCGATCAAGGTAATATCGTTATCTTCACTCACTAAGTTTTCCGCAAGGGTCGAACCGACCTGACCCGCACCTAAAATAATAATTTTCATCTTAAAATCCAATCACTGAAAGATAAATACATCTTTATCTTACGGTAATTTATTGTTTGATTAATTTCGCATAAAAGAAACCGTCACCGCCCTGTTCTTGCGGGAAAAACTGTTTCATTGCGGTTTTTTCGCCGTTAAAATCCATTTCTACCCATTCGGCATCCGAATGGCTTGCGACAAAACGGGTAATCTGCTCGCCGTTTTCTTCCGGTAGAACCGAACAAGTCGCATAAACCAATACGCCGTTCGGTTTTAATCTGCCCCATAATGCTTCAAGAATTTTCGCCTGTAACGCGACTAATTCGGCAATATCGTTTTCTTTACGTAACCATTTAATATCCGGATGACGGCGAATTACGCCGGTGGCGGAACAAGGCGCATCGAGCAAAATACGGTCAAACATCACACCGTCGTCCAACCATTCCGCCGGTTTAGACGCATCGCCGCAAATCACCGTTGCCGTCTGTCCAAGACGAGCTAAATTCTCACGTACACGTTTTAGACGGCTTTCTTCAATATCTAACGCAATTACCTTCGCTTGCGGTGCCGCTTCCAAAATATGCGTAGTTTTGCCGCCCGGTGCTGCACAAGCGTCTAAAATTAATTCGCCGTTTTGTGCTTCCAACAAAGCTGCCGACCACTGAGCGTGAGCATCTTGTACCGTCGCCCAACCTTGTTCAAAATTCATCAATTTATTAACCGGTACCGGATTGGCTAATAAAATTGCCGATTCAGGCGCGCAAGCGGTCGTATTTTCCGAATTTTTTGCAACCAGATCGCCTAACAAGACACGGTAATCTTGCGGTTTAATCCGCTGAATATTGCTACGAATCCACATCGGCGGACGTTGATTGTTCGCATCGATAATTTCTCGCCAATTCGGATAGGCTTTTTTCAGTTTATTCACAAACCATTCGGGGTGAAGCGTTTGCCAATTTTTATCAAACTTAGCTAACAGCGAATCTTTTTCACGTAAAAAACGGCGTAACACGCCATTGATAAGTGCTTTAAAATTATCCAATTTTAGCGATCTTGCCGCATTGACCACTTCATCAACCGCCGCAAATTCCGGCACTCGCATATAAAGCAACTGATAAAGCCCAACTAATAACAAGCAATGCACCAAGCGAGTTTTGCCTTTTAACGGTTTTTCCACCGCTTGTGCGATGACCGCTTCAAGACGAGGTAAGGTTCGGCACACGCCAAAGGTAATCTCTTGCACCAGCGGTAAGTCTTTCGCCTCTAATTTTGCCTGAGCTTCAGGAATCAAAGTGGCAAGCGATTTACCTTGATCCAACACTTGTAAAATAATTTGTGCGGCAACCGCACGTGCGTTTTGTTTCTTCATTAATGTATTCTTATTAGAAGGTATCTTGATCACGTAATAAATGAATATTACCTTTTCGTCTTAAAAAGCCCGAACGGTCAAAATATTCAATCAGCTGAACGGTCAATTTACGTCCCCACTGAATCTCATCACGCAACTGATTTACCGATACCGAACCGTTTTGTTCCACAATCTCTTTTACTAATTGAGCCAATTCAGTCATTCTCTCGCTTAATAAGAAGCGATCTTTCACAATCGGGATTAAGTAGCCTAATTTTCCGGCTTTATATAATAAGTTTCGCATTTCGGTTTCGTCGCAACATAATTCCGTGGCAATATCACGAACCCAAAGCGCTTCGCTTTTGCTTTCGAATAGCGGTCGAATTTGTTGCCAAAGTTGCAATTCCTCTGCCGAAAATTCGATACGATGATTCGGTAAATGAATCCAACCTCGGGTTTGTACCAGTTGTTTACTTTCGATTAAGTCGTCAATAAATTGATAAGCCAGCGGTTCCGGCTGATCTAACACGACGATACGATATAATCTCGCTTTGGTTACGCCTAATTGATCATTATGATTTTGATGATATTCACTGAGTTTTTCGATAATTCTTTGTTGAATTTGTTGCTTAAAGTCTGCGGTAAAAATCCATTTCGACTGCACGTCGAAACCCTGTTCAGCCAACTCTTGTGCAAAACATTGCTCACGCCATAACAACGAATCCAGCTGTTCCGCACGATTTTTTAAGTAAAGCGAAATGCGTTGCGAACAAGCGGTCGTTTTTGCCAAATTTTTTACCAAAGCAAGGCGTTCTTCCGTTCGTTTGTGGCGTTTCGGCGAATGAATTTCCAAGACTTCCGCCCCTGCCAATGTTTGGCTGTCATCCCCGCTACGAATAATCAGTTTATCCGTTACTGTGATCGCCAACGGCTCGTCTAAAATAATTTCTGCAAAAGTTTCGCTGTTTTTAACCGCTTGTTTTTCGGTTAAGAGATTCAACTTGCCGGTCACGTGCGAAGCAAAATGGTATAAATGCACAATATGATTTTCTTTTAGGTTTTGTGCAGTATGCATTTTAACGGTAATTCTATCGGTAAACTGCGGCATCAACTCAGTAATCCAATCACCGCGCTGTATCTGCTCTTTTTCCGCATTGGCAAGATTCAAAGCTAAACGTTGCCCTGCCGTACCGATTTCCGCCGGCTGATTTTGTGCGTGAATTTGCTTAATTCTAACTTTTTGACCGCTTGATAAATAAAACTCGTCACCGATTTTAACTTTACCCGCTACCGCCGTTCCGGTTACAACTAAACCGGCACCTTTGATATTAAATACTCGGTCAATCGCATATCGAAACGGTTTTTCAAGATGAGCCTGTTGTCGGCTTAATTGAATTAACTGATTTCTTAATGCCTCAATACCCTGACCGGTTACGGCAGAAGTGAGGAAAAACGGTGCATCGGAAAGAAACGGATAAGTCGCTTTAATTTTCGTCATAAGTTGTTCGGCTTGCTCCGCCGCCACGCGATCCGCTTTCGTCAAAATCACTAAGATATTGGTAAAATTCAATAAACGCAGAATCTCTAAATGTTCCGCCGTTTGCGGCTTAATCCCTTCTTCCGCCGACACAATCAATAACGCATTTTGTACACCGCCCAGTCCGGCAAGCATATTTGACAGGAATTTTTGGTGTCCCGGTACGTCGATAAAACCGAGAATATCCTCTTCAATCGGCAAATAGGCATAACCTAAATCTATCGTTAAACCACGCTTTTTTTCTTCCGGTAAATGTGCCGTATCGGTACCTGTTAAGGCTTGTAATAGGGTCGTTTTACCATGGTCCACGTGTCCGCTGGTAACAAAAATCATGCTTCCTCCAACATATTTAACAACTGTTCAAACTGTGCCGCCGAACGCACGTCCAACCAAAATTTTTGCTGAGCAAATCGCCCGATTATCGGACTTGGCAAGGCTTTAAATCTTTTTTCTAATTCAAGTAAATCGCTCTGTTTCTCGGCAAAAACCGTGACCGCAACCGAAGCTAAGGTTTCGGTCGGTAACGAGCCGCTCCCGATCTGAGCAAGACTCGGTTCCACTTGCAAAATATAGCGAGAATCCAACCGCTTGTTCAGCACCGCTTTTAAACGTTCCGCTTTGTTCTGCAAAGTTTCAATTGATTGAGTTAAAAGCTGAAACGTCGGCACTTCATCGGTTAATTTTTCCGGGAAAAGATAATGGCGAAGTGTCGCTTCCAACCCCGATAAAATCACTTTATCGCAACGCAATACCCGCTTGAGCGGATGCGATTGAAGTGCATCAATCAATACCTTTTTGCCGACAATAATACCCGCTTGCGGCCCGCCCAATAGTTTATCGCAAGAAAACGAAACCAAATCGACGCCCGCCGCCACTTTCTGTTGTACCATCGGTTCGGCCGGCAAGCCGAGTACCGCCATATCCGTCAGCGAACCGCTACCCAAATCACTGATAACCGGCAAATCAAATTCTTTCGCTAATTCCACCAATTCTTCTTCCGAAACCGATTTGGTAAAACCTTGAATATGGTAATTACTGGTATGCACTTTCATTAAGAAAGCGGTATTTTCATTAATGGCGTTGCGATAATCCCGTAAATGGGTTCGATTGGTCGTGCCGACTTCAACTAATTTACAGCCGGCTTGCGCCATAATATCCGGAATACGAAACGCACCGCCGATTTCCACCAGCTCGCCGCGAGAAACAATTACTTCTTTGCCTTGTGCAAAAGTCGCCAACATCAACAATACCGCCGCAGCATTATTATTGACAATACAGGCCGCTTCCGCACCGGTAAGCTGTTGAATTAACTGAGAAATATAAATATCTCGATGGCTGCGTTTCCCTTCGTCAATATCAAATTCCAACGCAACGTTATTTCTCATCGCATTGGTGGCGGCGGTAATCGCATTTTCCGACCACAATCCACGCCCTAAATTGGTATGTAACACCGTACCGGTCAGATTAAACACGGTTTTGCTAGATACCATACGCTTTTTTTGCAGATTTTGTTCAATCAAGCTAAAAATGGCAGACTGTTCGTTCATAAACGCAGGTAAACATTGCTGTTTAATAATCTGTTCACGTGCGTTTTCTATCAATGCACGCGCTTCTTGAACAAAGGCTTGATGTCCGAATCTTTCAATTAAATCAACACCTTGAGGACTCTTGATTAATTTATAGATCGCAGGAATGGTACGAAATAATTTTTGCATAGTAAAAAATGTTAAGAACTTTTGGACAATTCTAATAAATAAAGTAGAATACCGCTACTCTTTAAAGGAAGCGAGTCACCTCCGGTGAGGTGGCAGGACTTCAAATCCTGTTGAGGACGCCAGCGTTCTTGGGTGGGTTCGACTCCCATTCGCTTCCGCCAATTATTTCCAATTCTATGACCAAATCTATTTGTATCATCACAGGCAGTACCCTCGGCGGAGCGGAATATGTTGCCGATCATCTCGAAAGTTGTTTAAAAGCGCAAGATTTTACCGTCGAATTATTTAATCAAGCGACCTTAGCGGATATTCAACATCAAGCCTATTTAATTGTGGTAACTTCAACCCATGGCGCAGGCGAATTGCCGGATAATATCAAACCGTTATTTGACGAGTTGGCGGCAAGCGATTTGGATCTCAGCGGTATGAAATTCGGTGTGGTCGGTTTAGGCAGCACCGATTACGATACTTTCTGTCATTCGGTGGATATTGTTGAAAACGGTCTAACTGCCAAAGGTGCGAAACAGGTATGTGAATCGGTTCGTATTGATGTGGCAAATAATTTTGACCACGACGGCACCGCAGAAGCATGGTTGCCAAGTTTTGTTGAGAAACTTTAAAACTCCTTCCAAAACAAAGAGTTAGTAACAATCATTACTAGCTCTTTTTTTAACAAGCCTATCAAATCTTTCTGATACTGGCTAATAATTGCTCTCATTCAGCCATTATTTTTCTATATAAATCATAAATAACATTTGGTTTTTCTTACCATTTCCTTGCAAAGATACTTTTACGGAAAATATAATATCTTTACAAAATATAAGTAATATATTAACTTAAACCTTTTAAATAGTAATGGATTTCATTTTTGTTTGATGAGATTTATATGATTGAGAACTATATCATATACTTTAGGTTTGCTATTTATATTTAACGATTTCAAAGGGAAGAACAGTGGAAAGTTTTCTACAAAAGATGAAGAATATTATAAAGATGTTCTTATTTTATATATTGATCTATTTTGTATCCTTAATATTATCATCTATTTTTAATATACATGTAGCTTATGTTTATTTTAGTCTATTAATTTTAAGCTATCTTCTTAATCAGCATAAACAAAATTTATTTAAACATTAGAGAGTAGTATGAAAGAGTTTATTATTTTGATTTCTATAATTATAATTCCAGTCATTATTGTTAAGTTATTAGATTTATCCATATTTATAAGAATATCTAAAAATAAAAAACAAAACGAACTATATCAAATAATATGTTACATAACTATTATATTAATGATAACCATATACAAAAATAAATTTTAATTATATAGGAAACATATATGAAAGACTTAAATATTATTAGACATATTTATTATCAACCATTTTTTCTATTACACCGTTCAGCAAAAAGGTCGGAATTTGTAAAAAATTTGCAGATTCCGACCGCTTTTTTACGCTTAAAGCATCGCTTTTAACGCTTCGGTGAGTTGTTGATAACGCTGATATTTTTGTTGGTAAGCGGCAAAATTTGCCGGATTCGGTTGTACTTTTAACATTTCTGTTTTCAGTGCTTGTACTTGTGAAATCTCTGCGCCGGTACCTTGCATTGCCATTAATGCCGCGCCTAAACAGCCGGTTTCTTCCACTTGCGGAATTTCCAATTGCATACCGGTTAAATCGGCAAGCATTTGTAGCCAAATCGGAGATTTGGTCGGTCCGCCGGTCACACGTAATACGTTTGCATTCGGGAAACGTTGCTTCATACGGTTGAGGTGGTGCATAAGGCTAAACAGCACGCCTTCATAAATCGCCTGTAATAAATGCGCTTGACTATGATGCGCTTGCAAGCCGTAGAAGCCCGCTTGCATACCTAAGCCGGCATTCGAGCCGTATAAAAACGGCACAAATAACACGGAACCGGCTGCCGGCGGTAAGCTCGCCACTTGTTGATTAATTTCCGCATAATCCAATTTCCATTGCTTCACAAACCATTCCAAATTGCCGGCGGAAGTCGGGCTGGCCTCGTGGACAATAAATTTGCCTTCATCCGTATAACGACCATAGACAAACGGCAGGGTTTGAGTCGGGTCGATGTTGTCGGTAATGCCGCTGACAACCGACCATGTGCCTAATACCGCATTCAGTTTGCTTTCGCCATCTAAGTCGGCACAACGTGCAGTGGAAACTACATCAAATAAACCGCCGACCACCGGCGTTCCCACCGCTAATCCGGTTAGTTTGGCTGCCGCTTCGGTAACATAGCCGGCAATTTGATTCGGCTTAATTACAGGCGGTAGCTTTTCTAAAATATTTTGTAAACCGAGTAAATCGGCAAGCGTCTGGTCGTATTCGCCGGTTGCCATATTGTAGAGATTACTTTCGGAAATATTGGTTTCTTCGGCAAATAATTCGCCGGTTAGACAGAATCGTAAATAGTCGTGCGACATCAGGACCGAGCCGATTTGCGCATAACGTTCCGGCTCGTTGTCTTGTACCCAACGTAAAATCGAAACAGGATGTCCGGTCCATAACGTCTGGCGGGTAATCGGATAAAGTTTTTCCGGAATACCGTCCGCCTGCCACTGTTTCACAATTGCAAGAGAACGTTGATCGGAAGACAGAATCGCTCTGCCGAGCGGTTGGTTTTGCTGATCAAGTAAAAACGCGCCTTTACCTTGTGCCGAAATTCCTACCCCTTTGATAGCGGTCGGATTTACTCCGCTTTTTGCAATGGTTTGGCGTACTACCTCGGCACACACCTGCCAGAGTTGTTGCATATCACGCTCAGCATAGCCTGCGGTTTCGCTGATTACCGATACATTTTCTCGATGTAACGCCTTAATATTGCCTTGATTATCAAAAAGTGCGGCTTTAATAAAAGTGCCACCGCAGTCAATGCCAAGAGTATAGTTCATTTTATTTCCCATAATTATGAGGACGAAGTTCGTCCGTTTTTGTAAAAAATTTCGAAAAAATAACCGCTTGTAGGACGAAATGGTTTGCCTTCGTTGTCGGACAAAATGCCGTACGGCGGATCGGTAAACCAGATTGTGCCGTCCGATTTGACGGCCACATCATTCGGCGAGTTAAGCCGGTTACCGTGCTCGCAGGTAATCAGGTTGTCGTTGGCATCAAAGGCATTGCCGTTGGAAAAGTGCGACGGCTGGCGGAAAATTTGCGTGCCGGTTTCGGCTGTCCAGCGGTACATCGTGCAGCCTTTCACATCGCTGAAATAGAGTGCCTGTTGAGCCTTGCTCCAAGCTGGGCTTTCTGCCCAGATGGCTTTATCAAAAAGTTCTTCGATTTCAAAAGTGTTGCCGACCAACTCTGCAAAACGTGGGTCGGAGATTTAGGGGATAAATTTCTTGCTCATTTTTTATACTGAACTCCGTTTTTGATTCTGCCAAATCGAAGAAATTATTTCATTTTTCATTACAAGCGGTCAGATCTTGCAAAAAATTGCAGTATTATGTAGCAATTGCACAAAACCCAAAATGCAATCTTAACCGCAGTAAAATTTTTGATGCTCTTAACTCTAAAAACAGAGCTAAATCGTTATTGGCGACATTACAAAAGAAATCCTAATTGCAAATAATCAACCGAATACCCCAGTAAATCGGACTTATGTCAAGAATGTTCATGCTGCAATGGATAGGCTACTCAAGAAAGGTATTGTAGAACGACAATCAGATAAAGCACATAAAGAGGCTTTATGGCGATTAAAAACCGAAAAATAGTGGCTATGCTCTACGCAACAATCTCTTTTAAGCGCCACTGAATTACCTTAACTAACGGTTTTTCTTGCAATTTCTGCCACTCAACAATTCCTTTCCCTTGCAACCGTCTTAATGCATGTGAAAAGCCAGTCGCAATCGAATGATGTTGAGATTTATGTGCAATTCTCCCTTCAATTTCAAATGCCTTAAACATTATCTCTTTTACAGACATCCATTGATTTGGGTAATGCTTAGCCTTTTTCGCGAAGTATGTTCAATGCGAGTTTATAATAGAGGTCTTTTTCTGTTTTGATGACACGGTGATAAACGACTTTTTAGATAGGTTTGTTGTAAAAGAATAAATTCAGCTTTAGGGGATTTTTTAATATAACATTGAATAGTTCTGATTGAAAATTGACATTTTTCAGCTAATTGTTTATAGGTTTGTTTTCCTATTGTGTAATCAATTCAAATATTTATTGGATTTAATTTCTTTGTGGAAGAAAAGGTTTTATTGCAGGGCGAACAAAGGTATCTCTGAATATTATTTTTCTTTCCATGCTTTTAGATATTGCTCTTAAAGCAAAAAGGACAGTTTTTTGTGCATATTTCAAAAAGCGGGCTTAAAGCCTTGTGCCATAAGGCTCTAGCTCACTTTTTACAACACTTTTGTCTACTATGCCTTTTAGAAACTAAGGTACTCTAAATTAGAATTTCATTTCGAATGAAACAACATAATTTCTACCGGGCGCTGCATACCTTGCATAGTCTTTTACGTTAGTATGCTGATGAATTGCATTAAGCGAAGATTGACGTACGGATTCCCAAGTGGTGTAACGATAATTCATCAGGTTATATACGCCAGCTCGTACCGTTGTATGTTTCCAAGGGGTGATATATCCCGTTAAGTCAAAGGTATGCCAAGAACGTGTTCTTTTCTTCGTGGCAGTTCGCTCATAATTGGCAAAACCGACTTGTTCATTACCTCTTAACTCATTTGGATTTTTTCCACTGGAGTGTGTCATTGTTAGATTCACGCCCCATTTTTCATCTGGCTGATCGTACCCCACTCCTACAACATAGCGAGCAGGCTGAATGGTATCTAACAATGGAGAACGAATATTCATATACCCTTGATAGTTTTTCACCTCTTTTACTCGCATTTTGCTATAAGCCAATGTTGTGTAAATGCCCTCAGGAATTTTATCAAATACCCCATTCCAATCTAGCTTACCAATAAGATTAATGCCGTCCAATTTAATATCTTGCACATTAAAATAGTTAATCATTGATTGAGTTTGATGCATTCTTTCTGCTGGAGCAATTAACTGCTTATAGTCATTTTTGAAATAACTGACTTCAACGACACCAAAATCACCTTTGAAAGTCGCAGCAACCTCTTGGTTTAAGGATTTTTCAGGAGATAACTTCTCTGTTTTTTGGTAAGCATCGCTGGAGCCTTTCATTGCACCATCATAACGTAAGCCAAATAGCTCTTGGAAACTTGGCACTCTAAAGCCAGATGATGCTCGATAAGAGAGCGATAGGAATGACGTTGGTTTTGCGACTATGCCAATATTCCACGCACTGTTTTTATAATCGCCTTGATTTGCCCAGCGATGAGTGCTACGGAATTTATGCTTATCGAAACGGTAACCCAAACCAATATCCAAATACTTGGTTATGGCAAAATTATCTCTCAGAGCGATGTAGTGATTATGCCCTTTGATTTTACTTGTAGCACAATCAGCCCTACCTGCAATAGTGCCACTATAATCACATTCATTTTTACTATAAATTGCCTGATCTTTTAGCTCATAGATGTAAGGTGTATCTTTATAACCGTTACCTCTGATACGATGCCAAGTTCCCACAGAAAATTCACTCAAAATTTCGTGGCGTTTTAAGGTGGAATTGAAACGGTCTGAACCTAATAACATATTTAATTGATGTTTACCCAATCCCGTTTGTACGGTTTTATCTAACGAGAGCTGAATAGTGTCGTGTTTTTCTTCATAAGAACTTTGCTCATTTTTAGTTGAAGACCAAAGTTTATCAAGAGTTGCACGGCAATTCTTATCTATGGTTGGATATTCGGAACAGTTGTTCTCTCTCAAGCGGGTAGATAAATTAATTTTTTGCTGATCGAAACTCAAGGATAGTCTATCAATCAGACGATTTCCATCTTGATTGGTATAACGATATAAAGCACCTAAGCGATCACGAGTGTGCCACTCGTCAATAAAACGAGCTTTTGCCCAACGTAAACCTTTTGATGATTTCACACCATCTTCCGTAAAGTAGTCAATAGCAACACCATCTAAAGCATTATCACGATATAATCCTTTAGCATTATTCATTGGATACCAATTTCTACCAGTTCTAAGTAAATCCGATGGTTGCCAATAAGCGGTATAGGTCATATCTCGGGTGTCGTAACGCTGTTTGCTATGTTCATAAGTACCAGCGACATAATGTTTCGGAGAGAATGTGTATCCTAATTTAACCAGCCAAGAATCAGATTTATATTTAAGCGGATCAGGTAAAGCTCTATATTCACCAGTGTAATCCTGAGCATTTAGACGCTCTGTAATATGTTTTTGGTTCTCATAAGCCTGTTTTTCCTCAGGAGTATATTCAGGGTAAGAACGGAAAGATGGCGTATCTTTTGTCACCCTAGCCATCTGTTTCGGCGTACAATCTAACGTTGGACATTCATCTTTAATCAAAAACCAGCCATAAGTATGTTGATTATTCGTCGTCGCAGTATATCTATTTGAGGTATCAAGCTCGTTGGTTTCCACTCCTACTCGGGTGATATTCTGAGAACGACTCTCTGCATCTTTATGAGCTTTCGTTTCCTTACCATCACGGTGAGTGTAAATCACAAGAGCATCAAAGCCATTGTGAGTACCCGCAAAAGCAAGTGAGTTTAACCATTGTTGATTTTTGCTACTGTAGGCACTTTTGGTATCTAATCCCCAAGATTGCCCTGGCTTAATAATGTCGCTTACCTCTTTGGTACGGAATTGCACCGAACCGCCTAGTGAGCCACTACCAAACTCAGAAGAACTAGCCCCTTTACTAATTTGGATCGAACGCAGATTTTCGTATTCTATTTCATTAATGGCACCGCTTGAGGAACGTGAATATTGGCTTACATAGGATTGAATCTGTGGCAAACCGTCTAATGCCAAGCCCACACGATTACGATCTACCCCGCGAATTGAGTAGCCTGTAGTCGCACCTCTCCCTTGTTCTACGACAGAAATACCGGGGTCGTAACGAGTCAGATCTCGTATTCCTAACACTTGCTCCTTACTAAGAGTATCTGGTGTTTTAACTACTTTCCCTAAGCCTGTGACTTCGTTCTCTTTTTTATGTGCTTTCTTTTTGGTACCTGTGACATAAACATCATTTAATTGTACCGCTTGTTCTGCATAGCTTTGTACGGCAAATAGGCTAAGAAGAGCAAGGCTAATCAGATTTAATTTATTTTTCATAGCAAATTCCTTATTATTTTTCTATTTGTCGTTTTGCACCAAAGACAGCGCCAACACTGCCATTGTCTGATTTATGATGGAATTGTCCGCCAAGTTCTCCAGCGGTTGGACCATAGAAGCCACCATTGACTTTTATATCACTAAATACCGCATTTCCGTGTTGGCTAGAGCCTGCATCTAAAGCAAAGCCACTATCAGAGGTTTTCGCACTGCCGATAAAGCCATTACCATTAATTGTCGCATCTACGGTAAATACAGGATTTACACCGCCTTTATCAAATAACTTACCGTTTACTTTTTTATCACTAAAATTAACATCAAATTCAGTGCGATAGCCCGATTCTCGATTATTATCTGCTTCCGCTATCCAGTTCGTCCCTTTAGATACGAGTGCATCCCAAGTTCCAACATACTTATAGTTACCTCCTGCGGGCATTTTATCCGTTGCAGTACGTTCACCTTGTAGGAATAAACTATTATCTTTAACTTGTTGTTTGCCCTCTTTTTGCCACAATTGACCAAATTTCATATATTCCAGATTACTACAGCAAGCTACGGCTACCATTGTTTTGCCGTTGATTTCAACCGTTTTACTATTTTTAAAATTGACACCTGCTAGATCTATTTTTTGTCCATCAATAATTAAAACAGAGGCATCACCAAAATTGTTGAGTTCTTTAGCATTAAATTGGGTTAAATCAATTTTAGTTGCATCAATGATTCGTTCTGTGGTCGTCTCGCCGTTTTCACTTTTAGCTGCAAATACTGCAAAGAGAGATTTATTATTTGTGAAAAACTTCCCTGCCATTTCTTCAGCTTTAGGACCATAGAATCCCCCTTCAAGATAATTTGAATCAGTAAAGATCGGATCACCTGCTTTTTCTGCTTTGGCTTTTCCCCTAAAACGGTTGCCTGCAATATCAGCTTCAATGCTATAGCGTTTCGTTACTTCTTGCGCTTTATTTCTGTTGATATAACCATTACGATATAAACTACCTGTCAATTTTTTGTTATCAAAATCTACTGCAAATTCACTAGAATGAGCTACCCCTTTAACTTCATTATCACCTAGTTTTTCACCAACTTTATGATCTCGATTGACAGTTTCTGTAATAGATGTTGCAGATACATTTTTACCATCACCTGAAGTGTCGAATCCATCTATTTCACGATCTAAATTGATGTTACTTACAAAATCCCAAGTACCTTTATAACTTATGACTTTTCCTTTTGGTAACTCTTTTGATGGAGTAACTCCAAGGTAATAGACATAGCCATCTATACCCTGTTTAAAAACATGGAATCCTGAGTCATTTCGTCGTATTTCATTGAAAGACCCATCATAAACATAACCTGAACGAACATATTTGAGATCTCTATTCTTATCAAGCCTTTTACTATCGTGAGAATGATAAACATCATTGCTCGTTGTTTTTCCATTTAGCTCATCTAAATGAGGGATTATTTCTACACTCTCTTGGTATAATTTCGTAATTTTATCTTCGGATAACTCAACAACTCTCTCATTCCTTTTCTCTCCTGTTTCTGTTTTAGGAGCCTTATTTCGCCGTAAAATTTGAGTTTCATACCCCAAAGCAGGCTCCATCAACTTATCTAATTCTTCCTTTGTCTTTTTCTTCGTTTCCTCATCTTGATAAGAGGTTGTTGCTTTTTCTGCTTTTGCAGTTTGATTTGGCCGGACATCTTCTAAATCAAAACTTCCTTTTCCGCCAGAACAAGCGACAAGAAACAGCGAAGTAAACGCTAACGCATAGGGATTAAGTTTAAAATGCATATTGCCTCCAATATAAAATTTCTGCTTTTATTTACTAGGTTGAGTCACAAAGCCTATTTTCGTTAGCCCGACGTTTTGAGCTAATTCAAGGACTTTCACGATATGTTGATATTCCACGGAAATATCCGCAGAAATAGCAATAACGGTATTTTTATTTTCCTGAAATTTTGTCAGAAAAGATTGTTTTAATTCTTCTTCATTCACTAGCTTCTCGCCTAAATAAATGCCCGTAGGATTAATCGCCACTCTGAAGATATCTTTTGGCTCATCTTTTTTCTCAATACTGGAGGTTGGTAATTCAAGTGGAATAGATTGGGTTAATATTGGCATTGTGATCATAAAAACAATTAATAACACCAACATTACATCAACTAATGGCGTAACATTAATTTCTGACATTACCGAATTTTCATTTTTATCAAAACTTCCAAATGCCATTATTTATTTTCTCCATAGTGATGTAATAAATAGATAAATAACTCGTTTGCGTAATGATCTAAATCTTGAGAAAGATTACGGTTAAGGCGAGCAATTAAGTTATAAGCAAGTACTGCCGGAATTGCGACAAATAGTCCCATTGCTGTTGCAACTAATGCTTCTCCTATAGGTGCAGATACAGTTGCGATACTGACTTGTCCTTGCTGACTGATGTCCATAAGTGCATTAAAAATTCCCCAGACCGTTCCAAATAACCCAATGAACGGTGCAACCGCACCAATAGAAGCAAGTGCAACTAAACCACCATCATATTTACGAAGGGACTGTGTTATTGCATTTCGTAAATGTAAGGTTAAAAAATCTTTAAAAGGAAGTTGATGAGATAAATTATATTTCCCATTTAATTGATAAAGTTCGCATTGTTTAAAAGCGGTTTGCAAAATTTCAGAAATATCAGACCGCTTATTTTGAGTGTATTTCTTTGCTTGATTCATATTTTCATCAGATTTAATACGATTAAATGTTACCTGATTGTTTTTCTTTACTCCGATTATTTTAATTAATCTTATTAAAATAATACTCCAAGATAAAATACTCATAAAAACTAATATGAAGAAAGATACCGAGAGTACAATATCTTGTTGTTTGATAAGTTCTGTTAAATTCATAAATTAATTTCCTCAAATAATTTAGGCTGCTGCACCACATTTAAAATGAATATTGAAAGTTACACTGCCTACAATAGTATTCCCATTAATTTTTGCCGGTTGATACGTATGTCCTGTTGCCATTCTGCTAGCTTGGTTATCTAGGCGCTTGATGCCTGAAGAAGATAAAATTTCAACATTGATTGCTTTGCCGTTTGCTCCAATAGTAACTTTCAATTTCACACTACCGACATCATCAGATTCATCTGAAATATCAGAGCAACGCCCTCGCATTGCATTGCCATAACCAGCACCAAGGGAGGCATCGACTTTGGCATTTCCATAGGTTGATTTGCTTCCATTTATACCATTTGGATTTCCTTGTTGGATCGGCTGCTGAGTACGACTGCTTTTGTTTGTTGGAGAAACATCTTTCTTTGTCTCATGTTTTTTCATGATCTTTTCAGGCGCTTTTTTTACTTCCTTTGAGGGAGGCTTTTTTTTAGGAACTGCTAATTTGGGGGCTAAGTTTGACTGAGTCACATCTTTTACTGTAGTATTTAAAAATTCTTCAGGTGGTTCTGCTATTTTAGGTTTTAAGGGTGTATTTACCGTAAGGGACTCTTCAACACCTAAATTAACTTCTATCATGTGTAAATTTTTTAGTCCTCCAAAGAGAGCAAGATTTTTGTCCCAGGAAAATCGTGAGATTGAATATGCTACTCCTAGATGGATCAGACTTACAGCCAAGATGATAAAAAAATGATAAAAACTTCTTTTCATATCTCTATTTTATTTTTACTTGCATCTTAAGTTAATGAAAATCATTATCGTTTATTTTAAATTGAAAATTGTAAGATTTGCAAATGTTTTTTACTTTTTATGTAAATAATGTTTGTTCGGGCTAGATTTGAGGTACTGTGAGCTGTGTGATTAATGGCTATAGCGAAGAGTATCAGTTAGGTTAGTTAGGGTTTTATGATCTAATTACGTTAGCGTAAGATTCAATAAACAGTCTGTTTTTGTAAAATTTCCACAAAAACAGATCGCTTGAGCGTATTTGTTATGTTAATCCAATAAAAAATGCTAATAAAATTGGCACGACTAAGTTGATGATAAAGCCAAAGCTGATGGCTAATGGCACAACTTGAATACTACCTGACTTTTGGATAATCGGCAACGTTGCATCTAATGCGGTTGCGCCACCGAGTCCAACAGCGGTCGATGGAAAGTAGCGCATAAAAAATGGGATGGCAAATAAACAGAAAATTTCACGAGACAGTTCGTTAAAAAATGCAATGCTGCCGTACATTGGTCCTCAGGCATCATAAACTAATACGCTTGAAAGAGAGTACCAACCAAAGCCAGAGGCAAAGGTTTTAATTATCGACAAATCTAATACACAAGCACAAACGTTGTCCCCCATACGAGCCATGTGGGGTTTACGCATTCCTCAGAGGCTCCGCCTCTGTCCTAAATTATAGCGACTGTAATTTCGCCCATACGGTGTCATCTACCGGAATACCATTTGCTTTGTTATCCGCCAGAATTTGGGTAAATTCGTGACCCGGTAAACGTACAGCCACTTCTGGGTCTGCACGCTCTGCGGTGCGAACGTAATCCATAATACGGTTAAGTTTTTCGTCTTTGGTTTTGCCGTCAATCAGTCTATCGACTTCAATTGCAATAAACACCTGGGAAACGCAGTATTCGTCATCTTTATCTTCGGTAACCGCAGCAGTGGATTCACCGTTAGAAAGCAGGGTTGCGATCATATCTAACACAATCGATAAGCCCGAACCTTTCCAGAAGCCCATTGGCATTAAGCGGCGGTTTTTCTCCACGGTTGCCGGATCACGAGTTGGGTTACCGTCATCATCAAAACCCGCATCAACAAAGGTTTGGCGACCGGCTAAGCGGTGCACTTCGAGCATTCCGTAGGAGTACATTGAGCAAGACATATCGACCATGGTAATTGGCGTAGTTGGCACTGCAACAATTAACGGGTTAGTTCCGATACGGTACTCTTTCTCCCCCCAAGGTGGCATAACGGCTAAAGCGTTTGTCCAACAGATACCGATATAGCCTTTTTCCGCTGCTTGCCAGCCGTAAGAACCACCACGCATCCAGTGGTTTGCATTACGCAACGCCACCACACCGATACCGTTTTGTGAAGCGAGTTCCATCGCTCTGTCCATCATTTTTTTCGCAGTGAGGTTACCGATGGCTTGATGAGCGTCCCATTGTTCGATTGCGCCCAATGAAAGCACTTTAGTTGGTACTGCTTCAGGCACAATGTCGCCATTTTCTAGCTGCTGAATAAAACGCGGGAAACGGTTTACCCCGTGAGAATAAGCACCGGCTTGAGTCGTATCAGCAAATACGGTTGCACACTCTTCAGCAATTTCTTCACGCACATTACGGGAAAGTAAAACGCGTTTAAACTGTGCTTTTAAATCTTGATAAGAAACTCTCATTGGACACCTCTACTTTATCTCGTTTCAAATAGTAAAATGATATTTCATAAGTTGCGCTTAGTTAGAAATGAAGTCAACTAAACCCATAAAATAAAAGTTTTTTATAATCAATAAGTTATAAAAATTTTTGTCAATTTGTGACGGAGATCTCACTTTTCAAGGCTGATTTTTTAGGCTAAATTAACCGTGAAGCAAACGTTTTCGAAATAAAAATAAAGCAGAGGAAAGAATGAAAAAAGTATATGTAACGCACGGTTATACGGCGAACCCGACAAGAAATTGGTTTCCGTGGCTTAAAAACGAATTGGAAAAATTAGGATGGGAATGTGAATGTTTAGCGATGCCGAATTCCGATCAGCCGAATCCGCAAGCATGGCTGGAACATCACCAAAATACACTTCAATTAGATGAAAATACCTTACTCATCGGACATAGTTTGGGCTGCATTGCGTTACTGAATTATCTTGCGGTAACGCAGCAAAAAGTAAAAACGGCAATTTTTGTTTCCGGCTTTTATGAGAAATTACCAACTTTGCCGGAATTAGATAGCTTTGCAGATTTTTATGCAAATCAGACCGCTTGTTTACCGCAAAAGTCTTACGTCATATCTGCATTAAATGATGTTGTCGTTCCCCATTCGTTCAGCGATCGATTAGCGCAATACTTACAAGCGGATTATATTCGCTTGGCAACGGGCGGGCATTTTATCGATCGAGAGGGAGTAACGGAATTACCGGTTTTATTGGAACTGTTAAAACAAATTTTGAAATAGGCACAAGCGGATGGCTTGTGCCAAAGTGAAAGGGATTGTGAAGTTAGGCACAGACTGAGAAGATTTTATAGTTTGTGTTTTCACTGTTAAGTATGGACAAGACCGCATTGGCTAATGCTTTACGGCTCATATAACTGCCGGGCAGTTCAGCCGCATTTTCAATTAAACGAAAGGTTTCGCCTTCGTCCGTATTCAGCCCGCACGGGCGGAGAATCGTCCAATTTAGCGCACTTTCACGCAGTAGGTTTTCCGCCTGTGTTTTTTCTCGTAACGCTTCTCCCAGTACTTGTTTCCCTCGTTCGTTACGCTTACCCCAAATTTATTTTCTTTTAAACCGGTGGAAATATAAGGGTGAGTATGTGCATCCACATCCGGATTTACACGCAATGAAATCGGTGCGATTTTACCTAATTGACCGGCAACTTCATTAATGCGGTGTAACTCGGCGATGGATTCGATATTAAAACAACGAATGCCGACTTCCAATGCACGTTGAATTTCGCTATGTGATTTTGCCACACCGGAAAATACCACTTTGCTCGGCTCGCCGCCGGCGGCAAGTACACGTTCAAGTTCGCCTTGCGACACAATATCAAAGCCCGAACCGAGGCGTGCCAATGACGCTCAAGCGTAGCACGAGAATAGATATAAGCCGGTGTACCGTATTGATTGATGACTTGTATTTACAAAAAATCGGATAAATCCGACCGCTTGTTATACGTAGATTTTGAATTACCGTGGTTAGCAATTATTTTGTTTGTTGTTGAGCCGGTTGCTGCTCGGGAAAATAGAGCGGGCCTTTTACACCGCAGGCAGCCAACCCGAACGATGCGATTAACACCGCCAAAAGTAATTTTTTCATCATAAATCCTTGAGAGTAAATCGTCCGTTGATTCTAAAACAAATTGCGGTAATGAAAAAGTAAAAAAGCCGTTTCGCCTGTTTTTAAATAATCACCCAACAGCCACGCACGGCAAGCCGTACGTGGTTACGATCAGCCTACGGCTGAGTGAGCCATGCTGTGGCTCCAAATTTCTTTACGATGGCGCTCGTCTTCGACGAATGTTTTTATTTTCCTTATATATCGATCATTCACCTGAATCTATTGAGAGACCAAAGCTATTCGAAAGATCATAGCTTGTTAATATCTAAAGGAAATCCCCCTCTTTAGTAAAGAGGGGATAGGGGAGATTTGGCAGAATTAAATAACGAAGAAAATAACAGCTTAATGTCTAAAAAACGAAAAAATAAATTTGATTAAGATAATGTTAAATTGAGTGGAGTATATAAATATTGAATGGATTTTAAATAAGATTAAATATAAAAGGCTTATTTTAAACAGACAATTTAGACATAATTTCTTATTCTTTGTTCATTAAAAATAGTAATAATGTGGTCTAATTTCAATTATACAAATTAATAATAAAATGAAGTTGCATATTACTTAATCTAAAGTTGTGTGCATTTTAGTCATTGTTGTATTGCTACATTAAGGAGCATTTTATGAAGAAAACATTTTTATCAAAAGCACTTATCGCAATTGCTGCGTGTTCAGTCTTTTTCTCTGCTACTGCTGCAAATGCAGAAGCAGGTAAGTGGAGAAAAACAGGCTTCCACTTTCTCGGATTATATCAATATTGCTATACCGCATATCCTTATGATTGTATGTGGTTACGCCCATAATAAACCCTAATTTTATATAAGAGTATGAATAAAATAAGCGGTCTATTATTGTCTGAGGTGCTTGAATAGGATGATAAACATTGATTTTTCTAGCTTGTAGTAAGCCGCTTATTTTTTCATAAGATATCTTAGTCACATCTGTCGGGATAAATTGATTATTCATAATAACTCACTTTAAGGAGATCATGAGTTATAAAAATTAACTCATGATGTATAATAATTAAAAATATAACCTATTACTCTGTTTCCATAGTATTTTTACAGTAGTTTTTCTGTCTTCTTTCTTCTTCGGAATACACAACCTCTTCGCTCATATTCAAGAGTAATGGTCTTTCCCAAAAAATATCTTTTTTTACCACTTTTGCGGGGGTACCCGCTATAACACAATTATTAGGAAACTTGTTTCGTACAATTGAGCCTGCTCCGATAACTGAGCCGGAGCCTATTGCCGAGCCAGATAAAATTGTTGCTCCATATCCAATCCAAACATGGTCGCCTATTTGAATATCTTTAGACATATTAACTCGTTTGCCTGTGTTTACATCGTAAATTGGATGAGCATCATCAGTACGAATTTGATTATTTGTTGCAAACATACAGTCTTCACCTATAGTTAGTTGAGTATTTTCTGCAACAGTAATATAAACAGGATTTGTGCTACTAGAGTTCTTACCAATTTTTAAGGTGCAGCCAAAACCTAACCGCCAATGCCCTACCATTCTTACATTCTCATCAATTATAATAGTATTATTATTACCTCGGCATTCTATAAATGTATTTTTTAAATTTGCTTTTGGGGAAATAAGAATTTTATTGTTTGATCCTAAAAATTGGAAATGTACGTTGACTAACCCTATAGGTGCTGAAATTTTATTATCCATATCATCATAATAGTCTCCTGAAATAACGTTCTTTTGTTTTGTATTTTGTATTAGGATATTTTTTAGGTAATCTTCGGCATTTTTAACTAAAATATAGAATATCTCACATGATTCATTTAAGGAATAGTTTTCTATATTATGGAAGAATACATTATTTCTTTCTGACAGTCTAAAGTTAGGTATTATTTCATTTATGTCTTTTAATTCTTCTTTATCTCGTCTATATAAATAAATTATTTTGTCTTTAATATTTAAACTTATTGCTAGGTTATATTTATCTTTTGAATGAGGTGAGTTGATTATTTTCTCCCAATAAATGGATTGTTCTTGATATATTTTTATATCATACTCAACTGGTAATTCATTCTTTATCTTTTTATATATTTCTTTAATATTCATTATATTCTCCGTAAAATAAAAGCTAGACTAAGGTTAGCCTAGCTTTATTGTTATTTTTCAAAATAAACAATGTTATTTACTACATGTAATGTACATTTGTTATTCGTCATGATCTTATTTAACTTTGTTGTCAGTGGCAAGCAAGCTGATTTATCCGATAAGTTAATGTTAATATATACACTATATTTACCTGGAGGAATATCAGAAATATCAATACCTTTATATTGATATGTGGTAAACCAACCCTTATCATAAATAACTAGATTTTCTCCATCAAACAGCTCTCTTGTTAATTGCGGTTTATGTGTCTTAGCCAAGTTTTTAACAATATTATTCCTTTCTGATTTAAAAATTAACTGATATTCCACATCAGAATATTCTACCAAATCATAACCTCTTAAGATTGCAACTCCATCAACAAATAGCAAATTATCTTTAATTTCTGCCTTACGTAGATCGATAAATGGCTCTCCAGTTATTTCTTTTGGAGGGAGAGGTTGAATACCAAAGAAATTGACTTCGCCGTTATTAAATCTAGGAGTAGCTTCAGAGGCTAAGGAATAATAAATTCCTAATAATAATGCTGTATGATGAGATTTAATTTGATTATGCTCTCTTGCAAAACAAGAAAATGTTTTTAATAAATTAAAGTTACTGTATTTTCTTAAGTCATTAAGAATAGTTACAATTTCAGTTGGAAATTGAATGTCTGATTCTGATGTTAATAAGTAAATGTTTCGATCTAATTTTTTATCTTGTTTTAACTTTTGAGTAATTAATTTATCTAAATGAGAAACTCTTGTTGGTGTAATTTTTCCCATCATGTGTTCTGCTACGTGTTTCCAATGCTTAACTACATAACTACCTATTTTTGTTTGAGGTACAGTTGCAACGATATTGGCTACAGGCAATTTCAGCCCATAATATAGAGCTGCAGATCCTCCCTTTGAAAACCCTGTAACAGTTATATTATCGAAAGTTAATCCTAATTCATTTACTTTATGATAAATAAATTCCGTAACGGCATCTTCTACGGAAAAAAGCATATTAACACATAAATAATAAGAATACATTCCTTCGAAGTTATCATTAATCCAAATTACATTTGCGGGACAATCGTTTAAGGCATTTCCAAAATCATAATTTCCAGGTGTACTATTTAAAAATCCTGAAAAAACAAAAATTAGATGTTTAAAATCGAATTTATTTTTCTTTTCCTTGTAAATAATAGAAACACCATTACTTGCTTTATATGTTTGCTCTTTTAGCATAAATGTCCTTAAAAGCCCCTTGAGGGGCTATATATTTAGATGAATTTTTCAAAAAAGATAGAAAGATTTTGTTGCTTATTTTTGTTAGGGAAGATAGAAATTATTCCTCTATAACAATATTTAGATAGATCAATATCTTCATATAATAGGGCTGTTTCAGCAATTAATTCCCAATATTCATAGGGATGTTCTTCAGTCGGTTTTATATGATTCTGATAAACATATGCAATATCTCCTAATCTATAATGAGCAAGCATTAATGGATAATTGAATTTTTCTTTATCTTGTAATGCCCAATTGCTAGCATATTTAACTAATTTTTTCCATAACTGATTTTTAACAAGAAAGGAAACATATTCTTTTTTAAAGAAAGTTCGATCTTTAAACTTCTCACTTAGAGAACTTTCTACTAATTTTTCAAATTCCTTAGTGTTATTTCCTTTAAGTAAGGAAAGAGCATATTCCTCTAAACTCTCTGCAGGTAGATTGTCAAGTTCTTTAGCAAAGCATTTATTAAGTTGATCAATACATTTTGTATAATTTCGTCTTGCATATGCTAGGTGTGCTATTTCGATTCGAGACAATGGAAATGCAGCAGAGTGTCTCTCAAATGCAACTAAACAATTATGTGAGGAGGTAAAGTCATTTAATTGACAGTAAGCTCGAGCAAGCAATAGCTCAGGCAAATATAAATCTAAGTCTTTTTTACTTAACTCAGAGAGCTTACTTTCAAGTAATGAGATTACGCTAATCCAATCTTGGTTTGCAAAAGCAACCCAAGCTTTGAAAAGGTACTTTTTATTTTTATCAATAATTTTTGATAACTTATTTGCTGTTTTTTGAGTACCTTTTGCATTATGTAAATAGGCATTAGCTTTTAATGATAATACTAGTAATTGTTCATTTGAAAGTATGATTCCTTTTAAATGATTTAACACATCTTGCCATGCTAATTTTTGAGAACATATAGTGGCTTGTAGGACTGCTTTTTCTTGTTGATTTAATAAAGGAGAAGCTAGTAGTACTTGCATTTTCTCTTTATTGTTTGAAGCTATCACTGCTTCAAATAACACACTCTTAGCAAATGAATGATTAGGTATTTCTGCTAATAAAGCTTCAGCACGAGAGATAACTAAATTCCAGTCTTGAGCTTTGTAAGCAGATTCTAAAGCATTTAAGATAATATTTTTATTAATATCTTTATCCGGCATATCTAAGTTAATAATAGCTTCATAAACACGTTGGCAATTATTCGTATCCCGATATTTAAATGTTTTTTGTATACGAGATTGATAAATATTTATGTAATCATTTTCACCGTTTACGAATTTATCTAGGTGAATAAATAAATCATCTAATGTTTCAGCTACAGGACCAAATCCATCTTTCTCGTATTCAAAGTATCCTTGTTGATATGTATGAATTCCAGATCTAAATTCCTCTTTATCAAATTGGTAATAGATTGTTTGTTTTCCTAGAAATGCCATTTCAAATGCAATAGATGAATAGTCCGTAATCAATAGATTTGATTGTTGGAATAAACTTTGCATACTTTCTCTTGATATTGCACTTTTCCACACATCAATATATTGGGGGATGTTAAACTCATTTAAATATGGTTCAATATTAGGGTGTGGTGCAAAAATAACTTTATATCCTAAATTTTTAATTAAATTTTTTAATTCCTGACTATGTAATAAATTATACCAAGCTTTAGCATAATTTGTTGTCATAAAGGCTTTATTTAGCTCGCGTGTATTGGCTCCTTTTCCAATTTGAGTCCCCATAATATAATGTCGCCATGTAGGTACGATGAGAATTGTCTTAGCTCCTTTTATATTTCCAGATAGTAATTTATCATGGCGAGGAAATCCTGTTAAAAATGTTTCCTTTTTACCAATTTTATATTTATTTAGTTCTTCTACTATTGAGTTATATTCAGGAATAGTCGCCGTAATTACTCCAGATAAATTCTTTTTAGTATTGAACCATTGAGATAAATCATCTTTAGTTATACCATGCTGTAAAAATATAAATTTTTTACTAAAATCATAATTGTCGCCAAAATAATTATTAATATGAGCCTCTAAATGGCTACTAATAATTTTACTTGCTTTTTCTAATCGTCTTTCATATTCAATAGAGCCAAATTCAACTAAATTAAATTTATCTTTTTTCAATCTTTGCCAGTCAATTGAGCTCTTATTCAAAACAAAGTAACATCTTTGCTCAGGATGATGAGTCTGCATATAACGGTAGAAATGTTCAGCATTATCATCTGCTTTTGTTTCTCTATCCATTAAAAGCCAACTGCCATCGGTTAAATATTTAGCTTGCGGTGTAAATGCTGATAAGATTTTATTAATAGAAATACCTTTACTGAAAAGAGTACCTTTAACAGATATTCTCATCATTAGACCATTTAAAGAAATAGTTAAAATATCATCCTCTTTTTCAAAAGGAATCCAGCTTCTTTTTTCATAGGTAAATAATTTCTCATTAAAAGTATTTGTTACTGTTTTTTGGTAAACAGGTAATGTATCTCTACCATTTAACCTAAAGGAATTACAATCATCAAAATAAGTAAAGTAACTAATAAGAATTTGCTTTTTCTCACGGTCAATATTTTCTATATATGCAATTTGAAAAGGAGGTCTTTGATTTTTAAATGCTCCAATCATACCTACTTTATGAAAGAACCAAGCTCCTGCAATATTAAATTGCATAATATTTTCTACATCAATATATTCGAATACTTTATCATAGAGTTGATAAAATTTAGCTTGATCTTTTTCAGATAGGAATCTTATTTTTTCTGGTCTATTTAATAGATATTGAATATACCAATACATATCATAAAGAGCCGTTTTTTGAATGTTATTAGGAACATATGATAGTTTGTTATGGTATTTCTGTAACATTGGAATAAAACCATACTCTAGTACGTTTTTATATTTCTCAGGCTTTTGCCAAGAAGTATCTAAAGTTGAAGTACCATCTTCACGTTTTCGATAAAAATAGACAGGTTTCTTTAAAAATAAAGCATTATAGTGTTGTAATTCGAATAAATAATCAGAAATAAATTTACCATCTTCAAAATTTGGTTTTACTCTATTATCAAATAATAGTTGATTACCTTGTATTACAGAGGTTCTAAAGAAACTTGTTGCTACAGATAAGTTTAAATTATTATTAAGATCTTTAATTGATAAACAATTAACATCTTTTTCAAATCTAAATTTTAAAGGATGTTTATCAGTAATAATTTCTTTCTTTTCCATAAAAAATAATAGATTACATACAATCATTGCAATATTTTTATGTTCTGATAACTTTTTATCTACTTCTAAGAAATAATTTAGGCTAAGAAAATCATCTGGATCAATAAAGGTAACCCATTCTGTTTGTACGTATTTTAGTCCTAAATTACGAGCAGAGGCTTGCCCACCATTTTCTTTATAATAATAGTGGATATTATTTGGATATTTTTTTTGCCATTTTTTGATGATGTTTGCTGATGAATCTTTTGAGCCGTCATCAACTAAGATAATCTGTATGTGTTTTTTAAATGATAAATTTTGTTTAACGATACTATCAAAGAAATCATCAAGATATTTTTCTACATTATATACAGCGGAAACAATCGTAAATTGATGTTTTCCTTCATATTTAACAGGTAAATGTTTTTTTATTTTTATAGAATGTTTGAAATACATATCACTAAAAAACAACTTAGGATCACGCAGTAATTTTCTAAATTTACGTTTTACTTTATTCATTATATTATCCTTAACTGTAATAGGAGTTTAAAAAAGAAAACAATTGATTTTGATAGTTGTTAATACTTTTTTGACTATTAAAATCATTTGCGCAAAATGAATTAGGCTGTTCGCCTATGTTTTTTTTATTTAAAAGTTTTTTATATTGTGTAAGTGCATTTGGAGATCTAATATTAAAATAATAACAAATATCTATTTTAGGCATTGCTTTCCCTTCGAAATACATTAACCAAGGAATAAGAAAGTTTGCAAAATTTAAATCGTTATTTGTTCTTAATTTATTGGGTAAAAATCCAAGAATTTCTTTCTCATAACGCCGCCATGCCAATTCATACATACTTTTTTTCAATGGGATATAAGTGTGTACAAGTGGTGAGTCAATATTTGTATTGTAATATTTGTTTAGTAAGCGAATACTATATTCCGAAGCAGAAAGAGTCGGTGTAATAGTTCCTCTGTTACGCATTTGAGTGAGGCTTTTTTCCGACATAAATATAGAGGCAATACCATTTGCTTGGAAAAAGTGTTCAGCTTGTAGTTCTCGTGCAATAAAAACATCATCATTAAAATAGATAAAATTCTCGCTTAAATTAGGAATTTTATGTAAAAATGCTTCAATAACATGGGAATTAAACGTTGGAAGATATTCTTTATCTATAATATCTTGATGATCGATTAGTGTAATTTTTTCTTGTCTCGTCTCATCCAGCCACTTTGGCTTTTGATTATCTGTTATAATAAATATATGCCTAACCCAAGGCATATATTTAAGTACAGCATGTACTGAATAATATAATTCATTATGATCTTCAAATCGGGCGATATCCGTTGCATATAGAGCGGATTTCGCTTGATAATTTGGTGCATATTGGGAATATTTAGCTTGCCATGAAGGATCAGAACCATCTACCCAAGTAAATACCACATCAATATTAGTTTGTTGCAACGTATTCTTTTGGATAATCTTATCTAATTTTTGGTTTGCTTCTATTAAGTTAGCTTCTTCAGATTCTGAGAAGGGAAGTTCCGTATTTTTTATAGGGTACTTTTTATTTAGAAAATCCCTAAAAAAAATATGTGGATTTTTTAGTAACTTAGAAAATTTTCTATTCATTTTGTTCATTATATTATCAATTATATTTTATGTAAATCTTGGATTATAATGCTTATCTGTTGAACCCTCCTCTCTATTTACTTTCTTTACAAATGATGTTTTTTTATACGCATTATTGCTTTTTTGTAAATTTTTTATATTTAATTTCTCTTGATTAGGTAACTTATTAAAATCAATCTTTATGTGGATTTTAAGACATACCTATATAGTTGTTATTCCTTAATATATTGAAGAGAAATTAGATGAAACTCATCAAACTTAGATTACTCCTTTCTTTGGGGCTGGTTGCTAGTTTGGCTGCCTGCTCAAGCTTACCCACTTCAGGCCCTAGCCATAGTGCGATCTTAGAGGCTAATTCACAAAGTTCGGATAAACCCTTACCGGAAGTAAATGTGGTGGAACTGGATAACGGTTTAGTTCAACAGTTGTATCAAACTCAGCAAAGCCAACAATTTTCCGGATTTTTAGGCACAGTAGGCAGCGCGGGCTATGCCGGTGCGGTCAATGTGGGTGATGTACTTGAAATATCAATTTGGGAAGCTCCGCCGGCGGTGCTGTTTGGCGGTACTTTTAGTTCTGAGGGACAAGGTAGCGGGCATTTAACGCAATTACCGGCACAAATGGTTAATCAAAACGGTACGGTTACCGTGCCGTTCGTGGGTAACATTCGTGTCGCAGGCAAAACACCGGAAGCGATTCAGTCTCAAATTATTGGAGCACTACAGCGCAAAGCGAATCATCCGCAAGCATTAGTCAAAATTGCGAATAATAACTCTGCTGATGTTACGGTTATTCGTCAAGGCAATAGTATTCGTATGCCATTAACCGCTAATAATGAACGTGTATTAGATGCGGTTGCTGCAGTAGGCGGAACAACGGAAAACATTGAAGATGTGACGGTCAAGCTAACCCGTGGTTCTGAAGTAAAAACACTCGCATTCGAAACGTTAATTTCCGATCCGGCACAAAATATTATGTTACGTGCTGGCGATGTTGTTTCACTGCTAAACACACCTTATAGTTTTACCGGTTTAGGTGCGGTGGGTAACAACCAGCAAATGAAATTCTCAAGTAAAGGAATTACGCTTGCCGAAGCTATCGGTAAGATGGGCGGTTTAATTGATACTCGTTCGGATCCGAGAGGGGTTTTCGTATTCCGTCACGTGCCTTTTGCACAATTGAGTTTGGAACAACAAGCACAATGGCAAGCTAAAGGCTACGCTATAGGAATGGATGTACCAACGGTTTATCGTGTGAACTTACTTGAGCCGCAATCCATGTTTTTATTACAGCGTTTCCCAATGCAAGATAAAGATATTGTGTATGTTTCAAATGCGCCGTTGTCTGAATTCCAAAAATTCTTGAGAATGATTTTCTCGATTACTTCGCCGGTTACCAGTACGACCAATGCCGTTCGTGCCTATTAATATATTGAATGTATAAGGACAAAAGATGGAAACACCTATTGCTACCAGTCCAGCAGAAAAACTACAGAAACCGATTAAACAGAAAAAAAGTTGGTTAAAAAAGCTTAATCCGTTATTTTGGGTAACTGTAGCGATTCCGACGGTATTATCAGCCTTTTATTTCGGTTCTGTTGCTTCCGATATTTATATTTCGGAATCAAGCTTCGTTGTAAGATCTCCTAAAAATCAGACCGCTTTAACCGGTGTCGGGGCCTTATTACAAGGTTCCGGATTTTCTCGTGCTCAAGATGATACTTATACCGTACAAGAATATATGCATTCTCGTACGGCATTAGAACAGTTAATGAAAGACCTACCAATACGTGAATACTATGAGAATCAAGGCGATATTATCGCTCGCTTTAATGGATTTGGTTTAAATAATAGTAAAGAAGCGTTTTACAAATATTTCCGAGATCGCTTAAGTGTTGATTTCGATTCTGTATCCGGTATTGCCAGCTTACGTATTCGTGCTTTTAATGCAGAAGAGGGACAACAAATTAATCAAAAATTACTTGCCGAAGGTGAAACACTCATCAACCGTTTAAACGAACGTGCAAGAAAAGATACCATTTCATTTGCGGAACAAGCGGTTAAGGAAGCGGAAAATAATGTAAATGCAACGGCAAGCGACTTAAGTAAATACCGTATCAAAAATAAAATCTTTGATTTACCGGCACAATCCGGCGTACAACTTTCATTAATTTCCAGCTTAAAAAGCGAATTGATTCGTGTAGAAACACAATTGGCTCAATTGCAATCTATTACACCGGACAACCCGCAAGTTGATGCATTGCTTATGCGCCAAAAAAGTTTACGTAAGGAAATCGATGAGCAATCAAAACAGCTTTCCAGTAACAGTAATAGCTCTATTGCTATTCAAACTGCCGATTACCAACGCTTAGTACTTGCAAACGAGCTGGCACAGCAACAATTGACCGCAGCATTAACCTCATTACAAAATACGAAAAATGAAGCGGATCGCCAGCAACTTTATTTAGAAGTAATCAGTCAGCCAAGCAAACCGGACTGGGCGGAAGAGCCTTATCGCTTATATAATATTTTAGCGACATTCTTTATCGGTCTGATGCTTTATGGTGTATTAAGTTTATTAATTGCAAGCGTAAGAGAGCACAAAAACTAATGCAATACGGTGATCAAACAACTTTCCGCCAATCTCTCGCCATTCAAGGGAGAGTAATCGGTGCATTACTCATGCGGGAAATTATTACGCGTTACGGACGAAAAAATTTGGGTTTTTTATGGCTGTTTGTTGAGCCGCTATTACTCACTTTATTTATCGTTTTGATGTGGAAATTTATCCGAGCGGATCGCGTTTCCGATTTAAATATTATTGCTTTTGTGATTACCGGTTATCCAATGGCAATGATGTGGCGTAATGCATCAAACCGCACTATCGGTGCAATTTCCGGTAACTTGAGTCTTCTTTATCATCGTAATGTTCGCGTATTAGATACCTTACTGGCTCGTGTCATACTTGAGGTAGCGGGTGCAACGATTGCCCAAATCATTATTATGGCATTAGTCATTTTATTAGGCTGGATAGAAATGCCGAAAGATACGTTTTATATGGTTATGGCGTGGGTATTAATGGCATTTTTTGCATTAGGATTAGGCTTGATTATTTGTTCTATTGCACAAAAATTTGAAGCATTTGGCAAAATCTGGGGAACATTAAGCTTTGTTCTTTTACCTCTTTCAGGCGCATTTTTCTTTGTGCATGCGCTACCAAGCCAAGCTCAACAATATGCAACCTTAATACCGATGATTCACGGCACGGAAATGTTTCGTCACGGTTATTTTGGCGACAGTGTTATCACATATGAAAGTATAAGCTATCTCGTAATATGTGATGTAGCCATGTTACTTTTTGGGCTCATTATGGTAAAAAACTTCAGTAAAGGAATCGAACCGCAATGATTAGCGTAAAAAATGTGAGTAAAGATTACTATACTCGAAGCGGTAAAAAAACCGTATTGCAAGATATTAATTTTGAGCTGAAAAAAGGCGAGAAAATCGGTATTTTAGGGCGTAACGGTGCAGGGAAATCAACGCTAATCCGTTTGTTAAGTGGTGTTGAGCCGCCAACATCAGGTACTATCGAACGTAATATGTCGATATCTTGGCCGCTCGCTTTCAGCGGGGCGTTCCAAGGCAGTTTAACCGGTATGGATAATTTACGCTTTATTTGCCGTATATATAATGCGGATATTGAATACGTTAAAGCCTTTACCGAAGAATTTTCCGAATTGGGTGATTATTTATATGAGCCGGTTAAGAAATATTCCTCCGGCATGAAAGCCCGACTTGCCTTTGCTTTGTCGCTTTCGGTAGAGTTTGATTGCTACTTAATTGATGAGGTAATTGCGGTAGGTGACTCTCGCTTTGCGGCAAAATGTAAACATGAATTATTTGAAAAGCGCAAAGATCGTTCGATTATTTTGGTTTCGCATAGTCCGTCAGCAATGAAGTCTTATTGCGATAATGCAATGGTATTAGATAAAGGGATTATGTATAAATTTGAGAATATGGACGAGGCTTATAAGTTCTATAATTCAACGCTTTAAAGTCCCACACATCCCCCCTCTTTACTAAAGAGGGGGATTTCCTTTAAAGGTCAAAAACCTAATTTAACGCCGTCTGCACATAACGGTAACCACCGTTAGTTTGCGGAACAAATTCAAATAAATGGGTGATACAATTTGGGGCGTCCGCATCTTGGTGCGAAACAAATAGCAACTGGGTTTGACTATTAGTCACAAGCTGTTCGATAAATTGTTTAACCAATTTGCGGTTTACACCGTCCAAACCTTGCAGCGGTTCGTCTAAAATCAGAATCGGCGGGTGTTTTACCATAGCACGAGTAATCAATAATAACCGTTGTTGCCCCCACGAAAGTGAACGGAACGGTTTTTTCGCCAGATTGGCTAAATGCAAGCGTTCCAGCCATTCCATTGCTTTTAGCTGTAAGGCACTCGGTACTTGTTGATAAACGCCGATTGAATCAAAAAAGCCGGATAAAATCACGTCTAACGCAGAGCAATTCACCCGATAATCCATATGTAATTGGCTGCTCACATAGCCGATATTTTTCTTTATATCCCAAATCGTTTCGCCCGAACCACGCTGACGACCGAATAAATGCACATAATTAGCGTAAGATTGCGGATGATCGCCGGCAATAATAGAAAGTAAGGTCGATTTTCCTGCTCCGTTCGGGCCTTTAATCCACCAATGTTGTTTTGGGGCAACCGTCCAAGTTAGATCATCAATAATCGTTTTTTCGCCGTAACGGATCATTACGTTTTTCAGTTCAAACGGATTAGTATTCGGTGGGAGTTGAATCAGCGGTGTGGCACTCTCCGGCAACGGTGCATTCACATTCTGTTCTGCAAATTTTAGCTGAGAATAGACCGCTTGTTGTTCAATCTCTTGACGTTCGCCTTGTAAAATCAGTTGTAAGTTATCCAGTAAAGCAATATGTGTGGCACAGTCGGGAATATCATTAAAACGGTTGGAAATCAGTACCACCGCCATTTGCTTACCGAGTTGTGCCATCACTTCCTGCCAATAAGTGACCGAGGCTTGGTCTAACCCTTCAAAAGGCTCATCTAAAATCAATAAATCCGGTTCGCTGACTAACATTTGGCAAAATAACACTTTGCGGCTTTCGCCGGTGGAGAGCTGAATAAACGGGCGATCTAATAACGGCTGGATACGTAATTTAGCCGCATATTCCTCGCATAATTGCGTTCTTTCGCTACCGTTTAAGATAATTTGACGGGCGGTTAAACCGAAATCATCCGGTGAAACCATATCGTTGTTACGGTGTTTAAAGATTTGCTCGATGATTTTTTGTTGCTGCTCGAAGGAAAGTAAAGCGATATGCTGGAAACTATTTTGATATTCACCCGAATATAACGAAAGTGAATTATGTAGCGCTTGGGCGAAAGCGGTTTTGCCCGAGCCGTTACCGCCGACAATCACCCAGAAATCGTGAGTATTGATTTCCAGTGATTCAATCGAGAGTTTATTGTGTTGAGCAAGGGAAAATAAGGCGTTCTGGATGTTGATATTTGGCATGTTGTGTTCCTGTTATGACGGAAAACACAACGCCAATGGAATAATGATTAGGCGTGTGCGTTATGTTTTCCGTATCCGATAGTTTTTATTTGTTAGAGTTGTTTTCCCACTGCAAACCAATCGGCACGCCCGTTAAGGAAGTCTTGTACGGACATCGGTTTTTTGCCGGAAGGTTGTAACTGAGTAATATTTAACACGCCTTCTTGTGTTGCAATTTGAATCCCGTTTTTATCCGCTTGTAAGACCGTACCTGCCGCTTTAGCTTGATGCGGTAACACATTCGCTTGATACACTTTCACGCTTTGCTCTACACCGTCCACCTCTAATGTGAGAAAGCTAATAGGCCATGGGTTAAATGCACGAATATTACGTTCCAGCTGACAAGCGGTTAAATTCCAGTCTAATTTTGCTTCTTCTTTTGAAAGTTTTTCCGCATAGTTGGAAAGCGCTTCATCTTGTTTTTCCGCTTTAAACGCTTGGCTTTCTAACCCGTTTAACACCTCTAATAACGCCGGCGGTGCAAGTTCGGCTAATTTGGCATATAACGAAGCGGAGGTTTCGTCTGCGGCAATCGGTGTGGTAACTTTATGTAACATATCGCCGGTATCTAAGCCGATATCCATTTGCATAATGGTCACGCCGGTTTCCTGATCGCCCGCCCAAATCGAGCGTTGAATCGGTGCCGCTCCACGCCAGCGTGGTAACAGCGAACCGTGCACATTTAAACAACCGTATTTCGGCGCATTCAGTACCGCTTCCGGTAAGATTAAACCGTAAGCCACTACAACCATTACATCGGCATTCAGTGCTTTTAATTCCGCTTGTGCGTCTTCTTTACGTAAAGATTTTGGTTGATATACCGGAATATTATGTTGTTCGGCTAATTGTTTAACCGGGCTGGCTTGCAGTTTTTTACCTCTGCCGGCAGGTTTGTCCGGTTGGGTATAAACTGCAATCACATTATGTTCTGAATCTAATAATGCTTGTAAGTGTTGTGCGGCAAAATCAGGTGTGCCGGCAAAAATAATATTAAGTTTTGACATAATTTTTCGTTGATAAGTGAATGGATAATGGAATTGTAACAGAAGAAATACGGCAACTGTGTTTGGTGATAAAGATTTTTAATCGCGAAATACGCAGGTTACATAGAAGATAGCGCCCGTCAAAGACAAGCGCCATCAAGGAAATATGTTCAGAGAAGGTAATTACAACCAACCACGCTCTTTATAATATTTCACAGCACCGGAATGGAGCGGAGCGGATAGCGCATTTTTGACCATTTCCGTTTCGGATAAATGAGCAAATGCCGGATGTGATTTTTTAAAGCGATCAAAGTTTTCAAATACCGCTTTTACTACTCGGTAAACCTGTTCTTCACTCACATCGCTTGATGTGACTAAAGTTGCATAAACCCCGAAAGAATCGACCGCTTGTTCGACATTTTTATAAACTTTAGCCGGAATTGTCGCTTTTGCGTAATAGCCTTGCTCCGCCACCAGTTTACCGACCACTTCATCAGCCACCGGAATCAAGCGAATATCGCAACTGTTGGCGGTTTCTTTGAGTGCGGCATTTGGGTGACCGACATTATAACTAATCGCATCCACATCTTTTTCGCATAATGCGTTACCCATTTCAGCCGGCGTGAGTTTTAACACTTCTTTGAAATTCGCTTCCGTCCAACCTTTGGTTTTTAGTAACACGTTCATCGTTGCTTGCGTACCGGAGCCATCCACGCCGACATTCACTTTTTTACCTTGTAAATCATCGACCGATTGAATAGCGGAATCATTGCGTACTACTAAGGTAAACGGCTCGGGATAAATCGAGAAAATCGCACGTAGTTTGTCGTTCTTTTTGCCTTCAAACGAACTGGTGCCATGGTAAGCGTGATACTGCCAATCCGACTGGACAATCCCCATATCTAACTGACCGTTGGCAATTTTATTCAGATTATCAACCGAGGCATCGCTGGCAAGCGGTTTACAAGCGGTGTGATTTTCACTGCGATTGACAAATTGGCAAATCGCATTGCCGGTCACAAAATAAAGTCCGCTGTCACTACCGGTACCTAATTTTAGCGGTGTCGGTTCGGCTTGAACGATACCGGCGAGTAACAGACCGCTCAAAAGGGAAAGTTTATAAGATATTTTCATAGAGAACCCCTCAAAATAACATTGTGTTTGCGCTTTGAAGATATACTTTTTCGTACAATATATGCAACTTTTTTCTACATTTTTTATAAACAAGCGGTCTATTTTTGCAAATTCGGGTATCATCATCAATTTATGCAGCATTCGGCGAAGTTATGGAATATTTTATCCCGCAAGAAACCGTCATTTTTGAAGAAGAAATTAAGAAAAGCCGCTTTATTACCTATCTTTGCCACACGGACGGGATGGAACAGGCAAAAGCCTTTTGGGCTGAAATCAAAGCATTACATCCGCACGCACGCCACTGGTGCTGGGCGACGGTTGCCGGCACGCCGACCGATTCGCAACAATACGGTTTCTCGGATGACGGCGAGCCGTCGGGAACCGCCGGTAAACCGATGTTAAATTATTTACTCGGTTCGGGATTAGGAGAAATTACCGCTGTTGTCGTGCGTTATTACGGCGGTATTCTGTTAGGTACGGGAGGTTTGGTCAAAGCCTACGGCGGCGGCGTACAACAAGCCTTGTTACAAGTTGAGAAACAACGTAAGGTATTACGCCAAAATTACCGTCTTGTGTGTGAATACGATCAATTTAATACGCTGCAACATTTAATCGCCGAACATGATATTGTGTTGCTCGAACAGCAATTTAGCGAAAAAATTCACTTAACTTTAGCAGTCAATCCGAACGAACTTGAACGCTTTAGCCAACAAATTACTCAACGTTTTGCCGGAAAACTTGTTCTAATCGATGCTGAAAACCTTGCGAATCATTCATAACAAGCGACTTTTTTGCTAAAATCTCACGACATTTAACCGCTTACTCTCGGGCAAAAGAACCCGATTCATCTGAGGTCTTTGTGCAATTCTTATCAATTCTTCGTATTGTCGGCATTCTTGTGATGAGCTTTTCATTTACGATGCTCTTACCTGCCTTCGTCGCGCTTATTTATGGCGACGGCGGCGGACGGGAATTCCTACAATCGTTTTTACTGACGTTTAGCGTCGGGACTCTACTCTGGTGGTTTAGCCGTAACCAAAAAAATGAACTGCGCTCGCGAGAAGGTTTTTTAATCGTGGTACTGTTCTGGGTGGTATTAGGTTCGCTCGGGGCGGTGCCGTTTATTATTTTAGAACATCCCGATCTGAATTTTAGCGAATCGATTTTCGAATCTTTTTCCGGGCTGACCACAACCGGTGCGACCGTGATTACCGGTTTAGACGATTTGCCGAAAGCGATTCTTTTTTACCGCCAATTTTTACAATGGCTAGGCGGTATGGGGATCATCGTATTGGCGATTGCGATTATTCCGCTTATCGGTTTAGGTAAACTCTACCGTGCGGAAATGCCGGGGCCGTTAAAAGACCAAAAAATGCGCCCTCGTATCGCCGAAATCTCTAAATTGCTGTGGCAAATTTACCTTAGCTTAACCGTTTTATGCGCACTTGCGTTTAAAATTGCGGGAATGAGTTGGTTTGATGCGATTTGTCATAGCTTTGCCACTATTTCGATTGGCGGTTTTTCTACGCACGACGCCAGCATCGGTTATTTTGACAGCATTGTGATTAATAGCATTACCGCCGTATTTTTACTGATTTCATCAATTAACTTCGGCTTACATTTTGCCTTAATCGATCAATTGAAAGATAAAAATAACAAACAAACCGGCAATATATTCAAACGACTCTATTGGAAAGACTATGAGTTTCGTTCATTTGCCGTGATCCAATTAAGCCTGTTTTTGATTTGTTTTGCCATTTTAAGTATTTATAACTATTTTGATAATGCCGAAATCACCTTCCAACACGCGTTGTTTCAATCGGTATCGATTTCAACCACCGCAGGTTTTACCACCAATGATTTTAGCCAATGGCCGTCTTTTTTACCGATCTTATTAGTGATGGCATCCTTTATCGGCGGTTGTGCCGGCTCGACCGGCGGCGGATTAAAAGTGATTCGGGTAATGTTGTTATACTTACAAGCAAACCGAGAAATTCACCGTTTCGTCCACCCTAATTCGGTTAAACCGATCAAACTCGGTGCGCATATTTTCTCGGAGCGTATCGAAGAAGGTATTTGGGCTTTCTTTTCCGCTTATATTTTTGTGTTCGTAATGTGTTGGTTCGGCACCATTGCCTTCGGTATGGAAACGTTTGACGCCTTTAATGCGGTGGTTGCATCACTGAACAATCTCGGCCCTGCCTTAGGTAACGTCAGCAGTAACTTTACCCAAGTGCCGGACGGTGCCAAATGGGTACTCACTATCGCGATGGTATGCGGGCGTTTAGAAGTGTTTACTCTCTTAGTTATTTTAAGTCCGGTATTCTGGAAAGATTAACATGGAATAAATCAATGAAAACTCTCATTCTCTATTTTACGACCGACGGTCAAACCAAACGTATTGCGGAAAAAATAGCGCAAGAAATCACTCACGAAACGGAACTGCTTTCTCTACAAACGCAAGCGGTCGATTTTGCCGAAAAATTGGCAAACGCCGATCAAATTGTTATCGGCGCATCAATTCGTTACGGCCATTTCAATGACTTGGTCTATCAGTTTATCGAACGACATCATCAAGTGTTAAATCAAAAACCTTCCGCATTTTTTAGCGTAAATTTAACCGCTCGCAAAGCGAATCGCAAAACGCCGGAAACCAATGTTTATACCCGTAAGTTTCTCGCTAAAATTAAGTGGAAACCGACTCAAGTGGAAGTGATTGCCGGTGCGTTGTTATATCCTCGCTATACGTTATTCGACCGTCTGTGTATCCAGTTAATTATGAAACTGACTAAAGGCGAAACGGATGCGAGTAAAGAATACGAATACACCGATTGGCAACAAGTCAGCCGATTCGGTCAAAGACTGAACGAAGTGGAATAGTGTAAATTTAGTTAAAAGTGTTAATAGGATATTACCGTTTGTTTTATAATTAACCGATTAATGCCTAATAGTGGGTATAAATTTCAATGAAAAAGGAAAAGCAATGAGCATTTTAAAAGAATTCCGTGAATTTGCGGTAAAAGGTAACGTAGTCGATATGGCTGTCGGTGTGATCATCGGCGGTGCATTCGGTAAAATCGTCTCTTCATTAGTCAGCGATGTAGTAATGCCGCCTATCGGTTGGTTAATCGGCGGCGTAGATTTTAAAGATCTCGCTATCGAAATCGCACCGGCAAAAGAAGGTGCCGAAGCGGTAATGTTAAAATACGGTGCGTTTATTCAAAACGTATTTGATTTCTTAATTATCGCTATCGCCGTATTCGGTATGGTAAAAGTAATCAACAAAATTAAAAAACCGGCGGAAGCCGCACCGGCTGAACCGACAGCGGAAGAAAAATTATTAACTGAAATTCGTGATTTATTGAAAAAATAATTCGAATAAAAAAGAGGGAGCGGAAGCTCGCCTTACCTAAGGAAAATAAATGGCGAGCTTATGCTCGCCATTTTGCTATCAACTTATACGAAAAGAGAAAGCGGTCGGCTTTCTCTTTCTTTTTGCAATTTATTTGACTAATTCGCCTTTCGCTTGTAAATCGGCGTGATAGGAAGAACGTACAAACGGACCGCAAGCGGCATGCTCAAAGCCCATTCTTTCCGCTTCGCTACGGAACATATCAAATTCTTCCGGCGGTACATAACGTTCCACTTTTAAATGGTGACGGCTAGGTTGTAAATATTGACCGATCGTCAGCATGGTTACGCCGTGGTCGCGCAAGTCTTGCATCACTTCTAAAATTTCTTCGTTGGTTTCGCCAAGCCCTACCATTAAACCCGATTTGGTCGGAATATTCGGAAATTCTTGTTTGAAGATTTTAAGTAATTCAAGCGACCATTTGTAGTCCGCACCCGGGCGTACTTCACGGTATAAACGCGGCACATTCTCAAGATTGTGGTTGAATACGTCCGGCGGATTTTGTTTTAAAATTTCGACCGCTTGTTCTACACGGCCACGGAAATCCGGCACTAGAATCTCCACTTTACATTCCGGATTCAAGGCTTTGATTTCACGTACTGTCGCCGCAAAGTGCGCCGCTCCGCGGTCAGCTAAATCGTCACGATCCACCGAAGTGATTACCACATATTTTAGTTTCATATCTTGCACGGTTTCCGCCACTTTACGCGGTTCTTCCGGATCTAGCGGTAGCGGTTTACCGTGTGCAACGTCACAGAACGGACAACGACGCGTACAGATTGCACCCATAATCATAAAGGTTGCCGTACCGTGGTTAAAACATTCGTGTAAATTAGGACAAGACGCTTCTTCACAAACGGAGTGTAAGCCGTGACGGCGCATACCGTGTTTGATACTGTCGATTTTCGCCGAAGCCGCCGGTAATTTAATTTTCATCCAACTCGGTTTCGGTAATAGCTCTTGATCGGGGTCGATATTACGTACTTGAATTACCGATGTTTTGGCAGCATCGCGATATTTCACGCCACGCTCCATTTTAAACGCTTCCATTTTTTTAGGCTTAGTACCTGTCGCAGTTGTCATTAAGTTCTATCCTTCTCTATGCAATGTTAAAGGGCGGAGATAACTCCGCCCCGACACACAGATATTATAATTCTGATGATTTGCTCTTAACGGGCAAATATTGACTACACATTATTTGTTAATAATTTGTTGTGCATTATACCCTAAAATGTTGTAAAAGTGCGCAACTAATTTAGGGGAAACTAAATCGCATTGAGCTTCCGATTCGGCAATATAATCTTTTAATTGGGTCATTTCTAATCCGGCATAACCGCACGGATTAATATTTCTAAACGGCGTTAAATCCATATTCACATTAAACGCCAAACCGTGAAACGAACGCCCTTGACGAATACGCAACCCTAACGAACAGATTTTCTTACCGTTAATATACACGCCCGGCGCATCCGGCTTCGGATAACCCTCAATCCCATAATCCGCTAAAGTTTTTACTACGCACTGCTCCAAAGCAGTTACCAAATCTCGTACCGAAACGTCTTTGCCTTGTGCTTTTAAACGCTTAATATCAATCAACACATACATGACCTGCTGACCTTCGCCGTGGTAGGTAATTTGCCCGCCGCGATCGGTTTGCACCACAGGAATATTGGTCGGATTGAGTAAATGTTCCGGCTTACCGGCAGAACCTTGAGTAAACACCGAGGGATGCTGTACTAACCAAATTTCATCCGCAGTATTTTCATTACGATTATCGGTAAAATCTTGCATTTGATGCCAGATTTCTTCATAAGGCTGCACACCAAGTTGGCGAACAATAAGTTGATTCATCAGATTATCTCCGTTCGGAATGAGTGACTTATTATAAGACCATTCTCACGCCTGAAATTTTAGCAAGCTCGACATAAAGCGTTTCGACTTGGTCGATATGCTCGGCAATAATGTCGATGGAAACCGAATTATAAGTGCCTTTTGAGCTACGTTGTTGGCGCGGGTTATAATCGCCTTTCGCATGAATTTGCGTGATTGCCACCACATCATCCACTAAATCTTCACGATGCGTACCCACCACTTTAAAAGTGAATGAACACGGAAATTCTAATAAATCTTTTAATTTTGCCTGTGGTAAGTCTTGTAGGTTTACTGTTCTTGATTGGGTCATATTTATATCCTTTTCTCTTTTATACTATTAAGACTAAGCGGTATGATCTTGCAAGAACTTTGCGAAATCATACCGCTTGTATATTACTCGTCCGAATATGGGGACGATTTTAAACATTACAAGTTAGCCGAGATTAGTCAAATAAACTCTTAACGGTTAATACCACCCAATCCCATGCTTTACCGAAAATACCCGCTTCAGGTACGTCTTGTAACACTTGCAGATCGCTGCTTGCAACATCTTTACCGTCCAATTGGTAAATCACTTTACCGATAACCTGACCTTTCGCTAAAGGCGCTTCAAGGTTTTTACGTTCCAACTCGTAACGAGCTTTTAATTCGGACGCCTTACCTTTCGGTACGGTCACAAAGCTGTCTTGAATTGAACCGAGTTGGACTTTATCCGCTTCGCCGTAGTAAACGCTCTGTTCGGAAACCGCTTGTCCCGCTTGTAACGATTTTACCGTTTCAAAGTTTGCAAAACCCCATTGCAGGAGTTTTTTACTTTCGACTTCACGGCCTTTATACGTCGGTACGCCCATTACCACCGAAATTAAACGGGTGTTGTTATTCGTTGCGGATGCGACTAAATTATAACCGGCTTGACTGGTGTGACCTGTTTTCATACCGTCCACATTAATCGTTTTATCCCAAAGCAAACCGTTACGGTTCGGCTGTGCTTTTTTAATGTTGTATTTAAATTCTTTTTCGGCATAAATTTTATATTCTTCCGGCTGATCACGAATAACATGCACACCGATAATCGCCATATCGCGTGCAGATGAATATTGATTCGGATCATCCAAACCGTGTACGGTCGTAAAATTGGTATTTTTCAAACCGAATTGCTGACCGAACTTGTTCATTTGGTCGATAAAGGCTTGTTGCGAGCCGGAAGTATGTTCCGCCAACGCCACCGCCGCATCATTACCCGATACGATAATTAAACCGCGCATTAAATCGGCAACCGAAACTTGCGTGTTTAAATCCAAGAACATTAATGATGATCCCGGGAATTTTTGCGCCCAAGAATTCTCGGTAACCGTCACCATATCGCTGTTTTTTACTTTACCTTGTTTAAGGGCGTCCCCCACTACATAACTGGTCATCATTTTGGTCAATGATGCCGGATATTGACGTTGATCCGGATTTAAACTTGCCAATACATTACCCGAATTATAGTCCATTAAAATATAGGTCTGTGCATTTAATTGCGGTGCGGAAATACCGAAATCCACATTTGCGTCTGCGATCGCAAATTGAGAAACGGCTAAAGCGCAAAGGCTTACGGATTTTAATAACGTTCTTTTCATAAAAGCATCCAATTCTTTGGGGGAAACAACAGGTGATATAAAGCAAACAAGGGCTTGTTGAAACTCAACAAACCCTGATGCGAGATATAAAATATTTAAATATCTTCTTCGCTCGCTACAGAAGTAGCTTTTTTATTTAGCACGGCTAATTTCACGTGTGCCGTACCGGAACTGTACATACCCAATTGACGTGCTGCGGCTTTCGATAAATCCACTACACGGGCATGCGCATAAGGTCCGCGATCGTTTACGCGAACGACAACCGAACGACCATTACGGGTATTGGTTACTTCGACTAAAGTACCGAAAGGTAACGTTTTGTGTGCCGCGGTCATTGCCGAATTGCTAAATCTTTCGCCGTTTGCGGTACGGCGTCCGTTAAATTTATCTGCATAGTAACTTGCAACACCAGACTGATAGTGGCTACGAGTAGTATGTTTATGTTGTTCTTTAAGCGATCTTTTTTTAACTAATGCGATTTTATTCGCTCTCGCTTTCGCTGTTAAAGCAGCGTTTTTTACTGATTTTTTTGCAGTTTTAGCAATAAGATACTTCTTTACTGCGCTAGGTTTTGCGTTTTTGGTTGCTGCAACAGAATTCAATGATCCGAATGTTAAGAATCCAGCTAACAACAGGGTTACCATTTTACTTAATCGCATAAGTTTTCCTCATTTAGATATCGTACTGTGTAACGATGTGTTTTGCCCACAAAACAGGATTGTCTTGTGGTGGCTGTTAATCTTTCTTTTGATAGATAACTGCTCTTGTATGTGCTTTTTGATACCGCAAAAAAGCAAAAGTTCAAGCCCTATATCAGCCTGTAGAGCCTGACTTAAAGTTTACTATACGGGTTGTTACCGCTGATACGCTTACGATGCACATAAGCGGACATCATCAACCCGAACGCAGCCATTAGGGTCACATAGGAGGTTCCCCCATAGCTAAACAGCGGTAAGGGTACACCAACTACCGGTAAAATACCACTCACCATACCAATGTTTACAAATACATAAACAAAGAATAGCAGCGATGTACCGCCTGAAATCAAACGTCCGAAGGCGGAATCGCTCTTAGCGCCGATTACTAATCCTCTGGCGATAATAAACAAATAAATCGCCAATAGGATTAAAATCCCGATCATACCGTGTTCTTCGCCCAGTACGGCAAAAATAAAATCGGTATGCGGCTCGGGTAAAAATTCCAGCTGCGATTGCGTGCCTTCCATCCAACCTTTACCGTTAATTCCGCCGGAACCGATGGCAATTTTCGATTGAATAATATGATAGCCGGCACCCAACGGGTCTTTTTCCGGATCAATTAAGGTCATTACACGGGTTTTCTGATAGTCGTGCATTAAGAAAAACCACATAATCGGAATAAAACCGGCTAAGAAAATCACACCGGCACTAATTAATTTCCAACTTAATCCGGCTAAAAACAGCACGAAAATACCGGCGGCACAAACTAAAATCGACGTACCTAAGTCCGGTTGCGCCGCCACTAATAAAGTCGGCACAATAATGATTCCCAACGCAATAAAGGTATCTTTCAAGCTTGGCGGTAACGCTCGTTTTGCCAAATAAGTCGCTACCATCAGCGGCACGGACAGTTTGGCGATTTCCGACGGCTGAAATCGAACAAAGCCCAAATTTAACCAACGTTGCGCACCTTTACTGGTTTCACCGATTAAATCCACCAAAATCAGCATGACAATACAAACGAGGTAGAGATAAGGCGAAATTCGTTCATAAAAACGAGGCGGAATCATTGCCATAAGAAGCATTAAACCCAAGCCGAGCGAAACTTGAATAATACGGTTGGTAAACATTTTTTCACTCGCACCGCTGGCACTATACAGCACAATCAAACCGTAACCGGTAATCGCCAACAAGCCGAGCAACAGCCATACGTCAAGGGAAAAAATCTTCCAAAAAAATTTTCTGATTCCGCTACTCATTATTTGCCTGTCCCTCTTCAAGCGGTTGAATTTGCTCGATATTTTGCAACGGTTCTGATGTTCCCATCGGTTCTTTTAAGGTTTTTCTTAACGCAAAATCCATCACTTGGCGAGCCACCGGCGCTGCATTAGAGCCGCCGCCGCCCGCATTTTCTAAAATAATCGCTACCGAAACTTTCGGCTCTTCATACGGCGCATAACTGATAAACCACGCATGGTCGTGCAGCTCTTTTTTCAGCGCATTTTTATTGTACTTACCGCCGTTTAAGTTAAACACCTGCGCCGTACCGCTTTTACCCGCCGCTCGATAAAACGAACCGCCGGCTTTGCGCCCCGTACCGTTTGCCGCATTAATTACGTTGTACATTCCGAATTTCGCCACTTGCCAAAAACGCTCGGGCACGTCTTGAATATCTTCATATAACAGCGGATCTTTGTAAGGCTCGGTTTTATCACTGCCGATGACTTCCATCATCAAATGCGGCGTGTTTACACGACCGTTATTAATTAAGATCGCTTGTGCTTTTGCCACTTGTAACGGTGTTGCAATCCAGTAACCTTGACCGATCCCTACCGGAATCGTATCACCTTGTACCCACGGTTTTTTATGACGGCGTTGTTTCCACTCACGATTCGGATATACACCGGCGGATTCTTCAAAAATATCAATCCCCGTTTTCTGTCCGAAGCCGAATTTACGCATCCACTCCGACATTTTATCGATACCGGTATCATAAGCGAGCTGATAGAAGAACGTATCGGAAGACTCGGTAATCGCTTTATTCACATTAGTCGAACCGTGACCGCCTTTTTTCCAATCTCGGTAACGTTGTGTCGTCCCCGGTAAAATCCAAAAACCCGGGTCATAAATCGCATTTTGCGGCGTAATTTTGCCTTCCGCCAATCCCATTACCGCATAAAACGGTTTCACTGTCGAAGCCGGCGGATAAGTTCCCTGTGTCGCTCGACTATATAACGGACGAGCCGGATTTTCCAATAAGCGTTTATAATCCGCTCCCGATACGCCGCCGACAAATAAATTATTGTCGTAGCTCGGGTTGGTAACCATCGCCAATACGCTGCTGTCACGCGGGTCAAGCACCACCACCGAACCTTTTTGATCACCGAGTAAATTCTGAATATATTGCTGCAATTCCACATCAATGGTTAAACGAATACTACTGCCCGCTACACCCGGTTGATCACGCAATTTGCGAATCACTTTGCCTCGGTTATTGATTTCCACTTCTTCAAAGCCGGTCTGTCCGTGTAATTGGTCTTCATAATATTTCTCAATGCCCAATTTACCCATATCGTGCGAGCCGGCATAATTACCGAACTTACCCTCTTCTTCGAGCTTTTTCTTATCTCTTTCGTTGATTTTCGCCACATAACCGAGAATATGGGTCAAGGTTTCGCCGTAAGGATAATTACGTTTGTAATACGCCTGTACGTCTAAACTCGGGAAACGATATTGATTTACCGCAAAACGCGCCATTTGTTCCTCGTTTAAATTGCCTTTTAACAAAATCGGCGTATAGCGAGAAGTACGTTTCTTCTCTTTGCGGAACGCTTCCACATCTTCGTCGGTCAGCCCGACCACATCACGCAATTCAACTAACGTTTCTTCTAGGTTTTCGGTTTTTTCAGGAATGATATAAAGCCCGAAATAGGTAATGTTTTCGGCTAATACTTTACCGTTGCGGTCGTAGATCAAGCCGCGAGTCGGCGGAACAGGTAATAGTTTGATACGGTTCCCGTTGGAACGCGTTTGGTAGTCGTCATAATTTACCACTTGTAAATGATACAGGTTGGTTAATAACACGCCCGTAAGCACCAATACTCCAAGAAATGCGACCAGTGCACGACGGGCAAACAGATTGCTCTCCGCTTGTCCGTCCCGCACTTTTTCACGAGGTTTTGGATTGGTTAATTTTCCGAGTTTACCAAACATTGTTTATCTCATTTTGTTCTCTAGCGAACGGAACAAGCGGTCAAAATTTCGGCATTTTTACCATGTCCGTTCGAGATCAAGCTATTCTCGATGATAAGGATGATTTGTCGTAAGTGACCACGCACGATATAAACTTTCAGCAACAATTACGCGCACCATCGGATGCGGTAAGGTTAGCGGCGAAAGAGACCAGCTTTGTTCCGCAGCGGCTTTACATTCCGGCGAAAGTCCTTCCGGCCCGCCGATCAATAAGCATACGTCTCGCCCGTCATTTTTCCACGCCTCCAATTGGCTCGCCAATTGTTCGGTTGTCCACGGCTTGCCCGGAATATCCAAGGTCACAACTTTGCCTTTACCGGCGGCGGCTAACATCGCTTTGCCTTCTTGTTCTAAAATGCGTTTAATATCCGCATTTTTGCCGCGTTTACCGGCGGGAATCTCAATCAGCTCAAACGGCATATCTTTCGGGAAACGGCGTTGGTACTCTTCAAAACCGACCTTTACCCAATCCGGCATTTTTTGCCCGACCGCAATTAATTGTATTTTCATTGTGCCACCACGAAAATGACGATTATGCCCACAGTTTTTCTAATTGATACATTTCACGGGCATCCGCTTGTAATAAATGCACAATCGCTTGACCGAAATCGACCACAATCCAATCGGCGACCGCTTTACCTTCTTCGCCAAATACTTCAAAGCCCGCTTGTTTTGCTTCCGCACTTAAACGATCGGCGGTTGAAGCCACGTGACGTACCGAAGTACCGGTTGCGATAATCATGGTATCGGTAATGCTCGATTTACCACGCACGTCAATCGCTAAAATATCTTGCGCTTTTAAATCATCTAAAGTTTTCGTTAAAAATTCGACTAAATTCTGTTCCACGTTCGGTTCTCTTTCAAATTTACTAAAAATACAAACGCTAAATTTTAACACAAATTCGTTACAATATAACAAATAGACAAAAGTAAAGCGGTCGTATTTGCAAATTTTTTTACCAATACGACCGCTTGTATTTAATCGGCTTAAAGCTGTGCCATTTGTTCTCGTTTTACTCCATACGAGCCGTATGGCGCTAACTTATTCGAGCCACGTTGTGGCTCTCTCCCTTTAAGCCATTAATTTCTTCAAACGATATAACGCTTCCAACGCTTGGCGAGGGGTGAGTTCATCGGGGTCGATGCTCATTAATGCTTTTTCCAGTTCGCTTTGTTGTGCAACAAGCGGTTGAATTTGCGGCGTTTCTTGCAAATCCGCAGCGAATAATAAATCGCCTTGCGGGTTATCGTGCGCTTCTTTGGTTTGTAATGAGATCTCTTCCAAATGCGCTAAACGCTGTTTCGCCAATTGAATCACCTGTTTCGGTACGCCGGCAAGCGCCGCTACTGCTAAACCATAACTTTTACTTGCCGCACCTTCTTGTACGCTGTGCATAAACACGATGGAATCCTGATGTTCTCGGGCATCTAAATGCACGTTCGCAACGCCTTTTAACTGACTTGGTAAACTGGTCAGCTCAAAATAGTGCGTCGCAAATAAGGTGAGCGATTGGGTTTTCTTGGCTAACCATTCGGCACACGCCCACGCCAGCGATAAACCGTCATAAGTTGAAGTACCACGCCCGATTTCATCGATCAGCACTAAGCTGTTTTCGGTTGCCTGATGTAGAATATTCGCCATTTCGGTCATTTCCACCATAAAGGTCGAACGGCCGGAGGCTAAATCGTCACTTGCGCCGATACGGGTAAAAATTCGGTCTAACGCACCGATTTCGGCACTGTCCGCCGGTACAAAACTGCCGATATATGCCATTAAGCTGATCAATGCGATTTGACGCATATAGGTACTTTTACCGCCCATATTCGGGCCGGTTACCACCAATAAATGACGTTGTGCGTTTAAGAATACCGGATTGGCAATAAACGGATCTTTTAACACTTGTTCCACCACCGGATGGCGACCACCTTTGATATTCACACCTCGTTGTAAGCTGAACGTCGGACGCACATAGTTCAAACTTTCCGCACGTTCTGCAAGATTGGTCAGTACGTCTAATTCGGATAACGCCATCGCCGCTAATTGCATTTCGCCCAAGCGCGGCATCAGTAAATCGAACAACTCATCATAAAGTTGCTTTTCTAACGCCAATGACGCACCTTTTGCTTTCAGCACCTTATCTTCATAAGTTTTCAGCTCGGGAATAATATAACGCTCGGCATTTTTCAGAGTTTGGCGGCGCACGTAGTGCATAGGGGCTTTATGCGCTTGCCCTTGGCTAATTTGAATATAGTAGCCGTGTACTGCATTAAAGCCGATTTTTAGCGTATCAATACCGGTTGCTTCTCTTTCTCGAATTTCGAGATTTTCCAAATATTGCGTTGCACCGGCAGAAAGCTCTCGCCATTCGTCCAACTCCGCATTGTAACCTTCTGCAATCACACCGCCGTCACGAATTAATTGTGGAGGCGTTTCAATAATCGCACGCTCAAGCAGTGCGTGTAATTCGCTGAAATCGCCTATTTGTGCCACAAGTGCATCAAGCGAAGCGGTCAAATTTTTCGCATTTTTTGCAATATCAGGCAATTGAGCCAAGGCGGTACGCAAACGGGTTAAATCACGCGGGCGAGCCGAGCGCAATGCAACACGTGCAAGGATTCGCTCCATATCGCCAACGTTTTGGAGTAACGGCTGAAGCGGTTCGATACGTTGTTCTTTTTGCAAAGTGTCAATTATATCTTGACGCTTTTTCAGTTTTTCTAGGTCACGAATCGGTTGATGAATCCAGCGTTTCAGCAAACGGCTGCCCATTGGCGTAACGCATTTATCTAAAACTGCCGCTAAAGTATTTTCCGTTCCGCCGGCTAAATTTTGGGTAAGTTCTAAGTTACGGCGAGTTGCCGCATCTAACAAAACGGTATCGCTATTTTGCGCCAGATGAATACTGTTGATGTGCGGTAAGGCGGTACGTTGCGTTTCTTGTGCATAATGCAAAACACAACCTGCCGCACATAATGCCACCACGGCTTTTTCCACCCCAAAACCGGCTAAACTTTGCGTACCGAATTGGCGATTTAATAAATTAATCGCCGTGACTAACTCAAACTCCCACACCGGACGGCGACGTAAGCCTTTATAATTATTTAAAATTTCAGCGGCGGAAAAATCTTCCGCATAGAGAATCTCCGCCGGTAGTAAGCGTTGTAATTCGGCAGCGAGCGCTTCTTTATTTGGTAATTCGGTAATTAAAAAACGTCCGGAAGTCATATCTAGCGTAGCAATCGCAAACACGCCTTTTTCTTCATAAATCGCTGCGACTAAATTGTCCTGACGTTCCGGTAATAACGCTTCATCACTTACGGTACCGGGGGTAACGATACGTACCACTTTACGTTCAACCGGCCCTTTACTGGTTGCCGGATCGCCAATTTGCTCACAAATCGCCACCGATTCGCCCAATGAAACCAATTTAGCTAAATAGCCTTCTACCGCATGATAAGGCACACCCGCCATCGGAATCGGCTCGCCTGCCGATGCGCCGCGCTTGGTCAAAGAAATATCTAACAACGCCGCCGCTTTTTTAGCATCGTCATAAAATAATTCGTAAAAATCGCCCATACGATAAAACAACAAAATATCAGGATTTTGCGCTTTAAGTTGCAAATATTGCGCCATCATCGGCGTGTGCTTAGAAAGATCTTGAGTCATGGCTTCGCAGTTAAGTTAGTCAAAATTGGCAATTAGTGTAACAGATTGAGGGAGTGGAAAAAACTGCGGGGCGTAAAAGGAATAATTCGGAGAATAATAAAAAGAATGAAACAAGCGGTCTAAATTTGCAAAATTTTTGCTAATTTAACCCGCTTATCAGAAGGTTTAATCCGCACGAATTTGATGTAAGAAGCGTTTAGTGCGTTCGTGTTGCGGATTCTGGAAAAGTTGTGCCGGAGAGCCTTGCTCGACAATTTCACCGCCGTCCATCACGACCACCACATCCGCCACATCTAATGCGAACTTGATTTCATGCGTAACCACCACCATTGTCCAGCCTTCTAGCGCCAACTCTTTCATGGTAGTCAACACATCTTGCACCAATTCCGGATCAAGTGCCGAAGTCGGTTCGTCAAATAACATCAGTTCCGGCTGAATCGCTAACGCACGTGCAATGCCGACACGCTGTTGCTGACCGCCGGATAATTGGAACGGGTAAAGCTGTGCTTTATCGGATAAACCGACTTTTGCCAATAATTTCTCGGCTTCCGCTTTGGCTTGTTCTGGCTTTTTGCCTTGCACAAATACCGGACCTTCCATCACATTTTCCAATGCGGTTTTGTGTGGAAATAAGTTGTAATTTTGGAACACCATCCCCGATTTACGGCGTAAAGAAAGAATCTGTTTTTTGATATTTTTTGCCGAAAAATCCACGCTTAACGGCTCTGAACCGTCAAACGTGATTGTGCCTTACTCCGGCATTTCCAGCGCATTTAAACAGCGTAAAAACGTAGTTTTACCGGAACCGGACGGCCCAAGAATGACCACCACCTGACCTTTTTTAATTTCCAGATCGATGCCTCGTAAAATCGTGTTGTCGCCAAAGGTTTTATGAATATTGCTAATTTTGATCATTTTGTTTTCCGTGATTAACCATTATTTCGCCACAAAGCGGTTAAAGCGGCGTTCGAGTTTTGCTTGAATCAAGAAAAGTACCCAGCAGAAACACCAGTAAATTAAACCCGCCTCAATATATACCGGCAAGAAGTCGTAGGACATATTCGCCATTTGTTGTGCGACACGGAACATTTCCGTTACGGTTACCACAGAAGCCAATGAAGTATCTTTAAACAAACCGATAAAAGTATTACTTAACGGCGGTATAACGACTCGAATCGCTTGCGGTGCAATAATCCGGCGGAAGGTTTGCATATAAGTCATACAGATGGTATAACCGGCCTCCCATTGCCCTTTCGGTACCGAAGAAATTGCCGCGCGTACGGTTTCCGAACCGTATGCTCCGATATTCAGAGAGAAACCGATAATCGCCGCCGGAATAGGATCAATATACACACCGATCGCCGGTAAGCCGTAAAACACTACCGAGATTTGCACCAACATCGGCGTGCCTCGGATAATCGAGATATATACTTTAACAATCGCAAGAGCAATGCGATGCAGCATACCGTTTACCGGCGTCACCCGAATTAAAGCAACACCGACTGCAATCGCCATCCCGATAATAAAAGAAGCGATTGCTAGCGGAATCGAAACTAAGACCGCCGCTTCAACCATGGGGAAAAAGGCATCCATCACCAATTTCACACGCGCTTCATCCATAAATGGAATTTGCAGTAACAAATTTTCTAACACAGACTGTCCTAATAAAAATTAATTTGACCAAATTCTAAGGGATATAAATGGAAATGTACACGTCTAGACGGCTAAATAAAAAAATAAGCGGTAAAATTTACTAAATTTTTGGTAAATTCTACCGCTTGTCGCTTTTTAAATTCCTAAATTACAGGCTTTTCGGCTTGCTCACCATAATCTCAATCACTTGGCGATCAGTATATTGCATACTGCGGGAAGCTATCGCACAAAGGTTGTTGATCGAACGGTCGATTTGGTGTTCGACAATCCCTTCGTTGCCGGTGACTTGCGTATCGTCCAACGCCATTAAAATCGATTTATAGCTCGAACTGACACTGGTTGAAACTTTCATCGCACAGCTATTTGCCGCACCGTCACAAATAATGCCGCTGATGTCGCCGATCATACTGCTGATTGCCATACTGATCGCTTCAAATTTACCGGTTAATAACCATGCGACGCCGGCACAGCTGCCCATTGCCGCCGTAGTGACCGCACATAACGCCGAGAGTTTCGGTAATTTGCTATGAATATAAATCGCCATTAAATGCGAAAGAAATAAAGCACGAATCAGCTGTTCTTCGCCGGCGGCTACATGGCGAGCAACTACCACCACCGGCATTGTGGCGGTAATCCCTTGGTTGCCGGAACCCGAATTACTCATTGCCGGTAAATTTGCGCCGCCCATGCGTGCATCGCTGGCAGCGGTAGTTTCAATCACGATACGATTAAGCAAATCATCGCTAATTAATCCTTTACCAATTTGTTTTTGCAAGGTACGCCCGATATGTAAACCGTAATCTTGATTCAGCCCTTCTTGTGAAAGCGCACTATTTAAAATTGCCGCCTGTTGAATAAAGCGAATCTTCTCCAACTCCACATTTAAAGAAAAATCATAAATATCTTTTGCATTTAAATTTGCGAAAACATTTTCCGCATTTTCACTTTCTACTACGCAAGGCTTGGAAAACAGTAATTCGCCGTTTTTCTCAATATAAATCACATTGGTATGATGAGCGGCGATACGTACTTTCACTTGCTGATCGGCATTAAACAGTGTGGCTTCGGAATAGAGAATATGTTCGGTATCGGAAATGCTCACTTCGATTTTATGATCGTTGATCATTTGTTTCGCCAGTGCCACTTGCTCGGCAGTAATTTGTTTTAATACTTCTAATCCACCCTTCGGATCGCCACCAATCGCCCCGATTGCCGCCGCCATGGTTAGCCCTACCGTTCCAGTACCGGGTACGGTTACCCCCATACCGTTTTTCATTAAATTCGGCGATACTTTAGCCTCGATCCGATCCGGTAATGCGCCTAAATATTGACGAGCAACCGCCGCTGCTAACGCCAAAGAAACAGGTTCGGTACAACCCAGTGCCGGTACAACTTCTTGTTGTACGGTGGCAATAATCGCTTGTTCTAATTCCGATTTAAACTTCATTGAGTGTTATCCTTAATTATTAATGCGTGATATTGTTATTATAAAAATTTATCGAAATAAAATTTTACTAAAAAAGCCGTATTATACGCCACCGTTTAATCGGATGATTTTCATTCATTATTATCCGTTTTAAGTTTTAGCTAAAAATCGGCGGAAAATGACCGCTTTTTGATTTAGGTCTAATCGCTACCCCGTCTTGATTATAGAGCCGTCTCATTTCCAAATTTATAATTCCGACTAATTTAATCAACTATATTATTAGGAGTTTACGATGTCCGTTTTAACTGATAAAGATTGGCGTACTGCACCGCTTGGCGAAATTATTGATTTTATTATCCCTCGTTTTCACGATACACATCGCAATCAATTGCCAACGCTGATTGAATTGGCGGAAAAAGTGGAATCCGTTCACGCAGATAGTGCTGATTGCCCGAAAGGTTTAGCGGAACTTATTCGTAAAGTTTATGCGGATTTAGTGAATCATATGATGAAGGAAGAACAAATTCTGTTCCCATTGATTAAAGCCGGCAGAGGAAAAATGGCGGCGGCACCGATTTCCGTGATGGAAGCCGAACACGATGAAGCCGGTAATGATGTCGAAGAGATGCAGAAACTGACCAATAACTTTACTCCGCCAGAAGGCGCTTGCACTTCGTGGCGCAATTTATATCAAGGCTTACAAGAATTTGCCGCCGATTTAGATGCGCACGTAGATTTGGAAAATAATAATTTATTCCCTCGTGCGTTAGCCGGCGACCAGCCTTAAGCAAAAACAAGCGGTTGATTTTGAAGAAAAATTTGCAAAATTCTTGTGAAAATCAACCGCTTGTATCACATTTCAAAATTAAGTAGATGCTTTTGAGAATAAGTTAATTACTAGCACGCCGGCAATAATCATTCCCATACCGATAAAGCCCGCCAAATCCGGTTTTTGCCCGAAAGCGAAATATGCCACAATGGCGGTCAGTACGATACCGACACCCGACCACACAGCATAAACAATACCAATCGGCAATGTTTTGGTAATCACCGACAATAAATATAACGCTATCACAAAAGCGCCGATCGCCACTACGGTCGGTAGCGGTTTGCTAAAACCTTCGCTTGCCTTAATGCAATTACTGCCAATCACTTCAATAACAATCGCAAAGCCTAGTAAAACCCAAGGATTCATCAATTTCTCCGAAAACAAAAGCGGTTGGATTTTGCTCATTTTTTGCAAATTTTCAGCAAAATCCAACCGCTTTTCAAATTAATAAAATTAGATTGCGCGTGTACCTAATTGGAAAATTACCACTTCCGCTTGGCAACTAAAACGGAAATTCGCATCCAGTAAAAAACCGCCCTCTACCGCTTTAATTTCACTGGTGATTTCACACGGTTCGCTTTCCGTATCGCGTGCTTTTTGGGTTAATTTCACAAGTGCTTGTTCCGCTTCCGCTTGTGTTTCATATACTTTTGCAAATTTCGCATCTCGTTCACTATTATCAATGATTGAGCCGACATCAAAAGTGTTACAACCCACACATTCAACCGGTTTATCTGATTTCATAAAAACCCCTATAAATTATAAGTTAATCACCCTGTTACTCTAATACTAAAGCGAGTTTGAATCAACCGAGCTTTATGCTGTTGTTGATTTACAATAAAAAAACGGTCGTAAATTCCGGTGAAAATACGACCGCTTATTGATATATATTAGAAATTAGAAGCCAGCTTGTTGTTCTAGCTGTTCTACTAACGCATCGTCTAAGCCGAGAGCTTCGGCAAGGTCGGCGAGGAAGACGATTTCTTTACGAGCTAAATCGGCACATACCACGCGAGCGGCTAAATAAACTTGCGCCGCTAATGCCGGATTGTTACCGACTTGCGCCGCAATTTGTTGTACGGTTGCCGGCTGGTACATCGCTTGTTCAATCCATTGATGAAGTTCCGGATCTTGTCCCGCTTCGCCTAAAATGGCTTGTCTTTCTTCGTCAGAAATCGCACCGTCAGAAGCCGCGGCAGCAATCATTGCTTGTAAAATCACTTGGCTGCTTGCTTGGGCATTTTGTTCGGTCACCGCAAAATTTTCTTCACTCACCGGAGCGGCTTGCGTTTGATTTTGCTGATATTTTTGATAAGCCTGATAAGCAAGGCTGCCGATTGCCGCCAGTGACCCTAATTTGGCTAAGCCTGAACCGCCGTTACGTCCGAAGATCATCGAAAGAATGCCGATTGCCGCCGCACCGCCGCCGATTTTGGCGACTTTATCGGTTGTGGTATTGCCGTTCATCGCATTTTTTGCCGATTCTTGTGCAACGCTTAACACTTGATTTAAAATTTTGCTGAAATCCATAGGGTTTCTCCAATAAGATTGAGGGTAAATACGCTTAGCGAACTAAGTGCCTATTTGTACGTCAAATTAGCAATAAGTTCCGTTGTTTGCCAAGCAAATTTACCTATCATTTAAAACGCAAGCGGTCGTAAATTCCGATGAAAATACGACCGCTTGTCTAACAACTTAGAATTTATTTCACTTCCAGTAAATCCACGATATTAATCGCAATCGGCTGGCTTAACAGCTCGGCAAATTGAGCGCCGGCATCAATAAAATGTACTTGCTGGGTATGTAATGCCAAATCTTGTTGCGATTGCCATTGTTCCACAAAAGTATAAACATTCGGCTGACCTTGCACCGCACCGCAGCCGTAAGAAATACAACCTTGGTCGTTAAGCGAAGCACGAATTAAGTTTTGTGCCAATGCTTCAAATTCTGCGATTTTATCCGCTTTTACATGGCATACTGCATAAACTGCGATCATAATTGCTCTCCTAAATTAAACAATATTGGACTGAGCTTTTAAAACTTGCCCAATCCGCTCAAATAAATGTTGAATGATATCCGCTCGATGTGCAAGCACTCGAACCATCAATCCGCCTTCATTCAACTGCGAAACGCCAATCAGCATATTTTTTTGCTCAGCGGCTAAAGCTTGTAATTCGCTTACCATTGCCTTAATTTCGACAGCATTTTTTGCCAAATTAACATAAGTGAGAGAGCCTTGATGTGAAAAATCTTCCATTTGGCTCAATGACGTCAATGCCATTTTTGCCGGTAGCCACTGAATACGGTCGGCAATAATCGGTCGATTTTGGTAAGAAATTCGCAAATAGGACGCAAAATGACGGAAAGCAAATCGCTCGCCGTTTAACACTCGCCCAATCGCCACAATCTCGCCGTAAATTAGCTCGGACTGCTCGCTCATCTCAATTTCGGTGGTTTGCTTAAAACTACTGTCTTTATGTAACACCAACGGATGCGGAAGATAAAACAAGCGGCTATTTTTGCCCAATTTTATGCAAGTTTTTTGCGTAGCGTAATCGCCCTCATTCATTGATTGCACACGAGTAAACGCCTGCGTATTCAACGAAAGTGCGGTATCGTCCGCCAGCGAAATCTCAATATCAAGTAGATCACTTGCCAACAAACCGGGCGAGGACGACATTTGCATCGCATTCAAACCGTTTTGCCAAGCATCATCATAAGCAGGCAAGGTCATCACTTTAAACGGCGGCGACACAAAATATTGATCGAGCTGCGTTTTGCCCTGTGAGGTTAATTTTGTTGAGAGTAAAAGTTTGCTTTGCATATTGCAGTCTATTTTTAAAATCTCCCCCAACCCCTCTTTACAAAAGAGGGGGGATGAAAACTAGAGAAAAGTAGGGATCGCCCAATCCCCCTCTAATACGTTCCCCCTCTTTAGTAAAGAGGAGATAGGGGAGATTTGTGCGATGCTCAACCGATTATTTTTTGAAAATTAACGAACTAAAGACGCCGGATCTTCAATATTTTTTAACAATGCGTATTTTTCGATCCAACCGATCACGCCATCAAGGTTTTCGTTCTTCATCAAGTTAGTGAAAATAAACGGCTGACCGTTACGCATACGGCGAGCATCTCGCTCCATCACGCTTAAATCCGCTCCCACAAAAGGTGCTAAGTCAGTTTTATTAATCACTAATAAATCCGAACGAGAGATACCCGGTCCGCCTTTACGTGGAATTTTCTCGCCTTGTGCCACGTCAATCACGAAAATCGTTACATCCGCTAAATCCGGGCTAAAAGTTGCCGAAAGGTTATCGCCGCCCGATTCAATAAAAATTAACTCAACTTCAGGGAAACGAGCCACCATTTCGTCCACCGCTTCAAGGTTCATCGAAGCGTCTTCACGAATTGCCGTATGCGGACAACCGCCGGTTTCTACACCCATAATGCGTTCAGGCGGAAGCAAACTGTTTTTAGTTAAAAACTCCGCATCTTCTTGGGTGTAAATGTCGTTAGTAATAACCGCAACACTGTATTTGCTTGCGATTTCACGAGTTAAACGTTCGATTAACGCGGTTTTCCCCGCTCCCACAGGGCCTGCCACCCCGATTTTGATATATTTACGCATTGGTTTTCCTATTATTCAAATTAAGACATATAAAGTCTTGTATAAAGCTGTTCGTGTTGCATTGAGCGAATATCGCTTGCCAGCGTTGCCGCACCAAGCCAGTCGAGGTCAGGATTTAGGCTATTTTCGACCGCTTGTGCCAGTGGTGTGCGTAGTGCAAATAAAATATCTTGCCCGTCCATTTGGCTTAACGGTACCAGTTTCACGCCGTTAGTCACCACCCCGACCGCCGCATTGTAGTAAAACGCATAGAGCGTTTCGGCTTTATCAAGATTCATCGCCTGTGCGACCATCGCAAACACAATCGGGAAATAACCCTGACAACGTTTTTCACTGACTGCCTGTTGAAATTCGCTCAGTAACGGGTGATTTTCATAACGAATAAAAATCTTCAGCAATCGTACACCTAATTTATAACTGCCCTCTCGACTCTCACGAGCGATTTTACTGGCGGCAAGCTCTTGATCTAACGCCAACAAGCGGTCTAAATCGTGGTTTGCCATTGCATCAAATGCCAGTGATAAATACGCACCGTCATTGTAAATCCAGTTCTGCATCAGCTGGGTTTGAACATACTCTTCAAGACTTGCTCGACTGTTCACTTTGCCTTGTTGTACAAAGGTTTCCAAGCCATTGGAATGATTAAAGCCGCCGATCGGCAATGTAGGATCGACTAAGTGTAACAACGCCCCTAACTGCCCCATCCGGGCGAAATCTAGTGCTTGTGCCAATTTCCGTCTCCGTGATGATGATAGCCGTGATGATCGTGCGAATGGCTATGCCCGTGTGAATGTCCGTGTCCCTGCGCCGAGTTTGCTCGCAACGCTTGGCTTAAACGACGTTCTGCTTTTTGCGGTCCAAATCCGGCCGCTTGTAGCCATTCAAACATTGGTTTGTCGTATGGAAGCGTCACTTCATCGCCGTCTAAAAATAATGGCGAATGTTTGTTACCGATTTCATAGCACGCACGTGCCATTTCCGGTAAAGTTTTCGGTGAAAGCACAATGACCTCAGACGGCAAAATTTCAATCGCAATCACCAGGCTCTCGCTCACAAAAACTACATCATCGTGCTTCAAACGTTGCCCTTCTTTCAGTAAACGAAACGCCACTTCACGTCCTGATTTCGACGTTTTACGTAATATATTGCGTTCACTTTCATACCATTGCAATTCAACAGTGTCGATTTGTTGATTGGTAATTTTGCCTGAAGCTTTTAGCTCGGCAAGATTGCCTAAAATATCTTCCATGACTGGGAGGATTGGGTTAAGGATTTGCATAATTGTATTTTTCATTATTTTCCTAGCACGAGCCGTGCTAGGTTCGTTAATCCAAGCCACGTTGTGGCTTTTTTGTATTGAGCCACAACGTGGCTCTGATTAGCTAACCGCATACGGCTCGTATGCGGTATTACACGTGTGGTTTTGTCTCCGCCAACACTGCATATTTGCCATTCATTTCTTCTGCCCAAGCGGTCAAATTCGGGTGATTTTTTGCAAGATCGTAGCCGAGTTTTTCGGCACGGAATTGCAACCAATCAATTAAACAAACCGCTGTGATTGTGCCGATATTGAGTTCTGTACCAAACGGTTCAATCGCTTTTTCAAGCTGTGGAAATGATCGGATATTACGTTCCATTAACTGTTCTTGACGGCTTGTCCACCATTCGTTTTCAGGGCGAAGTAAACGTTCCGCCATAATCGGTACGGTGTTTTCTAAAATACCGTCCGCTAAATTGTGTAGAGCCAATGCAGCCCAACGAAATTTACCGCTTTCCGGGAAAAGTTTTGGTTGGTCGCCTTTTTGATCAAGATATTCGCAAATCAGTTGGCTGCCGAATAACCAGTTGCCGCAATTACGCTGTAAAGCCGGTACACGTCCAAGCGGATTGTCTTGGTTATGCGGCGAATTTGGATCAAATGACGAACTAATTTTTAACAGCTCGGTTTTAGCTTCTAATTGTTGATGTTTTAGCGTAACTAACACTTTACGCACGAAAGGACTAGTGGTGGAATACCAGAGTTTCATTATTTAAATCTCCCCTACCCCCTCTTTACAAAAGAGGGGAACTGATTTTAATGAAGAATGAAGATCTTAATGCTTCCCCCCAACTATACCCCTCTTTTGTAAAGAGGGGCTGGGGAGATTTTGCTAGAACAAGAAATAACGCTGTGCAAGCGGCACTTTGGTAGCAGGTTCGCAAGTAATATGCTCGCCGTCCACACGTACTTCGTAGCGTTCCGTATCTACGGTAATTTCAGGCGTTGCATTGTTGTGAACGAGGTCTTTTTTACCTACATCACGACAACCTTTTACCGCGAGGGTTTCTTTCTGAATGCCGTATTGGGCTTTGATGTTCGCATCCACGCTCGCTTGTGAAACGAAATAAACCGCACTTTCGGTATTCGCTTTCGCATTCGCCCCAAACATTGGGCGGTAGAATACCGGTTGTGGCGTTGGGATTGAAGCGTTCGGGTCACCCATTTTAGCAAAGCTGATAAAGCCTTTTTTCATCACAAATTCCGGTTTTACGCCGAAGAATTGCGGCTTCCACAATACGATGTCGGCTAGTTTACCCACTTCAAGCGAGCCGACGTATTGGCTGATACCGTGAGCAATTGCCGGATTAATCGTGTATTTCGCAATATAGCGTTTAATACGGAAGTTGTCGTTACCTTCATCGCCCAATGCGCCACGCTGCGCTTTCATTTTATCTGCCGTTTGCCACGTACGAGTCACTACTTCGCCGACACGTCCCATTGCTTGAGAGTCTGAACTCATAATCGAGAACACGCCCATATCGTGCAGAATGTCTTCCGCCGCAATTGTTTCGGGACGGATACGGCTATCCGCAAATGCCACATCTTCCGGCACTCGTTTATCTAAGTGGTGACAAACCATTAGCATATCCAAATGCTCGTCAATCGTGTTCACGGTAAACGGACGGGTCGGATTGGTGGAAGCCGGCAATACGTTCGGGTACATCGCCGCTTTAATAATATCCGGTGCGTGACCGCCGCCGGCACCTTCGGTGTGGAAGGTGTGAATCACACGTCCGTTAATCGCTTTCATCGTGTCTTCTAAGAAGCCACTTTCGTTGAGCGTATCGGTGTGAATCGCTACTTGCACGTCCATCTCGTCCGCCACTTTTAACGCTGCGTCAATCACTGCCGGTGTTGCCCCCCAGTCTTCGTGGATTTTTAAGCCTAACGCACCGGCAACCACTTGTTCTTTAAGCGGTTCGAGCATAGAACAGTTACCTTTGCCGAAAAAGCCGATATTGACCGGTAACGCTTCGCAAGCTTGGAACATTCTTTCGATATTAAATTTACCCGGTGTACAGGTGGTGGCATGCGTGCCGTCCGCCGGGCCTGAACCACCGCCGATCATCGTAGTAATGCCGTTTTCGATAGCGTGTTGTGCCTGTTGCGGGCAGATCCAGTGAATGTGAGTATCGATACCGCCGGCGGTCGCAATTAAATGTGCGCCGTTATGTACTTCGGTGCTTGCGCCGATAATCATATTTGGCGTAACGTTATCCATCGTATCCGGATTACCCGCCTGACCGATACCGACAATGCGTCCGTCACGAATCCCGATATCCGCTTTGATAATGCCTAATTTTGCGTCGATAATCATCACATTAGTGAGGGCAAAATCCAATACGTTCGGATTATCACGGGTAGCGGTGCTTGATTGTGCCATACCGTCACGCACCGATTTACCGCCGCCGAATTTACACTCATCGCCTTTGGTTAAAAAATCTTGTTCAATTGTCGCCCATAAATCGGTGTCGCCTAAACGGACTTTATCACCGACTGTCGGGCCGTAAGTCGCTACATACTGACTGCGTGGGATTGTTAATGCCATTTTCTTACTCCCTATAATTTGCCGTCGATTTCGTTATGGAAACCGTAAATCACTTTATTACCACCAAACTCAACCAGTTCCACTTCTTTCGCTTCGCCGGGCTCAAAACGTACCGCATTGCCTGACGGCACATTTAAACGCATACCGCGCGCCTGTAAGCGGTCAAATTTTAGGGCGTGATTGGTTTCAAAAAAATGGTAGTGCGAACCGACTTGGATCGGACGGTCACCGCTGTTTACGACTTCTAATTTGACGGTTTTGCGACCCACATTCGCTTGTACATCACCGTCCGCTAATTGGTATTCTCCGGGGATCATTTTTTATTCCTTATTTGTTTACTTTCTCCCCTTGAGAGAGAGGCAGCAGAAAATTGCGTCAGACAATTTTGTGCAGAGAGAGGGGAATTTGCAAAATATTGCGATTTTACACCGCTTTCCCCTCTCCCTGATTTTTCATCTATACGAAGAAAAATCTGTCCCTCTCCCACAAGGGGCGAGGGTTTATTTTTATCTAATAGGGTTATGTACGGTCACCAATTTTGTGCCGTCCGGAAATGTCGCTTCGATTTGAACTTCGTGTACCATTTCCGCAATACCTTCCATCACATCATCCACCGTCAGTAACGTTGCGCCGTATTGCATCACTTCCGCCACCGACATTCCGTCACGTGCCGCTTCCTGTAAGTGGCTGGCGATATAAGCGATTGCTTCCGGATAATTCAATTTTACGCCTCGAGCTTTACGTTTTGCCGCCAGCTCACCGGCAAGAAACAACATCAGTTTTTCTTGTTCTCTTGAAGTTAAATGCATTTTGTACCTTCTTTTTGTTTGTGTTTGTAAAATTTTTCTGAAAATAGACCGCTTGCTTATGACCGTTTTGACTAAGGATTCAGCAATCTGACTAATTTGTTTTTATCGAAAGCGGCTTTATCCAGCTTGGATTTAACCGCCAATAATAACCAACTGGCGATAATAAAACCGATGGTATAACTCGGTATGCCTAAACTTGAAATACTAAATTGGATTAAGACCGCTAACAGCGATCCTAAAATAATATAAACAAAGTTACGGAAACGATCGCCGGCAAAAGCGCAAGCGACGAGAATCGGAGAGAAACCGTAAATACCGTTTGCGAGTTGGTTCGGTTGAACGGTTAATAACTGGTTGGCAAAGGAAGTGCCTATGGTTGCGGCGGCTAAACCGTACATGGCAGCCATCGGAGAATTAATCGAGATGGCAAGAAAAAGTAAAATACCGGTAATGATACTGGAGCCGAAATTGACTTCCGCCCAAGCGTAAAACGGCTCGCCGATTGCCTGTAGCGTATTCGTATTATCCGCTAATGCGGGTGTGGTCTGAGAGAGATCAAAGAAATGATATTTAGCAATAGCCCCACAAAAAATCCAGCAGGTAAATACGAAGGGGAAAGTAAAAGCGATTTTATTCCGTTTGGTAAATTCTCGCATAATCAGGGTTGCTACGATAGACGCCGATACCGCGTTTAGCCAAATCATCGGGTTGCTTGCATCCACTAAGCCGAAAGTAAACATCACACACATAAACGCAAGACTGGCATTAAAACCGTATAATCCCTGTTCAATCTGCCGTTGAGGATATTTAAGCAAAGATGCCGTATATGTGCCGATTAATGCACCGAGAAAACACCCCACACCGAGCGTCCAATGACTAAAAAACATGGCGATGACGATCACCAAACCGGACAAACCGTTTTCTTGTAAAAAGATTTGCCCTACCCCGGTAAGGGTGGATTTAAGCAGCTTCATTTTTCATTCCCGTGTGTTTGCACCACTATTTTGTGGTTTATTTTGTTAAATAAAGCGTATCTGTTGCGAGTGTTCGACAAAAGGTTTGATCATGTGAAGCAATTAACATCGGCAATTTTAATTGTTTGAGTAAAGCGGTTAATTTTTCACAATTTTTTGCATCAAGCCCGTTTGTCGGCTCATCAAGTAATAACATTTTAGGTTGCATCGCCAATACGCCGGCTAATGCGGTAAAATTTTTTTCTCCGCCGGAGAGTAAATTGACCGGACGGTCTTTTAGGTGAGCAATACCGATTTGTTCCAACTGCGTAAGGGCGATATGATAGGCTTCCGCTCTTGTGTAGCCTTGATTTAATACGCCGAACGCCACATCGTCCAATACCGTAGGGCCGAATAGTTGATCTTCCGCATTCTGGAAACACAAGCCGATCGTTCCTCTAAACGGCACAAAATCTTTTTCAATTTTACACCTTTTGCCGAATAAAGATATCTCTCCCGATTGAATGGGTACGAATCCCAATAAAGAAAGCAGTAATGTCGATTTACCCGCACCGATTTCACCTTGTAGAAATAAACACTGTTGAGCTTCGAGGGTAAAACTGAGGTTTTCGATAATAGGCTGTTGATTACGGCAAATCGTAAGATTGCGGACTGTCAGTATATTCATTTATGTATTCTTATTTGCAGGGCTATTTTTCACCAAATTTAAATCCGCGGGCTTTTAAAGCGATTTCGGCTTTTTCCGCCCTTACCATCGCATGAATCAATAATAGCGATACCTTTTGGGCGATAATCATCAAGGTTCTCATATTGCATTTCGGCTGATAGCCTCTAGCGCGCATCGCCATATCCATTTTACCGTTCAGTTCGGATAATAATGCGATATAGCGTATCGTCAATACAAAGAGATGAATAAACTTGCTTGGTAACGGCAATTTACCGATTGCCTGTACTAAAACGGTATCCGTTATATTAAATAGCCCCAGCCACATGACCAAGACAATTAAATTCATACGTAAAGAGATTAATAACGCCAACTCAAACCCTTTTTGGTGCCATTCGATGCCGTTTGAACCTATATGCCAACTCAAAGTAAGCAATATCAGTAATGTGAAAAGATTAAACTTCAGCCAACGAAGACACAAGGTTTTCAGCGAATACTGCGCGTAAAAATGCAACCCGATCAGCAAAATCGCCGTGCAAGCGGTCAGAATAAATAAAATATTTACGGAATGCAGCGCACTAATCGCTAACCCTGCGACAAAGATATAAATTAAACGCCAATGTGGTTGCAATAATACCGTCATGACTAATTAATCGAAATGTAAGGCGGAAGGCATCATTTTGGTGAGCGTCAATACAACCCCCACGCTTACGATACTATCGACAACAAAAATAGGTAAATGAGAAACAATAAGCAAGCCGATCAAATCGGTATAAGCCTTACCGCCGTCGAACGCTAACACCAACGAAGCCAAAAATGCCGCCCCGCCGACTCCGATAGTTCCCACGCAAATACCCGTAAAGATCAGGTAATTGCGTGATAAATTTCGTTTCAGTGAATTGCGGAAAAGATAATGAACCAGTAATGCAGGTAATGCCATAATGCATAAATTTACGCCGAGTACGGAGAATCCGCCGAACGAAAACAACAAAACCTGCAATAAAAGCGCAATTAAAAAAGCGGGAAATACCGTCCACCCAAGAAATAATCCCGCCATCCCATTGAGGATAAGGTGAACGCTTCCTATCCCGACCGGCACGTGAATCGTCCCCGCCACAAAAAATGCCGAGGCAAACAAAGCGGTTAATGATAAGCGGCGGTAATCTAACTTACGCAGACCGATTGCCACTCCCGCCAGTGCGATTACCGCACCGGTAATCAGGGTTGTGGAATGTAAAACACCTTCAGACAAATGCACTTACTGCTTTTCCCTTTTCGCTTTTAATAACGCAAAAAGACCGAATAAACCGAAGATATAACCGATTCCGCCTAAAATATCGTGTAAATAGATTTTATCTTTTAATTTATGTAAGTCTTCACGCAATAACTCGAATTCGGATCTTCCCATCGCACGTTTCGCGATATTATCCGCAACTCTCTCCGCTCTATGACCTTCAGGCCCGTCAATCACGACTTTAAACGGCCCGGTGGTCGTTACCGGAAGGACAAAATGCCCCGACGAATCGGTTTTACCCGAAACGATAGGCAGCTCCGGATTGTCCCCCATACCGAGCTGATAGGCTTCTACATAAGTTTCCGCCGCGGGAGATTGATCGGAATAATATGCCCTGCCGGTAATTTCATCGCCGTCATATTGTGCAAAAAGATACAAATTATGCGCTATTGCTTGAAATGAAAACAGCGATAAAACGAGGACCAATAAATATCGAACGACTTTCATCATTTCACATCAAACGTCAGCATATATTCAATTGAACGTTCGGTATAATCCGGATGTTCAACCCCTTTTTCTTCAAATTCCGCCCAAACTTTATTAAATCCCGCAACAGGGGTAAATTGAGCGATACCTTGTGCATTCGTAAGCTCAAACGGCTTATCTTCACCGCTGCCGACTTTAATGCCGGAAACCGGTTTTCCTTTATGTAAGACTAAAACGGATAACGGCTTACCCGCTTCCGGTTTGGCTTGAGGTACTAATTCGTAATCCATATTATGCGATTTAGTCGCTTGTTCGTTCCAAGTTAAAATCGCTTTGCCGAGTTTAACCGGATTGAGGCTTAATACGGCGCTAGGCGCTTCTTTTTTAGTTTTTTCGATATATTTACCGCTAGGTAATTTTGACCATACGCCGTTATCAAATTGGAGGAAAACGATAGGATAAACATCCGCTTTAAAATAAGCTTCGCCGTTTTGGAATTGGTAGGTTGCAGCTTCGAGAGAACCGTCGCTTTTAAGTAACTGAATGGATTTTAATTTATGTTCCGGATAACTTTCCGTGGTTTCATGCCCGAATTTTACCACATATTCATCTTTATTCTTTGTCGGCTCTAACCATACATTATGTGCTTGAACAAACGATGTCATCAAAAAACCGCTTAATAAGATTGTCATTTTTGCAAATCTCATTACACAATACTCCTTTTAAATTTTCTTAAAATATCGGCATTATTCTTGCCTTATTCAGTCTATAACAATTTTACTGAGCGTTCAAATAAATAGCCATAATGCTTTAAGGTTACTTCTTGCTCCGTTGTAAAAGATCGCTTTACGGTTGCATCATTTTTGAGAAAATGAATAATAACGAAAAAACGGATCAACTCGGACAATATGTTAAATAAACTGGACGCACTAAAATATTTCTGTACCGCCGCTCAAACGCTTAACTTTAGAGAAGCAGCCAATCAATTGGCGGTTTCTCCGCCGGTTATTAGCCGAGCCGTAAATGAGCTTGAATCGGAGCTAGGCGAACAATTGTTTAAACGTACGACGCGTAACATTACCCTAACCAATTTCGGCGAAGAATTTTTATTACAGGCGGAACAATTACTGAGAGACAGTGAGAAATTATTCGGCTTAGGCAAGAAAAAACAAAACGATATGGCGGGCGTCGTGCGTATCACGCTACCGAAATTACGTGATCAGGAGGAAATTCTATTTGAGTTACTGCAAGCGCTGGAGCCCTATCCGGAATTAGTGATTGACTGGCGGGTTGATGCCGCGCGTTTAGATAACGTTAAACATCGAATCGATATCGGTATCCGAGCCGGTCATGACCCCGATCCTAATTTTATTATTCGTCCTTTAACCAAAATGCACGAGATTTTCGTTGCCTCCCCCGCTTTTATTCAGCGTTGGGGCATGCCGAAAAATCTGGACGATATGCAACGAAACTTCCCCATCAGCAGCTTATTAAACGCCAATACCGGACGGCCTTGGGAAATTTATCTTAACGAGCATCAAGTGCTTGTTCCGCAAAAAATCGGTTTTATTACGACGGACTTATACTGCGAGCTTCAGGCGGCGTTAGCTGGCAGAACCATTACTCATATCGGGAATACGGTATGTAAACCTTATCTAGAAAGCGGTCAGTTGATTCAACTTTTTCCCGAACAGCAGTCCGAATTATGGCAACTGTATTTATATCGCCCGTATCAAGCGGTAACATCGCCGAGAGTACTTAAAGTTTTTGATCTGCTGACCGAGATTATGCAACGTCGTTATAGCTAACAAGAAAAAAGCGGTCAAATTTTGCAAAAAAATTGCAATCTCTGACCGCCAAGGTGAACACTGTTCTCTTTGAACGGATTAAACGTTTGCCGGCTTAATCACAATTTTAGTAATTTGTAATTTATCGCCGTTTTGTTTGGTATCAATATTAAATTTTACGTTCCAACTTCCTTTGTTATCCCACATATCGCCCAAAATACGTGCGGTAACCAGTAATTCGCTATAACCCTTCGATTTGATTTTCGACTCGGTAATCGCGCAATATTTTAAACCGCCTTCTTGAATGTTTTTAATCCATTCTTGTTTGGTTAATGTATCCTGTTTAAGCGTGACTAATTTAAAATCGTCGGCTAAAAGATTTTGCAACGTTTCAAAATTCGGATTGACCAATGCGTTATTCAGTTCTTCATAAGCATGGATCACTTTTTCTTGTTGTTCCTGTTTTGCTTCCGCATTCGTAATAACCGGTAAACTTGCGGTAAAACTCAGGGCAATGCCCAAAAATAACGATAAAAAAATTCGTGTAAAAGTTAATTTCATTTGATTCCTCAAATATCTCTCTTCTCATTTCTTGAGTGATATTATAGGGTAATCATTATTAATGATAAGAGCATATTTCATTAATTAACTATTAACAAAAAAGAAATAATCTTTTGGTTAGTTTTGTGTACAAAGCAAGACAAAAGACTGTTTATCCGGAAAATGGCAAGCGGTCGTTTTTACAAAAAAATCGGTAAAAACAACCGCTTGCAGTTTAAAGAAGAGGATTAAAGCGGAAATAATAACGGCACAATCAAGACCGTGGCAAACATCACTAAAATCGTAAACGGTACGCCGACTTTGACGAAATCCATAAAGCGATAGCCCGCCGGCGCAATCACCATTGTATTTACCGGGGAAGAAATCGGTGTCATAAATGCGGCGGAAGAAGCGATAGTAATCACCATCACCAACGCAATCGGCGAATAGCCCAACTGTCTTGCCACTTCAATTGCAATCGGAGCCATTAGAATCGCCGTCGCCGTATTCGAGATAAATAAGCCGACTATCGCAGTCAAAGCAAATAATCCGATTAAAATAAAAATATAAGAGGTTTCGGAACCGCCGGTAAGTCGAATAAATTCCTCTACCATCAACGCCACACCGCCGGTTTTTTGCATCGCGGTCGAAAACGGCATCATACCGACAATTAATAAAAGCGTTGGAAAATGAATCGAATCATAAGCGCTTTTCATATCAATACAGCGAAATTTACCGAGCAATAAACAGCAAATCAATGCGGCGATCACATTCGGCACGATACCCGAGATCATTAAAACGACCATCAATAATACCGAAAACAGTGCGTAAGGCGCTTGACTGGTGGACGGCGCAATCTGTTTGCCCTCTTTCGGCATACCGAGCAGAAATAAGTCTTTATTATATTTTTCCAACGCAACGATTTTTTGCCATACGCCCATTACCAACAGCACATCGCCCGCTTTAACCGGTTCTTTTAACAAATTATCTTGTAAAATCCGGTTTTCTCGTTTAATCCCAACTACGCTTAAACCGTAAGTCGGGCGGAAATTCAATTCCTGTACCTTTTTATCGATACTTTCCGTTTCCGGCATCACGACAAATTCCGCCATGCCGACCGATTTGGAATGTGTTGAGAAATATTCGCCTTTCAACTCTACCGGTTGTAAGTGACATTCTTCGCATAACATCGCAAAAATATCTTCGTCAATGCCAATATCCATCAACAAAATATCTTTTTCTTGCAATTGGTCGTTACCGAACGCCGCCATAATTTGCGAGCGAAAATTTTTATAGCGTTGGATGGCAATCACATTCATGCGATACAGCGAGCGCAGTTTCAGCTCATCCATGGTTTTACCGATAAACGGCGAACCTTCTTGCAAGATCACCATTTTGGCTCGTCCGTGCAGCTGATATTGCTCAATTAAGTGCGACATACTGTTATCGTCTTTGGTAAGTACCGGCGTTTCACCGTTATCCAACCAACGGCGAGCGATCAACATATATAAAATACCAAGCACTAACACCATCATACCGATAGGAGTAAAGCTAAAGAAACCGAATCCTTGATAACCGGCTTTAATCAGCTCCGAATGCGTCACAAGGTTTGGTGCGGTCGCAATTAAGGTCATCATACCGCTGATTAAACCGGCAATACTGAGCGGCATCATCATACGGCGAGGCGAAATATTCATTTCGGCACAAATCGCCAACGCAACCGGTATAAAAATAGCCACAATTCCGGTCGAACTCATAAATGCGCCCAACAATCCGATCGACAGCATCATCAACACCAATACTTTGGTTTCGCTTGAACCCGCCGCCCGCATTAGCCAATCGCTGATTTGATACGCCACACCGGTACGGGCAAGCGCCTCGCCCACCACATATAACAGAGCTAATAACACAATGTTCGGATCGCTTAAGCCCGCAAAGATTTCTTGCGTCGTTAAAATGCCGCTGACGCTAAAGGCAAGCATTACCAACAATGCGATAATATCCATACGTAATTTGTTTTGGATAAATAGCACAACGGCAACGATAAGAATCGCCAACACCCAAAATAGCGGATGTTGTAAAAAAGAAGGTAAATAATTAAGAAGAGTCTGCATTCAATTCTCCTTATCCGGTAGGCTTTGTTATTATACCTTTTATATTATAAAAAAAGCCCTTTATAAAGGGCTTTCTACATTTAACTTCTCGTTAATTTCAGTAATGGCAAGAATCAAACTGGATCGCATCACACGTTCCAAACGAATTTGTTGCATTTGATATAACATTGAATCTTTATTTTCTACCGACGAAGCAAATTTCAACAGATCCGCAACCGGGCTGAGATCAATGTGATGAAGATCTTTGGCGAATTGTACGATTGCCGGATGGGAAAACGGTAATTCCTCCACCTCATCGCTTAATTGCTGTTTCACTTCGATAAAAAGCGAAATATCTTCAAAAACGGCGGCGGAAATCACCCCCAAACCCAATAATAACTTTAGACGAACAGTCAATTCCGCAAGCGGTCCTTGATGTTCAAACAAGGAATCGACCACCGACTTTAAAGCAAAGTCGGTTTTACGAAATACTCTTTGAATAAGCCGTTCAATATTTTGCGCAAACTGATTCACTGAAAGTGCAAAGAACCCTCGTAAAGAGGGAACTTCGCTTAATTGTTCGATAAAATTATCTGAATATGGCATTAGTTATATAACGCAACAACTTGATCAATCACCTCTTGGTTTGTTAAACCGGTATATTTCTCAACTGCCGCAGCTACTCCGTTATCTGCAATAAATTGTGCTAATTCGACCGCTTGCGGGTCTTCTTCATTACGATATTGTAGAGCCATTACCACACCATTTACGAGGTTTTTATGCGGTAAACCGTATTCCAACGTGCCTAAAAGCGGTTTAATTAAACGATCGTTCGGGCTAAGTTTACGAATCGGCTCACGACCGACACGGTTTACATCATCGTTTAAGTACGGGTTCGCAAAACGTTTTAAGATTTTTTCGATATAAGCGGCGTGCGCTTGCGGGTCAAAATTATAACGTTTAATTAATACCGCACCGCTTTCTTCCATGGTCGCTTTTACCGCCGCTTTCACACTGTCGATAGCAATCGCTTCTTTAATCCATTTCACACCGGCTTGTTTGCCTAAATAAGCAGAAATTAAATGACCGGTATTTAACGTAAATAGTTTACGCTCTACAAATGCCATTAAATTATCGGTTAATTCCATACCTTTAATATCCGGAATTTGACCTTTGAATTGGGTTTTATCTACAATCCATTCGCTAAACTCTTCTACCGTCACTTCTAACGGATCCGCTTCGTTTAATTCCGCCGGCGGTACGATTCTATCTACCGCAGAATCGACAAAACCGACAAACTTTTCAATTTCCGCCTGTTGAGAAGCGGTTAAATTTTCAAAAATTTTTGCTTTAAAGAAACTCGTCCCACGCACCATATTTTCACAGGCAATGATATTTAACGGTTGGGTATTACCCGCTTCTAAACGTGCCGCTAACGCTTTGGCAAACAACGGTGCGATAAAACCTAAAACATTCGGACCGACCGCAGTCGTAATCAGCTCAACGCTTTTCACTTGTTCGATTACTGCCTCTTCATCTTTTGAGTTGATCGCCGCAATATTTTTCACCACTTCGACACGGCTCGCATCGCCTACGATTTTTACGCCGTATTGTTTATTTTGGTTAATTTGATCAATCTGCGTTTGATTGATGTCGGCAAAGGTGACGAAAACACCCGAGTCCGCCAACAATTTACCGATAAAACCACGACCGATATTACCTGCACCAAAATGTAATGCGTTCATTCTATGTTCCTCTTTAATTTGTAAAATATTTGAAAAATCCGACCGCTTGTAAGCGAAAATCCCCCACTTACGTGGGGGAACTTGAATTATTCGCCTTTTAATAAGCGTAATACTTTTTGCGGATCATCGGTTAAAGTGAGAATTTCCATGGTTTTCTCATCGTCTAACGCATTGGTAATCGCACTCACCACTTGGATATGTTCGTTATTACGAGCCGCGATACCGATCACTAATTTCGCTACGCCGTCTTCTTCATCAGTAAAACGTACGCCTTCACGATATTGGCAGAATACGATACCGGTTTTTAAGACTTTATCTTTTGCCGCAATCGTACCGTGCGGAACCGCAATCCCTTCGCCTAAGTAAGTGGAAACTTGTTGCTCACGCTCAAACATTGCCGGAATATAATCTTCTTCCGCAAAACCCAATTTAACTAATTGCTCACCGGCAAATTGAATCGCTTCTTCTTTAGTACGCGCAGTTAGATTTAAGAAGATTTGTGCTTCAGTAACGTTTAAACCGGTACTTGCTGTTTCCGCTTGCGGAGCAGTTTCTACTTGTGTCGCTTTTTCCACCGGAGCAGTATTGGTATTAAGTTTTGCTACTAGACTGTCATAGAATGCGCCGTCTAAGAAGTTATTTAAGGACAAATGTTGTGCGCTCGGTACTTGTTTTTGCGCACGAGCGGTTAAGTCTTTGTGGGTTACCACTAATTGTGCGTTTTGCGGTAAATCGTTGATCGCAATATTTTGCACTTCAATATTCAAACCTGCCGCTTGTACTTTTTTACGTAACATACTTGCACCCATTGCACTTGAGCCCATACCGGCATCACAAGATACATAGATTTTACGTACATTACTAAAATCGCCTGCAACCGCTGTGTTAGCTGCTACCGCACCGCCTTTGCTTTGCGCTTTCATCGCCGCCATTTCCACTTGTGCGCTTTCTAACGCATCTTCTTCAGAACCGTCATCTTTTTGCATTTTAAGTAACACAGAAGCAATGACAAAAGTTACCGCACAAGAAAGAATCACCGAAGCGACTACCGCTAAATGCGCACCTGCCGGTGTCATTGCCAATACCGCAATGATTGAACCCGGAGAAGCCGGAGAAACTAAACCGCCGCCTAATAATGTATTGGTTAATACGCCTGTCGCACCGCCTGCAATTACCGCAAGGATTAAACGAGGATTCATTAAGACATACGGGAAGTAAATTTCATGAATACCGCCGAAGAAGTGAATGATTGATGCGGAACTTGCGGTATTTTTCGCAGAACCTTTACCGAATAACATATAGGCAATCAAAATCCCTAAACCCGGACCCGGATTCGCTTCAATTAAGAAGAAGATAGATTTACCTAATTCTGAAGATTCTTGAATACCAAGTGGCGAGAAGATACCGTGGTTGATTGCGTTATTTAAGAATAAGATTTTCGCCGGCTCAACAATCACAGAAGTTAACGCAAGTAAGTTAGCATCCACTAACGCTCTTACACCTGTCGCTAATAAATCTGAAAGTGAAGTCACCACGCCACCGATAAAGCTAAATGAAAGGAGTGCTAATAACATACCGATAATACCGGCAGAGAAATTATTCACTAACATCTCAAAACCACTTTTCACTTTACCTTCGATCGCTTTATCGAATGTTTTAATTGCCCAGCCGCCAAGCGGGCCAACAATCATCGCACCTAAGAACATCGGGATTTCTGAACCGACAATGATACCCATAGTGGTAATCGCACCGACTACCGCACCACGTTCGCCGCCGGCTAAGCGACCGCCGCTATAACCGATTAAAAGCGGTAATAGATAGCTGATCATCGGGCCGACAAGTTTTGCAAAGCTTTCGTTCGGTAACCAACCGGTCGGAATAAATAATGCGGTAATAAAACCCCAAGCGATGAATGCTCCGATATTCGGCATCACCATATTTGATAAGAAACGCCCAAAACTTTGGACTTTCACTTTTAAATTAGACATAACTGCTCCTAGAACAACAGTGTGTGAATTAAATAAATAAGATTGAATAATCTGGCGCATAAATTAGCACCGGAAAGCAAAGTCTCAAAAATATTTATTTAAAAAATGTGAAGACGATCACATTAATTTTTTAGTTAAAATTTTATAAATGTGACATAGATCACATTTATAAAAACAACTATCTAAAAATTGTGATATAGATCACATTTTCTCTGCAAGCGGTTAAATTTCTGTATTTTTTAGCAAAAGCCATAAACAAAAAAGCCTCCGAATTCTCGGAGGCTTTAGATATGAAAGAAATGATTACTCTACGGTTACCGCTTTCGCTAAGTTACGAGGCTGATCCACATCGGTACCTTTAATTAAAGCGATGTGATATGAAAGTAATTGTAACGGCACGGTATAGAAAATCGGTGCGGTTACTTCATCAACTTTAGGCATTAAAATCGTTTTAAAACCTTCCGCTTCAGCAAAGCCGGCATCATGATCCGCAAATACGTATAACTGACCGCCGCGCGCACGTACTTCTTCAATATTTGATTTCACTTTTTCAAGTAAATCGTTTTCCGGTGCAACGACTACAACCGGCATTTCGCTATCGATTAACGCTAACGGACCGTGTTTTAATTCGCCCGCCGCATAGGCTTCCGCGTGAATGTATGAAATTTCTTTTAATTTCAATGCGGATTCCATTGCAATCGGATAGTATTCGCCGCGACCTAAGAATAAAGTATGGTGTTTATCCGCAAAATCTTCCGATAATTTTTCGATTTGTTTATCGAACACTAACGCACTTTCAATCTGTGCCGGTAAACGTTGTAGCGATTGAATAATATGGTGTTCTTGCTCTTCGGATACCGTGCCTTTTAAGCGACCGATCGCCACATTTAATAACAACATACAAGTTAATTGCGTTGTAAATGCTTTTGTCGATGCCACACCGATTTCAACACCCGCTTTAGTCATAAATGCGAAATCGGATTCACGTACAAGTGAAGAACTCGCTACGTTACAAATCGTCATCGCAGACATATAACCGGATTCTTTCGCTAAACGTAATGCCGCTAAAGTATCCGCCGTCTCACCTGATTGTGAAAGAGTTAATAATAAGCTGTTCGGACGTGTTACGAATTTACGATAACGGAACTCAGAGGCAATTTCAACGTCACAGCTCACACCTGCGATTGCTTCAAACCAATAACGAGCAACCATACCCGCATTATAAGAAGTACCGCACGCAACGATTTGCACATGTTCAACTTTAGATAAGATTTCCGCCGCATTCGGACCAATCGCATCGATTTTCACTTTACCGTTTTCGATACGACCGTCTAAGGTGTTCATAATCGCAACCGGTTGTTCGAAAATTTCTTTCTGCATATAGTGACGATACTGACCTTTATCCGCCGCATCCGCTTCAAAGTTACCTTCGTGAATTTCACGTTCGACTTTTTGACCATCACGCGTATAAATATCAACAGTTTCACGGGTAATTTCCGCTACATCGCCTTCTTCAAGGTAAGCGAAACGGCGTGTTACGCTTAACAATGCTAACGGGTCTGACGCTAAGAAGTTCTCACCGATACCGTAACCGATAACTAACGGAGAACCTGAACGCGCAACAATCAAATGCTCCGGTTCGTCTTGATTCATTACTACCGTACCGTATGCACCACGAAGCTGAACCACGGTTTTTTGTACCGCTTCTAATAAAGATTTAGCCGAACGTAATTCCCATTCAACTAAGTGAGCGATAACTTCGGTATCCGTTTGTGATTGGAATACATAACCGCGCTCTTGTAAAACCACTTTTAATTCTTCGTAGTTCTCAATGATACCGTTATGTACCACGGCGATTTTACCGCTGCGATGCGGGTGAGCATTAGTCTCGGAAGGCTCGCCGTGAGTCGCCCAACGCGTATGCGCAATACCTGTGCCGCCTAAAAGCGGTTTTACCGCTAAAGCGTCGTCAAGTTCTTTTACTTTACCGACACGACGTACGATTTGCATATTGTGTTCGTTATTTAACACCGCAACACCGGCAGAGTCATAACCACGATATTCCAAACGATGTAAACCGTCCACTAAGATTTTTGCTACATCACGTTGCGCTACTGCACCTACAATTCCGCACATATTTTTTGTTCCTATATTAAGATTAAATTAAAAACCGTTATAACTGATTGAGTATAAGAATGCGTGACAAGCGGTTATTTTTTCAGAAAAATTTACCCTGTTTTGCATACTCATTATGTTTTACTATTGGGCAATAATGACTTGAACGCCATGCTTTTCAATCGCCGCTTTTACTTCTTCGGTAATTTCCGAGTCTGTAATTAATTTATGGATTGCAGCCCATTCCAACTCTAAATTCGGCATTTTTCTTCCGAATTTTTGTGATTCGATCAATACAATCACTTCACGAGAAACTTTCGCCATCACTTGGCTTAAGCCGACCAACTCATTAAAAGTCGTCGTTCCCCGTTCTAAATCCAAACTATCCGCCCCGATAAACAATTGGTCAAAATCGTACGAGCATAACACTTGCTCGGCGACTTTTCCTTGAAACGAATCGGAACGGCTATCCCAAGTACCGCCGGTCATCAATACGGTAGGTTCATTGTCTAATAAAGTCAGCTCGGTCGCTAAAGACAGAGAATTGGTCATCACCACTAAACCGGTTTGGTAGAGCATTTTGACCATTGCACCCGTCGTACTGCCGCTATCGATAATAATTCGATTATGATCACGAATTTGTTTTACCGCCTCATTAGCAATCGCTAACTTTTGTTTCGAAAGTTTCTCGTTCGAATCATCTATCATTTCCAACGGAATTTTTACCGCTCCGCCATAACGACGCAATAAGAAACCGCTTTCTTCTAAAGCGGTTAAATCCTTACGAATCGTGACTTCCGAGGTTTCAAAAAAATGAGCTAACGTATCTACGCTAACTTCACCTTCCTCTTGAACCATCTTTACGATTAAATGGCGGCGTTGTTGTGTGTTTCTCTTTGACATTCTATTTCCACAAAAAGTTTCGAACCAAACTCAAAAAATTTCGCTTCAAAACTTTTTTATTATATTTAGTCTAATTTATTTATGCAATAAATTTAATAAAAAGAAAAGCCACTTAACTAAGTGGCTTCGTATCAAAATTATTTAACTTGGCTACCGATTAAGCCGCCAAGCGCCGCTCCGCCAAGCGTTGCGCCGGTAGATTTGCCAATCATATGCCCCGCAACACCGCCTACCGCTGCACCGATAGCCGTATTTCGTTGGGTTTTGTTTAATGAATGACAAGCACTTAGAGATAAAGCAAGAGATAAAATAGCGGTTAATTTGAATACTAGTTTCATTGAGAAATCCTCATAAATTAATTTTCCTAAACGATAAATTACACAAGGTAATTCATGTGCACTCAGACGTTATAAGACGATAAAAGTTCATTAATTATTTAACTCCGACTATTCTCAAGATCATAATCGAATATATTGCCATATACCCGTTTCACCCCTTGCTCAAAATGACGGATACGAAAACGTTGCTCGATTAAACGTAAACCGTTTTCAATTTTTGGATTCATTTTTTCATTTACGAAATCGTCGATCGCTTGGCAAACTTTTTGAGCAAACAATGTATATTCGCCTTCACCTATCCAATCGCCTACCGAATCATCAATAACTTCATTGTTATATATATCGGTATATCCGGAAAATCCGATTACATGACATCCCGAAGCCATTGCCTCCAATGTCATTAACCCTAAAGATTCTCGTTCCGCAAACGAGATAAAAATAGCGGCTTCAGACATCACTTTAGCCACTTCTTCTCGAATTAAGCCTTGAATATTAACAAAATTTACACTGTGTTTATGGGAATAAAGCGATAAGAAATAAAACTTGAAAATATCAAATTCCGCCGAACGTTTACGCCTCGAAAATGCAATTTGAATGACTTCTCGTTGCTTTTTCGCAGGTTTAAAATAATCGGGGATATAAGGATGAATAATATCGATTGGTTTTGTTACGCCGATTTCTTGTAACTTATACTTCGTATAGCTACTAGGTACAATAATCCGTTCCAAACGATGCTCATTAATATGTTGAGCGGAAAGAAAACCATATCCGGTATAAAACGGATTTTGATTATGCATAATCATTCTTGGAAACACAGTCATTTTACTCGCCAGATCGTAAAGGACTTGCATTACTTCCGGCACAATGAAAATATCTTGCGAAGAAAATTCAATTTCCTCATTAAGAATTACGACCGGAAGAAAACCGAAGCTATTTACAATTTCCTCGGATTGGTTTCCCGCCAATAAAATACTGGCGTTAATGCCTAACTTTCTTAATGTTCTAACATGATCCAGATTGACAAAATCGCCGCCGGTGCAAGGTCTATTAACAAAACAGAAGTAAACGTTTAAATCTATATTATTTTCCATAACATAACCTTAAGAGCCTCTAAAATATAAAAAATTTATTATTATGAGTTAATTTTCTTTTAGGAACGCATTTAATTTTTCTAAAAATACTTGTCCCATCGGTCTAGGATCCCCGGTAAACAATGTGTTCAATCCGTTATTTTCAATAATATATCGACGTAACTCTAAACGCTCCTGATGATTTTCCGCTAAGCGAACCGCCCGTTCAACATATTCATCTACCGTATTTGCTATCAGCCACTCGGGTAAGCCTAAACGTTTAAACAGCCCTTCATCAATATGCTCATGAACTTCGGCTCCTGTCTTACACACACCAACTAAGCCTAAAGTGACCATATCGATAATTCCGTTCGTATTCCCGAATGGGAACGGGTTTACCATCATATCGCAATTATGCAAAATACGGAGATATTGATGATAAGGAGAATGAGGGTGCGCAGTGGCCGAATCACCTAAATAAGATTTAATAAAGCGTTCTACATACGGGTGAGTAATACCGTTTGATTGCCCCAATGCAAAATGGAAATGCACTTTCACTTTGGCACGATCACGAATCGCTTTTAACGCTTCTAAGAAATACGGATTTAGCTTCATCGTGGTTGAAGCTATACCGATATTTACCACTTCCGAATTTTCACGTAATAAATAGTCCACTTTTTCAGGCGCTAATGCTGACGGGACGTAAGGCAGCGCATCTTTTGGTAAACGTAATAACGTTTCGCTAAAGCACTCTTCCGAGCCGACATAATCGTCTTCCACAATCACATATTCAATGAAGTCCGAATGTGTTGTTGCCGGATGCCCCAATGCTATCGCTTGTATCGGAGCAAGGCGCGTATTACTTGCGAAAATCGTCGTCATATCCATACCGATACTCGGCATATAAAATATTGCGGCACCGTTGCTCTCACAAACTGAGCGGATAAATTCTAACTTCTGCTTCATATTATCGCCGGCAACCAAGTGAAACTCATCAAAAACCTCTTGACCCGCTTGATCAACCGACGGACTACCTAAACCGATTAAATAGAAATGTTCACGCGCCGCAATCATAGATGTGGAATGCGTACGGTAAATAGAATGGGCCGAATGGAAATGTTCCAGTAATACGACCATAACCGGTTTATTATTACGATAACCGATATGAGCGACATCACGATCTTTCCAACCGTATTCACTTTCGATATGGCGACGAATAACATGATTTAACGCCCTTTTCACATCATGTTTATTTACTGACGTATCATAACTACAATGCATATATACGTCATGCGAAATGGCACTAGGAATATTATTCAGGTTTTTAAGTTGATCCAAATGTCGTGGAAACCATTGCAAAATGGTCGCTCGTTTATTAAACGCAGTTGATGTACCGATAAAACGAGGCGATTGCAAAGCAAAACATAAAGAAGCGCATAATTCAGGTGAAATATTCCACATTACATCCAGATTCAAATTTACGTTAGATTCCGGTAAATACAGGATACAGAATTTAATTAATGACGATTTTGAAGAATCTAAATGAATCTCTAAACTATTCTTACGATTCGGCTCTCTGTTATATGTTTGTAATATATGATCCGCATTCACAAACGGTGAACTGGCAAAGATTAACGCTAACCAACGTTGATAAACCAGAAATCTCTGAACGCCTAAATCGGAGATTTCTAAGACAGGATCGGAAAACAACGTAGTAATCGCCGTTGCCATACGCGTACAAAAATAAACGATTTTTTCTTGCTCTAAATCCTGAAGCTGCGCCGGATATTCAAACTCAATCTCCTGAATACCACCAAAGTTACTATCTAACTGACTCAAAATTAAAAGTAATTCGGAGCAAGCTTTTTCATAATCTTTAGCCGCAACCGCCGCTTCAAAATTAGCTACATTCGGTTTATTTTCGTTTTCCATACATTATCCTTACAATTAACAAGTTCCCCAAAGGTCATATTCGTCTGCGTTGGTAATGCTTACCGAAATCACTTGACCGACTTTCACTTCTTGCTCGGAAAGGTTATCGACATAGACTACGCCGTCAATTTCCGGGGCATCCGCCATTGAACGACCGATAATACCTTCTTCGTCAATTTCATCAATAATGACTGCAAGCGTTTTACCCACTTTTTGTTGTAAACGGGCAGCGGAAATACGTTGTTGAACTTGCATAAAGCGATGGAAGCGTTCTCCTTTCACGTCTTCCGGCACTTGATCCGCCATTTCGGTTGCAACCGCCCCTTCTACTGGGCTAAATTTGAAGCAGCCGACGCGATCTAACTGGGCTTCTTCCAAGAAATCCAATAACATTTGGAAATCTTCTTCCGTTTCTCCCGGGAAGCCGACAATAAAGGTTGAACGTAAGGTTAATTCCGGACAAATCTCACGCCATTTTTTTATACGTTCCAAGGTACGATCTATAGCGCCGGGGCGTTTCATCGCTTTCAGCACTTTCGGGCTGGCGTGCTGTAACGGAATATCCAAATACGGCAGAATTTTACCTTGCGCCATAAGCGGAATTAAGTCGTCCACGTGCGGATACGGATAGACATAATGTAGGCGAACCCAAATACCTAGCGTGCCTAACTGCTCACATAAAGTGATAAGATTATTTTTAATCGGCACACCGTTCCAGAAAACCGTTTTATTTTGATTTTCTTTTGACTGATCCAGCGCATAAGCGGAAGTATCTTGAGAAACGATGAGTAACTCTTTTACGCCCGAATCGGCAAGGCGTTTTGCTTCATCTAACACTTGCACAATCGGACGGCTATCTAAATCGCCGCGCATTGACGGAATAATACAGAAGGTACAACGATGGTCGCAACCTTCCGAAATTTTTAAATAGGCATAATGCTTAGGCGTAAGTTTTACCCCTTGTGCCGGTACAAGGCTGGTATAAATGTTACGCTCCGGACGAGGTACGTATTTATGCACGTGCTTCATTACCGCTTCATAACTGTGAGGGCCGGTAATCTCCAAAACTTTCGGATGTACTTCACGAATTTGGTTTTCTTTCGCCCCTAAACAGCCGGTTACAATCACTTTACCGTTTTCTTCCAATGCTTCGCCGATCGCTTCTAACGACTCCTGCACCGCACTATCAATAAAGCCGCAGGTATTTACAATGACTAAATCCGCATTTTCATAACTTGGAATGATGTTATAACCGTCTGTACGTAATTCAGTCAGAATACGTTCCGAATCGACTAAATTCTTCGGACAGCCAAGACTAATAAAACCAATATTAGGTGTAGTACTCATAAATTTCTCAAAAATATCATTAGGTAATCAAATAAAAAAAAGACCTACTGAGAATCAGTAGGCAAAGTGTGAATATTGTACAGAACTTGCTGTAAAATAGCGATAACAAGCGGTTATATTTTAGCGATTCTTTGCAAATTTTTAGCTAAATCGAACCGCTTGCTCCGTAAGAATTAAGCGAAGTTATTTAACATTGCGACCACGATCTCCGAAGAGTTCTTTGCCGCTAACGGTAAAAATTCATCAAAAGAAAGATGTGATTCTTTATCCGCTACATCCGAGATGGCTCTGACCACCACAAAAGGTACGTTAAACGCATGACAAACCTGTGCAATGGCTGCCGCTTCCATTTCTACTGCGGCGACATTAGGAAAATCTTGACGAATTTGAGCGATTTTTTCCGCCCCGTTCACAAAAACGTCTCCGCTACAAATTAAACCGGAAACCGCATTAAAACCCGCCGTTTGCGTTTCTTTTAATGCAACGGAAACTAACTGTTCGTTCGGCAGAAAGGCGGCGGGATTAGCCGGTAATTGCCCTTTCTCATAACCGAACGCCGTTACATCCGCATCGTGGTGGCGTACTTCCGTAGAAATCACTATATCGCCGACATTTAAATTCGCATCCAAGCCTCCGGCCGAACCGGTATTAATAATCATATCCGGTTTGGTTAATTCCAATAACAATGCGGTACCCACCGCCGCCGCAACTTTGCCGATACCTGATTGTAATAACGCTACTTGCGTATTATTAATTTTACCGTCATAAATTTTACAACCCGCAATTTCTATTACTTTAGCTTCAACCATTAAATTACGCAGAATTTCCACTTCTTGTGCCATTGCGCCGATAATACCAATTTTTAATCTCATTATTTTGTTTCCTCTTTTTGTTCTTGTTGTAGTTTATTGACTAAAAAATCTAATACGCCGTAAGTATAGTCGTCATTGTATAAAGTATTTTGTAATAGAATATACTTTCCGTTCAATACGGCAATCGGTACGTACGGCGGTTTATATTTGTTAAATAACGTTTGCGCTTGTTTCATCCGATTTTTTACCTCATCCGAATGAAATAAACGATTAAACGCTTGCGCATCAATGCCTTTTGAAGTTAGCCACTGTACAATGGCATCATTGCTTTTAACCAAACTCATTGACTCTTTACGACCGGCACTGTCAAATAAGAACAGATCGCTTAAATCCTCCCGACCAAACTGCATAAACGTCGCGTGCATTTGTCCGGTAAAAATGTCATTTCCGTCATACACCGGCGAACGTTGCAATATTACTTGATCCGAGTGCAAACGCGCATACTGCTTTAAATAATCGTCCGCATTCAAACAAATATTGCAATCATATTTAAAAAAGTATTGGATCAGTACGCGCCCGTCCTTAGGAAGTTCAATATCTATCGGTTTTTTATACGAATAATAGCCTTTACCATCCTTAAACAGCGGTTCGTTTTTTACATTTTTTGGTATTTTTTCGACCGCTTGCGGTAAAGTCGCGGCAGCATTACACGTTATGACCAATGCAAATATGAATGTCACCCATTTTATCAATTTCTCACATAACATCTTGTCGATCACCTTAAACAAAAACTATGAGTGATTAGAATACGAACTAAACTATAAGTTCATAGCCTAATAATGCGGTGGCGGTGTTTCTTCCGCTTGCGAAGCAATATTACTGACTTGTGCGCCTTTTAGTTTTTCTGCAAAATGACGCATTTGAGTTTGTAACTTATCTAGTGCAAGCTGATGATGAATTAACGCTTGGTTTAATTCTTCGAGCGTAATTTCTTGAAAAGCGACTTTGGTTTCCAATTCCGCAATGCGATTTAATAGGTCATTCTCTGTAGTCATTTGAAATAAAAAGGTTGTATAAAATAGAAATACACTTTACCCTATCCACCATTCTTTTAACAAATTATTTTATTTATATAAGGAAAATCTATGTTAAAAAATAAACTTTCTGTTCTTGCAATCGTAGCCGGTACGTTCGTTTCAGCTCAAACTGCATTTGCAGCGGATCAAAAATTCATTGACGATTCATCATATGCAGTCGGCGTATTGATGGGTAAAAATATCGAAGGCGTCGTTGAATCACAAAAAGAAATTTTTTCTTATAACCAAGATAAAATCTTGGCGGGTGTCCAAGATACCATCAAAAAAACCGGTAAATTAACCGATGAAGATCTACAAAAACAATTAAAATCGCTTGATACTTATCTTGCAAGTCAAGAAAGCAAAATTGCGGCGGAGAAAAGCAAAGCAACCGTAGAAGCCGGTAATAAATTTCGTACCGACTACGAAAAACAAAGCGGCGTGAAAAAAACCGCTTCCGGTTTACTTTATAAAATTGAAAAAGCCGGCACGGGCGAATCGCCTAAAGCGGAAGATACCGTTAAAGTTCACTATAAAGGGACATTAACCGATGGTACGGTATTCGATAGCTCATACGATCGCGGTGAGCCGATTGAATTCCAATTAAACCAATTAATTCCGGGTTGGATTGAAGCGATTCCAATGTTGAAAAAAGGCGGAAAAATGGAAATCGTCGTTCCGCCTGAACTTGGTTACGGCGAACGCCAAGCAGGTAAGATTCCGGCAAGTTCAACCTTAAAATTCGAGATTGAATTGTTAGATTTCAAAGCGGCCGAAGCGAAAAAATAACCCTTGAATCCAAGCGGTCTAATTTGTAAAATTTTTTGCAAATTAGACCACTTTCTTTTTTGAAGGCTTATTAAGCTATAACTAGAATTAACGGCGTAAGCCCTAAATAATATGAAAAAATTTCAAACTTTTAGCGAAGAAGATCATGCTATTCTCGCTTCCTACTTTCCGATTGTGGACGGAATTGCCGCTCTTATCGGTGATCACTGCGAAATCGTTTTGCACTCTTTAGAGTTTCTTGAAAACTCGGCTATTTATATCGCAAACGGTCATAATACCGACCGAAAGATCGGGTCGCCTCTGACCGATAAAGCGTTAAAATCGTTGCATCAAATGAAAACCGATAGCGTGTCAAAGCCCTATTTCACTCGTTCAAAAGGCGGTGTTTTAATGAAATCCGTGACGATTGCCATTCGAAACAGCAAGCAGCACGTTATCGGGTTTATCTGCATCAATATCAATTTGGATGTACCGGTATCGCAATTTCTCAGTACTTTTATTGCGCCGTTACAAGAAGATGAAGATACTTCGGTAAACTTTGCCAGTTCCGTTGAAGAATTGGTTATCCAAACGATTGAAAATACGATTGAAGAAACCATGGCGGATCGTAACGTCGCAAATAACAATAAAAATCGCCATATTGTCGTATCGTTATATGAGAAAGGCATTTTTGATATTAAAGATGCGATCAACCAAGTGGCGGATCGTCTTAATATTTCTCGTCACACCGTTTATCTTTATATCCGACAGATTAAACAGGATAACGAATAATGGATTATGTGCTTGCCGTCAAATCTCCCGTTTACGGGGATCAAGGGGCGTATTTAGCCTATCAGGTTGCAGAATCCTTACTCGCATCCGAACATAATATTAAACAGGTATTTTTCTTTCAGGACGGAGTGGGCAATGCAAATGCGTTGGTAAACCCCGCAAGTGATGAAATAAATTTAGTTGAAAAATGGCAAGAACTTGCAAAATTACATGATTTACCTTTGCATCTCTGCATTTCCGCCGCACAAAGACGGGGCGTGGTAGATAATCAAACAAGCAAAATTCAACAAAGTAACCTTGCTGACGGTTTTATCTTAACAGGGCTTGGCGAATTTAGCCAAGCGGTATTAAAAGCAGACAGACTCTTAACTTTTTAATGATGAAAAAATATAAACTTGCCTTTGTCTTTACACAACCGCCTTTCGGAACGGCAACCGGCCGAGAAGGCTTAGATGCATTACTTGCAGCCAGTGCGTTTTGTGCGGAAGACGAAATTGCGATTTGTTTTTTAAATGACGGCGTATTTAATCTATTGGCTCAACAACAACCGAATAACATTTTACAGAAAGATCATATTTCGACTTTTAAATTAATTGAGCTGTATGATTTAACCGAATGTTTTATTTGCGAAGAGTCAATCAACCAAAGAAAATTAAACAATACCGAATGGATTTTACCTAACGCCAATATCATTCCTCAAACCGAATTGTTCGCAATTCTTGCACAATCTGAAAAGATACTGACTTTCTAACAAGGAATCCCCATGCTTTATACTTTATCTAAAGCGCAATATGACTTAAATGAATTACAGCCAATATTAGCGCAAATTACCGAAAATGATGCGCTTGTATTATGGCAAGACGGCGTCTTACTCGCGGTTAAATATCCGCAACTTTTTACACCTATCAGCCATATATTTGTGCTAGCTAATGATCTGGAAGCAAGAGGATTAACTTTAGCAAATTATCAACTGCTTTCTTTCCCCGATTTTATACAAGTAACCGAAAAATTTTATCCTCATATTGCATTCTAAATATCATCAACGAAATATTCCCGAATAAACAAAAAGAAACGGCTAGAATTTTACTTCTAGCCGTTTTTTCCATTTTAATCAAATGTACTTTATGTTTGTTAAATGATTCTTCAGATTATTCAAAACTAAAACAAACCAGAAGAAATATTTTTCTTTAAAAGCTAAAAAGCCAAAAGCAAAAACCCCGTAGTTATCGCTAACCACAGGGTTTCTTGCTTCGTTTTCGCTTTCGCGCTAAATTCAATCTGGCGATGCCCTACTCTCACATGGGGAAACCCCACACTACCATCGGCGTTACTGCGTTTTACTTCTGAGTTCGGAATGGAGTCAGGTAGAGCCACAGCACTCTGGTCGCCAGAATATTCTGTTGATGTCTTTCGTCTTCTTTATCTGTCTTTCCCTTTGTTCTTTTCTTCTTAAATTCGAAACAAGCCGTCACTGATTTTTTCGTTTTTTGTCTTCTTTAGTTCTTGTTAGCATTTAACTTCGCTTCACGCCCAAAAACACTTGAGCGTTGTATAGTTAAGCCTCTCGGGCAATTAGTATGTGTTAGCTCAACGTATCACTACGCTTACACACCACACCTATCTACGTCGTAGTCTCCAACAACCCTTACAGTCTTATAGACTGGGAGAACTCATCTTAAGGCAAGTTTCGTGCTTAGATGCTTTCAGCACTTATCTCTTCCGCATGTAGCTACCCAGCAGTGCCTCTGGCGAGACAACTGGTACACCAGTGATGCGTCCACTCCGGTCCTCTCGTACTAGGAGCAGCCCCTCTCAATTCTCCAACGCCCACGGCAGATAGGGACCGAACTGTCTCACGACGTTCTAAACCCAGCTCGCGTACCACTTTAAATGGCGAACAGCCATACCCTTGGGACCTACTTCAGCCCCAGGATGTGATGAGCCGACATCGAGGTGCCAAACACCGCCGTCGATATGAACTCTTGGGCGGTATCAGCCTGTTATCCCCGGAGTACCTTTTATCCGTTGAGCGATGGCCCTTCCATTCAGAACCACCGGATCACTATGACCTGCTTTCGCACCTGCTCGACTTGTCCGTCTCGCAGTTAAGCTTGCTTATACCATTGCACTAACCTCACGATGTCCGACCGTGATTAGCAAACCTTCGTGCTCCTCCGTTACGCTTTGGGAGGAGACCGCCCCAGTCAAACTACCCACCAGACACTGTCCGAGACCGCGTTCCGCAATCTTCGTTAGAACATCAAACGTTAAAGGGTGGTATTTCAAGGACGCCTCCAACAACACTGGCGTGTCATCTTCAAAGGCTCCCACCTATCCTACACATCAAAATTCAATGTTCAGTGTCAAGCTATAGTAAAGGTTCACGGGGTCTTTCCGTCTAGCCGCGGGTACACCGCATCTTCACGGCGATTTCAATTTCACTGAGTCTCGGGTGGAGACAGCCTGGCCATCATTATGCCATTCGTGCAGGTCGGAACTTACCCGACAAGGAATTTCGCTACCTTAGGACCGTTATAGTTACGGCCGCCGTTTACTGGGGCTTCGATCAGGAGCTTCTCTTTCGATAACACCATCAATTAACCTTCCAGCACCGGGCAGGCATCACACCCTATACGTCCACTTTCGTGTTTGCAGAGTGCTGTGTTTTTAATAAACAGTTGCAGCCAGCTGGTATCTTCGACCGGTTCAACCTTCGTGAGTAAATCACTACAATCTACGCCGGCGCACCTTCTCCCGAAGTTACGGTGCTATTTTGCCTAGTTCCTTCACCCGAGTTCTCTCAAGCGCCTGAGTATTCTCTACCTGACCACCTGTGTCGGTTTATAGTACGGTTTAGTATAACCTGAAGCTTAGTGGCTTTTCCTGGAAGCGTGGTATCGGTTACTTCAGTTCCGTAGAACCTCGTCATCACTTCTCGGTGTTGAATGGTGTTCCGGATTTGCCTAAAACACCCACCTACCGGCTTAAACGCACATCCAACAGTGCGATAACCTAACCTTCTCCGTCCCCACATCGCAGTTATACCAAGTACGGGAATATTAACCCGTTTCCCATCGACTACGCTTTTCAGCCTCGCCTTAGGGGCCGACTCACCCTGCCCCGATTAACGTTGGACAGGAACCCTTGGTCTTCCGGCGAACGAGTTTTTCACTCGTTTTATCGTTACTTATGTCAGCATTCGCACTTCTGATACGTCCAGCAAACCTCTCGATTCACCTTCGTCCGCTTACAGAACGCTCCCCTACCCAACAATGTTTCCATTGATGCCGCAGCTTCGGTGACTAGTTTTAGCCCCGTTACATCTTCCGCGCAGGCCGACTCGACTAGTGAGCTATTACGCTTTCTTTAAATGATGGCTGCTTCTAAGCCAACATCCTAGCTGTCTAAGCCTTCCCACTTCGTTTCCCACTTAACTAGTACTTTGGGACCTTAGCTGGCGGTCTGGGTTGTTTCCCTCTCCACGACGGACGTTAGCACCCGCCGTGTGTCTCCTGAGTATCACTCTTCGGTATTCGCAGTTTGCATCGGGTTGGTAATCCGGGATGGACCCCTAGCCGAAACAGTGCTCTACCCCCGAAGGTGTCCGCTCAAGGCTCTACCTAAATAGATTTCGGGGAGAACCAGCTATCTCCCGGTTTGATTGGCCTTTCACCCCCAGCCACAAGTCATCCGCTAATTTTTCAACATTAGTCGGTTCGGTCCTCCAATTAGTGTTACCCAATCTTCAACCTGCCCATGGCTAGATCACCGGGTTTCGGGTCTATACCTTGCAACTCAATCGCCCAGTTAAGACTCGGTTTCCCTTCGGCTCCCTTATTCAGTTAACCTCGCTACAAAATATAAGTCGCTGACCCATTATACAAAAGGTACGCAGTCACAAGATTTCTCTTGCTCCCACTGCTTGTACGTACACGGTTTCAGGTTCTATTTCACTCCCCTCACTGGGGTTCTTTTCGCCTTTCCTTCACAGTACTGGTTCACTATCGGTCAATCAGGAGTATTTAGCCTTGGAGGATGGTCCCCCCATCTTCAAACAGGATTTCTCGTGTCCCGCCCTACTTGTCGTTAGCTTAGTACCATAATAATGTTTTCGGATACGGGATTATCACCCTCTACGATTGAGCTTCCCAGCTCATTCTCCTAACAAAACCATTATCACTAACAGGCTCTTCCGCTTTCGCTCGCCGCTACTTACAGAATCTCGGTTGATTTCTTTTCCTCGGGGTACTTAGATGTTTCAGTTCTCCCGGTTTGCCTTATTAAGCTATGTATTCACTTAATAATAGTAGATTCTTCATCTACTGGGTTTCCCCATTCGGATATCTTGGATTAAACGCTTCTTATCAACTCATCCAAGCTTTTCGCAGATTAGCACGTCCTTCTTCGCCTCTGATTGCCAAGGCATCCACCGTGTACGCTTAGTCACTTAACTATACAACCTCAAATGTTTTCAAATATTTTCAAATTTTATTTGAACGCATTCAACGCGATACTTTATTCAACTAAACACTTAGCTGCTTTTGTTCAGCTAAGATTTTCAAGATAATTACTTATCTTTTACTACTCAGACTTTCTTTCGAAAATCTCTCAGTTTTCAGCTTGTTTCCAATTTTTTAAAGAACAATTCAGACAACAAAAGTCATCTTTAAATGGCGTCCCCACGGGGATTCGAACCCCGGTTACCGCCGTGAAAGGGCGATGTCCTAGGCCTCTAGACGATGGGGACAACATTTAAAGATGCTCTCCGCTTTGCCATTTGAGCGCAATATTTTACGTTAAATCGTGCCGTTTTTCAATCGCTTTCCGACTCGTTTAACCTAAACGCTCATTCATTCATCAAACAATCTGTGTGAACACTTGCAGTCGCTCAATTTCTGGTAAGGAGGTGATCCAACCGCAGGTTCCCCTACGGTTACCTTGTTACGACTTCACCCCAGTCATGAATCATACCGTGGTAAACGCCCCCCTTTCGGTTAAGCTATCTACTTCTGGTACAACCCACTCCCATGGTGTGACGGGCGGTGTGTACAAGGCCCGGGAACGTATTCACCGCAACATTCTGATTTGCGATTACTAGCGATTCCGACTTCATGGAGTCGAGTTGCAGACTCCAATCCGGACTTAGACGTACTTTGTGAGATTTGCTCCATGTCGCCATCTTGCTTCCCTCTGTATACGCCATTGTAGCACGTGTGTAGCCCTACTCGTAAGGGCCATGATGACTTGACGTCATCCCCACCTTCCTCCGGTTTATCACCGGCAGTCTCCTTTGAGTTCCCGACCTAATCGCTGGCAACAAAGGATAAGGGTTGCGCTCGTTGCGGGACTTAACCCAACATTTCACAACACGAGCTGACGACAGCCATGCAGCACCTGTCTCATGGTTCCCGAAGGCACTCTCGTATCTCTATAAGATTCCATGGATGTCAAGAGTAGGTAAGGTTCTTCGCGTTGCATCGAATTAAACCACATGCTCCACCGCTTGTGCGGGCCCCCGTCAATTCATTTGAGTTTTAACCTTGCGGCCGTACTCCCCAGGCGGTCGATTTATCACGTTAGCTTCGGGCACCAGACTTAAAGCCCAATCCCCAAATCGACAGCGTTTACAGCGTGGACTACCAGGGTATCTAATCCTGTTTGCTCCCCACGCTTTCGCACATGAGCGTCAGTACATTCCCAAGGGGCTGCCTTCGCCTTCGGTATTCCTCCACATCTCTACGCATTTCACCGCTACACGTGGAATTCTACCCCTCCCTAAAGTACTCTAGTTGACCAGTATGAAATGCAATTCCCAGGTTAAGCCCGGGGCTTTCACATCTCACTTAATCAACCGCCTGCGTGCCCTTTACGCCCAGTTATTCCGATTAACGCTCGCACCCTCCGTATTACCGCGGCTGCTGGCACGGAGTTAGCCGGTGCTTCTTCTGTAGTTAACGTCAATTACCAAATCTATTAAATTTGATACCTTCCTCGCTACCGAAAGAACTTTACAACCCGAAGGCCTTCTTCATTCACGCGGCATGGCTGCATCAGGGTTCCCCCCATTGTGCAATATTCCCCACTGCTGCCTCCCGTAGGAGTCTGGACCGTGTCTCAGTTCCAGTGTGGCTGGTCATCCTCTCAGACCAGCTAGAGATCGTCGGCTTGGTCAGCCTTTACCTAACCAACTACCTAATCCCACTTGGGCTCATCTTATGGCAGGTGGCCCGAAAGTCCCACCCTTTAATCCATAGATATTACGCGGTATTAGCTACAGTTTCCCGTAGTTATCCCCCTCCATAAGCCAGATTCCCAAGCATTACTCACCCGTCCGCCACTCGTCGGCAAAGAAAGCAAGCTCCCTTCCCGTTACCGTTCGACTTGCATGTGTTAAGCCTGCCGCCAGCGTTCAATCTGAGCCATGATCAAACTCTTCAATTCAAAAAGTTTAATCGCTCAATATTCTGCTTAGCTAAGTTCACTTCGCTTTCCTAACTCAACGTTAAGAAAACTGAAAAATATGAATTTCTAGTTTAAGCACCTATTAAGACTTCAAGTTTTAAATAATATTTTTAAAATCAAGTCAATCAACAAGTGCCCACACAGATTGTCTGATATATTGTTAAAGAGCAAAAAAGAACGACGCACCGCATTTACTTCTCATTCACAACAGTGCGTCGTTGTGTGGGGTGCATTATAGAGAAATCTGAATTCCTTGCAAGTACTTTTTTGCAAAAATTTTAGAAAAATCTACCGCCTGCTACTTTTTAAAACAAAACGAACAATTTTTTAACAAAAATAGGATAAAGTTTAACAAAGTCATTCTCCGTTAGTTTCTTTACACCTGAATTTTGAAGATAAACACAAAAAATAAAAAAAGAAAAACCTCAGTGAAATTCACTGAGGTTTTTTTAGATTAACGTCTATTTGCTAATTTTGAATTTACAATTTCATAAACACGTAATTTAGCAATTTCACGAGATAGTTTTGCAGAAAGCTCCGCATTATTTGATTTGCTTAACGTATCTTCCGCTTTACGTTTTGCAGCAAGAATGCGTTGTTGATCTAACTCTTCGCCTCGAATTGCTACATCGGCAAGAACAGTTACAATAGTAGGCTGGACTTCTAAGAAGCCGCCGGATACATAGATAAACTCTTCTTTACCGTCTTCAAGCGTGTACTTCACCATACCCGGTTTAATAGAAGTTAATAAAGGCGTATGACCTGCATACACACCTAATTCCCCGTCAATACCTGAGACGCGAACACTTACTACATTACCGTTGAAGATTTCTTTTTCAGCACTTACTACGCTAAGCTCAAATTGAGATGCCATATTGTTCTCCTTTAGTTCCTAATTGAGGTCAGGGAACAATTACATCTTGCTCGCTCTTTCCACTACTTCGTCAATTGAACCCGCCATATAGAACGCTTGTTCTGGAATATGGTCGAATTCGCCTTCTAAGATACCTTTGAAGCCACGGATTGTATCTTTTAACGATACATATTTACCCGGAGAACCGGTAAATACTTCCGCAACGAAGAATGGTTGTGATAAGAAACGTTCGATCTTACGCGCACGAGCAACCACTAATTTATCGTCTTCAGATAACTCATCCATACCTAAAATAGCGATGATGTCTTTTAACTCTTTATAGCGTTGTAATGTGCCTTGTACACCACGAGCTACATTATAGTGTTCTTCACCAACGACTAATGGATCTAATTGACGAGAAGTTGAATCTAGTGGATCAACCGCAGGGTAAATACCAAGAGATGCGATATTACGACTTAATACAACCGTTGAGTCTAAGTGTGCGAAAGTTGTTGCCGGAGAAGGGTCCGTTAAGTCATCCGCTGGAACGTAAACCGCTTGAACAGAAGTAATCGAACCTGTTTTGGTTGATGTAATACGTTCTTGTAATACACCCATTTCTTCCGCAAGTGTAGGTTGGTAACCTACCGCTGACGGCATACGACCTAATAATGCCGATACTTCCGTACCTGCAAGTGTATAACGATAGATGTTATCTACGAAGAATAACACGTCACGACCTTCATCACGGAATTTTTCCGCCATTGTTAAACCGGTTAATGCAACACGCAGACGGTTACCTGGCGGCTCGTTCATCTGACCGTAAACAAGTGATACTTTATCTAATACGTTAGAATCCGTCATTTCGTGATAGAAGTCATTACCTTCACGCGTACGCTCACCAACACCGGCGAATACCGAGTAACCGGAGTGTTCGATCGCGATATTACGGATTAACTCCATCATATTAACAGTTTTACCTACACCCGCACCACCGAATAAACCGACTTTACCACCTTTTGCGAATGGACAAATTAAGTCGATAACTTTGATACCGGTTTCAAGTAATTCCGTACTGTTTGATTGTTCTTCGTAGCTTGGTGCCGCACGGTGAATATCCCAACGAGCTTCTTCGCCGATAGGGCCTTTTTCATCGATTGGCTCACCTAATACGTTCATAATACGACCCAGAGTCTTTGTACCGACCGGTACTTGAATCGGGTTACCCGTATTTTCAACTTTTAAGCCGCGTTTTAAACCGTCTGATGTACCTAATGCGATACAACGCACAAGTCCACCACCTAATTGTTGTTGAACCTCAAGGGTTAAACCCGATTCAACTTTTAAGGCATCATATACTTTTGGTACTGCATCTTGCGGGAATTCAACGTCGATTACCGCACCGATAATCTGTACAATTTTTCCTGTTGCCATTACCTGTTCTCCATTAAATTGCTGCGGCACCCGCAACAATTTCGTTTAATTCATTTGTAATGCTTGCTTGGCGAGCTTTGTTATACACTAATTGTAATTCATCGATTAATGTACCCGCATTATCTGTTGCGGCTTTCATCGCTACCATTCGAGCGGCTTGTTCAGAAGCTAGGTTATCTACAACTGCTTGGTATACCTGAGTTTCTAAATAACGAACAAGTAAACTATCCAATAAAACTTGTGGATTCGGTTCATAAATATAATCCCATGAACCTTTCGTATCTAATTCATCGTCATCTAGTTTAGGTAACGGAAGTAACTGTGCGATAACAGGTTTTTGTGACATCGTATTTTCAAAACGGTTGTAAGCGACGTAAACCGCATCCACTTCTCCGTTTCGGAACGCATTAATCATTTCATTAACTGCGCCCACGATACGTTCCATTTCCGGATTATCGCCTAATCCCGTTACTTGAGATCTCACGTTTAAGCCTAGATTTTGGTAAAAGCTTACGCCTTTCGACCCTACTAAACCAAGCTCAACACTAACGTCTTTATCTTTCCACGTTTTAAATTCATTCAAAGTCGCTTTGAATAAATTGATATTAAGGCCACCGCATAAACCGCGATCGGTCGAAACGACAAGATAGCCTACTTTTTTAATATCACGTTCAGTTAAAAACGGGTGCTTATAACCAATGCTTCCTTTCGCAATATGGCTAATCACCTTACGGATTGTTTCCGAATAAGGACGACTGGCAGCCATACGCTCTTGCGTTTTACGCATTTTAGAGGTAGCAACCATTTCCATTGCTTTGGTGATTTTTTGAGTATTTTTCACACTTGCAATTTTGGTTCTTATCTCTTTCGCACCTGCCATAATTTTTCTCCGCTAGTCGTGATTACCACGCACCGTTCTTTTTGAAATCTTCTACGATAGCTTTTAATTGATCCTTGATTGAATCGTTATAATCGCCAGATTTTGCCAAATTTTTCATAAAGTCGGTGTGATTACTATTTGCGTAAGCCAATAAAGCAGATTCGAATGAACCGATACGTTCAAGCTCTACATCATCTAAATAACCGAATTCAGCAGCAAAAAGAACTAATGCTTGTTCGCTTACCAGCATTGGAGCAAATTGTTTTTGTTTAAGTAATTCCGTCACTTTTTGACCGTGAGAAAGCTGTTTACGAGTCGCATCATCTAAATCGGAAGCAAATTGAGCAAACGCCGCTAATTCACGATACTGAGCTAATGCGGTACGGATACCGCCAGATAATTTCTTGATAGCTTTAGTTTGCGCCGCAGAACCTACACGAGATACGGAAATACCCGGGTTTACCGCAGGACGAATACCTGAGTTAAATAAACTTGACTCTAAGAAAATCTGACCGTCAGTAATAGAAATTACGTTTGTCGGAACGAAAGCCGATACGTCACCCGCTTGTGTCTCGATAATCGGTAATGCAGTTAATGAACCTGTTTGACCTTTTACCGCACCGTTAGTGAAACGCTCTACATAATCCGCACTTACACGTGCCGCACGCTCTAGTAAACGAGAGTGTAGGTAGAATACGTCACCCGGGAATGCTTCACGACCCGGCGGACGGCGTAATAATAATGAAATTTGACGATAAGCAACCGCTTGTTTAGATAAATCATCATAAACGATTAAAGCGTCTTCACCACGATCACGGAAATATTCGCCCATTGCACAACCAGAATACGGAGCAAGGTATTGTAATGCCGCGGATTCGGAAGCCGAAGCAACCACAACGATTGTATTTGCTAATGCGCCGTGTTCTTCTAATTTACGTACTACGTTCGCAATCGTAGATGCTTTTTGACCGATTGCTACATAGATACATTTAATACCCGAATCTTTCTGTGCAATAATTGCATCGATTGCTAATGCCGTTTTACCGGTTTGACGGTCACCGATGATTAACTCACGCTGACCACGACCGATTGGCACCATAGAGTCAACAGCTTTATAACCGGTTTGAACCGGTTGATCTACCGATTGACGGTCGATAACACCCGGCGCAATAACTTCTACCGGAGAGAAACCGTCGTTATCTATTTCACCTTTACCGTCAATAGGCTGACCTAACGTATTTACAACACGGCCTAATAAACCGCGACCTACCGGAACTTCTAAGATACGACCGGTACATTTAACCGACATACCTTCCGCTAAATCCGCATAAGGCCCCATTACTACCGCACCGACAGAATCACGTTCTAAGTTAAGTGCAATCGCATAACGATTTCCCGGCAATTCGATCATCTCGCCTTGCATTACATCGGCAAGACCGTGGATACGAATGATACCGTCGCTTACCGAAACGATTGTCCCTGTGCTTTGAGCCTCGCTCACCACATCAAACTGGGCAATACGTTTTTTTATCAATTCACTAATTTCAGTTGAATTTAGTTGCATTTTTTATTCCTCTTACAAGCTCAACGCTGACGCTAAGCGATTTAACTGACCGCGGCTACTACCATCAATAACAACATCATCGTATTTAATAATTACGCCTGCAATCAGGCTGTTATCGATTTGGTTGGTTAAACGAACTTTTTGACCTAAGCGTTTTTCCATCGCTTTTGCGATTTTATCTTCTTGTGCTTGACTTAATTCGTTTGCCGAAACAATTGTTACATCTTTTACCGCTTCATGTTCCGCTCGTAATGATACGAAAGTATCAAAAACCATAGGCAACACAGCCAGACGTTTATTTTCAGCCATTACACGAATAAAATTTTGCCCATATTGATCAAGTTGGTCGCCGCAGATTTTGATAAAAGTTTCAGAAATCTGACCGCTTGCAAGGGAAGAATTAATATATTCCGCCACTTGTTCGTTTTCAGCAACGAATGCCGAAAACTGTAACATTTCTTGCCATTTGTCCAACTGACCTTGTTCTAAAGCAAAATCAAAAGCTGCTTTAGCGTAGGGGCGAGCTACTGTACTTAATTCTGACATCTGCCCCACCTTGTTATAGTTCTGCAACTAGCTTATCAATAATGTCATTGTTCGCTGCTTGATCAACAGAACGACCAACAATTTTCTCCGCACCCGCAACTGCCAATGCAGCCACTTTCTGACGAAGTTCTTCTTGAACACGTTTACGCTCGCTTTCCACTTCCGCATGACCTTGTTCAATAATTCGTTGGCGTTCAATTTCAGCTTCCGCTTGAACAGACTCTAAAATTTCATTACGACGTTTCGTTGCTAAATCAATAATTTTTTGTGCTTCTTCTTTCGCTTTAAGGATTTCTTGATCCGCAGCAGCTTTAGAATCCGCTTGTTCTTGTTTCGCTTTTTCAGCCGATGCCAAAGCGTTAGCAATATTTGCTTGACGCTCCTCGATCGCTTTAATAAGCGGCGGCCATACAAATTTCATACAAAACGCAACGAAAAGTGCGAATGCAATAAGCTGACCGATTAGTGTTGCATTTAAATTCACAACGCCCTCCTAAAAGTCGGTTAAGTTATTCAATGAATAACGGAAAAGAGAGACCCGACTTATTTCAATAAATCAATGAACGGGTTCGCGAAGATGAAAAGTAAAGAAATACCTACAGCAATCATTGCGATAGCATCTAAAAGACCTGCAACGATAAACATTTTTGTTTGTAAGCTGCTTGCTAATTCAGGCTGACGAGCAGACGACTCTAAGAATTTACCACCTAAGATAGCAAAGCCGATAGCCGTACCAAGTGCAGCGAAAGCTAATAAAATTGACGCACCAATAATTGTTGCTGTGATTACTGATTCCATAATGTTCTCCATTAAGATTGAGGAATTCGCCAAAAGGCAGGGTTGTTGTTAATAAAATAATTCAAGCAATCAAATTTTTGCAAAATATTGCGCAAATTCGACCGCTCTTTAGGTTCGTTTAATGATCCGCTTTATTATAAGCGATACTCAAATAAACAATCGTTAGCATCATAAAGATAAAGGCTTGAAGCGTAATAACTAAAATATGGAAAATAGCCCAAACCAAGTGTAATGGGATACCTAACGCTTGTAACGCGAAGTTATCGGCCATATACATTACTGCAATAAGGATGAAGATTAGCTCGCCTGCATACATATTACCGAATAAACGGAATGCTAAAGAAATCGGTTTTGCAAGTAGCGTAACGGTTTCGAGAATAAAGTTTACCGGAATAAACGCCCAATGGTTAAACGGATGTAAAGTATATTCTTTGACTAAACCACCGAAACCTTTTGATTTTACGGTATAGAATAAAATTAAGAAGAATACGCAGATAGACATACCTAAGGTTGCACTAATATCCGCAGTCGGAACGGCACGAAGGTAATGGATACCAAACATATTTGCCAATTGAGGTAAGAAATCCACCGGAACTAAGTCAATAGCATTCATAATGAATACCCAGCAGAAAATAGTAAGTGCAAGCGGAGCAATGACATTACGCGGTCCGTGGAAGTTATCTTTAACTAAACCGTCCACCCAACCAATGACAATTTCCACGAAGCATTGCAATTTTCCCGGTACTCCCGACGTTGCATTTTTCGCAACTCGAGAAAATACGAAAAGGAAAATAACACCAGCAAGCAGAGAGAAAAAGAGCGTATCTAAATGAACAGCCCAAAAACCGTCACCTGAAGCTAAAAAACTCAAGTGATGGCTAATATATTCTGCGGTAGTTCCAGCCATAATGAATCCTTTTAGAATAAGAAATTAATGAGTTCGTTTACTTAAAATAAACGGAATGACATTATTTAAAAATAATGCCATTAAATATCCCACAAAAAACAGTACAAGATGAAGATAAGGCAATAACTTAAAACACATAACCACTAATAAAATAGTGATTATCCATTTTAAGCCTTCGCCTCGATAAAAATCGCCCATTTTTGACTGGTTTTTGGTCGTTTTTTTAAAAAAAATCCAATAAACAAAAATACAATGCGGAAGAAAACCGGATAAAAAGCCCCCTAAGAAGGAAACGCTTTCCACTCCTTTCCAAATCATTAATACACCGAACAGACTTACAAGAAGAAAAAATTCGATTTTTAACGCACTGAGATAGTGTAATTTCGCTTTATTTATTACAGCAGACATATAACTTCCCATCCGACAGGCAAATGCCCTCTGTAAAAAATGAAATATTTCTTTGGATTATACGATACAAAACAACAGATTAAAACCTGAAAAAGCCATAAAAAAGCGATTTATGCAAAATTTGTTATAAAAAGGTTAATTTTAAACTTTTGTATCGTAAAACATAAGGATACATCAGTTATCACAATGTGATCTTATTCACATTTTTCTCACAATTAATGCCGAAGAATATAGATATTTATCTAATACTAAATCCGAAATTAAATATTTTTCATAGATTAACAACTCGAAAAATAAGTGGAAAGTGATACTTTTTACTTACTCTTTATCTCAAAGAGATCATCTCAGTAAATCAGCTTAATTAGGTTTATTTAATAATACTAAATGACGCTCACCAACTAATTCCGGTACGGAAAGAGGAATGACTTTTTCCAGCCGAATCGGATTTTTAATCTCTTGCACTTCACTTTCCGCATAAATGCCTTTAAGCGCATAAAATTTACCTTGCGGATTCGGTAAATGGTAACACCAATCCACCATATCGTTTAAGCTGGCAAAAGCTCGGCTTAATACCCCGTCAAAGGTTTGTTCCTTATACTCTTCCACACGAGACAGTACCGGAGTTACATTAGTAATACCTAACTCACGTAATGCGTTCTTGATAAAGGTAATACGCTTACCAAGACTATCCAGCAATACAAATTGTTTATCCGGATTTGCAATCGCAAGCGGTATGCCAGGTAATCCCGGCCCGGTGCCGACATCAATAAAATTATTTCCCTGTAAATGCTCGCTTACCACTAAACTATCTAAGATATGCTTAACCAGCATTTCGTCAGGATTACGCACCGAAGTCAGGTTATAAGCTTTATTCCATTTATCTAATAAACGCACGAAACCTACCAACTGCTCTTTCTGCTGATCGGTCAAATTAATTTGCGCCTGTTCCAACAAGCGGTCTAATTTCTGTCTCATTTTGTAAAATCCTTATGGTTTACACAATAAAACACGGAATAAACCGAAAGTAATCATTGTTTTAATTTCCGTATATTCCGTGTTTCCTAATCAGCTAAATTATAATTCGCCTCGTTTCAGCATGCCTTGCTTTTTCAAATTTACGAGAAGAATTGAAATCGCGGCCGGTGTAATACCTGAAATACGACTTGCTTGGCCAATCGAAACCGGGCGATGTTGCATCAGTTTCGCTCGTACTTCGTTTGAAAGGCTCTCAACCTTGTCATAATCAAATTCAGCCGGAATTAAAGTATTTTCGTGACGTTTATGACGTTCAATCTCATTCTGCTGATGTTCGATATAACCCTGATATTTAATCGATATTTCAACTTGTTCAGCCGCTTGTTTATCGTCTAAAGCCGGAGCAAACGCAGCGACTTGGGTTAATTTGTCATAAGTCACTTCTGGACGGCGTAATAAATCCTCGCCGCTTGCTTCACGGGTAAGCGGACTATTAACCAATTCATTGACTACCGCCAAATGTTCCGATTGCGGGTGAATCCAAATTTGTTTTAGACGTTCACGCTCACGTTCGATATTTTCCATTTTCTGATTGAATCTCGCCCAACGCGCATCATCAATCAAACCTAACTCATGTGCAATCGGGGTCAAACGGATATCTGCATTATCTTCACGCAGCAATAAACGATATTCCGCACGCGAGGTAAAGACACGGTACGGCTCTTTAGTGCCGAGCGTGCAAAGATCATCAACCAATACGCCTGTATAAGCAAGATCACGAGTTGGGAACCAAGCCTCTTTGCCTTGAACCTGTAATGCCGCATTAATACCGGCTAACAAACCTTGTGCAGCAGCTTCTTCATAACCGGTCGTACCGTTAATCTGACCTGCAAAGAATAAACCTTCAATCGCCTTAGTTTCTAACGTCGGTTTTAGATCACGAGGGTCGAAATAATCATATTCAATTGCATAGCCCGGTTTGATAATACGAGTTTTTTCCAAACCCTTCATCGAATTTACGATACCCATTTGTACGTCAAACGGCAAACTGGTTGAAATCCCGTTCGGGTAAACTTCAATGGTACTTAAACCTTCAGGCTCAAGATAAATTTGGTGACTGTTACGATCGCTGAAACGCATTACTTTATCTTCGATCGACGGACAGTAACGAGGTCCGATCCCTTCGATGACACCGGTGTACATCGGACTACGATCTAAACTATTTCGGATCAAATCGTGTGTTTGTTCATTAGTATGCGTGATATAGCAAGGGATTTGGCGCGGATGAAGATCTACCGACCCCATAAACGACATTACCGGTAATTCCGCATCACCATGTTGTTTAGCCAAAACGTCAAAATTGATCGTACGAGCATCCAAACGCGGCGGTGTACCGGTTTTAAGACGATCAACACGTAAATTCAGATCACGTAAGCGATCCGCTAACATTGTCGCAGCAGGATCTCCCGCACGCCCTCCGGCATAGTTATCTAAACCGATATGAATTTTACCGGCAAGGAAAGTACCGGCGGTTAATACTACGGAACGTGCTTTAAAGGTGAGTCCCATTTTAGTTACTGCCCCAACCGCACGGTTATTTTCGACTAAAATATCCACCACTTCTTGTTGGAAAGTATCTAAATTCGGTTGATTTTCTAGTGCGGTACGCACCGCTTGGCGGTAAAGTACTCGGTCTGCTTGCGCACGAGTCGCACGTACGGCAGGCCCTTTCGAACTGTTTAAGGTACGGAATTGGATCCCCGCTTGGTCAATCGCAATGGCCATTAAACCGCCCATAGCATCGATCTCTTTTACTAAATGACCTTTACCGATACCGCCTATAGCCGGATTACAAGACATTTGCCCTAAAGTATCTATATTATGTGTTAGAAGTAGCGTTTTTAACCCCATACGGGCAGGAGCCAGTGCCGCTTCCGTCCCTGCATGACCGCCGCCAACAACGATCACATCATAAATTTCATGGTAAATCATATATCTGCCTTTATAATTTTTATATTCTGAGTAACTGAAACAAAAGAGTGCTATTCTACCTCAAAATTACAGGATCGTGAAAACGCAATTTTAAGATCGTTTATTCGATCCGAAAGAAGATCCGATGATCGCTAATTATCATATAGATCTATATATAGAGATCTTTATTATTGTTATTATTAGAGAGATCCTTTTATGAGGATAACTCTATATTTTTAAATAAAATCAAAAAGTTAGCGTAACTTAAAATCGATAAAGATCTTGTATTTTCAACAGATCTAATTTGTGGATAAATCTAATAGTTATCCACAGGTGAAGCATTTTATCAAGTTATTAATGAATAGATCTCAAGTTGTCAGGCGATAATCTACTGAATTATCCACAGATAAAATAATTAATTTTATGCTGATTTAATAAACAAAACGGCGTAATATAAAGCGTATTTAAGAATGAATAATTCGGAGATGATTATGAAAAAACCACTCTATTTGGCTGTTTTTAGTGATATTGACGGAACGTTGCTTAATACGGCACATCAAATTACGCCCTTGACGCGGCAAGCAATTCAATCCGTTATGCAAAAGGGTATTCCTTTTATACCCGTTTCCGCTCGCCCTCCTTTAGCTATCACGCCTTATACTCAACAATTGCAAAGTTACTATCCGATCATCTGTTATAGCGGTGCATTAATATTAGATCAGGATCTAAGTCAGTTATATAGTGTAGTGATAGAACAAGCGGATCTTAATCGGTTGGATCTACTGCTTGAAAAATATCAACACCTTTCTATTAACCATTATGCGGGTATTGATTGGCTTACTAATGATTTGGAAAACGAGTGGACTGTTCAAGAAAGTGAAATTACCGGTTTACAAGCGGTCGAAAAAACGAAAAATTTAACAGATGTACATAAAATTCTGGTCATGGGGGAAGCGGAGCAAATTCAATCTTTAGAAAAGTTATTGAAACAGCAGTTACCGCATCTTGCCATTCATCGTTCTAAAAATGAATATTTGGAGATAATGAATAAGCAAGCGACCAAATCGAATGCCATTCGTTTTATGGAAACAATCTTGAATGTGAATCAAGATCAGGTCATTGCTTTCGGCGATAATTTTAACGATTTGGATATGTTGCAATATGCGGGGCTTAGCGTGGCAATGGGCAATGCGCCGGAAGAGATTAAAGCGGCGGCAAAACGGGTTACCTTATCCAATAACGATGACGGGATTGCAGTCGTATTAAATGAAATATTTAACTAAATGATAAAAAATAATGCCTCGCTGATAACGAGGCATTTTATTTATTTCATTATTTCACGCTAATATCACGACCGAAGAATTGTTCGCCTAATTTTTTTAGAGTGCCGTCTTTATGTAATTCGCCAATTGCCGCACTAATTTTGTTTAATGCTTCTTGGTTGCCTTTATTGGCAATAAAACCGGCATCCGCTTTTTCAGGGGATTCCCAAACAATTTTAAGACCTGATTTCGGATTTTTCTTGAGGTAATCCAATAATGCTAGATTATCGTTGAAAGTAGCATCCGCACGTTTTTGTTGAATTAATAATAAACCTTGCGCCATACCGTCAATCGGCACAATATCCGCACCGTTTGCACGCACTAATTCACCGTAGTTTGAGCTTAAGGTTTGCGCCGTTTTTACGTCTTTAACATCCGATGCCTGTTTAATTTTTTCTTCATCGTTGCGAACTACTAATGCCGCGCCCGACCAGCTATAAGCCGCCGATTTATCAAAAGTCGCTTGGCGTTCCGGAGTGGTTAACCCCACTTGATTTGCCACTAAATCGAAACGATCCGCTTTTAAACCGGCTAACATCGCATCCCATTGCGTTTCTTTAAAATCCACTTTAACGCCGAGTTTTTCCGCCACAGCACGCGTAACTTCCACATCGTAACCGGTTAATTTACCGCTCGCATCATGGTAAGTAAAAGGTGCATAAGTCCCCTCTGTTCCAACGGTAATAGTACCTTTCGCATTGATTCTTTCGAGTAACGTTTCTTTTGCTAATGAAGCTGCTGAAGTCGCTAATGCAATCGCTGAAACCGCAATTACAGATAATTTTTTTAACATAGTAGGAATCCTCTTAATTGGAGAAAATTAATAGATAAAATATATGAAGTTGTGTCTTTGCGCATTATTAGAGAAATTCAGAACCGCTTCAAATAACTAAATAGAATAATATTTAGCGAAATATTGTAAGAAATGGGAGTTTTTTATGGGAATGGAATAAGCGGTTATTTTTTCAAAATTCTTTGCAAAATTAACCGCTTGTATTTGAGGATTAGGCTAAATAGGCGCCACAGCAATGTTTGAATTTTTTACCGGAACCGCATACGCAATTTTGTTTTTGCGAAGGGAGTGGTACGATCGGATCAACGAAATACCAACGGTTATCTATCTGTACGAACAACGATAATTCGTGATGCGCTTCGATGCCGTTTTCCGTGTTAAATAGGGCTTTAAATTCAACTAAACTGTGAATCTTAGTGATATACGGCTGATGAGCGATGACTTCTAACCCCGCCCACTTGGTAGTTTCGCCCCATGTTTTCATTGCCGCCTGATCTAAAAATTTCTGCTGGCTAGGGACAGTTGTCTCCACAATATAATCGATATTAACCAAAGTATAAGCCGCATAGCGAGAACGCATTAATTGTTCGGCGGTTTCCGGGAATGCTGTTTTTAAATGAAACGGCTGACAGCATTCCGTATAAGGCTTACCGGATTGGCACGGGCAAGCGGTTAAATTGTCTGACATTGTTACGACTCTGACTTGGTTGAATCACTCACAAATTTGAGTAAGGCGTTAATTTCATTTTTTGCCTGCTCGGAAAGCACCTTGTTATCATTTAACATTTGTGTGCCGCGCAGGCGGATAAATTCTAAATAATCTTTATTTTGTGTTTGTTCGTATTGCTGTTTCGCCGCATACATTTCGGCAAAATATTTGCGCGTTTGGCTAATTAACATCTTTTGTCCGAACATCACAATAATTGCCAATGCAAGCGCAATTACCGAACCGTAGCCGTCAGTCGGGTAATATAAAACGCCGGCAATAATAAATAAGGCGGTAACCAGTATCGAACTGTTTTTTATGTACTGCTGTTCGGGTACTTTAAGGGCTTTTTTTAAATCCATTGCAAAATTTCCTGTAAATTTGACCGCTTGTATTATAAAAAATACCCCCTCTTGGATAAAGAGGGGGCAAACGAGTTAAAGAGGGAATTAAGCTAAAATGCCTAACCAATAACCTAAAATACCGACGCCGAATAGCGCGAAGATAATGTACATCGCATTTACTTTCTTACGTAATAACCACATACATAAGAAGGTCAGTAATAATGCCGCTAAACCCGGTAATAAGTCATTAAGAACGCTTTGCACGGTGGTAACCACTTCTTCACCCATTGCATTTTTATAGCGAGAAAGCTCAAACGGTATGTTGATACTGGTCCACTTCGATACCAACGAACCCATTACAAATAAGCCGAGAATCGAAGCGCCTTGCGTGACTTTTTGCAGGCGACCGCCACCCATATCCGAAACGATTTCCGTTCCTTTTTGGTAGCCGTATTTGAAGCCGTACCAACGGGTAAGCGCACGGCAAAGGTTAATACCGATAAAGAATAATAGTGGACCTAAAATGCTACCGCTAATCGCTAAACCTGCACCTAGTGCGGCTAATACAGGACGTAATGTTCCCCAGAAAATCGGGTCGCCGACACCGGCAAGCGGTCCCATTAAGCCGACTTTCACCCCGCTAATTGCCGCATCGTCAATGTCTGCACCGTTAGCACGTTCTTGTTCCATCGCAGCGGTTACGCCCATAATCGCCGAACCGACCCACGGCTGGGTATTGAAGAACTCTAAGTGGCGTTTTAATGCCGCCGCTTGATCTTCTTTACGGCTGTAAAGACGTTTAATCGTTGGAATCATTGATACACAGAAGCCCATTGATTGCATACGTTCAAAGTTAAATGATCCTAAGAGGAAAGTTGAACGCCAATAAGTCGCACGAATATCCGCACTGGTAAGTTGTTTTTTCTCTGACATAATTTGCTCCTTATAGACCTTCTAACTCGTTATCCGCTAATTTTTTAGTGGTGCGAGGCGCTGCTACCGATTGGTTGAATTGTGGATTTAATTGGATGTAAAGCATCGCTAAACACGCACCTAAGAAACCAAGTCCCACTAAGTTGTAGTTTGAGAATGATGCAATCACAAAGCCCATAAAGAAGAACGGCATTAACGCACCGGCACGCATCATATTGATGACCATCGCATAACCTACCACCACGATAAAACCACCGGCGACTTGTAAGCCGCGAGTAATCACTTCCGGAATTGCATTTAACGCTTCGGTTACCGCATCGGTACCTGCAACAAGTGCAACGAAGAAAGTTGGAATCGCAACGCGTAACGCTTGTAAAGAAAGACCGGCAAAGTGACAGAACTCAATGCCTCGGAAGTTAGCTTGTTCGGCAAATTTATCCGCTTTATGTTGTAAGAAGATGGTTAGTGTACGCACAAAAATGGTTAATACCTGACCTGCCGCAGCCACCGGAATAGCGATAGCGATTGCCGTACCTTTATCTTGTCCGCCTTTAATTACTAAGATTGCCGCAATCACTGACGCTAATGCCGCATCCGGTGCCATTGCCGCACCGACGTTCATCCAGCCTAACGCCAACATTTCAAGCGTACCGCCAACAATAATACCGGTTTGTAAGTCGCCTAACACCCAGCCGATTAAGGTACAAGCCACAAGCGGGCGGTGAGTTTGGCGTTCATCAAGTACGGAACCCATACCGCAAATTGCGGCAACTAAGGTTACTAAAATAATTTCAATACTAGTCATAAGAAAATCCTTAATTAGAATTTGATTGCATCAAGACGTGCTTTATCAAGCGGTTCTTTTTTGTTTGCCGCCACTTGTTGTAACGACATATCTACGCCTAACTCGAGGAGTTTGTAGAATGCGGCGAGATCGGTTTGGTTAATCGCCACCGCTTGAGAAATCAGTTTATCGCCCTCACGGAAAGTCATACCGCCGACATTTACATTTTTAATGTTCACGCCGCCTTCGATTAAGCGAACGATATCGGACGGATTAGTCACCAACCAAATGATGTTTTTGCCGGCATATTTCGAGTTGTGCCATACTTTGATCGCTTTATCGACCGTAATCACATAGCCTTTTAAATGTTCAGGTACGATTTGGAGCAATAATTCTCGGCGAATATCGTCATTTGCCACTTCATCGCTGATTGCGAAAATCGCTTCGCATTTCACCGTTTTCGCCCAAGATGTCATCACTTGACCGTGAATTAAACGGCTGTCGATACGCATCAATGAAATATTCATACGCCCGTTCGGATCAATGTTGGTCAGTAGAGGAGCCGCTTCTTCAGCTTCTGCTTTAGGTTGCGGAGCTGAAACGCTAGGTTCGGGATTGTGGTAAGTTCTTACGCTTAAATTACCGACTTCTTTAGCGGTTGCCGCAAGTTCAGATGCGGTTTTGGCATCCGCCGAAGCATCCATCACTTCAAGTAACATCGGTAGGTTGGTTCCCGTCACAATATCGTCCTGAGGACGTTTTGCGACAATTCTGGCTGCCGCATTGTACGGGCTACCACCAAATAAATCGACCAAGAACAACACGCTGTCGTCCGGTTGAAGCGTTGCGATAATCGCTTCATATTTTTCGACGAGCGTATCTTGACCTTCCCCCGGCACAAAGATAACCGGATGCACACTATCCGTTTCTCCATATACCATTTGTGCGGAATTAACCAACTCAAGCGCTAATTTGCCGTGAGCGGCGATGATCAAATGCACCATTTTTCACCTCTGTGGTTTCTATATCCATAGTTTTTTGCTAAAACGCTTTAGCACTCATTATGAGAATATGCAAACGATTGCCTGTTTGCAAATGTTTTATAAATTAATGTCATGATTAATAGATCTAGATCATAAAAAAAGCCTTTAGTAAATTTTACTAAAGGCTTTATCTGCAAAATTGAATAATTATTTACAATAAAATACTACCGATTAAGGCAATGATAAATCCGACCACACCGATTGAGGTTTCTAATGCCGTCCACGTTTTTAAAGTGGTTTTAGTATCCATTTCTAAGAAACGGCTCATTAACCAGAAACCGGAATCATTCACGTGAGAAAGTACGGTCGCACCGGAAGCAATTGCGATCACGATAAAGCATAGGTCAAACTGGCTTAAATCGGTTGAAGCCGCCACACTCGGTGCAATTAATGCTGCAGCAGTAGTTAATGCAACGGTTGCCGAACCTTGTGCGACACGCATCGCCACCGCAATAATAAATGCCGCCACGATAATCGGCATACCGGTATCCGAAAGCATAGAAGATAACACATCGCCGATACCGCTGGCACGTAATACGCCGCCGAACATACCACCCGCACCGGTTACCAAAATAATCGAGCAAATCGGGCCTAACGCATTGTTACATAAACTTTCGATTTGTTCGTAACTACGCTCACCGCGTAATAACATAATCGCCAGTAATAACGTGATTAATAACGCCACCGGTGTTTTGCCGATTAAACGTAGGCTTTGCACCCAAAGTTCGGAGCCGTCAATCACTTTCGCCACACTTAACGTATTTAAACCGGTATCAAATAAAATTAAGAAGATCGGTAATACTAAAATAAATAATACTCGACCGAATGACGGAGGTGCTTGTACCGAAGTTTCGCTGATTGCCGCCGCATTTAAAAACGCTTTTGGTAACTCTACGTGAACCCGCTTACTGATAAACATACTAAAGAGGTAAGTACCGATATACCAAGTCGGAATCGCACAGATTAAACCGACAATCACCATTAACCCCATATTCACACCCAGTAAATCACCGGAAGCGACCGGCCCCGGATGCGGCGGTAAAAAGGCGTGCATTACCGCAAACGCACCGGCGACCGGAAATGCATAACGTAATACCGAACCGCCGAATTGTTTTGCTACGCTAAAGACAATCGGTAACATCACTACTAAACCGGCATCGAAGAAAATCGGGAAGCCGAAGAGTAATGCCGCCACACCTAAGGCAAACGGAGCTTTTTGTTCGCCGAATTTATTTATCAGCGTATCGGCTAACACTTTTGCCCCGCCGGTAATTTCCAATAAGCGCCCAATCATTGCACCTAAACCGACCAATAAAGCGACCGATGCAAGCGTATTACCGAAGCCGGTAAGTAAGGTCGGCAGAATTTTATCGACCGGAATACCTGCCGCCAATGCGGTTAATAAACTGACGATCAGTAATGCGACAAACGCATGTACTTTGAATTTTATAATCAACACTAATAGTGCGATGATCGCCACTACCATAATGAAAATTAACATAGAAACCTCGATAAGAAGTATAAATTGTTACTGGTAACATAAAATTAAACGTTTGCGATGTAAATAGATTGTTAGAATTAATTTTAAAAATGAGATCTATATCACAAATTTTAATGTTACCTGTAACATTAAGCGGAAAAATCTGCTATGTTGATTGATAAATAGGAGGAAGCTCAAATGAAATCTGGTCAAAGTTTTATTTTAATGGGTGTATCAAGCACCGGTAAAACCACAATAGGCAGTGAAGTGGCTCGTCGTTTAGGCATTAAATTGATCGACGGCGATGATCTGCATCCGAGAGCTAATATCCTCAAAATGAGTCAAGGACAACCGCTAAATGATCAAGACCGTTTTCCGTGGTTGGAACGAATTAATGATGCTGCTTTTAGCTTAGAGCAAAAAAATGAAGTGGGGATTATTGTTTGTTCGGCGTTGAAAAAGAAATATCGTGACCAAATTCGTCAAGGTAATAGGAATGTGAAGTTTATTCATTTACACGGTTCATTTGAGCTGATTTTAGAACGCATGAAAAAGCGTAAAGGCCATTTTATGAAAACAGAAATGTTGAAAAGCCAGTTTGATACGTTAGAAATTCCGCAAGCGGACGAACCGGATGTCATTTCGATTGATATTAGCGGCAGTTTTGAAGACGTGGTGCAATTATGCGTACAGGCGATTAAAGCCTATCTATAAAAAGAATGTTGAGTAGAACAAGCGGTTATTTTCTGCAAATTTTTTGCAAAATTTAACTGCTTTTTTTATGTTTAAATAGTTTCGCCGATATGAATTTTATAACCGAGATTAATGACTTCATCTTGAATATCATCACCATTTAGACGGCTTAATAATTGTTGAGCGGCCACTTTGCCGATTTCAAATCTAGGAGTAATCACACTCGCTAATTGAGGTGTTACGGATTGACCGACATCGTGCCCGTGAAAGCCGGCAATCGCAATTTGTTGCGGCACTTTAATACCTAACCGTTGGCATTCGAACAATGCGCCGATTGCCAAATCGTCATTGGTACAGAAAATGCCGTCGATATTCGGATATTTTTCCAGTGAAATATGCAGTTGTCTAGCTCCCAAGGTAAAAGAAGAGGATTCCTCCGTGGCAATAGTGTAAGGCGTTAGTTTATGCTTTTGCATAGCAAGTTCGTAGCCTTGCATCTTTAAACGGGTTCGTTTATCCATTCTTGCCGAAAAATAAACCACCTGGCGGCAACCACGTTTGATCATGGTTTCAACCATCGCTTGAGCAGCAAAAATATTGTCAAAACCAACTGCTTGTTGCAGTCCTTGTTCACTGGTATCCATAATTTCAATTACCGGAATTTTCGCAACACTTAGCATTTTGAGCGTGCGCTCACTGTGGTGATTTTCCGATAAAATCAATCCGTCCACATGGTAAGAAAGGAGTGATTCAATGCGTTGTTCTTCTTTTTGTTCGCTATAACCGGAGTGGGCGAGCATGGTTTGATAACCTGCAGCATCTGTTACACTTTCAATCCCTTTTAACACATCGGCAAATACCTGATTGGTTAAAGACGGCAGCAACACGCCAATCGCTTTACTTTTTGCATTGGACAGAATATCCGGCGCACGATTCGGAATATAACCGAATTGTCCAATCGCAACGGCGATTCGTTTACCGGTCTCTTCGGCAACCGAGGAGGGATTACGTAAATAGCGACTGATCGTCATTTTGGTAATGCCTAAATGTTCGGCAATATCTTGTAAAGTCGGGCGTTTATGTTTGCTCATAGGATTAAATTTTGTGAAGTATGTCGCTATTTTAACGGAAAGTATGATTTTATGTTTTATTTGCAAAATAACAAGCGGTAAGATTTTAGCAAAATTTTGCAAAACCCTATTTTGTAAACCCCTATGAAGGCAATTTTATGGCAACAATGAAAGATATAGCTCGGATTGCGGGCGTTTCAACTTCCACCGTTTCCCATGTGATCAATAACTCACGTTTTGTGAGTGACGAAATTCGTCAGCGGATTGAAAAAGTGGTGGCGGAACTCAATTACACGCCTTCGTTAGTCGCTCGCAGTCTGAAAGTGAAAGAAACCAATACAATCGGTATGTTGGTAACCACCAGTAGTAACCCGTTTTTTGCGGAAGTAGTACGTCACGTCGAACGTTATTGTGAACGCCATAACTATCATTTAATTTTGGTTAATACCGACGGAAACAGCGACAATTTAGCACAACATTTAGACCGCTTGTTGCGTAAACAAGTGGACGGTTTATTATTGATGTGTTCCGAGCCGCAAGATTTGGACGAAAGCATGATGACGAATATTCAATTACCGATGGTGGTGATTGACTGGTGGCAACAGGCGCTGAAAGCGGATAACGTGCATGAAAATTCGGAATTAGGCGGTTATCTTGCGACAAAAGCGTTAATTGATGCCGGCTATAGCGAGATTGCGGTGATTACCGGTGAACAATCAAAATCACATACCCTCAATCGCTTGCATGGCTACAAGCGGGCGATTTTAGAGGCAAATTTGCAAATTCGTCCCGAATGGATAGTTGAAGGTCATTTTGATTATCAAGCCGGTCTAGAGTGTGCAAGTAGGCTACTTACGGCGAATTCCCGTCCTCAAGCAATCTTTGCGATGAGCGACAGTATCGCTATCGGTGTATATCAAGCCGCTTGGCAAGCCGGTTTGCGTATTCCGCAAGATATTGCGGTGATCGGTTACGATAATATCGAATTATCGCAATATCTCGCCCCACCACTTTCCACCATTCATCAACCGAAAGCCCGTTTGGCAAAAAATGCGGTGGAACAGTTGATCGCCCGTATTCATCAGCCGGATAAAGCCTATCAAGAAATTGAGCTCACTCCCGAACTTATCGTTCGTCGCTCTTTTTAAAAAATTTGTGATAGACCTCTCAAATCCGACAAGAAGCGTTTGCTTTTTCTTGTAAATTTTTCTATTTTTTATTCATCGAAACGTTTCGATAAGGAATGAAATCACCTAAATGGAGGAAATATGAAAAAAACAGCGGTATTAAATGCACAACTTTCCGGTGTGATTGCCAGCCTTGGACATACGGACGGCTTAACCATTTGTGATGCCGGTTTGCCGATTCCTTCAGAACAGCAATGTGTTGATTTAGCCCTTACCAAAGGTATTCCAAGTTTTTTATCAACCTTAGAAGTGGTGCTAACCGAACTTTTTGTCGAACGTATTTTATTGGCGGAAGAAATTAAACAAGCTAATCCGACTATCGAACAACAGTTACTTGAAATGATCAATAAACTTGCTCAAACGCAAGGTCGTCAAATTGAAATCGAATATGTTGTACACAGTGAATTTAAGCAACGCAGTAATCAAGCGAAAGCGGTAGTGCGTACCGGCGAATGTTCGCCATATGCGAATGTTATTCTTTACTCAGGCGTACCGTTCTAGAGCGAGGAAAATATGAAAACCTTGTTGAAAATCAATGGGATTGATAAAGCCTTTCCGGGCGTACAAGCGTTAAAAAATGCTTGCCTGAATGTGTATGCCGGTAGAGCAATGGCGTTAATGGGCGAGAACGGTGCGGGCAAATCGACACTGATGAAAATTCTGACCGGTATTTATCAGCGTGATGCCGGCACGATTGAATACCTTGGTAAAGCGGTTAGTTTTGCCAATCCGAAAGCCTCGCAAGAAGCCGGTTTAAGTATTATTCATCAAGAACTAAATATTTTAGGTAATTTATCGATTGCGGAAAATATTTTCCTCGGACGTGAATTTACTAATGCTTGGGGCGGTATTGATTGGCGTAAGATGTATGAAGAATCCGACCGCTTGTTGGCGCGTCTCGGGGTAAAACATTCCAGTCGCCAAGCGGCAAACGAATTATCGATCGGCGAATTACAAATGGTGGAAATCGCTAAAGCTTTGAGTTTTGAATCACAAGTGATTGTAATGGACGAACCGACCGATGCGCTGACCGATACCGAAACCGAAGCGTTATTCAGCGTGATTCGAGAACTCAAAGCAGAAGGACGAGGCATTGTTTATATTTCTCACCGTTTAAAAGAGATCTTCCAAATTTGTGATGATGTGACCGTATTGCGTGACGGTCAATTTATCGGTGAAAGTACGGTGGCGGACTTAACCGAAGATCGTTTAATTGAGATGATGGTTGGGCGCAAGTTAGAAGATCAATATCCGCACATTGATAACCCGATTGGTGAAGTGTGTTTATCGGTTAAAAACTTATCGGGTAGCGGTGTGAATAACGTTTCGTTTGAATTGCATAAAGGCGAAATTTTGGGTGTGTCCGGTTTGATGGGCGCAGGGCGTACCGAGCTGATGAAGGTACTGTACGGCGCATTACCGAAAACTGCCGGCGAAGTGCGATTAGACGGCAAAACGATTGATAACCGCTCCAGCCAAGACGGCTTAAATAACGGCATTGTCTATATTTCGGAAGACCGTAAAGGTGACGGCTTAATTTTAGGTATGTCGGTCAAAGAAAATATGTCGTTGACCGCTTTGGAATATCTATCGAATTGGGGACGCATCAACCACGAAAAAGAGAATATGACCGTGGTGGATTTTATTGATCTGTTTAATATCAAAACCCCAAGCCCGGATAAGATTATCGGCGAATTATCCGGCGGTAATCAGCAAAAAGTGGCGATTGCCAAAGGCTTAATGACCCGCCCGAACGTGTTGATCTTAGATGAGCCGACTCGAGGTGTGGACGTTGGGGCGAAAAAAGAAATCTATCAACTGATTAATAAATTCAAAGCCGAAGGTTTGAGCATTATTTTAGTCTCAAGTGATATGCCGGAAGTATTAGGGATGTCCGATCGCATAATTGTGATGAGAGAAGGTACTATTCGTGGCGAGTTTTCTCGCACGGAAGCCACCCAAGAAAAATTACTAGCGGCAGCAATCGGCAAATAGTTGAGATTTTCAAGCGGTCAAATTTAGCAAGAATTTTGCAAAAGGAATCAATATGAACAAAGCATTTAATCTAAAAAAATTCCTGATAGAACAACGTTCTATTATTGCATTACTCGCATTAATTGCAGTGGTGTCATTTTTAAATCCGAATTTTTTTAGTGTCGATAACTTACTGAATATCCTACGCCAAACGTCAGTGAATGCGATTATTGCGATCGGTATGACGTTTGTGATTTTAATTGCCGGGATTGACCTTTCGGTCGGTTCGGTCTTAGCACTAACCGGAGCGGTAGCGGCAACTTTAATCGGTTTAGATCTCTCGATTTATTTAGTGGTGCCGGCGGTATTGTTATTCGGTGCGGCAATCGGCTTGTTAAACGGTGCATTAGTCGCCTTCGGTAAAGTACAGGCATTTATGGCAACGTTAATCACGATGTTGTTATTGCGTGGCGTGACGATGATTTATATGGAAGGTCGCCCGATTTCTACCGGTTTTTCCGACAATGCCGATTACTTTGCCGAGATTGGTACCGGCGAATTATTCGGTGTGCCGGTGCCGGTTTGGTTAATGTTTATCTTATTTGCTATCGGTTGGTTTATTCTGACTCAAACTCGTATCGGTCGTTATATTTATGCGCTTGGCGGTAACGAATCGGCAACCGCACTTTCTGGTATCAACGTGAATAAAATTAAACTGTTTGTGTTTGCGGTCAGTGGTGTGTTAGCGGCACTTGCAGGTTTAATTGTCACCTCTCGTTTAGGTTCGGCACAACCGACCGCCGGTAGCGGTTATGAACTCGATGCGATTGCTGCGGTTGTGGTCGGTGGAACCAGTTTAATGGGCGGTAAAGGTCGTATTATCGGCACACTAATTGGTGCGTTAATTATCGGCTTCCTCAGCAATGCGTTGAATTTATTAGATATTGACTCTTACTATCAGCTTGTCGCAAAAGCGTTAGTAATTTTAGCAGCGGTTATTTTGGATAACTTCCTTGGCCGTAAAAAAGCGTAACCTACTCTCAAAAGGAGATTTCTATGAAAAAATTAACTTCTTTAGCCCTTGCTCTAGGTTTGGTATTCGGTACAAAAGCAATGGCGCAAGACACATTGGCGTTAGCGGTTTCTACACTGGATAACCCGTTCTTCGTTACCTTAAAAGAAGGTGCGGAGAAAAAAGCCAAAGACCTCGGTTACAAATTAGTGGTGTTAGATTCCCAAAATGACCCGGCAAAAGAATTAGCGAACGTGGAAGATCTCACGGTGCGTGGTGCGAAGGTATTACTCATCAACCCGACAGATTCGGAAGCGGTTGGTAATGCGGTGGCGATTGCGAATAAGAAAAATATTCCGGTGATCACCTTAGACCGTGGTGCGAATAAAGGCGAAGTGGTGAGCCACATCGCTTCGGATAATGTTGCCGGCGGTAAAATGGCGGGCGATTTTATCGCAGAGAAAGTCGGTAAAAATGCCAAAGTTATCCAATTAGAAGGCATTGCCGGCACATCAGCTGCACGTGAACGCGGCGAAGGCTTTAAACAAGCGGTAGCGGCAAACCAATTTGAAGTATTGGCCAGCCAACCGGCGGATTTTGACCGTACTAAAGGCTTAAACGTAACTGAAAACTTACTGGCAAGCCACGGTGCGGCAAAAGCGGTATTTGCACAAAATGATGAAATGGCATTAGGCGCATTACGTGCGATTAAAGCGGCAGGTAAAGATATTATCGTAGTCGGCTTTGACGGTACGGACGATGCGGTAAAAGCGGTAAAAGGCGGAAAACTGGCGGCGACTATCGCACAACAACCGGATAAAATCGGTGAGCTAGGCGTAGAAACAGCGGATAAATTGCTTAAAGGCGAAAAAGTCGAAGCGAAAATCCCAGTGCCGTTAAAAGTGATTAGTCAGTAATTTTGGCTCCGGAACCGTTATTTTGACGGTTCCGGCATCGCTAGATTTGTTTAAGGTCGGTTTGAGGTAGTTATGAAAAAACTTTGTGTGTTGGGCAGCGTAAATGCGGATCACGTTATTCGAGTGCCTTATTTCCCGAAAGCGGGCGAAACGCTGAAAGGCGGTCATTATCACATTGCGTATGGCGGCAAAGGGGCTAATCAGGCAGTAGCGGCGGCTCGTGTGCGAAATACATCGTTAGTTGAGGTGGATTTTATCGCTTGTATCGGCGCTGATGATATTGGACGAGCGATGAAACAAGCCTTTGTGCAAGACGGAATTAATCCCGAACACATTGTTGAAGTAGCTGACCAAATGACCGGCATTGCGATGATTCAAGTGGCGGATTCAGGCGAGAATAGCATTGTAATTTCCGCCGGTGCAAATGCAAACTTAGATGAAAGCGTGGTGGCACAACATCAAGCTACGATTGAAAGAGCGGATTGCTTACTGGTTCAGCTGGAAACGCCGTTACAAGCGGTCGAAAAAGCGTTAAAAATTGCTAAGGCAAATCATACTCAAGTCATTTTAAATCCGGCACCGGCACAACCGCTCTCGGATGAAATTTTGGCGAATATCGATATGATTACCCCAAACGAAACGGAAACTGCCTTACTGACAGGCATTCAAGTGGTCGATGAACAAACCGCTCAACAAGCAGCGAATGTGTTCCATCAAAAAGGGATTCAAACCGTGTTAATTACTTTGGGGGCGAAAGGGGCGTTTTTAAGTGAAAACGGTAACGGTGAAATCATTGCCGGCTTTAAAGTCACACCGGTGGACACCACCGCCGCCGGCGATACCTTTAACGGCGCATTGGCGATTGCTTTATTAGAAGGCAAATCAATGCGAGATGCGGTCATGTTTGCCCACAAAGCCTCTTCGATTTCAGTCACTCGTATGGGTGCACAAAGTTCGATTCCAACTCGAGCGGAATTAGTTTAACTATTTTATTGAATCAATAAGCGGTTGGGTTTTTGCAGAAATTTGCAATAATTCGACCGCTTGTTTTTTTTATTATTTCACCTTGTTATAAAAATCATTATCATTAACATAAGTTATTGATCCTTATCAGCTTTTCCCCAATTTCCGTACAAATTTTCTTATCATCTTTACAGAGTAACTATAGAATCAAATTATACCCTTATTTAGTTATGTTTAATTTTGTTTGGAGTGAATATGTCAATTACAAGACGTGGATTCCTAAAAGGAACATCAGCAAGTATGACCGCATTAGCGGCATCCGGCGGTATCGCTCTCCCTTTTGTTGCTAAAGCTGAAACAAAAGATAATGTTGCCGGACAAGCACAAGATGAAAAAGTAGTTTGGAGTGCCTGTACAGTAAACTGTGGTAGCCGTTGTCCATTGAGAATGCATGTAAAAGATAATCAAATTTTATATGTGGAAACGGATAATACCGGTACGGAAACCTATAATCTTGATCATCAAGTTCGTGCTTGTTTACGTGGGCGTTCAATGCGCCGTCGTGTTTATAATCCTGATCGTTTGAAATATCCGATGAAACGTGTAGGTAAGCGTGGCGAGGGTAAATTTAAACGTATTTCTTGGGATGAAGCATTAACGGAAATTGCACAATCATTACGTAAAAATATTGAGAAATACGGTAATGAAAGTATTTATCTCAACTATGGTACGGGAACATTAGGTGGAACCGTAACAAAATCTTGGCCGCCGGGTTCAACTTTAGTTGCACGTTTGATGAATTGTATCGGTGGTTATTTAAATCATTATGGCGATTATAGTACCGCTCAAATTGCAGTAGGTTTAGATTACACCTATGGTGGTGGCTGGGCATTAGGCAATGGCTTAGCTGATATTGAAAACACAAAACTTATCGTACTATTCGGTAATAATCCAGCGGAAACTCGCATGAGTGGCGGTGGTTTAACCTATTGTTTTGAGCAGGCTAAAGAAAAATCAAATGCCAAAGTTATCATCATTGATCCACGTTATACGGATACAGGAGTGGGTAAAGAGGATGAATGGATTCCTATTCGCCCTGGTACTGATGCAGCGTTAGTATCTGCACTTGCTTATGTATTAATCACCGAAAATATGGTCGATCAGGCGTTTTTAGATAAATATTGTGTTGGCTATGATGAAAAAACATTACCTGCTGATGCACCTAAAAATGGTCATTATAAAGCCTATATTTTAGGTCAAGGCGATGATGGCATTGCTAAAACACCTGAATGGGCTTCTAAAATTACCGGTATTCCTGTTGAGCGTATTATCAAATTAGCCCGTGAAATTGGTCAAACAAAACCTGCTTATATTTCACAAGGCTGGGGACCACAACGCCGTAGTAATGGCGAGTTAATTTCTCGTGCGATTGCGATGTTACCGATTTTAACCGGCAATGTAGGGATTAGTGGCGGTAATACTGGTGCAAGAGAAAGTGCTTATGGAATACCGTTTGTAAGAATGCCAACTTTAACCAACCCGGTGCAAGCAAGTATCCCAATGTTCTTATGGACGGATGCGATTCTTCGTGGCACAGAAATGACAGCGACAACAGACGGTATTCGAGGCGTAGATAAACTTTCTGCACCGATTAAAGTTATTTGGAACTATGCAAGTAACTGCTTGATTAACCAACATGCAGAAATCAACCGCACCCATGAAATTTTACAAGATGAGTCAAAATGTGAGTTGATCATTACGATTGATAACCATATGACTTCAACTGCGAAATATAGTGATATTTTGTTACCGGATTGTATGACTTCAGAACAGATGGATTTCTGTTTAGATGCTTATGTCGCCAATATGAACTATGTTATTTTTGCTGATCAAGTGGTTAAACCTTCATTTGAGTGTCGTAATATCTACGATATGTTAAGTGATTTGGCTGAAAAATTAGGTGTAAAAGAACAATTTACGGAAGGCAGAACCCAAGAACAATGGTTACGCCATATTTATGAGCAATCTCGCCAAAAATTACCTGAGCTTCCAACGTTTGAAGAATTTAGACAACAAGGTATTTTCAAAAAAGTCGATCCAAAAGGTTTCTTTATAGCTTATAAAGATTTCAGAGAAAACCCTGAAGCGAATCCATTAAAAACACCGTCAGGTAAAATTGAAATCTATTCATCTCGTTTAGCGGAAATTGCACGTACTTGGAAATTGGAAAAAGATGAAGTGATTCATCCGTTACCAATTCATACCGATAGCTTTGAGCATTACGGTGACCCATTAATGCAAAAATATCCGTTACAACTTTCCGGTTTCCATTATAAAGCGCGTACTCACTCAACTTACGGTAATGTTGATGTGATTAAAGAAGCGAATCCACAAGAGATTTGGATTAATCCGATTGATGCACAAACGAGAGGAATTCAAAACGGGGAATTGGTTCGTATCTTTAATGATCGTGGGGAAGTGCGTATTAATGCTAAGGTTACACCTCGTATTATTCCGGGTGTTGTAGCATTGAGTGAAGGGGCTTGGTATGCACCGGATAAAAATGGTGTGGATTATTCAGGTTGTATTAATGTGCTTACTACCCAACGCCCATCTCCACTAGCGAAAGGCAATCCGCAACATTCTAACTTAGTGCAAATTGAGAAATTATAGAGGTGAGCTATGGAACAATATGGTTTTTATTTCGATTCTGAACGTTGCACAGGTTGTAAAACTTGCGAATTAGCGTGCAAGGATTATAAAGATTTAGGTACTGATGTGAATTTTCGCCGTATTTATGAATATGCCGGTGGGAATTGGGTACAAGATAATAATGGTTGTTGGAATCAAGATGTCTTTGCTTACTATATGTCGATTTCGTGTAACCATTGTGATGATCCTGCGTGTGTAAAAGTGTGTCCGACCGGTGCGATGCACAAAAATGCGGACGGTTTTGTGATTGTGAATGAAGAAACTTGTATCGGCTGTCGTTATTGTAGTATGGCGTGTCCTTATGACGCACCGCAATACAGTGCGAGCAAAGGGCATATGACCAAATGTGACGGTTGTTATTCTCGAGTGAAAGACGGGCAAAAACCGATTTGTGTCGAATCTTGCCCATTACGTGCATTAGATTTTGCACCGATAAAAGAGCTACGAGCGAAATACGGTGAACAGGCATCGATTGCACCGTTACCGTCAGCGGATTTAACTAAACCGAATTTAGTCGTTAAAGCCAATAAACACGCACGTCCAAGCGGCGATACAACGGGTTTCTTAGCTAACCCAAGAGAGGTGTAACATGAATGCAGGATTACATGAATTACCGTTGGTTTTCTTTACGGTGTTAGCCCAAACAGCGGTCGGATTTTGGCTGATTTTTACCTTTGTAATGTGCAAAGGCACTAGCCAAAAAAGCCAAAACTATTTGCATAAAGGACTGTTTGTTGCATTGCTATTGTTAGCATGTGGTTTTATTGCGTCCGTAATGCACTTAGGTTCGCCGCTCAGAGCGTTTAATTCATTAAATCGCGTCGGCAGTTCTATGATGAGTAATGAAATTGCCAGCGGCGTATTATTCTTCGCCTTAGCTGGGATTTATTGGTTATTAGCCGTATTAGGCAAAATGCCGCAAGGGTTAAGCAAAGTGTGGTTAGTAGTGACAGCATTAGTAGGCGTTGTGTTTATGTATATGATGAATAACCTTTATCATTTACCGACAGTACCGACTTGGAATAACGCAATAACCTCTTGGCAATTCTATTTAACTGTTGTCTTGGGTGGCTGTGCATTAGCGATGGCAGTATTAAGCACAAATCCGCATCAGGATTATCAAGTGAAATGTAGCCCTTGGTTATATGTGCTAGCGGTATTCTGTGTAGCGGTGGTCGTTATTTACCAAGCGTTTGGATTAGCACATATCTATAGCTCGGTACAACAAGCGGTCAATTTAGTGCCGGATTTTGCCATTATGCAAGTGTTACGCCTCTGTTTATTAGCGGTGGCAGCGGCATTGATTGTAAAAGGTAGAACATTGCCGTTACTTTCACTCGCCGTACTTATCACGTTAGCGGCTGAAATGGTTGGTCGAGTATTATTCTACGGCTTACACATGACCTCAGGAATGGCGGTATAAACTAAAATATAATGGTGGGGAAACCCACCGTTATGAGATAAATAAGGAAAATAAAATGCAAAACGAATTACAACAATGGATTTCTATCAGCGGAAGATTATTAGGTTCGTTATTCTATTACGAACCTAATGATGAAAATGTACAGTCGGCTTTGCATTTTTTCCAACAAGAAAATTGGGAAAACGAATGGGGGGAGCTAACTAATGAAGCTCAAATTAAGCATTTAATTACCCAAGGTTTTATTCAAGATTTATCCGAACAATATCAACGTCTTTTTATCGGTCCGGAGCAACTTGTCGCACCGCCGTGGAGTTCGGTTTATCTTGACCCGGAATCAGTTATTTTCGGTAATTCGTTATTGGATTTACGCGCTTTTTTACGTAAACATCAAATTGCATTAACACAGAATGAAACCGAGCCGGAAGATCACATCGGATTAATGTTATTACTTACCGCTTATCTTGCGGAAAGTAAACCTGAATTACTACCAGAATATTTGAGTAAACATCTGCTTATTTGGGCGGAACATTATTTCGATTTAGTCGCTCAACAAACGGATTTTCCGTTCTATAAAGGTTTAGCGTTACTGGCTCAACAAACCTTAAAAGATTGGCAACAACAGTTGGCAATTATTGTCCCCCAAGTTTCTTTTTATCGTTAAGCTATGTTAGGTAGAAATAAATTAACGCTACTGGAATTAACACCGAGAGTTTTTTCTCGTCGAGAGTTATTTACCGGTTTTTTTCATCATGCTCAGACTCACCAGTTCCAACGACGAACTGAAAACCGACCGCCTTTTGCCGCACCGGAACATTTATTTCAAGCGGCTTGTGACGGCTGCGGTAAATGTGTCACGGCTTGCCCAATGGGGGTTATTGATATTCGCCGACAACAAGCGGTATTAGATTTAACTTTTTCCGCTTGTACACTTTGTGGTAAATGTGCCGAAAGCTGCCCGACTCAAGCCCTACATCTTTCTTTTAAAAAAGATACAGAACTCCGTCCCCAATTCTCATCCGCTTGTTTACAAACAAAAGGACAACCTTGTGATAGTTGTATCCAAAGCTGCCCTCAACAAGCGATTTCATCTCAACTCACCATTAATAACGAACTTTGTAACGGTTGCGGCGAATGTAAACAAGCCTGTTTTATGGCGGCTGTGAGTTTGAAGTAGTTAGAGGCTTGATAGTTAAATTTCCCTTGATATTTTGTAAATAAGCAGTTTAAAACCAAAGTTGTAAAACTCTAATTTTAGGCTATAATGTGCCATAACATACCTGCTATGCTTATGACTGAGTTTTCTTAGTTACGCACAAATTTGCAGGTTTTTTTTTACACGGAAGATAGAAAAAGGGGCAATTTAATAAACCTGCAAAATCCAATCAAGAGCTTGTACAACAATGGAAAGCAAGGGGCTTAGTTATATCCGATGAGGCTCGCGCGGAACGTTATTTGGAACATATTAGCTATTATCGTTTTTCCGCTTATACCATTCCTTTTCAAAAACTTAACAATCCGAATCATCACTTCAAACCCAATACAACATTTGACGATATTCTTAATTTATACATCTTTGATCGTGAATTACGTTTGCTTGTATTGGATGCAATTGAACGTATTGAAGTCTCTGTTCGTACACAAATCAGCAATGTAATGGGAACACAAGCTCAAAATCCTTTTTGGTATATGCAAGAAAGCTATTTCAAAAAGGATTTCAATATTTATCGTTTACTCGCTCAGATTGAAAAACAACTGGCTGAAGAACAGCAACGCTTAGAACGTGATGAAAAACATATTCAGAAACGCTACAAAAATAATAATATCGATGAACAAGAAAGTTAAATAATGTTCGTAAAGAAAATTTCTTACGCCACTATCTCACTCAGTACAATACACCGAAATTATTACCCTCGTGGATGATGATTGAAATGCTAACTTGGGGTGAACTTAGCCATTTATATGCGGGGCTATCAGAAAAACATCAAAAACCGATTGCTAAAAATTTAGGCGTACAAGCGCCTATTTTAGAATCTTGGTTAAAAGTTTTAAATGATGTTCGCAATATCTGTGCTCATCACAGCCGATTATGGAATAGAGAATTTGGGCGAGTAATTAAAACCCCGATCAGCCAAAACAGACTATGGCTTTCATCGGAAATCAAATTGAATAACCAACATATCAACGCAGAAAAACGCCTTTATCCGATTTTAGTCGCAATTCAAGTGCTACTTTATACCATCAGCCCAAATTCAACATGGACAAAACGCTTGAAGGCATTGTTAGATAGTTATCCTGACATTCAGAAAGAATATATGGGTATTCCACAAAATTGGGAATTAGATAGCTTTTGGGACAAGGCGTTGAGATAAAAAATGAGCCACAGCGTGGCTCAACAGGCTCGAAGAGCCTCCTAACCACGTACGGCTCGTACGTGGTTATATGCTCAGTTTGGGCTGGAGTAAAAACAACAAGCGGTTGAGTTTGCAAGATTTTTTGCAGTTCCAACCGCTTGTTGTTTATAAAACTATCTATTTCGATTTGCAAAACGCTCTATAATTTCCATATCATTCATTTCATCATTCGGATCTTCACTAAAGAAAAAACTTAGATTAGTATCCGCTCTAAAATGAGCATATAAAATAGGACGTAATAATTCCGCCTTATTGCTATTCTCAAGACTTCTAACATTAAGTAAACCATTTTCCCTATGCCCATTTCGTCGTACATCATAACAATAAATAGCATTAGGATTATTTGGCTCAAGTCTACGAACCATTAATTGGTTTTCTAACACATTATTTCTTTGTATTATTTTTTCTTGCGGAATAACATCTGAAAATAGCTCTGCAAACTGAACAAATATATCTCTCCAATGACCTCCATTTTCTGGTTGTATATTGAAAAAGTGACAGAATTGATGCGTATTATGAAAGTGTACTTCATAAAAATCACAATATGCTTCAATACTATGATTCACATCATTCACATCAATAAACTCTAATTTAGCTTGAGCATATATATTAGGTTTATGTTCATTATCAGCATATAACCGCAGAATTACGATAGTCTGTACATTATTATATCCAAATCTAAAGGCATCAATAACCCAGCCTAACTGATTCATGCTATTTAATAACAATGGTAAATTTTGGAATCTAATTGGCATATAAAACTCCTATAAAAAAGGATAATAGTAGAAACTATTACCCTTCTAAATAATTATTACTTCAACGCAACCCTCGCATTTCTAAACAATCTCATCCACGCACCGTCTTCGCTCCAATCTTCTGGGTGCCATGAGTTGCTGACTGCGCGGTAAACACGTTCTGGGTGTGGCATCATAATGGCGACACGTCCGTCTGAGTTTGAGATTGCGGTAATGCCGTTTACCGAGCCGTTCGGGTTAGCCGGGTAAACTTCGGTCGGTTGTAAGTTGTTATCGATATATTGTGCGATGACAAGGTTCTGTTCGGTTAAGCCGGCAAGTTGTTGTGCCGATTTGAATTCCACTTGACCTTCACCGTGTGAAACGGCAATCGGCATGTGTGAACCCGCCATACCTTGGAACCAGAGGCTGTTGGTTTCGTTGATTTTCACTAAACCAACACGTGCTTCGAAGCGTTCCGATTTGTTACGTACAAAACGTGGCCAGTTTTCTGTACCCGGGATAATTTCCGCAAGGTTCGAAACCATCTGGCAACCGTTACATACACCTAATGCAAGCGTATTCGGATTCGCAAAGAATTGGCTGAACTGTTCACGCAACATTGGGTTGAATAAAATCGATTTCGCCCAACCGCCGCCGGCACCGAGTACGTCACCGTAAGAGAAGCCGCCACACGCAACTAACGCATTGAAATCTTTAAGATTTCTTCTACCCGCCATTAAGTCTGACATATGAACGTCAATCGCATTAAAGCCGGCACGGTCGAATGCTGCCGCCATTTCGTAGTGGCTATTTACGCCTTGTTCACGCAAGATAGCGATAGTCGGTTTTACACCTTTATTGATAAACGGTGCGGTAATATCTTCATTTACATCATAGGTTAAGAAGGTTGATAAACCTTTGTTGTTCGGGTCTTTTTTGGTTTCAAACTCTTGATCCGCACATTCCGGATTATCACGTAAACGTTGCATTTGGTGGGTTAATTCTGCCCAAATTCCACGTAATTCCGAACGTTTTTCGTTAAGAAGTTTGAGGCTGCCACGGCTAATCACAAAGCGATCGTCTTCGTGTACCGTACCTAAATCTTTGGTTAAGCCCAGTAAATTATGTGCATTTAATACTTCACGCACACGGGCTAAATCCGCATCTTTTACTTGAATAACCGCACCAAGTTCTTCATTGAACAATACCGCTAAATCGTCATCGCCTAACGCTGAAATATCAATTTCTACGCCGCAGTTGCCGGCAAATGCCATTTCCGCAAGCGTGGTAATTAAACCACCGTCCGAACGGTCGTGGTAAGCAAGTAATTTGTCTTCCGCCACTAAAGTCTGCATTGCATTAAAGAAGTTTTTGAGGCTTTCTACATTCACAACGTCCGCCGGTTTGTCACCGAGTTGTTTGTAAACTTGCGCTAATGCGGTTGCGCCTAAACGGTTTTTGCCTTCACCTAAGTCAATTAATAATAGGCTTGATAGGCCTTTATCGGTACGTAGCTGTGGTGTAACGGTTTTACGTACGTCTTCCACACGAGCGAATGCCGAAATCACTAATGAAAGCGGTGCAGTTACCGATTTTTGCTCACCATTTTCTTCCCATGTAGTGCGCATTGACATTGAGTCTTTCCCCACCGGAATCGTAATGCCTAACGCCGGGCAAAGTTCTTCACCGACTGCTTTTACCGCTTCATAAAGACCGGCATCTTCACCTTCGTGGCCAGCCGCAGACATCCAGTTTGCTGAAAGTTTGATGCGTTTTAATTCACCGATATTAGTTGCAGCAATATTGGTGATCGATTCTGCCACCGCAAGGCGTGCAGACGCACCGAAATCTAATAAGGCAACCGGCGCACGTTCGCCCATCGACATTGCTTCACCGTGGTAGCTGTCTAAACTTGCCGTGGTTACCGCGCAGTCCGCTACCGGAATTTGCCACGGGCCGACCATCTGATCACGTGCCACCATACCGGTTACCGTACGGTCACCAATGGTGATTAAGAAGGTTTTTTCTGCGACAACCGGTAAACGTAACACACGATGTAGCGCTTCTTTTAATTGGATGTGTTGGCTATCAAGCGGTTGATTTTCAACAGTTTTTGACGAAGCCTCACGGTGCATTTTCGGGGTTTTACCGAGTAACACGTTCATCGGTAAATCAATCGGGTTATTGCCGAAATGATCGTCTTTAAGGGTTAAATGTTTCTCTTCAGTCGCTTCACCGATCACCGCAAATGGAGCACGTTCACGCTCACATAATTCGGTAAATAACGCTAATTTTTCCGGCGCAACCGCTAATACATAACGTTCTTGCGATTCGTTACACCAAATCTCAAGCGGTGACATACCTTTTTCGTCACATAAAATTTTACGTAAATCGAATTTGCCACCACGATCACCGTCGTGAACTAATTCCGGCATTGCGTTAGATAAACCGCCCGCACCTACGTCGTGGATAAATAAAATCGGGTTATCTTCGCCTAACTGCCAGCAACGGTCGATCACTTCTTGGCAACGGCGTTCCATTTCCGGGTTTTCACGTTGTACCGAAGCAAAGTCCAAATCTTCTTTTGATTTACCGGAAGCCATAGACGAAGCCGCACCACCACCTAAGCCGATGTTCATTGCCGGACCACCAAGCACGATTAATTTCGCACCGACCGGAATTTCGCCTTTTTGCACGTGTTCGGCACGGATATTACCGATACCGCCTGCGAGCATAATCGGTTTGTGGTAACCACGTACTTCTTCACCGGCAAAGCTGTTTACTTTTTCTTCATAGGTACGGAAATAACCTAATAACGCCGGACGACCGAATTCATTGTTAAATGCCGCGCCGCCTAATGGGCCTTCAATCATAATATCGAGTGCTGAAGCGATACGATTCGGTTTTGAAAGTGGGTTTTCCCACGGCTGTTCAAAGTTTGGAATCACAAGGTTAGACACCGAGAAACCGGTTAAACCTGCTTTTGGTTTTGCACCGCGACCGGTTGCACCTTCGTCACGAATTTCACCGCCTGAACCGGTTGCTGCGCCCGGGAACGGCGAAATAGCTGTCGGGTGGTTATGGGTTTCCACTTTCATTAAGATATGTGCATCTTCTTGATGCGCACGGTATTGACCGTCTTGATCCGGGAACCAACGACCGACTTTCGAACCTTCCATTACCGCTGCATTATCTTTATAAGCTGAAAGCACGTAATCAGGCGTTTTCTCGAAGGTGTTTTTAATCATTTTGAATAATGATTTTTCTTGTTTTTGACCGTCAATCGTCCAATCCGCATTAAAGATTTTGTGGCGGCAGTGTTCCGAGTTCGCTTGTGCAAACATATAAAGTTCGATGTCGTTCGGGTTACGATTTAAAGCGGTGAAATTTTCAACTAAATAATCAATTTCATCATCCGCTAACGCTAAACCTAAGTTCACGTTGGCTTCTTCTAACGCTTTACGACCGCCGTTTAAAATATCTACGGTGGTAAACGGCTTCGGCTCCTGTTGAGCAAATAAATTTGCCGCTTGCGCTTCGTTATCTAACACCGTTTCTAACATACGGTCGTGTAATAAACCTTTTAAGGTTTCAATTTGTGCCGCCGTCGGCTCCGCGCTGAATTCAAAATAGTAAGCTAAACCACGTTCGATACGATTTACCGCTTGTAAACCGCAGTTGTGCGCAATATCAGTCGCTTTTGAAGACCATGAAGAGATGGTACCGATACGAGGGGTCACAATTAAACAAAAGCCGGTCGGTTCGTGTTCGGCAAGTGTCGGACCATAATGTAAAAGCTCTTTAATTTCAGCGGTTTGCGCTTCGCTAAGCGGTGCGTTTAAATCGACAAAATGCACATATTCCGCATAGACCGATTTTACCGGCAACGCATTTTGTTGGAATTTGGTTTGGAATTGGTTAAGACGAAATTCAGAGAGGGCAGGAGAGCCACGAAAGGTTTGTACAGTCATTGTTGATTCCGTATTTGAGAAATAAAAAAATTCTCTACCATTATAGCGGATAACGCAAACGTTTGCATTGCAAAATTTTAGGGAAATTCGACCGCTTGTTCCGACTTTTTCTCAGAGATTTAAAAATAATGTGATCGGACTCTAATATTTGGATTTCGTCGCTCGACAGTCAGTCGGCAAGCGGTTAGATTTAGCCGCATTTTTGTAAGCGGTTAGTTAAAATATTATGGAAAGTCGTCATTCGTTAATTATTAGGTATTTGGAAGAATTTCACCAAGCAAGTGTATTAGAGCTTGCAGAGCAGTTTAATGTTTCGGTTGAAACGGTGCGTCGCGATTTAAATAAGTTGTCGGCGGAAGGACTGTTACATCGTACGCACGGCGGGGCGGTAAGCAATAAACAACGGGATGTCGGTCGCTCGTTTCATGTTCGCCAGCGTATTCCGAATATTCCGTGTAAAGTGGTCAGTAGCTCGATGCGGATTATTTACAGCCTATCGCATAAACCGCATATCGAAACGATTGCGACCGGCGGCGTTTATGTTGAAAAATATAATGCGTTTTACGGTCCGCTTTCCGAGCAATTGTTATCTCGCTTGAAAATTGATATTGCGATTATTTCCTGTACCGGTGTTGCGGACGGGGCGATTTGGGAATCCAATGAGGTGAATATCGCCTTTAAGCGAAAATTATTAGCGAATAGCAAACAAGTCTTTTTATTAGTCGATCATAGTAAACTTGAACGTAAAGATCGGTTTAAAATGGCGGACTTATCCGAAGTGGATAAGTTATTTGTCAATCAACTTCCCTCTCAAACACTCCAAAATTATTGCGCTCAGAATAGTATAGAAATTGTTCTCTAATTGGTCTTTTTGCGAATAAATGCCCGATTTTTTGCCTGTTTTTGCAAAATCGGGCATTTGTTTTTTGGCTTTTTTTAGAAAAAACGGCTTTTTTCTGTGATCGTACTCACAAAACTTTAACGAGTTTGGAGTTTTCCTTCGTTAAAAAGTTTGCGTGTGCATAATAGCCCTTGTCGAAACACTCATTTCTCTTTTCTTTTAACCAATCAGGAGATTTTATTATGACAACTCTCAAATCAACTCCAGTAAAAATTGGTATCCGCCCTACAATTGACGGTCGCCGTATGGGGGTTCGTGAGTCTTTAGAAGAACAAACAATGAATATGGCAAAAGCTGTTGCCGAATTATTGCAATCGGAAATTCGCCATCCGAACGGTGATTTTGTCGAATGCGTGATTGCCGACACCACTATCGGTGGCGTAGCGGAAGCAGCGGCTTGTGCCGAAAAATTTAAACTTGAAAATGTCGGTGCAGTGATTACCGTTACTCCTTGCTGGTGTTACGGTTCTGAAACCATCGATATGGATCCGCATATGCCGAAAGCGATTTGGGGCTTTAACGGTACCGAACGCCCGGGAGCGGTGTATTTAGCGGCTGCATTAGCAGGACACAGCCAATTAGGTTTACCGGCTTTCTCAATCTACGGTACGGAAGTTCAAGAAGCGAATGATCAATCTATTCCTGCCGACGTACGTGAAAAATTATTACGTTTCGCACGTGCCGGTTTAGCGGTTGCGAATATCCGCGGTAAATCTTATTTATCTATCGGTTCCGTTTCAATGGGGATTGCCGGTTCTATCGTAAATCAACCGTTCTTCCAAGAATACCTCGGTATGCGTAACGAATACGTTGATATGACCGAAATTAAACGCCGTTTAGATCGCAAAATTTACGATGAAGAAGAATTTAAACTTGCGATGAGCTGGGTAGAACAATATTGCAAAGACGGTATTGATGTAAATGCTCCGCAAAACCAACGTAGTCCGGAAGAACGAGCTAAACTTTGGGAAGATGTGGTGAAAATGACCATTATCGGACGTGACTTAATGGTGGGCAATCCACGTTTAGCCGAACTCGGTTATGTAGAAGAATCAATGGGTCATAACGCGGTGGCAGCAGGTTTCCAAGGACAACGTCAATGGACCGACCATTTACCGAACGGCGACTTTATGGAAGCGATTCTAAATTCAACCTATGACTGGAACGGTGTACGTGCGCCGCACATTTTAGCTACTGAAAACGACTCGTTAAACGGTGTCGGTATGTTGCTGGCAAATCAATTAACCGGTCAAGCGCAAATTTTCGCAGACGTTCGTACTTATTGGAGTGAAGATTCGGTTGAACGTGTAACAGGTTGGCGTCCGGAAAGCGGTTTCTTACACCTATTAAATTCCGGTTCGGCTGCATTAGACGGTACCGGTCAGCATACGGATAAAGACGGCAATCCGGTCATTAAACCGGCTTGGGAAGTGACCGAAGAAGACGGTAAACGTTGCTTAGAAAATACCCGTTGGTGTCCGGCTGTACACGAATACTTCCGTGGCGGCGGTTTATCTTCTCAATTCTTAACCAAAGGCGGTATGCCGTTCACTATGCACCGTATCAATATTATTAAAGGCCTTGGTCCGGTACTACAAATCGCAGAAGGTTGGTCGGTTGAATTACCTCAACACGTACATGAAACCTTAAGCAAACGTACCGACCAAACATGGCCTTGTACTTGGTTCGTTCCTCGTTTAACCGGTAAAGGTGCGTTTACCGATGTATATAGCGTGATGGCGAACTGGGGGGCAAACCACTGTGTAGCGACTTACGGTCACGTTGGTGCGGACTTAATTACGTTAGCTTCAATGTTACGTATTCCGGTATGTATGCATAACGTCGAAGATAAAGATGTATTCCGTCCAAGTGCATGGAACGGTTTCGGTCAAGATAAAGAAGGCCAAGATTACCGTGCATGTGCAAACTTTGGTCCGTTATATAAATAAAACATATCCTCCCTCTCCCTCTACGGGAGAGGGGTGTTACCCACTTTAGAATGGAAGTAAAGGGAGAATAATATTTATGTCTATTGCCCTTATTTTTGACTGCGGTGCAACTAATTTGCGTACGATCGCCATTGATCAACACGGCAAAATTCTTGCCATGCACCATCTTGCCAATAATACCCAAGCCGGGGAGGAAAACCCTGATTATCATATTTGGGATATTGAAGAAATTTGGCAAAAATTGATGACTTGTGCAAAAAGCACCCTTTCACAACTTTCAGCGCAACAACGCCAATCTATCGTAGGGATTTCCGTGACGATCTTTGGCGTGGACGGCACGATTTTTGATAAAGCCGGCAACCAGCTTTATCCGATTATTTCTTGGAAATGCCCGCGTACGTTACCGATTATGGCGGAACTTGCCGATAAAATTGATGTAGAAGCACTTTATCAACGTAACGGGGTAGGGCATTACAGTTTTAACACTTTATTCAAATTATTATGGTTGAAACAACATAAACCTGAACTTTATGCGCAGGCGGACAGTTTCTTATTTATCTCTTCTATTTTGACCTATCGCCTAACCGGAGTGCAAAGTACCGACCGCACTATGGCGGGAACTTCCATGATGACCAATATTGAAAACGATGATTGGGATAAAGAGGTTCTCTCATTATTGGGCTTAACCGAAGCGCATTTCCCACCAATGAAAAGTGCCGGCGAAGTTATCGGTACTTTAAAAACAACATTAGCCGATGAGTTAGGTTTAAGCGATCAAATTCCGGTAATTTCTTGCGGTCATGATACGCAATTCGCCATTTTCGGCTCCGGTGCAGGTTATAACCAACCGGTATTAAGTTCGGGAACTTGGGAAATTTTAATGTCGCGTTGCCAACAAGCTAAACCTGAATGGAAATTTGTTGAGCAAGGTTTGACGATTGAATTTGACAGTCAATCCGGTGGTTTCAACCCCGGCGTGCAATGGGTTGCATCCGGTGTGATGGAATGGTTGGGCAAACGTTTCTTTGCCGATGTAGCCGGTCAAGATAATTATTACGGCACGATGATCTCCGAAGCTCAATCGGTACCGGCTGGTGCAAACGGTGTGAAATTAGTTGGTAATTTTGACGGTACGACGACGGAAAGCGGATCGATTACCGGTTTGTCCATGCATACAAGCCGCGGCGAAATTTACCGTGCCGGATTGGAATATATGGCGTATCGCTTGAAAGCAGGCTTAGCCGTTCTAGAACAGGTCGGTCAATTTAATGCGGAAAGTTTAATTTGTGTCGGCGGCGGCTCGAAAAACGCCCTTTGGAATCAAATACGTGCCGATGTATTAAATCGACCGCTTGATGTGGTGGATTTCCCTGAAAGTACCGTGTTGGGTGCGGCAATGTTTACTTTTGCCGGTGCGGGGGTCTTCTCCTCGCCGGAACAAGCGCAACAGGCAATGAAACCGAATGTACAACGAGTAGAACCATCAACTAACAGTCAGTTTTATCAATAATCATTAAGTTACGAATCCCTATCTATATTAGCTGCAAGCGATCGAATTTCTTGCCGGCTTTGTGAAGTGCTGCCCAAAAACGACCGCTTGGTGAAAATTTAGGCATTCGTTCTAGGAAAAAACAGGAGTTCAAGATGTTAAAAGGTATTCATCCGGCAATTTCTCCGGAATTACTCAAAGCGTTAGCGGAAATGGGGCACGGTGACGAATTAGTCCTTTCCGATGCGCACTTTCCGGCGCATTCGATTCATTCCAAAGTGATTCGTGCGGACGGTATCGGTGTTGCCACTTTATTAGAAGGAATTTCGGCGTTGTTTGAATTCGACCAGTATGTCGAAGCCCCGTTAGCAATGATGCAAGCCGTACCGGGCGACACGTTGGATCCGAGTGTCGAAGAACGTTATTTAGCCGCAATTAAAAAAGTAAACGGCAGCACCCCGAAAATCGAGCGAGTAGAACGCTTTGCTTTTTACGATCGTGCGAAAACCGCTTATGCGGTGGTGATTACCGGCGAATTGGCGAAATACGGCAACATCATCATCAAAAAAGGGGTTACGCCCGTTAAATAAAGATTTTAAACAATCAATAGAATACATCATAAAAAATTAAAGGAGTTCACTATGAATCGCAGAGAACTAGCTCGACAAATCATCGATACTTGTCTTGAAATGACACGTCTCGGTTTAAACCAAGGGACGGCAGGCAATGTCAGCGTACGCTACCAAGACGGTATGCTAATTACCCCGACCGGTACGCCGTACGAACAAATGACGGAAGACAGCATTGTTTATGTAGATAAAGACGGTAAACATGAAGAAGGAAAGCTCCCGTCAAGCGAATGGCAATTCCATTTAGCGGTATATGAAGCGCGTCCCGAATTAAATGCGGTGGTGCATAACCATGCGTTAAATTGTGCCGCCGCTTCTATCCTCGGCGAAGATATTCCGGCTATCCACTATATGATTGCCTGTACCGGTACCGATCATATTCCTTGCGTGCCTTATGCCACTTTCGGCACACACAAATTAGCGGATTATGTGCGTGAAGGGATTAAGCAAAGTAAAGCGATTTTACTCGCGCATCACGGCTTAATTACCGCAGATAAAACCTTGGATAAAGCGTTAGGTATCGCTCACGAAGTTGAAGTAATTGCAGAGTGGTATTTAAAACTACTTGCAACAGGCAGACCGCTTCCAACTTTATCCAAACAAGAAATGCAAACCGTATTGGAGAAATTCAAATCTTACGGTTCTTGGGTCGAAGAAAAATAAATGTAATCGAGAAATGTAATGACATCTTCATAAACAACTAAAAAGGAACGTCCTATGACAGCTAAAGTTCTTGAGAAAAAATTTGTGGTGCCATTTATCCTGATCACCACCTTATTCGCCCTTTGGGGGTTTGCAAATGATATTACCAACCCGATGGTGGCGGTGTTCCAAACCGTAATGGAAATTCCGGCTTCCGAGGCCGCTCTGGTGCAGTTCGCTTTCTACGGCGGTTACGGTACGATGGCGATTCCCGCCGCATTGTTTGCCAGCCGCTACAGCTATAAAGCGGGTGTATTATTAGGTTTAGCATTATATGCCATTGGTGCGTTCCTGTTTATCCCAGCGGCAAAATATGAACAGTTCTCGTTCTTCCTCTGGTCGCTTTATATTCTTACTTTCGGTTTAGCTTTCTTGGAAACTACGGCGAACCCGTTCATTCTTTCTATGGGTGATCCGGCAACCGCAACCCGTCGTTTAAATTTAGCGCAATCTTTTAACCCGCTCGGTTCGATTACCGGTATGTTTGTCGCTTCACAAATCGTTTTAACCAACCTTGAATCGGAAAAACGCGATGCGGCGGGTAACTTACTGTTCAATAGCTTATCGGCAGCGGAAAAAGCGGTAGTAAGAACTAACGACTTAGCAATGATTCGTAACCCGTATGTGGCGATTGGTATTGTGGTATTGGTGGTGTTTATCATTATTGCGCTTTACAAAATGCCGGCGACTAAAATGGATGAACACGGCAAAATTTCTGTTAAAGAATCATTCGGCCGTTTAATTAAAAATGCACGTTACCGTGAAGGTGTGATTGCACAAGTATTCTATGTCGGTGTGCAAATTATGTGCTGGACATTCATTATCCAATATGCGGAACGCCTCGGTTTAACTAAAGCGGAAGCGCAAAACTGGAATATCGTGGCAATGGCTCTCTTTATCAGTAGCCGCTTTATCAGTACCGCAATGATGAAATATCTTAAAGCGGAATTAATGTTATTCCTCTTCGCAGTCGGCGGTTTCTTCAGTATCTTAGGAGTAATGTTTATTGACGGTATGGGCGGCTTATATTGCCTAGTATTAACTTCCGGTTTTATGTCACTAATGTTCCCGACCATTTACGGTATTGCACTTGACGGACAACGTGAAGAATCGGCACTCGGTGCGGCAGGTTTAGTTATGGCTATCGTAGGTGGTGCGTTAATGCCGCCGCTTCAAGGTGCGATTATCGATATGGGTACGGTTGCAGGTATGCCGGCGGTAAACTTCTCCTTTATCTTACCGTTAATTTGCTTCGTTGCTATCGCTATCTACGGTTTCCGTTGCTGGAAAGTGTTAGTCAAATAATTATAAAAGGAGCTATCAAGCGGTCGAGTTTTCCATAAAATTTGCAAAAAAATCAGAAAATAAGACCGCTTACCTTCCTTATCGGAAAATGAATTTTTAACTTTAAGAAGGAATATTGTATGTCAAATCGTTTGATTTTGAATGAAACCAGTTACCACGGTAAAGGTGCGATTCAACACATTGTGTATGAAGTCAAAAGTCGCAGTTTTAAAAAGGCGTTAGTCGTTACCGATAAAGATTTAATTAAATATAACGTCGCTTCGAAAGTCACCGATTTATTAGATGCGGCGGGATTACCTTATGAAATCTTTGACGAAGTAAAAGCCAATCCGTCGGTCGATGTGATTAAAGCGGGTGTGGAAAAATTTAAAGCATCCAGTGCGGATTATCTAATTGCCATCGGTGGCGGTTCTCCGATTGATAGTGCAAAAGCAATCGGTATTATCATCAATAACCCTGAATTTAGCGATGTATTATCGTTAGAGGGTGTGGCACCGACACATCAAAAATGTATTCCGATTATTGCCGTGCCGACCACGGCAGGTACGGCGGCAGAGGTTACGATTAATTACGTAATTACCGATGAAGAGAAAAAACGTAAGTTTGTTTGTGTGGACGTACATGATGTACCTGCGGTGGCGGTGGTTGATCCGGATATGATGTCCTCTATGCCGAAAGGTTTAACCGCAGCAACCGGTATGGATGCTTTAACCCATGCGATTGAAGGTTATATTACTAAAGCGGCGTGGGAACTAACCGATGCGTTACATTTAAAAGCGATTGAAATTATTTCCCGTAGCTTACGTGGTGCAGTAGAAAATGATCCGCAAGGGCGTGAGGGAATGGCTCTTGGTCAATATGTTGCCGGTATGGGTTTCTCAAATGTCGGTTTGGGTGTAGTACACGGAATGGCACATCCTCTTTCTGCTTATTACGATACGCCACACGGTATCGCCAACGCGGTGTTATTACCTTATGTGATGGAATTTAATAAAAATTACACGGGTGAGAAATATCGTGAAATCGCACGCGCGATGGGCGTGAAAGGCGTGGATGAAATGACTCAAGCGGAATACCGGGATGCAGCAGTAGCAGCAGTAAAACAGCTTGCGATAGATGTCGGTATTCCGGAAAAACTTTCGCAAATCGGAGTAAAAGAAGAAGATTTGGTTGCGCTTTCTATTGATGCGTTTAACGACGTATGTACCCCGGGTAACCCGAGAGATTGTACGGCGGAAGAAATTCTGGAAGTATATAAATTAGCTTACTAATACTCTCTAAAAAGTCAGCCGGTCAGGTTAATTACTTGACCGGTTTTTTTATTTATTAAATAAAAAAATTGTCCTGTTTAAAATTAATAGATTGAAACTTATGTTAATTGAGTAGAGAATAACCGTGTGTTTTTGGAATGTTATTTCAAAAAACCATAAATTTTTTATTTTCTTTTTTTATTTATAGGAACTTATTATGGGTCTCTTCGAACAAACAAATCCTAGTCGCCGTCGTTACGGTTTAGCGGTATTCGTCGGTATCATTGCAGGGATTATTTCAGCCTTCGTAAAATGGGGTGCGGAACATCCGTTCCCACCGCGTAGTCCGGTTGATTTATTTACCGCAGCATGTCCGCAACCAGTCTTAGATGCGGTAAATTCCGGTTCATTAGCGATGGCTGGTGCGTTAGAACAATGTTCTCGTGCGGTATTAAACCCTCCGGCGGTTTTCTTACGTGATTACATCGGTATCGACCCTTATAACACTGTAGCATTCACTTTTGCGGATCATACGTTTAACTCAATCGGTGTAACACATATGATTTTCTCATTAGTGTTCGCTATCGGTTACTGCTTAGTTGCGGAAGTTTTCCCGAAAATCAAATTCTGGCAAGGTATTGGTGCAGGTATCATCGCAAATATCTGTGTACACTACATCACATTCCCTGCATTAGGTTTAACTCCACCGGTTGCGGAATGGCCTTTATACGAACACATTTCCGAATTAGTCGGTCATATCTTCTGGTTCTGGACGATTGAGGTAATCCGTCGTGATTTACGTAACCGTATTACCCAAGAACCTGATGCGGAAGTACCGTTAAATCAACCGCATCGTTAATCTAGATAAATTAACTTTAAAAGAGCCGCCTTATTAGGCGGCTTTTTTGATCGTAACAAGCGGTCGAATTTTTCGTATTTTTTACCTTTGGTTATTCATAACTAAAAATTATAAAAAATAGCTTCTTATACTTTCCTTTTCCGATTAATTAGATCAACAATCCTTCCTAGTTTTTAAGCGTTTTGTCTTAACTTCACCTACTACTTACTATGAATTGGTCTTATGTTATTAATGCGATCCCACGCTTTATTGATGCGGCAATCATTACCCTCCAGCTTTCGTTTTGGGGGATTTTACTGTCGTTGATCTTCGGCTTATTGATCGCGATTGTTACCGCTTATCAAGTTAAACCGTTTTACGGATTAGCACGTGGGTATATTGAGTTATCCCGTAATACTCCTCTGCTCATTCAACTCTTCTTTCTTTATTACGGCTTGCCGAAAATCGGCATTAAATGGGACGGTTTTACCTGCGGGATTATTGCTTTAGTTTTTCTTGGTGCAAGCTATATGGCGGAAGCGTTACGTGCCGGCTTGCTTGCCGTGCCGAAAGGGCAAACCGAAGCGGCAAAAGCGATTGGGTTAAACCGTTTTCAAGTATTTCGCTATGTCATTTTTCCGCAAGCGTGGGCGGTATCCATTCCGGCTATCGGTGCAAACGTTTTGTTTTTAATTAAAGAAACATCGGTCATCAGTGCGGTTGCCGTGGCGGAATTAATGTTTGTCACCAAAGATATTATCGGCATGGACTACAAAACCAATGAAGCCTTATTCTTATTATTTGCCAGCTATTTAGTAATTTTATTGCCGATTTCATTGTTGGCCCGCCACTTTGAAAATAAGGCTCGGAGTGCAAAATATGGGGGTTGATTGGTTATTCGAAGGGCAAAATACCGCTAGACTCGCACAAGGCTTATGGCTAACCGCCCGGATTTCATTTATTTCGGTCGGTTTATCCTTGATATTCGGCACACTATTCGGCTTACTGATGCGAGCGAATAATGTTTTTGTACGTGCCGTTTGTCGCTTTTATTTAGAAACTATTCGGATCGTGCCGATTTTGGTTTGGCTATTTGCGATCTACTTCGGACTATCTACTTGGTTTAATCTGCATATCAGCGGTTTTTGGGTATGTATTTGGGTATTTACCTTATGGGGTATTGCCGAAATGGTTAAAGTCGGACAGCAAATTATTGAGAACGCTTTATTGACGAATCCAAGTGCCTCCTTTTTTGTCTATGGCTTAATTTTTATTCTGTATTTTCTGATTTGCTATCCGTTATCTTTATTCGCAACACGCTTAGAACACAAATGGGAGAGCTAAATGGCGTTACTTTCTATCCGTAATTTACATAAAAAATATGGCGAAACGGTTGCCATTCCTAATTTGGATTTGGACTTAGCTAAAGGCGAAGTAGTAGTGATTTTAGGCCCTTCCGGCTGTGGCAAAAGCACGTTATTACGTTGTGTAAACGGCTTAGAAGAAAAACAAGGCGGCAGCATTGTGATGCAAGATGTCGGCGAATTCGGTAAAGATTTAAGCTGGGAAGCCTCTCGTCAAAAAGTCGGTATGGTGTTCCAAAGTTACGAATTATTCGCCCATTTAAATGTGATCGAGAATATTTTATTAGGGCCGCTTAAAGCACAAAAACGCTCACGCCAAGAAGTGGAGGCGCAAGCGGATAAATTACTCGCTCGTGTCGGTTTGTTAGATCGCAAAAACGCTTTTCCTCGAGAATTATCCGGCGGACAAAAGCAACGCATTGCGATTGTACGTGCCTTGTGTATGAATCCGGAAGTGATTTTACTCGATGAAATTACCGCCGCACTCGACCCGGAAATGGTGAGAGAAGTGTTGGATGTGGTACTCGAATTAGCGGAAGAAGGGATGTCGATGCTAATCGTTACCCACGAAATGAGCTTTGCCGAAAAAGTGGCGGATCGGATTGTCTTTATGGATAAGGGCGTGATTATCGAACAAGCACCGCCGCATCAGTTTTTCAAACAACCGCAAACCGATCGGGCTAAACAGTTCTTAAACGGTATGGATTATTGATTGATACAAGCGGTCAAAATGCGTGAATTTTTTACAAAATATATTTATGAGGGGATCTTTATGAAACTAAGCACAACATTAAAAACATTACTGGCAACCGCAATTACCGCTTTTGCCTTAACCGCATGCGATAATGCTAACAATGCTCAATCTTCAACGGCAAAAGACAGCGTGGCGCAAATTAAAGAAAAAGGAGTGATTCGTATCGGTGTATTCGGCGATAAACCACCGTTCGGTTATGTCGATGCTAACGGCAAAAACCAAGGTTTTGATGTGGAAATTGCCAAAGAAATTGCTAACGATTTACTCGGTAGTCCGGATAAAGTGGAGTTTGTTTTAACCGAAGCGGCAAACCGTGTCGAATATTTGAAATCGAATAAAGTTGATTTGATTTTGGCTAACTTTACCAAAACGCCGGAACGTGCGGAAGTGGTAGATTTTGCCGCACCTTATATGAACGTAGCATTAGGTGTTGTTTCGCCGAAAGGTGCATTAATTACCGACCTCAAACAGTTGGAGGGTAAAACCTTATTAGTTAATAAAGGCACAACTGCCGATGCCTATTTCACTAAAAATCACCCGGAAATTAATCTGTTGAAGTTTGATCAAAACACCGAAACCTTTGACGCATTGAAAGACGGACGCGGTGTAGCGTTAGCCCACGATAACGCGTTAGTTTGGGCGTGGGCAAAAGAAAACCCGACCTTTGACGTGGCAATCGGTAGCGTAGGACCTGCGGAACAAATCGCTCCGGCGGTACAAAAAGGTAATCAAGCTCTGTTGGATGTGATCAATAAAGAAATTGCCGAATTTAAAACCAACGGCAAATTAAAAGCGGCTTATGAGAAAACGTTAGTGCCGGTTTACGGCGATAAACCGGAGTTACTTGCGCAATAAGCATTTGAGTTATATCTAAAAAGCGCAAAGAAATCATGGTTTCTTTGCGCTTTTCTTTGGCTCTAAATTTACTTTGCGTTCACTAAAAGGTAAACTGGAATTTATATATAGAAATCAATAAGGTGATTTTGAGTGGCGCAATGTTCTATCACTAAATCGTTAATTTTCTCACGCGGAATTTTAAAGATCCCTCATTTAAATGCTTTCTTACATGATAGTGAGTTAATCTCTTATTCTCGTTTGACCAAAACGATTCGAGCGGATAATGTCATCGGTTGGGGATTACGCCCTTCTGCGGACAAAGCTCGTGCTTATGCCGAACAACATTATCTTCCTTATATTGCATTAGAAGACGGTTTTTTACGTTCGCTCGGGCTGGGTGTTATGGGCTATCCGCCTTTCTCCGTTGTGTATGATGATGTCGGTATTTATTACGACACGACACGTTCATCCCGCTTAGAGCAGCTGATTCTCAGTTCGCATTTTAGCGCAACCGATCTTCAACAGGCGGAGCAAGCCGTGCGGCTAATTGTTCGTCATCAGTTATCAAAATATAACCATAATCTTGATTATGTTTCCAATGAACCGAAAACAAGTGAAATCGTATTAGTCATAGATCAAACCTTTGGTGATATGGCGGTAAAATACGGTCGGGCGAATGAATCCGATTTCCAACAAATGCTGGATGCGGCGATTGGTGAAAATCCCGATGCTCAAATTTGGGTAAAAACGCATCCGGATGTAATTAGCGGAAAGAAAAAAGGTTATTTAACCGATTTACATCGTTACGGTAACCGAATTCGTTTATTCGCGGAAGACGTTAATCCGATCTCTCTGTTGAATCGGATTGATAAGGTCTATTGCGTTACTTCACAGATGGGATTTGAGGCGCTACTGTTAGGTAAACCGGTGATTACGTTTGGTATTCCTTGGTTTGCCGGCTGGGGAGTAACGGAAGACAGACATCCGGATATTGATGTGTTAAAGCGTTCGCAACGTCGTGAGAATCGTTCTTTTCTGCAATTGTTTGCCGCAGCTTACCTACAATATAGCCGTTATATTAATCCGTATTCGGGAAAAGTCGGTACGATTTTTGATGTTATCGATTATCTGAGCAAAGCGAAAATATTGAATCAACGTTTAGGTGGGCATCTCTATTGTATTGGAATGTCATTATGGAAACGAGCTGTGATTAAGCCGTTTTTCAATTTGCCTTTATGCCAGTTACATTTTGTCGGCTCATTAAAAACGTTGGAAAAAAGAACGCTTGAAAAAGATGCTAAATTATTAATTTGGAGCCAAGGAAAACCGGAAGTGTTAGCTTATTCTGAAAAGCATCATATTCCGCTTTTACGTATGGAAGACGGGTTTATTCGCTCCGTAGGACTCGGTTCTAATTTAGTTGCGCCGCTCTCATTAGTTATCGATGATCTAGGTATTTATTTTAATGCTCAAACGCCTTCGCGATTAGAACAAATTTTGTTAGGTCAGGAATTTAATGAGCAAGATTTGGTATTAGCTAAAAAATTACGGAATCGCTTAATTGAAGCGAATATCGGTAAATATAACGTAGGGAACAGCGGTTTCCGATTGAACGTAACGGATAAGACCGCCATTTTAGTTCCCGGACAAGTGGAAGATGACGCTTCTATTCGTTTCGGTTCTCCGGAAATTAAGAAAAATTTGGATTTATTGCGTAAGGTTAGAGAATTAAATCCTAATGCTTACATTATTTATAAACCGCATCCGGATGTGGTTAGCGGTAATCGACAAGGGCATATACCGACCGAACAAGCGGTCGAATTTGCCGATGAAATTGTCGAAAACGCCAATATCTTAGACTGCATCAACCAAGTTGATGAAGTACATACGATGACCTCATTAGCCGGTTTCGAAGCTCTATTACGTGGGAAAATCGTGCATTGTTACGGACTGCCTTTTTATTCAAATTGGGGATTAACCGAAGATTATCTTTCGCTTGAACGTCGTCACAGAAAGTTATGTTTGGAAGAACTTATTTCGGCGGTACTGGTATATTATCCTCAATATGTCGATCCGGAAAATGCGACAATGATTAATGCGGAACAAGCGATTGAAATTCTGCAACAACAAAAACAACAGCTATCACATAGCGGTATTAAACGTCCGTGGATCGCCAAACAGTTTGGTAAATTGAAACAGCTTTATCGCACATTGCAATAAGAATTTTTAAAGAGTATTACCTATGATTAGTCATTATTTGGATGATTTGATTGAAAATGCGGATCGAATCCTGTTATTACAAGGTCCGATAGGCTCTTTTTTTACCGATCTGTCGGAATGGTTACGTACTCAAAATAAAACGGTATTTAAAATCAATTTAAATGCCGGTGATGAATATTTTTACCCGAATAGCGTTTTAAATACGTTTGCTTATCGCGATAGCCTAGAAAACTTTCATCATTATCTAGTGAGTTTTTGTCAAACTCATCATATTGATCAGGTGATTTGTTTCGGCGATAACCGTAAGTACCATAAAATTGCAAAAAAAGTATGTCAATCTTTATCCGTTGGTTTCTGGGCGTTTGAAGAGGGATATTTCCGTCCTAATTACGTTACTTTTGAAAAAAGCGGGGTAAACGCCTATTCGTCGATTCCATGTGATGCAACGTATTTCTCTCAATTTGAGAACTTACCCGAGCCGGCAAAACCGCAGCATGTCGCAAAAGGCTTTTGTCCGATGGCGAAATTGGCGATTCAATATTACGTTTCCGCTTATTATCGTCGTCACCATTATCCTAAATATCGCCATCATCGTTTATTAAATGTCTTATATTATGTGAAATTATGGTCGATATCCGGAGTGAAACGTTTACACTATTATCTATATGATTGGAATTTTGCAAAACGAGTAGAAAAAGGGGAATTCGGCGATTTCTTTATTTTGCCTTTACAGGTTTATGACGATAGCCAAATTCTGGTTCACAGCGATTATTCGAGCGTAGAGGAGATTTTACGCGAAGTGTTATTATCTTTTGCGACGAAAGCACCTAAGCACCTACGTTTGATCGTAAAACATCACCCGATGGACCGCGGCTTTATTGATTACGGTAAAGTGATTGACGAATATCTGGAGCAATATCCCGATCTGAAAAAACGAATTTACTATATTCACGATGTACCGATGCCGGTTTTCTTACGTCACGGTAAAGGAATGGTCACGCTAAACAGTACCAGCGGTATTTCGGCGTTATTACACAATATGCCGGTGAAAACCTTAGGTCGTGCCAATTATGATTTTGCCGGATTAACCTATCAAGGTAGCTTAGACGACTTTTGGAGCAATTCGGAAAAACCGGATGACGGATTATTTAATGCCTACCGAAAATTCCATCTGCATAAAACGCATATTAACGGTAGCTTCTATAACAAAGTGATTTTGCGTTATCCGTATAATCAAAGCTAACCTTAAACAACAAGCGGTTATTTTTTGTAAAATCTTCACAAAAAATAACCGCTTTTCTAATCTATTCTCTAAAAGATCACTTCTAAACGCATAAAGGTATTGATGAAATGATTACGGTCTTTGTCTTTATCGTTATAGAAACTGATTTCCGGTTGAATAAACACCCAATTACGGAAAATCGGTTGGCGATAGCTGATAAATGGTCCGTAAGTGTTAAATTTTGAGTAACCTTTATCAAAACGTCCGCCCATAAATATACCGTAGCTTAAACGTTTAAGCGGGGTAAAGTTATGCTGACGATAAAAACTGTTTCCCCAGCCGGTTTCTTCATCTACATCATGTGTATATTGTAGGAATGTGTGGTTCATAATGAAGGTGTTTTCGCTATCAATATAACGATTTTCTAAATTAGTACGCAGGTAATGTTTACTGTTGGTGCCGTAACGATAAATTTGTTCTAAGCGCGTACCGAAATTATCGGTAATATCCCATGTTTTACTTAAGCGTAAACGTCCGAAAATATCGCCGCCGGAACGAATCCCGCCGTCCAAATCGCTTTCGATGCCTAAACGTTTAATTTCGTTTGACCAACGTAAACCGATAGAGGCATTATCGTTCCGTGCCTGACGGCTGTCGTAATTACGATCACGAGGCAGATTACGGTAATTTTGCCCTACATGGTTTTTATCGCGCGCTTGGTTTTCCAAATCTTCATCACCGAATACCACACTCACGTGTTTTTTCAGTACCGGTAATCTGATTTTACCTCGCACACGCGGTTTATAGGAAAAACGGTCGTGTTTATTCCATTGATTGTCTAACATTACTCGCAAACTTGCCGATGCCGGTTTGTTCGGATCGGTTTCGCCCAGCCAATCGTTAATACCGTTTGACCAGTCGTGTAATTTGGAACGGATCGAACTGCGTTGTTGATCCGCCCAAGTGTTTTCGGTTTCGGTTGTTTCATTTGCGAAAGCAGGAGCGGAAAGTACGGTGGATAATACGATGCAGGTAAGTTTGAGCTGTTTCATAGGCGTGATCTTCATTAAGAAATTTGAAGCTATCATAATCCAAATTAGCCTGTGATTCAAAAGCAATGCGTGATATTTCGGCGGTAATCATAAGAAAGCGGTCGATTTGCAAGAATTTTTTACAAATCGACCGCTTGTTATTTTTCAAAAGAGAAAGAAATTAAGCCCAGTATTTATCCACTTCGGCACGAATCGCTTCGGCGGTTTGTTTACCTTTTTCGCCGACTAAAGCACGACCTGCGATAAAGGCTTTGGCATTTTTGATTTCTTTAAATAAATGAATATCTTCCGGTACGATGCCGCCGGTGATAGAGAGTTCTAAGCCGAGTGCGGAAAGTTGTTTCATTAATTCGATATCTTCCGACGTCCAACCTTTACCTGCCAATTCCGCATCGCGAGAACGGTGATAAATCGCTTGTTTTACGCCTAATTCAACCCATTCTTTCGCATCTTTTTCTACCGTCCAGTTACCGTAGATTTCGATTTGGATTTCTTTCTTCACTTTTAGTTCCGGATGCGCCGCATTGAAATCGTCCGCGACTTTCTTACACGCCGCTTTGGTCGCCGGATGCGCCGCCGCCGAAACGGTCAACCAATCCGCTCCCGCTTCAAATGCCATTTTGGCTAAAATCGCACCGCCGTCGGTGGTTTTTAAGTCGCATACGATAATATGATTCGGATGTAACGCACGTAAGGTGGAAACCGCTTTCATTCCTTCCGCACAAGCAAGGATCGTACCGCACTCAATAATTTCTACTACACTTTCCGCTTGTTTCGCATCCGCAACCGCTTTTTCTAAACTTAATGAATCTAATGCAATTTGAAGTAATGGTTTTGACATATTTTGTTCCTTTTACGAATTGTTAAATCGTTCTTTATTCCTCTCTCGCAAGCAGAGATAGGGAGAATTTCTAACCGGCTAATGCTTGATCGATGACCGCATAAACGTCTTCTTTAGTTTGGCAACGTAAGATTTTGGCTAAATCTACGCCGGTATCACTGTCCGGATCGTCCAATACCTGAGTAATTTCCATTAAACCTTCCATATGCTTATCCGAATCGCTGCCCGCAAGGGTAACCAGTACCGAAACCGGTTCGTCTTCGCCGTCGAAGGTAATCGGTTCCGCTAAAGTAACTAAAGCGAACGATGTTTTAATTACCCCTTCTTCCGGACGAGAGTGAGGCATCGCCAAACCCGGTGCAAGAATGATATAAGGTCCCATTTTTTCGATATTTTCAATAATACTGGTGTAATAACGAGGTTCAATCGCACCTGATTTTTCTAATAAATCCGTACCTAGTTTGATCGCCTCTTTCCAGTCCGCCGCACGTTGATTTAAAAGGATTGAATTATTTTCGATAAGCGATTCTTTTAACATAGCTTTGCTTCCTTTAAGTTGGATAAGTTTAATTTAATCGGAAATAAACCCGCCTCCGTTAAGAGGCGGATGTCAGATTATTGATATTTTTTGATCAGAGCCAATAACTCTTCACCGAAGGTATTCGGATTTAACATATTTTGTACGCCTAAGACCGAGATATGTTCATTTGCCACAATCTCATTTTGTAAGTGTTTAGAACATACAATAATATCCACCGAACCGACTTTACCTTTATGATCGGTTACTGCGCAAGAGTCCATAATATTCGGTACGCCGCGTTTATCAAGATATTGTTTAATTTTCATTTTCATCATCATGGATGAACCCTGACCGGAACCGCATACCGCTAAAATACGTACCGCTTTGGTTTCGCTTTGCGTATTGTCTGTTTCCGCTTGTGCCGGAACTTCTTCTTCAATCGGTTCGCCGAAGCCGTATAATTGGTCTACGGTTTTACCTTCCGCTTTCGCTCTCGCTTCATCGGCACGTAATTGTTTACCGGCAAACGCCATATAGACAAGGGCTAAAGCGATACACACGAAGGTTGCACCGGCAGGGCTAAAGAACATACCTTGGATAATCGGTGGGAATAATAACGCCCAGTCCGCCATACCCATCCAGCCGTTAAAGCCTGCGCCGCCTTCAGTGCCGGTAATTAAGCTTACCACCCAGGCTGAACCGAGCACCTCGATGATACCCATCACGAAACAGATTTTCATCACCGCTTTCCAGCCGCCGAAGTGGTTTGCGAATACGCCGATTGTCGCGTTAGAGAAGAACATCGGGATAAAGCCCGGGATAATTAACACCGCAGCCGAAGCGTCGCCGCCGAATTGTTGATAAGCGATTAATAATCCGACCGCAACGAATTGACCGATTGCACCCCACATAAAACCGAATACCACTGCATTTGGCGAGAATGCATAAGTTGCCGCACAGTCAATCGCTAATACCGCATTCGGAATTAAACGTTCGGAAATCCCTTTGAACGACTCGGATAATTCCGCCACGAACATACGTACGCCTAATACGATAACTTGGATAGCCACCGCAAATTTTAAGCCGGTTTCAAAGATGTAAATCGTCCAGTGGGTTTTACCCGCCATTTGTTGCAAGTTATCCAAACCGAATGACATTAAGATGATACCGAAGAACACGGTCATCACGATAGCGGTTGCAGAGATACTGTCGTGGAAAATGTGTAACCATTTCGGTAAGTCGAGTTTGTCCACGCTCTCTTCTTTTTTACCTAATTTCGGTGCGACTTTTGCCGCTAACCAAGAAGCGAATTGTTGTTGGTGACCGATAGAGAAACCTGCGCCGCCGGTAATTTGTTGGGTGGCTTGGTACATCATATTAGAGAAGATGCCCCAATATAACGCCATGATAATAGCGGTATAAACGACCACTTCCCAAGGTTTTGAACCGAGTAACCAGAATACCACCGCAATTAAGCCCGCTTGTTGGAACATTATATGACCGGTAAGCATAATGGTACGAATACCGGTAAAGTGTCTGAACAGCACTAATAAGATGTTAAGGAATAACGCCAAAATTACTGCATATCCGACATACGCATAAGCGTCGCCCATAGTACTGATGGTCGCTTGCCAGCTTGTGTAAGGGTCAATCACCGCACCTTTAAGATTATGGTATTTGGATAAACCTTCGATAACCGGTTTAAAGTTTTGTACAAGCGTACCCGAACCGACTTGTACTAACATAAAGCCAACAATCGTTTTAATCGTACCTTTTAAAATGGTGGTTGAATCTTTTTTGAGGAATATATAACCGATACAAGCGACAAGACCGAGCAATAGCGGTGCTTTCGATAGTATTTGGTCATTAATTGCCATAAAGATACTCATTAATGTATCCATAGTGAGCCTCTCTGTTCTATGTTGAGTAAGAATGATGAGATTTGGAAGATCTCAGTGTTTTTAGATTGGTTAAGTTAAATACAAAATGGCATAAACATCTGTGCCTACCGTGTAAATGATAAACAGTTACAATAGAACTAAAAAGATTATTCTTGATTATTTGTGAGCAAGATCACATTTTATTTTTCATTTATATGATTTTTATGTTCATATGTTAATAAAATGTATCGTCTTTCTTTGTAACTGAGGAAATTATGCTTATATTTCATATAGATATGATTATCTGTTTGTTTTATAAAGAAAATATTTTCTTAATGGAAAAGACTAATTACCTAAAACGGAAGACTCCATTAGAAAAAATTAGAAGTAGATCACATTTTTCACAAAAATCATTTTACCAACGTTGAATGATTACTTATGATTACTCTTGATTAAAATATTCATCTCTTCCTTCCAAAAATTAGGAGTTTACTATGGCTAAAGTTAATGAAATCACACGTGAAAGTTGGATTCTTTCTACCTTCCCTGAATGGGGCACTTGGCTAAACGAAGAAATTGAGCAAGAAGTTGTGCCTGAGGGTAACTTTGCAATGTGGTGGCTGGGTTGTGTCGGTGTGTGGATTAAAACGCCTGCCGGTGCAAATATTTGTATGGATTTATGGTGTAGCCGTGGTAAATCCACTAAAAAAGTAAAAGATATGGTACGCGGTCACCAAATGGCGAATATGGCGGGCGTACGCAAATTACAACCGAACTTACGTGCCCAACCGATGGTATTGGATCCGTTTGCGATTAACGAAGTCGATTTTATTCTCGCTTCCCATTATCATAGCGACCATATTGATGTGAATGTGGCGGCGGCGATTGTAAACAACCCTAATTTAAATCATGTGAAATTCGTCGGTCCGTGGCACTGCGGCGAATTATGGAAAAAATGGGGCGTGCCGGAAGATCGTATCATCGTAGTAAAACCAGGAGACGTAGTAAAAATTAAAGACGTAGAAATTCATGCGTTAGATTCGTTTGACCGTACTTGTTTAGTAACTCTACCGGTTGAAGGGGCAGAAGAACAAGGCGGAGAATTAAAAGGTTTATGCCCGTCTGACGAAGAAATGGGACGTAAAGCGGTAAATTACGTATTTAAAACACCGGGCGGTAATATTTACCACGGTGCAGACTCTCACTACTCAATCCAATTTGCGAAACACGGTAAAGAATTCGATATTGACGTGGCATTAAATAACTACGGTGAAAACCCGGTCGGTATCGCAGATAAAATGACCTCTATCGACTTACTACGTATGGCGGAATGTTTACGTACCAACGTGATTATTCCGGTACACCATGATATTTGGACGAACTTTATGGCAAGTACGCAAGAAATTATTGATCTATGGCGTATGCGTAAAGATCGCTTACAATATAAATTCCATCCGTTTATTTGGGAAGTCGGTGGCAAATACGTTTATCCGCGCGATAAAGACTTAATTGAATATCACCACCCGCGCGGCTTTGACGATTGCTTCGAGCAAGAGCCGAATATTCAATTTAAATCAATGCTTTAATTGAAGGCGAGCCACTCTTAACGGAATTTTAAGAGTGGCTTATTTTTCAGTTCATTGTTCATGGTTTAAAATGGATGACTTATATAAGCAAGGACATGGTAATGAACGAAATTTTTAGACATAAAAAGCTATTAGCTGCGTTGGAAGCAAAGCAAATGCTCTCAACGCTAGAGATTATGCATTTACTTAACGTGTCGCCGGCGACTGCGAGACGCGATATTAATAAATTAAGCGAACAGAAAAAATTGCGCAAAGTACGTAACGGTGCGGAAGCGATCAACGTACAAAAATCTATTGAGCAAGATAAACCGATTAATAATTTCGATGAAAAACGTCGTATCGCCGAGGCGGCGAGCAGACTTTGTCGAGAAGGGGACAGCGTTATCTTGACCTGCGGTTCGACCATGCAATTATTAGGGCAGGCATTATGCGGTCAAAAATTGCAAATTATTACCAATTTCCTACCGCTTGCCAATTACCTGATTGAGCAACAACATGATGACGTTGTGATTATGGGCGGGCAGTATAATAAAAATAAAAAAGTTACGCTTTCGCTCAACCAACAGAATGAATTTATGTATGCCGCGAATATTATGTTTACTAGCGGTAAAGGATTTACGCCGGAAGGTTTATTTAAAACCGATATGATCATTGCCAATTCCGAAGCGCAAATGTCATCAAAAGCAAGTAAATATGTCGTTTTGCTGGATAGTACCAAACTCGGTAAAGAAATCGGTATGTTATTTAGAGATATAAATAATGTCGATTTGTTAATTACCGGTAAAGAAGCCGATCCTAACATTGTTCAATCGATTAGAGATAAAGGTGTAGAAATCATTCTTGCCTAGCTTAACGATATGTCGGAATATATAAACAAGCGGTTAAAAAGTTTTGTTTTTTTACTAAAAATATTACTCAAACCGGGGGATGAATATGAGAAAACATAAGTTGGGAATTTACGAAAAAGCATTACCTAAAAATATTTCTTGGCAAGACAGACTTTCGATTGCTAAAGCGTGCGGTTTTGATTTTGTAGAAATGTCCGTAGATGAAACGGATGAACGTTTAGCTCGCTTAGATTGGACTAAAGAACAACGAATCGAATTAGTCAAAGCGATCATCAATACCGGCGTGACTATTCCGTCAATGTGTTTATCCGGTCATCGCCGCTTCCCGTTCGGATCTCGTGATGAAGCCACTCGTCAAAAAGCCTATGAAATCATGGAAAAGGCAATCCAACTTGCGGTGGATTTAGGCCTTCGTACCATTCAATTAGCCGGTTATGACGTGTATTACGAAGAACAAGACGAAGGCACGATTGAACGTTTCCAACAAGGCTTAGAATGGGCGACGGAACTGGCGGCAAGTAATCAAGTGACCCTTGCGGTAGAGATTATGGATACCAAGTTTATGAGTTCGATTAAACGTTGGAAAAAATGGGACGAAATTATCAAGTCGCCATGGTTTACCGTTTATCCGGATATCGGCAACGTTTCGGCTTGGAATGATGATATTGAAGCGGAATTTGCCTTAGGTATTGATAAAATCTCAGCAATTCATTTAAAAGATACCTATAAAGTTACCGAAACTTGCAAAGGACAATTCCGTGACGTACCGTTCGGTGACGGTTGTGTGGACTTCAAAGGTTTCTTCGAGATCTTGGCAAAATTAAATTATCGCGGTGCATTCTTAATTGAAATGTGGACGGAAAAAGCGGAAGAACCGATTGCGGAAATTATTAATGCCCGCCGTTGGATTGAACAAAAAATGAAAGAGGGTGGTTTCCAATGCTAACAGAATTATCTCCAAAATTACTTGCGATGCGTGATCGCGTATTTAAAGCGAATCTTGAATTACCAAAATATAAATTAGTCACCTTTACTTGGGGTAACGTGAGTGAAATCGACCGTGAAACCGGTTATGTAGCGATCAAACCTTCCGGTGTGGAATATGCAACGATGAAGCCGGAAGACATTGTCTTTGTCGATTTACAAGGTAATCGCATATTCGGCGATAAAAAACCGTCTTCCGATACTCCGACCCACTTAGAATTTTACCGCCAATTCCCGAATATCGGCGGTGTGGTGCATACTCACTCACGTCACGCGACCGCATGGGCGCAAGCCGGTGAAGATATTCTTGCTTTAGGCACAACACAAGGCGACTACTTCTACGGTTCGGTACCTTGTACACGCCGAATGACACCGGAAGAAATCGCCGGCGAATACGAATTGGAAACCGGTAAAGTAGTGGTGGAAACCTTCCGTAAACGCGGTATTGATCCGGATATGGTGCCGGGTGTATTAGTTCACTCGCACGGGCCGTTCACTTGGGGTAAAGATGCGCATGATGCGGTACATAATTCCGTAGTGCTGGAAGAAGTAGCGTATATGAACTTCGTTAGCCACCAAATTAGTCCTAATATCGGCTCAATGCAACAAGAATTACTTGATAAACATTACCTACGCAAACACGGTGCAAACGCCTATTACGGACAATAAATCTTTTTAATGTTGTGTGTGCAAGCGGTCAAAATTGCAGAATTTTTTGCAAATTCGACCGCTTTTTTATCGAACTTATTAAGCGGCATATTGTTTCCGGCGATAAAAAAGCCTCCGAATACGGAGGCTAGATAGATGGTTTGAATCAGAATTAAAGAATATCTAATAATTCCACTTCAAAAATTAAGGTGGCAAATGGAGGAATTGATGCACCTGCGCCACGCTCGCCGTAAGCTAACTCTTGCGGAATGGTTAAACGCCATTTTGAACCGACCGTCATCAATTGTAACGCTTCCGTCCAGCCTTTGATCACGCCGCCGACCGGGAATTCCGCCGGAGTACCGCGTTTTACCGAGCTGTCGAATACCGTACCGTCAATTAAAGAACCGGTATAGTGTACACGAACGGAACTTGCCGCCGTCGGTTTTGCACCCGTACCTTCGGTTAATACTTCATATTGCAAACCGGATTCTGTCACCACAACGCCTTTTGCTTTCTTGTTTTCTTCTAAGAACGCTTTGTTATCCGCTTCAATCGCTTTAAACGCTTCCGCCTGCGCTGCTTCCGCGCGTGCGCCTAACTCTTGTAACGCTTTGGTCACATCGTTAAGATCAATCGCCGGCGGGTTTTGATTTAATACGTCGTTAATACCGCGAGCAACCGCTTCGGCATCCACTTCCATACCGCTACTTAATAATTGCTGACCGATTTGTAAACCGATTCCGTAACCGCCTTTTGCTTCCGTTGTTTCTAAAGCGACCGCATTGAAATCTAATGCCATGTTTTGTTTCCTTTTATGATAGTGTAAAGACGTTTCCATTTATGGGGATGAATTTTAAGAATACAACCCTAAACGGCTCAGAAAATAGCGTTAAGATAGAAAACGTGAATGTCTCGTCTTTTGTGTATAAAAAATAATCAAACGGAAGAGTGAGTGAGCTTATGCTACTTACCTTAATTGACTAAGTTTTTACATTAAAACAATAAGATAGCGGTATTTGAGTGGATTGTAAGTATAATTAAGTGATTGATTAACAATTGAGCTGTTTGAAAAGTTAAAATATAATCCGCAATCTCTTTTTTTGATAGATTTGAGGTTCTGAATTAGATGCTTGGGGTTATCAATAAAATTGTATCTTCTTCCCTTTCTATGGCTTTTTTAGGTGTACTTAGTTGGTCTGCCGCCTATTCTTACGGCTGGGGACAGGCTTGCTTCTACGGGTTTCCTTTATGGTATGTAGATGTCGGAGCCGGAAATGTCGCACGTAGCCTCGGTTACGTGTTTTACGTCACAGCCGTACTTTGTACCACTTACTTAATCGCGGCTTATTGTTATTAACCAAAGCCAAACCATTTCTAAGCGAGTCCTGTATCAAACTTGTTCGCGCCACCATCTTATGTGCGCTTGCCACTTTACCTATTTTGATTATCAGTACGTTACTTAACGGTAAAATTTATCAACAAGCGGTAATTTCTTATTTCTGTGCGGTACTCTTATTTATTATCGCATTACGTAACGTGATTAATCGCCATATCAGCAATATCAATATTTATTCGGCAATTCAATTTTTCCAAAGTCATAAAAGTAACGTACTGATCTTTACTTATGTGTATTTCGTGATCTTTGCCTTTATGGTCGGTTATTTACGTCCGCATTTCAAAACACGCTTCGATATGATCGAAATTAATGCCCAAATGTATTATGTGCTCGCCAAATACAACAAAACCTTTATCTTGTCGAAAGAACTAAAAATAGATAATGATGAATTTTATCTGTATGAACTAAATCCGAATCAGCTTGGTCATATCCAAATCGTCGATGCGCATCATCCGTTTGGGTTACAGTAATCTTGCGCTACGGATATAATCTGACCGGCAAATAAGCTGAAAGAGAAGAAGAAAACAATACTTATATCATTATAGAAAAGCCCTTACTTATAAAACTAAGTAGGGGCTTTATATGAGAATTCGCTAATTTTGACCGCTTGTCAGCTTTCTTAATAGTGCCAGTTCACGCTCAAGGCTTTCGATTAGCTTATCTTTTTGCGCCATTAATTCTTCTTTGTGAACTAATAGCTGTTGTAAACGTTCAATTTCTTGGCTACTCTTATTATTACCTACCGTTAAAAAGTTATTGGATTGGCAACAAAAGAATTTCAATTTCCAACTGAAGGAAAAGCGACATATACAGGTGTGGCATTTGATTCTCACAGCCAAGGAACACTTACTTATAATGTAGATTTTGCTAAGAAAACAGGACAAGGAAGTATTGAAGGGTTAGAGCATATAGGTCGTTTAACACTTGATCAAGGTGAAATTTATAAATCGGCTTCCTCTGGCGGTATGCGAGCAAGAGGCAGAATTAGTGCGGATGAATGGAAAAATGTAAGAGATACTAGTGGAGATTACCAATTAGGATTCTATGGTAAAAACGCAGAAGAAATTGCGGGGCGAGCAACATTAAGCCAATCTCCTTATGGTGCTTGGGATAGCGAAAAGAGCACTTATTTGGCACCAGTTAAATCTATTAGTGATAAAGTGCTTTCTCCAGATAGACACGATATGAATTCAGGTAAAGATTCATTTGATGTCGGCTTTGGCGGTACACGTGGTGAAATCAAAAAATAGTTTTTAACTATTTCATATAATGGTAGGGACACACGGCGTGTGTCCGTATTTGACGGTTGAATTTGCAAAATTTTTTACAAATTAGACCGCTTGCGGACGTACAAGGTGCGTCCCTACGCTAATAAAAACCTTTCCGATAAAACCTAATGAAATCAATACCTTTTATTCTTTTTGCACTACCCTCAACCCTGTTAGCAGAAACCCTTTCCACGCCTAAACCACTTTTTTTTGAGGATAAGACTGATCATCTAAAGCCGGTAGAATTTGTAAAAAATTCACCAAATTTAACCGCTAATACCTCAATGTTTACCCCAATCAAGCAAGTAAATTTGGATCAAACCATTACCACCTTGTTAGTCACTAAACAGTGGCAAGCCTTAAAAATCGCATTAGACAGTTATGTAAAACAGACGAATTTTGATCCGATTTTATATCGTTATGCGAAAGGGGCGATGTTACGAGCAGAGCAAGATTATGACGGAGCGATCGAGCTTTACCAACAAATTTTACAGACCCAACCGCAGTTAGCTTATCCACGTTTTGATTTGGGTGTGATGTTGTTTGAAAATAAGCAATATCGTGAGGCAGAACAACAATTAAACCAAGCAAAAAATGCTCTTGAACCACAATTACAACCGTTAGTTGAACGTTATTTGCAAGCAATGGCAGAGCGTCAAAATTGGCAACCGGATGCAGAATTGCAATATACACAAACCGATAATGTGAATAATGCTTCCAGCAAACGAGAAGTTGAAATCGGTGGTTTACGATTCTTAAAAAATGAAGATTCTTTACCGCAAAAAGCCCACGGTTTTCGTTACGGTTTGGGAGCAAGTAGAGAAATAAATCTAAGCGGCAATCATTTTGTAGCATTTGAAGGACGATTTAGTGGTGTACATTATTGGGATAATCAAGATTACAGCGAAAAATCGTTATACGGTTCTTTTGGTTATCGTAAACATTCTGCATTACAATCTTGGGGCATTTTGCCGTTCTTTGAACAAAACTGGCTTGCTTCTCCACGTTATAGCAAAAATTTCGGGGCAAATGCTGAGTTCCGCCGTCAGCTTAATCGCCAATGGACGTTTTCCACCAATTTCAACCACACACAAAAACGTTATGCCGATGAAAATATTGCACAGCGTTATAACGGTTATATCAATGGGGTATCCGCTTCATTAAGCTATACTGCCAATCCGAATTGGGTGATGTTTGGTGGTGTAGAACTTAGCAAAGATCGCACTAAAGATAAGGCAGAAACCTCAACTCGTAAGGGAATTAATATCGGTACGCTAGTGCGTTATGGCGATGTTGTGAGCCGAGTCAGTTTGCGTTATGTAAAGCGTCATTTCTTGGCGGATAACTTTTATTTCCCGAAAAAACGCATTGATGACGAATACAGCGTAAATGCCAGCCTGTGGCATAACCAAATTCAATGGCAAGGTTTTGTGCCAAAATTAAATTATCGTTATCGTAAAATTGACAGCAATATTGCCGCTTTTTATAGCCGTTCGAGCAGTGAATGGTTTATGACGGTAGAAAAGAATTAGTAGTTTACAAGCGGTTGTTTTTGGTAAGAAAACCGCAAAAAACAACCGCTTGTTAGGAATGAATTAACGATTTAACCACGCCATATATTCTTTCGTACCTTCGGCTACGGTTTTAAATGTACCTGTATAGCCTGCCGCACGGAGTTTGGTTAAATCCGCTTGGGTGAAGGTTTGGTAGCGAGATTTTAAATGATCTGGGAATGGGATTTTTTCGATTTCGCCTTTGCCGTGGAAGTCGATCACCGCTTGTGCCACCGCTTGGAATGATTCCGCTTTGCCGGTACCGAGGTTATAAATGCCGGAAATACCGTTTTGCCACGCCCAAATATTCACTTTCGCTACGTCTTCCACATACACGAAATCACGTAAGAAGGTTTCTGATCCCTCGAATAATTTCGGGTTTTCACCTTTTAACATTTGATTGTTTAAGTGGAACGCTACGCTTGCCATTGAGCCTTTGTGTTGTTCACGCGGGCCGTACACGTTGAAATATTTAAAACCGCATACCGGCGAATCCGCTTCCGGTAAAACTTGACGTACATATTCGTCAAATAGGAATTTTGAATAGCCGTAAGCATTGAGTGGCTGTTCGAATTTACGCTCTTCAATAAAGTTATCCGAACGACCGCCGTAAGTTGCCGCACTTGATGCGTAGAAGAACGGAATTTGGTGATCTAAACAGAAATGTAATAACTCTTTTGAATATTCGTAGTTATTGTGCATTAAGTATTTACCGTCCCATTCGGTAGTTGCTGAGCAAGCACCTTCGTGGAATACCGCATCAATCTCGCCGAAATCATCGCCGGCAATGATCGAAGCGATAAAATCTTCTTTATCACAATAATCCGCAATATCTAAATCTACTAAATTTACGAATTTTTCGCCGTTTTTTAAGTTATCTACAACAAGAATATCTTTTCTGCCGATTTCATTTAATGCTTTGACGATATTACTACCGATCATACCAAAGCCGCCTGTTACGATAATCATAGCTTTTTCCTTTTTGAAATTAAAAACGGGGATATTATCGGCGGATTGAGGCGGATTTGCAAATTTTGCAGCAAATTAGACCGCTTGCTAGTAAACAAAGAAAAAGCGAGACAATGCTCGCTTTTCTTAATGGGTAGGATTATTTCGCACGCTCAATTTGTTTTTTGAGTTTTTGCATTTTTTCTTTAATGCGTTGGCGTTTAAGTGCAGAGATGTGATCCACGAACAGCACACCGTTGAGGTGGTCGATTTCGTGTTGGATACAGATGGCGAATAAACCGTCCGCTTCGTAAATCACTTCTTCGCCTTTGCGATTTAACGCTTTGACTTTCACTTTTTCTTTACGCGGCACTAACGCACGATGACCGGGGATCGATAAACAACCTTCTTCGATACCGGTTTCGCCGCATGATTCTAAAATCTCAGGGTTAATCAGTACCACTTGATTAGTTTTATCGCCTTCAATATCAATGGTAATAACACGTTTTAATACGCCCACTTGCGGTGCGGCAAGGCCGATACCTTCGTGTTCGTACATAGTGTCAAACATATCATCGATGAACTGATTTAATTCATCGTCCACCTGTGCGACAGGCTCACACACTTTTGCTAACCCTTCATCCGGGTAAAGTACAACTTCTAAAACTGACATTTTTTTGTGATCTCAATCGAAAAATAAAAAATTATAAATTGGTTAATTAACTCGTTTTCTTATGATTAGCTATTTTGTGAAAGAGCATAGCCAAATAAGACGAACGTTTAAATAAATTACCTTTTTAATCGCAGTTTGTCTATGTTTCCTTTCAATAATCCATAATTAATTTGGGGAACTTATTAATGTCTCAGGCTGATTTACTGAAATTATTGCAGATTCCGCAACTGGGGGCGCAGCGCATTGCTCGTCTGTTATCCGAAGTGGATTTTGCCCAATTTTGCCAATATGACAAACGCCAATTACAACAAATTGGTTGGAACGAGAAACAGATTCAACGCTGGTTCAATCCGGAAATGCGTTGGATTGATAATGCTCTCACGTGGGCGGAGCGGCCGAATCAACACTTATTGAGCTTATTTGATGAGGAATATCCGTTTTTATTGCGGCAAATCAGCATCGCACCGCCGGTGTTATTTGTGCGAGGTTCGCTAAGTAGTTTGAGCTTACCGCAAATTGCGATTGTCGGTAGTCGAGACTTTTCCGCCTACGGAGAATACTGGGCGGGCTATTTTAGCGAGCAATTGGTTAAACATCATTTGGCGGTTACTAGCGGACTTGCAATCGGCATAGACGGTTTTTGCCATCAGCGAGCGGTAGCGGAACAGGGTATTACGATTGCTGTGTTGGGCAGCGGTTTAGATCAAGTCTATCCGGCAAGGCACAAAAAATTGGCGGAGCAAATTGTCGAAAGCGGCGGGGCGTTAGTGTCGGAATTTTTTCCGAATCAACCGCCGCTTGCCGAAAATTTCCCTCGTCGTAATCGCATTATCAGCGGTTTGTCACTCGGTACGTTAGTAGTGGAAGCCACATTAAATAGCGGTTCGCTGATTACCGCCCGTTATGCGTTGGAACAAGGGCGAGAAGTGTTTGCATTACCGAATTCGGTACAAAATCCGTATGCACAAGGCTGTCATAAACTGATCAAAGAAGGGGCGGTTTTAACCGAAACGATAGAGGATATTTTACAGGCAATTCAATATCAACTGCCGGATCAGCCTTGGCAACAGGCTCTGTTTGAACCGCCACAAGCGGTTGAAAACGCACAATTTTTTACAAAAGCAGATGTGCCGAATAAGGTCAATCATCTTGCAAAAAAATTGCCGGAATTAACCGCTTGTCAGCAACAAATTGTGGCGCATATTAGTCTTGAACCGATTTCGATTGACGATTTGGCTAAGGCGACTTCATTGGAGGTGGAAACACTGTTAGTCGAGTTACTGGGTTTGGAATTATTAAGTGTGATTAAGCAGGTAAGCGGCGGTTATGTCAGACAATAAAAAACGGCATCCGAAAATGCCGTTTGATTCACAATAGGGGAATTTATTTTTTCGCTTGCAGTACGCGACGTGCGAAAATAATACAGCCGATTGCAAACAGTGTTAAGCCGAGTAATTCCGCCATACCGCCCCAGTTCTCGAGATTTAGCGCTAGCGGCGCGTCAGAACCGCCCGAAGTAACGGAACCTGCAATCACAAAGGCTAACAGTACGCCGACTAAGCTTTCTCCAACGATTAAACCGGCGGCGAAAAGTGTGCCGTAGCGTTCCGCTTTTTTGCTTGTCGCTTCGACATCTTTACCGCTACGTTTAGCATAGCGTTTGATATGACGATTGACTAACCAAGACAACGTTGCACCGATAATTAACGGTACGTTTACCACCGGCGGTAAGTAAATACCGATACCGACCGCTAAAGTCGGTAAACCTAAGCGACCTGCGCTGGCTTTTTTCAATAATGTATCCACGATAATTAAGCAAATACCGAAAGCAACACCGACTAAAATATAAGTCCATTCAAGGCTATTTGAGAAAATACCGTTCGAAATAGTCATCATAATGGTAGCTTGCGGTGCCGAAAGTGCTTGTGCCGCATCCATTCCCTCACGTGGCATTGCACCGGCAAAACCGTATGCGTGGTACAGAATTTCTAATACCGGTGTGATAACTAACGCACCGACGATACAGCCGATAATTAACGCAAATTGCTGACGCCATGGTGTTGCTTTCACTAGATAACCGGTTTTTAAATCTTGTAGGTTATCGTTTGAAATCGTGGAAACACAGAATACGATTGATGCGGTGAAAATGGTTAATGCCGTAAGGAAACGTTGTCCGTCCGCTGTTTCCATTAAGCCGGCGGCGTTACCGACCATCATCAGAATCACCGAAATAATCACTATGGAGATAATACCGATACCTGAAATCGGGCTTGATGACGAACCAACTAAACCTGCCATATAACCGGATGCCGCAGCAACCAAGAAACCGACGACAACGGCAAGAATGGTACATACTACAACCAATAAGAAAGCTAATTCCATAGATAAACCGACCGGTTGTAAGAAGCTGACTAACGCCACGATAATCAATGCGATACTCGCTAACACCGTATAAATCATCGTTTTCGGCGAAAGGTCTTGTGCGGTACGCTCAAGACTTTGCATGGACGGATCTTTTAACGCACGGAACGCTTGCGACATACCTTGCACCATCGGTTTAAATAACACTAATAGCGTCCAAATCGCCGCAATCGCAATCGTCCCTACCCCGATAAAGCGAACGTTGCTTTTCCATAGACCGGTAGCGAAACTTACCATATCCGCATCGGCAGGCATCGGCGTGGTCGCGGTGAAATAAGGTACGGCGACACCCCAAGTGAAGAGAGTACCGACTAACATCGCGATACCGCCCATCATGCCGACTAAATAGCCGGCGCCGAGTAATGCGAAAGAGAAGCCCATCGGTACTTGGAAGATCGCATTGCCGCCTTTAAACCAGTAACTTGCGCCGTCCGCAACCACGCGTAACCCGTTGGTCAAGAAGCTGACCGATGCGGCTAACAGACCGCCGGAAACGATTTCTTTAATACCGCTGTCTTTGTTATCGCTTTCATCGCCGGCTTTTAAAATTTCTGCCGCCGCAACGCCTTCCGGATAAGGTAAGTCGCTTTTTACCACCATTACGTTTCGTAACGGCACGGTAAAGATAACCCCTAAAATCCCGCCGGAAATACAGATAAGTAAGGTTTGCCAGAAAGGAAATGATTGCCAGTAGCCCATCATTAATAATGCTGGAATCACAAAAATAACCGAAGAAAGCGTCCCTGCCGATGAGGCTTGGGTCTGTACCATATTGTTTTCAAGAATGTTTGAGCCTTGAAACATTTTTAATACCGCCATGGAAATAACGGCTGCCGGAATGGATGAAGCAAAGGTCATCCCGACTTTTAGACCTAAATAAACATTTGAGGCGGTAAATACCACTGTGATCAATGCCCCTAGAATCATTCCCCTTAGGGTAAGCTCCCGTAGAGCGGTAGGATTATTCATCGTTCCTCCAAAAAATAAAATAAAGCAACATCTTATAAGAAATCGGCGGGTTTACATAATTATTCGGCTTGTTTTGTGTGTATTTAATCGAATCTTTACATAAAAAGATGATATGGAACAAAAAATAAAGCCGATTTTATTCAAATCGGCTTTAAGTGAGAGTATGTCTAGTTGCATTAAAATGCAGGTTTTGCAAATTTTTATGAAAATTTAACCGCTTGTTATTCGGTTTCTACCGCCGGTTTTTTCGCTAAATAGTTGTAAGCGACTAACAGCGCAAATAATCCGACGATAATCGCAGTAATCACGTCTTTATTGAACACTTGAGCCATATAACCCAAGACGATACCTACGCCACCGAAGTCAGCATCAGAGAAAGTGGTGTTGGCAAAGCCTAACGAACCGAGAACAGGCAATAAGAATACCGGTAGGAAGGTGATTAATACGCCGTGCGCAAATGCACCGATAATCGCACCGCGACGACCGCCGGTGGCATTACCGAATACGCCTGCGGTTGCACCGCAGAAGAAGTGCGGCACCACGCCCGGTAAAATCAATACCCAATTTAATTGACCTAATACGGCTAAACTGATGACTCCGCCGGCAAAGCTGGCTAAGAAACCGATTAATACCGCATTCGGTGCATAAGGGAAAACAATCGGGCAGTCCAACGCCGGTTTTGCATCCGGTACCAGTTTTTCAGAGAAGCCGGTAAACGCCGGTACGATTTCCGCTAAAATTAAACGCACCCCTTGTAGAATGACATACACGCCGGCAGCGAAGGTAATCGCTTGAATCGTCGCGTAAACCAAATAGTGTTGTCCGCCACTGAGGGTTGAAACGTATTCGCTACCGGAGGCAATCGCTAATACGTAGTAGATCACCATCATCGTGAGCGAGATTGAAATCGAACTGTCACGCAAGAAACTGAGGTTTTTCGGTAAATCCATTTCTTCGGTAGATTTTGAGCCTTTTCCGACCGCTTGTCCGATTGCGCCGGATAATACGTAACCTAATGTACCGAAGTGACCGAAGCCGACATCATTGCTATCGGTGATTTTACGCATATAACGATGCGCAATTGCCGGGAAGAACGCCATGATTAAACCTAAAGTTAATGAACCGACAAATACCAATTGCACCCCTTCAAAACCGGCTACGGTAAGAATTACGCCGATCATACACGCCATATAAAAGGTATGGTGACCGGTTAAAAAGATGAATTTTAAACGGGTAAAGCGTGCAACGATAATATTGGCAACCATACCGAACGCCATAATCAGTGCGGTAGCGGTACCGTATTTCTCAATCGCCATTGATACGATCGCTTCGTTATTCGGAATAATACCTTGTACGTTAAACGCATGTTCGAACATACCGCCCAACGGGGTTAAAGAACTGAGCAACACGGTTGCGCCGCCGCTGAGTACCAAGAAGCCGAGAATGGTTTTAATCGTACCCTTGATAATATCGGGGAATGCTTTTTTCTGGGCGACCAATCCGGCGAATGCAATTAAACCGACTAAAACAGACGGTACTTTGAGAATATCCAGAATAAAAAAGAGAATTGAATCCATAACCCACCTCACGCACGATTAAAATAAGCGGTCAATTTTTCTTCAAATTCGCCCACGCTGATAATATTTTTCACGACAATAATTTTGTCCGGATCGATGGTGCAGCTGCCGGCGATATCTTTCGCCATGACAAACACATCCGCGTCGGTAGGCGTAACGGAGGCTAAATCGGTATGACCGACTTCCGCATCAACCCCTATTTTGGCTAATGCCTTTTTGATATTCATTTCCATCATAAAGCTACTACCGATACCGTGACCACAAACCGCCATAATTTTCATATACGCCTCCGTTTAAGCAAAATAGATAATGACTTCGGAGAATTTCGAAGTTGGATTGACTATAAAATAGAACGATTATCGACCGCAATGAGCAAAAACGAAAAATGTGAACTGGCTAACATTTCTTATGTAAAGGGGATTTTATCGGCGATGGTTCGGCTTTTATTTTTGAGGATAAATGTCACTTTTAAAGAAAAAACGGATAATTTTTCATAAAAGATCGTGGCAAGTGAAATGAAAAATGTTAGAATCCAACGCTTTTAGAAATAATTGTTCTTTTTTTACAAAATTTTAGGTTTTATATGGCTACTGAGATTAAAAAGAAAACCCCCGAACAAGTCGAAGAAAAGGGCGTGAAAAGTAAGGGCGTAAACAGCGTATTATGGTGTTTGGCTATCTTATTACTTGCTGTGGCGGCGATTGGTAATGCATATTTCGCCTCGAGTTTTTCGCTCGTGGTACGCGTATTATTGCTTGTCGTGTTAGTGGTTGGTGCGGTAGTGCTTGCGACAATGACTAACCAGGGTCAAACAGCGATTGGCTTTATTAAAGAATCTCGCACGGAGCTTAGAAAAATTATTTGGCCGACTCGCCCTGAAGCGACTCAAACAACATTAATCGTGCTCGCAATGTGTGTGGTTGTGTCATTAGTCTTATGGGGTATCGACTCTATTATCGTTACATTGGTTACGTTTTTAACAAATTTAAGGTTCTAAAATGAGCGAAGTAGAAAATACAGAAGCAACAAAAATGCGTTGGTATGTATTACAAGCGTTTTCAGGTTTTGAAAACCGTGTTGCGGTAACATTGCGTGAATATATCAAATTACACCAAATGGAAGATCAATTTGGTGAAGTATTAGTACCGACCGAAGAAGTTGTTGAAAGCGTCGGCGGTCGCCGTCGTCGTACCGAGCGTAAATTCTTCCCTGGTTACGTATTGGTACAAATGGAAATGAATGACGATACTTGGCATTTAGTGAAAAGCGTGCCTCGTGTAATGGGCTTTATCGGCGGCACAGCGGATAAACCGGCACCGATTTCTAAACGTGAAGCGGATCGTATTTTAAACCGCGTTCAAGAAACGGCGGAAAAACCGCGTCACAGAAAAGAATTCCAGCCGGGCGAAAACGTACGTGTTACCGAAGGTCCGTTCGCAGACTTTACCGGTACGGTGGAAGAAGTGGATTACGAAAAAGGTCGCTTAAAAGTATCCGTATCTATTTTCGGACGTGCGACACCGGTTGAACTGGAATTCGGTCAAGTAGAAAAACAATCGTAATGGCTTTGTGATTTTATAAAATAAGATTGAAATTAAGCGGTTTATTTTCAAAGAATATTTGCAAAAATAAGTTTAAAAATAACCGCTTTTCTTATTCCACAAAGTGTTTTTTATCGGCGATTTAATATTCGGGCACTTAAATTTCATTATTCAAATAGTTTTGCTTGAAAAATGATCGCAAGTTGTTTAGAATAACCGCCCTATACGAGTTGGCTTGCTAACTCGTTTTTTTGTGTAACAGGGGAGCCGATTTTCGGCGTTATTACCCACTTAGAGGAAACTTAAAAATGGCAAAAAAAGTCCAAGCATACGTTAAGTTGCAAGTTGCAGCTGGTATGGCTAACCCTTCACCACCGGTTGGTCCTGCATTAGGTCAGCAAGGTGTTAATATCATGGAATTCTGTAAAGCATTCAACGCTCGTACCGAGAGCTTAGAAAAAGGTTTACCGATTCCTGTTGTTATCACAGTTTACGCAGACCGTTCATTCACTTTCGTAACTAAAACTCCGCCGGCAGCAGTATTACTTAAAAAAGCTGTAGGTATCAAATCTGGTTCAGGTAAACCGAACAAAGATAAAGTGGGTACGGTAACTCAAGAGCAATTACGTCAAATCGCTGAAACTAAAGCGGCAGATATGACTGGTGCTACTATCGAAACTAAAATGAAATCAATCGCTGGTACAGCTCGCTCAATGGGCTTAATCGTAGAGGAATAATACAATGGCTAAATTGACTAAAAAAATGAAAGCAATTAAAGCTGGCGTAGATTCTACTAAAGCTTACGAAATCAACGAAGCGATCGCAGTTTTAAAACAATTCGCAACAGCTAAATTCGTTGAAAGCGTAGACGTAGCGGTGAACTTAGGTATCGACCCTCGTAAATCAGACCAAAACGTACGTGGTGCAACAGTATTACCACACGGTACAGGTCGTACGGCTCGCGTAGCAGTATTCACACAAGGCGCGAACGCAGAAGCAGCTAAAGCAGCAGGCGCTGATTTAGTAGGTATGGAAGATTTAGCAGAGCAAATCAAGAAAGGCGAAATGAACTTTGACGTTGTTATCGCTTCTCCGGATGCAATGCGTGTTGTAGGTCAATTAGGTCAAGTATTAGGTCCACGCGGCTTAATGCCAAACCCAAAAGTTGGTACTGTAACACCAAACGTTGCTGAAGCAGTTAAAAATGCTAAATCAGGTCAGATCCGTTACCGTAACGACAAAAATGGTATTATCCATACAACGATCGGTAAAGCAGACTTCGCACCTGAACAATTAAAAGATAACTTAGTTGCGTTATTAGCGGCGTTAAACAAAGCTAAACCAACAACAGCTAAAGGTATCTTCATCAAGAAAGTGAGCATCTCTACAACGATGGGTGCTGGTGTTGCTGTTGATCAAGCATCACTTTAATTTCTAATCGAAGTTAAAACTTTACAAGGTCGTGGATTATTGTATAATTTGCGACCTTAACTTGCGAGAGCAAGCTGATGGTGCTTAGCCTATCTAAGCCCCGTCCAAGACCGTAGGTGAATAAGTTTTCTTATTCTTAATAAAAACCTACGTAGATGGTGAACAGACAGAATTTTCTGCTTCTGGACACCTTAGGCTCAGAAGATTGCTACTTGCGATGCAAGCGGTGAGTTTTTTGAGGTTTTTTGTAAATTCCACTTCGGTGGAGTGTATCAGGAGCTAAAACCAATGGCATTAAATCTTCAAGACAAACAAGCGATTGTTGCTGAAGTAAACGAAGCTGCCAAAGGTGCCCTTTCAGCTGTTGTTGCGGATTCTCGCGGCGTAACAGTTGAGAAAATGACTGAGTTACGTAAATCTGCTCGTGAAGCTGGTGTAACAATGCGCGTCGTACGTAATACTTTATTACGTCGTGCGGTTGAAGGCACAGAGTTCGAGTGCTTAACAGATACGTTTACCGGTCCGACTCTTATCGCATTCTCTCACGAACACCCGGGCGCAGCAGCGCGTTTGTTCACTGAATTTGCGAAAGCGAACAAAGAGTTTGAACTTAAAGGTGCAGCCTTTGAAGGTAAAGTACAAGATGTAGAATTCTTAGCTACATTACCAACTTACGAAGAAGCAATTGCACGTTTAATGGGCACAATGAAAGAAGCTGCGGCAGGCAAACTTGTTCGCACTCTTGCGGCATTACGCGACAAATTACAAGAAGCTGCATAATTTTTAGCAGAAAACTTCTTAACTCGTTTAACAACTTATTTACTTTAGGAATTGATTGTCATGTCATTAACTAACGAACAATTAATCGAAGCGATCGCTTCAAAATCAGTATCAGAAATCGTTGAATTAATCGCAGCGATGGAAGAAAAATTCGGTGTTTCAGCAGCGGCAGCAGTAGCGGCAGCTCCAGCAGCAGGCGCAGCGGCAGCAGAAGAGAAAACTGAATTCGACGTAATTCTTGCTGAAGCAGGTGCAAACAAAGTTGCTGTAATCAAAGCAGTACGTGGTGCAACAGGTTTAGGTTTAAAAGAAGCTAAAGACTTAGTTGAATCTGCACCTGCAGCATTAAAAGAAGGCATCTCTAAACCAGAAGCTGAAGCACTTAAAAAAGAATTAGAAGAAGCTGGCGCGAAAGTAGAAATCAAATAATTTTTGATTTAACTTTTCCGGAACTTCAAGTTCAACAAAACCCCGATGGAAACATCGGGGTTTTTGCATTTTAGAGATATGTTTAAGTACTTAAATTGATAAGTAAGTAATAATTTGATATTATTTTATCAATTTTTAATTTAAAAGGTTTGTTTTTGATAAAATGTTATCACTTTATGATGATGTAGATACGCAAAAGTTACTTGCGGAACATCTTAAAAAGAAACGTAAGCAAGCAAAATTATCTCGTAAAAAACTCGCAGAGAGATCAGCAGTACCAGAAGCAACTATTCGCCATTTTGAAACAACTTACCAAATCTCGTTACGCCAATTTTTAGCATTATGGTTAGTATTAGATAAAATGGATCGGTTGGTCGAATTAACTAAAGAGTATCCTCAGTTACCCAGAACAATAGCGGAGGTATTACGTGGTTAAAATTATGCCAACGAAACAACTTACCGTTTATCGAACATTAATGGATGGTAGGAAAATCCGAGTAGGAGAACTCGCGGAAAATAAACAAGGTATATTTTTTGCTTACGATGAGAATTATTTATCCAACTATCCAAATCTTTCTCCTTTTAAATTAGAAAAAACTACAGCGTTGCAACTTGCCCCCGTTTCACCTCACGATGGTTTGCACGGTGTATTTGCAGATAGTTTACCTGACGGTTGGGGATTACTATTACAAGATCGTTTTTTCGAAGCAAATCAGTTAAATTTGTATCGAATATCACCGCTTGATCGCCTTGCTTTCGTTGGTGATACAGGTATTGGTGCTTTATCCTTTGAGCCGGTCAATCATCAATCTCAATACGAAGAAGAAACAAATTTGTTTGAACTAGGCAGAAACGCACAGCAAATTTTTGAAGGACAAACAGATGAGGTATTACAAACACTTTTACAAGCAGGAAGTTCTGGAGGAGCAAGACCAAAGGCACAGATTTTTATATCAGAGGCTAACCCTCAAATTTGTAGAACTCAATCCTTGCCCGAAGATGATGCTTGGATTGTGAAATTTACAACGAAATCTTTACCTCTCAAACATGAAGAAGGATTGCTGGAGGCTGTATACCTTTCAATGGCACAAAAGGCTGGGTTAAAACCGGTTAAATGGCAATTATTGGAACAAGGACAATTTTATTGGATTGCGGTAAAACGTTTTGATTATGTTTCCGGATCTTTGGGGAGAGTACATACGCATACATTATGCGGTTTACTTGATGCGAGTTATCGAATGCCCTCGATTGATTATTTCGGACTGATCAAAGCAACGAAAGTATTATGTCAATCTCGAGTTGCAAGCCAATTACAATTTTGTCGCGCAATGTTTAATTTGTTTAGTTTGAACCAAGATGATCACTCTAAAAACTGGTCATTCGTACAAGATGAACAAGGAGAGTGGCAACCGTCTTTAGCCTATGATATTACCTATAGTCCACTTAGGCACGGTCAGCATTCAACGGGATTTAGGCAATATGGTAAAGCTCCGCCACTAAATATTATTCAAGAGCTAGCAGAAGTGGCAGGCTTTAATCATTGGAATGAGGCGAAAATAGCTATTCAAGAAGTCGTGGAGAGTATCGCTGATTTTTCAGAAATCGCTAAAACATTTCCGATCACTCAGCAGACGGTAACAAAAATTCAACGACATTTAGATTTAGCTTGGCAAGAAAATAAGCTGCTTTGTAGTTAGGTAAACCCCGATGGAAACATTGGGGTTTTTGCATTTTTAGAAGTTAAAAAGCTATAAATGTTTGCGCATTAATTAATCAATTTTTCTAGGAGTATACTCCTAGGTGCTTTAGCTTTACAGCTAAAGCAATCCCCTTTGCCAAACTAAAATTCTTTTGTATGGAGGAAAATGAGACTTTTTATATTACGTTTGATGAGCGTTTACTAGACTATTTGAAAAATAGCGATGCTCAAACACATTTTGTCAGTTTTGTAGAAGTAGAGAATGAAGTTGATATTCCTACGGCATTGTCCATGAAAATTAAGAAATCTGATCGCCATCAAATTTCTTCAAAGCCATTTAAAATTAAATCTTATTCTGAAGAAGTAAATACATAGGAAAACAACCATGAAATTTAGAAATGTATTAATTGTTATATTATCAGCAATTGTCACTATGGGGAGTACAGAAGCTAAGAAATTATCGGAAGCGTATATTAAAGAGATGTCTAAGCAATTAACAGATGCTAGTGAACGGGGGGACTATAATCAATTTATTAAAATTGCGGAAGATGTAATTGAAGATACTGATGGAGAAATTCAAGAAATTTTACTTAAAGGCACTTTGTATAATTTATATCAAGGTAAGTGTGGTGAGAATGTGCTTAGTAATGGCTTCCCTTATTTTTACAAACCTAGTGATGAGAATAGAGCTAAATGTTTAGCTGTATTAAATAAAGAGAAAACGATTAATACATTAGAAGAGTTAGTAGAAGATTTAGAAGAATTTATAGCGGCTAATAAAGGTTCTCAGGAACAAATAGTTTGGGCATATACTCAGCTTGTATATTCTGCAGAAACGTTAGAACGAATATATTCTGGTGAAGATTCTTCTCGATCGGAACGATATAGAAAAATTAAAGAAGAATATGAAGATTTAAGAAAGTAAATTCTAGGTCTTTCAGATTTCTAGCTAAAACATCCCCTTTGTCAAAAATAAAATTCTTTTATATGGAGTAAAAAATGAATGAACTAGAAAAACTCAAATTTGATGCTCAAGAGAAGTTGCAACAAATTGAAGCATTTAAGTTTGAATTATTAGGTTTTCTAAATGATTGGGAAGCAAAAATCCGACTTTATTTGACTAAAAATCCCATAGAGCGTACAGAACAAGATTTTTGTTCTTTAATAGAGGCGATTGAAAACCGAGATGGTTTTCTTTCAATTTATCTTAATATTCTGGAGAAAAGTTTTGCTACTACTCCAGCTCCTACAAGTTATGAGGAATATCTCAAAATGGCTTTGGAGGATTATAATTTTGACTGGCGTATGAGATAGTGATGAGGTAGAAGGATGAAATTAAAATCTCACTTATGTTTTATTGCATTATTAGGAGTAAGTATTTCTCAACTTTGGGCTGCGCCAACTCAAGAGATGTTAGATAAGGCAGAGAATGAGAATGATCCCAGCTCAATGATGTTTGTTGCAATAGAATATTGTAAAGATGGCAATATTGAAAAGGCATTCTATTGGAAAGAAGGCATAGTAGACAAAAAGGTTGGTAAAAAGTGGGTTAAAGCCTTATAGTACAAGGCTTTAACCTACCTTTTTGAAATATGAATAAAAACTTGCCCTTTTTGTCAATCTTCCAAAACACAAAAGTATGGCTTTAAAAATAAGCTTCAACGTTATAAATGTTCAGCTTGCAATAAAATATTTACCTTAACATCTAAATTAAATTCGACCCAAATTTGGTTGGATTATTCTGTTGGAAAACAAACATATCAACAACTCGCTAATAAATATCAGTGTTCAGTAAGAACGATTCAACGATATTTAGAAAAGGCTCCTAAAGCCTTCTTAAAAGCCCCTCAAAATAAATATTTAAACTTAATTATTGATACTACTTTCTTTCATCGTGATTTTGGCGTGATGGTTTTTATTGATAGCCTTTCAACCAAAGTGGTTTATCACCAAATTGTGAAAACGGAAAAAGATATTTATTACAAGAAAGCCACCAATCATTTAAGAGAAAAAGGCTATATCATTCAATCAATTACCTGTGATGGCAGGCGTGGCTTATTGAAAGATTTAATGAATACGCGCACGCAAATGTGCCAATTTCATTTAGTAGCAATCGTGATGAGAGCATTAAGAAAAAAGCATCAATCGCACGCAGGAAGAGAATTAAAAACGATAATAAAGACGTTAAAAGTCAGTTCAAAAATGAATTTTATTTAAAAATACATCACTGGAAAATAAAACATAAAGCCTTTTTAGAGGAACGGTCAGATAAACCGAATGAAAAAGGAAAATATCCTTATAAACATCGTAATGTGAGAAGTGCTTATACAAGTATAAAACGTTATATGGATTATATTTTTACGTATGAAAAGTATCCTGAGTTAAATATTGAAAAGACGACAAATCGAATAGAAGGATTATTTAAAGAATTAAAAGACAAATTACGCCCACATAGCGGATTAACGAGAAAGCATAAGATATTGTTTATACAGGACTTTTTAAATAAAAAGAGTCGGTAAAAATTTCTAAACATAATCATTACCAACCCTTTTGTCCAATAGAGGCATAGTTCGACAAAATACCAACCTTTTTGTCTACTATGCCGGAAAGAACGTGAAGCTAGCATGGGAGCAGCTAGAGGTCACGTAGTTAATTTCTTAGATGTAGAAAATGGGTTTAGATATGGACTTTGTGAAAAATTTTCTAGATTTAATCCCAATTATGATAAAGCTTTGGAATTCTATTTAAAAGCCTATAATTATTGGAATAGTTCTAAAGAATGGCTAGATGATCCTTCTAGTTATATTATTCGAAATCTGGCAAAACTAGCAATTACAGATATGTACTATTTCTATAGTGAAAGTCTGTCTAGAGTGAGGCCTAGAGAATTGAATATCTTATGGAATTATGAGGATATAGCAAATCTTCCTGATGATCAGATATGGACGGAGAAAAGAGGCGTGGCGCGTGCACGTTTAGCACAAATTTATTATTTTAAGCATACTCTACAGACTGATGAATTGGCTTATAAATGGGCATTAAAAGCACTTAAAGATCGGGCTAAGGTTGACGCACAAGAAATAAAATCAGCATTAGAATATATTTCATCTCTAGGATTTGTTAAATATGAGGGGGTTCCATCAAATAATAAAGAGGAGGCAATTAGCCAAATGAAAGAATTATGCGGTCTTTTTAAAGCCCCAAATAGGTATTGTGATTCTCATCAGAAAATGGTCGAAGGAACATTCAGCACACTTCCTCAGCCGGTTGATTGGCATCCTTATAGAGATTAGTACTTACTTTACATTTTCGCTAAAAATTTATATAATCCTTTCCCTTAAACTATGCAAATTGGCTAGATGATTTTCTTCTAGCCTTTTGTGCTTGGAAGCATTAGCCTATTTTGTCATTTTAATAAGCTAAATTTGTAAAAATCCCACCCAATTTGACCGCTTGCAGTAGTGATTTTTGACTCAAGAAAGGCAGTTGGAAAATGACACCTCGTACAAATTTAATGCCACTTCCAGCCCGTTCAAATGACGGTCGGATTGTGTAACCTCAACCAAATAAGAAAATCAGAAGGCTATCTAGCAATGGCATATTCATATTCCGAGAAAAAGCGTATTCGTAAGAGCTTTGGTAAACGTCCACAAGTTCTTAACGTACCTTATCTATTAACAATTCAGCTTGATTCTTACGAGAAATTTATTCAAAGAGATTCAGATGGACAACAAGGTTTAGAAGCGGCATTCCGTTCTGTGTTCCCGATTGTAAGCAATAACGGAAGCACTGAATTACAATACGTTTCTTACGAATTAGGTGAGCCGGTATTTGACGTTCGTGAATGTCAAATTCGCGGTACAACCTATGCAGCACCATTACGCGTTAAACTTCGTTTAGTGACTTTCGACCGTGAAGCGGCGGCAGGCACTGTAAAAGATATTAAAGAACAAAACGTGTATATGGGCGAAATCCCATTAATGACCGACAACGGTACTTTCGTTATCAACGGTACTGAGCGTGTAATCGTATCTCAGTTACACCGTAGTCCGGGCGTATTCTTCGATTCTGACAAAGGTAAAACCCACTCATCAGGTAAAGTGCTTTATAACGCACGTATTATTCCTTACCGTGGTTCTTGGTTAGACTTCGAGTTTGACCCGAAAGATAATCTTTACGCACGTATCGACCGCCGCCGTAAATTACCGGCGACCATTATTTTACGTGCTTTAGGTTACACGACCGAAGAAATCTTATCGATGTTCTTCGATAAAGTGAACTTTGAAATCCAAGATAATAAATTATTAATGACATTGGTGCCGGAACGCTTACGTGGTGAAACCGCTGCGTTTGATATTGAAGCGAACGGTAAAGTGTATGTTGAACGTGGTCGTCGTATTACCGCACGTCATATTCGCACATTAGAAAAAGACGAAATCAAACAAATCGAAGTACCGGTAGAGTACATCGTCGGTAAAGTTGCAGCGAAAGATTATGTTGATCTTTCAACCGGAGAATTAGTTTGTCCGGCGAATATGGAAATCTCAATGGAGATGTTAGCGAAATTGTCGCAAGCAGGTTACAAAGAGATCGAAGTACTATTTACTAACGACTTAGATCACGGTCCGTATATTTCTGAAACCTTACGTGTTGATCCAACTTATGACCGCTTAAGTGCATTAGTAGAAATCTACCGTATGATGCGTCCGGGCGAGCCACCGACAAAAGAAGCGGCGGAAGCGTTATTCGACAATATGTTCTTCTCAGCAGACCGTTATGATTTATCAGCGGTTGGTCGTATGAAGTTCAATCGTTCGTTAAATCTTGAAGAAGGCGTAGGTTCAGGCATTTTAAGTAATGACGACATTACCGGCGTGATGAAGAAATTAATCGAAATCCGTAACGGTCGTGGCGAAGTGGACGATATTGACCACTTAGGTAACCGTCGTATTCGTTCAGTAGGCGAAATGGCTGAAAACCAATTCCGTATCGGTTTAGTGCGTGTAGAGCGTGCTGTGCGTGAGCGTTTATCATTAGGCGATTTAGACGGCATTACTCCGCAAGATTTAATCAATGCGAAACCAATTTCTGCGGCAGTGAAAGAGTTCTTCGGTTCTTCACAACTTTCGCAATTTATGGACCAAAATAACCCGCTTTCAGAGGTTACACATAAACGTCGTATTTCGGCATTAGGTCCGGGCGGTTTAACCCGTGAACGTGCAGGCTTTGAGGTTCGAGACGTACATACTACCCACTATGGTCGTTTATGTCCGATCGAAACCCCTGAAGGTCCGAACATCGGTTTGATCAACTCACTTTCGGTATATGCACGTACTAATAATTACGGTTTCTTAGAAACGCCATTCCGTAAAGTGGTAAACGGTCAAGTAACCGAAGATATCGAGTATTTATCGGCAATCGAAGAAGGTAACTACGTTATCGCTCAGGCGAACTCAAACTTAGATGAGAATTTCCGTTTTACCGATACTTACGTAACTTGTCGTGGCGAACACGGTGAGTCAGGTTTATATAAACCAGAAGATATTCACTATATGGATATCTCTACACAACAAGTAGTTTCTGTTGCGGCGGCGTTAATTCCGTTCCTTGAGCATGACGATGCGAACCGTGCGTTAATGGGTGCGAACATGCAACGTCAGGCTGTTCCGACATTACGTGCGGATAAACCGTTAGTCGGTACCGGTATGGAAAAACCAATCGCACTTGACTCAGGTGTAGCGATTGTGGCGAAACGTGGTGGTATTGTTCAACGTGTTGATGCCTCTCGTATCGTAGTGAAAGTAAACGAAGATGAAACGATTCCGGGTGAAGCGGGTATCGACATCTATAACTTAATTAAATATACCCGTTCAAATCAAAATACCTGTATCAACCAAATTCCTTGTGTGAATTTAGGCGAGCCGGTAGCACGTGGCGAGATCTTAGCGGACGGTCCTTCAACAGATTTAGGTGAATTAGCATTAGGTCAAAATATTCGTGTGGCATTCATGCCATGGAACGGTTATAACTTCGAAGACTCAATGTTAGTTTCTGAGCGTGTAGTACAAGAAGATCGTTTCACGACAATCCACATCCAAGAGCTATCTTGTGTGGCACGTGACACCAAACTTGGTGCGGAAGAAATTACAGCGGATATCCCGAACGTAGGCGAATCGGCATTAAGCAAACTTGATGAATCAGGTATCGTTTACGTGGGTGCGGAAGTTAAAGGCGGCGACATCTTAGTTGGTAAAGTAACGCCTAAAGGCGAAACCCAATTAACGCCGGAAGAAAAACTTTTACGTGCGATCTTCGGTGAGAAAGCATCTGATGTTAAAGATTCTTCATTACGTGTACCAAATGGTACTTCAGGTACGGTTATTGACGTTCAAGTATTTACTCGTGACGGCGTTGAAAAAGATAAACGTGCGTTAGAAATCGAGGAAATGCAGCTTAAAGAAGCGAAGAAAGATTTAACTGAAGAGTTAGAAATTTTAGAAGCTGGTTTATTTACTCGTGTTCGCAATTTATTAATCGAAGGCGGCGTATCTGAAGCTGAATTAGATAAAGTTGCTCGTGAGAAATGGTTAGAACAAACCTTAGATGACGAAGCGAAACAAAATCAATTAGAACAGCTTGCGGAACAGCACGAAGAGTTACGTAAAGAGTTTGAACGTAAACTTGAAATTAAACGCAACAAGATCATCCAAGGTGACGATTTAGCACCGGGTGTGTTAAAAGTGGTTAAAGTTTACTTAGCGGTTCGTCGCCAAATCCAACCGGGTGATAAAATGGCGGGTCGTCACGGTAACAAAGGTGTTATCTCGAAAATCAACCCGGTTGAAGATATGCCGTACGATGAAAACGGCCAACCGGTTGAGATCGTATTGAACCCGCTGGGCGTACCTTCACGTATGAACATCGGTCAGATCTTAGAAACGCACTTAGGTTTAGCGGCGAAAGGTATCGGCGACCAAATTAACGCAATGATCAAACAACAACAATCTGTTGCGAAATTGCGTGAATATATCCAAAAAGCATACGATTTAGGTCACGGCTCACAATCTGTGGATTTAAGCACCTTTACCGATGAAGAAGTAATGCGTTTAGCAGAAAACTTACGTAAAGGTTTACCGCTTGCAACACCGGTATTCGACGGTGCACACGAAAGCGAAATCAAAGGCTTATTAGAATTAGGCGGCTTACCGACTTCAGGCCAAATTACCTTATTTGACGGTCGTACCGGTGAGAAATTCGAGCGTCCTGTAACCGTAGGTTATATGTATATGCTCAAATTGAACCACTTAGTTGACGACAAAATGCACGCGCGTTCAACCGGTTCTTATAGTCTTGTTACTCAACAACCGCTTGGTGGTAAAGCACAATTCGGTGGTCAGCGTTTCGGTGAGATGGAGGTTTGGGCATTAGAAGCATACGGTGCCGCTTATACCTTACAAGAAATGCTAACGGTTAAATCGGATGACGTGAACGGTCGTACGAAGATGTATAAAAACATCGTGGACGGCACACATCAAATGGAACCGGGTATGCCGGAATCATTCAACGTATTGTTGAAAGAGATTCGTGCCTTAGGTATTGATATGGAGCTTGACGAAGAATAATCGTCAGCCGTAAAGCGGTCGAATTTGGTAAAAATTTTGCAAAATTTGACCGCTTGTAAAATAGATTTCCTCGTTTAGAGCCTTGTGTTCTAAGCAAAACTTTAATTCCTCACTAGGGGCAAAAAGTGAAAGACTTAGTAAAGTTTTTAAAAGCACAATCAAAATCGAATGATGATTTTGATGTAATTAAAATTGGTTTAGCATCACCGGATAAAATCCGTTCTTGGTCTTTCGGTGAAGTAAAAAAACCGGAAACAATTAACTATCGTACCTTTAAACCTGAGCGTGACGGTCTTTTCTGTGCACGTATCTTCGGACCGGTAAAAGATTACGAATGTTTATGCGGTAAATATAAACGTTTAAAACACCGCGGCGTAATCTGCGAAAAATGTGGTGTTGAAGTTACTCAAACTAAAGTACGTCGTGACCGTATGGGTCATATCGAACTTGCTTGTCCGGTGGCACACATTTGGTTCTTAAAATCACTTCCGTCCCGTATCGGTTTAATCTTAGATATGCCGTTACGCGATATTGAACGTGTACTTTACTTCGAATCTTATGTGGTTACCGAACCGGGAATGACCGATTTAGAAAAAAATCAGTTATTAACCGAAGAACAGTTCTTAGACGCAGAAGAGCGTTGGGGCGATGAGTTTGAAGCGAAAATGGGTGCGGAAGGTATTCAAGCACTTTTACGCGATATGGACTTAGAGCACCAATGTGAAATGATGCGTGAAGAGTTACAAGAAACGAACTCTGAAACAAAACGTAAGAAAATCACAAAACGCTTAAAATTATTAGAAGCATTCCAACAATCCGGTAACAAACCGGAGTGGATGGTAATGACCGTATTACCGGTACTTCCGCCGGATCTTCGTCCGTTAGTACCACTTGACGGCGGTCGTTTTGCGACTTCGGATCTGAACGATTTATATCGTCGTGTGATCAACCGTAACAACCGTTTAAAACGCTTATTAGATTTAGTAGCGCCGGATATCATTGTACGTAATGAAAAACGTATGTTACAAGAGTCTGTTGATGCATTATTAGATAACGGTCGTCGTGGTCGTGCGATTACAGGTTCTAACAAACGTCCGTTAAAATCTCTTGCAGATATGATCAAGGGTAAACAAGGTCGTTTCCGTCAGAACTTATTAGGTAAACGTGTGGACTATTCAGGTCGTTCGGTAATCACCGTAGGTCCTTACTTACACCTACACCAATGTGGTTTACCGAAAAAAATGGCATTGGAATTATTCCGTCCGTTTATTTATTCTAAATTAGAATCTCGTGGCATTGCTTCAACAATCAAAGCTGCGAAGAAAATGGTTGAACGTGAAGAACCGATCGTATGGGATATCCTTGCGGAAGTTATTCGTGAACACCCGATTTTATTAAACCGTGCGCCGACACTTCACCGTTTGGGTATCCAAGCGTTTGAACCGTTATTAATCGAAGGTAAAGCAATCCAGTTACACCCGCTTGTTTGTGCGGCGTTCAACGCGGACTTCGATGGTGACCAAATGGCGGTACACGTACCATTAACACTTGAAGCGCAATTAGAAGCTCGTGCGTTAATGATGTCTACCAATAACGTACTTTCACCGGCAAGTGGTGACCCGATTATCGTTCCTTCTCAGGACGTTGTATTAGGTCTTTACTATATGACTCGTGAGAAAGTAAATGCGAAAGGTGAAGGAATGTATTTCCTTGACCCGCGTGAAGCGGAAAAAGCATACCGTACCGGTCAAGCCGAATTACACGCTCGCGTAAAAGTTCGTATTACCGAACACGTGAAAAACGAAGCGGGTGAATTAGTTGCGGAAACTAAATTATTAGATACTACAATCGGTCGTGCCATCTTATGGATGATCGCACCGAAAGGTATGCCGTTTAAAGTATTCAACCAAACGTTAGGTAAAAAAGCGATTTCAAAATTAATCAATGAAAGCTACCGTCGTTTAGGTTTAAAAGAATCTGTAATTCTTGCCGACCAAATTATGTATACCGGTTTCGCATACGCTGCGCGTTCAGGTGCGTCGGTTGGTATCGATGATATGGTTATTCCGGCGCAAAAACACGAAATTATTCGTGCGGCGGAAGCGGAAGTGGCAGAGATCCAAGAACAGTTTAACTCAGGTCTTGTAACTGCAGGTGAACGTTATAACAAAGTAATCGATATTTGGGCGGCGGCAAACGAACGTGTTGCAAAAGCCATGATGGAAAACCTTTCAACGGAAGAAGTTATCAACCGTGAAGGTAACCCGGAAAAACAAGCATCATTCAACAGTATCTTTATGATGGCTGACTCGGGTGCGCGTGGTTCTGCAGCTCAGATTCGTCAGTTAGCCGGTATGCGTGGTCTTATGGCTCGTCCGGACGGCTCAATCATCGAAACACCGATTACCGCGAACTTCCGTGAAGGTCTGAACGTTCTTCAGTACTTTATTTCAACCCACGGTGCGCGTAAAGGTCTTGCGGATACCGCATTAAAAACAGCGAACTCAGGTTACTTAACACGTCGTTTAGTAGATGTGGCACAAGACTTAGTAATCACTGAAGATGACTGTGGTACACACGAAGGTATCGTGATGACTCCGTTAATCGAAGGTGGTGACGTTAAAGAAGCATTACGTGATCGTGTATTAGGTCGTGTGGTGGCAGAAGACGTATTAAAACCGGGTACGGAAGAAGTATTAATTCCACGTAACACCTTAATCGATGAGAAATGGTGTGATGTGATTGATGCGGAATCTGTGGACGTAATCAAAGTACGTTCAGTGGTAACTTGTAACACAGACTTCGGTGTGTGTGCGAAGTGTTACGGTCGTGACCTTGCTCGCGGTCACCTTATCAATCAAGGTGAAGCAGTGGGTGTTATCGCGGCGCAATCAATCGGTGAACCGGGTACACAGCTAACCATGCGTACGTTCCACATCGGTGGTGCGGCTTCTGCGGCAGCAAAAGAATCTAGCATCCAAGTGAAAAACGCAGGTACGATTAAATTAACTAACGCCAAATTTGTAACTAACAAAGAAGGCAAAATCGTATTAACTTCACGTAACACAGAATTAACTGTTATCGACACATTCGGTCGTACCAAAGAAAACTATAAAGTACCTTACGGTGCAGTGCTTTCTAAAAACGACGGTGCAGAAGTTGCAGTAGGTGAAGTGGTTGCTAACTGGGATCCGCATACAATGCCGGTCATCTCAGAGGTAAGCGGTCGTATCCAATTCAGCGACATCGTAGATGGCTTAACCGTTACTCGTCAAACTGACGAATTAACCGGTTTATCCTCTATCGTGGTGCAAGATGTGGGTGAACGTGCAACAGCAGGTAAAGATTTACGTCCGGCATTACGTTTAGTTGATGCACAAGGTAACGATATCTTAATTCCAAGCACAGACGTTGCAGCACAATACTTCTTACCGGGTAAAGCAATCGTAACTTTAGACGACGGTGCGGAAATCGAAGTCGGTGAAGCATTAGCACGTATTCCGCAAGAATCTGTGGGTACGAAAGATATTACCGGTGGTCTTCCACGCGTAGCAGACTTATTCGAAGCACGTAAACCGAAAGAGCCGGCAATCCTTGCTGAAATTTCAGGTATCGTGTCATTCGGTAAAGAGACTAAAGGTAAACGTCGTTTAGTGATCACACCGGCAGAAGGCGAAGCATTCGAAGAAATGATTCCGAAATGGCGTCAGCTCAACGTATTTGAAGGCGAGATGGTACAACGTGGTGATGTAATCTCTGATGGTGCGGAAACTCCACACGACATCTTACGTTTACGTGGCGTTCACGCTGTAACAGATTACATCGTAAACGAAGTACAAGAAGTTTACCGCTTACAAGGGGTAAAAATTAACGATAAGCACATCGAAGTTATCGTTCGCCAAATGTTACGTAAAGCGGTTATCACTAACGCATACGACAGCGAATTCCTCGAAGGGGAACAAGTTGAAGTTTCACGTGTGAAAATTGCTAACCGTAAACGTGCAGAAGAAGGCAAACCACTTGTTGAGTTCGAACGTGAATTACTTGGTATTACCAAAGCGTCGCTTGCAACCGAGTCATTTATCTCAGCAGCGTCGTTCCAAGAAACCACACGTGTTCTTACTGAAGCGGCGGTTGCAGGTAAACGTGACGAATTACGCGGCTTGAAAGAGAACGTAATCGTAGGTCGTTTAATCCCGGCGGGTACTGGTTTCGCATATCACCAAAACCGTGCGAAAAAACGTAACCAGCCAGAACAAGCGATCGCTTTTGAAGCTCCGGTTGCAAAAGCTAACGGATTCGCAACCGATGCTGATATCGAAGCGGAATTCGAATTCGTTTCAGACGATGCAACTCAAAGCCTAGCAGCATTATTAAACGCAGGTGATGAAGAATAGTATGTGAGAGAAGCTCTGAGTATTTTAATGCTCAGAGCTTATTTTTTATATAAGGGACATCAATGAGTGATTTTTCTATAAGAGATATTCTTAATAATATTAATAGTGGTAATTTACGAATCCCTATTTTTCAAAGAGGGTTTGTATGGGATAGTGATTCAATAGCATTTCTTATGGATAGCATTTATAAAGGATATCCATTTGGAACTATTCAATTATGGAGGACTAGAGAGGCTTTAAAAACAGAACGTAGCTTTGGTCCGTTTGAATTATTTGAAAGAGATGAAGAATATCCAGTAGATTATATATTAGATGGGCAACAAAGAATTACATCTATTTTTGGTACATTCCAATCAGAGATAGAAGCGAAAGATAATAATAATCCGTTTAAAATATATTTTAATTTATCTGCTCAGGAGAATGCACAAGATTCTCAGTTCATTTACCTTGATGATGATTCTGTTGACTCAAATATTCATTTTCCATTGAATTGTTTATTCGATTCTAAGAAATATAGAAAAGCTACTGAAAATTTTGATGAGAAAACAATAGAAAAGCTAGATAAATTACAAGAAATTTTTAAAGAGGTGAAAATTCCATATCAAACATTAAGTACAGATGATAAGTCGAAAGTAGCTATTGTATTCGAAAGAATAAATAGGAAGGGGATTCCATTAGATACTTTTCAATTATTAAGTGCTTGGACTTGGAATGAAGAGTTTAACTTACAAAACAAGTTTAAGGATCTTATTGATGAATTATCAGAACATGGTTTTGATAATGATTTAGGACATGATATGTTGTTGCGTATAGTTGCAGCAATATTAACAGAAAAACACGCTGTAGTGGAGGAATTAATAGAGTTAGATCCTAAAGAAATTGAAGACAAGTTTCAATATGTAATAAACGGTGTTAAGGGAGCTATTGATTTTTTAAAAAGAGAATTTCATATAATTAAATTAGACAATTTGCCTTATGTCCATATGATAATTCCTTTATCTGTATTCTTTGCTAATAAAGGAAATGAACATTTTAATTATAGTGATAACCAAAGGAAAAGAATATTATCTTGGTTTTGGAAAACTGCATTTTCTAGAAGATATAGTTCTTCTACAAATAAGAATTTAGGAATTGATATACAAGAAATAGTTAAGTTAAAGAATAATAAGTCTTCTGAATTAGATAAGTTATCAGTTAGTAATGTTAGTAAAGATATATTTATTGAAACTGATTTTAATATGGGTACTGTTTATACGAAGTCTTTTATACTCTTATTGGCTCAGAATGAACCTAAGAGTTTTATTTCAGGAGGGAATATTAGCCTAGCTAATGTTCTTAAAGAGTACAATAAACATGAGTTTCATCATATTTATCCTAAATCTTATTTGGATAAAATAGTAGGAAGTTATAATAGTTCTCCTAAATGTCTTGCGAATTTCTGTATTATATCTAGAGCAGATAATAAAAAAATCAGTAATGAACCTCCTAAATGTTATATAGGAAATAAAATGGGAGATGATGTAGAGAATATTCTCAGTGCTACATTTACAAATAGTAAGGATCTGAAAGATGATAATTATGATCAATTTGTAAATAATAGAGCAGAAAGGCTTTATTGTTATTTGAAAGAATTATTTGGAGAAATATAGGATAAAATAGTAGTTAAATATTATTGTTTATTTTATTTAGTTACTCTTTTTATTTAAGAAATATCTTATTCAGATAATGTTTGTCTCTTGACGAGTGATTTTTATATCTCTACAAATACTTCTAGGTAAAACCAAGCGGTTAAATTCCCCTATAATTTTGCAAAAAATTCGGGAAATTTAACCGCTTATGTTTTATAAACTTACAGATACTTGCTGAATAAATGGCATGGGTTTTTGTTGGGCTTGCCATAAATCGTAATTGGCTTGTTGATGGAACCAGCTTTCCGGGCTTGGGCTGTTTTCACCTAACTAAGCGTACAAACTGATTGGCATTTCTTTGCTGATTTCTGACTTTTCATTAAGTAAACAACACTTCTTTTGCTTTTATTTATGGTATATACTTTTAGTATATACCAATATCGGTTTTAAAGGAGATCAAAATGGAAGCATCGGTATTTATGACAAACCGTAGTCAAGCGGTACGATTGCCGGCAGAAGTACGCTTTGCAAGTGATGTAAAAAAACTTTCTGTAAGAGTAGTCGGTAATGAGCGTATTTTGGCTCCGATTAACCAAAGTTGGGATAGCTTCTTTCTGGGGTCGGCAACGGTAAGCGATGATTTCATGACAGAGCGTGAAATCAGCATTCAGCCCGAACGTGAGGGACTGTAATGCTGACTTATATGCTTGATACTAACATTGCGATTTATGTCATTAAACGCAGACCACTTGAAGTGCTGGATAAGTTTAATTTAAATTCCACCCGTCTTTGTGTAAGTAGTATCACTGCAGCGGAGCTGTATTATGGGGCAGAGAAAAGCCAGTTTCCGGAACAGAATATGGCAGTAATTGAGGATTTTCTTTCTCGTTTAACGATTCTTGATTATACGCATAAGGCGGCTACTCACTTTGGCAATATCAAAGCACATTTATCTAAGCACGGTAAGATTATCGGGGAGAACGATATTCACATTGCCGCACATGCAAGAAGTGAAGGACTCGTATTAGTAACCAATAACTTGCGTGAATTTGAACGTGTGGAAGGATTACGATTAGCTAATTGGGTATAGTTTTGTGACTTTGATAATACTTGCCCTCTAATGAGGGCTTTTAAATATTTCCAGATAACAAACAAGCGGTTAAATTCCCTTATAATTTTGCAAAAAATGCGAGGAATTTAACCGCTGATTGCTTTATGGATATGTTATGGAAACGCTCTATTTAAATCATGTTTTAACAGTACAATCGCCCCTCCGATAAGTAAGAAATCCTTAAAGATAAAGCTGTTAAATCCGATTTGCGGCAGTAGGCTAAGGGTCACTAAAGCGGTACCGATTAATCCTAATGCGCCGATAATCCCTGCTTTCGGATAAAAAATGCCGGCAAATAAACCGATATAAGTGATACCTTCAATCACGCCCAGTAAGTAACTTGTGCCGTGAAATCCAAACCAATCATAAAGAAAGCTAAGCCAAGTAGTAGAAATTAAGGGCTTCAGTGCTTCCACCTCGAAATCAAACCATTTAAAAATCCCGAATGTGGCAAAGACGATAAAAATTGATAAACGCAGGATCAGAATATCTACTTCCGATGTTTTAAATTTAGTTAGCAAGTTTTGCATAATGTCTCCTTATAAATAATTATGATACTTATAAGGGACGCAAGAATAGCTAGGCTCTTACACGGAAATTTGCAAGTGCCATTATAGAGAAATTTGGAGCCACAGCGTGGCTCACTCAGCCGTAGGCTGATCGTAACCACGTACAGCTTGCCGTGCGTGGACAACAAGCGGTCGAATTCTCGAAAGATTTTGTAAAAGCTATTGCGCTAATCATCCTGATAAGTGTCATTGAAGTATTATTTAGATAACTTATTTAGTAAGTCAGCAACTTTATTTAATAAGTCAATAGTTCTATTGCTATCAATTTCATCATTATCAGTATTTTGGATAATCTGTTTTTCAACTTTTAACAATTTATTCCGAATTAATGTAAATGTATCTTCTACATATTTAGCTGCTTTTTCAGGATCTCCAAAGCTGTTTGCAGCATGCTGAGAGGCTTCAAGTAGCCCACTGAATAATTCAATTTCATGTTTCATAGCAGAAAAATGCCGTATCTCATTTATTAATTTTTGATCATGACGAAGTAATGTTGTTGCCATAATTAAGATAACTAAGATAGGTAAGGTATAAAATAGAATTGCCCAATGCCCTAAGTAAGCACTTAATATAATAAATTTATATTGTACTGTACTTAATAAGCTCCAGTTAGCAGGATTCCAAATTAACAATGGAATAAGAATTAAAAGAATAATGTCTAAATAAAATAATCTTTTTACGGTTTCCCGTAGTAATTTTGACTCATTAGTATTTTCTGTAATCTGTGTATCTGTATTTTTTAAAGCTGTTTCCAACGAGTCTTTTGCATCTATAATTCTTTCAGATAGTGAGGTTTTTAGATTATCTATTTCTATCTGTTTGCTATTTAGTTGTTCCTCTTTTTCTTGAATAGATATCTTAAGGTTTTGGACCTCTTTTTCTAACTTGAATTTTTCTTGTGATTGACTATCTAATTTTGCTAGTTCTACATTTTTCTGTGATACTTCTTTTTTTAGTTTAGAAATATCTTCTTTTAAATGATTTTGTGAGTAATTAGTTTTAATAATATTTTTAATATTAGCTGATTCAAATTTTGCATTATCAAAGTTAGCATCAGATAAATTTATCCTATGAAAGGAAGTTTTAGTAAGATTCGCATTTGTGAAATTTGTATTTAGTATATTTATTTCTTCAAAGTTGGTATTTGTAAGGTTTGCATTTGTGAAGTTAGCATTAGTTAGATCGGAATTTTTAAAGGTACATCCAATCAAAATACTATTAATAAATTGAGCATCCCTAAGATTACGTTTTTCAATAGTCATTCCAGATAAATTTCTACCAGAAAAATTAGCTTGTTTACCCTTTTGTTTATTACTAAGAATCCATAATTCATGTTCTGCTAATTCAATATCTATATTAGAGTTACTATAAGCCCTGATTGTACTCATATGATAAAATGCCTTATTTTATAAAGGCACAAAATTTGTGCCTTTATGTAAACTAAAGAATAAAACGACTTAAATCTTCATTCTCTACTACGTCATTTAACGCAGCTTGTACGTATTTCTCATCGATTACGATTTTCTCGCCTGAGCGTTCGCTTGCGTCGAATGAAATTCCGTCCATTAGGCGTTCTAATACGGTGTGTAAGCGACGAGCACCGATGTTTTCGGTTTTTTCGTTTACACGGAATGCCGATTCGGCGATTTTGCTGATACCGTCTTTAGTGAATTCAATTTCCACACCTTCGGTTTTCATTAACTCACGATATTGTAGCGTTAATGAAGCGTTCGGTTCGGTAAGGATACGTTCGAAATCTTCTTTGGTCAGTGATTTTAATTCGACGCGAATCGGTAAACGACCTTGTAATTCCGGTAATAAATCTGACGGGCGAGCCACTTGGAATGCACCTGAACAGATAAATAAAATATGGTCGGTTTTGACCATACCGTGTTTGGTGTTTACGGTAGAACCTTCGATAATCGGCAGTAAATCACGTTGTACACCTTCACGAGAAACATCGCCGCCCGAGTGTTCGCCTTTTTTACAGATTTTGTCGATCTCATCAATAAATACGATACCGTGTTGCTCAACCGCTTCAATCGCTTGTTGTTTCAACTCTTCCGGATTCACCAGTTTTGCTGCTTCCTCGTCCACCATCACTTTTAACGCATCTTTGATTTTCATTTTGCGTTTTTTGGTTTTGTTCGGCGACATACCTTCAAATAACGATTGAAGTTGCGAAGTCATTTCTTCCATACCCGGCGGCGTCATAATTTCTACGCTCACTTGTGCCGCTACATCGATTTCGATTTCTTTGTCATCAAGCTGACCTTCGCGCAATTTTTTGCGGAACACTTGGCGGGTTGAGCTGTTATCGCTTTCTTGTACGTTACCCCATTGATCTTTTGCCGGCGGCAATAACACATCTAAAATACGATCTTCCGCCGCATCTTGCGCACGCATACGGTTTTTTTCGACCGCTTGTGATTTGACTAATTTCACAGCCACATCGGTCAGATCTTTGATAATCGAATCGACTTCTTTACCCACGTAGCCCACTTCAGTGAATTTAGTCGCTTCCACTTTGATAAAAGGTGCGTTGGCTAATTTTGCCAAGCGGCGTGCAATTTCGGTTTTACCTACACCGGTAGGGCCGATCATCAGAATGTTTTTCGGAGTAACTTCTTGGCGGAGATCTTCCGGTAATTGCATTCTTCTCCAACGGTTGCGTAGCGCAATTGCCACCGCACGTTTTGCTTCGTTCTGTCCGATAATGTGTGCATCTAATTCCGACACAATTTCACGAGGGGTCATTGACATATTTTTTGTTCCTTCTAAATAACTCCCCTCCTTAGCAAGAAGGGGCAGGGGGAGATTTGGCAGAATAGCATTACGCTCATACGAAAATTTGACCTTGTCATCAAATCTCCCCTAACCCCTCTTTTCTAAAGAGGGGGACATTTTTTTAAACTTCTTCGATTACGTGATTATGGTTGCTGTAAATATCAATATCACCGGCGATTTTTAATGCTTCCGCCACGATTTCTTTTGCAGATAAATTATTTTGCGTGCGAAGTAGTGCAAGTGCCGCTGCTTTGGCATAGTTACCGCCAGAGCCGATTGCAAGTACATCTTGTTCCGGTTCAATCACATCTCCTGATCCTGAAACCAGTAAAAATTCACTTTCGTTTGCCACAATCATCATCGCTTCTAATTTGCGTAGTGAACGTTCGGTACGCCATTCTTTTGCCAGTTCCACCGCAGATTTGATTAAGTGACCTTGGTGCAGTTCCAATTTTTTCTCGAATAAATCACGTAAGATAAACGCATCGGCAGTCGAGCCTGCAAAACCGGTTACGACTTTATCTTTATACATACGGCGCACTTTGCGTACCGTGCCTTTTTCTACACAATTACCTAGCGTTGCTTGTCCGTCACCACCGATAGCGACTTTGCTATCTTTACGAACACATACGATTGTTGTCATATTAAATCCTTGCCTTTATTTTAGGGAAAACTGCGGTGTTAAATGGGGGGAAATTTGTCTTTTTCAAGGACAAGCGGTCAGATTTCACAAGAAAATTGCAAATTCATCGCCACCGGCTTACCTTGTGCTAATTCGATTTGAGCCTTATAGGCTAATACTTTTACTCCGGTGTTTTTCGCTTGTTCAAATAATGCGGCATATTGCGGATCAATCTGTTTTGCCACGGCAAAACGTTGGATGCCGGTGTGCAAAATGGCGAAAAATGACCGCTTGTTGCCCGGATTCGGCAATCGCAGCCAGTTCTCGCAAGTGTTTTTGCCCGCGTTCCGTTTTGGCATCGGGGAACATCCCCAAACCGTTTTCAGTAAGTAAGGTAGTGGATTTCACTTCTACAAAACAGTCGGGCTGATTGTCTGCTTTGAGCAGAAAATCAATGCGGCTGTTTTCCGAGCCGTATTTTTGTTCGGGCAAGACGGTTTGGTACTCGGCGAGTTCGGCAATCCAGCGCTTTTCTAATGCTTCTTGCACCAGCTGGTTGGCTCGTTGGGTATTCACACAAATAAAATCACCCGCTTGAGTTTGAGTCAGTTCCCAAGTGTGAGCATATTTGCGTTTAGGATTATCTGATGTGGAAAACCAAACGGTATCGCCGGCAGTAGCACAGCCGGTCATTGCACCGGTGTTCGGACAATGTAGGGTAATTTGCTCGCCGTTGGGTAGCAGAATATCGGCTAAAAAACGTTTATAACGTTTGATTAATATGCCGCAAGAAAGAGAAGGAAATTGCATAATAGTATTTGATTTATAAAGAAAAAAACCGCTTTTTGCAAAGCGGTTTTTGTGTCAAACTGATTAACGGTTGGTCAGGTTGTTATTACCTGACTGGTCCTCAGGTAATAACTTAATCTCGATCAGCTTTGTTTAACAATCTGATAAAGGAGAATGAGATATGAACATCCGTTGGATATTAATTATCTGCTTAGTGTTATTACTTGTTAGCCCACCAGCTTTATAATAACTTAAGCACCAACTACACGGCAGGTATTCGCTCGCCGTGTTCTTACTATAAGTCGAGTTGCTTAAATTTTCAACCCTTAAATTTCATAAAACTCTAGCGGCAAACCGTCCGGATCTTTAAAGAAAGTGAAGTGTTTACCGGTCAAGTCATCAATTCGAATCGGTTCACATTCCACCGCATTTTTTGCTAAAAATTTGACCGCTTGTTGCACATCTTTCACACGAAATGCTAAATGGCGCAGACCGCAGGCTTCCGGACTATTTGGGCGTTGTGGCGGATTCGGAAAACTAAATAATTCAATTTGCGAACCGTCGGCAAAACGAAGATCGAGCTTATAGCTTTCACGTGCCGCACGGTAAGTTTCTTCAATAATTTCCGCACCGAGAATTTGCGTATAAAAATGTTTGGATTTGGCATAATCACCGGCAATAATCGCCACATGATGAAAGCCGAGAATGGGTGTTAGCATAAATTTCCTTGTAAAAGTTTTGCAAAAAAACTGTTAAATATGACCGCTTAGGTTATGATGCACGGCTTGATATTATTTTGATATTAAAAGGCTTCGAGTGAAAACAAAATTACAGTTTCCTTTAGCACAATCTGATCCGGCTCAGCCGTTTGCCAAAGCAGTATTAGCTTGGTTCGCACAGTATGGGCGGAAACATTTACCTTGGCAACAAAATAAAACTTTATATGGGGTTTGGTTGTCGGAAGTGATGTTACAACAAACGCAAGTCGCAACCGTTATTCCGTATTTTGAACGGTTTATCGAACGTTTTCCGACGGTAACGGATTTAGCCGATGCGCACATTGATGAAGTGTTGCATTTGTGGACGGGCTTAGGTTATTACGCACGAGCCAGAAATTTGCATAAGGCGGCACAGCAAATTCGTGATCAATTTAATGGTGAGTTCCCAACCGATTTTGATGATGTTTTGGCACTTTCCGGCGTAGGGCGCAGTACGGCAGGGGCGATTTTATCGTCCGTGTTAAATGCACCGCATCCGATTTTAGACGGCAATGTAAAACGGGTGCTTTCCCGTGCGTTTGCGGTGGAAGGCTGGAGCGGTGAAAAGAGTGTAGAAAATAAATTGTGGCAATTAACCGCAAGCGTTACGCCGAATAGCCAAGTTGCCGATTTTAATCAGGCGATGATGGATCTCGGTGCAATGGTCTGTACCCGCAGCAAACCGAAATGCTCGTTATGTCCGTTAGCGAATTTATGCGAAGCGAATCGGCTTGAAGCATGGGATAAATTTCCGGTAAAAAAACCGAAGAAAATTTTGCCCGAACGTCAGGCGTATTTTTTGATTATCAAAGCGGGTAACAAGATTTTATTGGAACAGCGTGAAGCCAAAGGGCTTTGGGGCGGGCTATACGTATTTCCGCAGTTTGAAGATTTGGATACGCTTAAGCGGTCGCTTGCTGAACAGAATTTGCAAATATCTCAGCAATTAATCGCATTTCGCCACACATTCAGCCACTTTCATTTGGATATTACCCCGATTTTGGTAGAACTGGATTTGCAAAAAAATGCACAAAATCAACCGCTTGTCGTACAAGAAAATTGCGGAAATTATCGCCTTTCGGTATCTTCAACCGCTAATTATTGGTATGATTTACAATTACCGAGCGAAATAGGTTTGGCAACGCCCGTAAAACGTATTTTGGACGAACTCAGTTTAACGCTAACTAGCACTAATAAGGAATAAAAAATGGCTCGTACTGTATTTTGTGAATATTTAAAGCAAGAAGCCGAAGGCTTAGATTTTCAATTATATCCCGGCGAATTGGGTAAGCGTATTTTTGATTCTATTAGTAAACAAGCGTGGTCGGAATGGATCAAAAAACAAACGATGCTCGTGAACGAGAAAAAATTAAGTATGATGAATGCTGAACACCGTAAATTGCTTGAAACGGAAATGGTGAATTTTTTGTTTGAAGGTAAAGAGGTTCAGATTGAAGGTTATGTTCCTGTCGAACAGAAGTAACAAGGTATTAATTTCTAATGAAAAAATATACTAAATATTTACCGCTACTGTTGATTATTCCGTTTTTAGCCGCTTGCGGCAGTAGTTCTCCTAAAAAGAGTAAAAGAACCAAAACTCGTGTGGACTACAACACTAAAGATACTAACGGTTTAGATATTTTAACGGGGCAGTTTTCGCATAATATTGACGATATTTGGGGAAGCAACGAGCTTTTAGTCGCAAGTAAAAAAGATTACGTAAAATATACGGATAAGTTTTATACACGTAGCCATATTTCTTTTGAAGACGGTCAAATCACGATTGAAACTTTAGGTGACCAAAATCATCTACGTAACAGTATTATTCACACCTTATTGATGGGATCGGACCCGAAAGGGATCGACTTATTCGCTTCCGGTGATGCGCCGATTAGCAGTAATCCGTTCCTTGCCGGTCAGGTGAACGATCAATTCGGGCGCGATATCAATAATATTGCGATCGCCAACGATTTTGCGACCTATTTAATCCAAAATAAATTGCAAACTCGTCGCTTGCAAAACGGCAGAACGGTAACTTATGTAGCGATTAAAATGGTGGCGGGGCATATCGAAGTGCGCGCGCGCCAATATCTGCCGCTGGTACGTAAAATGGCGAAACGTTACGGCATTGAGCCTAGTTTAATTTTGGGTATTATGGAAGTCGAATCGGCATTCAACCCGTATGCGGTCAGTTATGCGAACGCTATCGGCTTAATGCAGGTTGTACCGCGTACCGCCGGACGCGATATTTTTGCCCGTAAAGGTTTTGACGGACAGCCGGATCGCGCTTATTTATATAACCCGTCGCAAAATATCGATTCGGGTACGTTATATTTAGCGATTTTACGTGATGAATATTTGGAAGGAATCACTAATCCGACCGCAAAACGTTATGCGATGATTTCCGCTTATAACAGTGGCGCCGGTGCGGTGCTTAAAGTCTTCGATTACGATAAGTATGATGCGATCGATCGTATTAACGAACTTTCGCCGGATGCGGTTTATCGCATTTTAACGACCGCACATCCGTCAAGCCAAGCTCGAAATTATTTGAAGAAAGTATCAAAAGCGCGCGAGAAATATTTACATATTCGATAATTTGTTGTTTTTTAAAGCAAAAAGTACAAAAAAAGCACGTTTGGACAGGCTTTTTTAAATTTTTTAAAAAAATGTTTGACGAAGTGGGGCTAAATCAGCATAATGCACCCCGCAACAAGACGTTGCCTCGATAGCTCAGTCGGTAGAGCAGGGGATTGAAAATCCCCGTGTCGGTGGTTCGATTCCGCCTCGAGGCACCATCTATTCCTCCTTAGTTCAGTCGGTAGAACGGTGGACTGTTAATCCATATGTCGCAGGTTCGAGTCCCGCAGGAGGAGCCATATTCAGAAGCCCTGATGTTTTTCATCAGGGTTTTACTTTATCAGTAGATTGGATATTTCCGGATAAAATTATCTTGGACACTTGACGGCAAATCAAAATAATTGCATAATATCCACTCTTAACGATAAGTTGCCTCGATAGCTCAGTCGGTAGAGCAGGGGATTGAAAATCCCCGTGTCGGTGGTTCGATTCCGCCTCGAGGCACCATCTATTCCTCCTTAGTTCAGTCGGTAGAACGGTGGACTGTTAATCCATATGTCGCAGGTTCGAGTCCCGCAGGAGGAGCCATATTCGGAAGCCCTGATGAGAAATCATCGGGGTTTTGTTTTTTTTATTTTCCGAAAAACAAATTGTATATTAAATAATAAAGCCTATCGAAATTTTGTGATCTCTCTCCAATTTTTAGAAAAAATCTGAAATTTTCCTTCGCAAATTCTTACCAGTCAGAGTATCATTATAGAAAATAATAAATAAAATGATTCCTCGAATATCGTCTGTTTTGCGGCATTACTTCTTAAAAGTAGTGCCGCATTTTTTATATGCTTACCCGATTCTTTCCGTCTTAACATCCTGACATTTTAGAAAAGCAAAGCGAATCAACGTTTTTAACGGATTCTTTCCTACAAGAAATGCAAATTTTTTGTATAATAAAGCCATTTTTCCGCATATAAGCGGTCGAATTTCATAAAAATTTTGCAAAAGAGAACACTATGTTTGAAAACTTATCCGACAGACTGTCGAAAACTCTACGTAATATCACGGGAAAAGGACGTTTAACCGAAGATAATATTAAAGATACGTTACGTGAAGTACGTATGGCGTTACTTGAAGCCGACGTAGCATTACCCGTAGTACGTGAATTTATTAATAAAGTAAAAGAACGCGCATTAGGTACGGAAGTCAATAAAAGCCTAACGCCCGGTCAAGAATTTCTCAAAATCGTACAAAGCGAACTTGAAATCGCAATGGGCGAAGCGAATGAGGAATTAAATTTAGCGACCCAACCGCCGGCGGTCATTTTGATGGCGGGTTTACAAGGTGCGGGTAAAACCACCTCGGTCGGTAAATTAGCAAAATTCCTTAAAGAGCGTCACAAGAAGAAAGTATTAGTGGTTTCTGCTGACGTTTATCGTCCGGCGGCGATTAAACAGCTTCAAACCTTAGCGGAAGCGTTAAAAGTCGATTTCTTCCCGACGGAAACCACGCAAAAGCCGGTTGAAATTGCCGAGCTTGCCTTAAAATACGCAAAACTCAATTTCTTTGATGTTTTAATTGTGGATACCGCAGGTCGTTTACACGTGGACGGCGAGATGATGGAGGAAATCCAGCAAATCCATCGTGTATTAAATCCGATTGAAACGCTCTTTACCGTGGATGCGATGACCGGTCAAGATGCGGCGAATACGGCAAAAGCCTTTAACGAAGCCTTACCGCTTACCGGTGTGATCTTAACCAAAGTGGACGGCGATGCGCGCGGCGGTGCGGCATTATCTATTCGTCAAATTACCGGTAAACCGATTAAATTCCTCGGTGTGGGCGAGAAAACCGATGCGTTAGAACCGTTCCATCCGGATCGTGTCGCTTCTCGTATCCTCGGTATGGGCGACGTATTATCGTTAATCGAAGATTTACAACGCTCGGTCGATCAAGAAAAAGCCGAGAAAATGGCACAGAAATTCAAGAAAGGTGATGATTTCACCCTTGAAGATTTCCGTGAACAGCTGATCGAGATGAAGAAAATGGGCGGTATGATGTCGATGTTGGATAAACTGCCGGGCGCGAAGAATTTACCTGATCACGTAAAAAATCAGGTGGATGATAAAATGTTCGTGAAAATGGAAGCGATCATCAACTCAATGACGCTGAAAGAGCGTGCGAATCCGGATATTATTAAAGGTTCTCGCCGTCGTCGTATTGCGTTAGGTTCCGGCACACAAGTACAAGACGTAAACAAATTGCTCAAGCAATTCGATGAAATGCAACGTATGATGAAAAAAATGCGTAAAGGCGGTATGGCGAAAATGATGCGTGGTATGAAAGGTATGATGGGCGGCGGCATGGGCGCACTCGGCGGCTTAGGCAATATGTTCGGTAAACGCTAGGTCATCATTTATTTCTATCAAATCCCCGTTTAGTTAAACGGGGATTTTTTTATATCCCTTTGTTTTTAGATAAGTGGATTCTTATTGTAAGCGGTCATATTTCCTGATGATTTTTGTAAAAGTTGGAGAATTTAACCGCTTGTTTTGTATTAATTACTCTAAACCGACAATTTTCCAGCGGTTGTGAGACACGCCTTCCACTTTGCCTTTTTTCACGTTAGAGATGTAATCGATCATCATATTTTGAATGGTGCCGGCTTCGCTGCCCATTGCGACTTTAGATTCCCATAATACCGGGATTTGTTGTCCTTCCCATACACCACCTTTTTTGATGAGCTGTTCATAGCGATATGAATTCATACCGAGTTTGATTTTGCTGTCATCAGTGATTGCGGTACCGTTGGCAAGGCTAAGATCAACAATTTTCTCGCCGCTTGGTTTGCGTAAATCAATGTTGAATTTTACGCCGCCGAAAATATCAAAGGTGATATATTTCGATTTGCCGCGTTTTTCATTGATACGGTAGTCTTTATCTTGCGGCTGAATCGTATCGAAGTAATCTGCCGACCAATTCATATAGGCTTTAAGCTGTTTGCCGGTCACTTCGTACACGCTCACATCACCGCCTGCATAGCGATAGTTATAGATAATATCTTTTTTCTTAATATCGCCTTTGTCTAAACGTACGGTTTGGTGGTCGAAAGCAAAAGAGACCACATCCGCTTTGCTGTAATGTTGTTGCACGTCATTAATCAATGAAGATAAGCCGGTATCTTGCGTAAAGGCAATCGCTACACCATGATTTTTACCCTGCGGAATCATGGTTTGTGCGGTTTCGCCGATTTTCACATTATTTAAACGGCGTAATTCGTCATGATATGGTTGGTAAATTTTTTCGATTGCCGGATCTGAAGCCAATTTCTTAACCGGTACGGTTTTGGCGGTTTTTGACAATAATTTTACTTTGCCGTTATCCGCCACATCAAAGGCTAAATCCACTTCCGAAACCACGGTACCGTAGCGGTGCGGTTCGGTAATCAGGGTATTTTTAATCGTTTCCGCCGGAATGTTTTTGTGCATATGGCCGGCGATAATCACATCAATGCCTTCTACATTATTGATTACATCCGCCACACCGGTATCAGGGATATTATTTTCGTTTTCAATCCCCATATGTGCTAACACGATAATCGCATCAACCCCTTTTGCTTTTAACTTGGCAATTTGTGCTTTCGCTTCTTCGCTTGGTGAACTGAATTTCATCTCATCAAGATTGTGCGTATCTTTTTCAAAGGTTGCCGCCATTGGGGTCGTTAAGCCGATTACACCGAGTTTTACGCCGTCTTTTTCAATAATATCGGTTGCGGTAACGTAACGTTTACCGTCTTTTTTGTAGTAGAAGTTAGCGGTTAATACTTTGGCATTAATGTCTTTAATGATTTCATCTAAAGCGGTCATACCGAAGTTAAATTCGTGGTTACCTAAAACGAAATAGTCGTATTTCATTTCGTTTAATACTTTAGGCACCGGATTGTCTTTGTAGTATTTTTCTGTTTTCGCAAATACTTCCACTTGGTTGTCTTGAATCGCATCACCGATATCGACTAACACTACATTTTTATTATTTTGGCGTACCTCTTTTACATAAGTGGCGATTTGTGCGTAAGAACCGGATTTGTCCTCAATATCCGCACCGTAGTTCCAAGGTACGATACGACCGTGAACATCCGACGTACCTAAAAATTTAATATTCACTTCTTTAGCGACTGCAATGCTTGCTGCCGAAAGAACAAATAAAGTACCGAGTACTTTTTTCATAATGATCTCCTTATGAGATAAATAGGGATAGATTGCAAACTATTTTAACTTAGGTTGGTTATATATTGCACTTAATTGAAAGCGTTTTTTCGGAAAGAATGATTTGATGAATATGAATTGAGTATTTACGAAAAAACAAGCGGTCGAATTTCACAAAGAATTTGCAAAACTTGACCGCTTGTAATGAAAAACTATAAACCTATCGCATAGCGCAACGCTTTTTTCTTGAGCGGGGTAATTTTTTCCGCCAGCACTAAGCCTAAATTTCGGGCGATTTTTGCCGGCAATAGTTCAGTTTTGAATGCCTTATAAAAAACATCCATACCGGTTTGCATCAATAAATTATCGGGTTTACGTTTATGTTCATAACGTTTAAGCACCACTTCATTGGCAAAGTTTTCGCCTTTTTTAACCGCTTGTTCAATTACTTCCAATAATACTTGCACGTCTTTAAAACCGAGATTAACCCCTTGTCCGGCAAGCGGATTAATAGTGTGCGCCGCATCACCCATCAACACCACGCCGTTTTTTACATAATGTTGAGCGTGTTGGCGAGTCAGTGGAAAACCGGCGGCATTGACTACTCCCACTTTGCCTAAACGGGCAGGGAAATGTTGTTGAATTTCGGCGGTGAGTTTTTCTGAAGGCAGTTGTTTTAGCTGAGCAATGCGTTGCGGTGCGTCATACCACACGACACAACCGTTGTGATCTGATAGAGGTAAAAATGCACGAGGGCCGCTCGGGAAGAATTGTTGCCAGGTGACAGATTGTTGCGGTAATTCGGTTTTCACCGTGGCAAGCAAGCAATGTTGGCGATATTGCCAACCGGTTAGCCCGATACCCGCCCAGTTACGCACTTGTGAGTTTGCGCCGTCCGCAGCGATCAGTAGTGGGGCGGTAAATGTTTGATCATCAACGGTGACCGTCCATAATTGTTCGCGATAATTGGCAGAAATTTGCGAAAATCCGACCGCTTGTCGGCAATTCGGATACTGGTTTAAGGCTTGCCATAAACCAAGCTGAATCGCGTTATTTTCCACCATAAAACCGAGTTTATCCAAGCCAATTTCCGTTGCATAAAAGGCGGTATTAAACCCTTCGATTTCCCAAGTTTCCAAACCGTCATACGGGCAAACTCGCATTTGGCTGATCGCCTGCCAAGCACCCAGTTCTTCCAGCAGTTTGACCGAGGTAATACTGATAGCGGAAATGCGTAAATCATAAGCAGCATTCGCATCAAATGAGGGAAGCGGATTTTTTTCGATTAATGCAATATTTAACCCTTGTTTCGCCAAGCCGAGTGCTACCGCAGCTCCGACCATACCGCCACCGATAATGATAATATCCTGTGTTTTCATTTTGCCCCTCATTTGCTGAATATTGATGCCCTATTATAACGTTTTAATCACCGGAACTAACTCTATATTTAGTGCTTTCAGGATTTTTAGCTTGGATTTAATAGAGAGGGAACCTATTTTTGCGATCCTGATCGAGAAAAGTGATTTTGTTGCTGTGACATAGAACATTTATCTTTTACCCTCCTAACAATTTTTAGGAGGAAAGATGTCTTTAGCCATTGTTTATAGCCGTGCATCGATCGGTGTAGAAGCGCCGTTGGTAACGATTGAAGTGCATTTAAGTAACGGAAAACCGGGGCTAACGATTGTTGGCTTACCGGAAACCACGGTAAAAGAGGCGGGCGATCGGGTGCGTAGTGCATTGATGAATGCGAATTTTATGTATCCTCCGCAACGGATCACGATTAACCTCGCACCGGCGGATCTACCTAAAGAGGGCGGGCGTTTTGATCTGCCGATTGCGATCGGGATCTTAGCTGCCTCAGGGCAGATGGATTCGGATCGCTTAAAACAGTTTGAGTTTTTGGGGGAACTGGCTTTAACGGGATCGTTACGAGGCGTTCACGGCGTGATTCCGGCGGTAATTTCCGCCGAAAAAGCCAAGCGACAGATGATTATTGCCCGCCCGAATGTGAATGAAGCGTCGTTAGTGTCGAATGCCGAAACCTATTTTGCCGGTTCCTTATTGCAAGTGGTCAATTTTATGAACAAGCGGGACAGGCTGCCGATTGCTCAGCAGATTCCGCAAAAAACACAAGAAATTCAACCGCTTGTAAAACGTGATTTAACCGATATTATTAGGCAACAACACGCTAAACGAGCACTAATGATTGCGGCTGCTGGACAACATAATTTACTTTTCCTTGGCCCTCCCGGTACCGGTAAAACAATGCTCGCCAGCCGTTTAGCGGATCTGTTGCCGGCAATGAGTGATGATGAAGCGATTGAAACCGCTTCGGTCACCAGTTTGGTACAAAACGAATTGAATTTTCACAACTGGAAAGAGCGCCCGTTTCGAGCACCGCATCACAGTGCATCTATGGTGGCGTTGGTGGGTGGCGGCTCTATTCCTAAACCGGGCGAAATCAGTTTGGCGCACAATGGTGTGCTTTTTTTAGACGAATTGCCTGAGTTTGAACGCAAAGTGCTGGACGCATTACGTCAGCCGTTGGAAGCCGGAGAGATTATTATTTCTAGAGCGAATGCTAAGGTGCAGTTCCCCGCCAGTTTTCAATTAATTGCGGCAATGAACCCTAGCCCGACAGGGCATTATCAAGGCACGCACAATCGTACTTCTCCGCAACAAGTGATGCGTTATTTAAATCGTTTATCCGGCCCGTTTTTAGACCGTTTTGACTTATCAATTGAAGTCCCTTTATTACCGAAAGGCGCATTACAAAGTAGCGATAACCGAGGTGAAACCACCGAGCAAGTACGCAAGCGGGTACTTTCGGCAAGAGAATTACAAATGGCGAGAGCCGGTAAAATTAATGCTAAATTAACCACCAAAGAAATCGAACGTGATTGTCGCCTTGCAGAAAAAGACGCGCTATTTCTAGAAAATGCACTGACAAAATTAGGACTTTCAGTGCGTGCCTATCATCGGATTTTAAAAGTTTCCCGCACAATTGCCGATTTGGCTAACGAACCGCATATTCAACAAATCCATCTTGCCGAAGCACTAGGCTATCGGGCGATGGATCGGCTTTTACAGCGATTGCAGAATGATTGAATTGTAAACTTTAGAGCTTTATATTTTGTTTAATGGTATTATATTTACTTATATTTATGATTCTTAGTTTTTATTGTAAATTAAAGTGTTTATTTATTGTATTTTAAGTATAAGGAATTTTTTAATGAATATTGCAACAAAATTAATGGCTAGCTTAGTCGCTAGTGTAGTGCTTACCGCATGTAGTGGCGGCGGCTCATCGGGTTCATCGTCTAAACCAAATTCGGAACTTACACCTAAGGTTGATATGTCCGCACCAAAAGCGGAGCAGCCAAAAAAAGAGGAAGTTCCACAAGCGGATAATTCGAAAGCGGAAGAACCAAAAGAGATGGCTCCGCAAGTAGATAGCCCGAAAGCGGAAGAACCAAAAAATATGGCTCCACAAATGGGTAATCCAAAACTAAATGACCCACAAGTAATGGCTCCGAAAATGGATAATCCGCAAAAAGATGCCCCAAAAGGAGAAGAACTAAGTAAGGATAAAAGTAATGCGGAAATTCTTAAGGAATTAGGGGTTAAGGATATTAATTCAGGTATCATTAATAATGCTGATGTAGTTCTGAATTTAAAAATAGATGAAAAAGATCACATTACAGTCGTATTAGATAAGGATAAGATTAATCGTAATCATCTAAAAGTAACTAATACAATTTCTGCTCAAGACATTAAAACCTTAAAAGATTCTTCAGGCAAATTGTTGGGTTACTATGGATATATGCAGTTAAATCAAGTTCGACAAGATGAAAATTATAGCGATGAAAAAGTTAGTTTGAATGAATATTATTTATTATCAATGAACGATGCCGATAAAATACGTCCGACTAAATCTATATCATATAAGGGAGACATGTTTTATAGTTACAAAGATGTAGGAAATCAGAAATTAAAGGCTTCTGTAGAAGCTTCTTATGATGATGTAACAAAAAAAGTATCAATGAAAGTATTTGGTGAGAATAATGATTACTGGAAATTAGGTGAGTTTGGTAGAACTAATTTATTAGAAAATCAAGTGACTGGAGCAAAAGTTGGCGAAGATGGTACCATTATAAATGGAACTTTATATTCTAAAATAGATAATTTTCCTTTAAAACTAACTCCTGACGCAAACTTCTCTGGGGGTATTTTCGGTAAAAATGGCGAAGTATTAGCCGGAAGTGCTATTAGTGAAAAATGGCAAGGCGTAATCGGTGCTACGGCAACCACAAAAGAAGATAAAAAATAAACGCTTTGCTAACTAAACCAAAAGTTATCCTTCGGGATAGCTTTTTTACTTTTTAATCAGACCTAATAGTGCATCGGTAAAAGATATCGGATTTTCATAATGCGCATTATGTCCCGCATCAGGGATAAGTTGATGATTAAGTTTATTATCGGAGACGATTTTTCTAAATTTCCGATCATATTCGCCGATCAAAAAAGTGATAGTCTGCCGAGCTTCGGAGAGCTGCGGTAAAAAATAAGGTTGCTTTGCAAGACTAGTCGCTTCAAGCATAGCCGCAACGGCTGATCCGTTATTGTTTTGGCGTTTTTCGATTAAATTTGACCGCTTGTGTTGGTCTAAATTGGCAAAAACGGCTTGTTGATACCAATCATTTAATACTTTCACTATCGGTTCGTTACGGAAACGTTTCGCCCATTGATGGTCGTTTTGCCAACGTGCTTGGCGTTCCGTATCCGTCGTTAAGCCGATATTCGCCCCTTCAAGAATCGTATGTTTTAGCTGAGGATTATTGGCATTGAGCGCATAGTCCAACGCTAAACGCCCGCCTAACGAATAGCCGACCAAATAAAAAGGCTGATTGCCGATATAATGCAGAACGGTTTGATGAATCAATTCTCTCGTGTGGGAAAAGCCGTAGCAGGGGATATGTTCGCTTGCGCCATGCAGAGGAAGGTCAATGGTAAGCGGTCGAATTTGCGGAAAATTTTGCAAGCGGTCTAGCACCGCTTGCCAATCTTGTTGCGAACCGAGTAAACCGTGCAGAAACACCACCGGCGTACCCGTTTCACTATGCCATGTTGCGTGGAGCATTAGGCGATTTCCGCTTGCGAGATTTGTTTGATTAACGATTTGTAAAGATTGCTACCGTCTTGATCATTTACTTTGATTTCAACGATGGTCACCCCTTTACGTCCGTAAGCGAGTTTAAGTTTGGCTTTAAGATCGGCCCAAGTAAACGGACGGATATATTCGATGCCGAACATGGTCGCAATCGGAGCAAATTCGTAGTTGTGTGATAAACGGTAGAATTGTTCTTTCGCTTGCGCTTCCACCGGTAACATATCGAAAATCGCTCCGCCGCTATTGTTGATCACAAATAAAATGTACGGATGGCTGATTTTGTTAAGTAGCGACACCGAATTCAGATCATGTAATGCGGAAATGTCGCCGATAACGCCGACAGTCGGCTGACCGCTGCCTTTTGCCACCCCCGCCATGGTTGCGATTAAACCGTCAATGCCGCTTGCACCGCGGTTGGTATAAACCGGATAACCTTCCGGTAATTTACATAGGGCATCAACTAAACGTACGAATAAGCTGTTACCGATAAATAAATTACCGCTGGTTGCCAACACTTCTTCAATATGATGGGCTAATGAAGCCTCATTCAGGCTACCGCCGACTTGTTGTTCGATAAAACCGGCGCAGAATTGTGAAAGTGCGAGCGGTTCCAATAACCACGGTTTTTGGCGAAGCGGCGGATGTACGCGTAAGAAATGATGCGCTTTTGCCACAAAACGGGTTTGGTGATGTGCAAACGGGTTAAGATAGTCGCTGTATTCGTCCACTTGCCAAAATTCGCCTTTAAACGCTTCAAGGAATTTATTTACCCTTTTACTCACGATTTGACCGCCGAATTGAATCACGATATCCGCTTGTAACAGGCGTTGGTGAACCGTGTTGTTGGAAAGCCAAATATCCGCATACGGCAGATTGGCATCTACACAAGATTGTACGTCGGTAATCAAACACCAACCGAGCGTTTCCGCCCAAGCTTTAATACCGATACCTTGTTCGACCGGCAATTTACCGACCACAATCACACCGCGTTTGGTACGCCAATAATCCCAATTCTCGTGCATTGACACTTCGCTTTGAATCGTTTGACTGTTAATCCATTTGGTTTGCGGATTGATTAACCAGCTTTGAATCGGCTTTAACCACGGATGTGTGTTGATTGCGTTTTCATCCGCTTCATAAAGCGGCTCGGCAAACGGCGCATTGATATGTACCACACCGCCTTGTTGGCTTTGTGTAACGCAAGCCTGTTCAATCGTTGCAACTAACCAGCCGGCGTTATAGTGCTCCGCAGGTTTCGGCAAATTAACGCCAGCTATCGGATAATCGGCGAAAATACCTTGCTGCGGAATCGCTTGATTTGCTCCGCAACCGATTAATTCCGGCGGACGATCGGCGGAAAGTACGATCAATTTATGATGAGTCAAGCTCGCTTCGATAACCGCCGGATAAAGATTAGCGACCGCCGTTCCGGAAGTCACAATAATTGCGACCGGATCATTGGTCACTTTAGCGATACCCAAAGCAAAAAAGCCCAATCCGCGTTCATCAAAATGACTGTGGCATTGTGCTTGTTGATTTTGTTGTAATTGTAGGGCTTCGAGAGTTAAAGGTGTTGAACGTGAACCCGGCGCAATACAGAAATGTTTTACGCCGTAACGTAATAAGGCGTTCACTATCACTTTTGCCCACGTACGGTTAAAGGTGCTGACTGTCATATCTCTTCCCTGTTTCTCTATAACTGGTTTAATTTTCACTAAATGGCAAGATTGTAGCAAAATCTGGCAAAAATGGGTGGAAATTTACCGCTTGTTATTCATTTTATTTCGCTTTTTATCAAATCGTTTTTAGCAGATTTACAAAATTAATGAGAAGTACTTCACAGATTTTGAACTTTATGAATGAAAATTACTTCGTTAAAGCTATAATAAATGGTGTATTTATTCATAAGTTTTGCGGAGTTTGGAGAAATGTTATCAGATGCGGATATTTTCCAACGTTATCAAACCAAGCGTATTGAGTTTGAACGGGATACTGAAATTAGTTTAATCGGACATTCTCTGTTTGATATGTGGAGTGATTGGCAAACGAATCTCGAGTTTAAAGGACAAACGGTTGCTAATTTAGCTATTTCCGGTGTGAGTAGCCGCCAATATTTAGATGTTATAGCGAAACCGCAACATATTAAAAAGTTGGGACAATCCGTTTTCTTTTTCCTCGGCGTGAACGATATTGTTAAAGAAGCCGATTATTCTCCGGCGCAAGTGATGGAATGGTTATTGCAAATTATCGAGCAAATTAGACCGCTTGCTACGCCGCATACCCGTTATTTTTTACTTGAAGCCACGCCTGTTTGTCGTATTAATACGGTAACGAATGCTCAAATTCAGCAACTTAATACTTATTTAGCCGAACATTGTCCGCCCCATATTACATTTATTAAGACGTTTGATGCGTTTGCTGATCATAAAGGCGATTTGAATGCCGATTTAACCACGGACGGGTTACATTTTAATTTACAAGGTTATGCAGTTTTGCGTCAGTTATTAGAAAGCTATGTATAAGCTTTATTTGAAAGCATAACGAACTCAAGGAGTTTATATGTCAAAGTTATCTCATTCGGAAGTATTGAATACGATTCGAAACGGTTTAATCGCTTCGTGTCAGCCAGTTGATGACGGCCCGATGGACAAACCGGAGATCGTGGCGGCGATGGCGCAAGCCTCGCTTATCGGCGGTGCGGCAGGATTACGCATTGAAGGGGTCGATAATTTAAAAGCGACTCGTCCGACGGTGAAAGCGCCGATTATTGCGATTGTAAAACGTGATTTACCGGATAGTCCGGTACGTATTACGCCGTTTTTACAAGATATTGATGATCTGGCTGCAGCCGGTGCCGATATTATTGCGGTGGACGGTACGGATCGTGTTCGACCGGTCACGATTGAAGCGGCGTTGAAACGTATTCATGAGCTAGGTTGTTTGGCAATGGCGGACTGTTCGACTTTGGCAGAGGGTTTATATTGCCAGCAACTCGGTTTTGATATTGTCGGTAGCACAATGTCGGGTTATACCGGTGGGGAAGTACCGAATGAACCGGATTATCAGTTAGTTAAAGACTTAAAAGCGGCGGGCTGTTTTGTGATGGCGGAAGGGCGTTATAACTCACCGCAACTGGCAAAAACCGCGATTGAAATCGGTGCGGATTGTGTCACGGTCGGTTCGGCACTCACTCGCTTGGAGCATATTGTCGGCTGGTTTGCTGATGAGATAAAAACTGCGAAAGTTTAAGGGGAATGTATGCGTTGTTTAGCATTAGATATCGGCGGTACTAAGATTGCCTCGGCATTAGTCGAAAACGGAGTGATTTCCCAACGCCGACAAATCGGCACACCGCAACAAGATGCGGCGGAAGCAATGCATCAAACGTTGGCGGACATTTTGCAACAGTACCAAGGGCAGTTTGATGCGGTATCGGTAGCTTCGACCGGTATTATCAATAACGGCGTTTTAACCGCATTAAACCCGAAGAATTTAGGCGGGTTGGCTTTTTTCCCGTTGCAAGAAAGTATTGCACGTCATACCGATAAACCGATTTTCTTACTCAATGACGTACAAGCGGCGGCTTGTGCCGAATATCAACATCAAGATAAACAAGCGGTCGAAAATTTCGTCTTTATTACTGTTTCAACCGGGGTTGGCGGCGGCATTATCCAAAATGGCAAATTGCTAACCCAACCGAATGGCGTAGCAGGACATATTGGGCATACTTTAGCGGATCCGAACGGGCCAATTTGTGGCTGTGGTCGCCGAGGTTGTGTGGAAGCGATTGCTTCCGGGCGAGCTATCGAAGCGGTTTCAAGCCGATGGACGGAACCTTGTACACCGAAACAAGTGTTTGAGCAATTCCGAGCGGGCAAAGTGCAAGCGGTCGAATTAGTCGAAAAATCTGCAAAAGCCATTGCCAATTTAGTGGCGGATTTAACCATTGGTTTAGATACGCAAAAAGTGGTGATCGGCGGCAGTGTCGGCTTGGCGGAAGGTTATTTACCGCTCGTGCAAAAATATTTAGCCGAAATGCCGCATTTCTACCGTTGTGAATTGGAAGCGGCAAAATATGGCGGCAATGCCGGTTTAATCGGCGCGGCTGCATGGGCGGAACAACATTTTTAATTAAATTTAAGGAACATAATATGAAAAACTTAACCGGTATTTTTAGTGCGTTACTCGTAGCATTTAACGAAGACGGTTCGATTAATGAGCAAGGCTTACGCCAAATCATTCGTCATAATATCGACAAAATGAAAGTGGACGGTTTATATGTCGGCGGTTCGACCGGCGAAAACTTTATGCTTTCTACCGCAGAGAAAAAAGAAATTTTCCGTATTGCAAAAGACGAAGCGAAAGATCAAATTGCCCTGATCGCGCAAGTAGGTAGTGTGAATTTACAAGAAGCGGTCGAATTAGGGAAATACGCAACCGAATTAGGTTATGACTGTTTATCGGCGGTGACACCGTTCTATTACAAATTCAGCTTTGCCGAAATCAAACATTATTACGACACTATTATTGCGGAAACCGGCAACAATATGATCGTCTATTCGATTCCGTTCTTAACCGGTGTGAATATCGGTGTCGAGCAGTTCGGCGAATTGTATAAAAACCCGAAAATTTTAGGCGTGAAATTTACCGCAGGCGATTTCTATTTATTGGAACGTTTGAAAAAAGCCTATCCGAACCATTTAATTTGGGCGGGTTTTGATGAAATGATGTTACCGGCAGTGGCACTAGGTGTGGACGGTGCAATCGGTTCGACCTTCAACGTAAACGCACCGCGCGCACGTCAAATTTTTGAATTGACCAAACAAGGTAAATTGGCGGAAGCGTTAGCGGTACAACACGTGACCAATGATTTGATTGAAGGCATTTTAGCGAACGGTTTATATCTCACCATTAAAGAGTTACTTAAATTACAAGGTGTGGAAGCCGGTTATTGCCGTGAGCCGATGACAGCTAAAGCAACCGACAAACAACTTGAAGTGGCAAAAGCGCTTTATGCAAAATTTTTATAAAATTTGACCGCTTGTGATATAGCTATAACAACAATAATTAGGAAATCTTATGCGTCTTATCCCGTTACAAACCAGTGAGCAAGTAAGCCGTTGGGCAGCTCGCCATATTGTTGAACGAATCAATCGATTTCAGCCGACCGCTGATCGTCCTTTTGTGTTAGGTTTGCCGACCGGCGGTACGCCGTTACAAACCTATAAAGAATTGATTCGCTTATATCAAGCCGGCGAAGTGAGCTTTCAGCACGTGGTGACCTTTAATATGGACGAATATGTCGGCTTACCTAAGGAACATCCGCAGAGTTACCATACCTTTATGTACCGTAACTTCTTTGATCATATCGATATCCAACCGCAAAATATCAATATTTTGAACGGCAATACCGAGGATCACGATGCGGAATGTCGCCGTTATGAAGAGAAAATCAAGTCATACGGCAAAATTCACTTATTTATGGGCGGCGTCGGTGTGGACGGTCATATTGCGTTTAACGAACCGGCTTCATCTTTGGGTTCTCGTACTCGTATTAAAACCTTGACCGAAGATACCTTAATCGCCAATTCGCGCTTTTTTGATAATGATATTACTAAAGTGCCGAAATACGCTTTAACCGTCGGTGTGGCGACATTACTCGATGCGGAAGAAGTGATGTTGCTGATTACCGGCTATAATAAAGCGTTGGCGTTACAGGCTTGTGTCGAAGGCTCGGTAAACCATATGTGGACGGTTAGTGCCTTACAACTGCACAAACGAGGCATCGTAGTGTGTGACGAACCGGCAACGCAAGAACTCAAAGTCAAAACCGTGAAATATTTCACCCAATTGGAAACGCAAGCGATTCAAAGCGTGTTGTAAGTTTTAAGGTCTGTTACACTATAAATAGACCTTTTCATTTGGAGAACAAGAATGAAATATGCTTTTACTAATAGCGTGATTTATACCGCCAAAGAGGTGCTTTACGGACACGCTGTGGTTATTGAAAATGACAGAATTCAAGCGATTGTTCGTGAAGAACAATTAGCGGACGATATCCAACGTATCGATTTACAAGGGCATAATCTTACCGCCGGTTTTATTGATTTACAGCTAAACGGCTGTGGCGGCGTAATGGTAAATAGTGAACCGACCGTCCGCACTTTTGAGATTATGCAGCAAACCAATTTACGTTCCGGTACGACAAGTTATTTACCGACCTTTATTACTGCACCTGATGAGGGAATGAAACAAGTAGTCGCAGCGATGCGTGATTATTTGCAGAAATATCAAAACCAAGCGCTCGGTTTACACTTAGAAGGCCCTTATCTTAGCCTTGAGAAAAAAGGTGTACACCGTGCCGAATATGTGCGTGAAATCAGCCCTGAAATGCAGCGGTTTTTATGTAATAACGCCGATGTGATTACCAAAATTACCTTAGCGGCGGAAAATCCGACCGCAAAAGCGATTCCCGAGTTTGTGAAAAGCGGCATTATTTTATCGGTCGGACATTCGAACGCCACTTATGAAGTGGCAAAACAGGCGTTTGCCAACGGTGCAACCTTTGCCACTCATTTACACAATGCGATGTCGCCGATTAGTTCCGGACGTGCAATGGGCGTTGTCGGTGCGGTGTTAGACAGCGATGAGGTTTATACCGGTATTATTGTGGACGGTTTACACGTCGAATTCGGTAATGTCAAAATCGCCAAACGAGCTAAAGGTGACAAACTTTGTATCGTCACCGATGCCACCGCAGCGGCAGGTTCGGATATCGAACAATTTGATTTTGTCGGTACTACGGTATATGTGCGTGACGGTAAATGCTATGACGCTAACGGCACTTTAGGCGGTGCATCCATTACGATGATTGAATCGGTTAAAAATGCGGTGCAAGAAGTCGGTATTCCGTTAGATGAAACGCTAAGAATGTGTAACTACTATCCGGCGAAAGCGATTGGTGTTGATGATCGTTTGGGTTCGATTGAAGCGGGTAAAATTGCGAACCTGACCGTCTTTACCAACCGTTTTGAAGTTATCGGTTGTGCGGTAAACGGCGAATGGAACGCTTTTAGCTAAGATTCAATAAGTATTGAATGAAACAAGCGGTTAAATTTTGAGAAAGTTTTGCAAAAAAACACTGAAATTTAACCGCTTGTTCTACAACTTTGACATAGTAAAAAAGGCTATCGTTTGATAGCCTTTTCATATAAGAATAAGTGTTAGCTTATTTTAAGCTACCCACCATATCTTCCGGACGAACCCACTCGTCGAATTGTTCTGCGGTCACTAAGCCTAAGTTAATCGCTTCTTCTTTTAAAGTTGTACCGTTTTTATGTGCGGTTTTAGCAATTTTCGCCGCATTTTCATAGCCGATATGCGTATTTAATGCGGTTACCAACATTAATGATTGGTCAAGCTGCTGCTTAATGCGTTGGTAATTCGGTTCGATACCTGTCGCACAATGTTCGTCAAACGAAATACAAACATCCGCTAAAAGTTGCGCGGATTGTAAGAAGTTTGCCGCCATTACCGGTTTAAATACGTTTAATTGGAAGTGACCTTGGCTACCGGCAAATGAAATGGTGGTATCGTTACCTAATACTTGCGCCGCAACCATCGTCATCGCTTCGCATTGAGTCGGATTTACTTTACCCGGCATAATTGATGAACCCGGTTCGTTTTCAGGAATTAAAATTTCGCCGATACCGGAACGAGGACCGGACGCTAGTAAACGAATGTCATTCGCAATTTTGAATAAAGACATCGCAATTTGTTTTAACGCACCGTGTGTTTCAACGATTGCATCGTGGGTTGCTAGTGCTTCGAATTTATTTTCCGCCGTGATAAACGGTAAACCGGTAAATTTTGCAATATATTCGGCAACTTTTACATCATAACCTTTCGGTGTATTTAAGCCGGTACCTACCGCCGTACCGCCCAATGCCATTTGGCGTAAATGCGGTAAGGTGTTTTTCAGTGCGATTAAACCGAAATGTAATTGTGCCGCATAAGCGGAAAATTCTTGACCTAATGTTAATGGCGTCGCATCCATTAAGTGCGTGCGACCGATTTTTACTACGTCTTTAAACGCTTCCGATTTTGCCGCAAAGGTTTTTTGTAAACGTTCTACCGCAGGGATAGTTTGTTCAACCACTTTTTTGTAAGCGGCGATGTGCATTGCTGTCGGATAAGTGTCGTTTGACGATTGTGATTTGTTTACGTCATCATTCGGGTGAATTACCGATTTTTCACCTAATTTACCGCCGTGAATAACATGCGCACGGTTTGCAATAACTTCGTTTAAGTTCATATTGGATTGCGTACCGGAACCGGTTTGCCAGATTACAAGCGGGAATTCTTCGTTTAATTTACCGGCAAGGATTTCATCACAGGCTTGAGCGATTAAATCACGTTTTTCCGCAGGTAATACGCCTAAATCTGTGTTGGCAAATGCCGCTGCTTTTTTCAAGTAACCGAACGCTTCAATAATTTCTTTAGGCATTGACGCTTCGGGACCGATTTTAAAATTATTGCGTGAACGCTCTGTTTGTGCCGCCCAATAACGATTGGCAGGTACTTGAACTTCGCCCATGGTATCTTTTTCAATACGAAATTCCATTGTGTTCTCCTATGGATAAAAGTAGATTTCACTTAAATAAACTAACAAGTTATAGGTAGGATGGTAGCATTGAGATAATCAGAAAGGAACCGGCTTACAGTATTCCCTCCCGGTTTTTTATTGATTTTGTGACATGGATCATAAATAAAGTAAATTAGTTAGCCTGTGAGATAGCGAAGCGTTTACGTAGGCCTGCGTTATAGAGAGATAAATCGGCTTCAATTAATAGGGATTGTTTTTCTTGCTTGGATAACATATAGATATATTTATGTTCGAGCGCAGCGTAGAGTTTGAAGAGGAGTAATTCGGTTACTTCCAAGCCTAGCATTATCAGTTTTACAAACGCATTAATCACGCCTACGTTTTTTAAATCATCTACGGTATAAATCTCAATACGTGCCAATAATCTTTCTATATTGATATTCAAATTGGGAAGCAGACGAATTTTATTTTTATTTTGAGAAATCAATTTGGCCTTTGCAGTTTGATATTCTTCGATAGCAGAGAGAATCCAATGAGTATATAAATGAAGATTGTGAATAATAGAAGAAGGTATAAGATAAAAAATATGAGATTGTTGCTTACCGATACGACGATCAATTAAAAAATGTATCGGTATTGTTCTTATAATATCCGGATAAAATTGAGCGGATTTTCTTAAGTATAATCGATCGTTTTTATGATCATAGAGGGCGAACATAGTATCGTCTTTAAATATTCCTAAGTAAGAAAAATAGCTTTTGAAGTTAATTTCTCCAAGAGGACTAAAAATCTCCTTAAGATATTGGAACTTTTTTGGGGATATTGCCATTATGTTTCTCCTTTTTTATATATGATTATTTTTTAATGAGCGAAATTTATGTATATTTTGCAAAATAAATTATTTAATGTCAATAATGTAAATATAATAAAGGGTAAAAATATGTCCGATTCGTTTGAAACTATATTTTTTAGAAAAATAAAATTAAATCTTGCTTTTAAGTGTTTTTTACACTAGAATACCGCCACTTTAACGCTCATCGTATTTATGATATAGATACGAAGATTTTTAGAGTCGCTTGGTGTAATCATTTATCAAGCGGTACTACAGATATTGTAGTACATACAATGTTTCCGATTTGGAAACTATATAGGTATAACTGCGCTCCCTTATGCTATATGGCTTAAGTGGTAGTTCGGTTTTTTTATTAGCTAAATTTTAATTGGAGCCCTGGTCTAATGCAGAACCAAAGAATCCGTATCCGCTTAAAAGCATTTGATCATCGTTTAATTGATCAATCTACTGCGGAGATCGTAGAAACAGCTAAACGTACTGGTGCACAAGTTCGTGGTCCAATTCCTTTACCAACTCGTAAAGAACGTTTTACTGTATTGATTTCTCCACACGTGAACAAAGATGCACGTGACCAATATGAAATCCGTACTCACAAACGTTTAGTTGATATTGTTGAGCCAACAGAAAAAACTGTTGATGCATTAATGCGTTTAGATCTAGCTGCTGGCGTTGATGTTCAGATTAGTCTAGGTTAATTGGGAATTTTAAGAGGTTATTACAATGATTGGTTTAGTCGGTCGTAAAGTTGGTATGACCCGCGTTTTCACTGAAGACGGCGTGTCAATTCCAGTTACCGTTATCGAAATCGAAGCCAACCGTGTTACTCAAGTTAAAACCCTTGAAAACGATGGCTATTCTGCAATTCAAGTTACTACCGGTTCGAAAAAAGCGAATCGCGTAACTAAGCCGGAAGCAGGCCATTTCGTGAAAGCAGGTGTTGAAGCTGGTCGCGGTTTATGGGAATTTCGTACTGAAGGTGAAGAATTCACTTTAGGTCAAGAAATCAATGTTGACATCTTCACAGATGTTAAAAAAGTAGATGTTACCGGTACTTCTAAAGGTAAAGGTTTCCAAGGTGGTGTTAAACGTTGGAACTTCCGTACCCAAGATGCTACCCACGGTAACTCTTTATCACATCGTGTACTTGGTTCTATTGGTCAAAACCAAACTCCGGGTCGTGTGTTTAAAGGTAAAAAAATGGCAGGACACTTAGGTGCTGAGCGTGTAACCGTTCAATCACTTGAAGTTGTTCGTGTAGATGCTGAGCGTAAATTATTATTAGTTAAAGGTGCTGTTCCGGGCGCAACTAATAGTGATGTTATCGTAAAACCGGCAGTTAAAGCATAAGTCTAGGAGATAGAGATGGAATTACAAGTTGTAGGTGCAAACGCACTAACTGTTTCTGAAACTACCTTCGGACGTGAGTTTAACGAAGCGTTAATCCACCAAGTAGTTGTTGCATATGCAGCAGGTGCTCGTCAAGGTTCACGCGCTCAAAAAACTCGTGCTGAAGTGTCTGGTTCAGGTAAAAAACCTTGGCGTCAAAAAGGTACAGGTCGCGCACGTTCAGGTGATATCAAATCACCAATCTGGCGTTCAGGTGGTATCACATTCGCTGCGAAACCACAAGATCACAGTCAAAAAGTGAACAAAAAAATGTACCGTGGTGCAATCAAAAGCATCCTTTCTGAATTAGTTCGTCAAGAACGTTTAGTGGTTGTTGAGAAATTCGAAATCGAAGCGCCAAAAACTAAAGTATTAGTACAAAAATTAAAAGATTTAGCGTTAAATGACGCTTTAATCATTACTGCAAACTTAGATGAGAATCTATTCTTAGCAGCACGTAACTTATACAAAGTAGACGTTCGTGATGTTCAAGGTATCGATCCGGTAAGTTTAATCGCTTTCGATAAAGTGGTTATCACTGCTGATGCGGTAAAACAAATTGAGGAGATGTTAGCATGATTCAACAAGAACGTTTGCTAAAAGTGCTTAAAGCACCACATATCTCTGAAAAAGCGACGAATAATGCTGAAAAAGGCAACACTATCGTTTTCAAAGTAGCATTAGATGCTAACAAAGTTGAAATTGCTAACGCAGTTGAACAATTATTTGAAGTGAAAGTGGATTCTGTACGTACTGTTGTTGTTAAAGGTAAAACTAAACGTCACGGTGCTAAATCAGGTCGTCGTAGTGACTGGAAAAAAGCTTATGTTACTCTTCAAGAAGGTCAATCACTTGACTTCGTTGAAGGTGCGGCAGAGTAATTACGGAGGAGAATTTATAAATGGCTATCGTTAAATGTAAGCCGACCTCCGCTGGTCGTCGTCACGTAGTTAAAGTTGTTAACGCAGAATTACATAAGGGTAAACCTTATGCACCTTTATTAGATAGCAAATCTAAAACCGGTGGTCGTAACAATTTAGGTCGTATCACAACTCGTCACATCGGTGGCGGTCACAAACAACACTACCGTTTAGTGGATTTCAAACGTAACAAGTTAGATATCCCAGCAGTAGTTGAGCGTTTAGAATACGATCCGAACCGTTCTGCGAACATTGCATTAGTGCTTTATAAAGATGGTGAACGTCGCTACATCTTAGCACCAAAAGGTTTATCTGTTGGTGATACGATTCAAGCAGGCGTTTCAGCTCCGATTAAAGCGGGTAATGCGTTACCAATGCGTAATATCCCAGTAGGTACTACAGTTCATAACGTGGAATTAAAACCTGGTAAAGGTGGTCAAATCGCACGTTCTGCAGGTGCTTACGTACAAATTATCGCTCGTGAAGGTAACTATGTAACTTTACGTCTTCGTTCAGGCGAAATGCGTAAAGTATTAGCTGAGTGTACTGCAACCATCGGTGAAGTAGGTAACTCAGAGCATATGCTTCGCGTTCTTGGTAAAGCAGGTGCTAACCGCTGGAGAGGCGTTCGCCCGACAGTTCGTGGTACTGCGATGAACCCGGTAGACCACCCGCACGGTGGTGGTGAAGGTCGTAACTTCGGTAAACACCCTGTTACACCTTGGGGCGTTCAAACCAAAGGTAAGAAAACTCGTCACAACAAACGTACCGATAAATACATCGTACGTCGTCGTGGCAAATAATTTTATTCATTAATATAGGATAGTCCAATGCCACGTTCCCTCAAGAAAGGTCCTTTCCTTGACCTACACTTGTTGAAGAAGGTAGAGAAGGCGGTGGAAAGCGGGGATAAAAAACCAATTAAAACTTGGTCCCGTCGTTCAATGATCATTCCATCAATGATTGGTTTGACCATCGCAGTCCATAATGGTCGTCAGCACGTTCCAGTTTATGTATCGGACGAAATGATCGGTCATAAATTAGGTGAATTTGCACCGACTCGTACATACCGCGGTCATGCCGCAGATAAGAAAGCTAAAAAATAAGAGGTAAAAGATGGAAACTATTGCTAAACATCGTTACGCTCGTACCTCTGCACAAAAAGCTCGCTTAGTTGCTGACCTAATTCGCGGTAAAAAAGTTGCGCAAGCATTAGAAATTTTAACTTTCACTAACAAAAAAGCAGCCGCTTTAGTTAAGAAAGTATTAGAGTCAGCTATTGCAAACGCAGAGCACAATGATGGTGCAGATGTAGACGATCTTAAAGTTGCTAAAATCTTCGTAGATGAAGGTCCAAGCATGAAACGTGTTATGCCACGTGCGAAAGGTCGTGCAGATCGTATCTTAAAACGTACAAGCCACATTACTGTGGTTGTGTCAGATCGTTAATCGGTAGGAGAATAACAAATGGGTCAGAAAGTACATCCTAATGGTATTCGCCTTGGTATTGTTAAACCATGGAACTCTACTTGGTTCGCGAATACACAAGATTTCGCTGATAATTTAGACGGCGATTTCAAAGTACGTAAATTCTTAAATAAAGAGTTAGCGAACGCTTCAGTATCACGTATCACTATTGAACGTCCTGCAAAAAGCATTCGTGTAACTATTCACACAGCGCGTCCTGGTATCGTTATCGGTAAAAAAGGCGAAGATGTTGAAAAATTACGTAACGCAGTATCTCAAATTGCTGGCGTTCCTGCTCAAATCAATATCGCTGAAGTGAAAAAACCTGAGCTAGATGCGAAATTAGTCGCAGATAGCATCGCTTCTCAACTTGAACGTCGCGTAATGTTCCGTCGTGCAATGAAACGTGCGGTACAAAACGCAATGCGTTTAGGTGCTAAAGGTATCAAAGTTGAAGTTAGCGGTCGTTTAGGTGGTGCAGAAATCGCTCGCTCAGAGTGGTATCGTGAAGGCCGTGTGCCATTACATACACTTCGTGCAGACATCGACTATAACACTGCGGAAGCTCACACAACTTACGGTGTAATCGGCGTGAAAGTGTGGATCTTCAAAGGTGAAATCCTCGGTGGTATGGCTGCAGTGATTGAATCTGAAAAAGAACCAGCGGCACAGCCTAAAAAGGCGCCACGTGGCAAAGGTCGTAAATAAGGAGAATCACTGAATGTTACAACCAAAACGCACAAAATTCCGTAAAGTACACAAAGGCCGTAACCGTGGTATCGCGGGCGGTACAGAAGTGAGCTTCGGTACATTCGGTTTAAAAGCAGTTGGTCGCTGCCGTTTAACAGCTCGTCAAATCGAAGCGGCACGTCGTGCAATGACACGTGCGGTTAAACGTCAAGGTAAAATCTGGATCCGTGTGTTCCCAGACAAACCAATTACTGAAAAACCATTAGAAGTCCGTATGGGTAAAGGTAAAGGTAACGTTGAGTACTGGGTAGCTTTAATCCAACCGGGTAAAGTTTTATATGAAATGGATGGTGTTTCTGAAGAAATCGCACGTCACGCGTTTGCGTTAGCGGCAGCGAAATTACCAGTTAAAACCACATTTGTAACTAAGACGGTGATGTAATGAAAGCTCAAGAACTACGTAACAAAAATGTTGAAGAGCTGAATGCTGAATTAATCAACCTTTTAGGTGAACAATTCAAATTGCGTATGCAAGCAGCCACCGGTCAGCTTCAACAAACCCATCAGTTAAAACAAGTGCGTCGCAGTATTGCACAAGTGAAAACTGTATTAACCGAAAAGGCGGGTGAGTAATGACTGATAAAATTCGTACAGTACAAGGTAAAGTAGTTAGCGACAAAATGGACAAATCATTTGTAGTTGCTATCGAACGTACAGTGAAACACCCTTTATACGGTAAATTCATTCGTCGTACTACTAAATTACACGTACACGATGAAAACAACGAAGCTAAATTAGGTGATGTAGTAGAAATTAAGGAATGTCGTCCTGTTTCAAAAACTAAATCGCACACTTTAGTTCGTGTTGTAGAAAAAGCAGTAGCTTAATCTACAAATTTATTGATAAACAAGCGGTGTAATACCGCTTGTTTTTTACAAATTTTAAGCCCTAAAGCTAAACTGTTAGGGCTTTTTTATTTGTAATTTTTAAGCGAAATATAACCGCTTACTTGTAAAATTTTATTTGATTTATAATAGGTTATTGAGGTATAATTCGCCACCTGCTTACATAGGGTAAGTGGGTTTTCGTCCCGAAAGGGTGTTTTTTAATTTAACGGAGCACTAATATGATCCAAGAACAGACTATGCTGGATGTTGCTGATAACTCAGGGGCTCGTAGCGTAATGTGTATCAAGGTTCTAGGTGGATCGCACCGTCGTTACGCTGCTATTGGCGACATTATCAAAGTTACTGTGAAAGAAGCAATTCCACGCGGTAAAGTTAAAAAAGGTGATGTGTTAAAAGCAGTTGTTGTGCGCACCAAGAAGGGTGTTCGTCGCCCAGATGGCTCAGTTATTCGTTTCGATGGTAATGCTTGTGTAATTTTAAACAATAACACTGAGCAACCAATCGGTACTCGTATTTTTGGACCTGTGACTCGTGAACTTCGTTCTGAGAAGTTTATGAAGATCATTTCATTAGCTCCAGAAGTACTGTAAGGGGAATGTAATGGCTGCTAAAATCCGTCAAAATGATGAAGTAATTGTTCTTACCGGTAAAGATAAGGGCAAACGTGGTAAGGTAACTCAAGTGTTACCAAACGGTAAAGTGATTGTTGAAGGCGTTAAAATCATCACTAAACATGAAAAACCGGTTCCTGCTTTAGGTAAAGCTGGTGGCTTAGTGAAGAAAGAAGCTGCAATTGATGCGTCAAATATTGCAATTTTCAACCCGAAAACAAATAAAGCTGACCGTGTAGGTTTTAGATTCGAAGACGGTAAAAAAGTCCGTTTCTTCAAATCTAATAATGAAATTATTTAATTAACTGGAGTAATGCGATGGCGAAACTGCATGATTACTACAGAGATCAAGTAGTTAATGAATTAAAAGCTAAATTCAACTACTCATCTGTCATGCAAGTCCCACGAATCGAAAAGATTACCCTGAATATGGGTGTGGGTGAAGCATTGACCGATAAAAAACTTTTAGATAACGCAGTAGCGGATCTAACAGCAATTAGCGGTCAGAAACCTTTAATTACTAAAGCGCGCAAATCTGTTGCAGGCTTTAAAATCCGTCAGGGATATCCAATCGGATGCAAAGTAACCCTACGTGGCGAACGTATGTGGGAATTCTTTGAAAGATTGATTACTATCGCTGTTCCACGTATCCGTGACTTCCGCGGTTTAAATGCGAAGTCATTCGACGGTCGTGGTAATTACAGTATGGGTGTTCGTGAACAAATCATTTTCCCAGAAATCGACTATGATAAAGTAGATCGTGTACGTGGTTTAGATATTACTATCACCACAACTGCGAAAAGCGATGAAGAAGGCCAAGCTTTATTAGCTGCTTTCAATTTCCCATTCCGTAAATAAGGTAGGTTATCGTGGCAAAACAATCAATGATTGTACGTGATGTTAAACGTGCTAAATTAGCTGATAAATTCTACGCTAAACGTGAAGAATTAAAGAAAATCATCTCTGATGCAAATTCTTCAGACGAAGATCGTTGGGCGGCAGTGTTAAAACTACAAACACTTCCGCGCGATTCAAGTCCTAGCCGTCAGCGTAACCGTTGCCGCCAAACTGGTCGTCCACACGGTGTACTTCGTAAGTTTGGTTTAAGCCGTATTAAGGTACGTGAAGCTGCAATGCGCGGTGAAATTCCAGGCCTTAAGAAAGCAAGCTGGTAATAACCTCTTTTAATTTGGAATCATGGGAGTAAATACATGAGCATGCAAGATCCAATCGCAGATATGCTGACCCGTATTCGTAACGGTCAAGCTGCGAATAAAGTTGCAATCAGTATGCCTTCATCTAAGTTAAAAGTTGCTATTGCAAGCGTTTTAGCTGAAGAAGGTTATGTTGAGAGCTTCAAAATTGTTGAAGGTTCTAAACCTGAATTGGAAATCACTTTAAAATATTTCCAAAACAAACCGGTTGTAGAAAGTATCCAACGCGTAAGCCGTCCTGGTCTTCGTATTTACAAACGTAAAGACGAATTACCAAAAGTTATGGGTGGTTTAGGTATCGCAGTTGTTTCTACATCTAAAGGTGTAATGACCGACCGTGCAGCGCGTCAAGCGGGTCTCGGCGGTGAAATTATCTGTTACGTAGCATAATAGAGAGGTAGGAAGAATGTCTCGTGTTGCAAAAGCACCTGTTAATATTCCTGCCGGTGTTGAAGTAAAACTCAACGGTCAGCTATTAACAGTTAAAGGTAAAAACGGCGAGTTATCTCGTGAAATTCATAATGCAGTTGAAGTAAATCAAGATGCTAACGCATTAACTTTCGTACCACGTACTGGTGTTGCAAATGCAGATGCTCAAGCAGGTACTGCTCGTGCACTTGTTAATGCTATGGTTATCGGTGTTACTGAAGGCTTTACTAAGAAATTGCAATTAGTCGGTGTTGGTTATAGAGCACAAATGAAAGGCAACGTAGTTGCTTTAAGTTTAGGCTATTCACACCCAATTGAACATACGTTGCCAGCTGGCGTAACTGGTGAATGTCCGTCTCAAACAGAAATTGTTCTTAAGAGTGCAGACAAACAGTTAATCGGCCAAGTAGCAGCTGATATTCGTGCATATCGCCGTCCAGAGCCTTATAAAGGCAAAGGTGTACGTTACTCAGATGAAGTAGTTCGTACAAAAGAAGCGAAGAAAAAGTAAAGTAAGGTAACACTATGGATAAGAAAGTAGCTCGTATCCGTCGTGCAACCCGTGCACGTCATTTAATGAGAGAGCAAGGTGCAACCCGTCTGGTTGTGCATCGCACGCCTCGCCATATTTATGCGCAGGTTATTGCACCTAATGGCTCAGAAGTACTAGCAGCAGCTTCAACTGTTGAGAAAGTAATTAAAGAGCAAGTTAAATATACTGGTAATAAAGACGCAGCTGCAGTAGTTGGTAAATTAGTTGCAGAACGTGCTTTAGCTAAAGGTATTCAAGCAGTTGCATTTGATCGTTCAGGTTTCAAATACCACGGTCGTGTGCAAGTATTAGCAGACGCTGCTCGTGAAGCTGGTCTACAGTTCTAATAGAGGAATTTGAGATGTCAAACATCGAAAAACAAGCTGGTGAACTGCAGGAAAAGCTAATCGCGGTTAACCGTGTATCAAAAACCGTAAAAGGTGGTCGTATCATGAGCTTCACTGCTTTGACAGTAGTAGGCGATGGTAACGGTCGTGTTGGTTTTGGTTACGGTAAAGCACGTGAAGTTCCAGCAGCGATCCAAAAAGCGATGGAAAAAGCTCGTCGCAATATGATTAACGTAGCTTTAAACGAAGGTACATTACAACATCCTGTTAAAGGTTCACACACTGGTTCACGCGTATTCATGCAACCGGCTAGCGAAGGTACTGGTATCATCGCCGGTGGTGCGATGCGTGCTGTGTTAGAAGTGGCGGGTGTTCGTAACGTTCTTTCTAAAGCATACGGTTCAACCAACCCAATTAACGTTGTTCGCGCAACAATCGATGCGCTTGCAAATATGAAATCACCTGAAATGGTTGCTGCTAAACGTGGTAAAACCGTTGAAGAAATTTTGGGGTAATTGAATATGGCAAAAACAATTAAAGTAACTCAAACTCGTAGCTCTATTGCTCGTTTACCGAAACATAAAGCAACGTTAAAAGGTTTAGGTCTTCGTCATATTCGTCATACAGTTGAATTAATCGATACTCCGGCAGTTCGCGGTATGATTAATCAAGTGTCATATATGGTTAAAGTGGAGGAATAATAGAGTGCGTTTAAATTCTCTTTCTCCAGCTGAAGGTGCTAAGCACAGTGCTAAACGTTTAGGTCGTGGTATCGGTTCTGGTTTAGGTAAAACCGGTGGTCGCGGTCATAAAGGTCAAAAATCTCGTACAGGCGGCGGTGTTCGTCGTGGTTTCGAGGGTGGTCAAATGCCTTTATACCGTCGTTTACCAAAATTTGGTTTTACTTCATTAAAATCATTCCATGTTGCTGAAATTCGTTTAAACGACTTAGCTAAAGTAGATGGTAACGAAGTAACTTTAGAATCACTTAAAGCTGCAAACGTAATCACTAAAGATATTTTATCTGTAAAAGTAATTTTAGCGGGTAAAATTGAAAAAGCGGTTGTAGTTAAAGGTTTAGGTGTGACTAAAGGCGCTAAAGTTGCTATCGAAGCTGCTGGCGGTTCTATCGAGGAATAATAGATGGCAAAGCAACCAGGGTACCAAGGTAGTACACAAAAAGGGACTGGCGAGCTTAAATCAAGATTATTATTTGTTTTAGGTGCGTTAATCGTTTTCCGTATCGGCTCTTTTATACCTGTTCCTGGCATTGATGCTTCTGTATTATCCGAATTAGTTCGACAACAGCAAGGCACCATCATTGACATGTTCAATATGTTCTCTGGTGGTGCTTTAAGCCGAGCGTCTATATTTGCATTAGGTATTATGCCTTATATTTCGGCGTCAATTATTGTTCAATTATTAACAGCGATTCATCCTCCTTTAGCAGAGCTGAAGAAAGAAGGTGAGGCAGGACGTCGTAAGATTAGTAAATATACTCGTTATGGTACATTGTTATTAGCATTTATTCAGTCTATTGGTATTTCAATTGCCCTACCGAATATGTTACAAGGATTAGTTCCTAATCCAAGTATCTTATTCTATGTAACTTCTGTAATCAGCCTAGTTACGGGAACAATGTTCCTTATGTGGTTAGGTGAGCAAATCACTGAGCGCGGTATCGGTAACGGTATCTCTTTGATTATCTTTGCAGGTATTGTTGCAGATTTACCAGCAACGATTGGGCAGACAATTGAGCAAGCTCGTCAAGGCGAAATTTCTCCACTTGTTCTTTTATTAGTAGCTATAATTGCATTTGCAGTAACATATTTTGTTGTCTTTGTTGAACGCGGACAAAGAAGAATTGTGGTAAATTATGCAAGTCGCCAGCAAGGCAGAATGATGGCACCGGCTAGATCATCTCATTTACCATTAAAAGTTAATATGGCAGGTGTAATTCCTGCGATTTTCGCTTCAAGTATCATTTTATTCCCTGCGAGTATTACGCAGTGGTTTGGTCAAAGCGAAGGACTTGAGTGGTTATTTGACTTATCACAATTATTACAGCCAGGACAACCGTTATATCTTGTGTTATTCACAATGGCAGTAATCTTCTTTGCATTCTTCTATACGGGAATGCAATATAATCCTCGTGATACGGCGGATAATTTGAAGAAATCAGGTGCGTTTGTACCAGGTTATCGACCAGGCGAACAAACATCACGTTATATTGATAAAGTAATGACGCGTTTAACCTTAATCGGTGCGTTATATATTACTTTTGTTTGTTTGGTTCCTTATATCATTACATCTCTATGGAAAGTACCATTCCAATTAGGCGGTACTTCACTATTAATCGTAGTGGTAGTTATTATGGATTTCATCGCACAGGTTCAAAGTCATTTAATGTCATTACAATATGACTCTGTGTTGAAGAAAGCCAATTTGAAAGGCTTAGGGCAATAGTCCCTTAGATCAAAAAGGATAAGCAATGAAAGTTCGTGCTTCAGTTAAGAAATTATGCCGTAACTGTAAAGTTGTTAAACGTGAAGGTGTTGTTCGCGTAATTTGTAGCGATCCTAAACACAAACAACGTCAAGGTTAATTAGTATTCTTTCTTGCAAAGAACCCGCTGAGCAGGTATACTGCTCAGCTCATTCGTCCTGATATGCTGTTTGAGTATCCTGAAACGGGCTTTTCAAGATCAGCATATCAATAAACTTAAATAATAGGAGTGCATAGTGGCCCGTATTGCAGGCATTAACATTCCTGATCAAAAACACACTGTAATCGCATTAACTGCAATTTACGGTATCGGTAAAACTCGTGCTAAAGCTATCTGTGCAGCGACGGGTATTGCTGAAGATGTAAAGATCAGAGAATTGTCTGAAGAGCAGATTGAAAAACTGCGTGAAGAAGTTGGTAAATTTACTGTCGAAGGTGATTTACGTCGTGAAGTAACATTAAGCATCAAACGTCTTTTAGACTTAGGTTGCTATCGTGGTTTACGTCATCGTCGTAGTTTACCGGTACGTGGTCAACGTACTAAGACTAATGCGCGTACTCGTAAGGGTCCACGCAAACCGATCAAAAAATAATCGGAGTAGATAAATAATGGCTAAAACACCAGTTCGCGCACGTAAGCGCGTTAAAAAACAGATTGCAGATGGCGTAGCTCATATCCACGCATCTTTCAATAACACAATCGTGACTATTACTGACCGTCAAGGTAACGCTCTTGCATGGGCAACCGCAGGTGGTTCAGGTTTCCGTGGTTCTCGTAAATCAACTCCGTTCGCTGCGCAAGTGGCTGCTGAACGTTGTGCTGAAGCTGTTAAAGAATTCGGCTTAAAGAACTTGGAAGTTATGGTTAAAGGTCCGGGGCCAGGTCGTGAATCAACAATCCGTGCATTAAATGCAGCAGGTTTCCGTATCACGAATATTACTGATGTGACTCCGATTCCTCATAACGGTTGTCGTCCACCGAAAAAACGTCGCGTTTAATTGACGTTAGAATAATTGGAGAAAGAAAATGGCAAGATATTTGGGTCCTAAGCTCAAGCTAAGCCGTCGTGAAGGTACTGATTTATTCCTTAAATCAGGCGTTCGTGCGATTGAATCAAAATGTAGAAATCGTCTTGATGTAGCACCAGGTCAACACGGTGCACGCAAGCCACGTTTATCTGACTACGGTAGTCAGTTACGTGAAAAACAAAAAGTTCGCCGTATCTATGGTATCTTAGAACGTCAATTCCGTAATTACTATACAGAAGCAAACCGCTTAAAAGGTAATACCGGTGAGAACTTATTAGTATTATTAGAAGGTCGTTTAGACAACGTAGTTTACCGTATGGGTTTTGCTGCAACTCGTGCTGAAGCGCGTCAGCTTGTAAGCCACAAATCTATCGTAGTAAACGGTCGTGTAGTGAATATTCCTTCTTATCAAGTTTCTGTTGATGATGTGGTTGCTGTTCGTGAGAAATCTAAAAAACAAGCACGTATCAAAGCATCATTAGAATTAGCAACTCAACGTGAAAAACCGACTTGGTTAGAAGTTGATGCAACTAAGATGGAAGGTGTATTTAAACGTACTCCTGAACGCTCTGACTTATCAGCAGATATTAACGAACATCTGATCGTTGAGCTTTACTCTAAATAATAGTTAATTTTTAAAATTACATTATTAGATTAGTAAATAAAGCTTAAAAACAAAGAGAGGATAAAATGCAGGGTTCTGTGACAGAATTTTTAAAGCCGCACTTAGTGAATATCGAACAAGTTAGTTCTACTCACGCAAAAGTGACCTTAGAACCGTTAGAACGTGGTTTTGGCCATACATTAGGTAACGCACTTCGTCGCATTTTACTTTCGTCTATGCCGGGTTGTGCCGTTACAGAAGTTGAAATTGATGGTGTATTGCATGAATACAGCAGCAAAGAAGGCGTACAAGAAGATATTCTTGAAGTATTGTTAAACCTTAAAGGTCTAGCGGTAAAAGTGTCGGGTAAAGATGATATTATTTTGACACTAAATAAGTCTGGAATTGGCCCTGTAACTGCAGCCGACATTACGCATGATGGTGACGTAGAAATTGTAAATCCACACCATGTTATCTGCCATTTAACAGATAAAGACGCATCAATTAGTATGCGTATTCGTGTTCAGCGTGGTCGTGGTTATGTACCGGCATCTGCTCGCGTACATTCTCAAGATGAAGATCGTCCAATCGGTCGTTTATTAGTTGATGCTCGTTTCAGCCCGGTAGATCGCATTGCTTATAATGTGGAAGCTGCGCGTGTTGAACAGCGTACTGACTTAGATAAACTCATCATTGAGATGGAAACAAATGGCACAATCGATCCAGAAGAAGCCATTCGTCGCGCTGCTACAATTTTAGCAGAACAGTTAGATGCATTCGTTGATTTACGTGATGTTCGTCAGCCTGAAGTGAAAGAAGAAAAACCGGAGTTCGATCCGATTTTACTTCGTCCGGTAGATGATTTAGAGCTGACAGTTCGTTCTGCTAACTGTTTGAAAGCAGAGACAATTCACTATATCGGTGATTTAGTACAACGTACAGAAGTCGAGTTATTGAAAACGCCTAATCTTGGTAAGAAATCACTTACTGAGATTAAGGATGTGCTTGCTTCTCGCGGCTTATCACTGGGTATGCGCCTTGAGAATTGGCCTCCGGCAAGTATTGCCGAAGACTAATTTTAGGTATTAGATTTTCTAAGAAGGAATAGGTTATGCGCCATCGTAAGAGTGGACGTCAATTAAACCGTAACAGCAGCCATCGCCAAGCGATGTTCCGTAATATGGCAAGTGCTTTAATCGGTCATGAGATCATTAAAACAACTTTACCTAAAGCTAAAGAGTTACGTCGTGTAGTTGAACCATTAATTACTTTAGCAAAAGAAGACAGCGTTGCAAATCGCCGCTTAGCTTTTGCTCGTACTCGCAACGTAGAAACAGTTGCTAAATTATTCAATGAATTAGGTCCACGTTTTGCACAACGTGCGGGTGGTTATACTCGTATCTTAAAATGTGGTTTCCGTGCAGGCGATAACGCTCCAATGGCTTACATTGAGTTAGTTGATCGTCCGGAAGTTGCTGAAGCAGCTACGGAATAATAGCTTAAACAGCTTATCTGAAAGCCCGAGTTATCTCGGGCTTTATTTTTTTCCGATATTCTTGAGTTTTTCTTAGTGTCCGCTTTGCAATTGCAAAGATCTGTTCTTGTAATTTCGTAGAAAATCAGTATAATTTATCCGCTTTTTCTATCTTAAATTTAGATACTAAAGCAATTTTAGTACCCTCACCTCGAACGAGGGTTTTATTTTTACTATCAACATTTTAGAGGAAGGTTATGGTAACCATTCGTTTAACTCGTGGCGGAGCTAAAAAACGCCCATTTTATCAAATCGTGGTAGCAGACAGCCGTTCACCACGTGACGGTCGTTTCATCGAGCGTATCGGTTTCTTCAATCCATTAGCTGCAGGCCAAGCTGAACGTTTACGTTTAGACGTGGCTAAAGTTGATGCTTGGGTTGCTAAAGGTGCTGATCTTTCAGACCGTGTTGCATCTTTAGTAAAAGAAGCTCGTAAAGCGGCTTAATTTTTTAAAAATTTTGCAAAAGTAGGTGGGTAGTATGAGCGAACAAAAAATTGAAGTTGTCGGAAAACTAGGATCAACCTATGGGATTCGTGGCTGGTTACGCCTCTATTCATCAACTGAAGAAACCGAAAGCATTTTCGATTATCAGCCTTGGTTCTTAAAAATTAAGGGACAATGGCAACCAATCGAATTAGAAAGTTGGCGTTACCATAACAACGATTTGATTGTGAAATTAAAAGGTAGCGATGACCGTGAGAGCGCACAGTTGCTGACTAATGCCGAAATCGGTGTAGATCTATCTGTGTTTCCTGAATTGGAAGAAGGAGATTATTACTGGCACGATTTAATCGGCTGCCAAGTGATAAACCTTGAAGACTATAGCATGGGCGTTGTAACCGAATTAATGGAAACAGGTTCGAACGATGTTTTGGTTGTACGCGCTAACAGTAAGGATGCTTTTGGCAAGCAAGAACGATTAATTCCGTTCTTATATGAACAAGTAGTTAAAAGAGTAGATCTCGCCACCAAGACAATTACGGTGGATTGGGACGCTGGTTTCTAACCTCAGGTATGCGGTGCAGCTTTAACTTTAAGTAGTAAGAACATTTGAGGATAAATTATGTGGATTGGTATCATTTCACTGTTCCCCGAAATGTTTAAAGCAATTACCGATTTTGGGGTGACAGGACGTGCGGTAAAACAAGATCTTCTGCAAATTCAATGCTGGAATCCTCGCGATTTCACGTTTGATAAACATAAAACGGTTGATGATCGCCCTTACGGCGGCGGACCGGGAATGTTAATGATGGTGCAGCCTTTGCGTGATGCGATTCATGCAGCAAAGCAGGCGGCAAAAGCGGAAGACGGTGTAGAGGCAAAAGTTATTTATCTCTCACCGCAAGGGCGTAAGCTGGATCAACAAGGTGTGAAAACACTGGCTTCAAATCAGAAACTGATTTTAATTTGTGGACGATACGAAGGGGTTGATGAACGATTGATTCAAACGGAAGTTGATGAAGAATGGTCGATCGGTGATTATGTGCTTACAGGGGGCGAATTGCCTGCAATGACGTTGATTGACGCCGTTGCGAGATTTGTGCCCGGAGTGTTAGGTAAACAGGCCTCTGCAGATGAAGATTCATTTGCGACAGGTTTATTGGATTGTCCGCATTACACTCGCCCGGAAATGTTAGACGGTATTCCTGTTCCCGAAGTGCTGATGTCGGGTCATCACGAAAATATTCGTAAATGGCGATTAGAACAATCGCTTGAACGTACGTGGTTAAGACGCCCTGAGCTATTGGATAGCCTAGCTCTGACTGACGAACAACGCGTGTTGTTGGCTAAAATTAAGAAACAACACAAAATCAGTTAATTCTAGGATTTAGAAGGTTTTTAAAATGAGTAACATCATCAAACAAATCGAACAAGAACAGTTAAAACAAAACGTACCTAGCTTCCGTCCGGGTGACACATTAGAAGTTAAGGTATGGGTAGTAGAAGGTAGTAAAAGACGTTTGCAAGCGTTCGAAGGCGTGGTTATTGCAATTCGTAACCGTGGCTTGCATTCTGCATTCACTCTACGTAAAGTATCAAACGGCGTAGGCGTTGAACGTGTATTCCAAACTCACTCACCGGTAGTTGACAGCATTTCTGTTAAACGTAAAGGTGCAGTACGTAAAGCTAAACTTTACTACTTACGTGAGCGTTCAGGTAAATCTGCACGTATCAAAGAGCGTCTTGGCGAATAATTCGCACGTGCTTAATGCGAAAGATAAAAGGCTTGGGGAAACCCAAGCCTTTTCTTTTATATGGTAAGCGGTTGTTTTCGGTTAATTTTTTGCAAACTTTGCGCTAAATCAGACCGCTTGTAAAAAATAAAAGGCAGGAATATCCCCGCCTTTATGGTGAAATAACGAATTATTCCGCTTCTTCTAAAATAACCCAACCGTTGTCCAGCCAATCGCATAGCGTATCGAGTAATAATTCCAGCTCTTCTTGATCTTTGGCTTTAGACGCCAGTTTATTCCAAGAAACCGCATCACCGTTAGCGATACGAATTAATAGGTTTTGTTCCGCTTCATTTAGCTCGTCAATCCATTCACCGTTTACATAAATACGTTGAGGATTTTCGGTATAAAGCATTTTGATATTGGCATCTTGTTGGATCCAACCGCCTTCTTCTAAAATACCTTGTACTTCATCCGGGTAGTATTCATTATCCGTTTGCAATAATTCATAGCGACGAGAACTTACCGCAGTAGCAACGCTGTGAGTAAAGATTTCATCAAATTGATCAGAGTTTTGTAATAAGTCGATTAATTGATGTTTCAGCACTTTCACCATTTTTGGATCAAGTAACGCATTTGGCTGTTCATGCGGCGCAAGGCGGAATGGGATATTGAATTCCGAACCTGCAATCACTTCCGAATGATGTTCTAAGGTTTTGCAGAAATTTTCGAGTAGATCCGCCGCATTCGGGTAACGTAAACCGAAAGAGAAGGTTAAACCGTCCGTTTCCGATACGCCATAGTGCGCCATACGAGAAGGCACGTAAAGCACGTCACCCGGATTCATCACTTCGTCTAACACCAATTCGCCCATATCGTCAAAAATACGAATCGGCTGATTCGGTTTAAATTCGGTGGAAGGATCACACCACTTACCTAGCTGCCAACGGCGTTGGCCGTAACCTTGTACGAGAAAAACATCGTATTCATCATAATGTTTACCAACCGTACCGCCTTTAGGCGAACAAGAAACCATAATGTCGTCACGTTGCCATTGAGGTAAGAAGCTAAACGCTTGCCACAATGCACCGAGTTCCGGCGACCATTGTTCCAAATTTTGTACCATAACAGAGAATTGGGCCGGCAGATCTTGTAAATCGCTTTCCGCAAACGGACTGGTTTTAACCGACCATTGCTCATTTTCACATTTGATTAAGCGAGCAGTGATTTCCTCTTCCAGCGCTAACTCCATAATATCTTCCGGCTCGAATAATCCGACAATTTGCGGCAAGCCGTTACGGATTAACAGCGGTCGTTTTTGCCAATAATCACGTAAGAAAGTTTCCGAGCTAATATTTTCAGGTAAGCAGAATGGAATGTTCATAGATGCTCCTTATGTTTTTCTCTTTGATTAAAACTATTCTACCTGATAAACGCTTGAATATCTTGTGTTATATCAGCTTATTTAGCCATTAAATATTTAACTTTTGTGATAAAGCTCACAAAATTTGATAAAAAACAACTAATAATGATTTTCATTTGATTAAAATAGACTAGAATGAATACTATGATATTTAGGATGACTTTTAAGGTGGGTTTATGTTCCAAAGAATCAAATTAACAGCGGTTGCATTTGCAACGTTATTTGCATTATCCGGTTTCGCTAATGCCAAGCCGACTGAAATTACCGATGTCCTTGAACGCAAAGTAACGGTTGAATTGCCGGCTAAACGAGTGGTATTGGCTTTTAATTATCAAGATTATATGGCAGTCGGTGGCGAAAAAGCATTAGACAATGTAGTGGGCTTTTCTAAAGCGGTTTGGTCCGATTGGGCGCCTGCAAGCTGGGCGGAATTCAGCAAAGCGGTACCGAAATTAAATCAGTTGGAAGATATTGGTGAAGTGGAGGTCGGAACGTTCTCAATCGAGAAAATTTTAGCGCTGAAACCGGACTTCGTGTTAATGGCGGATTGGCAATTTAAAGCGTTAGATTCGGATTTAGAACCGCTAGAAACAGCAGGCATTCCGGTTGTCGTAGTGGATTATTTAGCGCAAACGGTTGATAAACACGTGAAATCTACCGAGATTATCGGTCAATTAACCGGACAAGAAGCCAAAGCAAAACAGTTAAACGAAGAATACAAGGCAATTGTGAAAGAGATTCAAGATCGTGTTGCAAAGGCTAACTTACCGAAACCGAAAGTGTATGTTGAATTTGGAAATAAAGGGCCGGCAGAGCATAGTTTTACCTTCGGTAAAAGTATGTGGGGCGCAATGATTGATTTAGTCGGTGCGGAAAATATTGCCAAAAATGCGGTGGAATTTTACAGCCCGATTAATCCGGAATTGGTGGTAGCGGCTAAACCGGATGTGGTGATTATTTCCGGGCGCGAAACGGAATTAAAGAAAAATCCGGAAGCAATGGTAGCAGGCTTTAATATTGATAAACAAGAAGCGCAAAAACGCTTAGCCGGTTTTGCTAAACGTCCTGGTTGGTCTGAATTACCGGCGATTAAAAATCAACGTTTATACGGCGTGTATCATGCCAATTCGCGTACGCTTTCCGACAGTGCTTCAATTCAATTTGTGGCAAAAGCGATTTATCCGGAGTTATTCAAAGATTTAGATCCGACCAAAACTTATCAGGAGTTTTATCGTAAAAACTTGCCTCTCGTGCCGCAAGGGACTTTCTACCTCTATCCAGAGAGTAAATAGTCATGAGTCATTTAACGATTGAAAAGATCGTTCAAAACCAACGCAAGCTGGAACGCAAGCGTTGGTTTATCGTTCTTACTTTCCTTGCGATTAGTTTAATCGGTTTGGTATTTGATATTGTCACCGGCCCTTCTATGTTGCCATTGGATGAAGTGGTAAAAGCGTTATTACGTTTTGAAGATGTGGAAACCACCACGAATGTCATCGTTTATGACTTACGTTTACCTATGGCATTAATGGCGTTGGTAGTTGGGGCGGCATTAGGCGTTGGCGGTGCGGAGATTCAAACCTTGTTGAATAACCCGATGGCAAGCCCTTATACCTTAGGTTTAGCCGCAGCGGCCGGTTTAGGCGCTTCAACGGTCATTGCATTTGGCGGTTTCGGTTTACCTTCTGCGTTTGCCGTGCCGTTAGGTGCTTTTGTGATGACCATGTTGGCATCCGGTATTTTGTTTATATTTGCCTCAATGCGCCGTTTTAGTTCGGCGATGTTAGTGTTAGTCGGTATTGCGTTATTGTTTTTATTTCAATCATTGTTATCGCTAATCCAATTTATTGCCGCACCGGAAATTTCGCAACAAATTCTGTTTTGGTTATTCGGCAGTTTAACTAAAGCGACTTGGGAAAACCTCTCAATTGCGACGGTAGTAACGATTGTATGCGTTAGCTTACTTGCAAAAGATTTATGGAAATTGACCGCTTTGCGTTTAGGTGAGGCACGTGCGCTTAGTCTAGGGATCAACCTGCAACGCTTGCGTTTAAAAACGCTCGTCTTCGTCGCAATTATGACCGCAACTGCAATTAGCTTTGTCGGTATTATCGGCTTTATCGGTTTGGTCGCACCGCACGTGGCGCGGATGTTATTGGGCGAAGATCAACGGTTTTTTCTGCCGGGCGCAATGTTAATCGGTGCGGCATTTTTATCGGTTGCTTCGGTATTATCAAAAGTGATTGTTCCCGGTGCATTGTTCCCAGTGGGTATCATTACTTCATTTGTCGGCGTGCCTTTCTTCTTTTGGATTGTGCTTACTAAGAGATAACAAGCGGTAGAATTTATGTTAAAACTTGCAAATGTTCATATTAAACGAGGTTCGCTTGTGATTGCCGACCAGTTGGATTTGTCTTTAGAGAAAGGGAAAGTCTATACGGTATTAGGCCCGAACGGAGCCGGTAAATCCTCACTATTAAAAACGATTTTTGGAGAAATCGGCTGTAAAGGGCATATTCATTATGCGGATCAGACACTAAATAAACATGCGATTTCGGCATGGCGTAAACGTATCGGTTATATGCCGCAAGATACGCAAGTCGATGCGTCGCTGACCGCTTTAGAAGTGATTTTGCTTGGCAGAACGGAAGCGTTAAATATGCATATCAGTGATGAATTATTAACTGAAGTCGCCACCATTATGCAGAAACTCGGCATTGCGCATCTTGCTCACCAAGATGTGATGCAATTAAGCGGTGGGCAACGACAAATGGTGATGTTTGCCCAAGTATTATTGCGCCAGCCGGAAATCTTATTGTTGGATGAACCGGTCAGTGCGTTGGATATGCACCATCAAATCAATTTATTGGAACACGTTTGCCAATATACGCAACAAAATAATCTGATTACGATCATGGTATTGCACGACTTGAGCCTTGCCGCCCAATTTTCCGATCACGTGATTTTATTGGGAGACGGTAAGTTACAAGGTTTCGGCGAGGCGAAACAAGTGCTACAAGCGGATCTTATTCGCCGGTTATATAACGTTGAAATTGAAATTTTATATGACAGTACCGGACAACCGGTAATTCGTCCGTTACGTCAATTACATTAGGAGCAGAATATGAAAAAAGTATTATTAGCGACCTTACTCGCTTTTTCAGGTAGCGCATTTGCCGCAGATCACGAAGTGAAAATGTTAGATCACGGTAAAGACGGCGGTATGGTGTTTGAACCGGGCTTTGTGAAAGCGGAGATCGGTGATACGGTGACTTTCGTGCCGACTCATAAAGGTCACTGGGTACAAAGTCGAGCGATACCGGAAGGAGCGGAAAAATTCCTTTCAAAAGAGAATGACAAATTTACTCTGACCTTAACGCATGAAGGGGTTTATGTGTATGTTTGTCCTCCGCATCGTACGATGAATATGAGCGGTATTATTCAGGTAGGTAAACCGACTAATTTAGAAAATGCGACCAAAGAAATAGAGAAAATCGAAAAGCGTACCACAGAGAATAAAGGACGCTTGTTTGAATATCTCGATCAAGTGAAATAAGGATTACGATGAAAAAGCAGTATTTTAAACGGCTTATTGCCAGTACGTTATTGTTTGCCGGCATCTCAGCGCAAGCGGAAGTAAAAGTGTTACAAGACGTATTGGATCGTCAAGTGAAAGTTGATGTACCGGCGAAACGTGTGGTACTGGGCTTCTATTATCCGGACTATATTGCCGCAACCGGTTCGGAGAATTTTAAAAATGTCGTCGGCATTTCACGTGAGTTTTGGGAAAAATTTAACCCCGGTAGCTGGGCTTTATTTAGTAAAGTGTTACCGAATTTAGCGGAAATGGCAGATATCGGTAACATCAATACCGGAACGTTCTCATTGGAAAAAACTTTAGCGTTAAAACCGGATGTATTAGTGTTAGCCGATTGGCAATATCAAACGATCGCCGCCGATATTCCTCGTATCGAACAAGCCGGTATTCCGATTGTCGTGGTGGATTTTAATGCACAAACCGTAGCGAAACATACGAAAAGTATCCAACTTTTCGGGCAACTAGCCGGTACGGAAACACGTGCAAATCAGATCGCCAGCGAATATGAACAAGGTATCAAAGAGATTCAAAAACGTGTAACGGCAAGCGGTCAAAAACCACCGAAAATTTACGTGGAATTCGGTAACAAAGGTCCGACGGAATATAGCTTCACTTTCGGTAAAAATATGTGGGGAGCGATTGCGAATACGGTTGGTGGCGACAATATTGCTGCGCCGTTTATTGAAAACTGGGGGCCGATTAATCCGGAGCAATTCTTAGCGTCTAATCCGGAGGTGGTGATTATTTCCGGTACGGAAATGGGCACCGATAAAAATGCCGAAATTATGGCGATGGGGATTAATATCAGCGAAGCGGATGCACAAAAACGCCTTGCCGGTTTTACTCAGCGTGCCGGTTGGTCGAACGTACCGGCGGTGAAAAAAGGCAATGTGTACGGCATTTATCACACCGCATCTCGTTCGATTACCGACTTAGCCAGCGCACAATTTATGGCGAAAACGCTTTATCCTGAACAGTTTAAAGATATTGATCCAGAGAAAACCTATTTGGATTTCCACCGCCAATATTTGCCGGTTGTACCGCAAGGCACATTTTTTATTAAGTTAAAATAACTATTCAATTTAATGGCAAGTGGGCTTTGGCTCACTTGCCTTTTTTGAGCCGATTATGTCACATTCGATAGCCATTACTACCTGCCAAACTTACCCCAATCTTCCTGATAATTTACAACCGCTGGTTCGCTTATTACAGGCTAACGGACTGCAAGTCAAAGTGGATTGCTGGCAAAATCAGCCGCAAGCTGATGTTATTTTACCGCTTTGTGCGTGGGACTATGCCCAACAGCCGGAACGCTTCCGCCAATGGCTGCAACAAGCGGTCGAATTCGGGCAAAAATTTGCAACCCCCGTTCGGTTAATGGATTGGAATATGCACAAAAGCTATTTACTGGATTTACAGCAAATGGGTGTAGATGTGATTCCAAGCCAACTATTATTGGCGGATCTCGCCCAAATTCAGACCGCTTGTCAGCCGTACCACCAAAACGGACACGCTGTGGTGATCAAACCGGCGATCGGACAGAGTGGTAATGCGGTCATCAAATGGCAAGCGAATCAAGCGATACCGGATTTTAGCCCCTATTTAGGACAACAAATCGTGTTACAACCCTATATTGCGGAGGTGGCGGAGAATGGCGAAACCAGTTTGATTTTCTTTGCCGGTGAATTTAGCCATGCGGTAAGACGTCAGCCCCCCAAAGGCGAATGGCGGGCAAATTCAGCCTATGGCGTAGCAATCTTACCGGTAGTTCCTCCACAAAATATTATTCGGCAAGCACGAGATGTTTTGATGAGATTGCCTGAAATACCAAGCTATGCACGGGTGGACGGCACCATTATTAGTGATCGATTTTTGCTGAATGAATTGGAATTGATCGAACCGGCATTGTATCTAAATACGGATCCGCAAGCGGCGGCACGATTTGCACAAGTACTTATGCAAAAAATAACAGAAATGTGACCGCTTAACGGACGCCAAATCAGCGCCCGTTAAGCTTTGTAGTTAAGCAATATCTTGTTGTAGAAAACCAAGCAACAAATCACTAATGATTTGATAAAACGCGGTACTACTGTGAATTTGGGCGGTTTTCTCCGCCCATTGCGGTAGCCAGCCGAGTAATTGCTGTCGGATAAATTGTTGCTGAATCTGAACCGACTGTTCCGTTTCAATCAGTTTGATCAACACTTCTAAATAAATACAGAGATGATCGCTCGGTTCATTATGTAACCGATTGATTTTAAGCTGAAATTTTGTTAGCCATTGATCAATTACCGCAAGATTTTTGCTGAGATCCCGTTCATCCAAATAGTAAGATGCGTAAGGCAGCGCACTTAATTTGCCCTCCAATAAAAAGCATTGTGCAAAATCTGCCGCCAGTTCTAAGCGAGGTGAATCGTAAGCGGTCAATTTTGCCAATTCATTTTGCAAGTCGGTAACTTGTGGCTGAAAGCCAAGCTCGGCAAGAAATGCAAAAAATGAGGCAAATTGACCCGCTTGTAATGCCTGTAGCTGCGGTTCCGATAGCTCTTTGGCGAGTAACGAATGGAACCAGCGGTAACAGAATAGTCGTTCTTCCGAACTGAGTAATTGCGAGTGTGCCATTAACGAGCTACCTCTGTCGGGCCGCTGAAAACATTCGCTGCCGGTGCATCGCCTTGCCATTTTTCCACATTCACTAAACAGGTACTGACGCAAGTCGCTTGCGATAAGCTTGAAGCGCCGATATCGAGTGTTAGCGTATTCGGGCAGCCGTAAGTATCAATCGCTCCCACGCTTTCATCAAGCGGTGAGAACCACGCTCCTTCTTGTAAACGTACGACACCGCTTGGGAAGTTATCGGATAACACCGCACCCACTAACACTTGCCCACGTTCGTTATAGACACGTACTAAATCGCCGTCTTTAATGCCTAATTTTGCTGCATCTTGCGGATTCATATAAAACGGTTCTCGTCCTTGCACGCTGTAGGTTTCACGTAACGATTTGGCTTCACACAGTTGTGAATGTAAGCGTTTATCCGGATGCACGGATTGTAGCCAGAACGGGTATTTATCCGATTTCGGCCCACCGTGCGAACGTTCCGCTTTTTCAAACCACATCGGGTGGCCTTTACAGTCGGCATAACCGAAACTCGCTATTTTACGGCTAAAGATTTCGATAAAGCCGGAAGGTGTGCCGAGTGCGTGTAATTCCGGATCTTCACGGAAATCAGCATGGCGAACCCAAGGTTTGCCTTCTGGGAATAGCACATAGCCTTTTTGCCAAAATTCAGCGAAAGGTGGCATCTCAAACTTACCACGGTTTTCATTGCGACAGTCTTTGTATAAACGTTCTAACCACGCCATTTCGTCCATACCACGGCAATATTCTTTTTCTTTACCGAATCGGCGACATAAGTCTTTGAAAATTTCAAAATCAGGGCGGGATTCATATAACGACTCAACCAATTTTTGCATCGCCAAAACGCCTCGATTGCTATAAGAACCGTAGGCATCAATATCGTTACGTTCAAACGGCGTACAAGCCGGTAAAACAATATCGGAGAAACGACAAGTTGCGGTCCAGCTATAGTTAATCGATACCACGGTTTCCAATTTTTGGAAGGCGCGTTTCATCTTATTCAAATCGGACTGGCGGCTCCATTGGTTACAACCGGAGAAAATCGCCATTTTATACGGTGCATAGGTAATTTTTCTGCCGTTATAATCAATGGTTTCGCCGGAGTGAAGTAAAGAATCGGTAGTACGGGCAACCGGAATCACCTCACTATAGCCTTGGTAATCTTTATTGGTATATTTAGCGACTTGATCCTTATCCAGAGTAGATGGGAATGCCCCCGGCATTGCCGCACCGGAACTGGATACGCCGATAGAACTGTAATGGTGTGCGTAACTGATACCGCCGCCGGCAAGCCCGATTTGTCCGAGCATAGCGGCTAAAACCGCGCCCATCCAGTAAGGCTGTTCACCGTGTTGTTGGCGTTGAATTGCCCAACCGAAAATCAATTGGGTACGTTTGCCGGCTAACATACGGGCAAATTTACGGATTTCTTCCGCTTCAATACCGCAAATCGGTGCCGCCCATTCGGCAGTTTTCTCAATTTTGTCTTCGGTTTCGCCGAGTAAGTAAGGCACAAATTGCTCAAAACCGAGCGTGTACATATCAATAAACGCTTTATCGTATAAATTTTCACGATACAAGGTGTGAGCAATCGCCAACATAAACGGCACGTCCGCTTGCGGATTGATATAAAGCTGTTTACAACCAAGGAAGTTTTGCGTTTTGCTTTTCACCGGATCAATGCTAATGACATTGATTTTTTGTTCCGCCACTTTCTGTTTAAGCTGTGCTAAATAGCCGTAAGATTCGTGCGTTTCGCAGTTCCAGCCGACTTGTAAGTTTTTGACCGGATCGCTTGCCCAGAAAATTAAATTCTCGGTTTCTTTAAGAATGACTTCCCACGATGTACCTTGTGAATACACTTCGGTTGAACCTAACACATAAGGCAAAATGGTTTGCCCCGCACCGGTGGAGTAATCGCCGACCGTGCCAACGCTCGAGCCGTGCATCGCAATCGCACGGATCATATGGTTACCGCAGCTATGGAATTGACCGGAAGAACGCCAGCCGACATTGGCGGTATGTAATGCCCAAGGGCCGTAATTTTGCTGAATACGCTCAAGTTCTTCATAGAAAAGGTCAAGTGCTTCGTCCCAACTGACACGCACAAAACGGTTATCGCCACGTTGTGTTCTATTACTGTTGTTACTGTTGTGACGGTTTTTGAGCCAATCCAAGCGTACCATCGGATAACGAATACGTGCTTCGCCGTACACCAAGTCTTTGATACCGTTAATCATTTCGGTCGGGTGCTTATCCAGTTCGAACGGCTTGATTTCGGCAATTCGACCGTTTTCAATTTTAGCTCGCACCGCTCCCCATTGTGCACCGGTAATTTTCCAACCGTTTTCGACCGCTTGTGAAGCCTCAGCATTTGCTCTTGGCACAAGGAAATTCGGCATTGCCATAGAAGCCGCCATCAGCGACATATTTTTTAAGAATTGACGGCGTGAAGTTGAAAGTGATGATGACATACAAACTCCTTATTTAGCGGCTTTCGGTTGGCTGTCTGAGGCGTGCATTTGCAAATAACGTAGCACTTGTTTACGGGTCGGATCGTCCATATCGGTAAAGCCGACCATACCGTTAAATACGGCAACCCATTCATTCGCATCGTGCATTTTGGTATCACGTTGTTTGTGGCAAACGCTACATTCGGTCTTAAAAGTTTGTTCCGCATTCGCCCAAAAATCGGTCAGACTATCAGTGAATTTAGAATTTTTTACCCACGCTTGTAATTTGACTTTCTGCCACACTAAACCGGTAAGCGGATCTTCTTTCTTCTCAAGCACTTCAAACGTAGGGTTATTTTGCATAAAGTTTTTATCCATTACCGCATCGGTAATATGTTTGGAAAATTGGTTATACCAAATACGCCCCAAACCTTTATCTTTACGCCACATTTCCAATTCGATTTGTGAAGCGTCTTGTTTGGATTGCAGCAGTTTAATCGGCACACCGGCTTCAAGTTGCCCGATAGATTGCTTGAGTGATTCGTCAGCGAAAAGAGCTAGTTCGGAGGGAGTGTAAGCGGTGGAATTTTGGGCGAAACTTGCAGAACAGAATGTCAGCAAACTTACGCCAAGCAGCCAAACAGATTTCATAGAAAACCTCGAAGGATAATGTTTAATTATTCGGCTAGTTTAGCAAATATAGGTTTAAAACTATATTGATATAAGTCATAAAATAATAACTATTCTTATTTGGCAAAGAAAATTTGCAAAAAATTTCCAAAATTCGACCGCTTACAGGCTATAATAACCAGTATTTTTGAACGAATTTTTTAGGAATCGCAAAATGACAACAAAATTTAACGTAAAAACATTCCAAGGTATGATTTTAGCCCTACAAGATTACTGGGCAAACGTAGGTTGCACTATCGTTCAACCGTTTGATATGGAAGTGGGTGCAGGGACTTCTCACCCGATGACCGCACTTCGTGCATTAGGTCCTGAGCCAATGGCATTTGCTTATGTTCAACCTTCACGCCGCCCGACTGACGGTCGTTACGGCGAAAACCCAAACCGTTTACAACACTACTATCAATTCCAAGTGGTAATCAAACCGTCTCCGGATAACATTCAAGAACTCTATTTAGGCTCACTTAAAATGTTAGGCTTCGACCCGACTCAACACGATATTCGTTTTGTGGAAGACAACTGGGAAAACCCGACTTTAGGTGCGTGGGGCTTAGGCTGGGAAGTGTGGCTAAACGGTATGGAAGTGACCCAATTCACTTACTTCCAACAAGTGGGCGGTTTGGAGTGTAAACCGGTAACAGGTGAAGTAACCTACGGTTTAGAGCGTTTAGCAATGTATATTCAAGGCGTGGACAGCGTGTACGACCTCGTATGGTCAGACGGTCCGCTCGGTAAAACCACTTACGGCGATGTGTTCCACCAAAACGAAGTAGAGCAATCAACCTACAACTTTGAATACGCAGACGTAGATTTCCTCTTCAAAGCGTTCGAGCAATATGAAAAAGAAGCAACCGAATTATTAGCATTAGAAAAACCACTACCGTTGCCAGCTTACGAACGCATTTTAAAAGCGGCACACAGCTTCAATATGCTAGACGCCCGTAAAGCGATTTCTGTAACCGAACGCCAACGCTACATCTTACGCATTCGCACCTTAACCAAAGGCGTGGCAGAAGCGTATTATGCAAGCCGTGAGGCATTGGGTTTTCCGGGTTGTAATAAGCAGGTTTAAATCTCCCCCTGCCCCCTCTTTACAAAAGAGGGGGAATAAATGTGGAGGAAATAGTGCAACCCTACTCAAAATCGCTAAAACCACTTTCACAAAAATTGCGTTCCGATCAAACTGACGCAGAGCGGAAATTGTGGCAACGGATAAACCGAGATCAGCTCTTGAGTTTTCGTTTTTATCGCCAAAAGCCGTTGCTAAATTACATTGTGGATTTTTACTGCCCGAAAGCGAAGTTGATTATTGAGCTGGACGGCAGTCAGCATTATGAGCCTGATTATCAGGAAAAAGACTGCTTGCGTGATGCAGAGTTAAATTCACTCGGTTTTACCGTAATGCGGTTTAGTAATGACGAAGTATATTTTGAAATTGAATCGGTGGTGGAGCAGATTTATTTGTTTTTGGAGAATGTTAGGGCAAATCTCCCTTAACCCCTCTTTACTAAAGAGGGGGATCAGATCTCCAAGAATTTAGAGACTTGTGTTCTTAATCGATGATTGGAAATTTGAAATATAAGCGGTGGGGATTTGTAGATTTTTTGCAAATTTGAGGTAGTACAAATCTCCCCTAGCCCCTCTTTACTAAAGAGGGGGATTGGATCTCCAAGAATGTTAAGGTTTGTGTTCTTAATCGATGATTGAAAATTTGAAATATAAGCGGTGGGGATTTGCAGATTTTTTGCAAATTTGAGATCGTACAAATCTCCCCTAGCCCCTCTTTACTAAAGAGGGGGATCGGATCTCCAAAAATTTTGAGATTTATGTTCTTCATCAACAATAGAAATTTTAAAATGCGGATTAGTCCACAAAACTTAATTTCTGCACAAACCCAGTCCCCCTCTTTAGCAAAGAGGGGTTAGGGGAGATTTGGCAGAAGTGAAAGCGAAGAGGGGCATAAAGGAAAATGCAAATTTCTAAAAATGAAATTAAAGCGACAGGTTTGATTTTAGTGGTTAAAATTAAAAATGCGTTAGCATTATCAAAAAATGATAGTCGCCATTTTAATTTTAATAATATAGATGATAGTAACCTAAAATCTAGAACTCTAGGAAATTGGGTTTTAGCTAAAGAAAAAGCAGATAGAATTAAATATATTATTGGCGTGAATACTGGTGGTGAAAACTTAGTTGTATCGGCTTATGAAGTAACGCAATATGAGCGTAAGAAAACTGAAAATGGTCGTTATCGATATCGTTTTCAATCTTCTTCTAATAGCGAAATTTTATTAAAAGAATTAGGTATTTATCAGAAGAAAATAAGTGATTTAAATTTTGGACACGGTGCAGAAAAAACATATTTTGAAATTTAATGGTGCAATAAATTGCACTCTAGCAGAGAGAAATACAATGACAACACAAAACTTCCTCGCCGAGATCGGCACTGAAGAGTTGCCACCGAAGGCACTCAAAAAATTAGCGACCGCATTTGCGGAGAATGTAGAAAACGAGTTAAACCAAGCAGGTTTATCATTCGAGAAAGTGGAATGGTTTGCAGCACCACGTCGTTTGGCTGTGAAAGCGTTAGGTTTAGCGACGGCTCAACCAAGCAAAAAGATTGAAAAACGTGGTCCTGCGGTATCGGCAGCGTTTGATGCAGATGGCAAGCCAACCAAAGCAGCGGAAGGCTGGGCGAGAGGCTGTGGCATTTCTGTGGAACAGGCGGAACGTTTGGCGACCGACAAAGGCGAATGGTTAGTTCACCGTGCGGTGATTGAAGGTCAGCCGACTAAAAATTTATTGGTGGATATTATCTCTCGTTCTTTAGCGAATTTACCGATTCCCAAAATGATGCGTTGGGGCGATAAAACCGAGCAATTCGTGCGTCCTGTGCATACGGTAACGTTATTCTTTGGTGGTGAGCTAATCGAAGGCGAAATTTTAGGTGTGAAAATCGCTAACGTGGTACGTGGACACCGCTTCTTAGGCGAGCGTGAATTTACCATTTCGCACGCAGATGAATACCTTACGGCATTACGTGAAAAAGGTTCGGTTATTGCAGACTTTAACGAGCGTAAGGCGTTGATTCTTGCAAAATCGCAAGAAAAAGCGACCGCTTTAGGTGGCGTGGCAGACATCGAAGAAGACTTATTAGATGAAGTGACTTCATTGGTTGAGTTCCCGAACGTATTAACCGCAAAATTTGAAGAGCGTTTCCTTGCTGTGCCTGCGGAAGCATTGGTTTACACAATGAAAGGCGACCAAAAATACTTCCCGATTTATGACAAAGATGGCAAATTATTACCGCACTTTATCTTTGTGTCTAACATTAATCCGGAAGATCCGACAGCGATTATCGAAGGTAATGAAAAAGTGGTTCGTCCACGTTTAACCGATGCAGAATTCTTCTTCAAAACCGACTTAAAACAGCGTTTAGAAGACCGTTTACCACGCCTTGAAACCGTGTTGTTCCACCAACAGTTAGGTACGTTACGTGATAAAACCGCTCGTATTGAAGCATTAGCGGGCGAAATCGCTGCGCAAATCGGTGCGGACAAAGCGAAAGCGGAACGTGCGGGCTTACTTTCTAAATGCGACTTGATGACCAATATGGTGTTTGAGTTTACTGACACACAAGGTGTGATGGGTATGCACTATGCTCGTCATGACGGTGAAGATGAAGAAGTGGCGGTAGCGTTAAACGAGCAATATATGCCACGTTTTGCAGGCGATGAATTACCGAAATCGTTGGTGGCTTGCTCGGTAGCGTTGGCGGATAAATTCGACACGCTTACGGGGATTTTCGGTATCGGTCAAGCACCGAAAGGCAGTGCCGACCCATTCGCATTACGTCGTGCGGCATTAGGTTCACTCCGTATTATCGTGGAGAAAAATTTATCGCTTGATCTTGAAGATCTTGTTCGTAAATCAGCGGTATTATTTGGCGATAAATTAACAAATGCAAATGTGGTTGAAGACGTGGTGGACTTTATGCTCGGTCGTTTCCGTGCGTGGTATCAAGACGAAGGTATTGCGGTGGACGTTATCCAAGCGGTATTGGCTCGCCGTCCAACTAAGCCGGCTGACTTTGACGCTCGTGTGCGTGCAGTGTCACATTTCCGCACTTTAGATTCAGCGGAAGCGTTAGCGGCAGCGAATAAACGTGTAAGCAATATTTTAGCGAAAGTGGAAGGCGAAATTTCAACCGAAATCGACCGTTCACTATTAGTTGAGGCGGAAGAAAAAGCGCTTGCAGAACAAGTAATTAGCTTACAAACGGAATTAGCTCCGACATTTGCAAACGGCGAATATCAAACCGCACTTGATCGCTTAGCGAGTTTACGTGAAACGGTGGATAACTTCTTTGAAAAAGTGATGGTAAACGCAGAAGATGCAAATCTTCGCCGTAACCGTCAGGCAATTCTAAATAATTTACGTAACTTGTTCTTACAAGTAGCGGATATTTCCGTTTTACAATAATTTGTTGAAATTAGACCGCTTTTTTAGGCGGTCTATTTTTAAGCGAAATAAGTTAGATTAATCACTAAGTCATTGATTAAATTTATAGCAAACACAACAATCATAAGGAAGCAATATGTCAGTAAAAACCGAAGTTTTATTTAGTAATCATTGGAATGTCCGTGTTAGTGATCCGGGTGAAGAGGGTAATGTAAACCATTTCTTTGAAACGGTATTTATTACTTTAGAAGCGAAAATTGGCGGTTCACAAGTGCAATACGAATTCACTCGTAAAGTGGAAGATGATATCAAAATTCAGCGTAGCTTCACCGATGTAAACGAACTTTTTGAATTTTTAGGCGATTATCTAAGTCCGGTGGCATTAGGTAATGTCGGCGTACGTATCGGTCAGCTTAATTTGGCGTAATTGAATCAAGCGGTTGTTTTTGCAAAAAATTTTGCAAATTTGACCGCTTGTTTTCCTTTCTCGTTTACTTCCTTTCAACGTGTCATCGTTATGATTAATTCACAAAATACGCTCTATCTGCAAACTAAGCCCTATTGGGATTACTTACGTATCGAAAAACAAGCCAGCCAACATACATTGAGTAATTATCAGCGTCAGCTTTTAGCGGTGAGCGATATGCTTAGTCAAGCCGGTATTAGCACATGGCAAGAGGTGAATAGTGCGACGGTGCGTTGGATTATCGCGCAAAGTAATAAGCAGGGCTTAGGGGCAAAGAGTATCGCTTTACGTTTGGTTGCGTTACGTCAATGGTTTAGTTATTTGATTCGACAAGAAAAGATGTCGGTTAATCCGGCGGTTGGCATTAAAGCACCGAAAGCAAGCAAGCGTTTACCGAAGAATATTGATGCGGAACAAGCCGAGCAACTATTAACCAGTGATAGCCATGAGCCGAGCGACTTGCGTGATCTGGCGATGATGGAATTGATGTACAGCTCCGGCTTGCGTCTATCCGAGTTGCAAGGGCTTGATTTGGGCGATATGGATTTAGCTGGACGAGAAGTGCGTTTATTGGGTAAAGGGAATAAAGAACGTATCGTGCCGATTGGTTCGAAAGCCCTTGAAGCGTTAAATCGTTGGTTGGCGGTAAGAAATCAATTTAAACCGCAGGACAATGCGGTATTTTTGAATAAGCGCGGCGGTAGATTGTCACACCGTTCAATTCAACTTGTCATGCAAAAATGGGGCGAGAAACAGGGCTTGGAAAGCCATTTGCATCCGCATAAATTGCGCCATTCGTTTGCCACTCATATGTTGGAAGCCAGCGGCGATTTACGTGCGGTACAAGAATTACTCGGACATAGCAATCTTGCCACTACCCAAATTTATACACATTTGGATTTCCAACATCTTGCCAAAATTTATGATGCGGCTCACCCGAGAGCTAAACGTAAAAAGCAAGACGACGATTAAAGGCTAAGCATTTGAACGGCTATCGCTTGTTTCCGGCGGAATAGTAGTGATTTTGCAGAAAAAGTACCAATATTGGCAAATAATCACGGCAATTAAAGTTAATTTGCCCCAAATATTCGGTAATGCAAAGAACGAAACGATACAGAACGGTGCGGAAATCAGTAAGATGGTTACTTTCTGTTTCATCGTCATCGCACGTTTCTCATCATATTCTTTTAAATATTTTTGATAAATTTTAGTGCGCATAAACCATTGCTGTAAGCGAGGCGAACTTTTACCGAAGCAAAACAACGCAAGCAATAAAAAAGGCGTGGTCGGTAGGCCCGGTAGAATAGCGCCTAAAATACCAAGCCCGATACATAAGAATCCTGTGATAATGTAGAAAAGTTTCATGCTAATTACAGTTGATAATTAATCTCAATTAGGGATATTAGACGGATTCCGCCTATTTTTCAACTAATTCCATTGAATATTCAGCGGTTTTATCCCGATTTTTTTAGTCGTGAGGCATTCTTGTAACTGTTGCACTTGTTGGCAGATCTTTTCGGTCACGGCTTCGGCTTGCAGCATTTTTTCTTGAGTAACCTCCGCCGGATGTTGATTAAATAAAATCGCATCCAGTAAACGTTCCGCATACATCCCTTCGTGGTAGTAATGTAAAACACCGGCATCGTTAAATGCGGTTGCGACCATACTGATTTTAGTCGTGGCAATGCCCAAAGCTCCGTCTTCACCACCTAATTCTCGAAACAGCTGATGTTGCGGAAAGCCGCCGCAAGCCAGAAAGAATGCACGGCGAAACACGGTATTTCCGCCGCATGTCATTCGCATATGTTGCCAAGCGTATTCAAAGTTAGCGTGAGCGGTATAACGTTCGGGGAATTCTATCGGTTTAAGTGCCAATCGGACGACGGCGGCTTCCGGTCGAAAAGTAAAAATCCCTTCGGCAATTTGTAACGCATGATCTTCGTAGGCATCATCCGCATCTAAAAAAGCGATAAAGTCGGCTTCGCTTTGTAATGCTCCCCAATTGCGTGCTTTCGCCACACCGCTGTTTTCCGGCATTCGCTCGACACGAATTTTATGTGGTACTTGTGCTTGTAGATGTTGAGCCAGTGCTAGCGTATTATCGGTTGAAGCATCGTCAATTAGCCATAACGTACCTAACGGTTGGTTTAACGCACTTTGTACCGCACGCATTAACGTCTGTTCGGCGTTATAGCAAGGAATAATCACATCTATCATATAAACTCAAATCCCTGTTCATCAAATTTTAAAACGGAAGCGTAATCCGCTTTCCAGTCACCGAGGACGATGCGGGTAAATTCCACCTCAGAATGCACCGCTTGGCGGTGGGTATGGCCATGAATCAGATAAGTTGCGCCAAAGCGTTTTACCGTTTCGGCGGTAAATGCCGGATTCACATCCATAATATCGGCCGATTTAGCTTGTTTATCTTGTTTGCTTTTGGTTCGAATTTTTTGCGCGATACGAATTCGCAGAGAGAGCGGTAAGCGTAAAAAGAGCCACTGCAGCCATTTCTGATGTACTTTACGGCGGAATTGTTGGTATTTTACATCATCAATGCAAAGCGTATCGCCATGGCAAATCAGCGTCTTATTGCCGTATAAATCGAGCAGGTAATAATCGGGCAGAATTTCAATACCGGTTTCTTGTGCGAAGCGTTTGCCTAATAAGAAGTCGCGGTTTCCGCAAATAAAATAGCATTTTACACCGCTTGTGGTGAGGGTTTTTAGGGCGTTTTTCACTTGGTCGATAAGGGCGGATTGTTCGTCGTCGCCAATCCAGAAATCAAAGAAATCACCTAGGATATACACGCTTTCCGCAAGCGGTGCCTTTTGTCGCATAAATTGCAAAAAGTGTTCGGTGATCTGAGGCTGTGCCTCGTTGAGGTGTAGGTCTGCAATAAAATAAATCATTTCGCTCGCAATAAAAAACGGTTCAATTTGCAAAATTCTAGCAAAATTCTAGCAAAATTGAACCGCTTGGAATAGCTTATTCGCTACGGAAGATGCCACGAATAAATTGAATAGACAGGAAGAAGAGCAGTGCTAATACGCCGTAGAGAATATAACTGAAAATCGGCATTGAGCTACTTTCGCCTTCCGATAACGGCTTAATCGAAACGATATTTCTAAACTCATTTAAGAAGTTGATTCGCCAGCCGTAATATTTAATTTGCACCAGTTGTTTTTCATTCGCATACGCTTGTGCTTTGGCTTGAATATCGGCAGAACCGAATTTGAAATAAGGCGGTAAGCCCCAGCCGGTATCTTCGTTACGATATACCATCACTTTTTTCGTTTCCGGATGTTCGGTAAACAAGAAATATACGTCACGCACTTCACCGTCTGCCGGATTAGCTTTACTGATGATACCGTCTTTATCCATACGGCGAACTTCCATACCGGTCACCGTTGTGGTTTCATAGCTTGGCATCGCATAATTGACCGCACCGCCCAACACAATAAAAAATGAGAGTGATACGAGAATGAGAAAATATTTTAAAATCGCTTTCATTCGAGTTCCTTTATTTAACCTTTAACTTGATAGATTAGAGTTTAATCTTGAATAAGTTTTGCACATTTTCAGTGGTAATGCGAGCTAATTCTTCTGTTGAAACGCCTTTTAGTGCGGCAAGATATTCACAAGTTTCACGCACATAGGCCGGCTGATTCGGTTTACCACGATACGGAATCGGCGCAAGATAAGGCGAATCGGTCTCAACCAATAAACTATCGAGCGGCACTTTACGTACCACATCACGCAATTCTTCCGCATTGCGGAATGTGATAATCCCCGAAATCGAGATATAGAAACCGATATCCAACGCACGTTTTGCCATATTCCAATCTTCGGTAAAGCAGTGTAATACGCCGCCGCATTTTTCAGCATTGCCGGCAATCAGCATATCCATCGTATCTTGACGAGCCGAACGGGTATGGATAATTAACGGTTTATTTACTTTATTGGCAATGTCAATTTGTTGTGAAAACAGCGATTGTTGTAATGCTTTGGTTTCCGGCGTGTAGTGATAATCTAATCCTGTTTCGCCAATCGCAACCACTTTTTCATCTTGTGCGAAGGTAAGTAATTTATCGTAATCAAATGGCTCTTCTTCTATATTCAGCGGATGAACGCCACAAGAAAGCGAGACATCATTACGATGCGCAGTTAAGGCTTTCATCGCCTCAAAACGCCCAAGCGTGGTACAAATCGAAATAAAGTGGTGTACACCACGCGCTTTAGCATTTTCGATTACCTGGTCCACGTTTTTATGGCGAGTTTCGTAATCTAAGGCATCTAAATGACAATGTGAGTCGATAATAAATAAGTCTTTCAATGTTTTTCCTACATATAATATTTGCGAGCTATTATGTAATGATTTGAATATTCAGAGATATATAGAAAAGAGATTTATCTCTAAAAGGCAAATGTAGCATAGTAGACATAAAAGTTAGCTTTATTTTTGTTAAACTACTATGTTGCTATAATTCATCTTGTGGTTCTTTTTTTAATTTACCCTCCTATCTTATTTGTTGTCTTTTCAATATTTAATTCGGGGTATTTCTCCATACATAAAAACATAACTCATATAACGTTTTATACCTGTATAGGTACTTCTAACATTATGATGTTTATAAGGAAAATAACTGCTCTCATTCGGTTTCTCTGAACGCTCATTTAAAAATACTTGATCTAATAACGAATACGAATTGGCTTTAATTTCCTTCCTATATGAGATTGACATTTTTTTCTTGATCTCATAATGCTTGCGATTAAATGAGATTGACTCATTTACGTGGGGTATTCATTAAATCTTTCAGCAAATCATGCCGGCTAGGTAATTGATTGAATAATATGACTTTTTTCCCTTAAGCAATTTATCATTTTTTGTAATAAATGATCCTTTCGGCTTTTACTATTTAATGATAAGTAGAGGCTGTCAATCAATACTATGATACTAAAATCCTGGTGAAAAAAGGAGGTGTTGATAATTAAGTTTAAATATTTATATTCAACACATAATATTAAAGGCGTTGACTATAAGGTTTTAACCCACTTTTTATAAAAATGACTAAAAAATTGTATTTTCTGCTCATCTTTTAACCTCAAAAAATATGGCAAAATTAATGGTGTTCAACGCTATAAATGTCTTGATTGCCATCGTAATTTTGTTGCATCCAAGCGACTTAATTCACAAGAAATCTGGTTTAAGTATACCTCGCTAAAACAAACCATTCGGCAGCTTACTATTGAATATCAATGTTCTGAAAGAACCATCAGAAGACATCTTCAAAAATCCATCAAAGCTGAGCAAAAACCTTTACCCGAAACCATTAACATCGTGATGGATACCACACATTTTAAACAGCGTTTTGCCGTATTGGTTTTAGTGGATTCACTCTCTTCCAAACCGGTCTACTTTCGTTTTATTCCCGCTGAGAAAAATCAGTATTATTTCGAAGCTATATCAGAATTAATGGAAAAAGGCATTAAGATTCAATCGATTACCTGCGATGGTAGGAGAGGATTACTCAATGCATATCCTGATATTCCAACTCAGATGTGTCATTTTCATCAAGTTGGGAGAGGGATATTTTATTTAACGAAATCCCCCAAATTTCCGGCTGGGAAAGCGTTATTGGAGTATACTATTCACTTAAATCTTATACAAAAAAGACGCTTAATCAAGCATTACTGCAATGGCGGAATGAGTATAAAACTTACTTTAACGAACGCTCGGAGCATAATGCAAAACGGTTTAAACACAAACGATTAAGAAGTGCCTATTGGAGTCTAAAACGTAGCATAAATTATTTATTTACCTATCAAGATTATCCTGAACTGCATATTGCACATACGACGAATTTAGTCGAGTCATTTTTTAAGCTGATGAAAGCAAAATTAGCTCCTCACCAAGGATTGACTGATGAACATAAGATGGTGTTTATAAAGGATTTTATTTGCCAGCGAAGTTAAAAATAAAGCCATAACAGGCTCAAAAATGTCCATTATGGCTATATCATAGGGAAATTAGACTCAATTTTGTCCACTATCCCCAATCTTTTGGTTTATTATGCCTTTTTATTCTCTTGATAATGCTTCTATTGGTTTTAAACGAGCTGCATTTCGGGCAGGAAAATAGCCAAAGATAATGCCGATTAAGGATGAACATAAAAATGCAATAAAGAAAGAGGAAAAGGTGAATTGCATTTTGATACTATCTGTTAATAAAGAAAAAACTAAGCCAAACAACAATGATAACAATATACCAATAATGCCGCCGATCAGACTAACTGTCGCCGATTCAATTAGAAACTGATGTAGTATATCTTTTTCTTTGGCGCCTACTGCGATGCGGATACCGATTTCTTTGGTTCGTTCAATCACTGAAACTAACATAATATTCATAACTCCTATACCTCCAACTACCAGCGAAATAAAAGCGATAGATGAAATCATTAAAGTTAGGGCTTGTGTAGTGCGATTTAAGGATTGCAAGAACTTGCTACTACTGAAAGTAAAAAAATCCTTTCTGCCATGCTTTGCTGCCAATAAATCCACAATAGCCTTATCGGCTGCTGCTGGTACAAAATTTTCTCGTAACTGCACTGTAATTTGTTGAAAATAGGGTTGGTTACGTAAACGAGCAGCCATAGTGTTGTACGGTAACCAAATAGTGGTTCGCTGCCCTTCAGTTGTTTGGGAGGCGGACTCAACAACACCGATAATCGAAATAGGTACATCACCGATAAAAACTATATTGCTTTCTGCAATTTTTGTGCCGAAGATTACATCTCGTGATTTTTTATCAATTATGCCAACAGCTTGATAAGTATCTACATCTTGTTGGTTAAAAAATCTGCCACTTAGTAATTTGTAGTTTTTTAACATAAAGAAATCTTGGCTAACACCATTTATCGTTGCATTGGCAGTTTTATTTAAGAAACGGATTGGCAATTCTAACGATAAGTTCGGAGTCGCACCTTTCACATAGGGTTGTTGGCGTAATAAATTTACGTCATTGCTATTTAACGTTTGAATTTTATATGCTTCGGTATCTCCCCAATTTTTACCAGGAAAAATATCTATTGTGTTGCTACCTAAAGAGCTAAATTCATTCAAGACTTTATGTTTGGTTCCTTCTCCTAATGCTACTACACATACGACAGCAGCAATGCCAATAATTATACCTAACATAGTCAAAAACGTCCTAATTTTATGAGCACGCATCATACTGAATGCCATCACAAAAGATTCTTTATAGCCTCGTAGCGACATCAAGCAGTTTAGACTTTGCCTTTCCTGCTTTGTTGAGGGGGAGAGGCTATTCTTGCAGTATGAACTATTATCTGCAATAATTTCGCCATCTTTGATTTTGATAATTCTGTTAGCATTTTGCGCAATATTCATATCATGAGTAATTAGGATAATTGTGTGTCCTTGCGCATTTAATTCTTTCAACACATTCAATACTTCTTGGCTGCTTTGGCTATCTAATGCTCCCGTAGGTTCATCAGCTAAGATTATCTCTCCTCCATTCATCAATGCTCGAGCAATACTAACTCGTTGCTGCTGCCCGCCAGAAAGTTGAGAAGGTTTATTTTCCAGTTGTTTTTCCAACCCTAATCGACATAGCAGCTCCTTCGCTCGTTCAGTTCTTCTATATTTATCTGTTGCCGAATAAATAGCAGGAACTTCTACATTTCCGATTGCGCTTAGATGTGGCAACAAATGATAACGCTGAAAAACAAAACCGAAATGACTACAACGTAACTCTGCTAACTCATCATTGCTCAAAGAGGCGATATTTCGCCCTCGAAACCAATATTCACCACAATCTGCTATATCCAATGCACCTAAGATATTCATTAAAGTGGATTTGCCAGAGCCAGAAGCTCCGACAATAGCAATCATTTCGCCCGCATATACTTTTAAATTAACTGATTTCAATACTGTTGTTTCGGTATTGCCATTGCGATAACGACGCTCAATATTTTTTAATTCAATTAATGGTTGTTTCATTATAATCCTATGCTATAAATTTCGGCATCGTTAGATGCAGGAGTTGTACTAACGGGAAGTAGGACTTTATCGCCTTCTACTAACCCTTCGATAATTTCTACTTTCGCTCCGTCTTTCAGTCCTGTTCTCACTACAACTTGCTCTTTTTGGCCATGTTTACGCAAGACCGTGACATAATATTGCTCCGGCACAATCATTTCCCCTAGGGCTGATAAAGGAATATTCAACACATTTTCACGTTTATCTAACATAATCGTTACAGCGGCAGTCATAGAAATACGCAGTCTATGATCAGGATTAGGCACTTTGAAAGTAGCATAATAATAAATTGCATTGTTTGTATTTTCTGTAGTGTCTGTAATATGAACGGGAGCCAGTTTTACCATATCAAGTTGCCCGTGAAATTGGGAATCACTCTCTCCCAATAGCGTAAAGGAAGTTGGAGCACCAGCTTGTATATGAATTACATCTGCTTCCGAAATTTTGGTGTTGACTTTCATAGTATCAATATTAGCTAATTTCATCAGCACTGGTACTTGTTGGGTGGTGACTAAAGTTTGACCATTTTGCGCAAATACTGAAATTACTGTTGCATCAAGTGGAGAACGAATTTCTGTATATCCTAGTTCGGTTTCAGCTTTTTCCACTCTGATTTTAGCGATATCTAGATTATTTTGCGCAATTTGAAGTTCTGCTTTGGCCGTATTTAATCTACTTTTTGCTTCTTCTGTTTCCTTTTGGCTTGTCGCATTGGTTCGTATCAAACGTTGATGACGTTCCCAATCTGATTGCAGTTGCTTAAGATTAATTTTTTTTGTATCCAAATTAGCAGAAGCATTTGCTAGCTCAGCTTTTGCTAGTTTTAATTCCGTTTCAGCCAGACGTGGATCAATTACAGCTAATAGCTCACCTTTTTTAACCTTCTGTCCTTCTTGTACTAAAATATGCTTAATCTGCCCAGATACTTGTGCACCAATATCTACTTGTTCAGTCGCTTGCAATGTGCCGCTAGCAATAACTGTTTTTTGAATATTTCCTCGTTCGACGTGAAAAATAATCTCTTGATAATTTTCGTTTTCGCCCCCAAAATATAAATATGATATGCCTAAAAGGAAAGTAAATAGGGTATATTTAATATATTTCTTAATTTTCAAAATAACCACCTTATTATCTTTTATAAAATGACAAAATAACCAATGTAGCTTTTGAACAAGTAACTAAATAATATAGAAACAGGGAGAAACAATTAACTTTATAAAGATAAAGAATGAGTATTCTCCCTAGAATATTCTATTTTAGAACTTATAATAAAGGCTAAGAGATGAAGTAAATTGAGAGTCTCGTTTTATGATAGGAGATTGCTTAATTTCTTTAGAATATTTATTCCAACCGACAGATAAACCCATGCCAAGATTGTTCGTGAAAGCATAATCAGTATTAATACCTATGTGTGTTGCATAAGCTGCTTTAGGTTTATATACGGATGTAATTTTATTACCTAATTCGGATTGTTTAATACCAAAGTAATAATCTGTATATTTAGATGAATAATAACTTGAGCCAATATATGGTGAAACTTTCCAATTTTTCGTCATATTAAACGATTTAAGTAAGCTGACATTACTACTCGCACCACGTTTTCCGCTTTTTCCTTCCAAGGATATAAAAGTATCATTTAAGCCGAATAAACCTCCCAAATTATAATTTAATCCCCAACCAAAGGCAAATTGAGTTTTGCGAGTTTGAATACTTTGATATCCAGGTAACAAGTCTTTTCCTTTAATTGAAAAACCATCAAATGGGTTAACAAACAGTGATACGCTGAAATTGTCAGTGAAAGATTGTTCATATCCTATTTCGCTAATTCCTGCAGTCCCTCTCATATAAAAATTACCTAAAGAAAGATCAAGTGCTAAAAAGGGATTTGTTGCTACTTTATGTTTAGAATAGTAAATACTACTCTCACGGGCTCCTCCCAATCCAATTTCGGCTCCATTAACATTACTTGCAAAAGTAATAAAAGGAAAGCTAATTAAATAATATTTAAATAATTTGAATTTGCTATGTTTCATAGTTGTCTCCTTTTAGTGAGGTTAAAAAGTAAAACCAATTCTTGCTTGCCAGTTTGTGGCTTTATCCTCTATTAATACAATACTAAATTATATTTAATGTACTTTCTATATTTCCTGGCTTAGGATTCGAGCTTTATTAAAGCCTAAGCTCATATAATAATTCTTCATGTGGCTGATATGCAATATTAAAATGCTCTCTTTGTTATCTGACAGGTATTCTGCTTATTATCTGACAGTTAAATGATGTTTATTGGAGAGTGAAGTTTCGTGTATTCTCTACAGTATGGCTACGTAAAAATTACAAGGTTGTGGGTAGACATGCTATTTTATTTATTCAAACGTCTCTAGCGCTAGCTTTGTCAGGTAGTTAAGTAACATCAATTCCAAATTCATCGCATTTACTTGCTGTAAGTCTTGGCGGGTTTGTTGCAGAATTTGGTGACCTTTTAGCAGCGCTTGGGCGGAGAGTTGTTGGCTAAACGGCAGAATACCGGCTTGTAAGTCCGGATTTGTCCAACCGATTGCAATATCCATTTTGGCTTTTAACGCATCGGCAAAAAAGCTATCCAACCATTCTAATTGCTGCAATACCAGTTCCTTTTCTTTATCAAATGCGGTGAAGAGGAGCAATACATCTCGGCTTTTAAAGAAACGCCAAAAAGTTTGTAAAAAGGTTTTGCGGGCTTGCAAGCGGTCGTTTTCTAAAAAAGTTTTGCAAATCAGCGGGCGTTGATGACATAAACGCATCGCAATTTCACAAGAGGAAAAATCAACACCGCTACAGTTTGCTTGCAACCAATCTAACGCAATATCCGTTTCCGGCGGATGAATTAACCACGTTTGGCAGCGACTTTGAATGGTCGGGAGCATTGCACCTTGTAGTGGTGCTTCAAGCAGAAAATAAACGCTGTTATGTGGTTCTTCAAGCGTTTTTAAGAGTGCATTGCTGCTTGCTTCGGTTAAACGTTCCGCACCACGAATATATACCACCGCATTGCCACCTTGTTGCGAGAAGTTTTGCAATTTGGCATTGGCTTCACGCACTTGATCAATACCGATATCTTTACCGTCAATCGGCTCTAAAATATGGAAATCAGGGTGGTTTCCGGCAGCAGTCAATAAACAACTTTTACACTGTTGGCAAGCTTGTTCCCTGTGCGGATTTTGGCAAAGTAGCCAATGCGCAAAATGACGAATAAGCGTTTCCGTCCCTAAACCCGAATCGGTTTTAAATAACAGGGCGTGATGACCACGCCCATGCAAAAAGGATTCTGTAAGTTGTTGATAAGTGTGTTGAAGCCAAGGATATAGCATATTTATTTTGCAATTTTTAAGAAGTTTTCGACCGCTTGTTGAATGTCAGCGGCAACTTGTTCGATAGATTGTTCCGCATTAATAATTACCGCTTTCTCGTTATTTTGTGTCAGTTCCAAATAACGTTGGCGTGTGCGATAAAAGAAATCGAGGCTTTGCTGTTCGATACGATCCAGTTCACCGCGACCACGTGCGCGAGCTAAGCCGACCGCAGGATCGATATCAAGATAAATGGTCAAATCCGGTTCAAAGTTACCTAGCACGGTTTCTTTTAAAGTTTCGAGTAAGTGGCGATCAATTTGACGTCCACCGCCTTGATAAGCCTGCGAAGACATATCGTGACGATCGCCCAGCACCCATTTGCCTTCTGCCAATGCCGGTTTAATCACGTTTTCGACTAATTGAATACGTGCCGCATATAACATCAGTAATTCGGCTTTGTCACTAACCGCTTCTTCGGTTTCGTGTTTGATTAAATGGCGTAACTTTTCCGCTAACGGTGTACCGCCGGGTTCACGGGTTTGTACCACGTTTTTGCCCGCTTTTTCCAACTGAGCTAAAATCACTTGGTGTGCAGTGGTTTTGCCTGCACCTTCTAAACCTTCAAGAACAATAAATTTTCCACGCATTTCTTATTTCTTCTCAAGTTTTTTGTTTCGTTCGATTTTGATCCAGTCACGAACCGCTTGGTTGTGTTGGTCTAGATTTTTACTAAATTTGTGTCCGCCGCTGCCGTCTGCCACAAAATAGAGATATGGCGTATTATCCGGTTGTGAAACCGCTTTTAATGCCGCTTCGCTCGGCATTGCAATCGGTGTCGGCGGTAAGCCGCCAATCACATAAGTATTATAAGGTGTGGCTTCTTCCAAATCTTTTTTACGAATATTGCCGTTGTAACGATCGCCCATACCGTAAATCACGGTCGGGTCGGTTTGTAATTTCATTTTTAATCTGAGGCGATTAATAAACACGGAGGCGACTTGCGGGCGTTCGCTCGCAACAGCGGTTTCTTTCTCGACGATGGATGCTAAAATCAACATTTCATACGGATTGGCAAGCGGTAGATTTTCCGCCCGATTTTGCCAAGCGTTATCCAATGCTTTTTGTTGCTTTTGATAAGCGCGTTTCAGTAATTCCAAATCGCTTGAGTTCGGAACATAATTATAGGTATCCGGCGCAATCCAGCCTTCAAGCTTCTCATGATTAATACCAAGCAATTGAGCGATTTCCGCTTCGGATTTTCCGGTTAGCGTGTGTTGCATATAACTTGCTTTCGCCAGTTGTTCGCGCCAAACCTTAAAGGTTTTACCCTCGATAAATTGTACGTTAAGTTGGATTTCTTTGCCGGAACTTAAATGTTTCAGTAAGTCTTCAACCGTATTCAGTCCGTTAAGTGAGTAAGTCCCCGCTTTAAATTTACTCAGTTCCGGTTTAAAACGAATAAGATAGGGGAGTAGGCTAACATCATCATGATTAACAATACCTTGTTCTTCCAATAATTGTGCCAGCTTTTGGCTTGATGTGCCTTTCTCTAAGATAAAGAATTGATCTGCTTTTGCGGTAAGCGGATGCTCGGCAAGACCGGAGAGTTTTTGATAACCGTAAATTGCACCGCCGGCAGCAATTAGACCGCATAAGCCTAAAGCAATAAGAAGTTTTTTAATCATTAAATAAAATTCGCTGTAAATAATCTGTTGAATAATTGCTATAAAAACGTGATGAATTTTACACTATAAACAGAGAACAAGCGGTGCTTTTTTCAAGAAAATTTGTAAGGGAATATAAATGGTGGGTCGTGAAGGATTCGAACCTTCGACCAACGGATTAAAAGTCCGCTGCTCTACCGACTGAGCTAACGACCCATTTCAGATTTGACTGATTTGGAAAGTTCTAAAGTGGTGGGTCGTGAAGGATTCGAACCTTCGACCAACGGATTAAAAGTCCGCTGCTCTACCGACTGAGCTAACGACCCTTTAGAAGGCGTTGCAAGTTAAATGGTGGGTCGTGAAGGATTCGAACCTTCGACCAACGGATTAAAAGTCCGCTGCTCTACCGACTGAGCTAACGACCCTTAACGTTGCGTAACAGGCGCATATAATACGGATTTAAACAAAATGGTCAAGTGCTTTTTGGCAAATTTATCTTGTTTGAATGGTTTGTAAACGATTTTGCGTATTTTTGAACAGTGCGCTTTATACTACAGAAGAAAGTATGGCGATTCGGGATAAAAAATAAGGCGGTTAATAAACCGCCTCATCTTTGAAATTATGCGTTAGCTTTTGTCACGTAGTCAATCGCTGATTGAACTGTTGTGATTTTTTCAGCTTCTTCATCCGGGATTTCGATATCGAATTCTTCTTCTAAAGCCATCACTAATTCAACTGTGTCTAAAGAGTCCGCACCTAAATCTTCAATGAATGAAGCTTCCGGTTTAACGTCTTCAGCTTTAACACCTAATTGATCAACGATAATTTTTTTTACGCGTTCTTCAATGCTCATTTTGTTTTTCCTATGTGAAATTCGCCTAAATGCGAGAGTTAAATAGTGTAGAGAAAAAAATACTAAATTCAACGCTTTTTAAGAAAGGTCAAACCAGCCGTTTTCCCACACAAGTATAAATAGTTCGCTTGTGCAAGCGAAAAGCGATGGATATTCTAACATTATGTATAGGGTTTATCCATAGCTGATTGTTATTCGCTCGGGAATTTATCGGCTAAAAGCGGTTAATTTTCACTAATTTTTTGCGAAAATAACCGATTTTATTATACCTGCGCTAATTCCCGACGCATTTGATCAATCACCGCTTTATAGTTCGGTTGATCGAAAATTGCAGAGCCGGCGACAAAGGTATCCGCACCTGCGGCGGCAATCTCGGCAATGTTGTCGATTTTTACGCCGCCGTCGATTTCTAGACGAATCGGATAACCGCTTTTATCAATACGACGACGTGCTTCTTGCAGTTTTTCTAAAGTCGCCGGAATAAATTTTTGCCCGCCGAAGCCGGGATTTACCCCCATCAGCAAAATCATATCCACTTTATCCATGACGTAATCCAGATAACTGAGCGGTGTTGCCGGGTTGAAAACCAAACCGGATTTACAGCCGTGATCGCGGATCATTTGCAAAGTACGATCAATATGATCGGTCGCTTCCGGATGGAAGGTAATATAGTTTGCGCCGGCTTTGGCAAAATCCGGAATTAAACGTTCGACCGGTTTTACCATTAAATGTACGTCGATTTCCGCAGTAATACCGTAATCACGCAGTGCTTTGCAGATAGCGGGTCCAAAAGTCAGATTCGGCACGAAATGATTATCCATCACATCAAAATGAATAATATCGCCGCCTGCTTTTAATACTTCTGCAACGTCTTCTCCCAAGCGAGCCAAGTCCGCAGACAGAATGGACGGGGCGATTAGAAACGGTTGTCGAGCCATAATGCTTCCTCATAAATAGAACTGGAATTTTATTGATATAGACTACCATAAAATAAGAGAAGAAAAGGCGATCCAGATCGCAAAATTTCATTTTGAAATGTACAAAAAATCATCAACGACATAAAAACCATAAAAAAATTATAGAAATAAAAAAGATTATCGGGTAGGATATAACCACTTTTTATTTATGGAAATAAATGAAACCTCTGGAGGATTTTAAAATGAAAAAAGGGATTCACCCTGAAAATTATCGTGAAGTATTATTTTATGACGGTTCGGTACAAATGGGCTGGATTATTCGTTCTTGTGCGGCGACGACAAAAACGATGGTGTGGGAAGACGGTAAAGAATATCCGTTTTACCCGTTAGATACATCGTCAGCGTCACACCCGGTTTATACGGGTAAACGTCGTGAAGTGAATACGGAAGGTCGCGCAAGTAAATTTAACGAACGCTTTAAAGGTATGGCAGGTTTAGCCGCTAAGAAATAAGGATAGATAATCGATGAAAATTTTAAACTCATTAAAAACGGCGAAAACACGCCATCCGGATTGCCAAATCGTACGTCGTAAAGGCAAACTTTATGTGATTTGTAAAAGCAATCCTCGCTTTAAAGCACGCCAACGTTAATTTGATTTGAGATTCACTTAAATAAAAACGCATATTCAACCATCATTGAATATGCGTTTTTTGATCCGCGTTTCGTAAAAATTTCACGTTTTTCGACCGCTTGCTTATTCGGTCGGTGCGACTTCTTCCGCCGGTAAGGCTTGTTGATCCGCAGCCACATCGGCTTTGGTATTTTCCGTTTTGGTTTTATCTAATGAAATCGCTTCCAATACGGTCGGTTTGGCGGCTTCGACCACATTACCGGCATTAGTACAGTAGTGCTGTCCCCGATCTCGCCACATTGGAATTTGACGGTTCGGATCGCAATTAATCGTACCGTAGCCATTGATGCCCACCCATTGCATACTTTTCGCTTTTGGCAATTTAAACGCGGTCGGTAAAGCACGTTCCAAATATTGTTTATACACGAACAATGCACCGCTGGAACCGGTTAAATTGGTATCGGTATTATTATCTTTCCCTAACCATACGGTGGTGACGTTTTCACCGTCCACTCCGACGAACCAAGTATCGCGCGCATTATTGGTCGTCCCAGTTTTTCCGGCTAAACGTAAATGAGCGAATTCGTTTTGTAAGCTGCGAGCCGTACCTCGTTCCACCACTTGTTGCATCGCATATAGCGTTTGAATCGTTGCCTCTTGCGGTAATACTTGGCGACTGGCTTCTTCGATATTGCGCTGGTAAAGCGGGCTACCGTCATGCGACATAATGGCTTCAATCGTCGTAAGCGGTGTTTTTAAACCGTTATTTGCCAATACTTGATAAGACTTGGTCACATCATACGGCGAAATAGAGTACGAACCGAGCAACATCGAAGGGTAAGCCGGAATATCCGCTTTGTCCCAACCCATTTCTTTTTGCTTCGCAATCACTTTCTTTAAGCCGACTTTCATACCGATATTCACGGTCGGAATATTTAACGAGCGCACTAACGCATCCATTAACATGACCGAACCGCTAAAGCGTTTATCATAGTTTTTCGGTGTCCAAGGCGGAGAGCCTTTGGTATAAATGGTGATCGGTTGGTTTTGGATCGGCGTATTTAAACGGAAATTCTTCGGATCCGAAAGCGCGATCGCATAAATCGAAGGTTTGACCAATGAACCGATTTGGCGTTTAGTCTGAATCGCACGGTTAAAACCGGCAAATTGGGTTAAACGGTCGCCGACAATCGCACGCACTTTACCAGTTTTATATTCCGCCACTACGATTGCGGATTGTAAATCTCTGATTTTACTATTCGACTCTTCCAGTTTTTCCAATCCGTTAATTACCGCCTGTTCCGCCGAACGCTGCTGCTTTCTGTCTAATGTCGTGAAAATCTTCGCACCGGAAAGCTGCGCATATTTGCTTTCGCCGAGTTCCGCTTTTAGATCAAGATTTAACGCTTGCATAAATGCCGGTTGTTGGCGGTAAATCGTGCCTTTTTCTTTTACGCCGAGCGGTTGTTTTACCAATAATTCATACTCCGGCTGGGTAATCGCTTGGTTTTCTAGTAATAATTTTAACACCACATTACGACGTTCAAGTGCGGCTTCCGGATGTCGCCACGGATTATAGAGCGAAGGTCCTTTCACCATACCGACCAATAACGCCATTTGTGACGGGGTGATTTCTTGAATCGGACGACCGAAATAGAATTGGCTTGCCAAGGCAAATCCGTGCACTTGATAGCTACCGTTTTGACCTAAATAAATCTCGTTTAAGTAAGTTTCAAGAATGCGGTTTTTATCGTAGCGAAAATCCAAAATGAGCGACATTAACGCTTCATTCACTTTACGCACGATGGTTTTTTCGCTGGTTAAAAACAGGTTTTTAACTAATTGTTGAGTAAGCGTACTCGCACCCTGTACCGTTCTGCCCGCCTGATAGTTTGCCATTAAGGCTCGCGCAATGCCTAGCGGGCTGATACCGTCGTGCTGATAGAAACGCTTATCTTCGGTTAGAATTAACGCTTGAATAAGGAAATACGGGTATTGCTGCAAACGTAACGCTTGGCGTTCTTCGTCATTATCCGAATGCAGCATTGCAATTAATTTCGGGTCGAGTCGAAACTCGTTAATTAATCGACGCTGAACTAAATCTTCGATATGCGTCAGTTTGTCGTTGTCAAAACGTAAACGCAAAATACGTTGTGCTTCCGGTGTTTCAGGAAACGGGAAAGCACGACGTAATAAAACAAGCGTATTGTTTTCAATTTTGAAATCGCCCGGCGTCGCAATTTGAGAAACCTGGCGATAACCGTTATCCAATAACACTTGTTTGATCGCTTCAAGCGATAATTTATCTTCAACGCTGACACTTTCAATCCGGCTATAAACTTCTGCAGGTAATTGCCAAACTTGCCCGTCCATTTTCGCTCGAATACGTCCGTCGAGATAAATCCCGTAGAATGCGGCAAAGCAAGCGCCGACAAGCCCTAATTTAAGGCAGGTCGGAATAAAAAACGGCTTTTTCTTTGACGGAGTTTCGTCTTGTTCCGGTGTTTGAGTTTGGTTGTTTGACATAAAATTATTTGCAAAAAAGTCAGCGAATCGGACCGCTTGTCAGCACCTCCCCGTTATAGGGGGAGGTAATAGAAGGCATTACGGATTACGTTTAAATTTACTGAAGTCAGGTTCACGTTTTTCATTGAATGCGTTACGACCTTCCTGACCTTCTTCCGTCATATAGAATAACATGGTTGCGTTGCCCGCTAATTCTTGCAGACCCGCTTGACCGTCACAGTCCGCATTTAACGCCGCTTTTAAGCAACGTAATGCGATCGGGCTGTTTTGTAACATTTCACGGCACCAACGCACGGTTTCTTTTTCAAGATCCGCATAAGGCACAACGGTATTCACTAAGCCCATATTTAATGCTTCTTGCGCATCGTACATACGGCATAAGAACCAAATTTCACGCGCTTTTTTCTGGCCGACGATACGCGCCATATAGCTTGCGCCCCAGCCGCCGTCAAATGAACCCACTTTCGGGCCGGTTTGACCGAATTTTGCGTTATCCGCCGCAATCGTTAAGTCACACATCATATGTAACACGTGACCACCGCCAACCGCATAGCCTGCCACCATTGCCACAACCGGTTTCGGACAAGTACGAATATCACGTTGGAACTGCAACACGTTTAAATGATGAACGCCGCTGTCGTCTTTATAACCGCCGTAGTCACCGCGAATTTTTTGGTCGCCGCCGGCACAGAATGCGTATTCGCCTTCACCGGTTAATACGATAACCCCGATTTTTTCGTCAAAGCGCGCATCGGCGAAAGCATGGATCATTTCTTTAACCGTTTGAGGACGGAAGGCGTTACGTACTTCAGGACGATTGATGGTAATTTTCGCAATACCGTCGGTTGATTTATGGTAACGAATGTCAGTGTAACCTTCGCTATGATCTACCCACGTAATCGGAGCATAAAGAAATTCTTCACTTGGATATAACATTGGAGTTCCTTTTTAATGTGTATAAAGTATAAAAAATTCGGGCAATTATAGCCGAATTGATAGGGATTCACGAGAAAATAAGCGGTCAAATTTTGTAAAAAATTTACAAAAATTCACCGCTTATGTTTAGGTTATTAGGCTTTCGTGACTCGAACGACACCGTTTACTTTGGTTAGCTTCTGAATCACCACGTAGAGGTGTGCATTATCCGTGACGGAAATACGCATTTTAACCTGATAATTGCCGGTACCGTTCGGGCGACTTTCCACCGTACCGATATTGCTGTTCATTGAGGCTATCGCATTGGTTAAACTTGCCAATACGCCCGGTTGGTCTTTAATTTCCAGTTCGATATCGACATCTAAATGATCCGGTTTTTCCGGCTCTTGTGATGTTTCATCGGCAATTTCAAGGTGTTTAAGTGCCGCACGAATTTTGGATTTGGCTCTGGAACTGACGGCGAAATTTAACCAAGACGGGCTTGGACGTTTACCTTGCTTGGTAATGATTTCAACGGTTTGACCGGATTGTAACGGTTGTGAAATCGGATACGGATTGCGATCGACAATCGCACCGACGCAACGATCACCGATATCGGAATGTACCGCATAGGCAAAATCGATAGCGGTCGCATTTGCCGGTAATTCGACAATACGTCCTTTCGGGGTAAATACGTAAATATCATCCGAGAAGAAATCGGATTTCACGTTTTCGATAAATTCATTCGAGTTGCCGGCACTTTGTTGCAGTTCGACGATGCTACGCAACCATTGTTGCGCTTTTTGCTGTACGCTGGTTGCGGTTGCTTGATCTTCGGTATAACGCCAATGTGCCGCCACGCCGAGTTCCGCCATTAAATCCATATCTTCGGTACGAATCTGTACTTCGATCGGCACGCCTTTATGCCCAATCATTGACGTGTGTAAAGATTGATAGCCGTTGGTTTTCGGTACGGCAATATAATCACGGATTTTATACGGACGCGGTTTATAGAGCGCGTGCATTTGCCCTAACGCACGGTAACAATGATCAACATTTCCCACCACCACTCTAAACGCATAAATGTCTAAAATGGAATGGAAATGCTGATCACGCTGACGCATTTTTTCATAGAGTGAGTAGAGGTGTTTTTCTCGACCGTAAACTCGACCTTGAATACCGGCTTCATCTAAACGTGATTGAATTTCGTGGGAAATAGTTGAAATAAGGTCTTGGCGAGTACCGCGCGCCATATCAATCGCCATACGTAACACACGATAACGATGAGGGTGCATCGCTTGGAAGCAAAGATCTTCCAATTCGTTTTTAAGATGTTCAATACCTAAGCGATGTGCTAACGGACTGTAAATCTCAAGGGTTTCTTTGGCAATACGGCGACGCTTATCCGGACGTAACGCACTCAACGTACGCATATTATGGGTACGGTCGGCCAACTTGATTAACACCACGCGAATATCTTTGGTCATCGCTAAAATCATTTTGCGGAAATTCTCGACTTGCGCTTCTTGGCGAGTACGGAATTTTAATTTATCCAGCTTGGAAACGCCTTGCACGATTTCCGCTACGCTCGAACCGAATTCGGCGGCAAGCTGCTCTTCCGTGTAAGGCGTATCTTCAATCACATCGTGCAACAATGCAGCCATGACCGCCTCATGGTCGAGTTTCATTTCCGCAATAATGGATGCCACTGCTACCGGATGCGTTATGTAAGGCTCCCCGCTTGAGCGAGTTTGCCCCTCGTGCGCATCACGCGCAATCACAAAGGCACGTTTTACCAGCTCGATTTTATCAGCAGGTAAATAGCCTTGAATAATGCTATCTAACGGTTGAAAAAGATACACGGTACACCTCAACATAATTAAAAATGGATAATTGACAATAGATAGTACTACTATTTATTTTCAATTATCCATCTAAATTTTGAATAAAATTGATCTTAAGCGTTAGCTTGTACGTCTGCTAGGAAAGAGATCGCTTCTTGTTCGGCAACTTCTTGTTGGATAGCGTCGTTATTTTCCAATTGATCCATGATCTGACCGTTGATTAAACCTTTTTCGATTTCACGTAATGCGATAACCGTCGGTTTATCGTTTTCTTCAGGCACAAGCGGTTCACGAGCGTGAAGTTGTAATTGTCTTGCGCGGCGTGCTGCGGTTAAAATTAAGTCGAAACGGTTGCCGATTTTATCTGCTGCTTCTTGTACGGTTACACGAGCCATTTTGTTACTCCAGAGTTTTTGCGAATTTCGTTTATAAAAAGACAAGAGATTATACAGAAATTCGTATCTGCTTACAATGCAAGCGGTTTAATTTGCAAAAAATTCAGCAAATCAGACCGCTTGCGATTAGGCGTTGCTGTATTCGGTACGCTCGCCCAGCCAGCGGCGAATCAGTGCTTCGGCAAGCGGTGGATTTTGCTGAATAATTTGCTTGGCATAGTTTTGTACTAATGGAATCATTTTGCGATCTCGCATTAAATTCGCCACTTTAAATTCCGCCATACCGGTTTGTTTGGTACCGAGAATTTCACCCGTGCCGCGAATTTCTAAATCTTTTTCGGCAATATAGAAACCGTCTTGGCTGTCACGTAACACTTGTAAGCGTTTACTCGAGATTTTGCCGAGCGGCGGTTTATACAGCAACACGCAATGGGAAGCGGTTGCACCACGTCCGACACGTCCACGTAATTGATGGAGTTGAGCAAGCCCTAAACGTTCGGAGTTTTCGATAATCATTAGGCTTGCATTCGGCACATCAACCCCCACTTCAATCACTGTGGTGGCAACCAATAAATCGATATTCGCCGCTTTAAATTCCGCCATAATTTCTTGCTTTTCTTGCGGCTTCATTCGTCCGTGTACCAAGCCGATGCGTAAATCCGGTAAGGCTCGTTGTAAATCTTCGGCAATCGCCGCCGCAGCTTGTGCTTCCAAGACTTCCGATTCATCAATTAGGGTACAAACCCAATAGGCTTGGCGTTTTTCGTTTTTGCAGGCGGCATACACACGACGCACAATTTCATCTCGTCTGTCTTCCGAAATCGCCACGGTAGTAATCGGCGTTCGCCCCGGTGGTAGCTCGTCAATAATAGAGGTATCCAGATCGGCATAGACCGTCATTGCTAAGGTACGAGGAATTGGCGTAGCAGTCATAATTAGCTGGTGCGGATAAATACCGTCTTTCGCCCCTTTTTCACGTAGGGTTAAGCGTTGGTGTACACCAAAACGGTGTTGTTCATCAATAATCACTAATGCGAGGTTATGAAACTCGACGCTTTCTTGGAAGAGGGCGTGCGTGCCGATAATCATCTGCACTTCGCCGTTTTTAATCGCTTCCAGTTGTGCGGTGCGAGCTTTGCCTTTGACTTTACCGGCAAGCCAGCCGACTTCAATACCGAACGGGCGTAGCCAGTTTGCAAAGTTATTGGCGTGCTGCTCGGCAAGGATTTCGGTCGGTGCCATTAATGCCACTTGTTTGCCGTTATCAATCGCAAGCAGGGCGGCAAGCGCAGCAACTAAAGTTTTGCCCGATCCGACATCGCCTTGTACTAATCGCATCATTGGTGAGGATTTGGCTAAATCTTGCTCGATATCCGCTGTCACCCGGCTTTGGGCGTTGGTCGGTTTAAACGGCAAGCTCGCCAAAAAGCGACTTTTGAGATCGGTTTGATAACATAGCGGTGTAGCAGTAAGCTGATTGACTCCGACTCGTACTTGCTGCATTGCTAAGTTGTGCGCCAGTAATTCTTCAAAAATCAGCCGTTTTTGTGCCGGATGCTCACCTTTTTCCAACTGTTCGGCAGAAATATCCGGCGGCGGGCGGTGTAATAATTGCAACGCTTCTTTTAAGCTGTATTTATGCGGATTGTATTCGTCCGGCAACAGTTCACCGACTTTGATTTTATCTAATAACGCTAATGCTTGCTCGGTGAGCTTACGTAACGAATTTTGCTTTAAACCTTCTGTTGTGGAGTAAATCGGCGTTAACGTTTCGGCAAGTTCAAGCGGTTGATTATTGCGAATAATTTGATATTCGGGGTGATGAATTTCCGCCATAAAACGTCCGCGTTTGATTTCGCCAAAAGCTTTTACACGTGTGCCGGCAGTCAGGCTGTTTTTCATCCCCGCATTAAAATTAAAGAATTTCAGCGTAATTTTACTGGTGCCGTCAGAAAGCACGGTGGATAAAATCGGACGGCGACCGAATTGTACTTCGGTAACTTGCACGATACCTTCGATGGTAGAAAAACTTTCCGGACGCACATCGATAATCGGCGTAATTCGGGTGCGATCTTCATAGCGATAAGGCAAATGAAATAATAGATCTTGTACGTTATTAATGCCGATTCGGCTAAGTTTTTCCGCAATCGCCGCACCCACCCCGGAAAGGGCGGTAAGTGGCACACCGTCTAGTAATTGTTCGCTCATAGTAAAATTTTGATTAAATCCGACCGCTTGTTTTCGATTGGGCTAATATAACAAATACTGTTTTTATGTACAAATCAAGCGGTCGGATTTCTTTAAAAAATTACCAAGGTATGGGTGGGAGGATTAATTCGGTTCGAAAGGATTAAATAAACGTATATCGCAACGGTTGAAGTCTTTCAAATTACGAGTAACAAGCACTAAATTATGATATTTAGCGGTTGCGGCAATATAAGCATCGTTTAAATCCATTTTATTTGGAATGTGGTATTCAGAAGCCAGTAACGCAATTTCATTATTTATAGAAAAGGATTTAGCTTGATAAACGCTTAATACATTATGGGTAAACCAATGATTTAACCGCTCGGCTTGAATAGGATCTTTACGAGCTTTGAGTAAAATCCCCGTTTTTATTTCGGAAAGCGTGATACAGCTAATATTCGTCTGACTCGGTTTAATCGTTGCTAACCATTGTCGTACATTGGTATCCATTCTATTGCTTCCTAGCTTATAAAGCTCGGAAATGATGTTGGTATCAAAAAGATATTGAAACATTATTCATCTCCAAAATCTATTTGTTCGGATTTATTACTTTTGCGAATTTTTGTTAATGTCTGTTCAAAATCTTGCCAAAACTCATCGCTAACCGATTCATCCGTAGATGAGGCAAATAGTTCTTCAAAGCTAGGCTCAACCGTTGTGTGCTGTTTGTAATCAACATAATTGGAGACAACGCTGACAATTTTTCCCCATTTAGTGATAAAAACCGGTTCTTTTTCTGCCATTTTCAGCACTTTACTGGCGTGTTGATTAAATTCTCGAGAGGTAATAGTAATTGGCATAACGTACTCCAGTGTAGTGAAAAATTGAATGTATTTTAGTAAATGTAGGGAGAATTACAAGTAAGTTGATTGAATATGATTTTCTATATTAAGCGGTCGGATTTAAGAAATTTTTTGCAAATTGCAAAATTCTGTGAAAATTCGACCGCTTTTGTTTTAAAATAGATCCCATTTTTCGATATTTAAAATAAAAATAGGAATAACAATGCGTACAAGTCAGTATTTATTTTCGACCCTTAAAGAAACGCCGAATGATGCACAGGTGGTGAGCCATCAATTAATGTTGCGTGCCGGTATGATTCGTCCGATGGCTTCAGGTTTATATAACTGGTTGCCAACCGGGATCAAAGTGTTGAAAAAAGTAGAAAATATCATTCGTGAAGAGATGAACAAAGGTGGTGCTATCGAGGTGTTAATGCCTGTGGTGCAACCGGCGGAATTATGGCAAGAATCAGGACGTTGGAACGATTACGGTGCGGAATTATTGCGTTTTGTTGATCGTGGCAGCCGTGATTTCGTGTTAGGCCCGACTCACGAAGAAGTAATCACCGACTTAGTTCGCCGTGAAGTGTCGTCTTACAAACAACTTCCGTTAAATTTATACCAAATCCAAACTAAATTCCGTGATGAAGTGCGTCCACGTTTCGGTGTGATGCGTTCACGTGAGTTTGTGATGAAGGATGCGTATTCTTTCCATGTGGACAAAGCGTCATTACAAGAAACTTATGATGTGATGTACCAAGTGTACAGCAATATTTTCACTCGTCTTGGTTTAGATTTCCGTGCGGTACAGGCGGATACCGGTTCAATTGGTGGTTCGGCTTCACACGAATTCCAAGTGTTAGCGTCAAGCGGTGAAGATGATGTAGTGTTCTCAACCGAATCGGATTTCGCAGCGAATATCGAATTAGCGGAAGCCGTTGCGGTGGGCGAACGTCAAGCACCGACGGCAGAAATGCAGTTAGTCGATACGCCGAATGCAAAAACAATTAACGAATTAGTCGAGCAATTCAATTTACCGATTGAAAAAACGGTAAAAACGTTAATCGTAAAAGGCGCAACCGAAGAACAACCGCTTGTAGCGTTAGTGTTGCGTGGCGACCACGAGTTAAACGAAATCAAAGCACAAAAACATCCGTTAGTTGCTGATCCGTTTGAATTTGCAGATGAAGCGGAAATTAAAGCGAAAATCGGTGCGGGTGTGGGTTCACTTGGCGTAATTAATCTGAATATTCCGGCGATTATCGACCGTTCAGTAGCAGTTATGTCAGATTTCGGTTGTGGTGCGAATATTGACGGTAAACATTATTTCAATGTGAACTGGGAACGTGATGCGGCAATGCCGGAAGTGGCGGACTTACGTAACGTAGTGGAAGGCGACCCAAGCCCGGACGGTAAAGGCGTGCTACAAATTAAACGTGGTATTGAAGTGGGTCATATTTTCCAACTTGGTACAAAATATTCAGAAGCGATGAAAGCGACCGTGCAAGGCGAGGACGGTAAACCGCTCGTGATGACAATGGGGTGCTATGGTATCGGTGTAACACGTGTGGTTGCCGCAGCAATCGAACAGCATCACGATGAGCGTGGTATTATTTGGCCATCAGATGAAATCGCCCCATTCACCGTTGCAATCGTGCCGATGAATATGCACAAATCGGAAAGCGTACAACAATTCTCGGAAGAATTGTATCGCACCTTAAAAGCACAAGGCGTTGATGTAATTTTCGATGATCGTAAAGAACGTCCGGGTGTGATGTTTGCCGATATGGAATTAATCGGTGTACCGCATATGGTGGTTATCGGTGAGAAAAATCTCGCAAACGGTGAAATTGAATACAAAAACCGTCGTACCGGTGAGAAACAAATGATTGCTAAAGATCAGCTTTTAGCTTTCTTAAAAGAAAATGTGAAAGCATAATTCGCAAAAAATAGATGAAAAAAGACCGCTTGCCTTAAAACAAGCGGTCGTTTTTCATAGGAATGTTACTTCAAATTAGTTTTATCTTGTTGGCAGTATTCGTGCAGCATTTGGCGCAATTTATCATTATTTTGTTTAAAATGACGGCATTTAGGGCAAAGCCATAAATGCACTTGAAGCCGGACACTTTCTTTAACTTTCAGTTTTTGTTCGCAGCTAAGTGAAATTAATTCTGAGGCATGCTCACAATTCATTATTATTTTTCTCCTTCAAACCAATTTTTGGCTAAACAAGCCTGTAGCCGTAGCCTAGCTCTATGCAAAATAACGTGTAAATTAGCGGTGCTAATATCACATTCCAAGCAAATTTGTTCGCTTCCCATATCTAAATGTTCGCGCATCATAAAAACACGTGCCTGTTGTGCGGGTAGTTTATTTAAACAAATGTCGAAGATCGCCCAAAATTCTTTCTTATAAGTAATTTGCCCGACATCTTCCCATTCTTTAGGTTCATAAGTATCGGACGACCAATATCCAGTGTGATCGAAAAATTGATTGGGACTTTCTTCTTCAATTAAGTCCGAAACATTAACCGTTCGTTTTCGATATTTAATTAAATCGATAATTTTGTTTTTTAAAATAGCAAAAATCCAAGTTTTTAATGCCGCTTGTCCTCGGAAAGAGTGGGCATTTTTATAGGCACTGGCAAGCGATTCTTGAACGACGTCTTCGGCTAAATCGGGATCTTTTAATTGTAGCGTAGCGAATTTAACCATTTGTAAACGAATTTCTTCGATTCGTTGCGGTGTAATGGAGCTTAATTGTTCAATCTTTGACATTATTTTTCCTTTATATTAAAAAAATTTATTTTTATGTAATTATTTTTATATTTCTAAGTCAAAGGATTATACATTAAAGGAGATGATTATGAACAGATTTACTCGTTATGACGTTACCCCTGAAGCTATTTTCAATCAACGTCGTCAAATTATTAAGGCTATGGGACTCGGTGCGGCGGCTCTGAGTTTACCGAATATCGGCTTTGCCGCAGAGAAATCCGACCAGTTAAAAGCACTTAATTTTAAAGACGCTCCGAAGGGTGATTTCTTACTCACTCCGGAAAATAAAGTCACCGGTTATAACAATTTCTATGAATTCGGCGTAGATAAAGCGTCCCCCGCTAAATTTGCAAAAGATTTTAAAACGGATCCGTGGTCGTTGGAAATTGCCGGTGAGGTAGAGAATCCTTTTGTGCTTAATCACGCACAATTATTCAATACCTTTCCGTTAGAGGAGCGTATTTATCGCTTCCGTTGTGTCGAAGCATGGTCGATGGTAATTCCATGGGTCGGTTTTGAGTTGGCTCGTTTGGTCGAAATGGCGAAGCCTACTTCTAAAGCGAAGTTTGTTATATTCCATACGTTACATGATCCGGAGCAAATGCCGGGGCAGAAAAATAAATTCTTCGGCGGCGGTATCGATTATCCGTATGTAGAGGCATTAACCATCGAAGAAGCAATGAATCCGCTTACCTTACTGTCGGTCGGTCTATACGGAAAAATGCTACCGCCGCAAAACGGTGCGCCGATTCGTTTGGTAGTACCGTGGAAATACGGCTTCAAAAGTATTAAGTCCATTGTGAAAATTACTTTCTCGGAAACTCGCCCTCGTACCACTTGGGAAAAATTGGCTCCGCATGAATACGGTTTTTACGCTAATGTGAATCCTAACGTGGATCATCCTCGTTGGTCACAGGCATCCGAACGTGTTATCGGTAGCGGCGGATTACTTGCGGTAAAACGTCAAGATACATTGATGTTTAACGGCTATGAGAAGGAAGTCGCTCACCTTTATAAAGGTCTGGACTTAAAGGTAAACTTCTAATGTTATCTATATTAAGAACAATTATTCATTTGGCTTGTGTTGTGCCGTTGGTTTGGGTCGGCTTCGTTTTATCCAGCGACGACCCGGAAATACTCGGAGCCGATCCGAGTAAAGATTTAATTCACTTTTTGGGTTACACCGCCATTATTATTTTCTGTGTAATGTTTTTATTGGGTATTTTGCTCCAAATATTGAATAAAAACCAATATCAGATTTTACGCCGTCCGCTCGGACTATGGGCATTTTTGTGGGCATTACTGCATGTATGCGGTTATTTAGTGTTAGAACTTGGTTTGGATTTTTCTTTATTTTTAAGTGAAGTCGTCCAACGACCTTATCTTATCCTAGGTGCGATTGCATTTGTTATTCTATTGGCAATGTCCGTAACGTCTATTCCGTTTATTAAACAGGCATTAGGTAAAAAATGGTTTAGCGTGCACCAATTCGCTTACGTTGCGATTGTGGCGGCCGCCGTTCATTATTATTGGTCTGTAAAAGGTTTGACTCTAGGACCTATTACCATCGGGATAATGGTTGCGGTTATTGTCGGTTGGAAATATGCAGGAAATCGGTTGTTAGCTTATCTGAAGTGATAGGATTAATTGCCCGATAAAAGAATTTATTTAGTCAGCATAAAAAATAAGCGGTCATTTTTACTAAAAATTCGGTAAAAATGACCGCTTATTATTTTTTCAAAATCAAGCTATTCAAAGGTTATCGCATCTTTGATTTTCTTCAATGCCGCATTTTCCAATTGGCGAACGCGCTCGGCGGAAATACCGTATTTTTCCGCCAGATCTTGTAAAGTCGCTTTTTCTTCATCCAACCAACGAGTTTTAATAATATCTTGGCTACGTTCGTCCAGTGTTGCTAAGGCATAAGCTAATTGAGCGGTAGCTTGTCCGTTGTATTGCTCGTCTTCCAAGTCATCGGCAAAGTTAGAGCTGTTATCTTCCAAATACATTGACGGCGTATAAACTTCGTCATCGTCTTCGCCGACCGGCAAATCAAAACCGAGATCTTGCCCGGTCATACGGGATTCCATTTCTCGCACTTCTTCGAGCGAAACACCCAAATCTTCGGCGACTTTTTGGATTTCTTCCTCGTTGAACCAAGCCAAGCGGTTTTTATTTTTGCGCAGATTGAAAAAGAGTTTACGCTGCGCTTTGGTCGTAGCGACTTTCACGATACGCCAGTTTTTTAATACGTATTCGTGAATTTCCGCTTTCACCCAGTGTACCGCAAAAGATACCAAGCGCACGCCGACATTCGGGTCAAACCGTTTTACCGCTTTCATTAAGCCGATATTACCTTCTTGAATTAAGTCGGCAAGCGGTAAACCGTATCCCAAATAACCTCTGGCGATATGAATCACAAAACGCATATGCGATAGAATTAGCTGTTTTGCCGCCTCAACATCTTCATCATAGTAATAGCGTTCCGCCAATTCCTTTTCTTGTTCGGCGGTGAGAATCGGATATTGATTCGCCATACGAATATAGCTGTCGAGATTACCTTGCGGCACCGGCATTCCGCCCTGTACCAAAGCAGGGTGCATTGCCTCAGTCGGCTGATTATCGCTTTCCGTCACTTCTATTTCGTCCGGCTCGATAATTTCCGCATCTTCAATCTCATGTTCATCGAATTTTTTCATGCTATCTCTCCGGCTAATTATTTAATTTACATTATAACAGCGTTAGAACTTTCTCGTCTGTTTTTCTTACGAGCAGATTAGATTCAAATAAAAAAACCGAGTTCAAATATAGTCACTCGGCTTTTTTTAGATTTATAAAAATAGGAATTTAGGCTTTTATCGTTTTCTCTTCGTGTTTAGCCAATATTAAGTAACCGACGGCAGAAAATGCGGAAAGCGCGGCAATGACTACATAAGACCAGAACCAACCGAAGTTATCCGCCATAATCGGCATAATCCAGTTTGCGCCCATATTACCGATTAAGTAAGCGGTGACACCGACAAAGCCGATTGCGGTACCGGCAACATTTAGCGGGACGAAGTTAATGGTTAAAATATTTACGATTAATTGCGGACCATAAATTAAAGCTCCTAAAATACCGCAAATTACCAGTAATAACGGATAGTTAGGCGCACCGCTTGCGGTAACATATTCATAAGCGAATACGATACCCGCCATAATGAATAATCCGATTGCACCCATTTTTGCCATTTTATTCGGATATTTAACCGCTAACCATGCGAATACTAATGAACCCGGAATCGCGACCCATTCAAGAATCGAGATTGCCATATGGGATTCCGCATCGCCCATTTTCGCCACTTCATGTAAATAAATCGGCATCCAGTCCTCAATGCCGAAGCGAACGAAGTATAGTGCGACGTTTACTGCCGCAACCAATAGTAGTGCGGGGTTGAGGAATACATATTTACCGATAAGTTGCCAATAACCTAAATTATGTTTTTCTTCTTCGGAAGCGACATTAGATTCGCCTGCATCGCCATACATCGTACGGAGTGAATCCAATCCTTCTTTTTCCGGCGCATCGCCACCGAATTTCCAACAAAATACCGCAAATAATAAAACTAAAACGGCAGGTACTAAGAATGCCATCAATACATTACCGGTTGAAGGCACGATAAAACCCATCGTCGTCATCATTGCAATCATCATCGGTAATAACGCAGACCCCATATTTTGTGAAATATTCCAACCTGCGATAGCCGCCCCGCGGGTTTTGTTCGGGTAATAATTTGCAATCATATTTTGTGATGCCGGAGCCAGTGCTCCTTGCACCACACCGCAAAGTACCAGTAAAACGGCAAGAGTGAGGATCGAAGTATGGTAGAAACCGATCGTAATACAAATCACGGCGCTTGCCCCTAAACAGATCGCAAACAATTTACGTAAATCGACACGATCGCCCAATGCGCCCATATAAAATTTTGCCAAGCCGTAAGAAATGGTTAAACAGGAAAGTAACATCGCAATATCCGCTTTTTCCCAACCGTTGGTCACCATAATGGATTTAGACATCAATTTGAAATTGTTACGGACTAAATAAGCGCAGACATAGCCGAGAAACGCTACGATAAAGATCATTTTTTGGCGTTTTAGAAAAGTCGCAAATTTTTCCGGCTCTTTTTGTTGATAGGCGAAAGTCATCGTGGACTCCTTTAATAAGAAAGTGGAAGATTTGTTCGAATTACAATCAATCGAAGTTTATTTGTCAAAATAAAAAAATGAAATCTTTGAACTACTCCACAAATTAATTGAGCAAGCGGTTAAATTTACAAATTTTTTTGCAAAACCAACCGCTTTCCATTAGAATTATAAGACTTTTGGGGCTGATTCTGGATTCGACGGGATTAGCGAAGTCCAAGGTGCACGTCGAGGTGCGGTAGGCCTCGTAAACAAACCGCAAAAAAATAGTCGCAAACGACGAACAATACGCTTTAGCAGCTTAATAACCTGCTCATAGCCTTATCGCCTCAGCTTCCGCTCGTAAGACGAGGGCAACGATAAGTCACCCAAAACGAGATCGTGTGGACGCCGCCGTTTGAGGATCGAAACACTAAATTGAATCAAACTAGCTTATTTCTTGCGTGTCTGTCCGCTGGAGGTAAGTGAAATTAAAGACCAGACTAAACGTGTAGTGCTGAAGATGGAGTAATTTCGGACGGGGGTTCAAATCCCCCCAGCTCCACCAAATTTGTATACTTTTAATAGGTTATTTAAAATGAAATTCCACCAAAAACTAAATAGAACTGCCAAAACTGCAGTGGCTATTGCACTTAGTAGTTTTGGTGTATTAGGTATGTCTTCATTAGATAATGTCACTCAATCTATTGAAAATATAAGAATATTATCCTCTCAAAAAAATAATATTAATTTTGTTTTCTTAAACGTTAAAGAATTATCGAAAGAGATAGAAAATATTAGCCAAGCGATTAATGCTAATTTAGATAAAGTTAATATAAAAGAATTTAATCATTTAGTATTAATTAATCAACTTATCAATTTTTCATTTTATATGTTGAAAAATGAATATAAAACGCAAATCCTCTCTAACTCTGAATATAAATTAAGTTTTAGATATTTTTCTAACGCCAAAAATAACTTTGAGAATTCTTTACAACGTATCAAAGGAAATATTAATGGTGTTGATGTTGTAACCATAAAAGATATTTCTTTATCTGATACTCAAGTAAATGAATTAATGCAGGCTCTCGCTATAAATAGAGAGAGTTAAGAATGTCAGCAATTGTATCTATTCATCCAAACATACTACATCTTCCTTATCTAGATAAAATAGCCATCGGTTTAGCTTTGTATCATGATACGGGAAAATATCCCGATTTTTTAAGACATGCTGGTGGATTCGAAGAAAATCCTCGAGCCAAAGATAGCCAACTACATAAAATACATATCGCTTTATATGCTAAAGATTGGAATCTAAGCACATGGCGAAATCGAAATGGATATAATAGATGCTGTGATAATTTTATTATTTATGTTCGGCATTTTTTTGAAGATAATTATTTCTGTATTTTAGATATTCTTACTCCCGATGCTCATAAAACAGTAAATACTAGGCTAGCAACATATATTGATATGGCTGAAGGTTTTCACTCTCTATCTCAACATGAATTAGATCAATTAACTGCTTATAATGCAAATAACATTGGAATTACTAAAACTATCAAATTAACCCCTCCATAAGAAAAGAGCCGAATACACTGGCAATCAGCTCTTAATTTTTAGTTACAGAATATGTTTATATTTTTCTAACATTTCTTTCGGCCATACGCTTGATTGTACTTCACCGATATGGGTTTTACGAAGTAAGAACATCACTAAACGGGATTGACCGATACCGCCGCCGATTGATAGCGGTAAGCGACCCGCTAATAAATCTTTGTGCCAATCCATTTCTAAACGATCTTGGTCGCCGGTTAATTCAACTTGTAAACGAAGCGCTTTTTCATCAACACGGATACCCATTGATGAAAGCTCAAATGCTGTACCAAGTTGTTCATTCCATACTAAAATATCACCGTTTAAACCTTTGTAACCGTTTTCAGATTCGGTTGTCCAGTCATCGTAGTCCGGTGCGCGACCATCATGTGGTTTGCCGTCGGACAATTTACCGCCGATACCGATTAAGAATACCGCACCGTGTTCTTTACAGATCGCGTTTTCACGTTCTTTGCCGGTCATATTCGGATAACGTTGTACTAATTCTTCACTGTGTACGAAGGTAATTTGTTTCGGTAGGATTGACGGAATATCAAAACGTGCTTCCACGGCTAATTCGGTTAAACGAATCGCTTTATAAATTTCATTTACGGTTTCTTTTAAGAAATCAAAGTTACGACGGCCTTCAGGAATCACTTTTTCCCAGTCCCATTGGTCCACATACACAGAGTGAGTCGGGTCAAGAGAATCTTCGTCCGGACGTAATGCTTTCATATGTACGAATAAGCCTTCGCCTTCTTTAAAACCGAAACGAGCTAAAGTGTGACGTTTCCATTTTGCGAGTGAGTGCACCACTTCAAATGTTGCACCCGGAATACATTTTACATTGACTTGAACCGCTTTTTCGATACCGGAAAGATTATCTTGCATACCGTTACCCACTTGGCTGAGGATAGGACCTTGCACCTCAATAATGCCTAATTTATCAATTAAATATTGGGTAAAGGTGCTTTTCACAAAGCTGATTTCTTGTTGCTGTAAAATGAATGTCTTTTTCATTATCTTATTCCTTATAAATAGAGTAATTTGTTCTCATGATTCGTTGAGATGAATGTAATTTAATATAATTCGTAAAAAATGCAATATTCATCAAATAAAAATCTTTTTCTATTGGATTTTATCTAATTTTTTGTGTTAAATTTTATGTAATCATTAATAAATCGAAAATGGAGTATGAATTTTGCACACAAAATATCAAATTGACCGGTTAGATCAGCTTATTTTACGTGCATTGGTAGAAGATGCTCGTACGCCTTATGCGGAAATGGCGAAGAATTTCGGTGTAAGTGCGGGAACCATTCATGTTCGAGTGGAAAAAATGCGTCAATCGGGAATTATCGAAGGGACTAAAATCCGTATTAATGAGCGTAAACTCGGCTATGACGTTTGTTGCTTTATCGGCATTATTTTGAAATCGGCGAAAGATTACGAAAAAGTGATTGCCAAATTGAATGAGTTTGAAGAAGTGGTCGAGGCTTACTATACCACGGGAAATTATTCGATTTTTATTAAGGTAATGACACATACGATTGAGGAATTACATCGTGTATTGGCGACAAAAATTCAGCTGATTGATGAAATTCAATCTACCGAAACCTTAATTTCGATGCAAAACCCGATTTTAAGAGGGATCAAGCCTTAGCCTAGCGTCGATATTGTAAAAAATAACGGAAATTTGACCGTTTGTGAGCAAAAAACGCAAACGTTTTCATTTGATCCGCTTCACAAATTTGCAAATTTTTTATTAAAAACAATCGCTTATCTTGAGCTTTCGTGATTGAATAGCGTTAAGTTTTATATTTTATTAGTGTCCAAATAAAGGAGATACGTATGTCCGAAGTATTCCATTTAGGTTTAACTAAAGCCATGTTAAAAGGGGCAAAAGTAGCAATTGTTCCCGGTGATCCGGCTCGTAGTGAGCGTATTGCCCAAAAAATGCAGAATCCTGAATTTCTCGTTTCAACCCGTGAATTTACCTCTTGGTTAGGTTATGTCGGCGGAGAGCCGATTGTTGTGTGTTCAACTGGTATCGGCGGTCCGTCAGTATCAATTTGTGTGGAAGAATTGGCTCAACTCGGTGTACGTACGTTCTTACGTATCGGTACGACCGGTGCGATCCAACCGCATATTAATGTGGGTGAGGTACTGGTTACGACCGGTGCGGTTCGCTTAGACGGCGCAAGTCGTCACTTTGCACCGTTAGAATATCCGGCGGTAGCAAACTTCGAATGTACCAATGAGCTTTATGCCGCAGCTAAAAATCAGGGGGTAACGCCTTATGTCGGTATTACCGCCTCATCCGATACTTTCTATCCGGGGCAAGAACGTTACGATACGTATAGCGGTAAAGTCTATCGCCATTTCCAAGGTTCGCTAAAACAATGGCAAGAGCTTAACGTAATGAACTTTGAAATGGAGTCTGCGACATTGTTTACTATGTGTTCCGCACTTGGTTTACGTGCCGGTATGGTTTCAGGCGTAATTGTAAATCGTACGCAACAAGAGATTCCGAATGAAGCGACAATTCACGCAACCGAACAAACAGCAATTGCGGTGGCGGTTGAAGCGGCGGGAAAACTGGCTAAATCGGCTTAATGGATTAAAGTTCACAACAAGCGGTCGGATTGTTAAAATACTTTGCAATCTCACCGCTTTTTTATGTTTATGTTACGACAATATCGCCGAATCTTAGCGCAAAATCATTGGTGTTCGGAACAAGAACCGCTTAGTAAAGCTCAACAAGAATGGCTTCTACATCAAGGATCGCTAACGCAAAAATTATTACAAGTTACGCAGTATTTCAATGTTGAAATTACCCAACAAAAATGGATTGCAAAAGTTTCTGAAAAAATGACCGCTTGTCGTTCGGATTTTTGGTTGCGAGAAGTCTTACTTAAAGAAAAAGATCAACCGTGGATTTTTGCTCAAACCGTCGCACCGCGAGAAACGGTGGAACATGTCGCGCAAGATCTCCCGAAGCTAGGTGATCAACCCATCGGCTTATGGCTTTTCCCTCAGACACCGAAACGGATTTCGCTTGAATGGCAATGTGATGCGCATAGCGGAATGTATATGCGCAGAGCCTGTTATTTATTAAAAGGCTATCCGTTAGAAATCTCCGAATTGTTCTTGGCGGATTTTCCTTATTTATAAAAAATAGAGAGCTTGAATCGCCTAAAATAAGAGAGTAGCATTCCGACTAATCTTTTATTTATTTCTATAATATGAAACCGACAATCCTTTTATATGATTCGGGAATGGGCGGGCTAACCATTTATGATGCGATACGCCAAACTTTACCGAATGCCCATTATCTCTATTGTTTCGATAATGCTTACTTTCCTTACTCCGAGCGTTCTGAAAACGTCCTAATCGAACAAGCGATCAAAATTGTGCAAAAAATTGCAGAAAAATACCCGCTTGATATGGTCGTTGTCGCCTGTAATACGGCAAGTACCGTTGTATTACCGGCGTTAAGAGAAAAATTTGCCTTCCCGATTGTCGGAACCGTACCGGCAATCAAACCGGCTGCGGCAATTTCGCAAACGAAAACCATCGGATTACTGGCAACAAAAGGGACGGTGGAACGACCTTATGTGGCGGAACTTATCGAAAAGTATGCGAAAGATTGTATTGTTGAAAAGATTGGGACTACTACACTAGTCGAATTGGTAGAAGAAAAGATCCGAACCGGAAATGTTGATCAAGATCGATTGAGTAAAGTAGTCGCCGAGTGGCAAACGCATCCTACATTAGATACGGTGATTTTAGGTTGTACTCATTTCCCGCTTGTGAAACAAGAATTACAGCAATTATTGCCGAAAGTGAAGTTCTTTATTGATCCGGGTAACGGTATCGCTAACAGGGTGGCTACGCTACTCAGTGAGTTCTCATTAGAGAACTCGGCGCAAAATAAGGAAAATATCGCCTTTTGCACGAAAATGGATGAAGAGTTCTCTAAAAGAGAAATAATTATGCAACAATGGGGCTTCAAGCGGTTAGAATTATTAAATTTATCGCAAAAATAAAATTCTTTATAATCAAATAGTTAGTGTTTTCGATTGCGTAAAAGTGGCGAAAAACACAACATTCGATAAAAAAATATGAAAAAAGAACTTGCAAGGAATTTAGATTTCTCTATAATGCATCCCACACAACAGACGCACTGTTGTGAACGAGAAGTAAATGCAGTGCGTCGTTCTTTTTTGTTCTTTAACAACTTATCAGACAATCTGTGTGGGCACTTGTTGATTGACTTGATTTAAAAAATATTTTTAATTTTGAAGTCTTAATAAGTGCTTAAACTAGAAATTCATATTTTTCAGTTTTCTTAACGTTGAGTTAGGAAAGCGAAGTGAACTTAGCTAAGCAGAATATTGAGCGATTAAACTTTTTGAATTGAAGAGTTTGATCATGGCTCAGATTGAACGCTGGCGGCAGGCTTAACACATGCAAGTCGAACGGTAACGGGAAGGGAGCTTGCTTTCTTTGCCGACGAGTGGCGGACGGGTGAGTAATGCTTGGGAATCTGGCTTATGGAGGGGGATAACTACGGGAAACTGTAGCTAATACCGCGTAATATCTATGGATTAAAGGGTGGGACTTTCGGGCCACCTGCCATAAGATGAGCCCAAGTGGGATTAGGTAGTTGGTTAGGTAAAGGCTGACCAAGCCGACGATCTCTAGCTGGTCTGAGAGGATGACCAGCCACACTGGAACTGAGACACGGTCCAGACTCCTACGGGAGGCAGCAGTGGGGAATATTGCACAATGGGGGGAACCCTGATGCAGCCATGCCGCGTGAATGAAGAAGGCCTTCGGGTTGTAAAGTTCTTTCGGTAGCGAGGAAGGTATCAAATTTAATAGATTTGGTAATTGACGTTAACTACAGAAGAAGCACCGGCTAACTCCGTGCCAGCAGCCGCGGTAATACGGAGGGTGCGAGCGTTAATCGGAATAACTGGGCGTAAAGGGCACGCAGGCGGTTGATTAAGTGAGATGTGAAAGCCCCGGGCTTAACCTGGGAATTGCATTTCATACTGGTCAACTAGAGTACTTTAGGGAGGGGTAGAATTCCACGTGTAGCGGTGAAATGCGTAGAGATGTGGAGGAATACCGAAGGCGAAGGCAGCCCCTTGGGAATGTACTGACGCTCATGTGCGAAAGCGTGGGGAGCAAACAGGATTAGATACCCTGGTAGTCCACGCTGTAAACGCTGTCGATTTGGGGATTGGGCTTTAAGTCTGGTGCCCGAAGCTAACGTGATAAATCGACCGCCTGGGGAGTACGGCCGCAAGGTTAAAACTCAAATGAATTGACGGGGGCCCGCACAAGCGGTGGAGCATGTGGTTTAATTCGATGCAACGCGAAGAACCTTACCTACTCTTGACATCCATGGAATCTTATAGAGATACGAGAGTGCCTTCGGGAACCATGAGACAGGTGCTGCATGGCTGTCGTCAGCTCGTGTTGTGAAATGTTGGGTTAAGTCCCGCAACGAGCGCAACCCTTATCCTTTGTTGCCAGCGATTAGGTCGGGAACTCAAAGGAGACTGCCGGTGATAAACCGGAGGAAGGTGGGGATGACGTCAAGTCATCATGGCCCTTACGAGTAGGGCTACACACGTGCTACAATGGCGTATACAGAGGGAAGCAAGATGGCGACATGGAGCAAATCTCACAAAGTACGTCTAAGTCCGGATTGGAGTCTGCAACTCGACTCCATGAAGTCGGAATCGCTAGTAATCGCAAATCAGAATGTTGCGGTGAATACGTTCCCGGGCCTTGTACACACCGCCCGTCACACCATGGGAGTGGGTTGTACCAGAAGTAGATAGCTTAACCGAAAGGGGGGCGTTTACCACGGTATGATTCATGACTGGGGTGAAGTCGTAACAAGGTAACCGTAGGGGAACCTGCGGTTGGATCACCTCCTTACCAGAAATTGAGCGACTGCAAGTGTTCACACAGATTGTTTGATGAATGAATGAGCGTTTAGGTTAAACGAGTCGGAAAGCGATTGAAAAACGGCACGATTTAACGTAAAATATTGCGCTCAAATGGCAAAGCGGAGAGCATCTTTAAATGTTGTCCCCATCGTCTAGAGGCCTAGGACATCGCCCTTTCACGGCGGTAACCGGGGTTCGAATCCCCGTGGGGACGCCATTTAAAGATGACTTTTGTTGTCTGAATTGTTCTTTAAAAAATTGGAAACAAGCTGAAAACTGAGAGATTTTCGAAAGAAAGTCTGAGTAGTAAAAGATAAGTAATTATCTTGAAAATCTTAGCTGAACAAAAGCAGCTAAGTGTTTAGTTGAATAAAGTATCGCGTTGAATGCGTTCAAATAAAATTTGAAAATATTTGAAAACATTTGAGGTTGTATAGTTAAGTGACTAAGCGTACACGGTGGATGCCTTGGCAATCAGAGGCGAAGAAGGACGTGCTAATCTGCGAAAAGCTTGGATGAGTTGATAAGAAGCGTTTAATCCAAGATATCCGAATGGGGAAACCCAGTAGATGAAGAATCTACTATTATTAAGTGAATACATAGCTTAATAAGGCAAACCGGGAGAACTGAAACATCTAAGTACCCCGAGGAAAAGAAATCAACCGAGATTCTGTAAGTAGCGGCGAGCGAAAGCGGAAGAGCCTGTTAGTGATAATGGTTTTGTTAGGAGAATGAGCTGGGAAGCTCAATCGTAGAGGGTGATAATCCCGTATCCGAAAACATTATTATGGTACTAAGCTAACGACAAGTAGGGCGGGACACGAGAAATCCTGTTTGAAGATGGGGGGACCATCCTCCAAGGCTAAATACTCCTGATTGACCGATAGTGAACCAGTACTGTGAAGGAAAGGCGAAAAGAACCCCAGTGAGGGGAGTGAAATAGAACCTGAAACCGTGTACGTACAAGCAGTGGGAGCAAGAGAAATCTTGTGACTGCGTACCTTTTGTATAATGGGTCAGCGACTTATATTTTGTAGCGAGGTTAACTGAATAAGGGAGCCGAAGGGAAACCGAGTCTTAACTGGGCGATTGAGTTGCAAGGTATAGACCCGAAACCCGGTGATCTAGCCATGGGCAGGTTGAAGATTGGGTAACACTAATTGGAGGACCGAACCGACTAATGTTGAAAAATTAGCGGATGACTTGTGGCTGGGGGTGAAAGGCCAATCAAACCGGGAGATAGCTGGTTCTCCCCGAAATCTATTTAGGTAGAGCCTTGAGCGGACACCTTCGGGGGTAGAGCACTGTTTCGGCTAGGGGTCCATCCCGGATTACCAACCCGATGCAAACTGCGAATACCGAAGAGTGATACTCAGGAGACACACGGCGGGTGCTAACGTCCGTCGTGGAGAGGGAAACAACCCAGACCGCCAGCTAAGGTCCCAAAGTACTAGTTAAGTGGGAAACGAAGTGGGAAGGCTTAGACAGCTAGGATGTTGGCTTAGAAGCAGCCATCATTTAAAGAAAGCGTAATAGCTCACTAGTCGAGTCGGCCTGCGCGGAAGATGTAACGGGGCTAAAACTAGTCACCGAAGCTGCGGCATCAATGGAAACATTGTTGGGTAGGGGAGCGTTCTGTAAGCGGACGAAGGTGAATCGAGAGGTTTGCTGGACGTATCAGAAGTGCGAATGCTGACATAAGTAACGATAAAACGAGTGAAAAACTCGTTCGCCGGAAGACCAAGGGTTCCTGTCCAACGTTAATCGGGGCAGGGTGAGTCGGCCCCTAAGGCGAGGCTGAAAAGCGTAGTCGATGGGAAACGGGTTAATATTCCCGTACTTGGTATAACTGCGATGTGGGGACGGAGAAGGTTAGGTTATCGCACTGTTGGATGTGCGTTTAAGCCGGTAGGTGGGTGTTTTAGGCAAATCCGGAACACCATTCAACACCGAGAAGTGATGACGAGGTTCTACGGAACTGAAGTAACCGATACCACGCTTCCAGGAAAAGCCACTAAGCTTCAGGTTATACTAAACCGTACTATAAACCGACACAGGTGGTCAGGTAGAGAATACTCAGGCGCTTGAGAGAACTCGGGTGAAGGAACTAGGCAAAATAGCACCGTAACTTCGGGAGAAGGTGCGCCGGCGTAGATTGTAGTGATTTACTCACGAAGGTTGAACCGGTCGAAGATACCAGCTGGCTGCAACTGTTTATTAAAAACACAGCACTCTGCAAACACGAAAGTGGACGTATAGGGTGTGATGCCTGCCCGGTGCTGGAAGGTTAATTGATGGTGTTATCGAAAGAGAAGCTCCTGATCGAAGCCCCAGTAAACGGCGGCCGTAACTATAACGGTCCTAAGGTAGCGAAATTCCTTGTCGGGTAAGTTCCGACCTGCACGAATGGCATAATGATGGCCAGGCTGTCTCCACCCGAGACTCAGTGAAATTGAAATCGCCGTGAAGATGCGGTGTACCCGCGGCTAGACGGAAAGACCCCGTGAACCTTTACTATAGCTTGACACTGAACATTGAATTTTGATGTGTAGGATAGGTGGGAGCCTTTGAAGATGACACGCCAGTGTTGTTGGAGGCGTCCTTGAAATACCACCCTTTAACGTTTGATGTTCTAACGAAGATTGCGGAACGCGGTCTCGGACAGTGTCTGGTGGGTAGTTTGACTGGGGCGGTCTCCTCCCAAAGCGTAACGGAGGAGCACGAAGGTTTGCTAATCACGGTCGGACATCGTGAGGTTAGTGCAATGGTATAAGCAAGCTTAACTGCGAGACGGACAAGTCGAGCAGGTGCGAAAGCAGGTCATAGTGATCCGGTGGTTCTGAATGGAAGGGCCATCGCTCAACGGATAAAAGGTACTCCGGGGATAACAGGCTGATACCGCCCAAGAGTTCATATCGACGGCGGTGTTTGGCACCTCGATGTCGGCTCATCACATCCTGGGGCTGAAGTAGGTCCCAAGGGTATGGCTGTTCGCCATTTAAAGTGGTACGCGAGCTGGGTTTAGAACGTCGTGAGACAGTTCGGTCCCTATCTGCCGTGGGCGTTGGAGAATTGAGAGGGGCTGCTCCTAGTACGAGAGGACCGGAGTGGACGCATCACTGGTGTACCAGTTGTCTCGCCAGAGGCACTGCTGGGTAGCTACATGCGGAAGAGATAAGTGCTGAAAGCATCTAAGCACGAAACTTGCCTTAAGATGAGTTCTCCCAGTCTATAAGACTGTAAGGGTTGTTGGAGACTACGACGTAGATAGGTGTGGTGTGTAAGCGTAGTGATACGTTGAGCTAACACATACTAATTGCCCGAGAGGCTTAACTATACAACGCTCAAGTGTTTTTGGGCGTGAAGCGAAGTTAAATGCTAACAAGAACTAAAGAAGACAAAAAACGAAAAAATCAGTGACGGCTTGTTTCGAATTTAAGAAGAAAAGAACAAAGGGAAAGACAGATAAAGAAGACGAAAGACATCAACAGAATATTCTGGCGACCAGAGTGCTGTGGCTCTACCTGACTCCATTCCGAACTCAGAAGTAAAACGCAGTAACGCCGATGGTAGTGTGGGGTTTCCCCATGTGAGAGTAGGGCATCGCCAGATTGAATTTAGCGCGAAAGCGAAAACGAAGCAAGAAACCCTGTGGTTAGCGATAACTACGGGGTTTTTGCTTTTGAGTGCTTACTATCTATTTGCCAATAGGGCTTTTACTTTTACTATCTTCGAGTTTCCTTCTGGTGTTTTTTCTTTTCCTCTTCCTCTTCCTCTTCCTAAATGTCCTTATATATTTTCTACTGAAAGCAGATGATATGAAGTTTGCAAAAAATTGAATAAATTTGACCGTTTGTTCGGAAAAGACGATTTATTATGTCCTACGAACTGATACATATTGTATTGTCGGACGATTGCAAATCTGCGGAACAAGTGACTACCTTTGCTAAGTCAGTTTGTTTCTATGATAAAAATGCATAAGAATTGTGATTCTAGACTTGGGGTTGCCGGCTGTGGAAATCAATTGGATATTGAACAATACTATTGGTTCTTCCATCGTTTAAAATGAGCTGAATTAATTCGATATCGTACGGCATAAAAAAAGCGGTCAATCTGCCCTACTTTACAGATTAACCGCAAGGTGGTGTGTTATACCACGAGGTTTAGATTATAGTTGTTGGAATAATTTTCGTTGCATCCCAGAAATCAATATGAGCATTGACAACCGGGGCAATGATATTAGAGCGAATCACAAAATCGCCGAAAGCTTCGTTGGTTTGACGTTCCGTTGCCCAGCGTGCAACTAATTGGTCAATTTCATTGACGATTTCCTGTAAGGTAATATTTTCTTTATATAAGCGAGGAATACGCAAACCGGCACGATCGCCGCCGATATGTAGGTTATAGCGTCCAATCGCTTTACCGACTAAGCCGATTTCCGCTAACATTGCCCGTCCGCAACCATTTGGACAGCCCGTGATACGGGTAATAATGCTTTCGTCTGCAACATTGTGCTTACTCAAGACTTTATCGAGTTCGCTAATAAAATCCGGTAATACGCGTTCCGCTTCCGCCATTGCTAGTGGACAAGTCGGTAAGGAAACACAAGACATTGCGTTTTCACGCAATTTTGAAATTTCTTGGATTAATCCGTATTGGCGAGCAATCGCCTCAATTTGTGCTTTATCTTGTTCCGCTACATTAGCCACAATCAGATTTTGATTAGCTGTGATACGAAAATCACCTTTATGTACTTTAGCGAGTTCCAGCACGCCTGTCATTAAAGGTTTTTCAGGTTTATCGGTAATACGACCGCTTTCAATGAATAAGGTTAAGTGCCAGTTATTATCGATACCTTTAACCCAGCCGATACGATCGCCTCGTTCAGTGAATTCATACGGACGTGTCGGTTCGAATTTAATATTCATACAACGTTCCACTTCCGCTCTAAAGCCGTCAAGTGTCATATTTTGTATGGTATAGCGCACACGTGCATTTTTGCGGTCGGAACGGTTACCGAAATCTCGTTGGGTTTTTACCACACCTTCTGCTGCGGCAAGCGTATGTTCCAATGGTACAAAGCCGAGTGAATAGGCTACATTCGGGTAGGTTTTGGTATTACCGTGTTCAAAGGATAACCCACCACCAACTAATACGTTAAAGCCGCATAATTGCCCGTTATCATCTTGAATCGCAATAAAGTTTAAATCGTTGGCATACACATCTACATCGTTAAGCGGCGGAATAGCAACCGCGGTTTTAAATTTACGAGGCAGGAAGGTTTTACCGAGAATCGGTTCATCTTCGATTTTAAGTAAATCGTCCGAGCTTTCGATCTTTTTACCATCAACCCAAACATCTAAATAGCCACGAGAACGAGGTAATAAATGTTCAGAGATTTTTTTGGCAAACTCGTAGGCTTGTTGGTGTAATTCGCTTTCAATCGGGTTTGAAGTACAAAGTACGTTACGATTCATATCGGCAGCGGTTGCAATTGAATCCAAACCGATGCTATGTAACAAACGGTGCATCGGCTGTAATTTACCTTTTGGTACGCCATGATATTGGAACGTTTGACGATTGGTTAAGCGAATCGACTGATAACGGGTATGTTCACGGGCAAATTTATCAATCTCAATCCATTGATAAGGTTTGATAATACCACCGGGCAAACGGCAACGAAGTAACATAAATTTTAACGGCTCGAGTTTTTCTTCTAAACGCTCGGCACGAATATCACGGTCGTCTTGTTCATACATACCGTGAAAGCGAATCAGTTGGAAATTATCACCTTTGAAACCGCCGGTTAAGCCGTCTTTTAAATCCTCTAAAATCGTACCACGTAAGAAATTACTGTCGGTTTTTAAACGCTCATTGTCAGATAACGGTTTTTCTTGCCACTCTAAGCCTTTGATTTTTTTATCACTCATTTTCTCACTCCTAAATTCTACTCATTTTTAATAAACATCACGTTGATAACGTTTTTCTTCACGTAAGTTATCTAAGTATTCTTCCGCTTCATCCGCATTCAGACTGCCTTGTTGGGCAATCACATCTAATAACGCTTGATTAACGTCTTTCGCCATACGACTTGCATCGCCGCACACATAGAGATAAGCACCTTGTTGTAGCCATTGCCATAGTGTTTCTGCTTCTTCACGGATTTTGTCTTGTACATAAATTTTTTGCTCCTGATCTCGTGACCATGCAAAGCTGTATTTATGTAGGAAGCCGTCTTTAGCAAATTGTTGCCATTCGGTTTGATATAGGAAATCGGAGGCGAAATGTTGATTACCAAAAATCAGCCAGTTTTTGCCTTCCGCTTCATCAGCAGCACGTTGTTGTACAAAAGATCTAAACGGTGCAATGCCGGTACCGGAGCCAATCATAATGATCGGTTTAGAGGAATCTTGCGGTAATTTGAAGTTGTCATTGTGTTCAACAAAGATCCGTACTTGCCCGTCCTCTTCAACACGATCGGCTAAATAGCTGGATGCAGCGCCGGCACGTGCTTTGCCGTTATAGTCGTAACGGACAACGCCGACACTGAGATGTACTTCTTCACCGACTTCCGACTGTGCGGAGGCGATCGAATATAAACGAGGGGTTAGTGGGCGCAGTAAGGCAAGCAACTGATCTGCCGATAGATCTGCCGGATAGCTATTGATAACATCAACAAGCGGTGTATTTTGCACAAAATTTTGCAATTGCTCGCTGTCTGCTACAATCGCATTGAGTTCTGCATGATTAGCGAGCGCTGCATAATTCTTGACGAAGGCCGCTGTGTTTTGCGTTAATTCAAATTGCGTTTGTAAAGCAGTAGATAACGGTAGCGTTTGATCTTGCAGAGTCACTTGTTCTTCTGCGGATAAGCCGAGGGCGGTTAGGATTTCATTGGCTAACGCCGGGTCATTTTCAAAGTAAACACCCAGAACATCGCCGGATTGGTAACTTAACCCGGAACCGCTTAAATCAAATTCTAAATGACGTACATCTTTTTCCGCATCTTTTGCGGTGATACGTTGGTTGGTAATAAGCGTTGCCGGAAACGGATTCGCTTTATTGTATTTGGATTGATTGGTTACTACGGGAGTTTGGGACGCATTTGGCGTTAAATTAGCTGCTACACCTTCGTTATTTTTGGCTTTAATGATCTCGACAATCTCATTGATCCACTGATCAGCAGTTGCTTGGAAGTCTAAATCGGCATCTACACGATCGAATAAGCGTGTTGCACCTAAGTCATAAAAACGCTGATCAAAGTCTTTGCCGGCTTGGCAGAAGTTCGGATAAGAAGAATCGCCTAAACCTAATACGGCAAATTGTAAGCGGTCTAATTTCGGCGCTTTTTTACCATTGAGTAGCTTTAACAACACTACGCCTTCTTCCGGTGCTTCGCCTTCGCCCTGCGTTGAGGTAACTAATAAGACGAGCTGCTCATCGGCAATATTTTTTGCCTTATAGTCTTTTAATGAAGTGCGAGTCACATTTATCCCTTCAGCGGTTAAGCTTTCGGCAAGTTTATCGGCAACGGATTTCGCATTACCGGTTTGTGAAGCGGAAAGTACCGTTACTTTAAGCGGTTCTGATGCCACCAAAGCGGTCAAATTTGACGAATCTTTTGCAAAATTTTCACCAATACTATTTGTGCTTTGTGCTTTTGCCCACGCATAGCCGGACAGCCATGCCAGTTGCAAATGATCTAAATTTGCCAAAACTTGTACGGTTTCAGCGGATAAAGGTAATTCGCCTGTAGTCTTAAGGCTCATATAAAATCCCCCACATTTAAAAATACTTCAATAGCGTATTTATAGAGCGATTTTATTATTCTTAAAAATACTAACAGGGCATAGTTTAGAGCAGAATGGAATATAGAATTTAAAATATCGGATTAGATCAAAGTGTATGGGCGAATGAGTGGCTAGGAAACGGAAAGAACGATATTTTTATACGTTTTTGGAATATCAGGAATGATTTTGCTATTTGTTTATAAACATAAAGTGCATAAAAAAGCGGTCTAAATTTGCAAAAAATTAACAAATTTTGACCGCTTGTTCTTAAGGTGAATCTTATTCGGTAGCAAGAATCATACCTGCCGCTACCGTGTGATAGGTCGCCTCGTCAATTAAAATAAAAGAACCTGTCGCAAGATTTTGTGCATAAGTGGTCGCGGTAATCGGCTTTTGTAAGCTAAGTTGTAACTCACCAATATCATTTAATTTTAAGCTGTCCGCTTCCGCCGAATTACTCAAGGTTTTTACATCAAGCACGTGATCAACTGCGGTCACTTTGGCAAATACGGTTTGTGTGGTGTGCTTCAGTAAATATTTACGTGCCAGATTTAACGCACGTTGGTCAAACCAACATACCGTAGCAGTTAAGCGTTTGGTGGCGGTAATCAGAGAATGTTGTGCCACAAATGTATCGCCGCGCGAAATATCAATATCATCTGCTAAACGAATCGTGACCTGCTCACCGGCAACCGCTTTTTGTACGATACCGTTAGGGCTAATAATTTCCGATACGGTCGAGGTGTAGCCGTTCGGTTCAATGCGAATCGTATCGCCTACGCTAACCGACCCGGCTTCGATTCTGCCTTGATAACCTCGGAAATCGTCCGCTTTGTCTTGATCTAAACGACTGACTAGCTGTACCGGGAAATGAAAATCTTCTGCTCGTTCCGATAAATTCTCATTGCTTGGTAAGTTTTCTAAAATAGTGAGTAACGGCTCTCCCGCATACCAAGGCGTGCGTTCGCTTTTATGCACGATATTATCGCCTTGCAAAGCGGAAACCGGCACAAATTGCACCTGTTGAATACCAAGCTGATCGGCTAACTTGCAGTAAGCGGTCGTAATTGCTTCAAATTTTGCAACATCAAAATCCAGCAAATCCATTTTGTTTACCGCCACTAAAATATAGGGCGTATTTAAATGTTTTAAGATTGCCGAATGACGTTTGGTTTGCGGTAACAGTTCTACTTCCGTCTGTGAAAAATCTAATTGTGAAGCATCAATTAATACTACGGCGGCATTGGCGGTGGAAGCACCGGTCACCATATTACGGGTATATTGTTCATGTCCCGGTGTGTCGGCAATAATAAATTTGCGTTTTGCGGTGGAGAAATAGCGGTACGCCACGTCAATGGTGATGCCTTGCTCACGTTCCGCTTCTAAACCGTCCGTTAGAATCGAAAAATCAATCACCTCACCGGTATTTTTAGATTTATTCAAACTTAATAACTGATCGCTCAATAACGCTTTGCTGTCATAAAGTAAACGCCCGATTAACGTACTTTTACCGTCATCTACGCTACCGGCGGTGATGAAACGAAGTGGTGAATATTGGTTTAAATTGCTCATATTATTGTCCTTTTATTCCTAGCTCGGCAAAGCCGTACTAGGTTACATATGGTGTTGCCCCACTGGGGCAAATTGAGTATTTAGAAGTAACCTTGTTTTTTACGTTGTTCCATTGCCGCTTCGCTGGCTCGGTCGTCCATTCGGGTAGCGGAGCGTTCTGAAATTTCGGCTACTGCGGTTTCTTTGATAATATCCGCCGGAGTTGCAGCGGTGCTGGCAACCGGACAAGTGCAACTAATATCGCCCACGGTACGGAAACGTACTGAAACAATTTTGCTTTCTTCATGCGCTTGTTTTGGCGTTAGTGGAGTAACCGGCACGAGTAAGCCGTTACGTTCCACTACCTCACGTGGGTGAGCATAATAAATCGGTGGTAACTCCAATTTTTCACGTTCGATATATTGCCAAATATCGAGTTCCGTCCAGTTTGAAATCGGGAATACACGCATATTTTCGCCTTTATGTAATTTGGCGTTATAGAGCGACCATAATTCCGGACGTTGTGCTTTTGGATCCCACTGACCGAATTCATCACGGAACGAGAAAATTCGTTCTTTGGCACGAGCTTTTTCTTCATCTCGTCTTGCGCCGCCCATTAAGGCATCAAAGCCGTTGGCTTCAATCGTTTCTAATAAAGTGACCGCTTGTGCCGCATTACGAGAATCGGTTTCCTTGCGTAGCACCACCGTACCTTTAGCGATTGAATCTTCAACGTGGCCAACGACCAATTTCGCATTTAATTTTTTCACTTGTTCGTCACGGAACTGAATCACTTCAGGATAATTATGTCCCGTATCGATATGCACTAATGGGAAGGGTAAAACGAGTTCTCTACCTTCCAACTGAAAGGCTTTACGAGCTAAAGCAAGTAATACGACTGAGTCTTTACCACCGGAAAACAGTAATGCCGGATTGCTACATTCCGCCACCACTTCACGAATGATGTAAATTGATTCCGCCTCAAGCCAATCTAAATGTCCGTTTTCAATATTATTTTGTGTTGTCATATTTTCAGATCCTTTTATTTATGTAATCCACACTCTTTGCTGTCTTTGTTTTCCCACCACCAACGACCGGCTCGGATATCTTCTCCGGCTTTTACCGGACGGGTGCAAGGCTCGCAACCGATACTTGGGAAACCTTGTTTATACAGCTCGTTGTAAGGAATTTGATGTTTTAAGATATACGCCCAAACCTCTAATTCGGACCAATCAAAAATCGGATTATATTTATCAATACCCCTGCCACTATCTTGTTCATGCACAGCAAGTTCGGTGCGAGTGACCGACTGTTCTCGGCGTTGCCCGGTTAGCCACGCATCCGCATCTTGTAAGGCTCGATTAAGCGGTTCGATTTTGCGGATAAAACAACAATCACGACGTAATTCCACGCTTTCATAAAAAGCGAATTTACCTTTTTGCTGATCATATTCCGCCGCTTTTTGTGTATCGGGATAATAAAGTTGGAAATTTAAATTCGGGTAATTCGCTTTCACCTTATCAACCAACGCTAAAGTTTCCGGATTTAAACGCCCGGTTTCTAAGGTAAACACGGTAATGTTTGCTTGGTTTTTGGCGATCACATCGGTAATCAGCATATCTTCCACCGCCAAGCTACTGGCGAATTTTGCATTACGGTGCTGCTGGCTAATCTGTTGAATACGTTGGTATAAAGCGGTCTCTTTTTGACTAAGATTTGCAAAATCCGCTTCGCTCGGAGTCGGGATTTGCCATAAATTCGGTCTTAAAAAACGCATTGTCTTGCTCCCGTTATGCCGCCTGCTTCCAGTGCGTTTCTTTATTTTGTAATGTTGGTTTTTGCCAAAGTGTTTCTTGAGTCGAAACAAATTGCACCGCTTCTTTGCCGAACCAAGCCAAATCTTTTTGTAATTTCACCACTTCGCCAATCACAATCAATGCCGGTGTCGGGGCTTTTTCAGCAAGTTCCGCTAATTCACTCAGCACACCGGTTTGCACCTGTTGATTTGGCAATGTGCCGTTACTAATGATTGCTACCGGTGTATCGGACGGTTTGCCGTGTTTTTGTAACTCGGCGGACAGCTCAGCGGCTTTAATCGTCCCCATATAAACCACCAGCGTTTGATTGCCTTGGGCAAGCGTTTCCCATTTAAGTCGGTTTCCGTCCGTCTTCAAATGACCGGTAATAAACATTGCCGTTTGTGCATGATCACGATGTGTGAGCGGAATTCCTGCATAAGCGGTTGCTCCTAGTGCGGCAGTAATACCCGGTACAACGCTAAACGGAATATTTTCTGCTTTAAGCACTTCTAATTCTTCGCCGCCACGCCCGAATACAAACGGATCGCCGCCTTTCAAACGCACTACTCGTTTACCTTGTTTGGCATATTTCACCAGTAGCTGATTGGTATCTTCCTGTTTGACGCTGTGTTTACCGGCACGTTTACCGACAAATACTTTATCCGCATCACGGCGAACCAATTCTAAAATTGCCTCGGAAACCAATGCGTCATATAACACCACATCCGCCTGTTGAATCGTTTGTAAGCCTTTTAAGGTAAGTAATCCGGCATCGCCCGGTCCAGCTCCAACTAACGAAACTTCGCCTAAAACCGGATTATTGTGGTGTAATTCGGCTTCTACTAACGCTTCCGCTTGTTCGATTTGATGATTTTCAGTCAGACGCTGAAAACTTTGATGGGTAAATAATTTTTCCCAGAAACGGCGACGTTGGGTTAATTGTGGGAATTGGGTTTTGACTGCACTACGCCAACGGGTCGCAATCTCTGCCATTGCGCCCAAATTATGTGGAATCAAGGCTTCTAATTTTTCGCGTAATAAACGAATTAAGACCGGTGCGGCTCCACCGCTGGAAATCGCAATTTGTACCGGAGAACGGTCGATAATCGAAGGGAAAATATAACTACAGCGAGGTTGGTCATCTACTACGTTCACTAAGCGTTGTTGGCTTTCCGCCGTATCAAATACCTGTTGATTTAAGGCATTGTCATCAGTGGCGGCGATCACTAAATAGCTAGAGGTAACTTGACTCGCTTCAAATGCTTTGGCAAGCCATTCGACTTTACCCTCATTCACTAATATTTGTAGCGAGGAATGAAGTTTTTCCGCTACCACTTTAACCAATGCATCGGCTTTTAATAACGCATAGATTTTACGTACGGCAACGTGTCCGCCTCCAACGACTAATACCGGTCGATTTTTTAAATCTACAAAAATAGGTAAGTAATTCATTTTTTCTCCCTTCGCTTAATACAAGCTGTCATTCGTTGTATTAAGTTATAAGAGAAATTTTTTATTCTGAAAAATAATAACAAAATATAGATTATAGTATTTTGGAATAAATATGATGTTTAAAGGCTTTATCCGCAATGGTTTGATATAAAACAAGCAATTTGTGATGTTCTACCCTATTTTTATTCCATAAAGCTATATCAATAAAGTTTCAGTTCTTTGCTAAAGCCGATTATGCAGTTAGATTTTTTAGCCGATATGAGGATTTAGCACGATGATTGTAAAAAAAATCTTTTTTTTGACCGCTTGTTTAATACTTTCCGTTCAAGCTCAGGCTATTGAGTTGTTAAATGTTTCTTACGACCCGACCCGAGAGTTATATAAGGAATATAACCGCTTGTTTGCGGAATATTGGCAGCAACAAAGCGGCGAGCAAATTACGGTGAAAACTTCACACGGCGGCTCAGGCAAACAAGCTCGTGCGGTGATTGACGGCTTGCAAGCGGATGTCGTTACCTTAGCGTTAGCCGGTGATATTGATGCGTTAAATAAACATCAAGATCTGATCGATCCGAATTGGCGGCAACGTTTGAGCGAATGCAGTTTGCCGTATCGCTCGACCATTGTGTTTTTAGTGCGTAAAGGGAATCCGAAACGGATCTATGACTGGCAAGATTTAGTGCGAGATCCGAGCATTGAAGTGATTACACCGAACCCAAAAACCTCCGGCGGTGCAAGATGGAATTTTCTGGCGGCTTGGGCGTATGCTCAAGATCGTTTCGGTAGGGAACAGCAAGCATTGGAATTTGTGACTCGCCTTTATCAACAAGTGCCGGTATTAGATACCGGTGCAAGAGGTGCAACGATGAGCTTTATCCAACGGGGATTGGGCGATGTTTTACTTGCTTGGGAAAACGAGGCTTATTTAGCACTACAAGAAGAAGGTGGCGATCAATTTGAAATCATCACACCTAAAGTCTCGATTGTTGCCGAACCGCCGGTTGCTGTGGTGGATAAAGTGGTGGATAAAAAAGGCACTCGTAAACACGCGGAGGCTTATCTGAACTATTTGTATAGTGAGGCAGCACAACGCCTGATTGCTAAGCATTATTACCGTCCTGCAAGCGGTCAAATTTTAGCGGAATTTCGCCAACAATTTCCCGAGCTAAGATTACTTAAAATGCACGACATCTTTGGCGGTGGCTGGGAATTGATTCAACCGAAATTTTTTGATGACGGTGCGATTTTCGATCAAATCTTAGAAAAAATTTACCAATAAATAGGCTAAGGAAATGTTATGCAACAAACTCGAATTATTCCCGGTTTTAACCTTTCGTTAGGTTATACCCTCACATTTTTAAGCCTTGTAGTACTGATTCCGTTAGCCGGTCTATTTATCTTTTCCGCCCAAATTTCTGCCGAACAATTTATTAAATTGATTACCAGCCGGCAGTTATTATTAGCGTTGGGGTTATCTTTTAAAAGCGCATTCAGTGCCGCATTAGTGAATAGTTTTATCGGTTTATTACTTGCTTGGGTGTTAGCTCGCTATCAGTTTAGGGGAAAACGTTTGATGGATACCTTTATTGATATGCCGTTTGCCTTGCCAACTGCGGTAGCTGGCATTGCACTGACGGCGATTTACGCTCGCAACGGTATTATCGGGCAATTTTTTGAAACCAAAATCGCCTACAGCTCATTAGGTATTACTTTAGCATTATTGTTTGTCACGTTGCCCTTTGTCGTTCGCACCTTACAACCGGTGCTGGAAGATTTACCGAAAGATGTGGAAGAAGCGGCGGAAATTTTAGGCGCTAACCCGTTTCAGACCTTTCGCTATGTGATTTTTCCGGCAATTTTACCGGCTTGGATTACCGGTTTTACCCTCGCTTTTGCTCGAGGCATCGGCGAATACGGTTCAGTTGTGTTTATTTCCGGTAATTTACCGTTTAGAACCGAAATTCTACCGCTAGTGATTATGTCTAAGCTCGATCAATACGATTATGTCGGCGCGGCAACTATTGGTGCATTAATGCTGATCATCTCATTCGTACTGATTTTTGTGATCAACCTTATTCAGCGTTACTTCGCTAAGCGGACAGCAAAATAGAAGGGAAGGAATATGCAAAGTTTACTCAAAAAACGACCGCTTGTTGAAAGGCTATTAATCGGCTTAGCGATTCTGCTATTTGTGATTTTGCTACTTTTACCGTTATTGGTGGTAATTTCACAAGGGTTGGCAAAAGGCTTGAATTTTTTCCTTGCCTCAATCGGCGAGGAAGATACGCTTGCTGCGCTAAAACTTACCTTGTTAGCCGCCGCTATTGCCGTACCGCTGAATATCATTTTCGGCATTGCCGCAGCTTGGGCTGTGACTAAATATCAATTTAAAGGCAGACAGCTTTTGCTTACCTTAATTGATTTACCTTTTTCGATTTCACCGGTGGTAGCAGGACTGATTTACGTGTTGTTATTCGGCGCACAGAGTTGGCTTTATCCGCACTTACAAGCGGTCGATTTTCAAATCGTTTATGCTATTCCGGGCATTATTTTAACCACCCTATTTGTTTCCGTGCCTTTTGTCGCACGAGAACTGATTCCGATTATGGAAGTACAAGGCACAATGGAAGAAGAAGCGGCGGCGGTATTGGGCGCAAACGGCTGGCAAACTTTCTACCACGTCACTTTACCGAATATCAAATGGGCGTTATTACACGGCGTGGTACTCTGTACCGCTCGTGCGTTAGGCGAATTCGGGGCGGTTTCGGTAGTATCGGGACATATACGGGGATTAACTAACACCTTACCGCTGCAAATCGAAATTTTATACAACGAATACAACATTGTAGCGGCGTTTTCGGTTGCGATTTTATTACTCGGTTTATCTTTAATTTTATTATTTATTCGTCAGTGGACAGAGGCGAAATTAGCACGATAGTGGGGCAATTATGGCAATTAGCGTTAAACAAATTAATAAGCGCTTTGGACAATTCCAAGCACTAAACAATATTGATTTTAGTATTCAAAATGGTGAACTGACCGCCTTACTCGGGCCGTCCGGTTGCGGAAAAACCACGTTGTTACGTATTATTGCCGGACTGGAAACTGCAACAAGCGGTCAAATTTTATTTGATGATTGCGATGTGACTCAGTTATCGGCGAAAGAACGGGATATCGGCTTTGTATTTCAACATTATGCCCTGTTTCGCCATATGACGATTGCCGACAATATTGCTTTCGGCTTACGAATGAAGCCAAAACAAGAACGTTTATCCGAAGCGGAAATTCAAACGAAAGTTAAAAATCTCTTGGCATTAATTCAGCTGGAACATATTGGTGGACGCTATCCTGATCAGCTTTCCGGCGGTCAACGCCAGCGAGTTGCCTTGGCGAGAGCGATCGCAACCGAACCGAAAGTATTGTTGTTAGACGAGCCGTTCGGCGCTTTAGATGCGAAAGTGCGTAAAGATTTGCGCCGTTGGTTGCGTGATTTTCATCATGAAATTAACCTCACCAGTATTTTTGTGACTCACGATCAAGATGAAGCGCTTGAGGTGGCGGATAAAATCATTCTGATGAATAAAGGACAAATCGAGCAAATCGGCACGCCGGAACAGGTTTATAAACAGCCGAGAAGTGCATTTGTGGCAAATTTTCTGGGCGATGTAAATATTTTACACGGTTATATTTTAGACGGCGTGTTACATATTGATACGTTTAAAAAACCAATCGAACAATGTTATGCTACTGATGATGTAGTGGTTTATGTACGTCCACATGAAATGGCAATAACTAAAAATAAAATTGAAAATACGTTAAAAGGCGTGATCTCCCGAGTACACACCGCCGGCCCTACGGTATTTTTAGAGGTGTTACATAAAAATCACGAGCCGATAGAAATATCCGTCAGCTATGCTCAATTCGGACAAGAACAATTTTGCATAGGCGATGAAGTTTATTTTCAACCGTTATTATTAAATTTCTTTGTACAAAATGAATTGATTGAATTTATGATCTAGGTTGTATGAAGGTTGGCATAGTAGACAAAAAGGTTGGTATTTTGTCGAACTATGCCTCTATTGGACAAAAGGGTTGGTAATGATTATGTTTAGAAATTTTTACCGACTCTTTTTATTTAAAAAGTCCTGTATAAACAATATCTTATGCTTTCTCGTTAATCCGCTATGTGGGCGTAATTTGTCTTTTAATTCTTTAAATAATCCTTCTATTCGATTTGTCGTCTTTTCAATATTTAACTCAGGATACTTTTCATACGTAAAAATATAATCCATATAACGTTTTATACTTGTATAAGCACTTCTCACATTACGATGTTTATAAGGATATTTTCCTTTTTCATTCGGTTTATCTGACCGTTCCTCTAAAAAGGCTTTATGTTTTATTTTCCAGTGATGTATTTTTAAATAAAATTCATTTTTTGAACTGGCTTTTAACGTCTTTATTATCGTTTTTAATTCTCTTCCTGCGTGCGATTGATGCTTTTTTCTTAATGCTCTCATCACGATTGCTACTAAATGAAATTGGCACATTTGCGTGGGCGTATTCATTAAATCTTTCAATAAGCCACGCCTGCCATCACAGGTAATTGATTGAATAATATAGCCTTTTTCTCTTAAATGATTGATGGCTTTCTTGTAATAAATATCTTTTTCCGTTTTCACAATTTGGTGATAAACCACTTTGGTTGAAAGGCTATCAATAAAAACCATCACGCCAAAATCACGATGAAAGAAAGTAGTATCAATAATTAAGTTTAAATATTTATTTTGAGGGGCTTTTAAGAAGGCTTTAGGAGCCTTTTCTAAATATCGTTGAATCGTTCTTACTGAACACTGATATTTATTAGCGAGTTGTTGATATGTTTGTTTTCCAACAGAATAATCCAACCAAATTTGGGTCGAATTTAATTTAGATGTTAAGGTAAATATTTTATTGCAAGCTGAACATTTATAACGTTGAAGCTTATTTTTAAAGCCATACTTTTGTGTTTTGGAAGATTGACAAAAAGGGCAAGTTTTTATTCATATTTCAAAAAGGTAGGTTAAAGCCTTGTACTATAAGGCTTTAACCCACTTTTTACCAACCTTTTTGTCTACTATGCCTGAAGGTTAGATATAGAGATAAGCGGTTAATTTTGCCTAAAAGTTTGCAAATTTAACCGCTTTCTTATATTGAGAAATGATATTACAGCTTGCTTAAATCAACCAGTGCATCACGGGTGATGTCGCTGATTTTTTGGTTGCTGGTAAGGGTCATTGCAACGTGCATTTCTTTCTTGAAAATATCTAACATATTTTCCACGCCGGCTTTGCCCGCTGCGCCGAGAGCGTACACAAACGCACGTCCGAGCATAGTAGCGTCCGCGCCTAATGCGAGCATACGTACAATATCTAAGCCGTTACGAATGCCCGAGTCGGCAAGAATTTTAATATCGCCTTTTACCGCATCGGCAATCGAAGGTAAAGCTCTTGCGCTGGATAATGCACCGTCTAGTTGGCGACCGCCGTGATTTGAAACCACAATACCGTCTGCGCCGAAACGTACCGCATCTTTCGCATCTTCAGGATCTAAAATGCCCTTGATTACCATCGGACCGTCCCAGAAATCACGAATCCATTCCAAATCTTTCCACGAAATTGACGGGTCGAAGTTTTCGCCTAACCACACCACGTAATCATCTAAACCCACCGCTTTACCGGTATAAGCCGAAACGTTACCAAGCGTATGCGGTTTACCTTTAATACCGACATCCCACGCCCAGAACGGGTGAGTTACCGCTTGTAATGCACGGCGAATTTCTTTGTAATCACCGCTCATACCCGAATGGCGATCACGATAACGTGCGCCCGGTGTCGGCATATCCACGGTAAACACTAAGGTTGAACAACCTGCCGCTTTGGCACGTTCTAACACGTGTTTCATAAAACCGCGGTCTTTTAGCACATAAAGCTGGAACCACATCGGGCGTTTAATTGCAGCGGTCACTTCTTCAATCGGGCAAATTGATACCGTGGAAAGCGTGAACGGAATGCCTTTATTTTCCGCCGCCTGCGCCGCCTGCACTTCGCCACGGCGAGCATACATACCGCAAGCGCCCACCGGTGCTAATACCGCCGGCATCGCCAGTTTTTCCCCGAATAATTCGATTTCGGTATCAAGCTGTGACATATCTTTTAATACGCGCTGACGTAATGCCAGATCGGCAAGATCAGTTACGTTACGTTCTAACGTGCGTTCAGAGAATGATCCGCCGTCCGCATAATGAAACATAAACGGGGGAACGCGGCGACGCGCCGCTTCACGATAGTCATTGGCTGATGAAATAATCATAGATACTTCCTTATACTGTTTTAATTAAAATAGAAATAATTAGCATTTAGATTTTAAATCAAAATTGTTAATAAGGATATAATTAGATGTAAATTTTTTGTGAAAGTGTGGCGCAGATCACAGAAATGAAAAAGCTCTCTTTATTTTTTGCAAATAAGAGAGCTGGATAAGACCTATAAAACGTTATTCCGCTCTTAAAGACATCTCGCCGATTCCGAACGGTGTTATCACGCCGTTTTGCTCGAGCAGTAATTCGCCCTGTTGGCTTATACCACGCGAGATACCGTGAATTTCGTTACCTTCCGTCACCAGTTTTACCGGCTGATCACGAAAAATATCAAACGTTTGCCAACGCTCTGCATAATGTTCAAAGCCGACAAGCGGGTAAATTTTGAGATTTTTTTGCAATTCATACGCGAGACGACAAACCAACGCATTGCGATCAAATTGATAGTCGGATAAATCGGACCACGCTTGGGTCACGATCTTTTCATCCACTTTGGTCATGCCCAAATTTAAACCGATGCCGATCACTAAATGGATTCCGCTGCGATCCGCTTTGGTTTCAATCAAAATCCCACCCATTTTTTTGCCGCAATAATAAATATCGTTCGGCCATTTGATTTGGATATTTTCCACCTGTTGCGCTTGCAAACTTTCGGCAATAATCAACGAAATTACCAAGCTCAGCGAAGAAATATGCGCAGCGTCTTCAGTCGGGTAATGCCATAAAATCGAAAAATAGACATTTTCACTTTGCGGAGAATACCAAGTGCGCCCACGCCTGCCCCTGCCGGCGGTTTGTTGCTCCGCTAAACATACCGAACCTTGTGGCAAGGTTTGATAGTGTTTAAGCAAATATTCGTTAGTCGAATCAATTTCATCAAACACCAACGTTTGCCCGCACAATAACGCCGTTTGGATCTGAGATTGGTTTAATTTGCTCATAACTTTGGTTATCTCGTGACTTCTTCGCTATTCACTTCGCCGTTTTTGCCCATAAAACGCACTTCCGGATGCAGCTCAACTCCGAATTTTTCACGTACACGGCGGCGTACTTCTTTCGCTAATGCCACTACATCTGAACCAGCTGCCGCTTGCTTATTAATCAGTACCAACGCTTGTTTTTCATGTACCGCCGCACCGCCTAATTGAAAGCCTTTCAATTCGCATTGGTCAATCAACCAACCCGCGGCCAATTTTACTGCGCCGTCTGCTTGCGGATAGTTTGGAATATTCGGGTAAGCGGTCTGAATTTGCACGAATTTTGCAGCATCAATCACTGGGTTCTTGAAGAAACTACCGGCATTACCAAACTCGTCCGGATTCGGTAATTTTGCCGAACGTACCGCACACACTTCGTCAAACACTTGTTGAGGCGTCACGCTTTGCGGATCAAATTGAGTTAATGAGCCGTAATTTAATACCGGCTGCCATACTTTTGCCAATTTGATGCCGACCGAGAGAATCGCAAATTCATCTTTGTACTGGTGTTTAAACACACTTTCACGATAACCGAATTGGCACTCTTGTTTGGTTAAACGGAAAATGTCGCCGGTGCGTAAATTCAGCACTTCGACAAAATCACACACACGTTCAAATTCCACCCCGTAAGCACCGATATTTTGAATCGGCGCAGAACCGGCAACCCCTGGAATGAGCGCGAGATTCTCAAGACCTGCAATATTGTTTGCCAAGGTCCATTTCACCAGTTCATGCCAATTTTCACCGCCTTGCACATGCAAATAATGGAATTGTTCATCTTCGTGATGTTCGATACCTTTTAATTTATTGATGAATACGCAACCGTCAAAATCATCTAAGAAAATCACATTTGAGCCTTGTCCTAAAATCAGTACCGGCTGATGATTGTTTACGGCGGTTTGCCATTCGTTAAGTAATTGTTCGACACTGCTGAATTCAACGATTTTGCTTGCATTTGCCGCTAAATGAAAGGTATGGAAAGGGGTTAAGCTGTATTTCATTTTCATCTATAAGTGAATAAAAGTTATGAAGAGTTTATCATAAACACAAATATAAACACAGGAAGAGTAGCACTAATTAAAATGGAACAAAAAAATAACCCTCTTGCTTAAATAAGCAAGAGGGTTACTAATTTAACTTTAGAAAATTAACTAAATTACATAGTTACTTCTTTAGTACCTTGAACTTGAACTTCAACACGACGATCCGGTGCTAAGCAAGCGATTAATGCTTTACGACCTTTAACTTTGTCACATGTTGCGCCGGTTACAGGGTTTGCTTCACCGTAACCTACTGCAGTTACGTTAGCTGCCGGAGCACCTTTAGAAACGATGTAGTTAGCTACTGTTTCCGCACGACGTTGTGAAAGTTTTAAGTTTGAAGCTTCTTTACCGATACGGTCCGTGTAACCGTTTACTTGGATCGCAGCATTTGATAAACCTGCGTTATTGATTTCGGTTTGCATTGCATCTAATGCTGTTGCCGCAGCCGGTTTTAAGTTTGATTTACCGAATGCGAATAATACGTCAGAGCTGAATGCGAAGTTTTTAGTTTCAACTGCCGGAGCTGCAACCGGTGCCGCACCTTGACCGAAACGGTAGCTTAAACCTGCAGATACGGAACTGATATCCGAACGGTAGTCAGTTGCACCCATACGATTTAAAGTAGAGTAGCTTGCTTTACCTGCGTTGTTTAACCATTGGTATTCAACACGTGCCGCTAATTCAGGAAGAATTGCGTACTCAACACCCGCACCTAAAATTAAAGAACTTTGGAAACGACGAGTTTTCACTTTCTCTTGTGCTGCATTGAATGTTTTATATGTATTGTTTACTAATGCGATACCTACTTTACCGTAAACGTCTAAGTCAGGTAATACTTCGTAGCTAGGTTTTAATGCGATTGTCGCACCGTGTGCAGCGTGACGGAAAGTTTTCTTGTCCGCTTTACCGTTTGGTTTTTCAGAACCGCGCACACGACCGAAATAGTCATAACCTAATTCAGCCGCTAAACCTAATTTGTCTTGGTTTAAAATTTGGTAACCGCCGAATACGCCGTAAGTTACTGAATTACGGTTGATACCGTATTTTGTACCGCGATCTGTGTTTTTAGCTGAATCTAATTGTTCGATACCATCATGGAATGACGCCCAACCTGCTTTCGCACCTGCGTAGAAAGTATTTTGTTGTGGCGCTGCTTGAGCTACCGCTGCAGCCGATAATACTGTTAAAGCAACTAATGATTTTTTCATTTTGATGATCCTCTAAATTTATCGTCATCTATTAAAGACAAATCCCTAACCTAAAAGGGATAATGAATAAAGCCGTAAATTATTTTATGTGTATCTCAAAATAATTAAGCTTTTATTACAGTTGTATTCTACCAAATAAAAATTGAAAAATACAACTAAACCTATAATTTAGATCATTTTTTATGCGTAATTCACTCAAAAAATAGATTTTTTTATCCGTTTTTTAATGATCTACAATTAATTTTTTACTTACCGATAGAGATATATTTGCTTAAAACAACTTATAATTTATAAGCTATTATGCATATCACTTACCATTGATAGCGGTAAGCGGCTTGAATAACAAAAAGCCCACTTCTTGCGAAGTAGGCTTTTGATTAATTTTTAATTAACCTTGTGATGAAATACGCTTCATATCCGTCATATAACCACGTAACTCTTGACCGATTAATTCAACCGGATGGTTACGGATTGCATCGTTGATATCACGTAAGTAAACGTTGTCGATTTCAGCAGCCGGTGTCGGTTCGCCTAAGTCGCCTTTTTGTAACATCGGGATTAATTTTTCTGCAAGAATCGGCGTTGCAACATGAGAGAATAAGTAGTTACCGTATTCCGCCGTATCTGAAATTACCACGTTCATTTCATATAAACGTTTACGAGCGATGGTATTTGCGATTAACGGTAATTCGTGTAATGACTCATAGTATGCCGATTCTTCGTAGATACCGCTTGCAACCATTGCATCGAATGCCATTTCTACACCCGCTTTCACCATTGCAACCATAACTACGCCGTTATCAAAGTATTCTTGTTCGGAAATTTTGATGCCGTCTGCTTTCGGTGAATTTTCGAATGCGGTTTTACCGGTTTCTTCACGCCATTTGAATAAGTTCACGTCACCGTTTGCCCAGTCAGCCATCATGGTTGATGAGAATTCACCGCTGATGATGTCGTCCATATGTTTTAAGTAAAGGTCGTTTAATTGAATTTTGATTTCTTCACTTAATTCAAAAGCACGGATTTTCGCAGCGTTTGATAAACGGTCCATCATTAAGGTGATACCGCCTTGTTTTAACGCTTCGGTAATCGTTTCCCAACCGTATTGGATTAATTTGCTTGCGTATGCCGGATCTTTTCCGTCTGCCACTAATTTGTCGTAACATACGATTGAACCTGCTTGTAACATACCGCAAAGGATTGTTTGCTCGCCCATTAAGTCGGATTTAACTTCCGCTACGAATGAAGATTCCAATACGCCTGCACGGTCACCACCGGTTGCTGATGCCCACGCTTTTGCGATTGCCATACCTTCACCTTTCGGGTCATTTTCAGGGTGAACTGCGATAAGTGTCGGTACACCGAAACCACGTTTATATTCTTCACGTACTTCCGTACCCGGACATTTTGGCGCTGTCATCACAACAGTAATATCTTTACGAATTTGCTCACCTTCTTCAACAATGTTGAAACCGTGCGAGTAACCGAATGCAGAACCTTGTTTCATTAACGGAACAACATCTGCAACCACTTTTGAGTGTTGTTTATCCGGCGTTAAGTTGATAACTAAGTCAGCGGTTGGAATTAATTCTTGGTATGTGCCGACTTTGAAACCGTTTTCGGTTGCACGAGTAAATGACGCACGTTTTTCAGCAATGGCTTCCGCACGTAACGCATAGCTAATGTCTAAACCGGAATCACGCATATTTAAACCTTGGTTTAAACCTTGCGCACCACAACCTACGATAACGATTTTCTTGCCTTTTAAGAAATTGCAGCCGTCTGCAAACTCGTTACGATCCATAAAACGGCAACGACCGAGTTGGTCTAATTTTTGACGTAAGTTTAATGTGTTGAAATAGTTAGCCATTTTGTGCTTCCTTATTTATATGTATGATGTTGAGTGTGTTGTTTTATGATGTTGTGTTTACACATTGTTATGTTGTTATGCAATCGATTATACGCCGTTTTCATGTTGCGTAAATTGATATTATCGGGATTTAATATTGCATTATTTGCAATATGGGGTGCTAATTTTTGACAAAAAATGACCGCTTGTAAGATGAATGTTAGAATATCGCCGTAATAAAAGTATAGGATAAATAGATGAGAATAAATCAGATTACTTTGCAACGTTGTCCGGAATGCGAAACGGTGGTGAAAATACCGGCGAATATTCCGTTTCAAACGGCGGTTTGCCCGAATTGCCACGATGTTTTACGTCCGGCAAACAGTTGGAGCTTAGGTCGCTGTTCGATTATTGCGATTGCCATTTTAATTTTGTTGCCGTTTGCGCTGACTTTTCCGTTAATGAGTATCGATTTACTCGGTGTACCGATTCATGCCACAGTATGGGGCGGCGTGTGGAAAATGGCGACCGAAGGTTATTCTTATACCGCTTTTATGGTGTTGCTTTGTTCGGTCGTGTTTCCGATTGCTTTTGCATTATTGGTACTTTCCATTCGGTTACAACGTTTATTGGCGCAACGACCGCGTTATACGTTGATTTTTCTAACTAAGATCCAAGAATGGGTGATGTTGGACGTCTATTTGGTCGCGTTGGCGGTGGCGGCGTTTAAAATACGGGATTATGCCGATCTCAGCTTTAGCGTACATTTAAGCGCATTTGTGATTGTGACGATTTTAACCACCTTACTGTTTATTAAAATTAATCCGAAAAGAATGTGGGAAGATTTTTATCCGGAGTACCATACTTTATTAGGCGGTCACCAAGGTAACGTCAGTTTGTGTCCGACCTGCGAATATACATTCGACGAACAAATCGTCGATTTAAAAGGTCGCCGACGTTGCCCTCGCTGCGAAAGCAATTTGGCAATTCCCGATAATGTAAAATTGCAACGTGTGTGGGCGTGTTTATTAGCCGGTGTGGTGATGATGGTTCCGGCGAATCTTTTACCGATTTCCTCCACAGGATTAGCCGGTTCGGTTTCCGCCGATACGCTTTTTTCAGGCGTACTGACTTTTATCAGTTTAGGCAGTTACACGGTTGCCGCCATCGTGTTTATTGCAAGTATCGCCGTGCCGTTCAGTAAAGTGGCGATAATTTTATATTTATTGTTAGCGATTCATTACAAGTGGAAACACCCGATTCATTGGCAGATGAAAGCGTTACATTACGTGCATTTTGTCGGACGTTGGTCAATGCTGGATTTATTTGTCTTGGCATTGATGATGTCGTTATTGGAACGCGGGCAAATTCTTAGTTTCTCGGTCGGTGATGCGGCATTTTTCTTCGGGGCGGCGGTATTTCTAACGATGATTGCCTCAAGTAATTTGGATGCTCGAATGTTGTGGCGAATCCATTATTCCAATGAGAAAAAAGGCTAAAACAAGCGGTCGGATTTTGTTGAATTTTTGCAAATTTTAATGAAATTCTGACCGCTTATTGTTTTTGTAGAAAATTTCTACCAACCTATTCCTTATTGATAGTTTTTAGTCTATGATGCGCAAGTCTCATTCATTCCGAATGAAATATAACAAGTTTGTTTATTTAAGGACCCATCATGAAAAAACTGCTATTAGCCACTTTGCTGGCAAGCTCGGCTGCATTCGCCAACCAAGTTCCAAACCATAACACCACCACTCATACCTACGAATTTAATCAAAATTACGATCTCGTTGTGCCGCAAGGTTCAAAAGGCGAAACCAATTTATGGGTGCCTCTACCGTTCAGTAACGATTATCAAGATGTTAAATCAATTGAATTTGAGGGTAACTACAACAAAGCCTATATCACCGAAAATAACCAATACGGTGCGAAAACATTGTTCGCCAATTGGGATGAAAAAGCGCAAAAACGTTTGTTAAAAGTGAAATTAGTGGTGCAAACCAAAGACCGTGAACCGATGGCGACAGGGGCTTTAAACGGTTATCAGCCGCCGGAAAAAATTATTTATTCGGTGGATGTACAAGAGTATCTCAAACCGACTACTCACATTAAAACTGACGGCATTGTGAAGCAATATGCGGACAAAATTGTCGGCAAAGAAACCAACCCGCTGAAAAAAGCTGAACTGATTCATAAATGGATTGTGGAAAATATGGAACGTGATAATTCCGTATTGGGCTGTGGTGACGGTGATGTGGAAAAAATGCTCACTACCGGCGTGTTAAAAGGCAAATGTACCGATATTAACTCGGTATTTGTTGCTTTAGCCCGTGCTTCCGATATTCCGGCACGTGAAGTATTCGGTATCCGCTTAGGCGCTGCGCCGAAAATGTCAAAATTCTCTAAAACTGCCTTCGGTAGTTCAAAAGACGGGATTGCGAATGAAAATAGCGGGCAGCACTGTCGTGCCGAATTTTATTTAGCCGGCTTCGGTTGGGTACCGGCCGATTCGGCAGACGTAGCAAAAATGCGTTTAGCTGAGAAAAAAGCGGTCAATGATGCCGATACGCAAGCGGTTTCAAAATACTTATTCGGTAACTGGGAAGCAAACTGGATGGGCTTTAACCATGCACGTGATTTTGACTTATATCCACAACCGGAACTAACACCGATTAATAATTTCGGTTATCCGTATGCTGAGGTCGGCGGCGATCCGCTTAATTCGTTTGATGCAAAAGAGTTTGGTTATGAGCTTATCTCAAAAGAACTCAAATAATCGCTTTTTTGCCTCGCTTACCGCTGCGCTGGTCGCGGCGGTAAGTTCTACGTTATGCTGTATCGCACCGCTGGTTTATCTGGTGTTCGGTATTTCTTCGCCGTGGTTGGTTAGCCTTAGCGAATATGAATATTTACAGCTGCCGTTATTATTCGTTTCGCTCGGTGCGTTCGGTTATGGCTTTTGGTTACTGATGTTTTCCAAGAAAATTATCTGTACTAAATATTGTTCTCGCCGAACTTTGATGATTTTGTATTGGATTGCTTTTGCGATTATTCTGTTTTTTCTGAGCTATCCTTTTATTTTGCCTTGGTTATTAGCATGAAAAAATTACTGTTTACTTTGCTTTTTTCTGTCGGAATTTCACCGCTTGTTTATGCCAATGAAGCGGTATCAACCAATAATGTGACAACCGAACAGCAGGCACAAAAAGAAGTAAATTTCTACATTAAAGAAATGACCTGCCAATTATGTATCTATTTGGTTAATAAAGAATTGCGTGCGATTGACGGGGTGATTTCGACCAAAGCGAATATGAAAGAACGCAAAGTCAAAATTATCGCTAATGAGAATGTATCGGTAGAGCAGATGATTAAAGCGATTGAGAAACTCAGTTATACCGCCGAGCAGATTTAGATTTTTACCACAGAGCGTACGGATTTTTTACCACGCACGGCAAGCCGTACGTGGTTAGGATCAGCCTACGGCTGAGTGAGCCACGCTGTGGCTCTGAGGGTTTCTGCGATGTGGTTTATTTTCGATGAATGTACGGACACCCTCGCCCCTCGTGGGAGAGGGACAGATTTTTCTTTGTTTAGAAGAAAAATCAGGGAGAGGGGGTAATCAGTTAAAAAGTCTTATTAGGTTTTTATGCCTATCAACTGTCAAATCTCCCCTGACCCCTCTTTGCTAATGAGGGGGATTTCTTTTAAAAATTAACCAGTTAGGAATTTTTGTTTACCACGCACGAGCCGTACGTGGTTAGGATCAGCCTGTGGCTCTGGTTTTTTTGCGATAAGATTAATTTCGCGTTGTCAGTATATTCCGTAGTGCATTTTTACCACGGAATATACTTATTATGCCTCTTTCGCCGCAGTATAAATTGCGACCATATCCGCTTCATATAAAGTTTTTGCCGCACCGATACTACCTTTTGAGGCGATACTGCATTTTTGTGCCATTTCGGCAATTTGTTCCGTACTTGGATTGATGCCTAGTTCGGTGAGGTTGGTCGGCATATTAATACTGCGGAAGAAATCTTCCATTGCTGTAATACCTTTTAGAGAAGTTTGTTCTGCGGTAGTTTCTGGTGTAACACCCATTACTTGAGTCGCAAAACGTTCAAAGCGAGGTAAAATATCTTGGTAAACATATCTTGCCCAGTGTCCCCACATCGCAGCTAAACCGGCACCGTGAGTGACATCAAACATACCGCTTAGCTCGTGTTCCAACATATGTGTCGCCCAATCGCCGTTACCGCCGCCGCAGCCGGTTAAACCATTGTGCGACAGGCTACCGCACCACATAATTTCTGCTCTGGCTTGGTAATTTTGCGGATCTTTCACTAAGATTTGTGCATTTTTCATCACGGTTTTTAAAATACTTTCCGCAATCGTATCGGTAATTTCCATGGTACTGTTCGGTGTGAAATAACGTTCCATCGTATGCATTAAAATATCTACGTTACCGCTTGCGGTTTGATATGCCGGTAAGGTCGCAGTTAATTCCGGATTTAAAATTGAGAATTTCGGGCGAGATAAGTTATTACTATAACCGCGTTTAATTCCGTCTTCATCTTTAGTAATGACCGAGCTTTCACTCATTTCACTACCGGCGGCTGAAATGGTTAAAACGGTTGCAACCGGCAAACAAGCGGTTGCTTGACGTTTACGGTCATACAGCTCCCAAACATCGCCTTCTTCCGCTACGCCGTAAGCAATCGCTTTTGCCGAGTCGATAACACTACCGCCGCCTACGGCGAGAATAAAATCAACGCCTTCTTGCTTGCATAATTCAATACCTTGATATACCAAAGACAATAACGGATTCGGTACGACACCACCCAATTCAATATAAGCGATACCGGCGTTATCTAATGACGCTTTAATACGATCCAATAAACCGGATTTTTTCGCACTTTGGCTACCGTAATGAATCAACACTTTTTTGCAATGTTGTGCTTGAATTAATTCGCCGACTTGTTGTTCGGTGTTTTTACCGAATACGATTTTGGTCGGAGTAAAGTAATTAAAATTTTGCATATTGGTTTCTCCTCATATCACTATTTATTTAAGCATTCTAAAAAGTGATTTATTCCTATACAATGAATAAATTACGAATAAAGAATTCCTGTTTAAGGAATAAAGTGGGGAGAGTATGCTCGATAAAGTGGAAGCGGTACGTTACTTCTGTATTGCGGCGGAAACATTGCATTTTCGTGAAGCGGCAAACCGTTTGGCGATTTCACCGCAAGTCGTGACGCGTATGATTGCCGAGCTGGAACAGCAATTAGGTGAACCGTTATTTAAACGTAATACCCGTAATATTTCTTTAACCGATTTCGGTAAAGCCTTTTTGGCGGATGCACAGATGTGGCTAAAAGCGACCGAGACTTTGTTCCAAACCGACTTTAAAGAATCTCTACGCGGCACGGTGCGGATCACTTTACCCCGTTTACCGAATAATGATCTGATTTTAGCCGAGTTACTGGAAGCCTTGGCGGATCATCCTCAATTACATATTGACTGGCGACCGGATACCGCATTGTATAACAGCGTAACCAAACAAATTGATATCGGTATTCGGATCAGTATGCAGATGGAACCGCACTTTATTGCCCGAGAAATTTGTACGATTAAAGAACGTATCGTAGTAAGCCCGAAATTGCTGGCAAAATTAGGACGACCGCAAGATCTGAATGATCTGCAAACCCGTTTCCCATTGTGTGTAGAAATTAATCCGCAAACCGGTAAAGCGTGGCATTGGTTTAACACACCGACACAGAGTTTTATCGTAAAAGATCCGTATTTTATGAGTTCGGAAAGTTACAGTAATTTAGCGGTGGTGTTGCAAGGGTTGGCGGTCGGTATGTTGCCCGAGTATCATTATGCATCGCATACCAAAGCGGGAAGATTAACGATTTTATTTCCCGAGTTAGCGATTCCGGACTGGAAACTGTTTATCTATCGTCCGCAGCAAGAAAACACTCCGATACGCGTGCTACACGTATTCAACCTATTGAGTGAGATTTTGCAAAAGCATTACGGAAAGGCGGATTAGACGAACTTTCAATATAGTGCGCCTTAGTTCGCATTTACTAAGATTAAGGGGTATTCAAGCGGTCGGATTTACATAGAATTTTGCAAAAAGTTTTGCCGATTCGACCGATTGCCTTTTTTCTAGTAGCAAAAAACGGCTATTTATGTTAAAAATTGAAGCCGATTTTCTCTCATAATTTCCATTTACATTAAAGGAACACAACAATGTCTTTACAAGCAATTATCGAAGCGGCATTTGAGCGTCGTGCTGAAATCACACCAAAAACAGTTGATGCAGAAACTCGTGCTGCAATCGAAGAAGTTATCGAAGGTTTAGATAGCGGTAAATATCGTGTAGCAGAAAAAATTGACGGTGAGTGGGTAACTCATCAGTGGTTAAAAAAAGCGGTTTTACTTTCATTCCGTATCAATGACAACCAAATTATTGACGGTGCGGAAACCAAATATTACGACAAAGTTGCATTAAAATTTGCCGATTACACCGAAGAACGTTTTGCACAAGAAGGTTTCCGTGTAGTACCGTCTGCAACCGTACGTAAAGGCGCATACATTTCTAAAAACTGCGTATTAATGCCGTCTTATGTAAACATCGGCGCATACGTAGGCGAAGGTACAATGGTGGACACTTGGGCAACCGTAGGTTCATGCGCACAAATCGGTAAAAACGTTCACTTATCAGGCGGCGTAGGTATCGGCGGCGTATTAGAGCCGTTACAAGCAAACCCGACGATTATCGGCGACAACTGCTTTATCGGCGCACGTTCGGAAGTGGTTGAAGGCGTCATCGTAGAAGACGGTTGTGTAATCTCAATGGGCGTATTTATCGGTCAATCAACCCGTATTTATGACCGTGAAACCGGCGAAATCCACTACGGTCGCGTACCGGCGGGTTCTGTGGTTGTTTCCGGTAGCCTTCCGTCAAAATGCGGTAAATACAGCCTATATTGTGCGGTTATCGTGAAAAAAGTTGATGCGAAAACTTTAGGTAAAGTGGGTATCAACGAATTACTTCGTACCATCGAAGAGTAATTAAATCCTTCTGCCCCCTCCTTGCAAAAGAGGGGGATTTTTTTACCGCTTGTAAGGAATCAATATGAAAAAAATTCTTCTGTTAAACGGCCCTAATTTAAATATGTTAGGTAAACGCGAACCGCATATTTACGGCTCGCAGACCCTCTCAGATATTGAACAACACTTACAACAATCGGCACAGGCACAAGGCTACGAATTGGATTATTTTCAAGCGAACGGAGAAGAGTCGCTGATTAATCGTATTCATCAAGCATTTCAAAATACCGACTTCATTATTATTAATCCGGGCGCATTTACCCATACCAGCGTGGCAATTCGTGATGCGTTGTTGGCAGTATCTATTCCGTTTATCGAAGTTCATCTTTCAAATGTACATGCCCGTGAACCTTTTCGCCATCATTCTTATCTAAGTGATGTTGCAAAAGGCGTGATTTGCGGTTTAGGTGCAAAAGGTTACGATTATGCGCTCGACTTCGCAATTTCAGAATTACAAAAAATACAATTAGGAGAAATGATGAATGGCTAATCCGGTGAAATATGAATCGCTGATTGTCGTCTGTAACGGGTTAGAACGCTTGTTCGGGAATATTGTTAAAGTATTAAGTTACCCGTTCCATGCGCTTTTCCCGAAACTTCGTTTTACTATTCCGGAATACAGTCCGGCAAAAATCAAATCGAAACAAAATACCCGAATCACAAAAACGATTTGGCAAACCAATTATTCAAACAAAGTAACATTGCCGGTCTATGCGAATTATCTGTTTAACCGTTTAATGTCGCTAAGTTACGACTATCGCTATGTCAGTACCGAAGAACGTGAAACCTATATTAAAGAAAATGCCGATACGCGTACCTTTAACGCTTACAGTAAGCTCACCGACGGTGCGGCGCAAGCCGATTTTTGGCGAGTGTTTACTTTATTGCAAGAGGGCGGAGTTTATATTGATATCGACGGACATTTAGTTTTTCCTATCTCGCAAATTATTCGGGAAAACGATCAAGAAGTCTTAATTAAACGTCGTGACAAATATACCAATTTCTTTTTAGCTTGCGAGAAAGGTCACCCGATCTTAAAAGATACGTTGGAAATTATTATCAGCAATATCGAAAATCGCCGTATCGAAGGCGGGGTATTTGTAATGACCGGACCGGAAACGTTAAATGTTGCGCTCGGTACGAAAAGTGTCAATACTCGTCGTGATAAAACGACGTGCGCGCAAGGTACTTTTACCAATGAATATTTCCAATATATTGATAAACCTCGTAGTAAATGGAACTATAAAAAGAATGACGAACTCTTAAAATAGTTTCCTTTTAACTGCTACGATGAGTCGCAAATTCCCGATAATTTCGCCAATTTTGCAAGATTTTATTCGCAAAATTGGCGAAATTGGAGTAATCTAGGCAAGATTTTTACTCTGCATAATGTTGTGCGGAGTTTCTCTTTTTTAATTGACTATAAAAACGGAATCTCACTATGGATATTCGCAAAATCAAAAAACTTATCGAATTAGTTGAAGAATCGGGCATTACCGAGTTGGAAGTGTCTGAAGAAGAAGGTACGGTACGTATTAGTCGTGCACAATCGGCTTCGGCGGCGGTACAATACGTTGCGGCACCGCAAGCGGCGGCGGTTGCGCCCGCACCTGCGGCGGCACCTGTTGCACAAGCAGCTCCGGTTGCGGCGGCACCGGCGGAAGTAAGCGGTCACGCAGTGCTTTCACCAATGGTAGGTACCTTCTACCGTAGCCCAAGCCCGGATGCAAAACCGTTTATCGAAGTAGGTCAAACGGTAAATATCGGTGATGCGTTATGTATCGTTGAAGCAATGAAAATGATGAACCGTATCGAATCGGATAAAGCCGGTGTGGTTAAAGCGATTTTAGTAAACGACGGCGAAGCGGTTGAATTCGACCAAAAACTTATCATCATCGAATAATTTATTCAGCACGGAAATGACGGAATACACGGAATATTGTCAGTTGAACAAGCGGTCTGTTTTCTCTCGAATTTTGTAAAAAAATCGACAAAATTAACCGCTTGCAACGGCTTCCGAGTGTTCCGTTCTTTCCTTGGCAAAAGGGGAAAACTCCAATGTTAGAAAAAGTTGTCATTGCAAACCGCGGCGAAATCGCATTACGTATTTTACGTGCATGTAAAGAGCTTGGTATCAAAACGGTTGCGGTTCACTCAACGGCTGACCGTGAATTAAAACACGTGCTTTTAGCGGACGAAACGATTTGTATCGGCCCGGCACCTTCAGTAAAAAGTTACTTAAATATTCCAATGATCATTGCCGCTGCAGAAGTGACTAACGCAGACGCAATCCACCCGGGTTACGGTTTCTTATCTGAAAATGCGGATTTTGCAGAGCAAGTGGAAAACTCAGGCTTTACCTTTATCGGCCCGACTGCTGATGTGATTCGTTTAATGGGTGATAAAGTATCGGCAATCAATGCAATGAAAAAAGCGGGCGTTCCTTGTGTACCGGGTTCTGATGGCCCAGTGGGTAACGATCCGGTAAAAAACAAAGAAATTGCAAAACGTATCGGTTATCCGGTTATTATTAAGGCGTCCGGCGGCGGCGGCGGTCGTGGTATGCGTGTGGTATACAACGAGAAAGATCTCGAAGAATCTATCGCAATGACCAAAGCGGAAGCGAAAGCGGCATTTAATAACGATATGGTGTACATGGAAAAATATTTAGAAAATCCACGCCATATTGAAATCCAAGTTTTAGCGGATACACACGGTAATGCGGTTTATTTAGCGGAACGTGACTGTTCAATGCAACGCCGTCACCAAAAAGTGGTGGAAGAAGCACCAGCACCGGGTATTACCCCTGAATTACGTAAATTCATCGGTGAGCGTTGTGCGAATGCGTGTCGTGAAATCGGCTATCGTGGTGCGGGTACATTCGAATTCTTATTTGAAAACGGCGAATTCTATTTCATCGAAATGAATACCCGTTTACAAGTAGAGCATCCGGTTACGGAAATGATCACCGGTGTGGACTTAGTAAAAGAGCAATTACGTGTAGCGGCAGGTCTTCCGATTTCAATCAAACAAGAAGACATCAAAGTGAAAGGTCACGCAATGGAATGCCGTATCAATGCAGAAGATCCGAATACCTTCTTACCTTCACCGGGTAAAATCACGCGTTTACACGTGCCGGGCGGTTTAGGGGTACGTTGGGATTCTCACATTTATAACGGTTATACCGTACCACCGCATTACGATTCAATGATCGGTAAATTGATTACTTTTGCAGAAGATCGTGATATTGCGATCCGCCGTATGCAAAATGCCTTATCAGAAACAATTGTGGAAGGTATCAAAACCAATATTCCATTACACAATCTGATTATGGAAGACGAGAACTTCCGTCAAGGTGGTACTAATATCCACTACCTCGAGAAAAAGCTCGGTCTTAAATAAGCAACAAACGGTAAGATTTACTGAAAATCTTACCGCTTTCTTTTAGCTTTTAAGCCATTGTCGAATAAAATCCGCAATCTGTTCAATGTCATTAATATCTAAGCTATTATCTCGAGCGAGCGGATAATCGGTCGCTGTCGCAATCGTCCACTCATCCGGCTCCGGTAACGGCTTTTCAATTGCTTGGCGATGTAGCTGAATCTTGGCAATCGGTTCGTGTTTAAAGCCTTCCACCAAAATCAAATCTACGGTTTCAGGATCAAATTTTGCAATTAATTGCTGAAAATCGACCGCTTGTGTTGGTGTTTCGGTCATTAATGCCCATCGTTCCTCACAGACAACCATAGTCGGATTCGCACCTGCTACACGCAAGCGGTGGCTATCTTTGCCCGGTTTATCTACTTCGACATTGTGATGCGAATGTTTAATTAGCCCGACTTTAATCTGACAAGCGGTCAATTTTGGAATTAATTTTTCCAATAAGGTAGTTTTGCCGGTGCCGCTATAACCGGTAATGCCCAATAATTTTGGCGTGTTGGTAGCCGTTAAACTCACATTTTCCAAATCGGCAAAGGTATTCATATTTTGAAAAGCAGCTTTTTGCTCGGAGAAATCTACCGCAACACTTTTTTGCGTTTGAAAAAATTGGAATAAACGACGCTCACCGTTTGCCAGATAGTGACGAAGCGATTCAGCTACCGAACGATGAATCAAGGCAACGGTAGGATGCGCTCGCTCACCGTCATGCACATAAGCAATTTGAGCTTGATTAATCGCTAATGCAACCGACAGTTTTTTCACTAAATTATTTGGTAAGAACGGCGTATCACACGGGACGAATAACAGGTATTTGCTGTTAATCTTTTCAAAGGCGGACAACATTCCGCTCAAAGGGCCTTGGAAATCGCTTAAACTATCACAATAAAAAGGCAATTGAGGGAAATGTGTTTGATATTCTGCCTGCGAACGGTTGATATTTAAATGAATCCGAGCGATCTGCGGGATAAGACGCTCTACAATATGCGCAATCAGCGGTTTGCCCTGTAAGAGCTGTAAGCCTTTTTCCGCCCCATTCATACGGCGAGCAAGTCCACCGGATAAAATTACTGCGGCAATTTGATCTATTTGTAGCATTTTTAGGTCCAAGTTTTTTGCAAAAGTGTAGCTAAAAGTATATGATTCGGAACACTTTTCAACAAGAATTTTTAAGGAAGCAAAGTATGAAATGCAAACGTTTAGAAGAATTACTTGAGTTATTGGGCGAACATTGGCGTAAAAACCCAGATTTACATCTGATGGATATTTTACAACAACTTTCGATTGAAGTCGGAGAGCCGGATAACTATGCGGCATTACGTGATGAAGTGTTAATTTACCAATTAAAAATGCGTAATGCGGATAAACACGAGCCGATTCCCGGCATTAAAAAAGATTATGAAGAAGATTTCAAAACGGCACTGTTACGTGCTCGCGGAATTTTAAACGATTAGTTGAGTCTAACAGGCACATTTATTTTTTATTCGAGGAACAATAATGAAAAAATTGGCATTAAAATCAGTTTTAGTCGCACTTTCTACATTTTTTGCAGTTAATTCAACCGCAATAGCGGCAGATCCGGTCGAGGGTAAAGAATATACTCAAGTTCGTCAAGCACCGTCGGCACAAAAAGAGGTGGTAGAGTTTTTCTCATTCTATTGCCCGCACTGCTATGATTTCGAATTAACTTATAAAATTCCAAGCCAAATTAAACAAGCATTACCGAAAGATGCAAAATTAGTTCAATATCATGTGAATTTCTTAGGTCGTCAGTCTGAGAATTTAACTCGTGCATGGGCATTGGCGATGGCGTTAGGTGTGGAAGATAAAGTAAAAACCGCACTCTTTGAAGCGGCGCAAAAAGATGCAATGAAATCAATGGACGATATTAAAGCGGTATTTACTGCAAACGGCGTAAGTGCAGCGGATTTTGATAATGGCATTAATAGCTTTGCGGTAAATGGTTTGGTAAACAAACAAGTACAATTAGCAGAAGATTTTAAAATTCGCGGCGTACCGGCGTTTTTCATAAACGGACAGTACCAAATCAATTTGGAAGGCTTTGCCGATTCCGCATCAACCAACGAATTTGTGAAACGTTATGTAGAAGCGGTGACTTTTTTAATTAAAAAGTAAATTAAGGGCATAGTAGACAAAATGGTTGCTATTTTTTGAAAAACTATGCCAAGTGGACAAAGTGGTGGCTAAATAGTATTTTTTATTTTATTTAGCCACTCTTTTTATTTAAAAAATCCTTTATAAACATAACATTATGTGACTTACTTAATCCATTATGATTATTTAATTTCCGCTTCAGTTCACTAAATAATCCTTCCAGTCTATTTGTCGTCTTTTCAATATTTAATTCCGGGTATTTTTCATAAGTAAAAATATAATCCATATAACGTTTAATACTCGCATAAGCACTTCTCACATTTCAATGTTTATAGGGAAAATAACCCTGCTCATTTTGTTTATCTGACCGCTCATTTAAAAAATCCTGATGTTTTAGTTTCCAATTATAAAAACGTAAATAAAATTCATTTTTTGAGCTGCTTTTTAATGTTTTGACTATCGTTTTTAATTCTCTCCCAGCGTGGGATTGATGTTTTTTTCTCAATGCTCTCATCACGATTGCCACTAAATGAAACTGACACATTTGCGTAGACGTATCCAGTAAATCTTTCAATAAGCCTCGTCTGCCATCGCAGGTAATAGATTGAATCATATAGCCTTTTTCTCTTAATCGATTAATGGCTATTTTGTAATAAACATCTTTCTCTGTCCTGACAATTTGATGATAAACCACTTTTTTAGCGTGTGAATCCATCAAGACTAATACGCCAAATTCTCGACTGAAAAAAAGTAGTATCCATAATGAGGTTTAAATAAAGAGAAGTAGGCGGTTTTAATTTCGTTTTAGGCGCTTTTTCAATATATCTTTGAATGGTTCGTACTGAACATTGATATTTAATGGCAAGTGCTTTATAAGTTTGTTTTCCTTGCGAATAATCAAACCAAATATCGGTAGCATTTAATTTTTGTTGGTAGGTAAATGTTTTATGACAAATATTACATTTATAACGTTGGATATGATTTCGAATACCATGTTTTTTGATATTCGAATAATGGCAAAAGGTACAGTTTTTTGTTCATATTTCAAAAAAGTGGGTTAAAGCCTTGCACTATAAGGCTTTAACCCACTTTTTAGCAACCATTTTGTCTACTATACCAAATTAAGTCTCTTAAAGAAAAGGCTCGATCATTATGATTCGAGCCTTTTTGCTTATTATGCGTAATGTAATTTTACATCGAAATAATTACACATTCCGCCACACTGCGAGCGTTTGATTGTGCGTTAGAAGCGGCGGCTCTATCGCCTACCGGCCCTACAAACACACGATTCCAATCGGCACTTGAGCTGATACGTGCATTAAAGCCTGCCATCGCTAAACGAGCCTGCATATTTTCGGCTTGCGCTTTATTTTTGAAAGCACCGCATTGTAAACCGAATCTGCCCGCTTGAGCGGCAGGTTTATCCGACGGTTTCGCTGCGCTCGCAACGATTTTAGCCTGTTCCGCTTTTTTCGCTTTTTCAGCCGCTAATTTTGCTTGTTGTTCCGCACTAGCAGCGGTTTCTACCGGTTTTGCCGTTTCAACCGGAACTTGATTTTGTTTGGCAAGTTCTTGCTGTTTTTTCAATTCGGCTTGTTTACGTTTTTCTTCCGCTAATTTTGCCGCCTTTTGCTCGGCGGCTTTTTTAGCGGCCAATTCTTCAGGTGTTAAGGCAACCACTGCGGGTTGTTGCTCCGCCGGTACCGTCGCATCCGTTTGCGTTTCCGCCGTAGTCGTTTCGGTTTGCGCTTTTTCCGCTGCTAAACGTGCAGCTTCTTCCTGCTTGAGTTTTGCTTCAAGTTGCTGTTTTTGCTCTGCGGAAAGTTGTGCCAATTTTTCTTGTGATTTTTGACTGTTATCGGTCAATACTTCACGGGTTTCCAAGTCACGGATGTAGCTGTAAACTTCTTCCGGACGACTTGGTAATGCAGGACCTTGAGGCGGCGTAACTTGGTTTTGCTGGACGGTCGGAATTGCCGGTGCGGGCGCATTTTCTTTTAACACCCATAGTCCGATTCCGCCGGCTAAAAGTAAGAAGATAATAATCCCTAAAATAAGCGATTTATTGATACCCTTTTTTTTGTTAGAACGGGCTGCATAATCACGTTGTGGCACGATAACACCTTATCTTGTTAGATCTAAAAAAATGAAAGATAGTAATCCTACTAAAAAAACAACAATTTGCCTAGAAGTTCATAGGACAAGCGATCTGATTTTGTTAAAAATTTACGCAGATTTTAAATGAGAAAGATAAATGTCAAAGCGGTGATTTTTTGTCGTTTGTGAAAAATCGGGCTTTTGCTCCGCTAAAAAAGGTGCGTAATCCGGGCGTTTTACCACCACTCTTTTACGAGCAAGTGCTTTTGCCGGTATAAAGAAATTATCCGAATCCAAATCCGCACCGACTAAATGTTGGAATACTCGCATTTCTTTTTTTACTAACGCACTCTTTTGTTTATGCGGATACATCGGGTCGAGATAAACCACATCGGCGGCTTGCTGTGCTACGTCCAGTAACGAGATGTCACGTACATCGGCTAAAATCATTCGTTCTTGCATAAATGCGCCGATTTCCGGATCGGCATAGGCTCTTACCAACCCGTCTTCCAATAACGCCGCTACAATCGGGTTGCGTTCGACTAATAACACTTTACAGCCGACAGAAGCCAATACAAAAGCATCTCTGCCGAGTCCTGCGGTCGCATCGATAATTGTTGGTAAATAATCGCCTTTGATCCCCACCGCTTTTGCTACCGCTTCACTACGACCGCCACCGAATTTACGGCGGTGTGCCATAGTACCATCGACAAAATTCACGGCAATTGCACCGAGTTTCGGTTCGTCCAGTTTACGTAGTTCTAAACGCTCGTCGGTTAAAACTAGCGCAAGAATAGCGGATCGGTCGTGAACCAGTCGCCATTTGTCACAAATTTGCTGAAATTTCTCGGTATTCGAAGATTCGTTGATAAGTTGAATTGTCATTATGTTAATTGTAAAAATTAGCTAAATAGCCGGTTAAAATGTTCGAGTAAGCAGGCTTTGCCGGCAAGGGGTTCATTTTGCCACGATTTTTGCAAAATCTGGTAATTGAATTGCTTTTCATATTCGGCGGAAATCGGACGATAGCTGATATGCCAAGGCTCATAACCGACTTTCGCATTATGAATACCATCAAAAGGGAAATAGAAACCAAAGCGTTCGGCATTATGATGTAGCCATTCGGCTAATGGTGCAAAATAACCGCCGGTTTGATATTCCCAAGGCTCAAGCTGTAAATGTTGCCCTTCCGGTAGCAAATCGGGATCAAAAATATCAATTTCCGTCCCCCAATGATGACGGCTTGAACCAGGTACTGCCGACCAGCGCATCATCGCTTGAATTTTCTGTAAATCGTCCAATTTAGCCATATCAATCGCACAGCCGTTATCATCATGTACCTTACGCTCACCGTTAAATTTTGCATTCCAAATCAACATTTGGCGATCAAAATCACGATAAGTGCTGGCGGGCTGTAAATTAAAACCGGCTGCTTTTGCCGCCTGCTGCAATGTAAGAAAAGCATCAACCGCCTCAGCTTGCAAAAAGTGTTTATCCGATAACGGATTCGGCAACGGCACAAGGTGTTCACGTGTTTTGCCGGTGAGAATTTGTTCGAGGTTTGCGATCATTTTAATATTTCCTCGGTATTAACTTTTAAGTAAACGTTCGAGGATGTGATAGTACACTTCTCCGCATTTACCAAGGTCTTCTACGCTGACACATTCATTCACTTTATGAATAGTCGCGTTTAACGGCCCGAACTCGACCACTTCCGCACCCATTAATGCGATAAAGCGACCGTCTGAAGTCCCTCCGCTCGTATCTAAGCGAGGGGTAATTTTTGTGACGTTTTCGACCGCCTGTACCGTCGCTTTAACCAATTCTCCATTACCGGCTAAAAACGGCTGACCGGATAAATTCCAACTAATACGGTGTTTTAGCTGATGTTTAGCTAACATTTCCGCCACTTTGTTTTTGATAATTTCATCGGTCACTTCGGTGCAATAGCGTAAGTTAAATTGCACGTATAATTCGCCCGGAATAACATTATTACTGCCTGTTCCCGCTTTAATATTAGCGATTTGCAAACTGGTCGGTGGGAAAAATTCATTGCCGTTATCCCATTGATAAGTAGTTAATTCGGTTAAGAAATTCAATGAAGTATGTACCGGATTTTCAGCTAAATGCGGATAAGCGACATGACCTTGCACACCTTCAATATAAAGTTCACCGGTAATTGAGCCTCGTCTGCCGTTTTTAATCACATCGCCTAACACTTTGCCGCTAGAAGGTTCGCCTACAACGGCATAATGGACTGCTTCTTGACGAGCCATTAGTGTTTCAACGACTTTTACCGTACCGTCTTTGGCAGCTGCTTCTTCATCAGAAGTGATCAATAGGGCAATTTTACCTTTATGATTCGGATTATTTTTGACAAAAGTTTCGGCAGCAATCACTAATGCGGCAAGAGAACCTTTCATATCCGCCGCACCACGCCCATAAAGTGTACCGTCCACAATTTCTGCGGAAAACGGTGGATATTGCCACTGTGTTTCATCGCCAACCGGTACGACATCGGTATGTCCGGCAAATACCACACAAGGATCTTGCGTACCGTGAGTTGCCCATAAATTTAGCGTATCGCCGAAAGGCAACCATTCGAGTGTAAAGCCTAATTGCGCCAAGCGTTCTGCAATCACTTGTTGGCAACCTTGATCAGCCGGGCTAACGGACGGACGGCGAATTAAATCCTGCGCAAGATTGATAATGTTGTGTTTCATATATTTATTTTCCAAAATCAGGTTATTTACCGAATGCTTGTTCGTATTGTTTGGCATCAAAGCCGATTAGCGCAATACCGTCTTGTAAAATAATAGGACGTTTAATTAAGGTCGGCTGGTCTTGTAATACTTTTAATGCCGTTGCACGATCCAGATTATTTTTAACCGCTTCATCTAAATTACGCCACGTAGTCGAGCGTTTATTAACCAGACTTTCCCAGCCGAAAGCGGTTTCGGCATGCTGCAAGAAATCAACGGATAGCCCGTCTATTCGGTAGTCATGAAGTTGGTGAGATATATTGTTATCTGTAAGCCATTTAAGTGCTTTTTTTACGGTATCGCAATTTTTAATACCATATACGCGGATTGTCATAGATTGTATCCTTGATTAATAAATAGAAAAGATTACTTTAGTGTTTTTTTTCTATCGAAACAAGCATTGTTCATAAAAGTGCTATATACTTTAGTCTATTATTTGGTGGGTTATTAGCCAAATAATGTTTATTAATTAGAAAAATTTATAATCGATAGCCGTGTTTATTTGTATAATTTACGGAATATTTTTTTAGGTATTACTTAAATGAAAAAACTTACTTTTAAAAGTATAACATTAGCCTTAACGTTGATGTTGGCGGCCTGCGGCAGTCATAAGGATACGAATGTATCCGGCTTATCCGAGCCGGAGTATAAAATCTCGGATGCGGATATGAATAAGTGGATCATTGAAAAAAATAAAGTGGAGCAGTGCTTATTCCCTAGAAAAGGATCCGCTAAAAATTCCAAATTGTCGGAGTCTAATCGTTTTGTTTATCAAATGGCGGCTTACAATAGAACCCTTAGTCAGATTATTGGCGAAGACGATTATCAAACGCTGATGCAAGACCCTGCATCTCAGCAATATTTAGCGGAAAGACTGGCGAAGTTAGGTCATTCTAAAAGTGTAAAAATTGAGAAGAAATGGTGTAACGAGCTGAGAGCGGATTACCAAAAATTTAATAAGGCAACGAAAACGGCAAAGTCCGCCGCAAAGAAAGCTACAGGGAAGTCTAAACAAGCTAAAAAGACGGTAAATAAAAAATCACAGAAAGTAGCGAGAAAAGAGGCGGAAGAAAAAGACATACCGTATATCGGCGATATTAATGAAAAGGTGCAAGATACTTCCAGTATGAAAGCCTCTGCACGAGGCAGGGCGAATACGGCGGAAGATAATTCCTATCAAGAACCGAAAGCACCGAACGGTCGCATTAAAGTCAATTGGGATCCGGTAAAAAACGAAGTATATTCTTACTAAATACGCAACAAAAAAGAGATGTGAATATTAACTCATATCTCTTTTTTTATTTATTCGCATTCTGCTACCGCTTGCCATACTTTCAGCATATCGGCGGTTTCCGCCACATCATGCACGCGAATAATTTTCGCCCCGTTTTGCACCGCAATCAAGGCACCGACAACCGACGCCGTTACACGTTGTTCAACTGTTTTACCGGTGACTGCACCAAGCATCGACTTACGAGATAAACCGGCAAGTACCGGAAAACCGGCATCCGAAAAGGCTTTCAAATGTTTAAGTAGTGTAAAGTTATGCTGTACACTTTTACCAAAACCAAAGCCGGGATCGAGGATAATATGTTCTTTAGGAATCCCTGCGGTGATACATTCAAAAATGCGTTGATTGAGAAAATCCGCGACTTCTTCCAATACATCATCATACTCAGGTTTTTGCTGCATATTCTGCGGATTACCTTGCATATGCATTAAACAGATCGGCAGACCTAATTCTACAGCTGTGTCTAGCGCATTCGGCTCGGTTAAGGCTCGAATATCATTCAGAATATCCGCTCCTGCAATAGCGGATTGTTTAAATACTTCCGCTTTTGAACTGTCGATTGAAATCAAACAATCAAAGCGTTTACGTACTGCTTCGACTAATGGTACGACACGTTCCAACTCTTGTTCCAGTGTCACCAGTTCCGCATTAGGACGGGTCGATTCACCGCCGATATCAATAATATCCGCTCCCTCATTTAACATTTTTTCCACTTGGAATAACGCTTTATCCAAGCTAAAAAACTTACCGGAATCGGAAAAAGAATCAGGGGTAAAGTTTAAAATCCCCATAATTTGCGGCTGAGTTAAATCTAACAAGCGGTCTTTTTTTTGATAATTTTTGAAATGAATTTGCATTACCGTATTCCTTTCGCTTAGCACGGCTGTACCGTACTAGATGATGTATATAAATTAATCCCTAGGCTTGAGATGTTCTCAACTTTGCTAACACACCTTTTAAGGTTTTATCCAACGGAGCGGTAATCAGCATTTCTTCGCCGGTTTTCGGGTGTTCGAAACGGATTGAATACGCGTGTAAAAATAAACGCTGTAAACCGGCCGCTTTCATTTTACTGTCAAATTCCGCTTCGCCGTATTTGTCGTCTAACGCAATCGGATGTCCGGCATATTGAGTATGCACACGAATTTGGTGCGTTCGACCGGTTACCGGCGAGGCTTTTACCAAAGTCGCATTCGCATAACGCTCTTCAATGCTAAAGCGAGTTTCTGAAGGTTTGCCCTCTTCGCTCACTCGCACAATGCGCTCACCACTTGCCAATTCGTTTTTTAGCAACGGAGCTTTAATCACTTTGGTGTGAGCTTGCCACTGACCACGTACTAATGCCAAGTAATCTTTTTGCACCACTTTTTCCCGCAACTGTTCGTGTAGGCTACGCAACGCCGAGCGTTTTTTTGCCACCAATAAAATACCGGAAGTGTCGCGGTCAATACGGTGAACCAGCTCTAAAAAACGGGCTTGTGGACGTAACGCTCTTAACGCTTCAATCACACCAAAACTCAAGCCGCTTCCGCCGTGTACCGCAATGCCGGACGGCTTATTAATAACCAACATCACCTCATCTTCATACAGAATTTGATCTTCCAGCTCTGCCACTTTATTCAATTTGGTTGAAATTGGGGCTTCATTCTTCTCCGCTACACGCACCGGTGGTACACGCACCACGTCATCAGGCTGAAGTTTATATTCAGGCTTGATTCGCCCTTTATTTACCCGTACTTCGCCTTTACGCACAATACGGTAAATCAAACTTTTCGGCACACCTTTAAGTTTGGCTAATAAAAAATTATCTAAACGCTGCCCGGCCTCATCTTCACTGATGGTAAAAAATTGAACGCTGGCACTAATTACTTTTTCTGTTGTCATTTTTGCTTTCTTCATAAAAAAATCATACAAATTCTATCATACCCCTGCCAATTAGAAGACTACAAGCGGTTAAATTTCCCTAATAATTTGCAATATTTCATAGAAATTAAATTTCTTACCTATAACCCACTCAAATAACCATAAAAAAATCATTGAATTATTCTGCTTCCACTCTAAAATACCCACCACTAATCCATAATCAAAATAAGGCCTTTACAATGAAATTAACGAAAATATCTCTATCTATGGCTGCCTGCTTGGTCAACACACAACTCTACGCAACTGTCGAACTTGACACTGTTCACGTAAAAGGAAACACGAAATCAGTACTTTCCGGTAAATATGAATTTGATCAAAAAAATTTAACAACCAAATTACAGACTAACTCAAATGTGAGTGATGCCTTAGTTTCGTTACCTTCAGTTCGAGTATCTAATAACAAAAACGGCAATACATTAGGTGAAATTGCTCCGCAAAATATTTCTTTTCACGGTGAGCGTTATTACAACAATAATTTTATGCTCAATGGTATAGGAATTAATGATAATGTTAATCCTATCGGCTTGGGTGAAGATTCATTATTAAAATCTGATATGACTAAAACAATCGATTCTCAATATATGCCTGCAGGGCATCCTCAAGCATTTTGGTTGAGTACCGATCTAGTTGATACGTTAGAGGTTTATGACCGTAATGTGCCTAGCCAATATGGAAACTTTACCGGCGGTGTAGTGAATGCAAAATTAAAAGAACCTGATTTCAAACGTGCATCCGGTTCTGTATCTTACCGAACAACCCGAGATGCTTGGACTAAATTCCACTTGGAAGGGCAGTATAAAAATGAATTTTATCGTGCCAATTCACCTTTATTACAACCTAAATTTACTAAGCACGAATATACGATTCAGCTAAATCAGCCACTTACAGAACGTTCCGGATTGCTATTTGCTTATAGCCGTCAGCAAAGTTCTGTACCTCAGCATCAACAGTATTTGCACAAATGGACTAATCGCTATCGTCGTAACGAAACGTTACTTGCAAGCTATAAAAATGAATTAAATGAGAATAACCGTTTAACGATTAATGGAATTTATTCTACTCATCAAGCAGATGAATATCTGGAAAATGCGGTAGATGGTCGCTTTAGATTAAGTGGCGGTGGTTTTTTAACTAATATTAAATGGGAGAATTACAACGTTCTTGGCTTGCTAACTAGTGAGTTAGCTTATCGAAATAACCGAAATCAAACTAAATACGATTCGGATACGCTTTATCGTTATACCAAAACTAAAAGTATTGACTGGATTTCTGATCCAAATACAGGAGAAGCGACAAAAGGTGGTATCGGTAAACGTTATACTCAGCAACAAAGTTTGCAGCTAAAACAAAATCTGGATTTCAATAAATTTGAAATCGGCAGCACTATTCATGAAATGAGTGCCGGTTGGGAATGGCAACAAAATACATCAAGATTAAAGCAACCTAAACTTGCAAAGCAGTATGCTGGAGCTGCCGACTATTATAAAGGTGAAGTATTTAATATTGAAAATTGTACATATTGTATTCCCAAAGAACAATATTTCAAATATAGGGTTCATTACTTACCGATAGATGGGAAAGTTAAACATAATCGTTTTGCCTCCTATTTACAAGACAAAATCGTTTGGAATAACTTCACTTTTGTGCCGGGCGTACGTTTTGACTACACGCAATTTACCCGTAAATGGAACATTGCTCCAAGAAGTTATATTGATTATAACCTGTTAGGTAAAGACCAAACTCATCTTATCGCTGGTTTCAATCGCTACTACGCAGGAGATTTAGTTGATTATAAATTACGTTCTGCCTTCAATTTTGAAGACCATTATAACAGAGAGTCTTACAACAGTCCTTGGGAGCTAGACAGATCTATCTTACATATTGCCTATAAAGGAAGTAAACTTAAAACACCTTATAGCGATGAAATTAATGCCGGAATCAGTCAAAAAATTTCAAATAGCTTATGGACATTCAAATGGGTACAACGCGACAGCAAAGATCAGTTTATGACCCAAATTGATTCTGATGTAAAACCCCAACAACGTTGGCTATCTAATTCAGGACGAAGTAAACATAATACCTTTAGTTTAGAAATAGAAAGTATCGAACCTATCGATTTGTCTTTTATGGCTCTTAAATGGCAATTCGGTGTTGCTTTTAATAAGAGTAAAACTAATCAAACAAATGATTACACCCAGCGAGATTGGAAAGATTACGGCATAACTAAAATGCTTCATAAAGATAAATTACAATCAATTGAATATCTTCCTGCAAGAAACTTCAATACCCCTTGGAAAGGTTATTTACAGCTGGAAAGTTATTTTCCATCACTTAATTTAAACTGGGCACAGCGTATTAATTATGAATCATCTAGTAAAGATTATACCTTTAAAGGTTTTAGATGTACTTCTGAAAAATCGGTATGTAACAACTATGAGGGATTGGTTGCTCGTGTATATGAAACAGCAAAACCACGCCACATTACGCTTGACTGGTTCTTTAATTGGAAAAAAGAACTAGGGCAACATAAAGCATTTTCAGTTAATGTAAGTGTACTTAATGTGCTTAACCGTAAGTTACTGGCAAATAAAATCACCACCGATGATGAAAACTATTACCAAACATACCGTGCCGGTAGACAATTTTGGCTCGGTGCAAAATATGAGTGGTAATTACCATTCTTGCAAAGTTTTGTAATAAAAGATTTATTTTAGTGCCGTACTAATTATAATTCCATTGTATTAATTCATATTTAATACAATGGAATTATTTCTTTCCAGCCTCAGCTATTACGTTGAGAAAATATCAACTTTTTAAGGAAAATAAAATGTCAGCAGAAAAAGCTACTGAAACTACACCAAATATCAATGTTGTTGCGGAAACGGAAAAAGCGATTAATAAAGTCAGCAATATGGATTTCAACACTATGCTCAATGAGTGGATTATCCCTTACGGTACAAAAATTCTGCTTGCGATTGCGATTTTTGTGATTGGTAAGTTTCTTGCCCGAGTAATTAGCACCTTATTGGGTAAAGCAGCATTGAAATCAACCAAAGATGAAATGCTACAAAGTTTTATTTCCTCTATCAGCTACTTCTTATTGCTCTTAATTGTCGTCATTGCTGCCCTTTCACAACTCGGCATTAATACCAGCTCATTGGTTGCCTTAATCGGTGCGGCAGGTTTAGCCATTGGTCTATCACTGCAAAACTCATTACAAAACTTTGCGGCAGGCGTGATGTTATTAATCTTCAAACCGTTCCGTAAAGGCGATTTAATCGAAACCGGCGGTATGACCGGTACGGTTGAGCAAATGGGCTTATTAGTATTGGAACTGCGTACCGGCGATAACAAAACCGTATTGATTCCAAACGGCAAAGTGTTCTCAGACAGCATCGTTAACTACTCTGCAAACGATGTTCGCCGTATTGATTTTACTTTTGATATTTCGTACGAATCTAACTTAAAAGAGGCGAAAGAAATTGTATCTCACCTCTTAGAAAATAACGCTTTAGTATTAAAAGATCCGGCATTTGTCGTGGCAGTCGGTGCATTATCAGCACATAGCGTACAACTTGTGGTTCGTCCTTGGGTGAAAACAGCTGATTACTGGACAGCTTACTGGGGAATTACCGAAATGGTCAAACTTGAATTTGATAAAGCCGGTATTGAGATTCCATACAATCAAATGAATCTTCACCTTGCAGACAGTAAAAGCATTGCGATTGAAAATAAATAATTATTTGAGACATAAATAACAGGCGGTAGGTTTTTTGGTAAATTTTACCAAGAATCCGACCGCTTTTTTGTTGTCCGGAAAATGCATAAAATAGTATCAAAAAGCGGAAAAGTAGCTTAGAATCTGAACAACTTTATAAAAGTTATAATCATTTTACCTATTTCTAATAAACTTTCTTATATATGGAATGAACTTATGTCAAAACAACTCAACTTTGTGATGATTTCGCCGCATTTCCCGACCAATTTCGAGACGTTCGCCGTCCGAATGAAGGAAAAAGGTATTAATACTTTAGGTATCGCCGACACGCCTTATGAGCAGCTCAGTGATAATTTAAAAGCGCATTTAACCGAATATTATCGTGTCGATAATATGGAAGATTACGATCAGGTTTATCGTGCGGTAGCCTATTTCGCGCATAAATACGGACGTATTGACCGTGTTGAATCGCATAACGAATATTGGCTTGAGCTGGATGCCAAATTACGTACCGATTTCAACGTGTTCGGTTATAAAAATGAGGATATGCTCACGATTAAAACCAAAGCGCAAATGAAAGAAGTATTTCGCAAGGCCGGTTTGAAGGTGGCAAAAGGACGTGTATTTAAAGACGAACAAGACGCTCGCAAATTGACAAAAGAGCTGAAATTCCCAGTAATCATTAAACCGAACTCGGGTGTTGGCGCATCAGATACTTACAAAGTGCGTAACGAAGCGCAGTTAAATGAATTCTTCGCCGTTCAAAATCCGCAGGTTGAATATATTATGGAAGAATTTATTGACGGAGATATTGTGACCTTTGACGGCTTAACCGATCACGAGGGCAATATCGTGTTCTACTCCAGCCTCGAATATTCCGAAGCGGTGTTAGACACGGTAGAAAAAGACGGCGATATGTTCTATTACGTCCCACGTGAAATCTCACCAAAATTAGTCGAGTTAGGCAAAATTTGTGTGGAAGCCTTTAAAGTGCGTGAGCGATTCTTCCACTTTGAGTTTTTCCGTGTGAAAAAAACCGGTGAATTATTACCGCTTGAAATCAACTGCCGTCCGCCGGGCGGTTTAACCATTGATATGTGGAACTATGCAAATGATTTTGATGTGTTCCGCGAATACGCCAATATCGTGACGGAAAATAAATTCTATGCTGACATTACCCATCCGTGGAATGTGGTATATATCTCACGTAAAGCGAACCAAAATTATCTGAACAGTATTGAGGACGTTTGCCGTCAGTATGCCGACAATATTATCAGCGTACAAACCGTACCGGGCGTATTTGCCAAAATTATGGGCGAACACGGCATTTTAGTTCGCACCGAAACGATGGAACAATTACGTGAAATTGTCCGTTTTGCACAACAAAAACAGTAAAGGAGCTAACCATGCATTTTGAAAGAAGAAGCCATTGGAGTGGTGAATTAGGTCGTGAAATGCACTTTAATGTGTACGGTCATGCCGGCAAACCGGTTATCGTGTTTCCTTCCTCGGGAGGTAATCAAAACGAATACGGTAATTTCGGTATGATTGAAGCCTGTCGTGAATTTATTGATCGCGGTTTAATCAAGTTCTACACACCGGATTCCTACGATAGCGAGTCGTGGTTGGCATTACACAAATCCGGACACGATATGGCGTTGGCGCATAACGCTTACGACCGTTATATCGTCCACGAATTAGTGCCGTTAATTCGCCATGAATCGAGCTGGAACGGCACGATGATCGCCACCGGCTGCAGTATGGGGGCATTCCATTCGGTCAATTTTGCACTTCGTCATCCGGATCTGTTTGATACTACCATTGCACTGAGCGGCGTTTATGATGCACGTTTCTTTACCGGTGAATTTTACGGTGACCCGACCGTCTATTTTAATTCGTCTATCGATTCGCTTTGGGGACAGAATGACGATTGGTTCTTAAATCGTTACCGCCAAAATCATTTTATTATTGCGGTCGGACAAGGTGATTGGGAAGATCAGCACGTGGAAGATACCCGCCGTTTACAAGAAGCGTTTAATGCGAAAGGGATTCAAGCGTGGTTTGATTATTGGGGGCATGATGTGGAACACGATTGGCCGTCATGGCGTAAAATGATGCCGTACTTCTTAGCTAAATTGGCGGAGCAACATATTATCTAAACGCGCCTCTTTCTCAAAATACAAGCGGTTAAATTTAGGTCTTTTGTAACCGCTTGTAGAGGACGATTTAATAGTATTTAACCGGGAATTGTTTTTGCATTTGTTCAATACTTTCCACTTTTTCATGGCCCGCCGGTTTCACCGCATCTTCAGCTTTCGTTTTCGTACCTAACGCTTGGCTGATAAAGGAAAAGCCTTGCTGCTCAATCACGGTGTGTTTATAAAAATCCACAATATCTTGTCGAGTGAGCTGTCTTACCGCTTCGATCATTTTCGCACGTTGGTTGAACAGGTCATTGCGGCGATTAAAGTCAAACGTGAACTGTGAAAACTCTTGGTTTAACGATTCCGGCTTACGCTGTAATTTCTCGATTAAACTGTCTCGATATTTCACAAATTCCTGCTCCGATAAAGCGGTCAATTTTGTTAAACTTTCTGCAAAAAAGCGTTGGTTATGCTGCATAATGCCCGCAGGTGTCGTATTCGGGCTTTGCACCATAAAGCGCATACCGGCGGTTTTACCCAATTTGGTATTAGTTGCCGACACCACATAACCGAGCTGTTTCTCAGTACGTAAATCGTCAAAATACCAACGCCCGATAATATCTCGTAATAAATTCGCTCTGGCAGAACCGGCTAATTCATCATAACCTTTAGCAAGGTAAGTAATACTTAACGCATTATCTTCATGCGGCACGTTTTTGATGTAATTTAATTTGCGGGTGCTGTCATTTAAATCTAAATAACGCCCTCTGCCCCGTTCCGTTTCTCTGTTTTTAACAATAGCGTTAATCTCGCTTGCCAAGTTTTCCACTTGTTTATCCGTAAGATTACCGACCGATAAAATACTCACTCCGGTCGATTTTTCTAAAAGTTTATCTCGAATCGATTTTACATCGCTCAATGTCATCTCATTTAACGCTTTACGCTGTTTGTCTTCTTCAAAATACGGATAAGCGGCAAAATTGCTAATCGCCGCATTTGCTTGAGTAAGACTGCTTGCTTTACTTAAACCGTCTAACGCTTCAAATGCTCTCTGTTTTGCCTGCGCTAAAACCGCTTCACTTAATTCAAAGGTTTTAAATTGTGTTAGCGTATCGCCGATTAATTTCGCTAAATGTTGGGTATAACCCGCCGCTTCAATCGAAATCCCGTTCGGATAAGGACTTACCCCCGCTTGCATCCCTGCTACCGCCGTTTGGAAAGCTAATTTCGTTTGCGCCAGATTATTCATATAACCTAACAAAGTCGCACTGACCGCCTCTGTTAAATCGTCACTTTTCGGCATAATGGATAAGCTGACGGAAACGATAGCTTTCGGATCTTGAGCAAAATACTGGCTCGGCATCGCATAAATCGCTTTGCCCTCATTACTTACCAAGGCTTTCGGCACTTTACGTTCGTCACTCGGTTTAATCAGTGAAAAATCGGTCGCAAAGTAAGGATTCAACTCCGGTAATTTAAGCGACGGATTGTGACTAAAATCCAACCATTGTGTTTTCTCGACATCGCTAAATTTTCTAACGCTATAACCGGCTTCAAAATACGGTGTTTTTTTATCGGTTTTCGCTTGCTCGGACACAACTAAAATGCGTGCGTTATCTAATGTCATTGCCGCCAATTTGGCTTTAATCGCCTCACTGTCCATCGCACCGACCACATAAGCCGAGTCTAAAATATGCTCGACCGGATAGTGCAACATTTGCTCTGCCAACGCTTCAATATAATTGCCGTTTTTCTCTACTTGCAGATGTTGGAAATCCTGCTTTAAGCTCTCACGCACTTCATTGAAATAGCTTTCTTGGATGCCGTCTTTTTTCACTTGTTCGATTTGCTGAAAAATCAACGAAATCACTTTATCTTGTTCCGACAGCCCTTTATCGGTTAATGCGACATAAAAGGTAAAATCGCCTCGATTTCGGCTGACGTTCGCACTCGGCACGGCTGCAATACCGCTATCGGATAAGCCTTGTTTTATCAAATAATCGGAAAGCGTTCCTTCGGTATTATTGCTAAAGACATAAGCTAAATATTCGCCGGTTTTATGGGCGAATTTGTCCTCGTCATTCGGCATATCAAATGAAACGGACAGTAATTTAGTCGATTGAACCGGTTTATACTCGATCAACACGCCTTTATCTTCCGCACGGAAGAACGGCATATCCACCATCGGTACGTTCAGATTTTTATTCTGCATTTTACCTAAAGTACGTTCGGCTAAAGCGGCTAATTGCTCGACGGATTGATTGGAATACAACACCGCTTTAACTAAGTTGGCGGAATAGTAACGCTGATAAAATTGTTCCAATTCCGCTTGTAATTTGCTGTTTTTTTTATCCGATAAAGTTTGATTATTGCCGACCGCAAACTTGGTAATCGGGTGAGCCGGATTAGCGGTAGCTAAATTCACGCTATGCAATAGATGCCCGTCACTCGATTTAGCTCGTACCATTTCGGCATTTACTGCATTCACTTCTTTCTTCGCATTGCTTTCCGATAACAACGGTTGAGCAAACGCATCCGCCAAACGAGCAACCGCTTCGTCAAACGCATTATTATTTACCTCCAAATAATAAGCGGTTCGATCCGAAGTGGTCGAAGCATTATTGTAGCCGCCGTTTTTCGTCAAGAACTGATCTAAACTGTTGGTTTCAGGGAACTGTTTTGATCCCATTAAGATCATATGTTCCAAATAGTGTGCTAAACCCTGTTGCTGTTGCGGATCTTCCATCGAGCCGATAGGTATAGCTAACGACATTAACGATTTATTCGCTTTTTCATCGGAAATCAGTAACACCGTCATACCGTTTTGCAAACGAATCGCTTGATAAATCGCCTTATCGTTAGGACTTTTATTAATAGTTTGCGCTAAAACATCAAAACCGGTTACTTTTATCGGCAACATTTTTTGTTCACCGGAAGCGGTCTGATTTTGAGGATTATTTGCAAAGGTCGGCAACGCTATCCCCAACGCAAAAGTGGCGGATAATGCGTAGCTGATGGCACGAGAAATCATATTCTTTCTCATTTCTTCTCCTTAATTTTGGTTTTTGTCGGTTTACTTTGTTGCATTAATTCGAACCATTCCAAGGTCACGGTATGAATTTGGGCGTAATCCAATTGTGAACTTTGTTGTAACACTCGTTGTAAGTAACTTTTCTCAAAATACTGCTTATCCATTAATGCGGATAATTGTTGCTGGCAATATTCCGCCACATTTTGTTCATCGGACAGCTTCTCAAAATAGTTGTCTAAATCCGTCCAAATCCCCCACGCTAATTGTCTAAAAGACGTTACATAAGCGGAAATATAAGTTTGTAATTGAGAAAAGGCTTGTTCCGCACTAACTTGATTGAATCGGAATATCTCCGCCTTCTCTTTACTACGGGCAATTGCTGTCAACTCGAGATTTAAACCTTGAGCTTGAATTAACAGGTAATAAATCCACAAACGAATATAATCTTTATCTTTCAACGAGCTGACTTTCCAAAACACAATTTCGTCGGCGAATTTATTGCGAATATTACCGAACAAGCGAATTTTCAGTTGCTCGACCTCGAATAATCGCTCAATTTCCAAAATATCGCTTTCGCCTAAATATGGTAGGATTAACTCCCGTAATTCATTAATCGAGTCGTCTAAATCTTGTAGCGAAACTTTAGCAAAGTTGGCAATCGGTAAGTTTCCTTTTAATTGTTCTTGCTTAAAAAATGCCTCTCGTTCCGCCGGTTCCAATGTCACTAGCTGATCACGTAATTGATAATCGTCCAAATCACTAAGCGAGAATTTTTCGCTCTCTGCGATACTTTCTTCATCATTGCGGAAATAAACGCCTAATTGGTGATTAAAGAAGTACTTAATCGGATTACTTACAAAGGCAATTAAATCTTCAAGATTAATCTCGGTCGGTATCTCCGCTTTTAAATCGAACGACTCATTCAGAAAATCCGCTAACGGTTCGTGTTGCTGTTCCAATAACCATTCTTTATCATAAGAACCGTATTGCGGCGTAAAGTTCTTCGGACTAAATACGGTAAGCGGTTGTTGTACCACCATTTTTTGCCAAAATAATGCTTCGGAAAAATTGTCTTTCTCACTCGCTTGTAAACGGGCTTGTTCGGTTAAATGCTCCGCCAAATAATCCAATAACTGCGAAACCAGTACAGACGGCAATCGCTGCTTATTATCGGTGGCCGATTGTCCGATATAACTTAGATAAAAAATCTCTTGCGCCGAAAGTAACGCTTCTAAAAATAAATAGCGGTCGTCATCTCGTCTGGCTCGGTCGCCTCGTTTCGGGGCGTATTGCATTAAGTCAAAACTATTGACCGAATGTTGGCGAGGAAAATCCGCCTCATTCATCCCCAGTAAACAAACCACTTTAAACGGGATGGCACGCATCGGTAATAAGGTACAGAAATTCACTTTACCGGCTAAAAACTGCAAGCTGCTTTGCTGTTGATTCAGTTTGTCTTCCAGCAATAAGCGTATTATTTCAATCCCGATACTTTCGCTAAACTCCGCCTGTTCCGCCTTATTCGCCACTTCCTCCAACGTGCTATTCAATAACAGGAGCGCATCCAAACTTTCGTTCGATTCTTGGTAAAATTCGCCGATTAATTTTTGAATACGAGCCTTCCATTCCTCAAGCGTATGATCTTGTTGAATAAACTCGTACCAAGCGGTCAAATTTTCGATAAATTTTGCCAAAAAGCCGACTAATGTCGCCGATAAACCGTAACTCTCGTTAAATGCGATACTATCCTGCCAAATGCCGGATTCCGCTTTTAAGCTGGTGCCAAGCAATAAACGGGTTAAACCGTTTTCCCACGCATTATGATTCTGCCAGTCATCTTGTTGAATATGTAGCCCGAAACGAATCCCGACTTGATTAACCCAATGGCGCAAGGTTTGCAGATCCTGCTCTTGTAAATTAAAACGTTCTCGCAATGCCTTTACATCTAATAAATCCAACAATGATTCCGCACTAAAATCGCTCTCTTTCAGATTTAAAAGCATTAAAAAGCTGGCAATAATCGGATCGACAGCGGTCACTTTTTGGTCGGAAAGGGTAAACGGAATATAACGCTTATCGCCTTTTTCATAACGGGCAAATACCGCATTAATATAAGGCGCGTATTTATCAATATCCGCCGACATCACAATAATATCTTTAGGCGCGAGCGTCGGGTTTCGCTCAAACATTTGTAATAATTGATTGTGCAGTACCTCAACCTCTCGCATCACACTATGGCAAGCGTGAATTTGTATCGACCGATCCTGTTCGGCAAGTTCGAATCGCCGTTCGTTATTAAAATTTAAAATGGCATTTTTTAGTTTAATCAGATTGGAATCGCCTTCGTATTCATCAAACACTTCTATCGTGTTATCCGGTTCTTGTTCGACTAATTGCACAAGAAATTCACGTCCTTGCTTACCCCACATCGTCAGCAATTGATTGCCTTGTTCCGCCAATAACGCATCGAGATCCTGTTGCGAAAGCTGCCGTTTTAACGCCAGTTTCTCTAACGTTTTATCTTCCACACTCTCCGTCCAATATTCTTGGCTAGGATCTAAAAAGAACAAATAAACTTCGCAATGTTCACTTAATTTTTTCAATACCGCAAGCTGCGTCGCCGGCAGTGAAGAAATACCGAAGACAAAGATACGCTTAGGCAATTTCGATTTCTCGGACTCGGTTAAATTATCCAATTTCTCAAAATATTGTTGTTGCAAATAAGCACGATGAGAAGTCATAAAGACTTCTTCGCCGCTATCAGCTTTAATGTCTTCAATTAATGCGTTCCATAACATCGATTGCCAGCGTAAATTCGCTAAAATATCCCGTTCATTTTTTTCTCTAAACGCAATTGCGGCTAAAATCTCGTTTAATACCGCTTCAATCCGATTGCTTTCCCAATGGACCAGCCAATGCGGACGGTAAACTAAATATTGGTCGAATAAATCGGCAATTTTGCCGGCTAATTGATATAGCTTTAACGGGTACTGGCGAGCATCTTTATTTAAATAGAGATTAAGCGATTCAAATTCCGCTTTCTCTAAATACTTCGGAATTAAACGCATTAAGCGCCACGTTACGCTTTCTCTTTCAAAAATATTCTCTTTCGGCAATTCCGGAAACAGTACACGATATTGTTGCCATAAAAAACTGGTCGGAAACGGGAATTGATAATGAGCGGCGACACCGGTTTGATCGGCAATTTGCATTTGCAGCCATTGCGCCATTCCGACACTTTGTACTAAGACGGTTTCCGGCTCGAACGGATTGGGATTCGGGTCGTTTTGTTGTAAACGGATAAGTAATGCGGCTAAAGATGAAAGTTTTTGAGAGAAAAAGACCGTGAACATAGTAGCTCCTTGTATAACGGAATGATTGTCCACTAAAAACCTAACGGATTCAATCTCTTTCCTTTGCCGAAAAGCGGTCGTTTTTTCCGTATTTTTGCAAAATTTCACTCAAAAATAACCGCTTGCCCAAGCGGGAAATTGACTTGAATCTTACCTTTTGTGCATTCAACCCGAAAAGTAATGCCGTTTTGTATTGTCTGCGTTTCACAAGGTTTGCCGGCTAATTGCAATGCGATCTGATTCTCGATAATTTGAAGAGCTTGCTGGCGCTGATAATTAGCGTTAATGTGCGCGGTCTGTCGTTGTTGCCAATGAGAAAAAGTAAACCAAATGAGTGTAAACAATGTTATCCCGATTAATACACCGAGCAAGGTTTCCGCCGTATATAACCTATTTTGCATGTAACAAATTCCTTGAATACGGCAAAAAATGCCAAATTGAATAATGTTCGTCAAAATACTTCACCACTTCACGGCTATAAGTAACGTATCGGTTACTTTTATCACTCTCCTGCGTGGTATAAAGCACACCGTACATTTTCGCGCCGTTTTTCAAATTAAAATAATGCTGCGTAATCAAGATACCGTAAAAATCCCGAGTTAATTTTTCATCAATATCTTGTGTTACAACTACAATTTTCGGTTCGGTCGGACTGGTCGGGGGAAGCTCGGCTAAAGTGTTTATTTGTGTAATCGGTATCGTTTCATTCAGCCTTAAATAATCGGAAATTTGCTCGAAAACCACCGTTTTTTTACTCGGAAGATTACCGATAAAAAATGACGATTGCTCGCAATAAAATTGATAAACGGAATGCGTTAATTCGACATTAATTTCATTACGCTTTGTCTGCCGACATTCATTATCTTCATCAAGTGCGGAACGCTTGAATAATGCCATTTTGTCGGTTAAATATTGTTGATAATAATGATTGGAATGCCGTTCGTAGCCGATAAACTTCTCTCTCGCCAAAAAGATAAGCGTTAAAACGCCGGAAAGAGACATTAAACCGACCAATAAAACGGTTGCTTTAAAATTACGGTAGCGCATTTTATCTTCTCAATGATTTAAAATATAAACCAAACCGCTCGCTTCATAACTGACTAGCTTTTGCTTTTTAGAAGTGAGTTTTAAAGCGATACGTAATAATTTCGGTTCTTCCAGCCAAGTAAAATGTAACCGCTCAACCCAATAATCGTCTTCGGAAGTGAATCTTCGCCACTTCTCTCGACAAGCGTTTAATAATTGCCGACACTCTTGCCGAGAACAATGCTCAAGGTTATTTTTATCGTAAATATAGAGTGATTTACGTTCCAGCTTAATACCGAATACTTCTTTCGCCAGATCTTTCGTTTGATTCGTCTGTCGGTTGATACACGAAGAATGTTTGGTCGCCCGTTTTCCTAAGCAGCCGTCGTCATTCAAATCATAGAAAAAGATAAAACACTGTCCGTTAAGATCAATTGCATAACGTTTATTGTCTTGCTCAAACAGGTGAAAATTAGTTTGCTGCCGTGAAGCTCCCTGATAGCCCAAATGCTGAATATGCTGTTGTAAGTAAGTCAGTAGCTGATGGCTTTCTTTCTGTAACATCAGCAACTCATTTTGTTTTAGTTTGGTTTGATAGAATTGGGCGTATAAATTGGAAATTGCCGTTAATAATCCGACCGCTAGAAACAAAGCGACTAACATTTCAACCGCTGTGATTGCTCTCCACTTAATCTTTGCAATGACTGCGCTTGTCTTTTTGTACGACATACACTCGCCCCCATTGATCAAATTGTAGAATTTTGCTCGTTCGGTTTAAGCTTAACGCTAAACATTTCGATTCCAAACGCCCTGCCGTTCCGTCAATATTCAGCAAGGATTTCGGATATAAGCTGTGATTTTTTAAGATGATATTCGGATAAATATTGCGATAAAGAAAGAAATGCCGATTTAAACGGCATTGTTCGATATGCAAACAGTCACAAATGATTTCTCGAGTCGAATCCTGCCGCTTCCGTACAGCAATCAAGCACCACTTATTTGTTTGTAGGTTTTGAGAAGCGGTCAGCGTATAGCTTTGTTTTTGATAACGGGCTTTAACCTGAATTTGATAAATAAAAGATTGGAGATTTTCAATTTCATTCTCTAATGTAAGGCTGTCTTGCAATTGAAAAATAACCGGCGAAATAAGATAAAACGAAATGATGAGAATAGATAAAGTGATTAGACTTTCGATAAGCGTAAAGGCTTTAAAAAACATAATAGTATTCTCCCGAAGAAGAATACTATTGGATAAGCGGTATAAATAAAATCGACTACCGCTCGTTATTCGATCTTGATCGCAAAATTAGAATGCGGAAGTGTCTTGGAATAAACCGACTTTTAAATCCGTTGCGGTATAAATCACTCGACCGTCCACTTCCACTTCGCCGTCCGCCATACCCATAACCAGTTTACGATTAATCACACGTTTCATATGAATACGGTAAGTCACTTTTTTCGCATTCGGCAAAATTTGTCCGGTAAATTTCACTTCGCCAACACCTAACGCACGTCCTTTACCTTTACCGCCGATCCAACCGAGGAAGAAACCGACTAATTGCCACATCGCATCCAAACCTAAACAACCCGGCATTACCGGATCACCGATAAAGTGGCAACTGAAAAACGGTAAGTCCGGATGAATATCCAATTCCGCCTCAATGTAACCTTTATCAAACAAACCGCCGTTTTCGGTCATTAGGTTGATACGATCCATCATCAGCATGGTCGGTGCCGGTAATTGAGGGCCTTCTTTACCGAAAAGCTCGCCGCGACCTGAAGCTAATAAATCTTCATAGGTATAGCTGGATTTAATATTAGGTGTACGCGTGTTCATTTTTTTATTCCTATAGACAAACAAAAAAGCCCGTACTATCAGGGCTTCCAATTTGAAACGATAGTACAGGCTTTTAAATTAGCGAACAACTGTTCGCTGAACTTGTCGGATCAGTGACGACGCAAAATTTGGAAAATTTTACTGAAAAACGAACCGCTTTCCTCACGGGTCTGCTCTTGTTCGATTAATTGATGAATAAGGCTAAAGATCGATTGCTTATCGCTATTTTCAGGATTATCTTCATCATAAAAGTGTTGCTTTAATAAAATTTGAATCGCTTCAAAAACATTATTAACCGCCCAAATATTGAACCGTTTTTCTTTAACCGCTTCGATTACTTCCTCTTTTAAACTTAAATGCGAAAGACAAGTCGCCGGAATAATTACCCCTTGCTTACCGTTTAATTCTCTCGCCTCGCAAATATTGAAGAAGCCTTCAATTTTCTGATTCACACCGCCGACACTCAACACGTTACCGAATTGATCGATAGAACCGGTAACGGCAATCGACTGCGGCAGCGGTAATTTTGCCAACGCACTGATTAATACACAGAAAATCGCTAACGAAGAGCTGTCGCCGTCCACCTCTCCGTAAGATTGCTCGAACGCCAATGAGGCGGAAAACGGTAATTGGGTAGGAAACTCCAATAAATTCGCCAAGCAAGATTGTGCAATAATAATTCCTTTGGAATGAATGTTACCGCCTAATTCCACTTTACGCTCAATATCGGTAATTTCGCCGTCACCGTATTGCACATTGCAGCTAATCCGCAACGGCTCGCCGAAAGAATGCGGCACACCTTCAAATTCAATCACCGATAAACCGTTTATTTGTCCGATTTCTTCATCATCGGTTTCAATATATAACTGATTGGTCAAAATATCTTGCGTAGTATATTTATTTAACACGGAAGATTGCTGTTCCAAATAATTGAAATACGGCTGAATTTGATTAAAAGCGGTCGTATTCGGATAAAAATTTGCCAGTCCTAATAAATGTTTTTTTAATAAGGTCGGCGAAATGGAAACCAATTCCTGACTCTCGCTTTCACGCACATAGGCTTGCAAAAACTGACTTAACGCCGTATCGGAAAAAGTTCTGCCGATTAAACTTTGTGCCGTACTTTGCACATAATCGCCCCACAGTTCGATACTTTCTTCGTCTAAACTTAAATAAGATTCAATTTCGGCATATTGCCCGAACTGATATAAACCGTCGTCATATTCCGCTAACATAGAAATATCTTCTCGGCTACCGATTAATACTAATTTAAATTGCGTTTGAATCTTCGGTAGTAAATAAGGAATGTGATTCAGCGAATGTTGATCATAATAACCGAATAATAATGCCTGCTTTAATTTATCCCATTGGGTAATATCCAATAATAATGCGTTGATATTCAGCATTAAAATATGCTGATCGGCATCTTGAATCGCCCCTTGAATCATTTCGACTTTATTTTCTTTTTCCAAATAAATACTGTAACCGAATAAATTATTTTTATTAAATTCGGTTTTGGTAATCACTTTAGTGTGAACGTCTTGGGTTAAATACTGCTCGATTTCATTAATAAATTCGGGGAAAGTTTCTGTTTTTAACACAAGCAACGAACCGAACTGCCCTCGTTTAAACAGATCAATCGCTTGCTTTGCATTGGGTTGAAAATCAAAGAAACGTACCGCATCAAATTCTTTGGAAAATTGATGCCGAATCGTTAAAGATTGCCACGCTAATGGGGTTAAATTCACGAAAATGCCTCATAATAGAAATTTGGTTTATTATACAGAATTCCGCTATACTGATAAGCGTTAATCTAGGGGAATCAAATAAAAATGCGATATCAAAAATTAGAGATTCAAGAAGCGAATTGGAAATGGAAATATCTGCTGAAAAAACATCGTGAAGGCGAGAATATTACCAAATATGAAGAAACCAGTTTAATTGAGTTAAAAGTTCAGCTTTTAACCACGCTTCAACATTCTCCGGAAGAAATCGAACAGTGGATTAAACAAGAAATGACCGCCGAACAACGTAAGAAAATGCGTCAGTCGGTACGAGCAAGACGTAAACGTTATTTCAATGCGGAAAAAATTACCACCAAGAAAAAGTCGATCGATTTGGAATACGCCAGCTGGTTGCGCTTATCCAAATACGCCAAAGAAAAAGAAATGACGCTGTCGGAAGCGGTCAATTACTTAATGGACGAATTGGAAAATCAGCAAATCTATCAAGAACAAATGGCAAAAATGAAATCCAGTCTGAAAGATTTATTAAAATAAGCGGTCGAATTTAGCGAAAAATCTACAAAAATGCCCTTGTATCTCACTTACAAGGGCATTTTCTTTTAAGAATTATTGTACGAAACCAACTAATTTATACACTTCTTCAAGTGTTTTTCTCGCACGAGCTCTCGCTTTTTCGGCACCTTCACGGAAGATTCTTTCGAGTAACGCTTCATCTTGACGGAAGTGGTTATAACGTTCTTGAAGATCGGTTAATAATGAAGAAACTTGTTCCGCCACTTCGGTTTTCAAGTGACCGTACATTTTGCCTTCAAACTCGGCTTCTAATTCGGCAATGGTTTTACCGCTGACTGCAGAAAGAATATCTAATAAGTTTGATACGCCGGCTTTATTTTCACGGTCGTAACGTACTACAGGCGGCTCATCGCCATCGGTCATCGCACGTTTGATTTTCTTCGCAACCGCTTTCGGGTCTTCTAATAAACCGATGACGTTATTACGATTCTCATCCGATTTCGACATTTTTTTGGTCGGTTCAAGTAAGGACATCACTCGCGCACCGGCTTTACCGATAAAAACTTCCGGCACTTGGAAAACCGGCTCAAGCACATTACCTTCCGCATCTTTTTTACCGTATAACGCATTAAAACGGTTGGCAATATCACGAGTGATTTCTAAGTGTTGTTTTTGGTCATCGCCGACCGGTACTTGATTTGCCTGATAAAGCAAAATATCCGCCGCCATTAATACCGGATAAGTAAATAAGCCGACATTTACGTTTTCTTCATAACGTGCCGATTTATCTTTAAATTGGGTCATACGGCTCATTTCACCGAAATAAGTGTAGCAATTTAACACCCAGGCTAATTGAGTATGTTCCGGTACGTGCGATTGAATAAAAATCGTGCTTTTATTCGGATCAATACCGCAAGCTAAATAAAGCGCTAATACGTCTAAAGAGGCTTTACGCAATGCTGCCGGATCTTGGCGTACAGTAATGGCGTGTAAATCGACAATACAGAAAAGGCAATCGTAATCGTCTTGCATTTTCACCCAGTTACGCAGTGCGCCTAAATAGTTACCGATCGTCAATTCACCCGATGGCTGCACACCACTAAATACAATAGGTTTGGTCATTTTTTATAATCTCTTGTTAAATTAGAAACGAATGGACTTATCTTAGCCTTTATTGCCATTCGATAAAAGCACAAGCGGTCAAATTCCAGAAATTTTTTGCAAAAAACTAAGGGAATTTGACCGCTTGTTATATGTAGAATTAACCAACAAATTTCAATACGTCAGCAAATTCGCCGGTAACGAAGGTTGGATTTGATTGCTCGATTGGTATGTTATAGTTATAACCGTAAGTTAAACCGACCACATCACAACCGGCGGCTTTGGCGGCAATCACATCATTTTCCGAATCACCGACAAATAACATTTCACTTGGCTGAATCGCAAATTTCTCACAGATATGCAACATCGGATCCGGATGCGGTTTGATTTTCGGTAGAGATTGTCCGCCTAAATATTCACTGAACAATTCAAAAATCCCGAACGCACTTAATACCGGCTCGACCAATTTGGTCGGTTTATTGGTAATCACCACCAACGTATAGCCTTGTGCCCTCAACGTTTCTAAAGTTTGTTTTACATTCGGATATAACTCGCTTTCTTCGCAAACGTAAGCGGCATAATATTTATCGAAACTGGTACGTAACCGCACTAATTTTTGGGCGTCAAACACTTGTCCGGTGTAAGCAATCGCATTTTGAAAGAAAATATCCGCACCTTTACCAATCCAGGTCAAGACCTTCTCTTGCGTCGTAGTTGGTAAACCGTATTCGGCAAACATCGAATTAGCCACCAAAGTTAAATCCGGCAGAGTATTTACCAAGGTACCGTCAAGATCAAAACCGATTACTTTATATTTTGCAGTCATAATTTTTTCCTTATCTAAATTCAATTGCCGCTAATTTTAGCAAATAAAAAAGCCGTAACAATCAGAGGTTACGGCTTTTTACGTTCTTATGAATGTTTTGCATAATTTAGCCAAAACACAAATGCTAAGGCAACTAACGTAAATACAGCTAAGGCGATAGTTAAACTCATACTTTTTTCCCCTTAAATGATTTCTTACGACAAATTCTGCCACCTAGTAAAAATAGATAAGTAGCACATAATAGCAATACGATATTGATTAAACGAAAGTCTAGCCCTTCTTTGCTATATAAGATTACCGGCAACGCCAATAATGCGACTTTCGCAATATCATCACACATTTTTCCCCAAGATTCAAACGACTCTTTTTCGACCGGTTGCTGAAATAGATTCCACATATTCGCTCCTTTTTTGGAACATAGCCTACAGAATCTTGCGGTAGATTCAATTACGACTTTGTGTCTTTTCGATCAAGCTCGCAGAATTCGGGCAGCAAAAAAGCGGTTGAATTTCATCGGAAATTTGCAAAATTTCTAACGAATTCAACCGCTTATCGTTATGCTTTTTTACGAGAATATGCCCAGATCATAATCGCCAGTCCGCCGATAATCATTGGTAACGATAATAACTGACCTCGGGTAATCAAATCATCTACCGTATTTACGTTTGGGTCGATATCACGTACATATTCGACTAAGAAGCGGAACACACCGTAACCGATTAAGAACAGTCCTGCTACCGAACCTGCCGGACGGGGCTTTTTGATAAACCAGTTTAAGATGAAGAACAGTACCACACCTTCTAGGAAAAACTCATAGAGTTGCGAAGGGTGACGAGGTAAGTAACCGCCGCTTGGGAATAATACCGCCCAAGGCACATCAGTGATACGTCCCCAAAGTTCATCATTGATAAAGTTACCGATACGCCCCATTCCAAGCCCGAACGGAATCAACGGTGCGATAAAATCTGCCGTATTCCAGAAACTACGTTTTTGGCGGAAAGAAACCCAAATCATCGCGACAATTACACCGATCAAACCGCCGTGGAATGACATTCCGCCTTCCCAAATACGGAATAAGAACATCGGGTCTTGTAACAAGCGGTCGAAATTATAGAAAAATACGTCGCCGATTCGTCCGCCTAATATAACGCCCCAAAAGCAAGTATAGATAAGCTGATCAACTTGTTCGGTTGTCCAAACGCCGTTGGAGTTTTTTGCACGGCGCATACCAAGCCAATAGGCGAAACCGAAGCCGATTAAATACATTAAACCGTACCAACGCAAAGCGATTGGACCGATACTAAAAATAATCGGGTCAATTTGTGGAAATTGAATAAATTGTTCGTTCATATTATTCCTTTAAAAAAATTCCCCTCTGATACAGAGGGGAGCAAACGTCGCATTATTTTACAAACATATTAATCGCTATCGCAACCAACATCACCGCAAAGGCTTTTTTCAAGGTCGCGACCGGTAAGACATTCGCCGCATTCGCCCCGAGCTTAGAGGTAAAATAAGAGGTTAAGGTTATACCGAATAACGCCGGTAAATAGACATAACCTAAAGAGTAGTCCGGCATCGTTTCTACATTCCAACCGCTTGCGATAAAACTAATCGTACCGGATAAACCTAAAAACGCCCCACAAAATGATGAAGTGCCGATAGCACGTTTCATTTCTAACCCTCGGCTATTTAGAAACGGCACGATAAAAGCACCGCCGGCAATCCCCGCCATACTGGATAAGGCACCGATTACGCCGCCGGCGACAATAGTAGATTGCGTGGTAAGAGGTTTAATTTCAGGCGTTTTTTTCAAGGAAAACAACATTCTCGCCGCTAAATACAGCACCATTACCGCAAAAATCTTCGACATCAATTTCGCATCCAAATTGCTTACCGCTAAGCCTGCAAGGAAGACCGATACCATTAAAGCGGGAATGAAATATTTACTGACTTGTACATCCACATTACCTAATTTGTGATGACGTTGCGCCGATGAAAATGCAGTAACAACAATGGTTGAAAACGAAGTACCGAGTGCAGCCGCCATTAAATTCTCCGGTGTTACACCGGCTAAGGGTAATAAATAAACCAAACTCGGTACGATGATCAAACCGCCGCCGATACCGAATAAACCGGCTAAGAAGCCGACCGCCGAACCTACGACAAGACAACTCAAAAATACTTCTATCATTGCGCTTTTCCTTTCTGATGCGAATTGTTCCACGTACGAGCAGATTTGCGAAATTCGCGTTTTTGATTATCACGTTTTTGAAAATCGCGCTTTTCCGTACGTTCTACACGGGGTTTTTCAACCGTTTCTGGTTTTTTGGATTCATTTAATAGTACGCCGGCAAATTCTTTCATCACTTTGCGATAAACATCGCGCTTAAACGAAACCACCTGACGCACCGGATACCAAAAGCTAACCCAACGCCAACCGTCAAATTCCGGGCTTTTAGTCGTTTTTAAATCAATCAAATTTTCATCACTGAGAAGTTGCAGCAAAAACCAACGTTGTTTTTGCCCGATACACACCGGCTGAGAACCGTCACTACGCACTAAGCGTTTGGGTAATTTATACTTCAGCCAATATTTAGACGCCCATAATAATCGCACATCTTTTTTGGTTAAGCCGACTTCTTCATAAAGCTCGCGGTACATTGCCGTTTCAATGTTTTCGCCCTCGTTAATCCCGCCTTGAGGAAATTGCCAAGAGTTTTGTCCAAACCGTTTTGCCCACAGAACTTGTCCTGCTTTATTACAAATGACGATACCAACATTTGGGCGGTAGCCATCGAAATCGATCACTTAACCACCTTATTTCTTTTAGGTAATAGAGAAAATAGGTGAGATTGTTTCACACTTTACGCCTTAGAACAACCTCTAACGCCAATTTTGTAGATAACTCTGTGGATAAGTTGTCAAATAGCTCGGTTTATAATGAATATAGCCGAGATAACCCCTTGTTTTTATTTATAAGAGCGATGATCTTTATCTATGCGCAAAAATGATCCCTTTTGTTTGTTTCGGATCTTTTTATATACTGTTTTTTATACTTTATATGGATAACTTTCCAGATCTTTATTTTTTCTTTATCTTATTCACATCGCTTGCGATTTTATCCCCATCAATTGTGGATAAATTTGTGATAGTTTCGAAAAATGAGCGTGAATAACTTTCTAAAAAATATCAACTTTCATAAATAATCTTTATAAAACAATTAGTTACATCCATTTAGTATCATGTATAAAACGACTGTTTTAAACCGGTTGTTTTTTAAACAAAAAATAAGGCAGATCCAAACGATCTGCCTATTGCAAAAAACGGAATAAATTAAACCGCTTGTTTTAAACTATTTTTTACTGGTTTGATACACTTTCATCGCTTCAGGTAGTAAGCGTTGTAAATTTTCCTGACGATCTTCGTTTGACGGGTGAGTAGAGAAAATAGAACTGCCCGAGCTGCCGCCTACTTTACTCATTTTGACCCATACGTTCGGTGCCGCCGAAGGATTGTAGCCGGATTGCGCCATTAAGATTAAGCCGATTTCGTCCGCTTCGGTTTCTTGGCTACGAGAAAACGGCTTGTTTAAACCGAGATCCGCCACCGTGCCGACCAAATCCACACCGCCGAAATTGGTTTGAATCCCTTGCGATTGTAAAGCGATTGAGCCGACTTGCGCCACAATGCCGGTTACCGCATTAAAGGTACGATCCGATTTCCCGTGTTCTAATAAAGCGTGTGCCATTTCGTGTCCCATCACGGTCGCAATTTCGTCATCATTTAAGTTTAACTTATTGACCAATCCGGTATAAAACGCCATTTTACCGCCCGGCATCGCCCAAGCGTTCATTTCATCGGATTTTAACACGGTAATTTCCCATTGGAACGGCACGCCGGTCGTATTCGCTCTTTCCGCATAAGGCTTCATTTTATTAAATACCGTATGGATACGGCGTGCGGTTGCGGAACTTGCATCTACCGCTCTTTCCGCTTGTGCTTGGTTTTTTACTTGCGCATAGCTTTGCGCCGCTTCTTGGTTAATACTTTGAGTACTGACGCAAGCCGCAATCGCTGAAACTAAAAATGCGGCTGCGCCAATTTTTTTAATCAATTTCATTTTATTCCCCTAGAAAATAAATGGGTTATTTATTTGCCATAGAAAAAATGCCAAGCACTCTGTGAGTGTTTGGCATCTCGTTCTAAAAACAACAATTATTTTTTAGCACGTTCGAATGATTCTAAGATTTCTTGGCGCGCTTCATTCACATCGCCCCAACCTTCCACTTTCACCCATTTACCCGCTTCTAACGCTTTGTAGCTTTCGAAGAAGTGTTGAATTTGTGCTTTTAATAACGCCGGTAAATCGTTTACATCTTTAATGTGATCGTATTCTTTGCTTAATTTTGTGTGCGGAACCGCAACCACTTTCGCATCACCGCCCGCTTCGTCGGTCATTTTTAATACGCCGACCGGACGACAACGAATGACAGAACCCGGTTGTAACGGGTATGGTGTCGGTACCAATACATCAACCGGATCGCCGTCAGACGATAACGTGTGGTTTACATAACCGTAGTTTGCCGGATAGAACATCGCCGTAGACATAAAACGATCCACGAATAATGTGCCGGTTTCTTTGTCCACTTCATATTTGATCGGATCCGCATTTGCCGGAATTTCGATTACTACATAAATATCATCTGGTAATTCTTTACCAGCTGGTACGTTTTCTAAGCCCATTTTAGTTTCCTTCTGTTGTAGAGGTAAAAAAACAATGCGATTATAGCGTATCTCACATTAAATTTGTACATCTATGACAAAATCTCAAGGTTTCCAATTTAAACAATTTTTTATCGCTCATGACAAATGCGCGATGAAAGTCAATACCGACGGCATCTTACTCGGTGCTATCGCCGATATTCGGCACAAACGTCAGATCTTAGATCTCGGCACCGGTACCGGATTAGTGGCAATTATGTTGGCACAGCGCACGGACGAAAATACGCAAATTAGCGCGCTTGAATTAGAGCCGAACGCCTATCGACAAGCGGTTGAAAATTGCCGAAATTCCGCATTTTCCGACCGCTTGCAAGTTTATCAAGGCGATGTCTTAGATTATCACTTTCACCAAAAGTTTGATCTTATCGTGTCGAACCCGCCTTATTTCAGCGAGAGTTTGGCTTCCCGATCTTATGAAAGAGATTTGGCTCGTGCCGCAACCCAAAGCCATTTAGACTGGCTGTTACAAGCGAAAAAATGGTTGGCGGAACAGGGTGAAATCAGCTTTATTTTACCCTTTGAAGCGGCGGAAAAATTAGTGGAACAAAGCCGAACAAGCGGTCTGTTTTGCACGAAAATTTGCAAAATCATTACCAAACAAGGGCAAGCGGCGAAACGTATGATCGTCAGTTTTTCAGCGCAAAACGTACCGCTTGAGGAACAGGAATTAGTGATTTACGATGCGGATAATCAATATACCGAAGCGTTCAAGCAGCTAACCAAGGCGTTTTATTTAAATATGTAGCCAAACAAAAAACCGACCAAGCGGTCGGTTTTCTATATTCGATGGGTTACTCTTCCAATTCTGCTAAATCCAGCAATTCCGGCGAAAGAATAATGCCGGTTAAATCCGCATAAACATAATCTTCTGGGAAGAAAGTCACGCCGCCGAAATTCACCGGCGTATCGACTTCGCCGATTTCGTTATCATCGGCACCGACCGGAATCGGCGCTAATGCGTGAATACCGATGTCCAAAGTTTCCAATACGTCCAACTGACGAACCGCACCATAAACGATAATTCCTTCCCAACCGTTATCAAGCGCAAGTTGCGCCAGTTCCGCATCGATTAATGCACGACGAACCGCACCGCCGCCGTCAATCAGCAATACTCTTCCTTGACCTTCTTCTTCTAACACGCTGGCAATTAAACCGTTGCTTTCAAAGCATTTTACCGTGGTAATTTTACCGTAAAAAGAAGAGGCTCCGCCAAAGCTCGAAAAGATTGGCTCGACTACATCGACCTGATCGGAATAAATATCACAAAGTGCTGAGGTATCAATACGCATAAGCTATTCCTTTTGTAAAAGATGTCATTATTTCAAAGTATAAACCTAACTATGCCATTTGCAAAATTTTTGCCGAAAATGACCGCTTATTTTGCGAAACGGCTCACACTTTCCGACATATAACCAAAATGCGTGAGATATAACCGCAGATTCTTTCTCTAAACGTTATCGCTCTGCTACATTTCTCCTATCCTTTTCATTAACATTTGATTTACATTATGCACAATAGAGATCTTTACCCACACGAAATCCTACAAGACGTTATCGATAAAAGTTTTGCCAAATCGCAAAGCAGTTTAAAAATGCTCGCTATTTTAAGTTTTCTCGGCGGCGGCTATGTGAGCTTCGGTTATATCGCTTATTTAAAAGTGGTCAGCGGTATTCCGCCGGAATGGAGCGGACTCGCCAACTTATTAGGCGCAGCGGTTTTCCCGATTTGCTTAATTTGTATCTTGATCGGCGGCGGTGAACTGGCGACCGGCAATATGATGCTGATGGCGTTAGGTAAATTCAGTAAAAAAGTCAGTTTACCGAAATTAGTGCGTAACTGGGTGATTGTCAGTTTAGGCAACTTAGTCGGCGCGGTTTCTATGGCGTATTTCCTCGGGCATTATGTCGGTTTGGCGGAAGGCGTTTCGGCGGCGAAAACCATCGCGATTGCGGAAGCGAAAGTCCATATGGATTTCGGGCGTGCATTTATCTCGGCAATCGCCTGTAACTGGATGGTGTGTATGGGTATTTGGTTCTACTTCGGCGCAAAACAAACTTCCGGACGAATTTTAGCGATGTGGTTCCCGGTGATGACCTTCGTATTAATCGGTTTACAACATTTCGTGGCGAATATGTTTATTATTCCGGCAGGTATTTGGGCGGGTGCTAACGTTACTTGGGGACAGTTCTTCTTTAATATGATTCCGGTATTCTTAGGTAATGTGACCGGCGGAGCGGCATTTGTCGGCGCATCTTATCTGTTTGCCTATAAACATTTACTCAAAGACGATTACGCAATCTAAGCTTTTCTCAAGCGGTTATTTTTCTGCAAAATTTTGCAAAAAATAACCGCTTTTATTTTCTTTATTTCTCCCTGTCATCTCGTTTTAAATCTTCTATAAAATCGCTTGTGTTCGATAAATAAAAAACGTTACGATCTTAATCTGAATATTGTGAAATGATGGAATATAAAATGAATTTGGATAAATACTATCTGAAAATGGAAGAACATTTTCTGTATGTGCCTTACTACAATCATCATCGCCGCATTCGCGTGCTGCTACCGAAAGACTATCATAAAGAAAATTGGCAAACTTATCCCGTACTTTATATGCATGACGGGCAAAACGTGTTTTACAGCAAAGAATCCTATTCGGGCTATTCGTGGAAAATTATTCCGACCATTAAACGTCATCAAGAATTCCCGAAGATCATTATCGTCGGCATTGATAATGCTACGGTACACCGTTTGGACGAATACGCACCGTGGCGAACCGATGTCGGACATACGCCGGAAGCGCGCAATGCCGGCGGTATGGGCGCGGAATACGGGCACTGGGTGGTAAATACGGTAAAGCCGTTTATTGACGCTCACTATCGTACCAAACCGCAACGTGAGCATACGCTGTTAGCCGGCAGTTCAATGGGCGGCATTATTACCGCCTATATGGGCGCGGCTTATCCGGATACCTTCGGCCATTTGGGCGTATTTTCTTCCGCTTCTTGGTTTAGCGAATCCGCCTTTTTGGATTTTGTGCATCGTCATCCGCTGAATAAAGCGAGTAAAGTGTTTATTCAAGTCGGCACAAATGAAGGCGATGATATGGATGCGCAGTATATTTTCAATATGAATCAGGCTTATATCAATAGTTCTCTTTATTACTATCAAGCACTGCTTCGCACTTTTCATCCGATTGATAACATTCGGCTGAAAATTATGGCGAATGAAACCCACCATGAAATACATTGGGCGAATCATTTTGTAGAATTTTTAAGTTTTTCGTTAATGGGAACATAGAGCAGAAAAAAACACAAACAAGCGGTTAAATTTGGCATAGTAGACAAAAAGGTTGGTATTTTGTCGAACTATGCCTCTATTGGACAAAAGGGTTGGTAATGATTATGTTTAGAAATTTTTATGATCTGCCCCCAAAAAGTTAGACTGTTTAATTTAAGGACTGAGTTCTGTATTGTACAAGGCTCAGTCCTTTTAATTTCACTTGAATACGCTCATTGTTGTAATAATGAATGTACTCGTGAATCACTTTCTCAAGTTGTTCGAAAGTTTCAAATCGCTTACCAAAGTAACATTCCGTTTTCAATCGTCCAAAAAAACTTTCCATTGCCCCATTATCTAAGCAATTCCCTTTTCTCGACATACTTTGTTTAATATGATGTTTTCTCAGCATTTCTTGATAGTCTGCCATCTGGTATTGCCAGCCTTGGTCGGAATGTAAAATCGGTTTAGCGTCCTTAGGCAGTTTTGCGACCGCTTGCTTTAGCATCCGCATCACTTGCTCAAAGTTCGGACTTCTTGCTAAATCATGGGCAATACATTCTCGGCAATTTTACCCACTTCACCTTGATAAGAACGATATTTCCTCTGCTTACATTTCCCTTTTAAATCAAGCTGTTGCATTATCGCTTGAACACGCTTATGGTTAATCGCACCCAAAAAATCACGTAACTTTAACGTAATACGACGATAGCCGTAATTGCCATCATTATCTTGATAAATCTCAATCACTTTCTGCCTAATCACTGCATTTTTATCGATTTTAGGCGGTAAGTGATAAAAGAACGTACTACGTTTTAAACCAGTCAAAGGGAGGAGGATTTCTAAGGGAAAATCCACTCGCAACGTTTTTACGATGGCTGCTTTTGCCGCATTTTTTGTTGGTTGAACTCCCGCAACTTTTTTAGGTAAGCTACCTCCGCTTCCAGCTCTAAAATACGATAACGTAAGCGTTCTTCTTCAGTTTTAGGTGGAGGAGGCATTTTCGGGTATTTCGGTTTCATTGTCGGACGACCTTTGGGCTTGGGTAATAAGCCGTTTATACCTTGTTCTTCAAAGATGTGCAACCATTGGCTAATCGAACCTGAATTAGCAATGCCAAAATGAAGGGAGGCGCTTTCCGCAGAAAATTGCCCCTTTTTGACCGCTTGTATGACGGTTAATTTGAATTCGGGGGAATATTTTTGCTTCTTACCTATCACCGCTAGCCCATTGATTCCGTTATGATTAAATTGAGCAATCCATCGAGTTAAGGTTTTCTTGGATAATTGAAAATGTCGTTGAGTGAATAAACGGTTTTTGTCATTTTGAAGATAAAACTCGATGACTTGTTGTTTGAATAGCGAGTTATATTTAGTCATAAAAAATCTGCACCTTAATTCGTTGGAGGTTTAGTCCAACTTTTGGGGGGCAGATCATTAACCGACTCTTTTTATTTAAAAAGTCCTGTATAAACAATATCTTATGCTTTCTCGTTAATCCGCTATGTGGGCGTAATTTGTCTTTTAATTCTTTAAATAATCCTTCTATTCGATTTGTCGTCTTTTCAATATTTAACTCAGGATACTTTTCATACGTAAAAATATAATCCATATAACGTTTTATACTTGTATAAGCACTTCTCACATTACGATGTTTATAAGGATATTTTCCTTTTTCATTCGGTTTATCTGACCGTTCCTCTAAAAAGGCTTTATGTTTTATTTTCCAGTGATGTATTTTTAAATAAAATTCATTTTTTGAACTGACTTTTAACGTCTTTATTATCGTTTTTAATTCTCTTCCTGCGTGCGATTGATGCTTTTTTCTTAATGCTCTCATCACGATTGCTACTAAATGAAATTGGCACATTTGCGTGGGCGTATTCATTAAATCTTTCAATAAGCCACGCCTGCCATCACAGGTAATTGATTGAATAATATAGCCTTTTTCTCTTAAATGATTGATGGCTTTCTTGTAATAAATATCTTTTTCCGTTTTCACAATTTGGTGATAAACCACTTTGGTTGAAAGGCTATCAATAAAAACCATCACGCCAAAATCACGATGAAAGAAAGTAGTATCAATAATTAAGTTTAAATATTTATTTTGAGGGGCTTTTAAGAAGGCTTTAGGAGCCTTTTCTAAATATCGTTGAATCGTTCTTACTGAACACTGATATTTATTAGCGAGTTGTTGATATGTTTGTTTTCCAACAGAATAATCCAACCAAATTTGGGTCGAATTTAATTTAGATGTTAAGGTAAATATTTTATTGCAAGCTGAACATTTATAACGTTGAAGCTTATTTTTAAAGCCATACTTTTGTGTTTTGGAAGATTGACAAAAAGGGCAAGTTTTTATTCATATTTCAAAAAGGTAGGTTAAAGCCTTGTACTATAAGGCTTTAACCCACTTTTTACCAACCTTTTTGTCTACTATGCCTAAAATAAAAGGCTTAGCAAATTCGCTAAGCCTTTTTAATCTTTAGTGTTTACCTAAGTTAGAGAAGAAGTTTTTCACGCTATCTAAAAAACCTTCTTGCTGCGGACGATGTTTACTTTTACTGGCTAAACTTTCTTCCAGCTTACGTAATAAGTCTTTTTGCTCGTCATTTAATGCAACCGGTGTTTCTACCACTACTTTGCAAATTAAATCACCTGCATAACCGCCACGTGGACTTGTTACGCCCTTACCTCTAACACGGAATAATTTGCCGGTTTGGGTCTCCGCCGGAATTTTCAGTTTTAATTTGCCGTCAAGCGTTGGCACTTCAATCTCACCGCCTAATGCCGCCATTGTAAAGCTGATTGGTACTTCACAGTAAAGATTTGAGCCGTCACGCTCAAAGATATCGTGTTCACGAACGTGAATCACGACGTATAAATCGCCTGCCGGCGCACCGTTCTCGCCTGCCGCTCCTTCGCCGGATAAACGAAGTTGGTTGCCTGTATCCACACCTGCCGGAATGGTTACCGATAAGTTTTTCGCTTTCTGAACACGTCCGTCACCGTGGCAAGATTTGCAAGGTTTTTCGATTTTCTTACCGCTTCCATGACAGCTCGGACAAACCGCTTCCGTCACAAAGAAACCTTGCTGACGGCGAATTCTGCCCGAACCGTGGCAGTGTGAACAGGTTTCCACTTTCGAACCTTTTTCCGCACCCGAGCCGTGGCAAGAATCACATTCGGCAAGTGTTGAGATACGAATATCTTTTTTACAACCTTTAACTGCTTCTTCCAGTGAGATTTCAATGTCGTAACGTAAATCATCGCCACGTACAACACGTTGGCGACGACCGCCGCTACCGAATCCGCCACCGAACATTTCACTAAAGATATCTTCAAAACCGCCGAAACCGCCACCGAAGCCACCGCCAAATCCGCCGGCACCACCGCCTTGTTCAAAAGCAGCGTGACCGTATTGATCGTATGCGGCACGTTTTTCAGCATCGCCTAACACTTCATAGGCTTCGTTGATCTCTTTAAATTTTTCTTCTGCGTCTTTACTGCCTTGGTTTTTATCCGGGTGATGTTTTGATGCTAAACGTTTATACGCTCGTTTAATATCATTCTCACTCGCACCTTTCTGTAAACCAAGGACTTCGTAGTAATCTTTTTTTGCCATAGTGTTTCGTTTGTAAAATTTTACGGAAATTTGACCGCTTGTCATAAACTCCCCTCTTTTCTAAAGAGGGGGGACTTGTTAGATACACCAAAAGGGCGTGTTGCCACGCCCTTTGATTTTACGATTTGAGCGTAAAAGATTATTTATTATCTTTCACTTCTTCAAACTCAGCATCCACTACGCCGTCATCTTTTGCAGATTGTTGCGGTTGTTCGCCTGCTTGTGCTTTAGCTTGAGCCGCTTGCATTAAAGGTTCGGACGCTTTGATTAACGCTTCGGTTTTCGCATCGATTTCCGCTTTGTCATCGCCTTTCGCTGCTTTTTCTAAGTCTGCGATAGCCGCTTCGATTTTCGCTTTATCGTCTGCATTTAACGCATCGCCAGCCTCTTCGATTTGTTTACGAGTTGCGTGTGCAATACCGTCCGCTTGGTTACGTGCTTGAACTAACTCTTCGAATTTTTTATCCGCTTCTGCGTTAGCTTCCGCATCACGAACCATTTGTTCGATTTCTTCGTCAGATAAACCTGAAGACGCTTGGATACGGATTTGTTGCTCTTTACCTGTATTTTTATCTTTCGCAGATACGTTGATTACACCGTTCGCATCGATATCGAAAGTTACTTCGATTTGCGGCATACCACGTGGTGCTGGGTTAATACCTTCAAGGTTGAATTGACCTAAAGATTTGTTCGCAGACGCTTGTTTACGCTCACCTTGTAATACGTGGATCGTTACCGCTGATTGATTGTCTTCCGCGGTTGAGAACACTTGTGATTTCTTCGTTGGAATCGTAGTGTTTTTCTCAATTAACACGGTCATCACGCCGCCCATAGTTTCGATACCTAAAGATAATGGTGTAACGTCTAATAAAAGAACGTCTTTTACATCACCTTTTAATACACCGCCTTGAACTGCAGCACCGATTGCTACCGCTTCATCCGGATTCACGTCTTTACGAGCTTCTTTACCGAAGAATTCAGCCACTTTTTGTTGTACTAACGGCATACGTGTTTGACCACCAACGAGGATAATGTCGTTGATTTCATTCACTGATTTACCTGCGTCTTTTAATACGGTTTTAAGTGACTCGATTGAGCTTGCAACTAAATCTTCTACTAATGCTTCTAATTTCGCACGGGTTACGTTGATCGCTAAGTGTTTAGGACCTGTCGCATCCGCTGTGATATACGGAAGATTTACTTCGGTAGATTGTGCTGAAGAAAGTTCAATTTTTGCTTTTTCCGCCGCTTCTTTAACACGTTGTAATGCCATTGGGTCGTTGCGTAAATCCACGCCTTGTTCTTTTTTGAACTCGTCAATAATGTAGTCGATTACACGGTTATCGAAGTCCTCACCACCTAAGTGAGTGTTACCACCGGTTGCTAATACTTCGAATGTTTGTTCGCCGTCGAAGTTATCGATTTCGATGATTGAGATATCGAATGTACCACCACCTAAGTCGTAAACTGCGATCACTTGGTTTTCTTTAGTTGAACCTAAACCGAACGCTAACGCTGCTGCTGTCGGTTCGTTGATGATACGTTTAACATCTAAACCTGCGATACGACCTGCATCGATTGTCGCTTGACGTTGCGCATCGTTAAAGTATGCCGGCACAGTGATAACCGCTTCAGTTACCGCTTCACCAAGGAAATCTTCCGCTGTTTTTTTCATTTTTTTCAACACTTCTGCTGAAATTTGCGGTGGTGCTAACTTATCGCCTTTTACGTTTACCCATGCATCGCCGTTGTCAGCACGTGTGATTTCGAAAGGCATAATTTTAATATCGCGTTGTACTTCTTCACTTTCAAAACGACGACCGATTAAACGTTTGATTGCAAATAATGTATTTTTCGGGTTTGTAATCGCCTGACGTTTTGCCGGTTGACCAACTAACGTTTCGTTATCCGTATAAGCAATGATTGACGGAGTTGTACGTGCACCTTCCGCATTCTCGATTACACGTGCTTTGTCACCGTCCATTACCGCTACACAAGAGTTTGTTGTACCTAAGTCAATACCAATGATTTTACCCATTTTAAAATTCCTCTGAATATAAATTTGTTTGATTACGTTTTCGTAACGTTACCCACAAGATGGTGTTCTTTCACAACTTTTCAAGGCTAAATTTGAAATTTTCTTGCAAGTATTTTTGAAAAAAGAAACGGGACGTTCAACGTTCCCGTTCAGACGAAACAATAAATAGGGATGAAAATGAAATGATCAAGGGCGTAAAATAAATTTTTGTAAGATTTTTGAATAAAACGGACAAAAAAGCCCGTCCATATTGAACGGGCTGGCTTTCCGAGCATTAAAGACCTTTTAATCTTTGGTAAATTTCCGCAAATTTTGACCGCTTGTCTTGGTATTCGGCAAACTTGCTGCGATTAGGTTGGTAAACCGCTTCAAGCGGTAACGGCTGACAGAAATTGGCAATATCTTCATTCGGATTTAAGGCAATCTGCGCCAGTTTCGCCGCGCCTAACGCCGGACCGACATCACCGCCGGTACGATATTCAAAGGTTCTACCGGTAATATCTGCTAATAATTGGCGCCAATAAGCGCTTTTCGCTCCGCCACCGATCAGAGCGATATTATCCGCTTTTACACCGGTTTCATGTAACACGTCTATACCGTCCGCTAATGCAAAACTGACCCCTTCCACCGCAGCTTTTGCCATTGTAATCGGGTTATCATTATGCGTTAGTCCCCAAAATACACCTTTGGCATAAGGGTCATTATGCGGTGTACGTTCGCCGGATAAATAAGGAAGGAAAATCGCATCGCTCGCTTGGTTGCAGTTTTCGACTTGTTGGAATAAGGTTTTAATATCGCTAATACCGGTGACTTTTTGGGCAAAATCGACCGCTGATGCGGCACTGAGCATGACCGACATCAAGTGCCAACGATCCGGTAACGCATGGCAGAAACTGTGTACCGCTTTTTGCGGATTGGCACTGAATTTATCGGTTACCACAAAATACACACCCGACGTACCGAGTGATAACATCGCTTGTCCGGATTGGTAAAGCCCGATACCAATGGCTCCGGCGGCATTATCACCGCCACCGGCAATTACCGGAACGGTATTTAATTTCCAGCTTTTTGCCAATTCAGGACGTAAGTAACCGGTAATTTGATTACCTTCAAACAGTTTAGGCATATTGCTAACGTCAAGTCCGCACGCATTCAGTAACGCCTGATTCCAATCTCTTTTACCGACATCCAACCACATTGTGCCGGAGGCATCCGACATATCGGAGGCATATTCGCCGGTCATACGTAAACGTAAATAATCTTTCGGCAGTAAGACTTTATCCACTTGTTCGGCGATTTGCGGCTGATGCTTATCCACCCATTTTAATTTCGGTGCGGTAAAGCCCGGCATCATCAGATTACCGGTAATCTCACGGCTATTCGGTACTAATGATTCCAATTCGGCACACTCCGCAAAGCTACGACCGTCATTCCACAAAATTGCCGGACTCAATACTTGGTCATGCTTATCCAATAAAGTCGCACCGTGCATTTGACCGGTTAAGCCGATCGCTTTAACGGCGGTTAAATCCTGTTGCTGTGCTAAAGCGAGCATAGCTAAATTGGTTGCGTGCCACCAGTCTTCCGGATTTTGTTCCGACCAAAGCGGATGAGGGCGAGAAATAGGTAAAGATTGATGTGTGGTTGCGATGATTTCTTGAGATTCATTGAGTAAAACGACTTTAACGCCTGAGGTGCCTAAATCAATTCCGATATACATAAAGCCTCCTAAGAGAACTCCCCTCTTTAGAAAAGAGGGGCTGGGGGAGATTTGATTGCGATATAAGCATAATCAATGAAATAAAATACGCCATATTGCAAAAAGACTTACTTAAACAATGTAAATTAACCTTTTAAACAAATCTCCCCTAACCCCTCTTTACTAAAGAGGGGGATCTTGTCCCCCTACAATAATAATTAACGATAAATATAATTATTCACTAAATTTTCTAAATATTCTTGCTGACCTGAAACCGGTTTCGGATCAAGCGCTTTGCTTTCAACGATTTTCGCTAAATCTTCAAGGCTTGCTTTACCGGCAAGAATTTGCTGACCTAAATCGCCGTTCCAGCCTGCGTAACGTTGATCAACAATACCTTGTAAGGTTTTATCTTCAATCATTTTCGCCGCACGTTTAAGTGAAAGCGCAAGCACGTCAATCGCTCCGATATGACCGTGGAATAAATCATACGGGTCGGTACTTTGGCGACGGATTTTCGCATCGAAGTTGAAGCCGCCGGTGGTAAATCCGCCCGCTTTTAAGATTTCATACATCACGAGCGTATTTTCTTCTACGCTGTTCGGGAATTGGTCGGTATCCCAACCTAATTGCGGATCACCGCGGTTGGCATCAATCGAACCGAAGATATCTAATGCCGCTGCGGTTGCGATTTCGTGTTGGAAAGTATGACCGGCTAAGGTTGCGTGGTTTGCTTCAATATTTACTTTGATTTCTTTTTCTAAGCCGAATTGTTTTAAGAAGCCGTAAACGGTTGCTACGTCATAGTCATATTGGTGTTTAGTCGGTTCTTGCGGTTTCGGTTCGATTAATAACGTACCGTTAAAGCCGATTTTGTGTTTATGTTCCACCACCATTTGCATAAAGCGACCGATTTGTTCACGTTCACGTTTTAAATCGGTATTTAATAAGGTTTCATAACCTTCACGACCGCCCCATAACACATAGTTTTCGCCGCCTAATCGTTTGGTTGCATTCATCGCATTGAATACTTGCGATGCCGCCCAAGAGAATACTTCCGGATTCGGATTGGTTGATGCGCCGGACATATAACGAGGGTTGGTAAAGCAGTTTGCCGTACCCCATAATAATTTCACACCGGTTTCCGCTTGTTTTTTCTCAAGAATATCCACCATAGTGTGGAAATTATGTACATATTCTTTATATGAATTGCCTTCCGGCGCAATATCCACATCGTGGAAGCAATAGTAAGGAATCCCTAATTTTTGGAAGAATTCAAAGGCGATTTCCGCTTTTTGTTTTGCGCCTTCAAGCAAATCGCCCGTTTTTTGCCAACTACGATCTAAAGAACCAACGCCGAACATATCATTCCCCGTCCAGCAGAAAGTATGCCAATAACACACCGCTAAACGTAAATGTTCCGCCATGGTTTTGCCTAAAATCACTTCGTTCGGATTGTAATGTTTAAAAGCAAAAGGATTGGTTGAGTCAGCACCTTCATATTTTACTTTTTCAATTTTATCGAAATAGTTAGACATAATTAATTCTCCTGTGAATCAATGGATTTTGAAAACGAGAGCATAATGATGAAAATTAAAACACGGTTCAATTATGTTATTTAGTTTTTCGGTTTTGATTATTAGTTATTGTGGCAGGGATCACAAAAGCGAAAAAACGTAATAGCGTTAAAATATTTTGTAATTGCCGTGACAAATTATCCACCGCAAACTATCGCCAGAGCAATCGTACTTATGCTCAAACTTTGTTAAACCAACCCTATGAGGTGTCATTATGAAAATGAAAAGTCTGATTTTATCTATCGCTGCGGCATTAACCGTAATGTCAGGTTCAGCGTTAGCTAAAGATTTAACCATCGGTATGTCCATTGATGATTTACGTTTAGAGAGATGGCAAAAAGACCGTGATATTTTTGTGAAAAAAGCAGAGGCTTTAGGGGCGAAAGTATTAGTTCAATCAGCAAATGGCGATGATGCGGCACAAGTTTCACAAATTGAAAATATGTTGAATAAAAACGTAGACGTATTAGTGATTATTCCGCATAACGGCGATGTATTAAGTAACGTAATTTCCGAAGCAAAAAAAGAAGGTGTGAAAGTTTTAGCTTACGACCGTTTAATCAACAATGCGGATTTGGATTTCTACGTATCGTTTGATAATGAAAAAGTCGGTGAGTTACAAGCGCAAAGTATCGTTGAGAAAAAACCGGAAGGTAATTATTTCTTAATGGGCGGTTCGCCGGTGGATAACAATGCGAAACTATTCCGTAAAGGTCAAATGAAAGTATTACAACCGCATATTGATAGCGGCAAAATCAAAGTGGTGGGCGACCAATGGGTTGATTCTTGGTTAGCTGAAAAAGCATTGCAAATTATGGAAAACGCCTTAACCGCGAATAAAAACAATATTGATGCGGTTGTCGCTTCAAACGATGCGACCGCAGGCGGTGCAATTCAAGCGTTAAGCGCACAAGGTTTAGCGGGTAAAGTGGCGATTTCCGGTCAAGATGCGGACATTGCTGCAATTAAACGTATCGTAGAAGGTACGCAAACCATGACGGTATATAAACCGATTACCAATTTAGCGGACAAAGCCGCTTCGATTGCGGTTAGCTTAGGTAAAGGCGAAACTTTAGAATCTAACGCAAAATTGAACAACGGCGTAAAAGAAGTTGATGCTTACTTATTAGATCCGATTATTGTAACCAAAGACAATATTGACAGTACCGTGATTAAAGATGGATTCCACACGAAAGAAGCGGTTTATAAATAATCTATCTTAATCTTTAAAGTGCGGTTTATCACGACCGCACTTTATCTAACGGAGGTTTTCATTATGGCTCAATTGTTAGAAATGAAAAATATTACTAAGAAATTCGGCGATGTTACGGCATTAAATAACATTTCGATTTCTTTGGAAACCGGTGAAATATTGTCCTTATGCGGTGAGAACGGTTCGGGAAAATCCACTTTGATGAAAGTCTTGTGCGGTATTTATCCTCACGGCGATTATTCCGGTGAGATCTACTTTGCCGGTGAAAAACTCACGGCGAAAAATATTAAAGAAACGGAAGAAAAAGGTATTTCGATTATTCACCAAGAATTAACCTTAGTGAAAAATATGTCGGTGCTCGAGAATATGTTTCTCGGTAATGAGATGACAAACTCAGGTATTACGAACGACAACGAAATGTACCTGCGTTGTAAAACCATTCTGCAACAAGTGCAGTTAGATATTGATCCGAATACTAAAGTAGGTGAACTCGGCTTAGGACAACAACAATTAGTTGAAATCGCAAAAGCGTTAAATAAACAAGTTCGTTTACTAATTTTAGATGAACCGAGTGCTTCTTTAACCGAAAAAGAAACGGCGATTCTTTTAAACTTAGTGAAAGATCTCAAAGCGCATAACATCGCTTGTGTTTATATTTCGCATAAATTAAATGAAGTAAAAAAAATTTCAGACAAAATCTGCGTCATTCGAGACGGCGAACATATCGGGACTCGTTCCGCTCAAGGAATGAGTGAGGATGACATTATCACCATGATGGTAGGGCGTGAAATCACCTCGCTTTATCCGCATGAACCTCATGATATCGGTGAAGAAATTCTTCGAGTGGAAAATATTTCCGCTTGGCATCCGGTCAATACGCATATTAAAAGAGTAAATAACGCCGGTTTTAAATTACACAAAGGCGAAATCCTCGGCGTAGCCGGTTTGGTCGGTTCCGGACGTACTGAAATGGCGCAATGTATCTTCGGTTCGTATCAAGGAAAATATGAAGGAAATATTTTTATTGAGAATCGGCAGGTACGTATTAAAAACTGTGCGCAAGCAATTGAAAATAATATTGTGATGGTGCCGGAAGACCGTAAAAAACACGGCATTATTCCGATTATGGGTGTTGGGAAAAACATCACGTTATCTTCGCTTCCTCAATTCTGTTTCGGCAAAAACGTAATTAACGAAGCACTTGAAGAAACCGTCATTAATCAATCAATTCAAAAATTAAAAGTAAAAACCTCTTCACCCGAATTAGCCATCGGTCGATTAAGCGGCGGTAACCAACAGAAAGCGATTCTTGCAAAATGCTTATTATTGAAGCCTAGAATTTTGATTTTGGACGAACCTACTCGTGGTATCGACGTAGGGGCTAAATACGAAATTTATAAACTGATCAATCAGTTAGCGCAAGAAGGAATGGCGGTCATCGTGATTTCTTCCGAATTGCCCGAAGTATTAGGCATTAGCGATAGAGTTCTGGTTATGCACCAAGGACAAATTAAAGCAGACTTAATTAACGATAATTTGACGCAAGAGCAAGTTATGGAAGCCGCACTCAAGGAGTAACCTATGTTGAAGCTAAAATCTGTCAATTTACAAGTTTATATTATGCTCATTGCTATTGTTGTGATTATGAGCTTTTTCTCGGTAGCAACCGACGGTGCCTATTTAAGCGCACGTAATATTTCAAACTTATTACGCCAAACCTCCATTACTGGGATTTTAGCGATCGGGATGGTATTTGTGATTATCTCGGCGGAAATTGACCTATCCGTCGGTTCATTAATGGGGTTATTAGGCGGATTCGCCGCTATCGCCGACGTTTGGTGGGGCTGGCCTTTACCGCTTACTATTGTGGTAACACTTGTGCTAGGTACATTATTAGGTGCTTGGAACGGTTGGTGGGTCTCTTATCGTAAAGTACCGTCCTTTATCGTCACCTTAGCGGGGATGTTAGCCTTCCGCGGTATTTTAATCGGCTTAACCAACGGTACGACCGTTTCACCGATTAGTAATGATATGACCGCTATCGGTCAAGGCTATATTCCGGATGTTACCGGTATGATTCTCGGTTTAGTGGCGGTATTCTGTTTCGTTACTTGGGGGACTTATCAACGTAAAGCGCGTAAAAACTTAAACTTGAATGTGCCTGATGCGACGAAAGACATTATGAAATACGGCTTATTTGCTATCTGTGTCTTAGGTGCGATTTACTTATTGAACGATTATCGAGGTATTCCGTTCCCGGTACTTGTGTTAGCGATTTTAACCGTATTCGGGATGTTTATCGCACGTAAAACCGCATTCGGTCGTCATATTTATGCAATCGGCGGTAACATTGATGCGGCACGACTTTCAGGGATTAACGTTGAGAAAGTAAAACTAACCATCTTCGCAATGAACGGCTTTATGGTAGCGATTGCAGGGTTGATTCTTAGTGCGCGTTTAGGTGCAGGTGCGCCGTCGGCAGGTCAAAATGCCGAACTCGATGCGATTGCCGCTTGTGTCATCGGCGGGGTAAGTTTAGCCGGCGGTATCGGTAGCGTATACGGTGTTATCATTGGGGCATTTATTATCGCTTTACTTGATAACGGTATGAGTATGCTTGATGTACCGACATTCTGGCAATATATCGTAAAAGGTGCGATTCTGTTATTAGCCGTTTGGGTTGATACGATGAGTAAGAAAAAAATGTAATCGTTACCTCTGCGATTGATTCCTTAAAAAGCATCCAATGTTTTCGTAAATATTGGGTGCTTTTTTCATAACTACGCAAAATGTGGTATGTTAGCGCGACTGTCTAACTACGTAATGATATTTATGGAAAAAAAATCTTTTCGTATCGCATTATGTTTTAATGCGAATAAAGTTTACGACCGCCAAGTCATTGAAGGCATCGGACAATATATTCAAGCCTCTCAATGTACTTGGAATATTTTTATGCAAGATGATTTCACTTATCATAAAAAAGATCTGGAAGGTCTGTTAATTGACGGCATTATTGCCGATTTTGACGATCCCGAAACCGCGGCATTGCTAAGTGATATGAATATTCCGGTGATTGCGGTCGGCGGTTCCTATCAAAATCCGGATTATTATCCGCACATTCCGTATGTTGCCACCGATAATTACGCTTTAGTGGAAACGGCGTTGTTACATCTCAAACAAAAAGGCATTAATCGGTTTGCGTTTTACGGTATCCCGAGCGATGAACAGAAACATTGGTCGGTGGAACGTAAAAATGCGTTCATCGATTTGATGGAAAAGTACGAACATCAAACCAATATCTATTTAGGGCATCAAGTGAATGCGCAGAATTGGTTGGAAGCGCAATCCGAATTAAGCGAATGGCTAGCTTCATTACCGGCGCAAACCGGCATTATTGCGGTAACCGATGCCAGAGCCAGACATTTACTACAAGCCTGTGAATATCTGAATATTGCCGTGCCGGAACAAATTTCCGTGATTGGTATTGATAACGAAGAGCTGATTCAACATTTATCGCGCGTTTCGCTTTCGTCGGTGATGCAAGGTACAAAGCAAATCGGTTACCAAGCGGCAAAAATGTTGCATCATTTATTCGAAGGCAAAAAATTGAGTCATTCTCCCGTCTTGATTCCGCCGTTACGGGTAGAGCAACGCCGTTCTACCGATTTCCAAGCGTTCCAAGATCCGTTTGTGATTCAAGCGATGCACTATATTCATCATAATGCCTGTAAAGGAATTAAAACCGAACAAGTTCTCGATCATTTAAGGATTTCGCGTTCCAATTTAGAACAACGTTTTAAGCACGAATTGAATAAGACGATTCATCAGGTAATTCATGAGGAAAAACTGAATCGTGCAAAATATATGCTACAATTTACCGATATTTCGATCCAAGAAATTTCGGAAATTTGCGGTTACCCTTCTTTACCCTATTTCTATTCGGTATTTAAAAAAGAATATGCGGATACCCCGAAAGCATTTAGACAATCCCATCACAAAATTTTAGTTGAGTAAGGTTATGGCAAAAAAATTTTTATTGAGTCTGGCAACCCTTTCGCTCGGGTTAGCCGGCTGTAGTACTACCGGTTATCAATCTACTTTAACGGAAGGTGTCGATAACATCGTTGCGCCGCAACAAGATTTTTATCGTTTTGTAAACGGAAAATGGCTTGCAAAAGCACAAATTCCGGCGGACAGAACTTCTTGGGGAACGTTAGCGGAATTAAACGAATTGAATGAACAACGTTCGATTAAATTCTTACAAGCGGTCATTTCCGAGCCGAAATTTGCAAATGATGCGAAAGCTCAACGTTTAAAAGCGGTATATGAAACCTATACGGACTTAAATGCACGTGAGCAAGCGGGACTTACCCCGATTGCCAAAGATATTGAGAAAATCAAACGGCTCAATACCTTTGCCGATTTAAAACGCTATTTGATTGAAGAAACCAAAGCCGGTAACGAAGTGTTATTCGGTTGGTCGGTGTTTGCGCACTTAAAAAATTCCCGTCAAAACGGTGTCTATTTAAGCAATGTGGATTTAGGTTTAAGCAACGATTATTTCCAAAAAGATACGCCGGAAAACCGTGCCACCTTAAAATTGTATCAAGATTATATCGAACAGATTTTAGGTTATGCCAAAGTCACCAACCCGGCAGCAAAAGCCAAAGCAATTGTCGCTTACGAAAAAGCGATTGCGAAAACATTATTTACCAATGAAGAAGATCGTGACATCCAAAAACGTTACAACCCGACCAATCTGACACAACTGAAAAAATTAAGTAAAAACATTGACTTAGCTCAGTATTTGAAAGCGGTTGGCGTGGAAACCGATGAGGTAATTTTATATGAGCCTCGTTATTTCCAAGCGTTGGATCAGCTTATCAATCCGCAAAACTTAGCGGTAATTAAAGACTACTTATTATTCCGTACCTTATCGGATAACGCCCCTTACTTAAACAAAGAAATGGATGATGTTCGTTTTGAGTTTTACGGCAAAAAATTAGTAGGTCAGAAACAACAACGTCCGTTAGAAAAACGTGCGTTAGCCACGATAAATAGCTGGCTCGGACAAGAATTCGCACAATTTTATGTAGCGAAATTCTTCCCGCAATCGGCAAAAAACGATGTACTGGAAATGGCGAAGTATTTAGTTAAAGCCTATCATCATCGTATTGATAACTTAGCCTGGATGTCGGCGGAAACCAAACAAAAAGCGAAAGCCAAATTAGATAAGTTTATTGTCGAAGTCGGTTATCCGAACAAATGGCGAGATTACAGCAACTTAACCCTTAAAACCGTGGCGCAAGGCGGTACGCTCTACGCCAATATGCAACAAATTGCCAAATGGGGCTACGATTATAACCTAGCTAAAGTCGGCAAACCGGTCGATTTAAATGAATGGGGAATGTTGCCGCAAGTGGTCAATGCTTCCTACAGCCCGTTAATGAACCGGATTGTGTTCCCAGCCGGCATTTTACAAGCACCACTTTATAGCCAACAGGCAGATCCGGCGGTCAATTTCGGGGCAATCGGGGCGATTATCGGCCACGAAATCACCCACGGTTTTGACGATAGCGGTTCAAAATTTGATGGAGAAGGTAATCTAAAAGATTGGTGGACGGCGGACGACCGCAAAAAATTTGAAGCCTTAGCAGATAAATTGGTCGCTCAATTCGATCAGTTTGAAGTCGCACCAAAAGTCTTTGTAAACGGGCGTTTCACTTTGGGTGAAAACATTGCCGATTTAGGCGGTTTAAGTATCGCTTATGATGCGCTGAAACTGTACGAGCAAGATCACGGTATCAGCCCGACGATTGAAAATTTCACCAGCGATCAACGTTTCTTTATGAGCTGGACACGTTCGTGGCGCCATAAAGCGACCGTCCAAGCGCTTACTCACCAAGTGAAAAGCGATCCGCACGCACCGGGGCAATTCCGTGCTTATGCGCCGGTACTGAATATCAGCGGCTTCCATCGTGCGTTCGGCACCAAAGCCGGCGATAAAATGTATCGCAATGAGGCGGAACGTATTCGCATTTGGTAATCGCAAGCGGTCGAGTTTTGACAAAATTTTGCAAAAAATCCGCCAAATTCGACCGCTTGTTTTAAGGAACTGTTATGGCATTACAACGTTGCCCAGAGTGTCGGCACAAAATTAGCGAGAGTGTTATCGCTTGTCCGCATTGCGGTTTTTCATTTAAAGAAGCGGACTTAGCCGTTTATCGTGAGAAATTGGAACAACGCCGCTTACATAATCAGGCATTGAATCGTCAGAATGTCAAAGTACAACTTTTCTGGCTGGGTGTATTTACATTAGTCATTGTAGTAGCTTCTTTGCTTAACTAAAAAGAAAGGCATAGGTTGGGAACCTATGCCTTTTTACGATTCGGTTGGTTAAAAACCGCTGTTACCGATTACGATTTTTTACCGAAACGATTGCCGATTAAGAAAGCGATTAAACCGATCACTAACGACGGTACAATCGCATGGAAGCTCAAAATACTGATTTTAAAGCTAGTGAAAATCACATAACTTGTTAAACCTGCCAACATCGAGCTAATCGCACCGGCTGCATTCGCATTTTTCCAGTAAAGCCCTAATACGATGACCCATAAGAATGTCGCTTCTAAGCCGCCGAGCGAAAGTAAGTTAAGCCAAATTAACATATCCGGCGGATTTAACGCCGCAAACACTAATAACACCGCAAAAGTAAGCGTGGTCATGGTTGAGAAGCGTTTTAACTTAGCTTCGTTATTGACTGCTTCCGGCTTCACTGCTAAATATAAATCTTTGATTAGGGTGGAAGACGATTGAATTAATAACGAGTCAATCGACGACATAATCGCCGCCATCGGTGCCGCCAAGAATATACCGGCAACCAGTGGCGGTAGTACCTGAATCATTAGGGTCGGGATGACCTGATCCGGAATTTTTAAATCGGGAATGACCGCACGTCCAAGCACACCGGCAAGGTGCATACCGAACATCAGCAACGATACCACTAACGTACCGATAACGAGCGCTTTATGTAAAGAAGCGCTGTCTTTATACGCCATACTGCGTACCGCAAGTTGCGGTAAACCGATTAAACCGAAGCAGACCAATACCCAGAACGAGGTCATAAAGGTAAAATCCAGCGGACGTTCGTCAATGCCGTACGGCTCGATTAATTGCGGATTAATGCTTTCCAACGTATTTACCGCATTCTCTACACCGCCGGCGGCATAAATTACGCCGCCCAACAATAACGATGTACCGACTAACATCACTAACCCTTGAATCGTATCGGTTAGCACTACCGCACGGAAACCGCCGATAAAAGTATAAATTCCGACAGTTATCGCAAAAATAATTACTGCAGTTTGATACGGTACGCCTAAGGTGGTTTCCAGTAAGCGACCGGCACCGATAAACTGTACCGTCATCATCGCAAAGAATGAAAGCAACAAGGCAAAGCCGGAAATCCACACCACGAATTTATTTTGATAACGAGCCAATAATAAATCGTTGATAGTTACCGCATTATATTGGCGGGCGAGTAAGGCGAATTTTTTACCCAACGCTCCTAACGCCAGCAATACCGCCGGTACTTGAATCATTGCGAGTAATACCCAGCCTAATCCGTATTTATAAGCCGCACCCGGGCCGCCGATAAACGAACTCGCCCCGACATAAGTCGCGGCGGTGGTCATCGCCAACACAAAACCGGACATTGAGCGACTGCCTACGTAATATTCGGATAAAAAGCTACCGCCTTGGCGTTTACGATAAGCATAAAAAGCGACACCGAACACAAAGCATAAATAAGCGATTAACGGCAATAACATCTCTTTATTCATTGCTATGTTACTTATTTAAATCAATGTCTTGATAAACTTTTTTGACCGTCCAATACACGACGGCGGTAAAACCGAGCGGTAGAGCGATGCAAGCAAGTTCAAACCAAATCGGAAAGCCGAAAATGCCTCGTCCTGCCGGTGAGAAATAGGCGAAAGCTATCCAACCGAATAAATAAACTAAAGCAAGCCAGAGCGCCCAGCGAGCTTCTTTCGCGAGTTGTCGATAATTCATAAGACTCCTTTTCCATTGTAAGAAAGCCTCAAAAATGAGGCTCGTTAATTATCAATATTGCCAGTTATCAGGGTCGATACCCAATTCGCGCATTTTCGCTTTAGCCTCTTCCGGAATCTCATCGCTGCGTTCTTTCATCAGATCGTCATCCGTCGGCAACGGCTGTCCAGTAAAGGCATGCAAAAAGGCTTCGCATAGTAATTCGCTATTGGTTGCATGACGCAAGTTTTTGATCTGACGTCGAGTACGTTCGTTGGTTAAAATTTCTAATACTTTAATCGGGATCGATACCGTGATCTTTTTCACTTGTTCACTTTTTTTGCCGTGTTCGGCATACGGGCTAATGTATTCCCCACTCCAATCTGCCATAGTTAAAATCCTGCTTTATATAAAAATTGCAGGTATTGTAATCAAAACAACATTCTCCCGCAATCTGGACGTCTAGATTTCTATCTTCAATTTTACTTAGCTTTTCTTTGTGTTTTAGTACGACTTGGTTAAAATGTAACAATGATTTCTTTAACAAGGCAAAATAGCATGAAATTAAAACAATTAAGTTTAGTAGCCGGCGTGCTGCTATTAACCGCTTGTTCGTCGTCAATCGATCCGGCTTCCGGTGAGCGTAAAGATCCGCTGGAAGGCTTTAACCGAGCGATGTGGAAGGTCAATTACGATTATATTGATACCTATGCTCTCAAACCGGTTGCAAAAGGTTGGCGTGATTATGTGCCGAGTCCGATTAAAACCGGTTTAACCAATGTGGCGAATAACCTTGATGAACCGGCAAGTTTTGTCAATCGTCTGTTAGAGGGCGAGGGTAAAAAGGCAATGATCCATTTTAACCGTTTCTGGATTAACTCGATTTTCGGTCTAGGCGGTTTAATTGACTGGGCAAGCCAAACGAAAGATTTAAAATTAGATAACGGTAATCGTGAATTCGGTCATACGCTGGGCAGTTATAGCGTGCCGACCGGCGCTTATATTATGGTGCCGGGTTACGGCGCGACCACACCTCGACAAGCGATCGGAAAAGCGGCGGATTCCGCCTATCCCGTTCTATCAATGCTAACTATGCCGTGGACGGTGGCGAAATTTGCGATACAAGGTGTGGACAGTCGGGCGAAATTACTCGATCAAGACCCGTTATTACAGCAATCTGCTGATCCGTATGTGACTTTCCGCGAGGCGTATTTCCAAAACCTCGAATTTAAAGTGAGCGACGGTAAAGCGGCGGAAGAAAGCGGTCAAGAACAGCTTTCCGAAGAAGAATTAAAAGATATTGATTAATATCAGGCGGTCAAATTTGCAAAAAAGGTTGTAAATTTGACCGCTTGCTTTTGGATAGGGTAAAGGAGCAGAATATGAAAACCGAATTTATTCGTCAAATCAGCCAAGGTATCAGCCTCGAGAAATGTCATGAGTTATATGTGATTCGTGTTGCACATAAGTTAGGAACAGCAGTAGTGGCTTTACAAGGCGCACAATTATTAAGTTGGCAACCGGCTACGGCGAAACAAGACGTATTATGGCTTTCGGAGATTGAGCCGTTCCAAAAAGGCAATGCGATTCGCGGCGGTGTGCCGATTTGTTATCCGTGGTTCGGTTCGGTAAAAAGTCCGTCACACGGCACGGCTCGCATTCGTGAATGGTCGCTCAGTCATTATGAAACGGATGCGGAATATGCTTACTTAGAATTTTCGCTCTATGACGAACAAAATATTATCGAAGCGAAAATTGAAATGGCGTTTAGCCAAGAATGTCATTTGATTTTCACTCACTATGCCGAACAAGAAGCGCAGGCGGCATTGCATAGCTATTTCAATGTATCGAATATTGAGCAAACCGAAGTGAAAGGCTTACCGCACGAATGCTTTGATTCATTAACCAAACAATTTGTACAAGTGCCTTCGCCGCGTAAAATTAACGAAAATGTCGATTGTATTTATAGTGCGGAGCAGGCTATTAATCGCATTGAAGATATGGCGAATCAACGCACGATTCAAATTGAACACATTGATGCGAGCGACGTCGTGTTATGGAATCCGTGGCATAAAGCGACAAGTGCGATGAGCGAAACCGGTTATCAAACGATGGTATGCGTCGAAACCGCTCGTATCAATCGAAAATTACAGCAAGGCGATAGTTTTGAAGTGATCTTTAAATTAGTTTAGTATTGATAGATTGTAATTTAATTGACGGTAAGGGAAACCTTACCGTTTTGTTTTGAACTTTTTTCCGTAAAACCAGCTCGGAATGATTAAAATTAATGAAAAATAGGAATAAATAGAATCAAATATGCCAAAAATAAACTTGAATGAAACGACCCTTTTACCCTTTGTCAGCCGGCAAATCGAACAAAACGACGCTTTTACTCTGTTAAACGGATTATGTCAGTGGCTTAGAGCCGACAAGCCGGAACAAGCGGTCGAAAAATTAGAATTTTTTACCGATTTACTTAAACAACAACCGGAACTCGCTCAAGCGGCTGCTACGCTAATTTGCCGCTGGCTTTGTCAGCTACGTTTATATCCGATTCTCGTCAGTAGCGGCATTTTAGGTCGCCAAGGTTTCGGGCGAGAAATGCGTAATCGCTTATATGAGAAACTCAACCCGTCTTTTAAAGATGTGAATGATTTACGCGATGTGTTTATTCTCTTGTTTTGCGATCGGCATGATGTGGAATGGATTAATGCCATTTCGACTAAGATCTGGTTAAATTTTCTCAATACGTTAGATCACAGTGTAAGCGAGCAGGATAGAGCTTGGCTGTATGAGCATATTCGTCACGAAGGGTTATTTGCGATCAAAATGCTTTCGATTTGGATTGCGGCGGAGGATTTGGAACCGGAGTTAATTCGTTTGGATCGAACGCTGTTAGATGCCGATTCACCGTTTGTTGCATTGCAAAAAGAAGTGTTTTTATGGTTAGCGGCTCGTCGTCAAAATCAATATTATGACGATAGCCACTTACAGGTGATGTTTAACCAATCACGCGAATTGGTGGATCGCTTACAGAAAAAAGGATCGATAGCCGGTTCGTCACTTGGGGTGGCACATTTGCTTGAACGTTTAAGTCAAACCTTAGATCGTTTGGCGATGTTGATGGAATTATTTTCTACCAACCGAGTCGCTCGTTTACGCGTGTTGCAAATTACTAAAATGTTGGCGGAAGCGGCGGCAAAACAGCACAGTATTTCCGACTTATGGAAACAAAGTGTCAAAATGCTTTCTCGCAGTATTACCCAACACACCAGTGATCACGGCGAGCACTATATTACTCGAGATAAAAAAGAATATTTCAGTATGTTTTATTCCGCTGCCGGCGGTGGCGTGCTGATTGCGCTGATGGCGCTCTTTAAAGTGTATCTGGGTGGAATGATTGACGATAAAGTCTGGAAAGGTATTGCGGAAGGTTTGAACTACGGCATCGGTTTTACCGTTATCTTTATGTTGCATTTTACAGTAGCAACCAAACAGCCGGCGATGACTGCCGCACGTTTTGCCGAAGCGGTCGAGAGAAACCCTCAGGGAAGTGCGGTGAATATGAAACTGGCGCAATTGTTGGTGGACGTATTGCGTTCACAAAGCATTGCGGTGCTGGGGAATGTGATTGTGTCGATGAGTGTAGCGGCATTAATTGCTTACGGCTATGCCGAACACACCGGAAAAGCGTTATTAGACAGTGAAATGGTGCAATATCAGCTAAGCTCGATTGACCCGACCAAAGGAACCTTATGGTTTGCGGCTATTGCCGGTTTGTGGTTGTTCTGCTCGGGGATTATTTCCGGCTACTTTGACAACCGCAGCAACTATTTAAATACCCGTATGCGGTTAAGACAGCACCCGTGGTTAAAGGCGATTTTTCCGTTATCCGTACGAGAGAAATTTGCCGATTACGTGCATGATAATATCGGTTCGATTATCGGTAACTTAGGCTTCGGTATGTTGCTTGGCATTACTGGCGTGATCGGTTATTGGTTAGGGCTGCCGTTAGATATTCGCCACGTTGCTTTTTCTTCGGCGAATGTCGGTTATGCGGTGGTGAGCGAATCGTTAGGCTGGCAAGTGTTATTGCAAAGCATCTGCTTTGTGTTGATGATCGGTGCGGTCAATTTGATAGTCAGCTTCTCTCTAACGCTGTGGATTGCGCTGCGTTCACGCAATACCGAAATTGATAGCTGGCGGGAAATTTTAAAATGCTTATGGGAAATAATACGTAAACGCCCGTTAAGTTTATTTTTGCCGGTTCAGTTAAATAAATAGTAAAACGATACAAGCGGTCTAATTTGCAAAGATTTTTACAAATTAGACCGCTTTTTTTATCTCTTTTTAATATGTTTAAAACTTTAGTCATAAATTTTAGTTTATGTCAAGTAAAACTTATGATTGAGAAATAAATAATTTTTCGTATTTGTGTTAAATAAACCGTCCTATTATAACTTTTCTATAATTATCATTTGAGTATAGTCTAATTTAAATCAGGGTTAATTAAGACGTCCGACTTGCTTTATTTAAAATTTTTGGAACTTTTAAATAGTAATTCATTCAAAGGATGTGATGAATAGGGATTTTTATATCTGAATAAAGATGTGTAAATTTATATTTGTCAAGTATGAAGGCTATTATAACTACGTTATATGTTAATGTGGCGGTATGTTGTTTGACTATATTTATAGTGTAATTCGATTATATAACAGTATGGATTTGTTATAGGTTTTAGCTTTTTTACTTAGGTAAAAGATACGATGCTAAAGATCGATTATATCTTCCCTTCTTTAATGCTATCAGCAATTCATAATACTAAGACAATATTTATTGAAATTAAGTTCAATACAAAATGGCGGAACCTCGATAATTTCTATTGTTAGTTCTGATGCTTAGTTTTTTGCTTATGGCTCAAGGTGAATATAAAAAGGATGTCTAACAGCCTCTCCATGCTCTTTATCCGTTAATTTAAGCTGTTACGTTTGTATGCTTCCGTAATGTATATAAGAGAAAGTAGTCTTTATGCGATTAAGAATGCTTATGAGAATAAGCGGAATAATCAATACTATTATAAATTTAACTAAATTATGGATGTATTTTATGGAGATAAAATTTAATTCTTTAGCGCTTTGTCTATTATCTACAACGTTCCTCAATACTGCTTTGGCCAATGCATCGCCGATAGATATAAAGCGGGAAGAAATTGTGATTTTTTCTCGTCAAGGAGACAGCCAATTAACACAAGCGATTTCTCAACTATCTGATTTATATAAAAAAACAGGTGATAGAAAAGTTAGAGACGATTTAATCGCATTAATGATGCGAAAAGGCGAATTTAAGCATGCGATTAATGTTTGTGCAGATTGTAATATTAATCATTTTTCCGAAAGTGAATTGGAAAATTTAGCCAAGGCGTATCGTAATAGTAAAGACTTCCCTAAAGCACTTCAGTTATATAGAAAATTAAGTCAAAAATATCCTAATAATCCGAACGGTTTATTAGGAAGCAGCTTGGTTGAAGTTGAACTAAGTAAATATGCGGATGCGAAAAAACATCTTACGCAATATAAAAGTAAATTCGGCGCAGATAATAGTTATCGAGAGGCATCTAATTATTTACTGGATCATACCGAGCCGAATCTTTCAAAATTAGGTCGTTGGCATCAACAATTACAAGCCGAACCTAACCCTGAACTTGCCTTAAAACTTTATCGTCTGGCAACGAAATTAAATGTACTTCCCATTCAATCCGAATTAGTTAAACGTTATCCGAATTTATTTTCTCAAAAAGATTTAAATTGGTTGGAACATGGTCAAGTAATATCTTCAATTAAAGGAGACGATAATTTAAAAATGTCCGGGTTAAAGTCCGGATATATGCGTCTGACAAATATCATCGATTCGCTGGAACAAGATAATCCTTTATATCGCCAAGCGGTTCAAGATCGCATGATATTAGCGAATAAAATGAATAATAAGGCGCTCGTAATAAAAGATTACGAGATTCTGAAATCCTTGAATCAGGAAATGCCGAATTATGTGCAAGAGGCTTATGCCGATATGCTGTTAAAAGACGGTTCGCCGTTTAAAGCATTAGAAATTTATCAAAAATTAGCCGAATCGGAACAGGCGAATAATAAGCATATAAGTACGGCCTTATTATTTAAATTAATCAATGCGTCAAGCGATGCGGGTTATTTTGAACAGGCTCAAATATATCAAGATCAAATTAAAGAGAGTAAACAAATTTGGGATTTTACCAGAAGAACTCGCCTATTAAATCCTAATTATGAGCAAGCATTCTATAGCCAAGTCAATTTACATAATTGGAGAGGCAATAAATCAAAAGCGGTTGCCGTGTTAGAAGATCGTTTAACTAATTTGACTCCGGGTGATCCTTGGGCAATGTTGGCATTAAGCGATTTGGAATCGTCCAGAAATAACCATGACCGAGCAAACGTTTTAGTGGATAAAGCAAGCCAGTTCTTAGGTAAGGATCAAGCGCTCTATAAACATCAAAGTGCGAATATCGCCTTAAATCAAGGAAATTTCGCTAAGGCTTATCAAATTATCGAAAGTTATACGGCGGAAGAAAAAGAATCGGCGGAAGCGGTCTTGAAGCGATACGATGAAGCCAGAAGAGGCGGTTTTACCGCATCATTCGGTATTTCTCATCAAACGGCGCCTAGTAATAAGCAGAGTAATGAATTTAGTCAGGAATATTATTTAAATTCGGCAAAAACTACCGAAGGGCATTACGCTTATGTGCATTATTCGGAGGATAAAGTACCGACCGAAGGGGAAGTGCTTAAGCAACGTAGAATCGGTGCCGGTAGTTATCTGAATTTCTTTCCGTTTAACCTTACGCTTGAAGCGGGTAAGGGGATTAAATTAAATGAAAAAGGATATGTTTCGGTAAATTCCGGTTACGTATTGAACGAAAACTGGAAGTTTGAACTGTCCGGTAATATTAACGGCAGCTCGACCCCGATTAAAGCGATAAATCAAAAAGTTTATACCAAAGATATCGGATTCGGCACCACTTATACCTATCGAGATCTTGTGCAAGTGGGAACCGGTGTGAATGCAATGAAGTTTGATGACGATAATATGCGTAAGTCATTCTATTTATGGGCGTCTTCACAAACGTTCCAACACGATCGCTGGGCGTTGAACAACGGTATTCGTTTTGATTATCAGCGTAATAAAAACATTGCGTCCGCTTGGTATTACAACCCGGATAAAAGTCGAAATATCGAATTCAGTACGGATTTAAGTTATCGCCAACCGATGAATTACGGGCTGGTTTTAACCCACCATTTAAAGGGTTTGGTCGGGAAATATAAGCAACAAAATCATAAAGCCGAACATTCATGGGCGGTTAGTTACGGACATGACTGGCGTATTACCAAAAAAATCAATTTATCTTATGAAATCGGTCGTAAGAAAAATATTTATGACGGTGCGGCCGAATTTAATAACTACGGTAACGTGAATTTTTCGTATTCTTTTTAATTTAGGTAATAACAATGATATTTAAAAAATTTAGTCGAATAATTATCGCTTGTTTGTCTTTTTTATCAATAAACGTATTGGCGAATAATACTTATAGCGTATTGGCTTACCATTCCGTTGTCGATGAAAGTGCGCCCAAAGATAAAAGATTATATGTCTCGCAGACGATTTCTTCCGATCAATTAATCGCGCATTTTAATTGGTTTAAAAGTCAAGGATATAACATTGTAAGCTGGCAACAAATTGTTGATGCTGAAAAGGGGAAAACCAAACTTCCGAATAAAGCGGTATTACTGTCTTTCGATGACGGTTATGAAACGATGTATAGCGTTATTTATCCGCTATTAAAGGCTTATAACTATCCGGCGGTCTTTGCGCCCGTTTCAAGTTGGATTAGCACGCCGATGGGACAAAAAATCCAATACGGTAATGAAAAACTGGATCGCGAGAAATTCTTTGCGACTTGGCAACAAATCGATGAAATGCAAAACAGCGGTTTAGTTGAAATTGCCTCGCACACTCATGATTTACACCACGGTATAAAAGCAAATCCCGGCGGTAGCCAGCTGGCGGCGATGATTGCGCCGGAATACAAAAACGGTAAATACGAAACGGAAGAACAATATAAATCCCGTATTCTGAATGATATGAAAATATCTTCCGGACTTATTAAGAAACACACGGGCAAAGCGCCGCAAATTATGGTTTGGCCTTATGGCGCTTTTACCGAAACAACAATTAAATTGGCAAAAGAAGCCGGAATGCCGTATCACTTTACTTTGAAAGAAAAGGTGAATCGTGTCGGCGATGCGCATGTAGGACGTTTTCTCGTTGATGCGGAATCTAATTTCTCCGTAATGGCACGTTATTTGAATCGAGTGGCGGATACGGATAACGAATCCTTTGTACAGAGAAAATTACATATTAATTTAGACTTCGTATATAGTCCGGATCCGATTAAGTTTAAGGCGAATTACGATGCCTTGATTAGTAATGTCGCTAAATACGGCGTAACGGCGGTGTACTTAAAAGCGTATTCGGATAGCAATAAAGACGGCATCATTGATGCGGTCTATTTCCCTAATAAATATCTTCCGGTAAGAGCGGATATTTTTAGTCAGGTGGCTTGGCAATTACGTACGCGTGCCGGGGTGAAAGTTTATACGTGGATGCCGGCTTCGCTCGAGAGCTTACCTGAGAATTTACGTCAAGTGAATGTGATGCAATCGCTTTACCGAGATTTATCGCTTTATTCAAAAACGGACGGATTATTCTTTGACAGCAAAATCGGCAAACATAAATGGATCGATAATTCGAAAGAAACGATGGCGCTGACGAAATTGTGGACGGAAGCGGCGGAACCTTACTTCTTCTTTAATCGATATACGCAAAGAATTTCCAGAAATATTCACCCGTTAGATACGAATTTTACTCAAAATTTAGTCGAGTTTAGTAAGAATTACGACAGTATTTTAATTGAGGTGCGCCCTTATTCGTTAGGCGGTGTGACGACTAAGCAGAAAGCTAAAAATTGGTTACTCGATATCGTTCAGCGAGTGAAAGATTCTAATGTTGAGAAGAAACAGATTTTATTCGATTTCTCGGTAGTGAATCCCAAAACATCGGAAAATCTATCGTCGGAAGAGTTGATCAGCTGGATTAAATTATTAGAAAAACATCAAATAATAAGTTTCGGTTATTACCCGAATAGATATTTATTTGATGAAAAAATGCTGCAAAAAATGAAACCTTATGTTTCAAGTAATAGAGATATCACAAGGAAGTAGGCGGATATATGATTCTAGAAATATTCAGTTTATTTGTATTTGCTTATCCGGCGGTAATGGCATTTTATTGGGCTTTTGCAGGGCTTACATATTTTTTATTTAAAGAAAAGTTAAAAGTACCGCCGAATTTTGATCAAATGAAGCATGAAGAAGTACCGTTAGTCAGCTTAATGGTGCCTTGCTATAACGAATCGGATAACTTAGACGAAGCGATTCCGCATTTGCTCAATCTAAAATATCCGAATTACGAACTGATTTTTATTAATGACGGCAGTAAAGATCATACCGGAGAGATTATCGATAAGTGGGCGAAAAGAGATAAGCGCATCGTTGCGTTACACCAAGCGAACTCCGGTAAAGCCAGCGCGTTAAATAACGGTCTGCGAATCGCAAGAGGCAAGTATGTCGGTTGCATAGACGGTGATGCGGTATTGGATTACAAGGCGTTGGATTATATGGTGCAGGCGTTGGAATCTAATCCTCGATACGGTGCGGTGACCGGTAATCCGCGAGTACGTAATCGAAGCACGATTTTAGGACGCTTACAAGTGTCCGAATTCAGCTCGATTATCGGTTTAATTAAACGTGCGCAATGTTTAATGGGAACCATCTTTACCGTGTCGGGCGTGTGTTGTTTATTCAGAAAAGACATAATGTTCGAGATCGGCGGTTGGAGTACGAACATGATTACGGAAGATATTGACGTCAGTTGGAAAATCCAAACGTCGGGTTATGACATCTTCTACGAACCGAGAGCGCTATGCTGGGTATTGATGCCGGAAACCATAAACGGTCTGTTTAAACAACGTCTTCGTTGGGCGCAAGGCGGTGCGGAAACCATGATGAAATATTTTCCGCAAATTTGGCGTTTAAAAAATCGCCGTTTGTGGCCGATGTTTATCGAATATATTGTGACCGCAATTTGGGCATCGTTACTTTTAGTTTCAATTTTACTGAGTATATATAACCTGATCTTTGATAACCAAATCGGTTTGTTGGATTGGGCCGAGTTAAAACCGAGCATTGCGATACTGTTTATCGCTTTTTTCACTCAATTAAGTATCAGTCTTTATATCGATAATCGCTATGAAAAAGGCGTAGTGAAATATGCATTTTCTTGTATTTGGTATCCTTGGCTGTATTGGAGCCTAAATACGATTACTTTACTGTGCGGTATCCCGAAAGCGATTTTCCGAAATAAAACCAAATTAGCGGTATGGACCAGTCCTGATAGAGGAGTTTAATATGTCGGTGCAACAATTACAGAAATTAATGATTATTAACAAAACTAAACAACTCGGTTGGTGGATTCGTTTAAAAAGCTTGTTTATCACTTTGCTGACTTGGGGCATTTGGTTAGTGATGGCATTTATGATTTGGCAATATCGAAACAGCCTTTTAGATTCACCGGTCATTGATATTTATTATATCGGAGAGGTTATTCTGTTTATCTTTGCCGTGGTGTTTACTTTGATCTTTTTGACGGTGTGTTGGTCGTATCTGGCTAAAAGTCGCCATAAAAAACCTTAAGACGACATACGAACCGATCAAATAGAAAAGCGGTTGAATTTGCAAAAAATCTTGTAAATTCAACCGCTTGTTTATTATTAGTGATGACAGATTATATCACAAATTACGCTTTCGCTTTTTCCGCCGCTTTGACGATAACCGCAAATGCAGGCGCTTTTAATGACGCACCGCCGACTAACGCACCGTCGATATCCGGCTGAGTGAATAATTCCGCCGCATTCGCATCGTTTACCGAACCGCCGTATTGGATAATCACTTGATCCGCAACCGCTTGTGATTTCGCTGCAATGTGACCGCGGATGAATGCGTGAACCGCTTGCGCTTGCGCAGGAGTTGCGGATTTACCGGTACCGATAGCCCAAATCGGTTCGTAGGCGATTACCGCACCGTTAAACGCTTCAACGCCTAACGCATCGATTACCGCATCAATTTGTTTTGCGCATACCGCTTCGGTTTGACCCGCTTCGTTTTCCGCTTCGGTTTCACCGATACATAATACCGGTACTAAACCCGCCGCTTTTAACGCAGCGAATTTTTTCGCAATGAACGTATCGCATTCTTTGTGATAAGTACGACGCTCGGAGTGACCGATAATAATATATTTTGCACCGAAGTCTTTTAACATTTCGGTTGAAATATCACCGGTAAATGCACCTTGTACGTTTACGTCTACGTTTTGTGCGCCTAATGCGATGACTGATTGACCCGCTAATGCCGCTTCCGCTTCCGCTAAGTACATTACCGGCGGCGCGATTGCAACGTCACAGCCTTTAACATCCGCTAATTCCGCTTTTAAGCCGGCGATTAACTCTTTTGTAAATGCTTTGCTACCGTTTAATTTCCAGTTACCCATTACAAGTGGACGACGTGCCATGTGATTTCTCCTATTGAGTTTGAATATAAAAATAAGTAATACGAACTATACCAAATTTTATGAAAATTTTTGATTCTTTTCGCAAAGAATTGCGACCTATATCAATTAACAATCAGAATAACGAAAAATCATCACGCTTTAACGTAACTAAATTCAGTGAAAATAAAAGATGTCGCTTTTAAAGTGAGCGATAACTGTTAAAATAGCAAGATAGGATTCAATAGGCAGGAAAGTACTTTAGTGTACTTTTTTTATGCCTGAACAAGGACATTCAATGCAATTAAATTATCTCTTAGGGCAACCGCAACAAGCGGGCAGATTAAAGGCGGAATTTGCCGATTTCATCGTGCGTGAAGAATTGGGTTATCCGCTTAGCGGCGAAGGCGAATTTGTGGCGGTAAAAATCCGTAAAACCAATGCGAACACATTGTTTGTCGGCGAACGACTAGCAAAATTTGCCGGTATCTCCGAACGAAATATGAGCTACGCCGGTCTTAAAGATCGTCATGCGGTAACCGAACAGTGGTTTTGTTTACACTTAGCCGGCAAAGAAACGCCTGATTTTACGCAATTTGAATGCGAGGGCGTAGAGGTGTTGGAAGTTACTCGCCATAATCGTAAGATCCGAGTCGGAAGCCTTGCCGGAAATCATTTTGAATTGTTATTGCGCGATGTGAATGAATCGGAAGAACTGAACCAACGTTTAAACCGTTTACAAGCGGTCGGATTTCCGAATTATTTTACCGAGCAGCGTTTTGGCAGAGACGGCCACAATTTAACGCAATCATTGCGTTGGGCAAACGGCGAAATAGCGGTTAAAGATCGTAAAAAACGTAGTTTTTATTTATCGGCGGCACGTAGTGAAGTGTTTAACTTAGTGGTTTCGCAACGTATTGCCGATCATTTAACCCAAACCGTATTAGCCGGCGATTATGTGCAGTTAGCCGGTTCAAACAGTTTTTTTATGGTGGAAGAAAAGGAAGTTGCCGAAACGCAACAGCGTTTAGCATCGGGCGACGTGTTACTAACCGCCCCCTTAATCGGCGAAAAATCGTTAGAATTAACCGCTTGCGAGCAAGAAAAAGCGATAATTGCGCAACATTCGACGTTAGTCGAGTTGATGAAAAAAGAACGTATGGCAAACGCACGCCGTGCGATGTTGTGTAAACCGCAAGATTTTTCGTGGCGATTTGAAGCCGAGGGCTTACGACTTCGTTTCTTTTTAGATTCGGGAAGCTATGCTACCGCATTAGTGCGAGAATTAATTCAATTAACGGAACAAGAATAATGAATATCTTAATCAGTAATGATGACGGCTATCACGCACAGGGCATTCAAACACTTGCCGAAACGTTGCGCGATGCAGGACATTCGGTGACGGTAATTGCGCCGGATCGCAATCGCAGTGCCGCATCAAGTTGTTTAACTTTGATGGAACCGATTCGTGTACATCAACTTGACGAATTTAATTATGCGGTGATTGCCGGTACGCCGGCGGATTGCGTACACTTAGCCCTTAACGGCTTTTTTGAGCAATCATTCGATTTAGTTATTTCGGGGATTAACCACGGTGCCAATTTAGGTGATGATGTGGTTTATTCGGGAACGGTTGCCGCGGCTTTGGAAGGCCGTCATTTACCTTATCCAAGTTTAGCGATTTCGCTGGTGGGTAGAAAATCCGAAGGACATTTATTCGGTAATAACCATTTTGATACGGCGGCTAAAGTGGTCTTGGATTTATTGCCGAAAGTACAAAAAGGCATTGTACCTGCCCGTCAGATTTTAAATATTAATGTGCCGGATCTACCTTACGAACAAGTCAAAGGCGTGATGATTACCCGTTTAGGGCATCGTTCGCCGGCGGCGGAAATCGTTAAACGAGAAGATCCTCGCGGCGCAACGATTTATTGGCTGGGGGCGAACGGCGTGCCGGTAGATGCGAGTGAAGGTACCGATTTTTATGCGTTGGCACATAACTATGTCTCCGTTACGCCGATTCAGGCGGATATGACGGCGCACTATTCCATTCAAGCTCTTAAGGATACTTTTTAATGAAATTATTTGGTCCGATTTATGATAAAACGATGGAATGGTCTAAACACCGTTTTGCCGGTTTTTGGTTGAGTTTCGTGAGTTTTATCGAGGCGATTTTCTTTCCGATTCCACCGGACGTAATGTTGATTCCGATGTCGATGAGCAAACCGCAAAAGGCGATGCGTTATGCGATTTATACCGCGATTGCTTCGGTACTCGGCGGTATTATCGGCTATTTTATCGGTTTGTATGCGTTTGAATGGGTACAAGGATTAATTGCCGATTGGGGAATGCAAGCGAATTTCGATAAAGCGAAATCTTGGTTTGAAACTTGGGGTGTCGCAGTCGTTTTTTTAGCCGGCTTCTCGCCAATTCCTTATAAAGTGTTTACAATCTGTGCAGGCGTAATGCAGATGGCATTTTTCCCGTTCGTCATTACTGCGGCGATTTCTCGCTTTGCCCGTTTTGCGTTGGTAGCGAAACTGTCGGCGTGGGGCGGAGAAAAATATGCGGAAAAAATTCGTCGTTCTATCGAATTAATCGGTTGGGGAACGATTGTTGCGGCAGCCTTAGCTTATATCGCTTATCAATTATTTAAATAAAGGATATGACAATGAAGAAATCATTTATTTTATTCCCATTAGCAGTTTCAGTTTCTTTAGCCTTATCGGGCTGTTCGTCTTCTTCGTCTTCTTCGTCTGATGGGGCGGAAGTGGCGAATGTGAATTCAAACGGTATTTCATCGACAACCGCATTGCCGAGCTGGCAAGCGACGGATTCGATTCAATCGGTAGAAATGCCGGCGTCTATGGCATCGGCTCCGTCACGGACAATCGAGCAAAATACCGCTTATAATAATCAAACCGCTTATACGCAACCGGTTAATAGCGTACCGCAACAGCCTGTGGTTCAAACTCCGGTACAATCCGCACCGAGCTATACAAGCGAAAGCGGTGCCGGTAGCAATATGATTGGTAATTGCCGAGTGGTAAGAGATGCGTTAGGTGCACCGGTTTATGCGGAAATTACCAAAGGTTGTTATACCGATAGTAGTTATACGGTCGGAAAAAGCGATACAATGTATTTAATTTCGTATCTTACCGGTCAAACGCCGGCACAAATTGCGGCATTAAATAATCTCAGTGTAGAGAGTAAATTACACGTAGGTCAAATACTGCGTGTAAGATAACGGTAGGTTTATTTTGTTAGTATTAACGACAGTTGTGCTTTGCCGCTGTCGTTTTATTCGTTTTTAGATTTTAAAGGAAAGTAATATGAAAAAGGCATTTTTATTATTGCCGTTTATGGTAAGCCTGACCGCTTGCGGAGCAAGTGAGAACGCACCGAAAGACGATGCGGAATTGGCGCCGGGGATTATGCAACCCGTTTCCGGATCAGGCGCATCGACAGGAAGCTACGGTTGGTCGTCAGACGTTGAGTCCGCACCGATGCCGGCTTCAATGACTAAATAATCGTTTTAGCATACGAAAGGATAAATTGAACAGATGAAGAAATCATTTTTTTTATTGCCGTTAGCCGCGGTAATTTTGACCGCTTGTAGTTCCAATCAACCCGCTCCCGTCGTAAGTGCGGCGGATAGTACGGAATTAACGCCGGGCGTAATGCAGCCGGTAGCCGGCAGCGCGCCGACAACTTACGGCTGGCAATCCGATATTCAGCCGGCATCTATGCCGACTACAATGGGAGCGACATCGATTCCGACTCCGACCATTCCTCAACCGGTTATAAAAAATCCGGTCATTACCGAACAGCCGGCTCAGCCGCAAACGGCGACGAAAATCGTTAAAAAAACCAAAACGGTTGAGAAAAAAGTAAATCAGAATTTTGAGATCCCTCGCGATGCGAACAATGCGCCGGTGTATAGTCAAATTCAAAAAGGTTTCTACGACGGTTCGACTTATACGGTGCGTAAAGGCGATACGATGTTCTTGATCGCTTATATTATCGGTAAAGACGTAAAAGAAATTGCCGCATTGAATAATATGAGCGAGCCGTATCAATTAACCGTAGGACAGAAACTGAAAACTGGTAAATCCGCAACGGAAACGGTAACGGTAGAAGAAAAAGTTACCGTACCTGTCGAACCGCAAATAACTTATCAACAGGGAGCGAACGGTACGACTTACGCTTCGGACGGTAATATTACCGGACCGGTAAAAGCAAGCACCGGTTCGGCTTCCGTACCTGCAACCAACAATGGTATTCGCGCTTCGGTAGGTAATCCTGCAACGGCTTCATCTACTGCGACCACCGCAGTGGTTGCAAGTGCGGCGACAACACCGGCGGTACGAGCTACGACAGCAACCGCACCTAATTATTCTTCTTCAAATAACGTGAGTGCGCCGGCTTCTAACTTTAAATGGCAATGGCCGACGGCAGGTCGCGTAGTATCCGGTTTCTCTGCGGCGGAAGGCGGCAATAAAGGTATCGATATTGCCGGTAGCAAAGGACAAGACGTAAAAGCGGCGGCGGCAGGTAAAGTGGTCTATGCCGGTAATGCTTTAGAAGGCTACGGTAACTTGATTATCATTAAACACAATGATGACTTCCTCAGTGCTTATGCGCATAATGACAGTATCAAAGTCGATGAACAGGATACGGTAAATGCCGGCGATACGATTGCGCGTATGGGAAGTACCGGTACGAACAGTAACAAACTTCACTTTGAAATTCGTTACAAAGGTAAATCGGTTGATCCGACTCGCTATTTACCAAGAAAATAGTTGTAACGTTTAGTTAAAAGCTGACCGCTTGTGAGTATGATTTTTATCACAAGCGGTCTTTTTTCATCAGTTTTTGGAGAATATGGCTATGGTAAAGCGTTGTAGTTGGGTGGGAGAGAGTGAAATTTATATCAATTATCACGATCAAGAATGGGGTAAATCTGAATTTGACAGTCGCAAGCTGTTTGAAAAAATTTGTTTGGAAGGGCAGCAAGCAGGGCTTTCTTGGATTACCGTATTGAAAAAGCGCGAGGCTTATCGCCAAGCCTTTTATCAATTTGAACCGGAACGTATCGCACAAATGACGGAATCGGATATTGATCAACTTATGCAAAATACCGGTTTGATTCGCCATCGAGCCAAATTGGAAGCGATTGTGAAAAATGCTAAGGCATATCTTGCCATGCAAGCAAACGGAGAAGATTTTAGCCAATTTATTTGGGCATTTGTCGGCGGTAAGCCACAAATTAACGACGTGCCGGATTTATCCGTCGTACCAGCAAAAACTGCCGTTTCGAGCGCAATGTCAAAGGCATTGAAAAAGAAAGGTTTTGTGTTTGTCGGCGAAACTACTTGTTATGCGTTTATGCAATCAATGGGGCTTGTTGATGATCATCTGAATGATTGTTGTTGCAAACGTGCGAAAAAATGATAAAAGGATCAGCCTACAAAAAGAGGAATTTGTAGGCTGATTTTTTATTGATTAATGATCATTAAATAAATGTTTAATGACGGCAACCACCAAATTACATTTAGGAACAATCGAATCGACTTCTAAATATTCGGTTTTCGCATGCATATTACCGCCGGTCGGTCCTAAACCGTCAATCGTCAAGCAACCTGACGAAGCGGCGATATTACCGTCACTTAAACCGCCCGCATCCACCCATTTGATTGGGTATTGAAGCTGCTGTCCTACTTCGTCAAAGATTTGTTTCACTTTCGGTAAATTCACTTCATCAATCATCGGCGCTTCATTGTTTACTAATACTTTAGTAGAGGTGACTCCTGCAACGAACGGGTTATCCAGTATGCGTTTTAAGTGTTGTTCGAAAAATTCGACGGAAGACGGCAAGCGGTAACGCATTTCAATCGTTAGTGAAGCAAAATCCGCAATGACATTATGCGCATTGCCGCCGTGATTAATCACACAGTTAAAGGTATGACCTATTTCAAAGTCGTTTAATTTGGAAAATTCGACAATAAAATTAGCCGCTTCGACTAATGCGGAACGTCCCCTTTCCGGATTATTACCCGCATGGGCGGCGACACCGTGAAAATCAATTTTATAGGTGATGACTCCTTTTCTGGTTGCTACCATCGAACCGTCTTCTCGTGCAGGTTCCATCACAAAACAATATTTGGCTTTGCGAGCATATTCGCGAATACTGTCTTTGGCATACATAGAGCCGATTTCTTCGTGGGAATTTAAGTACACCGCAACGTTATATTTAGTTAAATCCAGCTCTTGTAAAACATAGAAACTGAGTAAGGCGCCGGATTTATCGTCAATAACGCCTAGTGCGTTAATTCTTTCGCCGTCATTGGTAAACGGCACATCGTTTGCTGTACCGACCGGAAAAACCGTATCCATATGCGCAACAAACAAAATATCGAATTGTTCCGCATCGGGATGATTGCTAATGAGTAAACAATCGGCAACTTTATCACTATTCATTGGGATTTTTTTATGGGAAAGTCCAAGTTTTTCGGCTTTTTGAATAAACCAGTCGGCAACTTGATTTACACCGCTAATATGAGATGCGGGGCTTTCAATATCGGTAATCGTTTTTAACTCATGAAGAAAATCATTTAATTGACTGCTTTGCATAATTTACTCCTGATTAGACGATAAATCGCATTAATAACATAGCAAGATAAGCATTGATAATGCAGATACCGAATAAAACGAGATAGTGTTTACCGGGAACACCTAATACGCCCAATACGCGTCCCATATATTGTACTGTAGAACCGACAAGTGCCATACCCGGTAATAAGATAGCGATATGCTGTGCGTTTAACGTACCTTCTTGTACTAAGGCGACTAACACACCGGCAGCACCGCCCCAGCTTAGAAACGCCGCTAAAAATACCGCTATGGATTCACCGGGTAAGCCGAGCGGTGCCATAATAAATCCGATATATTCGCCGAGCAGTTTTAATAGCCCCGAAGCATTCAACACATAAATGATCACAAATGCCATTAATACGTTCGGAATCGTACTGGTAATCGCAATATTCCAGCCTTTTCGCGCGCCTTCGATAAATACGTCGGTCACTAATTTGTTATCGTTGGTATTACTCATACACCCACCTCATCTTCTTTTACGAACTTTTTAACATAAAGACGCATTAAATTTGCACCGAATATCTTGAAGAGGAAAATAATGCCTAAGCACATTGCAATCGAAAGCGGTGCGACGCTGCCGGCTTTATCGGTAATTAATAACAGCGGTGCGAAAGAAGAAAGGAAATTGGTTAAGAATGCGCCGGCACTAAATTGGAAGGCGGCAAAAATAAGCAGTTCTTTATGGCTGATTTGGTTTTCATTGCGTAAGAAACGGGTAGTCGAACTACCGGCATCGGTACTTTGCGTACTGGCAATTAAAGAAATGGAACAAACGCCCGGAATACCCATCAGCGGTTTTAAAATCGGGCTAAGCCATTTAGAAGCCGCCAATAATGCCCCGAAATGTTCAAAAACCGCAACAAAACCGAGTGCTAACATTACGCTAGGCACTAAGGTTAAAGCGAAAATAAAACCGCCTTTGGCACTTGTTCCTCCGGATGTTTTTAACCATTCGGGAAATTGTCCGGTCAGTTTACTGTAATCAAAGATCCCACCCCATAAATCTTTGGCAAAGCCGCCAAAGAAAATAACGGCACATAGCAATGAAATTGTTCCAACGATCAATTTCTTCGTACTGACTTCATTACTCATACTCTCTCCTTAATCTAGTTATGATAGGCGGAAAGAATATAGTATAGATAATAAAAGATTACTGTGATTGGTTTCACAAAAACGAAATGTTATTGAGGAAAAGGATAGGCGGTCATATTTTCGTGTCTTTTTACGTTTTAAAAATGTAAAAAAATCGGAAAATATGACCGCTTGTTGTTAGATTTTCGCTTCGATTAACTTAGCTAATGCGTTGATGTGATCGGTATTGGCGTTTAACGCAGGAATATAGCGATAGGATTGTCCGCCTGCATTAAGGAAGTTTTCTTTGTTTTCCTCAGCGATTTCTTCCAACGTTTCCAAGCAATCAGCAGAAAAGCCGGCGCAAATTACCGCAATTTTTTTCACCCCTTGGCTCGGTAATTTTTCTAAGGTTTCATCGGTATAAGGTTGTAGCCACTCTTCATCACCGAAACGAGATTGATAAGTCACTAGCCATTGCTCATTGGAGAGCGATAGTTTATCTGCGACTAACTGTGCGGTTTTCTGGCAGTGTTCCGGATAAAAATCGCCCTCGGTTTGGTAACGTTTCGGAATACCGTGGAACGAGAACAATAATTTTTCATCGTCAGCCAATCGGATCGTATTAGCTAACGCTTGAATATAAAGCGGATCGTTGTGATAGCTATGGATAAACTCGAACGGAACGATATTACGCTGTTGCGTTAAGCCGCGGGCAAACGCATCTAATACCGAGGCGGTTGTCGTGCTGCTGTATTGCGGATAAAGCGGTAATACGATAATTTTACTTACGCCGGCTTTAATCAGGCGATCGGTTGCACTTTCGATACTCGGATTACCGTAACTCATACCAAGCTCCACCAAAACGTTTTGATTTTGGCGGTTAAAGTAATCCTGTAAAGCTTGTTGTTGTTGGCGAGAGATCGCCAGTAAAGGCGAACCCTGTTCCGTCCAGATCTCACGATAAAGTTTAGCGACTTTAGGTGATCTTTTCGGTAGGATCATATAATTTAAGATAAATTGCCATTTGAATTTAGGTAAATCGATCACGCGAGGATCGCTTAAAAATTGCTTAAGGTAACGTTTTACCGCAGGAGTTGTCGGTTCGTCAGGCGTACCGAGATTGGCAAGTAATACGCCGATTTTATTTGTATTCATAAATAAGACTCATTAAATATGGATCGAAATAAATGAATTTTGCGTTAATTTAGGTCTGAAAACAAATAGAATTTTTGTGTTGATTACAGAGATAGGCAATAATCTATATTAAGCGGTCTTTTTTCGGAAAAACTTTGCAAATAATCGAAGGGTATTTTGCTTTCGTCCTTGATTTTCGTTTCGTTTATCGGTAAAATCGCAACTCTTTTTTATAGTCCTCGTTTGGCAAAGATTTAATTCCAGCCAACATATTTTAAATATTTAGGTAGATAACAATGAAACGTACATTTCAACCTTCTGTATTAAAACGTGCTCGTACTCACGGTTTCCGTGCTCGTATGGCTACGAAAAACGGTCGTCAAGTTTTAGCGCGTCGTCGTGCTAAAGGTCGTAAATCTTTATCTGCATAATTTGCAGTTAAAGTAACAGCCTTATCACTTTAGTGAAAAAGCTAACTTTTTCTCGGGAGCTACGTTTGTTAGCTCCCACTCAATTTAAAGCTGTGTTCGAACAACCGCTTCGAGCCAGTACCCCCGAACTTACTATTCTAGCCCGTCATAATAATCTTGATATTCCTCGCCTCGGTTTAACCGTTGCTAAAAAGCATTTGAAACGCGCTCACGATCGTAATCGTATTAAACGGATTGTACGTGAAAGTTTTCGTTTAAAGCAGCATGAATTACCGAGTGCGGATTTTGTTTTCGTAGCAAAAGGCGGTATCGGTAAGCTCGACAATGCCACTCTTTTTGCGATGCTGGAGAAGCTATGGGCTCGTCACATCCGTCTGGCGAAAAAGCCGGCGTAACGGTAAAGCCTTCGATTGGGGCTCGTTTGCTGTTATTGCCGATCTATTTTTATCGTTATTGTATTAGTCCGTTAATTGGGCCTCGTTGTCGGTTTTATCCGACGTGTTCGACTTATGCGGTTGAAGCGATTAAAACGCACGGAGCGATAAAAGGCGGCTGGCTGGCGGCTAAACGCATTGCTCGTTGCCATCCTTGGAATGAAGGCGGCGAAGATCCCGTCCCGCCTTGTTGTAATCATAAAGAAAGCAATAAAGAGAAGTAAGAGGCAAACAAAAGACGACCAAGCGGTCGCCTTTTTTGATCTTTTTGCAATTATGCGTAGTACATTTCAAATTCTACCGGGTGCGGTGTCATATTTAAACGTTCTACTTCTTTACGACGAATGTTGATATAAGCTTCAACAAATTCTTTGGTAAATACGCCGCCTTGGGTTAAGAATTCATAGTCAGCTGCAAGTGAATCCAACGCTTCCTCTAATGAAGTCGCTACTGCCGGAATTTCTTTAAGTTCTTCCGGCGGTAAGTCATAAAGGTTTTTATCCATTGCATCGCCCGGGTGGATTTTATTTACTACACCGTCTAAGCCCGCCATTAATAATGCAGCGAAGCAGAGGTACGGGTTTGCTAACGGATCCGGGAAGCGCGCTTCAACACGGGTTGCTTTCGGGCTGGTCACTGCCGGGATACGGATTGATGCCGAACGGTTACTTGCCGAATAAGCTAATAACACCGGCGCTTCAAAGCCCGGTACTAAACGTTTATACGAGTTTGTACTTGGGTTGGTAAACGCATTTAATGCTTTAGCGTGTTTAATGATACCGCCGATATAATAAAGCGCGGTTTCGGATAATCCTGCATATTTGTCGCCCATAAATACGTTTTTGCCGTCTTTGCTTAATGACATATTACAGTGCATTCCCGAACCGTTGTCGCCTGCAAACGGTTTCGGCATAAAGCAAGCGGTTTTGCCGTGTTCTAACGCAACGTTTTGCACCACATATTTATAGATCTGCGTTTCGTCCGCTTTAAGCGTTAAGCTGTTAAATTTCGTCGCAATTTCATTTTGACCTGCCGTCGCCACTTCGTGGTGGTGCGCTTCAACCACTAAGCCCATTTCTTCTAAAATTAGGCACATTTCCGAACGAATATCGTGTGCCGAATCAATCGGAGCAACCGCACAGTAACCGCCTTTTTTAAGCGGGCGATAGCCTGTATTGCCGTCTTCATATTTACGATTCGTGTTCCAAGCCGCTTCAATATCATCAATTTTATACGATACGTTGTTCATACCAATGTTGTAACGCACATCGTCAAATAAGAAGAATTCAGGCTCGGGACCAAACATTACGCTATCGGCGATACCGGTTGATTTCAGGTAGTTTTCCGCACGGATTGCGATTGAACGCGGGTCGCGGTCGTAAGATTGCATTGTGTTTGGATCGTAGATGCTACAGCGGAGAGTAAGAGTAGGGATTCGAGCGAAAGGATCAACAACAGCGGTTTCGGCGATTGGCATTAAAAGCATATCGGCTTTATTGATTGCTTTCCAACCTTCAACAGACGAACCGTCGAACATTTTACCTTCTTCAAATAAGTCTTCTAAATCGTCGCCGATTAAACTTACCGGGAGTGAAACACCGTGTTCTTTACCTTTGATATCGGTAAATTTTAACATTACGAATTTGATATCGTTATCTTTGATTAAATCAAATACTCTTTTTACAGACATTGTGGGACTTCCTTCAAGCGGGTTGATTTTCACAGGAATTTGCGAAAGAAGAAAGATACAAGAATTTGAGGAAATTTTAAATAGACAAATGTAATAATTTGCAAAAATTTTCGATTCGAAAGAAATTTATTTTAAAAAGATTGGTAATCGAAAGTTAAACGTTTGCGTCGAAACAAATTAACTTATGACAATAAATCGGCGAAATAAATCAAATAATAAGGAAAATTATTCTTATGAACTATCCTAATACGTATCAGTCTATATTTAGGTGTTTTCGGACACACTTTAAAAATTTATTCATTACGTTTTAAAATGCGCTAGGTTTTTACCTAGCCATTTTCATTAATCACGTTAGAATCAGTAACCTTTCGATTTAAAGTCCGGTAAAAATTCGTTGGAATTTAACCGCTTCACTTGCGTTTCGATATGTCCGTCATCAAATAAATTCAGCTCTCGCCAACCTTGCGGAAGCAAGTCTAAGGTAAAGTCATCACAATTCGGTTTGAATTGGATACAGGTCGAAGGGGTAGCGAAAATTCGGTAATTCTGCCAAATATCATCCACTTCTTGATGAATATGTCCGTGTAAAATCGCTCTTACGTTCGGATAATGTCGTAAAACCTCAGCCAATTGCTCGCTGTTATTCAGACAATGTTGATCAAGCCATGCGGAACGGGTCGATAAAATATTATGATGTAGGACGACCAATGAATAACGATCCGGATATTCGGCGAGTTTTTTGTCCAACCATGATAATTGTCCGAATGAAAGATGTCCGCTTGCCGCACCGGCAATCTGACTGTTAAGCAAAATAATTTGCCATTTTTCGCCGGCCAGAATATGTTTTGCCGGAGAAATATGCGGATACTTTGCCAGATATAATCCCATATGCGGTTGCAAGTCATGATTTCCTTCCAACCAGAAAATCGGCTTTGCCAACGGTTTGACCATTTGGGCGAAACGATGATAAGCCTCCGGATTATGATCTTGAATCAGATCACCGGTGGCTAAGACTAAGTCGTACTCAAATTCGCTTTGCCGAATTTGATCCAGTATGGCTTGAAAACTGTCGGTTGTGTTTACCCCGAGTAACGTTTCACTTTCCGAGGTAAAAAGATGCGGATCGGTGATTTGCAATAATCGAACGACCGGTTCTTTTTTTCCAAGCGAATAAAAGCTGCTCATGATTCCTCCTTGTTTATGCGGGCACTTTATATTCCTTTTAGTTGAGCACTTTACTACTTTATTTATAAGTTTATCAGCTACTTAACGTTAAAAATGAGCGTTATGCCTCATTTTTCACAGAAATTTACGTTTTTTTGTCGGATACTTCAAAAAATTTGCCCTCATTAAAGAGGGCAAAATTATTCGTCGTTATCGGAAAACGCTCATTACACTCGATATTTTTGATAATTAAGTTGTAACCATTGTAAACCGACCACTGCGATAACATTATCGATTTTGCCTTCACACACCCATTGATAGGCTTGTTCTCGGCTGACGACGTGTACCAGAATATCTTCGCCTTCCTCTTCTAAGCCGTGCGTTGCACCGGATTGAACGGTCGAACTGTCGATTAAGCCGAGGAACAAATGTAGGCGTTCCAATTGTCCGCCCGGGCTGTCCCAAATACTTAACGCATGCTCGACCTGATTGACGACTAATCCCGCTTCTTCTTGCGCTTCTCGAATCGCCACTTCGGCAGGATCTTCATTACCTTTATCCACCATACCGGCAACCAGTTCGAGTAACCAAGGAGAAGCATCCGATTTCGGATCATAAGCACCGATACGAACTTGTTCGACTAAAACAACGCTATCACGAACGGGATCGTAAGCGATTAATGCCGCCGCTGCCCCTTTAATCAGTAATTCACGCACGATTTCACCGCTCATTTCACCGGAGAATAGCTTATGTCGGAAATACATTTTCTTTAATTCAAAATGCCCTTTATAAACGGTTTCTTCTTTAATCAGGTGAAGATCCTGTTGTGAAAATTGACGAAGTTTGGTCATATTATTTCCTTAGCTCTTACGTAAGCGGTCTGAATGAACAAGATAGAGAGCGATAATCATCACTAAAATGGATAATGCGAACAATAATGTGTGCATTGCATTGGAGTGATCGACAATGATTAGCCGTACCATAGCGGTAATCCCGATATACAGGAAGTAACGCAACGGAAAGTGGTAATTATATTTGAAATACTGCACGATAAGTGCCAAAAATTCAAAATAGAGGAAAAAAATCACAATTTTCTCGACGATTTGGAATTTTTCACTATGACTTACCAATAATTCGTATAGAGAATAGGCTTCGGAAAATAACGAATAAGATAGTAATAATCCCGCCACTAATAGCGAGATATTGAGCGTCCATTGAAAAAATTCGGAAACGAATTTTCCAAAGCGGGAATGTTTTTCTTCTAATGTAAGTTTAGGCATTGAAATTCCTCGGATTAACTTGATAAACAAGCGGTTGAAAATTTGAAATTTTTTGCAATGTTCCGGCTTTCCATTCGCTGAGAACGGCAAGCGACTCGGATGACTCTTGATAAAAATAACATAAGTAAAACGGCAGTTGATAGTAAAAATGTAATGTACCTGTCGGACAATATGCCGAACGGATTAACCGCTGTTTTGGAAAATGTTGCACTTCGGATAATTTCACAATCCCCACACCTTGCGATTTCAATACCGCTTCATGTAAACACCAACTTAAATAAAAGCGATCGGCTAATTCGGTAAACGGCGTATGATTTTGCTCAAGTAAGCCACTAATCTCTTCCGGATTGGCGTAATGACATAATAGATCGGCATAGCGTCTGGCTTTTTGTGGATGTTCAATATCAATACCGACTTGTAATTTGTGTCTATGGTAACAAAAAATCACCGCCACCCATTCGCCGGAATGGCTGATATTAAAATCAATTTGCTCGTGTTGTACGAAAGGTCTATCGCTTTCCGTGCGTTGAATATTGTCTAATAAATTCATCGGCAATTGATATTTTTCAAACAGTTGCGCCAATAAAAAACGAGCCGTTCTGCGGCTTTTCCAACGTTGTAATTGGCGTTCGGAAAGATCCTTTGGCGGTAAGAAAGGAAGCGGTATCGGTTCGTCATGATGAGCAAACACCACTTCGATAATCGGGAATGAGTTAGGCATAAATCGTGTGTTGCAAGCGGTTAAATTTAATCGGAATTTTGTAAAAAATCGGCATTATTTTACCGCTTTATCGCAAGGGTTAAAACACCCGCCGCCACCAGCGCAATTCCAATCCAATCTTGACCGCTTGGTCTTTCGCCTAAAAAGATGACCGCAAACAGTGTAACCAGCACGATACTGAATTTATCAATCGGTGCAACTTGCGACGCATTACCCATTTGTAACGCTTTAAAATAAGCTAACCATGAAACGCCGGTTGCAATTCCCGAAAGAATTAAAAACGTCCAGTTTTTGCCGGTAAGCGAGCCGAGCGGTTGCCATTTGTTACTGTAAGTGAGGAAGGCGATGAGTGCGATAATAATGACGATAGTACGGATAAAGGTCGCAAAATCCGAATCGATACCTTGTAAACCGACTTTGGCAAAGATTGCGGTAAAGGCGGCAAATAAGGCGGAAATCAATGCCCAATAGAGCCATTCATTTGACATAATTACTCCGAAATGGTTATAAAAGAGACAAGCAGACCGGATATAGGTCTAAAAACTGCTAAATTATAGCGGATTTTGCTTTTGTATTCGGTTAAAAAAATGTTAAGGTCGATATTAAGTTTATTGGCTATACGATCGAAGGTTTTTCGGTCGTACTTATAGAGGAGATTTTTTTGCATGTTAAAACAAATTCAGAAATTTCTGAAATTAGAAGCGGCGAGTGGGATTTTACTGTTGGTATCGGCACTACTTGCGATGATTTTTGCCAATACCGATTTGAATCAGTTGTATTTTAGTTTTCTACAAACGGAAGTAGCGATTAAATTCGGGGCTTTTAGTATTGATAAACCGTTATTGATGTGGGTGAATGACGGTTTTATGGCGGTCTTTTTTATCTTAGTCGGTATGGAAGTGAAAAGAGAGCTGTTTGAAGGCTCGCTTTCAAGCTATCAAAAGGCGATTTTTCCTGCCGTCGCTGCGTTAGGCGGAATGATCATACCTGCATTGGTTTATTGGTTTATTAACCAAAACAGTCCCGAATATCAGCAAGGTTGGGCGATCCCGATGGCAACCGATATTGCCTTTGCATTAGGGATTGTCGCTTTACTCAGTAAACAAGTTCCACCGGCACTCAAAGTATTTTTACTTGCATTGGCGATTATTGACGACTTAGGGGCGATTATCGTGATTGCCTTATTCTTCTCGCATGAGATGAGTATGCAAGCTTTAACTATTGCAAGTATCGCGATTGTTATTTTAGTGGCAATGAATCGTTATAAAGTAACCGGATTAATCAACTACGCCATTATCGGTACTATTCTTTGGGCTTCGGTTTTAAAATCAGGAGTACACGCAACTTTAGCGGGTGTAATTATCGGTTTCTGTATTCCGTTGCGCGGTAAAAACGGCGAAGCGCCGTTACATCATTTGGAACATGCGCTTGCCCCGTGGTGTTCGTTTGCGATTTTACCGTTATTCGCTTTCTCGAATGCCGGCGTATCGCTTGAGGGAATGAGCTTAGATAAATTAGCTTCTCCGTTACCATTAGGGGTGGCATTAGGTTTAATTATCGGTAAACCGGTCGGGGTTTTCTTATTTAGCTATGTAGCCGTATTGTTAGGTATAGCAAAAATACCTGAAGGTATCAATTTAAAACAAATTTTCGCGATTGCGGTACTGTGCGGTATCGGGTTTACTATGTCGATGTTTATTGCCGGACTTGCGTTCGGAGAGGAAGATGCGAGTGAAAGCGTGCTTGCCTTAGCTCGTTTAGGTATTTTAATGGGGACTTTCGTTGCTGCGATAATCGGTTATTTCTTATTGAAAATCACGACGAAGCCAAGCCTAATGAAAGCGGCGTAAGCGGTCTGATTTCAGTCGTTTTTCACAAACTAAATGCCTCAGCGAATCGGTTGGGGCATTTTCATTTCAACCGTTCGGGAACTTTCAGGTGTAACATCATTCTTATAACGTTAAAAAAGTAAAAATAATAAAGGAGATTTTAATGTTAAGAGTATTGCCCATAGCCTTGTTTTTATCGGCTTGCGTTTATGTCGTTCCGTCGCCTCATCAAGGGGATTATCCTACTCATCAGCAGAATGTCATTCTTATACCGAATCAACATGATTATCCTCATTCAACACATCGTAGGCTAATTAGAACAGCATCCGGTCAATGTTTAGACCAAAGCGGTTCGAATTATCATGGCGTGATTGCATATCGTTGTCACGGCAAAGCGAACCAGCGTTTTGAATTCGTCAATTCGCAGATTAAAGTGAATGGGCAGTGTTTGGATGTCGGCGGAGAAAGACAAAATGACGGTGCGAAAGTGATTACTTATCGCTGTCATGGCGGAGAGAATCAGCAATGGTTTAGAGACGGGCAACAAATCCGTAGCAGTATGAGCGGTAAATGTTTGGATATTGGTAAACAAGGTAACAAACTGGCGATTTACCAATGTGACGGCAGCCGAGGACAACAATTTTTCTATTAAGTAAAAAGGTGCAATTCATTGCACCTTTTTTCGTTTTAGATCTGTAGCCAAAAAGTCACCGGCCCGTCATTTTGCAAACTGACTTGCATATCCGCTGCGAATTGTCCGGTTTGAGTATGGATTTTCCGAGCGGCTTGTTGATGAAAATATTCGTATAACGCATTCGCTTCCTGCGGGGCTGCACCATGCGAAAAACTTGGGCGTAAACCTTTATTGGTATCAGCGGCTAAAGTAAATTGCGATACTACTAATAAACTGCCGCCGGCTTGCTGTACGTTTAAGTTCATTTTGCCTTGTTCATCGGAAAACACTCGATAGTTAAGCACTTTTTCCAGTAATTTATCCGCTTTGGCTTGGTGGTCACCCTGTTCTACGCCAAGTAATACCAATAAGCCATGTGAAATTTCACCGACCGTTTGGTTATCAACTTCCACTTTTGCCCATTTTACACGTTGGATTAAGCCGATCATAAATTGAGTTTTCCTTTTTTCATTTCATTATATACATTTAGAGTAGAGGTAATTAGTCCGCCGAACAGTACTACTTGCCAGCTCAAATGAATCCATAACAGCATAATCGGTAATACCGCTAATGCGCCGTAAATCGCTTGATAAGACGGAAAGGTGCTAATGTACCAAACGAAGGCTTGCTTACCTAAGGTAAAAAAGATTGCGGCAACAATCGCACCGAGCATAGCATGTAGAATATTCACTTTAGTATTCGGCACCAGCCAATAAACGGTGGTGAATAATAACCAAATTAACAAAAACGGCGTGTATTGTAATAGCTGCTGGCTAAAGGATAGCAAACCGTTTTCATTAAAAATCGCCATTGAAAAGATATACGAACTAATCGCAATACTACCGCCTGCAAGTAAAGGTGCGATAAATAAAATTACGGTATACAGCAAAAAAGAGATAAAAATTGACCGCTTACGGTGGTTACGCCACATTTTATTAAGTGTTTCATCAATGCTTTGAATCAGCATTAGAGCGACCACGACCAAACCGATAGTACTGACAATTCCCATTTTTTTTGAGTTTGCTACAAACAGATCAATATATTCTTCCACCATATCGCCGGCATTTGGGGCAAAGTTATCGTAAATCAGCGTTTTCAGTTGCTCAGTTGCTTCCTGAAAGATAGGAAAAGCGGTAAAAATAGAAAATACCACCATAACCAACGGTACAATCGCTAATGTTGTGCTGTAAGTTAAATAACCTGCAGAAACCGGAATATTGTGAATTTTCCAGCGTTTCAGAAGCAGTTTAATAAAAAGCGGTTGTGACAAAGACATTATTTTCCTTCATTGACTTATTTTCTCACCAAATAATCCCCTTCACAGACCCATTTATAGGTGGTGAGCGCCTCTAAGCCCATTGGACCTCGTGCGTGGAGTTTCTGGGTGCTGACTGCCACTTCCGCCCCTAAACCGAATTCACCGCCATCAGTAAAACGGGTGCTGGCATTGATATAGACTGCCGCTGCATCGACTTGGGCAACAAACTGGCGAGCAAGTTGGTAATCGGAAGTCAGAATGGCTTCCGAATGTTGCGAGCCGTATTCACGAATATGTTCCACCGCTTTGGTTAAGTTATCGATCACCACCACATTTAAATCTAACGAAAGCCATTCTTGGCGCATTCTCGCGTCATCAAGCGGTTCAATTCCCTCAGTTTTTTGCAAATCATCGGTATGTAATGTCACGTCTAATGCTTTCATTCGATTTGCAAGTTTCGGTAAAAATTCGCCCGCTATTGCTTTTTCAACTAATAGGGTTTCAAGCGTATTACAAGTACTTGGACGTTGCGTTTTAGCATTCGCAATCAGCTCTAACGCTTTTTCTTGGTCGGCACTTTTTTCGACAAACATATGACAAACACCGATTCCACCGACAATTACCGGAATGGTCGAGTTCTCTTTACAGAACTGATGCAAACCGGCACCTCCACGAGGGATTACCATATCAATGTAACGATCGAGTTTTAATAATTCGAGTAATAAAGCACGATCGGGATCGGTGACTGCCTGAACCGCCAGTTTCGGTAAACCGGCGGTTTCTAACGCTTGTTGTACGACTTCCACTAACACCGCATTAGTAAATTTGGTTTCTTTGCCACCGCGCAAAATCACCGCATTGCCGGTTTTCAAGCATAGCGAAGCAACATCAATCGTTACATTAGGACGTGCTTCATAAATAGTGAGAATTACACCGAGCGGCACACGCTGACGTTCAATTTTCAGCCCTGAATTTAATACGCCGCCGTCAATCACCTGCCCGACCGGATCTGCAAGCTTCGCCACGTTACGTACATCGTTGGCAATGCCTTGCAAACGGCTTTCGTTTAATAATAAACGGTCGATGATAGCGGTCGAAATTCCCTGATTTTTTGCAAATTCAATATCTTTGGCATTAGCGGCAAGAATTTCCGCCGAGCGTTGTTCCAATTGTTCGGCAATGGTAAGAAGTGCGTGATTTTTTTGAACATTTCCGAATTGAGCCAGTTCGATGCTGGCGATTTTAGCTTGTTGAGCGAGGGTAAGCATTTGCATAGCGATATATCTCTTAATCATTAAATTAAGTACAGTCTATCATAGCTGTTTATATGGGTTAAAGCGGAAATTTTTACAAATAAAAAAGAAAATAATTCTCATTTATATAGAATAATAAATCGATTTATGTTTATAATTGTAAGGAATGTTTAATAATAAAAATAAAAGTCAGCTTATTAAATTATAAATGCTTAAAGGAATCCTATGAAACATTATCAAAGAATCTGAATGGCAACATTATTTGCGATATTCGGTGTAACGATACAAGCGAATGCGGAAGAGATAACGACGGAATTGGGCGAAGTTACGGTGACGGCGGAGCAAGAACGGTCGCAAAAAATCGGCGAAATTAAGAAAACTCGCCGAGCAATTCAAGAGGAGTTAATTGCGGATACCAAAGACCTTGTTCGCTATACCACCGATGTCGGAATTGCGGACAGCGGTCGCCATTTAAAAGGTTTTGCAATGCGCGGGGTGGAGGGTAACCGCGTAGGGATTAGTATTGACGGGGTAAAACTTGCCGGATTCGGAAGAAAACTCGCTATACGCGCGTTACGGTAACTTTAATACCTCGCATTTGACCATTGATCCCGAGTTAGTAACAGGGATTGATATTGTGCGCGGCTCGGATTCATTTACCACCGGTAGCGGTTCGCTTGGCGGCGGCGTGAATTATCGTACTTTAGATGCGGCGGATATTGTGTTACCCGGTAATAAATTCGGCGTGTTATTAAAAAATAGCTACGCCGGCAAAAACAGCGAATGGGTACACACTGCCGGTACAGCCTATAAAGATGAGAAGCTGGATGCGGTCTATTTATATTCCACCCGTTACGGCCATGAGCAAAAAAGTTTAGGTAACGGTAGAGTAGCTTGGAACAATACCAGCGGTGCACCGGATCCGTCATTCCATCGTAACCACAGTAACTTGGTAAAATTCGGCTACTTATTTAATGAAAAACATCGTGTAAGCGCCTCTTACAGTAATCAACTGACGAAAGCCTTTACCGGTGAACGTTCTTATAACTATTTGGACTCCTCTTGGCGTGATACCGATGATGAGGGCGAACGTCATAATGTAAATGTCGCTTATGAATATTTTCCGACCGGTGGTTATCTGTCATACCTAAAAGCCGAATATGATTATTAAAAAACCGATGTCCGTGCGATTAACTATAAAGGGAGCAGCGATTTCAAAAAATTACATATTAAGCAATCACTAGATGAAATTTATGACCGTAATATGAATAATGAATTTCATCGTATCGGTTTACGTTTAGATTCCATTCCGTTTGAAACGGATTTCGGCATACACCAAGTCACGTTACGTACGGCAGTATCACAACGTGATTTTAAAAATGAAAACACGGACACTTACTTTATTCTCGACTTCAACGGCAAGTTCGACTTATGCGATTCAACATCCGATTCGTACTCGTGCATTTTATATTGCCGCACAAGATCAAATTCAGTGGAACGAAATGTTCTCCGGTACGGCAGGACTTCGTTATGACCAAGAACAACTTGCCCCGCAAGAGCTGAATGCTAAATGTTATAACTGCGATACCCGTGGTAAAGCAACGACATTTAAAAATTTAACCGGTTCATTAGGCTTAAATGCACAAGTAACGCCGGTATGGAATTTAGGTTATTACGTTTCGACCGGCTATCGCGTACCGTCCGCTTCGGAGATGTTCTTCTCGTATAAACATCCTTCGGGTAACTGGTTGGCAAATCCGTATTTAAAAGCGGAACGCAGTGTAAATAACTCGATCAGCATTCGAGGCGAAAACCGACTCGGGCGTTTAAATTTAAGTCTATACCATATTCGCTATAAGGATTTCTTGTTTGAACAAGAAACTAACGGTTTAACTCAAATGGAATGTGATGCGCATTGCCAATATTATGGGTATAACTCAATTAATCCGACTATTTTCAACCAAGCGATTAATGTGGATAAAGCACGAATTTCCGGTTTGGAAGTGACGAGCAAAGTAAATTTAGACCAAGTTACCGCATATATTCCGAACGGTTTTAAATTCTTAGGTAGCGTGGGTTATTCGAAAAGTAAATTATACGGTACGGAAGCAAGTTTACTTTCGGTACAGCCGGTAAAAGTGATTTTAGGCTTAAGTTATGAAGATCCGAATGATATTTGGGGTATCCATTCTCGCTGGACTTATTTAGGCGCAAAACACGCTAAAGATGCAACGATTGTGACTTATGACGATTCTCGTACCAAACGAATAACCAAACCTTTCCCGTATTTAAACGGTTCGGCAACCTTATTTGATGTGTACGGTTTCTGGAAAGTACATAAAAATGTGACTTTACGTGCAGGCTTATACAATATTTTTAATCGTAAATATCATACATGGGACGCATTACGTGGCATCAACCGCTTAGGCACAACTAATACAGTTGATAAAGAATTACGCGGGTTAGAACGCTTTGTTGCGCCGGGACGTAACTATTCGGCAGCAGTAGAAATTCGCTTCTAGTTTGATATAAACGTTTTAATAAACCACAGAAAACACGGATTACACAGTACTGCTTGCTGTAATCCGTGTTTTTTATGGGCAAAGGAAATGGTATGAGAAGAGGTGTTATTGATCCCGAGGCAATTAAATGAACCTTAGAACATATAAAGCTTTTCAGTGTGTTCTGTGTCTTCTGTTATTATAAAGATTAAAAAAAGCGGTTAAATTTACAAAAACTTTTGCAAACCTAACCGCTTTGAGAGGACAAACCTAATTAAAACTCGATTACCTTAGTACCGTTAGGTAATTTATTTGAAGCCCCGAAAGCTCCGTTTTTCCCTTCTTTCGTATGATTAAATACGCCGCCTACATCACGAGCAAGCGAGCCGTAGAACGCACCTTTGGTTTCTATACCGTCTTTACTTATACCGCTAAAAGTATTGCCGTGAATATTTCCGCCAAAACTTAATTGAGTTGAATCACCCGTTAAATTCACTTTAACTTTTTTATTAGTAAAGTCGGCAATCACTTCGGAGTTCAACTGCTTATAATCGCTACCGCTACCATAAACAGCAAAACCGGTATATTTGAAACTACCTTGTCGTTCAATCGGGAAATATTTTTCTCCCTGTACAGTTACATTACCCGTTTCCGGCGTTAAGAATCCTTGCACAAAAGGATGGCTTACTCCGTCAATAATGGCAACGCCGTAGCGTATTGCACTAAAGTCGGTTTTTGACTGCGGTTTACCTTTTTCACCATAAACATCCGGCATACTGCCTACAAATCCGGTTAATTTTTTAGCCTGTCTATCACGGATATCCGCCGAAGTTAATACTTTTAATTTTCCTACGGCAGCATTACTCAAAGTATCTTTAAGACGGAATAATGCAATTTTTACACCATCAATTTCTAAGCCTTCCAAATCATCATTTTTCTGAGGATTAGCCGCTTTAAATGCTCCGTCTTGATTTGCCGTTAAAATAACACCGGACAAAGATGTGCTCTCTTTATTGCCGAATGCCGAATTTACCGCAGTGAAGAATTTACTTGATGTCGTACCATTATTATTTTTACCTTGCGGAGAACCGTTATTTTGCTTTTGCGTATTAGGCGAACCTTGATCCACTTTTGGTATAGCGGTAGATCCGCCGTCACTTCCACTTGAATAGCAGGCGGTTAATGCAAGTGAGCTTATTATGGTTAATATAGTTAGGGGGAGTTTTTTCATAAATGCATTCCTATATTTTATTTTATTTCAGTAATAGGATCGGCATTTGTGCAAGCACCACTATACCCACATTGTTTAGCTGAGCCACCAAAAACACCATCATTTCCGTTATTGGTATTATAGAATATTCCGCCTATATCATTAGCTTTTGAACCATAGAATCCCCCTTTTGTGGCAATTCCATTGTGAGAGCCGGAGAATGTATTTCCTTTAATATCTCCGCCAAAAGTAAGTGTTTGCATAGAATCTTTTGATAATTCAACTTTTACTTTACGGTTAGAGAAGTCTGCATAGGCTTTTGTTGTTAGCTCATCATAAGATCCTCCCTTACCATAAAAGGCTTTACCATTATATTCATATACTCCTGATATCGGCATTTCTCGTAAGGATCGACGATCACTGCTGTTCCCATTACGACTCATCCAATAATAATTGAATGGTGAATTTACTTTCTCAGACTCTTTTAATGTAGTTGGGGTTAGATATCCTTGTACAAATAGGTGTGTAACTCCATTTTTATCTGTGTAATATCCATAACGCATTTGTTCAAAGTCACTTTTCGAAGCAGCCTTAGGTAAACTTCCAACTTTTCCATGTCCGCTTTCTGTATTGATTTCAAAAATTTTATTAAATACTTTTTTATCATCATCTAAAATATCATCTGATTCTGCGCGATGTTTTTTCATATCATCAACACTAATAAGAGTAATTTCTTTTCCATCAACTATTAATGTATTTATTCCTTTAGAATGATTCTCTATATTCCGTCCTGAAAAACTATTTTGAGTACTTGTAGATAATCCTCCGCTTAATAAAGCGGTGCCGTCTGATATACCATTATCTTTAAATGTTTTTTCAAGCTCTTCTTTAGCTTCTGTAATTGTTAAATTTTTAGTCCTTTCGTTTTTAGATTCAGGCTTGGAAGGATTTTCTTTTTGGGGATCCATTTTAGGTTCTCCCTTTTCCTTAGGATCTACCTTAGGTATATCTTCTTGTTTAGGCTCTGTTTTAGGAGCTTCTTGGTTCTTCTGTTTTAATTGCTGCTCTAATTCTTTTTGTTTCTTTTCCAACTCGGCAAGTTTTTTGGCTGTTTCCGATTCTTTATCTTTTTTCGCTTTTTCTTCCGCCTTTTTATTTGCTTCATCGACCTTATTTTTTACCAAGTCTTCATAACGAGTGGCGCCTTTATTGTCCGACGAGCAAGCGGTAATTGCTAATGAGCAAGCGATAGCAATAAAACTTAAACGTAAATGTTTATTCATAGTGTATATCCTTTTAGTAATGTAATTGAGCGACGGTAGCGTTTTCCTTATCGACTATGTCTAATCGTCTTGCCGAAATAGTAGTGAACGGAAATAAGCCTAAAATAACAAAGTATTTGTGAATTTACATAAAAATGAGAGTGATTTACATTTGTAATTCTATCGGTGCTAAAATAAGATTTCAATACAAATAAAAATGATTCTTAAAAAGATTTATTTACGTATTAAGCGTGTGGAAACGCCTTTTTCTATAAAAACGCGGATATTTTCGCTAGAATGGGCGTTATATTTTTATTGTTATTCGAGAAATAGTATGAATAAGCCGTTAATCCATATTCTCCCGCCGCAACTTGCCAACCAAATCGCCGCAGGCGAGGTGGTGGAACGCCCCGCATCCGTTGTGAAGGAGTTGGTTGAAAACAGTTTGGATGCCGGTGCAAATCAGATTCAAATTGATATTGAGAAAGGCGGTGCGCAGCTTATTCGTATCCGAGATAACGGTTGTGGTATCGGTAAGCAGGATTTAGCGTTGGCGTTAGCTCGTCACGCGACTAGCAAAATTTCCAGCCTCGAAGATTTGGAGATGATTTTAAGTTTGGGCTTTCGTGGTGAAGCATTAGCAAGTATCAGCTCGGTTTCTCGCTTAACGCTGACTTCCCGTCCGGCAGGGCAAGCGGAAGCGTGGCAAGCCTATGCGCAAGGGCGTGAAATGGAGGTTGAAATTCAACCGGCTTCACATCCGGTCGGTACGACGATTGAAGTGGCGAATCTATTCTTTAATACGCCGGCACGCCGTAAGTTTTTACGTACCGATAAAACCGAATTTACGCATATTGATGAAGTCGTACGCCGTATTGCATTAGCAAAACCGAATATCGGTTTTACCTTAACGCATAACGGCAAAACGGTGCGTCAATATCGTAAAGTGCAAGATAATTCGGTCGAGCAACAGCAACGCCGAGTAGCGGCAATTTGCGGCGATGATTTTATTCAAAATGCAATTCATATCGACTGGCAGCACGGCGATTTACACCTGCACGGTTGGATTGGCCTACCGAATATTTCCAGACCGCAAAATGATTTATGTTACAGCTACGTAAACGGGCGAATGATGCGAGATAAAACGATTAATCACGCCATTCGTCAAGCTTATGAAGCCACTGATATGCCAGAGGGTAATTATCCGGCGTTTGTGGTTTTTCTCGATATCGACCCGAGTCAAGTGGATGTCAATGTACATCCGGCAAAACACGAAGTGCGTTTTCATCAAGGGCGATTAGTACATGATTTTATTTTGCAGGGCGTGCAAACCGCATTACAAGGGCAAGCGGAAATTGATTTAACCCATCAAGTGAATGAACCGCTGCCGAGTTATCAACGAGATACCAACCGTATGGCGGCAGGCGGTAATAGCTTTTTAGCATCGCAACAAGCGGTTGAATTTACAGAAAATTTTGCAAAACCGACCGCTTCGCATATGCCGAATTATTCGCCTCGTACAAGCGGTGTCTCGAAATCGGCACAAAAATGGTATGGCGAATTAGTCAGCCAGCCGCAAAATCAATCGGATAACATACAAGATTTAATTGAACCGAAAGCTAATTTCGCACCGGTGATTTTTGCTCAAGAGATAGATGAGGCAGAACCTAAACCGACACAAGTAGTGTCGGCGGCAATAGGGCATTGGCAACCGTTAGCTATCGTGCAAAATCAGGCGTTATTATTAAAAGCGGAACAACAATTTTATTTGCTTTCATTAGAAAAACTCGCTCGCTTGCGTTTTCAAACACAACTAACAAAAGGCGAAAGCCAAGCGTTATTGATTCCGCTGAATTTAAGTTTAGACGAGCAACAAACGCAACGCTGGCAAACGTTAAAAACGCCATTAGCGGAACTAGGCTTTGCAATCAGTGAGAAGACATGGCAAGGGCAAATTAGGCTTTCGGTTACCCAAGTGCCGAGATTGTTAAGAGAGCAAAATTTACAACAAATCTTGTTAAGTTTATTCGCTTCGCAAGCGGTCGATTTAACCGAATTTTTTGCAAAATTTGCGCCGATTCCGACCGCTTACAGTTTAGCGGAAGCGGTAAATTGGTTGGCGGAAACGGAACAAACGGCTAAATCGGAGCTGGAAAAGTTAAAAGTAGCGGTCGATTTTTCCGCATTTTTAGCGAGATGTTAAAGTGTTTTTATGTAATAAAACCATAATTTAATTATGGTTAAGTGATTGATTTTGTTAAATTTTTGTGAACTATGTCATAAAATTGATAAATTATTGTTGCACAAAAAAAGTACGTGGGCATACTAAAGGCAGTTCCAATGTTTAAATTTTAAACATTGTCCAAAAGCGTTTACCGTTGTTTTACTTCATAGGAGAAATCATGATGAAAATGCGTGCTGCTGTGGTTGCCCCACAATGTGATGGAACAGTTGAAATTGTTGAACGTGACATTCCGGAAATCAAAAATGGCGAAGCCCTTGTTGAAGTTGAATATTGCGGCGTATGTCATACCGATTTACACGTCGCTGCCGGCGATTACGGTAAAAAACCGGGTCGTATCTTAGGCCACGAAGGGATCGGTATCGTTAAATCGATCGCACCGGATGTGACTAATTTAAAAGTCGGTGATCGTGTCAGTATTGCATGGATGTTCGAGAGCTGCGGCTCGTGCGAATATTGCACTACCGGACGTGAAACGCTTTGCCGTAGCGTGAAAAATGCCGGCTATACGGTGGACGGCGGTATGGCGACGCACTGTGTCGTAACGGCAGATTATGCGGTAAAAGTACCGGACGGTTTGGATCCGGCACAAGCAAGTAGTATCACTTGCGCCGGTGTAACCACTTATAAAGGGATTAAAGTCTCGGGCGTACGTGCGGGACAATGGATTGCGATTTACGGTGCCGGCGGTTTAGGCAACTTGGCGGTGCAATATGCGAAGAAAGTATTCGGCGCACGTGTGATTGCAATCGATATTAATGATGACAAACTGGCGTTTGCCAAAGAAGTCGGTGCGGATTTAACCATTAACCCGTTGAAAGAAGACAGCGTACAAGTGATTCAAGAAAAAGTCGGCGGTGCGCATGCGGCGGTTGTGACGGCGGTATCTAAAGTGGCGTTTAACGCTGCGGTGAACTGCGTTCGAGCAGGCGGTCGCGTGGTGGCTATCGGTCTGCCGCCGGAAACCATGGATCTCTCTATCCCTCGTATCGTATTGGACGGTATCGAAATTGTCGGCTCGTTGGTCGGTACTCGTCAAGATCTTGCCGAGGCGTTCCAATTCGGTGCGGAAGGTTTAGTAGTACCGTTAGTGCAATTACGTCGCTTGGACGAAGCGAATGACATTTTCCAAGAAATGCGTGACGGTAAAATTCAAGGTCGAATGGTGATCGATATGAAAAAAGGCTGCGGTTGCGGTTGTAGTCACTAAGCCTTAATCGGCAAGCGGTCGTAAGTCGGAAGATTTACGACCGTTTTTGTTTTTATGTTTAATTATGCCGATTTGGGCTTTTGGCAAATTTCCGTTAAAATTCGACTGCTTGTAACTAAACAGAAAATAAAATGAATAAGAAACCTTTAGCGATTTTTTTAATGGGTCCAACGGCTTCGGGTAAAACCGATTTGGCGATTGCTTTGCGCCAAACGCTTCCGGTGGAAGTAATTAGCGTAGATTCCGCACTGATTTATAAGGGGATGGATATCGGTACGGCAAAACCGAGTAAAGCGGAATTGGAGCTTGCCCCTCACCGCTTGATTGATATTTTGGATCCGAGCGAAAGTTATTCGGCGATGAATTTCCGAGAAGACGCTTTGCGTGAAATGGCGGAAATTACGGCAAGCGGACGAATCCCGTTATTGGTCGGCGGCACAATGTTATATTATAAAGCCTTATTGGAAGGGCTTTCGCCGTTACCGTCTGCCGATCCGGAGATTCGTGCCGAAATAGAAGCGAAAGCCGAGCAAATCGGTTGGAGCGGTTTGCATCGCGAATTATTGGCGATTGACCCTATTGCCGGAAAGCGCATTAATCCGAATGACAGCCAACGAATTAATCGTGCTTTGGAAGTGTTCTATATTACCGGTAAAACGATGACGGAGCTGACCGCCCAACAGGGCGATAGCTTGCCTTATAACGTCCTTCAATTTGCTATTGCACCGCAAGACAGAGCGGTATTACATCAACGTATCGAACAACGTTTTTATAAAATGATGGAACTCGGCTTTCAACAAGAAGTCGAAAAATTACGTGCCAGAAGCGATTTACACAAAGATCTTCCTTCGATTCGTTGCGTCGGTTATCGTCAAATGTGGGAATATCTTGACGGTGATATTTCACTGGATGAAGCGATTTACAAAGGAATCTGTGCGACTCGCCAGCTTGCCAAGCGTCAAATTACTTGGCTGCGAGGTTGGAACAGTGAAATAACGTGGCTGGACAGCTTAGATCCGACCAGTTCTAAGCTAAAAATGATCGAAAAGATCGCACAAAATTCAATTAAATTATGATAATATCATTTTTGCCTTTGGCACTAAGACGATATTTACCACAACAATAAAAAAGGAAAAGAAAATGGCAAAAGGTCAATCTTTACAAGATCCATATTTGAATGCACTTCGTCGTGAGCGTATTCCTGTTTCAATTTATTTAGTTAACGGCATTAAATTACAAGGACAAATCGAATCTTTCGACCAATTCGTAATTTTATTAAAAAATACAGTAAGTCAAATGGTTTACAAACACGCAATTTCAACGGTAGTACCTGCTCGTTCCGTTTCTCATAACAACGGCGGTACGTCACATACTCAACAAGCTCCTGCGGTTGAAGCAGTTGCGGATAAAGCGGAATAATTAAGCTATTACTACATCAGCTTTTTTAACCGATCAGATACCAAATACAGATGAAAACGCTGTATTTGGTTTTGCTTTATCCGAGAATGGGAGAACCGCCGATAAAGAGCTATCCCATACGAAAGATAAAGCGATTCTAGTCCATCTCTTCCTTTCTCAACATAAAGATATTGAGAATCTGATGGAATTCCAAACGCTTGCCGAATCGGCCGGTGTTGAAATTCTTGCCACATTAACTACTTCTGCACCGCATATCAAATATTTTGTCGGACAAGGCAAAGCCGATGAAATCGCACAAGCGGTTAAAGATTTAGAAGCTACGGTTGTTTTAGTCAATCACGAGCTTAGTCCGTCACAAACCCGTAATTTACAAGCGTTATGCGAATGTCGGGTGGTGGACAGAACCGGTCTGATTTTAGATATTTTTGCCCAACGTGCCAGATCGCATGAAGGAAAATTACAAGTCGAGCTGGCTCAACTTAAACACTTGGCAACACGTTTGGTACGTCGTTTGGGCAATCAGGATCAGCAAAAGGGCGGGGCAGTAGGCTTACGAGGGCCGGGTGAAACTCAGCTGGAAACCGACCGCCGTTTGATTAAGGTACGAATTCAACAACTGCAAAATCGCTTGGAGAAAGTGAATAAGCAGCGCAGTCAAAATCGGAAAACTCGCCAAAAAGCGGATATTCCGACCGTGTCGTTGGTGGGTTATACCAATGCGGGCAAATCGACTTTATTCAATGCGATTACTAATGCCGGTGTCTATGCGGCGGATCAGTTATTCGCAACGCTTGATCCGACGTTACGCCGAATGCAGATTCAAGATGTCGGCACGACGATTTTGGCGGATACGGTCGGTTTTATTCGTTTCTTACCGCATGATTTGGTTTCCGCCTTTAAATCGACTTTACAGGAAACCACCGAAGCGAGTTTACTGTTACACGTGATTGATGCCGCCGATGATCGCAAAAATGAAAATATTGATGCGGTTAATCAAGTCTTAGATGAAATCGGTGCGTTGGAAGTCCCAACGTTATTGATCTATAACAAGGTCGATAAACTCGAGGGTGTGATGCCGCATATCGAGCGTAATGACAACGGTAAACCGGTAGCGGTTTATCTCTCCGCACAAGCTAATCAAGGTATTGATTTGCTATATGAAGCGATTAGAGAATGTTTACGCAACGAGTTGGTGTGTGAGAAAGTATTATTACCGGCAACCTCGGGGCAAATTTATACGCAATTTCACCTACAGCGTTGTATTAAAAATGAAAGCTTTAATCAGTTTGGTGATCGATTGGTTGAAGTGGAAGTCGATTTAGTACAATGGAATAAATGGTTAAAACAATTTCCCGAATTAACCGAATATGTTGAATTTGCAAGTTGGGCAGAGGACTAGAATACAAGCGGTAGCATTGCTACCGCTTTTTGTATTTAGTAACGACGAATTTCTGGTGGTCTGTAATTTTGAATAAATTGCTCGATTTCAGCAAGATCATCGGAGAATAACACACAATCCAAATCGGTTTGAGTCAGAAAACCGTTATCGACCATTTGTTGATAAAAGGCTTTAAGCGGTTGATAGTAACCTTCGATATCAAAGAAAATACAAGGATTGTTATTTTGTCCGATTCTCGCCCACGATACCACTTCGCTAATTTCTTCCAACGTCCCGGGACCTCCGGGCAGAGCTATATAAGCATCGCCCAATTCAATCATTTTTAATTTTCGTTCCGGCATATTTTTAACGACAATCAGCTCGGTAAGCGAAGGATGAGCTAATTCCCTTTCTTGCAAAAAGGTCGGGATCACGCCGGTTACTTTGCCGTGCCTCGCTAATACGCTGTCGGCAACAATTCCCATCAAACCTGCTCTTCCGCCGCCGTAAATCAATTGATATTGATGTTTGACAATCCATTCGCCGAGTGCTTGTGCGGCTTGTTGATATTGCGGTTTGTTTCCTACGCTTGCGCCGCAATAAACGGTAATATTCATTGGCTTTCCTATTTTTTCCGATTAAACTGAAATTATTATGACAAGCCGAACAAGGAAATACAATGCAGATTCAGGAGTATCAAAATTGGGTCAGAGCGTTTTATCAGACGCAGGGTTGGTATCGCTATAATCCGTTTATTCGAGTGAACTTTTTAAGCGAAGAAGTCGGGGAAGTGGCGCGGGCAGTGCGAGCGATTGAAATCGGTCGAGATCGTCCGGATGAAACCGAAGCCTCTTACCAAGAAAAAAGAGCGTGTTTGATCGAAGAACTGGGCGATGTGCTGGATAACTTGTTTATTTTGGCGGATAAATACGATATCTCGATTGAAGAAGTGATTGAAAAGCATCAAGCGAAATTTATCAAACGTTATGTAAAAGACGAATAAAAAAAGACCGCTTGTTACCATTAACAAGCGGTCTTTTTTCATGAAAATTTAGCGAGTGCCATAAACGACAATGGTTTTACCGTGTGCTGAAATTAAGCCTTCATCTTCTAGCATTTTTAAGATTCTACCGACCGTTTCTCGAGAACAACCGACCATTTGACCGATTTCTTGGCGGGTAATCTTAATTTGCATTCCTTCCGGATGGGTCATCGCATCCGGCATTTTCGCCAAATTCATTAAGGTTTGTGCGATACGACCGGTTACGTCTAAGAAAGCGAGGTTACTTACTTGGCGTGAGGTTTGGCGTAGGCGGCGAGCCATTTGCGCGGAAAGATACATAAGAATATCCGGATTTAAATGCACAAGCTGTTTGAATTTTTTATACGAGATTTCCGCAATTTCGCAAGCGCCTTTGGTTTTGACCCAAGCGGTACGCGGTTGAATAGTGTCTTCAAATAAGCTGATTTCATCGACAAATTCACCTTGACCGAGGTGAGAAAGGATCATTTCTTTCCCTTCTTCATCTTTAATAAACACTGCAACGGAGCCGCTGACGATATAGAATAATGATTCGGCATCCTCACCCGCATGAATAAGCGTATATTTTGACGGATAACGATGAATATGACAGTGAGTCAGAAACCATTCCACCGCCGGATCATGAATAGACGGGGCGGACAGCTCACTGTCTAGCTGAGGTGTTGAAATTGAAATATCTTGCATCTGCATAAAAAACCTCTATAAATCATTTATAGCTTTTAAGTGGTTAAAACGTAAGAATTATATCATGCTCGACATGATTAACCTAAGAAAGATTTTTTGTCTTTAATATCTAAACTTTGGTGTAGTTCCGACCAAACGATCACGACTTTATCCGCTTTTAATTGTGCGAGCAAACGTTCGCGTTTTTCCTCCAAAGAAAGTTCTCTTTCGCCGTAATCGGTGCCTTCTCGTAAAATAAATGAATCCAATACATTATTTAATGTTGCGGGTTCAAGTTCTTGCCACGGAATAATCATAAAACTTACTCAAATAACGGCTTAATTAATGCCCATTGTTTTTCAAAATGTTGATGTTGGTTGTAACTGAAGTTAGAACGTACTAAACGTAAAAATTGACCTTCGCAAAAATTCACTAAATAGCCTGCCAATGCACGTTCGTCCTCGAACGTTTTACCTTCACGCAATTTACTCATCTGTAAAATATTGGCGAACTGAAATTCTAAGCCGTCAAAAAATTTGGCAACACGTGCTTTTAATTGATCGTCTTCAAACATCAGCGCATGACCGGTTAGAATGCGAGTTACTCCCGGATTTTTGCGGGCGAATTCGATCACGGTGTAGAGAATCGCTTTAACGGTGGATGCCGTGGTATTTTCTTTGCGTTTACTGGCGTTAATATAACCGGTTAAGGTCTGTTCGATACGCTCAATTAATGCCTCAAACATCTTCGTTTTGCTTGGAAAATAACGGTAAAGCGCACCTTCCGAAACGCCGACCGCTTTGGCTAAACGCTCGGTGGTTACACGTTGCATACCGTCTTCGGAATTTAATAAGCCAATCAGCACTTCAAGGACTTGCTGTTGGCGTTCTTTTACCGATTTTTTAGGCATCTTAACTGTGGGTTGTATCATAAATTTCTCTTTGTTTTGCCAATCTGCTTATTATCAAAAGAAGTCGCAAGCGGTCATTTTTGCAAAATTTTTTACAAATTCGACCGCTTGCTTGAGTAGCGAATATTACTGTTTACCCGAATGACCGAAACCGCCTTCACCGCGTTCGGTTTGTGCAAAATCGTTTACGATATTGAAGCTGGCTTGCACTACCGGCACGAAAACTAACTGAGCAATGCGGTCGCCGACTTCCACCGTAAACGGTTTATCGCTGCGGTTCCATAACGAAACCATCAACGGGCCTTGATAATCGCTATCGATCAAACCGACCAAATTGCCTAACACGATCCCGTTTTTATGCCCTAAACCGGAACGAGGTAAAATCACTGCGGCTAAATTCGGATCGGCGATATAAATGGAAATACCGGTTGGGATCAAAACGGTTTGACCCGGTGCTACGGTTAAAGCGCTTTCAGTTAAGGCTCGTAAATCCAAGCCTGCCGAACCTTCGGTTGCATAAGCCGGTAATGGAAATTCGTTGCCGATACGGCCGTCTAAAATTTTTAAGTCTATTTGTTTCATTTATGTTCCTATTTGTCGTGTTTAAATTGCTCAATAATCTCGTGAACTAAGGCTTCCGCCAGTTTGCTTTTATCGGCAAGCGGTAGCATTTTCTCACCGTCTTGCCAAAAGAGTTGCAGAGCATTTTGATCTTGCCCGAATACCTGTCCGCCGGACACATCATTAGCACAGATTAAATCTAAGTTTTTGCGTTTAAGTTTATCTTTGGCATAGCTTGCGACATCTTGCGTCTCTGCCGCAAAGCCGACGGTAAACGGACGATTTTCGGTTAAATTCGCCACATTGGCGATAATGTCCGGATTTTTAACCAATTTAAGCATCAGCTCGTTATTATCAGCGGTTTTCTTGATTTTTTGGGTCGATACCTCCGCCATACGATAGTCGGCAACCGCGGCACAACCGATAAAGATTGCAGATTTTTGCGCAAATTTGACCGCTTGTTGCTCCATTTCTACCGCAGATTCTACATCGATTCGAGTGACATTTGCCGGTGTGGCAAGATTGACCGGGCCGGCAATCAGATTTACAGTTGCGCCACGTTTGGCGAAGGCTTCGGCAATTGCAAAGCCCATTTTGCCGGAGCTGTGATTACTGATATAACGTACCGGATCGATCGCTTCACGGGTCGGACCGGCGGTAATTGTCACACTAATATCTTTCAGATCTTGTATATGGTTAAAGTGATCACATACCGCTTGGAAGAGCTCGCTCGGCTCGGACATTCTGCCGGCACCGACATCACCACAAGCTTGGAAACCGCTATTCGGGCCGATCATTTGCACGCCGCGATTTGCCAACACCGCTAAATTTTCTTGCGTGATTGCTTGTTTGAACATTTGTTGGTTCATTGCCGGTGCGAGTAAAATCGGGCTGGCGGTTGCCAAGCAGAGGGTGGAGAGCAAATCATTTGCCATACCGGCACGTAAACGCGCGATAAAATCGGCGGATGCCGGCGCAATAACGACTAAATCCGCCCATTTTGCCAGTTCGATATGACCCATCGCTAATTCCGCTTGCGGATCTAACAGAGAAGTTGATACCGCATTCGCCGAAATCGCTTGCAGGGTAAGCGGAGTAACGAAGGCTTCTGCTGCAGGCGTTAAAACCACTCGCACATCGGCATTGGCTTTTTTGAAATGACGAATTAATTCAATCGTTTTATAAGCGGCGATTCCACCGGTAATACCCACTAAAATGCGCTTGTTATCGAGCATAGTAATTCCTATTTTGAAATGTATTTGATCACTAACATCTTTGTTTGAGCAAAGTCATTAACAATAATGTAATTCTACCTTAATAAGCACTCACTCACAATCAATCCGTTTTTGCGATCCGTGTCGAAAAAATTAAATTTTCCTTTTGTGTCAATTAATTAGCTTCTTTATGCTGTTTTCTTATTCGGTTTAATTGAGCAAAAAATAATGGATAACGTTGTATTAATGCCAAGAGAAAAATTATTGGCCTCCGGAGCGGAATCACTCACCGATCAAGAATTGTTGGCGATTTTTCTACGTACGGGTATCAAGGGCATGCCTGTTATGCAATTATCGCAAGAAGTATTGAACGGTTTCGGTTCGTTACGAGAATTGTTAAGTGCTGATTTAGCGACTTTCTGCCGTATGAAAGGCTTAGGACAAACGCAATTTATTCAGTTGCAAGCCTCAAAGGAAATGACTAAGCGTTATTTAGCACAACAAATGCAAGTGAGAGAAAATATTAATGAACCTTATTTAGCCGTAATGTGCTTTCAAGCCGAATTGGAATCGGAAGAACGAGAGGTATTTATGGTGATGTTTCTTGATAATCAGAATCGGTTGATTAAAAAAGAAAAAATGTTTTACGGCACCATTAATCAAGCAACGGTTTACCCTAGAGAAATCATTAAAGAAGCATTAAAATGTAATGCGGCGGCAATTATTGTTGCACACAATCATCCGTCGGGAAATTGTACTCCTTCCGAATCGGATAGAGCATTGACGAAAAAACTGGAAATGGCGTGCGATTTGGTCGGTATTCGCTTTGTCGATCATATCGTTGTCGGCAAAGGCGATTATTTTTCCTTCGAAGAAGAGAAGTTTCGCTGAAATAATTGATAAATTGAGGCTTGAATAACGCTATTAAAGCGAGTATAATCCGTGGTCTTTAAATATGACTTTGGTCGGGCTGTGCCTGACGAGGCAATTAGCCGAACTGATTATAAGTGCTAATCGCCCGAACCATTTAAACATTACTTAAGTAATTGGAGAATTAAAATGTCAAGAGTTTGCCAAGTAACCGGCAAGCGTCCAGCAGTTGGTAACAACCGCTCACACGCATTAAACGCGACTCGTCGTCGTTTTTTACCTAACTTACATACTCACCGTTTCTGGGTTGAGAGTGAAAACCGTTTCGTAACTTTACGCTTAACAGCGAAAGGTATGCGTATTATCGATAAAAAAGGCATCGATGCAGTATTAGCTGAAATCCGTGCTCGTGGCGAAAAAATCTAAGGAGCTAACCAATGGCAGCTAAAGGTAATCGTGAGAAAATCCGTTTAGTTTCTTCAGCAGAAACCGGTCACTTCTACACTACAACTAAAAATAAACGTAATATGCCAGAAAAAATGGAAATCAAAAAATTTGATCCGGTTGTGCGTAAACACGTTATCTACAAAGAAGCAAAAATCAAATAATTTTGGTTTAAGATTTAAAACCCAGCGAATGCTGGGTTTTATTTATGAGGTATATTGGTACAATACTATAGTTTTGGAATAGTAGGTTCTTCTGTGGATGATTATAAATTTGTTAGGAGATTTTTATGGCAATTAAAACTTATACTGTTAATGTATCTCATTATTTTGAATATGACTCATTTAACTCGGATAGAGAAGTGCTACAAATTATCGAGTTTAGAATCTCAGATATGGTACCTGATCATAACAGTTTGATTGAGAAGTGGAAAAATCATGTTATTAATAATAGACGGAAGTATCCTAAGTTTATTCGTGCTGTAATGGTTCTTATTTTTTTGGGATAGTACTACTATAGTAGATGGAGTCAGTCATATGACTCTTGAGAAATTTATTAATATGTAATATATACTTGTTTATTATAGGAGTTAATATGAAATTCTTGTTATGGATATTTTTAATATTGTTTAGTGCAAGAGTAATAGGTGAGCCATTAACACACGATTTTATTGATAAAGTAATAGGTAATTATTTTCTATGTAAAGAACAAGATAAGAAAGATGAATGTATTAAAAATGTTCATAAAAATATTGAACATATGTGGTTATATAAAACGTGGCTAAATGTTCAAAATAAACGTTATTACTATGAGGCTGTTAAGTTTTCTAATGGGATAAGTGACGAAAGTAAGAGCATTATAATGTATATTGATAATTTTGATACATATAAACGCGTAGCCTTTTCAGAAGTTGGTTCTAATATGTTTTTAATGAATAAGGGAGATTTACTGAAAGTTATTTTTGATAAAGAAAAAGTATATTATTTTAAGGTAGATGGTTCTAGTGATAAAATAGTTAGTCTTTATAATAGTGCAAATATGTTTATTGATTTATTGAAAAAATCATCGCAAGTAGAAGTAGAAATTCCAACTACACAGAAGAAAAAGGTAAATATATTATTTAATTTACAAGATTTTAAATCAGAAAATTTCTAATTTTAAGTTGCTTATCTAGGTAAAACACTTCCTTTTTTCATAAAAAAGGGTATTATACGCCTTCTTAAACGTAACCCTACATTTAAGTCTGTTTCCAACCTATCCCAACTCATTTCTTCAGGGAATATAGGGTAAAAACAAAAAAGCTGAAACGCTTTTTTTAATAAGTAGCGAGTCAAATGCCCCATGGCACCGAGTCTTTCAGGATTCGAGAGCTTAGGCTTCCTCCGCAAGGCACCCGACTTATTTTTTTCACCTCTTTTAGAAGGTTTATTTTAACATGACAATTAAAACGCCTGTTCAAGCAGTTCTTGCTTCCAACCAATACTTTTTAGATCGCCAAGATGCAATGGAATCAAATGTGCGTAGTTACCCTCGTAAGCTACCGTTTGCGTACCAAAAAGCACAAGGTGTTTGGGTAACGGATGTTGAAGGTAATGAATATCTTGATTTTTTAGCTGGTGCAGGAACTCTTGCATTAGGTCATAATCACCCGGTATTAATGCAATCAATCAAAGACGTATTGGACAGCGGTTTACCATTACATACGCTCGACTTAACCACTCCGTTAAAAGACGCATTCACGGAAGAATTGCTTTCATTCTTCCCGAAAGATCAATATATCCTTCAATTTACCGGTCCATCAGGTGCGGACGCTAACGAAGCGGCAATCAAATTGGCAAAAACTTATACCGGTCGCGGTAATGTGATCGCATTCTCCGGCGGCTTCCACGGTATGACGCACGGTGCGTTATCATTAACCGGTAACCTAAGCGCGAAAAATGCGGTACAAAACTTAATGGCTGGCGTGCAATTTATGCCGTATCCGCATGAATATCGTTGCCCGTTCGGTATCGGCGGCGAAGCGGGTGCAAAAGCGGTTGAACACTATTTCGAAAACTTTATCGAAGATGTGGAAAGCGGTGTAGTAAAACCGGCAGCGGTAATTTTAGAAGCGATCCAAGGCGAGGGCGGCGTGGTGCCAGCTCCGATCAGCTTCTTACAAAAAGTGCGTGAAGTGACCCAAAAACACGGTATTTTAATGATTGTTGATGAAGTTCAAGCTGGTTTCTGCCGTAGCGGTAAAATGTTTGCGTTCGAACACGCAGGCATTGAACCTGATGTAGTAGTAATGTCAAAAGCGGTCGGCGGTTCGTTACCGTTAGCGGTATTAGCAATTCGTAAAGAATTTGACGCATGGCAGCCGGCGGGTCATACCGGTACTTTCCGTGGTAACCAATTAGCAATGGCGACCGGTTATGCTTCATTAAAAATTATGCGTGAAGAAAATTTAGCGCAAAATGCACAAGAACGTGGCGAATACTTAACTAACGCATTACGTGAATTAAGCAAAGAATTCCCATGTATCGGTAATGTACGTGGTCGCGGCTTAATGATGGGTATCGATATCGTTGATGAGCGTAAACCACAAGATGCAACCGGCGCTTACCCACAAGACGGTGAATTAGCGGTCGCAATTCAAAAAGCGTGTTTCAACAATAAATTATTGTTAGAACGTGGCGGCCGTGGTGGTAATGTGGTGCGTGTACTTTGTGCGGTAAACATCAACCAAGCGGAATGTGAAGAGTTTATCAAACGCTTCAAACAATCTGTGGCAGACGCATTAAAAGCGGTGCGTGGTTAATTTTAACCCTACACGAGCCGTGTAGGGTTGCTTTATTTGAGCCACGCTGTGGCTCTTTTTATATCCTAGCTCCAACGGGGCTGAGTTTAATTAACCTAGCGCGGCTCGTGCTAGGTACGAGAGAAAAAATGGCAGATATTTCAAAACACAAACAATCCCTGTTCTGTAACGATCCACAATCTATTACAGACTACGAAAACGCGATGCAAAACGCCGTGCAAGCGGTCAGTTCTTGGCTGAAAAATGAAAAAATGTACACCGGTGGTTCAATCAAACAAATGCGTGCCTTGGTTGATGGTTTCAAACCGACTAAAGAGGGTGTAGGTGTACAAAAATCCTTAGATCATTTAGTTGAGATCTTCTTAAATCCAAGTCTTAAAGTTCATCACCCCCACTCTTTAGCGCACTTACATTGTCCGACAATGGTCGCGAGCCAAATTGCGGAAGTGTTAATCAATGCCACTAACCAATCAATGGACTCGTGGGATCAAAGCCCTGCCGGTTCGATTATGGAAGAGCATTTGATTGACTGGCTACGCCAAAAAGCCGGCTACGGTGAAGGCACATCGGGCGTATTTACCTCAGGTGGTACACAATCTAACCTAATGGGCGTGCTACTTGCGCGTGATGCTTGCATTGCGAAGCATTGGAAAAATGCGGACGGTTCAGAATGGTCGGTACAACGTGATGGCATTCCGGCAGATGCAATGCAGAAAGTGAAAGTGATTTGCTCTGAAAATGCGCACTTCTCTGTGCAAAAAAATATGGCAATGATGGGGATGGGTTTCCAATCTGTAGTAACAGTACCGTGCAACGAAAACGCTCAAATGGACGTTGTGGCATTAGAAATAACATTAGCGGATTTAACCGCACAGGGCAAAATCGTTGCTTGTGTGGTGGCAACTGCCGGTACGACTGATGCTGGTGCAATCGATCCGTTAAAAGAAATTCGTGCAATCACCAATAAATTTGGTGCATGGTTACACGTAGATGCAGCTTGGGGCGGTGCGTTATTGCTTTCTAAAGATTTCCGTCATTTCTTAGACGGCATTGAAGAAACCGATTCAATCACGTTAGATTTCCACAAACACTTCTTCCAAAGTATTTCGTGTGGTGCGTTCTTATTAAAAGATCAAGCGAACTATCGTTTTATCGATTATAAAGCGGATTACCTCAATTCAGAATATGACGAAGCACACGGTGTACCGAACTTAGTAGCGAAATCATTACAAACCACTCGTCGTTTTGATGCCTTAAAATTATGGTTTACGGTAGAAGCGTTAGGCGAAGACTTATATGCTTCAATGATTGACCACGGTGTAAAATTAACCAAAGAAGTGGAAGGCTACATTAACGCGACTGATGGTTTAGAAATGTTAGTGCCAAGCCAATTCGCTTCGGTGTTATTCCGTGTGGTACCGCAAGGTTATCCGGCGGAATTTATCGATACCTTAAACCAAAATGTAGCGGACGAACTTTTCGCACGCGGCGAAGCGAATATCGGTGTAACCAAAGTGGGCGACAAACAATCGCTTAAGATGACTACATTAAGTCCGATTGCAACCTTGGAAAATGTGAAAGCGTTATTAGCACAAGTATTAGCGGAAGCGGATCGCATTAAAGATTCGATTGTAAGCGGTACCTACGTGCCGCCGATTGATTAATCGGTAAAACTTTAGCTAAAAAAGACCGCTTATAAGCGGTCTTTTTTATGCGTTATAGCTATTTTTTAATCAAATAGCGTAAAGTCGCACCGTCTTGTTCTACGCTTAATAACGTATAGCCGTGATTTTTCATATCAACCGGAATATTATTGATAGATTGCGCACAATCGCTTAGTACTTCTAAGATCTCACCTTCTTGTAAAGTCGGTAACGTTTCTAAAGTGGCAATTGCCGGATACGGGCAAGGTTCTCCAAGCATATCTAAAGTGTAGTCAGGTGTGATTTCACTTGGATGTTTGTCTTTTTGTTCAATAACGATAAAAGCCATGGTTTGTTTCCTTCTGGTTAGTTAATGGTATAAGTATTGGTCGCCGCCACTCTTACTTTCGCTTTGCGAATAAAGCGTTTTTCCCACCATACGATAAAGATAAGGCAGGCAATCATTAAGGCATAGTTAATCAATAAGCCGCTAACCGGACCGAATGATTTTAATAGATTAATTTTTTCATAATCTAAAGCAAGTACCGGAGCGAGATCATCCCAAAGGTAAGCAAGTAAGGTAGAACCGATAACATTACCGACGCCCACCCACATAAAATGTACTTGTCCTTCCATTGCACGATACATCCACCCGGTTTCACAACCGCCGGCTAATACGATACCGAAGCCGAATAATAAACCGCCGATAATCGCATTCGGCCCCGCCCACATAATTTTAGGTTCCATGCCTAATTGAATGTAACTGAATACGCAAATAGTACCGATCAACATCCCGTAAATAATCGCTTTGCCCATATGCGAACGACCTGAAACCCAAAGGTCGCGGAAAGCAGAGGTAAAGCAAATTTGCGCTCGTTCGATCAATAAACCGAAGCCGAGTCCGAATAACATCGCAAAACCCAATTTAATCGAATATTGCAAGACATAGATTGAAGCGATTGTCCAAGCAGTAAAGACGGCAACACCAATCCAAAAGCGAAATTGTGCCTGCTTCGGATTACTTGCTTCCACTTTTCCTGCACCTTTTTTCAATTTAAGCGGCGGGCGGAACATCGGCAGCAAAGTGAATTTTACCCCGGCGTAAGTCCCGATTGCGGTAGCAAGCGTGAAATACCAAGCGTGCATAGAAAATTGCGGAATACCGGTAAACAGAGAGGCGAGATTACAACCCATCGCCAGACGTGCGCCGAAGCCGGCTAACGCTCCGCCGATTAACGCTTGAAGAATACGGATTTTATTTTGCGGCATCCGAATTTTCATATTATTCGCCCAAAGTGCGGCGGCGATACAGCCAGCGAACATACCGAGAATCATTAAACCGTCAATACGAGTTAAAATCGTTCCGTCTAAGCTGATGAAATTGAAATATCCCCAGCCTGAAACATCAACGCCTAATAATTGTAAAATTTCGCCGCCCCAACGGGTAAATTCACCGGTTACCGCCCAATAAGTACCGGTTAGGCCGAAATAATAAGCGGAAAGAATACCGGCTGCGATAACGGCAGGAACGGGATTCCAAAATTTAATAAGATAGGTCTGTTTGAATTGTTGCCAAATTTCTAACATAAGTCCTTAAATCCTTAAGAGAAGTTAAAAATGACAAGCAAAGGTATAATGATGAAGAAATAGAATTGAAAACAATTAGATTCGTTCATTTCCTATACACAAAACTTGCGATATATAAAATGAATCTTTAGAAGATTTAACTAAATTTTAACAATTAAAATAATTTCGTCAATAGTTTGAAATAACAAACCGAAAATACTTATTTTTTCTTGACTTATTTTGAATAATTGCTTTAATGGTTGGTCGATTTTTTCTTTCTAAATTCAGCAATAAATAATTAATAAGAGGCATATTATGGCAGAGAGTTTTAGCGTTACGCGTCGTTTTTTTGATGATAAAAATTATCCGCGCGGTTTTGCGCGCCACGGCGATTACACTATTCGTGAAGCACAAACTTTAGAGCAATTCGGTCAGGCGTGTTTAGCGTTAGAATCAGGTGAGCGTAGCCCGGTAACGGCTGAAGAACAACGTTTCGTTGCCGTAATGAAAGGTGATGAAATTGCTGAAAGCATTATCGAAAAATCATGGTTAAAATACCGTTCATTAACCAGCAAAACCAAACGTATTTATACGCTTTCGGGTAATGCGGGTAACGATGCCGGTGACGATTTCAGTGCGGCTGAATAATCGGTATTTCTGAGCATTTGCAGTTTTAATGATGCCACGAAATACGCTGAAGACGCATAAGTGTCGGTAGGGGTATTTTGTGGTTTCTTTTTTTCTACTATTTTAAATTTGCCGTCTTGTAGTCGGCAGGCAAAATGAACCTTGATAAATTATGAATCTTCCTATTGAGCAATATGCCGATCTTCTTGCAGAAAAAGCGAAAAATTTAACCGCTTTACTTGTGCCTTTTAATCCGCCTGAGCTTGAAGTATTTGAGTCTGAAACCAGCCATTTCCGTATGCGTGCCGAATTCCGAGTATGGCATGATACTAACGAAGTCGGAGAAAACGAGCTGTATCACATTATGTTCGATCAGGAAACCAAGCAACGTTATCGTGTTGAACAATTCCCGATTGCCAATCATTTAATTAATAAAATGATGAGCAGCTTATTAGCTGAAATTAAGGGTAATGAATTGCTCACTCGTAAATTATTCCAAGTGGATTACCTCAGCACGTTAAGCGGTGAAATTGCGGTTTCAATGCTTTATCACAAAAAGCTAAACGAAGAATGGCAAGCGGAAGCCGCCGCATTAAAAGCTCGTTTGGAACATCAGGGTTTTAAGGTACAAATTATCGGACGTGCGACAAAACAGAAGATTGCTTTAGATCGTGATTATGTGGAAGAAGTATTGCCGGTGGACGGGCGTAATTTAATTTATCGCCAAGTAGAAAACAGCTTTACCCAGCCGAATGCCAAAATGAATATCAAAATGTTGGAATGGGCGAGAAGCTGTACTCGACACAGTAGCGGCGATTTATTAGAACTTTACTGCGGTAACGGAAATTTCTCGATTGCATTAGCGGAGAACTTCCGCCAAGTATTAGCCACAGAGATTTCAAAATCTTCGGTACAATCGGCACAATATAATATTGAGCAAAACGGGATTGATAACTTGCAAATTATTCGAATGTCGGCGGAAGAATTTACTCAAGCGATGAACGGCGTGCGTGAGTTTAATCGTTTGAAAGGGATTGATTTAAAAGCCTATGATTGCAATACGATTTTTGTGGATCCGCCGCGTGCAGGGTTAGACCAAGATACCTTAAATATGGTGCAGGCTTACGAGCGAATTTTATATATTTCGTGTAATCCGCATACATTGGCGGAAAATTTACAGCAATTATCTCAAACGCATCGTATTGAACGTGCGGCACTTTTTGATCAGTTCCCTTATACGCATCACGTTGAAAGCGGTGTATGGCTGATTAGGAAATAAACATAAATAGTCGGTTATGCTGAAAAATAAATCATTTAGCGATTTTTGTAGATTTTTCGCTTGACCGATTTAGCTAAAACTTATATTATTCCGCTCGTTTTCAACGGAGGAATGGTCGAGTGGTTGAAGGCACCGGTCTTGAAAACCGGCGAGGGTTTACGCCCTCCGTGAGTTCGAATCTCACTTCCTCCGCCATCAAATTTATAACTTGTTGATTGAGTAAATCAGCAAGTTTTTTTCTCTCAATGAGAATACAATTTAGAATATGTTTTCAATCCGGAGGAATGGTCGAGTGGTTGAAGGCACCGGTCTTGAAAACCGGCGAGGGTTTACGCCCTCCGTGAGTTCGAATCTCACTTCCTCCGCCATCTTTCAGAGCCGCTTGTAATGTAAATTACAGGCGGTTTTTTCTTAGTTAAATTTTGCAAATTTCCGGATAAACCTGATCGCTTACAGCTAACAAAAAAGCACAGAACTTATATTCTGTGCTTTTGGCTTTTTATAACCAGCCTTTGCGTTTAAAGTAGATATACGGGGTGGCGGCGGCGCAAATCATTAAGCCGATTGCCATCGGGTAGCCGTATTTAAAATGCAATTCCGGCATAAATTCAAAGTTCATCCCGTAAGTGGAGGCAACGAGCGTTGCCGGGAGGAACATTACCGATACGACCGAGAAGAATTTCATAATTTTATTCTGCTCGATATTGATATAACCCATTGCCGCTTGCATCAAGAAGTTCACTTTTTGGAACAGCGATTCGTTATGCGGCTGGAGCGATTCGATATCTCGCATAATATCACGCGCTTGTTCAAGCTGATTATTCGGCAAACGGGTTTTACGCAATAAGAAACTTAACGCACGTTGCGTATCCATCAGACATAAACGCACTTTTGAGCTGGCATCTTCCAATTCGGTTAAATCGGAAAGCGCATCGTCAAAGTTATCGCTTTCTTGCTTACCGTTTAAGATTACACGGCTTAAGGTTTCTAAATCCGCATAAATCGTTTCGATCACGTCTGCAAGCTGCTCGATTTTGGTTTCGAATAAGTCGAGCAACAATTCGTACGCATTACTATCAATTAATTTTTCACGGCGAGAACGCATTCGATATAAGCGAAATGCCGGTAAATCGCGTTCGCGCAGAGTAAATAAACGCCCGTCACGAATGGTAAATGCCACAGTGGCGATATCGGCGTAATCGTCATCATCTAAGCAATAGAAAAAAGAGTGAAGGTGTAAGCCGTCTTCGTCTTCGAAAAAGCGAGCGGAAGCCTCTAAGTCTTCCAATTCGTGTTCTTCGGCAAGCGTTTGGTCTAAACCGCGTTGTAATACGCTACGTTCGTCATCGCTCGGGTCGATTAGATCAATCCAAATCGCATCGTTTAACTGATCGGTTGCGGTTTCATCAACGCTGATAAGACGTGCGTTATCTAAAGCAAATGCACGGATCATTTTATTCTCCAATGGTTAGGAGGTAATGAACAAAAAGGAACAAAAAAGATACTAGGCGAGAGTTACCGACTTGTCGGCAACCTGAGGGTTTGGACAAGTGGGTTAGAAATCTGATAAGTATCGACTGTGACTGTCCAAAATTGTAATCCTCAAATAAAAATAGTGTGCGAATGGTACAGATTAACCGCTTTCTAGTCAAGCAAGCGGTTATTTACTTACTTGATTTTGCAAAATTTTAAGGAAAAACGACCGCTTTTTTGCTATCGTTAGCACTCCGAAATAATCGATGAGAATTTGACAATGACTGATTTACAACACACGACGGAAACGGCTGAAAACGAAACGACCCATTTTGGTTTTAAAACCGTTGCCAAAGAAGAAAAACAGCAATTGGTTGCCAATGTATTCCACAGCGTTGCCGGTAAATATGACTTAATGAACGATTTGCTTTCGTTTGGTATCCATCGTGTTTGGAAGCGTTTTACCATTGACTGCAGCGGCGTGCGTAAAGGGCAAAAAGTGTTGGATCTTGCCGGCGGAACCGGCGATTTTACCGCAAAATTTTCGCGCATTGTCGGCGAAAACGGCGAAGTGGTATTAGCCGATATTAATAGCTCGATGTTGGAAGTCGGTCGTGAGAAGCTGCGCAATTTGGGCGTAGTGGGAAATGTGAATTATGTGCAAGCGAATGCGGAATGCCTGCCGTTTGCGGATAATACCTTCGATTGCGTGGTGATCAGTTTCGGTTTGCGTAATGTGACGGACAAAGACAAAGCGTTACGTTCGATGTTTCGTGTGTTGAAGCCGGGCGGTCGTTTATTGGTATTAGAATTTTCCAAACCGATTATTGACCCGATTAGTCAGCTATATAATTTCTACTCTTTTAATATTTTGCCGAAAGTCGGCGAAGTGGTGGTAAACGATGCGGAGAGCTATCGCTATCTTGCCGAATCGATTCGTATGCACCCGAAACAAGACGAATTAAAAGCGATGATGGAAAATGCCGGCTTTGAAAGCGTAAATTATTATAACTTAAGTGCCGGTATTGTAGCGTTACATCGAGGATATAAGTTTTAATTTATTGTCATCCGAGGAATACGCGATGTTATCTCAACTTAAACAGCAGCTTATGTTGCCGCAATTTGCTTTCGGTACGATAGAAACTGCATTTAATGCATTGCTTCAACGTTCGCCGCACGTATTGCCGGCATTACGTAAGTTGGCGGGCAAATGCTTACATATTGAATTAACCTCACCGGCGGTCAATTTCTACCTGATTTTTAGCGAAACTCGCGCGGAATGGTTGTCGGTTTACGAAGGTGAAGCGGATTGCCACGTACAACTTTCGTTTGAAACCTTACCGAAACTTGCCGATAAAGCAAAATTAGCCGAGCTGATTAATAACAAATCATTGGTGCTGAACGGCGATATTCAGGTATTACAACATTTCACCGCATTGTTAGATGAATTGGAAAAAGATCCTGCCGAACTGTTGTCGCCTTTTGTCGGAGATGTGATTGCTCAGACTTCAAGCGATTTTGCCAAAAAATTATTTAATAAGTTAAAAGGGCAGATTGAACAGAATCATCAACATATCGCAGATAATTTGATGAATGAGCGTCCGGTATTGGTACATCGCTTACAAGCGGTTAATTTTTACGATCAAGTTGCAGAGCTTGAGCAACAAGCGGTCGAATTTGAACGAAAATTTGCAAAATTTGAGAATAAATCATGACGTTTAACAATACTCGCCGCCTTTATCAAATTATTACTACATTTCTGCGTTACGGCATTGATGAAATTATTCCCGAGATTCCGCTCACTCGCCACGCTCGTTTAGGGCGTAAGGCTCTGTTTTTGGTGAGAAATCAACACAAAGATCAGCCGTTCGGCGTGCGTTTACGTTTAGCCTTGCAAGAGTTAGGGCCTGTGTGGATTAAACTCGGGCAAATGCTTTCAACTCGCCGTGATTTATTTGAGCCGGAATTAGCGGATCAGCTGGCGTTATTGCAGGATTCGGTTGAACCTTTTGAGGGTAAATTAGCCCGTCAAATTATTGAACAAACTTTAGGCGGAAGCCTTGAAACTTGGTTTGACGAATTTGATGAGCAAGCGCTTGCCTCCGCTTCGATTGCACAGGTTCACACGGCAAAATTTAATCAAAATCAACCGCTTGCCGGCAAAGATGTCGTGATTAAAGTGATTCGTCTGGATATTGCACCGCTTATCAAAGCGGATATTGCGTTGATGTATCGTCTGGCAAGTTGGATTCCTCGTCTGTCGAATGATGCGAAGCGTTTGCGTGCGACCGAAGTGGTGCGGGAATACGAAAAAACGCTACTCGATGAGCTGGATTTGACCCGAGAAATGGCAAATGCAATTCGCTTGCGCAATAACTTTGAAAACAGCGAAATGTTGTATGTGCCGGAAATGTATCCGGATTTTTGTCATAAAAACGTGATTGTGATGGAGCGTATTTACGGTATTCCGGTGTCGGATGTCGAAACGCTTAAAGCAAACGGCACGGATATGAAATTATTGGCGGAACGCGGCGTACAAGTGTTTTTCACCCAAGTATTTCGGGACAGTTTTTTCCACGCCGATATGCACGCCGGTAATATTTTCGTGAATCCGAATCATCCGGAAAATCCGCAATATATCGGGATTGACTGCGGTATTGTCGGTACTTTGAACCAAAATGATAAACGCTATTTGGCGGAAAGTTTTGTCGCCTTTTTTAATCGGGATTATCGCCGTGTGGCGTTAATGCACGTGGAATCCGGCTGGACGCCGGCGGATACCGATATTGATGCGTTTGAACAGGCGTTCCGTGAAGTATGCGAGCCGATTTTCGCCAAACCGTTATCGGAAATTTCTTTTGGTCACGTGTTACTGAATCTGTTTAATGTGGCACGTGAATTTAATATGGAAGTGCAGCCGCAATTAGTATTGTTACAGAAGACATTACTTTATATTGAGGGTTTAGGCAGACAGGTTTATCCGCAGCTGGATTTATGGCAAACCGCAAAACCGTTTTTACAAAATTGGCTGAATGAACAAGTAGGGGTGAAAGCGATTTTACGTGATTTAAAACAACGCGCGCCACAATTTAGAGAACATTTTGCTGAATTTCCGGAAGCGGTATTTAACGCTTTACAGCAACAGAAGCAGATTAATTTCCGTTTAGATGAGCTAAATAAAACCTTGCAAGCGCAAGGGCGGCAAAAATCCCATAATGTACGGAGTATCGTGAGCGGAGTAATTATTCTCGGTGTGTTATGGCGATTTGACGATTTACCGTTATGGCTGAGTTGCGGTACGTTGGTTACGGTGTTGTTAGTGTTATTGCTACAAAGAAAGTCGTAATAAATGACGTGTTTATATTGGTCATATTATTAAAATAGCATATAATGCGAAAAATCATTTTTAAACCTAAAAACAAAAAAGAGGAGCCTGTATGGGTGGCATTAGCATTTGGCAATTACTGATTATCGTCGCAATTATCGTATTATTATTCGGTACGAAAAAATTACGTACGTTAGGTACGGATTTAGGTGAATCCGTAAAAGGCTTTAAAAAAGCGATGGCGGATGACAAATCGCAACCTCAAGACGCGAGTTTTGAAAAAGTAGAAGCGAAAGAAGCGGCTTCTACCGAACAAAAAGCGAAAGAAAAAGAGCAGGCGTAATCCGTGTTTGATATCGGTTTTTCTGAATTAGTACTTATTTTTATTGTGGGGCTGGTCGTACTGGGGCCGCAACGTTTACCTATTGCAATCAAAACGGTGATGGGCTGGATTCGTACGATTCGAGGATTAGCTGCAAACGTACAAAACGAACTTGCTCAAGAGCTGAAATTACAAGAGCTTCAAGAAAGCATTAAGAAAGCGGAAAAATTGAATTTAACCACGCTTTCGCCGGAATTAAGCAAAACCGTTGAAGAATTGAAACAGTCGGCTCAAAAAATGCAAAGCGATTTGGATGCCGCAAAGGGCGAGATTACCAAATTAACGGACGAGCAAGTGGCGAATATTCAGAATAATATTGCGCAAGAAGAACAAAATCTGGCGACAGTACAGCCGGAAACGTTGCAAAAATCTGAAGAAAATCAACCGCTTGTCGATACTGCTAATGCTGAGGAGAATCCGTCGCTTTCGCCTGCGGAAATTGCCGAGCAAGCCGAATTGGACGAATCTCAATTTGCAGCGTATTACCCGCCTGACGATGATTTAGCTTCTCCAACCTCTTCACAACAACAGGATAAACAGAATGTCAGTTGAAGCGTCTCAACCTCTGATTAGCCATTTAGTTGAATTAAGAAACCGCTTGCTACGTAGTTTTATTTGTGTGCTGGTGGTTTTTTGCGCTTTGGTCTATTGGGCAAATGATATTTATACTTTGCTCGCTACGCCGCTAACAGAGAATTTGCCCGCAGGGGCGACGATGATTGCAACCAATGTTGCGACACCTTTTTTTACACCGATTAAATTAACCGGTGTTGTAGCGGTATTTTTATCCGTTCCTTTTATTTTGTATCAAATTTGGGCGTTTGTCGCACCGGCATTATATAAGCATGAAAAACGTTTGATTTATCCTTTATTGGTATCAAGTACGTTGCTGTTTTATGCGGGTGTAGCTTTTGCTTACTATATCGTATTTCCGCTTGTCTTCGGTTTCTTAACCAGTACGGCGCCGGAAGGCGTGCAAATGGCGACCGATATCAGTAGTTATTTAGATTTTATCTTAACGATTTTCTTAGCGTTCGGTATTTGTTTTGAAGTACCTGTTGCGATTATTTTATTATGTTGGTCGGGCGTTACTTCGGCGGACGATTTACGTGCGAAACGACCTTATATTATTGTCGCGGCGTTTGTTATCGGTATGTTATTAACGCCGCCGGACATATTCTCGCAAACGCTTTTAGCAATCCCGATGTGTTTGTTGTTTGAAGTCGGATTATTCTTCTCGAAGTTCTATAAACCGAGAGACGAGCAACCGGAAACGATCGCCAATTAATCCAACCCGCTTGCAAGCGGGTTATTTTTTATGAAAATTTACCAAATTAGGAAGCAATTATGACTCAATATCTTAACACTTCATTTCCCACTCGCCGTATGCGTCGTTTACGTAAACATGATTTCAGCCGTCGTTTAGTGGCGGAAAGTCAATTGACTGCCGGCGATTTAATTTATCCGGTATTTGTGATTGAAGGCGAAAATCAGCGAGTAAAAGTACCGTCTATGCCGGGTGTAGAACGTTTAACCATCGATCAATTATTAATTGAAGCCGGCGAATTGGTCAAATACGGCGTACCTGCAATAGCTCTTTTCCCAGTAGTAGGTAATGAGAAAAAATCTCTGATGGCGGAAGAAGCCTATAATCCGGAAGGTTTGGCACAACGTGCGGTGCGTGCATTAAAAGCGGCTTATCCCGAATTAGGCGTGATGACCGATGTGGCGTTAGATCCGTTTACCACACACGGTCAAGATGGCATTATTGATGAAGAAGGTTATGTACTGAATGACATCACAACCGAAGTATTAGTAAAACAAGCGGTATCTCACGCAGAAGCTGGTGCGGATATTGTTGCACCAAGCGATATGATGGACGGTCGTATCGGTAAAATTCGTGAAGCACTTGAAGCGAAAGGTTTAATCAATACGCAAATTATGGCGTATTCGGCGAAATATGCGTCAAATTATTACGGGCCGTTCCGTGATGCGGTCGGTTCTGCAGGTAACTTAAAAGGCGGTAATAAATTTACTTATCAAGTTGATCCGGCGAATGCGAACGAAGGTTTACACGAAGTGGCAATGGATATTCAAGAAGGGGCGGATATGGTAATGGTAAAACCGGGTATGCCTTATTTGGATATGGTATGGCGTGTAAAAGAAACCTTCGGCGTACCGACTTTTGCTTATCAAGTATCCGGTGAATACGCAATGCATATGGCGGCGATTCAAAACGGCTGGTTAAAAGAACGTGAATGCGTTATGGAAGGTTTACTTTGCTTTAAACGTGCGGGAGCGGACGGTATTTTAACCTATTTCGCTAAAACGGTAGCGAAATGGCTGTACGAAGATAATCGTAAATAACGATAAGAGTTAAATGTAAGCGGTTAGATTTGAGGAATTTTTTGCAAATACTTCAGTCTAACCGTTACTTTTTTAGGAGGTATAAATGAACGATCCTTTTTCTCTTCAACCGTCCGACGAATCGCAACGTAAGATGATGTATATCACTTATGGCTTATTCGGCTTAGGGATTATTTTCGGTGGCTTACCGGCGATTGCCGGTGTCATTCTGGCCTATATCAAACGTGAAGATATGCAAGGAACGGCATATTATGATCATATGTGTTTTTTGATTCGTACGTTTTGGGGAACGTTAGCCGGTTTCGTTTTAGGCTTTGTGCTTTCGATTATCGGTATCGGTTTCGTAGTTATTTGGGCGATAAGCATTTGGTATGTGTTTCGAGTGATTTACGGCGCAGTGAAATTATTCGATAACAAATCGGTAACTCCGACCGGTTGGTTTATGTAGTAAGTTGTTGCAAAAAAGCGGTCAAATTTGACCGCTTTTTTACGTTTAGGCTATCTAGGTAGTATTTGGCAATGCGGACAGAAATAGCTGTTACGTTGCCCGATAACTTTCGCTTCAATGATGGTGCCGCAATCATTACAGGCTTCACCTTTACGTCCGTAAACTTGTAATACTTGGGCGAAATAGCCCGGTTTACCGTCCGGTTGAATAAAATCTTTCAGTGTTGTACCGCCTTGAATAATCGCTTTAGTCAGCACTTCTTTAATCACTTTCACTAAGCGTTCGCTCTGTTTCTCGGTTAGATTCTGTGCGGCAAGTTCCGGATGGATTCCCGCCATAAACAGCGATTCGCAAGCATAGATATTCCCTACGCCCACCACAATATCGTTATTCATAATAAAGTTCTTTACCGCTACGGTTTTGTTACGGCTTCGCGCAAATAAATACGCAGCGGTAAAAGATTCGGATAACGGTTCCGGCCCTAAACGGGTAATTAATTCGTGTTGTTCGGCATTTTTCGTCCATAGCCAACAACCGAATTTACGCGGATCGTTATAACGTAAAACCGTACCGTCTTGCGTAATGAGATCAACGTGGTCGTGTTTACCCGCAGGCTGTTGGTTTTCCTGTAAAATCCCTAACGAGCCGGACATACCCAAGTGAATCAAAATATCGCCTTGAGTGGTATGCAATATCAAATATTTGGCTCGGCGGGATAATGCAACGATTTTCGCCCCTTGCATATGTTGCAATTCGTCCGAAACCGCCCAACGCAGTTTTTGGGTACGTACGACAATTTGTTTAATAATTTTGCCGTGCAGATAAGGTTCTACACCTCGTAAGCTGGTTTCCACTTCCGGTAATTCGGGCATGTATATTCTCCAAAGAATTTAGATAAACAAAGGGCAAGGATAACCTTGCCCGATTGATTTTATTATTGCGCTCTGACTAAACGGCTGAAGACGACGCCAATCAGTAATCCGCCTACGGCAAACGGTAGCCATTCCATAGAGTAGGCTTTAAGCGGTAAGTTTTCGGTAATACTTACGCCTGCTACGGAAAGAATGGATACGATTGTCACGAGAATCAGTGAAACACGTAATGCTAATAACGGGAGTTTCACGAATAGATTCAATAACAGTAAGAAAATAATCGACATAGCAATCGGGTAAAGTACCAGTAATACCGGAATAGATTTACTGATTACCGCACTTAACCCTTGGTTTGCCAAGCCGAAACCGATTAAAGTACAAACGATTGCATAGGTTCTATAAGAAATTTTCGGGAAAATTTCGTGGAAATATTCGCTTACCGATACGACAAGACCGATAGCGGTAGTTAAACAAGCAAGTGACACGATAACGCCTAATAGCGTTCTACCTAATTCGCCGAAGGCTTGCGTTGCGGCAACGTTAAGAATATAAGTACCCAAATCTTGTTTTTTAGCGGTTAAGTCCGCCAATACTTCCGCAGAAATCGGTAATTTGTTACCGATCCAACCGATAGAGAGATAAATTAACGCTAATAAAATTGCAGCGATTACCCCCGCCATTGCGGTTTGTTTACTTAATGCTTTGGTTTCGGATAAGCCTTTGCTTTTAATCGCATTGATTACGATAACCGAAAAGGCAACGGAAGCTAAAGCGTCCATCGTATTGTAACCGGCAAGGATGCCGTTTACCATCGGCGCTTCCATCACATTGCTGCTTGACGGATTATCGGAGAATAATGCGATACCGCTAATGACAAGTGCAAGAATGGCGATGAGTAATGCCGGTGTCAGGATAGAACCGATTCGCTCCACCATTTTGGACGGATTTAAACTTAGCCAAATGGTTAAAGCAAAATATACTGCGGTAAAAATCAGTAACGATACGGTGGTTTGCTCGCCTAAAAACGGTAATACCGCCATTTCATAAGCGGTTGCCGCCGTACGCGGAATGGCAAAGAAAGGTCCGATAGTTAAATAAATCGCAACTAAGAATAAGATAGAAAACCACGGATGAATACGATGTAACGCCTCTTTATAGCCGCCTTTATAAGAGGCGCTGACGATAATACCGAGTAACGGTAAGCCTACTCCGGTAATAATAAAACCGATGGTTGCGGTCCAAAAATCCGCACCGCTTTCAAAACCTAATTTCGGCGGAAAAATTAAGTTACCCGCCCCAAAGAAGATGGCAAACAGCATAAAGCCGACCACAAATGTATTTTTAGTCATATACATACCACACTTTTAATTTGCTTCTCAGCAAATAACAAATATAAAAAGAAAAAGGAGACCCGAAAAAATAGTAAAACCGAACTTTACCGAAAAGTAAAGCTCGGTTAAAAACAGACCGCTTGTGGCGGTTAGTTCATATATAAACCACCGTTTACGTGGATAGTTTCGCCGGTGATGTATTTTGCATCATCACTGGCTAAGAATGCGACCGCTTTCGCAATATCTTGTGCAGAGCCTAACTGACCGACCGGAATTTGGCTTAAGATCGCTTGTTTTTGATCTTCGTTTAATTCGTCCGTCATATCGGTTGCGATAAAGCCCGGAGCAACCACGTTTACCGTAATACCGCGAGAAGCCACTTCTTTGGCTAATGATTTGGAAAAACCGACTAAACCGGCTTTTGCCGCACAGTAGTTGGTTTGACCAGGGTTACCCATTGAGCCGACAACCGAACCGATAGTAACGATTCGGCCGCCTTTTTTCATCATCGGACGCAGTACCGCTTTAGATAAACGATATACGGAAGTTAAGTTGGTTTGAATGATATCGAACCAATCGTCTTCTTTCATACGCATTAATAAACCGTCACGAGTGATCCCCGCATTGTTTACTAAAATATCAACATCACCGAAATCCGCTTTAATTTGCGCTAAAACGGCTTCGATAGAGGCTGCATCCGTTACGTTTAAAACTAAACCTTTGCCGTGTTCGCCTAAGTATGCGGAAATACTTTCCGCGCCTTTTTCCGATGTTGCAGTACCAATCACGGTTGCACCTTTTGCTACCAATTCTTCTGCGATAGCTTTACCAATACCACGAGTTGCACCCGTTACTAATGCGATTTTACCTTGCATTTTTTTCTCCTATAAAAAGTTCCCCTCTTTAGTAAAGAGGGGGAGGGGAGATTTGTGTGATGTTGAAGATCCTAAAAATCTCCCCCAGTCCCTCTTTTCAAAGAGGAGAGTTAATCATTATGCTGAAACAGCCTCTAATGAAACCAAGTCATTTACCGCTTGTGCTTTGAGTTCTTTCACAATGCGAGAAGTTAAGCCTGTAAGCACTTTACCCGGGCCGATTTCATAAAGTGTTGTAACACCTTCATTCGCCATTTTTTCTACCGTTTCAGTCCAACGAACCGGGCTGTAAAGCTGGCGAACGAGTGCGTTACGAATTGCTTCGGCATCCGTTTCTACACTAACATCAACATTATTAATAACTGGTACAACCGGTGCGTTTAACGTGATATTTTGTAATGCTTCGGCTAATTTATCCGCAGCTGGTTTCATTAATGCACAGTGAGAAGGTACGCTTACCGCTAATGGTAATGCACGTTTTGCACCTGCCGCTTTACATAATTCACCCGCTTTTTCTGCAGCCGCTTTTGTACCGGCAATAACCACTTGTCCCGGGCTGTTGAAGTTTACTGCTGAAACGATTTCGCCGACTTCCGCTTGAGCTTGTTCACAAGCGTTAATAATCGCTTCGTTATCTAAGCCGATAATTGCATACATTGCACCTGTACCCGCCGGTACTGCTTGTTGCATTGCATTACCACGTAATTCCACTAGTTTGATCGCATCTTGGAAATCTAATACGCCAGCACAAACTAATGCCGAGTATTCGCCTAAGCTATGACCTGCCATGACAGACGGTTTTAATTCAGGGTATTTTTGTTGCCACACACGATAAATCGCAACCGATGAAGCTAAAAGCGCCGGTTGGGTACGTTGTGTTTGACCTAAATCTTCCGCCGAACCGTTTTGTACGAGATCCCAAAGATCGTAACCTAAAACATCAGATGCTTGTTTGAAGGTTTCTTCAACAATTGGGTATGCAGTTGCAAGATCCGCTAACATTCCGACCGCTTGTGAGCCCTGTCCCGGGAACACCATTGCAAAATTTGACATATTTTTTCCTCTTATTTATAAATTTGGTGCTGAGGACGCACTAAGAGCGTCCGTTATGAATAATGCTTAATCCGGTGAATAATAAAGTTTACCGATTTCAATACGCTGACGACCGGTTTCTAAACGCCATTTATTTGAATCACGTAAAGAATAGACGCAACCGCAATATTCTTGCTGATAGAAACGTTCACGTTTACTGATTTCAATCATACGTTGCGAACCGCCGCCTTTACGCCAGTTGTAGTCCCAATAAACCACATCATCAAATTTAGCGGCGGCACGATGTCCGCAGTCGTTGATTTGGTTCATATCTTTCCAACGCGAAATGCCTAAGCAGCTGGTATAAACCGGAAAGCCGTTGTTATGCGCATATTCCGCCGCTTTCTCAAAACGCATATCAAAGCACATCGTACAGCGGATACCACGCTCCGGCTCCCATTCCATACCTTCCGCTTTTTTGAACCACTCACGACGGTCATTTTCGTAATCATCATCGAAATCAATAAACGGAATACCCCATTTCTCGGCAAAGCGAATATTTTCTTCTTTACGAATTAGGTACTCTTTCATCGGGTGAATGTTCGGATTGTAGAAATAGATGGTAAATTCGATGCCTGACGCGTGGATCGCTTCCATTACTTCGCCGGAACAAGGCGCGCAGCAAGAGTGCAACAATAATTTGTTATGTCCGCCCGGTAGGGTTAATTTTTCACGCACAAAAGGTGCGTTCGGATCTTTGCCTTTACGCGTGAGCTTTTTCTTTTGTTGCAACGCTTGTTTATGTTCTAAAGGTTGTTGGTTTTGTTCTGCCATAAAAGTTGTAAAAAAGACTAAAAATTTGACCGCTTATTAATACGAACGATCGACCGATAAATAAGCAAGAGAAATCAATGCTTGTTTGTATTCGCTTTCCGGTAATACGGCAAGGGCATCAACCGCTTTTTGCGCTTCTTGTTTAGCGCGTGTCATTGCATATTCAAGTGATTGGTGTTCCGCCATAATTTCTAATACGGCTGGAATTTGTTCACGTTCCCCGCCATTTTCAATTGCTGAACGAATCATATCCACTTGAGCTTGATTACCTTTCTCTTGTGCAGTGTGCATAGCGTGCAGCAACGGTAAAGTCGGTTTACCTTCAACGAAATCATCACCGACATTTTTGCCGAAACTTTCCGCTTTTGCCGAGTAATCTAAAATATCGTCAATTAATTGGAAGGCAGTACCGAGATAACAACCGTAATCTTTTAACGCCGTTTCAACCGATTTTTCTACCCCAGCCACAATTGCAACACATTGGGTTGCCGCTTCAAATAAGCGTGCGGTTTTATTGTAGATAACACGCATATAATTCGCTTCAGTAGTATTCGGATCATTCACATTCATCAGTTGCTGAACTTCACCTTCGGCAAGCGCATTGGTAGCGGCAGACATCACTTTTAACACTTCAAGCGAATCGACATCGGTCATCATTTGGAATGAGCGCGTATAAATGAAATCGCCGACCAATACGCTGGCGGCATTACCGAAAGTGGCGTTAGCCGTCGCTCTACCTCGACGCATATCCGATTCATCCACCACATCATCGTGTAATAAAGTGGCGGTATGCACAAATTCGATAAAAGCGGCGCAAGTAACATGTTTATTACCACGATAACCTAATGCGTTAGCGGCAAGCACCGCAATTAACGGGCGAATACGTTTGCCGCCACCGGCAATAATATAATTGCCTAGTTGGTTGATTAAAACGACTTCGGAGTTAAGCTGAGCGAGAATCTCAGCATCTACCGCTTGCATATCTTGTTTGGCAAGCGTTTGAATTTGCTCGAGTGTTAATAGCGTTGTCATTGCGTTCTCATATTAAATGTGAAAATTTGGCGATAATTCTACCTCAAATATTGCGAGCTTCAAAAAATTATCGTGATAAGTAACCAATTATATGTAATTTTTGTAAAAAAATAGCAAAATTTAACCGCTTGTCGCTTGAATTCGGTATCAAAATTAACAGGTATGAGCAGTAGCGACTTTGCATAAGATCATTATTCTCTCTTACAAACCTAGTGATATGATAAAAATAATGGCATTAAATCGAGTGGAAGAGAAATGAAAATAGGATTGGTTTTAGAAGGCGGTGCGATGCGCGGTATGTTTACCGCCGGCGTCTTGGACGTATTTTTAGACGAGAACATTCATATTGACGGAGCGGTTACCGTCTCGGCGGGGGCGTTATTCGGCATTAATTATCCCGCTAAACAAAGAGGCCGGGTATTACGTTACAACCTTAAGTATCTCAATGATAAACGTTATATGGGATTACACAGTTTATTAACGACCGGTAATATCGTGAACCGTGATTTTGCCTTTTATGAATTACCGTTTACGCTTGATCCGTTTGATCAAGAAACTTTTGCACAGTCGCAATTTGATTTTTGGGTAACGCTAACTAATGTTGAAAGCGGAGAAGCGGAATATGTAAAAATTAGAGATGCTTTTACTCAAATGGAAGCGTTGAGAGCGACATCGGCAATGCCGATGGTGTCAAAAATGGTGGAAATTGACGGTAAAAAATATCTCGATGGCGGAATAGCGGACAGTATCCCGTTACAAAAATGTATCGAATTAGGTTATGACAAAATTATTGTGATCTTGACTCGCCCGTTAGATTATCGCAAAAAGCCGAGTTCAACCGCTTTATTTAAATGGTTTTATCGTAAATATCTGAAACTTATCGAACGTTGGCAAAATCGTTATGCCGAATACAATCAGGCGGTTGAGCGGGTAATTAAATTGCAAGAACAACAAAAGATTTTTGTTATTCGTCCGTCACAAACATTAGCCGTTAGCCGTTTGGAAAAAGATCCGAATAAAGTAAAAGCAATGTACGACTTAGGCGTAAACGATGCTATGCAATTAATGCCGTCATTAAAACGCTTCTTGTCCGAAGAGAGTAAATAAGTGTATTAAAATAAAGTAATGTTTCGAGAGGACGGCTTATTGTTTCTTTAAAGTAAAGAGTTTATTTATGATTTATCTCTAGTTATTTAAGCGAATAAGCGTACAATAGACATCGAAAATTTTATTGGAATCGTTTAAAACTTTATAAGTTAAGGATTTTATTATGACAAAAAAAATCGCAGTATTAGTCGGTAGCGGCAGCACAACTTCCATCAGCCAATTAGTGGCAAATCATCTTAAAAATATCGCACCGGCAAGTATTCAGTTAAATTTTGTGAATATCGCGGATTTACCGTTATATGATCGTGATTTGGACGAAAACAGCCCGGCGGAATATGTGCGTTTCCGCCAAGAAATTGCGCAAGCGGACGGCTTTTTATTCGTTACGCCGGAACACAACGGCGGAATGTCCGCAATGATGAAAAATGCGATTGATGTCGGTTCTCGCCCAATGGGACAAAGTTTATGGACGAATAAACCGGCAGGTATCGTATCGGTAGCGGCGGGTATGTCCGGCGGTGTACGTGCGGCGGATCAATTACGAGTAGTCGCTTCCGGCGGTTTTATTAATATGCCGGTTGCACCTTTCGCAGCGAATGTCGGCGGTGTATTTAACGGCGTATTAAATGAACAAGGCGAAATCGTTTCTGAATCCGTGGTAGGTATGCTACAAGGCTTTATCAACAGTTACGCTGATTTTATCGCTAAATTCTAAGTTATATTTAGTCTTTAATAGAATAAGCGGTTGTTTTGTAAGATTTTTTGCAAAAGCAACCGTTTTTTTCTCAATAAAATTTATTGTTTACTATTATGAAATAGTTTATTTATAAATAGCCTGTTTATTTCAAAAAATGATTTTTATAAAATAAAACCCTCGAAACATTCATTAATTCAAACTTTATTAAGGAAAGCAAAATGAACTCAAACTTAGCAAAATTTACTCCATACGCATTAGCATTGTTACGTATCGTAGCGGCTTATATGTTTTTATTACACGGCACGGCGAAATTCTTTGAATTTCCGGTATCGATGACCGGCGGCAACGGTTCCGTACCGTTAATGTCAATGTACGGTATCGGCGGTATCTTAGAAATCGGCGGCGGTATTTTATTACTTTTAGGCTTATTTACCCGTCCGGTCGCGTTTTTACTTTCAGGCATGATGGCATACGCTTATTTCTTTATGCACGCTACGGCTGAAAATATCGCTCTGCCTTTAGTAAACCAAGGCGAGTTGGCACTGTTATACTCTGTAGTATTCTTCTTATTAGTCTTTGTCGGTGCAGGTGCTTTCGCACTAGATAATAAACGTGAAAATGCTAACAAATAAGGCTTTCGGTCGATAAAAACGTTAAGCGGTCGGTTTTTGCAAAATTCTTGCAGAATTCGACCGCTTTTTTGTTATAATGAAAACATCTAAAAAGCGAGAGGGTGGCGGCTCGTTAAAACGTAAAACATATCTCTACGATTGCCGACACGGCGTGAAGCTAAAATAACTTCCTGTTTATTTTGGCGTTTCTAGCCGAAAATCGAGAGAAAGAGAAAAGAAGCTAGAAATTTTTTAATTTTTCTGAAAATCGTTCTTGCTCTTTGCATAGTTTTTGCGTAGAATTGACCACCTATTTTATATGAATTTAAGAGTGCCTAAGCAGAAGCGATTGGCACAAATTAGCGGAGTAAATATGTACGCAGTTTTCCAAAGTGGCGGCAAACAACACCGAGTGAGCGAAGGTCAAGTAGTTCGTTTAGAGAAACTTGAAATCGCAACTGGTGAGAAAGTTGAATTTGACTCAGTGTTAATGGTCGTTAACGGTGAAGATGTTAAAATTGGTGCACCAGTAGTTGCTGGCGCAAAAGTAGTGGCTGAAGTTGTAGCGCAAGGTCGTGGCGATAAAGTTAAAATCGTTAAGTTCCGTCGTCGTAAACACAGCCGTAAACAACAAGGTCATCGTCAGTGGTTCACAGAAGTGAAAATCACTGGGATTCAAGCATAATTTCAGAGGAGATCAAGTAGATGGCAACTAAAAAAGCTGGTGGTTCAACTCGTAACGGTCGTGATTCTGAAGCTAAACGCCTTGGTGTTAAACGTTTCGGTGGCGAATCTGTATTAGCAGGTAGCATCATCGTTCGTCAGCGCGGTACTAAATTCCACGCTGGTAACAACGTTGGTATGGGTAAAGACCACACTTTATTCGCAACTGCTGACGGTAAAGTTAAATTTGAAGTGAAAGGCGAGAAAAATCGCAAATACGTAAGCATCGTTGCTGAGTAATTCATTTCGATAGATTTGAAATAAAACCCCACAAATGTGGGGTTTTTTCTTACCTTTTTTCCAACCTTATCAAAAATCCATGAAACAACAACCCTTACTCGGCTTCTTATTTTCTTTGATAGCCATTTTTATGTGGGGAATGCTACCGCTTGCGATTAAACAAGTACTAAAATCACTCGATTCTCAAACAATTGTCTGGTTCAGATTCTTAGTCGCAACGCTCGGCGTTTTCGCCATACTAGCTTTTGCAAAAAAATTACCTAATTTAACCGCTTTCTTCCGACAATATCACAGACTATGGTTAATCGGAGTTATTGGATTGTCTTGTAACTTCTTTTTATTTAATCTTGCTTTAAATTATATTCCGGCGGCAAACAGCCAAATTCTTAGCCCGCTTTCTTCGTTCGTGATGATCATACTCGGTGTCGTCTTGTTTAAAGAAACAATCGGTATTCATCAAAAAATCGGCTTTGTACTCGTCATAGTCGGGTTAGTTATGTTCTTTAATAACCGCTTTGCCGACTTAATCGCAATGAACAGCTATGCATTCGGCGTATTACTCGGTATTTCTGCAAGTCTGATTTGGATCGGTTATAGTTTGTCGCAAAAAATAATGTTGGCACATTTTAGCTCACAACAAATTCTGTTACTGATTTATTTCGGTTGTACCTTAGTTTTTACGCCTTTTGCGCATATGGGGGAACTCGCTAAATTGAATCTCACGACTTGGGGCTGGCTAGGTTTTTGTGGCATTAACACGGTAATTGCTTACGGTTGCTATGCCGAAGCATTAAACCGCTGGGAGGTTTCTAAGGTAAGTTTAATGATGACGCAAATTCCGATTCTTACTATTATGCTTACCGCATTAAGCCATACGATTGCACCGGATTTGTTTGAAGCCCCCGATCTTAACGGATTAAGCTATATCGGAGCGATTACGGTGGTTTCCGGCGCAATGCTTTCCGCAGTCGGACATAAATTATTCTATCGTAATCAGTTAAGAAAGAAATTAGATAAAAAGTGATAGGAATAATTATACAGCAAAGACTTTTACTAGGATTTTCTTGTGTATTATTTGTATTAGGCATAACTTTTTCACTCAACATAATTGGGAATCCTAGTATGAATTTGTTCAGTTATATCGGTGCGATGTTAGCTGCGGTCGGAGATAAATTATTAGTAAAAAAGTAGAAAAATAAACCGCTTGTATCCCCTACAAGCGGTCTGTTTTTAAGCGAAATTTGCAATAAGGTTAGAAGCGTTTGCTAAATTCAATAAAGACTCGGTGTTTATCGTAGCTGTAAAAGACGTGGCTACTTTTTACTTTATTGAAGCTATAAGTTAAGCGGGGTGTGATTCCCCAATAGTGAACGGCTCTATGCCAAATACTGGTGTTGATGCCGTATTCTTTGTTACGTTGTGTCACGCCGAAAATAGGAAGCGGCGCTTTATAATTTTTTTGCGCATAGCTAAGCGATATGCGGGTTGAAAGTCCTAAGCCCCATTCTTGTCCCCAACCTAAGCTAATGCCTCGACGTACATAGCTATTGTCTTTATCTCGTGTCGCGGTACGATTGTAATTTAGATTACCGAACCAATACTGTTTGGCATTGGCAAGATAAGTTAAGCCGCTTGAAACGAAATGATAATTACCGTTCAGATGTTTACGATCCATATAGCGGACTTCGGCATACTCGTAGTTGGTATTCCATTGCCATTGAGGAGAAAGCCAATAGCTGGTTTCAAGCGTTGCGCCGCTCGCTTTAGAAAAACGTTTAACCGATTCGTTATTTTTAGAACCGCCTGCATATAAGGTTTGTTCCATAAACGGTAGAAGAGTAACGTCATAGCGAGCGTTTTGATAGCCTAACCCTAAACTGCCTCTTCCGCTTACTTCGTTATATTTTTTATTATTCCAATAATATTTACCGCTCGTATTCAAGCGCAATTCGTTATAAAAACCGTTACCCCAAGACCATTTTTTACCGATATTAAAATTAAAACCGATTCCTTGTGCCGATTCCGATTTCGGCGCAATCCAGTTACCGTAGGTGGTTCCTGCTTTCGGTGCATTATTGATATTCGGATCATTGAGATAAGTCATGCCGCCGGAAAACGTCCATCTATCTCGCTGTGCGATAGCGGCGATATATTTATCGACAAGCGCCTTAATTTCATCGGGAACGTTATCGGAGCGGACTTTTTCAAATTGATCTTCCGCCGCTTCCAATTCGTTATTTTCAAAAAGCGAAACGGCGAGCTGTAAACGAGCGGCGGTCGCTTCCGAATACATCGCAAGGATTTCGCGGTAATGACGAATGGCTTCGCTATAATTACCGTGATGGCGAGCAATAACTGCTTTAGACCATTTTATAAAACCGGGGTCTTGGTATTGTATCGGAATTTGTCGGTAAAGCGGGAATAGGAAAGCGACGGTTTCGGCATTGCCCTGTAAGAGGGCAAGATTAAGTGCGTTGGACAGTAAATCCGGTCGTTGAATCAATTCCTCTTTCGTCATTGATATTTGTTTAGCGGCTTTAGTCGGTTGTGAAACGTGAGCATGACGAATCGGATTCTCAATATTGCGCGGTCTAGTGACTTCCGTCTGCACGCGTTGATCATCCAAGCGATCGGAAATTTTTTGTGGAAGATCTTCCGCAATGACGGGTAATGCGGCTAAGCCGGCGAACGTAGTGATAAATAATTTAAATCTCATTTTCATTTTTGTAGTTTAATAGTAAATTATGTAAATAAAAATGAGTGCATTATATATGAGAATGATTCTTATAAAAACAAAAATATGATAAAAAAGCTATCTTTTAGATAGCCTAATAAAATTAAATGATTTCAAGTTGTTCGAGGGCGTAAAGAATACCGTCTTGTTCGATATTTTTGGTCACATAATTCGCTCGCGTTTTTAACGCTTGTTCCGCATTGCCCATTGCTACGCTGAACCCGACGGTATCAAACATCTCCAAATCGTTAAAACCGTCGCCGAACGCCATGGTATTTTCAATACTCAAGCCGAAATATTTAATCGCATCTTCTATACCGCGTGCTTTTGAATTTTCTTTTCTGAGAATATCAACACCCGTCGGATGCCAGCGACAAACTTTTAATTCGTCCGCAAAAATACCGCTTTCTGCAACTTCTTGATCACGTGATTCGGGATAGAAAGCCAATAGTTGCACGGCGGTATGCGTTAAATAATAGTCGGGATCAACAATATAATCCGCTTTAATCGGACTAAGCGCCTCATGCACGATTGTATTATCTTCGGATACGGAGATTTCATCTTGGCTGACAAAAGCATAAACAATACCGAGAGCGGTCAATTTTTCAATACATCTTTCAACTTGCGAAGCGGTTAAAGCATATTGACTGATTAGCTGATCTTTATAGAAATTATATTGCCCGTTGATCGTAACGAATAATTCGAAATAACGTTCGTCAATTAAAGGTTTTAATGCTTTTGGCAAACTGCCGAAATTCCGTCCGGTGGCAATCGCGGTAATAATGCCTTTTTGTTTTAAACGGGGTAATACTTCCTTTGTAATCGATTCGGGAATATGCGCTTTAGATTTGATATAAAGGGTTTCGTCGATATCGAAAAATACAATCTTGATGGGCTGTTTAGGTTTATTCATAGTTTATTTCCTTATATTTAATCGGAATTGTACTTTTTTCCGATCCGTATCGCAAAAATTCTTCGATTTTTCTTTATTAAATTTGATAAAACATAAAGCGTTTTATCAAGGAGAAGAAGATGAATAAATGGGATTTTCGTTGTATCGAATGTCATAAAAGATTACAGATTGCGGAACACGGTATTTGTAGTCGTTGTTTAAAAAAATTAGATATAACGCCTTATTGCGGTTGCTGCGGTTCGTTGTTAGTCGATAATCATCGTTATTGCGGAGAATGTTTGAGGAACGAGCCTAAATGGCATCGTATGGTACGGGTTTGTCGTTATAGCGCACCGATGACGGATTGGATCCATCGGTTTAAATTTCAAGGACAATATTGGTTGGATCGCGCACTTGCCCGTTTACTTTTATTAGCCATTAAAAATGCGCAACGCGAACACGGTTTGATTTTACCGGAAGTGATTTTTCCCGTTCCGCTTTATTGGTTGAGATATTGGAAACGGAGCTTCAATCAAGCGGAATTATTAGCGACTTATTTAGCGAAATGGTTAAATATTCCCATAGATACGCAAAGTTTAAAGCGGATACATAATACCAAGTCGCAACGAGAATTAACCGCCGTACAACGCCGTTATAATTTAAAAGGTGCTTTTTATTATCAACCTATATTTCCTTATCGGCGAGTTGCAATTATTGATGACGTAGTCACGACGGGTTCGACATTAAATGCAATTTGCAGCGAACTATTAAAACAGGGAGTAACGGAAATTCAAGTTTGGACATTAGCAAGGGCTTAAGTTTTAACTACAATATAATAAGGAGTATTTCTTCAAATATATTGTAATATATTGAGTGAATCTTTACGCTATAATCGATATTATTACTTTTCTGTCTTGTCTAACCAGTGTTGCAAAGATAATTTAAATTATTATAATGTTTTTGAATTCTTTACTTTTTGCTTCTTGTAATATTAACGTTATCTATAAATTATTGATATGCAACCGTCAGTTTTTTGAGAAATGTTATTATTATATTTTAAGTAAGCGTAGAATTCCCTCCCGTATATATTAAGCGATTGTTATCCGGTCGTTTAATATTAATATGGAGATAAGCGTAATGAATTAGCCGCACTTAGACGGTTTTTAATGATTGAAACGTTAGAAACAGGAGTGTCAGGTTGTTTTAAAAGACGGTTGAAAAGGAGCTTCTGACCGTCTTTTTGTAAGAGAGGTTATGCTTTTGCCGAATACACTTTAAATTTGTTCGATTTGGCGATAACCTGATGCGAGCCGAAAGCTTTGTCCAATAAATCCGGATAAGGTAAGAAAGCGTTCGCCACAATAAGCAGTTCTCCGCCGCGATTTAAACGCTGTTTCGCTTGCGCAATTAAATCTTCCACCGCGCGATAAGCGGTATCAATCCCATCGTGAAACGGCGGATTAGACACAATCAAATCAAAACGTTCTTCAATATGCGAAAAGACATCGCTTGCCACTACAGTGCCTTCCAGTGAATTTTCCGCAAGTGTATGGCGTGAGGATTCCAACGCCATTGCGTGAATATCTGACATAGTTAATTTAATCTTTTCAAATTGCTGTTTGAGGCTTGCTCCAATCACACCGGCTCCGCAGCCGAGATCCAATACTTTGCCTTTTAAACGATCCGCTTTATTAAATGTGGAAAGTAATAATTGTGTGCCGTCGTCTAACTCCGCCGAGCTGAATACCGCCGGTAAAGCGAAGATATTGAGATCTTGCAAGCGGTAAGATTTCCAGAATTTTTTACCATCAAAGTCCGGTACGCTTTGCAACTCAAAATGATATAACCCGCAGCGACGAGCCGAGTCAATTTTGGCAATATTGCCGTAAGGTTCAAGTAATTTTTCTACCGAACGTACACCGGCACGGTTTTCACCGATAATCAACATTTCTTGCCCGACATCGACTTGTGAAAGCCATTGCAGTAATTGATATTGGCATTCCTGTTTGTTTTTAGTCCAGTAAAAAACTGCTAATTCGGCTTTAATTTCGCAATATAAGCCAAAGCTCACATCGGCATATTGGCGTGCATAATCGAAATAACTGCTAAAAACAGCAACGCTTTTCGCATTCGCTTTTATTTGATCGGCAAATCGATCTCTAACATCACCAAAAAGTAAAATGGATTTATTGGCAAATAGCGGTAAATGACGGGTTAATACTTCACTTTCAAGACAGAGCATAAATATCCTTTTATTTCTGAATATTACGGAGCGTAATCATAAAACATTTCCGCATTTTACCGACTTTTGGTACTATTCCCTACTTGTTTTTGCGAGGTATGAGATGAATCGGCGAGATTTGCTATTAAATGAGATGAATATTCCTCAATGGGTGCTGACAAAACCGCAAGTATTAAAGGGCGATGCGCAAATTCGCTTGGATAACGCGGTGAAACTGGTTGTGGTATGTGAAGAGAATCATCAAGCTAGCGGTCTGTTTTTGGATATTTTACGCACCTTGCAGTTACAGCCGAACCAATATCAATGGTTGGATGCGGAACAAGCCCAGCGTTTAGCTTTTGAACATCATCCTATTTTTTGGCTAATCCAATCAGAATTACAAGCGGTTGAAATTGCAAAAAAATTTGCAAATCAGACCGCTTGGCAGCATAGCTCGTGGAAAGATTTAACTAATGTCACAACTAAACGCCAACTTTGGCGACAAATGGCGGCATTTTGTCAGCATTTTGAGGAAAATCATGATTGAAATCATTAATGAATCGGATTTTGACCGCTTGTTTGAGATTGAGCAAGCCGCACACCTCGTACCTTGGAGTAAAGGCACGTTACTTAATAATCAAGGCGATAAATACTTAAATCTCAAGCTGACCGAACAAGATCAAATCGTGGCTTTTGCTATTTGCCAAACTGTATTGGACGAAGCGACTTTATTTAACATTGCGGTTGATCCGAATTTTCAAGCAAAAGGCTACGGCAAACGCTTATTATCCGCCTTAATTGAAAGACTGCGTGAACAAGGTATCTTAACGCTTTGGCTGGAAGTACGAGAATCCAATCTCGCCGCACAAAAATTATATGACTCACTCGGTTTTAATGAAGTCACTATTCGTAAAAATTATTATCCGACACCGAGCGGCGAAAGAGAAAATGCCATTGTTATGGCACTGTATTTATAAATAATTAGGAACATTAAATATAATGACCACTGAAACCCCATTAATGACCTTTGAGGAATTGGATTTAGCCCCTCAACTGTTAAAAGCACTAAATAAAAAAGGCTACAAACGCCCGACCGCCGTACAAGCGGAAACTATTCCGCACGCGCTTGACGGACGTGATTTACTTGGCTCGGCACCAACCGGCACAGGTAAAACCGCCGCATTTTTATTGCCGGCGATTCAACATTTGTTAGATTACCCACGTCGTAAACCGGGCGCACCACGCATTTTAATTTTAACCCCAACCCGTGAACTTGCGATGCAAGTGGCGGAAGAAGCGCAAGCTTTTGCCGAATTTACCAAACTTAGTATTGCGACGATTACCGGCGGTGTGGCGTATCAAAACCACGGCGAAGTGTTTAACAGTAACCAAGATATCGTGGTCGCGACACCGGGACGTTTAATGCAATATATCAAAGAAGAAAATTTTGACTGCCGTGCGGTGGAGATTTTAATCTTTGATGAAGCGGATCGAATGTTACAAATGGGCTTTGGGCAAGATGCGGAAAAAATTGCGGCGGAAACCCGTTGGCGTAAACACACGTGGTTATTCTCAGCAACGTTGGAGGGCGAGTTGTTAGTCGATTTTACCGACCGTATTTTGGATAACCCGTTAAAAATTGATGCGGAACCAAGCCGCCGTGAGCGTAAAAAAATCCAACAATGGTATTACCATGCGGATAACTTAGAACATAAAACCAAATTGCTTGCTCGTTTAATTTCTACGATGGAAATGGAAAAAGCGATTGTATTCGTTCGCCGTCGTGAAGATGTGCGTGAGTTAAGCGATACGTTACGTAAACGTGGCTTACGTTCAACTTATTTAGAAGGCGATATGGCGCAAACTCAGCGTAACCAAGCGATTGCTCGTTTAAAAGAGGGCGTAGTGAATGTGTTAGTTGCGACGGATGTTGCCGCACGTGGTATTGATATTGATGATGTTGATTATGTGATTAACTTCGACTTACCGTACAGTGCGGATACCTATTTGCACCGTATCGGTCGTACCGCTCGTGCCGGTAAAAAAGGATCGGCGATTTCGTTAGTTGAAGCGCATGATTACAAACTCTTAGGTAAAATCAAGCGTTATACCGAGGAGTTATTAAAACCGAGAGTGATCGAAGGTTTAGAACCTCGTACCAAAGCGCCGAAAGACGGTGAGTTAAACACTACGACCAAAAAAGAAAAAGCACGCATTAAAAAACGCAAAGAAGCGAAGAAAGAAGCGAAGAAAGAAGCGGCAAAAGCCAAAGTAAAAGTGCGTCATAAAGACACCAAAAATATCGGTAAACGTCGTAAACCGGCTTCGGAAGCGACGACATCTGCGTAATCACAAGCGGTTGAAATTTTGCAAGGTTTTGCGGAAATTTAACCGCTTTTGCTTTCTGCCTTATATAAGGAGGGAAAATGGATCTACACAACATTCGAGAAGATTATAGTAAACAAGAACTGTCTCAAGCGAATTGCCATGCAGACCCGATTCAGCAATTCGAACAGTGGCTAGAGGAAGCGATTACCGCTAAAGCGAATGAGCCAACGGCGATGAATGTTGCCACCGTTCTTGACGGCAAACCGACCAGCCGTATTGTGTTATTAAAAGAAGTGAATCCAAACGGCTTTGTGTTTTTTACCAATTATCAAAGCCGTAAAGGGCAAGCAATTGAGCAAAATCCTTATGTCGCATTAACCTTTTTCTGGGCGGAATTGGAACGTTCGGTACGGATTGAAGGGCGGATTGAAAAAATTTCAGCCGAGCAATCCGACAACTATTTTGCCGGCCGACCTTACACTAGTCGAGTCGGTGCTTGGGCGAGTGATCAGAGTCAAGTGTTATCCGGTAAAAGCGAATTGGTGGCAAAGGCGGCATTGATTGCGGCAAAACACCCGTTACAAGTGCCTCGCCCGCCGCATTGGGGCGGTTATATCGTATTACCGGAACGTATTGAATTTTGGCAAGGCAGACCAAGTCGTTTGCACGATCGTATTTGTTATCGCCTTGTGGAAGGTGCATGGCATAAAGAAAGATTATCGCCGTAAGACGGCAGAGAGATAAAAAATGGTGGGATTTCCCACCATTTTTGTTGATTTGACAGAATTAGACTAAAGACTTTTAGTCGGCTAATTTTGTACCGTACAGATAAGTGTAACCGAACGGACTTTGTTTGTAGTCTTGTACACGTTTGCTGGTCGGTGCAAAGTTAATTGAGTGTGCCACGTTAATCCACGGTGCTTGTTCTCTTAACAATGCTTGTGCTTGTTCGTAGAGTTTAGTACGTTCCGCTTTATCCGATAAGCCAAGCGCTTTATCTAATAGTGCGTCTAACTCAGGGCTGTTAAAGCGAGCATAGTTACTGTTGCCAACGTTTGCCGAACCGAATAACGGCGATAAGAAGTTATCCGGATCACCGTTATCGCCTGACCAACCGTAAGTACCGGCAGTTAATTCGCCTGCTTTGGTACGTTTAATATAATCGCCCCACTCATAGGTCACTAATTTCGCTTTCACACCGATTTTCGCCCAGTCCGCTTGAATGATTTCAGACATACGGCGTGGGTTCGGATTTGATGCGCGCACCACCGGCTGTACCCAAAGTTCGGTTTCGAAACCGTTCGGATAGCCTGCTTCTGCTAAAAGTTGTTTCGCTTTCTCAATATTAAATTCCGATTCCGCTAAGCTGTCGTTGTAGCCCCAAATAGTTGGCGGTAACGGATTTTTCGCCGCAATACCGGCACCTTGGTAAACCACATCAATAATCGCTTTTTTATCGACCGCAAGATTTAACGCTTGGCGTACTTTGACATTATCAAACGGTGCTTTTTCGGTGTTAAATGCTACATAAGCGATATTTAAACCCGGTTGTGAAAGCAATTGCACTTTCGGATCGGTTTTCATTTTTTCAATATCGGTCGCATTCGGGAAGTCGATTAAATCGCATTGACCTGCTTGTAATTTTGCATAACGAGCGGTTGCATCCGGTATGATTTCAAAAATTAAGCGGTCGAAATCGGCTTTACCTTTCCAATAATCTTTATGCGCCACATAACGGCTTGCCTGATCTAATACGTAACCGGTAAAGGCGAACGGACCGGTACCAATCGGTGTGGTGTCGATGGTTTCCGGTTTACCCGCTTTTAACATCGCATCCGCATATTCCGCAGAATAGATTGAAGTGAAATCCATCCCTAAACTTGAAACGAAGGTTGCATCACGTTTGGTTAAGGTAAATTTCACCGTATGATCATCCACTTTCTCTACCGATTTTAATAAAGTCGGGAATTTCATCGCTTTAAAGTACGGATAAGTCGCTTTTGATACCGTATGGTAAGGATGATTTGGGTCTAATTGACGGTTAAATGAAAATACCACATCATCCGCATTAAAATCACGGCTTGGGGTAAATTCTTTGTTTGAGTGGAATTTTACCCCTTTGCGTAAGTGGAAAGTGTAAGTTAAGCCGTCTTCGGATACATCCCAAGATTCGGCTAATGCCGGTTCAATTTCGGTCGAACCGCGTTTAAATTCAACTAAACGGTTATAAACTTGTTGAGAACTCGCATTGTACGAAATACCGTCCATTGCTAGTGCCGGACTGAAATATTGCGGCGAACGGCTGACGCAGTTCACGAAAGTTTTTTCGGCGGCCGGTTTAGCTGTTGTTTTACCGTCCGTATTTTTATCATCGCAAGCGGCTAAAGCCAGTACCGCTAATACGGCCGCGCTCACTTTAGTTAAATTGACTAATTTCATAGGTTCTCCAAGTAGGATTAAAATTATAAAAAGTATAATTCGGCAGAGATTACCTTGTCTGATGGTGAGAGTAAAGAACAAAAGGCGTTTCGTTATAAGAAAACGATATAAAAAGCGGTCTAATTTCCGCTAAATTTTACAAAAAACTAGGAAAATTAGACCGCTGGCTCAAGGAGATTAGGTTACTAATTAGTACATGCCTTCACGTTCTTCACGAGTACTAATGTAGATATTTTTCACTTGGGTATAAGCATCCAACATCATTTGATGAGTTTCACGCCCGATACCGGAAGATTTATAACCGCCGAACGGTGCGCCCGCCGGTAGAATATTATAGCAGTTTACCCAAACACGACCGGTTTCGATTGCTTGTGAAACACGTAACGCGCGGTTGATGTCTTTAGTCCACACACCGCCGCCTAAACCGTATTCCGAATCGTTCGCCATACGAATAACGTCTTCTTCGGTTTTGAATTTAATCACGGTTGCCACCGGTCCGAAGATTTCTTCTTGTGCGACACGACTGTTATTATCTTTCGATTCGATTAAGGTCGGCTCGACGAATTCGCCGCAAGCAAGGTTGTCGGCTAACACTTTTCTACCGCCGGTAATAATACGACAACCTTCTTCTTCACCGATTTTCACATATTTTAAGATAGTGTTAAGTTGTCCCGCATTGACCTGCGCACCCATTTGCGTATCGTCTTCCCACGGTAAACCGACTTTGACTTTCTTAAATTCTTCGGCGAGTGCCGCCACAAATTTGTCGTAAATCCCTTCTTGTACGAAGATACGAGAACCGGCGCAACATACTTGCCCTTGGTTGAATAGAATACCTTTTTGCGCACCTTCCAACGCTTTGTCGAACGGCATATCGTCAAAGAAAATATTGGCCGATTTACCGCCTAATTCTAAGGTTGCCGGAATGAGTAATTCCGCGGCGGAAATCGCAATATGACGACCGATTTCAGTTGAACCGGTAAAGGCTAATTTATTGAAGCCTTTGTGATGTAACATATATTCGCCGGATTTTGAACCTTTACCGGTAATCACGTTTAATACGCCTTTCGGGAGTAAATGATTAATTTTTTGTGCAAAAGACAATAAGCTTAACGAAGTGGTGCTGGAAGGGTGAATGACCACGGTACAACCTGCCGCCAATGCCGGTGCGATTTTCCACGCCGCCATTAAGAACGGGAAGTTCCATGGAATAATTTGTCCGACTACACCGATCGGCTCACGTAATACGAGCGAGAGTTCTTCTTGATTGATTTGATTTAAGCTGCCTTCGCCGGCACGAATCGCACTGGCGAAATAACGGAAGTGATCGGAAGCCAACGGAATATCCGCCGCTCTGGTTTCACGAATCGGTTTACCGTTGTCCAAGGTTTCCTGCAATGCAAATAATTCACTGTTTTCATCAATCACGTCGGCGATTTTATTTAAAATCGCCGCACGTTCCGCGACTGTCGTTTTACGCCAAGATTTAAATGCTTCTTGTGCCGCTTTCACCGCCGCATCCACATCCGCATCGGTCGCATCGACAAAATGCGCTAAGACTTCGCCGTTTGCCGGATTATAAGAAGGAAGTAAATCGTTACCGCTACCTTGAGTCCATTCGCCATTGATTAATAAGCCGTAATTTTTATCGAAAACGTTAAGATCTTTCATTGCATAGCTCCTTATTGATTGTAGGACATAAACTCGTCTATATATTCGATAATATGCCTAACTTCTGAATTTGCAACGTTTTTTATACAAAAATGTTAATAAATTGTGAAAAATGTGAGCTAGATCTCAAAACAAGCGGTCTGATTTTCTGAAAAATCGGCAAAAAATAAGGACGCAGTAGCGTCCTTATCGAGATAAACATATTTTATTGTTTCGGCGCACCGATTGGTAATATCGTACGACCGAAGCTCTCATTAATGATTTCCGCCGCCGCTAAGTAGAAGGCTAATAATGCGGTTAATAAACCGAAGTTACCGCCGATATGAGTCAGTGAGTGATCGCCGGTGAAATCGCCCGCCGCTAATAAGTAGAAAGTGACGGTCAAGCTCAAGAAGATTGCCTGTAATGCGCGTGCTTTGGCTAAGGTGCCGATAAACATCATTAACGTGAACGTGCCCCAAGCCACTAAGTACCAACCGATAAACGGTGCGGTTACGCCTTCAGCGAAGAACACTTTGAATAATGCGAATGACCACCAAAATGCGCCGTAGCTGGTAAATGCGGTAAAACCGAACGTATTACCTTTTGAAAATTCAAACATACCAGCAATCATTTGTGCCGTACCGCCGAAAGCAAAGCCCATCGCAAGCACTAAGCCAACGTTTTCGCCACCGAAGGTGCCGTTATTGATTAAGCTAAGTAACCAAGTGGTTAGGGCAAAACCGCATAAACCTAGCGGGCCCGGATTAGCTGTTAAAGCGTTATGATTTGACATTGAAAACCTCGAGTCGTAATTGAATAAAAAATGTGTATATTGCAAAAGCGCAGGATTATATAGATAACTTAAATGAGTTGCTATAACTTGATGTTAAAATTGTAAAATTTTTTATAAATTTGCCCGCTTGTGAGCTGAAAATGGCGAGATCTTGAAAAAAGTCAAAAAGAACCGGAGAAACTTATTTAAATGCTAATAATTTTTAATTAGAATAGCTTCCTTTTATTTATTCGGAGCTATTGTGTTTTTAATTGAAAATGCGACTTTTACTATTCCTAGCCGAACTTTACTCCATTCGATTTCTTTGCAATTCGAGCAGGGTAAGGTGTACGGTTTAATCGGACACAATGGCTCGGGTAAATCTACATTCATTAAATTATTGGCAAAACAAGAACAAGTATCGGCAGGTAAAATTCTATTTAATCAGAAAGAACTTAACCAATGGTCATCACGAGAATTTGCCAAACAAGTCGCTTATCTTCCGCAACATCTTCCGCAAGCTACCAATCTGACCGCCAGAGAGCTTATCGCCATGGGGCGTTATGCGTGGAACGGTTTATTCGGTTCCAATAAACAAAAAGATCATGAAGCTATCGAACGAGCCTTAGCCTTAACCCATACCGAACGGTTTGCCGATCAGTTGGTGGATACGCTTTCCGGCGGTGAGCGTTCTCGCATTTGGCTGGCAATGTTATTGGCGCAACAAAGCAAATTTTTGCTGTTGGACGAACCGCTTGCCGCCTTGGATATCGCTCATCAAGTAGAAGTGATGGAATTGGTCAAAAAATTGGCGCACGAGCTGAATTTAGGTGTGATTATTGTGATTCACGATATTAATTTGGCGGCACGTTATTGTGATCAGCTGGTGGCATTGCATAGCGGCAAATTATTAGCGCAGGGTGATGCGTTTGAGATTGTAAACAGCCCGAAATTAAAACAAATTTACGGTATTGATCTGAATGTGATCGAACATCCTGAAACCAAACGACCGGTGAGTTTTTATTGATGAAACGACTTATTTTTTTACCTCGGAACACACAGAAAAACACGGAAAGTATATGTTGTATTTTTCGTGAGCTTCCGTATTTCTCCGTGGTTAAAACATTAGCGGTCATTTTTGGGCTTTTTTTTGCAATGTCTTGCGGGGTGAAGGCAAAATCTTTTGCGACCTTGGATTGGACGGTTGCCGAAACGTTAATCGCTTTAGGTGAGAAGCCGGTGGCGGTCGGTGATGTAAAAAGTTATCAGCAGTGGGTCGGTGAACCGGCGTTACCGCATGATACTTTAGATCTCGGCGTGCGAATGCAGCCGAATCCGGAACAGATTCTTGCCTTAAAACAGGGCGATCACGATTTGCATTTTATTAATAGCAGTTTTTACGCCCAAGCCACCACAACGCTCGAGCCGTTTTCTACTGTGACATTAGTCGATTTTTATACGGAAGGCGATGCTTGGCAAAATATTGTGAATGCCAGCCGTAAAGTAGCGTTTATTGCTGATAAACAAACGGAATTTGAGCAGCTCATGACCAACTATTGGCAAAAAATGGATGAAATTCGACCGCTTGTTCAGCCTTATTTGGAGCGCCCGATTGCCTTGGTACAGTTTATTGATACACGCCATTTACGCATTTATGCCGCAAACAGCCCATTTGGTGCGGTGTTATCACAACTCGGCTTTCACAATGCATGGGGCGGTTCGCAAAATGCGTGGGGCTTTGAGACGATTGATGTTACTCAGTTAGCTAAACTTGCGCCGAATAGCCGTTTAGTAGTGGTAAAACCGTATCCGGCGAATATCGGTTCCGCCTTGCGTTACAACACCTTATGGCAATATTTAGCCATGGCGAAAGATCCGTTAATTTTACCGGCGGTGTGGACATTCGGTGGTATTCCTTCCGCCCAACGCTTTGCCGAAATGTTTGCTAACGGATTATTGCACGGAGGCGAACAATGGTAAAAGCGAGCAAATTCTTATTCAGCGGATTAGCCGTGCTATTTTTCGGACTGTTGCTGACCGTATTAATGCTACAACTGCCGGACGGAAGCGGGTTGGTTTCGCTCTTTTTGCCGAGTGAAAATCTGGAACTATTGCTGATTCAAAGTTATAGCTTACCGCGTATTGTGATGGCATTACTTGCCGGCGGAATTTTAGGTTTAGCAAGCTTATTATTACAGCAAGTGATGGCGAATCCGTTGGCATCGGATAATACGCTTGGCATTAGTAGCGGTGCGCAATTCGCCTTATTTTTAACCGCGATTTTTTTACCGGATTGGTTGGAATACGGCTCAAGTGCGGTCGCATTAATCGGTGCGGCACTCAGCCTGATTTTAGTGTTGAGTTTGGCGATGCGAAAAACAATGTCGCCCTTATTGTTGATCCTTGCCGGCTTAGTGGTAAATCTCTATTTCGGTTCGTTTTCCGCATTAATGATGCTGTTTTATCCGGAAGAATCGCGAGGTTTGGCGCAATGGGGCGCCGGTTCTTTAGTGCAAGAAAGTTGGCGGGATTCGTTATTGCTGATTGCTCAAGCGATACCTGCGATCTTGATTATTAGTTTATTGATTCGTCCGCTCACCATTTTTGCATTAAATGATGCAAATGCGCAGAGCTTAGGTGTGCCGGTAGCAAAATTGCGAGTGCTCGGTGTATTGATCGCGGCATTTTTAATTGCGGTTGTGGTGGCGAAAGTCGGTATGTTGGGTTTTATCGGCTTGGCTTCGGCAACTATTGTTCGCCAACTGCATATTCGCCGTTTTAGTCATCAACTATGTACTGCTTTTGTACTGGGGGCGTTATTGTTGGCGAATACGGATTTGCTGTTACAGTTATTTGCCTTTTTTAGCGGGATTCATTTACCGACCGGTGCGGTGGTCGCATTATTAGGTACGCCGTTGTTGCTTTGGCTGATGTTTAGTGCATTGCCGCATACCGGACGTTTACAGCAAACGGATTCGCAAAAAATTCGTCAATTTCGACCGCTTGTTCTTATTTTGATACTCGGCGGTTTAGCCTTGACAATTTGCTTAGCGTTATTTGTCGGCAAAGGCATCAACGGCTGGCAATGGACGCAACAAAGCGAGTTAATTGCATTGCGCTTGCCTCGCTTAATGGTAGCAATAGCGGTCGGGATTTTACTGTCGGTCGCCGGTGTGATTTTACAGCGTTTGACTTTAAACCCGATGGCAAGCCCCGAATTATTGGGGGTGTCTTCCGGCACATCAATGGGGGTTTTAGCCGCTTTGTTTCTGTTTGGTGTGCAACAAACCGAATGGTTTTGGTTGGCAGGGATTCTTGGTGCTTGTGCTGCATTATTGGTATTAACTGCAATCAATCAGCGCAGCGGTATGTTGCCGGAAAAAGTATTGCTGACTGGTATTGGCTTATCGGCATTATTTGATACTCTGCAACGTTTAGCGATTGCCAGTGGAGACCCTCGAGCCAATCAGCTGATTACGTGGACATCCGGATCAACGCAAAATGTTACTAATGAAATGGCTATCGGCTTGCTAGCGGTCAGTTTTGCACTACTTTTTGCAAGTTTGATTTTCAGCCGTTGGCTCGCCTTACTGGCGTTACAAGCGCCGATGGCACAATCGCTCGGTTTAAATTTAAAACAGGTTCGCTGGAGTTTAATTTTATTTAGTGCGTTATTAACGGCACTAGCGACCTTGGTTATCGGTCCGTTAAGTTTTATCGGTTTACTTGTACCGCAAATGGTACGCTTTTTAGGGGTAAAAAAAGCTCCGCAACAGATTTTGATCTCAGCTTGTTTGGGCGGATTGATCATGTCACTTGCTGACTGGCTCGGCAGACAGCTATTGTTTCCGTATGAAATTCCGGCAGGCTTAGTCGCCACATTAGTTGGTGGAACTTATTTCTTATTAATGCTAAGAAGAGTTTAACCTTCACAATTTAAAAAATTCTTAACAACATTTTAGGGTGAATAAAATGAAAAAAACATTTTTCTATTCGACAGTCGCTTCGGCAGTTGCCTTAGCAATCTCACCGGCAATCGCACAAGAAACCGCGGTATTGGATGAGGTGTCGGTGGTTTCTTCCGGTTCAATGTACAAAATGGGCGAAGTGCCGGTACATCAAGCGAAATCAGCGGTTGCAATCAGCCGTGAAGATTTGGATAAACAAGATGTGAAAAAAGCGGACGAAATCGGGCGTTATCAGGCTGGTTTTGCGAACCAAGTATTTGGCAACGATACCAATACCAACTGGTTCCGAGTACGCGGAGAGGAAGTTTCGCAAGCCGTGGACGGCTTACCGACTTTTAGCTACGGCTTTTTTACACCTTACGTAGAAACGTTCGGTTTAGAAGCGGTAGAGGTGACTAAAGGCGCAGACTCAATGACGTTTGGTGCGGCAAATTCAGGCGGTTTAATTAACTATGTTACTAAGCGTGCGCACCGAGATCAAATCGGTCGTGGTGAATTTAAAACGAATTTCGGCAGCAATAATCTGTATGGCTTTGGTGCGGATTATACCGGCAAAATTACCGATGATGAAAATGTTCGCTATCGTGTCGTAGCTTCATTAAACCATACGGACGGTGAATGGAAAGATACCGATAATAAAACGGTTTATATTGCGCCGAGTCTTGAATGGGATATTTCAGATCGTACCCGTTTAAGTATTTTAACTAGTTATCAAAAGGATAGCGGCACACCAAGTTCTAATTTCTATCCGCAAGAAGGGACGTTACGTGCATTGCCGGACGGTTCATACTATAGCCGAAACGTAAACTTTGGTGATCCGGTAAATAATCATGAAGAGAATAAACAATACAGTATCGGTTATGAATTAAGTCACGATTTCGGCAATGGCTTGCGCGCAAACTCAAGCTACCGTTACAGCCATGTAGAAAATAATCACCGAGGCGGCTACATTTATCCGTCTGCGTATGCGGCGGATTGGTCGGCAGTTGCGCCAAGTGCTAACGGCTATAATGTATCGGGTCAAACCGTATTTAATCAAGGTAAAGCGATTTCACATTCAACCGATAACCGTATTAGCTGGGATTTCAAAAATGATTGGTTAAAAAATACGGTGGTAGTCGGTACGGATTATCGTCATAACAAAGTGGACGCTCAATATAGCCTATATGCGTTAGGTTATACGGCAAATTTACGTGATTATCGTGCAACTTGGAACCAAACTGGGACACCGGTTGGCACGGATACGCATATTAAATCTCGTCAGCTAGGTTTCTATTTACAAAATCAGGCTCGTATTGCGGATAAATATCTCTTAGGTTTTGGTATTCGTCATGATCGTGCCCGTCAAAACGAATATACCTCTGATCAAACGGTTAAAAACAATCATACTTCATATTCCGGCTCATTAATGTATGAAGGCGCATACGGTTTAAATCCATACTTTAGTTATAGCGAATCGTTCCGCTTACCAGTCGGTTTAAGCGGTAATCAGTCGCTGTATGATCCGAATATCACTCGCCAATATGAACTTGGGGTGAAATATCTACCAACTTGGTTAGACGGCGTGATTACACTTGCCGGATTCCGTGCGAAAGATACCGGTGCATTAGTGAATAATGGCACCGGTGCAACGATCAGTAGTGCCGATCCAATTTATCGCAAGGGCTTTGAGCTGCAAACGGATGTGAACTTAACTGAGAATTGGAATGCAACCTTAGCTTACACTTATACGAAAGCGGAAAGTGAAGCGGCAACCGGTGAGAAAACTCGTCAGTCATTGATTCCGACTAATACTTTAGCGGCTCGTACTGCTTATAGCTTCACTGATAGCGTATTAAACGGCTTAACGGTGGGAGCGGGTGTACGTTATTTAGGGCATAGCGTCACTTCAAAAGGCTCGCTCTATTCACACGTTCGTTTGCCAAGTGCAACGGTGGTGGATTTAATGGCTCGTTATAATATCAATCAAAACTGGTTGGCACAGCTTAATGTGGATAACGTAGGCAACCGTAAGTATGTCGCTGCTTGTGACTACTACTGCTACTATGGTGCGGAACGTAAAGTCAATGCCACAGTAAGTTACAAATTCTAATTTGCAAAACCTATTAAAAGAGCTGATAATTTCAGCTCTTTTTTATCATAATCATAAGGAAACAATATGCAATTTAAAGACTATTTAGCAACCTTCTCAGCGGTTGAGCATCTTGCCGGTTTAAATGTGCGTAACGCACAAGGGGAAGTGATTCATCATATTCCGGCTGTGGAAGGCAAATTGGGTTCACTTAAACTTTACAACGCCTTAGCGGAAAAATTTGACGGAAAATTAACCGCTTCAGCAGCACAGCAAGGCATTGAGTGGTTTGCCGAACACGTGGAAGACGCAAAACAAAATGAAGGTAAACACCCGAATATCGACTTATTATTTAAAGTTATTAACGAAGATTTAGCATTAACGCTAGAGCCTGTCGCTAAGTAATTAGTATGAAGTCATTCTCAAACAACAAGCGGTCAGAATTTGCAAAAAATTTGCAGAATCCGACCGCTTGCTTTTAGGAAAAGCGAGAATTATTTGGTTAATAAATCTAACGCTTCTTGGTATTTCGCCACGGTTTTTTCAATTACGTCCGCCGGTACTTTCGGTGCCGGAGCTTGTTTGTTCCAGCCGCTGTTTTCCAACCAGTCACGCACAAATTGTTTGTCGAATGACGGCGGGTTTGTGCCTTCTTGATAGGTATCTACCGACCAAAAACGGCTTGAGTCAGGGGTTAGCACTTCATCCATTAACGTAAGCGTACCATTCTCATCTAAACCGAATTCAAATTTGGTATCGCAAATAATAATGCCTTTAGTGAGCGCGTATTCCGCCGCTTCGGTATAAAGTGCAATTGCCGCATCACGCACTTTTGCCGCTAATTCCGCACCGATTTGGCGTTCGCATTCTTCGTATGAAATATTGATATCGTGATTGCCCACTTCCGCTTTGCTTGACGGCGTGAAAATCGGTTGTGGCAATTTGCTTGCCTCTACTAAACCTTCCGGTAATTTTAAGCCGCAAATCGTACCGGTTTGCTTGTAATCTTTTAAGCCCGAACCGGTTAAATAACCTCGCACGATAGATTCGATTTTTACCGGTGTTAAACGTTTGCAAACCACGGCACGGTGTTGAATCGCTTCCGCTTCTTCTTTCGGTAAAACATCAAAAACGGAATCGCCGGTGAAATGATTCGGCATAATATGGGCTAATTTTTGGAACCAGAAATTAGAAATTTGGGTGAGGATCTCGCCTTTACGTGGAATCGGATCATCTAATATCACATCAAATGCGGATAAACGGTCGGTGGCGACCATCAACATACGTTTATCATCAATTTCATAAAGATCGCGTACTTTTCCCGAATAGATTTTTTTGAGGCTAATTTGCATGGTTAAAAATTCCTTTAGAACAAAAAATTAAACGAATTATACTCGTTTACGCAAACGATTGCGAATTTATTCTAACGGGCAAAAAAATTTTTTAAAAAACAGCTTGCAATCTATAAACTTTAGGCGTATGTTAAAAAGCAATTCAACAAATTTATATTGAGAAAGCTATTATGAACTTTACCCGTACTCATCATCACCATCATTCAACCTGATATCTTTCGGGCATTTGAGTGTGGTCGGAAGATAGAAAATCTTCCGAGTACGTATAAAGCAAAATCGCATATCGCAGCAAAATACACAACCTCTCGGAAGGCAACTTTCGAGAGGTTTTTTATATCCGAAATTTAAACACAACATGGGAAAAACAAAATGACAACCACAAACCGTTTACGTATCGCTCTGCAGAAGAAAGGGCGTTTAAGCAAAGATTGCAACGAATTACTCAAGCAATGCGGCGTGAAAATTAACTGGAACGAACAGCGTTTAATCGCTTATGCGGAAAATATGCCAATTGAAATTTTACGGGTGCGTGATGACGATATCCCGGGCTTGGTTTTTGAAGGCGTGGTGGATCTCGGCATTATCGGTGAAAATGTACTGGAAGAAGAGGAACTCGGTCGTCTTGCTCGAGGCGAAAAAATCGAATATAAAAAATTACGTACCTTGGATTTCGGCGGCTGCCGCTTGTCGTTAGCGATTGATCGTGACCGCACTTATAACGGCGTGCAAGATTTTGTTAATTCACGCATTGCCACCAGCTATCCGAACTTACTCAAACGCTATATGAACGAAAAGGGCGTAGCGTTTAAAAGCACCTTACTTAACGGCTCTGTCGAAGTCGCCCCTTCCGCCGGTTTAGCCGATGCGATTTGCGATTTGGTTTCATCCGGCGCAACTTTGGAAGCGAACGGCTTAAAAGAAGTGGAAGTGATTTATCAATCCAAAGCCTGCTTGATTCAACGTGCCGAACCGCTTTCAGCTGAAAAACAAGCGTTAGTCGATCGCCTACTCACTCGTATTCAAGGCGTGCAACAAGCGGCGGAAAGTAAATACATTATGCTGCATGCGCCGAAAGATAAACTCAAAGAAATCACCGCACTTTTACCGGGTGTGGAAAACCCAACCATTCTCCCGCTCGCTAATGATTCCGCCCGTGTTGCGATGCATGTAGTTAGCCAAGAAAACTTATTCTGGGAAACCATGGAACAACTGAAAGAAATGGGCGCAAGTTCGGTATTAGTGCTACCGATTGAGAAGATGTTGGCTTAGAAATCTCCCCCTAGCCCCCTCTTTATCAAAAAGGGGGAATAAACGGAGAAAGAAAAGCCCCCCTCTTTTGTAAAGAGGGGCTGGGGGAGATTTAAAAACGAAAATGGAGAACAATATGCAAACCCTAATTTGGAAAAACTTAACCGAACAACAACGCAAAGAAGCGCTTACTCGCCCTGCGATTAGCTCTTCGCTCAATATTCAACAAGCGGTTGATGCGATTCGTGAAAACGTACTCACAAATGGCGACAAGGCATTATTTGAGCTTTCGGAAAAATTCGACAAAGTGAAATTAGATAGCCTTGTCATTTCAAAAGCACAAATTCAAGCGGCAAGCGATCGTTTATCAGATGAACTAAAACAGGCGATCCAAAATGCCAAAGCGAATATTAAAAAATTCCACACCGCACAAATTCCGCAGCCGGTGGACATCGAAACTCAAGCAGGCGTGCGTTGCCAAGTGGTAACTCGCCCGATTAACCGTGTCGGCTTGTATATCCCAGGTGGTTCAGCACCGCTGTTTTCCACCGTGCTAATGCTTGCTATTCCAGCAAAAATTGCCGGCTGTAAAAAAGTGGTACTTTGCTCACCGCCACCGATTGCCGATGCGATTTTGTATGCGGCGAATTTGTGTGGCGTGGAAACCATTTACCAAGTGGGCGGTGCGCAAGCGATTGTAGCAATGGCATTCGGCACGGAAACGGTGGCAAAAGTAGATAAAATTTTCGGGCCGGGCAACAGCTTTGTAACTGAAGCCAAACGCCAAGTTTCGCAAAGCGTAAACGGTGCAGCGATTGATATGCAAGCAGGTCCTTCGGAAGTGTTAGTGTTGGCGGATGAAAATGCTGATCCTGATTTTGTGGCAAGTGATTTACTTTCCCAAGCGGAACACGGTGCAGATAGCCAAGTGATTTTAGTGACCCCAAGCGAAACTTTAGCAAAACAGACCGCACTTGCCATTGAACGCCAACTTGCAAAATTACCGAGAAAAGAGACCGCTTGCAAAGCATTGGAACACAGCAGAATTTTCATCGCCGAAAGCCTCGAACAAGCGGTCGAAATCAGCAATGAATACGCACCAGAGCATTTGGTGGTGCAAGTAGAAAATGCTCGCTCACTGCTTGATAAACTCGACAATGCAGGTTCGATTTTCTTAGGCGCATATTCGCCGGAAAGTATGGGCGATTACGCCAGCGGTACCAACCACGTGCTACCGACCTACGGCTACACCCGCACTACATCAAGCTTAGGTTTGGCGGATTTCAGCAAACGAATGACCGTGCAAGAACTCACCCCGCAAGGTTTCAAAGATTTGGCAAAAACGGTGGAAGTAATGGCAAGTGCGGAACAGTTGGAGGCGCATAAACAAGCAGTTTCGATTCGATTGGCGAAGATTGCCTAGGACGAGCCGTCCTAGGATCGATAATCCCAGCCCCGCTGGGGCTGAAAATTAGAAGATAAAGAGCCACAGAGTGGCTCGGATTAAGTAACCCCATACGACTAGTATGGGGAGGAAGGAAAATATATGCAAATCTCAAAACTCTCTCGAAAAAATGTACAAGCCCTCACTCCATACCAATCGGCACGCCGTTTGGGGGGCAATGGGGATGTGTGGCTGAATGCGAATGAATACCCGACTTCACCAAGCTTTGATTTACTTAATCGCACTTTTAACCGCTATCCGGAAGCCCAGCCAGCCGCGGTGGTGAATGGTTACGCTCAATACGCAGGTGTAAAACCTGAAAATGTGATCGTTACCCGTGGCGGCGATGAAAGCATTGAGTTGATTATCCGAGCTTTCTGCGAGCCAAGCGACAGCGTGCTTTACTGCCCACCGACTTACGGAATGTACAGCGTGTCGGCAGAAACCTGTGGCATTGCGCTCAAAACCGTCCCTTTAACTGCGGATTTCCAACTTAATTTACCTGAAATTGAACGCAATTTGGACGGTGTGAAAGTGGTGTTTGTGTGCAGCCCAAACAACCCGACTGGCACACTTGTTAAGCGCTCAGATTTGCTCAAACTTTTGCAAATTACCGCAGGGCGAGCGATTGTAGTCGTGGATGAAGCCTATATCGAATTTTGCCCTGAAGCGACAATGGTTAGCGAATTAGCTAACTTCCCACATTTGGCGATTATCCGCACGCTTTCCAAAGCCTTTGCCTTAGCGGGCTTGCGTTGCGGTTTTACCCTTGCTAATGAAGAATTAATCGGTGTTCTGCAAAAAGTGATTGCCCCTTATCCGCTCCCTGTACCCGTTTCCGACATTGCCGCTCAAGCCTTGTCCGAAAAAGGGATAAACGAGATGAAACAACGTGTAGCAAATGTGTTAGAAAACCGAGCATGGCTAATCGGACAGCTTAAAACTATCCCAAGTGTGGTAGAAATTTTTGATACCGAAGCTAACTATGTTCTCGTCAAATTCCAAGACGGACAAAAAGTATTTAAAGCCCTATGGGAAAAGGGCATTATTTTGCGTGATCAACATAAAGCATTGGGATTGCAGAATTGTATTCGTATCTCGATTGGCACGAGGGAGGAGTTGGAGAGAGTGGTAGAATCAATTAAGAATACCTAGCACGAGCCGTGCTAGGTTCCATAATCCCAGCCACGCTGTAGCTGATAATTAGATAATATAGAGCCGCAGGGCGGCTCGGATTAAGTATCCCCATACGGCTCGTATGGGAAATAAAAGGAGAAATATGAGCTATACCAAACTTTTTTATCATATCGTTTTTCGCACGCTACAAAGCGTTCCTGCAATTAACGAAGAAAATGAGAAAGAGTTGTACCAATATATTTGGGCATTTTGTCAGCAACAAAAATGCACTTTACATCGCATAAATGGAATGCCTGATCATTTACATTTATTGGTGGAAATTCACCCAAGTATGGCGGTAGCTGATTTTGTGAAACAGTTAAAAAATGCGAGCCATAAATGGCTTGAACACCATAGCGATCTTTTCCCTGATTTTTACGCTTGGTCGAAAGGCTATTGTGCGTTGAGTTATAGCGAACATGAAATTGGGAAAATCATTAATTACATTAAAGGGCAGAAAGAACACCATAAAACGTGGAGTTTTGTTGATGAGATGAAAGCGTTGCTTGGAAATGTAAATGAATATCTCGAACAAGATTTATAACCTAGCACGAGCCGTGCTAGGCTAAATAACCCCAGCCACGCTGTGGCTGATAATTAGATAACATAGAGCCACAGCGTGGCTCAGATTAAGTAGCCCCATACGGCTCGTATGGGAGCACAGGAGCAAACATGACACAACCAACCCTTTTCATCGACCGTGATGGCACGTTAATTGATGAGCCGAAAACTGATTTCCAAATTGATAGTTTGGAAAAACTCAAACTGGAACGCAATGTAATTCCTGCGTTGCTGAAATTAAAAGATCACTACCGTTTTGTGATGGTCAGCAATCAGGACGGCTTAGGCACGGATTCTTTTCCACAAGAAAATTTTGATAAACCGCACAATGCGATGTTGGAGATTTTTCGCTCGCAAGGCATTGAATTTGATGCGATTTTGATTTGTCCGCATAAGCCGGAAGACAACTGCGATTGTCGCAAACCGAAGATCAAATTGCTGAAAAAATATATCGACAAAAAATTGTTCGATCCGAACCGCAGTTTTGTGATCGGCGACCGTGCCACCGATGTGCAGCTGGCGGAAAATCTTGGTATTCAGGCATTGCAATATCACCCGGAGAAATTGGATTGGGATCTGATTGTGGAAAAATTATTGCCAAAAACGACCGCTTGTGAACGCCAGCCTCGCTACGCAGAAGTGGTTCGTACCACCAAAGAAACCGACATCAAAGTGCAAGTGTGGCTGGACGAAACGGGTGTAAACCAAATCAGCACGGGAGTGGGCTTTTTCGACCATATGCTCGACCAAATCGCCACGCACGGCGGTTTTAGAATGAACGTGCAATGCAAAGGCGACTTGTGGATTGATGAACACCACACCGTGGAAGACACCGCCCTCGCTCTCGGCACGGCATTAAAACAAGCGTTAGGCGACAAACGAGGCATTCAACGCTTCGGCTTTGTGCTGCCAATGGACGAATGCAAAGCGGAATGCACAATGGACTTGTCGGGTCGCCCATACTTCAAATTCAAAGCGAAATTCAAGCGTGAAAAAGTGGGCGATTTCAGCACCGAAATGACCGAACATTTCTTCCAATCCATCGCCTACACCCTAATGGCAACGCTCCACCTTAAAACCCAAGGCGACAACGACCACCACAAAATCGAAAGCTTGTTCAAAGTGTTCGGCAGAACCCTAAGACAGTGTATAAAAGTGGAAGGGAATGAATTACCGAGTAGTAAGGGGGTGTTGTAGTATATGATGTAGTACCCTGCGTCATTGATGTCAGAAATATAGTACTGTTGTTTGCAACGAATTTTCTAATCGCAAGAAAAATATAATACACGACTTAGTACGAGAATGCTAAGTAAAAATTCTAGGGGACTTTATGTATTACTTAACTACATCAAATTTTTTTAAATTTCTACAATCTTTGGATCTAGATATTCCTCGCCATTATCACAATGAGTTTTTTAGTAATTATAAATTAAAAGATTTTGAATTTGATCTAAATCATTGCACAAAATCTGAATCTCATGTTTTAGTGATTGGCGATTTTCTTTATAAAGATACATCAAGTTTGATAGAAAGAATGACAATTGCAAAAATTTCTGTGGAACAAGATAAATGGATCAATCCATTAGGTTTACCAAGATATCATTGTGATAAAAATTGTATAAGTTCAAAAAATAGCTTTGAAAATATGCGAATGCCAAAATTTAAGCCTGAATATGATAAAGAAGCTAATAAAGCTAATTTTAGAAAATTTTTTAAAGAAAATCATGATAACTATGCAAGAAAAGATGGAGCTAGAGATCCTAGAATATTTTGTCGAAAAATAATTGAGCAATTTGGCGTTACAGATACTTTAGAGGAATTAGAAAGTATGTATTTTAATTCTCAAACTGCTAGGGTTACTGTTTCTAACTCAAAGATAGTAGAGGTCACTGAGGAAAAAATTAATAAAGAATTGGAAAAAACGGAATTAGTAACTAAAGATATTATTGATAAGTTATTAATTGAATTTAGAGATATGGTTAAAGATATAGATATAAATTATGTTAAAAAATCTTTTTTATTCAGAGACTTTCCTGATAATACTAATAAATTAAACGAAAAATTACCTGAAGATTTGGATAAATTAAGCGATGAAATGAAATTAAAATTAAAAAATATTTTTGATAAAAAGCGTGAAATTGTAAGAAAAATATTAAGGTATTATTTTGATTTTTTATTTAAAAATGGATTGGATATATCAGAAAAAACTTTAATTTATGCAGGATTTCAGAAGTGCCATATCTGTTTTAAGGAGCATAAATGACCCTCCTAACCATCATCAACACAGGTTGTGCAAACCTGTCATCTGTAAAATTTGCATTCGATCGCTTGGGTATTCAGGCGGAGATTAGTTGTGATTTAGACAAAATCAAATCAGCGGATAAATTGCTGTTGCCTGGAGTGGGAACGGCTGCGGCGGCGATGAAGATTTTGCAAGATCGTGATTTGATTGACACCATTCGTAACGCTACCCAGCCAATGCTCGGTATTTGTTTGGGAATGCAGTTAATGACCGAATTTTCTGCCGAAGGCGATGTGGGAACGCTTGGGCTTATGAGTGGCAAAACCGAGTTAATTCCAAACAAAGGTTTACCGTTGCCACATATGGGCTGGAACAAGGTTCAGTATCAAGCCGACCACCCGTTATTTCACGGTATTGAGCAAAACAGCCATTTCTATTTTGTGCATAGCTATGCGGTGTTGCCGAATGAAAACACTATTGCTACCGCTGATTACGGCGTGCCTTTCTCGGCGGCGATTGCGAGTAAAAACTTCTATGGCGTGCAGTTCCACCCCGAACGTTCGGGCAAAAATGGTGCGCAGTTGTTGAAGAATTTTGTGGAGAATATTTAATCCCCATACGAGCCGTATGGGGCTACATGATCCGAGCCACGCTGTGGCTCTTTGATACAGCCGCAGAGCGGCTGAGTTTATTCAGCCTAGCACGGCTCGTGCTAGGTACAGGAACACAATATGCAAAAAAAATCAATCATCATCCCCGCCCTCGATTTAATCGACGGCAATGTCGTTCGCCTACATCAAGGGGACTATGCGAAACAAACCACCTATTCCGATAATCCGATTGAGCAATTCGCTAACTATCTCTCACAAGGGGCGGAGCAGTTGCATTTGGTGGATCTGACGGGGGCGAAAGATCCTGCAAAAAGACAGACCGCACTTATTGGAAAGATTATTGCGGAGACAAATTGCCAAATTCAAGTGGGCGGTGGTATTCGTACCGAGCAAGACGTGGCGGATTTATTGGCGGTGGGGGCAAATCGTGTAGTGATTGGCTCAACCGCAGTGAAAGATCGGGCAATGGTCAAAGGCTGGTTTGAAAAATACGGCGCGGAAAAATTCGTGCTGGCGTTGGACGTGAACATTGACGCAAGCGGTCAAAAAATCATTGCGATTAGCGGTTGGCAGGAAGCGAGTGGTGTGTCGTTGGAAGAGCTGATTGAAGATTATCAAGTGGTCGGTTTACAACACGTTTTATGTACCGATATTTCCCGAGATGGCACGTTAGCTGGCTCAAATGTGAATCTTTACCGTGAAATCTGTGCCAAATATCCTAAAATCCATTTCCAATCATCAGGCGGAATTGGCTCGCTTGACGATATTAAGGCGTTAAAAGGCACAGGTGTGTCGGGCGTGATCGTAGGGCGTGCGTTGTTAGAAGGCAAATTTAATGTCGCGGAGGCAATCGAATGTTGGCAAAACGGATAATCCCTTGTTTGGACGTGCGTGACGGGCAGGTGGTCAAAGGCGTGCAGTTTCGCAACCACGAAATTATCGGCGACATCGTACCGCTTGCGAAACGCTATGCGGAAGAAGGAGCGGACGAGTTAGTGTTTTATGACATCACCGCTTCATCGGACGGTCGCACGGTGGATAAAAGCTGGGTGGAGCGTGTGGCACAGGTTATCGACATTCCGTTTTGCGTAGCGGGCGGGATTAAGACGATTGAAGACGCGGAAAAATTATTCGCTTTCGGGGCGGATAAAATCTCAATAAATTCGCCCGCACTTGCCGATCCGAATTTAATTACCGCATTGGCAGATCGCTTTGGCGTGCAAGCTGTGGTAGTGGGTATTGATAGTTGGTTTGAAAAAGAAACCGGCAAATATTGGGTTAATCAATACACCGGCGATGAAAAACGCACCCGCCAAACTAACTGGCAGTTGCTCGACTGGGTGCAAGAGGTACAAAAACGTGGGGCAGGCGAAATCGTGCTAAATATGATGAACCAAGACGGCGTGCGAAACGGCTACGATTTAACCCAACTTAAGCTCGTGCGTGAGGTGTGCAACGTGCCGTTAATCGCCTCTGGTGGTGCAGGCGAAATGGTGCATTTCCGTGATGCTTTTACCCAAGCCAACGTGGACGGAGCATTGGCGGCGAGTGTGTTCCACAAGCGGATTATTGAGATTGGCGAGTTGAAAGAATATCTTTACGCAGAGGGAGTTGAGATACGTCGTTAATACCTAGCACGAGCCGTGCTAGGTTCAATAATCCTAGCCGCTCTGCGGCTGTATATCTGAGAGAAAAAGAGCCACAGAGTGGCTCAGATTATGTAACCCTATACGGCTCGTATAGGGTAAGGAAAAATATGCAAATTCAAAATATAAACTGGCAAAAAGTCGATCAATTACTTCCCGTTATTATCCAACACTTCCAAACTAGTGAAGTATTAATGCTGGGCTATATGAACCCAGAAGCGTTAGAGAAAACCTTAGCGGAAAAAGTGGTAACTTTCTACTCTCGCACCAAACAACGCCTGTGGACGAAAGGCGAAACCTCGGGGCATTTTTTAAATGTGGTGGATATGAGTTTGGATTGCGATAACGATACGTTATTGATTTTAGTAAATCCAATCGGGCCGACTTGCCATACGGGTGAGGGGAGCTGTTTCCACCAATTTGAAAGCCAATCCGAAGGCGATTGGACGTGGTTTGCTAAATTGGAACAGGTGCTTGCCGAGCGTAAATATGCCGATCCAGAAAGCTCTTATACTGCAAAACTGTATGCCAAAGGTGTGAAGAAAATTGCTCAAAAAGTCGGGGAAGAAAGTGTTGAAACCGCATTGGCAGCGGTGTCGCAAGATAAAGAAGAAGTGGTAAGCGAAGCGGCGGATTTAGCCTATCATTTAACCGTATTATTACATTCGATGAATCTCGAATGGGGCGATGTGATTGCTAAATTAAAAGAGCGTCATCAAGGCATTGGGCTTCATCCGGAAGGTTCAAATAAATAAAACAAGCGGTTGGATTTTGTAAAAAATTTGCAAAATTTGACCGCTTGAGTATAATGTGCCCCTCAAAATTGGTTGCCGAGTTCCCTTACCTCGGCTTTTTTATTTTTAAAAAGGAACAATATGAACTTTCAAATTGATTTTTCAGACGCACAAAAGCGTCGTTCTCTAATTTTACTTTCCCTTTTTCATATCTTTATTATCGCAATCAGTAACTATTTGGTGCAGATTACTTTTGAGGTCAAGATTCCGTTTACCGATATTGTGATTCCGACCACGTGGGGCACGTTTACTTTCCCATTTGTGTTTTTGGCGACGGATTTAACCGTACGAGTATTTGGCGCAAGTCTTGCTCGCAAAATTATTTTTGTCGGAATGTTGCCTGCATTGCTGATTAGTTATGTGATTTCGGTGTTGTTTTTTGAGACGCAATTCCAAGGCTTTAATGCGTTAAACGAATTTAATCTGTTTGTGTTCCGTATTGCGTTGGCAAGTTTTTGTGCTTATGTGGTGGGGCAGTTATTGGATATTGTGGTGTTTAACCGCTTACGTCAGGGTAAAACCTGGTGGCTTGCGCCGATGTGTTCGACCATTTTCGGCACCTTGATTGATACCTTCGCTTTCTTTGCAGTAGCGTTTTATAAAAGCGATGATGCTTATATGGCGGAACATTGGTTCACTATCGGTACGGTGGACTATACGTTTAAACTGTTTGTCAGCTTGTTGCTGTTTTTACCGCTCTATGGTGTGTTACTCAATTATCTAATCAAAAAATTTAAACTGAAATAGTCGTTTGGGGATTATGCTGAAAAAAGGTATAATCCCCTTACTTTTTTCTGCGTATTTGCAAGAAAATTGAGAAATTTAACCGCTTGAATTAAGAAGAGAGAACAGTATGAGCAAGATTCCATTAAGAACAGAAGAAGAGATTGAGAAATTACGTGTCGCTTGTAAATTAGCCTCCGACGTATTGGTAATGATTGAGCCGTATGTAAAAGAAGGCGTAAGCACCGCAGAATTAGACCGCATTTGTCATGAATATATCGTGAACGAGCAGAAGGCGATTCCGGCGTGTTTAAATTATCACGGCTTCCCGAATGCAACTTGTATTTCATTAAATGAAGTGGTGTGTCACGGTATTCCGAGTGCGGATCGTAAATTGAAAAAAGGCGATATTTTAAATATTGACGTAACGGTGATTAAAGACGGTTACTATGGCGACAACTCAAAAATGTATGTGGTCGGCGAGCCGAGCATTCGTGATAAACGTTTAATTGAAGTGACGTTAGAATCGCTTTATATCGGTTTACGTACGGTAAAACCGGGCATTCGTTTAAAAGAAATCGGTAAAACCATTCAGCAATATGTGGAAAAACAAGGTTTCTCGGTGGTGCGTGAATATTGCGGTCACGGTATCGGTACCGAATTCCATTGCGATCCGCAAGTGCTTCACTACAATTCTGATGACGGTGGCGTAGTATTGCAAGAAGGTATGGTGTTTACCATTGAGCCGATGGTCAATGCGGGTAAAAAAGAAATCCGCAATATGCCGGACGGTTGGACGGTGAAAACCAAAGATCGCAGCCATTCGGCGCAGTTTGAACACCAAATTGTGGTGACTAAAGAAGGCTGTGAAGTGATGACGATTCGTGATGAAGAAATTGCCGAAGGCAGAATTTCTCGCATGATGAAAAACGTTTAATCGTGATAAATAAAAAATCCACCGTACAAGCGGTGGATTTTTTATGGTTTTTGCAATGAGATGTAACTAAGCCTTAGTCAGGATTTCTAACAGTTCGGCTTCCACTTGTTTACCGAATTTACCCATACGGAAATCCGCTTTCAATTCATCAAATTTTTCCGGTTCCGCTTCCATTTTCTGTTTTAAGAATTGCGGAAATTCACATAAAACCAGTTCGGTTTTGCCGTTACGAATATCAAAAATACTTGGAATTTTTTGTGCGGAAATAACCGCTTGTTGCTGCTCGTCACTATCAAAATGTTTGCGATCTTTGTTATCTTTACGTGAAACGTATTTTACGTTGATATTCGGATTGAGTTTGGTCATACGTTGGAAATAAGCGACAATTTCCACACAGTCCGGGCAATAAGGCTCCGCCATCACCAGCCAGTCGCCCTGTACGCCGACGGCTTTAAGTTTTTCTTCGGTTTCCGCTTCAAGTTTGACATCAACATAAACTTCAAGCTGATTTTCACGGTCTTCGTCACTGCTAAATTCTAAATATTCATAAAAATGTGCCATAGGTTATCCTTTTAAAATTAACGGTATCGGTTTTAGTGTCGCCAAATAATTTCGCAATCTACTTTGGCATTGTTAATCGTTTTACGCTGCAGTTTTTCTCGCATTAATTGGAAAGTTCTTAATGCAATTTGATCGTGGTCTTGCGCAATCGAGTGAATATGAAAGGGGAGTGCGTCAAGTAAATGATGATCGTCAAACGTGGCTAAATGTAATTCTTGATTCATCAATTTCGCCATTTGTTTATGTTCGGTCAGATAACGCAACACACCTTCCAAAATGGTATAAGAGGCGGTAAACACCGCTTCGGGTAAGCGTCCTAAGCGTTCAACCACTTCGGCGAACATTTGATAACCCGATTCCGGTTGGTAATCTTTATGTAAAATCCAATCGCTTTTTACCGCTAAATGCGATTGTTCCAAGCCTTCGTAAAAGCCTTCCAAGCGAGAAGCACTCGGCGAAAGCGAAAGTTGTCCGCCTAAATAGAAAAATTCTTTCGGTTGATAGGCTCTTACGATATTTTCCACCAATTTCGCTACGCTGGGCGTGTCGTCGCTGATAATGTAATTCAGCTCCAAATTCGGAATATGGCGGTCGATATGTAACACCGGCGTATGCCTAATGATTTTTTTATAATAATTCGGGTCTTGATGTGTCGGAGCGGTAATCAGTAAATCCACTTGGCGATCAAGCAAGCGATCAATGACCAATTTTTCTTGTTGAGGATTATCGTCGGAACAAGCGATCACAAGCTGTAAACCGTTTTCTCGGCACAGTTTTTCAAGATTACGGGCGGTGGAAGCAAAGCCGTAGTTGGTCAAGTCGGGAATTACCAAACCGATTACGTTAGAACGCTGCGCTTGTAACGCTTTCGCATAGATATTCGCACGATAACCGTATTGTTCGGCGATTGCTTGAACTTTTTGGCGCGTTTCAAGTTTGATGCGGAAATCATCGCTTCTACCGTTGAGAATCATACTTGCCGTTGTTTTCGACACGCCGCTAAGTGCCGCTATATCGCTAAGTGTCAGGCGTTTTTTAGCTTTGGATTCCACAATGTTCTCCTCAAAGGTGGCTTCTAATTTTGAAGCGAAAGGGCGCAAGTTTTGCTTGCGCCTATTGTTATTATTTATCTTGAATTTGAATCGGCTGCACTTGAGCAATCTGAACAGTCAGCGGACGAGAAGTTTCTAACAGATTGATTCGATTTGCAATAAAGAATCGCGATGTCATCACTTTTTCTCCGCCGTTGATGAAAATTTCCACGATAGAGCGGTCGAAAAAAATCTCTAATTTATCGAGTTTCTCAACTTCACAATGACGAAGGCTTCCGAATTTTTCCATTAGCTCGGTTTGCTCGGTTGCACTGCGATCCAGCGTTAATAAACCGTGCTCATAACGTAAGCCTAATGTTTGCCCTTTATCATTGCTAAAGAAGTTTAATGCAAGCGGTTGATTTTCGACGGAAATTTGCAAATAAGCGGTATCCAGATTGTCGATTGCAATTTTTTGCTCAATCTCGACCGCTTGTTTTGCGGTGAGTTGAACGATTGGCGTTTGCTGAATTTTACCGTTTTGCACTTTCATTTGGCGTGGCAGACTTAAGGTTGAATGCCATTTATATTTATCGGTCGGGTAGGTTAAATCCGGTAAGCCGACCCAACCGAATACGATGCGATCCGTATTTTGTACCGACTGCGGTGCATAGAAATCAAAACCGTAATCCAGTTCTTCAATATGCTCGGCGGTTAAGTTATTGCCGTCTAATTTGCCTAGCGCATAGGTCGCGTGATAATTATTTTGGAAGCGGTGTGCTTCACGTAATTTACCTTGTGGCGACCAAACAAATACATCTTTACCGTCAAGTCGGAACAGATCCGGGCATTCCCACATAAACACATTATCGTTATCAAAGTCTTTTACCGTCAATTCGGCAATTAGACGAGGCGTACTGTCGAGATCGTCCATTTCATACACTAGGCAAGTTCCGGTTAGCTTCTCACGTTGTGCGCCAAGCACAAAGCGAATTTTACCTTCTGCAGTCACAAAGGGCTTAGGATCACGAACGTGTTCGGTATAACCGGCAGGTGCTTGATCGATAATGCAACGTTTTTCCAATAATTTGCCCGACTTATCAAAAATCGCAATGTTTTGGTGCGGAACACGTTGGTTATCGCTCGCACGGCGAGTATTGCCGGTGTAAAACGCCACGATTTTGTCTTGCCACATAATTGCACCACCAGAGTAGCAACCGTGTGATTCGAACATTTCATCCGGGATCAAGCGGTCGGATTTTTCAAAAGTTTGTAAATCTCGGCTAATAAAATGTTCCCAATGTTTCATACCGTGTAAGGCATCATAAGGGAACCATTGCGCGAAGATATGATATTTCTCACCGTCAAAAATTAAGCCGTTCGGATCGTTAAATAAACCGGTTTGCGGGGCTAAATGGTAGGTCGGATAGAAATTCTGATCAGAAAGTACGGTTTGGCGGATTACGGCTAATTCGCCTTGCTCTGCTGCGTGAAGGCTTTTGTATTTGCCGTTATTGAAAATCTGCATAGTATAAAATCCTAAATTGCAAAAAAGCGGTGAAATTTCACCGCTTGTTGTGATTATTGCGCTAAAAACGCTTCTAGTTCGGCTTTATTCGGTAATGCCGACATCGCACCTTTTGCTGTCGTTGCTAAAGCGCCTGAAGCGTTCGCTTTGCGAATAACATCCACCAATACGCTTTCGTCTTTCCAATTTTCAACTTGTGATAAACCGGCAAGTAAACCGCTGACAAACGCATCGCCGGCACCGGTGGTATCAACCGGTTTTAACGCTTTACCGGCAACCGTTTGGCTATGACCGTTTAAATGATAAATCGCACCGTCTTTACCTAACGTGATAATGATTAATTTCTCCGGATATTGAGCGGTAATCGCTTTCGTCGCTTGTTCAAGTGTTGCGGTATCGGTTAAAAGGGTTAATTCTTCTTCAGAGAATTTAAGCACGTCCGCCATTGCCACTACGCTATTGACCACTTGTTTCATTTCTTCAAGACTTGCCCAAAGCGATTCGCGTAAATTCGGGTCGAATGAGAAGAAACCGCCGGCGGCTTTTATACGGCGAATCGCTTCGATTGTGGTTGAACGTGACGGATCGTTAATTAATGCGATAGAACAACAATGTAGGAAATCGCCTTTTTGGAAAGTCGGTAAATCGCCCGCTTCAAGGAATTGATCCGCACTCGGGTTTACCATAAAGGTAAAGCTGCGCTCGCCGTCGTCTAAACCGACGATCACGGTTGAGGTGCGTTGTTTAGGATCGAGGATCATATGTTCGGTCGAAACCTTTTCCGCATTAAGCGTTTGCTGCATAAATTTGCCAAGCGGATCTAAACCGACTCGACCGATAAAACCAGCCTCTACGCCTAAACGTGAAACACCTACCGCAACGTTTGCCGGCGCACCGCCCGCACATTTCAAATAGTGATTTTCGCCGTCCGGAATTAAATCTACTACGGCATCGCCGGTTACCCAAATTTTGCCCATAATCGTGTTCTCTTATCTAGTCAAAAATAGTTAATTTATCTTAGCTAAAACGGTTTAGTTTTGCAAAAGCTATTTCAAATCCTACCGCCTATGACAGTTAGCTATTATAATTCAAATAAAGGTTTCACACACGAGGAATTACCGATGAAAAAGTCCCTTATTACTCTCTGTTTTGCAGCATTTTTAGCTGGTGCTCCACTAATGGCAGAACAGCCAAACGTAGAAAATCTTGATTTAATTCCGGTTGCAAATTTACCGACGGTGGAGGCGGAATTAACCGTTGCACCCAATGTACCTAAACCGTTAGCACGTAATACGCCGGCAAAAGTCGTGGTAAAACTAGAAACTTTAGAAAAAGTGATGGAAATCGAAAAAGGCGTGAAGTTTAAATATTGGACGTTCAACGGCTCGACACCGGCGCCTTTTATTCGAGTGCGAGAAGGGGATATGGTGGAGTTGCAACTTTCTAATCCGGCAAACGGCAAAATGGCGCATGCGGTTGATTTCCACTCCGCCGCCGCACCGGACGGCGGGGCGAAAGCCAGTTTAACCGAAATCGGTAAGCAAACGACCTTTGCCTTTCGAGCGATGTCGCCGGGGTTATATTTATATCATTGCGGTGCTGATCCGGTCTCGGTACATTTAGGCAAAGGTATGTTCGGTTTAATGTTGGTCGAACCTAAAGAAGGGTTACCGAAAGTCGATAAAGAATTCTATTTAATGCAAAACGAATTTTATGTGAAAGACGGTACCAATCCGGAAATTAAAATTTTCGATATGGGCAAAGCTAGTTATGAATTACCCGATTATGTAGTGTTTAACGGTAAAGTCGGTTCGACCACGGGCGAAAACGCTTTAAAAGCGAAAGTCGGCGAGAAAATTCGTTTATTTGTCGGCAATGCCGGTCCGAATAAAATTTCCTCTTTCCATTTAATCGGTAAGCCCTTTGATACGGTCTATGTTGAAGGCGGTTCGCTTAAAAATCATCACGTACAAACCACGCTGATTCCGGCGGGCGGCGTTACCGTGGTTGAAATGGAAATGAAAGTACCGGGCGAATATACCTTTATTGATCACAGTATTTTTAGAACCGATAAAGGGGCGAAAGGTAAGCTGATTGTCGAAGGGCCGGAAAATCCGGAAATTTATACCGGTAAGACCAAAGAACAAAAATACGATAAAGTCAATCCGGATGCGGATATTGATGCGGGTTACGTGCATTAATAACAGTTAAATAAAAAACTCAGCTTTTTAGCTGAGTTTTTTATCTGCGTTTGAAAATAGTCGGAGATTAATGACCGCTTAACACTTTCGCCGGTTCTAATTTTGCCGCTCGGGTTGCCGGATAGAGGCTGGCGAATAGACTTAATACGATGGTGGCGATTAACACATAAGCGACATCTTGCCAATGTAATTCACTTGGTAGGAAATCCACGAAGTAAACACCGTCCGATAACAATTTGATGCCGAAAAATCCTTCAATCGCTTTAATCATTGCGGTTAAATTCAGCGACAATATCACACCGAGTATAATCCCGGCCAACGCCCCTTTCATACCGGACAGCAAGCCGTACCATAGAAAAATACGTTTGATAAACCCATTATTCGCACCGAGCGTACGCATAATTGCAATATCGCCTTGTTTGTCTTTTACCGCCATAATCAGCGTAGAAATAATATTAAAACACGCCACACCGATCACTAACACCATTGCGATATACATCACGGTACGCACCAGCTGAATATCGTTATACATATAACCGAATTTTTCAATCCAAGTATTGAGATACAGCGGTTGATTAAAGTTGGCGAGTTCCGGCATCTGTAGTTCTTGTACTTTAAACGGCGCTTTTAATGCCAACTCAATGCCCGAATATTCGTTCGGTTGATATTCCAATAGCTCTTGAGCTTTTTCAATCGGCAATAACGCGTAGCTATGGTCGAGTTGCCCTTCCAGTTTTAGTACGCCGGTTACCGGTAGGCTGAAACGTAACGGTTGAGCCAATTTGCCGTCTTCGGTCGGCTGCGGTAATAACAGTGTGACTTCATCGCCGGCGGCGACTTCCAAATCTTTAGCAATGCCGGCACCAAGAATCAAACCGCCTTGTTGATGGAACGCTTGCCATTGCTCACTCGGAATATAATGGCTAAGCGAACTGACTTTATCTTGCTTAACCGGATCAACGCCTCGAACTTGGGCGATTTTTAGTTGCGTACCGTTTTCAATCAAGCCGGTAAAGCTAACGAAGGGCGAAGAAGCGGTCACATTCGGATTACTATTTGCAAGATTTTCCAGTTTTTTGCCCGCTTGTATCGGGGCGTTTTCATTACCGTTGTAGGAATACAGTTCAGCGTGCGAAACAACGGAAAGCACTCGCTGATTTAACTCTCGCTCGAAGCCATTCATCGCACTTAAGCCGATAATTAATACGGCGACACCAAGCGCAATGCCGACACTGGAAAATAGTGAGATCAAGGAGACCAACCGATTTTTTTGTTTGCCTCGTTGATAACGCCAGCTAATAAAAAAAGGGGTATTCATTAATCCGCCTCACTTAATACACCATCTCGCATCACAAAGCGGCGAGATAATTTATTTGCCAAATTTAAGTCGTGAGTGACCAACAAAAAGGCGATATTTTGTTCGGCATTCAATTTTTTGATCAGATCAAAAATACTTTCTGTAGTTTTTTGGTCGAGGTTGCCGGTCGGCTCATCGGCTAACACGAGCGCCGGATTATTGACTAACGCACGGGCAATCGCCACACGTTGGCGTTCGCCACCGGAAAGTGCTGACGGACGATGGGTAATTCGGTGCGATAATCCGACCGCTTGTAGCATTTTTTCGGCACGATCTCGAGCTTCACTTTTGTTTTGATTACCGATTAGCATTGGCATCATCACGTTTTCAAGCGCAGTAAAATCCGCCATTAAGTGATGGAATTGGTAAACGAAACCGAGATTTTGGTTACGCAGTTGTGCCAGTTTATTTGCATTTAATTTTTGTAGCGATTGTTGTTTGATCCAAACTTCGCCGGAACTCGGTTGATCCAAACCGCCAAGCGTGTGCAATAGGGTGCTTTTGCCTGAACCGGATGAGCCGACAATCGCGACTAATTCACCACTATTCATCGAAAATGAAACGTCTTTGAGGACTTGTACCTTTTGGTTGCCCTCATCATAAAATTTGCTGATATTTTCACAGCGTAATAATTCGGTCATATTGTTTTTATCTTCATTTAAGTGGGAAACCACAGATTATATTTAGAACCACGGAACACAGAGATATTTTCCGTGTTATCCGAGTATTCCGTGGTTAAAACTATTCGTATCTCAATGCCTGAGCCGGCTCAATTTTTGCCGCTCGGTATGCCGGATAAAGGGTACAAACCAATGACAACACAATCGAAATCACGATAATGGTTGCCACCTGCATTGGCGAAATGAGTGTCGGCAGATGAATATTCGGATTGAGTAAAGCCACAATCTCATCCAAATTGAGCGTGATAACCGTACCGATAATGCCACCCAAAATCGAACCGATTACCCCGACAATCGCACCTTGGAAAATAAAAATTTGTGTCACTTGCCCTTTGGTTAAACCTTGGGTTTGTAAGATGGCGATTTCACCTTGTTTATCCACCACCATCAGACTGAGTGAAGTCACGATATTGGAAATGGCAACGATAATGATCAGACTGATCAATAAACCCATCATATTTTTTTCCATACGAACCGCTTGGAAAAATTCGCCTTTTTGTTCACGCCAGTCACTAATTTTGTAGTTATTTGCATCGAAATGTTGGTTAAGTTCGGTAACTTGGAACGGATCTTGCAAATATAACCGCATACCTTGCACTTGGTCTTCGGTTATCCGCAGTAAACGCCCAACATCGGCAAGGTTAGCGAAAAGAGTATATTCGCTCGCTTCATTGTTACTGTGATAAATCCCAACCACATTAAATAAACGCTGAACCGGCACACGTCCCATCGGCGTATATTGGCTGTTTTCGGTAATCATCAAACGGATCTTTTCGCCTGTGCCAATATTCAACTTATTTGCAAGGCGTGAACCGATCAATACGTTAAATTCGCCTTGTGGTAAGAGGGTTTTGACGTCTTCGCCAATCAACATTGGATCGTCGCTTTCATTCTCAACACCGAGTAACTGACCGGCGTTGATCCCTTGCTGGCTTTGGATAATCACATTCGCTTTATTAATCGCCACACTTTTACTGGCAAATGCCGGTAAGCTAAGCGATTGATTTTTATCGAAATGTCCTTCTTGTGGTAACACAATGGCGTGCGGCAGCGTTGAAAGTAAATTGCGCTTTTGCATATTCTCCAAACCGTTCATTACCGACAGCACGATCACTAATGCCATTACGCCAAGTACGATCCCGAAACTTGCTAAGTTGGTCACCAAACGCCCGAACCTGTCGGCACTTTTGGAACGCCAATAACGAAAGGCAATAAAAAGAGTTGTTAAATTCATAGTTTATCTTGAGTTACATCACTCCAATACAAAAGCAAGCGGTCAAATTTACCGAATTTTTTGCAAATTTTCGCTAATTTTAAACCGCTTGTGTCTTTGGGAAATGAGGCTATTTCGTAGAAAATTATTTCCCGTTGAGAACAAATTCTTCCATATTCTGCGTCACTTTATTTACTAAAGTGGTGACTGCAGAATCGCTTGCCCACGCAACGTGCGGGGTAATTAATAAGTTCGGTAAACGTTTTGCCGCCTGCATTAACGGATTGTCTTTTTCCGGCGGTTCTTTGACTAATACGTCCAGCGCCGCACCGGCAACCTTGCCCTGTTCTAAAGCCGCTAATAATGCTGCTTCATCCACTAACGGGCCTCTGCCGGTATTAATTAAATAAGCGGTCGGTTTCATTAATGCCAAGGTTTCGGCGTTAATCAAATTTTGAGTTGAATCGGTGAGCGGGCAATGTAATGAAATAATATCCGCTTGTTTAAATACTTCTTCAAAAGCGGTATAACCTTCACGAATTTCAGTTGCACCTTTGTGTTCCGCAAAAATGACTTTCATTCCGACCGCTTGTGCTAAGCGAGCTACTTCCGAACCGGTGTTGCCTTTACCGAAAATAGCTAAGGTTGAGCCGCGAATATCGGTTACCGGATGATCGACATAGCAGAATTGCCCGCAAGTCGCCCAACGATCCGAGGTGATTTGATCACGATGATAACCGATTAAGCTGTGCTTTAACGCAAAAATCATACCTAAAACGTGTTCCGGCACGGTTGTGGTGGAATAGCCGGTCACGTTTTTTACTGCAATACCTAATTCTTTCGCCGCGACTAAATCAACATTATTGGTACCGGTGGCGGTAATTGCAATTAATTTAAGTTTCGGTAATTGAGCCAGTAATTCTCTGCCGAGTAATACTTTGCTGGTCACGATGATATCGGCATCTTTGGCACGCTCAAAGGTTTGTGAAGCATCGGTACTGTCGTATTCAGTCCAAATATGAGGAAATGAAGGACGAGGAATTTCGTGGGTAGGCACGCCGGTTTTATCTAAAAAAACGATATTAAGCACAGTCATAGGAGGCTCCTTAAATTTTTACCACGAGAAGTAATGACTCCCCGTGGTAATAGGCATTAGTTTGACGTATCAATTTCTTCGAATGATTTAACTAAATCATCAATCGCTTTCATTTGGCTAACGAATGCTTCTAATTTTGATAACGGTAAGGCTGACGGCCCGTCACATTTCGCATTGTTCGGATCCGGATGTGCTTCAAGGAATAAACCGGCTAAACCGATTGCCATACCGCTACGAGCCAATTCAGTTACCTGATCACGGCGACCACCTGATGCTGCACCGAATGGATCACGACATTGTAACGAGTGAGTTACGTCAAAAATGACCGGACAGCCTTTCGATACTTTTTTCATAATGTTAAAGCCGAGCATATCCACGACTAAATTATCGTAGCCGAAGTTAGTACCGCGGTCGCAAAGAATCACGTTTTCGTTACCGCATTCCGCAATTTTTTCCACAATATTGCCCATTTGACCCGGGCTTAAAAATTGTGGTTTTTTCACGTTGATTACCGCACCGGTACGTGCCATTGCTTCGACTAAATCCGTTTGGCGAGCTAAGAATGCCGGTAACTGGATAATATCCACCACTTCTGCAACCGGTTTACATTGATAAATTTCGTGTACATCGGTAATGATATTTACACCGAAAGTATCTTTTAATTCTTGGAAGATTTTTAAACCTTCTTCCATACCCGGTCCACGGTAAGAATGAATTGACGAGCGGTTCGCTTTATCGAAAGAAGCTTTAAATACATAAGGCACACCAAGTTTATTAGTAACTTCTACGTATTGTTCACAGACACGCATTGCCATATCACGGCTTTCTAATACGTTCATACCGCCGAATAAAGTAAACGGCTTATCATTCGCCACTTCGATATTGCCGACTTTTACGATTTTGTTGTTCATGTTCTATTTCCTTAATCCAAAAGGATTTTAAGTAAGTTAAAGGTTAAAAATTAATGTAATCGACTTTCTTTACTTTTTTGTTCCAAACCTTTTATTTCGAGTTTGAGCATTACGGCGGAAGGATCTTCCGGACATTGATCGATAAAATAACTGAGATCTTCATAAGCAGCCTGGAAGCAATCCATACTTGCCAGCACCATACCGCGATCACGAATTTCATACGGATCTTCCGGGCTGAATACTAAACGATATTCAATTAAACGTAAGGTTTCTTCATATTTCCCTTCACGAGTGAGTGCCATTTTAAACACGGTTTCTACTCGTTCCAATAATTCTGAAGGTTTTGCTCGGCGGAGTAATTCAGGGGTAAGCTCCGTACCGTAACCGATTTCGCCCTCAAGCCATTTACCGAGCAATTCCAACGGCATAAAACTGCCGTCCCACGGATTAATAAAACGTACGGTGGTTTTACCTTTCTCATCTTTCATCTCGGCACGCAGAATTAACTGAGTCGGGAAATTAACCGGATAAATCGGTAAATCAAGCGACGCCGCTAAATAAAGCACGATTGCGCCAACCGAAACCGGCATACCTGAATGCGTGCGAATCACTTTATTGAGTAACAGATTATCCGTATGAAAGTATTGCTGATAATTACAGTTAAATCCCCATTCCTGATAAACTAAAGTAAGCAATTGTCGGATTCTGTCCGCATCGGATTCGGCATTCACTTGGTAGCGTGCTTTTTTCACTAATGCCGACATTAAGCCGAATACTTGCGGTTCGGTTAAGGAATCATCCACCAGTAACGTTAAGCGAACCATTTCACGATATAAATATTTTTGTAATTCTTTCGGGCTGATTTCAACTTTCGGCAGATCTAATTCTTTTAATAATTCTTCAATCACATCGTCCATTTATTTTGCCTTTCTTACTGCTTTAGTTAAGCGGTCATTACCGCCGTAATCTTGGAATGACTCAATTTCATCCCATTGATATTGCTTGAAAATTTGTTGAACCGCTTGAGCTTGTTGCCAGCCGTGTTCGAGCATTAACGCACCGTTATCTAATAAGTAAAGCGGTGCGTTTTCGATAATTTTTTGCAAATCGCTCAAACCGTTTTGTTCGGCAACCAATGCAGAGAGCGGCTCGAATCGTACATCGCCGTATTGCAGATTTTTATCTTGTTTATCAATATAGGGCGGATTACTGACAATAAGATCAAATTGTCGATTTTCAAGAGCGGAAAACCAATCGCTTTGTAAAAATCGAACGTTTTCAAAGCCTAAATTTTGACGATTGGTTTCGGCAAGCGTAACCGCCTCCGGCTTAAAATCCACGCCGATAATTTGCGCTTTATCGCCCAATTCCGAAGCAAGTGCTAAGGCGATAGCTCCGGTACCGGTGCCTAGATCCAAAATTTGCAACGTTTGTTGGCTTTCCAACCGCTTGTAAACCCAATCCAACGCGACTTCAACCAAACGTTCCGTGTCCGGACGAGGAATTAACGTATGCGGCGAAACTTTCAACGGCAACGACCAAAATTCCTTTTCGCCTAAAATATACGCCATCGGCTCGCCCTGCAAACGGCGAGCCAATAATTGCGCAAGTTCCGCTAATTCCGTCTGATGCAGCGCAGTTTCGCCAAACGCAAAAATAGCAGATTTTGTGCGTTTTGTGACCGCTTGCAAGAGTAAATTGGCATCGGTTTTAGGATTCAGATAAGGATCCTGGGCAATATTGGCATTAAGTGCCGTTATTGCCTGATCAAGCCATTGGGTATAGTTCATATTATTTGTTCGGACGAACACAAAGTCCGGTACGAGCTGTACCGCCGATATTTTGTTTAATGCTAAACGCATTAGGCGCAAAATTGCTTACTTCGATATTTAACGGTTTTTGTTCCGCTTTCGCTAATTGGTTGTTAATTGCTTCGTAGTATTTTTGCTCGGTAGTATTGAGCTTTTTATCCGTTTTTAATGCTTGTTGGATTTCCGCACTGTGCGCACGAGTAATAGTGCCGTCGATAAATTTATAGGTCAGTTGTTTGTTATCGTAAGACCAACTACCGGTACGTTTTACATCATATTGGAATAACAGTTTATCGTTCGGTAGCATTACTTTGCCTAAATAAGTCGCCTTGCTGTCTTCGGTTAATGTTACATTATTGCTTGTTGCTGCAATTTTACCGCCGTCCATACGGCATTCCCAGCTGCCTATAAAACTTTTTGCGCTCATAGGTTCGTTCGTCGTAGAAGTTTGATTGTTGTAAGAACAGGCCGCAAGTAAGCTGACTGCTGTTGCTAAAATAATTTTTTTCATATGCTTTCCTAAAATAAAAGTAAAATTTCAATAAAAGAGGAGGGCAATTTTGCCCTCATCACGATTACGCCTGTTCGGAAAGTGCGGCTAACTGATCCGCTTGGTATTCCGTGATAATCGGCTGAATTAACTCGTCAATTTTACCGTTCATCACTTCATCTAAGCGGTAAACGGTTAGATTGATACGGTGATCGGTGACACGACCTTGCGGATAGTTGTAGGTACGAATCTTATCCGAACGGTCGCCCGAACCAAGTAAGTTACGACGAGTATCCGCTTGTTCCGCCGCTTGACGTTCTTGTTCAACTTGCACGATACGAGAAGCTAACACCGCAAGCGCTTTCGCTTTGTTTTTGTGTTGTGAACGTTCGTCTTGGCACTCTACTACGATACCGGTCGGAATGTGCGTGATACGTACCGCAGAATCGGTGGTATTAACGTGCTGACCGCCGGCACCCGACGAGCGATAAGTATCGATACGTAAATCCGCCGGGTTGATTTCCGGCATTTCCGATTCCGGTAATTCCGGCATGACTGCAACCGTACAAGCTGAGGTATGAATACGGCCTTGCGATTCGGTTTTCGGTACGCGTTGTACGCGGTGACCGCCCGATTCGAATTTAAGCTGACCGTACACGCCTTCGCCGCTGATTTTAACGATAATTTCTTTATATCCGCCTTGTTCGCTCTCGTTGGCGGACATTTCTTCGATTCTCCAGCGTTTGCTTTCGCAATAACGGCTGTACATACGGTATAAATCGCCGGCGAAAATACCCGCTTCGTCACCACCCGTACCGGCACGAATCTCTAAGAAAGCATTGTATTCGTCATTCGGATCTTTCGGCAGTAATAGAATTTGTAAGTGTTGTTCCAGATTTTCGATCTCGGCTTTATTTTCCGCAATTTCTTCCGCCGCCATATCTTTCATATCCGGATCATCAAGCAGAATTTGTGCTTCTTCGATATCGTTATTTAATTTTTTCCAACGATTGAAAGTAGTCACAACTTCTTCAAGTTGTGAATATTCTTTTGAATAAGCACGGAATTTATCCTGATCATTAATCACGGACGGATCACCTAATAAGGCTTGCAATTCCTCATGACGTTCGCTCAGGCTTTCTAATTTATTAATAATAGAGTCTTTCATTGTTCGATTTATATCTGTTTAATTGAGTGAAAAATATTGAGATTATAGCTGAAAATGCGGAAAAATGCTCGCAGTAAAAATAATAATAAGCGGTTGAATTCCGTTAAAAATAAGTAATTTTTTAAACATAAAATTGATGACCGATTTCCTAGCTGAAATTTTCGGATCTGTCAATCGCACAAGCGGTAAATTTTTCAGAAAAATTTACAAGATTTCCACAGGATTTTCAGGTATTATAACCAATCTTTTTCACTCATTTTATTCC